>NZ_CATQJU010000001.1 GCF_958301595.1 Porphyromonas vaginalis | reverse complement strand
ATTAAGTAGTCAAGTATATGATAGTAGTCGATGTAAAATGAGACTGTTATCTTTGCAACAGTAGGATAGTCAAGTGACCCATGAGGAGGCTCCTCTGTGAGGGGTCACTTTTCACTTGCAAAGATCCTAACTTTGACGATGCCATGCAACAGGACAAAACGACAAAAGCACCTCTCCTCCCGCCTATCTGTATTGTTGTCAAAGGTTTAGGGTGTAGAGTTGTTGACAATTAAGAGATTTGGTCTAATTGCTTATTGATTAGTCTATTACGATGATATATGCGTGGAGTGATCAGAGTAATAGACAATCAAGAATGAGGGCTATCTAGGGGATTACGAATAAGTTACGAGAGGGGTCTCTAGATAGCTTCTCTATGTGGTTGTAAAGTTATATCGGCTTCGGATTTTGAGTCGATCGGAAGTGCAAAATAGATCATACATAAACGGAGTGATCCGAGTCTTTTGTCACTCCGATCACTCCGATATTTATAAACTTCTCAGCAGTCTGCGTCTTCGTGGTCTGAGCCACTGTGAGAGCAGACAAGTCTCAGCATCGTGTGAGGCTAGCCACGGGGGCAGCCAGCGCACTGTCTGATCTGCTGGAAGAAGTCGTTGCCCTTGTCATCGACTAAGATGAAAGCAGGGAAGTCCTCCACCTCTATGCGCCAGATAGCCTCCATACCCAGCTCGGGATACTCGAGGCACTCGACATGCTTGATGCTCTCCTTCGCTAGGATTGCTGCGGGGCCACCGATGCTACCGAGATAGAAGCCTCCATGTGCCTTGCAAGCGTCCGTAACCTGCTGACTGCGGTTGCCCTTGGCAATCATGATAAGGCTACCACCATGGCTCTGGAAGAGGTCTACGTAGGGATCCATACGTCCTGCTGTCGTGGGACCGAAGGAGCCACTAGGCATACCCTCAGGCGTCTTGGCGGGGCCAGCGTAGTAGATCGGGTGATCCTTGATGTACTGGGGTAGCTCCTCACCACGATCGAGACGCTCCTTGAGCTTGGCATGGGCTATATCACGTCCTACGACGATGGTGCCTGAGAGCGAGAGACGCGTAGAGACAGGGTACTGACTCAGTTGCTTACGTATCTCGTCCATCGGGCGATTGAGGTCTACCTTGACGACCTCGCCCTCGGTGCCGTGGCGCATAGCCTCGGGGATGAGTCGTGCGGGGTGCTTCTCGAGTCGCTCGATCCACAGTCCATCCTTATTGATCTTAGCCCGTACATTGCGGTCTGCTGAGCAACTCACGCCTAGCCCCACGGGACAGGAAGCTCCATGACGAGGCATGCGGATCACTCGTATGTCATGGGCGAAGTACTTACCGCCAAACTGCGCTCCCAGACCAATCTCGTGGGTTGCCTCAAGGAGTCGCTGCTCCATCTCTAGATCTCGGAAAGCATGCCCCAGCTCATTGCCCTCGGTGGGTAGCTCGTCGTAGTACTTGGCACTGGCGAGCTTGACCGTCTTGAGGTTTGCCTCTGCCGAGGTGCCGCCGATGACGAAGGCTATATGATAAGGAGGACAAGCAGCAGTGCCTAGCGAACGCATCTTATCAACTAGGAAGGGGAAGAGCCGCTCCTCCGTGAGGAGTGCTTTGGTCTCCTGATAGAGGTAAGTCTTATTGGCAGAGCCACCGCCCTTAGCGATAAAGAGGAACTTATACTCATCGCCTTCGGTCGCCATCAGGTCGATCTGTGCGGGGAGGTTGCACCCCGTATTGACCTCGCGATACATATCGAGAGGTGCATTTTGTGAATAGCGGAGGTTGTAGCGGGTGTAAGTGTCGTAGACTCCGTGCGAGAGGTACTCCTCATCGCAAGCACCAGTCCAGACGTTTTGTCCTTTCTTACCTAGGATGATGGCGGTACCCGTGTCTTGGCAGAAGGGAAGCTGCCCTAGAGCACTCACCTCAGCATTGCGGAGGAAGGTGAGGGCGACAAACTTATCATTGTCCGAAGCCTCAGGGTCGGATAGTATTGATGCGACCTGCTCCTGATGGGCAGGGCGTAGGTAGAAGGCTACATCGTGCATAGCTCGCTCGGCAAGTATGCGTAGCGCCTCTGGCTCGACTTGTAGCATCTGGTGACCATTGCAGTCGACCGTGTGCACGTAGTCAGAGGTGATTAACTCGTACTCAGTCTTATCGGCTCCTACGGGAAACATCGGCTGGTACTGAAACGGTGGTGTGGGCATCTCTCTTGTGTCAGTTAAGTGTGTGTATAGAGAGCCTCGTGACATATCTCGTCATAGGCTCAAGTGGGGTAGGGAAAATAGTAAGAGACTGAGTGCTAGGGTCTGCTCCTTAGAAGTCTAAGCGTGCGTCCCCCCTGCATTCAGTCTCTATCAGGTTAAGAGGCTAGGCCTCTTTTGAGTTTATCTTACCAAGCGAAGATAGGTAGTGGAGACATCATCTCGTTGACCTCCTTACGTACCTTAGCTATCTCAGCCTCGTTTTCAGGATCACGCAGTACGCGGTCTATGAGCTCGACGATGTATGCCATCTTGTCCTCCTTGACACCACGCGTCGTGATAGCGGGCGTACCCACACGGATACCAGAGGTCTGGAATGCAGAGCGTGAGTCAAAGGGTACCATATTCTTATTGACCGTGATGTCAGCACGTACGAGTGCGTTCTCAGCCACCTTACCCGTTAGGTCAGGATACTTAGAGCGTAGGTCGATGAGGAGGCAGTGATTGTCCGTACCGCCAGAGATACAGTTGTAGCCCATCTTGACAAAAGCCTCGCCAAGTGCCTTAGCATTCTTCATCACCTGCTTCTGATACTCCTTAAATGAAGGATCAAGCGCCTCGCCAAAGGCAACAGCCTTAGCTGCAATGACATGCTCTAGTGGACCGCCCTGGATGCCTGGGAAGACAGCTGAGTTGAGCAGCTGAGACATCATCTTGACAACCCCCTTAGGTGTCTTGAGACCCCAAGGATTCTCAAAGTCCTTACCCATGAGGATGATACCACCACGAGGACCACGTAGGGTCTTGTGTGTCGTAGAGGTGACGATGTGAGCATACTTGACAGGGTTGTCGAGCAGACCAGCAGCGATCAGTCCGGCGGGGTGAGCCATATCGACCATAAAGATAGCACCGATCTCGTCAGCTACCTTGCGGAAGCGTGCGTAGTCCCACTCGCGGCAGTAAGCCGAGCCACCAGCGATGATGAGCTTAGGCTTGTGCTGACGAGCTAGCTGCTCCATCTCGTCATAGTCGACCATACCCGTCTCCTTGCTTACGTTGTAGCCGATGGGGTGGTAGAGCATACCAGAGCTATTGACAGGCGAACCGTGTGAGAGGTGACCACCGTGGTCTAGGTTTAGACCCATGAAGGTATCACCAGGCTTGAGGCAGGTAAAGAGGACAGCCATATTAGCTTGAGCACCTGAGTGGGGCTGCACGTTGGCATACTCCGCGCCAAAGAGCTTCTTGATACGCTCTATGGCTAGGTTCTCAGACTTGTCCACTACCTCGCAACCGCCGTAGTAACGCTTGCCAGGGTATCCCTCAGCGTACTTATTAGTCATACAGCTACCCATAGCTTGCATGACCTGGTCGCTGACAAAGTTCTCAGAGGCGATCAGCTCAATGCCCTTTTGCTGGCGCTGATGCTCCTGTTCGATCAGATCAAAGATCTCTTGGTCTCTTTTCATTCTATGTGAAATTAAATCAGTTAGTCGTCATACATAGGTGTGCGAAGCCCCTAGCCCCTCAAGCGCGAGCAGAGGCTCACACGATTCTCTCGCAAAGATAACAATAATATCTGAGTTGGGATAATCTTCGCGTAAGGAATCCGGGCTGAAATTATAATCGCTCTTTTGGGAGCTACATATTAGCGACAAGCGAGGAATAGATGAGGGCATTATATATAATGTGTCAGCCCTGGATTGGCTGTTAGCTATCGGAACCATCGGAGCTATCAGAGTGATCGGATCTCTAATCTCTAGCTTCTAATCTCTAATTTCTAACCTCTAATCTCCATTTACATATCTTTATGGGGAAATTCGTCCGATTCTCTCCTTTCTCGAATATCCACGTGGGGAATCTCAAATCTCCACGTGGATATTTTTCTTTTTCCACGTGGGCGTGATTTATTTCTTCCGAAGTTTCATTTGATTCTTCCGAAGTTTCATTTCATTCCTCCGAAGAATTTTTTATTCTCCACGTGGAGATTTTGAAATATCCACGTGGAAATCACTTTTCCCCGACATGGTGTCGTTTCGATATGTAGTCGGCTCTAAATTATTGTAACTAACCAGCGTCGAGTTTGCCCAGCCAGGGCTGATGCATCATAATCATTTTTTTAGGAGCTACACATTAGCGACCAGCGAGGAGTAGAGAGGTCGATGAGTTCATTATAACATAATGCGTTAGCCTCGGTTGGATAAGCTTGATGAATGAGCAATAGTTTGTGTTTTTTTGTATTACATTTGTATGCGACGCACACGATAGTGTTGACTGCACACTTATATAAACCAATAACCCAAACGACAGTATGAAAAGAACAATCTTCTATCTACTACTCCTGCTCCCGCTCCTGACGCTCGTCAGTTGTGATGATGATGTCAATACGCCCGTAGAGCAAAAGGTCGAGACCTTGGCGATCACTCCAGATAAGGCTACTATGACCATCGGCGAGAGCCTACAGCTACAGGTGACGCAGCAGCCGAACCTCAACAAGCCAGTCGCCTTCCGCAGTCTCAATGCTGAGCTGGCGACGGTCTCTGACAAGGGAGTGGTCACAGCCGTTGCCAAGGGCGAGACGACTATCCTAGCTGAGGTGGATGGTGTCTCTGCCTCGTGCAAGATCACGATCCAGGAGCCAGCTCCCAAAGAGGACTTTGCCATAGAGATCCTTAGGGTGACGGCAACTAACGTCTACATTAAGGTGACGCCTAAAGATCCTGAGATGCTCTACTCAGTCAATGCTGGTACGCGAGAGGGCTACGATCGCATCCTCAATAACCTACAGAATCAGCCCAATGCCAATCGTGAGTGGTGGAAGGCTGTCTCAGGTGGCGAAATAGGAAGCGCAGGATACAGAGAGGCTATGGCTCGGGAGTCCTTCAAGGGGACGAGAGAGTTTGACCTAGGAGAGATCTCAGGCTCAGACTATCCTTATCCAGCTGATCATACCATTGTCGCAAGAATCTATGGTATGGATCAGGATGGCTACGAGCTAACTAAGGTCATAGAGCTCGAGCAGAAGACGAAACCTCGTACGATGCTAAACTTCACCTTTAATGTTGAGAACCTTACCCCTAGCGACTCATGGGTCTCAGCTTTGGTGCGTCCGTCGGATATGACGAAGTCTTACTTCTACGCTATACAGAGCAAGCGCTATGTAGACTTTTACCGCAATCCGAAGCCTGGTAACGAAGTACTAGATGGTGTACCCGCAAAGGAGATGATGTGCTACAAGCTAGTGCAGAGCGTACACCAGATGGATCCTATGCCAGATGCTTTCAAGGTTGGTGAGTTACAGATCAATGAAGAGACTAATACTGGTCTGACACCAAATACAGACTACGTCTTAGTGCTATTCGGGTGGGATAAGGATTTAGGACTGACGACAGATCCTGCTTACTTCGACTTTAAGACCAAGCCCGCAGAGGGCTAGTTGTGCTGGCTACACTCCTCCCCTAGACGACGGACGCACGAGATCGGGCGTCCGTTGTCGTATTAGATACGTTCTGTAGTGGCACTGGCTGTCCAAATCCTTATCATTGCTCGGCCTGCCAAATTAAAAGAGTGGTCCGTGTACACACCATACGATACTATTTTGGTATCTTTGCAGGTGATATCACGAGAGCCTCGAGGGCTTTCGCTACATAATATAGTTTATGCTCAAAGAAATCTTATCCATCTCAGGCAAGCCAGGACTCTTTAAGCTCCTGACACACACCAAGAATAGTATCATCGTCGAGGATCTAGAGACTAAGCGTCGTATCCCCGCTTACGCCTCGGATCGTGTCGTATCTCTAGGCGATATATCGATCTATACGACTACCGAAGAGGCACCTCTGCGAGAGATCTTGCAGACGCTGCTCGACAAGTATGAGGGCAAGCCAGTCGACCTTAAGGGGCTCACTGGCAAGGAGGCTTACTTCGACCTCTTTGCAGAGGTTCTCCCCGAGTACGACCGTCAGCGCGTCCACGACAACGATATCAAGAAGATCTTTCGCTGGTACAACATCCTCGTAGAGACGGGGCACACCGACTTCTCCGAGCCTGCACCTGAGGAGGCTAGTGAGGAGGCTCCAGCAGAGGAGTAAAAGCATCTTCCGAGCCACACTTGGCTCATCGATTCTGTCTATAACTTTACCACATAATATCATGTACAAAGAACTGAAGAACTTCCTAACTAAGGAGATCCAAGACACTAAGGATGCGGGTCTCTACAAGGAGGAGCGCATTATCATCACCCCTCAGACAGCCGCTATCAAGGTAGAGGGGGGCAAGGATGTCTTGAACTTCTGCGCTAACAACTATCTAGGTCTCTCCGACAATCCTCGCCTCATCAAGGCTGCCAAGGCCATGATGGATTCGCACGGATACGGTATGAGTAGCGTACGCTTCATCTGCGGTACGCAAGATATCCACAAGCAGCTTGAGAAGGCTATCGCACACTACTTCCACACGGAGGACGCTATCCTCTACGCTGCTTGCTTTGATGCCAACGGCGGTGTCTTCGAGCCTCTCTTTGGCCCAGAGGATGCTATCATCAGTGACTCACTGAACCACGCTTCGATCATCGACGGTGTACGTCTCTGCAAGGCTAAGCGCTATCGCTACGCCAATGCCAACATGGAGGAGCTTGAGAAGTGCCTCCAGGAGGCTCAGGAGCAGCGCTTCCGCATCATCGTCACGGACGGTGTCTTCAGTATGGACGGCAACGTAGCTCCCATGGACAAGATCTGCGACCTCGCTGACAAGTATGACGCTCTCGTGATGGTCGATGAGTGCCACTCAGCTGGTGTAGTCGGCAAGACGGGCCGCGGTGTCGCTGAGGCTTTCGACTGCTTCGATCGTATCGATATCCACACGGGTACGCTAGGCAAGGCATTCGGTGGTGCTGTCGGTGGCTTTACGGCTGGTCCTAAGGAGATCATCGAGATACTACGTCAGCGCTCTAGACCTTACCTCTTCTCTAACTCACTGCCCCCCGCAGTAGTTGGCGCAGGTATCGAGGTCTTCAAGATGCTGGAGGAGGATGACTCACTACACACGAAGTTGATGGATAATGTCAACTACTTCCGCGACAAGATGCTAGCAGCTGGCTTTGACATCAAGCCTACACAGAGTGCTATCTGTGCTGTGATGCTCTACGATGCTCCTCTATCTCAGCGCTACGCTGCTCGTCTGCTCGAGGAGGGTATCTATGTAACTGGCTTCTACTATCCAGTCGTACCGAAGGGCGAGGCGCGTATCCGCGTACAGCTCTCAGCAGCTCATGAGCGTGAGCACCTCGACAAGGCGATCGCTGCCTTTATCAAGATCGGCAAGGAGCTGGGCGTGATCAAGTAGAGACTGTTGCAAAAGTCAACAGTCTCACAATCTTGCCTGCAAGATTGTCTAGACTTTGCAGAAAGGATGAAGCGCAAGGCGCTGAGGGTGAGGTCTGAAGGGAGCATACCTCCGTATGTGACCGAAGCCGAACTCCGAAAGCAACACAGCGATTCGCCTTTATGCAATAGTCTCAAGTAATCGTAGCTCTCAGCAAAGCATAACTAACAACGAAGGTGACTAGACGCTGTCCCATCACATCGGGAGTGCAGATCTAGTCACCTTCCTCTTTATATTAAGTAGCTATACTATTATATATATATGTCCCTGCGAATAGTTGTAGATAGTTCTATCCCCTACATGGCCGACGGTATGCCCCTCGGGGTCGAGGCGCGCTACCTGCCGAGTGGCGAGATTACGGCCGAAGCGGTCGCTGATGCTGATGCCCTGATGATCCGTAGCGTGACGCGTTGTGATCGCACCCTCCTGGAGGGGAGTGCTGTACGTCTGATCACCTCAGCGACGGCGGGCTTTGACCATATAGATACCGAGTACTGCCGTGAGGCGGGCATTCGCTGGTTCAACGCCCCTGGGTGCAACGCTGCCTCTGTGGCGCAGTATGTCCTGACGGCTATCTCTCGTATCGCACTAGAGCAGGGATTGGCTCCTGAGGATATAACCCTCGGGATCATTGGCACGGGACATACCGGCGGACGGGTCTATCAGCGCGCCAAAGCACTCGGCATGCGAACGCTCCTCTACGATTCGCCTCTCGTGGCGGCTTACGATGAGCACCCTGACTGGCAGAGCTATCTGGAGAAGTTGGATCGCAACGGACTACCACGTCCTTACCTTGCGGACGATATGCCAGCTCTACGAGATAGCTATGTAGATCTAGAGACGCTCCTCGCCTCGGCTACGATGATTACCTGCCATGTGCCTCTAACGAAGGGGGGCGCACACCCTACTTATCACTTAGTTGATGACACTTTCTTGCGAAATGCTCAGCAACGACCTTGGCTCATCAACGCTTGTCGTGGATCCGTCGTCGACACCCCCGCACTAGTACGCGCCCTTGACGACAAAGCGGTCGCAGGAGCTGTGATCGACTGCTGGGAGGGTGAGCCACACATAGCACAGCCGCTACTGGATCGAGTCTTCATCGGTACACCCCACATTGCGGGCTTCTCAGTGCATGGCAAGGCGCAGGGAGCTGTGCAGAGCCTGCGTCACCTGTGCGATTTCTTCAATCTTAGTGATACTCGCATAGCACTGGCGCACCCTCGTCCCGTGGCGGAGCCATACATAGACCTCTCGGGGTGCGAACCGTGGCAGATACCTTGGCGTGCGATGATCCACACGCTCGACCTGCCGGCTATTATGAAGCGATTGGTAGCTAGTCCCGACACCTTCGAGCAGCAGCGTGTCCACTACCAGCACCCTTACGAGCCACGCGACTACACCGTACGAGGCGTCCCTGCCTCCGTCCGTTCCGCACTCACCGCGCTCGGCTTTTATGAGAGGAGATCGTAAGTAAGGCTTTCAGGGAATAGTAGGGGCATACCTTTCTTCTTTATTTTAAAGCTGTAGGTGTCTCCATGTCCACTCGGTCTACAGAGCAACAAGTCTACGGTGATAATCGCAGCTTCTAGAAGTAAATCGAATTGAGGTAAGATTGGATTTCTTGTATGCTCAATACTTTGATATCGAAAATACTCCTTTCCGTCTTGATACTTATTATCAACGGCTATCCAAAAGGTCTCTCGATGTTTTTCGCTCAAGCGCTGATGTAGTTTGCGTAAAGTCCATACAGCAACATCTTCGATTGGTGTACCAAAGTACTGAAGCTCTAGGAGTTCTTTAACTTGGTCAAGTGTTAGCCCCAACCCTTGACTATTAGGGAGGTTGCATTGTACTGTATTTTGATAGGTTTTCTTTCCCTTGATTTTATCTAAGTATCCATACTTGGCGACAATCTCACGTCCTGATTTGAGAGTACTCAAGCTCCAGTCGGGCGTTTGAGTAAAGAGGACATTCTTAGTAGATGATCGCTTTTCTCTATAGCTCTTGAGTTCTATTCCTTTGTAGTCAGGTGTTTTGTTAGAGTTTTGCGCTATGCCTAACATTGTTTCAATGGTACGCCCAATGCCTGTATCTGCGGTTATTTCAGCTTCAAACCACTCTCCTTTGTGACATTTGAAAAATGCAAGGAGCTCTTCTGATGTCGTAGAGCTTGTGTGGTAAAGTTCTGCTATGAACTCTTTCAGAGGAGATGGCTCGGAGGCGGTGTAGCTTTTCTCGATGTTGACACGTGTTATATTGATTACTCTAAACTCCATCTTATAGACGCAAATTGCATGGATGTCATCTGGATGGGTATGCTCTCCTAGCTGATAAATCCAAAGGCGAGGATCTCCTTTTTTTGTAATAGGACGATAAAGAGAGGTCTTGGTTTGATATTCATTCTGTTCATCGAAGATCCTAGTAGGAAGTATTTGCTTGTGATTAGGACCCTGTAGCTGTTCTGAATAGTTGTGAATACCTTGCTCGAAGAAATAGCTACGCATTGGAGCTGTTGCGTCTAAAATACTTTTCTTCAATCCAGTTCCTGTGACTTGAACGAGGGTAAAGCTTATGTTATGGTTTACAAGATAAGCAATGTTTTGCTCCTCAAGCTTCGAGAAAGAACGCATATGTGTCATAAGCTAGTCAATTTTATTTAGAATTTCATTGGCAATGGCTTTAGCCATCAATGGAGGGACTGCATTTCCCACCAATGTATACTGCGGAATCTCTACTTTGCGCTTATTACCACCCGTTTGTCTCTTTCCTTGAAAAACAAAAGAGTCATCAAATGACTGTAATCGTGCCATCTCGCGTACAGTGAGTGGGCGATGAGCTGCGTAGTGAATAAAGTCGTCTGGCATAGTACACACAGTAGGACTCTGTCCCTGTGGATTTAATACGGTATAGTTGCGTTTGTTTGATTCTAACCCCTCTTTTTTTAATTGAGGCTTAGCAGAGTCGTAGTCTCCAGACTCTGCAATGAGCTGTAACCGACGTCGTACATCAGCATTTTGTTGGCTCGTTTGATGATTGAAGAGCTCCATCTTCTGATACTTGAGACGGGAGCTTAGCTCTCCTCTTGTCTTGACATAAAAAGGCTCAGAGTCGAATTCAAATCGATGCTTCAGTCTTCCACATTTAGACCAACTTGAATACATCTGTCCCCCTCTTATCGGAACACTATCCTCTGAGCGAGCTCGTAGTAAGCTTTGATATTGCTTGATGGGTTGGGTGGCTCGATACGTTTTTACAGTCTCTCCATTACCAATCATATCTAAGTCCCAAAGAGCTTCGAATACTGTCACCCGATCATTTTCTTTTATCGTTGTAGGAATGCTAGTAATAAGTTTTTGATCCTTGCGACATCCGATGAAAAGTACTCGCTCTCGATTTTGTGGGACACCATAGTCTGCAGCTGTTAAGACTATCGGCTGATCTATACGATATAGATGCACGTTGTCGACTAGCCTCTGAAATGCAACAAGGTCTGTCCTATTTAGTAGCTTTTTTATTTCATCAAGACAATCATCAAATCGTAGTGCAAAGACTTTCAAAGCTTGCTCCATATCTTCAACATCTAGAGAATTTCTAGTCAAAGGCTTGATAGCTTCTAGAGAGCTAAGCATCCGCCTTATGATTCTCTCCTCACACATTTGATCTATGGAGTCATTAAGTTGCTCTACGAAGTGGTCATTATTTACATTGCAATGCGTCTTAAGATTTACAAGACTCTGGATGATAAGCTCTCGCTGTGAACTTTCTTGAAGCAATAGAAGGCCATGGCGAATGGTGTTGATATCTTGATTGGATTTGCTCTCTTTATAGGAAATTCCTTGGGTGATTACTTTGAATTGACGATTTAATAGATCGAAGTACCCCCTCTCGTAAGTGTCAGAAGCTAAAGCATCATATGCCTCTACATCCAATTTAGTAAGCCACAGCTTGACCATAAATGGGGATAGATAGTTGGGAAGCTTAGTTTTGAGAAAAGCCTGTAAATATGGCATTGCGGCTTCATCAATTATTGAACTTATCTCGCTCAATATTCGGTCTACAAACTTACCCTTATCCTTTGTTAGAATACCCTTGACGTTTTCCATAACAAAGTATTTTGGTCGCAAAGCTTTGATGACTTTGAGGTAGTGGTAGAAAAGGTTATCTCTCTTGTCAAACTTGCTACGAGACCCTGCTAAGCTAAAAGATTGGCAACTAGGACCTCCAGTCACAACATCAATCTGCTTCTCTCCAATCTTATCGAGCAAATTGGAGAGAAAAGACTCCTCCATAATGTCCTGACATAGAAATTCTGTGGAGAGTCCTAGCTGGTAATTATAGCGTACTTCGTGCGTAAGCTGACAATTTGTATTGATGTCTGACGCTAGCAAGAAGTCATAGTACTTATCCGCAGTATAGGCCTGTAGAAAACCTTCGCTAATACCTCCAGCGCCTGCAAATAAATCGATGAATGTCACCTTCTGACGACTTTGCGTAAACTCTCTCTTCTCAGCCATTTGGACTCTCTTCTATTTCGTATTGTTTAGTTCAATAATAAGTGCCTTCAAGAGAAACTATTGGGTTGTTATCTGTCTTGGGGGTGTCAAATAGAGCAGAAATAGCCCGAGCTATAGCCTCTCGAATATCATCCGCCTCTGTAGACCCCAGTCCTTCTGCAGTAGCAACTGCTACTAGCTTATTTGTATCAGCTGTAATAAACTGGATTGTGACTTCTAGAGCATAACCAACTAGGAGTTCCCTTTTGTTGCTCTCTCCATAGTTCACAATGAGGGTTTCCTTAGCGTACCTTGGCGAAACCTCTGGAACTATTACGAACCCTCGCTTGGACAAATGTCCTGCTATGAGATCTCTAGGATTGACAGAGTTAGAGTAAGGTAGTGTATAGCCTCCTATTGCCACACTTGAGGAACTGTGTACTCCTCCAGTTGGAGCAATATAGGCATATTGAAATTGGGACAGAGGCATTGCAACTCTCACTTGAGGTGAGTTTAAACCACAACTCGAAAGAGTGGCTACAAAAATAACGACTACAAAAGCCAACCATAGCTTGGGGGTATCTATCTGTTTCATATCTCTAGTTCCTCTCGCAAATATAGACAAAATAACTCTACATCAAAAGGGCTCCACGGCCCTCATTGATAAATGCCGAATAGGAAGGAGTAGACTACGGCTGTGCGAAGCCGTGGGGAAGTGTCTCCTGGAGGGCGATCTCCTCTGCGGAGAAGTAGCCTTTGTGGTACTTCATTTCAAAAACATCGCTCGCTGGGCAGTAGAGTGCCTCGACGACATCGTAGCGTATCGGCAAGTCGATGCGCATCCGCTGTGCGTAGCGCATGCCACCGAGCATCATCTGATGCGCTTTTGCTGCATTGACGGCGTCTAGTGGACTCGTCGCGGAGTACTCCATACGGCTCTTCACCTCGACGATCAGTAGGTGCCGACCGTCTGACGCTATGATGTCTATCTCGCAGAGCGGATCACGCCAGTTGACCTCGAGGATGCGTATCCGTCGAGAGAGGAGGTAGCGCTGAGCAGCCTTTTCGCCAGCAGCTCCAAGCTCATTAGCGAGAGCCATAAGACTGATCCCTTACGACTTATGGGCGTTCTGGTAAGTGTCTATGTGCCGCTCTTTCTTCTCGGGGATAATGTCCGCAATGGGCGTCAGCAGACCCGTCTCCTCGACATCGCCAAACTCATCGTTGATCGCTGTGCCAAAGATGCGAATCTTCGGTGTGAGCGACATGTAAGCGTTAAAGAGCGGTGGAATGTTGATATTGTGCTTGCGGACCTCCGCCTTGAGCGCGCGGTAGTCGCTCTTGAGGTCGTTCTTGACGAAAAGGCGATCTATCTCTGCTGGGTCAATGTCTACCTCGACCGGCGTCATCGGGACGACTAAGTGATCTTTGTCTCCGAAGTAGATCTCCATAAACTTGAGGATCAGGTTGCGGCAGTACTTATTGTAAGTCTTGTACATGGTCACCTTGCCAAAGAAGTACTTGATCTCAGGGTAGATGACGGTCAAGGCTCCGAGCCCGTCCCACAGGTTGTCGAGTGTATAGATCGAAGACATTAGCCCCGCCCGTGTCGTCTGAAACTCGTGGCTTACGAATGAGCGTCCCAGCTCGATCGTGTAGGGGAGATAGTCCCGTACGAACTCCTCGCTAAAGCTAAACATGTGCGACGTGGCGAGTGCATCCGTCTGCTCCTGATGGCGTAGTACCGCCTCACCGAGTATGTATCGGTAGCCACCCATGATCTTCTCGAGCTCAGGGTTCCAGACGATGAGCTGTACGTAGCCATCGTCCATCAGGTCGTACTTATCTACATCGCAATCTAGCCCCGTACCACCACCGCCAGCACGAAAGCTCTCCTCGCGCAGACGTCCCACCTCACGCATCGTGTGTGGTGCTTGCGCAGCTCGAAAGGCATAGATCTCGTTATTACTCTTATTGGTCTTACGGACGAAGAGCTCTGGTGTCAGCTCCTGTCGGATCAATTGCCGATCTATCGGCGCTATGATGGGTTGCTCTGTAGCACTCATTTGGATAGTTGGTCTTTCAGTTGGTATACTTGCTGCCTGATGCGCTCTACCTGCTCTGGTAAGTCGCTAGGCTTCACCCCCTCGAGCGTCTCATAGGGGATCGGCTCCCCGACCACTACGGTAAAGGAGCTACCCTGTGCAGCAAACATTTCGTGTGGTAGCAATGCCGTGCCAATGTTAAAGCGTATGCCGAGTGCTTTCCTCAGTTGCTCAATACGGTAAAACTTCATTGAGTTACGCCCGTGGAAGAAGAGCGGCACGATGGGACGGCGAAACTGTCTTGCCTGCTTGATAAAGCTGGGTCGCCAGAGAGGATCCTGTATCTGCCCTTTGATAAGTCGTGAGCAGAGTCCCGCGGGAAAGGTGATCACAGGCAGGTCGCTCTCCAGTGCCTCGTGCATCCTCTGAATAGAGGTGCGTGCCTGTGCGCCATACTTATTGACCGGAACGAAGATATTGGCGAGTGGCTTGAGATTGAGCAGGAGATCGTTGACGATGTAGCGGATATCAGTCTGATAGTGACTAGCTATGAGGTGAGTCAGACAGATCCCGTCTAGCCCTCCCAGCGGGTGATTGCTGATAAAGAGTGCACGAGGATCTGCGGGCAGATGCTCGGCACCGATGAGCGTTAGGTCAATGCGAAACTCTTGGATCAGGGCATCCATAAAGTCTACCCCCTCCAGGTGTCCGTAGCGACGTAGCACATCGTTGATCTCACGCTGGTGTATCAAGCGTGCCACGCCATTGGTCACGAAGGCTGGCAACGGCTTCTTGCGTCGTCGATTGAGGATAGCGGCTATGTCGACCTGCTGTGGATGGAAGCTCTCTTCAGGCATAGATTGCGTATGATTTACTGCAAATGTACGACTAATGGCGCACATAGCGATTACAAAGGTGTTACTATGCGGGGGTAATTGACCGAAACTCGTTTTTACCGTGAGACTTGGGTCTAGAGAGGGTGGATATCGCGTGGCGATAGGGATAAAAAGAAGAGAGACCCGTCTGCTCCCACAAGGGGTGTCAGAGAGGTCTCTCTATCGTTGTACGGTCGGTGGGACTCGAACCCACACACCTCGCGGCATTAGATCCTAAGTCTAACGCGTCTACCAATTCCGCCACGACCGCAGCGAGGTTTGCGTCTGCAAAGGTAAGAATAATCTTTGAATTAGCAAGCGATCAGACAATCTAGATTTCGCAAATCTTACAGCAAAGAGACTCAATGCACTGATGTATAGCAACCTAGATAGTCTGCCTGTCAGCTATCTCGTGAGAGACTACCGCAGTGCGACTAGGAGCGTGTCGTCCTCGTAGACGAAGGTGAGCTTCTCCTCCTTGGCGAGCCAGCCGAGTGCTGCGTAGACATCCTTTTCGGTACGTATCTTGGTCGCTTTCTTGAGTTGCTTGACGTCCATCTTGCCTAGTTTGTCTAGTGCGTTCCAGACGAGACCGGCATTGGTGCCGATGTATGCGATCATGTTTTCTTCCATAGTGTTATCGTGTTGGGTTTTCTATATGGCAAAGCTACATAAAAAGATTGAAACGTCTCTTACGGCTAGGTTAAGCTACGATGCATCTCTAGATAAGGGGTGCAGAGGTCGTAGATAGTGATGCCAGTGGCGACGCTCACATTGAGCGAGTGCTTGGTGCCGTACTGCGGGATCTCTAGACAATAGTCAGCATACTGAATGACCTCGTCAGAGATGCCATGCACTTCGTTGCCCACGATCAAGACGGCTCCACGATCGTCTAGCGGTGGCTGACTGCCGAGCGTGATGCTCTGATGTGTCTGCTCGAGAGCGAGGATAGTGCGTCCCGCTGCTCGGCACGCCTCAAGGAAGTCGATGGCAGAGTCTAGGTGTCGCCATGGCACCGCCTCCTCGGCACCGATGGCGGTCTTGTGAATGAGCGGGTGCGGTGGACAGCCTGTGATGCCGACGAGGAGTAGCTCCTCCAGGCGAAAGGCGTCTGCCGTGCGAAAGATCGAGCCGACGTTGTGCATGCTACGCACATTGTCTAGGAGTATGGTGAGCGGCACCTTGGGAGCTGCGTGGTACTCCTCGGTGGTGAGACGCTGCATCTCTAGGATGGAGGTTTTCTCTATGGGCATAGCGGGGACTTTACTTAGTGTCTTTGTACCCTTTGGACTGAAGGAGCTTGATGAGCTTCTCCTTATCGTTTTGCTGGAGCAGTATCTCGCCATCACGTGTAGAGCCTCCACAGCCGAGCGACTGCTTGAGCTGACGGGCGAGGTCTGCTAGATCGCCGTCAGACCCGACGAAGCCCATGATGATGAGTGCCTCCTTGCCTCCTCTGCCAGCGCGGGAGTACTGTATGCGCAGCCGTTGCTGAGCAGGAGGAAGGGTCTCAGCCTCGCTACTCGCTAGCTGTGGCGACCAGTCGGGGGCGGTACTGTATACGATGCCTCCCGTGGAGGGGGCTTTGTTCTTCTTCTTCTTGGACATAGCTGTAGGGGTTAATAGTGAAATGAGCTGCCCCCGACAAATTCGCGCAGGAGCGAGGTGGAGGGTATCTCGTCGGTGGGTGCTGGCCTGACGTGCTCGAGGAAGCGTAGCAGACGGCGCGCCTCGCTGTACTCCTTGACGCAGGCGGGTACCTGGTAGAGGATCCGCTCGGCAAGGGTCTTGAGGACGGCAACTTCGTATAGAAGCGCACTGTTGAAGAGTACGTTGGCTCTCTGCTGGTAGGGGAAGATCCATCGCTCCTCACCATCTCGCACGCTGCGCCACCGGCTGATGGTATCAATGGCTGAGTAGCCTCTGTACTTGTGGTCACGCACCATGCGTCTGAGGAGGCGTATGTCGGTACTGGGGATGCGGTTATGTGCATCTAGTCCGAGGGCGGTCAGGGCACTGATATATATATTATAGGTGAGGTGCTGTAGGTCATCGGGGATGAGTCGTGGATTGAGCGCATGAATGCCCTCGATGAGAAGCAGATCCCCCTCACCAAGCTGTAGGAGCTCCTTTTGGTACACTCTAGCTCCTTGAGTAAAGTCAAAGAGTGGCATATCGACCAGCTCACCCGCTAGGAGCCGACGCAGATCACTGGCGAAAAGCTCTAGGTCTAACGCCTCGATATGCTCATAGTCGTACTCCCCATTGTCATCTAGGGGAGTCAACTCACGGGCTACGAAGTAGTTGTCGAGCGATATCTGGTGCGGGCGTAGGTAGTTCGCCATAAGCTGCAGGCGTAGCCGCTTGGTAAAGGTGGTCTTGCCCGAAGATGAGGGTCCTGCCACGAGTATGATGCGCACACCTTTCTTGTTGTATGCTTCGGCGATCTCAGTAGCCATGGCGGCTATCTCCTTTTCCTGTGCAGCCTCGGCGACCTGTATGATCTCGGAGAAGTGTCCCGTGCTGATTGCTTTGTTGAGACTACCCACATAGCTTACGTCGAGGAGGTTGAGCAGACGAGACTGCTTGTCAAAGACCTCACGCATCGGTTGCTGTGGCTCAAAGGGTGTCAGCTCTGTAGGCTTGACTGTCGAGGGTACACGTATCAGTACACCACCCAGGTAGGGGTCGAGGTCGTAGAGCTGGACTTGTCCTGTGGAGAGAAGCAGAGAGCCGTAGTAGTTGTCAGGATACCCATCGAGATAGTGATAGGTGACGTAGGGCTGACCGCTGGAGGTGATGAGATCGACTTTGTCCATCTCACCCATGGCAGTAAATATCTGCACCGCCTCTTCGGCTGGTACGGTGCGACGCTCGAAGGGTAGATCCTCAGCAATGAGATGGTCTATGCGTCGCTTGACGATGGCTAGCTGCTCCTCAGTGATGCCCTTGTCACCACACCTGACGACGCTAAAGTAGCCCCCCGAGAGGGAGTGCCGTACGCTCAGATGGTAGTGCGGTAGCTCATCGTGGAGTGCCTTAGCAAAGAGGAGGCAGAGGGAGCGCAGGTAGGTGTGCCGGCCGCTCTCCTCGGTGAGCCCGATGAACTCAACCTGACAGGACTCGCGGAGCCTCCAGTCGAGGGCGACGGTGAGGTTGTTGACACGCGCATTGACAGGCTCGAAGCCTAGAGCGTTGCGGTAGCTCTGTGCTACCTGATAAAGTGTGGCTCCAGGGGGTACGCTGAGATGCTCGTCTAGATTGGGGCAATATATTGATAGATTCTCCATAGGGGCTGATACTTAGATATCTTTTGTCAAATTGTATAGCCGGTTAGTTAGTCTAACCAGTCTAAAATCGTTACCTTTGCATGCGAAGTTACGAAATAGCTGTCACCAAAGGACCATAATCAGTCGTACGAGGTGACTCAGTCGCATGACAACCCTTGTGAATATGCGGCTTTGAGCCTCATGTAGCTGGTAGGTCTTAGGGGAGCTTTCGCACGGTAATGACATACAAACAACGACATACTCATGGCATTTACTCTGTTTGACTTTATCTATCTGCTGGGATCGCTAGGACTCTTCCTCTTTGGTATGAAGATCATGAGCGAGGGCATCCAAAAGGCAGCAGGCGATAGGATGCGTCAGATCCTCGCAGCGATGACCTCTCGTCGCGTCCTAGGGTTACTCACGGGAGTCTTGGTGACCGCCTTGGTGCAGTCCTCTAGTGCTACGACTCTGATGGTCGTCAGCTTCGTCAATGCGGGACTCCTCCAGCTAGGACAGGCGATATCGGTCATTATGGGCGCTAACATTGGTACGACCGTCACCGCTTGGGTCATCACCCTCTTCGGCTTTAAGATAGATATATCGACCTTTGCCATACCGCTCTTCGCCATTTCCATACCGCTTATCTATACGAAGCGGGAGCAGCTCAACTTCCTCGTAGGCTTCTCGCTCCTCTTCCTCGGATTGCAGTTTCTCAAGGACTCGATGCCAGATCTCCAGAGTCATCCCGAGGCACTCGAGTTTCTCCGTGGGTATACCGATATGGGCTTTGCCTCTATCCTGATCTTCCTCCTGATCGGTACCATTATGACGCTGCTGGTCCAGTCCTCCAGTGCGACGGTAGCGATCACACTCATCATGTGTTCGAAAGGGTGGATACCCTTTGAGATCGCCACGGCGATGATCCTGGGCGAAAACATCGGAACGACCATCACCGCCAATCTGGCAGCCCTCGGAGCTAATGTCAATGCTAAGCGCGCGGCACTCTCTCACCTGCTATTCAACGTCTTCGGTGTGCTACTCGTCTTGATCTTCTTCTACCCCTTTACCAATATGATCGCCAACTGGCTGATGAATATGGGCATAGGTGATCCACGAGAGCTATACGAGTACACCTCTCGCCTCAGTCAGGTATACGATCCCGCTAGTATGAGTGCTATCTCCTCGACAGAGACACTCGCCGATCCCTCGCTAGCTGCGATACAGGCTCAGATAGGTTCGCTAGCAGCGGTTGTCTCAGTAGGACTCGCACTCTTCCACACCACCTTCAACATGCTGAACGCCTTTGTCATGATCTGGTTCGTACCTGTCTATGTCAAGATTTGCCAGCGAGCCATACCGATGAAGAAGTCTAAGAAGGGTGACACAGAGCAGACACACCTACGTTACATACGTGCCGGTATCCTACCAACGGGTGAGATCGGTCTGCTACAAGTGCAGCAAGAGCTAGCCGAGTACGCCAGCCGAGTATCGCAGATGATGTCTTACTGTGAGGGGATGCTCAAGACGGACAATCCTGTCGAGCTCAAGAAGCTCTACAACAAGTGCGAGCAGGAGGAGGACATATCCGATGCCGTAGAGGTCGAGATAGCTGACTACCTCAATAAGATCTCTCACACCGAGCTGGGTAAGGAGTCGCAGAGCGATATACTCGTCTACTACCGCGTAGCGACCGAGATAGAGAGTGTCGCCGATGCAGCTGTGGGCATAGCGCGTGAGATCAATCGTTACCACCAGCTCGGCAAGAGCTACACCGATATGGTGCGCAATAACCTCCTGCAGATCCACTCGATCGCCACAGAGACGGCTCTCAAGATGGCCGAGCTACTGCGACGCAACAAGCTCTCGGAGTCGGACGCTCGTGAGAGCTACACCCTAGAGAAGCAACTAAATGACTTGCGTACCTTGCTAAAAGCGCAGAACATGGAAAACGTCCGTACGCAGAAGTACGACTACCCCGAGTCCGTAAGCTATATGGACCTTGTTGGCTACTACGAGCAGCTGGGTGACTACGTGCTCAACGTCGTACAGGCAGCCACCAAGGGGTAGGGCGCGCCCCTTAGCCTCGCTAGTTAAGCGCCTCACCACCGAGTAGCCTTCCTACTCAAATACGAAGCCATAGAAAAAGGCGGATCGCTCTCTTAGCGACCCGCCTTTTTAGGATTCTATAGACCTCTAAACTACTTCATCTGGTAGAAGGAGACGGGATTGCCCTCTATTTCAAAGACGGGTCCGTCGGAGACGGCGCCTGTCTTAGGATCGTAGGAGTAGAATCCGCTACGCTCCTTGCCTGCCGAGCCGATCATGATCTGATCGTTGTACCACCCGAGGGCGCATGCGTGAGGATTGGACACTGGGATACCCTCAATCTGCTGAATCGTACGCTGCTCTAGGTCGATGACCGTAGGGATACAGTAGAGAGCCGTGTAGGGGTTCTTGCTCTCGGGGTCGAGCGCATAGATGCCCATGATGGCGACCACCTTAGAGCCAGAGATGTAGTGCATCGATACGATGTAGTTGGCGGGGAGCTTGGTCGTCTGGGGTAGGATACCCTTGACCTCTATGTTGATCTCCGAGAGATTCATAGACCATGAGGGGTCGATCTCGGTCTCACCCTTTTTGATGCGAACGATACCTCCGGGGAACTCAGGGTTGAAGCCAAAGCTCCCCATGCAGAGTATGTACAGATCGCCCTTGTCATCGAGGAAGATCGAGTTAGCCACGATAGGACGGGTAGCGACAGAGAGCCCCGAGGTGGTAGAGGAAATCTTCTTCTCCACCTTGTCCGTAGCGATGTCTATGAGCGCCAGCTCGACCTCCTTGTGTAGTGGCATCCACTTGGGGTCCATCTGACAGAGTCCTACGTAGAGCTTGCCGTCGCGTACTGCCATAGCACCGGGCATCACATTGGTGTCATCGTGCTTGTACTGGTTGAGGTCTATCACAGCCGTCTTGGTCATCGTCTTGGGGTTAAACGCCCAGACCTGTCCGATGTTTTGGAAGCTGATGTAAGCCTTCTCAGGCGAGACCTCGACCACATTGCAGGCAGCGCCTCCTCCTGGCAGCTCCATAGCGCCACGCTTGGTGAGCTGTAACTCCTTGCTTACGGTGTAGTTGATGAGCTCAGCCTTGCCCATACCCATATAGTCTGGCAGGACGTAGAGATGATCTCCGCAGTAGATAGGCTCCGTGCCGAAGCCGACTGGCACGCCACGGCTGTTGTCGTACTTCTTCGCCTCGATAGAGCCGATAGCCTGCAGGTAACCATTGCCTGAGGCACCGTCCGCATTTATTATTGAAGTAGAGAAGATAATCCGCTCACTACCCGTCTGGGGTGTCGGCTTAGGCTCCTTGTCACAGCTGGTGAGCGCTAGCCCTAGTAGGAGGGCAGCGATAAGGGTGAGCCTGTTGGTTAGTTTGTTGAATCTGTTCATAGTGAAATCTGTTATTTGAATTGGTGAATATATAGTTGTCATCTGATTGTCATCTGAAGAGGTAGCGCAACTTTACCGAGAAGTTAATGCCTGGTAACGGACGGTTTAGCTCCGACATCTGACGCTGGTTGGTCAGGTTCTTGACCTTGAAGGTAATCGTCCACTGATTATTGCGCAGGCTCTGCTCTAGTCCTAAGTCTAGGCGCAGTGCAGTCGGTATCTTGCGCTCTTGGTACTGGCTCACCTCAAAGTCGTAGTAGTACTGATGCACATAGGAGGCGTCGAGCATCAGACGGCTGTTGTAGCCCTCCCCGCCGAAGAGATTCTCCTTGTGTAGCTCCAAGCCCGCATTGGCCAGGAAGTAGGGGATGTTGGGCATACGCTTGAGGTAAGTCGGGTTAGCGACATTCGTCGAGGGGATCAGTCGGCGCGTGTCTCTGAGGTCTTGGTAAGTTGCATTGCCATAGAGGTAGAGCCAGGGGAGGGCATCCCATTTCACCTCGCCCTCTACGCCCCACGTGCGGATGCTCCCGAAGTTCTGATAGCAACTCATGGAGGGAATAATTCCTGGCATAAAGCGGATCATATCGGTGATGTAAGAGCCGAAAGCATTGATCTCAGCCTCGATCAACCGCATTGATGTGGGCGAGAGGTTGCGATAGACTAAGCCAATGTTACCTCCACGGCTATGCTCGGGACGAAGGTCCGTCGAGGCACTGATCGAGTAACCATTGCCTAGCAGCTCCTCACTCGTAGGTATGCGCACCTCGTCCGCATAGGAAGCCTTGATCAGGAAGTCTGGCGTGAAGCGGTAGCGGATAGCTTCGCTCCAGCCGAAGAAGTGTCGGTTAGTCTCCACATCCTTGAGGTCGCCCAGACTGATCGTCCCGATGATCTTAGAGCGAGAGCGGTAGTTGTAGTACTTTGCGGTGAAGGCATTCTGGAGCTTATCCTCAAAGAGCGTGAGGTCATAGGAGGCTCCCGCCGTGAGGCTGTTCATACGGCTCTTGAAGTTCGCCTTATAGCCCAAAGCTCGATCCATAAGCGTGTCCGTAGGATTGCGATAAGCGTAAGTGTGGCACAGGTTTAGATTGAAAGCCTGATGGCGGTCTAGCGTATAGTTCAGGTTAAGCTTGTCCACCAGGTTGATCGTCCGATTGACCCCATCGGCAGGTATGCTCGATAGCTCGCCTCCATAAGAGGAGCCTGCGGGGTACTCCTTGCCATCCCAGTCGTAGCGATGCGCAGCCTTGTCGGTCAGTCCATTCTGCCCGAAGACCACCCCGACCGATGCGTCTAGATCGAGCCCTGGGAGGAAGAAGTCCGCACGCTTGAAGGTACTCTCCAGAGCCAAGCCCTTGGAGAGGGTAAAAGCTTCTCGTACGTCCCACTCGAAGCCCTGTATCTCTCTGCGAATGTAGGTCCCAGCGCACTCTAGCTTGATCTCGTCAAACCACCACTTCGTCGCCTTGAGGCTACCGCCTAGGATCGCTTTCCGAAACTGATCGTGGTCGCGCCTCACGATCCGATCCTTGTATTGTGGCAGCTCCATCTTGTAGTTGTTGTCCGAGTAGGCGAGCGTACCGCCAACTCCTAGCTGCACGCCCGCATCCTCTAGTGTGCGCTTGAAGACTGTCGAGAGCATGTGCGAATTGTACGATCCCACCTCATACGAAGCGTCAAAGTACTTCGGCGGGTACTCCTTGATCACTACATTCACCGCTCCGCCCATAGCTGAGCCACCAAACTTGTAGGGTACGATCCCCTTGTAGACCTCCACCCGCTCGATCATATCGGTCGGGATATCATTGATCGAGATGAAGTCGCTCATCTCGCCAAAGGGTGTCTCGTCAATGTAGATGCCCATTCGCTTGCCCTCTAGTCCACGTAGCGAGATGCGCGAGGCACTCCCTAGTCCACCCGTATTGCGTAGCGTCACACCCGTAGTGCGAGACAGCACCTCGTCTATCGAGGAGGCGGTGCCTTGTAGCTGTCGCATCGAGATGACTGAGATAGGCATAGCGGACTCACGCAGCGCGCGCTCCTGACGCTTGGCAACGACGACGACACTGCTTAGCGTCGTCTCATCGACCTCTAGTCTCACGCTGATCGGCTTGCCATCTTGCCGTGGAGATGTGATGCGCTTGCTCTTGTAGCCCACATAGCTCACGACGAGTCTCTTGACTCGCTGCTTGGAGGTGAGCTCCCAGTGCCCCTCGGCATCGGTGACGGCTCCAGCACCTTTTGGCTCGGCATAGACATTGGCACCGATGAGGGGTTCGCCCGTCGCATCATCAAGTACGTTGCCACGGTAGTGGTACTCCTGAGCTACTGCTGCGCTGAGGGAGAGTAGCATGATTAGTAATAGTAGTCTGTATCGTCTCATTGATTAGTTAGTTGATTTGCTTATTGGGAAGAGGGGGAACTGAACGTCTTTCGCTATACGTTCAAAAAAGGGGGCTAGTGAACTGTTTCACTAGACCCCTAAGAGTGCTCGCCAACCGCCGAAGCTAAACTTCTCGTGGCA
This sequence comes from Porphyromonas vaginalis, assembly GCF_958301595.1. Lineage (NCBI taxonomy): Bacteria > Pseudomonadati > Bacteroidota > Bacteroidia > Bacteroidales > Porphyromonadaceae > Porphyromonas > Porphyromonas vaginalis. The sequence continues at coordinate 2,492,867 of NZ_CATQJU010000001.1, read as the reverse complement.
CCGACAGAACCGTGCCAGCTCCTCTGGACTGGTGTCGGACCGCTGTAGTATAGTTTTGATGGTTGCCGTGATAAAGGCTGAGTAAATATCGATGAAGGAAGGATCGACCTCGGCTTTCCAGTCGGGATGCAGCTCTCGATACCGCTCGAAGTAGCGGATGGTCGCCTCGTTGCTCAGCTGATTGAGTCGATCCTCGTACTGATCCAGATAGGAGCCTGCACTGGCGAAGAAGACCAGTCGCAGAGCCTCCGCATGGTTAATGATGTACTGGTAGAAGGGTGCCTTCGAGTAGCCCCTCCGCTTACGCTCCTCGGGGTCCAGCATATCCATCTCCATGTCCTGATCCTCAGGCGGTAAGGCGTAAAATGCCTCTAGCCCCTTGATCGCAGGCTCTACGAGCGAGCGAAAGAGTGCCTCCTTGTCCTCATAATAGTAGTATATACTGCCCAGCGAGGCGTAAGCCTCCTTGGCAACCATACGCATCGAGGTGCCTATGTAGCCATGCCGAGAGAAGAGCCGTAAGGCCGTCTCCTTGATACGCTGCTGTATATCTGGTGTCGGACTATTCATAGTTCGTTTGCTTACTTATCTTTGACTACTGAGCAGATGAGCATAGCGTGGTACTGACGTACGGAGATACGCTCCCCAAAGAGTTCCCGAAGAAGTGCCATCGCCTCTGTCGCTGTATAGTGTGGCGGGCAGAAGTACCCCTTGCGCTCCAATATATGGCGAGCTATCCAGTCGCCCACGCGGTGCTCCCCACGCACGTAAAAGCATCCACACAGTCGCCCTCCCGGCTTTAGTACACGGTGCATCTCACGGAGGGCTCGCTCCTTGTCGGGGAAGGCCTGCAAACCACTCATCGTGAGTAGATAGTCAAACTCCCCATCGGCAAAGGGCATCGCCCCCACATCGCCCTGCACGAGCGATACATGGGTCACCCCCTCCACCTCAAAGCGGTGGGCGGCCATCTCGAGCATCTTCTCGGAGTAGTCCAGCGCAGTGATCTGAGCCTTGGCAAGCTGCTTGTACTTGTCGCAGGTGAAGACCGCAGTCCCCACCGGCACATCTAGTAGTCGCCCCGCAAAGTCATCGGGGATCATAGCCAAGACCTCTGCCGCCATCTGTAGCTGATCCACCTGCCAGAGCCCATTCATAAAGAGATGCCCCCACCAGGAGCGTCCCGTCATGAGTGCATCGTAGCGGTGCATCTGCTTGATATATGCGTTATGCTGAGCCTTAGCCATCAGTTGTTGCAGGGATTAGAGCTTGTATGGATCTATTGCACCGCAAAGTTATACCTCTTTGCCAAGGGATCGCCCCCGCAAATCTACCCAGTAATAGGTATTACTCGCTAAAACACGCCTCAAACAACGTCCCATCCTCATGGGACGAATCGCTCCCACCGTTGGAACAAAACAATCCCAAGGGCGGGACGAAAAGCTCCCCACGGAGGGACGAATCGTTTCCTCCGTTGGAACGAAAAGTTTCCAGCGTTGGAAAAAAAGCTTTCCAGCGTTGGAAAAAAAGATTTCCTCCCTTGGAAATTATTTTTCCAAGGAAGGAAACCTTTTGAAAACTCTACAAGAAGTGTTCAAACGCCTTGCAGGCAACTTAAAAAAAAGGTGGTAAAGGAGCGGGTGGACTAGAGCTCGCGGAGGAGATGCTTGACGGCGGCGAGGGGGTGGTGGAAGAGCATACGTGGACCGGCCCAGCGCATCACCGCCTGAATGCGGGCTTTCATGTCGGGTCGGTAGCAGTGTACGGGGCATTTGCGGCAGGTCGGCTTCGCTGCACCGTAGCGGCAACGGTATAGTCGCCGTGTGGCGTACTCGAGTAGCTCGCGACAACTGTCGCAGAGCGTTTCATTACCCTCTTTCTTCCGGCAGTAGAGCTGGATCATCTGCCGAATGACCTGCTGCTCCTCAGCGATACGTCCCTGGCCCATACTACTTGCCGATGCAGAAGTGGGAGAAGATGTAGCCGAGCACCTCGTCGGAGGTGATGGAGGCGCCTGTGACGAGGCCGATCTCTTCGATAGCCTCACGGAGATAGGGGGTGATGAGGTCGCTGGTCAAGCCGTTGTGGAGTCCCTCGGAGACTAACTCTAAGGCATGACTTGCCCTGGTGAGCGCCTCGTAGTGGCGTAGGTTGTAGAGTATCACGGTCTCTTCATCGCTGTGGAGGGGCTGGGCAGTGGTTACCATCAGCTCTTCGAGAGCTTCGATGCCCTCAGCGGCTCGTGCTGAGATAGCCAGCGGAGGGGTGGTGTGCCGTTTGTCCGTGATGCGCTGTAACTGGTCGGAGTAGTGGTTGAGCCAGTCCGTGACCTCGCTCTCGGTGAGTAGATCTCGCTTGTTGAGCAGGATCATGAGGGTACTATCGGGGGAGGTGAGCGGAAGGATCTCACCGAGCTGTGTCTCTAGCTCGTCCCACGTGGGTAGGGGCGGGGCGATAACCCAAAGGATGAGCCGTGCCGAGGAGATCTGCTGGTAGCTGCGCTCGATGCCTAGTTGCTCCACGAGGTCGGTCGTCTGGCGCAGGCCAGCGGTGTCGATGAGCCGGAAGAGTGTACCGCGAATGGTTAGTCGCCCCTCGACGGTGTCTCGGGTGGTGCCGGGGATGTCGCTGACGATAGCTCGTTCGTGCTGGAGGAGGGCGTTGAGGAGACTGCTCTTGCCTACGTTGGGTGCGCCAATGATAGCGGTCGGGATGCCCTGCTGGAGCTCTTGCCCGGTGCTGAAGCTTTGCGTGAGCAGACGAAGCTGGTGCTGTATCGTAGCTAACGTTTCAACTAAAGTGGAGCGATCGGCAAAGGCGACATCCTCTTCGCTAAAGTCTAGCTCCAGCTCGAGGAGACCGGCAAAGCGTAGGAGCGTCGCTCGCAGCTCGTTGAGCAGATGACTGAGCCTGCCGGTATGCTGCTCCATAGCCATCTTGTGCTGTGTGGCAGTGGTCGCAGCGATGAGGTCGGCGACCGCCTCAGCCTCGGCGAGGTCAAGCTTGCCATGCGCTAAGGCACGACGGGTAAATTCGCCAGGATCGGCCATACGGCACCTCTCTTGCTGAGCGATCCACTCCAGTATGGTGCGTACGATGAAGGGAGAGGCGTGACAGGAGAACTCGACGACCTCTTCGCCAGTGTAGGAGTGTGGGGCGGCAAAGAAGGTGGCTACGACGAGGTCTATGAGTTGTCCGTCAATTCGCAGTCCAGCGGTCGTGGCTTCACGAGGCGCGAGCCTTTTGCCAAGAAGCGTCTCGGCGATCTGCGGGGCTAAGCTTCCCGAGATACGTATGACGGCAAGCCCTCCGCCTAGTGCAGTGGCCGGCGCGCAGATCGTTTCGCTCAGATCATGTATCATGAGGGCAGGGCTCCTAGTAGCTGAGCCACGGTGGCTCCCATCGTGGGGATGGTGAGCTCAGGTGCTATGTAGCTGAGTGGCTGCAGGACGAAGGCTCGCTCACACATACGAGGGTGCGGGATGGTGAGTTCAGGCGTGGTCACGACACACTGGTCGTAGAGCAGGATGTCTAGGTCTATGACTCGGTCGGAGTAGATGCCGTCGTGCGACTTGTGCAGTCGCCCCATCTCACGCTCGATAGCCTGAAGCTGTGCCAAAAGCTCTGCTGGCGTCGCTGTCGTGTGAACGGCCACGACGCTATTGAGGAAGAGATGCTCCGAAGCGAAGCCCACGGGGTGAGTCTCTACAAAGGGGGCTATACTGTAGATCTGGAACCCACGAAGGCGCATTCGCCTAATCGCCTCTAGCAACTGATGACGAGGCTCGTCAAGGTTGCTACCGAGGGCTATGTAAGCAGTAGGCATAGGAGCGACAGTGAGAGAGTCTTAGCGGAATCCTTTAGTCCATAATGAGGAGCGCATCCCCGTAGCAACCGAAGCGGTACTTCTCCTTGACCGCTACATTCATCGCATTCATCACATTCTTCTCACCACCCATGGTGGCAGCGCACATGAGGTTGATGCTCTTTGGCGCATTGAAGTTGGTCAGCATAGCGGTTGGTAGGTGAATGTGGTAAGGCGGATAGATAAACTCATTGGTCCAGCCACTGAACTCCTTGAGGTAGCCGTCCGTGCTGACGCCTGTCTCGAGGGCTCGCATGACGGTAGCTCCGACAGCCACTATCTGCGCATTGTCGTCGCGCGCTTGGTTGACGATGTCGCAGCACTCGATGGGGATGTACATCTCTTCGTTCTCCACCTTATACTTGCTGATCGCCTCTACCTCAATCTCCTGATAGCTAGAGAGGTTGTGGTGCAGTGTGAGGAAAGCAAGGTTGCAGCCCTGCAGACGTAGCTTGTGCAGGATAATGTCGCTGAAGTGCAGGCTCGCAGCGGGAGCGCAGACGGCGCCGATATGCTTCGCAAAAACACTCTGATAACGCTCTAGGTCGCTTGGCTCAGCGGGTCGCTTGATCTCCGCGGGTAGCGGTGCTTCGCCTAGACTGTACAGATCCTTGAGGAAGTCTTCGTGAGAGCCGTCGTAGAGGAAGCGTAGGATACGACCGCGCGAGATGGTATTGTCAATAACCTCAGCGACCAGCACGGGAGCTCCGCCCTCCTCGCCGAACTCGAGCTTGTTGCCGATGCGGATCTTGCGAGCTGGATCTACGAGGACATCCCATAGACGCAGGGACTCGTTGAGCTCACGCAGGAGGAAGACCTCGATCTTCGCCTGGTTCTTCTCCTTCAGACCATAGAGCCTGGCGGGGAAAACCTTCGTATCGTTGAAGACAAAGGTGTCTTTCTCTCCAAAGTAGTCGAGTATGTCCACAAAGTTCTTATGCTCGATAGAGCCGTCTGTGCGGTGTAGTACCATCATACGAGACTGATCTCTGAAGGTGGTCGGGTACTGAGCAATAAGCTCCTCGGGGAGCTTGTAATCAAAGTGTGAAAGCTTCGCTTTATGTCGCATATTGGATTCTGTTTCTAATGGGATAGAGTGAGTATAGTAAGGGTGTTTGGTCAGGAGAGCTTTTCCTCGTCGGGCGTTAGGGCGAGCAGTTCGTCTAGCTGATCGAGGCTAAAGCAGTCTGCCTGTGACACCTCGCCAGAGCGTGTCCGCACCAGCTGGGTGAGGTAAGCTCCCGAACTGAGAGCCGTGCCGAGGTCACGAGCCAGCGAACGAATGTAGGTGCCTCTGCTACAGACGATGCGTAGCTGTAGGGCGGGGGGCGTGAAGCTGAGTAGCTCTAGCTCGTGAATGGTGATGCGCTTGTGTGCTAGCTCTACCTCCTGTCCCTGACGGGCTAGGTCATAGGCGCGTATGCCCCCTACCTTGACAGCTGAGAAGGTGGGAGGTCGCTGATCGATCTCTCCCGTGAACTGGTGCAAGGCACTCCGCACCATCTCCTCCGTGATATGTTCGTAGGGATAGGTTGCGTCGATCTCGTGCTCGCTGTCAAAGGAGGGTGTGGTGGCTCCGAGCTGTAGCGTGGCGCGGTACTCCTTGTCGTGGTCCATCAGCTGCTCGATGAGCTTCGTAGCACGCCCTGTGCAGAGCACCAGCACGCCCGTCGCCTGCGGGTCGAGCGTCCCAGCGTGTCCCACCTTGATGCGCTTGACGCCTGTCACCTTGCGCACCATGATGCGCACTTTATTGACCACGTCAAAGGAGGTCCACCCCAACGGCTTGTCCAAGGGTATGATCGCTCCCGAACGTAGCGTGAGGGGGCGATGAGTCTGCAGGTCGGCAGGTGTGTAGAGCTTGGAGGAGACTTCCTGATTCATCTTAGTGCATTGCTAGAGGCACCCCGCAGAGTAGTAGGATGAGTACCAGTAGACCGACCACGATACGGTAGTAGCCGAAGAGCTTGAAGCCGTAGCGGGTCACATAGTTGATAAAGAACCTGATCGCCAGTAGTGCTACTACGAAGGCAACCACATTACCCACTAGTAGTGCCACCCAGTTTTCCTGAAGCTTCTGACTAGAGACAGGATCGGAGAGGAGCTTGTACCCCTTGAGTAGGGTAGCGCCGAGCATCGTCGGCACCGCCAGGAAGAAGGAGAACTCGGTCGCTGCGCGTCTCGTGAGTCGCTGTTGCAGTCCACCCACGATCGTCGCCATAGAGCGTGATACGCCTGGGATCATAGCGATGGTCTGAAAGCAACCGATGACGAAAGCATTGCGATACGACGGACGCTCCACCGTCTGTTTTGTAGCAGGCCAAATGCGATCGATGAAGAGCATAAAGATGCCACCCAAGAAGAGCATCGTGGCGACTACATAGACATTGTCTAGGAGCTTGTCTATCTGCTCCTCCAGTAGTAGTCCGATGACTGCTGCCGGGATGAGACCGACGAGGAGCTTGATATAAAAGGAAAAGCGTCCTACCCACTGCCACCGCTGCGGTAGCTGTCGTGCGCCCTCTTCTACCCGAAAGGTGAAGAATCGCTTGTAGTACAGCACTACGACCGATAGGATCGCTCCAAACTGGATCATCACCGTAAAGGCTCGTAGGAAAGGGGTACTCTCCATCCCGAGTATACCCTGCGTGAGGATCATGTGCCCCGTAGAGCTGACTGGGAGAAACTCCGTCAGCCCCTCTACGATGGCTAGAATAATGGATTCGAGTAGCGTCATCTTAAGCGTTTCGGCACAAGAGGTTTACTTGTTCTGTGGCGTAGTATTGCTATCCTTGTCTTTGCTTTTGTTGGGGCTTTTGGGCTTAGCCATGATAGCGTAGATGATTAGGAGGAAGCCGACCAGCGTGACGATAGGTGCTACGACGATACGACGTGTGCTAAAGATCTCTGCCGTAAACTCTGGATTGTCTGCACTACCTCCCCCCGACATCAAGAGGAGACCCAAGATGATGATCCCCACGGAGATCGCTAGGAGGATATAGTTCTTCTTGCCAAATACCATAATTGATAAGTTGTGATGTATGAGATAATGACTAAGCCATGACGATACGTCCGCCATCCATACGAATATATTTACTCGTCGATATCGAGGCGGTGATCCACGAGAGCAAGATGCCGAGGCAGATGATCCCCCCGAGGATGATCGCCACCTCGCCATAGCTGAGGTAGCTCTCGATGAGTAGCGGATTGCGCTGTGTCATATAGCAGAGCGTGCCTAGGAGCATACAGACCGCCAGCAAGCCTCCCCACAGACCGTTGAAGATACTATAGGTGGTAAAAGGCTTACGTATCAAGCTAGGCTTGGCGCCCAATAAGGTCATAGAGCGGATCAAGAAGCGTCGGCTGTAGATCATAATGTGGGTCATACTATTGACCTGTATGATAGCGATGATCAACAGAATTAGTGAGACGATCAGTAGGATTGTGGAGAGATGCTGCATATTCTCATCGATCATCTGGAGCATGTCTCCACGGTAGCTCATCATCTGCACATTACCCCACGAGGCGAAGTCGCTCTCTATCTGCGCCATGCTATCGGCTACGGCGTACTGAGACTTGAGATGCACCTCAAGCGAGGGCTGTAGGGGGTTAAAGCCGAGGACCGCCACAGGATCTTCGCCTATCTCCTCTTGGAGCTGTCGTGCAGCATCTGCGGGCGTTATGTAAGTTACATCTTTGACGTATGGAGCCTGACTCACCTGCTGCATCAGTCGTATGCTATCCTGAGGAGTGGTCTCAGGGTCTAGTAAGACAGTGAAGGTCATCTCCTCGCGTACCGACTGCTCTAGGTGGCACTTGCCCACCTCAAGGAGAGCGATAGATCCCAGCAGGAAGAGTGGTAGGGCGATACAGACGATCGCAATAATCCTAGAGGAGGGGAGTAGCGATCGGCGCCGTGGACGAGGTGTGTGATGCGACATAGGCGAGCGTGAGTCTTAGCGGTGAAACGTGCGGGCTGTGTTATGGTTACAACAGATAAAAGAAGTCAAGCAACAGTATGCGCCCCCACCTAGCCCGTATCAAAGACTATACAAAGGGCATCATACAGTAATTATGCAAAGGTACTCAAATATCTGAAGCGAAGCCAAGGTTAGCTGTTGGCTGTTGGCTGTTAGCGATTGGCTGTTAGCTGTTAGCTAGTGTTACTTCGTCCCTACAAGTCGACGTATCGCTGGTTTGGGGACGGACGGGTTTCTCCGACTAGAAGTTGACTCATTACGAAAATTTAGAACTGGCTACATATCAATACGGTGCTGTGTCGGGGAAAAGTGATTTCCACGTGGGGATTTTGAAATACCCACGTGGAAAAAGAAAATCCTCCACGTGGGCGCAAAATAAAACTTCGGAAGAATGAAATGAAACTTCGGAGGAATCAAATGAAACTTCGGAGGAATTTTTTGACGCCCACGTGGAGAATAAAAAGTATCCACGTGGATATTCGAGAAAGGAGAGAATCGGACGAATTTCCCTGTAAAGAGATGTAAATAGGGATTGGCTGTTAGCTGTTAGCTGTTGGCGGGGAGCTATCGGAACCATCTGAACCATCTGAGCTATCGGAATGATCAGACCTCTAACCTCTAACCTCTAAGGTCTAATCTCTAACTTCTAATCTCTAACTCTTCTTCGGTTGCTCGACGATCTTGTGGGAGTAGTCTAGCCACAGGTCGTTCTTCTCGTAGAGCTTGCGGCTCCCCCTAGGCACACGAAGCTTGCGGGGCGTACCAAATACACTAAAGAAAGCCATCATACCGACCTCTATCTGTGCGGGATCAGTCGCTTGGAGCTCCACTTCGCGCAGCTGATCACAGAAAGCAAACGCCAGATCTCCAATCTTGCGCACCCCGGCGGGTATCTCTAAGACTTCGAGGTTCTGGGCGTCGTAGCAAGCGTATTCAGCGATCTCTTGCACCATCTCGGGAATGGTATAAGACTCAGCACAGATTCCTGCAGGGTACTGGATCAGTTGCGTCTGCTCCTCATTATATATGATTCCACCGAGCGAGGAGTAGCAAGGATTGTCCAGATCGACCTCAATCTCTTGGAGCTCCGTACAGTCGTGAAAGGGGGCGACCCCGAGACGCGTCGTCTGCGGTGGCAGATACATGTAGGTGAGACCATAGCAGCGGGCGAAAGCATACGACCCAATCTCCTCTAGATAATCTCCGAGCGTTACGTCCGTGAGATAGTAGTTGCTCGCAAAGGCTAGACCCGCAATCTTGCGCACCTCCTCAGGCAGTGTAAACTCCTGCTCCTCCTTACCCGCCGGATAGTGTAGCAGTGTACTCATGTCCTTACTATATAGGATGTTGTCCTCTACGACAAAGTGCTCACTCTCAGGGGCAACAGCGATCTTCGTCATAGCCAGACAGTCCGCAAAGACCCCATCGCCTAGACGCTCTACCGAGGCGGGGATGAGCACCTTTGTGAGGTCGCTACAATTGCTAAAAGCCATCTCCTCAATCACCCGAATGCCCTCCGAGAGCTTCAGCTTGCTGAGCCTGATGCACCCATTGAAGGCGTTGTCGCCGATCTCCTGCACATTGCTGGGGATGACCAACTTTTTGAGCGCCGTACCCGTAAAAGCACTACGCTCGATCCGCTCCACCGTGTCAGGCAGGTCGAGCGCCCTAAGTGAGAAGCACTCGCTAAAAGCAAAGGCACCCACACGCTTCAACCCCGAAGTCAGCTCTAGCGTCTTCATACTGTCACAAGACTCAAAAGCGCCCTCGCCAATCTCCGTGACGCTCCCTGGGATCGTCACAGCCTTTAGGCTCTGGCAGCAGGCGAAAGCACTCTCTCCGATCTGCGTCACCCCCTCGGGTATCTCAACGCTCGTGAGTGCCTTGCAGTTATAGAAGGCGTAGTCACCGATACGGGTCACCCCCTCCTCTAGCACGATTGACTTGATCTCATCTCTGAACTCCCGCCATGGGGTTTCTCCAATAGGGTAGTCGGGTATAGCACCCGCACCCGATAGTGTGAGCGACTGCTCCTTGGGGTCGTATAGCCACGAGAGCTGCCCCGTCTCACCGCTCTGTGGAGTCTTGATCTTACTCATTGATTTAGTCCTTATTTGAAATTGTCGACTTTTGCAACAGTCTCTATTTAGTTAGTTTGGTGATCCACTCGGCGATCAGCTCCAGTACCTCGGGAGCGATCGTCTCGCTGATCTGATAGTATTCGCTCACGGCTCCTGTCGTCGCATGCTGGAAGAGGTGGTTCAGCCCCTCCAGCTTGCGCACTTGCCGTGGTGTCCCCGTCGGGAGACTCTGCTCGATGACGGGCAGATGCTTGTCCGCCAGCACCTGTTGGTCTAGCGAACCGTTGAGTGCCAGCACAGGGCAGTGCGTCTGCGCTATATCCCCCTTCGGATCGTATTGCGTGAAGTAGATAAGCCAAGGGTTTAGCCCATCGGCAACCTTCTTGAGATCCAAGACCAATCCGATAGGAAGCTGGTAATGTCCCTCCGACAGCACCTTGGTGACCAAAGCCTCGCCACGCAGGTCGCTCTGAGCAGCTTGGTCAAAGGTCGCCACAGCTGCTCGCAGATACTCTGCTCGAAGCTCTTCTGGCACCTCTGCCCGAGTAAGGGCCAGGTCCATCTGGTCTTGCAAAACCTCCTTGCCAGGCAGCGTGCTACCCGCTAAGCTAATGATGAAGTCAGGGACGCCTCGAGCTGCCAGCATGAAGGCGATGGTACCGCCCTCGCTATGACCTAGCACGCCCACCTTGTCGAAAGCCTTACGACTGCGTAGGTAGTGGACCGCTGCTGCTGCATCGTCCGCTAGCGTTGCAGTAGTCGCCTCGGCGACACTGACCGAGTCTATATCGTCGTGATAGCCACGATCGTCGTAGCGCAGCGTCGCTACGCCATGCCGCGCCAAGTAGTCCGCCAGCACGGCAAAGGGCTTATGCTCCGCAAGAGTCTCATCACGATCCTGTATGCCCGAGCCAGAGACAAAGAGCACGACCTGCCCCACACGGCTCCCCGCCTGATGCCCGACAGGGTAGGTGAGCGTGCCGTGGAGCGGTGCCGAGCCGTTGTAAAAGGTCACCTCCTCCGTCTCGTAGGGGTAGGGGGGCTGTGGCGTCTGCGGACGATCAGCCTTGGCGGGCTTACTGGCTCGTACGAGTGTGAGCGGTAGCGACATACCGCCCTGAGCGAAGGTTCCCACGATGGTGTCGCTACTCGTTAGCTTCCCCTCGTAGCGAATGTATAGATTCGGAATGGTGATGACGACGCCCTCGGCAAGCTCGATCGTTGCTTCGATACCAGTCGCCATCTGCGACGGACTATCCATCGTGCAGCAGACAGTCTCTTGTTTATCTCTAAAGATGTTGAAGCGGAGCGGTAGCTCCGTGCCTGAGACTTGCAGGGTGCCCTCCCAGATGCCGAGGGGAAGTGCCTGCTTTGTCTCTTGTTGCGCTGATAGAAGCAGTGCGCCACAGAGGTAGCAGCAGAGGAGTATGAGTAGTTTGCGGATGGAGGTCATAGGTTCTGTTGTTATGGTTCTGTTTCGCTTAGAGTCCGTGCACTTTGTTGGGGTTGGCTTTGATAAACTCCTTCCAGCTCTTGGCACTCACGTTGGACGTAGCCACAGCATTAGAAGTTTGCAGGAAGTGACAGTAGGCGACCGCCAAGCCGTCGGTCGCATCGAGCTTTTCCGGCATCAGTTCGGTGGGAATGCGCAGCACTCGCTGGAGCATCGTCGCCACCTGCTCTTTGGAAGCTTGCCCCGTACCAGTGATCGCCTGCTTGACACGCATCGGCACGTACTCCGCGATGGGTATGTCTCGGCTCAGAGCCGCTGCCATAGCGACCCCCTGCGCCCGCCCCAGCTTGAGCATCGACTGCACATTCTTGCCGTAGAAAGGGGCCTCTAGAGCCATCTCATCAGGTAGGAACTCGTCGATCAGTCCCGCCACACGGCTATAGATACGTCCTAGACGGGTGTAGTGATCCTCGTAACGGCTCAGCTCGATCACCCCCATAGTGAGCATCTCGGCCTGCTGCCCCCGCACGGAGAGCAACCCGTAGCCCATCACGATGGTGCCGGGGTCGATGCCGATAAGGATGCGCTCGCCGCGTGACTTGCTCATAGTGCGATCTGTCTCATTGGGGTGACATGGTATAGGACGCGCTCGCCAAAGGTCTTGCCCAGCAGCTCCAGCCGCTCGCACAGTACCTCAGAGAGGTAGTGCTCTACATCTCGCTCCTGCTCTAGAGAGATGAGCAGAGCTAGGACCATATCGTCCATCGGCTGCGCCATCTCCACGACAGGCGCCTGTGCCATCACCTCTAGGAGATCCACCTGCGCCACGCCCTCATCGTCACGGAGCAGTGGCACCAGCGTAGTGCGTAGGAAACGGTCGAGGAGCTGATACTCCTGAGCTTTGATAAAGATAGATACGTTGACTCGATACATAGGGATATTGTCGTTGATCTAGCGAGGTGCGCTCGAGAGCCACCCCATGGTATGATGCAAAGATAACAAAAATGCCCCTGTGGTTAGAGGTTAGAGATTAGAAGTTAGAGATTAGAGGTTTTTCTAGTGGCACTAGTATTCCTAGTAGCACTAGAGCCTCTAGCCAATAGCCAACAGCCAATAGGCAACAGGCGAGTAACTTTTGGAAAAGCGACTTTTCGTGCAAAAGTAGCTTTTCGAAAAGTGGTTTTGGCGGAAGGCGGGGGACGATGTGCTAGAGCTGGGCGATGAAGTTGTGCAGGTAGCGGCGTCCGTGGTCGGAGATGTAGCTCTCGGGGTGAAACTGCACGCCCCACAGCGGCAGGCTGCGATGACGTAGTGCCATGATGGTGCCATCGGACTGTGCGTGTGCCGTGACTTGTAGCGTGTCGGGGAGGCTGTCGGGCTGCACGACCCACGAGTGATAACGCCCGATGTGGCTCCCGGTGGGGATGTCTCGTAGCAGTGTGTCGTGATGATCGATGATGAGTTGGTCGGTATGCCCGTGGAGGGGGGCGCGGAGCTGCACTAGCTCGGCACCGCAGTAGCTGGCGAGTGCTTGATGTCCTAGGCAAACGCCCAGCATGGGCAGCTCCGTGTGGTAACTGTCTATGAGCTGCATCAGGTAGGGTTGCTCCGTCGGTATCCCAGGACCTGGAGAGAGCAGGATGCCGTGACAGTGCGCGACCATGGCGGGCGTGATCTGCTCCGTGTAGTGTATCTCCATGGAGCACTCGTCGAGCTGCCGCAGGAGCTCTACGAGGTTGTAGACAAAGGAGTCGTGATTGTCAGCTATCAGTAGATGTTTCATTACAAGCCACGAAGATAGTATATTTGCAGATACTAACGACGCAAGTGGTCACACTTGACGAGTAATGATATGTAGTCCACGTCGCCCTGTAGGGACGCACGGTCTGTGCGTCCGTTGTAGAACCAGCTTGACGCAGTACATCGATACGTCGCCTTGTAGGGACGCACGGTCGTGCGTCCGTTGCGTCAAAGGTTACAGCGTCAGGACTTTAACGGGACGGACGCACGACCGTGCGTCCCTACAAATCGTTACTCGTGAGATTTGCGAAATTGAAATGGAGTAAAACGAGCGAATGATATGAAGCAATCGATGATTGATAGGCTCAACGAACTGGGCGGGCAGGGCAAGCCCTTTGTCTTCTGCCTAGACTATGAGATGAGCGAACTGCTCCTCCTCGAGGAGCCGCTGGCGCAGCAAGAGCTGCGCTTCGATATAGGCGGCGTGACCAATAGCCCGGCACGCTCCGTGAGCGATACGCCGGCTGTGCTACAGGCCACACCGATCAGCGAGGAGGCTTATGCGGAGCGTTTTGCAGTGATCCGTCATGCCCTGGAGAGAGGCGACAGCTTTTTGGCCAATCTGACGGTGTCGACCCCCATAGAGCTGAATATCTCGCTGGAGGAGGTCTTCCTTCGTTCGCAGGCTCGCTATAAGTGCTATCTGCCGGGACGATTCGTTTGCTTTTCGCCTGAGACCTTCGTGCGCATCGTGGGGGATGAGATCAGCTGCTTCCCGATGAAGGGGACGATAGATGCGACCCGGCCCGATGCTGCTGCGACCATCCTCGGCGACTACAAGGAGACGGCCGAGCACTACACGATTACCGACTTGATACGCAACGACTTGAGCCGCGTGAGTCTCCATGTTGCGGTGAGGCGCTTTAGGTATATCGATGAACTGGTTACTAGTCGTGGACACTTGCTTCAGGTGAGCTCAGAGATCGTTGGACAGCTTGCTCCTGACTGGCGCGCTCATCTCGGAAGCATCCTGAGCGAACTGCTCCCGGCGGGCTCTATTAGTGGGGCGCCCAAGGAGGCGACCGTACGGGCGATTGCTGAGGCGGAGGGGGAGCCGAGAGGCTTTTACACGGGCATCTGCGGATACTTCGACGGGGAGACGCTAGACAGTGGCGTGATGATACGCTTCATAGAGCAGCAGGCGGATGGCGCGCTGCGCTACCGTAGCGGTGGCGGGATCACGATCAATAGTCAGTGCGCAGAGGAGTATCGGGAGGTGTGTCAAAAGGTTTATCTACCATTCGTATGAGTCGCGTACCGTTATTACTAGAGAGCATCCGCTACGTAGATGGCGAGCCGGAGCTGTTGCCTCTGCACCAAGAGCGCGTCGACCGGTCGCTCGCTGCGTATGGCGTCACGCCTCGCTGGCGACTGGCGGACTATCTAGCGCAGCACCCTTGTCCGGCGTCACTTATGGGGGTGGTCAAGTGCCGTCTGCTATACGATGCGGAGCCGCTGGAGGTGGGTTACGCTCCTTATCATCGGCGTACGATCGAGTCGCTGAGAGCTGTCGCTGCGCCGGCGCTGGACTACCACCTCAAGTGGGCCGACCGGGAAGCCTTGCAGGCACTACTGGAGTTGCGTGGTGAGGCGGATGAGATCGTGATCGTCAATGAGGAGGGCTTGCTCACGGACAGCTCCTACACGAATATCGCTTTGCGCCAAGAGAACCGCTGGTACACGCCTCGTGTGCCGCTACTTGCTGGGGTGCAACGCGCGCATTTGATCGCTGAGGGGGTACTGACGCCGCGGGACATACCGCTCGTTACACTATCCGCCTACGATCGCATCGCCCTTATCAATGCCATGATGCCGTGGGCGGAGCGGATAGAATTAGAAGTTAGAGATTAGAGGTTAGAGATTAGAGGAGATCGGAGACGAGTAACTCCTGTATGGACGCACAGACCGTGCGTCCCTACAGGAGTTGTCTTGCTTATTCAACAACGGACGCCCTCTCTCTAGATACGACCGTGCGTCCCTACAGGAGTCGTCTTGCCGTTTTCGACAAAAAACAAGCTCACACCTAGAGTAGCGTGTACTCTAGGTGTGAGCTTATACAAACGCCAGATAGCCGTGGCTATCTAGAGCATGTAACCTTATGGGTTAGAGAAGTGGTGCGACGGACTTACTAGTACTCGTCAGATACAGATAGCTTAGCGCGACCCTTGGCGCGACGCATAGCTAGTACCTTGCGACCTGATGCAGTCGCCATACGAGCTCTAAATCCGTGCTTGTTCTTTCTCTTGCGGTTCGATGGTTGGAATGTACGCTTCATATCGGTATGTCTCTGATGCTTATGATTACTATGGTGAAGAACCTACTCACTATGAGTGAAGGCTTCGGTTGGCAAAGGTACAAAAAATATCTTTACCAGTCACTATCCTGCCGAGAAATTGTGTTGAAGTGAAAACTAGACTCCTGCAGATCGCTAGACGTCAAGGGGGCACGGCAAGTCGTTAGTTAGTGCTTCCCATACAAGGTGTATAAGAACAAGGTGTATAGGAGGAGGACTGTTTCAGACAGAATAAAAAGACTCCCTCCACATAACTGCGGGGGGAGTCTCTTTATTTCACTAGACTACTTCTTTGTAGTCTTAGTCAGTCTCTGTGGAACTGTCGTGTTTAGTTCTTAACAGCCTTGAGCTGACCCTTGGCGAATGACAGATCGAAGTCACGTGCCTCTGCATTCTTGAAGATAGTAGCTACCTTTGACTTGTCTCCGACATTTGCATAAGCAAGCTCAAAACGTAAAGAGTAATAGCCTACGAACTTCTGATCGCTTGGAGCAAGATCTTCCTTTTTCAGCTGCTTACTATAGACATAGACTCCTAGGGGAACATCCTTGATGGCTTTTACGTTAAAGCCCATCCATGCGTTCTTTCCCTTTTCGTAATCAGCTTTTGTGTCAAAGCCATAGAGGTTTTTCAATAGGTATACTACACCACCATCCTTCTCAGCATCAGCACGTAGCTCTGGAGCTAGAGGATCCTTCTCGTAAACCCAAAGTACAAAGGGAGAAATCCATGGATTTCCACTTGGAGGGGTGTGGATGTAGCGTACACCGTGGAAGAAGTACTTAGGAGCTTTCCCGTCCTTAGTGTCAACCATAGGAGACTGGAATGGGAACATGAAGTCTTTGTTGTCCTTATAGTCATAAGACTCCTGATCCCACTCCCAGCCAGCAGCTGTCATGACCATCTTGAAGACCTCTAGGTTATTTTTAGTGAAGTTAGCCTTGTCTGAAGGTACGTAGATGAAGTGAGGAATATCCTGATCCTTAGATCCAATACCAGAGTTTGTATCCATAGAACTTGCATCAATGACCTCGACATTAGCGGTCTTGGTAGCGTCGCCAGCCTTGACGGTGATGACGGTCTTACCAGCCTTGACACCCGTTACGACGCCCTTGTCGCTAACAGTAGCGATGTCTGCATTAGCGGACTCGAAGGTGTACTTCGTGTCAGCTGGCTGAACGGTTACAGTGAGCTCCTGGGTCTTGCCGACCATTACCTTGACATCCTTGGGCTCAACTTTGAGCTTGACCTCAGTCTTGGGCTTTGGCTTGTTGCCACTCGTGTTGTCCTTCTTGCAGGACGAGAAGCACAGCGTGAGTGCTGTGAGCGCTGCGAGCGCTAGAAAGATTTTTTTTGTCATAGTTATTTGTGTTGGGTTATTAGTGAGTGTCTATTTATTGAGTAGGTCCACCGACCCATTGCTCTTCGATGCAAAGATAACTATTTCCTTTGAATTAACAAGCGGTGAAGAAATCTGAGTAATCGGGGAGCGAGCACTGTCTTGCTAGCGTGGAGCTAGACGGAGACGGGCGCGGGGATGTGCGGGTAGGGGTTGTAGTCGGAGAGGGTGAAGTCGTCATAGACGAAGTCAAAGAGCGACTGCCCGCGGTCTCGTAGGGTCATCGTGGGGAGCGGGCGTGGCGTACGGGTGAGCTGCAGGCGCGCCTGCTCGAGATGGTTCTTATAGAGATGTGCATCGCCGAGGGTATGGATGAAGCGTCCGGGACGTAGCCCCGTGACTTGCGCCGTCATCATGAGGAGGAGTGCGTAGGAGGCGATGTTGAAGGGGACCCCGAGGAAGATGTCGGCACTGCGCTGGTAGAGCTGCAGGTCGAGCTGGTCCCCCACGACGTAGTACTGCATGAGGCAGTGACAGGGGGAGAGGTGCATGAGGGGTAGGTCGGCAACATTCCACGCTGAGACAACGATACGTCGGCTGTCGGGCTGATGCTGTATGAGGTCGAGGGCTTGCTGCATCTGATCGATGGTCTGCCCCGTGTGTGGGTCGAACCAATGTCTCCACTGCGCCCCGTAGATGGGGCCTAGGTCGCCCGCTTCGTCGGCCCACTCATCCCAGATAGAGACTTTGTTGTCGTGCAGGTACTGGAGGTTGGTATCGCCCTTGAGGAACCATAGTAGCTCGTGGATGATGCTGCGCAGGTGTAGCTTCTTGGTGGTGAGCAAGGGGAATCCGTCGGCCAGGTCAAAGGTCATCTGATGTCCGAAGACACCGACGGTGCCAGTGCCCGTGCGGTCTGTGCGTTCGTTGCCCTCGGTGAGGACACGCTCTATTAGGTCAAGGTATTGCTGCATAGTGGTACGTTGGTTAGAGTGAAGGGGCGAGAACGAGTAACCCTTTGTAGGGACGCACGGCTCGTGCGTCCGTCCCCGTTACAGGGTTACTGCGTCAAGATCGTTCGACGACGGACGCACAGATCGAGCGTCCCTACAGGGCGACGTATCAATGTACTGCGTCAAGATCGTTCGACAACGGACGCACAGATCGTGCGTCCCTACAGGGCGACGTATCAATGTACTGCGTCAAGATCGTTCGACGACGGACGCTCAGATCGAGCGTCCCTACAGGGCGACGTATCAATGTACTGCGTCAAGATCGTTCGACGACGGACGCTCAGATCGAGCGTCCCTACAGGAGTCGTGATCGTGCGTCCGCCCGTCTTTACAGCCCTCTACGCCTCAGTGGCGGACGTAGAGGTCTGCACAGCGTAGTGCTGGAGCTGCTTGGGATCGAAGCGACGTATCTGTCCCTCGCACTTGTCCATCTCTCCACTGGCGTACTGTACATATACGTGTGTGGAGTGCTCGTAGAGGTCGGGACGCTCCTGCGCTGCGATGAGTAGCAGGTGTGCGAAGATGCAGTGCCCACACATCTCGACGAGACGACGAGCGTGGTAGTCGAGGAGGGTCTGATCCTTAGCTTCAGTAACCAGCTCGGTGCAAGCCTTAGCACGCTCTATCCAAGTGGCTAGTAGCTCCTTCGTCTCCTGCCACTCGGGCGAGACAGCTACCTGCTGGTACTCCTCGAGGCGGGCGAAGTATGTGCCAGTGGTGACGTGGCGGATAGCCGCTACGACTTGTAGCTGCGTGGTACCCTCGTAGATGTTGGTGATACGCACGTCACGATAGAGACGCTCGCAGGTGTAGTCCTTCATATAGCCTGAGCCACCGTATATCTGGATGCAGTCGTAGACATTTTGGTTGGCTAGCTCGGTGCTCATACCTTTGCCAATGGGCGTATAAGCGTCAGCCAAACGGCTGTAATACTTCTGCTCCTTGCGCTCCTCGGGAGTAAGCTTGCGCTCACGCGCTATGTCGTCGTAAGCCTTGTACATATCCACGAAGCGACTCGTCTCGTAGAGATGCGCACGGGTCGCATCAGCCTTAGCACGTATGAGGGCTAGCATCTCATAGACAGCGGGGAACTTGTCGATAGCGTGCCCATACTGATGACGGTCAGCAGCGTAAGCCTTAGCCTCACGATAGGCAGCCTCAGAGATACCGACAGCTTGCGCCATGATGCCTAGACGAGCTCCATTCATCAGAGACATGACGTAGCGAATGAGTCCTAGACGACGCTCACCACAGAGCTCAGCCGGAGCATCCTTAAAGACAAGCTCGCAGGTGGGGACACCCTTGATACCCATCTTGTTCTCTATGCGGCGGACGGTCACGCCCCCCTTCTTAGCGTCATAGATAAACATGGAGAGACCACGTGCATCCTTGGTCCCCTCCTCACTACGTGCTAGTACGAGGTGAATGTCTGAGTCGCCATTGGTGATAAAGCGCTTGACGCCGTTGAGGTACCACTGCTGGTCAGCCTCGTTGTAAGTAGCCTTGAGCATGACCGCCTGCAGGTCACTACCGGCATCCGGCTCGGTCAAGTCCATAGACATCGTTTCGCCGGCGCAGACACGGGGTAGGAAACGCTCACGCTGATCCTCAGAGCCAAACTCGTAAAGCGTCTCGGCGCAGTCTTGTAGTCCCCAGAGGTTCTCAAAGCCCGCGTCAGCACGTGAGACCATATCGGCAGCCATAATATAAGGAGTGATCGGCATGTTGAGACCTCCGTAGCGACGGGGAAGTGCCATACCCATGAGACCGGTCTGTCGTACCGTGTCGAGGTTTTGCGCTGTGAGCGGATCGTAAGAGACGCGTCCCTCGTGGAGCGTTGGTCCCGTCAGGTCCACCTCGGCCGCATTGGGAGCTATCACCTCGCCACACACCTCACCGACTATCTCTAGTACACGCTGGTAGCTATCCAGCGCATCGGCATAGTCTGAGGGGGCATAGTCATACTGGTCAGCATCGGCATAGTCACGCTCCTTAAGTCGTGCAATGCGCTCCATGAGCGGATGCTGGAGGTGGTACTGTATATGTGGATTGTCTGTATAGAAATTAGCCATGATTCTGTCGTCTAGGGGGATTTACTTAGAGTTTTGCTTATAGTACTTGATGAGCTTGGGGATAACCTCCTCGATACGCCCCGTGATGACGTAGTCAGCGATTGTGTTGATCGGAGCGTCGGGGTCCGTATTGATAGAGATGATCATCGAGCTCTCCTGCATACCAGCCACATGCTGTATCTGTCCGCTGATACCGCAGGCGATGTATAGCTTAGGACGTACGGTCACACCGGTCTGTCCTATCTGTCGCTCATGCTCGGTAAAGCCCGCATCGACGGCTGCACGCGTAGCACCTACCTCTCCGCCAAGGAGCTCGGCCAGCTCGTGAAGCAGTTCAAAGCTCTCAGCACTACCGACACCGTAGCCACCCGATACGATGATCGGGGCTCCGCCTAGGTTGATCTTGCTCTTGGCCACGTGGCGGTCGATGATCTCGATGACAAAGTCCTCGTCACGAACGAAGTCAGCCACCGAATGGTTGATCACTTCGCCCTTGTGGTCAGCTTTGTAGATCTCCTTCTTCATTACACCTGGGCGTACCGTCGCCATCTGTGGACGATGCTCAGGGTTGACAATCGTTGCTACGATGTTACCACCGAAAGCTGGGCGGATCTGGTAAAGGAGATTCTTGAACTCCTTGCCTTTCTCCGTATGATCTCCGATCTCCAGAGAGGTACAGTCAGCAGTTAGTCCGCTGCCCAGTGACGAGGAGACGCGAGGACCCAGGTCACGTCCTATGGTTGTCGCACCGAGGAGGCAGATCTGTGGCTTCTCCTGCTGGAATAGCTTGATGACGATGCTTGCGTGTGGTAGCGTCTGGTAATGCTCCAGACGAGGGTCTACGAAGAGGTGTAGCTTGTCTACGCCGTATGGCATGACCGTGTCGGCGATCCCCTCAGCGCGGTCGGTGATAGCTATCGCCTCTAGTGCCACGCCCAGCTGGTTGGCCAGTGAGCGCCCCTTGGTGAGTAGCTCTAGGCTGACGTCGTGTACGCTCCCATCTTCGATCTCTAGGTATACGAATAGATTGTTCATAGTCTGTCTTATTATATGGGTGTGCA
Organism: Porphyromonas vaginalis; assembly: GCF_958301595.1. Taxonomy (NCBI): domain Bacteria; kingdom Pseudomonadati; phylum Bacteroidota; class Bacteroidia; order Bacteroidales; family Porphyromonadaceae; genus Porphyromonas; species Porphyromonas vaginalis. The sequence continues at coordinate 2,471,910 of NZ_CATQJU010000001.1, read as the reverse complement.
AAAGCGGCACTCTTTCAGCCGATGGTGTGGTTTGCTAATAGGGTTTGTATCAAAGTCTCTAGATCGGCATCGCTGCTGGAGAGGTGCATCACCTCCTTAGCCTTAAAGACGACGCTCTCGATACTCTTGACCTTCGTCGGAGAGCCCGAGAGACCGCACTGAGCGATATCTGCGCCAGTGCTCTCAGCCGTCAAGATGTCGATCGTCAGCTCCTCGGGGTTGCTCTCGAGACGCTTGCGCCAGGTCTCGGGCAGTGCGTCTAGCTCTAGAGACGAGGCGGCATACTTGTACTTCTGTACACGCTTAGCATTGCGCAGGCGACAGGGAGCTGCGCTGCCCGTGACTGTCAGCAGGAGTGGCTTGTGCGCACGTACCGTCTCCACGCCATGCTCCAGACGGCGGGTGATGGTGAGCTGGTCGCCCTCGATCTGGTCTATCTGCTCGCAGTAGGTGACCACGTTGATGCCGAGCTTCTCACCCACCTGTGGTCCCACCTGAGCGGTGTCGCCATCGATAGCCTGTCGGCCACCGAGGATGAGGTCGGGCAGTCCGCCCTTGTAGATATGACGTATAGCGCAGGCCAAAGCGTAGCTCGTGGCAAGCGTATCAGCCCCAGCGAAAGCTCTATCGGTCAGCAGGTAACCGTGGTCAGCGCCACGATAGAGTGCCTCACGGATGATCTCAGCAGCACGGGGAGGACCCATGGTGAGTATGGAGACACGGCAGTCTGGATTCTGCTCCTTGATACGGAGCGCCTGCTCGAGCGCGTTTAGATCCTCGGGGTTAAAGATAGCGTCGAGGGCGGCACGGTTCACAGTGCCGTCAGCCTTCATAGCATCTTTGCCGACATTACGTGTGTCGGGGACTTGCTTGGCAAGTACGATGATATCTTTGATCATAGTTAGGTCGTAGTTGTGGTTTATGCTTGTTTAGATAGTTTGAGTCGCTCGAGGACTTTGTTTTGTCCTACGACTGCCTTGTAGGGCTTGACATAGTTTGGCTCCCAGTAGGCGGTGTCGACGTATCGCTCCTCCTGCCAGTAGTTGCGCGCCACGGTGGCGAGCGTTTCGGCCGTTGGCGGAGCGATGGCGGGACCCTTTACGGGCAGCGAACCGACATAGACGATGCGGCTCTCGGTGGGTGCGTGCCACTCAGAAGAGATGGTGACAAAAATCGCTTTGTCACGGGGAGCCCCCTCAGCGTCGAAAGTTTGCTGATAAGCGTTTCCATGCCCCGCATCGAGTAGCGCGATGGTTTCACCAGCGAAGCTCGGCAAACCCGTCAGTAGGAGCTGAAGCGTGGAGACGGCAATGAGCGGGATGCTCCGCCCGAAGGCTAGTCCCTTAGCCAGTGCAGCACCTATGCGCAGCCCCGTGTAGGAGCCCGGCCCATCGGTCGTCGCTATGGCGGCTATCTGGTAGCCCTGCTCTTGGCACCAGGAGATAGCCTCCTGAGTGTAGCGTCCGATGAGCACCGCATTAGATATCTCGGTCTCTTGGTATACCTTATTATATAGTATCTGCTTGCTGTCGGTCACAGCGACGCTACACCCCTGTAGGGCGGTATCGATAGCTAGGAGTACAGGTTTAGTTGCGTTCATAAGCACTAAGGTGCCAGACGATTGATAAGCCACGAATTGTCTTCCTGACGCTCATAGAGGAAGCGGTCGTGCAGACGACTAGGCCGGCCCTGCCAAAACTCTATGCGACTAGGCAATACGGCAAAGCCCCCCCAGTTGTCGGGGCGAGGCACAGTCTGCAGGGCAAACTTAGCGGCCTCCGTGACAAAGTGTGTGTAAATGTAGTTGCGGTCAGGTATCGGGTGGCTCTGAGGCGATATGCGAGCACCGACACGGCTCTTGTAGGGACGTGTGGCGAAGTACTGATCACTGATCTCAGGCTCTAGGTGCCGCACCGTGCCCTCGACATGTATCTGTCGCTCCAGCTCGTGCCAGAGGAAGGTGAGGCTGACGTGTGGGTTAGCAGCCATCTGCTGGCCCTTACGGCTCTCGTAGTTGCTGTAGAAGATAAACTCCTCACCGAGGAGCTCCTTGAGCAGTACAGTCCGCGAACTAGGGTGTCCATCGGGCGTACTGGTGCAGACTAGCACTGCTGTAGGCTCTAGGACCTTGGGATCGTCCACCGCCTCTTGAAGCCACAGCCTAACTAGTTCAAAGGGATCGTCCGTCAGATCCTTACGACTGAGGCTCCTGCGGCCGTAGTCACGTCGTATGTCTTCGTAATGTAGATCCATAACTGGTATACTATAGGATAGGTGTTGCGAAGCTCTTGACGAGTCCGCCCACCACTCATTCGCTTACAAAGATACAGAAATTCGCTCTTAACGCTCCGATTTCGTTAGCGCATTTTAGTGTCCTAGGTGAGAAACTCCAGTTTCATAGGTAGGAAACTCCAGTGCCATAGGCAGGAAACTCCAGTGCCATGGGTAGGGAACTATAGTGCCATGCGGATGACACTGCTGAGAGCTCCTCGATTGAGTGAAAGATTTACTACCTTTGGGTTAGTGAAATGTGTGGGGAGCGAGGGGCAGAAAGTCTAGATTTCTTAGCGAGGCCCCTAGATCCCGCAGATTTTACGGATGCGTCAGTTTTATTGCTTTTGACTCAAGTTCTCTTGAGGATATTAAAAGAGGTGATAATCCATGTGACGATTCAAAACAGATAAGAATTGAAACTCCGAAATGATGAAAAGACTCCTGCTATATATTGTCGTGTTATTTTCTTTTTCTGGTTATGTAAAATGCCAAGCGAATGACAGTATAGCTCTGTATAACAATGTCCTTGATTACATTTCAAGAGATCTAAATGTGGATAGAGATAGCATTGCAGTTTCAAGCATTATTTACGATCTAGACTCCTTCTTCTATATCCCTGTGGCTGAAACTCAGGAACAAAAGGAAATGCTGATAAAAAGGCAAGGCTTCTACCGAGGTGATTTTCATTCAGATATCCTTGATAGTAACTTCAGAAAGTTGTCAAGCAGTAGTAAGTACTGCCTTTTCTTCTCTTACCTTATGGATGGAGTACTTCTAGCAGAGATCTACAAGCTTCAGAGATTTACAAAGCATGTTAATTACTCCTTTATTGTGGCAACGAGCCTGGGTGCGTATGCCTATATGTTGATCATTAGCAAGGAATACAAGATAGTTAAATCACATAGGATTGAATTAGATTGAATTGGATGGCTCATCCGAGATTTTGTATGATGAACCACTTTGCTTTTGGTGCTAAGCCCTCTCCCTCAGAGGTGCTCTAGCTCAGAGAGCCTCCAGAGGAAGAAGATGAGTACAGTCAAAAGGTAAGTGCTAAAAGCCGCTATTTGGTCGTACAATTCAAGCCACTGGTCCTTGATAATCGGATATTGTACAAGATCTTCTATGGAGAGCATAAGGCGACGCATTTCATCGTTCTCTCTGTAGTAGCACATGATAGGGTGGTTGAGAGGAAGATTTGGGCGACTGGTGTCCATCACTTCATCAAATAGCTCAATCATCTTTTGAATATCCTCCTTACGACACTCATCCTCTTCAATGGTTTTGAGTTTCTGTTCTGCCAATGCAATTTCATAAGGGTAGATTTTTCCAACTTGCTCTCTTATTCGGGTTCTATCCTCTTCCAATGAAATATCTCCTCGTTGGTATGCCTCTTTAATCTCGAGTATTTTGCCGAGTTTATCAAGGTCTACATGCGGCAGATGTTTTTCATATCCATAACATTATTGTCTGTTGATGAGGTAAACGAAAAAATCACTCTCTTCTATGGCATTTACGCTTACGTGGGCTTCTCCGGGGAAATGTAGAACGGTACCTGTGCTGATACGATGTACCTCCGTATCGTCGAGAGTAACCTCTACAGTTCCTTTCACTATGGTGAAGTATACTTCCTGTCCTTTATGGTCGTGTGAGGGAACTTGTTCTCCGCTTTTCAATTGCAGGTGTACAAGCATGAGTTCCTTGTTGTCAATCACCTTACCTAGAGTATTGATTTCCTTCCCAATGGGATTGATTATCTGTTTCATGATTCTTCTTTATTTGGTTATGATTAATATTTGTCATCAACAAAGATAGGCAAAACAGTTGAATGACGTTCATTTTGAATTTGTATTTTCATGCCGATGTATTACAGGCTGTTATGACTGATCAAAACTAAACAATGTGCTATTACTATTACTTCGTTTCCCAACCTACTTGATTGTTGATGGTTATTGGCTTTTCTCTAGCTACTTGTGACAAAAGTCTCTCGGTGGATTACTTCTTTGGCTTTTTCCCTCCTCTTCTCCGGTGATACCGTCTGTAGAGCATCCATCCAGTGACCAAAGCTAAGGTGAGGAGTAGGGCCGAAAGGAATATGTATAGAGGCTGGAGCGGACCGAGTATTTTCCCATACAGTCGGCCGACATGCAACTCAAGTGCGGCATGCCAGAGTGAAATTCTACCGGGACTTATCTCTGTTGGCATTGGTGGCATAGTGTCGGTCGCGTTCTCCGCTTGGAGTTCACCGGAGGAGTAGCTATAGAATCGCTCTCTCCCGTCAGAGTCAATAGTGTACCCACTGATTGGGGTCCCAAAGATGGGCATGCCTTTTCGTCCGGATTCGGTGTAGGCCTTGCCTGTCAGCGCATCGTAGACTTGCCCTTTTTGTCGACTCCATTTGAATGCTCCACTGAACGATCCCACCACCCACAGTGAGTCTCGGTCACTCCACTCCCAGACATTGAGTCCCATGACACTGACAGGAGGAGTGCCGGTCAGTCGCTTGGGGGCTTTTCCAAACTGCTCCAGCGCATAAAAGCCCCGAGAGGTCGATAGCAACCACTCTTTTGTTATGGGATCGCGACGGATCATTCTCAGTTTGTTATTCCACGGGTTAGTGCTGTAAAGGTTTGTTCCCGGAATGGTCGGGACCTGTGCCTTGATGACTGTAATCATCAACGGAGGACGTAGAAATGCGCCTGTGATCGTCACAAAAAGCAAACCCCAAAAGCACCATTTGCCCCACCTATTGTGTTCCTTGAGAAATTGCTTCCACACCTTTGCTTTTTTGGGGACAAAGGTGATCAAAACGCCGGTGATGGAGAGGAGGATGAGTGCCACTCCCATCAGGTCAACAACTAGTCGTCCTATTGTTCCAAAGAATGCTCCACTATGTATCTGCCAGATAGTGCTGAATAGCGATACCCGTGGCTCATAGTCGTCCGGTGCGGGAAGGTCTACGAGTGTGGGGGATTCTTGAGAGGGAAAGATAAGGTATAGGTGGCTTCGGCTCAGTAAAACAAGGGTGTCGCCTTGCGTTTCCAGATCTGCCAAGCGTTCGTTTTTGGGTGTAAGCTTCGGTTGTTTCGCCCACTCCTTTTTGTCGGCTTGCCACTTGTATAGGCTGTATGCGGTGAGGGCGTAGAGGTCGCCACGGTTTGTCCGGACTACTCTTTGGACCGACCTCCTGTCGGCAGCAGGGTCTAGTCCATCGCTCCGGCTGTCGTAGCTTTTTAGCTGTGGGTTGTAAGCCCATACTCCGGTGGCTCCATAGATCCACTCCTCATCAGGGGTCGCTCGGATCTTCCCGGTGAGGCTGCCACCGCTCCAGGATTTATAGTGGTAAGCCTTGGGTAGCCAGGAGCGGGGTAGGTCAATACCCGACACCAGGTCTCTGTGGTTTAGGACGATGCCGGATCCAGCAAAGCCTAGTACGAGTATGGTGATGACTAGGCAGATCCACTTGTGCCATCCTTTTAGGAGGGTGTATCGAGAGCGTTTCATTTTGGTTTTTTGTTTTACAATCGAGTAGGTCGGGAAACGGAAGTTTTCTGACCGACTTTCGGTATGACATGCCCGTCATACAAAGAGTATCTCAGGTGCGATGTCGCACCTGAGATGCTGTCTGTCCTATTTCGTCCGGATCTCCTAGTCTAGCTTGGTGGAGCCGTCGGGTTGGTAGACGTAGTCAAAGGAGACGATACCGCTCTTGCCACTGTCGTCTATGTAGCTAATCATCTTGACTTTGGCGTATTTCCCGTCGGCTGTTCGGATGATGAATATATTGTCCGAGGGAGTGTATTTTGGGGGTGGACCACTGAATCCGATCATTTTGTTGAGCTCGGGGTTGCCGGATACTTCGGCTTTTATCAGTTCGCCTTTCCAGCCCAATATGGTGATTGCTTCGTCCACGATGTAGCCTTCGGTGGGGGCTTCTTTCACTGCGGATAGGCTTGTCTGGTTGGTCATGAGAGCCCCTCCTTTGCCTTTGCCGGATGTGCCGCAGTTGGCTCGGAAGTAAAATGAGTGGATCGCAATGTCCCAGTCGGTACGTTCCTTGAAGTTGGTTTCGTCAATTCCGGGCACCTCTTTGCCAGTGGCGAAGCTGAAGTAGATCCAGTCTTTCCCGAGCTCTCCTTTGCAACGTCGGCTCTGCGTGTAGGTCTTTTTGTTTTTTGAGGATGGTGCGTTTGGCTTGTTGTCTCCGCAGGAGACGATGCCCAATGACAGCACCAGGGCACTGATCAGTGCGAGCATGCATTTTGTTTTGTTCATCTCTTTAATAGGTAATAGTGACAGTTGTTTTTATAGGTTGAAGTGGTAGGACATGAATAAGTTTCGACCGGGGCCGGCATAGGAGTTGAAGGAGACAACATCTGCTTGGTAGTTGAGAATGTTATCTACCCCTATGGTGAGTGTGCCCCACTTTGGGTGGGTGTAGGCGATGGTCGACCGTACTAGGGCGTAGCCCGGTATGGTTATTCGGTATGGAGTCTCTTTTTGGATTCCTTCGTCCTCGATGGTTGTCAGTCCAGATAGGATTTTCTTTCCCATTACTGATGCACTGATATTGAGTGCCAGCCGGTGGTTGCCCCAGTACTGTAGGTACTCGATTCGTCCGGTCCCGGAGATCGGTGCCTGGGAAGTGAGTCTCACTCCGTCGTGAAAGAAAGGGTGCAGGTAGTGCGATGCCAGGTGGATCTGTAGGGGCAGGCTGATGAGTGGCCTGATGCGCATCTGGATTTGAACACCTGCGAGTGTGGACTTGGAGATGTTGCGGTAGTGGAGCTCTTTTTGGTCTTCGGACCAGATACCCTCGATCTTGTTGGTGAAGAAGTTGTAGTATCCCGAGAGCATCACATACAGTTGGGGATGTGTGTACTCTGTCGTCAGAGAGAGGTAGTGGTTGGACTCCGGCTTGAGCTGTTTGTTGCCGTAGATCCAAAACATACCGAGGTGGTCCCAGTCCATGTAGAGTTCTTTGATACTTGGGGATCGGTAGCCGCGACCGTAGTTTAGCCGGATGGTAAAGGGTGACACCTTGTAAAGTAGAGCCAATTTTGGGGAGAAGTTGATGCCGTACCCTTTGTTATAGTCTACCCTTAGCCCGCTGATCATGCTCAGTGAGGTCCCCGGTATTTTCCAGTCATCTTGGACAAATAGAGCGTAAGCCCCCTGTGCTCGGGCTGTCAGTCCATCTTTGCTAAACTTATCCGCATAGAGTACTTCCCGTAGGTATTCAGCTCCGGTGATCAGTTCATGGTCATTGCCTATGGTCCATCTGTACGAAATATTGGGCTGGAGGACTGTGTGCGTGTAGACGAGCTGTTTTTGCATCTTTTTTTGCTCGAATATGGTGTATCTGCGATATCTGTCTCCGTGGATATTTGCTTCCCAAGTATCACCGTTGGGTAGGGTGTATTTTGCAGAAAAGAGTCCGGAGAGGTCTCGGTTGTACTCGTGCTTGTTGTCCAGGTAGAGGTCATGTACGCGCTTGGAGTAGTAGTTGCCTTGTGCAGTCAGGGTCAGTGCCTTGATGGGGGTCCACGACAAGGTCTGCTTGGCAGTCATTGTGGTGAACCCAGAAATGTTGGTAGGTGTGGAGCTTTTCTCCTTGGTGACCGTTTTGTTGAGCTCGGGGTAGTATATGGTGCTACCGGCTTTGTCGTAGATGTTGTAGGCATCTTTGGTTTGCATTGAGAGTACGGTCTGGGTGCTCCAGCTTTTCTTTTTGTACCCGATGGTCAGTGCGCCGTCGGTATTTGGCATGTCTGTCCTTGTCTTGTAGTACCGGTATTTGTCATCAGGCTCTATGTGGGAGTAGTTTTTTTGAAACCTCGTCCCCCATCTCAGGTCCACACCTAGACTTAGTCGGTCGGTTGGCTTGCGTGTGATGATGTTGATCACACCGCCCATCGCTTGTGAGCCGTAGAGTGCCGATCCAGCACCTTGTACGATCTCGATGCGTTCAATATTGTTGAGGTTCAATCGGGTGTAGTCGATGTTGTTGCCCGACTCGCCGGCGATCCGTTCCCCATCGATCAAGAATAATATGTGCTTGGCTCCAAGCCCTTGTAGGTTGATGCTTGTGCCAAATCCCACTTCGCTAAATGAGAGACCTGGTATCTCGTCTTGTAGGAGGGACTTGATGTCCATCCAGCCTTGTCTCTCGATCTGTTTGCGTGAGATGACTTGCGTGAGTACTGGAGAGTCCGATATTTTCTTTGGGGTCCGGGTGGCCGTGACAACCACTTCGTCTAGCTCGTGATACATCATCAAGCTGTCTTGCCCAAATCCTCTTAGGGGAGCAAGAATGAGAAGAATAAGAGCAAAGTGGTAAGCTTTCATGTGTTGTATCTCTCGTGTTTCCGATCAATGCACAAAGGTAAAACAATCCCGTTGGGTGGAAAATACCTGACAGTTGTTGTTTTTCCCCGTTTTTGGTGGGCTCTGTTGGCATGATCTAGGTAGATCTCTCGGAGTGCGTGGCGTTGCTTGCCTTTTTAGTGCGTCCTAATCGAGTCTCCTCTGCATGAGACTACAGTTTTCTGAGATTTTTTTAGACGGGGCTTTTGAGGGATCCGATAAGGAAAATAAGCGTGCGATAGGTTGCCAAAAAGCCCTCCCCAGGAATGATTGAGAATTAGATGTCTGAGGAGGGCTTAGAGTTTCACGGATAGAAGCGAAACTTTTTGCGGATAGTGGCAATTTATCGGGGGGATGGTTGGCTTGTTTTTGGGGGGGGCAACTTTTTGGGGCTACTCTGGGTGCGCCGTGAGTATTGTCGCCAGCAGGGCACTTGTTCCTCGGGAGATCGACTTTGTGATCTTCAGGGATTGGAAATGAAAGGAGAGTACGATTTGGTGCTTGCTGGCAGGTACTGCAGGTGCATGCAGTAGGTAGTCGGATCGGAGGAGCTTTGCGTCCACACCATCTATTCTGGCAGCCCAGCCATGTAGGTAGTAGATTTCGGAGAATACAAACAAGCCATCTCCACACCTATGCTGTTTGCTTCGGGTAGTATTTTCCGCCAAAACTTTGTGTAAGTCTCGCCCCGCTACCTTGTTTTTGCTTGAAAAAAGGAATCAGCATACTCCGATCTTTGAACGCATAAAAAAAGGTCTCTTATGAATAAGCAGAAAGTAAACATGACATCATCAACGAAAGAAAAAGGATATAGCTCCTCCTCTCATTACCGCATAAGTTCTGAGTTTGAACAAAGTGAGCAGGCGTTGGCTACCAAGTTCGTCCATTGGGACGCACCCCCATTGGAAAGCCTTAGTGACAGCTCTATATATCTCCTGAGAGCAAAGCTTAATAGTGGCGAGCGAATGAGCCGTGAGGATAAGGATTGGCTCTGTGAAGTGGCGAATAACAACACCTGCTTCCGCTCTGTCGTACCGCTACAAGGATGGCGATTTGATTTCTACTATTATGATTTGTTGTTTCTTACGAGTCGGATGCCTTTTCTGTACCCGGAAAAATCGGTTAAGATTTCAACATTCGAATCAGAGTCATTGTATCTTGCTATCATGCCGTTTTGTAGCCAAAATGCAGAAGTACGATTATTTAGACCGCCTTTGTCCTCGCAAGAGATGCAGTCGAAGGTTATTTTATTCCCATTGGGGCCAGTACAAACAATCCAACAGCGATAGTAATATGTGTAGCTTCCCGGATTATTAATTCTTTCGTGGTTATGTGCAAACCGACATTCTGTCATTAGCTCACGCCATTGCTGTTCGGTTGGGATAGTAAAGTCAAGAGCTTTCTGATACGGGAGTATCAGAGCTCTTTCGTTCTCGTCCTTGATGAAGTCATTAGCCCACATTGTGACACTTGGCAAGCCGAGGTCAACAAAGCCATTCTCGTTTGTTGTGACATCTGAAAGACTTTCTTTGTAGGCTTTATAACCTGCTATGAAACCATCTGAATAAGCGTCCGCAATTGCATTATTCATAAGTTCTTCGACTTTTCCTGCAGCGTAGGCATCGGCGAGTTCTTTGATCTTTGTTGTTTCCATTTCTTCGTTCCTTTTTGTTGTGGCAATAAGACTGAAATCGGGGGGCATTCTCTAAAAATGGTTGACTTGTTTTTTTGCTGAAACGGATGTCAGTTGACATCGTGTTTGTCGTCAAACTAGAATAAGTTGTCTTGACTTGTCAAAGCTACTGATTTTAGTTGACTCTGGCAATGTGGGGTAGTTAGATATTGAACTTGAGTCCTGCTGAGATAGCAGGACGAAAATGATGCAGATCAGAGCCGAAGGGCAGTTGCCCTTGAGCTTTGAGGACGAAGAGCAGATTGTCAGTAAGGAACAGTTCTACCGAGCTATGTATCGCTCCACCATAAGTAAAGCGAGACCGATTAAGGAGTGTAGCCCCATCGGGTAGCAACCGTTTATCCTCGTTCAGCTCTTCATAACCGCAGAGAGCGGATAGTCCCAAGTAGCCAAAGGCATTCTCCAGTGCCATACGGGTGAAACTCCAGTTTCCTAGGTAAGAAACTGTAGTGCCACACATGGGAAACTCCAGTGCCATGGGTAGGGAACTATAGTGCCATGCGGATGACACTGCTGAGAGCTCCTCGATTGAGTGAAAGATTTACTACCTTTGGGTTAGTGAAATGTGTGGGGAGCGAGGGGCAGAAAGTCTAGATTTCTTAGCGAGGCCCCTAGATCCCGCAGATTTTACGGATGCGTCAGTTTTATTGCTTTTGACTCAAGTCCTCTTGAGGATATTAAAAGAGGCGATAATCCATGTGACGATTCAAAACAGATAAGAATTGAAACTCCGAAATGATGAAAAGACTCCTGCTATATATTGTCGTGTTGTTTTCTTTTTCTGGTTATGTAAAATGCCAAGCGAATGACAGTATAGCTCTGTATAACAATGTCCTTGATTACATTTCAAGAGATCTAAATGTGGATAGAGAAAGCATTGCCGTTTCAAGCGTTATTTACGATCTAGACTCCTTCATCTTTATCCCTGTGGCTGAAACCCAGGAACAAAAGGAAATGCTGATAAAAAGGCAAGGCTTCTACCGAGGTGATTTTCATTCAGATATCCTTGATAGTAACTTCAGAAAGTTGTCAAGCAGTAGTAAGTACTGCCTTTTCTTCTCTTACCTTATGGATGGAGTACTTCTAGCAGAGATATACGAGCTCCAGAGATTTACAAAGCAGATTGACTACTCTTTTATTGTGGCTACGAGCCTGTGTGCGTATTCCTATATGTTGATCATTAACAAGGAATACAAAGTAGTTAAATCACATAGGATTGAATTAGATTGAATTGGATGGCTCATCCGAGATTTTATATGATGAACCACTTTGCTTTTGGTGCTAAGCCCTCTCCCTCAGAGGTGCTCTAGCTAAGAGAGCTACCATAGATGGAAGCGTACACTAAGACCTCCCAGCCGCCCTCGGCAAGAACAAGTATTGACCGTAACTCAATGAAAAAGGATCTAACCATACGACAGATACTCCTCATCGCACTCCTGCTTGGCACTACTATAGTAGTCAGCTGCAAGAAGGGGGACCGCACTCAGAGCACTATGGCTACCGCTGCACCGACCTTTCCTATGCCACCTCGCTCCCTAGCGAATGCCACCGAGCGTGCCGACTACGTCCTAGATAATGTCTGGAATGGCATCGCTGGCATAGACACGCTCACCTTTAGAGACAGCGGTGAGCGAGAGCAATTTCTAGTAAATTACTTTGGCTTCGGGGCGCTTGCCAGCGAGCGCGCTCGAAGAGCCTCTATGAGCAAGCTCTTCGAACTGGCGACTCCAGCGATGGACTCGGTCATCCTCAGCATAGCGGGTCGCTACTTTGACACGCCTGAGTCACCGCTCTTTAACCAGGCCTACTTTATCGAGACCTACGAAGAGGCAGACAAGCTCGGCATCCTGGACTATGCCCAGCAGTTAAAACTAGAGGACAGACGAAGTCTCTACCAGAAGAATCAAGAGGGAGAGGCGGCTGAAGACTTTGAGTACACGCTCGCCAATGGGCAGACCAGCACGCTCTACAAGACCAGTCCGGGCAAGAAGCTCCTCTTGATGTTTTACGATCCCGAGTGCAATGCTTGTAAGGATGTCTTAGAGTTCCTCTCTCACAGTGAGCCTATCCAAGCCTTGCTAGGCAGTGAGGTGTCGTGGCTCTGCGTCTATGTAGAGCACGATGTAGAGACGTGGCGCAAGAGCCTATCGCACCTCCCGTCTTATGCGATTACAGGCAGAGACGCCACAGGTATGGTCACCGATCAGAGCCTATATGACTTACGCGTGCTGCCTGTCCTTTACCTGCTTGACGAGCATAAGCGGGTCATCATCCGCGATGCCTATCCCCAAGAGGTAGAGAGCTACTTCGCAGCCCTGCAAGAGGCTAAGCCGTAACCCACTAAGCCACGGCAAGTACGTAGCTCCTATATCTTGTTGCATCGCTTGCGGCTAGAAGGGGTAGCCTACTGCAAAGTGGTAGCCGAGGGAATTGGCAAACTTAGGGAGGTTGTAGTAGCCTTGACGCGAGGTCTCGAAGGGGAGGTGCAGCCCCACACCGACGTCAAAGCGGATGACTAGGAAGTTGAGGTCGTAGCGTAGTCCTACGCCAGAGCCAAGGGCGAGCTGATTGAAGAAGTCCTTAGCATCGGTGATCTCCTGGAGTGATCCGCCTGGACGGTTTTCGTCAGGACGAAGCAACCACACATTGCCAGAGTCGAGGAAGAATGCGCCGTGCAGATCGCCCGCAAGACGGAAGCGGTACTCAGCATTCAGTTCGAGCTTGAACTCTCCTGTCTGATCCATAAAGGCGTAGCGACTATTGCGTGGCACAAAGCGTCCTGGACCTATGCTGCGTACGGTGAAGGCGCGGATGCTGTTTGCCCCGCCTACGTAAAACTGCTCACTATACGGAGCCACCGTCATATTACCAAAGCTGTAGATGGCACCCACGCCAGCTCGCAGAGCTAAACTCTGGTTGCGATCGATGCCGTAGGTGTAGCGTAGCTCTGCGGTACCCTTGACAAACTGTGCGAAGGGGACGCCGAGGATCTTTTTAGTCTCATGGTAGTTGCGACCTGCTAGCGAGTAGATCCCGTTGAGGAGATTGCCAGCCTGAGAGATGCCTAGATCGATGTGCAGGTGATGACTGCCTAGGCCTGTGAAGATATTGTCAAAGGTGTACTGGTAGCTCATCTGCGGGATCAGTTGGCTCCGCAAGCTCAGACCCAAGATAGGATTGTCGGTGATGACCTTCTGAAAGACTTCGGACTGGCGAGAGAGGCGGTTGTAATGTATCCGCAGAGGGGTGATCATGTGCTGATGCTGCTCATTGCGTACGCTATAACTAGCGGACAGTCCTAGAGAGGTGATCTGGAAGTAGCGTGCACGATTGAGCATAGAGGCGGATAGGGTATAGGTGGTCTGCACGTCGTGCGTAAGGTGCAGATCGTAGAGCCACGGCAGCAAGATGCGTGGTGCCTGTAGGTTGAGGTTAGAGCCCACCTCGTAGCTGTTGATGTCGGATATGGATACGTCCTGATTGCTACGTGTACGATTGGTCTGCCACTCGTAGGAGCCGTAGAGATCGAGCGAGAGACGCTCGCCACCCCCGAAGAGGTTGCGACGTCCGAGTGATAGGTTGAGTCCTGGACCGATGAAGTTGTTGGACTTGGTCGTGAAGACCGCAGAGAGCGAGGAGTCCCACGGTTTGTCTAGCTCAGCGGTGATGTAGAGGTCGAGGAGGTTGTGCATCGTATCACTAGCGACAAACTGCATGTCGACGTAGGAGAAGGCTCCTAGTCCCAGCAGAGCCTGACGGGTAGACTGCTCGAGAGACTGCGAGTAGAGTTCGCCCGAGCGTAGCTGTACTCTATTGGCAAAGACCGCAGGACGCACCCTCGGATGCTCTCGGTAGTGCAGTGTGATCCCCTTAAACTGCATCGTGTCCGTCAGTGCGAGCCGATCATCCTCTGTGAGTAGGACGTGGACGGAGCCTATGCGCCATGGCTCGAAGGTGTAGCTGGGGTAGCCACTCTGCTCCCGCACCTGCATATAGACTTTGCCTGGCGTGAGTAGCGTGTCTACCTGATAGACGAGTAGATCGGGCGCGTAGAAGTAGTAGCCACGGTCTCTCAGGTTCGTGACCAGCATGTTGCGGTCTTGGAGGATCTGCGAGAAGTTGAACTGATCCCCCTTGTGTATCCTGGATAGCTCAGCATGATTTAAAATCTCCCCACTGCCTAGGAGCCACGGCTCCATATAGCTGATGCTGTCGTAGAGGTAGGGCGCTCCGAGATCTGCCTTGTAGTAGACACGTGCTTGCAGCGAGTCGCTAGAGGAGCGTGCTATACTATCAGTCACGACTGCATTAAAGTAGCCGTGCTCGTGTAGGATAAACTGAGACTGCTTAGCACGCACGTCGGGGCGTACGTCGCTGATGAGCTTAGGCTCCTCAGCAAAAAGCTTATAGAGGCGCTTGCCCACCCAGGTGCTGTCGTTGACAAAACCATTGTAAAACCAAAGCCCGATGGGTATGCGAAAGCGGGAGCGAGCACTGCCGAAGAAGGCGTCGTTGGGTGGCACGTTGAGCACTTTCTCCATATTAGAGATAGCACGATCTGCAGCGTCACTGCCGTCGTCTCCCTGTATGCGTGTCTTGCCGATACCTATATATAGTAGCTCCCCCTCAGGGATGTGCTGTGTCACGGAGCAACTACTCAGAGCGAGTATCGTGCCGAGCAGTAGGAGTAGTGCATGAGCTATGTTTGGTCTGCTGTAGAGATTACGGGTCATAGCTGTGGAGTCTGAGGGGTTGAGGTTACGGAGTCTGGAGCGGTGGGCGTAGCGTGTGACAAGCTATCTGTGGCGATCGATACGGAGGTGCTGTCTGACGGCATCGTACCTAGTTCGTCAGGTTGCTTCTTGGGGTCAGTAGGCTTCTCGGACTTCTTCTTTTGCCACCACATATAGTTGCGCGGATCGAAGAGATCAACGAAGCGACGCGCCTTGAGCTTGACCAGATAACCAGCGCCCGTCTCGGTCACGACGCCCTCGAGCATATTGTCGTTGTTACGTCTGTGGAATAGCGTCACATACTGTCTGCCCGCCTCGTCAAGACGATACTCAAAGGTTACGTTGTCGATGAAGGTCTGCTCGTAATTGGTCGGCAGATTGCCCGAAGCTACGCGCCCGCCGATGACGAAGCGTATGCGGTCGTTGAGGAAGCGACGGCTGAAGCTGTAGGTATAGTTGGTCTGCTGTAGTTGCGACTGATTGTACCCACCTAGCTCCATACCGAGAGATAGATTCGTCCCCTGGAGGAGCTTGCCCGTTAGGTTGTTGAGCTCACTCATGGCGACGTTGCTCAGGACTTTCTCCATCGACATCTGTCCCATATCGGAGGCAAGGTAGGTGCCTGATACGAGCATAGCTACCGCCTGCTTGCCACGCTCCTCTTCGCTCATAGAGGAGAGTTGCGTCTGCGTCTCTAGGTCTTCGGGCGCTGCCAGGTCGAAGGCGAGTGACATATCCTTTAAGTTCTCATCTGCCTTGATAGATACCTCAAAGTCTACCTTATTAGTTGTCTCGCCTCTGGTCACGTCGGCACGTAGCTTTTGCGAAGCGATGAAGTGTAGGTAAGGATCGAGAGGCTCGCCACTCCAGACAAGGTAGCTCTCGGGCTCAATGTCGAAGTGCCGTCGTCCTACCACGGGGAACTCATACTGCACCTCGCCACCGCTAAAGTCGTACCTCCCTACGAGGCTCATCGTGCCGAGTGGTGGATACTTCAGTCGGAGGTCTCCACCGCCCTGGATGCGTACGTAGTCTTGTCCTCGTGAGGAGAGGTCTACGCCGATCTGTACTGCAGGCTCGATGTGCAGTGCCACAGATAGATCCATACGACCGAGGGAGCGCGTGTGCGTCTCCTCAGGCTCCTTGACGCTCGTGGTGTCAGATACGTTGACAAACTCTACAACGCCCGACATGTTGTCCTGCGCCTTGATAGCTGCCTGCGACATGACGTAGGTCGCATTGGTACCTCCATGTAGCGTGACAGAGCCCAGTAGCTGAGGTGCTGTCAGGTAGCCCTGCAAGCGTAGATCGGCAGAGAGGATAGCTCGACCATAGATCGACTGCTTGTTGTGGTACTTGCTGTCGATCACCTGTGCATGGTCGGCGTAGAGACGGAGGTCGCTCTTGAGCGCCTTTGGACCGAAGAGATTTAGCCAGCCATCCAGGTATAGCGAGGTCTCCTTGCCTTGTAGCGTTAGCTTGTAGTCCTTGAGATTTAGTCGGCTCTGCTCGATATTCAGCGGACGGCTATCTAGGGTGTACTGATTGCCCGTCAGAGAGAGTGCCACCAGTCCGTCTGTAATGTGTGGTGCTCCATTGAGAATAGGACTCTTAGGCGTACCCGTCACAGCAATAGAGCCGTCGAGCGCACCAGAGAGACTGATGAGGTTGCCTCCCATGAAGGGGTTCGCCAGACGTAGCGGGAAGGATTCGAAAGCAGCCTTCATGTCGAGAGCCTCTTCACCCTTACGGCTATGGTAGATACCATCCACGGTTAGTGCTAGATTACCATTGCTACTCACCTGAGCGGTGACATACTGCGAAGCGTTGTCACGAGGCTCGTAGAAGAAGGCGACACTCACGTTGCCCAGATCGCCATCCATGTAAGTCATGTCATTGACCGAGAGGTCGCCCGTAGCACGGTAGACGTTGTTCACACGCTCTATGCGCAGATCCATAAAGGTGCGTCCACTCATATCCGGGAGGCGCAGGATGCGCGCTAGGTCGCCCAGCTCTAGTCGCTGTACGTTGCAGAGCAAGCTCTGTACATTGTTTGGCTCATCTAGATCACTGTGTAGCGAGAGCTTGGCACCTTGAGGATTCGTCAGCTCGAGGTTGGCAAAGATCTGATTGTCCTTATGGAAGTAGAAGAGCGCATTGTCCTCATTCGCACGAAGTCGCTCGCCAGCAAGGTAGATATCCTTGTCGGAGAGGCTCACACCAAAGCCCTGTGCATTGTAATAGCCACTAGCTCCCAAACTGTAGAATAGCTCGTGGTCTCGTAGCCAGTCGAAGTCTAGATTGACAGCGACAAGGTCTGTCTGAGCCGATCCGATGATCTTGTAGGGTGGGCGCTTGTCTTGTCGCTCCCCTTCGAGGCTTAGATCTATCTGTAGCAACGGATGCACATAGCGCTGAGCCATCTTGTCAGAGCTAAATTGATCGGAGAGATCTGACAGGAGCAGCGGTCGCATAGCCTCAGAGGGTAACTGCTGGCTCACATGGGTCAGACGGTCTAGGAGTATAGGACGACTAGGGGAGAGCGTCGTCAGCTGGAGGAGTGCGTTGTCACACTGTATCGTATCGTACTGGAGCTGATGCAGGTCGATGCGCCCATTGATCCCTAGCTTAGGACTGGTTAGTAGATCCGCATCGAGAGACTCTACAGAGACATTGTACCGCTCTAGCAGCGAGCGTAGCGGATGCTCAGGCCCCATGTGTAGTGCTATGTGAGCATCGGGTAGGACGCCAATTAGGTCGCTGTAAGCGGTCAGTCGAGGCGTGTCAAAATGATATTCCCCTGCCCACTTAGAGATGCCCGAGATCGAGGTCAAGAGGTGGCTCAGCCCCTCCTGCGTCGTCACACTTAGGTCTATGTCGCTACCCGCTAGCTGTGCTAAGACTTGTGTTGTGTCACTAGCTAGGCGTAAGTCGATCTGCTCGTTGTCTATGCGCTGTGAGCCGATGGCAAGGTGTAGCCCCGAGAGCTGGCCATCGATCATGTGGGTCTCTGCAAAGTCGCTGTAGAGGTCTGCTGTCAGCCTCATGCGCCCCTCCATGATGCTATCGCTCAGCCCCATAGACTGCAGGTCTAGGTGCGAGACATCTAGGTCTATCTTACCACCGAAGGAAGGTCGCTTGCCAGCTGTGATAAGCGTCCCCGCTAGGTTCCCGACGAGCTGTGCTGAGGGGTCGTTAGCCTGCAGAGATACCGCCACGGAGTCTCCTCGCAGAAAACCGTCGAGTGCGAGGTTGTGGAGCGTATAGTTCTTGTAGTTGACCTCATCGAGGTCTACAGCGACGAGTCCATGTTTGTTCTTTGTCTTCAGGGAT
The DNA here is from genome assembly GCF_958301595.1 of Porphyromonas vaginalis. Classification (NCBI taxonomy): domain Bacteria; kingdom Pseudomonadati; phylum Bacteroidota; class Bacteroidia; order Bacteroidales; family Porphyromonadaceae; genus Porphyromonas; species Porphyromonas vaginalis. The sequence continues at coordinate 2,453,514 of NZ_CATQJU010000001.1, read as the reverse complement.
AAGCCTGTGCCGTCTGCCTTGATCGTTCCCGAGATCACACCGATCGAGTCGCGTGGCATAAACTGAGCGACATCAAGACCATCGAGCTGGCCGTCGAGCTTGTAGCACTGTCGATTTAGGGAGTATAGTCCGTTGAGAGATAGCGAGCCTCTAGGAGTGCCTAGATGCAGATCTGCGTTGATCTGATCTCCGTGTAGTGTGCCGTCCAGGTCTAGATCCATCCTATCTGGTAGCGTCACAGAGCCAGACGTTTCGTCTATCCCAGCGAGGGCTAGCAGTAGCTTAGCCGCAGGCTCTGTCTGTATATTGCCTTGCAGAGAGGCTGTGCGCTTTGTCTTATCGAGGATGTTTGTCGCTTTGCCACTGGCAGAGAGTGCGATGAAGCCCTCTTGCTGCAGCTCCAGATTGTATATGTCCAAGTCACTCAGCGAGCCTCGCGAGCGCAGGTCTACCGACAGCGGCACGTCGGCCAGCTGCCTGTGACCACCCGGGCTATAGAGCATACTATCTAGACTAATGCGCGTGTAGTAGTACAGATCTTGCGGTGCTAAGGTACCCTTGAGCTCGGCCGTGACAACCGCCTCTTTATCTCCAGAGAAGAGATCTAGAGGTAGGATCAGATCGCCCGTCAGCTTACTGGTGGGCGTAGCGAGCGAGAAGTTGCGCATGCTGATTACCTTGTCCTCTAGCTTAAAGTAACCCCTAAACTGCTCCATCTGCGCACCGCTCTGCTCTTGTAGACTCAGCTGGTTAATGTCCATCTGTACCAATCCCTGGCTATTGATGTCGAGTCCATCCATATCTACATGCGCATCACGATAAACCATGTGGTTGTAGTCCACGTAGGGGAGACTTACCGTAGCTGTATCTCTCGCATAGGTTGCCTTGGCAAGGTCTAAGTCGATATGATCTATGAGGAGGTTAAAGTCTGGAATCTCTACTATCACCTTGTCAATACCCCCACGATCGATCAGAGCATCGGTGTGTACTCCAGAAGGGTAGAGGTGTATGTAGCTAGCAAAGCGCGTGAGATCTACACGATTGATATTGATACTCATCGGGGGCCCCGGCTCGCTACTCTCCGTTGTATCTGTCTGGGTATAAGCAAAGAACCCGTCAGCCAGTGAGACCGCTGCGATATCAATATCCATCGAGTTCAGGTCTACCTGCACATGTCCTGCCTCCATACTCCCTAGGCGAGCATCGATACGGCTACGATTGAGACTATCTAGAGGCATCGCCACGACGGCATCTTGTAGCTTCAGGCGGGGCGCCTCTATACGCTTGTTAAAGAGTGGCATCAGCGGCAGACTGGTGCGTAGCTGGTCAACCCAGATGATCGTGTCACTGCCCTCCGTAGCGAGTAGCTTGTCGACACGTACCCGCAGGGGGAAGCTAATGCGCATCTCCTCGACCGTAATCTTCCAGCCAGTCTGCTCCTCGAGGGTATGGACGAGACGATCGACTGCCCAGCGTTGTACACTAGGTATGTAGATCGACCCCACCAGTAGTAGCAGTACTGTCAGCGGGACGAGGAGTAGGATCCAAAAGAGTTTACGACGTCTTCGTACGGAGTTCATGAGTTAAGTCTGATGCCATCTGTGTGAGCCGAAAGCGCCTTCGGTAGTGCTCTGATCGAAGCCTCCCTAGGACGAAACGGCTAGACGCATACAAAGGTACGAAAATAGGAGTTAGAGATTAGAGGTTAGAGGTTAGAGGTTAGAGGTTAGAGATTAGAAGTTAGAGATTAGAAGTTAGACCTCCGATCCCTCCGATCCACTCCGATACCTCAGATACTTCCGACTCTCTCTAATTTCTAACCTCTAACCTCTAATCTCTAATAACATATCTTTACGGGGAGATTCGTCCGATTCCCTCCTTTCTCGAATCTCCACGTGGGGAATCTCAAATCTCCACGTGGATATTTTTTATTTTCCACGTGGGCGTGATTCATTTCTTCCGAAGTTTCATTTGATTCCTCCGAAGTTTCATTTCATTCCTCCGAAGAATTTTTTATTCTCCACGTGGAGATTTCGAAATATCCACGTGGAAATCAGTTTCCCCCGACACGGTGCCGTTTTGATATGTAGTCGGCTCTAAATTATTGTAATGAACCAGTATCGCTTTTGACACAATCCCCACGTAGGGCGTTTGTTTTTCTGTCGCAAAAGGAATCCAGCTGGTCACAGATCAGACCTAAGCCTACCAATTCTTCAGAATAAGAATTAGCGGGGTTATGGTTTCTGTGGCTCCTCTTCGGGTGGTGTGACCGCTTCGTAAGCTCCGACGGTATAGCCACCGAGTCGATTCTTGCGTCGTGGCAGACCTGTACGATCGAGGTCACAGCTCGTAGGTGCGATAGGCGAGAGCTCTTGCAGGCCAGCCGTCTCGACTGGATGGAAGTCAAAGTGGAAGTGATACGGGGCTTGCCTATTGTTGCGATCCTTGTAGTCTTTGCCCAGCATCCAGTAGCTATCGACAAAGGGGATGGTGGCGCGATGACAAGTAGGGAAGAGCTCCTCGATGAGCCGCTTAGCTACGATAGAGTCCTGCTCCAGTCGCAGGTAGCACTGCTGCAGATCGAGCTGCGACTGAGCCGAGGGGTGCCACGATAGCTCGCCCGAGCGGCGCAGTGTGTCGCTCTGCAGTGTGATCGTCTGCCGTCCGTCTACAATGCTATTGATCATCTGGAGCTTGCCCCCCTCACCTACATAGAGTACGGGGCTGCGTCTATGGTCAAATAGGTAGTCACTCACCACTGTCAGATGCTCTGCCTGTACGGAAGCTTTTTTCATCGACAGGCAGGAGCCGCGCACATTGCTTAGCTCACTGTTTCGCAAGGTGTAGCTACCTCCGGCGAGGGTCAAGCCATCTCCGCCCATGTTGGTTATGGTGCTGGACTGGAGGAGCAGTCGCTCAGCTAGAGGATCGCCCCCCTGGACGAAAGTCACGCCCCCTCGTCCATTGCGAATGGTCGTGTAGCGTACCTCATTGCCCTGGCTCTCAGCGGTAAACTGTATGTAGTCCCATTGATTCGGAAGGAGACGATAGGAGACATCGGAGGTGAGGTTGTCTCGCCTGATACCCTCTATAAGGATAGGTCGAGAGGCGGAGCCCGCTAGTGTCAAGGCTCCCCGCACGATGATCCGGCCTCCTTGAGGCAGTAGCAGATGCCCTCCCTCGGCAATCGTTAGCCGCACGCCAGGCTCTACGGTGATGCTGTCGGTGATCAGGTAAGGTCTCTCGCTGCTCCAGAGGGTATCTTTCGCGATGTGCAAGTTGGCGGGTAGGGTAGAGATGTTTTGCCGATAGCCCTCGATACGGGTGTAGTGCGTGACCCCATTACAGCGCCACAGGAGCGAGTCGGTCACCAGCGTCGGCAGGTCAGAGTCCCCATCTGTAAAGGTTGCCTCCACAAAGATATAGATGCTGTCACGAGGAGGCAGCGTGAGGTCTCGTATCTGCAAGCCAATGCGTCCGTCCACATTGATGCGGTATCCCTTGTTACCACCACTCAGGAGTGCCACCTCATCGAGGAGTAGTGGCTGGTCATGCGGATTGTAGATCATCGCCACGTGGGTCGCTGAGGAGAGTGAGCTGTAGAGCGTGTCTAGGCGTATCGTGTCGACAGATAGATAGGGCTGGGTGCCCTCTGAGCGATCATACTGCCAGGGCGACCGCACGCATGCCATCAGCAAGAGTGCAGCACAGAGTGCGCAGATGGGTATACGAGTCAGCCGTGACAGGGGACGTGTAGATCTTCTTATTTCGTTCATCGGGCAGTGGTAATCTTGGGTAGAAAGTATGGAGCAAAGCGAACTCAAGGTCGCTGAGCCATTTGCAACTACGCTCCTATGGGCAAAAGTACTGAAAATAGCAATCGGCGCAACCGCTCGCATTCTGTAACCCATGTAAAAACAAACGAGTGCAACCCAAACAATTATTGGATTGCACTCGCTAGGTGAATGGATGCACAGTACGCATCGTGGTGGTCCCACTTGGGCTTGAACCAAGGACTCCCTGATTATGAGTAAGATTTTGAGGGTGCGGAAGTGCTGATATTGGCGGATTTACGTTGTTTGTGATGGTGCGTTTGCACGGTTTCAATCGTGTGGCGTGCAAATGCGTTGCAAATGATTTGGGTGGTTTGGGTTGGTTTTTGGGGTTGGTTTGGGTGTGATGTGGGTACGAATTGGCGAAATCGGGTACACGTCGGTGGTGACGTGGGTACGATCGTGCTGTATCGGGTACAGGTGGGTTAGACTTTAGAGGTTAGAGGTTAGAGATTAGATATTAGAGGGTAGGCTTTAGGGGGTAGAGGGTAGACCTGGAGGGTGGAGGGTATACATTATATATAGGTGTGGGGTGTGGGTTAGTTGTAGCGCTGGATGGTGATGCTGGCTCGGACGCGCCAGAGGCGTGCGATGCGGTCGATGCGTATCTCGAAGTCTTCGTAACGGGGGTTGTCGGAGTGTGCTATCCAGTGTGTGAGGTGCTTGTCTGTGTCGGGGTGCTTGCGTATGCGCTTGAAGAAGGCTTGCACGCTGTCGCTGTCTGTGGGGTCGTCGCTGGTGCGCAGCTCGATGCCGAAGATCTCGCCAAAGGGTATGCTGAGGGGTTCGTCGGGGTAGAAGTGGTACTGCTTGACGGCTACGGCTGTGCCTTCGGGTAGTGTGGGCTCCATAGAGTCGCCTCGTACGATGATTAGTTCGTCGGCTTTGATGTCGGGGAGTGCCCATACGCTCTCGACTTCGTTCCATGCGGTGATGATGCTGTTGCCTTTGTTACCTGCTTGGAATGGCTCGGTGTATAGTGGTACGAGGTCAACGCCCATGCGGTCGGCAAAGGCGCGTGCTTCGTCCCACTGGTCTAGTGAGAACTCGCGTGGCTCTGTCAACTGCTCGGGGGTGTCGCTGTTGAGCATACTGCCCTCGCCTGTGAGGAGCCAAACATGATTGAGGTCTGGGTATGTTTGTAGAAGTTTATTCAATACCCTGTTAGACAAATCTCTGTTTGGTTGTCTGGATTTTCCGATTGTTCCTACAGAAAGTTCTGCGTCTTTTGTGACTTGATTGTCATTTAATCCGCTGTAGTTCATATATTTATCGAACCTATCGATACATCTCTCTTCGTTCATATTGAAATTAGTTCTTGAAAAGCTTGGTTTGTATTGAAGTTTTTTCTACCTTTGCAAGCAGAAAGGGGAGGACAAAAGCTCCCTTGGGTGTAAGTAAGACTACAAAGTAATAGAAAACGGACAAGAAAAACAAGAGTATGAGACGAGACGAGCTAAGAGAAAATCTAAAGCGCTACGACTTCGAGGGCGTAACGAATGAGAAACTGCTGGCGGTCAGAGACACCGCCAGGGATGTGCAGGAAAAGCTACATAGCATCTGCAATGAGCTACGCAGCTACAACGACTTAGGCGTACTCTACGCCAACCCCGATGAGGTGAGAGACTGCGTAAAAGAGTGCCTCCAAGCACTCGCAGACGAGGAAGCTATGTACGGGACTTTTGTCAAGAGACTAGGAGATGAGATAGTCAAGAGACTAAACAAGTAACCACAAGCGGACAAGGATATGATACAGACAGTAACACTACACGAGATTGCAAGGGGGCTAAACAGTATCGATATTAAGGCGTACAGCCTATCATTTCTAATCACCTACAAGGCATACACCCACGAGGCTATAGTCAAGCTCGAGCGATCAGCAAGAGAGATCAAAGAGTACATGATCTTAGACATGCCAGAAGGAGATGCAGCATGCACGGAGGTTAAAGCCCTAAAGGATGAACTAGCATCTTGTATCGAGAGACAAGCAAAGGTTTACAGAGATCACCTCTCGAGCGTAGATGAGGAGATTGCCAAGCGACTAGACAAGTAACAACAAAAGCGAACAAGACTATGGGGCTAGAATATGATAAGCTAGATAGTATGCAGGAGCTTGTCCATAAGCTGTACGAGCTGAAGTACAAGCTGATGTATGAGCTAGCGACGGCTGGTATGGCTGAGGAGCTGGAGGCGTGGTCGAAAGATGGTCGTATGGATGTGGATGCTGTGACGGACGAGCTGACGGAGCATATCGATGTGCTGGGAGAGATGAAAGCTGTCTGCGAGGAGATGCTCCGTATGGTGTGTGATGTAGAATTTGATGATTAGAGCTATGCTACTAAAGGATATAGAGGCTAAGGTGCGGGCTGTGGAGCCTGAGGGTATGAGTATGCGTGCGCTCTTGGAGGCTCGTGAGCGAGCTGTGGACTCGTACTCGCAGTTGGTTCGGTCGGCTTATGAGCTGGGCGAGTACAACATGAGTGGGTCTGCGACGAACTACACGGAGGTGAGTGATGAGGCCTTTGAGCTGAAGCATAGTCTGGAGGGTGTACTGCTGGATCAGTCGCACTACTATCTGTCATTGATGCAGGTGCTGGATGATGAGATAGAGGAGAGGTTACTAGAGGTGAGAGATTAGAGGTTAGAGGATAGAGATATGACAGACTTAGATGAAGTATATAGAGCAATAAATGAGATACGAGAGCTCAAGACGTGCAGAGCGGTGCGAGCCTACTACAAGAGCTTACCGAGGGAGCTACAAGAGAGCCCGCTGGTGCTTATGGAGGTTCGCAGGAAGCGAAAGGAGATACGATGGGTGAGGTTCTACCGCTGGTTGTTCTTGGGGTAGTCCTTCGGACGCTCCAAAAGAACGAAGAGAGCAAACATTGGGGTTGAGGTGAATATCACGGGATAGTCCTTACTGAGGTAGTTGACACCATTTATCTGAGCTATATGCCAGCCATTTCGGAAATAAAACGACAGCCTCCTTTCGGTCTTCTCATTGAATTTCTCGCTAGTCTCCCCACTGAGGAGAATGACCCTTTGGTCCATTTCGTAAGCCATAATGATGTAAGTGAAATTGTGACAGCACAAAGATAACGAGATAATACGGATAGCCTCGCTCTGGTGATGAGTGATTATTGTGACAGATGAGCGCGTAAGACGGAGCGGGAGCTATCCACCCTAAAAGAAATACAATAACAATAAAACAGATAAGGATATGGTGAATGAGAAACCGAATGTACCGCCTACGGCTAGGTACTCGCTGCGAGAGGCGGCGAAGATACTGGGTGTGAATGCGAAGACGATTAGCCGAGCTATAGAGCGTGGCGCTATGCGCTGTGGCTATCGTAAGATGAATGATATGCCTTATGTGGAGGGCAAGGAGATCATGCGTATGTGGCAGGAGAGCTGGTGAGAGATGGCTGTTGGCCTTTGGCTGTTAGCTGTTGGCTCTTGGCTAGAGAATGAGAAACAACTAAACGAATTAGAATTATGACGAAGAATGACAAGCTGGACGAGCTGTCTAAAGCTCTCTTTGGGTGGGTTGAGGAAGACGAGGATAATCGCTCTGTAATGCTCATCGCAGGCGATGAGGAAAGTGTACGTAACGCTTACCGTGGCAGTAGGAGCAATCTAGTAGAGTCTCTAGCGAATGCTATGCTCAAAGATAAGAAGCTACGTAGTATGTGTGCTAGAGCCTTGGCTCTGTGTGAAAGAAATAAAGAGAACGACAATGACGAAGACTAGATTAACGGCAATTGAGAGCTGGCTCCGATTTGTGGGGCTTGCACTACTGGCGGGAGTGGGATTTGCTCTCTTGGTACACGACTTAGACGCTGAGGAGCCGACGATGGTGTGGTACTGGAGTTTGCTCCTACGCATCGCGGGGGGTGGTATGCTCTACCTGACGTATCGTGTGGGCAAGACGCTGCAGGAGTGGGGTATGCTACCAAGGTTTGAGGATGAGCTAGAGGACTGAGGTATGCACAAGCAGATACAAGAGGTCACGACGGACGTGACCGAGACGGGAGAGATCAAGCTCGTACAGTACGACTGGACACCAGATGACGAGAGTTTCCCACGACACGCAGACGTGCTGAGAGACGTTGCATTCGACCAAGCTAGAGACCTCGCAAGCGCACTTGACAAGACGCTCCGCAAGACGATCGAGCAACTATGCTCCGAGACGGACGACCTCACACAAGATGAGGAGCGATGGCTGAGAAAGACAGTTTTCTCGATGATCATAGCACGGAGAGCACTCCAAGAGACGGGCGACACGCTATGGGAGTGGCGCCTAGTCGTGGATCGCACGAGAGAGTTTAGGGAGCAAACGGAAAAAGCTCTCAAGGGGTTAGACGAGGAGCTGGATGATTAGGAGCTAGTGGCTCTAGTAGCACTAGTAGCTCTAGGAAATGGATGAAGTAATAACTAACTAAACAAACAGAGAATATGCAGGAAATTTTGATTACGGGTAACCTGGGCAAGGATGCCGAGGTGATCCGCAGGAAGGACGGCAAGGAGGTTTTGACCTTTAGCGTTGCCGTAAGTAATGGTAAGGAGGCTAATGGCGAGGATCGCAAGCCTACGTGGTATGGTGTATTTGTGATGGGGAGCTATGAAAATGTGGTGCCTTATCTAGTACGTGGTACTCGTGTGCTGGTGCGTGGTCGTCTAGGTGCTGGTTCTTACACAAACAACCGAGGTGAGACGGTTATCTCGCTGGATGTATCTACGAGCCCTAGCGGTGTGGAGATCCAAAAGTTTGCTGACGACAATAATGTCGGGAGCAAAGCTGGGACGCAGGCACAGAGAGGGGTACAGCAATCAGAAACACCTTTCTAGACCTTAAAGAGAACAGAGTAAATAAACAACCAAACAACCAAACATTATGCAGGAACTACAGATAATACAAGCAAGGCTAAAGGCTCCTAAGGGGCAGTACAATAGCTTCGGCGGATTTAAGTATCGCTCGCTGGAGGACATCTTCGAGGCGTTGAAGCCTCTCCTCGCAGAGACACACACGTCTCTCGTGGTAGGTGACGAAATAGTACTTATCGGTGAGCGGTACTACGTATGCGCCACCGCCACGTTGACCAATCAACGGGGCGAGCAGGTGACGAACAGAGCGTACGCTCGTGAGGACTTGGTCAGGGGCAAAATGGACGGGTCACAGATGACAGGCTCCGCTTCCTCGTATGCGAGGAAATACGCATTGAACGGTCTATTTGCGATCGACGATACGAAGGATGCGGACACGGACGAGTACACTAAGGCGACTAAGGAAGGAGCCAACAGCAAGCAGGCGACAGCTAAGAGCCAACAGCCAAAGGCTAATGGCCAACAGCCCGCTGAGCCCGCCCTGACGGCTGAGATGCGTCAGAAACTGGAGGGGTCTAAGACTGTTACGGAGCTGTACAAGGCTTTTGGGGAGTTGCCTCAGGGTCTGCGTGAGCATCCGCAGGTGAAGGCGTATTGCTCGGAGCTGCGTGATAAGCTGGAGGGTGCTAAGCTGGATGAATGTAATAAGTAATGAGTAATCAGGAGGGTGTGTGATGGCTTTTGGCTGTTAGCTGTTGGCTATTGGCTAAAGGATAGAAAATAGTCCTAGGAGTATCGAACAAAAGTCCCAGGACTATCGGATGAAAGTCCCAGGACTATTTTCCGCCCTCCAAAATGGTACAAGAAAAATGGCAAAGAAAGAATTGAAACAATCGCCTGTGACGTTTGACGCGGTGGCGCATGACTACTTTGTGGTTGGTGCGGACTTTGAGACGACGAAGTATAGTGGTGTGACGGGCATCCTGAAGGGTGTGGTCTATCCCAATGAGTATGATGGTGTGCCTGAGGAGGTGCTGGCTCGTGCAGCTGCGCGCGGTACTCGTATCCATGAATTGTGTCAGGCTACTGACTGTGTGGCTACGGAGCCTCAAGAGGGAGATGATCGCTATCAGGCAGAGGTGGACAACTATAAGTCTCTGAAGGATACGCATGGTATCAAAATGATCGCTAATGAGTATCTGGTGAGTAATGATGAGTGGCTGGTGGCTAGCTCTATAGACTGTGTGGACGATCAGTATAATCTGTACGACATTAAGACTACGTATGCGCTGAATGAGGGGTATGTGTCGTGGCAGCTGAGCATCTACGCTTATATGTTTGAGCTACAGAATCCTGGTCTTGTGGCTGGTAAACTATACGCTATCTGGCTGCGTGGTGAGGAGGCAAAGCTGGTGGAAGTGCCTCGTCATAGTGCTGAGGAGGTGGAGCATATCATCGAGCTGTGGCGTGCTGGTGAGACTTATGAGGCTCCGCTACCTAGTGGTGAGTCTCTGATCAAGAGTGTGATCGAGGCTCGCAGGGAGATAGCGGGTCTGAAGGCTATGATAAGCAATATAGAGGCAGTACTGACTCCACTAGAGGAGCAACTACAGTCCGATATGGAAGCTAAGGGCACCAAGAGCTTTACAGCTGATGACGGTACCAAAGTAACCTACACTCCCGCCTCTACGACTAAGCGACTAGACAGCAAGAAGCTAGAGTCGGAGCAGCCCGACATCTACAAGCAGTACGTAACCGAGACGGAGCGTAAGGCGATGCTTAGAGTGACGTTTAGCCGTTAGCCGTTGGCTGTTAGCTGTTAGCTAGACAAACTACAAGGACGATGATTTACGACCTACATAGCGAGTTGCAGCGGACTTCGTTCGAGGTTAAGGTGTCTTATCACTTGGAGCGTGGTGATGTGGTGGAGCTGAAGCGTGTGGGTCAGAGGCGGACGACGTCCCAAAATAGTTACCTGCATCTCTTGCTGGGCTACTTTGCGATTCAGGTGGGTGAGGACTTAGAAAGCGTGAAGCGTGACTACTACAAGCGCGCTGCTAATGGAGATCTCTATGTGCGTACTTGCGATAGTAAGCTGAGCGGTCATAAGGAGTACCTGCGCAGTAGTAGTGCCTTGACTGTCGAGGAGATGACGCTGTCGATAGAGCGCTTTCGCAATTGGTCGGCGCAGGTGGCTGGTATTTACTTGCCGTCTAGCAGTGATCGTGATGGGCTTTTTGAGCTGGAGCAGGAGGTGAATCGTAATAAGCAATGGTTATGAGTATGATGTCACAGACGAGACAGATACGTGAGCACCTGGAGAGTGGTCGAAGTATCACGCCACGGGAGGCGTTGAAGCTGTATGGCTGCTTTCGTCTAGGTGCTCGTATCTGGGACTTGCGAGATGCGGGTCTAGATATTGAGACGACGATTGTAGAGGAGGGTGGTAAGCGCTTTGCCTCTTACAGGTTGGTCTAGAGTATTGGGAAAAAATGAGTGTGTTGTACCTGTGTAGTTGATAGCTTTGGGGGGTGCCTGTATTGGCTTAAAGAGGGCTTTTTTCTGGATTGCTTTTTTCTCCCCGCCCCCTGTAGCTATTGCATAATAAGTAATGAATATGAGACTAGAAGATATCAATGAGGCTTTGTCGGCTTGGCAAGGCGAGGGTGCAGAGGATGGCCGTGTGGCTATCTTGCTGACGGGTGAAGGTGGTAAGACGTGTGTGTCTTACTTCGGACGTAAGTATGAGGTGGGTAGTACGCTGGGCTTGGCGGTGGCTTATGACAGCCAGTTTCGCGAGGCTATCCTGAAGGGTATCTATAGTACTATGGAGGCTATCGGTCAGATGCTAGAGTCTAGTGAGGATACGACCGAGGAGCATTATGATATTAAGCGTGTGGCACGCTGAGCGATGTAAGGTACTTTAGTATGGCACGACCTAATCAAATCAAGCACGACAGCAACGCACGACAAGATGAGAAGCTTCTCGCCTTGCGTCTGAGGCTGGGCTGGGAAGGGTACGGGCTCTATTGGGGTATCATAGAGATACTACGAGACCGCACAGATCACATGGGCTCCAAAGATTATAATGAGATAGCCTTTGAACTCCGTGTCAGTGCAGGACTTATCAAGCAGATTGTCGAGGACTTTGGGCTATTTGCCTTTGCCGATGATGGCAAGCGTTACTACTCCAAGCGTCTCTCTAAGGACATGGATAAGCAAGCTCGTATCTCTGAGAAGCGTAGGCAGGCGATACAGAAGCGGTGGGATAAGCGAGATACAAGTGTAGATACAAATGTATATACAAATGTATGTACAGATGAAATACAATTGTATGGACAAGAAAAGGTACCCCTTTCTTCCCCCCATAAAGAAAACGAAGAAAGTTCCCCCACACCCCCTAAAGAAGAAAAAGAAATATACCCCCCTATAATCCCCCCAAAAGAAAGCGCAAAGCGCGGTCAATGCGCGCGCCCGCACGAGGAGAGCGCAAAGAAAAATTTTGGGGAGGCGGTAGGTGGTGAAGTGAAAGCCCTCTCAGCAAACATCTCTGCTGGCGCAGAGAAAGAAAAAAGTTGCGCTAAAAAAGAAAGCGAGCTGGAGGTGGACTATCCCGAGGAGGAGCGTTTCTCGCAGGCTACTATGGGAGACTTTTCGGTGGTGACGAGCTGGTGGAACATGAATATAGCTCGTGGTCGTATGCCTGTGGTTGGTGAGCTGACGAGGACACGTCGGTATAAGCTGATGGATCGTATTGCTGAGTGGCGTACGAAGAGTCCGAGAGGGAGCCTGGGCGAGACGCTGAGCAAGCTGGAGGCGGAGATACTGGGCTCTGCGCTGCTGCGAGGTGATAAGGGTCGATGGGTCGTAACCTTTGACTGGTTGATCGCTGATGATACGAATTGGCGTAAGGTCTTGGAGGGGAACTACAAGGATGATAACAATGCAAATGAGAGAAACAATGGAACAGACAGGTATGCTAGACGCCGAGGGTGTGAAGGCCGCGTTGCGCCAGCTGAAAGTTTTGAACAGTGGGACGGACGCTTTTAAGTTGCCGATGAGTGCAGCTGATGCAGAGGTTTATATCCGAGGAGCTTTTGAGGCTCAGGTGGAGAGCCGTGGTGGGGTGGTGCAGTATGATGAGATGACTGTGCGCAACTTACGGCTGGTTGCTGAGACGCTGACGAGTGGTGGTCACAAGTTTGGGGTGCTTCTAGCTGGTACGTGCGGTAATGGTAAGACGACGATGATGCGAGCTGTGCAGTCGGTGGTGCAGTTGCTAAACAACACCTACTACAACCGTATGGGTCAGCGTGTCGGGAATTACCTTGTGGAGGCTAAGGAGATAGCGCAGATACCTGATAAAACGGGGGTGCTGAAATTCTACCAAACGACACCGCTACTCTGTCTGGACGACCTTGGCAGGGAGCCTACGGAGGTGATGAAGTTTGGCAATGTGACTAGTCCGATTACGGAACTGCTGGAGTATCGCTATAACCAGCGGTTGACGACGCTTGTGACGACTAATCTGGAGCCATCTGAAGTGAGACAGAAGTATGGTGATAGGATTGCGGACAGATTCAATGAGATGTTTGCTGTGATCAGCTATACGGGAGCGTCGTATAGACGTTAGCGAGCGGGTGTGTGGGATGTATGAATGGACTAATGGAACGAGCGGAGCAGGTCTTTGTTGACTTCTTTGCGGGTGTTACTATGCTGGTGCTATTCCTCCTGATTGTACTGGACTATGTGGCTGATGAGCTAGTGTTAGCTGGTGTGATAGCTATTATCGTAATCTTATGTAGAGGTTAGCGAGCGCGTGTGAGGTATGGGTGATGAGTTGAGTGATAAGCGTCTGAGGCGTATGGAAAGTGAATTTGCGGAGCGTGAGCGTATGCTCCTGGGTGGTGGCCCTGATATGGTGGTGCATGTGTATGAGTATAATCGTTGCTGGCTGAGTCACTCGGCTAGTGTGAGTGCAGCTGTGCATCGGACTAGGTATAGTGCTAAGCAGGTGACCAAGATTTTGAAGGATCGTAATGTGTGGAATCCGTAATGTGGTGAATAAGAGGATAATAAAGAATGAAAGACGAGATGAGGCGTGTTGGGACGTGGCGGGGTGTGTTTGTTGGGGTGTGTGTGGTGGTTTGTGTGGGTTGTGGAAGTCGCTATGTGCCTGTGCATTACTATCACGAGCGGGAGTCTGTGCGTGTGGAGCGTGATAGTGTACATTTTGCTGATACGGTGCGTATTGCTGAGCGTGGTGATACGGTGCTTGTGAATGTGGTTAAGTGGCGTACTCGGTATCGGAGTGCTACGGATACGGTTGTGCGGGTGGATACGGTGTCGATACCGAGGGAGCTGGTGGTACAGCCAGCGCCTAAGCGACAGCCGTGGTGGCGTAGGTGGCTGACGGCTATTGGTGCGCTGGTGGTTGTAGGTGCAGGGGCAATAGGAGTCTATAAACTGATCCGAGTACTGAGATGAATAATGCGGAGAGTCGCTTGCAGCAGGCGTGTGTGAGGTGGGTTCGTTATCAGTATCCTGACGTGGTTGTGTATGCTATCCCTAACGGTGGTAAGCGTAATGCGGTGACGGGGGCGATACTTAAGGCTGAGGGTGTTTTGCCTGGCGTGGCTGATTTGTTTGTGGCTCGTGCTTGTGGTGCGTGGCACGGGCTGTTCATTGAAATGAAGACTGAGCGAGGTAGGCAGTCTGAGAGTCAGAAGGCTTTTGAGCGTGCTGTGGTGGGTGAGGGGTATAGGTATGCTGTTTGTCGGTCGTTTGAGGATTTTGAGGGTGTTGTGCGGGGGTATTTAGAGGTTAGAGGTTAGAGGTTAGAAGTTAGAGATTAGAGTGAATCGGAGGGTGCTGTCTTGCTTTGAGGGCGGGCGGACACATAGGTCCGCCCCTACGAAGGGTTACACGTCTCTGAGGTCTAATATCTAACTTCTAATCTCTAACTTCTTTTATGGGAAAATGTAGGGCGTGGGGTGGTTGGTTGGTGGTACATTCGTGGGAGATTATAGAATGAATTGATTATGTCTGTTACGGCGATTGTAGGAGGTGTTTTGGGGGGACTTAGTCTTCTGGGTAATGGTATAAGTGCGATAGTGAGTAAGCGTGCGTCGGCTCGTGAGGCTGAGCGTGCTAGAGGTGTGCAGCGTGACTTGCTGAATGCGGCTAGGGCTGATTATCTGCGTGAGTCTAACTCGTCTGTTTTGTCTCGTAGTGATGCGGCTCAGGTTTTGGAGCGTGCTCGTAGGGAGATGAGTGATGGCGGTCGTAGGGATAGGCAGCGTGCTTTGGTGAGTGGAGCGACGGCTGAGTCTCAGGCTCAGATGGCTGGAGCTCGTGCTGGGGCGTATGGTGATGCTGTGTCTCGTATCGGAGCTTTGGGTCAGCGTGTTAAGGATAATGCGTTGGCTCGTTGGCAGGCTCAGCGTACGCACTACGCTAATACGATGAGTGGTATGCATGATAGTATGGCTCGGTCGCATGCTGTGGCTGCTAATAATGCGCTGAAGGGTGTTGCAGATGCTGTGGGTAGTGTGGCTGATAATGTGCTGGCTGGTGTGGGTGGCTCAGGGGACGATAAGGATAAGAAGGATCAAAAAAAGGTGTAGGAGTTATGATATTGGAGTCATTGGATAAGCATGACCAGGAGATGCCTGGAGCTGATGTGACGGGTGCACAAGCGCAAGAGTCGGATGGCGCAGGCGAGAATCAGAGCAATCAGAGCTATCGGAGCAATCAGAGCAATCAGAGTGCGCAGTCTGGTGTGGCCGAGGACGGGCGGACACGTAGGTCCGCCCCTACGGAGGGTGACGGGCGGACACGTAGGTCCGCCCCTACAAATCGTGAGCCATCGGGTGGCGTAGTAAGTGAGCGTGTCGATGGTGTGGGGGCGAATGGGCAGTCGGGTGGTGGTGTGACGGGGGTAGGAGCGGGTGTGAGTGGAGGTGTGCCTGCGGGTGGTGGCGTGCGTGTGCCTCTGATAGGTGCTGGTGGTGCTGGTGCTGGAGCTGGAGCTGGTGGTCAGGAGGTTGTAGGTACTCAGGGTGGTGGGTTGCCGACTAAGAGTATGGGTGTGGTGGACTGGGCTAAGGTGATCGATGGTTATCGTCAGAGTCAGCGGGCGGAGACGCCTGTGGCTGGAGCGCAAGGATCTGAGGCGCAGGGATCTGAGGCGCAAGGATCTGAGGCGCAGGGATCTGAGGTATCAGAGCCATCGGAGCGATCAGAGCCATCGGAAGGCGCAGTGAGTATTGGCGATAGTGTGGGGACGAATGGGCAGTCGGAGGGCGCAGTAACGGAGTCATCGGGTGGCGCAGTGGCGGGGCAGTCGGGAAGCACTAACAGCTCAGGTGAGGGGACGGAGACGCAGGTGGGTGGCGATAGCGGTGCTGGGGCTGGTGCCGAGGCTGGTGGGGGTGTGTCGCTGGAGCCTATGGATGATGTGGAGGTGGCTCGTGAGCGTAAGGCTCGTGCTGTGGAGCGTGTTGTGGAGGGGTTGCGCGATGAGACGTTTTACAATGCTCTGATGCGTGGCGTGGAAGATCCTCGTGAGGTGCAGCGTAAGCGTGAGGCGTATAGGCGTAAGGGTGCTGCGTGGCGGTCTATGGTTAGTTTGGCTGATATGGTGGCTAATGCTATAGATGCTTACGGTGCTGATCGTAATGCTTATACGTTGGAGCGTGGTTTGGGTACTGCTCGGTATGACCAGATGCTGACTCGTGAGTTGTCTCGGCTGGATAGTGAGTATAGGCTTGCTGAGGGATTGGAGCGTGATGCGCTGGGGAAGGTGCAGGGGCGTGAGGATCGTGCCAGGGCTGTGGAGCTTCAGGATGCTCGTGATGATCTTGCGGGCGCAAAGGCTGAGCGAGCTGAGCGTGCTAGGCGTGCTAGGGAGGAAGAGGAGAAGAAGTATCGTGCTGATCGGGATAAGGTTAGGGATGATCATTGGGATAAGGAGTTTAAGGAGCGTCAGGAAGATCGTAAGGCTCGCAGGGCTTTGCAGGCTCGTCGGTTGAATCCTCAGGCACGTGGTGGCGGGTCTGGCAGAGGGGCTGTTCGTGGGGGTCGTGGCGGTAGTCGTGGTGGAGGTCGTAGTGTGTTTTTTGATGTGTGGGGTAAGAATAGCTGGAATCATGAGCTGTTGGTTCCAGAGGGGAATGAGAAGGAGTTTAGGGAGTCGGCGATTAGGTATGGTCGTAGTAATGCTGGTTGGCTGATTAAGAAGAATCCTGTGTATGTGCGGACCTATGCTGCGCAGATGGGTTTGCCTACAGGAGGTGCTAGTACGTCTGATTTGTTGCGTATGGTGCGCAAGGAGGGTAAGATGGATGATCTGTATGCTGGGCTGGCTATGACTAGTCGTGGCTTCTTGCTGTCTCGGTCTGTGTCGTATGGTGATGGTGAGGCTCTGACGCGTGTTATGGAGGAGACGGTGTCACCTGTGCGTGGTGCTGTGGTGCGAGGTATTAGCGATGGTGATCGCAAGCGTATAGCAGGGCTGATGGCTAAGTCGATTGTGGCGGATGCGAATGCGTGTGATGTGTCAGTTGGTGAGATGTATCAGGTGTATGAGTCTGAGATGTATGCTGGTGTGGGTGATAATGCGGTGGGTCGTGTGGATAAGTTTATGGATGAGGTAGCTAGTAGCCTTTAGAAATTAGAGGTTAGATTTTAGAGGTTAGAGATTAGAAGTTAGAAGAGATATGCCAGAGCCAAAGAGTAAGCGAGGTGGTCGTGTGTGGGGTTTGTATCAGCAGGGTGTTCAGGAGCGTGGAAGAGAGGGGGAGATAGGAGATATTTGGGAGATTGAAGAGGGTCGTAGAGAGCGGCGGAAGGCTGAGGAGTCGGAGCGAATAGAGCTATCTGAGCCATCGGGTGGCGCAGTCTTGCGGGGACGGGCGGACGGTGACGGGCGGACACATAGGTCCGCCCCTACGAAGGGGTTGCTTGGGGAAGATGTGGTGCTAAAGCCTGAAGTGGAGCGTGTGCCTCATAGTCCGCTAGATCCTCGTAAGAAGGGGCTGGAGTTGGCTCGTTTGTCGGATACGCCTAGTGGTGTGTGGCTGGGTCGTCCTTGGGGTAGTAGGACGGTTGATGTGCTGTCGGGTAGAGGAGAGGATAAGGGTGCTAAGATGTTACAGACGCTTGGTGGTGGGGACTTTACTTTTGGTGGTAGGGGTCGTGGTATCGGTGGGTCTGAGTGGTCTTATCGTAAGTCTGAGGAGGGTGGAGAGCGAGATGTCTTTGGGGCTCAGATGGATCGTATTGCGAGGGAGACGGCGGGGCAGTATGTGGCGATGACTCGCAAGAAGGCTGCAGCTGGTGGTCGTATGCCTGGCGAGACGGCTCTAGGTAGCGCATTGATAGCGGGTGCTGCTGCAGCTGGTAATCCTATGGCAGTGGGGCTTGGTGTGGCGCGGAATACGGTGGGTGTGACTGCTGATGAGCGTGCCATCTTGGCTACTAAGGATGTGCTGGATAGCTATCAGAAAGATGCTCGTCTTGTGGAGCGTGTTGTGTCTGGCAAGGATGGGTGGCTGAGCCGTATGGGCAAGACGTTTGCGGACGATATGGATGGGGGACTGAAGTTGCTGGACTTCGGTATGGAGGATCTGACGACTTCGCTGGCTATTACTGAAGCTTTGAAGCGGTTTGAGAAGGTGGGTCGTGAGGGGTTGTCACAGGCTGAGCGGAATCTGCTGGATGCGGTGGCGGTGCGCGATACGTATCGGGCGTTTTACGAGGAACAACTGGGGGATAATTGGAGTGGTGCAGGTCGTGTGACTGCGGAGGCGTTGCCTTTCGTTCGCGATATGGTGCTGGGCGGTGGCTTGAGTAGTGCTGCACGAGGTGCTGCAGGAGGTGCAGCTAAGGCGGGTGCTAAGGAAGCTGCAAAGGGAGCTGTGAAGGGAGCTGTGCGTCGGTATCTGGGTGAGTGGCTTAAGAAGGCTCCTGGACAGATAGCTGGTACGCTGATTATTGAGGCGCCCCGTGTGGCAGGAGACGCAGAGGAGCGTATGCATGGTAGGCTTGTAGCTGAGCGTCTTGATGGGGGTGAGCGTGGTGCTTCTGTTGTTTCTAGTGCTTCTGGAGCTTCTGCTGGTCGTCGTGATGACACGGTTGGTTTTGGCGGTCGTCGTGAGGGTGCAGAGCAGAGTCGTGGGGTTGCGTTTGCTAAGGCACTGGGTAGTCAGACGATTGAGGTGGTTAGTGAGACGCTTGGTGAGCCTGTTATGAAGGGCTTGGGCTTGGCAGGTCGTGCTGTGTTTAAGCCGTTGGCGAAGAGTGGTGTGGGTAAGGCTGTGGGTGGAGCTGTGGGAGAGCTAGCTGCTAAGCTGGGTAGTCGTCCGTCGGCTCGTGCTGTGGGACGTTTCTATACGGGCGCAAAGAGGACGCTGGCACCTATGCGAGAGATGACTCGTGTGGGCAATCTTGGTGAGGAGTTTGTGGAGGAGCAGCTTGGAGGCAGTGCTAATGCATTGACGATAGGTGATCAGTCGATGAGCGATGTGTGGAGTTTGTCGGGTATGGAGCAGACGGCTGTGGCGTTGCTACCTATGCAGGTTGCTTTTGGCGGTATAGGTGCTGTGGGGTCTACCGCTCGTTTGGGTCAGGTTAATGGGGCTGTGCGACGCTCTGCTGAGAGTCTACGTGCGCAAGGTGGTGATGTGGATGCTCTTCAAGGACGGTTGCGTGAGTGCTCTTATGTGGAGCTGGAGGATGAATTACTGAGCAGGCATACTAAGCTGGAGGAGGTT
The DNA here is from genome assembly GCF_958301595.1 of Porphyromonas vaginalis. Classification (NCBI taxonomy): domain Bacteria; kingdom Pseudomonadati; phylum Bacteroidota; class Bacteroidia; order Bacteroidales; family Porphyromonadaceae; genus Porphyromonas; species Porphyromonas vaginalis. The sequence goes on along the minus strand of NZ_CATQJU010000001.1, from coordinate 2,434,082 downwards.
GTGTCTCGTCTGAGAGATGAGTCGCTGGGTGTTGAGGAGCGTCTAAGCTTGGAGGGTGAGGCTCGTCGTGTGGGAGCTGAGATATGGTATGTGTCTAACTGGATGTCTCGAGAGATGCTTGTGGGTGCGTCTGAGGCTGAAATAGAGGAGGCTCGTGGTAAGCTGGAGTCTGACTTGGAGTCTCGTAGGCGTGCGGTCTTAGAGGATGAGTGGGCGCATGGTAAGGTGCTGGCGCATCGTGATGATGCGGGTGATGTTGTGGACTATGAGATTGTGGAGGTTACGTATGGTCCTAATGATGCTAAGGGTTACTTGGTGTCAGGAGCTGTGCGTGATGGTAAGGTGTGTCTTGAGGACGGTTCGGGAGGAGCTGTTGTGGTGCGTGGCGCTGATGGGCGTGAGCAGGTTCACTCTGATGATGTGCGTGTAGCTCGTGTGCTGGGTCGTGATGTTGTAGATCAAGGCGTGCAGGCTAAGGTTGTGGCAGATATGGAGGGTCGTATGCAGGCTGTGAGCGGTATGATGGATGCGTACGAGCAAGGTGTCGTGGAGCTGTCACGAGATGATGTGGAGGGCGTGGTGCGTGATGTGATGGGTAGGCTGGGTGTCGAGGTGCCTTGGCGTGTTATGTCTCGTGAGGAGGCAGCGGGTGAGGGTATGGAGCTAGATGGTAGTGAGCGTGCATGGTATGATGAGCGCAGTGGTGAGGTTGTGATCCTCAGTGATGGTGTTAGTCGTAAGAGTGTGGAGCGTTCTGTGCTTCACGAGGTGGTTGGTCATAGGGGTTTGGCTGCGCTTTTTGATAGAGAGGCGCTGTATGATTACTTCGATAGTGTGTGGGAGTCGATGAGTGATCGTGATCGTGAGGAGATAGCAGACTTGTATCCTGGGTTGAGTAGTAGCGACTTGGCGAGTGAGTATATAGCTCATCAGGCAGAGACTTATAGTAATCCAGGTGTTTGGGCTCGTATAGTGTCAGGCTTTAGGCAATTGCTGGACGGCTTGGGGTTGTCGCTCAAGGTGAGTGATGGTGATATCCGTATGATGCTGAGCCGTGGTGTGCGAGCGATGCAGGAGGAGAGAGAATCGGGAGCGCGTGTATCGGATGAATCGGAGCCGTCAGCACCATCTAATCCGTCAGCACCATCTAATCCGTCTGCACCATCTAATCCGTCTGCACCGTCTGAGCCATCTGAGCCGTCAGCACCTTCGGGAGCTGGAGGAGCTGGTGGTGCTAGTGGCTTTAGTAACTCTAGTGGGTCTAGTGGGTCTAGTGGGTCTAGTGATCCTAGTGGTGCTGGTGGTGCTAATGGGGGTAGTGGCTCTAGTGGTGCTAGTGACGAGGGCGGGCGGACACGCAGGTCAGCCCCTACGGAGGACAACCCGTCGGGGAGTGTAGGTGTGGGTAGTCGTATTCGCTGGCGAGATGAGTCTAGTGGTGAGGTACGTGGTGGCGAGGTTGTGGGTGTTGTGGACGCAGACTTGTATATGGTTTTGCCTGATGGGTCTGATAGTCCTGTGTCTGTGGGTAGGGATTTGATTGAGGGTGATGAGCAGTTAGACAAGAAGGAGCCTCTCGATTCTGCCGTACCCGCATTAGGCATTGACCCTGCTACCGAGAGCCAAGAGGATATGACAACGCAGGTTGGATATCCAGGTAGCCCTGCGAGCCTCAGCGGGAACTCTACCGAGAAAGCTCCTTCTCTAAGAGAGAGTTCTGTCAGCGAGGGTGGGCAAGACCTCACACAGACTTCTGAAGAAGCAGCAGCAGCCCTTTCTGCTCTTCCTGACAGCTCTCAAGGCGAGACTACTAGAGGTGAGGACGGGCAACCCCTCATCATGCCCTCAGAATCGACTGACTCGCCTGAGGAGGCTGGAGCCCTTTCCAGCGGTACGTCTAACTCGCCAACAGGAGAGGGTGGATCTGTACCCGTATCGAGAGACGGCCTACCTGCCAAGCCCGGCTCGTCTAGTACTATGACTGAGGACAGGAATACTAACGAGTACTCTTCCACAACATCTCCTTCTAAAGGCAAAGGTAGTAAAAGCGTCGGGAATAAAAAAGCGCGAGGATCGAAGGCGAAAGAGTCTGAGGTGCAAGCGCAACAATCTGAGCGATCGGAGGGCGCAGTGAGTCAAAGAGCCGAGGAGGGAGATATGCTGGCGGGTGATGCCGTGGAGGTTGCGGAGCGTGGTGAAGAGCTTTCTGAGGTGAATGATCGCTTTAACTCAGAGCTGGATAGGCTAACAGAGGATAATGCGAATGGTGTACGCTTGTCGCTGGGTCGTCCTAGTGGAGTTTTGCTGGGGGCAGGAGTGGCAGATAAGGTGTTGGTGCTGTATGGCAACAAGCTGATAAAGAAGGCTCATAAGCATGGGTTTGACGTGCATGACTTACGAGACTTGCCGAGAGCAGTGGCAAATCCTATCGGGGTGTTTGATACGCAGGGCGATGGCTCGAGAGCTATTCTTACGGAGCTACGTTTGGACGATAAGCAAGTTCTTGTTGCTATTCGTATTGGTAGGGGTCCAGATGTGGAATTTAATATCGTATCAAGTGTTTATGGCAAGTCCTCTAGTCGTGTAGTCCATTGGCTTGCAGAGGGCTATGCTAAGTACATAAACAAAGAGAAAGCCCTCAACTATATAAGCTCTCTCGCTCCAATTGCGAGTGCTACATATAATCAAGAGCTTTCTGTAGCTACAAAGGTAGTAAAAGAATTTGAGAATCCCAAAGAATCGGAGGTGTCGAATGATCAAGGGGGAAATGCGTATCTTAGCGAAGCGGATGCATCGGGGAGTGAGACCTCGGATGGTAAATCCTCGGAATCAAAACCAGTAATAGATCAAAATCAAGATGATAGAAGAAGAGAAGATGGCGATGACGCCAGAGAAGGCGGAGCTGATAATGAAGGTTCGCTACCAGAGCAGTCAGGAGGAGACGATGTTGCCTCGGGAGTGTCTACCTTATCTAACGGTGGGGATACTGAAGGTTCTAGCGAAGGAGCCTCGGGAGCCTCTGATGGAGTGGGTACTGGAGGACTTTTGGGCAGTAGCGAAACTGAACAAGGAGGGGATACGACTAGCGGAGTACCCGAACCTGCAACGTCTTCTGACGAAGGGTTACACACGGCGGGACATCGTGGCTCGTCTAGATCAGATAGCGAAGCTGAGCGGGGGGACGATGCTGTCGGCGGCTCAGAACATGAATCTAGATTTGGGCATGGAGGAGTAGGCTGGTCTGCTGGTAAAGAGGATTTAGGGGCGGGTGATGGTTCTAGTGCGACTAGTGATGGTCGTGGCTCTAGATCTGTAGAGGATAATAAGCGTTATAGCAATGCTGAGATAGCAGAGCTAGTCTCGTCTGTTACTGATGTTGTCGATGGGCAGGTTGTCCTGACAGGAGATGTAACAGATGAGCTGAGGCGTGCTGTGTCTGGCTATAGGAGTGGTGGTGTCGCTAAGAGTGGTCGTGGGGTGCTAGATGAGTACTACACGCCTAGGGGTGTGGTCTCTTTTGTGAAGCGTGTTTTAGATGGTTTGCCGGAGATAGGTGATGCCAAACGTCCTGCGTTGATTTTAGAGCCTAGTGTAGGTGTTGGAAATTTCTTGGATGGCATCCCTAAGCTGGCTAATCGCTCAGCGTTGATTCGGGCTTACGAGGTTAATGAGATCTCGGCACGTATAGCTAAGGTGTTGCACCCTGAGGCTAATGTCCGTATAGCACCTTTTGAGTCTCTCTTTATGGACGAGCGAGGCGGTAAGCGTAAGCCTGAGTCTATGGGAGAGTATGACCTGGTGCTTGGTAATCCTCCGTATGGAGATCATCGAGGTAAGTACAGAGGATTGGGTGAGGAGCCTGGGATAGCTAGGTATGAGGATTATTTTGTCAAGCGTTCGTTGGACTTGCTGCGCGAGGGTGGTGTCTTGGCAATGGTTCTTCCTAGTGGTTGGTTAAATCGTCATAAGGTAGAGCGTGGTTGGCGTATTGAGGTGGCGTATAGGTTGCCTAATGGGGTCTTTGCGGGGACTGATGTGGGTACAGATGTTGTTGTCTTGCGTAAGGATTCTAAGTACAAGGGTGAGGGATCTCATAATTACTTTGAGTCTCATCCTGATCATGTGCTAGGTGAGTTGGGTACTCGCAAGAATCGCTATGGTCGTGAGGAGGAGTATGTAGCGTGGAGTGATAAGTCTGAGGTGCTGCAGGAGACGGAGGCGCAGAAATCGGAGCAATCAGAGGGCGCAGTAACTTCTAAGTCTTCGGAGGTGTCGGAGCAATCGGATGCGCAGTCGGGTGGTGAGGTTGCGACAAGTGATAGCGAACAGTCTGTGTCTAATGAATCAGATGTGGACAGGTCGTATGGTAGTGAGTGGTTTAAGGAGAAGAATGGTCACTATCTAGGTTTCTTGGACTATCTGCATAGTCAGGGTAAGAGCGATGAGGAGGTTCATAGAGCTGTTGAAGAGCTGGATAGTTTTCTTGCTCGTGAGGGCCGTCTAGATGACGAACCCCTTGTGGACTATTGGGTGAGGCGCTGGCGTGGTGGTGATGTGAAAGGTGTTCTTCACGATAATGTGGTGCCAGGAGAGATGAGTTTCTCTCCTCGAGGAGCCTCAGGCGTTTATAGGGTTTGGGAGTGGAATGATGGGGATCGCAAGGTGGGTCATCAAGTTACGAAGGCTGAGTATGACTTTGTAGATTACTTAACGGGTCTCAATGATATTGCGAAAAGGAGGGTGAGTGGCGATGTGACACCAGAATCGGATGCGGGTGTGTCTAGTGCCTCTAGTGATACTAGTGGTGCTAGTGCTAGTGACAACACGTCTCGCTTTGACGGGGACGGACGCTCAGACCGAGCGTCCCTACAGGACACGTCTGGTCTTGATGAGGACGGGCGGACACATAGGTCCGCCCCTACAGAGGGTTACACGTCTGAGGAAGGTGGTGTAGCTAAGGGAGAGACTGGTGAGGGAAAGGACGAAGCAAACGCAGTTGAGGAAAAGAGTGGAGTTGAGGAAAAGGATAAGAGTAAGGTAAAGGAAAAGGGGAAGAGAAAGGGGAGTGGGTTGCCGAAGATAAAGCGTGGTCAGATTAAGTACACTCTGTCGAAGGGTGATGAGGTGATCAATGCTAGTGATCAGTTTCTCAAGAGGTTTACCGAGGAGGAGATGTCTGCGTTTGCGGATTGTGACTTGGGAGGTTACTTAGCACATCCCGAGGCGCACCCGTCTGTGGCGTGCTATGTGGGAGATGGTCGGTGGATGCATCGGTTTTACTATTGCTCAGGGAATATCTATGCTAGGCTTGAAAATCTGGAGCTGTTGCATGCATTGGGTCAGATTGAGGAGAACCAGTATTTGGGTCAGAAGGCTTTACTTGAGGCTGTACTACCTTCATATAAGGATTTGGGACATATTTACTTGACGCCGAATGTTGAGTTTGTCAAGTCTCTGATACTACCAGTGAGTGATGAGATGGGTGCTGTGGGTGGTGTGTCTCTTAAGGATCGCTTTTTGGGGTATGTGGAGGAATTACCGTATGATGCGTTTGGTCGTTCTAGCAAGTGGGAGGTTCGATCGTATATTGAGAATAGACCTGTCAGGGGAGGTGATAAGGCGGAGAATGCGGCTGAGCGTCGTCGTCGTAAGGATGTGGGTGATCGTCTGTTCCGAGATTTCTTGGAGCATGAGCTGACTGAGAGTGAGCAGCAGGAGGTGGAGCGTAAGTTCAATCGTGCTTACAATGGTACTTACACTCCTGACTATACTGGTGTGCCTATGTTTAGTCAGATCAATAAGAACTTCCATGGTAAGCCCTTACAGCTGACGAGTGTCCAGCTGGCAGGTGTGGGTCGTATGTCGATGCGGGGTGTTGGCGTTTTGGCGCATGAGGTGGGATTTGGTAAGACGCTGAGTGGTGTGTTGTCAGCTCATGAGGCTATGACGCGAGGACATGCTAAGCGACCGCTTATTGTGTGTCCTAATGATAGTATCTTGGAGCAGTGGGTAGAGACTATTTATGAGGCTTTACCTGAGGCTAAGATTAATGTGTTGGGGAATCTAGGTGCTAGCTATGACTTGACGGACTTTTCTGTTGGTGAGGGTGAGATAACCTTGGTTACGTACGAGGGTCTTAAGCGTATGGGCTTTAAGGATGAGACTTATGATCGTATGGCAGGTGAGTTCACCTATATCCAGGAAGACCTGAAGGATCATCAGTCGAGTGCTCGTGCTAGGGAAAAGAAGAGGGCTCAGGTGGATCGACTGGTGGGACGTATGATGCGTGGAGCTAGGCAGGAGTATAGCTTTGAGGATTTGGGCTTTGACTATATGGTCTTTGACGAGGTTCACAATGCGAATCATATCGTTGGTAAGGTTCGTTTGGATAAGAATGTAGCGTCAGACTTTAGGAGTCAGAGTCAGCGTACGAGTGATTTGGGTATCAAGACGTGGCTAGCTGCTCAGTGGATACAGTCTCAGAATAGTGGTCGTAATGTTGTGTTGCTGAGTGCTACGCCGTTTACGAATAAGCCTTTGGAGTATTACTCTGTGTTGTCACTAGTGGCTAATGATCGTCTGAAGGAGCTAGGGTTCTATCGTGTGGAGCAGTTCTTTGAGACGTTTATGGAGGCAGAGCCAGACTTGGAGATTGGAGCCGATGGTGCTGTGACGGAGCGTATGGCTGTGCGACGCTTTAAGAACAATGCGGTCTTTAATAATCTGCTTCGGGAGTTTGTCGATGTCAAGGGTGTAGAGGATAATCCGAACTTGGTACGTCCCGAGCGTCACGTCAAGGAGTATAAGGTACCGCAGAATGATATGACTCGTGATGCTATGACAGCCCTGAGCGTTATGCTGACAGATGACAAGCAGAAGCTAGCGGGTATAGGTCATGCTCGTTTGATAGCTTTCTCGCCTTATGCGTCTGGTGCGAGTGGTTTCACAGCTAGGAATTACAAGGAGTTTGTCGAGGGTAGTCCTAAGCTCTTAGCGACGATGCGTCTGGTTGCTGAGAGTAAGCGAGGGAATGATAGTTCGGGTCAATTGATCTACTCGGAGCTGGGTATAGAGTATTTTGATTTGCTTCGTGAGTACTTGATACGCGAGGTGGGTTATAAGGAGGATGAGGTTGTTATCTTGAGTGGTAAGACGAGTATCTCTGAGCGTGGACGTATTCAGAAGGGCTTTAATGATGGTCAGATTAAGGTTGTGCTAGGCTCACCTGCTATTAAGGAGGGAGTGAACCTACAGCGTAATGCTACGGATCTGTATATTCTGTCTCTTCCGTGGAACTTTACTCAGTTGATACAGGTGGAGGGTCGCTGCTGGCGTCAGGGCAATCAGTGGCATCATCTGCGTGTGAACTATATGCTTACGGAGGATAGTGCGGATGTCTTTATGCTTCAGAAGTTGCAGACTAAGCAGCGTCTGTATGAGGAGGCTATGCGCGCCGATGCGGATGTAGTTGATGTGGGAGATATCGATGCAGAGGAGCTTAAGATGGACTTGATTCGTGATCCTAAGTCTAGGGCGAGCTTTGCGACGGCCGAGAAGCGTAAGGAGCTACAACATGAGCGCGAGACTCTCGTTGCGGAGCAGTCTGTCTTGTCAGATGCGTTGACGACTTATAATGAGAGTCAGTCTAGGGCTGACTCGATAGAGACGGGTCTTGCGGCTAATATGGGTCGGTATAGCTCTTGGGAGGTATCTAGTCAGAAGAGTCTGATCAAGAAGGAGCGAGAGAAGGCAGAGCGAGCTAAGGCGCGATTGGAGCGTAAGGTGGGTGCTGTGGAGCGTGCAGAGGGTCGTATATCTGATCTGACTAGAGATATAGCAGATGTGGATAAGCGTCTAGAGGGATTGGAGCAGTACTACGATGATTTGGTAGTGTCGTATGCTGAGCAGGAGCAGTCGCGTCAGGCTAATAGGTCTTTTGATGAAGTTGTGGGGGGCTTTGTAGAAGAGCGTAAGCAGGAGAATAGTGGGGACTTCTATACGAAGTTTACAGACGAGGAGCAGAACAAGCGAGTACGTTTTAGGCGAGTAGAGGCTGGCGAAGAGTCCGAGCTAGAGGCTGTGAATGGGCGTAGGTATCGGCGGACAAACAGAATGGAGCGTCTAGAATCAGTCTCAGGGGATAGTAAGTTGCGAGTGTCCTCGCTACCATTGAATAGTAGCGTTGAAGTTGTCCCTATAGCTACTGTTGGTCTTTCGTATGGAGATGCTATGCGGGCTATAGTTGGATTGCCCGATCGAATAGATGAATATGATACTCCTGAAGGAGTCGGTGCCTTAAGGATTAGTAAGAAGACCCGTCGTAAGCTATATAATCAAATAGGGAATGAGCCTCTAGCGTATCGTCAGGCGTATATGGATTTGCTTCCACGCCTGGTGGATGTAGTGAGGTCATCTGTGCTTTTGGAGGAGCATGGAGATCGGGTGAAGAGCCCCGATGGCATTCGCTATGCAGGGAATGAGGGAGATGAGAATATTGATAAGGTGCAGCGATTGTATGGAGCAGTGCGTTATGGCGGTATCTCCTACAGGGTTAAGACGACTGTTCGTGTGTATCGTGACGAAGATGTTGGCAATCGGCTACATAGCTATGATATAAGTGAAATAGAGTTGCTAGCCCCGAAGCCCGCAACATCTCAAGGAGAAATGTCACAGACGCTGACCAACAACTCTATATCACTGGCAAAGTTAATAAAAGGAGTTGAATTATCCTATGAGTCTGGGCGCTTGCTCAGTGAAGCGATGCTATCAATTGAAGGGGGTGACTCTAGTGGCGTGCGGTATAGGCGTGTGGAGGGTGGTGAAGAGTCCGAGCTAGAGGCTGTGAATGATCGCTTTAACTCAGAGCTGGATAGGCTGACAGAGGATAATGCGAATGGTGTACGCTTGTCGCTGGGTCGTCCTAGTGGTGTCTTGCTTGGGGCAGGTGTGGCTGATAAGGCATTGGTGCTGTATGGCAATAAGCTGATAAAGAAGGCTCATAAGCATGGTTTTGATGTGCGAGACTTGCGAGACTTGCCGAGAGCAGTGGCAAATCCTATCGGGGTGTTTGATACGCAGGGCGATGGCTCGAGAGCTATTCTTACGGAGCTACGTTTGGACGATAAGCAAGTTCTTGTTGCTATTCGTATTGGTAGGGGTCCAGATGTGGAATTTAATATCGTATCAAGTGTTTATGGCAAGTCCTCTAGTCGTGTAGTCCATTGGCTTGCAGAGGGCTATGCTAAGTACATAAACAAAGAGAAAGCCCTCAACTATATAAGCTCTCTCGCTCCAATTGCGAGTGCTACATATAATCAAGAGCTTTCTGTAGCTACAAAGGTAGTAAAAGAATTTGAGAATCCCAAAGAATCGGAGCGCGAAAATCAGAGCGATCAGAGCGATCGGAGCCATCAGAGCGATCGGGAGGCGCAGTCTGGAAGTGCAGAGGAGACGGCTAGTGATGTCGTGGAGCGAGGCGTGCGGAAGCGTCGTTATCGTCGTCGTCGAGAGGCTGATGCTGAGCTGATGGGTCGTAAGCTGTCTCCTACGGAGCGAGCTTTTGTGGGACGTATGGAGCGTCTCCGAGAGCGTTATGGTCAGTCTGTGTCTCTAGATGCTGGTGGCGTGATGTGGGGGTTGAGTGGAGTGATGGACAACTCGCTGGTGCAGCGTCGTGAGCGTGTTAAGACAGAATGGGTTGATGCTACTAATCCTATCCGTGTGTATGAGGAGCGTGTGGGTGCGCTCTCAGGTCGTCCTGTGGAGGGGTCACGTAGTGTGTGGATGCGATATAATCAGACGAGTAGTCGAGCTACGAGTAAGATTGAGGAACTGGAGGGTGGTGTGTATCGTGAGCTGGCAAAGAAGCTTAGAGAGGTGTCTCGTCGGCTAGGCTTGACGGGTGAACAGCTGGATGACTATCTCTTTGCTAAGCATGCGCCAGAGCGTAATGCTTATATGCGTCAGCGAGGTGTGGAGCAAAGGTTGGCTAAGCTAGATGCAAAGCATGCGGATGATCCTTTGTGGTTGGATTCAAGTGAGCGACGTAAGGCTGAGGCTAAGTATAAGGCTAAGGAGGCAGAGCTGGAGTATGCTTATGAGACTCAGCTTGGAGAGGATATACCAGAACACTTTGCGGGTCATGAGTTGCTAGACGGTGTGGAGGGTGTTGCGGATTTGGTGGAGCAGTTTGAGGAGGCTATGCGTAGTCGTGGGTTGTCTGTGGAGGAGCTGTGGAAGGCTGTGCGAGCTGTGAATGATGCGATCCTAGTTGTGTGGCGTGATTGTGGTATGATGTCTCAGGAGGCTTATGAGGCTGTGAGTGGTATGTATGAGTGGTATGTGCCTATGCAGGGCTTTGCTGAGGAGTCACGTGGTGACTATGAGTATATGCATGATCATGTGGGGGGCTTTGTGCAACCTATCCAGCGCGCTAAGGGTCGTGTGTCACGTCCTGATAGACCTCTCTTGGCTATGTATCGTAAGATACGTAGTGCAGTGATTGGTGGGTATCACAATGTGGAGAAGCAGGCTTTTTATGGGTTGGTGAGTAACTATCCGAGTGACTACACAAGTTTGGGTCGTCAGTATTATAGTGTGGGTGAGGATGGGCTGTTGACTCCGTTGTATCCTAGTAGCTTTGCGTCGGAGGATGTAGAGGAGTTTGAGGATCGTATGCGAGAGGGTTTGGCAGATGGTACCGTGACGCTGATCCGTGAGCGGGGTGCTCGTGTGGCTTATCTGACAGATGCACGCTCTCTAGGAGAGCATGTTGTGAAGGTTATGATAGGCGGTCGTGAGCATTTGGTGTTTGTGAATGGTCGTCCTGATCTGGCTCAGGCTGTGAATCGCATCAATGTGGGCGAGGATACAGATGTGGAGCGGTTTGCTAAGGGGTTGCTACGAGGTATGGCTCAGAACGTGACTAGTCGTAATCCGAGCTTTATGGTTGTGAATCTGTTGCGAGATGCGCAGATGAGTCTGGCGGTTAACTTCTTGAAGCGAGGGGGTGTGTACACGCGAGCTTATATGCGTAATTACTTGCGTGTGTCTCCACTGATCTTGGGTCGTATATGGGGTAAGGGTCATACGGGTGTTGGCGTGTCTAGAGAGGTGGATGCTTACTGGGATGAGTTTAAGCGGTATGGTGGACAGACGGGTTATGCGCGCTTGCTGAGTGAGCATAAGGCACGTCGGCGTGTGAATAGTCTTTTGGACGCAGGCGGTAAGGCTCGCGCTGTGCGTGTGGGTGAGGATGTGTTGAATCTCTTTGCTCGTCCGAATGAGATGATCGAGAGCTGGGGACGCTTTGCGACGTATGTGACGAGTCGTGAGATGGGTCGTAGCGTTACGGAGTCTATCAGTGATGCTAAGGAGGTGAGTGTGAACTTCAATCGTAAGGGTGCGGGGCGCAGTGGTTTGTATCGGTTGATAGGTGCTTGTCAGATGTTTTTCAATGCGGGTGTGCAGGGTATGAACTTGGCTTATGGTGTGGCCGTGGAGAATCCGTGGGGCAGTAGTGCTGTTGTGGCTAGTCTTATGGTGCTGGGGTATGCTGTAGCAGCGCTACAGGATGGGGATGATGATCATGGCGATGTGTATCGGGCTATCAATCCAGCGGTGCGTAAGAGTAATATGTGCTTTGTGGTGGATAAGGATAGCTATGTGAAGGTGCCACTAGCGATAGAGATGCGTGCGTTCTATGGTATGGGTCAAGAGCTGTATGGTCTGGTGAGTGGTAAGAAGGATGCTGTGGAGGCTGTGCTGGGTAGTATGGATAGTATGGGCGAGATTGTTGCGTACAACCCGACTAATGGTGCTAGTCCTCTGGCTGGTATGGTGGCGGGTCAGCGTCGTGGTGAGTCGGTGGGTAGCAGTCTGTATCGTGGTGGTCGTGGTTTTGTACCTGCACAGATTCAGGCTATTACGGATTTGCTGGCTAATCAGAATTTCTATGGTGGGGCGTTGCGCTGGGAGAGTCGTTATGTGGATAAGTCGTTGCCGTTGTATAAGCGCTTGCCTAAGCATACGCCTGAGTGGCAGGTATCGGTGAGCAAGTGGATCAATGGTATCGGTCAGGATAAGTATGTGTCGGAGTGGCGTCATGGTGTGTTGTCTCCGCTGAGTGACCCACTTGTGTATAGCTATCTGTGTAGTCAGTATTTCGGAGGTATAGTACAGATGCTGGATCAGGTGGATAGGGCAGTGGCAGCTGAGGGGGTACGTGGTGCTGTGAGTGCTAGTCCCGTGACGAATAGGTTCTATCGCTATGATGATAGTTTGCGAGGTCGTGGTATCGAGGAGCGATTCTGGGAGTTGCGCCGAGAGGTGGAGTCTCGTAGTAAGGTGCAGCGTGGTATGCGTGAGTCTCTCGAGGGTGCTAGGAGTATGCGTGAGTATGATGCTCGTAGTCGGTCTATTGTGGAGTATGGCAAGGGAGTGGACTATGAGATGCTGGAGGGGTGGTTTAAGGATTTTGATAAGCTGTATAAGGAGTATAAGAGTCATCGAGGTATGCTGACAGATGAGGAGGATAGGGCTTGGCGTGGTGAGCTGCAGCAGGTGGAGGCAGAGATGTATAGTGAGATAAAGGGGTATATGATGGAGGTTAGAGATTAGAGGTTAGAGGTTAGAGATTAGAGGTTAGAGGGATTCGGAGGTATCGGAGGTATCGGAGGGCGCAGTGGGGTGTGGACGAGGGCGGGCGGACACATAGGTCCGCCCCTACAGAGGGGTAGACGTGGGGCTGTACTACAACGGACGCTCAGATCGAGCGTCCCTACAGGACTCGGTCACGGCTCTAACCTCTAATCTCTAATCTCTAGGGGCTAATATATGGTTATCTTTGTGAAGTGAGAGATATGGATCGTCGCAGGGGGGATTTGCGTAGGAGTTTCGATCGGGTGGTTCGTCGCTTGGGGAGCGATGTGGCTAGTCGTATGAGTCGTGAGGCGTTGCTTGGAGAGGTGATGCTAGAGTCTGCTCCGTGTCTTTATCTTTCTGTGGATAGGGGCGTGGAGATCGTGCGTGGGTATCTGCGGGGTGGTGTGGAGTATTTGGATAGCTTTAAGAGTGCGGTGGCGCATGATCGGGCTGTTTATTTGGTTATGGAGGTTATGCCTTTGGTGGCGTTGGGTATGGGAATAGAGGATGCAGTGTGTCGTGTGGTGTCGTGTGAGGCACCTAGTTACTATGTGAGTTGTGATACTATAAGGAGGATAATATGAAGGTATTTGATAGTGCGGGTTTGAATAAGTCGGGTCGTAGTGCGTATGATGTGGACTGGGCGACGCTACGACGTGCAGAGCGTGCGTGGAGTAGTATGCGTACGTTTCGGGATAATGCTAATAGGTGTGCTCGTTATGCTCGAGGTGATCAGTGGAGTGATCGTGTGCTGGATGAGTTTGGGCGGTTTGTGAAGGAGAGTGAGATCATCGAGCGTGAGGGTAATGTGCCGCTTAAGAATAATCGTATAGCCCCTATGGTTCGTGCTATCTTGGGGCAGTTTGCGTCTCAGCGTACTGAGCCAGTGTGCTTGGCACGTAGGAAAAATGATGAGCATTTGAGTGATGTGATGACTGAGACGATGAAGTATGTGTATCAGACGAATAACTTGTGGGAGCTGGATAGGCGTGCGCTGGAGATGTTTGTGGTGAGTGGGTGTGCGTGCTTTCGGTCGTACTATGCGTGGGACTATGAGGCTGATATGTCTAATGTGTGGGTTGACTTGGTTAACTATAATCGCTTGTTTGTGGAGGGGTACACGGAAGATCCACGTGGTAAGGGTATCACGTTGATTGGCGAGGTGCATGATATGAGTATGGGTGATGTGCTGAGTGCTTTTAGTAAGGGTGACCCGAGTAAGGCTAGGCGTATCAAGGAGGTGTATCGTATGCGTCTAGACGAAGAGGTGCGTAGTGGTGTGGAGCAGTGGCTTGGTGAGGAGGTTGAGGATTTGAGTTTCTATAGGCCGTTGGATAGTGGTTTGTGTCGTGTGATAGAGGTTTGGACTAAGGAGTCAAAGGAGCGTATCCGTTGTCACGATACTTTGCGAGGGCGCTACTATCTGGCGGAGCTTAGTGACTGGGAGGAAATTTTGGCGGAGAATGCACGCCGCAAGGCTCAGGCAGAGGCTATGGGGGTGTCTGATGTGCGGTTGATCAAGGCTGAGTGGATTATAGATCGTTATTGGTACTATCGCTATATGAGTCCGTATGGGGATGTATTGGCAGAGGGAGAGACTCCGTACAAGCATCGAGGGCATCCGTATAGTCTGAAGGTTTATCCGTTTTACAATGGTGTGGCACGTTCGTTTGTGAGTGATAGTATCGATGTGCAGCGTCATATCAATCGCTTGGTGATGATGCAGGACTTTACACAGAAGGCTAGTGCTAAGGGTGTGCTGCTCTTGCCAGAGGATGCGCTACCTAGCAGTATGAGTATCGATGATATAGCTAGTGAGTGGAAGCGTCATAATGGTATTATTATGTATCGGGCTAAGGCTGGCGCGCCTGGACCTAGTCAGTTGATATCGAATGCGAGCAATACGGGTGTGTATGATATGCTGAGCGTACAGCTCCGTATGTTTGATGATGTGTCGGGTGTGAGTGGAGCTTTGCAGGGGCAGCGTAGTGATGATCGGTATCAATCGTTTGCTATGTATGCAGCGCAGTCTCAGAATAGTAGTGCTATGCTGTCGGATCTGATGGAGAGCTTTAGGGGTTTGCGTGAGTCTCGTGATTTGAAGAATATGAAGTTGGTGATGCAGTACTATGATGAGCCTCGGTATATCGGTGTGGTGGGAGGTGATGGGGACTATAATCTGTATGATCCATCCTTGATACGAGATGTGGACTTTACGCTGTCGCTGACGGAGAGTAGCGGTACGCTTGTGTATCGAGCTATGCAGCAGGACTTCTTGATGCAGCTGTTTAGTGCAGGTGCTATAGACGTGCGTACGCTGATCGAGAATAGTACGCTGGGTTATGCAGATAAGCTGTTGGCGTCGATAGAGCGTAATATGGCGGGGGGAGAGGGAGAGAAATTAGAGGTTAGAGATTAGAGATTAGAGGTTAGAGGTTAGAGGTTAGAGGTTAGAAATTAGAGATTAGAGGGGGGCTTAGTAATCGGAGGTATCGGAGTGGATCGGAGTGGATCGGAGGTCTAAGGCCTAACCTCTAATCTCTAACTTCTAATTTCTAGTGAGTAAGAGTTATGGATAAGCGTATAAGGTTTGGCGGTATCAACCGCACGGAGGGCGTGTGGGGCGGTGAGGGTAATGGAGATCTAGTGGACTTGGTTAATATGTATCCAGGTGAGACGGGTCATCTGCGTGTTGTGAGTCGCAGTGTGGAGCTGGCTCGTGGTGAGGGTGTGGATAATGTGGTAGGAGTGCATGTGGTGTCTAGTGGTGAGGAGCATGTTGTAGTGCGTAAGGGTCATGAGTTGTGGTGGAGTGTAGTGCCTGGTGGTGGGGAGTGGAAGAATAACGATACGGCCACGTTTGATCTTGTGGGGAAGCGTCTGTGCTATGTGGTTGGTGAGGGTGTGACGATGCGTAGTGTGGGCAATCTGCTGACGGTGCAGTCTCGTCTAGGCGATGCTCTGCGTAATGATTCTTATCTGTGGCGTGAGGGGGTAGGGTATAGTCTAGTGCGC
This sequence comes from Porphyromonas vaginalis, assembly GCF_958301595.1. Taxonomy (NCBI): domain Bacteria; kingdom Pseudomonadati; phylum Bacteroidota; class Bacteroidia; order Bacteroidales; family Porphyromonadaceae; genus Porphyromonas; species Porphyromonas vaginalis. Next base: position 2,418,425 of record NZ_CATQJU010000001.1, on the reverse strand, counting down.
TTGTCGGGCTTGCGTGCGGGTATTTCGTGGCGTCGCGTGAAGACACACGCATTCGCAGGAAGAACTCCGCGAGCAGGTGAGCCAGATTCTAAGGCGTCTCATCTGGAGGAGATTTTGGTGGCCTATAAGCTTAATAATGGTGGCGTGCAGTCTGATGTAGTGGGAGGCAGGTGGCCTGAGTGCTGGGATGCGGCTTTGCGTCCTGAGGGGTTGTGTAGTATCATGCCTAAGGTGAAGCGAGGCATCAATGAGGAGAGTAAGTTTGTGACGGATCGCTATCTGATGTTTGCAGCTGTTCGTCTGTTTGATGGTAGCTATGTAGGGGTGAGTGACTTGGTGGAGATTTACCCAGACAATGGAGATGGCAGTTTTACTGTTATGGTGAGTGGGGTGAGTCATGATAAGGTAACGCTGGATAGTGGGGAGATAAAGGCAAAGGTGGGTATGTATGCTTTTGAGGTGTCGGCGAGTTTGCAGGGTTGGAGTAGTGACAGGGATTTTGGTGGATCAGAGTGGGACTTGGTGTCTAGTGTGGACTTGTATGCTTATCGCTATGATCCATATAGAGACCCTGTGGTGGGTCGTGATGGGGGAGTGACGGTGAGGGGACATGCTGGTCATGGTTCTGGTCCTGGTGCGTGGGGGAGTTGTACGGTGCAAGGGGGGCGTGTGGGGGAGAGTATTGTGGAGTCATGTGACGGGTTTCGCTTGGTGAAGCGTTTTGGTCGTGATGTGGGGTTTGGTGGTGAGGTGACAACCCTGTCTAAGCGGGAAGGCGAGGGGCGTGGCGAGGTTGCTGCGCTATGGGGGTCTATGGATCGCTGGGTTCAGGAGGAGCCGTTTGACTTTGGTCGTGTGCAGAGTGTTGATGTGATACAGGGGGATGGTGTCACGATCAATGGGCGTAGTCACTTGGTGGGTGTGCGTGAGTACTCTAGTATCCGTAGCTTGCTGGGTCTTCATTGGCTTGGTCGGGATCGTAGTGCTGTGGGTGGTGGCGGTACGTATGTGGTTGTGGATATGGGAGTCTCGGGTCGTGTCTGTTTGGGCTCTAGTAGGAAGGGGCTGTTTGATGGTAAGGGTTTGTTTGTGTGGACGCTGAATCCATTGGTTGAGGGTTGTGTGGTGGTTAGCAATTCGCCAGCAGGGGGTATCAGTGAGGAAAGCTTGCGGGGTAGCGATGTGCAGCGGTTGCTGTATAAGCGTCATAGCTTGTTGCCGTTTAGCTATTTGGATAGTCGCGATACGAGTGGGTATGGTGGTAAGCGTGAGGCAGGTGGTGGTAGTGCTAGGAATCCTGGTGGTACTAACGCTGATAGTAGTGCGGTGAGTGAACCTAGTGCGGGCGGTGGTAAGGTTGATTTGGGGGTGTTGGCTAAGCAGTTGAGGGGGTGTGGTAGCTGGTTGGATCGTAAGGGCGTGCTGCGTGTGAGTGAGGCTGATAATGGGGAGGCATTTACGACGAGGGGTGTCTACTCGTTTCAGGGTGATGTGGTGAGTGTCAGTACGATGCAGCATGATGTGGCACCCGACTATCGTTATGGGCGGTATCCGCTGTATGTGTTTACGACTGATGGGGTGTATGCTATGAGCGTGGGGGAAGCCAATGTGGTGTATGGCCGTATGGAGCGGGTGTCAGGCGATGTGGTTGTGAGTGGCGTTGGTGTGGTTAGTACGCCTATTGGTATGGTGCTGTGTACGAGTAGGGGTGTGCGCGTGATGAGTGAGGGGGGTCGTAAGGAGTTGAGTGCGGTGCTGGATAGTCAGAGTGCTGTGAGCAACTTGCCGAGGGCTGTGGGAGGATTGCCGTCTAGCGACCCTGTGTCTTGGGGTGTGGACTTGAGAAGCTTTTCGTCTCGAATGAGCGAGGTTCGTAGGGTGGTGTATGATTATGAACGAGATGCAGTTGTCGTGTTGCTGGTAGGCGAGGCGTATGTTTATTGGTTGCGCGGTGGTGTGTGGAGTCGGTTGCCTTGCGTGGGGAGTTATGATATAATGACGTTGTCTCGGCGGTGTGTGTGGGTGTCTCAGGGGTCGGAGGGGGTTAGGTTATCGTGGCGACCGTTGGAGCTCATGGGTGGTCTTCTGACGATGGTGCGCGCTGTTACGGCTCCTTTGGTTTTGGGGGGAGGTTATAGTCGTGTGGAGGGTGTTAAGCTATCGCTGTGTATGCCTTTAGCAAGACAGATAGAAGGTGAGGAGAGCTATGTGACGGTTCATTTGTTGGGTAGTCAAGATGGCGTGCAGTGGGTTGGTCTGCGAGGCGTGCGTAGGGGCTTGGGCGGTTGGCTGAGTGAGGGATATAGAGATGTGGTGCTGGGTATGTCTAGGAGTAGGGGTTGGCGATACTATGCGTTGGCATTTGAGGGGTTGGTGCCTAGTGGATTTGAGGTTGGGGATGTTGTGATACGATATGAAGAGGCATTTGATAATCGATTGAGATGATGGAAGGAGTAGATAAGCGATTGGTGTGTGGGGGAATAGAGATCAGTATCTCTTATACGGAGATCAAGCATCGGGTGTATAACTATCTGTCGCAGGTAGCTGTGCGGTTGGCGAGTGATGGGGCTGGCTTTCGTAAGGTGGCGTTGACAGAAGATGAGGATGCGACAACGTTTGGTGTGTCGTGGGATGATGTGCTGCGTGTAGTGAGCGAGGATGGTCGTGGCGTGTATGGTGAGGATGGTCAGGAGGTGCTGTATGGAAATGGTCGTAGTTATAGTGTCGGCGGTCTGATTGATGAGGCTTTGGTGGGGTTGTCAGAGCGTTTGCGAGCGTTCGGGTGTTATGGTGAGTCTCATGCGGATCGAGAGGAGGTGACTGTGGTGCTGAGTCGTGTACCCGAGTACCCAATCACGGAGGTTTGGGAGCGCGGGTTCAAGCAGCGAGTTGTGGACTATATTGTGTCGGTCTGTATCGGAGGTTGGATGGAGCTGATGGGTATCAGGGAAGGCTTCAGGGGTTACTCAGAGGCAGCGTTGGGGGATAAGCTGGACTTCATCAGGGGCTTGGTGGATACGTTGTATCTGCGGAGTTATCGGTATCCGATCCGTAATATGGGCTTTTGATGGATTGGACGTTTGAGGATATAGGTAGTGTGATCGCTGAGAATGCTCGTCGTAAGGCAGAGCATGGGTCACGCCACAATCCTCTTACGGGGGAGGGTTGTGTGAGTACGCCTAGGCGTGTGTTGCAATTGTCGGACTATCCTGGTGGTGAGCTGTGGTTGCCGTGTGAGATGTGGGATAAGGAGGATGTGGTACGCGACTTAGCGAGGAGTGGTAGTGTGCGTGGGTTGGTAGAGTCTGGAGGAGGGAAGTTTACGCAGGATATATACTTTGCGTTCTTGCTGGAGTTCGCCCGTTGTCGCTGTCAGTATGATTTTGAGTACTACGCTTACACCAACCTGAAGATTATGGATAAGCTGAGTGGGTTGCCTATACGGTTTGTGTTGAATAGGGGTCAGAGGCGACTGCTGGGTGTGTTTGAGGAGATGCGTCTGGCTCGTGAGCCTATTCGTGTGATCTTGCTTAAGGCTCGCCAGTGGGGAGGAAGTACGTTGGTGCAGATGTACTTCTTGTGGATTCAGACTGTTTTGGTTAAGGGCTTTTCGTCTTCAATCTGTGCACATACACAAGATGCAGCACGGAATATTATGTCTATGTATAATCATGCTGTGGAGTCGATGCCAGTGGAGGAAGGTCGTGTAGCCCTGACGTTGTCGCCGAAGAATGGTATGCAGACGGCTCGTAATATAGATGGTCGCGGGTGTAGTATAACGGTGGGAAGTGCTATCCGTCCCGATAGTATTCGGTCTCAGTCGGTTCACTTGGCGCACTTTTCGGAGGTTGGCATCTATCCGACGACGGCCAATAATACTCCAGAGGAGCTTATAGCGTCTGTGACGTCTATTATCCCTAATGTGCCGCTCTCGATGATTGTGTATGAGAGTACGGCTAAGGGTGTGGGTAATTACTTTCACACGGAGTGGCTGAAGGCTAAGCGTGGTGAGGGTCGTAATGTGCCAGTCTTTGTGGAGTGGTTTTGCATAGACATCTATAGTTGTCCTGTGGAGGGTGATGAGGAGACTTTTGTGCGTAGCTTGAGTGGGTATGAGCGGAGTTTGTTTTCACTAGGCGCAACGCTGGAGGCTATCCAGTGGTATCGTCTGAAGCGTCAGGAGCTGGGTAGTGATGATCAGATGATGCAGGAGTTCCCGAGTACGGACGTGGAGGCGTTTAGGCATTCGGGGGAGATGATCTTCGATCGTATGCGTCTGGAGGAGCTGCGTGGTGGTTGTATGGAGGCTATCGCTGTGGGTGAGCTGTACTCTAGTCGTGTGAGTGTCTCGGAGGTTAAGCTGGATCTCCATAAGCGAGGTGAGCTACTGGAGGGGTTGACGTTCGAAGAGCGGAGTGATGGACACCTGAAGGTGTGGCAGTGGCCTGATCGTAGTGTGGAGGTGCGCGATAGGTATGTGGTTGTTGTAGACCCTGGAGGGCGCAGCAGTAGTAGCGACCCGTCTTGTATCTGCGTCTTGGATAGGTACTGGATGCTTTATGGTGAGGTACCCGAGATTGTAGCGGAGTGGCACGGGCATACGGATATAGATTTATTGGCATGGAATGCTACTCAGATAGCTAAGTGGTATTCGGATGCTCTGCTGGTGTTTGAGAGCAATACGTATGATAGTCGTATGGAGAGCTTTTTGTCTGACGGAGATCATAGTGAGTTTATCTTTAGTTTGATCTCAGACGTTTATCCACATCTGTATGCTCGTGCGTCTAAGGTACAGGTTCGTGAGGGTGTGCCACCTAAGTATGGTTTCCATACGAATAAGGCTACGAAGCGTATGATCATCGATAATTATATATCGTTGCTTCGAGAGGTGCGCGATGGTGGTGGCTATGTGGAGCGTTGTGAGGAGATGATTAATGAGGCTTTGATCTATGAGAAGCGTAGTGATGGGTCTTATGGAAATGTGAGTGGCAATGGTAATCACGATGACCGTGTAATGACTCGTATGATAGCTCTGTATGTTGCTTACGAGGAGATGCCTATGCCGACGACTGTGGATAGTGCGGGAGCTGTGTATGTGAGGAGTGAGGGACGTATGGCGTCGATTTAGAGGTTGGCTGGCGCATAGTAATCGGAGCTATCGGAGCTATCGGAGGGCGCAGTGGGGGGGCTGGAAATAGTTGGGCAACTAATGAAAAATAGTTGGGCAACTATCAAATGATAATTGGGCAACTATTTTGGAGAGATTGGATTAGAGATTAGAGATTAGTATGAGCGAGAGTAGAGGTAAGTCTAAGGAGGTTGTTGTGGGTGGTCAGGGTAAGGTGCGGAGTAAGAAGCCTAGAGGGAAGAGTGCTAAGGGTGAAAAGTGCCTTGTGACGGAGGTCTCAGAGCGAGGGTTTAACTCGCTTATGGAGGTTGTGGAGGGTGTACCTGTGGCACGTCCAGGCCGTCGTATGGGTAGCGGTAATAATGTGTCTGTGAATCTACGAGCTAAGATGTCGGCTTGGCTTGAGGATCACTTTGAGGACTTCAATACAGCGTTTGCTAAGATGACTCCTAGAGATCAGGTTGATGCTTATCTGACGATGTACAAGTACTCGGTGCCAGAGACTAAGCACGAGGATGATCGTGAGCTGAATAGCTCTGCTAGGCGGTTTGTGATTGAGACTTATTTTGGTGGGAAGGGGGGAGAGTAGAGATTAGATGTTAGAGGTTAGAGGTTAGAGAGAATCGGAGTGATCGGAGTGGATCGGAGTAATCGGAGTGGTGGTTTGGGCTATTGTTTTTTTTGCTTTGGGTTTCCTACCTTTGCATCGTAAAGGGAGGGTAGAAGCTGTCGCACCCCGCACGGGGTGCGTGAATTGAAACACGAGCCACAGCAACCGCAACGAGGGCGAGCGACTGTCGCACCCCGCACGGGGTGCGTGAATTGAAACCACAAGACAATCTACAAAGACACTACATTTTTTTGAGATCATAATCAATGAGAAACGAGATGAAGAATGTTAACGTAATCGCAACGCTGGAGAGTGACGATAACTCTCTCTCAGCGTACGTATCTTCTCACGATATTAGTGCTAGTGCCATCGCTCGGACTATGGGCGAGCTGGACAAGAAGCTCCGTGAGACGCTACAGGACGCTCTCGAAGTGTCAAAAGAGTACAACCTTGAGTACCCGCACGAGTTGGACGGGGCTGACATCCACATCTTGTATGAATTAGCAACTGTCTGAACCAAATTACATACAGTCCTCCCCCGATCCTCTCTAATCGCAGATGTCGGGGGTATCAAGTCAGTAGAGACCGCGTACTATATGGGGTGCGTGGTCTCTATGTTTTTTTGGGAAGGAGCGCCTGTATCGGAGCTATCAGAGCAATCGGAGGTATCGGAGCGATCGGAGGAGGCGCAGTCTGGTGTGGACGGGGGCGGGCGGGCGGACACGTAGGTCCGCCCCTACGGAGGGCTAGACGTCTCACTTTGATACAACGGGCGCACAGATCGTGCGTCCCTACAGGATTCGTGGTGGCGTGCTTACAAAGTGCTACTCGTGGGGAGGGGGTATAAAAAAACGGGACTATATCGACCGCTTTCGCTGGATATAGCCCCTTTTCCCTCTATTATAGTGCAAGCCTCAGGACAAAAAGCTGAAGCTGGCACTTTACTCGAAGACCTCCCCGGGTGCGCTGTTCTAGTGGGAAGCGTGGGAGGTCATATCACTAGAAATAAGCCACTCCATTTCTGAAGTGGCTAGCCTTAGTTTTTTCCACCTAAGGGCGATAATCTGATGCAAAGGTAGTGGTTTCTTTTTGAATATCCAAACATTTGTCGGAGTAATCGGAGGGGGGTGGAAGTAAAAAAGATCCCCCTGTCGTCTGAGTGGGGAGCCTGCGATCTCTGGTTCAGAGATAGAAGCGCAGGTGGGGATGGGTGTGGGTACTGCGCCTCTAGCAGGCATCTCAGATGAGGGAGATCCTTTTATGGAGACAAAGGTAATATGGGAATTGGATATCGCCAAATTAGAGATTAGAAATTAGAGGTTAGAGATTAGATGGGAATCGGAGGGCGCGTAGTAATCGGAGCGATCGGAGTGATCAGAGGGCGCGTAGTAATCGGAGCTATCGGAGCTATCAGAACTATCGGAGCCATCGGAGGCGCAGTCTCGCTGTACTACAACGGACGCACCACGGTACGTCCCTACAAAGGGCTACACGGCTCTAATTTCTAAGGTCTAACTTCTAATCTCTGAGGATTTGGGATATTGTGGCGTGTATATGTAAGTGTGTGATGTATCTTTGATTTTGTAAAGTAGAATGAATGTAGAAGCGTATGGCTACAGAAAGAGATTATGATGAGCAGGCTGCGGCTATGATTGACGCACCTACTGGTGTAAAGGGCGTAGCAGGTGGGACAGATGTGGAGGGTGCCTCTATGGGTGGTGCGTCTCCCCGTAGTAAGCGTGAGGAGTATATGGATCGCATACGGTCGTACTACCCTGACGTGGATTATGATGATGAGGATGCACGCTATGGTGCTTATCTGGATTATGATGATGAGCTGCGTGGTAAGTATGATCGTCTAGCAGAGAGTGATGAGAAGCTCAAGGAGATGTTTAGCCGCGATCCGCGCTTTGTGGATGTGATGTATGATATGGCTAACGGCGAGGAGCCTAGTGTGGCTTTTGCGAAGAACTACTATGACTTGATGCAGGAAGATATGCGAGATCCTGAAGTCGCTAAGCGTGTTGCTGAGGCGAATAAGAAGCGTATCGAGGAGACTGCAGAGCGTGAGCGTCAGGAGCGTGATGATAGTGAGCGTCGTGAGCGTAATCTGGAGGAGAGCGGCGAGGTGATCAGTAGCTTTGCGGAGGAGCATAAGCTGGGCGATGATGAGATGGGAGATCTCGTGGATCTCTTTGTGCGTATAGCTGATGAGGGTATAACTGGCTTGGTGCGTAAGGAGACGCTGGAGCTGTTGTGGAAGGGTATGCAGTACACACAAGATGTGGCTACGGCTGAGACTCGTGGCCTTGTAGATGGGCGCAATGAGCGTATCGAGCTGGAGCGTAAGCGTACGGAGGGTGATGGTTTGCCCCATCCTACAGGCAGTAATATGGAGTCTGCCGTTGACGCTGAGGATGATGTTCGTCCTTTACGCAGGCCGAGTATGTATGATATGAAGTAGTATAGTATAATAACAAAAGAGATAGGATAAGTTATGGCAAAGGATTATGCAGAGGTAGATGCTAAGCATGGCACTAATACGGTAGCTGGTGTAACAGATGCAGCAGCTATAGGCGTAGGAGATATAGAGACTGTACAGCAGGCTCGTGCTGTGTCTCCTGACCTGGTAGTTAATGATGTGGATCGTGTGCTGGTTAAGATACGACCACAGAGTAATCCACTGACGGTGATTGCGCTACGAGCTCAGTCTAGTACGACTAAGACTCAGGCGTTTAAGTATTATGAGCAGGACACGCTGCCTATAGAGACGTCTGTTAAGACGGCAATCTCGGCTGGGACTGAGGTAGCAGAGCTGGAGTGTCGAGATAATAAGATCTTCTCTAAGTATGAGACGCTAATCTTCCCCGATGTGAAGGGATATGATGAGCTTGGTAAGGAGACTCCTCATGCGCCTCTTATGGCGTACGTTATCGAGGCTAACGGGGGTAAGGTCAAGATCACGGCGGTGAATGGTACGGTGGATGCTAGTGGCAGTGTGAAGTTTCCTGCGGTACCTGCGGATAGTAAGGTGATCCGAGCAGGTAGAGCGCACAATGAGACTGATATACAGACGTCTCCGTATGCTGTGTATCCCCGTCCTAAGGAGCAGAACACACAGAAGTTTAAGGCTCAGGTTGAGGAGTCCACGGCAATGAAGATTGCTAATAAGGAGGTTAACTTCACGATGAGCGATATGGAGGAGGATGCTCTGTTTGATATGATGCGAGGTATGAGCGTGAGCTTTTATGCTGGTAGTAAGCGTCTTATCTATGATGAGAATAAGAAGGAGGTCTACACGACTGGTGGTATCTGGCCACAGGCTGGTAAGGATGTGATCGTGGGTAGTGCTACGAGTGATAAGATTACGGCCGAGGACTTTGTGAATCTGTTTAAGGAGGCGTTTGTCGGGTCTAATGGTTCGAAGCGTAAGACGATGTTTTGCGGTAGCGAGTTTATGAGTGACCTGTCTCTCTTACAGCTGGGTAATGAGGTTAATGTAACTACGACTACGAGATTTGACCTGACGTTTCAGACTATGTCGACGAACTTTGGATCGTTTGATGTGATCTATGATGAGTCGCTGGATGTGATTAGCAAGAGTAAGTGTGCCTTTGTTGTCGATGAGGACTTCCTGCGTCGTAAGGACTTTGCGGGTGTGTCCGAGAGTCAGAATCTGGACTTACGCTCTAGTGGTCAGCGTGATGTGGACGCAAAGGTACTGACGCGCTGTACGGCACTGTATCTACAGAACCCGAATGCGCACATGCGTGTGATCCCGTTTTCGATGAAGTGATATGATGGTACGAGTAGTGTATCAAGCGCACAATCGCCTTAACTTGCCACTCTATCGGGGTGGCGAGTTGTGGCGTCGTGTGACGTTTGCGGAGGACGGCTGTCGGTATAGTACGACTGATGGTGGTGAGGTGGAGCTCCTTGATGAGATGCTGTCCGATGGGTGTCGTTTATTCTGGCGTGTAACTGAGCGATGTGCTGAGGAGCCGAGTGCCGAGTCTGCTGAGGAGCCGAGTGTTGAGTCTGCTGAAGAGCCGAGTGTCGAGTCAGTAGAAGAGTCGAGTGTCGAGTCAGTAGAGGGCTCTGAGGGTGGAAAGGTGGTGAAAGGGGTGAGTACGCTGAAGGGTGTGCGTGACTATCTGAATCGTGAGTGCGGTGTAGTGTATGCGCGCATGAATAATCGTCAGGAGGTGCTGCGCCTTGTGGAGGAGTATGGTTTGGAGTTTCCTGATTGGAAGGTGGATTAGCTGTTAGCTAAAAGCTAATGGCTAACAACTAACAGCAACAGCACCGCCCCAGACTGGGCTAGTCAACGGAAGCGAATACGGGGCTTCCAGCACTAGCTCGCGGGGTGGGTGCTACGCTAGACACAACGGTTCACGAGCCGTCAAGCCCATATAAAGGGCTACACGTGTTTTGAAGATTTATTGGTTTTTCTGTTTTTTGGTTTTGTGTTTCTGTTAGGTTCGGTTGTTTCAGAGGTGGAGACTCGTCTGAATGAGTACGATTGGGGCAGTGAGGCTACTGTAGAGGGTAGTCGTCTGCTCTATGACGGGACTCATTTGGACGAGTACATCTGGCGTGTTTTGCCAGATGCTATACGGCTGGTGCAGGGTGCGGGCGGTGAACCTACTCGTATGGGACCAAAGGACTTTAAGGTTGTGGATGGGGATAAGGCGGGCGATGGTTTGTGGGATATGGAGGGAGGTGATGATCGTCCTCTAGTTATCGTGCGTAGTGTGGATATCGATAAGGGAGGTGTGGGGAGTGTTTTGGTGGAGTTGCCTGCTGATTGCTTGCGCTTTGTGGCTGTTAAGCTGGCGGGTTGGGGTAAGGAGGTTCGTGAGCTGAGCGAGCCTGATGGTGTCGCTTGGCAGATGCAGTTTAATCCGTATGTGGGTGGTAGTCGTCACGAGCCTCTTGTGGCTGAGGTGTATAGTCCTCGAGGTGTGCGTGCGCTGGACTGTCGTCCTAGTTATGTGTCTAAGTTGGACAAGCGTTATCCGTTGTTGGGTGGGCGGTATAATTTGTCGGGAGCGGGTTCGGGCGAGTTGTCTTATTTGGTTGTTGTGCGAGAGCCTGGTGTTGTAGGTGCTGAGGGGGCATTGTCGGGAGGTTTGAATTCTTTGGGGAGTCATCGAGGTGATGATTTGCGTGTGGATATGGCTGATTGGTTGCGTCCTGCTGTGGTATGGATGTGTGCTAGTTTGGTGAGTACGATTTTTGAGCGAGGAGCCTTGGCTGATCGGTTGGCTAGTATTGCTTGGGGCTTGACAAGGCGAGGTGTAGAAGAGAAGAAGGAATCGTGATGTCAGAATTGAGACGTATAGGGCGCTTTAAGGATAGTCGGTTGTCGGGTGGTCGTGTGGTGCTGAGTGATGCGGAGGGGGATATTCGGTTGGTGTATCGTGATGGGGAGCTGTACCTGCACGATAAGGAGCCTGTGGGAGACTATGTGGCTCGTGAATTACTACCTCGTCTTGATGGCTTGGATGGTATTGTAGAGAGTCTGCAGTCCACTCATGAGCGAGATGTGCGAGAGTTGCGTGAAGCGTTGGCTCGTCTGGATGGAGGTGAAGGTGGTCTTAAGGAGTTGGAGCTGTCGATGCCGTTGGACAGGATCGTGTTTGGTCGCTTGATGCGGTATGCAGGTCGTAGTAAAGGTCATGTGCTTGACGCGAGGGAGGTAAAAGGCCTTGAGGGAGTGACGTATGATATCACGCTGGGAGATGTGCTTAGGTCGTCGCTGCTGTGTCTTGATGTTGTTGAGGAGGAGATAGATGGTGGTATGTCTCGTCTGAGTGCTGAGCTTGTGTCGCGTGATGGCTTGGAGCGTCGTTACTTGGCATTGTCAAAATATAAGCCTGCCCTGCGGTGGGAGCGTATCAGCCCAGGAGGTAAGGATAGGAGTGGGGAGCTGGATAGCGAGTGGGCTAGATCGTGGCGTGGTAAGCTCTATGCGGAGTATATGCCGACGCTACTGTATGATGGCACTGAGTTTAGGTGTGGTATGCGTAAGTATGATGCGCTGCTGGTGTATGTGAGTGCTAAGCTGCGAGGTGGAATAGAGATTTAATCAACTAAAGGAATAGGTATATGTCATTGTATTTGGAATGGAGTAAGCGCGTCTCGGGTCTATCTAGTGGCTCTGTGGGTGTAGTTGGGAGCTTGCCAGGGATCTTGACGCTGACTAGTAGTTTGATACAGGCTAAGGACAAGGCCTCTGTCAGTCAAGACTTTGCGACGCTGACTCACAAGCTGGAAGATGGTAGCTATACGGAGGCTAACTGGTTAGAGTCTGATGAGTGGAGTCGTATCAAGGCAGCCGTGGAGGCTGGTCGTGTGTACCGTCAGGGTCGAGATGCTCATCTTACGGCGGTGGATCAGAAGGTCAGTGATACAGCGACGCTGGCGGGTCAGCTGTCAGGCCGCTTGACGACTGCAGAGGGTAGTCTGACTACGCTACAGAGTAATGCCGAGAAGACCTCCAAGCTTGCGGATGGCCTACAGAAATCTCTGAATAGTCTGAAGCAGAATAGTGTGATGACTTCGGACTTTGAGGATTTTAAGTCTGGAGAGTTTAGCCGCTTGTCTCGTCAGGTGATTAGTAAGGCCTCTGAGCTTGAAACGCTTGCGACGCTGGTTAAGAATGAGCAGTCGACGTGGACGGATACGGGAGTGCCGAGTCCTCAGAGTGGCGAGTCTGAGTCTTCGATTAAGGCTCGTACGATGCCATGGGGTAAGGGGGGAGATCCGAGCGTACATATAGGCGATACGTATATCGTGACTGGCACGGGCAGTGATCGTGGCAAGATGTATCGCTTCGTGCGTAATAGTAGTGGTCAGTACTACTGGGAGAAGGTGGCGGACAATGATGGTACGCTGGCCCTGTCTAAGGTGTCCGAAGAGGAGATAGCCCGAAAAGAGGCGCTGACGAATATGCAGACGGCTCTGACGGGAGAGATGAAAACTATACGCACAGATCTGAAGCAGGAGGCGACGAATAGACAGAGTGCTATCGCATCTGCTGTGCAGGCGTCCGAGAGCAAGATGTCGAATAGCTTTTCGTCGAAGATCTCGGAGCAGGTGCAGTCGCTGTACACGGTCAAGACGTTTCAGGATGGGTCTCTAGTGTCTGGTCGTATCGTGTCATCGGCACATGATAGTAGTGGTGGAGCTGTGATACGACATACGGCTGTGGTACGCAACCTGACGGGCGCAGATGTGACATCGTCTAAGGGTAGTGGCCTGCAGTGGACGGTTAATAAGGGTCGTACGAGTGCACCTCTAGAGCGTATCGTGACGGGGGCGCAGTGTGATGTGTCTGAGTCTGACTTGGTGAAGGAGTCCAGTGAGCCAGCGTATTACGATATTGAGTTGTACAGGAACTTCTAGGATATGATGTGGCAAGATATAGTGCCGTCTCTCGTGACGGCTATCGTCGGAGCCGTGAGTGCTGTGTGGGCATACTGGGCGGGCCGTAAGAAGCGTCACATAGAGCATGTGAAGGATACGAGTGACGCTATCCGAGAGCTAAATGAGACGATCACCATGCAGGCAGATCGCAATGGTGATCTGAATAGCAAGGTTATGAGCCTGCAGGAGGAGATAGCATCTCTCAAGCAAGCACTACTGGATACGACCCTAAAGCTTAAGGAGAAGGACGCTAAGCTGGACGAGGTGCTGCGCAATCAAGAGACCCTGATGGCTCAGCTCAACTACTATCGTAAGGTGGCTCCGCATATCAAGCCACCGAGGGGGTAGATGCTGGCTGTTGGCTTTTGGCCGTTGGCTAGAGTCACTAGAGCTACTAGAGCTAACAGCCAACTGCCCTCTAATCTCTAACATCTAATCTATAAAGTCTATGCTTGAGTATAGCACCCGCATCACGTCACAAGAGCCAGTCACTGAGGATATGAGACGAGGTCTCACCAGAGCCCTTGGCGATGCTTATGCTTGTCTGCAACAAACCACAAGCTTACAGCAAGGCCTCGAGTCCGCCAATAGCAGGATAGATAATAGCAGCCAATATGCCATCGGGCTGATCAACGAGACGCAGTCACAGCTATGCAACCTGCAGGTGCTAGGCATGTCTGATAGTGGCGTCATCGAGGTCAAGAGGCAGGCGTCTTGTGTGCGGTACGATATCCCGACGAGAGGTCGTGTGTACACCCCTCAGACCCAGCCGAAGCCTACCTACACAAAGGAGCAGATCCCCCTCACGCTACGCTCCACGCACAATGCGCTGAGAAAACATGTAAACATCATCTCAGAACGTCTCGCTCAGCTCGAGGCAGCGACACGGATCACACCCATCACCAATACTGACCTACGTCAGCGAGGCTCTACCCTCTACCCTCGGTACGGCGACTGGATACTGACGAGCGATGCTAGCGATCAGTACATATCATTCAGCGGGCTATCGGCCGAGATCGGTAGGAGCATCTACATACAGACCCGCCGCAAAGCCTATCTCTATGCCAATAGTCACTCCTTCTTCGGGCTATCGGCAGCCGGCAATGGTCTATCCTCCAATCAGTGGCTAGAGAGCAAGACGACCTACCGCTTTGTGCGTAAAGACGCCACCACGTGGCTCGTCACCTCTAGCTCGTCACCTTACCCGTGGGTTTAATTGGCTGTTAGCCTTTGGCCGTTAGCTTTTAGCCAACAGCCAACAGCAAAATATTAGAATGGCAAAGGTTGAGATATTAGCACCCTATATAAAGAAGTGGGAGGGGGGCTTTGTGAATGACCCCGCAGATCGTGGCGGTGCGACGAATATGGGCGTGACACTGTCGACCTATACGCAGTACTGCAAGCGTAAGGGCTACCCTCGCCCTACGGTGGACAGGCTACGGCGACTGACGGACGCTGAGTGGCTGGATATACTGAAGAGTATGTACTGGGATCGCTGGCAGGCTGATCGTATCGAGTCTCAGTGTGTGGCTAACATACTGGTGGACTGGGTGTGGGGTAGTGGCGCATACGGTATAACGATCCCTCAGCGACTGCTCGGTGTGCAGCGTGATGGTGTGGTGGGTGATGTGACGCTTGGCGCGTTGAATAGTCGTGGTAGTGCGTTCTTCGAGCGTCTGTATGCAGCTCGTGTGCAGTACCTACACGATATAACTAATAGTAGCGTGCGACGCTATGAGGCTCGGCTAGGTCGCAAGGCTACGGAGCGCGAGTTGCTGCGGTATACGAACAAACGCTTCCTAAAGGGCTGGCTGAATAGGCTTGCGGATATAAGACGGCTGGGCTCGGTCTAGCTGGAGGCATTTTCGTGAGGTTACGAAAATGGTTAGGAGGTATCTAGCTGGAGGCATTTCCGTGAGGTCTTTTATATCACGCAAAGACTCGGCTGAGCTCTTCGGCAAAGCTTTCGACGGCTTCTTTGATGCGCTCTTCTGTTCGCTCAGAAGGGTGTCTCTTGCCACAGACGTATTGCGAGAGCTGCGCTTTGTTGATGCCTGTGAGTTGCGATAGCCCTGATAGTGTCAAGTATCCCTTATAGCTCTGTAAGAAGGCGGTGACGTCCATCACAAAGCGAAATGTGTAAGCTACGTCTTCTCCCGTACGCTCCTTGTGGTCTGCTCTAGAGGCTTCATAGACGGCTAAGAAGTCAGCCTTAGCCTCGTCGATGGTCTTGCCGTCACCGATGACGCTATAAGCTAAATCCTCCTCTACGTAAATGGAGTAAAGCCCTTGCATATTGCTCTCGATGTGTGCTACAATCTCTTTCATCGTCTTATTGATTTTGGTTTGTACTAGAGTCCCGCCTCTCGCAGGATTTTCTTTAGCGTCCCGACCGCCACTTCTTCTTTGTCGTGGTGACTGGTGTAAAACATTCGCCCCGTGTGTGGGCTATACCACTGTGGGTGCTTAGCCATTGATAGCCCCGTAGGGTAGCACCCCGCTTTCCTGAGCTTGCGGTGTAGCTCGCTATACTTCATAACTTAGTCTTTGTATATGCAAATGTAATGCTTTCTTTTTGAATAGCAAGCAGGGCTATTTATCTATCTCTCCAAAGACATAATCCAAGACCTTGCGGTTGGCTTCGTCAGCTTTGTATGGGTTGCGCTTGACGTAGATAGCCGTCACGCCCGTGGGTGTGCGTCCTTGCGCCATATCGATAACGGGGTCGGGTACATCTAGCTCGGCGGCGATTGTAGCCCACGTGTGTCTGGCGTAGTAGGTGGTCAGGTGTGGCAGTATGCAGCGCAACCCTTTGTTGAGATGCCCTGGCACGGACTCTATCTGTGCATAGACCTCCATGAGGTTGAGCAGGTACTCGCCACTACCTTTGTGTCGCTCTATGATTTCCAGCGCTTCGGGCGGTATGGCGAGCGATATGGGTACGTCTGTCTTTTGTCGTAAGGTCTCAATGCGTCCGCCACGTATGTCGGACTTCTTCATGAGGATTAGGTCTCTGACGTTCATACCGCAGAGGCATAGCGAGAGGATAAATATATCTTTTGCTCTAGCATCTCTCTCTCCAGTCGGTTGGTAGGTTAGCACCGCTTTTAGCTCTTCGGCGGTCAATGCTCTGTGCTGTGTGGGCTGCGTGCGTATCTTGAATCGCCTGAATGGGTACTGGTCTATAGACATCAACTCCATATCGATGGCGTAGTTGATGACTGTGCGAATGTTCCTGAGATATACGGCAAGACCATTGAGTGACATACCTTCGGAGAGACAATAATTCTCAAAGGCTCTGAGCCAGCGGACGGTTACTTCGCTGAGCAATACGCCATGGTCGTAGTCCTCGACTTTCGTCTGTGCCGATCGCATGCTATCAACATACTTAAATCCTGATATGGGCTTGCGCTCCTCGATGAACCGCTCCATAATGCCTACAAGGGTGGGGGCTTCGCTTTGCTCTAGCTCTGCTGTCGGGTCTATGTCTCCTGACAATACGCTGTCTACATAGCTCTTGAGGTCGCTAGGCTTGGCGAACGTCTGCATATCTCCACTGTCTGTGAGCATATCCAGTAGCGCCTGCGCTCTCTGACGATAGCCCTCGATGAGGTTGTTGAGCATACGCCTATTGCGTGTCGTCACGACAACGCCATCGACAAAGTACTCCTCTCGTATAGATATGGGCAGCGTGTAGTATAGTGCGGAGCCACGGTATCGGTAGCGTAACTTAATGGGATCGTATTTTCCACTCCAAAATGCAATTTGGAGTGGAGCTCGCCCTGCTCCGGACGCCCCCTCCTCTCCTAGGAGGGCGGGAGGAGCAGGTAGCGAGCTGCCGAGACGAAAAAAGGGACGATGCGCTCACCGTCCCTTTAAGGTTAATGCAGTATATTTGCTGTGGAAACAAAAACTTAGCTATATACAAGTATGCATCTAACCCAAGCGCAAAGATACGAAATTGCTGCTCTTCTGAAGACTAACACGCCTCAAAAAAAGATCGCAGAGGTCATAGGAGTACACCCTAGCACCATCTGTAGAGAGATTAAGAGGAACTTGACACCCGCTGGCAACTATAGCCCTACTCAGGCTCAGATGTTTGCCAAAGAGCGACAAGACTGGAAGAACAAGGCAAGAGCTAAATTGACGAATGCTATGAAAGCTGATATTGTCCAGTGCATTGTAGAGCATAAATGGTCTCCAGAGCAAATTGCTGGAAGGCGAAAGCTGGAGGGCAAGCCGATGGTCGGTAAGACCTCCATTTACAAGTTCCTGCATCAAGACAAGAAAGCTGGAGGCAAGCTTTACAAACACACAAGGCATGGGCTAGCTTATCGCAAGCGACGCCTGGCCGTACCAATAAAAACAGACTGGCCTAAGCGAAAGTCCATAGAGACTCGTCCTGAGTGCATTGACCAGAAGGCACGAGTAGGAGATTTTGAGATGGATACCATTATAGGCAAAGAGCAGAAAGGAGCAATTTTAACGCTTGTAGAGCGTGTTACAGGCTTTACTATCATACGACTTCTGGAGCATGGCAAGGATGCCAAAGCTCTCGCCAGAGAGGTGAATAAAGCTCTGAGGTACTACAAGAAGATGGGACTGCTACACTCGATCACAACCGACAATGGAAGTGAGTTTGCCAAGTTTAAGACCATAGAGAGGTCTCTCAAAACGCCCGTCTACTTTGCCCACCCCTATCAATCCTGGGATAAGCCTCATATTGAGTACCTAAACAAACTGCTACGCCAGTTTATTCCTAAGGCCTCTACTTTCGAAGACTTAACTGACGCTGACCTTAGACGCTTTCAGAACCTACTAAACAATAGACCCCGTAAAAACCTAAACTATAAGACACCCAATGAAGTCATCAAAAACATCATTCTTGAGAAATTGCATTAGCGGGTGGAATGTACGGATAAGTTCCGTCTTGCTTGGCTCTGCGCTTATCCATAACTACTGATACTTGCATAATGCTTGGTATTGCGAGTGAGTTTTCCCTAGCGGGCTGTAGTTTGCGTTGCAACATTTGCAACGATTCTGTCCTCTTGTGTCCTTTCGATGCCTCATTTAGGGGCGTTTGTTGCAAATTCGTTGCAAATGGTAGGCTTGACTTTTTCATACGACGATATATAGCGAGTTAGTTATTCTTTCTAATCCGCTATATATCAGCCTATTCCGCTATGGTGGTCCCACTTGGGCTTGAACCAAGGACTCCCTGATTATGAGTCAGGTGCTCTAACCAACTGAGCTATAGGACCCGAGATCTAGCCACTGAGGCGTGTCTCTTGGTTGGCTCTGAGGAGCTTTACTTCAGAGCTAGTGGTCTGTATTCCTACTGGTAGGAAAGTGCCGTTCGCTCTGTCGTGGTGCAAAGGTAATGCTTTTTTCTGATATGAGAGCCTCCCCACAGAAAAAAAACTCACTGAGAGTGGGTATGGCGGGGACTATCTCAGGTGAAGTAAAATAGCTACCTTTGTCCCTAGAGTAATACATCAAGACACAACTACTATGAACAAGAAAAACTCTAATCTACCCTCTGAGTGTACGACCATCATCGTCGGCAGTCGGATGAGTGCTGATGGATCACGCATCGTAGCGCGCTCAGAAGACTGGGACGCTATGTTTGCTAAGAACCTCACGATCTATCGTCCAGGGGAGCCTGGCTCGGTCGATCCGATGCGCTTTGATGCATTCGATAGCCCCTTCGCTTGCGACTTGCCTGGCGAAGCGCAGAGCTACTCGGCTCTACCTCCCTACCACTTGAAAGGTCACTGGGGAAGTGCGGGCTTCAACGAGTCGGGTGTCGGCATGAGTGCTACGGAGTCTATCTTTAGCAGCGATGCTGCACTGGCTGTCGATCCCCTAGTAGAGGATGGCGTGGCTGAGAACTCAGTCTTCAACATCGTCCTCCCATACATCCACACGGCTCGTGAGGGCGTGGAGCGTCTCGGCAAGCTTATCGAGGAGTATGGCGTCAGCGAGGGCTTTGGCATTGGCTTCGTCGATAGCGATGAGATATGGTATCTAGAGACCGCCTCGGGGCACCGCTGGCTAGCTTGTCGCATCCCTGAGGAGCAGTACTTCGTCACGGGTAATCAGAGCCGCTTCCGCCAGTATGATCCCAAGGACAAGGAGCACTTTATGGCATCCAGCGACCTCATCGAGTTTGCCCAGGAGCATGGACTGTATGATCCGAAGGAGGGAGCCTTTGACTTTCACAAAGCTTACATCCGTGACGTGGAGCTAGACACGACGTACAACTATCCACGCGTCTGGGGACTCCAGCAGATGTTTACCCCTGCGATGAAGCAAGATGTGGCTGTCAACAACTTCCCCGTCTATGCTAAGGCTGAGAAGCCGATCACGATGGAGGCTATGCGCCACGCCTTCCGCTTTCACTACGACGGCACGGAGCATGACCCTTACCTCCACAGCAATCCGCACGAGGTGTACCGCCCTGTCTCTATCTTCCGTACTACGCAGACGCACATCCTACAGGTGCAGCCTAAGCTCCCTGTAGCTGTCGGACGCATCAACCACGTTTGTCTAGGTATGGCTGATCTAGGTCTCTTCGTACCGCTCTTCCAGGGTGTGACCTCTTACCCAGAGCCTTATACACGGGGTGGGGGAGAGTCTTCACAGGAGTCGGCTTACTGGACCTTCCGCAAGGTGCAGGTGCTCGGTATGACGAACTATAATAAGTATGCTCCGCTGATCAAGGCTCGCTACCACGCCTTCGAGATGGAGTGCGATGAGCGCATTGAGGAGATACAGCGTCGCTACTGTCACATGCTAGACAAGGGCATGACGCACGCTGCGCAGGATATGCTACAAGAAGCTTCGGACACTATCTTGTGGCATGCACTCGATGTGGCTGATGCTCTGATCGAGGAGCTCTTCACGCAGATGACCCGCGACATACAGGCCGAGTACCTCTTCCACGGAGCTTAGCCCGTAGAGTAAGGCCATTGCTTCTTACGGCAAATCTCTTCTAGAAGCAATACCTTATAACACAACAATAGAGCGATAACTTGGTTACCGCTCTATTGTTGTTTGTAGGCTACCTACAGATACGAAGATAGAGCGACACAAGTGCCACTCTACCCATCGTTTATTCACCTTAGAGCGGAAGACGGGGCTCAAACCCGCGACCCTCAGCTTGGAAGGCTGATGCTCTATCAACTGAGCTACTTCCGCATACTATGCGACTCTACCTATAGTCTAGCCATGATTGGCAGGCTGAGTCGCTTGAAGACGTAGACCTTATCGTGGGCAGTGATGGATTCGAACCACCGTAGGCTTGCGCCAGCTGAGTTACAGTCAGCCCCATTTGGCCACTCTGGTAACTGCCCCTTCGGTCGTCTAGATTACTCTGTCAACGCCTTAGTGAGTGCAAAGGTACAAAAAACTTTTGTCTTGACAACTGTCTTGCCGATCTAAAGAGAAGAAAAAAGCAATGAGACGTAGAACTGGCGGGGGACTGTATCGTGAGCGCTCCCGTCCATAAGACTATGTCTCATTGCATTGCCTCGATCTATCGAGGATCTAGTTATTGTCTCTTAGAGAGATGTGCGTTGACGAGATAGATACCCTTCTCACCAGCCATGCGTAGCTGGTCGATGATACCGAGTACGGTATTCTCCTCCTCGACCTGCTCATCGATGTAACGCTTAAAGAACGAGCTCGTAGCGTAGTCGCTCGTCTCTAGAGCCTCCTTGTATATGTTGTGTATCAGCTCTGTAACGTGGCACTCATGCTTGTAGGCTGCCTCAAAGAGTTCGATAGGAGTACCAAAGTGCTGAGGCATCTCAGCTACACCTGTGATATGTGGCTGCCCAGAGCGTGTCTGTAGGTAGTGTGCTATCTCTAGAGCGTGCTCGATCTCCTCGTGATACTGCTGGAGGAACCAGTGAGCGAAGCCATTGTATCCCTCTTCTTCCATCTGGAAAGACATAGCGAGGTAAAGGTATGCTGCGTGAAACTCTTCATTGATTTGAGCGTTGACCAGAGCGCCCATCTTTTCGTTGATCTTCATATTGCTTTGATTTAAGTTTTATTAGGCGAACCTATATCGTCCGCTGTTGCAAATATAGCAAATATTCTTCAGATGATTGTGGCGATCTTAGCCTTTTTTTGAAAATGCCTCTATGGTGGCGAAGCTCTCCCCATATTTTGAGAAAGTGATTAGTTGCTCATTTGGATTATAGTTGCTACCTTTGCACTCTGTAATAGGGGGTAAAGAGCTATCCCCCTTAGGAGAGATGCCAGAGTGACCGAATGGGCCGGACTCGAAATCCGGAAAGCGGCTTGTCCGCTTCGGGGGTTTGAATCCCTCTCTCTCCGCCAGCAAAGACTCCGAAGTGTCTCTAGAGACAAGCGAAAGCGAATTGTCGGCAATGCCTCAGTGTATTGCCAATAATTCGCTTTTTCTTTTAGTTCTCTCTCGATCGTAGTCGGGAAGTATTACTGTAAAAGTTTTTCAGCGGAAGAAGAGTCTTTTGCTCAAGGGGAGGGCTTGGCAATCAAAATAGGGAGCTCAACCGCTTCAATCGCTTCAATTCTAGGGTTGAGCTCCCTGGATATGCCTTTTCAGCCTTTTGTCGGACAGCAATAGATTAGGATCCTGTACAGATGGGCGTACAGCACTAATATACGAATAGACTGTCTGGAAGCACTGGTAGTCCTAAGTCTTGTCTGAGACTGTCAGATAGTGCTTGATCTCTCTTTTGAGGATAGGGCTGTTGTAGCCACTGTCGAAACCCCGAAAAGTATAATGTACGTTTCTCTTTCATCACATAATACTTATCAAGCAGGGTGGCTACAAATTCGGCAGGTAGTCTGCCAGCTTCCACCTCTCGCTTCAAGAGGTCATAAGTCTGTGGCTCTATCAGCCTTTGAGGATTATGTAGTAACACTGCGGGCAGGGCTTCCAATAGGTATCCGAAAGAGTCGTTGTACTTCCCTAAGTCTTTGATATACCCATAATGCTCGATGACCCAAATTGCTTTGGAGAAGCAGAGACTATCAGTATGAAGATTAAAAGCCCGACTGTTTGCGAAGAAAAGACTGGAGTTGTCTCTAATACCTTGATCTAGTGCTCTAATCTCAGCTAGTATTATCGCAATACTATCCAATCGTGTGATCTCTGAGTCAAGCTTTCTCTGAGGATTTGAATTGGTCGCAACAGGTGCACACGCTGTCAAGAGACAAGCGACGATTGTAAGTGCAAGTTTAATACGTCTCATTATGGTCTGTGATTTTCGTTAATTGACTTATTCTGTTTGCTTGCAAAGGTAGCCATTTACTTCGACACAATAGTGCCCTATTTGTCATCATTGGGAATAATGCGTGAGGCGTCAGATCGCTTCGCTTGGATCTTCTGATTGAGCGATGACTTGCCGAAGTAGTAAGCGATGGATAGCGAGATGCCCATATCCTCACCCCACGACTTCGTCCACCGATTGAAGTCCGGTGTGTGACTCTCTGATAAGCCCCACGAGTGGATGCCGTGTCCGAGGCTTTGCCTCCAAGACTTGTATGCCCATAAAGTCAGCATCACACGGGAACCAATGCCTTTGCTCATCATAATGTTGCATTGCATCATCCCATCCTGGGTGGTGTAGAGATAGTGGTAAGGAGATGAGTAGCTGAAGTTGATATCTGCTGTCCAGTCGTAGCGGTCTGAAAGCGTGAAGGCATTGTTGAAGGAGCCGTCCGCCATCCAGGTTCGGTAGTTGCACCCATACTGAGGGAGTCCTGCTATGGTCACCTCATTACGAGTGTATCGTCCCGACACATTAGCATTGGCATACCACCACGAGGTGATGTTACCTCCATATCCCATAGAGAGGCTCAGCGACCGACCGACACCGTAGTTGTAGCTCTTAGTCGCAATTACTCGATCAGGAGTCAGTATAGCAAAGCTGCCGATGTTGTCTCGCGTCTCTCCGTAATAAGCTTGTGCATAAAAGTTGCGGTAGCGAGCCGTCAAGGTGTGAAACATAGAGCGAGCTGGTCTCAACTCTGGATTGCCCTGCGTGTAGGCATTCATTGCGGTCCACTTGACAAAGGGCGAGTACGATGCAAAGGAGGAGTAGTCATTACTCATGGAGAAGCCATACGAGAGACTCAATGCACCTTGTCGCCAAGACACACTGGCATAGGGGAGCAGGTACCATCGCCCAGAATAGTGTTGCCTCGCACCATCATCATAAGCCCCCGATGTACTATGATATTGTCCATACAGCCCACCATACAGCGTGATATTGTACGGGAGCTGATAGTATGCCAAGAGATACGGGAGATGCAGCATCTCGCTGTAATGCAATGTGCGGTCTGCTGGACGAAAGCTGCCTGGGATCACACGGATGTCGTAGGTCTCATTGTAGCGAGCTTGGCTCAGCGAACTATTGTTGCCTAAATAGAGGTATAGTCTCTCAGAGAGCGGGATCGATAGTTGCGTTTTAAGGGAGTAGCCACTCGTTGTCATCGGGAGGTTGGACTGGTAGTCCAAGTAGGCTGGAAGACTTGGCAGGTCACTCCTATTATAGCGTTGGCTCATCGTCTGGCGGTAGTCACTCCATAGACCGCTAACTTCTGCCGTCAAGTACATACCACGGGGAAGCTTGCCTTGGTAGTAGATGATACTCCCTAGGTAGCTATCCACGTAGTCTCTGTTGATCTGTCCCGTGAAGGTCGAGTCTATGCCGACGGAGCTATAACGGTCGGTTATAGTAGTATGCGGCTTGCCTCCATAGCGATAGAGATCTATTGAGGCTCCCACCGTATGTCCCTCCGCAATCTTGTATTCTCCCGTCAAGTTGAGGTCATATTGACGACGACGAGTGTCTCGGAGCTGCTCCGAGGTATTGATCACGCCTGACTGCAAGTAGTGAGTCTCTCCCTCAGACCGCTCATAGTCTCTCAAGTTACGAGCCCCAGCGTAGAGCTGCACTTGCCATCTGGGTGCCTGATAGACGAGTGTCGTGCTGAGCGTCTCCTTCCGCTTTCTCGTGCGGATCAGTTCTCCACGCAGACTCCCTTGGAACCCCACATTGTTGTCCTCGATGACAAGATCGATGACTGCTGTACGTTCACCGACGCCATACTCTGGTGAGGGCTGATAAAGTACTTTCATCGATTTGATCTGGCTTGCTGATAGCGTCTTGAGATAGCTCATTAAGGCCGACTTTGACATAAGGGAGCGGCGACCATTGATAAAGAACACAACATCGTCCGTACCCACCACGGAATAGCTGTCCAAACCCTTCTTTGAGATCATCGGCACATAGGCAAGAAGATCTACGGCAGTACGATTGCTGATTAAGTCTTGATTAAGGATGCGGCACTCGATGCCACCTACGATTGGCTTAGTACGCACTTGATGCGCTAAGACGACCACCTCTCCGAGTGCAGTGTCATCATCCTCCATGATCACCTCTCGGTAAGCTTCTAGTGTGGCATCGTATGGGATAGTGACTTGCTTAGCTCCAATGAGTGAATAGGTAACGCTGAATGCCTTTTCGGGGAGTCTCATCGCATACCTACCTAAACTATCCGTTACAGCCATCGTAAGCAATGTGGAGTCTTGGTTACTATATAGCAACACATGCACATTTTCCAGCGGAGTACGCTCCTTTGAGACGACTCTACCTGTTACTTCCTGTGCAGTTGTGGCTTGTAGAGACAGACCAAGGCAACACAGTATTATAGCTATGGTGGAAGTTACTTTTGTAATCTTCATATCTTGTCGGCTAATACAGAGCGTAGTTTCTTTCGTTCTGATACTAAGGGCCCTACGGGACTTTACAGCAATGTTTTATGAATGGAGTTACCGATGCGGACTATATAGGTACCTCTTGACGGCATTGGAATGGAATGGGAGGAGGAGATGAAGCTTCCTTGCGCTATCAGCGTCCCATCTATGGCATAAACAGCATACGAAACAGGAGAGGAAAGGCTTTCCGTCGCCTCAATGACCAGTCGGCCGTCTTTTCCATAGATCTTGTATTTTCCAGCATCGTCCGCCGAGGGCGTTTCTATCCCTGTAGGGAGCTTATCCGTCTCTATGATATTGGTAAAGTAACTCCACCCGAAAGCTTCACGGTACTTCTCGCCCGATCCGATGGGAACATACACAGGTATGTCGTTGGGGGTATAGCCGTGAAAAGTTTCATGTTTCCCCTCTTCGTTAGTATCACAAGATGGTGGAATAGGAGAGAGCGAATATATTTTCTTGACGTATTTCCAATTTGCACAAGTCCCTGCCCCCAAGTACTCAAGAGAATTTGGGAATACGATAGAATCAACTGCAACATACCAAAGAGCATCCTTCTCTATGCGTTTCAATCCATTGGGCAAGTTTACTGGTTTGAGCATTACATCCCCACAAAAGGCCGCCTCATCTATTATTGTCACGCTCTTTGGGATATTCACAGTCTCCAACAAAGGACACCAAGACGCAAGAGAAGCGGGGATCGTATTAATATTCTCTGGTAACTGTATCTTCTTTAATGCTGGGCACATAGAGAAAATACTCTCTCCCAACTCTATGACTGTATTAGGAAGTATTGCTTCTATGAGGTCACATCCCAAAAAAGCAGCGAGTTTGATTTGCTCCAAACCCTCAGGAAAGTTTACCTCTACCACTCTTGTGTTATAGAAAGCAGATATGCCAATGCTTTTAAGCGTAGAAGGAAGAATCAACTTACCAAAAGATTGACAGTTAATGAAGCATTGGGTGGGAATGTCCGTGATCCCCTCTGGGATAATTAAAGGGTCTGTACTCAGCCAATGGCAATTTGAAAAGCACGAACGCCCCAACTTCCTTAGGCTCTTAGGAAGATTCACTTGTTCTAATCTCATTCGGGAAAAAGCGAAATCTCCTATTTCCTGAATACCCTCGGGAAGGATCAGACGACGTATTGGCAGATAGACGACTCCTTCATATGCTCTTGGATCATCAACGAGTTGCCTGTCTCTTTTAAAAAGTGCACGTACAGGGATCTTATTATTCTCCACCTGTGCATGCTCTAGATTCAATACCGTGAGTTTTCCCTCGAAACTGCATTTCCACAAGGTTGTGAAATCGGCTTCGTTGATAGGTCCATGCACGATCAAAGAATCCACAGTATCCCACTTGTCGCCCAAGACTTGCTCCAACTGACCGTAGTCGCTCACCTTCGCATCATAGAAACTGACTTGTCCCCATGCCTTTTGAGAGAAAAAGAGGGCAAAGACCAAACACATCATCAAAAGGTAACTTCTCATTGGCATCATCATTGCGTAGTTTTACTTTAGAGTGAGAAACGTCCCTTGTTGCTGTCTAAGGAGGATGGAACAGACTCTTGAAGCGTTGCCTCTATTTCTTCATTTTCAATTGGCATATTGGGCAGAAAAGAGGCGATCTGGTTTATGTAAGCAGGTCTATCCATAATCCGCGATTCTTATTTTACGACCTGTTGCTGGTAGATATAATCCCAAAGTCTCTGTAAGTCAGGGATGGACAATTTATCCACTAAGGCTCCTCCATAGGACAACCCCATATATAGGTTATGAAAAGTGCTTGCAAGCAACGCCTCATTGGTGTCTGGGTGTATTTCGTTCTTTTCTTTGGCTAAGTTGATCGCTTTCTCCCAAGCATCTATCTTTCTCTTTTCGTATTCAAGAGCTTTCTCTTGCCATCCTTCGTAGTGATCTTTCAGATAAAGGGCAAAGCTCATAAAGCTTGCGGGGGTTATTTCCACATTTGTCTTTTGTACGAATGTCTTCATTCTTGCTTCAATGACTTCCAAGCACTTACCCATAAACGCTTTTAAGGGGGTTGAGCTACTCAAGTATTCCTCTCCGTAGTTGACCTCTTCAAGAAAAGAAAGTACGAAATAGTCCGCCGACTGCTTAAATATATCCTCCTTATTGATGAAGTGATGGAATATGGCTCCACGAGTAATCTTTGCAGCACGCTCAATGTCTGGTACACTAGTGCCATCATAACCTTTGGCTAAGAACAGCTTGAAGCTTTCTCTCAGTATAGTTTCTTTTGTACTCTTCATAGCTTGTCTGACGATACAGAACGTTATGTTTTTATTCTGAGGCAAAGGTTGCAATAAATTCTGACTTGACAAAACTTTCTCTCAACTTTCTTGTTCATCACTTATGGCTAATGTCCATTTTGAGGGGATAGAAGTCAACACTGAGACGTGATAGACAATGTCTCTCAGGCTCCTCGCTTATCGTTGTGTATAGCTCTTGAAACTTCGATTATGATGCGTCATCCCTGACTGGGCAAATGAGACGTTGGCTCGTTACAATAATTAGGAGTCGACTACATATCGATACGGCGCTGTGTCGGGGAAAAGTGATTTCCACGTGGATATTTCAAAATCTCTAGGTGGGGAATAAAAAATTTCTCGGAAGAATGAAATGAAACTTCGGAGGAATCAAATGAAACTTCGGAGGAAATGAATTGCGCCCACGTGGAAAATTGTCCTCTTCCTGAAAAAAGTACACAGTTGGGAAGGTATTACTGAGATGGTACTCGGGTCATTTTTGTTAGTCCTGTGAGTGTACTCATTTGTTAGTTTTGCTCTTGCTGGGGTACACGACTTGTGGTCGTTTTTACTGCGGAGGTACACAAAGATAGGTCTTTGTGTGGAGTTAAGCGGCATGAGCTCGGAGATTTGAGGCTCGGAGCTTTTGGTGAATTGTTCTTAGATGTCTGTTTCTTAGAGGGTTGTGTGGTTATAGGGTTGGGGTAATCTGGTATGAGCATCTGCATCGGAGTCTTCTTGTTGATGGCTCGATGAGGACGCGCTGTGTTATAGAGAGCAATCGTTTGCGAGAGGATCTCTCGAACTTGATCTATGGGCTTATCCTCGAAGTTGTAGAGCCAGTCGTTCTTGATGATCCCGTTAAGTCGCTCTGCCATAGCGTTGTGGAGAGGGTTGCCTGTCTGGGTGACACTGGTTACGATGCCTAGGCTGGCCTCGTAGTCGGTCATCTGCTTGGAGACATATTGACAGCCTCGGTCGCTATGGAAGATGAGCCCTTTGAGGTCAAAGCCATGCTTCTGGTAGAAGTCAACGGTCTGTCTTAGTGCGTTGTAGGGGCCCTCTGTGGAGAGCGTGGGCTGCAGGTCAAAGCCGGTGATGATGCGGCTATAAGCGTCCATCGTCAGGGAGAGATATGCGAAGCCACCTAAACATTTGACGTAGGTTATGTCTGAGACGGTGAGCCGGCAATGGTCTGTGGCGATGTATTTAGGGGTGGTGTTCAGGTGGTCTTGGAAGCCGTGATTGACCACGCCCTTGGTCGTCTGGGGTGGACGCTTGCGCTTGCGACTTCTCAGTAGCATGTCGTTGGCTCCTAATACTTTGTATAGCCAGTCGCGACCTACTTGGAAGGTCCCTTTGAAGTATTCGTTGGCACACTGCTGGAGGGTGTCTACGCCTGCTTTGGGGAGTTGACCGCGCACATACTGGCAATAGTGTAGGACGGAGGCTACTTTGACATCTTCGTCTTGCTCTGTGAAGGTGTGCTTGTAGTAGCCTTTGCGGCTGACTTCTAGTAGCTGACAAAGGTAGGTTATGGAGAGCTTTTGACCTCTCACTTTGGCGGATTCAAGCGTTTTCACGGCTGCAAATCGGTCTTTTTTTTTTAGATCAATATGGTAGCGATTCAAGACCTCTTCGAGTAGTGTCTTATTGACTAAGGCCTTGCTCTCAGCCTGGAAGAGGGCTGCTTTGAGGCGAGCGTTTTCGCGCTTGAGTTCTGCGTACTCTGGATCTACGTCTTTGTTCTTGTTTGTCTTGCTCATAGTGCTACTGCTGCTTTGGTTGGGTAACTCTACTCCAAAGGTACGCAACCAATTTCGAATGGTGCGTGTGGTAATGCCGTAGCGCTGGCTGGTCGTGGCGATGCTCTCGCCAGTGGCTAGGAGGTCATCAATGACTCTCCACTTGAAATCTAGGGGATATCCCTTTCGTCCTCGGTTACTTTTTTCTTCTTTCATAGTTGTTGGGGTTGGCTTCCCAACTGTGTACTATTTCAGGAGAGGACAAATAAAAAATATCCACGTGGAGATTTGAGATTTCCCACGTGGATATTCGAGAAAGGAGGGAATCGGACGAATTTCCCCGTAAAGATATGTAAATAGTGATTAGAGGTTAGAAGTTAGAAGTTAGAAGCGTCATACTGGCGTCCCGTCAGGTGGTTGGGTACAGCGTACTGGTTGCGATGATCGCTTCCAGAGGGTAGAGAGACCTCAGGGCTTACTAAGCGAGACCCTTCTTGAGACTGTTGCATAAAGGCGAATCGCTGTGTTGCTTTCGGGATTCGGCTTCGGTCACATACGGAGGTATGCTCCCTTCAGACCTCACCCTCAGCGCCTTGCGCTTCATCCTTTCTGCAAAGTCTAGACAATCTTGCTTGCAAGATTGTGAGACTGTTGACTTTTGCAACAGTCTCTTCTTGCTGAACTATTCGGGATTTCCGGATAGTTCCCTCTTCGGACAATTCCCCCGAGAGAAAGATATTGCGTAAGTGATCATTGACTGTACGCACAGGCTAGAGCCGGCGGGTGAGGGCGGGCAGGACGCTACGCATCCAGTCGGTGTAGTCGCCTGCCACGATGTGGTCGTGCGCTTGGTTGACCAGGTCGAGGTAGAAGGCGATGTTGTGGATACTAGCCAGTGTGAGCCCCGTGATCTCCTGCGCCTTAAAGAGGTGGTAGAGGTAGGCGCGGGTGTAGCGGTGGTCGGTCGATGCGGTGCCCTCGGGGTCTATCGGCTCGTGACAGGTGCGCCACTTGGCATTGCGTATGTTGATGGTGCCTTGCCAGGTGAAGAGCTGCCCATTGCGGGCGTTGCGTGTGGGCATGATGCAGTCAAACATATCGACTCCACGTGCGATGCCCTCTAGTATGTTGGCTGGGGTACCGACGCCCATGAGGTAGCGTGGCTTATCCTTGGGGAGGATGCTATTGGTCAGCTCGATCATCTCGTACATCTTGTCGGTAGGCTCGCCGACGGCTAGTCCGCCGATGGCATTGCCGGGGGCGCCTAGCGAAGCTATATGCTCGGCCGCTCGACGCCTGAGGTCGGGGTAGACACATCCCTGTACGATTGGGAAGAGAGCCTGCTCGTAACCATAGAGAGGCGGGGTATGCTCGAGGTGCTTGATGCAGCGGTCGAGCCACTGCTCGGTGGTGTCTAGCGACTGCTTGGCATAGGCATAGCTGGCATCTCCTGGGCAGCACTCGTCGAAGGCCATCATAATGTCTGCCCCTATGGCACGCTCTATCTCCATAACCCGCTCGGGTGTGAAGAGGTGCTTGGAGCCGTCGATGTGCGAGGCGAAGGTGACGCCTTCGGGTGTGATGCGCCGCATGGCTGCTAATGAGAAGACTTGGTAGCCTCCACTATCGGTCAGGATGGGCTTGCTCCAAGTGCCGAAGCGGTGCAGGCCGCCTACCTCTTTGAGTATCTCTATGCCGGGACGTAGGTAGAGGTGGTAGGTATTGCCGAGGATGATCCGCGCATCGGTCTCCTGCTCCATCTGCTCCATCGTGACCGCCTTGATGGCTCCCGCAGTGCCCACAGGCATGAAGACGGGGGTCTGTATATCTCCGTGGGCGGTCTTGATGACTCCAGTGCGTGCGTCGCTATGGGGACAGGTATGGTCTATGGTAAACTGCATGAGGTCAGCTGGTTAAATCTTGAGGTCGAAGCCGATGGTCAGCATCTCGTAGATCTGTAGACGAGATTTATTCTCAGGAGTGAGCGGTACGGCATCATCGTAGCGTAGCAGGACGTTGATACGGGTGGAGATGTAGCGACTGAAGGCAAAGACGAGAGAGTTCTCAAACTCGGTCTCGATACGCTTGTAGCTGGTATTGTAGTAGAGTCGCGACTCCCATGCGAAGGTGTCGGTGAAGTTCCAGATCATATTGGCGCGAAGCATAGATCCGATGGCGCTGTAGATGTTTTTGCCCTCCTCAAAGCCATGTCGGGTCATGTCTATATCCTTGCGTGCAGACCACTTGAAGTCATAGGCGAGGGGAGCGATATTGAGGTCTAGTCGGAAGCGGCGCCCGTAGTAGGTCTTGGACTTGTTGTCTACGACCCACTTCATACCGAGACCCGCGGTGAGTGTGAGTGGTGAAGCAAAGGCAGAGTAGACCACGGTCTTATCTTCAGACCGCTGCTCGAAGGCTTGCGTGCGAGCCTCTACATCTAGTGAGTAGTACCACCCCTTGAAGGCCTTGATACCTAAGTTGCTACGTAGGCGGAGGAGGTCATCAGAGACGTTGTACCCCTGGAGCGAGTCACGTATCTCAGCGTTGAGTCCGAGACGCCACTCTAGCTCGTTGAGCCAGTTGACCTTGTCCTTTTCGTAGCTCAGGCGGAGGAGCTGCTTGCTATGGAGTGCGAGGGCGCTGTTACCACCCTTGTGCCAGTTAGGCGAGATGTAGGTCTGGCTAAACTGTATGTTGCTCTCTAGTCCTGGGAACCAGTACTTCCTGCCGAGCGTTACCCCGTGAAGCTGGTCTGACGCATTAACGCCTGCAAATGGGGCATCAATGGTCGCATCGACGATAGGCTTCGAGCTCCCGACGGTGGTCATATCTATGCGGTGTGCCAGTAGATCGCCCTCTCGACGTGTGATGAGTGTGGGGGTGGCAAGCTTGAGCTGATTGACGCTTTGCAAGCTACGCTCGTAGTATTGCTGTAAGAGGGGGAGCTGTAGCTCTTCGTTTTGCAGTGCTGTGGCAATTGGACTGCTTTTGCTTACTAAGCTGATGGGTAAGTCTAGAGATAGCTCGGGAGCTTGGTCAGTAGAGATGACGCTCACGGCCGACGAGAGGGGTGCTTGCAGCAGTAGGGTGGTGGGGAGTACCTCTTTGGGTAGTGGTGCCACGGGGTTGGAGCGATTGAGGAGGTACTGCACCTTGAGGGTCGTGAGCTCGACGGGCGCCGTGACGCTGTCAGCCTCGCTCTGGAGGCTCGCCGAGTGATCTGCCTGTGCTGCTAAGGGGTATGACCCGATAAGGGCGATGAGTGATAATAAGAAGGTAAAGCGATAGTAATGCATGGATACTACTTATATAGGACTCGAATGAGTATAATCTAAAAAAGCTCACATCCCCACACGATAGGCTGAGCGTCTAGCTCGTCATAGTGCTAGAGTGGATCTACGTCGCAGTAGATCTGCACCCTCCGAGCTTGGATAGCACTCTTCTGTATCGTGGAGATAATATGAGAAATCTGCCTTCGCACCTCCCGCCAAGGGCTAGAGGGACGAATTTTCATGCAAATATAGCGAATATGGCGCATACGCACCCAAGAGACGTAGGGTGCATTGGGTTCAGAAGCCTGCCAGAGTGGCTGAAACGGCTCCGCCTGCATCGCACGTGCTAGCGCAGCTGCGGTGTAGCAGACATCTCCCTCGGAGGCTCCTCGTATATAAACGTAGATGAGGCGCACATAGGGGGGGAAGCGGAGGTACTCACGCTCTGCCAGCTCGCCTATACCATAAGGCTCTGCCGTGTCACCGCCCTGCAGGCTCTCGAGGAGGGGTGTGTCGGTCTGGTAGCTCTGAATGTAGAGTTGCGCTGAGGGGTAGTTGCTCCCGAAGCGACTGAGTGCGGCATAGGCCCGCTCGTTGGCTCTGAAGTCATCGCCCACGATCAGCTGATCTAGGTTTGCCAAGCCAATGAGCCCCACATTGCGGATAGCATCTAGATAGATAAGACTTGAGGTGCCGACCAGTATGGCAGGCTCGTCGCTACGTATCAGCTGACGCATCCGTTGCTGCGCCTCCTTATTATAGTATTGCGAGGCACTGAGTTCTAGGATGTGAACCTCTGTCGGGATGAAGAGCGTGAGCTCCTCGGCGATACGCTCTACACCATAACCCTGTATGCTAAAGGCTCCCCGGCTGTTGTCTATCGCAACTTCTGTTTTGTCTAGAGGAACCTGGTCACTCTGATGACAATGAGGACAGATGCGAGGAGCAGACGCTGTGAAGCCACAGTAGCTACAGCTGACGCTCTGTGTGGACTTGTGGTAGACCAGTCCTACATCGCAGTTGGGACACTGGAGCGTCTTCTGACAATGTCTACAGACAAGGTGCGGAGCGTAGCCCCGACGATTGAGTAGGAGGATGCTTTTGCGTCCCGCTTGGCACTGCTCTAGGAGTGCTTTGCGTAGCTCGATGGAGAGCATTTGTCCCCATGGGAGCTTGCCCTGCTTGCGCTGAAGGGATAGGTCGATCAGCTCGAAGGGTCGTGGTGCTTTTGGGGTGTTCGGTGCACTGAGGTCATTGAGTGAGCGGTAGTATCCCCGCTCTACGTTGTATAGTGCCTCGGCAGAGGGGGCGACGGTAGTCAGTAGGAGAGGCGTCTGGCTGCTCTTGCAAGCGACGACAGTCAGGTCACGCGCATGATAGCGTGGGGCAGGATCGGACTGCTTGTAGCGACTACTCTCCTCGTCGGTGACGATGACGAGGTCACAGTGCGAAAGGGGTAGGAGGCTACCCATGCGAGAGGTGAGGACGATGAGTCCACGCTCTCGGTGTGTCAGCCCGAGGAGCCTAGCACGTAGCGCCATCCGCTCGGCGTCTGTCGTGGAGGAGCTGTAGAGGACGAGGTCAAAGGGCGTCGCCCGTCGTCTCTCTCCGCTGCCTCTAGCTAGCTGCTGCAGGGCATTGTAGAGTAGGCTTTGGTCAAAGAGAAAGAGCTGTGGCACATAGATAGTTACCTGTGCTGCAGGGTTGCGCTGGAGCATCTGCTCGACCATCGAGACGACCAGTTCTATTTGCTCTTCATTGCTTGTAGCTTGGTAGAGTACGGGTTTGGACGTTTCGCTGATGAGACTCTCGAAGAGCTGACTCTGTCGCTGCTCTCCAGCTGCTGAGGCGGTGCGCTGTGCCGTGGGGCGTATGAGCGGATCGGCGAGTGTCGCCGTCTCTCGTAGTATGCCCCGCTTGATGAGTGTACGGAGTGTGGCCTGCCGATTGGTGTCTCTCCCGACGAGTGTCTCTCGGAGTAGAGGCGTGTCAAGCGGTAGTTCATGCTGGTAGAGGAGGTCTATCAGCTGCTCTACCATAGCTTTCTGCGCCTTGGCGCGGGAGAGGCTCTCGACAAGTTCGCTGAGTGCCTCCTCAGAGCATAGCTCCTCGACAAACTGCACGGCTGGCGAGCCGACCTGCACAGAGCGGCTGTAACGTGGTATAGACTCACTACCGATGAGTACACCAGCCTGCAGGAGTCGGTCTATCTCAGGATAGATGCGGTCGCCAAGGATCTTCGCCAGTTTGCTCACCTTCGCCTGATGTCCTCGCATGGAGAGTAGCTCATAGCGTATCGCTTCCGATAGTTCGGTCGCTTTGTAGTCGGTTGCTTGATCGCCTTCGGCCGTTTCGTCTGGCTCCCGCCACGCTACCTGCGTCTCACTAGAGGGTAGGTAGCTACTCGGTATAGCGGCGGTGAGCCAGGCTCCCAGCGAACAGATATAATAAGAGGCGCCCCAGCGCCAGAGGTCTATCTCCCTTGAGGTCACGATCGCCTCACGATCGGGTAGGGCTATAATAGACTTCAGCTGACCGAGAGGTCTGTCCGACTCCTCGATCAGCTGAGATATGATAGCGTAATAGTAGCGCTTACTGCCAAACTGCACTAGCACACGCATACCGACCCTCGCCTCTTCACACAGCGCCTCGGGTACACGATAAGTGTACTCCTCCTCGAGGGCTAGGGGTAGGATGATGCGCGCCAGCATAGGCAGAGCTACTGGCTGTGCTGAGTTACTGCTGGCTTAGAGCTGCGTGCATATTGGCAGCAGCCTTGCGTCCGTCACCCATAGCGAGGATGACTGTGGCACCTCCACGGACGATATCGCCACCAGCGTAGACCTCTTTGATAGAGCTCTGGTTCTGCTCGTTGACGATGACAGTCCCCTTGGGCGAAACTTCCAGACCCTGGAAGGAGCGTGGTATGAGTGGGTTCGGCGAGACACCGATGCTCACAACGACGACATCTACATCTACCTCATCGATAGCTCCAGGTATGGGGACCGGCTTGCGACGACCATCGGGTGTGGGGTCGCCTAGCTCCATGCGCTGCAGCTTCATACGGCACACTTTGCCCTTTTCGTTGCCCTCGTACTCGATAGGGTTATGTAGGGTGAGGAACTCGACGCCCTCAGCCTTAGCATGCAGGATCTCCTCATGACGTGCGGGCATCTCCTCCTCGCTACGACGATAGACGATCATAGCACGCTTAGCACCAAGGCGGAGTGCCGTACGGACTGAGTCCATAGCAGTGTTACCACCCCCGATGACAGCGACCACGTCTCCCTTATAGATAGGTGTCTCAGCACCCTCGGTACCAGCGCCCATCAGGTTGACACGGGTGAGGTATTCGTTAGAGCTCATGACGCCGGCGAGGTTTTCGCCAGGGATATTCATAAAGTTGGGCAAGCCAGCACCACTACCCACGAAGATGCCTACGAAGCCCATCTCCTGTAGCTGCTCGTAAGAGAGCGTACGACCTACGACGACATTGGTCTCAAAGTGTACGCCCATCTGCTCTAAGATCTTGAGTTCGGCATTGACGACGCGTAGCGGGAGGCGGAACTCGGGGATACCATACTTCAGCACGCCACCGACCTCGTGCAGAGCCTCGAAGACGGTCACATCGTACCCCCAGCGTGCCATATCGCCAGCGAAGGAGAGTCCGGCAGGACCACTACCGATGACGGCGATTTTCTTGCCATTGGCGGGAGCCATCTCGGGTAGCTCGTACAGCCCATTCTCACGCTCATAATCTGCTACAAAGCGCTCTAGATAACCGATGGCGACGGCGTTGCGCTTCATCTTCTCCGTGTAGATACAGTGCTTCTCACACTGCTTCTCCTGAGGGCATACACGACCGCACACAGCGGGCAGCGAGCTACTCTCACGGATGATGTGCGCAGCTGCTGCAAAGTCTCCACGCTCTACGTTTTTGATAAAAGAGGGTATGTTGATTGATACGGGGCAACCCTCCATACAAGAGGGGTTGGCACAGTCGAGACAGCGGATAGCCTCCTGACGCGCCTCAGCCTCGGTGAGACCACAGTTGACCTCTTTCGTTAGACTGTGAGCACGCTCGTGTGGATCTACCTCAGTCATCTTGACTCGTGGTATAGCCATGCGCTCCTTACCAGTATGTGCCTTGCGAAGCTCCTCGCGCCAAGGTTCGTTGCGACGAGCAGTGATCAGATCCTTTTGTTCTGACATTGTAATATGTGGTTAACTCAGAGTGATACGTTTACTTCTTATAGGTATTCAGACGCATCAGTAGCTCGTCAAAGTCTACCTGGTGAGCGTCAAACTCAGGTCCATCGACGCATACAAAGCGCGTCTTGCCTCCGACGGTGATACGACAAGCACCGCACATGCCCGTGCCGTCGACCATGATCGTATTGAGTGAGGAGGTGGTAGGGATGTTGTACTTCTTAGTAAGCAGAGCTACAAACTTCATCATGATGGCGGGACCAATGGTCACGCAGAGGTCTACCTTCTCACGCTTGATGACAGACTCGACACCATCGGTCACGAGCCCCTTGGTGCCGTAGGAGCCATCGTCGGTCATGATGATGACCTCGTCAGCAAACTCTCTGAACTCCTTCTCCAGTATGATGAGTTCCTTAGTACGTGCCGCAGCGACGACGATCACCTTATTGCCAGCAGCCTTGAGTGCCCGGGCGATAGGATAGAGCGGTGCCATACCGACACCACCACCAGCACAGACTACGGTGCCAAAGTTCTCAATATGTGTGGCTTGTCCTAGTGGGCCCACGATGTCGTGGATCATGTCTCCAGCGTTCAGAGCGACCAGTCGCTGAGAGGACTCGCCGACTGCCTGAACGATCAGCGTGATCGTGCCGGCATCTACATCAGCATCGGCAATAGTGTAGGGTACGCGCTCACTATGGTCGGTGACACGTACGATGACAAAGTGTCCAGCACGGCGTGACTTGGCAATCAAGGGTGCCTCGACAACCAGCTTGGCTACTTTTTCGGAGAGAAAAGTCTTACTGACTATACGATTCATAGCGTTGTGTGATATGATATATGCTAATCAAGAATGGTCTCGATAGGGTACCTAGAGATAGGTATTGCCAAAGGTACGACTTTTTCACCACCTAACCACTAATTCTACCAGAATTTGTGTTTCGTAGCTCGATGACCTGTACACTGTAAGGGGGGAGCTTGACGATCAGCGGAACCCATGGCTGGAAGGCGTAGAGTTGCTCCTGGGAAGCTTCTAGATAGGTCTGTGTCGTCACACGCATCAGCTGCTGCGTC
The DNA here is from genome assembly GCF_958301595.1 of Porphyromonas vaginalis. Classification (NCBI taxonomy): domain Bacteria; kingdom Pseudomonadati; phylum Bacteroidota; class Bacteroidia; order Bacteroidales; family Porphyromonadaceae; genus Porphyromonas; species Porphyromonas vaginalis. The sequence continues at coordinate 2,380,905 of NZ_CATQJU010000001.1, read as the reverse complement.
TCTACGCGCTCCTCCAAGACTGGGAGGAAGAGTGGGTAACGCTGTGGGTCTGCCGTGAAATTGCTTAGGACGGCGATGCCGATTGTTTCGCCAGCCTCTTGCTCTGCGGGATCTAGTAGTCGTAGGTAACCGTAGGTGCGCTCAGCATTGAACCCTCCCCACTGACGAGCCTGCTCCTGTATCGAGTGAAAAGCTCCTCTCAGGATGACTGGATTCTGCGCCCACTGCATGAGGCGATGATAGCTCTGATAGATCGGGTCGGCAGGGTCACGATGACCCAGAGCGGGGATGCTCCAGTAGTCAAAGATCGAGGTTCGTCCGTCAGGACCACTATACCCCTCGGCATCGACGCCTCTCTCTCCATACTCCTGACCCGCGTAGAGGAGTAGGGGGCTAGGGGTAGCGAGCGCAAGCAGCGTCATAGCGGTGAGTCCTCGCTGAGCCGTGTCGGCAAAGTAAGGCGAGGCAAGACGCACCTCATCGTGGTTCTCTAGGAAGTAGAGCAGCTCGTCGGGAGCGTACTCCTTGTTATTGTAGATGAGTCGCTCTTCGATAGCAGAGACCGAGCGCTCCTGAGTGATCACTTGGTAGAGCGTGTCGTAGAGTCCGCTCTTGTCGTAGAGTAGATCGAAGGCTCCCTCCTCTAAGTACTTGTGGTAGTTGTCTATCTGGTAGATCTCTGCGACAAAGGTGACGGGATACTGCTCCTGTACCTGCGGTATGACCCAGTGCCAAAACTCCACTGGCACCATCTCGACCATATCACAGCGAAAGCCGTCTACCCCCTCGGCAGCCCAGTAGCAGAGTATGTCTCGCATCTGCAGCCACGTGGCAGGCATCGGGTCAAAGTGTGAGATCCGAGAGCCATCGGGGCGGTAGTCCACGCCATAGTTCAGCTTGACCGTCTCGTACCAGTCGTTGGCTGAGGGAGTGGCAGACCAGCAGTCATTACCCGTGACACGCGCCGGCTCCTCGTGATAGCTAGAGGAGCGATTGGGTAGCTGAAGCGAAGTGCTAGGTAGGTAGTAGAAGTTGTTGTTCGGATCAAATGCTTTGCTCCTATCATCTTTAGCTCCCAGCGGAGTAGCCCCCTGGGGCGTGTGAGTGCCGTCATACTGTCGTGATACATGGTTAGGGACAAAGTCTATGATCACTTTTAATCCATGACGATGGCAGCGCTCTACAAAAGAGCGAAACGTCTCTCGTCGCCTCATCGGCTCTCGCACGATGGTCGGGTGTACGTCGTAGTAGTCGGTGATGGCGTAGGGCGAGCCTGCCTGCCCCTTGACAATGTCGGGGTGTTGGTCAGGACAGTCTGTCCAGCTATGCAAAGGTGTCTGGGTGGCGTGGCGTATGATCCCTATCGGCCACAGGTGAGAGACTCCTAGCGAAGCGAGGTAGTCAAGTGCTGCATCGTCAAAGTCTTCGAGCGTGCCTGTGCCGTTTTGCTCTAGAGTGCCATGAGGCGTCAGCTGAGCGTGCGCTTTCTTATTACCCCATAGACGTACTAGTGTGGAGTAGATTATGGTGCGCATAGCCTATGCTTTGCCCTGCTGTGAGAGTAGGTCGATGATCTCTCTAAACTGCTCCTCCTCTTCGTATGCCTTGCTGATGAGCTGGTAGCCAATGTCTGAGATGATATCTACGGGAGATACATCGTAGGCACCAAAGTGCGAGAGTAGGGGTGACTGAAGTACAACGTCGCAGAGCTCTAGGTCGATAGTCACATTAGCACGCATCATAATGCGTATGAGACGGTCCGAGAGACGGAGCATGTTTTTCGTAGGCGTATTGTCTACCACCGGGCTTAGGTTGATCCCGAGGAGGAAGTCGCACGACTCACGGATGGGACGTGCGGGGAGATTCATAAAGACCCCACCATCGACATACTGCTCGCCATCGATGACAACCGGCTCGAAGAGGATCGGTATCGAGCAGGAGGCCACCACGGTAGAGGCTAGGTCACCCTCTGTAAAGTCACGCGCCTCGGCTTTATTCAAGTTGGTCGCGATGATGTGCATGGGGATCGGTAGATCTTCAATGCGCTCATGGCGTAGGGTCTCTTTGAGAAATTGTCGATACTTATTGGTCTTGAGCAGTGAGAGCCTCGGAGTAGTCAGCGAGGTCATATTCATGAAGACAAAATTTGACGACAGGTCATAGATCTCCTCACTACTGTAGCCGTCTGCATAGAGTGCCCCCATGAGCGAGCCGACGCTAGTCCCGGCGATGATGTCAGGCCGTACGTGATGCTCCTCTAGAAAACGAAAGACACCTATGTAGGCTAGCCCACGAGCAGCTCCGCCACAGAGAGCTAGACCGAAGGTAGGTCGCTTGCCGTAAGTCCATGTGCGGACACGCTCTACCAGCTTATCGAGCGAAGTGGAAATGAGGGCAGAGCTACGCTCTATGAGACGCTCTCCCTGAGCTTTTAGATCGGAAGTGTTGAGTGCCATATCAGGTTCATTTAGGTGGTTGATTGTTTTCTGCCCAGAGGCAGGTCTGCGAGTAGCGTCGTCAGTGGTGGCTCCGTAAAGGCACGGCGTGAAGCGACCACTAGCTCCCACTCCTCGGCAAACTGCTGCTGCGTGAGCATGTGGTTACGATGTCCTGAGCGATCCAAGCGATCTAAGAGGTACCCCACGGTCAGCAAGTCGGGGTCGACGGCTAGGTTGTAGTGCAGCTCCTTGTCACGAGAGCTATAGACTACCTCGATGATCAGATCCTCCTCGAGTAGCTTAGCGATGATCTCACTGGTCTGATTGATCGGCAGGTGACAGGCCTCTGAGAGTGAAGGTATATCATGTGGCTCAGGCTCCGTGTGATCGAGGAAGCGCTGCACGATGTGAGCCATCACCAGAACTATCAGGAAGTCGGAGTAGCGAGGAGAGACATTGGTTGCGTCCTTGGCGTAGGTAAAGTTCACCACATTCTGTATGGAGAAGCATAGCTTAGCACTAAAGAGCGTGATGGACCAAACCACCTGCAGCCATAAGAGCAAGAGCGGTATAGCGGCAAATCCACCATAGATAGCATTGTACTTAGAGATCCATAGGATACCGCTAACGTAGAGTGCCTGCAGGATTTGGAAGGCACTACCAGCTATGGCACCAGCGATGAGTGCTGGGAGGAACTTGACCCGGGTGTTAGGCAGTGCCATAAATATACCCACAAACATAAAGATGAGGATGATGTACGGGAAGAGCTTGAGCATAAACTCCCACAGAGGCGTGAAGAGTATGTAGTCGTTGAACCACGTGTTCTTTATCGTCGCCATCATCACGGTCATTCCTGACGAGAGCGTCATCAAGATAGGCAGTAGCACGACCATCGTGATGTAGTCCGTCAGCTTACGTCCTATGGAGCGTCCTCGCGGCACCCCCCAGATGACGTTGAAGGTCTGCTCGATCGTGTCCAAAAGGAGGAAGATCGTGTAGAGAAACAGCACCAAGCCGACACCTAAGAAGAGCCCTCCCTGTACCTGCCCTAGATAGTTCTCCACAAAGCCCATCATCGTGTCTAGCTCGTTCTGATGCCCTGGCATATAGGTCATCAGAAAGTCGTAGATCGTGTCTTGAAAACCAAAGCCCTTGGCAAAAGCTACAATAAGCGCGAGCATCGGCACGATAGAAAGAAACGTCCGGTAGGTCAGTGCCGAGGCATGGCGACTCAACCGTTGATCCACATAGCCCTTGATGGCCATATAGAGAGCCTTGAGCGTATTGATATAGAGCCGTCTGAAGCCTCGCACCTCCTGTGGCTGTATGTGCCACATGTCGCTCGTGAGGAAGCGAATCACCTTGTAGGCTCCCACCTTGAGCTTGCGCACCCAGGTGGAGGGCTTGCGAGCGGCGTGCTCTACGGTTGTAGCCTGCTGAGAGCTGGGACGCTTATGTTGTATAGAGTTGGTATGTTGTGGCATGAAGTTAGCGATATTATATTATATATGGTACGACAGGGAGGTGTGCTTTGCTGGGCATCACCTCGCCCGGCGCTGGCGAAGCGAATCACGGAGAGGGCAGTAGATCTATAAGCCGGGTTTTGTGCCACTCACGAGGAGTGGTGCTTGTCATTTATCTACGACACTCGTTGCCGAGTGCCTCTAGCAATCTACCCTCCGACTAGGACGAGTAGCCCTCATAGCGTCGGTATACTTGATCTTGCAACCCATAGTGTGTACAGCCAGTGGGTCACCCACACTGCTGGTGAGCTCTTACCTCACCTTCTCACCCTTACCCAGCGTGCCGTAGGCACCTCTGGGCGGTCATTCTCTTCTACACGTCACCTACCCTCGCGGATAGCTCTCTGTTAGGGAGTATGGTACTCTGCGTTGCCCGGACTTTCCTCTCTCGCACGAGATGCGGAGCCGAGGCTCTCATCCACTAGCGACAGCGACAAGCCGATCTACTGCCATATCCATGATACGTCACTGGGAGGCTCTCACTCTAGAGCAATGACCTCCACAGGTGCAAAGATACAAAATGAAGCGATTAGCACTGATCGCTCGACCTTCCCCAGAGACTCAAAGGCCCGTAAAAGTGCATCCCGCAGTTTGCTAAACCAGATGACTCTGTAAAACGAGTGCTGAAGGGGGAGCGGCTGAGTGGCTAGATGCCGGTGCCTAGCGACTGGAGGATCAGGTAGGTCATATAGGCTATGTAGACGGCGAGCAGGGCAATGCCCTCCTTGCGGCTGATCATAGCTCGTCCGAGTACGTTGCTAAAGATAAAGAGGAGGAAGACAGCCACTAGCATCATTAGATAATCCAAGAGCTGTATGCCGGCTGGTACTAGAGGTGTGATCGAGGCAGAGGCACCGAGGATGAAGAGAATGTTGAAGATACAGCTTCCCACAACGTTGCCGATGGCTAAGTCGGGTTGACGTTTGACAGCTGCTACGATCGATGTGGCCAGCTCTGGCAGTGAGGTGCCGATAGCGACGATGGTGAGTCCGATGATTGCTTCGCTCACACCCCACGAGCGTGCTATACTAGAGGCATTGTCTACGAATAGACGTCCACCGAAGATCAGTAGAGCGAGTCCGCCGATGACCTTAGCGATAGAGATTAGCAGTGTCCTGGTTGCATGCTTTGCCTTAGACTTATCTAGATCATCTTCTAGTGACGAGAGGTCAGGCTTGGGTGCCTTTTCCTTGGGCGCAGACATGAAGGCTAGATAAAGGTAAAAGATGAGGAAGCAGAGGAGCACGATGCCGTCGCCACGATCGATGATGTTGCCCGAGAAGCCTCCCGTGAGGAGATTATCGCTCGCCATGACGAGACAGATGGCTGTGACCAGCATGGCGATCGGTATGTCTCGCTTCATAGCGTCATGCGTCACACGAATCGGGTAGATCATAGCACTGACGCCTAGGATGAGGAGGATATTGGCGATGTTACTTCCTACCACGTTGGCGATGGCTATGTCTGGCTTGTTGGCCAGAGCCGAGGTGATGCTCACGACTAACTCCGGGGCTGAGGTGCCAAAGCCTACGATCGTGAGACCGATCACTAGTTGAGACACACCTAGTCGCTCAGCAATCGTCACAGACCCATTGGTGAGGAAGTTGGCCCCAGCCGTGATCATGACCAAGCCTAAGATGAGCAGTAAGAAGTAGAGTAGTATGGACATAATGCCTAAGATATAAGGTGTAGTACACGTTTACCAGCCTCCAGTGGCACCGCCACCACCGCCTGAACCGCCACCGAAGCCTCCGCCACCGAAACCGCCGCCGCCGAAACCACCACCGCCTCGTCCGAGGGAGCTACCGATGATACCGCCGAGTATAGCTCCGTCTAGAGCAGAGTTGCTCTCTTTGTAGACCGTTTCGTCTGTGTGATGGTCTTGATCGCAGTAGAGACAGTGATACTCCTGACGATGGATGTAGGCGATATGCCGATCAGTAGAGCGCAGTCGGCGCGTACCAGTGTGTTGCAGCGCATAGGTCCCGCAGTGCGGACAACGCTTGTAGCGTGAGTTGCCATCTACCTCGCCATAACGCTCTACGGCACCACAATTATCACACTGCTTGACGAGGTAGTGCACACTGCCGAGTCGCTCCTCCAGCTGCTGTGCAGGTGTGAGTAGCGACAGCTTAGCCGTGTCTGAGAGAGTCTGTAGCTTGCTCTGATGACATGTGTGACAGATGAGTGCCTCTCGAGAGAGCCGATGGCGCAAGATCGCGTAGAGAGCGAGGAGTACGACAATGGCTCCCGCTATCAAGAGGAAGCTTCCACCGATCATTAAGATCAAAGCTATGAATAGGAAGCTTACGATCTGCCTATTGAGTCGCTTGATGCGCTGCTCCGGAGCTGTCTGCTCGTCTTTATAAGAGGCTATCATGACGACACAGAGGATCAGCACCAAGAGAATCATCAATCCGTTGAACACACTCCGTGCCTCTAGCTCCTCCTCAGCACCATCGGTGCGCGTCGCTCCCTCGTAGTTTGCCGTGATCGTCTCTTGTATCGCCTGCACGCCAGAGAGGATACCTGTACTGTAGTCTCCACGCTTGAAGTGTGGAGCCATACGATGAGCAATGATCTGACTACAGAGGGCATCTGGTAGCACGCCCTCTAGTCCGTAGCCCGTCTCGATGCGTATCTGACGACTATCTAGCGAGATGAGCATGACAAAGCCACTATTGTCTATCTTAGAGCCCACGCCCCAGCCACGAAGTATCTCTCGTGCGAGATCCTCGATAGAGCCACTCTGACCGATGGAGGGGAGGGTGATGACGACTCCCTCCACGCCATGCGTCTGGCGCATGCTTAGGATCGCTTCGTTGATTCGTTGTCGCGCCTCGGGCTCGATGATGTGCGCTATGTCGGAGACAAACTGCGTGCTGTCCTGTAGCTGTACGTTTGGGATATCCTCCCACGAGACAGCCTTCTGAGCAGGTAGTGCCCAAAAGGATAGCAGTAGTCCGAGTAAGAGTAAGGTGCGCTTCATGGGGGAGTCTAGAGGTTAGAGATTAGAGGTTAGAAGTTAGAGAGAAATGAGGGCTAGGCTCACTAGTGCCACTAGAGGCTCTAGTGAAATCCTATCCCTCTACCTCTAACAACTAAAACTTTACTTGAGGAGCTTGCTCTGCACCAGCCTCTGCCTGAAAGTAAGGACGCTGGCGGAAGCCAAAGATACCGGCGCAAACATTCGTTGGGAAGCGACGTATCTTCGTATTGTACAGCTGTGCCTGATTGTTAAAGTCCATGCGGGCCGTCGTGATACGGTTTTCCGTACCCTCTAGCTGAGCCTGTAGCTGACGGAAGTTTTCGTCTGCCTTGAGCTCGGGGTAACGCTCCACGACAACCATCAGTTTGCTAAGCGCACTGGTTAGGTCTCCCTGAGCTTGCTGGAACTGATTGAGTTGCTCTTGAGTCATCCCCTCGCCAGATGGGACGATGGGCTGTGAAGCCTTAGCGCGGGCGTTGATCACACCCTCGAGGGTTTCACGCTCATGAGAGGCGTAGCCCTTGACCGTCTCGACAAGATTGGGGATGAGGTCGGCACGGCGCTGGTATTGGTTCTCCACTTGGCTCCACGAGGTGTTGACCTGCTCGTCTAGCACTACGAGCGAGTTGTACTGACCCACGCCCCAGAAGACAAGGAGCAGTACGACCGCCACGATGATAATTGTCGTCGTCAGACCACGACGTGACTTAGTGGCTGTAGATTGATTTGTCATAGTATTAAGTCTTTGTTTGTTAGTGAGTTCTTTGATTAGAGTAGCTCGATACGCTCCTCCGATACTTTGCGTCCGCAGTAGTGACAGCGTAGTACCTCGTGCTCAGCGTCAATGAGGTGAAAGTGCGTACGCACGGGCTCATTGTTCGTAATGCACTTAGCATTGGGGCACTTGACGAAGCCAATAATCTCTTCGGGCAGGTGTAGCGTCCGCTTCTCCACCACCTCGTAGTCCTTAATTATATTGACATGCACATCGGGGGCGAGGAGAGCTATACGGCTTGCCTCCTCATCGGAGAGCATCCGTCCGGAGATCTTGATGATCCCCTTCTTGCCTAGGTAGCGACTATCTAAGTTGTTGCCTATCGTGATAGGCTCCTCCATACCTTCGAGCTGTAGGAGGTGGGCTATCTTAAAGAGCTTTCTGGGGGGAATATGATCTATCACGGTGCCATTGCAGATGGCTGTGACCATCATCCCCTCTTGCTGCTTGATTAGAGCTTTCTGAGACTTAGCATTCATAGTGTGTAGTGTGTTACTTATCAACTTCTATACCGAGTACCTCGCAGAGTATCGACTGACGTATGTAGAGCCCGTTCTGTGCCTGGCGAAAGTACTCCGCCTTAGGACTGCTATCCACATCGATCGCTATCTCATTGACACGGGGTAGGGGATGGAGGATGCGCAGATTGTCCTTAGTGCCTTGTAGCATCTCCTTATTAAGTATGTAGACATCCTTGACACGCTCATACTCCTCCATATCGGTAAAGCGCTCTCGCTGCACCCGAGTCATATAGAGTATGTCGGCATCGGCGATCACCTCAGGGGTAAAGAGCGAAGTCTCCTCATAGCGTAGATGATGCTCATCGCAATACTGCCGGTACTCCTCGGGGAGTCGTAGCTCAGGCGGTGCGACAAAGGTAAAGCGAGGTGAGAAGAAGCGCATCCCCTCTATGAGCGAGTGGATCGTACGTCCGAAGCGCAGGTCGCCCACCATCACGATGTGTAGATCCTCGAGCGTGCCTTGTGTAGAGCGGATCGTGTAGAGATCGAGGAGCGTCTGCGAGGGATGCTGATTGGCACCATCACCAGCGTTGACGATCGGCACGGGCGAGACCTCTGTAGCATAGAGCGCAGCACCCTCTAGGTAGTGCCGCATGATGATCACGTCGGCATAGTTAGAGACGATCAGGAGGGTGTCTTTGAGCGACTCGCCCTTTGTCGAGCTGCTGGACTTAGGGTCGGAGAAGCCGATGACTCGTCCGCCCAACCTATTGACCGCCGTCTCGAAGCTCAGTCGGGTACGCGTCGATGGTTCGAAAAACAAGGTGGCACCCACCATTCCATCCATTAGATGGCGATTAGGATTGGCCTCAAAGAGTGCAGCGCGATCCAGGATACGTAGTATATCTTGCTCATCACACTGCTCGATAGATACGATATGCTTCATCATAAGGCACAGGCTATATTCAATTCATCCGTAAAGGTACAAAAAAGGAAGAGACTACAGAGGAGCCTGCTCAGGTTGTGTGGCGAAAAAACAATCGGCTAATTCCTATTTTGAGGTGCTGGGGGAGAAAGCCATACGCAAAAAACTAACTGAAGTGAATTGATTAACTTGCACCCCCAAATGAATGAGGAGAGCTTTTCGCCCTCCCCCTTACCACCTTAGATATGACTAAAGAACTAGATTGGATTGAGCTATTCGCTCCACAAGAAATTCTCCGAGACTTTGACTTCGAAAAGCTGGTCGAAGAAGACGGCATTTACCGCATCTATATGGTAGAGAAAGAAGACGCTGACCACATCCCCGCAGAGTTGAAAAAAAGAGGTCAACGGAGATCTCTCAAACATAGTCCTAGACGGCTATACGAACTACATTGAGTTGCAGACTTTTCCGGCAATGGGCAAAGAGGTCTTCCTCTACCTCAAGCGTCGTCGTTGGAAGATAAAACAGGAGCAACGACAAGAGCAAAAGAGCTACACCAACAGCTACTCATACACTGAAAAAGGCATGAAAGCGACCAAGGCTTTCGGCGATTTTTTAAAAGAGATTGATTGGGTCTAAGCCCACCAGTATCGGGCAAGTCGCCTACTGTCTGGGCATGAGCTCGAAGAAACTTTTTCGCTGGTACAAAGATATCCTGAGCGGATACAAAGGGCCAGCACACCAACGCCATTTGCAGAAGACTGGAGCCTCACGATCTCCAGGCAAGTCTTCTGCTAAAAGCACTGTAAGTTCTGATCTGAAGATCCCCATTCTCAATGAGAAGAATATGGGCTCCACCATCTGCATAGACGAAAAGAACATCAACGGGGATTGCTACACCATCGTGTCGAACCCAGAGACGAACAAAATCGTCCTAATGGTCAACACGCTCCGAGCCTCCCAGATCGTCCACATTTTGAGATCAAACATCTCCCAAGAAGCACTTTTCGCAGTCTCTTGCGTAACCCGTGATATGGCTCCAAACTACGACTGGGTGGCTCGCGAACTCTTCCCCAATGCCTACCAAGTTGCGGATAAATTCCACGTCGTCAAAAATATCATTGATCAAGTTCAGAGCGTAAGAATACGCTACCGGCAAGAGCTTCTTCGCAAGCAACGAGAACTGGAGGAGGTGGGTCGCAAACAGCCTAAACTGCAGCCCGATCCCAAGATCCAGCGAGAGTTCAAAGATCTCAAAAAGGAGTTGTCCAATGGAGATACCCAGCTACAGCTTCTCCCGCGTAGCAAAGGGTTACTACACAAGCTTCACAACGAGCACACAGCCAGTCAAAAGCTACGCGCTCGGCTACTCTTTAGGCTTTTCCCCGACATCAAAGAAGCGTACAAATTCTCCGTAGCGCTACGGAAGTGGTACCAACGTCCCATGCGAGATGGCAGCTTCATAACGCCCTCCCGACACCTATTGGAGCGCAAGAAAAAGGCACTACTAGAGATCATCACCAATCACCTCAGTAGCCCATGTGAAGAGGCCAAGAACATCGCTCACTTTATGGTCAAGCACATAGGAGAGATCTGCAACTACTTCCTAGGCTATAAGCCCAACGCTTCAGCAGAAGCACTCAACCAGAATCTCCAACGCTTTATCGCCATCAACTATGGAACCCGAAATGGTGACTTCTTCCTCTACCGCATCTCCGTTCACTTCAGTTAGTTTTTTGCGTATGGCTTTCTCCCCCAGCACCTCAAAATAGGATTTAGCCGCCATATTAAAGCATATCTTTCTTTATCTCACGATTATTTGTATTTCGTCGGGCACGTCTTGGGTATCTGAACGGAGTTTGGCACGGCGATTCTCTATCGAGAGGCTGTGGCGTATCACCACATTGCGGGCTTCCACTTCGCCTGCAAGACGAAGATAGCGGGAATATCCTTGAGATGTGTTACCACCTTTGGCAAAACCTTCTGCCTCCTGTATTAAATGTTGTACTTCGTGAAGCAACACGCCTTCAATCTGTTGGTCGAAGGGTGCATTGGGGGTTCCGATTGTCACCACCATACCATAATTGATGGGGTCAAAGTAGCCCAACGTGCCTCCTCTCGAAGTGTAAGAAGAGAACAATCTTAGCCGATTAAAGGCGGGATATGCCGAAAGCAAGGAGGTATCAGCCATACATAGAGCTATGTTTATTGGTTCGCCGTAATGTCTTTTTACGTGATCTTCGATGACGGCATTGGGGTGGAATGGGTCAGGGTATTCAAACTTCCACAAACCCTCCACGCCAAGTTCCCAACCTGTCCGCATTTTAATGCAAGACATGGTTGTCCCCATACGCATTTCCTGTTTAGCCGTGTGAAGTGCCGCCTTTAGGACTTCTGCGTTTTCTGTATTTGCGATACCTTTTTCGCCAAGATACATTTGTTTAATCCATTATTACGTCAGTCTCTCCGTCAAGGTATCTTCTCAAAGACTGCACTATATGCTCAAGACGGTTACTACAAGGGCAGTTGTTAAGGAACTCCATAACCTGTTCTCGTGGTGGAGACATGAAAAGAAATTCTTCTTTGAAGCGTTCTCTAATACTCGTAACAACATCGAGACGTTCCTTGCAACTTGCCTTGTATAATCTATCGTAACAAGCCAAACTAATCTTATCGGTCGGTTCAATCAGGGCATGGCGCAGTTCGTCCAATACGGCACGACGTAACGAACGTTCATTGTCTTCAAGATGAGAGCAAGAACGCCAGTTGAAATAGAGGCTTCTGGACTGCAATCTTGTTGCCATATCCTTCATACTGCATCCTTCCAACTTTAATGTGGCTTTGCAAAGAGTCACAAATGGCGAGTATGATTGTACGTCCAGACCTTCATCATCGTCTTTCAGCATGGGTGGTGTGATGTGTAGAAGAACCTCACGATGCGAGGGCGGAAGCGGTTGTTCTGTCTCGTTTTGCCAGTCGAGAACAGGCCAAGCCATGTTCTCTTCATGAAGCGATTGCGATTCAAATTGTTTAAGTTCACCGATGGTAATCTGTTCGCGTGGTACGACAATCATCGCTTTATTCTTTACCCAAAAGGCAATGATGCTCTGCATGGGCTCACTCTCAAAACGCAGATTGTCCGTATAGTATCTCATACGAGTTTTGCGTTGCTTCGGGTTGTTTGAAGCTTTGTCACGTTCTGACCATTTGGAAGACACTGGCTCCGCTATGAATAAAGAGCGTATTGGAGCATAGAGTTGCTCAAATGCCTTGGTACTTCTTTCATCCACACTGATACGAAATTTCAGTCCATCGTTTGATTTTTCACGGATGGGCATAAGCAAGAATGTGACATCCAAACCAGTAACATAGTATACAGAAGATGTTGAGTTTGCATAACGCAATCCATCAGCTAATGGCAGTGTCACATTTTTCAACACTTCACGCAGACGCACCTCGTCGAGAGGCATCAGTAGGCCATGAGCTACAGTCTTTTTTCCGGCCTTATCTGGGGCGAGTGTAAAAGTGATGAAACGAGGTTTTAATTTGGCTATGGCTGGGTCGCTATAAGCTCCGAGTATATTGCCTGTGACGATTTTGCGCTCTATAATCCGGTTGTTATATTTGGCTATTTCTTCGTTCCAAACCATTGCATCGAAGGGATATGGCTGTCCATATTTCATGATACTTTCCAGTTTGCTGTAGTTGCTGTTCTTTTCAGAATGCACTAGATTGATGGTGATTTCACGCATACCAGCAGACAGAGCAAATACCAATTCCACCTTGCCCGGAAGGAATTTCTTCTCAATGTCTTGTCCAAAGCGAATGTCTTTTAAGACACCAATGACATAATCGCATTCAAATTCCAGTTCAACACAGCCGCTCATATCATATGAAAAGCCCAGTTTAGCAGCCGAAAGAATGGTGCGCAGACGTTTACCTTCTTCGCTAATCTTCTTGAGGTTCTTGTCAAGGCGCTGCGCATTGGCCATCCATTCATTAGAATAGGATTTCAGACGGCGCAGTATTGTATTCCGCATATGCAAGCCCTTTACTTTTTCTTTTGCCATACCACACCATGACTCATAGGGCTGTTGTGCTATGGCTATCAGTTCATCTACCAACTCGTCATTCGTGATATGTTTCTTCAGAGACTCACGAACATTCAGCGTTAGGATATCCTGACGTTGTGCGATGCGCTCTCGCACTTTCTTGCGTTGCAGTCTGTAGTATGCATCCACCTCCTTATGCAATACACTATTCTCTCTGAATGGTAGGCCATATTGTTGTTGGGCTTCTATTATGGCCTTTTGGAGTGATTTTGAATCATAGGGGAAAGTGCGATGGCGGCAGCGGTAGGTAGTGAGGTACGACCCTCCGCCTAATCGAGAGTCATCGAGCGCAGCCGTAAAGAACTCATCACGAACAAAAACAGCCTCAAAATCGCGATGCTCTCGTTCGAGATCCCATTGATTGATGCGGCGCAAGTCCGTTTCAAGTGCTTGGTAAGCAGTAAAGAGTTCGTCGATGGCATCCTGTTGTGCAGTAACGCTAAGCATGGCAAGGCGTGCCATCAGGCGGCTTGCAGTAAGAGAAGATGTTGGCTTCAGACCTAGCACAAAGGACAACTCCGTATGTGCTTCAAGAAACTCACGTGCCACCTGATTGCCATATTTATTGCTCAAGTCAATAAAGTCGGCTTGCTTGCGATCCTGGTCCTGATTGGCCGCAGTATTTGCACTCAGTAGTCGCAATTTGGCGCGAAGCATCATATTTAGCCTTTTCTCTGACGGGATGGAGGTGATGATATATTCGTAAAGGGGAGGTAAGTCCATGCGCTGTCCTGTGCGGTTGATACGTCCACGCTTTTGGAGGTCTATGTTTACATCCAGGTCTGTCTGCACAATGAGCATCTTGCGCTGACGCACTTGCGATTCGGGCACCTCTGCTGTGGCTATGGCATGGGCACTTGCTCCGATAGCACCACATGCGTTGATAAGGATTACATCAAGTTTGTTGTTCTGAAAATCGTTAAAGATACGGTTACTGTGAACCTTACGTCGAGACACGATGGTAGCCGCACAGAAATCGTCCTCTCCGTCAGGCCATGTGTATTCCAACTGGTGGACACGGCCTGTACACTCTTCAAAGCGAATATGAATAAAACGCCCGTCTGGAGCCTCAAAGGTCTCCCTTGTTATCAATTGTCTAATGACATCAATGGGCGAAAGAGGCAGATGAAAGGTATCTTCCTTAATGCCATGTTTGAGTAGTTCATAGAAATTTTCCACCTCAGCAATAGCATTTGCGACTTCTTCTGCTCCTGGTAAGTCCATATCAAAAGTGAGTTTGAACAGAGACATATAGGAGTGGGTGTCTATGACCGTCTTCTCCAATAAACGAAGCAATATAGCCGAAAAATCGCCAGAGCAATTACCTTTCTCATCCTTCACCACATCCTGCAGCACGCATTCCAACGTATCGCTCATTCCGATAACCACGCTACGTCCCTGCCTAACCTCCCCAACAGCTGCGTCGGCGATAGTCTTGGCTTTCAAGGCAATCAATAGGATCTTGTTTACATAAAACAACTGTCCGCGTGTAGGATAACATCCCCAATCAGCTATGAGTTGGTAGAGCCTTCCAAGCGCAATAGTCTGATGAACCATTTGACTCAATGTTACCAATTCGCGAAACCAATACATTACCCTGTCAAACAGCTCGGAGTGTACCACCAAATCGTCATCAAGATAGGTGTAAATAGGGTCAGGAATACCTTCGTTTGAATGTTCACGCCGTATCATCTGCCCTTCTGCAGCCAAGGTAGAAGATACAAATTCCTGCATGGGTACACCTCCGCTGGCAAAAGCAAGTTGAAGCGTTGCTTTTGTGGCCAAAGCACTCAAAGCAGTGCGCTGCATAAAGGTTATCAGGCATTCAGGACGTTTGGCAAATGTTGCTGAGAGGAAAACGCATTGGGCTTCAGCACTATTTTCCAGCACAGAGTTTATGCATTGGGTGATGACAGACACGTTGCCAGCCGAGACGCTACTGCTGCGGTGTGCTTCGTCAAAGATGAAAAGCAGACGATGCTTTTCGCAAAGCGCATTGAGGAAATCGAGTCGTGTCTTGTCTTTCTTGGCATCCTTTAGTTGAGAATAGGTCATCATCAAATACTCGTAGCAACCTTCAGGAATGTCTCTTTTGCTGTATATGATTTCCATCTCACGTTTCTTCAGCGATTTATATACAACCTCATATTGCTTTTGGTAGAGTGTCATCAATCCGCTGTCATCAGCCTCCTCATCCTCACCGATTGTAGGAGACCAAATTTCGTCAGGCGCATCAGGCATTGACTCGGGTTCTATCACTTTGTCAAAATCTACAACCGAGACACCGCTATTCACTATCAACGGTCGTGCCTCTTGTATGCCCAACGCCTTGCAATCACGATACATGTCGCTAAAAAGCGTATAGCGGTCAGTGAAGAAAACGGGCAGATAGCCGGACAACATACCATAGCGGATCATAGCCGCAGCTTGTCGCCCTTTACCTATGCCAGTCTGGTCTCCAATGATAACGGCCTGACTCCGCATTTCGATATTATAGATAGCCATGGCCACACTGTCTATCTGCTCCATAGCCAATGCTTGAAACAGTTCTTTTTGAGAAAAGTGAAGTCGTTTGGCCACAAATCCGCTAACATCCCCGCCAAGGGCATCTCGCAGTTTTTCAAGCGCATGTGTGGTGTCATTGGCCAACTGGCTTGGCACTTTAGTGCCAAGCTCTTGAGCACCAGCGGATATGCCTTTGTATTCTGTAGAAAGGACCTCCATACTATACTCTGGGTAAATTAGCAGCAGATATTCTTACACGCACAATCTTTTCTGTCATTAGCGTGAAGCATCTGCCCCACTCGCTGTCGAAAAGTTGTTGTCCTCCTGGCATTTCTTGTCAAAATCACTCATTGTCCTTGGTTATGTCTTTGTATCGCCGACCGGCCTGGTCTGTTAGCCGTTGACAAACCAATTGAACATTCACATCAAAACTGTTGATGCGCAAGATGTCGGCCAGCGAATAAGGGTTATGGGTATAGAGGGAATGGAATGCGTACCCAAAGCAGATATGCTTGAGATCATCGCGATGCAGGCACTCGTCCCAACTGGTGCCATCGTCCAAATCTGCGAAGTCAACGACAAGCAATTCCTCGTCCGTCATGTCTGGCGTGTTTCCTTCTTCGTGCCGCACACAGCAGTTGTCAATGTAGCCAAGAGCGCAACGTCTCTTTTCTTCGTTGTTCATGATAACATACAGCATATAAGCAAAGTCTGAACCATAGTAAGCATCGTTTTCCAGATGCAGGACGGTCCCATAATCGCCCTCATTGCTATCGTATTCAACTCCTACAGTCAGTTTACCTTCCACCTCATAGTCATCATCGAAACTCTTGTCAACGCCATGAGCCAGCAAGGTGCGATACAATGCACAGGTACGCCGATACATATTCTTCCGCAAGTCGGTCAGGAGCGTGTTCACCTGCTCCATACGTTCAATCTCGTCGGGAGCATAGGTGAACATCTTGTCCAGTATCATTGTTCTCAGACCGATGTAGTTGTCTATTTCTTCCATGGCCTGTTGTGAAGGACGTTCAAGATAGAAACTCAATGGATCGTTTCCGACAATACCCTTTATATCTTCTTCCACTGACAGCAATAACTCGCGTAAGGTTGCGACATCCTTGGCCGCTTCAATGCGCTCAATATTGATTGTGCTCTCTTTTCGTGTCATTGGTCGTTCTCTTTAAGTTGTTCTTTCTCTTCTTCTGTAAGATGACGCCATTTGAGCGTTTCGCCGGTTGCAAAATACATTGTCAAGATGTCTCCGTTCCTGACGATGAAATCGTCCTCGCCGACTTGAACCGGCACACCGATTATTTCGCGAGAGGCAATGTGTTCGCCTTCTTCGTCGAAGAAGTGATACATATTGTCTTTGCAGAGGACTGCGAAGAATGAACCTCCAATGACAAGTCCGAGATAAGTCTTCTTGGAGATGACGCAGGAATCCATATCGCCGAGAGAGGCCCCTGTCAGAAACTCTTGTTTCTGTTTTTTCTTTGCGTCTATGTACTTGATAGTGGCCATGGGGAGGTAGCATACTCGTCTTGGTGTATTGCTGGTCGTTATTCCGAATACGACTGAACGAGATTTTCACTGTTTTGATGTTGAGTGCCATACTATATGATTTTTAGAATTGTGCTGCAAAGTTACGATGGAGGCTATGCCAGATTGAGGCATTGGCATCAAGAATATCATCAAGGAGTCCAAATTTCTATCTCGCCATTGTTCTGTTGGATGGTCTTTTGAACATAATTCCAAGGATTCTCCTTAATCTTGTGGTCTGACGAGAATTCTATCTTGATTAATTGCGATTCATTGCTGAGTGTTATCTCACGCAGTTCGTGGCAGCATAAGCATCGTATCTCCCGAAGGCGGTCGCACTTGGAGGCAAGAACCTTTTGCACTTCGCTGCAACTGCAATCCAGGAACTCAATGTAATAATCAAGCGTGGTTATGCCTGGTCTCTTTATGTGTGGTTCAATGCATGCAATAAAATAATACACGGAAAGGAACTACGTCCTGGAGGGACACGGCAACTGCGACCATTTAGCTTAAAGCCCAAGATGAATGGTCCAAAACGTAAATGGTTCAAGCGTAAGGTTCGGCGCTTATCGACCATGGAAGAACTTTCGGCACGATGGTAAGCCGATGCCATCTGCGCTGTAATCCTCACGACGGCTCACCTCGCAACGGGTCGCTTTGAACAGCAATCCTTCGAAGAGAGAAAGGTCTGTGTTAGGTGCAGAACGTTTAATCTGCTGTAGCAAGTCCCAGCGGTTGGCAAGCAGGACTGACGCTTTATAATCGTCTTTTCAGAAGCAACCCATTAGCGACAAGCGAGACATAGATGGGGCATTATATATAACGTGTCAGCCATGGATTGGCTGTTGGCTGTTAGCTATTGGCTGTTAGCTATCGGAACCATCGGAGCTATCAGAGTGATCGGATCTCTAATCTCTAACTTCTAATTTCTAACCTCTAGCATCTTTACATATCTTTACAGGGAAATTCGTCCGATCCCCTCCTTTCTCGAATATCCACGTGGAAAATCTCAAATCTCCACGTGGATATTTTTCTTTTTCCACGTGGGGACGTTTTGATTCTTCCGAAGTTTCATTTCATTCCTCCGAAGTTTCATTTCATTCCTCCGAGGAATTTTTCATTCTCCACGTGGAGATTTCGAAATATCCACGTGGAAATCACTTTTCACCGACACGATGCCGTTTCGATATGTAGTCGGCTCTAAATTATTGTAACGAGCCAACGTTAAATTTGCCCAGCCAGGGCTGACGCATCATAATCGCTCTGTCAGGAAAAAGTTATTCCGTTGGAGATATTTCGGCGTCAACTTCGACGTCCTCTGTACTGGGTTGAGAGTCAGGCTGTGCAGATGGAGAGATTTCTTCAACGGACGTATCCTCTTCTATTTTATTTGGAAGTACCTCTTCTCCACTTGGAAGTTCCTCTACTTCACTTGGAAGTTCCTCTTCTTCATTTGGAAGTTCCTCTGCGTTACTACTTTCCGCTACTTGTGAGTTACTCTCTGCTTTTCGTTTGTGGTTTACTGTTCTGCTTCCCTTTTGGTCACTTTTATGGGACACGTTCTCGACAGCTGGGCTGATCTCTTCGTCATCACTATGAGTGCACTTACTAAACAGTCCACACAACAGACAGAAGGCAAAGAAAATCAGGAGTATATAGAGATATCCCTTGGGGAGCTTCCCATTTATGTCGTTTTTCTTGGCCAAAGCACGACACTTTCCGCCACAGAAGCCATCGTTTCAGAGGCCGTCGCCGCCATATTCTTTTCCGCAATATCCACATTTACTCATAATGTGCGCTGTTTGTATGCTCTATACCTCATTCTCCAAGTATTCCCCTTAGGTTGCTTTTAAGGTCATCAAGAATAGCTTGATACCACATCTGTCTGTCATCGCCACTGGATCTATCCGCAGGGTGATGGGTGCGGTATGCCAATTTCACTGACTCAATATTCAGCTTGGCGACATCTTTTATTGGCAACCCTGATAGCTGGATAGGGTTATCGCGTATAATGAAGTTTTCTGCAATATATCTATTGTACTTTTCGTCGACACCTGTGAGGAAAATGAGGACATCTGGTTTAAGAATTTCTATTTCGTCAGGAATGACACGAAAAAACTCTTGCTCTAATTGATGGGTAAAGCTATTCACAGATACACCTGTCCCATTTCGACCCACAGCAGCAAGCTTGGAGATGTTGTTCCAAAGAAATGCAGCTCTTTTAGTGGGAAACTTTTCGCGTAGAAAATCGAAGATGGAGTTCGTAAAATGATTAAAGCCGAGCTTGAAAAAAGAAGATCTCCCCGGAAATGGGATTTTGCCAGTTGCATCTTCCTTGTAATTCTCGTTATAAAACTCTTGATACAGCTCCATAAAATTGGCAGGAAATGGACGTTTATCAGCAGGCAGTTCCCACCTATTCCCCTCTTGCCCAAATATCATGACTTTCAGATCGGCATCGGTGTACCATTTCTCTGTATCCCCTTCGTCGTATTTATTTAGACTCAGCAAAAAAGGCGTGCGAATCGCAATCTCATGAGCCTTTAGTGCTTCATTTAGTTTGGACCACTTCTCATCGTAAAGCAGCTCCAGTTGGTAGCTTAATCCCATAGTTCGTTTGCATTAAACTTATAAGCCATCGAATAACGAGGCAAAGGGCCTCGCCACGCGCTACAAATATATTACTTTTATTTTAATCTGCAACGAAAAGGGCAGGCCACACAGGGATGACGCATCATACTCACTCCGTCAGGAGCTACAGATGACGACTAGCGAGGAGTAGGGAATCTACGTTTTGTGGGCCCCTTTTGGTAGTGAGGGCTAAAATGAGTACTTTTGCAGAGGGTGTATTGCAGATACGCCTCAGCTAGCTTGAGCCTGTCTTTCCTCCCCAGCCGATCTGAGGGGGACGGGATGGGTATTTACCACCTATTATTGCTGTATACTCAGCGGGTGGAGCGTTTTTATACTTAACTATAGTTATGGACTTACACTTACTAGAACTTAGTGACCAGGAGATAGCACGTCGCAACAGCCTAGACGAGATACGTCAGATGGGCATCAACCCTTATCCAGCAGCCGAGTATGCCGTGACGGCACATGCGCAGGAGATACAGGACCAATATCAAGATGAGGCACCTCGCATGGAGGTGAGCATCGCTGGCCGTGTTATGAGCCGACGCATCATGGGCAAGGCTTCCTTTATGGAGCTACAAGATGCCTCAGGGCGTATACAGGTCTATGTGACGCGTGATGACCTCTGCCCAGGAGAGGATAAGGATCTATACAACAAGCTCTTTAAGAAGCTTCTCGACATTGGCGACATCGTCGGTGTCAAGGGCTTTGTCTTCCGTACCCAGACGGGCGAGATCTCGGTGCATGCCGAGGAATTGACCTTGCTGAGCAAGGCACTACGTCCGCTCCCTATCGTCAAGTCTAAGGATGATCAGGTCTTCGACGGCTTTACCGATCCAGAGCTACGCTACCGCCGTCGCTACGTGGATCTGATAGTCAACGATGAGGTGAAGGGCATCTTCATCAAGCGTACGAAGATCTTTCAGTCGATGCGCAACTTCTTCAATTCGCGTGGCTATCTAGAGGTGGATACACCTGTCCTGCAGTCTATCCCTGGCGGTGCTGCGGCTCGTCCCTTCGTGACGCACCACAATGCGCTTGACATACCGCTCTACCTACGCATCGCCAATGAGCTTTACCTCAAGAGGTTGATCGTGGGTGGCTTCGAGGGCGTCTACGAGTTTAGCCGTAACTTCCGCAATGAGGGTATGGACCGAACGCACAATCCTGAGTTTACCTGTATGGAGATCTACGTCGCCTACAAGGACTACCGCTGGATGATGCAGATGACGGAGCAGATGATCGAGCATATCTGTCAGGAGGTACTAGGCTCTACGGCCATTCAGGTAGGGGAGCACACGATAGAGTTTAAGCCGCCCTATCGTCGCCTCACGATGATCGACGCTATCCAAGAGTATGGCGGGGTCAATATTGATGGCATGGACGAGGCTGAGCTACGCAAGGTGTGCCAAGATAAGGGCGTAGAGATAGATGAAACGATGGGTGTCGGCAAGCTAATCGACGAACTCTTTGGTGCCGTTGCTGAGCCACACTTGGTACAGCCCACCTTCATCATAGACTATCCTAAGGCGATGTCTCCGCTCACTAAGGAGCACCGTGATAGGAGCGATCTGACGGAGCGCTTCGAGCTATTTGTCAATGGTAAGGAGCTGGCCAATGCTTACTCAGAGCTCAATGATCCGATAGATCAGCGTCACCGCTTTGAGGATCAGCTACGTCTGAGCGAGCGTGGAGACGATGAGGCGATGTATATCGATCACGACTTCCTACGCGCTCTAGAGTTTGGCATGCCCCCTACATCTGGTATGGGTATCGGTATGGATCGTCTCGTGATGCTCCTGACGGGGCAGGAGAGTATTCAGGAGGTGCTGCTCTTCCCGCAGATGCGTCCTGAGATACAGCCTAAGCGTGACAAGGAGGAGGCTTATGTAGCCGTTGGCATTGACAAGACGTGGGTGCCACTCCTGCAGAAGGCGGGCTACCTCACTGTCGCAGACCTTACGGGCAAAGCTCCGGGCAAGGTGATGCAGCAGATGATGGATATCAATAAGAAGTATAAGCTAGGCTTGCAGATCCCCGCACTGGAGGAAATATCCAAGTGGGTGGGAGAGGAGTCTACGAAATAATCATAGTTCACGCATGTCCCTCTCTCGCTAGAGGGCATGGCGTGTATACGATACAGTTAATATGGATATTGGTCGCATAGGCATACTAGGTAGTGGTAGCTGGGCTACTGCACTGGCTAAGATCTCTCTAGAGTCTACGCCTGAGATAAATTGGTATGTGCGTCGTGATGATCAGGTGCAGCGCTTTAAGGCTACGGGGCACAACCCCGACTACCTCTCTAGTGCTGCCTTTGATACAGATCGGATAACCTTCTATACGGAGGGCTTGATCAACCCCTTCTTTCGCAATAGTGACACCATCATCTTGGTGACCCCTTCGCCCTACATCAAGCACTACCTCAAGAAGGTGAAGCGTAGTAGCATGCGGGGCAAGCAGGTTATCAATGCGGTCAAGGGAATTGTGCCTGACGAAAACCTCTTGGTCTCGGAGTTCCTTATTAAGGAATTCTCCCTACCGAAGGAGCAGATCGGCGTGGTGAGTGGCCCTTGTCACGCTGAGGAGGTGGCGCAGGAGCGTCGTAGTTACTTGACCACAGGGTCTTACAGCGATGAGCTGGCGCATCTGATGGCTGACACGCTCTCGTGTGACTACATCACCTGTACCACGTCAGACGATGTGGTCGGCATCGAGTTTGCCTCAGTACTAAAGAATATCTACGCCATCGCTGCGGGTATCTGCAACGGACTCAACTATGGAGACAACTTCCAGAGCGTCCTCATCAGCAACGCTATTGCTGAGATGAATAGCTTTGTCAATACGGTACACTTGCTCAACCATCGTGTCATCACCAACTCGGTTTATCTAGGCGATTTGCTCGTGACCGCTTACTCCAATTATAGTCGCAACCGTACCTTCGGCACGATGATCGGCAAAGGGTACAGCGTCAAGGCAGCGCAGGTCGAGATGGAGATGGTGGCGGAGGGTTACTACGGAGCTAAGTGTGTGCGCGAACTCAACACGACACGCTACCGAGTCAATATGCCGATTATGGACGCTGTCTACGAGATACTCTATAATAAGCAGTCGGCCAAGGAGACCATTGAGCGGCTCTCGCTCAAGTTCCGCTAAACACTGGCTCAAGACCCTGCTGACGGACGAAACCTTCTAACCTAACAGACGATACAACCATGAAGACAGTCGCATCGCTCATACAGATCGACACAACACATGCGCAAGCTCATCTATCGGCAGAGACCATCCGCCAGGCAGAGCAAGATGCGCTCGCAGCGATTGAGACGCTACACACGGGCTCAGGCGCTGGTAACGACTTCCTAGGCTGGCTCACGCTCCCCGAGGAGATGCTCGAGCGTGACCTTTGCAAGCGAGTACAGACGGTAGCCGACAGGCTTCGCCATGAGTGCCTATATATAATATGTATAGGCATCGGGGGCAGCTACCTAGGTGGCAAGGCCGTCATGGAGGCACTCGGAGACCACTTCTCCGCACATCGTCAGCCGGAGCTGGGACGCCCGCAAGTACTCTTCGCTGGAAACAATATCAGCAGTGACTATCTGCACGATCTGATGGATCTGGTCGTGGACAAGCCTTTTGGCATTGTCAATATCTCTAAGAGTGGCACGACGACCGAGCCGGCCATTGCCTTCCGCATGCTGAGCCAATACTTAGTGGCTCGTGATGGGCAGGAGGTGGCTAAGCGACGTATCGTAGCCATTACCGACAAGAAGCGGGGTGCTCTGCGTCGCCTAGCAGACGAGCAGGGGTACGATACCTTCGTCATACCAGATGATGTAGGCGGTCGCTTCTCCGTGCTGACTCCTGTGGGGTTGCTACCGATTGCTTTGGCAGGCTTTGACGTTGAGGCTTTGCTCCAAGGCGCTAGTGACACGGCTCTCCTATATCGTAGTACGGAGCATCCGCTAGAGACTCCAGCCGTGCAGTATGCCGTGACAAGACAAGCAGCCTATCGGGAGCACGCTGTGAGCGAAGTGCTGGTAGCCTTCGAGCCTCGGCTGAGTGCCATGGGGCAGTGGTGGATGCAGCTCTTTGGCGAGAGCGAAGGCAAGGAGGGCAAGGGACTACTCCCGCTCTCTCTGACCTATACGACCGATCTGCACTCCATGGGGCAGTGGATACAGCAGGGTCCCCACAATATCCTCGAGACGATGATCGTCGTCGACACGCCGCGAGACACCATAACCATCCCGACTGACGAGCAAAACCTAGACGGGCTCAACTACCTAGCAGGCGAAACGATGCACCATGTCAATGAGCAGGCACATCTAGGCACGCTCTTAGCACACGAAGATGGCGGTGTGCCAGTCTTGCAGTTGCAGTTGCCGCAGATCGATGCTAGGACGATTGGCGCCTTCATCTATACGATGGAGTATGCGGTTGCGGTCAGTGGCTATATGATGGGGATCAACCCCTTTGACCAGCCAGGTGTGGAGGACTACAAGCGCAATATGTTTGCCCTCCTCGCTAAGCCAGGCTTCGAGAGCGAGACGAAAGCGATGCGCCAGCGGCTCAACAAATGAACTTACGACAGATTACAACAATGACAGATACGATACAAACAACCCCCCAGAAAAGCTACCACGAGGTCATCCCTCTCCCTGAGTATGGACACCATATCCAGCACATGGTAGACCACTGCTTGACCATTGAGGATCGCGATGAGCGGACTCGATGCGCGCACGCTATTGTCAAGGCGATGGCGATCATACAGCCTGAGCAAGCTAAGAAGTCGGAGGATCACAAAGTCCTCTGGGATCACCTCGCCATCATGTCGCACTTTGCGCTAGACATTGACTACCCCATAGAGCCCATTCACGAGGAGGCACTTCGTGGTGCGCCCGAATCCTTGTCCTATCCCGAGGACGACATCATCTACCGCCACTATGGTCACCTCATTCAGGAGCTGATCAAGAAAGCGTGCGAGATGCCCGAGGGTGACGAGCGCGAGGCTTTGGCACTCTCCATTGCCAACCGCATGAAGCAGGCTTATATCTTGTGGAATAAGCGTGCCGTCGACGACTACACCATCTTTAAGGATCTCTACGAACTCTCCGGCGGTAAGCTCGTGCTGACCGAAGAGGAGCACCAGCTAGACGCTGCCACACGACGCACGCCTCAGGGACGGGGTGGAAACCGCTCTAGACGACAGTTCAGGCGTCCAGCACGGGGAGGCAACAACTCCAGAGGAGGAGGTCGCCGTGGTGGCCGCCCCAACCGTTCTAGACGTTAGCCGATACAGACACTCACTATCTTACTCTTACGATACTAGCTTATGGCATCTTACATCATCGAGGGAGGTCACAGACTCCATGGCGAGGTAACCATACAGGGAGCTAAAAACGAAGCGCTCCAAGTCATCGCCGCCACCTTACTAACCAGCGAAGAGGTCATCCTAGAGAATGTACCAGATATCCTCGATGTCAACAACCTCATCAAGCTCGTAGAGCTACTCGGTGTCGAGGTGACACGACTCAGCCACGACAGCTATCGCTTCAAAGCTCAGGAGATAGATCTAGACTTCGTCGACTCTCCACAGTTCCTCCATGAGAGCAAGATATTGCGTGGCTCCGTCTTACTCGTTGGTCCTCTCGTTGGTCGTTGTCGCCATGCGGTCTTCCCCAAGCCCGGTGGTGATCAGATAGGACGCCGTCGACTAGACACCCACCTGATTGGCATTGCTACCCTAGGGGCGGAGTGCGAGTATGATCAGGATCGTAGAGCCTTTCGCATAGAGGTGCCACACCTGCGAGGCGCTTACATGCACCTCGAGGAAGCCTCCGTGACAGGTACCGCCAATGTGATCATGTCGGCAGTCCTAGCAGAGGGCAAGACCACTATATACAATGCTGCTTGCGAACCGTACATACAGCAACTCTGCCGTATGCTCGTCTCCATGGGAGCTCGCATCTCAGGCATCGGCTCTAACCTGCTCACCATCGAGGGCGTCGAGAGACTACACGGCACGACGCATCGCATCCTGCCCGATATGATCGAGGTGGGCAGCTTCATCGGCATCGCAGCTATGACGCAGAGCGAGCTAACGCTCAAGAACGTCGGTCTGCCCGACCTAGGACTCATCCCGCAGATGTTTCGCAAGCTCGGCATCGAGATTATAGAGCGAGGCGATGACCTCATCATACCCGCTAGAGAGAGCTACGAGATAGAGACCTTTATGGATGGCTCTATCCTCACCATCGCCGATGCGCCGTGGCCAGGACTCACGCCAGACCTGCTGAGCGTCTTCCTTGTCGTAGCGACACAGGCCAAGGGGACCGTCCTTATTCATCAGAAGATGTTTGAGAGCCGACTCTTCTTTGTGGATAAGCTCATCGATATGGGCGCCCAGATCATCCTTTGCGATCCACACCGAGCAGTCGTCGTTGGCAAAGACCACCAGACCCGTCTGCGTCCCGCTGTGATGGCTTCGCCAGATATACGCGCCGGTATCGCGCTCTTGATAGCCGCCATGAGTGCCGATGGCACCAGTGTGGTCAACAATGCGGAGCAGATAGATCGTGGCTACCAGCATCTACACGAGCGACTCAACGCTCTAGGCGCTCACATCGAGAGACGCGATGAGTAGCACGACCGCTTTTACCGTACCGGAGCTCACGCCTGTTGGTCACCTAGGCAAGCCTCACGGCGTGCGTGGTGAGCTAGCCGCTTACCTAACCATCGAGCTGGAGACCCTCTGCAGCGACCCTAGTCGCGAAGCTTTTTACCTCTTTGCCGAGATCGACGCGCTCCCCGTTCCTTACCAGCTCCTGAGCTATCGCAGCAAGGGAGACAGCTACCTGCTCACCCTGGCGCATGTCGCTGATCGATCGATTGCTGAGCAGATGACTGGGTGGCGTCTCTTCATTCCCACAGAGCTACTGGCAGAGAGCGAGGTCGCTTATAGCTGGGATCACTTCATTGGCTACCAAGTGCTCACCCCCGAGGGGGAACCTGTCGGCACGATCCTAGAGGTCAATGACCAAACGGAAAACATCCTCCTTACGATCGAGACCTCCGACGGCACTCAGCACTTGATCCCCATCCACGAGGAGCTGGTCGAGGCGATAGATCCCGAGAGCAAAACCATCCAGCTACACATACCCCAAGGGCTATTAGACCTGTAAGCCCCCATTTCCCAAAGCAGACTACACACTATGCGACGCATCGCACTCTTTGGCTCGACAGGCAGTATCGGCACCCAGGCACTGGAGGTCATCTCCTTTCACCCCGAGCTGCTCTCCGTCTATGCCCTTACCACTCATCGCAACGTGCCTCTCCTCGTAGAGCAGGCGGAGAAATACCATCCGACCGTCGTGGTCGTAGCTGACGAAAAAGCCGCCACAGAGCACACCGCACTCCTCAAAGGGCTAACCTGCACCGTGCTAGTCGGCACCGAGGGACTCTGCGAACTGGCGCAGCATAGTGACTACGACGTCATGCTCTCCGCTCTTGTTGGCTTCGCTGGTCTGCGCCCCACACTTCTCTCTATTGAGAGCGGGCATGAGATTGCTTTGGCCAATAAGGAGACACTCGTAGTGGCAGGTCAACTCATCATGCGCTCTGCTCGGGAGCATGGTGTGCGCATCCTTCCTGTGGACTCTGAGCACTCAGCCATCTACCAATGCCTGATGGGCGAGGAGACACCTCTAGAGCGCATCTGGCTCACGGCCAGTGGAGGCCCCTTCTGGCAGATGCCTCTCGATAAGCTAAGCCAAGTTACCGTAGCAGATGCGCTCCATCACCCACGCTGGTCGATGGGCGCTAAGGTGACGATCGACTCGGCGACAATGATGAACAAAGGCTTTGAGATGATGGAGGCGTGCCACCTCTTTGCCGTCTCAGCCGATCAGATCTCTATCTTGATACATCCCGAGAGCATCGTGCACTCGATGGTGCAGTTTGCCGATGGCTCGGTCAAGGCGCAGCTAGCCGTCCCCGACATGCGTCTCCCGATCAGCCTAGCGCTCCATGGTGGTGTGCGTGAGCCGCTACCCATAGCGCGTCAGCCGTTTGTCGGCACGACGCTTCATTTTGAGGAGCCAGACGCAGCCCACTTCCCCTGCTTGGGTCTCGCCTTCGAAGCGTTCCGACAGGGTGGCAATATTCCCTGCTTGCTCAATGCGGCCAACGAGGTCGCTGTGCGCGCCTTCCTCGATGAGCGTATTGGCTTCACTGAGATAGCGCGACTCATTGAGCCAATTATGACGGCCGTACCCTACGACGCCACCCCGACGCTCGACGCTCTGCTGCACTACCACGACGTGGCGACCGCTTTAGCCACCGAGCAGCTCCCCCGATAGCCCCCTCGTCAAATAAACATCTGTGAGTCCTCGTAGTATTGCTACGGGGACTTTTTGTTGCCTGGAGGCGCGGAGATGTAAGTTCCATCGGGTGAAACTCTAGTGCCACCCCCCTTTGGCACTCCAGTTTCACCCGTATGAAACTGGAGTTTCCTCCGTATGAAACTGGAGTTTCCTCCGTATGAAACTAAAGTTTCCTACCTATGAAACTAAAATCTCTTGGGGAGAACGGTTGACCAAGAGTGCTATTTATGCTACCTTTGTCTAAGTAAAAAGAGAGATAAACCGATGAAACAGATATTACAGCGTATTCTCTTGCTCTGCATGAGCCTGCTCCTAATCACGACCTCGCTCATGGCACAGGCGCCTCTACGGCATGTGGTCAAGAAGTTGGAGACGGTCTACGCTATCTCCAAGCGCTACGGAGTCTCCGAAGAGGAGATCTACCGGCTTAATGAGGGCAGTCAGTGGGGCATTCGTGAGGGACAGACGCTCCTGATACCCCAGCGCAAGCCTGACACAATCTATGTCGAGGCACCAGCCGTCGTGCAGGCTGAGCCAGGCATTCACGTGGTGCAGTCCGGCGAGACGCTCTTCGGCATTAGTCGTAAGTATGGCTTGACAATGGGCCAGCTCCTCGAGCTAAACCCGCAGAAGCATGATGCGCAGATCGCAGTAGGGGAGCGGATCGTAGTAGCCTCTGGAGCTAAGCTTAAGAAGGAGCCCAGCCCGCTGAATGGTACTCAGATAGCGCAAGTGCGGGTGGCCCTGATACTTCCTCTGCGAGAGAGTGGGCAGCCTAGTCGCTATCTGCACTTTTACGAGGGTGTACTCCTAGGTATCGAGCGTTTGCAGCGTCAGGGCGTGAGCATTGATCTACAAGTCGATGCAGCCGTCAATCGCTCGGCACTCGAGCAGCTCCTCAAGAGCAAGGAGGGCGAGCGGTACGACCTGATCATCGGTGGTGACTCAGAGCAGAGCGTGGAGCTACTAGCTCAGCGCGCCAAGGTGCAACAGGCGGTCTACCTCTCGCCCTTTGTATGGCAGAGCGGTAAGGGGCAGCTGTACGACCACTTCTTCCAGCTCAACCCCGCACAGTATCGTGTCACGGAGAGACTGCAGCAAGCCTTTGTAGAGCGTTATGCGGACTACGAAGTGCTACTCGTGCGCTGTGGCGAGGGCGATCAGGCGGACAAGTTTAAGGCGATCGAGACAGCCTGCCGAGAGGCGGGTATCTCCACGCAAAGCCGCTCTCTGCGAGAGCTAGCTGTCGGGCAGTGGCCTCGCCAGGGTGGTAAGAAGTGTGTGATCCTGCTCAACTCAAGCAAGAAGGCGGACCTTACGGCTGTACTGGATGCGATGCGTGATGCGCAGCTCTCGACGAGTGACTATCAGCTCTTCGGATATCCGCAGTGGCAAACCTATGGCAAGAATATAGATGAACGTCTGCAAGCGGTAGGGGCTACGATCTTTTCCACCTTTTACTGGGATCGGGAGCTACCCGAGAGTCAGCAAGTCCGGGAATCTTACAAGCATTGGTACGGACGTGATATAGAGGAGGGCTATCCAAGCTATGCCTTGCTGGGGTACGACGTGGTGCGCTACTTTATATCGGCTCTCTCGTCGTATGGACGGGGCTTCCAGCAGTACCAGCATCAGCTGCCTAGCGATGGTCTGCAGTCGGGCTTCCTCTTTGCACCAGCCATCACGGGGCGTAGCTCTGGGAGAGGGGGCTACACGAACTTGAACCTCTTCTTCATCACTTATAGTCCACGGGGGGTGCAGCGTCAGCAGATCCCTCTGTCAGAGTAGATCAGCACTATGCTAAGCTTGATGAAATGGTGGAGCGGACTGCTCCTCACACTCCTCTGCACCATACTCCCCGCACAGGCTCAGCGCTCCCAGCTGAAGCCTCTAGAGGTGCGCATAGGAGGTGGTGGTGGTGTGAGTGGATCGATGCTCGACCTAGTGCCTCGCGTGGAGATGCTACCTCACCTAGGTGCTATGGGCTACGTGGGGGTGCTGCTGACCAATCAGAAATATACGGGCATGACGATGCGTCTCTCTTACGAGCAGCGTGGATGGCGAGAGGAGTATACGAAGCCGATCGCCTACAGCTTCGCAAGAGATATGGACTTCATAGACTTGACGCTGATGGCACACCTCTACTATCCCTTTGGTACGTTTCAGCTGGGACTAGAGGTGGGACCAAGTGTGGGCTACATCATACGAGATGTGAGCAGCCCTACGCCGAGCGAAGAGACGCGATCCGTCGTCAAGAGACGACATGTCTATCCGCTCTTTAGCAAGTTCTCGTGGGGTCTCAAAGGCGGTCCCGTCATGAGCCTAGACATAGCTCAGAGGCATAGGATCACGCTGAGCGGACACTTCTACTACGGTCTGAGCGACATCTTTGCCACGACCGTGCGCGATGACTATGGCCGTGCGGGCGAGCTGGGCGTCACGGTGGGGCTGGGCTATTACTTTAAGGTGCGCTGATGCTGGTCTTACTGCTCCTATACTCCTTAATCCTCTTTGTGCTGGCGTACCCACTGCTCCCAGTCTCCTGGGTGGGAGTCATCGCCTTCGGAGGCAGTGCGCTACTTGCCACATGGACTTACCTATGGGGCTACCAAAGACTCTACCATCAGCCAGCCCCGCAGGAGCCTTATGAACTGCTAGCCCTGCCACTCGAACCGCTCAGACAATACTTAAAGGGGGTGAGGCTGCCACGCTTCCTCCTCTACGCAATCCTTGCTGTGGCTATCTATCTGTTCCTCGCATGGAGCAATCAAGCACTCGTCTCCGTATGGCCAGAGGGGTGGGGCGGTGCGTGGCTACGCAACTGGAGTAAGATGGTCGAGGAGGCGCAGACGACGCTCATCGGGGAGTCGAATATAGGGTGGTCTCTCCTCATCGTCGGGGTGCTGACGCCGATTGCTGAGGAACTCTTCTTCCGAGGGGCACTCATGGGGTGGATGATGCTGAGACGCTTCCCACGCTGGAGTGTTATCCTCCTGCCCGCACTACTTTTTGCCGTGATGCACCTCAACCCCGTGGGGATGCTACAGATCTTCTTTCTGGCCCTCTTGCTGGGTTACCTGCGCTGGGCTACAGGTTCGCTCTGGCCATCGGTCGCGCTACACATGTGTAATAACCTTTTAGTCTTGGGTATCTATGGACTCTAGTGACAACTTTCTCTCGCAGGTCGTCAGGCAACTGCGCAATAGTGACACACCGCTGAGAGAGCAGCTGGTGGTGGTGCCGACAAAGCGTGCTGGCACATTCTTACAGCGTGAGCTCATCGCGCAACTGGCCGATGCTGCCACTATCCTGCCTCGCATAGTCACCATCGACGAGTGGATCACTGAGATGAGTGGGCGGGTCATCCTAGACAACACAGCACTCATATCGATACTCTACGAGGTCTACGCAGCTTATCTGGCGGAGCAGGGCGAGGCGCAGACGGAGACAGATCAGATGCTTCGCCTGAGTCAGACGGAGCGCATGCTACGAGACTTCCAAGATATGGATCTTGCCCTGGCGCATGTGGAGATGCTCTTGGGAAATCTCGAGGAGCTAGATGCTTTTGATGACTACGAGTTCCTAACAGAAGAGGAGCGCGACGCAATCCAAAAGTTTTGGACCACACTGCCTAAAGACTTTTTCAAAAAAGCGCACGGCGCAGAGTATCTCCACTTCTCCATCGTCTGGAGAGAGATTTATAAGCGATTTAATGCACGTTTGACCGAGCTCGGAGTGGCATACCGAGCAGCAGCTTATAGGCTCGTTGCGGAGCGAGACTTTACTGATGATGATCTACTCAGAGAGCTACGTCGCCATAGTGGCTCGAAGATCAGCTTGGTCTCCTTCGTGGGACTTTACAACCTGACGCCAGCGGAGCAGGAGATCATCAAGAAGCTACGGACAGCCGATGCTGATGCGCTCAAGGTGCAGTTTTACTGGCAGAAAGTCTCGCTAGACGCTACAGACGAATTTACAAATCATCTCTACCGTACGATCGAGCAAAACGTCAATCTTCTCGGAGGTGAGGTCATAGACGGAGGTGAGGTCATAGACGGAGAAGAGGCTCGTGGGCATTCGCCAGAGATCCATCTCCTCTCGCTCAACTCAACCATTCTCCAGCCACAAGTGGTCAATAGTCTCATCGACGAGATCATCGAGCGCGATCCTAAAGCACTCGAAGAGCTACGCATAGCGATCGTCCTCAACGATGAGAAAACGCTCATCCCTCTGATGAAGTCGCTCAAGCAGCCGACCTGCACATCGCTCAACGTGACGATGGGCTACCCCCTCCAGTACACCTCTGTCGCGACTTGGATACGTAGATACCTAAACATCTTCGGGCTCGTGAGTCCCTCAGATAGAGAGCTAACTCGTGTCAAGCTCACCTGCTCACGCTTGCAACTTTGGCTGGCAGCCCCCTTGACGCGCAAGCTCTTTGGTGAGCTGACGACTACCCTGATGGAGCAGATAGCTCTCCATCACTATGCCATCAAAGCATCGGAGCTTCGTGAGATCATCGAGGAGCTTACGAAAGATGCTGATGAGGCGATACGACAGCCTCTCCTAGAGATACTCACACCTAGCTTTACTGGTAAAGAGCTACTCGGTCGTGTTGGTCAACTGCTAGAGCTGATCAAAGAGAGCTCGTCAGCACCAGAGGAAGAGGAGGACGAAGCTGCTGAGGAGCCGATAGATCAAGTAATCCTCTCGGAGGCACGCGACCAGATAGTTCGCTATGCCACACAGGTGTCTAACCTGCTAACAGCGCGCGACGGTGTTCGGCATCTGCTAGACACACCGATGCATGTCGCCTACCTCTTGGAGCAACTGTTGGCTGTGGGGAGTATACCCTTCGAGGGAGCTCCGCTAGAGGGCTTGCAGGTGATGGGCTTCTTGGAGACCCGTACGCTCACCTTTGACTATGTGATCATGCTCAATGTGCAGGAGGGTGATCTGCCTAAGTCGAGCCATACGACGACGCTGATCCCCGATATGCTACGAAGAGCCTTCGGTATGACCACTTACCGTACGGAAGATGACACCAATGCTTACCACTTCTATCGCCTCATACAGGGCGCTAAGGAAGTTTATCTACTCCAAGATACTCGTCCTAAGAGCATCTCCTCGATGGAGCCTTCGCGCTATGTGGATCAGATACGCTACTTGACAAACTTAAAGCCCCAAGAGTCCGCTTATGCAGACCCACTGGAGGCGAGAGACGAGATGGTGCCCCAGATCACGGGTCAAGATGAGGAGGTGCGTCGCTACATAGCGCAGTTGGCTTCAGGCAAGAGGACCTTCTCTCCATCTGACCTGATCACTTACTACAAGTGCCCTTACCAGTTTTACCTTAAGAAGATAAAGGGTGTCGGCGAGCCACGACCTGAGCCTGGAGTGGTGACACAGATAGAGTTGGGCTCGATAGTGCATGAGTATCTAGAGCTGTTTTACAAAGGACTGGTGCAGAAGCCTGGAGACGTCATAACTCGAGATCAGCTCGAGCACAAGGTCTCTCGCCAGATGCTGACAGACATCTATAAAGAGATCGTCTCTGACAAGAGTGCCCCCGACGAAATCCTCCTGACAGACCTGGAGCGATACATCTACAAGGCTCTAGAGATAGACCGCCTCTTGCTCGGGGAGAGTGGCACGCTCCAGCTGCTGGCCAGTGAGACGAAGATGATGAACGTCACCTTCGAGTGGGACGAGCATACGATACACATGACTGCTCAGCCCGACCGAGTGGACAAAGTCTGTGGAGGTGTCTGTCGCATCGTAGACTACAAGACAGGGATCATCAAGCAGCCTAAGAAACTAAAGAAACTAGACTCCGATACGCTAACAAGCTGGCGCTTTCAGGAAAACAACTACAAGCTAGGCGGTTACATGCTACAGTCTTATCTCTACGCCTTGCTCTATGCTCAGGAGGTAAAGGGTGGAATCCAGAAGGTAAATGGCGGAATCCATGAGGTGCAGCCTACGCTCTACTCGTTGGCTCCCGCTGTGCCGGCTAGCGAAGGGGCGATATACTTTGAAAGTCCCAAAGATCTAGACGTAATCAGAAAGATCGTATTAGAATACTTGAACCAGCTAGTAAACCCTAAGAATCACTTTTACCAAACCTCCGTACAGAACATTTGCAATGAATGCAACTACAGGACAATCTGTGGACGCAAGAAGCTTGATTTCTAGAGACACCATATATAGTAGCACGCCACATGAAGACTAGAAGCTTGATCCTATCACTCCTCATGCTCGTCAGCTCTGCCGTGACACTCTCGGCGCAGGGTGTCACAGCTAGTCCGGGCAAACTCAGTCAGCCCTACACCCCGACGGGGCAGCAGGTACAGCTCTTGGCTTATCATCCCGCTAGTGGAGAGGGGAGTGGTGCGGTTACCTTGACCTTTCCCATAGCTACGGGAGAGCAGCTCTACAGCTACACCACCTCGATACAGGAGGCGCAGCCCGTCGCTACGGCGCAGTATGCGGGCACGTCCGTCACCTTACCCAATGCGCAGCTGGAGTGCGGGTACTTCACCGCTCAGCCTAGTCAGATCATGATGACGCGGGCCTACTACTGGGTCTTTGACTACAGCCGTGTCTCTCTGAGTAACCTCACACTGACGGCGGACTACGATGCTGCGGAGCCTTGCCAGCAGGTGACGCTCGCCCTCTCTCGTCCGCTTGCTCCCATATCCTATCACACGCTACAGGGTGCCTCCATGCAGGCGGATCGTGGCTTAGTAGTGCGCTACCAAGACTTAGTCTACAAGGAGGAGGCTCATGCCTTCACCGCAGAGCAAAAGGAAGAGCAGCTCCCCGAGACCAATGGTGGGGCGTGGCATCTGATCGCTCCGCTCACGGACACCTCTTTTGCTATCATCGGCGACCGCTTTACCGAGGGTGTCTCCAGTCAGTACGGCTTGCCCATAGAGAGTCCCGTGCTACAGGCTCGTCGTGTAGAGCTGCACGCTCGCTATCGGCTGCTTAGCACGGGGCAGTCGCAGGCGGCAGACTCGACCGCAACCAATGCGGAGCAACTCCCCTCCAGTCTCTCGGCTCCTGCCACGGTGGAGATTGATTTGGTTGCTAATGAGCCTGCGGCGGTCATTTACCAGATCATCATTGCTGAGGGAGCCAGCATCTCTAAGGACGCGCCCGTGGTGATGCAGTTCAACGGACGCCAAGCTCAGTACACCTTCGACAAGATGGGCACCTACACCCTCTACGGCACAGTGAGCGACCGCACAGCTAGTTGCACAGCTACCTCTCAGCCCGTGGTGGTAACGGTACAAAGCTCGAGGCTAGAGGTGCCAAACGTCTTTACGCCCTTTAGCAGTCCAGGAGTCAATGACCTCTTTCAGGTGGTGCATCAGTCGCTTATCTCTTTCGAAGGGCGCATCTACGACTCTTGGGGCGGACTGATCTATAGCTGGAGTGATCCCAATGGCGGTTGGGATGGCTCCTGTCGTGGCAAGCCCGTACCGAGTGGAGTCTACTACTACGTCATCACCGCTGAGGGTGCCGATGGCGTGCAGTACCACAAGAGTGGAGACGTCAACATCCTAGAGAGCGACTTCTCGCAGCAACCCAACTTCAACTAATCTGAGGAAGCCTGACCGATGAAAGACTTTTACCACACCATCCAGTCTCCAGCCATTGACGAGCAAAACATTCAGCGGAGCCGCTTCATCGGTTACTGCTATCCGGTCGCTAGTGCTGAGGAAGCCCTGGAGCGCATCTCGGAGCTTCGCAAGGAGCATTACAGTGCGACGCACGTCTGCTGGGCTTACTCGATCTATGGAGCTGAGGAGTACGAGACACGCTCCAACGATGACGGAGAGCCCTCAGGCACTGCTGGCAAGCCGATCTTAGGACGCTTGCTCTCTCGTGACTTAACCAACGTAGCTGTGGCGGTGGTCCGTTACTTTGGAGGTGTCAAGCTCGGCACCAGTGGGCTGATCGACGCCTATCGCTCTACGACCGAACTAGTCCTAGACAAGGCAACAGTCAGAGAGGTGATCCTATATAGTAGCGTGACGCTCAGCTTCCAGATGGATCTGATGGGGCCCGTGATGCTGCTGGTCAAGAACCATGGAGCCGAGATCATCGCTCAGGACTACACCTCTCAGTACCATCTCACGGTACAGCTACGACAAGGCGATATGCCCGCGTTTGTCGCAGCGGCCGGGGAGATCTATGGCGTTACGCTGCAGAAAGAGCAAGATATCGAATAAGTCCGTACACTCGTAAAAGCTTTGTAGACAACCGCTTTCTTCGTTTAGATCGGGGCGGTAATGCTAGATTCCACGAGTTTTTCGTAAGTTTGCACCGTAATTGTCTCTTGACTAGTCAAGAACGCAGTATAACTACAATGGCTCAACTAACGGTCGTACCGACCCCTATAGGTAATCTGGGAGACATCACCCTACGTGGATTAGAAGCTCTGCGTGAGGCTGATCTGATCCTTGCCGAGGACACACGTACCTCCTCCGTATTGCTACGGCACTACGAGATAGCGAAGCCTATGGAGAGCCACCATAAGTTCAACGAATACAAGACCTCCGAGCGGCTAGCTCAGCGCATTGCCGAGGGTACCTCCGTCGCGCTCATCAGCGACGCCGGTACGCCAGGCATCAATGATCCAGGAGCTATGCTCATACGAGCTTGCATAGATGCTGGCGTGACGGTCACCTGCCTGCCAGGAGCCACCGCTTTTGTCCCAGCTCTAGTTGCTAGCGGACTGGACACGTCTCGTTTTTGCTATGAGGGCTTTCTCCCCGTCAAGAAGGGGCGGCAAACACTTCTCACGGCACTAGCCACCGAGACACGCACCATCATCATCTATGAGTCGCCATACCGGGTCTGTCGCACGCTCGCTGACCTGATCACATACTTCGGCGCAGAGCGACAGGCAGCCACTTGTCGTGAGCTGTCTAAGCTACACGAAGAGGTACGGCGAGGCACGCTCCAGGAGCTGAGCGACCACTTTGCAGAGACAGCTCCTCGCGGGGAGTTTGTCATCGTCGTAGCTGGCGCTACACCCGTCAAGGCCTCTAAAAACAACAATAGACACATAACAGAAGATACAACTATACAATTATGAAACAGTCACTATCTCTCACTTTATCAGCATTGGTAGTAGTGCTACTAATGCTCACCGCTTGCGGTAAAAACAGTAAGCAGGAGGAAGAGCGACAGAAGGAGCTCACCGAACTGCAGTCTCTCCGCACGCAAGTTGCAGAGCAGGATTCACTAATCAATATGGTGATCCAGAACTTTGCTCAGATACAGCAGCTAGAAGGCATGATAACGCTAGACAGCAATAGCGAGGTGCCCCAGTCTCAGCGTGGTAAGATCGAGGACAATCTACGCTTGATCAATGAGAAGCTGGAGTCTAACCGCCAGACCATCGACCTCCTCAACAAGAAGCTCGCTCAGTCTGGAAACAAGAACAGCTCTCTACAGCGCACCATCGGCACGCTACAAGAGCAGCTCAATGCTAAGAATGCTGAGATCCTAGATCTCACCGAGGAGCTCAAGCGCAAGAACTACGCTATCGGTGTCCTCGACTCTATGGTCACAGACCTAAGTAGCAATGTGGAGAATCTAAGCAAGACCTCTGCAGCACAGCAAGCCGAGCTAGATCGTCAGGACGCTGCGCTCAACACCGTACGCTACTGCATCGGTACCTCACGCGACCTTAAGGATATGAACATCATCCGCAATGGCGAGGTCGTCACAGAGGGCTATCAGTCTGACTACTTTACGCAGATCGATCTACGCAAGGTTACTTCCATACCTCTCTATGCCAAGAAGGCTGAGCTCAAGACGAAGCACCCTGGGTCTAGCTACAAGCTGGTCAAGGGAGAGGACAAGATGCTAACTCTTGAGATCACTAATCCTCGAGAGTTCTGGAGCCTCTCTAAGATACTTGTCATACAGATCTACTAATCTGTCTCCTGACACATTACATTAATGCAAAAGGGGAGGTGCCTCAAGACACCTCCCCTTTGAAGTTTATGAGACTCATCTTTAGTTTGCCAGCAAACCTATGAAGTACAAAGCACTACTCTTCGACCTCGATGATACGCTCTGGGCTACCTTTGACAATAATAAGGCTAGCCTGCACAGACTTTACGATGAGGAGGGGTGGGGCACCTACTATGCAACCTTCGAAGAGTACTTTGCCGTCTATTTCCCTCATCAGGAGCAGCTCTGGGACGATTATCGCAAGGGGTATATCAGCAAGGAGCAACTGCTCTTAGATCGTCTGCGCTATCCACTGCGAGGACAAGTCTCGTGGAGCGACCAGCAGGTCAAGGAGCTCAATCAGCGCTTCATCGAGTATGTGCAGCAAGAGACAGCACTCATACCGCATGCCCTAGAGGTGCTCGCAGAGCTACATCGTAGCTACACAATCGTTATCGTGAGCAATGGCTTTGGCGAGGTGCAATACGGCAAGATCAACGGCTCGGGCCTGGCACCTTACATTGACAAAGTGATCCTCGTCGACCATGTCGGTGTGCCTAAGCCGGCACCTGAGTTTCTAGACTACGCCTTGAAGGCAGTAGGCTGTAGCCGTCAGGAGGCACTCGTCATTGGGGACAGTTGGCCGAGCGACATCATTTGTGCCTTCAACAGTGGCATCGACTCCATCTGGTACAATCTATGGCAAGTGCCGATGCCCGAATATGACCAGCAACAGCACTCCGTGCTTGAGATCAGAGATCTGCGGGAGCTACTGCCCCTGCTCACACCGAGTAGTGCGACACGCCTATGATCACCACCGTCGAGGGCATCGTGCTGCGTGTCATCCCGTACTCAGACCGCTCACTCATAGCTACGCTCTACACCGACTTGTGGGGAGCTACAGCCTTCTCCGTACCCATCGGTGGTCGGAGCCGAGCAACGAGCAACCTCTTCCAACCGCTACGAGGTCTGCAGATTACGACCCCCTCGCCGGCCAGTCAGCCCGTCAAGCTCATCCGTCAGGTACAGCTCGTTCGTGGTGCGCTCCCTTTAGCTCAGCGACCCGCTGCTAGCGGTTACTTCCTCTATCTATCCCAGCTCCTCAGAGAGCTGCTCGCACAGGAGCCTGAGGACCTGCAACTCTATACTATCGTAGTGCAAGCCTTAGACCAGCTAGACAGCATCGAGAGCCTTGAGGAGCTACAAGGCTTTGACCTAGCTCTGTTCGTCTCCATACTGCGTGCCAAAGGATACCTACCCGAGGGTCTAGAGATGCGAAGCCTGAACTCAGAAAGCTACAGGACACACTGGCTAGACCTCGAGCAGTGGACGATACTCCCGCTCCAGACTGACTACTCCGTGCCGCTCACGCCAGAACTCCAGAGTGCCTTGCCGAGGCTTCTGCGATACGACCTAGAGCACTTTGCCCCAAATAGCTTCTCGACCGCCGAGTACGAGACCCTGCGCAGGCTGCTGCTCCACTTCACCGAGCTGCACTCGCCCTCCTTCCGTATCAAGCACATCACGCCGCTCCCCTGAGCTGTGGAAGAGGAAGTTGCCCTTAACTACTTCATACGTCCGTCCACTAGAGTCTCTACGAGCAAGCTAAGGCTTTTCAAGCCAGCTAATCCGCTAGACACTCTCTGTGTGCCCTTACTAACACTCAGTTGTTGCACTTTTTGCAACAACTGAATTACTAGACGGCTTTACTTCCCTCAGATTGAATTGTTGCAAATTTTGCAACAGTTGCATCGATGACAGACTGCTCGTCCTCCTGCTAAGCCTGATCCGTGTGCGCTCATAGCGTAGGCTGTCGTCAGTGTCATTCGTATCGGTTTGATATAGTAGTATATACGAGTTCCAAAAATAGTTCCCCTCTTGGAACTTTTTAGTTCCAACGGAGGAACTCTTTAGTTCCAAGGGAGGAACTCTGCGATCCCTACGTGGGGATTTTTCTTTTCCAACGGTGGAAAAGGAAATTTCCAAGGGTGGAAAAGAAAGTTTCCAAGGGAGGAAAAGAAAGTTTCCAGCGTTGGAAATTTATTTTTC
Organism: Porphyromonas vaginalis; assembly: GCF_958301595.1. Classification (NCBI taxonomy): domain Bacteria; kingdom Pseudomonadati; phylum Bacteroidota; class Bacteroidia; order Bacteroidales; family Porphyromonadaceae; genus Porphyromonas; species Porphyromonas vaginalis. Next base: position 2,340,593 of record NZ_CATQJU010000001.1, on the reverse strand, counting down.
CAAGGCTGGAAAGTTTTTGGAAAACTGCGGGAGCGACTCGATGGGTGAGGTGCTTTGTCCTCAAAGTGGTACCTTTGCACTATAATAATAGACAAGCTATGATACACAGCAAAGATGAACGGCTGGAGGCCTTCTCCCGCCTACTGGATGTCCTAGACAATCTGCGCACGCACTGCCCGTGGGATCGCAAGCAAACGAATGAGTCGCTACGGGCGAACACCATCGAGGAGGTCTACGAACTGAGCGAGGCGCTAGAGCAAGGAGATACGAACGCTATCTCTAAGGAGCTAGGCGACGTGCTACTGCATGTCCTCTTCTATGCACGCATAGGGGATGAGCAGGGCGACTTTGACATTGTAGATGTGTGCAACAAGCTGTGCAACAAGCTCATCTTTCGCCATCCGCACATCTATGCTACCGAGCAGGTCGAGGATGCCGGACAGGTGGTCCAGCTCTGGGAGCAGGTGAAGCAAAAGGAGAAGGACGGCAATAAGTCGGTCCTCTCGGGTGTGCCGTCAGCTCTGCCGGCACTGATCAAGGCGTATCGCATACAGGACAAGGCGCGTGCTGTCGGCTTCGACTGGCAGGAGCGTGAGGAGGTCTGGGCGAAGGTGCGCGAAGAGCTGCAGGAGGTCGAGCAGGAGATGACTTCGGGCAGTGCTGACGACCTAGAGGCCGAGATAGGGGACTTGCTCTTTAGCATTGTCAATGCGGCTCGTCTCTATGGAGTGAACCCCGACAATGCGCTGGAGCGGACGAATCGTAAGTTTATCGACCGCTTTGGGTACATTGAGCGGACTGCTAAGGAGCATGGCAAAAGCATTACCGACCTCTCACTAGAGGAGATGGAGACGCTATGGCAGGAGGCCAAAAAGGGTACCAGCAAATAGTCCCGTCTAGCTATGATAGCATGTAGTCTCTCCGATCAAACCTGCCCACACTGCCATAATAGCAGCTATACCGAGCTGTGGGAGTGTGAGGACCACCTCGTCTCGCACGAGCGATATGCCATAGGTCGCTGCAACCAGTGTGGACTGCTACAGACCTTGACGCCACCTCCCGCAGAGGAGCTAGGGCACTACTACGACAGCTCCGAATATCTGAGTCATCAGACAGAGGGGCGGGGCGGTATGGCTCGCATCTATCGTGCGGTGAAGCGCTACCGCACGGGACGGCGGGTTCGGACCGCTCGCAAGCTTTGTGCGACAGCTCCGCAGATGATGCTGGAGGTCGGGGCGGGCGTCGGAGCCTTTGCCCACGCTATGCAGGAGCGAGGGTGCAAGGCGTATGTCGTGGAGCAGAGCAAGGCAGCACGAGAGCTGTGCGCTCAGCAGATCCCCAGCGAGCAACTCTTTGCCACGACCCAAGAGTTTGTGGCGTACCACTCCGAACTATCAGGTCAGCTAGACCTTATCTGCCTGTGGCATAGCCTAGAGCATCTCCCAGATCTTGCCGATCAACTGGAGATGTACCAACAGCTACTCAAGCCTGGGGGGACGCTCTGCATCGCTGTGCCTAATGCGCAGAGCTTTGACGCTAGCTACTACCGTGCGCTCTGGGCCGCTTACGATGTGCCGCGTCACCTGTGGCACTTTACGCCACACTCTATGCGACAAACGGTGGAGGCGCACCACTTCACCCTAAAGAAGATTCGCCCGCAGCGACTAGATGTCTACTACATTGCACTGCTGAGCGAAAGCTACAACCAGGGGGGGCGTATCAACTTCATTACTTGGCTCAAAGCCTTTGGCGTCGGCTTCTCCTACCACATACGCTCTCTCTTTACCCCGATGAGAGCGAGTGCACTGCTCTACCACTTCGTTCGTCAGGCGTGATGAAAGCGAGACAGCTACTGGGGACGCTCCTCCTACTGCTAGCCCCGATCTCCGTACTCTCTGCCAGCAATGCCGCAGAGCGGGGTGCGGACTCCCTGCGTCTGAGTGTGGGGGTAGATGCGGTGACCTTCTTTCGCAATAATGAGTACCACGCCGACTACCAGCTCGGCTATACGCTCCCCGGGTGGGAATTGGCTCCCACGGTGGCACTCGAGCATCGTCAGGTGCGTCTCGTGGGGGGCGTCTACAACCTCACTTTACTAGGTGCACAGCGCTATCCACGAGGTGGGTGGTACGACCACTTGCCACACTGGAGCGGTGACCCTAAGGAGCAGGGGAGTGGCGTGCATCTACGTCCTATCCTCTCCCTACAATACAGGCCAAATGACCATGTCACCGTCTCGATGGGGACACTCCTCGGAGCGCAGACAGTGGCACTGCGAGGTGTCGCCTCCTCTACGATCGATCAAGATGGGTTGCTCTCGCTCGTCTCACCGCTCTACGATCCCGAGTACAGCTTCACACGAGACCCTGCGCAGGGGGCAATGATTCAGCTGCGCTATCCTCGCTTTGCGCTAGAAGCTCTTGTGGATTGGCAAGGCTTTATCTTCCCTGGAGAGACTCATCAGGAGGCTTTTTCAGCCCTACTATCCACAGCTTATCAGCTCCACAGCAGTGAAAGCTGGAAGACGCAACTAGAGTTGCAAGCTACGGCGCATCATCGGGCAGGAGAGATACAGCAGATGTCGCTTCCAGACACGCTACACACCTACTTAGCTGGTGCCGCTGGGGTGACTACACAATATAAGTATGCCACGCAGGGTGCGGTCGAAGGCGCTTTGCACCTCTTAGGCTCCTCGCTCCGTGACGGCAAGGCTGAGCCACCGCTCGGATACGCTCTCTATGGTCGCTTAGCTTGGCGACACAAGATGCTGCGACTAGCGACAGATGCCACTTACGTGCACCGCTACTATGCACCCTATGGGGGGCCGCTCCTAGCGTCCGCTCGTACAGCCGAGGAGCAGTGGCGACTAGGCGTTTATCCAGCACTAGAAGTACCCATTCCCAGCTTCGGGGCGTTGCGCCTAGAGGGTGCGCTCTGGTGGAGTCAGCGCACCGCCATACGGAGCCAGCTGAGCCACATGATCTCCCTGACACTCACCTTTCGCAACAACTGGACAATTCTCTAGCGATGCGCTCTAGAGTGGCGCAAAAGTTGTAGCTTTGTATGCGTTCTTCAGTAAGTGAGGCGAAATACTTGCCACGGAGAACTATGTATCATACTATAAGATAGCATAATGGACAAAAAACTAGAAGCGGCTGCGAGAGCCTATCATGCGCTCCCACAGCCTGGTAAGATAGAGGTGCGACCCACTAAGTCGCACAATACACAGCAGGATCTGACGCTCGCTTACAGCCCTGGCGTGGCGGTGCCTTGCAAGGATATAGAGGCCGATCCTGAGCGTGCTTACGACTACACCTCCAAGGGTAATCTCGTTGCGGTTATCTCCAACGGCACTGCCGTTTTAGGACTGGGCAACATCGGTGCTATGGCAGGCAAGCCGGTGATGGAGGGCAAGGGATTGCTCTTCAAGATCTACGCGGGTATCGATGTCTTTGACCTAGAGGTCGACGAGAAGGACCCCAAGAAGTTTGTCGAGATCGTCCGCTCGCTGGCACCTACCTTCGGCGGTATCAACCTCGAGGACATCAAGGCACCCGAGTGCTTTGAGATCGAGGAGGAGCTGAAGGCTACGCTTGACATTCCCGTCATGCACGACGACCAGCACGGCACCGCCATCATCTCCGCTGCGGGTATGCTCAATGCACTCAAGATCGTCGGCAAGAAGATCGAAGAGGCTAAGATCGTGGTCAGTGGCGCGGGTGCCTCAGCACAGTCCTGCACCAAGCTTTATATAGCTCTGGGAGCTAAGCGGGAGAACATTGTGATGATCGACTCCAAGGGAGTCATTCGCACCGACCGCCCCAATCTAGATGAGCGCAAAGCTTTCTTTGCGACCGATCGTGAGGGTGTCTTCACATTGGCCGATGCAATCGAAGGGGCTGACCTTTTCCTCGGACTCTCGCAGCCTGGTGTGCTGACGCCTGAGATGGTGCAGAAGATGGCTCCCAATCCGATTGTCTTTGCGCTAGCCAATCCAGAGCCTGAGATCAGGTATGAGGATGCAAAAGCGGCACGCCCTGACGTACTGATGGCTACGGGCCGGTCGGACTATCCGAATCAGATCAATAATGTGATCGGCTTCCCCTATATCTTCCGAGGGGCACTCGATGTGCGTGCTACGGCGATCAATGAGGAGATGAAGATGGCTGCCACGATAGCCATCGCAGACCTAGCGCAGGAACCTGTCCCCGATGAGGTCTCGAGTGCCTACGGACACATGCCACTGCACTTCGGCCCTGACTACTTTATCCCCAAGCCTGTGGACCCACGTCTCATCACGAGAGTCTCGATGGCTGTGGCTCGTGCAGCTATCCGTACGGGTGTGGCGCGTCGTGAGATTACCGACTGGGAGGCTTACGAGCAGTCGCTCCTGATGCGTACGGGAGGTATGAGTCACCTGCTACGTCGCATCCACGAGGCTGCGCAAAAGTCCCCCAAGCGTATGGTCTACGCTGCGGGTGAGAACCCACTCGTGCTACGTGCTGCTGCTGAGGTGGCTCAGCTGGGTATCGCTCATCCGATCGTGCTGGGTGACCCCGTGGTCATCCGAGAGCTTGCCAAAGAGCATGATTTGGATCTCTCCACGATCGAGATTATCAATCAGCATGATGAGCAGTGGAAGGTTAAGCGTGAGGAGTATGCCCGTCGCTACACAGAGCAAAACTGGCGCAAGGGCGGTATCCTGAGCGAGGCTAAGGACAAGATGTTTGGTCCGAACTACTTCGGCATGATGATGGTACAGTGCGGTGATGCTGACAGCTTGATCACAGGCATTTACTCGAACTATGCCTACCTCTCCAATGTAGCTCGTGATACGGTGGGTATAGCCCCTGGTCACCAGCACTTTGCGACGATGCACCTGGTGATGATGAAGAGTGGACCGCTCTTCCTCGCTGATACGTTGATCAATCAGAATCTCAAGGCTGAGACACTGGTGGACATTGCGCTCCTAGCTGCCGAAAAGGTGCGCTGCTTTGGCATCAAGCCAGTCATCGCTATGGTGAGTTTCTCAGACTTTGGCAGCACCGATGCCGAGTCTTCTGTGGAGGCACGCAAGGCGGTGGAGATACTGCACAGAGACCACCCACACATCGTGGTGGATGGTGAAATGCAGCTACAGACCGCGCTCAATTACCAGCGACGCGATGAGGAGTTCCCCAATAATCGCATCAAGGGTGAGCCAGCCAATGTGCTTATCTTCCCCCGTCTCTCGGCTGCGAATGCGTGCTATCAGCTCCTCAAGCACCTAGACATAGCGGAGGATGTGATCGGTCCTATCCAGATCGGACTGGCTAAGCCGATCTACTTCGCCGACCACGATGCAGACGTCAAGGACATCGTCAATATCACGGCGATGGCTTCGCTAGACTCGAACTCCTGCTTCGTCTAGTCCGTCGCGCCATACGACAATAAGAGGGAGATCCACCGTCGGTGGGTCTCCCTTTTTAGTTTCATAGGGGTGAAACTCCAGTTTCATGCGGAAGAAACTCCAGTTTCATGCGGAAGAAACTCCAGTTTCCTCTAGGAGAAACTGCAGTGCCAAGTGGGAGGACACAAAAAGAGACTGCTACATTGCAGTGATGGAGTCCATCGCAATGTAGCAGCCTCTTAGTAGCTGTTTATCGTCTATTGCTTGACGACTAAACGCTTTTGCCACCCCTCACCTACGAGGAGGTAGACACCATCGCTCAGAGCGGTTAGGTCAATTCGCAGAGTCCCTTGCTGGTCTGTCTGACCCGTGTACAGCTGCTTGCCATCCATACTGTAGAGCGAGACCTGGCTAGCTGGTTGCAAGCCCTCGATCAGGACAAACGTCTGTGCTGGATTCGGATAGATACGGACGGCGTTCCCAGCGATTGTCTCTACACTCGTATGGTCTACGAAGGTTGCCTGCACTTCGGTGGCTTCTTTGACGGTGAATTTCTTAGAGCTTAGGATATCTTCGCCGTTGGCTGTCAGAGCGGTCAGCTCGCACTGTGCATTTTTGCCCGTAGCCTGGACCGTCAGAGTCGTACCGTATGGCACTGTCTCTAGGTCCACAGGCTCCACGATGGAAATTGTCCCATGTTCATTGTATGCCAGTGTCACAGGGTAGGTCTTCTTCGCAAAGGTTGCCTTGATTAAAACATCTGCCGTGCCGACGGTACACTCGAAGGTCGTCTGACCCGTATAGGGAGTGAACTCTATCTCTTCCTTGCCAATGAGCCACTTGTCTATCTGGTACCCCTCAGCAGGCTGAGCTGTGATGACGATCTTGTCGCCTTCATGAGCTGGGCTTCCAGAGGTAAAGGGCTCCCCATTTCTAGTAGCTGTGAGCTTGTTTTCGCCTTCGCTTTCCGTCGAGAATGTCACAGTATAGCTCTTCTTCGCAAAGGTCGCCTTGATTAAAACATCTGCCGTGCCGACGGTACACTCGAAGGTCGTCTGACCCGTATAGGGAGTGAACTCTATCTCTTCCTTGCCAACGAGCCACTTGTCTATCTGGTACCCCTCAGCAGGCTGAGCTGTGATGACGATCTTGTCGCCTTCATGAGCTGGGCTTCCAGAGGTAAAGGGCTCCCCATTTCTAGTAGCTGTGAGCTTGTTTTCGCCTTCGCCTTCCGTCGAGAATGTCACGGTATAGCTCTTCTTCGCAAAGGTCGCCTTGATCTCAGAGTCTTCCCGGACGCTCAGCTTCTTCGTTACTAGGATGTCTTCGCCGTTGGCCGTCAGAGCGACTAGTAGGTAGTCTTCGTCGGGGTGATCTGTGATGGTTAGCTCGGTACCCTCTAGTACGGCATTAAGATCGTCTGCGCCGGTGGCTGAGATGGATCCATTGTCGCCCTGAGTCAGTGTTACGGCAAAGGTCTTTGTCGGGTCCTCGCCGTCGTAGGGGTGTAACTCTAGTTCATTATATTTCACCAGTTGTCTTACGTCCCAATTCTTCGCCCTAGCTATGGCGACATCGCTTTTCAGACACACATTGCCTTCTGCCCCGAGAGAGCCATCTGAGTAGACAACTAAGGTGCCATTCTTTAGTCCTGTACGATCAGGTAAGCTATTGACCAGTTGTAGCATTGACTTCCCCTTGATTTCGTTGGCAAAGCAGTAAAGTTCGCTTAAGGAGCTACACTGGGAAACATCTATATCAGTCAATCCCTGTGTAAAACAAAATAATGCTGTGATATTTCCACGCAGAGTTATTTGCTGATTGGTGACTCTGTATCGTCGCATGAACCGCTCTGAATCATCTATCAGCTCAGCCCCCTCAACGGAGACATCTTTGTCTGCCTCGTAACCTAGCTGAATCGTCTCTCCGACTAGTTTCGTCGTGGTCATCGTGATGATGCCGTCGCCGATGATGCGGTCTTTCGTACAGGTGACTGCTAGTGAGCCCTGCTCTAGCAAAGGGATGTAGCTGTAAGACTTTCCCTCATTGTAAAGCACTACAAAGGTCGCTGTGAGCGTAATCTCATCGCCTTCCTGAGCATTGACTTTCTGAAGCTCGCGCTCTAGATTAGGTGTGAAGGTGGCTTCGCCTCCAGCTGAGATAGGAGTTATCGTTGTCCACTCTGATGAAGCTTTGTTGTCGCCCTTGCTAAGTTCCCAGCGATAGTAGAGGTCTCCTTGCAAAGGAGCCGTTGTCGTCCCGACATTGCGTATGCGTATCTGCGAGAGGGCTCCAGTAGATAGGTTGGCCGTGACGGGCTGATCCGATGAGAGGACGTAAGCCGTGCGTATATCGGTCGCTGGCTGGACGGAGACCGTATTAGACCAGAGGGGGGTAAAGCGCTCTCCCTCGAAATAGCCAACCAGTAGCTCTACATATCCTGAACCATAGGGGAAGCGCTCTATGTCAAAGGTCATACGTTTCTGACCACCAGCCTCAATGGCTGGAAGGAGATTGAGGAGCGGTTGAAACATCTTTTCGCCAGACTTACGGGCGAAGAGGTATAACTGCTCAAAGTACTCGACACGTCCTGTATTCCGCAGCTGGAGGGAGACTTGGCTCTTCTCATAGCCTGCGATCTTGCTCTGAGCAGATCCAGCGACGAGCTCTAGCTTAGGTTGATTAGCACTAGCATCTTCAGTAGCTGTATAGGAGCCATCGCCCTCTCGTGAGATGGTAAAGGTGCGACGATACTGATCCTTAGCACGCTCATGCTGCCCACAAGGTCTCCAAGAAGCAGTACCAGCTACGTCTTTAGCTCGATAGGCGAGGAAGAAGTCCCACGTACCCTCGTTTATATAGCCACTGAGTTGGAGCTTTTGAGATGTAATAGTGTCAGACAGATAGAGGCTCTCTATATGAGCGTTGCGTGCGTACTGATCGAGGTAAGTCGTATCGGTAGAGCCTAGGCGTGTGACACCATAGGTAATGAGGTCATCGTATGGGGTTGCATCGTCTACGAGAGCTACTATGTAGTCTGCTGTGGCATCTAGTGTGCCTTTGTCAAAGAGCATACTGAAGCGCCACGTGGTGACTACGGAAGACTCCGGTCGCTGCGAGGTGCCCTGACGATCAGGCATAATCCCGACGACCGCTCCCTGCCCTAGGCTATAGCCACCACCAGCACCACCACCGATGCCTAGATCTGAAGGAACCAGGTAGTTGAGGTTGAAGTAGCCATCGCTCATGCCTCCCCAGCCCCAGTTGATGTGAAAGAGACCATTCGCATCATACCCATCACAGACAAAGGCGTGACCACCATGACCATAGCCACTATAGACAATAGGGCGAGCGGCAATTAACTCATTACGTAGTAGCTGCTCCCAGGTAGCCTGCGTATAGTTTACTCGGTTCTTGAAGCTCACGCGCTTGTCGTAGCGAAAGTGTTCGCGTAAAGCACGGTCTACATAGGGCATAGAAGCTCCACTGCCACGAGGTGCGTACATCATCTCAACAGCAACGCCAGCATGGTAAGCAAGCGTCGAGAGCGCGTTGGTCTCCTCTTCGGTGGCTTGTGATGGATCAGCATACCGCTCAGGCATGTGCGCCCAGTCATACGTAGTAGACTCGTAGTCTACACTATGCTGGCGGTCACTTCTTTTTTCTGTATAGGAGAAGGTTCCCTCGCCTTGTGTAGGCCACTGGTAGTAGCGCATCACTTGTGTATAGGCGATTGCGACACAACCTACGGGTGTATGCTCACCATCGACGACGGGTGTCTGATTATTCCAAGGGGCACTCTGATTCCACTGTATGTTTCCCAGTAGAGGAGCAATCTGTGTCGGCTCGGAGGCTCTGGGGCGTGTCGGCTGTAGTGCCTGATGATAGCTGATACTAGAGACTAGCTCATCGATACGCTCTTGGCATGCCTTGAGAAAAGCGGCTAGTTGCTCGGGCATATCCTCTACGATGAACCGCCCCGTAGTGGCGTATCCTATATAAGGTGTCAGCTCGTCATCGCCAGCGATGATGACGAAGCCCTCATTGCTACCTCTATTGTATATGTAATAGTAGCGAGCCTCCTCGCCAGTGAGTGAGCGTAGTTGCAAGCCTTTAGCGTCTCGTACAGGTGCTGAGACGAGCTGTAGTCCCTGCTGTGATATGGGACGAGACATGGTCGTGCGAGTCGACTGGAGGAAGAATTGCTCGGCTAGGTGTCGAGCCTGACGCTCACTTAAGGGGCGTGCGGATAGAGTGCCTACGCTACAAAGCAGTAAGAGGGTGAGGACGAGCAATTGTCGCCATCGGGTCAAGAGACGAGTCATAAGTCTTGTACAGGTTTAAGAAATGTTTCGATGCAAATTTACGACTTTAAGCAGGTATGAATCAAGACCTTCTGCTGGTATCCCAAAGGTTCAGTAGGTTGATAAACTAGACTCATTCGTTTGTGTGGGGGGGACCTTTGACTTGTTTAGCAGCTTATCATGCTAGTCTGATCCCTTTTCGGGGAGTAGAGGTTTTTTAGGGGAGAAGACGACAAAAGAGAGGAGACTTAACCGCATTTAATCAGCGATTAAGTCTCCTTGCGTGGGGGGCGTCTGACTTTCGTCAGAGAATGATGGGGGAGGGCTGGGCTACTACTAGTATTGTCGCTCACCAAAGATGGCGGTGCCGATGCGTACGATTGTGGAGCCCGCCTCTACGGCTAGGGGCCAGTCACTGCTCATGCCCATGGAGAGCTCGTCCCATGAGATGTCGGGGTAACGCTCTCGCAGCTCCGTCTGTAGCGCACGGAGCGTGTCAAACTCGTGGCGTATCTGCTCTTTGTCTTCTGTCAGCGTCGCCATACCCATCAAGCCACAGATGGTGATGCGCTCTCGCCACTCGGGAGTCGCTAGGTAGTGCTCTACGAGTGCTAGGAGCTCTGCGTGGTCTAGTCCGCTCTTGCTCTCCTCCTGAGCTATCTTGTACTGCAGGAGGATGCGCAGCTGGCGGTCGAAGCGATTTGCCTGCTTGACGATCTCCTGGAGGAGTGACTCGGAGTCGACGCTCTCGATGAGGGAGACGTAGGGGACGATGTTCTTGACCTTGTTGCGCTGGAGGGTGCCGATGAAGTGCCACTGGATGTCTTCGGGGAGCTGGGGAGCTTTTTCGGCAAGCTCTTGTGCACGATTCTCGCCGAAGAGTCGCTGACCTGCTTCGTAAGCCTCACGGACAGACTCGACGGGGTGAAACTTGGAGACGGCCACGAGCTGCACCTGCTCTGGTATCTGACTCCGTATCTCTGCTAGACGCTCTGCGATCATGATGTGTAGGGGAATTTGAGATTGGTACAATACAAAAAGAGAGACTGCTACCTGTCTCTAGGTAACAGTCTCGAAGTAGGGATTTATTACTCGTTGGGCTTAGAGAAGTCTATCGGCCACGCATCCATGATGATGGTCTCGGTGATGGAGGCTATCTCGTAAGGTGAGAGGGTCGTAGACATCTCTTTCTCTAGGCGGTTGAGGGCATTGGGCAGGCTGTCGCTCTGTACGATCATAGCTGCAGCGGTGCGCTTCTCGATGCCTTTGGCTTCGTCTAGAGAGATGAAGTTGACCTTGCAGCGATAGAAGCGATCGTCCTCGGGGTGATCAGAGAGGAAGAGCTCAGCGAGCTTGATCCGCTTGATCGTATTGATGATGAGTTCGCCTAGAGAGGTAAAGGGCGTGAGCTCCTTGGTGAGTCTCTCTTCTATCTCCGTATAGGTGTCGCCCTGTACGAGGTACCCCTCGGAGGTACGCTTGGGCGTTCCGTTGTCGACCATCTTCTCGTAGGTCACCTTGCATTCAAACCAATTGGCCATATAGTTGCTATTCGTCTAAAAAGTGAATTGATGTGGGGCAAAGGTACGGATTTATTGAGATGCACCAAAGAGCCGAAGTCTCTGAGATTACTCCTGCATGAGGTCACGTAGGAGCACCTTGAGACGTACGAGCGAAGGCTTGACAAGGAGGTAAGAGGTACTGGCTCCGATGGTTACACCGATGAGCGGAGCCTTGCGCCCGATCCAAGCGGTGACGCCTCCCTTGGCAGAGAGTATCAAGAGACGCTTTGAGATCTCTACAATGACTTTGTCGATAGGGGAGCGGTCGCCTACGTAGGGCATAGGCGTTATGGAGACCTGTCCCTGATATGAACGACAAGCGTTGCGCAGGAGTGCGTCAGCCTCTCGTATGCCTAGCATGCTGCCCATCATAAAGGTGATACGTGCCTTGGTCTCTGCCGTTACGGCTCCATAGGAGTAGAAGTCGTTCCAGCCGTAGAGGTAGGCGAGCTTCTGTATGAGGAGGACGAGGTTGACGCTGTACTGCGCTAGCTCTGTCGGTATGCCGACCCATGTAGCTATGCAGCCTGTGAGACTGCTGCCTGCCGAGCCCATAGCTAGGAGTTCGGTGTGACGACGTATCTCTTGATTGGCTATATGGTTGAGCACTTTGACCGAGAGGAAGCGGTGGGGAGGCTCCGTGGCGAGCTGCTCTAGCTCGGTGATAGAGAGAAAGGGGTAGAGCGTATCGGTGAGCCACTCGACACGATTGACTTGCGCCATATTGGCTCCGAGGACAAAGTCTAGAAGACGATCCCAAGCTTTGGAAGATAGTGACATGGTTCTGTGGATATAAAGAGGATTAGAACTTAAAACCGAAGGTAGCTACCCCGTAGATGCGGTGCTTCTGTAGCTGGATAGCTTGAGGCGTCTCAACGTGAAACTTAGTCTTCTCATCGTAACCTGTCGGGAAGGGGTACATGTGAGACTTTTGTCCCTGATAGACGACAGCTAGATCTACATAAGAGGAGGGTGAGAAGCGCCAGCCTAGTCCGCCCGTGACGCCATAGCCCATGCCGACGATCTCGTAGTGCGGCACGGTACCAGCCTCGTTGACATGGATCTTGGCACTCTGCTTAGGATCGGAGTCGAAGCTAGCCTTCATAGGAGCTTGTCTCCAGTATCCACCCGCACGAAGACTGAACTGAGGAGAGACTCTCAGCTCGCCACCGACACGTAGGGTGCTCTGCATCGGGGTGAAGTACTCCTTCATCAGTTTGTTGTCATCGACAAAGGGACCATAGGTGTCTTTGAGCTGGATGCCCGAGTAGTTGGCCAGCTCATAGTCGAGGCTTAACATGCCATGCCGTCCGACGAAGGCTCCACTGAGGACGATCTTTGTGGGAGTCTGTAGCTGGTAACGCCAAGCAGCATCGCTAGGTGTCTGATCCTTGACGGTCCAATCCTTCTCGGGTAGAGGCTTGCCCTCCTTGTCTACTCGTAGGTGTCGAGACTCGGCACCTGCCACGTAGTTGTCTTGCAGTGTGAACCATGTGGGTGTCTGTATGGCAGCACCTAGGCGCAGATGGCCTGAGACACGAGCGATCAAGCCGAAGCTAACCGATGCGCCCGAACCAGAGGTGCGAAGCTCGTTGGCGAGCTCTAGGTAATCCTTGTCTATGAAGTCCTCGCCGTAGTAAGAGTTCATGCGATAGTCTAGCGCACTGATCTTAAGACCTAGACCGAAGTATAGGCGGTCGTTGTAGTTGAGTCCACCAGTGAAGTCAAAGTCCTGGATGCCTCCACGCTCGTTGACTCGTAATTGCGAATTGCTCGGCCCTAAGATGCCCCCCTTCTCACTGTAGTTGAAAGCACTCTCATAGAATCCCTTTGGATGTGGCACTGTCCAGCCAGCTCCATGCCCTAGTATGGAGAGCCATGGTGCGCGGACGTTGCCATACGCGTTCTTGCTGAGGAGATCCTCGGAAGAGACATTGGTCGGCGTGATAAGAGCCGTGTAGTCTGCTAGTGAGAAGTCCGTGATATGATGGTTGCTTACGTCAAAAGAGCGTGCGAAGCTCTGACGCTGGTAGAAGCCTAGAGCCAGATTGAAGGTTAGGCCAGACCCTCTGAGCGGAGTCGCCAGCACGACAGACATATTGCCACTGAAGGCTGTGCGCCCCTTCTTGTAGTGCTCTTCGTACCAAGTAGCTTGGTCCAGGTTTTGTCCGAAAGCAATGGTCCCCTGTATCTCGTTACTGCGGAAGAGCCCTAGTCCAGCGGGGTTTTGTCGTAAGCTACTGTAGTCAGCACCTACAGCACCGAAGGCTCCTCCCATAGCTTGGTAGCGAGCCGTCCCGTCGAGCGTCTCGGTGCTAAAGCGTAGCGCATTATCATGAGTCTGTGCGGATAGATAGCCCCCCGTGATGAGTAGGAGAGCTGAGCTTATGAGGGGAATGAAATAGTGTCGAAGCATAGTTTATAAGTATAGGTGTATAAACGAATGAGACTTGACCATTAGTCAGAACCTGCGTGCAGTGGCTAATGATACAAGTCTCATACCTTAGAAGTGTCTACTATCGGCGTCCTCTAGCACTGCGGCCAGAAGAAGAGGAACTACTAGATGAGCTGCTGCTCCGTGATGAGGAGGACGAAGACCCAAAGCTACTAGAGGATGATCTAGAGCTGCTGGGAGAGTCGTAGCTACGACTGCTGCGAGCGGAGGAGCTAGAGGAGCTTCCCTGCCAGCTACTGTTACCGCGGTTAGAGCGTACAGAAGAGGAACTGTTGTTTTCGCGATAACTTCTTGGCGTGTCGTAGCTTCTCCTCTGGCTAGTCGTTGAGGCGTCGTAGCTACCACGACGTGAGCGAGCAGAGCTAGCATCGTAGCTGCGACTTGGCGAGGAGAGTTGACGATCTTGTCTTATCGTGCTACTATCCTCAAAGTAGGAGCCACGACGTGAGCGGGCGGAACCTATCTGGTACTGCTCAGAGGAGACACGGCGTGTGCTAGTAGACTGGTCGTACGATCCACGAGCACTGCGTCCCTGCGTATTGTCATAGACACGATTGCGATCATCCTGCCAGAAGTTGCCACGATTGGCTACCTCATTGCGACTATAAGTAGATTGATCTAGCGAACCTCTACGAGCATTGCCCGAGAGGGAGCCTTGGTTGCCACGTGTGGCGCGTGGGTTGCTACTATAGCCCTTGTCATAGTAGCTACTACCTAGGCGACCGTTGGAGTAGTAGGTCGAGGGCTTGACATAGTTTCCGTAGTATGGATCGTAGATACCGTAGGAGCCAGCATAGTATCCGTCCCAGTATCCATTGTTATAGCCAGCACCATAGCCGTAGCCTCCGTAGTGTGGATAGTATCCGTACCAGTAGCTACCGCCCCATGACCAAGGGTTGGTGTACCATATAGAAGGTCCCCAGTAGCTGTATCCACCCCAGCTGTAAGGGTAGGGGTAGCGATTCGTGTACCATGGATACCAAGAGCTGTACCACATGTAGTCATAGTAGTAGTCCCACGAGGGGTACCAGCCCGGGCTCCATAGGTTAATTGATATGCCGACGGGGTTGTAGCGATCAGCTACGTAGTCATAGCGATCGGGATAGTTGTAAATGCCGTAGGTACCATCCTCATTGTAGTACACATCTACGTTGTCTGAGTCATATATATATATGGTAGCAGGATTGTGAAAGCGAGAGATGCGACGGCTATACTTACCGACTCCTTTCTTAGGTTGTTGTGATGAGGAGTAGCTCTGTCCTCGCGCACCTTGATACTCCTCTCCACGGCGGTTGTAAGCGTCGAGAGGGTCTTGATTGTCATACTGATACTCATAGTCGCCCCACAGGTTGTTAGAGCGACTATCTTGCTGAGAAGTCTTGGAGGGGACGTAGTATACGTCGTCATCCCAGTCTACCTGTGCCGCACTCCATATATATGATGAGAGGGCGACGATCACGAGTAGAGATATAGATCTTGTAAGCCTCATCATGGTAATTGTTGGTTTAGGGTTTGTAATCTGTTTAAGCTGGGTGCTGAGGGGAAGCCTCTTGGCGAGCTACTTCCGCCTCAGTCACCTTTGCTTGCTTAGAGAGCTAAGGGTTAGTTTCGTTTAATCATTACTCTCTGTGTAAAGGTCTCTTGCATAGTGCGTATGAGCGCAATGTATGAGCCTTCGGGTAGATCTGTCAGATCGATAGAGCTACGTAGTGCATCACCTTGTAGCGTCAGGAGACAGCGTCCTGAGAGATCGTAGAGCTGTAGCGACAGTGCCTCGTCTGCCTCAGCTAGGGTAGCCATATCTCGTATCACAGAGGGGTAGAGATAGGGCTGCTGCGTGCTCTTTATGCTCTTATCGATCGCTAGCTTCTCAGGAGCATCGTATAGTACCTCGATGCGGTAGTTGTCACCCTCCTTGCCCGCAGCATCTTTGTAAGAGAGTACGGTGGGGGCTGTCTCTCCGACCTTCTGATCGTTGCGATAGATCACATAGCCCTTGACCTCGGGGAAGGGTACGGGCAGTGGACCACGCGTGAAGGTCTCACGGATCGTGTCTCCGCTGAGCGTAGGACTATCTGATACGACTAGCTCGATAGCCATATAGCCGTCTGTAGTAAAGGTGGGCTCTGGCTGTCCTAGCAACTGGTTAAGTGGCGAGCCAAAGTAGACTGCAGCGAAACCGCCATCTACCCCCATGTACTCATCCTTAGAGTTCGTATCGACGTACACTTCGTGGGGAAAGTTTGTCCGAACCTTAAAGCCTACCTCGAGATTCTCATCCATGTGTAGTTCAAAGGGCTTCCTGAACGTTACAGACATCCACTCACTAGAGCCTTCTCCCTCCTTGGGTACTGAAAAGGTCTGAGCATACTCACGGCTCCCGTTACGCTTCTGGCGCAGATAGATGGTATGTGCCCATCCCTTCTCTTTTCGTACAGGCAGTACATTGACTTGGTGTACGTATAGAGGCTTTTCAAAGGGAGACTGCCCTAGACGGAACTTGTCAAAGTAGCGTATCTCAGGATATCCATTGTAAGCAAGTGCACCTACATACTTAGAGGAAGCTTTGACTAGATGCATCTTTGCTCTATCAGCAATCTTAGAGATCGTCTGCGCATTGACGGGGTGTTCCCAAGTGACTTTTACGCCTCCAGCTTCCTCCGCTTTGACATTAGCATTTACCTCCTTGACGAGCTTGCCCGTATAGATAGTCCGGTAAGCTGCTGGGGTAGCGATCTTCTTACCATCGACATCGTAGAGAGCCTCTACAGTGTATTGGACAGAGCCTCTAGAGGTGAGATCGTATGTGAGCTGGTCTGTATACTTAGTTTCTGTGACCTCTTTGAGTGGTGTGCCGTTGCGGTATATCTGATAGCTGATAGGGTAGCCCTGTGCGTGTGCAGGCACTGCATCCCACTCTAGTTCTACCTTGAGGTGATTCTTGAGGTCTAGCATGCCACGTAGCGCATGTACAGGAGTAAAAGGCTTGTAGCCCTTACGCCAAGTGCCGGCCACCTGGCGCTGACCCGTCTTGTCAGGATCGAGGTACATATCCATGTGGTATAGATCTCCCTTGTCGCTGTACCTGTTGAAGTGTGAGCTGAGGCGACCATAGTACCCATCTTGAGAACAGGTAGTTATAAATCCTCCCGTGAGTGTGCCGATTTGCTCCTTGTTTTCATTGTATAGTGGCGATCCTGAGGAGCCTCCCTCAGTATTTCCCTTGTCAAACATAAGCTTGTAGTGATCATCTTTTCCACCTAATGTTGTAGGGTTTTTCAGATTACCTTCGGCCCACTGTCCGAGACTCATACCTCCATTATAAAGGGCGATCTTGGTCGCATCTCCTGCTGGGTGATGGATGCCAGCACCAGAGCGCCAAGTCGTCTCATTAGCATTCCAGCCTGAGTAGTAGACACGATAGTCGAGAGGTATCTCTTCATTGATCTCTAGAAGCATACCGTCAGAGTACCCATAGGTAGATGTGTAGGTACGGATAGTAGCACCAGTGAGTGTCTTGGTCGTCTGAAAGCCGTAGTCGCTGTTGTTGCAGCGAGGCTTCTCATAGTGAAAGCCAAAGACCCACTGATCCATCTTGCTCTGATCAATGCCAAACTTTCCTTTGAACGCTCCCACGATCGGGTCTCCCGTACCCTTCTCGCCCGAGCAGTGTGCTGCGGTAAGGATATAGGGCTTGAAGTCTCCCTTGACATTGTTGATCAGGTTGCCTGAGCACAAGCTCATGGTGCCATCAGCGAAGACAGGCATATAGATGACCGAGCTACTCTTTTGCTCCTGCCAGTCGTCACCCTCGGGACAGTTGATGTTGATTTGGCAGTAACGATCTTTGCCAGGATCTGAAGCGTCTTCCTTCTCTATGGTAGGTCTGACCTTAGCCTGCATTACCGAGCGGTAGAGGTAGCCCACGCCACTGATCTGGATAGAGGGCATAGCCGAGCTATGAGGAGCCTCATAGTCTAGGATGAGCTTGCTACCGCTCAGAGGCTCCGAGGCGAAGGCTCCATGCTTAGGATGCGTCTCGTGTGTGTAGGCTCCGAGGAGCTGCTCGCCACCTGGGGTGTAGATGTAGAGACGTCCGCCTTGAGGAATGAAGAAGTCGGAGTAGTACAGGTTTAGTCCTACAGGACTCTGCTCCATATCTATTTCTAGTCGATAAATGTCGGTGCCTGCTACAGAGCCGATCAGCTCCGCATCAGTAGCGAAGTCTATGGAGCAGGGGACTACCTTGCCGACGTTGTAAGGCTTGCGATGCAAGCTCCCCTCGTGCCATGACTCTCGGCGCATGAGGTCTTGGGTGTTAAAGTCTGGAGCAAGCGATATGCCGGCTGTCGCAGTGCGTAGTGTGCCCTCCCCGAGAAGCTGTGGTGTGCCTCCGAAGGATTGCTGTGCGATACCGCTACTCGCTCCAGTGAGGAGGCAGAGCGGTATGAGGATCAGTAAGATCAGTCGATTCGTTAGGTGATTCATTACTTTTAGTTAGTATTATATCGGTGGTTGTTTAATAAGTGACAAGTATCTGGTGAAGCTCAGAAGAAATGTGGCCCTAGCGCACTCTAGCGACCGCATAGAGGCTAGTGGCGGTAGGCTCATATCTACACTTAGTGTGATCGTATGACTAGGCTTTATAATCTTCACATTCGATCGAGCTTCAGACGCCTAGCAAAGGTATGAAAATGTTTTAAGACTGAGCAACATCTTCCCCCCCCGCCAGGGCTGACGCATTATAATCGCTCTATCAGGGGCTACACATGAGCGGCAAGCAAGGCATAGATGAGGTCACTATATATAAATGTGCCACCCATGGATTGGCTGTTAGCTGTTAGCTATTGGCTGTTAGCTATCGGAACCATCGGAGCTATCAGAGTGATTGGATCTCTAATCTCTAACCCACCCTCCGATCCGCCCTGATGGATAGGACCTCGCAAGAGGTCCGACGAATCATCGCCGTGGGTCAGAGGGGCAAAGCCCCGAACGACCCACGGGGACAAGATTATAGCAACTTATCGACCCCTTGTGGGTCGGACTAGACGCAGCTTATAGTTACAGCTCCAGTCCGACCTCCCACAATGGGGAGGTTGCTTACTTCACATGGCACTCCTACCCCCAGTCGTTCGGGGCGTAGCCCCTCCGACTGGGGACTATGATTTGTCCGACCGCAAGCGGTCGTATCGCTCCAATCCCTCCGATTGTTCCGATTCACTCCGAGACCTCTAACCTCTAATCTCTATTTACATATCTTTACGGGGAAATTCGTTCGATTCCCTCCTTTCTCGAATATCCACGTGGGGAATCTCAAATCTCCACGTGGATATTTTTCTTTTTCCACGTGGAGGCGAATCATTTCTTCCGAAGTTTCATTTCATTCTTCCGAGGAATTTTTTATTCTCCACGTGGGGATTTCGAAATATCCACGTGAGGATCACTTTTCCCCGACACTGCGCCGTCTCAATATGTAACCAGTTCCAAATTATTGCAACGAGCCAGCGTCTAATTTTGCCCAAATAGGTCTGACGCATCATAATCGCTCTTGCAGGAGCTACACATGAGCGACAAGCGGGGTTTGGATGAACTCATTATTATAATGCGTCAGCCCTGCCCCGCCTCCGCCCAAGGGAAGATCAATTAGGGCAACTTTAGCAACGTCTGTGAGGAGAGTATAGTTTCATAGGTATGAAACTCCAGTGCCATAGGTATGAAACTAAAAAAGCCACACGAATGAGACTCGAAGTCTCATAGGTGTGGCGAGCGTGTTGTGTGAGTAATAGGGGACTGCTGCTACGAGAGGGAAACCCGGATGCTAGAGAGTCGCATCAGTAGCTGGGGTAGGTCGCTGAGGTTGTGACGCTCGGCGTTGAGCTGTAGGAGCTGATCTCGTAGAGCGGGAGAGATGCGCTGCATAGCTGGGGAGAGGTAGAGTAGCATGGGTACCTGACCTCTCATCTCGGGAGCGACTGGTCCGCTGGAGTAGGGGTGCCACTCACTATACACACCCACCGGGCTACAATAGATAAGTATCGTGGGGGTCTCCTGGTAGTGTGCGATGAGCTGCTTGAGTAGATAGTCCTGGTAGTAGACGACGTTGTAGTATTGAGCTACGTGGTCTAGAGCATCGCCTGGTAAGTCTATGTCAATGTTTGCCGATAGACGATTGTACTTACAAAACTCCTCGGGGATACGCCACCAAATGTTACTGCGTGCTCCCAAGAGATGTATGGTGGTGAGACGAGACTGGCTCTCTAGCTGCTTGAGCTGGTCGAGGACCGCATCATCGTAGGGGATGCGGTCTGTCCACTCCTGATCGTCTGCACGTAGATTGGTAAAGAAGTGCTGGTCGCAGTCGGCAGCTAGCTGTGGGTAGACATCTAGTCCACGGGCTATGCGAGGAGTGTTGTCTAGCCAATAGGTGTCGTAGCCTGCTGCACGAAAGATACTATAGATAGAGGGGTAGGTGTCCCAGCTGTCAGGGCTATCCTTAGGACAGAGAGAGAGCGTCCAGGCTGCAGCTAGAGCTGCATTGTCAGAGGCACTATAGACGCTGTCCAGCTTGATGAGAGAGCCAGCCTGCAGGAGGGAGTCTATGGTTGGTGTATTCTCATTGATGTCTAGGTTGTAGCAGTGCATCAGGTGCGAGTAAACGTCATCGGCAAGAACCAGCACGACGTTGTGTGGTGGTAGGAGCGAGTCTACGGCTACCTCTTGGGGTGTCGCTTGTCGGGGTCTGTAGTCTAGCGAGCAGTGCTTTGCATTGCGATATAGCTCTCCACTGCTCAGCATGAGACGAACTAGAGGTGCATGCACATTGTACTGTATGACTCCGGAACTGGTGGCGATACGCGTCTGACGCAGATAGTTGATACCGAGTATGTGTGCACCCACGAGAACTACTACAAAGAGGGCTCTGGAGCTGTATCGCTGGATGCGCTTGTCACAAGGTGTGGTTTGCTCTTTAGTCCTCTTAGCACGACTTATGAGCCAAGAGATGCCGAGCGGCAGGAAGATAGCTAGTAGGAGCTTGCCGCCCTCTCGTAGCATAAAGGGTATATCTAGTCGTAGCGACTGAAAGAAGCCGTGGGCCTCTCCGGGATTGGTCGCAAAGATCGGGATGGCGATAGCATCGCAGTAAGGCATCTGATAGGTACTGACGAGGTAGAGGTCCATAATGTGTATGGCACTAACCAGTACTAGCTCGGTGATGAGGACCACGCGACGTGTGATGCGATGGGGAATCAGAGTGGGGATGATGTAGAGTAGCGTAGCCATCCAGAGGGTATCCCATAGTAGGGGGAGGTTTTCTCTAGATAGATAAGTGGCACTCCTAGAGAGTAGGCCTCTGATGACGAGGTTATTGAGCGTCAAGATCGCTAGCAGCGCAATCAGTAGCCATACTAGCTGTGGAATCCTAGCTTTGACTCCCTGGAGGTAGTGTAAGAGTGCTTTTTTCATAGCTGATCTGGATGCTTAGGTGAGAAGGTTACCTCAGAGCCAAAGCCCTTGATACATCTAGGACGGGTCGCATCGTACGATAGACTCCATAGCTGTAAGCGGGGAATGGTATAGTTTGACTCGATGCCCATAAGTCCCATGAGTGAAGAGGTGAAGAGATCGGTCATGAAGGGTTTGTATCGCGCACGCTGCACGGCGAGTAGGATGTCGGGATTCTCTGCAGCAAACTGATCGGACATATAGACCATAAAGGGTACCTGCAGAGCACTCTCGCAGACTCCGTGTGCTGCCTGATGAGGAGCCTTGGGATTGTCGTAGCGAGAGATAGCATGATCTGAGAAGTAGATGACGATGGAGGAGCTCTGGCTGTAGTATTTGATAATCTCTGAGACGATGGAGTCGTTGTAGAGGATCGAGTTCATATACTCAGCCGAGTTTTGCGCCTCTCCTGAGCTGAGGCGAGGCTCTACTTGCTTTACATCTGTAGCTGTAAAGTGGCTAAAGCGATCGTTGGGGTATCTATCGGCAAAGGCCGCATGACTCCCCATCAAGTGAGTTACGACGAGAAGGCTCCCATTAGGTGAAGTGGTATGCCGATAGTCGATCAGATGCGGGAGGAGGAGTTCATCGTGCTTGACTTGCCCAGCCTTCCAGTGCAAGGCACTAGAGGTACTCCCATCGGTGTAGTAAGTGCTGTCGGCCGTGGAGGCTATGAGCGAGACCTCCTCGATCCAGTCTCCACTCATCTCCTGATTGCTACACCAGTAGGTTTTGTAGCCAGCAGAGGAGAAGGTGATAGGGAGTGTCGTCGTGGCATCCCAAGGAGCTTGCTCGTCTTCGCCTCGTATGGTGAGGACGCGTCGCAGCGAGGTGAGCGTGTTAGGCTGTGGGCAGACGACATCATCGTAGAGGACTAGTGAGCCAGCCTGGACTAGTGAGTCTAGGCGTGGGGTATTCTCTAGTGGATAGCCGTAGCAGTGCATGTCTAAGCGACGTAGAGACTCGCCTATGATGACCACCACGTTGTGTGGCTGACGCTGCGGCATGAGGCGAACGTTGGTCGGAGTGTTTTTCCATAAGTTTTGCCCCATCTCGTCGTATCGCTTTTGATTGGTAAAGACTCCTAGCGTGGTCGCTACGTAGCGGCTCATCATACTGTACTCGTGAGCGAGCGTGTAAGCCTCTTCATTCGAGATACCCCCTGTCACTATTGGGCTTAGCTGTGTAGCGTGCGGTATACCAGAGATAAGTACTAGCAGTAGCATGAAGACTAGTCCCCAGCCCTTGCGGGTTAACCAGGTCACAAGACTGATGCCACAGAGCAGTCCGATAGCCTCTAGTAGCGTGTGCATCGGCATACTCCATGGTAGTAGCGAGCGACACACATCATCGGCCCAGGGCGGATAGTACTGCAGCAAGACGGTCTGCGTGAGGAGCGTGCCGTACTGGGTGAGCAGATAATACTCATATATAAATAGTACAGCCGAGAGCAGTACGATGAGACTAGTCCAAGTGATGCGCCACCACCGTTGCGGCAGTATGGCAGGGAGCGTCATCAGTATCGCAGTGCCGGCGATATAGCCTCCCAGCCAAAGGAGCAGAGGCATCTCCATGCGAAGGTACAGTATCATTAAGCTCCCCATAAGCACTTGCAGGAGGGTCAGGAAGGCAAAGAGATTTGGCATACTACACATACGCCCCCACAACTGCTTCAGATAGCCCCCACAGATGGAGAGAAGCCTTTTTATCTTAGGAATCATCGGAATAAAAGATTGCTCGTTAACAAGGTCGTAATAAGAGGTCGTAATAAGTCTAGCGCAAAAGTACGAAAAGTCGTGTTCCCCCCGATTACTTACCGCTCTGCGCCTTGCATCGGTGGTATAGATTGGTACACCCCTCAGTGAGTAGATCCAGGACGAGCTCAAAGCCCGACGCCCCGCCGTAGTATGGATCGGGGATGTGGTCCCATGGCATCTGCTCGAGGTAGTCCGCCATACGCACGACCTTCTCCTGCTGCTCTAGCGTCGGGGCTAGCTCGCGCAGTGCATCATAGTTGTCATCGTCCATGGCGATGATCAGGTCAAAGGCGTCAAAGTCTTCATCCTTAATCTGCCTCGCACGATGCGTCATCTCAATGCCCCGCCGTGCTGCATGGGCACGCATGCGCGGATCTGCTAGTTGTCCCTGATGCCATCCACCTATGCCTGCCGAGTCTACTTCGATCCGAGACGAACTGGCGGGGTCTTCGGCTAGGAGTTGTCTCATGATAGCCTCTGCGAGAGGCGAGCGACAGATGTTGCCTAGACAGACGAAGAGGATGCGGTAAGGAGCTTTACTACTAGAGTCGCTCTGTGCCATCATGTATGCCTTGCTGTATCGTGTGGTAAACTTGCTCGCGGAGATCTTGTATCGGCTGATCCGAAGTATGGAACTCTCGAGGGTGGACTGGCGGGTGTATATCTAGATAGAGGCGACGCCAGTGTGGTAGCAACGAGCCTGCGCGCATCACGCCATAGGAGCCCGAGATGGAGACAGGGATGATCGGGATGTCTAGCTCATCGGCGATCACGAAGCCGCCCTTCTTGAAGGGCTGCATACGTCCCGTGCGAGTACGACTGCCCTCGGGGAAGATAAAGATCGAGTAGCCATCACCGAGCGAACGCTTAGCTTCGTCTAGTGAGTTGCGGATGTTCTGTATGCTATGCCCATTGACAAAGATAAAGCCCGCGACTGCGCACGCTTTGCCCACAAAGGGGACACGCCGCAGCGACTCTTTCATCACCCACTTGAAGGGGATGCCGAGGAAGCCGTAGAGGAGGAAGATATCGTAAGCGCCCTGGTGGTTGGCCATGACGACATAGGGACCCGACTTCTTGTCGTAGTTCTTGCGCCCTCGCACGGTGACGGGACAGAGGGATAGGATCAGTCCTAGCCACGACCAGATGAGTCCTGGGTAGTAGCTAAAGAACTTGCCGAAGCCTAGCAAGCAGCCCACCGTCATGATAAGTGCCAAGACGATGGTTACCACCGCATAGATGGGAGCCGCTATTAAGACTATATATATAATGTATAGTATCCGTAGTAGCATAGAGGAGTAGGGGGTTGTCTCACATACTGAAGTCGTAGCATACGAGCCTCAGTGCTTGTATCTTGCTCACAAAGGTAATGAAAAAGCCCTTGACAGTCACTTCCTTCGTAATGTCGCTTTACTACTTATAGATGAGCGTGTGTCGCTGCGCTCTCGTTAGGTAGCGACTGACCATCTCGGTGATATCCTCAGGCGTGATCGCCTGTATGCGCTCTGCCACCTCGGCGACGCTACTGACCCTGCCGAAGTAAAGGTAGCTCTTGAGCATCGTGATGAGCTCGCTGTCGTGCTGATCGTTGGCGAGGAGTAGCTGCCCCACGATCTGCTGCTTACTGATCGCCAGCTGCTCCACACTCATAGGCGTGGTGACGTAGCGGTCCAAGATGCTATGCACCGCCTCCACTGCTTGTTGTAGTGTGTCGCTCCCTGTACCCAGGTAAACGCTCCAGACGCCATCACTCAGGTAAGGCGTATAATTTGCTTCGACACTGTAGACTAGTCCCAGCTCTTCACGCAGATGAAGGTTCAGCTGCGAGGAGATGGCGGGTCCTCCGACGAAGTTGTTGAAGAGCGTCATTGCGTAGCGCTCTCGATTGTGCAGGCTCGGAGCATGCGTCCCTATGATGCAGTGGCACTGGTTGGTGCGGTAGTGGTGGGTCTTAGCGATGAGCTGCTCGGGTGTGGCCGTGGGCTTGACCTTTGGCACCTTAAATGGGTCTCCCGCAGCTACTCGTGGCTCGCTGTAGAGATGCTCGATCATCTCGATTGCTTTGTCAAAGTCTATCTCGCCCCAGATGCCCAGCACCATATTGTCGGGACGATAGTACTGATCCATAAAGCGTCGCACGACTGTCGAGGAGATACGTCTGACAGACTGCTCGGAGCCTAGGATATTGTGCGCTAGTGGCGTGCCGCTAAAGAGTAGCTCCTCAAACTCATCATATATCCGCTCACTCGGAGCATCTAGGTAGCTGGCGATCTCCTCGATGATCACCTCCTGCTCTTTGCTCAGCTCTTCGGATGGTATGTAGCTGTTGAGCACTATATCTGTGAGCAGATGAATGGCCCTGAGCGCATAGCGTGAGGGGATGGTTATGTGTAGGGTTGTATCCTCTTTGGTGGTGAAAGCGTTGAGATCAGCACCCACCGCCTCGACACGATTCACTAGGTGTAGGGCGTGTCGTCTATGCGTCCCCTTAAAGAGCATGTGCTCCGTACAGTGCGCCAGTCCATGGTAGGGCTGCGGATCGTGAGCCGACCCCGTCTGTACCATGTAGCCTATATAGGTGACCTGGCTGGGGATAGGGTAGTAGACGATACGTAGTCCCTGGGTAGTGGTGTGGTATTGTAGTTGTGGAGATGTCATAATGAAAGAGAGAGACAGTCACATAGATCTGCCAGCTCCAAAAAAGAACCCAGACCACACAAAGTCATGTAGTCTGGGCCTCTCTAGATGTTATGATACATAGATACGTATCATGGTAGATACGACTAGGTATGTCGTAAAGGTTGTGTAGCTGTCAGCTTACTCAGCAGCGGGAGCCTCTTCGGTAGCTGGTGCTTCCTCAGCGGCAGGAGCCTCCTCGGTAGCGTTAGCCTCCTCGTTAGCCTCTGCTTCAGCCTTTGCAGCAGCTTCGGCCTCAGCCTTCTCGCGCTCGATGGCTGCCTTCTTCTCCTCTAGTGCCTTGCTACGCTCCTTGTTTTGCTCTTCCTCAGCTTCGTGCTGCTTCTGAGCTATATCATGAGCCTTCTGCTGGTCACGCTCAGCGACTCCCTTGAGGAGCTGCTGCTTGTTTGTGAGCCAGCTCTCAAAGCGCTGGTCTGCGACCTCCTGTGTGAATGCGCCCTTGGCGACACCACCATCGAGGTGCTTCTTAAGGAGGACACCCTCACGTGAGAGGATGCGACGTGCGGTGTCACTAGGCTGTGCACCGACCTTGAGCCAATAGAGAGCGCGGTCAAACTTCAAATCTATTGTAGCAGGATTAGTGTTCGGATTATAAGAACCTATCCTCTCAATAAAC
Source organism: Porphyromonas vaginalis (assembly GCF_958301595.1). NCBI lineage: Bacteria > Pseudomonadati > Bacteroidota > Bacteroidia > Bacteroidales > Porphyromonadaceae > Porphyromonas > Porphyromonas vaginalis. The sequence goes on along the minus strand of NZ_CATQJU010000001.1, from coordinate 2,314,307 downwards.
TTTCCATCCCGTGGAGCCCTGCTATCAGCGATGACGATACGGTAGAAGGGGTAGCCACGACGACCGAATCTTTGTAGTCTGATTTTAGTTGCCATTGTTGATATTGAGATTTGAATGATTTGGATGTCCGTGAGAACTTTCGTCTCATACGAACTGTGCAAAGGTACGCAAAAATCTTCATTCCACAATCACCTCCACAAACGTTTAGGACACTATTGGGATGAACCTTAAATATCTACTTTGCTTAGTTAAAACTTAGGGTTTTCATTATGTTAGAGAAATCATCTTTCCATAATTTGCTTTCATCCTCTCGATAGCTTAATGTGATGCGAAGTAAATGGGTTTTCATAAAGAATTTATACTCCTCGACATAGGTTAGTCCTCCTTTTTGAGAAGGTCTTTTATATACTGAAACCAACGCATACTTACCCGCAATTTTTTCTCGTCTAAAAGATATCCAATCAACAGTAAAGTTTAACCGTCTAGCAAGGGATTCAACATCGTCTTTGAAAATAGCTTCAACCTCATCAATTTCTTCATTTGTTAGAGAGGCAACATCCTGTTGAGATGGTATATCATCATCAATAATATCCGCAACAATAATCCGCGAATACAATGATGTTGCTTTAATAACCTCTTCTCTATCGGAGGAATTCATTCCTCTGGGTTGAAATTTTATTTCCCTATTAGCAATAGTTTGCCCGAGTTCTATTGAAATACGATTAACCGCCTCGTTGATAAATACACCAACTTTTGAATCGGGGGCTCTTAGCTCCATTGTATTAGGAATCCTAAAAGAGCAAATATTACTAAAAGAATAAATGCTCCAACTTTCTTGGGCTGAGCTTTGTTTACAAGACGTTGTCAGAAAGAGTAGGGCTAATGTGACAACTACAATAGAGTGTGTTTTTTTACAATTCATTGCTCATTATTAGTGGATTTCGGTTTAGTGATCAGGAATACGCACATTCCAGTGTCAAGTGCAACACAGTTACAAATGTAGGGAAAAAACTTCATAGGGAGTTTTATAGCCTAGTTTTTTTTGTGCTGACGCATTATGAGACTGTTGCAAAAGTCAATAGTCTCATGATAATCGCTCTCTCAGGAGCCACACATAAGGACAAGCGAGGCATAGATGAGTGCTATATATATAATGTGTCCTGCCATGGATTGGCTGTTGGCTGTTAGCTGGAGTGATTGGAGCTATCGGAGCTATCGGAGCTATCAGAGTGATCTGATCTCTAATCTCTAACTTCTAACCTCTAATCCTGCTTTACATATCTTTACAGGAAAATTCGTCCGATCCCCTCCTTTCTCGAATATCCACGTGGAAAATCTCAAATCTCCACGTGGATATTTTTTATTTTCCACGTGGGCGTGATTCATTTCTTCCGAAGTTTCATTTGATTCCTCCGAAGAATTTTTTATTCCCCACGTGGAAAATAAAAATTCTCCACCTGGATATTTCGAAATATCCACGTGGAAATCACTTTTCCCCGACACAGTATCGTATCGATACGTTGTCAGCTCTAAATTATTGTAACGAGTCGGCGTTGAATTTCCCCAGTCAGGGCTGAGGCATTTTGCTCGTAAGGGGGCGTTGTCTTAACTTTGCGTCATAAGACCATCAAGTCAATATGCTATCACAACAACAGATGGAGCAAGTAGTGGCTCTGAGTAGGCAGTGGGCCGACAGATCGCCTGATAGGATACTCTTCGAGCGGAGTGAGCTGGAGCCTGAGATCAAGCGACAGATAGCCCTACAGGTCGCTCTGCTGCCTAAGATGCAGCGTAAGATGCCACGCTTTGCCGAGAGCGGTGGGTATATACCACATCGAGTCAACTTCGAGCAGAGTAGTAGCGAACTGACAGCCCGCTACAAGCAGCAACTGATAGCACCTCAGGAGCATATCCTAGACATGACTGGTGGGCTAGGCATTGACGCACTAGCGATGGCCTCTGTATCCGAGCTGAGCGTCATCTACGAGATAGACCAGACGATGGCAGAGGCCTTGACCTATAATCTGCACAAGATCTTGCCGCAGGGTCCTGTCACGGTACACTGCGGGGACGCATTAGCAGCGATGGAGCGTGCTACACTCGAGGGGATCACACTCATCTACGCAGATCCGGCTCGCCGAGATATGGAGGACCCTAATCGCCGGCTCATTAGTATGGATGAGTATAGTCCATCACCGCTACAGATCATGAGTAGGCTACAAGAGCTGGACTATCAGGGACGACTGCTCCTCAAGTTGTCGCCGATGCTAGATATACAGTGGATATTAGAGCAGCTCCCGCAGGTCTGTGCCGTACATATAGTACAGGTGCAGGATGAGGTCAAGGAGCTACTGGTCGCAGTCTCTATGCAGCGACAAGAGACTGATTCAGAGATTTATCTAGCTGTCGTGGATCGCCTGGGGCAGGTGAGCCGCTGGAGCTTCCCGTACCACCACTTATCGTCAGTGCGTACAGCTTATGCGACTAAGGTCGAGGAGTATATACACATTCCACAGCCACTCCTGATGAAGAGCGGTGCCTTTCACCTCATCGCTGAGGAGCAGTCGCTCACCTTACTCGGCCCCAATAGTCACATCTACACCTCAGCAAAGGCCTCTCCCAGTCCGCTCTACAAGAGCTACAAGCTCATAGAGGAGATCGACTACAGCAAGTCGACCCTAAGAGGTAAGGAGCTACAGGCTCTCCGCCAGCGCTATCCAGCACTGACCATCATGTCTCGGCACTTCCCTCTGACTGCTCAGCAGCTCAAGCAGACGCTCAAGACCGATGAGAGCGATACCTACTATCTGCTCGCGACGACTATGGGAGAGCGTGCACGTAAGCTCTTGATCCTAACCTCCTGAAAAAAGAAATCCCTCCACAAATTACTTGCAGAGGGATCTTTACAAAGAAATGAAATCATCTTCATTGATGGAGGTTCGTGGCGGATTTGAACCGCCGTACACGGTTTTGCAGACCGTTGCCTAACCACTCGGCCAACGAACCATTGCTTGGCTGATTGCGACTACAAAGGTACGACAATTTTTTGACAAACCAAATACTTCCTCGCAGGGCTGACGCATTATAATTCCATTTCGAAGATTTCCTCTGGAGTCATTCGTGCAAGCTTTTTCCTCAGGCGTAGCGTTGATGTGCCTTTGAGCTTGTCTTTAAGCCGTTGAATGATAGTCAGGTTTATCTTGTTTATAATGTTCATGTTCTGAGCTGCGTTGCGGGCTCTCTTGGTAGAGTAGTCCTCTCTAAAAAGCATATCCAGCATATAGTGTAGCTTGTTTTCCACAGCCCAATGCTCACGTATTAATTTGAAGATCTCCGCTCCGTCTGTCAGGCTAGAAATATAGAAGGTGGTTTCGGTGCTGGACTTATCTGTCTTCTTGTCCGTCCGTACTCTTGTCATCATATGGATACTTTTCAGCCCTTTCCATTTGTCTAAAGTCGAGTCTGGATCTAGAGATAAAGGGTTTACGATGCTACTCATCGTGCGTGTTTCTATTCGCCCGTGACCAAAGTCTTTCTGCTCTTGATGCACGATATGAGCATCGTAGAGGGGACAAAAGAAACTTTGCATCTCTTCCTTCGTTAGTTTCTGATTATCTTTAACTTGGAGTAGGTAGTCACCACCCTTCCCGACCACTGCGGTTGCTATATCGGTTTGAGTGCCGATAGCGTCAATAGTGATGACGGTGTCTCGCAGATCTAGAGCCTTGAGAATTTCTTTGATGGCATTGATTTCATTAGACTTAGTGGAGATATATACCTGAGCCAATGAAGCTTGCTGCTGAGGGTCAAAGGCTGTAACGCAATGGCTGTCGGCATCGAAGTCTAGCTTCTTAACGCCTCGCATCGTCTTACCATCTAGACAGATGTGCTTGCCCGTTGTTATCTCAAAGCTTTCCTCCAGGAAGGCTTTGTAGACTAGCTCTATCTGATTGGGATCAAGAAGACTGATAGCCCGATTGAGCGTGTCGTGAGAGGGGACTCCCCAAGAGCTCGACTCTCCTGATATACGCTCATATAGAGCCTCCAGATCAACCTTGTACTCCTCTGCATAGTCTTCTATTTCGTACCAAGAGGAGCAGCCAGAGAGAGTAGCTGTGAATACCGTCGTAAGGATGTATCCTAGGGGGAACTTTTTGCATCGATTTATGCGTGGATCTTCGACCATTAGAAGCTGATTGAATATGCTCATAGAGATTACTCATTGTATTGATTATCAGTTATAAAGGTACGAAAAACCTACGACATGGACAAGCTTTTTGAAGAGAAAAATGAAGAGTTTTTGCGACTATATTGAGTTCACTTTTTAGGCCTTTCATTCTCCCTCTTAAGATCACAATCAGCTTGTCATTTATAATGCGTCAGCCCTGTACTTCCTCGTCTCAAGTCAGGGCTGACGCATTATGATCTGACAGAAACTGTGCGTGGCAATGAGCAAGAAGACACAATTCGTGCGTGGCTACACATCGGCACACGTAGGAGTTGCGGGATTGATGTCTCGGGAGGCTGTAGGAATAGGGGGGCTTCACTTGAGGAGGTCTTTGAGATAGCTCCAGCGATAAAAGTTAGTTGTTTTGCGGAGTGTGCTATAGTCTATAGCGTCCACAAGGTCTAGCTGGAGTGTGTTCTTAGTGATATGCTGTATCGTATGACGTAGCTCTACACGGGAGAGGACGGGCTTGGTATTAGGAAGCTCCTGCATCGTGAAGGTGCACTTCAACAAACTTCCTAGCCAATGGTTGGGGTTGTAGTTGCGGTAGCAATAGTTGCCGAGAGATGTTGCCAAGACAGAGCTCTCAGACAGATATACAGGCTGGGGTGTGTGGGCGTGATTGCCTATGACACTATCATAGATTGCTGGGACGATGCTGTGGTACATCTTAATCTGTTCTTGTGTTGGGGATAGGTGCATCTCATATCCCCAGTGTGGCATAAAGATGTTGTAGGTGTGCTGGGGAGGTCTCCATTCGTGAGAAATTGATGGATGGCTCAGGCTAAGCGTCTCGATGATAGGTGGCTGATTGCTTAGGAGTGTCCTAGCCGAGAGGGTGATTTGGTCTTCAATAGTAAGAGGTTTGGGGGTGTCTCCGACGACTAAAAATCCTTGATCTCTAAGTCGTTGGTTTTGCAGATTGAACGCTTCGCGTCCGAAGTCCGAGGCGTGGTTGTTGGCTACATTTAGGATTACCCCTCGTCCGAACGAAGTATGCAGATAGTCGTAGAGTGGTGTGTCTCTAAGGGATAGAGCGAGGAAGCGTTGTTGATCTGTGACAACGCCCTCGAGGTTAAAGACTATGTAGTCCGCCGATGCTAGGAACTGCTCCAGTTCTACCGTATGGCTTGGCTTAGTATCGCCAAAGGGCATTAGATCTCCAGTGAAGATCATTGAGACTTCCTTTCCCTTTTCAGAAGCTTCGGGTCTAAAGGTGTAATCAGAGACTAGGGGCTGCATACCCTCTAGGATATCGCTCTCGGGCGACTCCTTGGGTGAGAGGAGTCTGTACTTAAGGAAGTCTATCTTCTCTCTAAAGGTATAGGGCGATCCCCACCAGTGTGTTCCTTGTTCCCTCATAGACGGTGAGGTATCCTACTCAGCTTGGATAGTCCTGATGTGAGGTGTGGCGTACTTGGCGTAGTGGCGTATGTACTGCTCGATTTCATCGGGGGATAAGTATGTGCGTTGCTTGAACGCTTTGTACTCTTCACTAGCTATCTGGTTGTCATACATAGCATACTTTGCCCAGTCATAAAGCTGCCAGCCTAAACCATGCTGGATGGTCGTGAGATCTGTTGTCTTCTCGAAGTATGCTTTCCCGTGAGACTTGTCAGAGTATAGTAACAAGCAGTCTAGAAGACCTAAGAGGGTCTTGGTCTCGTACTCCACGATGTGTGCTAGCTCATGCCCGACGATGCCAACAGCGGCGTTGTAGGGAATAGAGTCAAAAGGTATCCCCTTGAACTGGGGGGCGTTGTTGATAACTATCTTATATCGCCTAGGAGGGAAAACGGACGCTGGTCGGGACGCCATAGTCGTTTGCTCGCTCGAATATTCAAATTTGATATGCGTAGACTGTAGCTCAGGGTAGTAGGATAGAGCTACGACTAAGACATCTGAGTACTCTGGGAGTAAGTCCTTGTTGCGACCATAAATAGCGACTAAGCTATCTACCTCTGCTTGTGATGGTCTCGTAAGACATCTCTGTCCTACGGGACTAGCTATCAAATTATAGGTTGGAAGTGTTGACTTTGTTCTCGTTGCACAGGATGATGCAACAAGTCCGATGGTCACAAACCCGATGAGGAGGGCGCGGAGTGTCCACGCTGTCTGTCTGTCTGTCTGTCTGTGCAGAGAGATTGTTTGCGGTTACTCATTTCATCCATTGAGATAGTGCAGGCAAAGATAGTGTATTTCTTTTTGAATGGCTAACTCAGGGCTGACGCATTATAATCGCTCTGTCAGGGGCTACAGATGAGCGACAAAGCAAGGAATAGGTGAGAAGACTATTGCAAAAGTCAACAGTCTCACAATCTTGCTTGCAAGATTGTCCAGACTTTGCAGAAAGGATGAAGCGCAAAGCGCTGAGGGTGAGGTCTGACGGGAGCATACCTCCGTATGTGACCGAAGCCGAATCCCGAAAGCAACACAGCGATTCGCCTTTATGCAATCGTCTCATGAGGTCATTATAATATAATGTGTCACCCCTGCCCTCTAATCTCTAACCTCCAATCTCTAATAACATATCTTTACGGGGAAACTTGTCCGATTCTCTCCTTTCTCGAGTATCCACGTGGGGAATCTCAAATCTCCACGTGGATATTTTTTATTTTCCACGTGGGCGTGATTCATTTCCTCCGAAGTTTCATTTGATTCTTCCGAAGTTTCATTTCATTCCTCCGAGGAATTTTTTATTCTCCACGTGGAGATTTTGAAATATCCACGTGGAAATCACTTTTCCCCGACATAGCGCCGTTTCGATATGTAGTCTGCTCTAAATTATTGTAACAAGTCAGTGTCGAATTTACCCAGAGATGGCTGACGCATCATAATCGCTTTGTCAGGAGCTACAGATGAGCGACAAGCGAGGAGTCGAGAGGTAGATAAGCTCATTGTATATAATGCGTCAGCCCTGGTCTCAAGTATATTTAATGGTGGAGCAGACTGAAGTCTCCTAGTGGCGGTTGGCGGTTCATACGGAAGCATCGAAAGGTCGTTGCTGGATTAAACGAAAAAGTCCTATTCGTCTCTAAGTTGGTATTCTTGAAGGATCCGACTGGGGCTTCCTCGCTCTGGAGAGGGGTTCGCTACACACCTTATTATATATGAGACAACAGACACATCTCATCTCTGGGTGGCGCTATGTGATGCTACCATACTTATTCTTGCTTACGCTGACGCTCTCGGCGCAGCAACCGGATACGCTCGTGCTGACACTAGACGAGAGCATCGCTCTCGGGCTGGAGCAGAGCCCCATGGTGCTGGGCAAGGACGTGGCTCTGGTCAACCAAATGTATGCCGAGCGGGAGGCGCAGAGTGCTCTCTACCCGCAGCTGTCGCTCTCGGGCAACTACGGCTACACGCTCAAGAAGCAGCGCATCTACTTCGACGGCATGCCCGGTATGGGCGCTATGCCTGGCATGGAAAACGGTATTGAGGTGGGACGTACGCACAATATACAGCTGGGGCTACAAGCTGGTATGCCACTCGTCAATGCGACGCTCTGGAAGGCACTGCAGATCAACCGCAAGCAAGTTGACTTAGCACTACAGCAAGCTACGCAGTCTCGTCAGGAGTTGGTCGGGCAGATCAAGAAAGCCTTCTACACGGTGCTCCTCGCACAGGAGTCTTGTGAGACATTGCAGCAAAGCATGCGCAATGCGGAGCTGAACCTCGAGCGGGTCACCCAGCGGTACGAAGCGGGGCTCGTGGCGGAGTACGACAAGATGCGCGCTGAGGTACAATACGCCAATATCAAGCCCTCAGTACTGCAAGCAGAGCAGGGCGTTGACCTAGCCTATATGCAGTTGGCGGTACTCCTAGGACTAGACCCTCACACAGGTCTGCGACTGGTGGGGCACCTCGAGGACTACCAAGCCGAGAGCCAGCAACTCATCGCACAGGTCCCGACGACCGACTCGCTATGGCTTACAACCAATCCGACCATGCGAGTACTAGAGCTACAGCAGCAGATAGCTGACGAGAGTATCAAGCTCTCCAAGCTGAGCTGGGTGCCTTCGATTTCGTTGGGAGCAAACTACAATTACAACTTCTCGTCAAACGACTTTGACCTCTCTAAGAGTCGTCTCTGGGTTCCCTTTTCAGTCGTGAGCCTACAGTTTCAAATTCCACTCTTCACAGGGCTGAAGAACTACTACACGACGCGACAAGCCAAGGGGCGGGCTTTACTGCTAAAGCTCCAGCGACAAGATGCTGAGCGGTCACTCACGCTCGGTATGCAGAGCCAGCGAGACAAAGCACGTAAGGCTCAGGAGCAGTACAGCACAGCGACACAGATACAAGCGACAGCCGAGCGGGGCTACACCATCGCACAGCGTATGTACGACAAGGGCATGGGTACGCTCCTAGAGGTCAACGATGCTGAGCTGGCGCTACTACAGGCTCGTCTTAATCAGACACAGGCGCTCTACGACTACCTCATAGCGGGCGTAGAGATAGAGCAACTCATAGCCCCCGAGACACCGCTCTCCTCCGATCCAAGCAATGATTACGAGGAGCGTCTCAACTCGATCAAACGAATGACACGATACTTCTAAACGCCATATATCCTATTAAGCCAAAACAATATCCTATGTTTCTCTCTATACGTACACTTGCTCCGATAGCACTGAGCCTAGCACTCATTTCTCTCACCAGTTGTCAGTCGGCGAGCAAGGAGGGCAAGACGACCTTTTCGCACACGATCGACTCGACAGACATCAAGCATGTAGAGGTGGCGACCGTCTCGGTGCAGACGCTCCCAGACCTACAAGAGTACACCAGCACGGTCGAGGCTAAGGTGACTAATCAGATAGCTCCGCAGATGGCCTCCCGTATCAAGCGCATCTATGTAGAGGTAGGGCAGCAGGTCTCTCGTGGGCAGCTCCTCGCCGAGATGGACCACAGCCAGCTGGAGCAGGCGCGTCTGCAACTCGAGGAGCGCAGGAGCGCACTGGCTCGTATAGACGAACTATACAAGATAGGCGGTATCTCCCAGTCGGAGTGGGAGGCAACGCAGCGAGCCCTCACGCTGGCTCAGACGAGCTACAATAATATAAGGGAGAATACACAGCTTCGTAGCCCTATCTCAGGGGTGGTCACAGCGCGCAACTACGATGCGGGCGATATGATGTCGCCACAGATGCCTCTGCTCGTTGTGGAGCAGATCAACCCAGTGGTGCTACGGATCAATCCCTCGGAGCGTTACTACGGGCAGATGACCAAAGGGATGCCTGTGACGATCACTTCGGAGTCCCTGCCGGATGAGACTTTTGCCGGTAAGATTTCGCTGAAGTATCCGACGATCAATCCACAGACTCATACCTTTACGATGGAAGTTGAGGCAACCAATCCTGAGCGCAAGCTGGTGCCGGGACAGTACGCTCGCGTCTCGATCAATCTAGGCGACAAGGAGTATACGGTCGTCCCCACAGAGAGCATCGTCAAGCAGATAGGTAGCGCTGAGCAGTGCGTCTACATCGTACGAGACGGCATAGCCCATCGGCAGGTAGTTGTCGTAGAGCGTACCATCGGCAAGTACACAGCGATCAGTGAGGGTGTCTCCTCAGGCGATGTCGTAGTCACGACTGGAGCCAGCATCCTATCCGATCAGATGCCTGTACAGATTTCGCAGGCTCAGAAGTAATCTCTCCCAACACACAGATCCTCGCCTTTAGCTTATGAGTCTTTATCAATCAGCCGTACGTCGTCCTGTCACCACGATCATGATTTTCGTCGGGGTGGTCGTCTTGGGCCTTTTTGCCTTGACACGCCTGCCGATAGATCTCCTGCCCGATATGCAGATCAATCGGGTCATGGTCGTCACTTCTTACTCTGGAGCCGCTCCTGAAGAAGTGGAGAACAACATTACCAAGCCAATCCAAAACGTCCTCAACGGTATCAACGGAGTCAAGCACATTACCTCGCAAAGCAAAGAGAATGTCTCTGTCGTCACGCTGGAGCTCAGAGAGGGACTGGACATAGAGAATGCGATCAACGATACTCGCGATAAGATCAGTGCTATCACCGAGGTGCTCCCCGACGGGGCTGGCACGCCAAACATTATCAAGTTTGGCATGGATGACCTGCCTATCCTCATGCTCTCGATCAAGTCGGACGCTAGCTCTAAGTCGCTCTACAAAATCCTAAATGATCAGTTGATAACCCCTCTAGGACGCATTGACGGGGTGGGGGGCGTCAACCTACTAGGTGCTAGACAACGACAGATCAACGTCTACTGCGACCCGCACAAGCTCGAGAGCTACGGCATCACGGTCAGTGATGTGAGCAACCTCATTGCGGTCGCAAACCGCAACATCTCGGCTGGGTCGATGAACCTAGAAACGAGTAAAATCTCCCTCCGAGCTATCGGTGAGATCGTTGACCCGAAGCAGCTAGAGGAGCTACCCATAACGAGCTTCGCTGGCCGGACCATCTATCTGCGAGACGTGGCGAGCGTCGTAGATGGCGATCCTGAGCAGCAAACGCTCGCCTATGTGGACAACCAGAGGGGTGCCATGCTCATGCTGATGAAGCAGTCGGGTGCCAACACGGTTCAGGTGAATAAGCGTGTCCTCAAGGCGCTCCCGCAGATTGTTAAGAACCTCCCCACGGACATCAAGATAGAGGTGATTATGGACCAGAGCGACTTCATCGTGCGCTCTATCAATAGTCTGAGCTCGACGATCGGCATAACCTTCTGCGTCGTGATGCTCATCGTACTGCTCTTCCTGGGCCGATGGCGCGCCACCTTTATCATTGTTCTGACGATCCCGATATCGCTGCTCTCGGCCTTCATATACCTACTGCTGACGGGCAACTCGCTCAACATTATTTCGCTCAGTTCGCTCTCCATAGCCATCGGTATGGTGGTGGACGATGCGATCGTAGTGCTAGAGAATATTACCAACCACATCGAGCGGGGAAGCTACCCCAAGCAAGCTGCCGTCCATGCGACCAACGAGGTGGCGCTCTCAGTCATCGCCTCTACGCTGACGATGCTGGCGGTCTTCCTCCCGATGGTGATGATGCAGGGCATGGCGGGACTGCTCTTCCGTCAGCTCGGCTGGATCGTCAGTATTGTGATGATCGTCTCGACCATCTGTGCGCTTGCCCTGACACCTACGCTCTGCGCTCACATGCTACGAGCCAATCGTCAGCGCAAGGAGGGAAAAGTATCCCAAAAGATCCTACGCCCCTTCAACGACTTCATCCAGCGACTGACGGTGCTCTACCAGCGCACGCTCGCTTGGGTATTACGACACAAGTGGCTCACGGTAGGCTTGTCCGTAGGCATCTTCGCACTATCGCTCACACTCGGTTCGCTGGTTAAGACCGAGTTCATGCCGCAGGGAGACGGTGGCTATATATTTGTCAAGGCGTACTACCCCGTAGGCACTACCATAGATCGCCCGCTCGCTGAGGGGCATCGCCTCACCGAGGAGTGGCACAAGAAGTACCCCGAGATAGAGATGCTACAGTTCTCCACGGGGCAGGCGGATGCTTTTCAGTCTGGTGCCTCGACGCTGGCTCAGGATAATGGTGACAATATCCTCTCCTTCAATATCAAGTTGGTTGATGCCTCCGAGCGAAAGCGTTCCTCTAAGGAGGTTGCTGCCGAGATGCGTCGTGATCTAAGCGTCATGCCTGGTATCAAGCAGTACAATGTCTCCATTCAGACAGGTGGCGGGGGACAGCAAAGCACTGTCAATGTTGATATCTACGGACACGACTTTGCCGTCACCGATCAGATCTCCAAAGCGTTTATGGCGGAGATTAGTAAGTCTCCAGCTTGTGCTCAGGCTCTGAGCAATCGGGACGAGTTTATGCCTGAGTACCAGGTCATCTTCGACCCGCAGCGCCTCGCCGAGCATGGCTTGACCAATAGTATGGTAGCGAGCTATCTGCGCAACAGCATTTACGGAGCCACCGCCTCCTTCTATCGTGAGGATGGGCAGGAGTATGAGATCCGTGTGCGCCTGGCACCTGAGTTCAGACGCTCGCTAGACGACGTCGCTCAGACACTCGTACGCACCCCGCAGGGAACGAGCGTACGACTAGGCGAACTGGGCAAGGTCGTGGAGCACTTTGCGCCTCCTGCCATTTACCAGAAAGACCGCTCTCGTGTCGTCACCATTGCACTCACGCCAGCACCCAAGGCAGCCCTCTCAGACCTCGTCCGCACGGCTCGGAAGACCCTCGACGGGATGGATATGCCCGAGGGTGTGAGCTACGAGATCACAGGAGCTTTCGAGCAGCAACAAGAGGCGTTTGCAGACTTAGGGACGCTCCTGCTGCTCATTGTCTTCCTAGTCTTCATCGTGATGGCTGCGGAGTTTGAGAGCTTGGTCTCCCCGTTTGTCATCATGTTTTCCGTGCCCTTTGCCTTTACGGGAGTTATCATCGGCTTGCTCGTGACGGGTGTCCCCCTGAGTATCATTGCCTTCATCGGAGCGATTATGCTCGTCGGTATCGTGGTGAAGAATGGTATCGTCCTGATCGACTACACCATACTCAATCGTGAGCGTGGCATGTCTGTACGCACTGCGCTGCTCCATGCGGGAGCGTCGCGTCTGCGTCCTGTGCTGATGACGACCCTCACGACCGTCTTCGGTATGATCCCGATGGCTATCGGCATCGGACAGGGTAGCGAGATGTGGCAGCCGATGGGTGTCACGGTAGCCTTCGGTCTGACCATCTCGACGCTGGTCACGCTCCTCCTGATCCCCAGTGTCTATGCGCTGGTCTCTCGCCGTCAGATACGGCGTCGGCGTAAGAAAAGTCTCAAAAACCACCACTAAGCTATGAATAGACAAAAGGCAATCTTCATCGTCTACAACAGTGCCCTGCATGGGCTCGTCCTGCGCACCCTCGAGCAGCACAATGCCAAGGGCTATACCGAGTGGAGCGAAGTCTACGGACGTGGCTCCGCAACGGGCGATCCGCATCTCGGTAGCCACGCCTGGCCAACGACCAATGGTGCTATGATGGTTATCACGGACGCTGAGCGAGCCGAGCGACTCCTCGCGGCACTGCATCAGATCGACCAAGACAATCCGAAGCAAGGGCTGAGAGCCTTCGCCTGGGAGGTCACCGATATGATCTAACGAATACAGCACTAGCACAGCACAAAGCGTCAGTCTCGCACGAGCGGGGCTGACGCTTTCTACGTATTTGTGGGGGAGCGGGGCGGTAGCTCCCAGCTGAAATGTAAACTTTCCAAAACCGTTCCGAGCTTGGAAAATAAAATTTCCAAGGGAGGAAAATTAGTTTTCCAACGCTGGAAAGGTTCCTTTCCACTGTTGGAAAGTTCAAACCTCTCCCTAGGGATTTCTTTGTCCCACCCTAGGGACGGCTAAGTCCCAGCGGAGGGACGGAGGGAAAGGGGCATAGAAAAAAGAGCTTCCCGAGGGGGAAGCTCCTTTTATCTGGCTGATGTTGTGGCTATTTGTTGAGCTTGATGAGGCGATCGTTGAGCTCGGCGTTGCTCCGTAGGCGGGGTATCTTGTGCTGCCCGCCGAGCTTGCCCTGCTCCTCGAGCCAGTCGTTGAAGAGCCCTCGCCGAGCAACCACCAGACGGGGCATTAGGAGTGCCATATTGGCATAGCGCTTTGCCTCATAGTCGCTATTGAGCGTACGGAGCTCTTGGTCGATGCGCTCGATGAAGTGCTCTGGATCGGCTGGCGGCGTCTCAAACTCTACGATCCACTCGTGATAGCCATTCGCCGTGTCTAGGCAGAAGCGTGGTGCCACCGTATAGTCTAGCACCGTGACGCCCATCTCCTGAGAGACGCGCGAGATGGCTGTGGTCGTGTTGTGGACCATCAGCTCCTCGCCGAAGGCATTGATAAAGCTCTGCGTACGTCCTGTGATGATGAACTTGTAGGGGTGCAGCTCGGTGAACATGACCGTGTCGCCGATGATGTAGCGGTAAAGCCCTCCGAGGGTGGAGATGACGAGTGCATAGTTGACCCCTTTCTGTACGTCGGCTAGCGGTATAGCCTGACGGTCGGGCTCGTCAAACTGAGACATTGGGATGAACTCGTAGAAGATGCCGTAGTCCTGCATCAGGAGCATAGAGCTAGAGGTGGGGTCGTCCTGAACTCCAAAGAAGCCCTCGCTCGCATTGTAGGTCTCACGGTACTGCATCCGCTCGGATGGGATGATCTGACGGTAGCGCTCACGGTACGGATCGAAGCTGATCCCCCCGTGAAAGAAGACTTCGAGGTGAGGCCAAACCTCCGAGAGGTTGTCCCGTCCTGTATACTCTAGGATCGCCATTATGGTCTCGAGCATCCAGCTCGGCACGCCTGAGAGGCTGCCCACATCTGCTGTCGCCACCTCCCGGACGATCTGTCGCATCTTGGCAGTCCACTCGCTCATGAGGAGAGTTTGCTTCGAGGGAACGCGGTACATCTGTCCTAGGGCTGGCATGTTTTCCACCAAGATGGCGGAGAGGTCGCCCGTGTGGGTGCCTGCGGCAAACTCAGTCGGCTTGTGACTCCCCCCGATGACTAAGCTCTTGTGCGCAAAGAACTCGCTGTCGGGTCGTGTGTCTAGATAAAGCCAGAGCGCATCTTTGGCTCCCTGATAGTGGCAACTCTGCAGATGCAACCCAGGTACGGGAAGGTACTTGCTACGACCTCCCGAGGTACCACTGGAGGTGGCGAACCAACGGCAGCTACCCTTGATGAGCTGATTGCGCTCTCCCTGTAGCATACGCTCTACCGAGGGGCGCAACTCCTCGTACTCGACGATCGGGACGATGCGCTGGTAGTCGCTGTAGGTGCGGATAGGCTCGCTCGTGAGGGACTGCTCGTAGGCGGTGCCACGTAATACACGCATGATGCGCTTGAACTGGCGCATTTGGATAGCTTCGCTCTGCTTAGCGTACTGCTCGATGCTCTTGAGCCGGAGGTACATGAGGCGATAGATGGTTGCGGTCTTTCTGTCCATAGTATTTGGGATTACTTTACGGCTACCAGTCTTTGATAGCGTAGCATGGGGGAGGTGAGGTAGACGAGCGTCGTATATTGGTTTTCTGTCTGGTAATAGTCGCCCTCGATAGCGTTGCTGGCTAGGGGAGCGGGCGATGGCGAGGTGCTGTATCGGTAGCTGACGTAGCCCCCCTTGACGAGGAGCGACAGCTCGAAGTAGCCCGTCTCGCGGTTGTAGCGCAGCGTGCGCTGCTCTTTGGGGAGTGCATCGAAGGCGGCTCCCTCGATGAATGGGGTGCCATACCTGAGTGGGTCATCCAGAGCTAGTCGCCAGGTGACGAGGTAGTAGTCTGTCATGGTCTCGTCGTAGTACGGATCGTAGTCTGTCTGGCGCACCTTGCGATAGCCATTGGCATCGGAGAGCGTAATGTAGCTACCACTCGTCGGGTGGTCTAGATAAAGGGAGGCGGCAGGAGGATTCTCCTGGCTATTGAGATGCTCTACACCCATATTCGCCTCGTAGGGCGACAATATCTCGTAAGCGCGCCACTCATTGCCCGCTGCAAAGGTGGCTCCGTCATGGCCTCTGAAGGTGAGCCGCCCAGGAGCGAGGGAGGTGGGGCGGGTGAGTCGCTGGTAGCGGTTGGAGGAACCGTTTTGACCAACAGTGATGAGTAGCTCCGTGAGCGGGTCGCTGGCCAGTGTGGGGGGGAAGGTTAGCTCTAGCTCCACTTGCTGAAAGCGGGAGTAGTTGCCCTGAGGTGTCGTCGGCACCACCTGCTGAGCGACCTCAGCGAGAGGCTCATAGAGGGCAAAGCTGGTGACGAAGATAGGCTCCTCTTGTAGCTCTTCGCACCAAGCGGTGAGGCGGTAATTGCCCGAGAGCAGTGGTTGTAGTACGGAGGCCCCTCCGAGGCATAGCTCGTAGTGACGATAAGCGACGCTCGTGGCTTCCGAAGGGGTGCTTTCATCCGTCTGCCAGCGCGCTCCGATCCACCCATCGATGTATTCGCTGAGTGCCATACGGTCATTGATCTGCCAGTCGGCATCGCACAGCTCCAGCTGGTAGTGAATGCGATGTGGGACGGGGTCTGCGAGGTCAAAGCTCACCACGATCTCCTCATCACCACTAGCCAAGCGAGCGATCGGATAGGGTATAGCAATTGGCTCCCCGTCACGCCACACCTGACACTGTAGAGTCTGTACTTCTGTCGTATAGATGTGATGCGGGAATATCTCTCCTCCCGAGAGTGAGCCAGCGAGGGCTAAGAGGAGCCAGCAAAGCGTCCATAGCTTGTTCATCGTCCCAAAGTTACAGATCTTTGACCGAACGACAAAGAGTCTACGGCTGCACTAGACTCCGCAACCCTTACGAGTAACCCACTGTAGGGGCGGACCGATGTGTCCGCCCGTCCTCATCGGAGCGCAGTATGCCTTGTGGGCGGACACGCAGGTCCGCCCCTACACGGGACCACATCAACATAAGACTGTTGCATAAAGGCGAATCGCTGTGTTGCTTTCGGGATTCGGCTTCGGTCACATACAGAGGTATGCTCCCTTCAGACCTCACCCTCAGCGCCTTGCGCTTCATCCTTTCTGCAAAGTCTAGACAATCTTGCAAGCAAGATTGTGAGACTGTTGACTTTTGCAACAGTCTCAACATGACAAGTTCAGCCATTAGACGCTGTAACTCTAGTGTTCGCTTTCTAAGTTCAAATGCAAGCAAATCGTTATTCGTAGTATTTGCGTAATTGACTCGTGAGCGCACAAACAAAAAGGAGACAGACACCCGCCGTGGGTATCTGTCTCCTGTATTGTCTTCTAGCTAGCGTGAGGCTAGCGTGTGTCTGCGATTAGTTGCCGTGAGCAGCTTGGATCGCATCGTACTTAGCGTTGTCGCCCAGTGCGTAGTAGATATTACCGAGTAGGTAGTAAGATGCGTCTGGGTTGATGCTGTAAGCCTTCTCGAGGTAGGGGAGAGCCTTGTGGAGCAGTGCTGTGCGCTTCTCCTGAGCGGCAGCTCTACCGCCATCCTCCTTGTCAGAGACCTCTACCGCCTCGTTGTAGTAGATACGTCCTATGTTACAAAGCGACTCGACATAGTTCGGATCTACCTCCAGTGCTTTGCTAAACCACTTGATCGCTTCCTCCTCATTGCTCTCCTCGTAGAGCTTACCCATCACGTCGTAGAGCTGGGGGTTCTCAGGGTTGAGCTCGATAGCCTGAGTGAGGAAGGTGCGTGCCTCGTCATACTTGTTCTGTACGATGTAAGTATTGATCAGGTTGACAGAGTAGTATGGCTCCTTGGGGAAGAGTTTGAGACCCTCTTGCATCGTCGTGATGTAGTTGGCCGTGTCGCCCTCCTCGATGTAGGTCTGAGCGAGGATCTGGTAGACCTCGTTCTGACGATAACCAGAGTTCTTAAGCTCCTCACCATACTGGATAGCTAGCTTCTTGTCTCCAGCCTGATAAGCTGTGATGATGGCAAAGAAGTCAACCATGAGCGAGTTGGAGTCGGTCTGAGCGAACTTATCACCCTCGAATAGCGGAGAGCGCTTGATCTCTCTGAATGACTGGAATGCCTTGAGTGCACTCTTGAAGTCCTTCTGCTCCATGTAGTATCCTCCGGCATTGATGTAGTAGAGGAGGTTGTCCTTGTATGCCTTAGAGATCTTCTTCTCAAACTTAGGACGCACCTTGCCCTTGTCGTTGGGCTGGTGATCGATCTCGTAGGTCTTTGTGTAGTACTCGTGCATAGCGAGTAGAGCCTTGTACATGCTAGCGAGATCTTGTGGCTCATTCTTGAGGCTCTTCTGGTTTTCGCTAGTGAAAGCACGCTCCTCGATCAGTCCTGCGGTGTACCATGTCTTGGCGTCGTCCTTGGTCTCAGGATTCTCTAGTGCCTGCTGGATTAGGTTACGAGCCCCAGGATAGTCAGGCTTGCTCGCGTCGGACAGACGATCAGCACCTCTGACGTTGGAGGTCTGTGCGCATCCGAATGTTAGTGCACTCATCAGCACGAGTAGCACTAGGGTTACTTTGCGTGTTGTTTTCATATTTCAAGTGGATGTTACTGGTTTGTATTCTAGTTATCTTGTAGTGTCTAGCTAGCGAAGCCTACTCCTGATCATCATTGACCTCTAGCTCCTCGTCTGGGTCTGATCCTTGTAGATCCTCCTCCTGGGGAACAAACTCCGAGGGGTCGTCCAGGTCAGCCTCGTCAAGCAGCTCTGGCTCCTCTTCCTCAGCCACTACATTACATATAGATGCTATTTCGTCCGATCGTTTATTGAGATCTATCATCTTGACCCCCTGAGTAGCGCGTCCCATGACACGTACTTGCTCCATCGAGAGACGTATAGCGACGCCACTCTTATTGATGATCATGATGTTGTCGTCATCCTCTACGGCACGTATATCGATGAGCTGACCCGTCTTGTCGGTCACGTTGATCGTCTTGACACCCTTGGCACCACGCTTCGTGATGCGGTAGTCATCGATGAGCGAACGCTTGCCATAGCCCTTCTCGCTGATGACGAGGATCGTCTCGTCGCTGTTCTTCAGGCGATGTACGACCATACCGACCACCTTGTCGTTGGGATCGTTATCGAGACGAATGCCACGAACGCCTGTCGCTGTGCGACCCATAGGACGCACCTCCTGCTCGTTAAAGCGGACACAGCGTCCATTGCGGTTGGCAAGGAAGATCTCGCAGTTACCATTAGAGAGAGCCACCGAAACGACCTGATCATCGTCACGTAGGTTGATCGCGCGGACACCCGTCTTGCGTGGGTTGGCGTAGTGCGCTAGAAGCGTCTTCTTGATCAAGCCATGCTCAGTAGCGAAGACAAGGTAGTGAGTATTGACAAACTCCTCATCGGTTGTCAAGTTCTTAATACGTAGGAAAGCCGTGACACGATTCTCCTCGTCTAGGTCTAGTAGGTTCTGGATATGTCTGCCCTTAGAGCTCTTGGAGCCTTCGGGTATCTCAAAGACCCTAAGCCAGTAGACACGTCCCGTAGCGGTAAAGAGCATCATCGTAGCGTGCATCGTCGCTGAGTAGATGTACTCGACAAAGTCCTCGTCACGACTATCGGCACCCTTGACCCCGACACCGCCACGCGTCTGTGTGCGGAACTCCGAGAGGGGTGTACGCTTGATATATCCTAGGTGAGAGATGGTGATGACCATATCCTCATCAGCGTAGAAGTCCTCAGGATTCAAGTCTTCCGAAGCATATACGATCTCCGAGCGACGCTCATCGCCATACTTATCGATGATCTCACGGCACTCCTCCTGGATCTTCTCCATACGCATATTGATGTCGCTGAGGAAGAGGTTTAGGTAGTCGATACGCTCCTTGAGCTCATTGTACTCATGCTCCAACTTGTCAATATCGAGCTTTGTGAGCTGTCGCAGACGCATATCGACGATAGCACGAGCTTGTAGCTCCGAGAGGTTGAAAGCCTCCATCAGTCGATTCATCGCCTCGCGAGTCTCCTCACTAGAGCGGATGATGCGTATGACCTCGTCAATGTTGTCTACGGCAATGATCAAGCCCTCCAAGATGTGGATACGCTCCTGAGCCTTGCGAAGCTCATACTGCGCACGACGTGTCACCACCTCGTGGCGGTGATCGACGAAGTGGCCGATGAGATCCTTAAGGTTGAGCAGACGAGGGCGACCATGGACTAGCGCAATGTTATTGACGCTGAAGTAGCTCTCCAGGTCGGAGTACTTATATAGGTAGTTGAGTACGACGCCAGCGTTGGCATCCTTCTTTATATCGATGACAATGCGGATACCCTTATTGCTCGACTCATCAGAGATGTCGCTGATGCCGTCGATCTTCTTCTCGTTGACCAGCTGGGCGATCTTAGCGACCATATCGCTCTTGCGTACCTGATAAGGTATCTCACGGATGATGATCTGCTCATGGCCGTGGTGCTCCTCTATGTCAGCCTTGCCACGTATCACGATACGTCCGCGGCCTGTGTGGAAGGCCTCTTTGACCCCCTCGTAGCCGTAGATGACACCGCCCGTGGGGAAGTCAGGCGCCTTGACATACTGCATCAGTTCATCGACCGTGATCTCGCCACGCGCATCGATGTAAGCGATACAAGCGTTCAGCGTCTCAGTAAGGTTGTGCGGAGCCATATTGGTCGCCATACCGACGGCGATACCAGCAGCACCATTGATCAGGAGGTTCGGGATGCGACAAGGTAGTACAGTAGGCTCCTGGAAGTCTCCGTCGAAGTTGTCCTGAAAGTCCACCGTCTCCATGTCAATGTCACGGAGCATCTCCTGTGCAAACTGGTTGAGCCTCGACTCCGTGTAACGCATCGCAGCGGGTGAGTCTCCGTCGATAGAGCCGAAGTTACCCTGTCCCTGTACGAGCGGGTAACGCATGTTCCAGCCCTGTGCGAGACGTACCAATGTGTTATATACGGAGCTGTCGCCATGGGGGTGATACTTACCTAATATATCACCGACGGCGCGTGCACACTTACGGGTAGGATTATTATAGGTATTGCCACTCTCATTCATCGAGTAGAGTACACGACGATGCACAGGCTTGAGACCATCACGCACATCGGGTAGTGCACGAGATACGATGACAGACATTGAGTAGTCAATGTAAGAGGTCTTCATTTCGTCCTCAATATCCACCGGGATAATCCTATCTATACTATCTTCCATAGAGTCAATTGTGTTTTATTCGCTTGGTTGTAGAGGCTGGTAGACGAGACTCCGAGAGAAGTGCCCCCTCCGAGTTGTCCACCCACACCCAGCAGGTGTCACTCATCGAGCTAAAAGCCGAGAGAGACCTCTACTTTCAGATGGCTAAGTTACGAAAAATATCTCTATCCGATGAAGATCCGCCCTAGTCTCAACTCCGCAAGGCTCACGTGCAGCCCTTAGTGGGAAGCCCCGGCACGGACGCAGACCATCGGTGTGTCCGTTCCCGTCACAGCAAGGCGTATGACAACAAGAGGAGGCTGTTGTGGCAACAGCCTCCTCTCTTGATTTACGTCCCAGCCTCTCTACATCCATCCTTGTTCTAGTGGAAGATACTCTGCGAGTTTGCAGTATGAAAGTAATAATTAAGGATGCTACAATGTCTTAATCCTTGTTCTAGTGGAAGATACTCTGCGAGGACTATGAAAAAGATAATGAAGACAGCGGGGCAGGTGTCTTAATCCTTGTTCTAGTGGAAGATACTCTGCGAGCGCCTGGAATGCAGGCGATAAGCGAGCAATTGCTACGTCTTAATCCTTGTTCTAGTGGAAGATACTCTGCGAGGGTTTTAGGCCTCTTTGAAAAAACCATGAATTCCCAGTCTTAATCCTTGTTCTAGTGGAAGATACTCTGCGAGTGGTCTACCACTATGTGGTAGAGGCTACATTCTCGTCGTCTTAATCCTTGTTCTAGTGGAAGATACTCTGCGAGACATAAAGGATTCTACAGCCCAAGCTCTTCTTGGGTGTCTTAATCCTTGTTCTAGTGGAAGATACTCTGCGAGCATGATATGGCTCATCCTCTACGCACTACGAGTGCCAAGTCTTAATCCTTGTTCTAGTGGAAGATACTCTGCGAGGTAGTCGAAGCGGTCTTTTCATCCACCGGTCAGAGAGTCTTAATCCTTGTTCTAGTGGAAGATACTCTGCGAGATGAAAACAATAGAAATGAACGTGTATAGTTTTGACGAAGTCTTAATCCTTGTTCTAGTGGAAGATACTCTGCGAGCCAGATATTTCTGGAGTTTTGATAGACCTCTACAATGTCTTAATCCTTGTTCTAGTGGAAGATACTCTGCGAGTCCTCAATGAAGTATATTTTCTCTTCTAAAGAAGTCTTAATCCTTGTTCTAGTGGAAGATACTCTGCGAGGGCAATCAGTTTGATGATATGACACTAAACCAATTTGTCTTAATCCTTGTTCTAGTGGAAGATACTCTGCGAGACTAATCAATATAATCCCAAACTTCGGAGAGTTCAAGTCTTAATCCTTGTTCTAGTGGAAGATACTCTGCGAGAGCTAATTCTAAGACATGCTGAGCGTCAGTTGGTTACAGCGCTGTTTTTGGAAAATCCGCTTGATTTTCGAGGAAAAAGTGTACCCAACTGCCCGCAAATATACTAAATTTCTAGACTATGACTTATCCTCAATGCCGCAAACTTCACGTGCAGCCCTTGGTGGGGAGCCCCGGCACGGACGCAGAGCGTCGGTTCGTCAGTTGTCGTCAAAGGTTACAGCATCGTTTCGCTGGTTTGGAGACGGATGCCCTCCCACTAAACACTATCCGTGCGTACCTACAGCGGGTTACACATTGGGGTCTATAATATGACAAATAGTCCCGAAAGGTCGTCCCATACTGATGGGACGAAAATCTCCCACCCGCGTTGGGACGAAAAAATCCCAAGGGAGGGACAAAACGATCCCCACGTGGGGACGAAATAAAACTTCGGAAGAATGAAATGAAACTTCGGAAGAATGAAATGATAAGTCCGAAGAATTTTTCCTTCCCCACGTGGAGAGTAAAGAATAGCCACATGAGAATTCATAAGTCTCCACGTGGCTATCGTTCGAGAGCCGTTTGATCGCTGTGCCTTGCTCTTACGAGGCTGTGCGAGCTTACACGACAAATTGCACTAAGCGGAAGGTCGCAGGGCTAGTCTGACGACTTGGGAGTCACATCTCTGAGTGAGAAGGAGCTCTTGAGGACACGGTTGTTGTAGTCCTGTACGATCGCCTTAAAGAGTGCGGTGTAGTGCGACACCTCTGACGAGGTGGGGGCGGTGGCGCGATTGGGCTCCGTCTGCAGGTAGGCTGCTGGCTTCTGGATGCTGACCTGACCATCGGTGGTCATCGTGAGCGTGAGCGCCTTCGTGAAGAAGAGGTACTGGTTGTGGTAGAAGTTGAGCGCATAGTGCTCTGCTTGCTGGTCGAAGATGTTACTCCCGTAGCTCAGTACAGGCTCCGTGATGCCGAGCAGGTAGAGGAGCGTGGGGAGGATGTCTATGTGCTGCACGACATAGTCGCTGATCTCTCCATGTAGCTTGCCCTGCGGGTCGAAAAATAAGATAGGCGCCGCAGCGTGTCCTGCTAAGTTGGCATACAGAGGTTGGTCGCTGAGGCTTGTGTGATCGGCCGTGATGACGAAGAGTGTATTGTGATACCAGGGCTCCTCTTTGACCCGCTCGAAAAACTCTCGGAGAGCGTCATCGGCATATTGGGCTGTTTGATGGATAGGGAGGGTACCTCGCTTTAGTTTGCCTTTGTAGCCCTTCGGCATGCTAAAAGGACTATGATTAGAGAGCGAGAAGAAGAAGGCTCCAAATGGCTCCTGGAGCGACTTCATATCTTCAGCCATAGCCTGCTCGAATGGTAGGTCGTGGATACCCCATGTACCGACCTTAGCATTAGACTCATTAGGATGCTTAGCTAGATAGTCCTGAGCTGTGTATTGATCCTGTACACCTAGGCGATTGAGGAAGGAGTAGAAGCCCATAGCTCCCGGCTCATCACCATGGTAAAACTTGAGGTGGAAGCCGTAATCGCCTAGTGATAGGGGCAAGCCCGTATCGTAGGAGTCGAAGTGCTGGTAGTTGTCCATAGTCCACGCCTCATCGTCGAAGGTGCCACCAAACGAAGGTAGCGAGACGAAGATCGAGGGAAAGGACTCGACGGATCGCTTGCCAGAGGCAAAGCCGTACTGCGCATAGAGCGTGTGTGGCATCAAGCTATCGAGGTAGGGAGTGTAGCTCGGGTACCCGTCGATATACCGATTGAGGTAGCCCGTGTACTCTCGCGCCATACTCTCTAGGATGATCACGACGACGTTGCGCCCCTGCATAGAGCCAAAGAGCGTATCGCTCTCTGAGAGTGGAGCTGCCTGATAGTAAGGTGTGAAGATGGTAGGTAGCTCTTCGTTTGTATAGAAGGTGAAGAGCTGTCGTGAGGCGGCGTCTTTTGTCAGGGCGACGGGGGTGTTTTGCAGCAAGGGGAACTGCTCAGGGTCAGTCGTGTAGGAGAAGAAGTGCATCGTCGGTACGGGTTTGCTCGAAAATTCCCAAGTACCACGCATACTGAAGAAGAGGAAGATGACCATGCCCAGTGTGCAGGTGCCGTCTACCCAGTAAGAGCGGCGAGAGGTGCGCGCCTCACGCTGGTACTGCACCAGCCAGTAGCCCGCTATGGCTAGAGCGAGCAAGACGAAGAACGCTATGGTGAGTGGCCAAAACTCTACAACGAAGTCTTTGTAGAAGCTAAACATACTCTTCCCCTGAAACTCTCGGAAGATGTCACTATTTGCTCGCCTCAGTACGAAGGGATAGTAGCCGGTGTCTGAGACATTGAGGAAGATGAAGAAGCCTAGTGGCAAGATGTATGCTATATGGCGTATCCAGCGATACCAGCTACTCATCTCGATCCGTCTAGGTAGGTAAGCGCCTACGATCATCATCAGGTAGTAGAGTAGCAGTCCGTATGCGATGGCGACCATGTCTAGTATGTAGCCTCCCCGCATGAGGTGGAGCAACTGCCAGCCATCGACCGAGGGAAAGAAAGATTGGTTGTAAAAGTAGTAGAGCAATCGGCACAGTTGCATCAGTACAATAGCCCAGAGCGTGTGACAGGCGATCGCTACCCAACGTGATTTGGTTGTAATCATTCGATATGATAGAAGCTTTAAGTTCTGATTTACTAGTAGAGTGTTCCTAGCTCTACGGATTATGACAATCTCTCAAAGAGTCTCTCCCAGTCTGTAATAATATGGTCTATATCAAAGGTCTGCACATACTCTCTAGCGTGTGCTGCCATAGCTCTGCGTCTATCGCTATCAGCTATCAGCGAGGAGACCTCCTGAGCAAAGAGGTTAAGGTCAAATGGAGGCACCAGCACGCCAGCACGCCCCTCGTCTAGGACTACCCCCGTGGCTAGAAAGGAGTCAAAAGCGACGGGTACGACCCCGTGCTGCATGGCCTCGGTGAGAACCATCGACCACCCCTCAGCGTCACTGGTTAAGATAGAGATAGCAGCCTGCTCGTAGTATGGCTTAGGCTCTTGCGTGCCTAAGATGTCACAGTGCTCTAACTGTGCCTGCTCTAGCGTAGCACGATAGGGGCCATCGCCGAGTACGACCAGTCGCCAGTCGGGATGCGCTGCTGAGACTTGTCGCCAGATGGCGGGGATGTGCTCGATACCTTTGCCCTTGACGAGACGACCCACGTAGAGTACGATAGGCTCCTTGTCATAGGCAGGGGCTAGCTCCGTAGGGAGATACGTATTGGCGTTGTGTATGACGGCAAACTTCGAGGTGTCCTTGATGTGAGCAATCTGTGCGATGAAGTCAGCACTAGGCTGGCACAGCACAACAAAAGCATCGGAGAGATCGTAGATCTTTTGCCAAGAGTTGCCCCACTTGCGATTCATAAAGGCTCTGACGACCCAGTTGACCACTTTGTGGCTCCAGTATCGGTAGTGATACGAGTCGGGGGTAGTGTGTAGTACCTGTACGAGCTTGGCTCCTGCCTCATCGGTCGCCTCGCGGAGCATAACTGCTAGTCTACGACTATAAGCAGAGTGTGAGACTAAGATGGAGACGTCGTGGGAGCGCAGGAAGTTGCTGAGGGCGATGCGGTTTTCCTCCGAATTGATCTTAGAGGGATTGGGGAGTATGAGGGTGTTTTGCTTGAGAGCGGTCTTACCCCAGCTATCCACACATACGTAGCAGAGATGATGTCCTCGCTGCTCCAGAGCTGTGGCTACACGATGAGAGACCTTCTCGATGCCACTAAAGAGCAGATCGATCGCATACCAATTGAAGAAAGCTATGTTCATCTCTTTGGTGCGACTAGGGGACTACTGATATTGATCGATAAAGCGCAGGATGCGCTGATGAGCTTTGACACCTTCGATCGTAAAGGGATGGTCAAAGACCCCCAGCTTGTTCAGCTTATCCAGATCTCGAGCCAGCTCCTGACGATCAGTAGGGTCGGTGATGCGTTGCTCTAACTTGTAGGCGATACGATTATTGATCATAGCCCACATACACTCACGCTGCCAATGCTCCTTCTGGTAGGGCGTAGCTCGCTGCTCATAGAGCTGATAGGTGTGCTCCAAGCCTTTGATCCAGTTCTTGACCTTCTTAGTCCGACTAGAGGAACGGTCTATCGATCCGATGTTGGGGAAGTAGTAGTAAAAGGGCAGATCGGTGATGACCGTTCGGGGATTCTTGAGGATCACCTCACTCCACCAGGGGAAGTCTTCGAAGATCACTCCTTTGAGAAAGGGGACATCCTCCACGAGGCTCCTACGAAGCAAGTGACGCCAGACGTAGAAGTGCTTGATCGGGTTCTCGATCTTCGTATGGCTGTACTCCGTGACGTGAGCGAAGACATCATCGGTCGTGTGATACTTCACCTTGTCTAGCGTGAAGCGTCTCTTGAGACCACGAGGCATCGTCTTATCAATGTCAAAGCCTAGCGCATGACGCACGAGGAGGCGAGGACGAAAGAGTGGGTCTTTGTACCAAGAGACGATATCGGCATCCTCTTGCTGGATCAAAGCGTAGGCGATCTCAAAGGTCTGTGGATGGATCAGATCGTCTGAATCCAGGAAGTTGACGAAAGTGCCCTTAGCAACGGCCATGCCGGCGTTGCGAGCGTCTGAAAGTCCGCCATTCTCTTTATTCACAATCTTAAAGCGCGAGTCTCTCTCAGCGTACTCGGCTAAGATCTGCGCACTATTGTCAGGGCTCCCATCATTGACACAGATAGCCTCCCAGTCGGTGAAGGTCTGCGCCACGACACTGTCTAGACAGCGTCGCAGGTACTTCTCTACATTATATATAGGGATGATGACGGAGATCTTAGGCATAAGAGATGGCTAGGTAGGGGGTCAGACGATATTGCGAAAGCGCTCAGGGATTTCGACGATGAGACAGAGCCCCAGCATGGCGGGCTTATTCCACGCATAGGGAGGACGTATATAGGTCTGGAGTGTGCGAGCTAGGCGTGCGGTGGAGTCCCACGGACGAGCCTTATGGTTGGTCACCTGCTGGATGGTCTTCGACCGCTTGGCGATATGCTTGGTCCAGCCAGCCTCTCGTCGGTCTGGATCGGCAAAGCGCGCCTCGATACGCTTCATGTCGAAGTAGCCAAAGTGAAAGAGGTAGAGCTGCGGATCGATGGTAAAGTTGTGTCCCTTGATGCGATGAAAGCCTGATCCCCAGATGACTGGCTGTGCGATGACGCATGGCTTGGTGTATCGTGTCGATAGTCGCGCATAGTGACGCTGCTGGAGGAAGGGCAGATCCTCTCGAATGTCTCCCTCCTGCTCAAGATGCTGCCCCACATCGACGCCCAGTCCCGAGACACTGACACCTATAGGACGCTGGCTTAGGTACTCCTTGAGTCCCATCCCAACGAGCGGGTCGACGACGAGTATCTCGTCGGCATCGACTCCGATGACGAGATCGTAGCCTCCTGTGGTGAGTAGCTCCTTAGCACGCTCAGAGAGGAAGGCTAGTCGCTCCTTTTCGGCAGAGACTACCTGCCCCTGGATCTTATCTACCGCCACGACCGTAGCTTGAGGACACCAATCGGGTAGGGGCTGATCCTTGCCATCTAGATAGATGTAGAGATGCTCCTCACCGAGCTCTCGGCCGTAGTAGGCTGTCCACTTGCGCAGATAGAAGTCATCATTGCGCACCATGGTCAGGGCTGCGACACGCTTGGTCTTCATAGCTAGGTGCTAGGCGTCAATGTTGGCGTAGGTAGCGTTCTCCTCGATGAACTCGCGTCGTGGCTCGACATCTTCGCTCATGAGCATGGAGAAGACCGAGTCGGCGCTCGCGAGGTTGTCTATGGTCACCTGGCGTAGGGTACGCGTCTGCGGATTCATCGTCGTGTCCCAGAGCTGTACGTCGTTCATCTCACCGAGACCTTTGTATCGCTGTATCTTGATGCGGTTCTCCTGTCCCTGACCATACTTAGTGACGAAGTCAGCCTTCTGCTCGTCTGTCCAGCAGTACTCTTCGATGCGGTCTTTCTTGCAGAGGTAGAGGGGTGGATTGGCAATGTAGACGTAGCCGTTCTCAATGAGCGGACGCATATTGCGGAAGAAGAAGGTGAGGATCAGCGTCGCAATGTGCGCACCATCGACATCGGCATCGGTCATGATGATGATCTTGTGGTAGCGAAGCTTGGAGAGGTTGAGCGCCTTGGAGTCTTCCTCTGTGCCGACCGTCACGCCAAGGGCTGTGTAGATGTTCTTGATCTCCGCATTGTCTAGGATGCGGTGCTGCATAGCCTTCTCCACGTTGAGGATCTTACCACGCAAGGGGAGGATCGCCTGATACTTGCTGTCGCGTCCCTGCTTGGCAGTACCACCTGCGGAGTCTCCCTCCACGATGAATAGCTCGCATTCGCTAGGATCTTTACTCGAGCAGTCAGCGAGCTTGCCAGGTAGCCCACCGCCTGTGAGGGGCGACTTACGCTGTACCAACTCACGAGCTCGGCGTGCTGCGTGACGTGCTTGGGCTGCTAGGATGACCTTGTCAACGATGAGCTTAGCCTCTGTGGGGTGCTCCTCGAGGTAGATCTCTAGAGCCTCGCTGACGGCTGCATCGACGACACCAACGATCTCGCTGTTTCCGAGCTTCGTCTTCGTCTGTCCCTCAAATTGTGGCTCAGCGACCTTGACACTGACGATAGCGGTCAAGCCCTCACGGAAGTCATCGCCCGAGATCTCCTCCTTGATTTTGTCGAGGAGGTGCGAGTCGGTCGCATACTTCTTGAGCGTGCGGGTCAGTCCACGGCGGAAGCCTGTCAAGTGCGTACCGCCCTCGATGGTGTGAATGTCATTGACGTAGGTGTAGACGTTCTCCTGATAAGAAGTGTTGTAGGTCAGCGCCACCTCGACGGGTACGCCCTGCTTCTCTGTCGTATGATGGATGACGTCATGGATGAGCGACTCCTTAGCACCATCTACGTAGCGAACGAACTCGCTCAGTCCATTCTCCGAGTAGAAGACCCAAGACTTAGTCTGTCCCTCCTCATCGTGCACTCTGTGGTCAATGAGCTTAAGGTGCAGACCCGCATTTAGATAGGATAGCTCACGCAGACGGTGTGAGAGCGTGTCACTACTATATACTGTCTCACGAAAGATCGTGTCGTCAGGCTTGAAGGTGATACGCGTACCTGTATCATCGGCTTTACCAACCACCTCAACGCCCGTCAGAGGCTTACCACGGCTGTACTCCTGACGATAGATCTTACCGTCACGATGTACCTCGGCAATGAGTGACTCGGAGAGCGCATTAACGCAGGAGACACCCACACCGTGGAGACCTCCTGACACCTTGTAAGAACCTTTGTCAAACTTACCACCAGCGTGCAGTACCGTCATGACCACCTCGAGGGCACTCTTGCCCTCCTTGGCGTGCATATCGACAGGGATACCACGACCATTGTCGGTCACTTGGATTGAGTTGTCTGGTAGGATCTCCACCAGTACCTCGGTACAGTAACCTGCCAGAGCCTCATCGATAGAGTTGTCGACCACCTCGTAGACAAGGTGGTGGAGTCCCTTCTCGCTGATGTCTCCGATATACATGGCGGGACGCTTGCGCACCGCCTCTAGTCCTTCGAGTACCTGTATGCTACTGGCTGAGTAAGCACCTTTATCCTGAGGTGTAGTCATTATGTCTTTCTCTTGTTCGCTCATTGTAATTGACTTATCGTCAGTGGTAGTGAAAAGGGCTATCTGATGAACCAGCTTCTCATCCCACTATATGTCTTGAATAGCACAAAGATACAGAAAATGCGAGTATAAACTCTCATTCTTTACGCTAAAACTTTTTACCGGCACTGTTTTTGTCTCATTTTACAGTGTCTGTAAGGCACTCTCAAAGAGGAAAGTTCGACGAGAGCATCTCGTCACCCTTTGCGGCTACGCACGAAGAGCCACTCCTCGGAGGTAGCTTCATCAACGACCGCTAGTTTCACAGCCTCTAAGGCTTGGTAGATAGCCGTGCGGTCGGAGAGGAGGAAGCCACTGAGCCAGACCTCGCCGCCTGATAGTACAGCCGCTACGTAGTGGGGCAGATCCTCTAGGATGATGTTGCGGTGTATATTGGCAAAGAGCAGATCCGCCTTGCTGGGGTAGGCGGAGAGTTGCGCAGCGTCACCATGCAGTACGCTGATCCGCTCCGAGGATGCGAAGCCGTTGAGCTGGAGGTTGTGTAGCGTATTGGTCACGCACTCAGACGAGATGTCTATCGCTACGAGCGAGCCAGCACCGAGTAGCAGAGCTGCTATGCCGAGGATGCCCGTACCGCACCCCATGTCGATCACCTGAGCGCCTGTCACATCGTAATCGAGTAGATGCTCCAGGATCATCCGTGTCGTGTGGTGCTCGCCCGAGCCAAACGAATTGTACGCCTCGATGAGCAGTTGTAGTTCATGCGTTTGTGAGCTTGGTGCCAGCTCAGGCGTGGTGACCAGCATGCGCCCCCGTAGAGATATCGGCTCAAAGGTCGTACTGCGCCACGCTGCTAGCCAGTCACCTGAGGAGGCTACTGACTGGCGATAGTGCCACTCTATATTATATAGTGTCAAGACGCCCGCATCCGTGGCAAGTTGTGTGGCAACGTCGTGGCTCTCCTGCCAAGCGTCATCGGATATGTAGGCGTTAAGCAGCCCCTTGCCTGGCTCCTCCTGAAAGCTTTCGAAGCCCCAGTCGGCTAACGTCTGAGCGAGTAGAGGCATCGCCCATTCCGTCTCTCCGAGTTGCTCTGTAGTAAAGGTGTAGTGGTGGTACATAGCGTTATTAAGCGGCTAAGCTCGTTGGGGTTAGTTTGTTTCTCTTGATGAGTAGTACGATGATGGCGGTGATACCCTTGCCGATCGATGAGAGGGAGATAGCCCACCAGACGGCAGGTAGTCCCCATCCTAGGTAGATCAGTAGGAGTGCTAGCGGTATGCGTAGCAGATTGCCCACGATGCTGATTATGGCTGGCGTTTTGCTTCGTCCTACACCGTAAAATAGCCCCTGCGTCGTAATCTCCGCCATGATAAAGAGCTGGGAGAAGCTGGCGATGTAAAGGTATCGTCCGCCCTCAATATAGGTCTCAGGATCTGGCACAATCAGCGCAAAAAAGGCTTCGCCCAGGAAGAGGAAGAGTAGCGTCCCGAAGAGACCTATCGATAGCGTCATGAGGATCGTCGTCTTGTAGCCACGCCATACTCGGTCAAACTGACGTGCCGCATAGTTGTGCCCCACGAAGGTCGCTAGGGCAGTGCAAAAGCCTTGGCACGCATTCCACGTCACGCCCTCTAGCTGTCCGCCCGTCGTCATGACCGCCACACCGATAGCACCACCCTGCTCAGAGGCTAAGCGACCCATAAATATGCTGATCAGCGCAAAGAGAGAGTTGAGCAGCACCACCGGTACGCCGATAGCGAAGATGCGTCGGCTCTGCTCTCCCGCGAGCTTGGTCACGATAGAGCTCCCGTCAAGTATCTTGTCTCGGTGCTGCATGCGATAGTAGAGGATAGAGCAGACGGCCAGCTGAGAGAGGAGTGTGGCGAGGGCTGCTCCGATGACTCCTAGATGACAGACGAAGATGAGTAGCGGGTCGAGGATCATGTTGAAGAGTAACCCCAGCGAATTGATCTTGAATGGGGTCATGCTCCGTCCATGCGCATTGTAAATGCCACTCATGGCGAGCGTCAGGAAGTAGCCTGGCAAGCCAATCAACACGATGCGCAGGTAGTTCAGTGCCATCTGGTGCACATCTGTCTCTAGATTGTAGACGCCCACGATGGGAGAGCCAAAGAATAGGTAGACGAGTGCCAGGAGAGTCCCGACGATGAGCGCCCAGGTGGTACAGTGGCGGGCGAATTTGATCGCCAAAGGTTTATCGCGCGCTCCGAGGCTCTGCGAGACGCATACCTCGGCACTGATCTTGGTGAGCTGAGCGATCGAGGTGGCAATCCATAGGAGCACCCCGATGACGCCGACGGCGGCCACCTCACGACTGCCGAGACGTCCGAGCCACGCCATGTCGGTGAAGTTGTACGCCATCTGGACAAACGAGGTGGCGACGATCGGAGCCGCCAGTCGCAGCAACTGCTTACGGATCGGTCCTTGAGTGAAGTTGATAGTATCTGTTTGGGTCACGTCTGCCTTCTTGTGAGGGGTGTCGTCTAGAGCGACTATCCCATTTACAAACTCGGTGCAAAGGTATCAAAAAAGGGGGCAGCACGAGCCTCTCTTCCTCATAATCCCTTCCTCATAATAAAAGGTAATCTCCACGTGAAAGGAGATTATTGCTGTCCGGTAGAAGGTTTTGGGAGGCTCAAGTAGGTTCCCCTGCAGAAATGAGCTAACTATCAGTACCACTTGGGTGAAACAAAAGTTTCATACCGCGTGGCACAAAAGTTTCATACGAAGGAAACTATAGATTGGTCGAAGTCGAGTATTCATACCGCGATAGAAAGGAATAAAACTTCGGAAGATTCGAATCAACCTTCGGAGGAGTCTTCTCTCGCCCACGTGGGGACTTCACATTCTCCACGTGGCTACTTGGGAGTAGTTCCTGGAAAGAGTTGCTCCTTTGTTAGACTTTTCTTCTTATGGCAGGGCGGAGGGGGTGGGGCTATGAGCTTTTTCGCTAACTTTGCTGACGTATGAACGGAGATCCATTTGATATACGCGAGGAGCGTACGCCCCCGCAGAGTTTGTCTGACCTGCAGCAGGAGGAGCAGTTGCGCCCCTCCTACTTCGACAGTTTCCGAGGTCAGGGACATGTTGTGGACAATCTGAAGGTCTTCGTCGAGGCGGCTCGTCGCCGTGACGAAGCACTCGACCACGTCCTCCTCTATGGTCCTCCAGGACTGGGCAAGACGACCCTCTCGCACATCATCTCGCACGAGCTAGGGGTCGGCATGAAGATTACTTCGGGGCCTGTCTTGGAGAAGGCGGGAGACTTAGCGGGATTGCTCACTTCGTTAGAGCCTCGTGACGTGCTTTTTATCGATGAGATCCATCGCTTGAGCCATACTGTGGAGGAGTATCTCTACTCGGCTATGGAGGACTTTCGGATTGATCTGATGATCGACAAAGGGCCAGGAGCGCGCTCCATACAGATAGACCTCAACCCCTTTACACTAGTGGGGGCGACCACGCGTAGCGGTCTGCTGACGGCTCCGCTGCGGGACCGCTTTGGCATCAACCTACATCTAGAGTACTACGACGTGGATACGCTCACGGACATCGTACTGCGCTCAGCTCGCATACTAGAGGTGCCGTGCGAGGAGGAGGCCGCTCGGGGTATCGCGCTGCGTAGTCGTGGCACGCCTCGTATCGCCAATGCGCTCCTGAAGCGGGTGCGAGACTTTGCACAGGTCAAGGGCAACGGGGTGATCGATAGCAATATTACGACGGTGGCACTCGAAGCGCTGCACATAGATAAGCATGGACTGGATCATACGGATCACAAGCTGCTGAAGACCATCATCGACAAGTTTGACGGAGGACCCGTCGGGCTAACCACCATAGCCACGGCGATGGGCGAGGACCCTGGTACGATCGAGGATGTGTATGAGCCGTTTCTCATTCAGGAGGGCTTCATACAGCGTACCCGTACAGGACGGCAGGCAACACGCTTGGCGTATGCTCACTTGGGGCGTACCTATCGACAGGATTTGCCTCCAGAGGTATCGCTCTTTGACTAACTAAAAGCCTTTTCCCCCTGCGCCATGTCTTCACTAGAGATGCAAGCCTCAGAGTTAGTAGCCAAGCGGTACACGCTGACCGAGCTACTGAGCTCGTTGCAGCGCTGCATTGATCGTTATTACAATCGGCTCTACTACGTGACGGGTGAGGTGAGTGGCTACCGTGGACGCAGCCAGCGGGGGCATTGCTACTTTAACCTAATAGATAAGACGTCGGACCCGCTGCACCCAGAGTTGGGTGGGGGAGAGCTATCGGCGCAGATTTCGGCTGTGATCTGGTCTAGCCGCTACAATCAGATCGCTCAGCACTTCCAGCAGGTGACGGGGCAGCCGCTCACGGACGGGATCAAGATATTGGCACTCGTGGAGCTCAAGTATGATCCACGCTATGGGCTGCAACTAGACATACAGGACATCGATCCGAGCTACACACTGGGCGAGGTGGCACGACAGCGACGTGAGACGCTCCAGCTCCTAGAGCGTATGGGGCTGATGGAGCGCAACAAGCAGCACCCGATGCCGAGACCTTTGCGACGCATCGCTATCATCTCCTCGCCGACGGCTGCTGGTTACCAAGACTTCACGAGACATCTGGAGGAGAGTGCGGTGGCTCCTTTTATAGAGAAAGCGCTCTTTCGAGCCACGATGCAGGGCAAAAGTGCGCCGCAGTCTATCGTTGCAGCACTCGAAAGGGTGCGCCAGCACGAGATGCTCTTTGACCTTGTGGTCATCATACGAGGCGGGGGAGCTACGGCTGATTTGGGCACCTTCGATGACTTCGGAGTAGCTCGTGCGGTGGCGGAGTTTTCCCTCCCTGTGTGGAGCGGCATTGGGCACGATCGGGACGAGAGCGTCGTGGACTTAGTTTCGCACAGAGCCTTCAAAACCCCTACGGCAGTGGCTACCGCTGTGATCGATGCTTGGTGCGCAGAGTACACGCTCCTCGAGGAGGCGCATCAGCGACTGGAGCGATCTTGGCTGGAGGCGAGACAGACGGCGCAGACGGGGCTGGAACGCTTGGCTCAGCTACTCCGCCAGACGACGCTAGAGCAGCTACACCGTGAGGAGCGCCAGATGCTATTGTTACGCGAGCAACTCTCCGTCTCTCCTCGTACGCTACTGCACAATCAGCATATGCTACTGGAGTCACAACGAGAGCGCTTGGCTGGCGCTGCGCGTTATCTGCCGAAGAGCTATCGGCACGAGTGGGATACGCTCTTGAGTCTCTTTAGGCATCGCTATGCGAGTTACCTCACGGCTCAGCTCAACGAGTGGCAAGCTAGACAGCAGAGCCTGCAGGAGCAGCGCAAGATTACGACCACACAGCGCACGCAGATAGAGCATCTAGCGCAGATCATCCGAGCGATGGACCCGCAGACGGTCCTGCAGCGTGGCTACGCTATCGTGCACCACAAGGGCGACCTGGTCAAAAGCCCCTCGCAGCTTCGTGAGGGCGACGACATAGAGCTTCGCCTAGCTGAGGGTACGCTCTCGGCTACGCTAAGTCAGTTGAAAGAACTATAACAAAGCATTTTTCAGATCATGAGAAAGACCTTTAATTATACACTTTACGGTGCATTACTTCTGCTCCTCGTGGGGAGCCTGTCGGCTTGCCGTGCCAAGCAGCAGGCACAACCGAGTGGCGTGTCGACGCTTGCTGTCGTAGGACTCAATGATATCCATGCCAACATCGATCAGTTGCCCCGCATCGCCTTTATGGTCGATAGTATGCGGGCGATCTATCCCAACCTGCTCCTGCTAGCTGCGGGAGACTTACAGACGGGCAACCCGATCAATGACAACTTCCAGCCGAAGGGGCTACCGATCATCGAGCTGATGAATGAGATGCACTTTGACGCTTCGGCTTTGGGAAATCATGAGTTTGACCTGGGGCAGCACGGACTGGGCGACATTTCGCATCGTGCGAAGTTCCCCTTCCTCTCGGCCAATGTCTTTCCCTCGCCCTCCTATGGCATTGCCCTGAAGCCCTACAAGATCTTCACGATGCCTGACGGCACGCGGGTCTCTGTCGTGGGGCTACTTCAGCTGGGCGAGTTGGGCATTCCCGATTCGCACCCGAAGAATGTACGGGGCGTAGCTTTCACCCAGCCACTCGAGGAGATTAAGAACTACCGCTACTTGGCGGGTTGCTCGGATCTGCAGATAGCTGTGACGCATATTGGCGTGCAGGAGGATACGATACTGGCGAGGGTGGCTCCCTACCTAGATCTCATCGTGGGCGGACACTCGCATACGCTCATTGATCACCCGAACAATCTGCACTCGTCCGTTCCCATCGTGCAGTCTGGCTACAAGGCGCACCACATCTCCCTCGCATTGATACGACATAGAGGTGGGCAGGTGCTCTCACACCAAGAGATGCTCCTCCCAGCCGACCCGCACGCTGGTGGGGTCAATGAGAAGATGCAGCGCATGGTGGAGGGCTACAATGCTAATCCGCTTTTTGCCGAAGTGGTGACGACTAATCCGCACCCGATCCAAGACAAATACACGCTGGGCGCTATCTTTGCCGATGCGCAGCGCTGGTATAGCCATGCGGACTTTGCGATGCAAAACCCAGGTGGCGTACGCATCGGTGAATTGCCACAGGGCAATATTACGCTCAAAGACATCCTTCGTCTAGACCCCTTTGGCAATGAGCTGACCGTGCTCACGATGACGGGACGACAGCTCAAAGACTTTTTCATCCACGCCTGGACGACCGATAGCAATGCGCCAGCTCACACGTCGGGGCTACGGGTGGACTACCAGCTTGACGACACGGGCGTACTGCTCGACTGCACCGTCTATCCCGCTGGTAGCGACACACCGATCGATCCAGACAAACTCTACACGCTAGCCACGAGCTCTTACGTGCAGGCCGCCTACACCTATCATACTTCGGCTCCTGACAAGAACCAAGGCATCACGACTGCCGAGGTGATCGTCCAGTACCTCAAGTCACTTCCCGAGATGCCCCAGGTGGACTACAAGAGTCGCTACAACATCCGCGTGACCCGCTGAGAAAACACTCATCAGCCCCCATGCCTTTACTGGCAAAACAAGAGGAGACTCAACCGCTTCGAGTTGCGATTGAGTCTCCTTTTTCTAGATTTCGTCCAAAGTAGACGAATGCGCATAAGCCCTACTTTGGCAAGTCAAGCGGTGGCTGTCCGACGGCTTGGCGTAGCGTGTTAACCAGTAGTGCTAAGTCCACACCACCCATCTGAGCTGCGAGTCTGAGCGGAGTACGAGGTGCTACAGTCTTGCGCAGTATCGGATTAGTCAGATTCCTATATCGATCCGAGAGCGATACAAGCGTATCGATGAGCTCTGGGTAGCGGTCCAGCATCGCCCCCACTTTGGTCTCAGGGGTGATGAGTAGAGGTGTCGTATCAGTCATAATTCAGAAGAGTCCTAGAGCCTTCTAGTTGCCGTAGCTCAGTAATATCCTGAGAGCACTCGACGACCCCTAGATAGTTACCCTCGGGGTCACGCACAGCCGTGTACTCTATATAGATAAATCGCCCACGGAAGTTGCCAATCCAAAACTTAGCACAGCTCTGGCGACCACTCTTGAAGTCCGCAAGGATAGTCTCTACGACATGGACACTTTCGGGCGGATGACACATACGCACATCTCTACCGATGATGGATCTATTGCGAGCGAAGACACGCTTGGGGCTGTGAGAGTAGAAGCGCACCTTATCGTCCTTGTCCACAAAGGTGATGTCTATCGGGAGGTGGATGAGTAGAGCCTCTAGCTCCGCTACACTAAAGGCACCAGTGGACAGCCGTATAGCATCATGGCTCTCGTACTGAAAGTGCAGGTTGTCCGCCTCCACGTCTGGTTTCCATACAGTCTGTGGGTCATATAGACAGTATCCAAACTCAGGGGTCTCCTGATAAATGTGATACCACTCAGCCTTCGACAGTAGGTCCAGTGTCATGGGGAAGAGGATCATCTCCTCTTTGGTGATCATACTGTCCAGCATCTCCACTGCGGGGTCAAAGGTCTCCACGATGTGAGCTCTCAGAGATGCCATATCTGAAGTCTCCCCAGAGAGTACTGCTATGGCACTCTTGAGTAGCTTCCTAATCTCATCGTGCTTGCCCCACATGACTACAGGAGGTCCAGTCACTCCATGCTGCTCTAAGTACGGGAAGAGGAGGTACTCCTTGCGCAGATAGTGCTTGTCTACATCCATCAGTCGGTTGAAGATAGATCTCAGACTTAGCAAGAGCTCTGAGAGAGGACGCTCGCAGTGCTCCTCTTTGACCTCCTTTGCCAAAGCATAGTACTCGGAGATTACTTCTCCTAGGGCTACATTCTCAGCTCTAAAGGTGTCTATGGGATGCCCCGCCGGCACCTCTTTAGCCCCACTCACATCTATAGCTCCCTCTAGGATCTCTGAGTGGTGGTCGCAAAAGAGCTGTATCTCATCTGTCGATAGTAGTCCCTGAGCTATCAGCTCCTCCTCGACAGCGACGACCTCTTGGTAAGGGATAGCGTGGAGGAGTGTGGAGAGTTGCCGCTTTAGAGCTTCGGGCTGCTCTCCTTGATGTAAGCGCAGGAGTATCTCCTTGAGCATCGCCTTGCGCTCATCAGCAGTGTTATGTAAGAATTCGCTCATATTTCACGGTTGTTTAAAGTGAATTTATATCAGTCTAATCAAGACTTGCTGGCCACCCCCTTAGGGCTAACCAATCGCCAGCAAATATACATATTTTGGTCAGATTATAGGACAGATATTCCCCGTAGATTCAATCAGCAAATGCGGGAGTGGTGCACAATCTAGAATGAATGCGTCAATGCTACTATCAAGGAAATCAAGCAATTCATCGGTGGAGATTGGAATCAGCGGAGATGCAAGAGTCACTATGGAGTGCGATTATAGCACCGTATTATGATGACTTATTCGTACATTTGCCTTCAACCACGAGTGAATGAATTCTCACCTTAAAGGCGACAATACATAATGAATGAATTGAGATACAAGCGAATCTATCAAACACCAGTTGAAGCAGATGGTTTTCGTGTTCTTGTGGACAAACTATGGCCACGAGGAATGAAAAAGGAAAAAGCTAAAATTGATTTATGGGCTAAGGAGATCGCACCATCAGATGGACTTCGAAAATGGTTTTCCCATACTCCTGAAAGATATGATGAGTTCAAACAGAGATACAGACAGGAATTGTCCGAGAACTCAGCGTCACAGGAGTTTAAAGATTTGTGCGTGCAGAAGTTGCAAGATCATAACGTGACCCTGCTGTATGGCGCAAAAAACGAGAAATGTAATCATGCTGTTGTTTTGAAAGAATGGTTGGCAGAACAGATGCATCCTTAGTTGAATCTACGTAATGCGCCAATTCTGGCTATGTCCCCTTACTTTCGTATATTTGCCCACGCAAATTAGATATTCCCTAACTCATAAATAACTATCACGATGAGCAACAAGTACTACGGGAACTTGATCCCCAATACATTCTTTACGACAAAAGGAAGCGGTGAGTCTGACCTTGAGAAGCATGCTGGCTCTTACCACATGGCACTCTACGATGCGGGCATCGCTGACTATAATATAATGGTCTACTCCTCCGTCCTACCCGCTACGGCTCGACTTGTATCGCCCGATGAGGTGGATATGCCGCCTTTTGGCTCAGAGCTCAAGACGATTATGTCTGTCTCGCACGGTATCCAAGATGAGTTCGTCAGCGCCGGTGTCGTCTACGCCTGGATGTACAAGGATGAGAACTTCGACGAGAAGGCTGGTGGCCTCGTCTGCGAGGTGAGCGGTCGCTACCGTATCGAGGAGCTAGAGTCGCGTCTGATACGTGTCATCAACGATCTGCACCAGAACACATACAGTCAGTACTACCTCGGTGAGCTCAACTTCATCACGGAGGGTATCACGGTGACCAAGCGCTACGGTACGGCACTAGCAGGGCTTTGCTTCGTAGACTTCGTGCTTCCTGAGTCTCCTATGAAGGATGAGGATTAATCGAAACGATATAGAGAAATAGTCTTATGAAACTAGGTATTTGCTCAGACCACGCCGGCTATCAGCTCAAAGAGCAGGTCAAAGAGTGGCTCGCCGCCATGCAGATCGAGTGTGTCGACTACGGTACTCATTCGGAGGAGCGCTGTGACTATCCAGACTATGCGCATCAGCTTGCTTTTGCGGTACAGATGGGTACGGTAGATCGTGGTATTGCTATCTGCGGTACGGGCAATGGCATGGCTATGACGCTTAATAAGTATAACGTCATCCGTGCAGGGCTCGCTTGGAACGAGGATATTGCTAAGCTCATCCGGGCGCACAATGATGCTAATGTGCTGGTCATGCCGGCACGCTTCATAGAGACTGCGGAGGCTGAGCGCTGTCTGCATGCGTTCCTTGACACCCCCTTTGAGGGCGGTCGTCACAAGGAGCGTATCGACAAGATGGTGCTACCCACCTGCTAGTGCCTTTTGAAGCTGAGCTATGGAGGCTCTAGAGATCTTTTTTCTATCCATAGCGATAGGACTGATCGTGCATCTGCTCGTCCGCTGGTCGGAGCGACAGAAGTCTCGTGGCGCGAACGACGCTTCACAGCAAAGCTCGCAGACGACTGAGGAGTCAGCTCTAGGCTCTGCCCTCGGCGAGGTGGAGCGTGAACTGAGAAAGTCACTCTCTGACGAGTCCGAAACGAGTCGCTGTGCTGATGATGCGACCGCTTGTGCTAGCTGTACGGACTCTTGCTCCGAGGCTGAGAAAGCGATAAGACGCGCCCCTCGGATCGTCTACTACGACGACGAGGAGCTGGACGTCTTGGCGCACCGCCCTATAGAGAGCTACACCGATGCGGAGCTAGCGATGCTCCGCGAGGTGGCCGAGACGCTCCTCGAGACCGACTATAAGGGGTGGCTCAAGAGTCTCTCGATGCGTGGCATCTTGCTCCCGCCTGAGATCTTGCAGTTGGTCACACGGTAGGCGCATAGTACAATATATATAAGGTCTGGTACGTTTGTGAGAGTAGGGGATTGTAGCATAGATACGCCCCCCAAGGATTAAGACTTAATTGTAAGCGTGACAGACAGAGACAGATCTTATCGTGGTAAGCTACCACTGCGCACTAAGCATTGTCTAGGCGTAGTGGTAGCTTTGCTGTGCGTCTTGGGCAGTGCCGTGGGCTGTAGTACCAAGCGCAATGATAGTGCTTCGCGCTTTTACCACAATCTGACCACACGCTACAACGTCTATCACAACGGTCAGTTAGCTTTTAACGAGGGGTACAAGTCTCTCTACCAAGACCTGTCAGAGAGCTACACCGAGCTACTGGTACCCGATCCTATCACACGCACAGCCGGGGCGGAGTCATCAGAGGAGACAGAAGTGGGCGGTTCGCTAGGCAAAGCGATCGAAAAGGGACAAAAGGCGATCCGTGAGCACTCAATCCGCACGAAGCCGAAGATTTCGCGAGAAGACCTCCTGCGCAATCCGAAGAAGAAGGCTTTCTACAACAAGATGGAGTACAACCCCTTCCTGCACAATGCCTGGATGATGGTGGGGAAGGCGCAGTTTTACGGCGGTCACTTCATGGAGGCGCTGGCGACCTTCTCCTATATGACGAGGCTCTACAGCACGGAGGATAGGGTGCGGGACGAAGCGCGCATCTGGCAGGCTCGCTGCTACCTTGCTCTAGGCTGGGTAGGCGAAGCAGACGAGATCCTGAACAATCTACCGGAAGAGGGCGTCTACAAGAGTCGCAGTAAGATCTATCCGCTAGCAGAGACAGAGCTAGCACTCAAGCAGGGCGACACGCTCTCAGCTATCTCTTACCTGCAGCAGACGATTGATCGCAAGCCGATCAAAGCTCAACGAGCTAGACTGTACTATCTCCTAGGGCAGCTTTACAGCAATGAAGGTCGCTGGAGCGACGCCTCACAAGCTTTCGGGCGTGTGATACGTCTGGCGCCACCTTATCCGCTGGAGTTTGCCGCCACGATGCGTCGCCTAGAGATCGAGGCGCAGGGCAATCCGCAGCGAGTCATCCAGCGTCTAGAGCGCTTGGCCCATAGAGATAAGAACAAAGAGCTCGTCGACCAGATATACCTCACGCAGGGACGCCTCTACCTGGCGATGCCCGACACGACACATGCCGTCACTGCCTTTACGCATGGCGTGGAGCAGAGCACGCAGCGCAGCTTCGACTATATGCTCTGTCAGCTTCATCTGGGCGACATTTACTTAGCGCAAAACAACTACCTCAAGGCTCAGGAAGCGTACGCAGGCGCAGCGGGTGTTATTGAGAAAAGCCATCCACGCTACGAGGCTGTGACCAAGCTCTCGGCAGATCTAGACCAGCTAGTATCCTTTGCGCAGCAAGTCTACGAGCAGGACAGCTTGCGCCGCGTTGCAGCACTCCCAGAAGCGGAGCGACTGGTCTATGCGGATAGTCTCATCACCGCCTACAAGAAGGCGCAGGATGAGGCTCGTAAGCAGGAGCTACTCGCTGAGCAGCAGGGGCAAAACGAGGCACTCAACCAGCAGGCCGACATCAATATGCCTGGCGGCGGTCGTCCTGGCGGTCTCGGTACGCCTCCCCCGATGGCGGGTAGTGGCAATGGCAAGAGCTACTTCTACAATCCTACGCTGGTGGCCCAGGGTAAGGACCTCTTCGAGCGCAAGTGGGGCAAGCGTCCACTGGCGGACGACTGGCGGAGACGTAATAAGCAGATCTCCTTTGATGCGAGCGACCCTACGGCTCAGATGGGTGAGCCTGGCGAACAGCCCGCTGACTCGCTATCCACAGTAGCCAATGCTACAGATAGCCTCTCCTCTGCCACCGATAGTTTGCCCGCAGACCAAGATCCCCTCCAGAGGGAGTATTACCTCTCCAAGCTCCCCACCACGCCCGAGCAGATTGCCGCTTCGGATGAGATTATCCAGACGGCGCTGGTCGGTATGGGCAAAGCTTTCAACGAGCAGATGGAGCGCTTCGAAGAGGCGGTCAAGAGCTACGAAGACCTGCTCAGACGCTATCCCGAGTACGCTGACAGAGCCTCCATATACTACACGCTCTACATGCTCTATCAGCGACTAGAGCGGGCAGACCTCGCCGAGCCGTGGCGACGCAAGTTACTCGCTGAGCTGCCCGAAGACCCACTTGCCGTCACGCTACAAGATCCTAACTACATAGCCAAGCTACGCGCCAACATCGGGGCTGATGAGAGACTTTACGACC
Organism: Porphyromonas vaginalis; assembly: GCF_958301595.1. NCBI lineage: Bacteria > Pseudomonadati > Bacteroidota > Bacteroidia > Bacteroidales > Porphyromonadaceae > Porphyromonas > Porphyromonas vaginalis. The sequence goes on along the minus strand of NZ_CATQJU010000001.1, from coordinate 2,271,168 downwards.
AAGCCTTCAACGCCTACTTAGCTGGCCGATCACGAGAGGTGCAGCGACTGTATCGTGAGACGGCGGAGTCCTATCCGCTTTCCGAGACCTTGCCGCAGTTTGCCTTCGTCAATGCGCTCAGCTATGTCTTGCAGGGTGACGAAGCCGCCTTTAGAAAGGGGCTTGAGTCGCTCACCACATCTTATCCTAAAGAGGAGGTCGCCGTACTCGCTCAGGAGATGCTCCAGCGTCTGTTGCGTGGAGCGCACATCGCTCAGGGTGGCTACCAAGGCATGGCTTGGGATCTGCGCATTGCTTCGCAGGATAGTGTCGCGGGAACATTGGCGGAGCAACCTTTTACCATTGGAAAGCGTAGCGACAAGTACCAGGCTCTGCTTATCGTGCCACAGCGAGGCGACGCTCTGGAGCGCTCTCTGCGCTTCGCCGTCGAGAGCTTCAACTACGCTCAGTTCACCGACTACATCCTCCCCGTAGCCTTCGCACCCTCGGAGCATGAGACCCTCCTGACCATCAGCGACCTCCCCTCGGCTACTGTCGCATGGCAGTACGTGACTCGGGCTTATAGTCCTGAGGGCTATCTCTCCGCTTTGGACAGTTCGGCACTGCTCCTCGTTATGACGGAGGATAATTACCGTCAGGTCGCCACGGGCGCCAAGAGCATTGGCGACTATATGACCTTCGTGGCTGATAGCTTGGTCGAGCTTTACCCCGCAGCGCACTATCTCCTAGATCGCTGGCTCCTCCTCACAGGTTCGCAGGCTGAGAAGCCCGTGAAGACCGATACGGTTGCTTCGCCCGCACTGCCCGCCGTCGATAAGCCGATCACCTTCGAGATAGACCGCTCGCAGATCGCTCTGCCTGCGGTGGAGCTGCAGCTGGACAGCTTACTGCAAAAGCCAGAGGAAACGATGCCTGTACAGGATCAACGCACCACGATCCAAAAGGCACGACAAGTGACTCCTGAAGACTTAAAGCAGATGGAGCGCGAGCGCAAAGCGCAAGAGCGTCAGGCGAAGCGTGAGCGTGAGGAGCAACTCAAGGAGCGTCAGCGCCAGCGCGATGCAGAGCTCAAGGCTCGCCGTGAAGAGCAGCGCCGCCAGGAGCAACTGCGTCAGGAGCAGATCAAGCGTGTGGAGGCAGAGCGTCGTGCTCAGGAGAAAGCACGCAAGGAGCAGCTACGCCAGCAGGAGAAAGAGCGTCAGAAGCGTCTCAAGGCACTCGAGGAGGAGCGTCGTCGTAAGCTCAAAGAGCGAGAGGCGCAGCAAAAAGAGCAGCAGAAGCAGCGTCGCTAACCACCCCTGCTGTGCAACCACAGTAAGGTCACACCTTAACAATAGGCTAGAGCTGTACTTCGTCAACGAGGTACAGCTCTTCTTGTATCGTGCTGAACCCGTTATACATACGAGTTCCAAAAATAGTTCTGCTCTTGGAACTTTTCAGTTCCAAGGGAGGAACAAAAAGTTTCCAACGGTGGAAAATAAAATTTCCAAGGTAGGAAAAGAAAGTTTCCAAGGTAGGAACTCTTCATCGGCTAGCAATATTTTTCTAACTTTGTCGGAGTAACAAACATCGTTTAACCAACTCATATCACAACTACCTATGCAGTATTACTTACGTGCTTCGCTACGAGGAGGATTGCTGGCAGGTTTGCTTCTTCTCTGTGCCACTAACTGGCTAGAGGCAACCCCCTTGGCGACCCTCGCTCCAGACACAATCATCGAGCGGGATGATTACAAAGTCATTATAGAGTCTAGTAAAGATCAGACCGATGTGACACTCGTCGACTACAACGAGCGGCACCGTGTGCGCCGTATGGAGACGAACGCTTTCTCGGTAGATCGTGAGCTACGTCAGGTGCTTGCGGGCATGGGTGGTGTATTCGGAGTCTATGATGACAACAGTTTTCGCTGGGGTACGATACGGCTCTTCCCGAAGCTTTACTTCGGCTCGACGATGATGCTGGGAGATGCTTTCGCGCATGCTGCTACCCCCTGCTTCAACCACTATATGGTGGCTCCGATAGGGTATAGGTACTATATCAAGGGGCGTTACTTCGTCGGCTTTGACTTTGCACTGGAGGGGCGCTCCTACAGCCTACGTGATGGCTACTACTTTACTTCAAATAGGGAGCTCAACGCACTGAACCAAAGCCACTACGATGAGGAGATAGGACTACGTCAGAGCAAGCTGGTGACACGATACATATCGCTGCCAATCACGCTGGGGATGCGCCCGATGATGAATAATCGTATGCGCATCGGTATCGAGGTGATCCCGCAGATCAAGTACAAGGAGTATGTGATGCACAAGCAGTATGGCAATCGCCACAAGGAGCGTACGATGACAGAGGCTACGCCGCCCTTGTCGATGACTTATGGTGCTTTTATCGACTTTAGGCCTATCGGACTATACGTGCACTATACGCCTCAGTCGCTACTCCTCGTCAAAGACGCTATGAGCGGGTACAACAACAAGGGCCTCCTCACAGCTGGACTAAGTATCACCTTCTAATCGCATCGTAACTATGTACTCAAGAGTTTATACATTACCCTTATTTGCACTGGTCACCCTACTGCTCTCTACGCTAGGAGCTGCAGGGCAGACAGGAACATCGTGTGATACGATCCAGCTAGCTGACCGCACGGTCTATGTGATGCGAGGTGAGAAAGATACTCAGATAGAGGTGACGAGCCGACTCCCGAAGGGACAGGAGAAAGAAGTGCCACTCTATATAGATAGGGTATGGACGAGAGGCGGTCGTCAATCTGCTTGGAATCGCTCCCGAGTCAGTACGGTCCATAAGCAAGACGGACGACCCGTCATCTACAAGACACTCATGGGAGATGTCTCTTATCACTTTGTAGCCTCCTTCGGTTGGAACCTTTTTACCGCTCCTGAGTGGGTTGGCAAGCAGCGCTTCTGGGGCTCTACTCGTGGAGAATTTGGTGTTTATGGCATCCTTCAGATCGGGCGTAGTCCGTGGGCTTTCAACGTAGGGACCTCGCTCGTGGCGCGTAACTTTGCCTTTGATAAGAAGTACGCTATGCAGCGTGACGATGAGGGACTGACTATCCTAAAGCAGGAGTCGACAGATATGGTTTACTCATGGACGCAGCTAGGTATCCTTACTATTGAGATGCCCGTAGGTCTATCGCTCTCGTGGGGTGAGACGAATGCGTGGAGCTCGCTAGCGGTCGTTCCTAAGATCGTCTGCCTGCAAAACTCTCGCACCCGCTCGCTCGATGAGCGTGTCAATACGCTCGTGGATAATGATCTCAACGTGCGTCCCTTCGGACTTGATCTGCGTGGCGAGATAGGGTACGGCTTCTTCGGACTCTTCGGACAGGTTAGCCTGCTCAGTACCATGCCGTCGGCACAGGCTAAGGTTAACACAAGAGACTACTCGATAGGAATCGTGGGCCGCTTCTAGAGGACGACTCACTAATACACTATCAGGTACGCTGTTTCCTCTGAATCGTGGGTAGTACTCAGCCGAGTGCTACCCGCTTTTTTGTACCTTTGTGGTGGCTCTGCGCCTTGACACTTCACTAGATGCTCACCTCACCCTCCATACAGTGGTTCACACCGATCGAGATAGCCCCTCTGCCGACAGCTATAGCGGGGCGATATGGGGGTCGTATCTTGACACTTGGCTCCTGCTTTAGTGAGCATATAGGCGAGCGTATGAGACATCTTGGGTATGACGTACTGGTCAATCCTTATGGTACGCTCTACAATCCGATCAGTATCTGCGATACGCTAGAGGATCTGCTCCGCGATGAGCAGCACAGACCCGACTACACTCCTTATATTATAGAGCGCGACGGACTCTACTACAGTCTGCGCCACCATAGTGCGATCTATGGCGAGAGTCTCGAGGAGGCGCATGAGGCGACCGCCCAGCTATGGTATACAGCTCATAGCCGACTCGCGGAGGCGGACTGGCTCTGGATCACCCTAGGCACTACGCAGGTCTACTACTTGGCTGAGGATGGTCGTGCTGTGGCAAATTGCCAGCAACTGCCTGCTCGTCTCTTCGACAGACGGGACCTTTCACTAGAACTACTTCAGGAGCGTATGCTTGCGACGCTCTCTCAGCTTCTTGCAAAGCATCCACTGCAGGTAGTTCTGACGGTTAGTCCCGTGCGCTACTTGCAGGATGGCTTGGCGGAGAGCAACTTGTCAAAGAGCAAGCTTCGTATCCTCTGCGACACGCTCTGTCGTGAGCTACCCGCCTGTCATTACTTCCCCGCTTATGAGATCCTGCATGACGAACTGCGGGACTATCGCTTTTACGCTAGTGACTTGACTCATCCGTCTGAAGAGGCGATCGACTATATCGCAGATCACTTCGTCGCATACTGGGCAAGCCAAGAGGCGCGTGAGGTGGAGATGCGTCAGGCCGCTCAGCGTCTGCGTAAGCTCTCACAGCATCGCCCTAAGACTCCGCATGGAGCCGAGCGACTAGAGGCACAGATAGCTGAGCGCATAGCACATTACCAGAAGCAATATGGTGAGAAGCTCTGCATACCCTCCATCATCGAATCATTATGACCCCTATTACACAACTATAATGTCTACACTGCAAAACATCCTTGAGTACCTTCGTCCTATCCAGACGCATCTCGTCGATGAGCGTCCGATACGGCATATCCTGACCGATAGTCGTAAGCTCACCTCTCCGAGTGACAGCCTCTTTTTCGCTATGCGTACCGCCTCGGGCGACGGACATAAATATATTCCCCAGCTCTATGAGCATGGGGTGCGTGCCTTCTTCATCTGTGAGCCGATCGAGCCTTACGTGGAGCGCTATCCTGATGCCAATATCGTACAGGTGCAGGAGACGCTCCGTGCGCTGCAGCAGATCGCTAGCCACTGGCGTATGCGCTACGACTATCCAGTCATCGGTATCACGGGGAGCAATGGTAAGACGGTCGTCAAGGAGTTTCTCTACCACCTCCTCTCAGGCTGCTATCGTATCGTGCGTTCGCCAAAGAGCTACAACTCGCAGCTAGGCGTGCCGCTCTCGATACTTAATATGGAGGAGGAGCATACGCTCGCTATCTTTGAGGCGGGGATCTCGATGCCGATGGAGATGCTACGCCTCCAGCGTATCATACGACCGACGCTCGGTATATTGACCAACATTGGGGCAGCGCATCAAGAGAACTTCGTCTCGCTCAATCAGAAGATCGAAGAGAAGCTTCAGCTCTTTGTCGATGCTGATCACTTTGTATACGATGCCGACAGTGATGAGATACAGCGAGGCATTGACAACCTAGGACTTTCGGACAAAGCTATCGGCTGGAGCCTTACCCCAGGCAAAGCTTACTACCACGTCTCCTACAGCAATTCAGGGGACGGCACTACAACCATTACAGCGCAGCATGCGGATGAGAGCAGCACGGTGACCATTCCCTTTGCGGATCAAGCCTCCATACAAAACGCTACCCACTGTCTCTGTCTCATTGGTCTCCTGCCACTCACCACGGCTCAGCGCCAGGCGGTGCTAGCGCGCTTTGCAACTCTGGAGGCGATAGAGATGAGACTAGAGGTCAAAGAGGGGCAGGCAGGCAATAGACTGATCAACGATGCGTATAATAACGACATCAACTCGCTACGCATCGCGCTAGACTTTCAGAAGCAGCGCACCGCCACTTCGCATCAGCAAGCGGTCATCATCCTCTCCGATATCCTACAGAGTGCTCAGCTACCACGAGACCTTTACAAGCAGGTGGGGGAGATGATCGCACAGTATCCGCACACGCTCTTCATCGGTGTGGGACGGGAGCTGTGCAACTATCAGGACTACTTCCAGGGGAGTGGGGAAGGGAAGACCGCCTTCTACGAGACGACCGACCAGCTCCTCGCCGATGACCTGCTCGGCACCATCAGTCATGCGGAGATCTTGGTCAAGGGGGCCAGACAGTTCCAATTCGAACGGATCGTACAGCACCTAGCCAAGCAGGTACACGAGACCACACTAGAGATAGATCTAGAGGCTTTGGTGAGCAATCTGAAGAGCTACAAGGCGCTCCTCTCACCTGAGACACGTATCATCGTTATGGCCAAGGCGCAGGGCTACGGTATCGGAGCTTACGAGTTGGCCAAGGCTCTGGAGCAACAAGATCTCGCAGCGCTGGCGGTGGCACTAGCTGACGAGGGCAAGGAGCTTCGCAGCAAAGGAATCCTTCTTCCGATTATCGTGATGAACCCTGAGGTTGAGGCCTTTGAGGTGATGACGCAGAGTCGCCTAGAGCCTGAGATCTACAACGAACGCATACTTCGTGAGTTTGCCCGTCATGTGGAGCGTCAGGGGCTGAGCCACTATCCTGTTCATATCGAGCTAGACACCGGTATGCACCGTACAGGCTTTACGCCAGATAGAGCGACCCTAGAGCATCTAGCTCAGACCTTACACGAGGTGGAGCCACTGATACGGGTGCAGAGTATCTTTACGCACTTAGCAGCTGCCGATGAGCCGATGATGAGCGACTTCACGGAACAGCAGTTTGCCCTCTATGATGAGGGTGCTGACTACCTGACGAGTCAGCTCTCTTATCGTCCTCTACGTCACGTCCAAAACACTGCGGGCATCGAGCGATATAACCATCATCACTACGATATGGGGCGTCTAGGAGTAGGACTATATGGTATTAGTGCTACGGGTAGTCTCACCCTCGAGCCTGTCGCTAAGCTGCGCACCACGCTCCTACAGATCAAGACGATCCCTGATGGGGAGACTATCGGCTACGGACGACGTGGGCAGGTCGCTCCTGGCGGGCAGATCGGTATCATACCGATTGGCTATGCCGATGGCTATGACAGACGCTTTAGCTGTGGCGTGGGGAGCGTTATGATCCACGACACGCTCTGTCCGATCGTGGGCAACGTCTGTATGGACACTTGCATGGTCGACCTCACGGCACTCCAAGGCAAGGTCGCAGAGGGTGACGAGGTGATCATCTTCGGTGTGCCAGGCTTGCAGGTGAGTGACCTCGCAGAGCGCATCGGCACTATACCATACGAAGTGATTTCCAAGCTCTCACCACGTATCAAGCGCACTTATTACAAGAGTTAACGAACACTTTAGTACTATTTCTCTCTTGAAAAGCTTGACAGGACTTCAAATAATCAGTAACTTAGCGGAATGTTTGAGGAGACCTATCGAAAAGGCTTACCAAGATATCAATACACAACACTATAAATAGATAATACAATGGCTATCCAGACAAAGATCGTAGAGTGTGTCCCCAACTTTAGCGAGGGACGCGACAAAGCAAAGATTGAGCAGATCGTACAACCCTTTAGAGAGACCAAGGGCGTCAAGCTCCTAGACTACAGCAATGACGAGGATCACAACCGCTGCGTGGTGACCGTCATGGGCGAGCCTGAGGCTGTCCGCAAGTCTGTCATCGCGGCTGTCGAGATCGCTGTCAAGGTGATCGATATGACCAAGCACGAGGGTCAGCACCCACGTATGGGCGCTGTCGACGTTATCCCCTTTATCCCCATTCGCAATATGGAGATGGAGGAGGCTATCGAGCTCTCTAAGGAGGTCGGTAAGGAGATCGGTGAGCGCATCGGTGTACCCGTCTTCCTCTATGAGAAGAGTGCTACAGCTCCTCATCGTGAGAACCTCGCTAAGATCCGCAAGGGACAATTCGAGGGTATGGCTGAGAAGATCCACGAGGATGAGTGGCACCCAGACTTCGGTCCAGCTGATATCCACCCCACAGCAGGTGTCGTAGCTGTCGGTGCTCGTATGCCACTCGTTGCTTACAATGTCAACCTCAACACCTCTGACCTCTCTATCGCTGATGCGATTGCTAAGAAGGTACGTCACATCGGTGGCGGTCTACGCTTCTGCAAGGCTATGGGCGTAGAGCTGACCGACAGGCACATCGTACAGGTCTCTATGAACCTCACCGACTACACCAAGACAGCCGTCTATCGTGCTCACGAGATGGTACGTATGGAGGCTCGTCGCTACGGTGTCGAGATTGTTGGTGCTGAGGTCATCGGCCTCGTACCTATGAAGGCTCTCATCGACTGCGCTGAGTACTACCTCGGCATCGAGAACTTCTGCGAGACCCAGATCCTCGAGCTCCGCATGATGGAGTAGTTCAAAGAGAACGTTTTACCAACTAGAGAGTAGAGTCTCTAGGATAGCTAGTCTCCCTAGTACAACTAGTATCACTAGGGACACTAGTGTACCTAAAAAGCCTAGAAACTCTACTCTCTAACCTCTAACTTCTAAAATCTAATGTCCAATCTCTATCTATACAACATTGGTCAGATCGTGACCCGTCCAGGCTCTACCGCACAGCATGGCGCTGAGGCGATGCGCCAGATTGGAGTCATCGAAGGACCAGCCGCCATCATCGTACGACAAGGCAAGATAGCCTTCGTCGGGACCATGAAGGAAGCCGAGCAAGTAGACCACGCCGACTGCGTCGCTTATGATGCTCAGGGCGGGTGCGTCCTGCCAGGCTTCGTCGATAGTCACACCCACCTCATCTTCGGGGGATACCGTGAGGATGAGTTCCAGTGGCGACTAGCTGGTGACAGCTATATGAGTATCATGGAGCGTGGTGGGGGTATAGCCAACACGATGAAAGCGACCCGCAGCGCAACAGCTGAGGAGCTTACCCAGCGTGCCTCTGCACATCTAGACGCCATGCTATCAATGGGAGTCACCACCGTTGAGGCTAAGAGTGGCTACGGTATGGAGCTTGACACGGAGATCAAGCAGCTAGAGGTCATTCGGACGCTACAGAAGCAGCACCCGATAGACCTTTATCCCACTTTCATGGGAGCGCACGACACGCCGCCCGAGTACAAGGGACGCTCCACAGACTTCATCCACTACCTCTGTGACACAGTCATGCCAGTAGTCGTAGAGCGAGGCTTGGCAGAGTGCTGCGACATCTTTACAGAGAAGGGGGTCTTCGACCATGAGCAGACACGCATCCTCTTGACTCGTGCTAAGGAGCTAGGGCTCAAAGTCAAGATGCATGCTGACGAGATCGTCTCTTTCGGTGGTGCTGAGCTAGCAGCCGAGCTAGGATGTCTATCTGCAGACCACCTACTACAGATCTCTGACAAGGGTATCCAAGCATTGGCTCAGAGCGACACGGTGGCTACCTGTCTGCCCTGTACCGCCTTCAGCTTAGGCGAGAAGTATGCGCCAGCACGTCGTATGATCGATGCAGGTTGTGCTGTAGCCGTTGCTTCTGATCTCAATCCAGGAAGCTGCTTCAGCTCCTCCATCCCCTTGATGTTTGCTCTAGCAACCATCTATATGGGTATGACTGTCGAGGAGGCCGTCACCGCACTCACGCTCAATGGCGCTGCCGCCATCGGTCGTGCAGATCAGATCGGAAGCATCGAGGTAGGCAAGGCGGGCGACCTAGCGTTGCTACGCTTCCCCTCGTACAAGTTCCTTTCTTATCACTTTGGTGTCAACCTCGTACGAGCCACCATCAAGGCGGGTACCATCTACGAAAACAAACTCGTGACGCCCGCACCCAGCGTCTAGCATTCTAAATAAAGTTAGTCGCACCCCATCTAATTAACAAACAAACAATCTCAATCATCCTATGAATAATAGTCTAACAGACTTGACCGTCAAGGGGCTTCTTGACGTCACCGCAGGCAAAGATCCTGTACCTGGAGGTGGTAGCATCTCAGCACTTTGTGGTTCCATTGCAGCAGCTCTCACGGAGATGGTAGCAGGTCTCACCATTGGCAAGAAAAAGTATGCCGAGGTCGAGGAGCAGATGAAGCAGCTCGCCGAGCGTGTGCAGCAGATCCGTCAGCAATTGATCCTCGATGTAGATCGTGATAGCGAGGCTTACAATGTTGTCTTTGCTGCCTTCCAAATGCCTAAAGAGACTGACGAAGAGAAGGCTGCACGCTCTGCCCAGATCCAAGAGGCTACCAAGATTGCTGCCAACGTACCTATGGAGGTCGCTCGCCGTGTCTACAGCCTGCTCAGCGATATCGAGGAGGTTGTCTCCAACGGTAACCAAAACGCCGTCACCGATGGCTGTGTCGCTATGATGTCCGCACGTAATGCGATCATCGGGGCACTCTTTAACGTACGCATCAACCTGACCTCCATCAAGGACGAGCAATTTGTCGCAGACATGACCGCAGAGGCTGATCGTCTCGAGCGTGAGGTGATCGAACGTGAGGCTAAGGTCATAGAGTATACTAAGGAAGCTTGCAAATAGAGAAACATGTCAGCACGCAAATCATTCGCCATCGGTAGCGAGCAGCTCACTATCGAGCTATGCCGAGAGTATCTAGAGAACCACTTCGAGCTAACCCTCTCACCAGAGGCTATCAAGCGTATTGAGCACTGCCGCAACTACCTAGACCGCAAGGTCGAGGAGGTCGACAAGCCCATATACGGTGTCACCACGGGCTTCGGCTCACTCTGTAACCGCACCATCTCGCCTGATCAGCTCACCAAGCTTCAGGAAAACATCGTCAAGAGCCACGCTTGTAGTTGTGGCGACGAGGTCGCAGAGCCCATCATTCGCCTCATGCTCCTTCTGAAGGCTCATGCCCTGCAGATCGGCAATAGTGGTGTACAGGTAGAGACCGTACAGCGCATCGTTGACATGCTCAATGCGGATGTCCTACCCGTCGTCTATGACCGCGGTTCGCTAGGTGCTTCAGGTGACTTAGCTCCTCTGGCTAACCTTTTCCTACCGCTCATTGGTTACGGTGAGGTACGCTACAAGGGCGAGAAGCTTCCCTCCTGCGAGGTCCTCGGCAAGTTTGGCTGGGAGCCCATCAAGCTCAAGAGCAAAGAGGGTCTAGCCCTGCTCAATGGTACTCAGTTCATGAGCTCACACGGTGTCTACGCCCTCATACAGGCAGAGCGCCTCAAGCTAGCTGCCGACTGGTGCGCAGCTCTCTCACTAGAGGCTTTCGCCGGACTAGACGCACCCTATGATGATCGTCTGCACCAGATACGTCCACACCAGGGACAGATACAGGTTGCAGCCCACATGCGTGAGCTACTCAAGGGTAGTGAGATGATCGCTAAGCCCAAGCCCCAGGTACAGGATCCATACAGCTTCCGCTGTGTGCCCCAGGTACACGGAGCTTCGCGTGATGCCATCGCTTACGTGCGTAGTGTCGTAGAGACTGAGATCAACTCTGTTACGGACAATCCAACTGTCTTCCCCGATGACGATATGGTCGTCTCAGGCGGTAACTTCCATGGCCAGCCTCTAGCCATCGTCTACGACTTCCTCGCTATAGCGCTCGCTGAGCTAGGCAATATCTCAGAGCGTCGTGTCGCACAGCTCATCCTCGGGCTACGCGACCTGCCTGAGTTCCTCGTGGCCAATCCTGGACTCAACAGTGGCTTCATGATCCCGCAGTATGCCGCAGCTGCTATGGTCAGCCAAAACAAGATGTACTGCCACTCAGCAGCTAGCGATAGTATCGTCTCCAGCAATGGTCAGGAGGATCACGTCTCTATGGGCGCTAACGCAGCGACGAAGCTTATGCCACTCATCGCCAACCTCTATCGTCTCTTCGGTATCGAGCTACTCAATGCCGCTCAGGCTATCGAGTTCCGTCGTCCTATGAAGACCTCGGAGCGTCTCGAGGGCTTCCTCGCTACCTTCCGCAAGGTCTGCCCTCGTGTCGAGGATGACGTCGTCATGTACGAGCAGATGAACAAGGCTGAGGAGCTCATCAAGACCTTCCCCTTTGAATAAGCACTCGTTATAAGGATAGAGTAGGGGCATCGCCCCCTCATACTATACCCAGTCGTGAGCGTGTTGACCTCTACAGTCAGCACGCTCACTTTGTTTATTCCAGCTCGATAATTGTCAGAAGTACCATACCAATAGTAGATAGTGCAGGGGTAGTATGAGGGGAGCATAAAGGCTCCCCTCGGACGTACGCAATGCCTATCCAGAGTCTGCAAACAATCTAATAGACCACAAAGAAGGCGTGCTCTCTACGAGTTTTATTTTTGTGGATCGTACGGGAGTATAAATTAGAATGAGGTTATAGTAGTTAATTGTAGGTATTTTGGTATCTTTGTGGAGTGAAGGGTAAGTCTCGCTATCGTAAAGGTTAGGTAGGTCGCTCTTAGGAGTAGCGCTGCGTAGCTTTTTGCCATATCTAGACAGACCAATAGTCATTGATAACAACATCACTTAAGTAACCAAACCAACAAATATGTGGATCTTTAAATCATCGATCGGGAGAAAGTTCATCATGAGTCTATCTGGGCTCTTCTTGATTATCTTCCTGTTGCTACATGGCAGCATCAACCTGCTGGCCGTCTACGATGCTATCAACGTGAATAGCGAGTTCCCCACGGACCTGTACAATCAAGCTTGCCACTTCATGGGTACCAATATCTTGGTACAGATTATGGTGCCCATCCTTGCATTAGGCTTCATTGTACATATTATCTATGCGGCCTGGCTGACGCTCCTCAATCGCAAGGCGCGTGGTAATGATCGCTATGCTATCTTCACTCGTGCCAAGATAGATTGGGCCAGCAAGAACATGTTTGTCCTAGGCATCATCGTCTTGGGGCTATTGGTCTTTCACCTAACACACTTCTGGAGCAAGATGCAGCTACAAGAGTGGACGGGCGGTCAGAGCGCAGAGGGCTATCAGCTCGTCGTGCAGACCTTTAGCAATGTCTGGGTGGTAATCCTATACCTCGTATGGCTCGTAGCTATCTGGTTCCACCTGACGCACGGCTTCTGGAGTGCCTTCCAGACACTCGGATGGAACAATAAGAAGTGGTTCAACCGCCTCCATGTCATCAGCTACATCGTCGCCACACTACTGGTACTCATCTTTGCCGTTGTAGTCGTTTACTTTGGCTTCATCTACTCAGGTCCTGAGAGTCTTAATGAGGCTATCCCCTACGCTGAGGATACTGTAGCTTCTCTTCCTATCATCTAATCTACGAACTATCTTAACCATCAGAGATATGAGCGAACTAAATGCCAAAATCCCAGCAGGTGCTTTAGCTGAGAAGTGGACTAACTATAAGAATCATCAGAAGCTAGTCAACCCCGCCAATAAGCGTCTTCTCGACGTCATTGTTGTGGGTACTGGTCTAGCAGGAGCCTCTGCAGCAGCCTCTCTAGGAGAGCTAGGCTTCAACGTGCTGAACTTCTGTATACAGGACTCACCACGACGTGCACACTCTATTGCTGCACAGGGTGGTGTCAATGCTGCAAAGAACTATCAGAACGACGGTGACTCCATCTACCGTCTCTACTACGATACCATCAAGGGTGGTGACTACCGCGCTCGTGAGGCAAATGTCTATCGTCTCGCAGAGGTGTCTAACGCAATCATCGACCAGTGTGTCGCTCAGGGCGTCCCCTTCGCACGTGAGTATGGAGGTCTACTAGATAACCGCTCCTTCGGTGGTGCGCAGGTCTCCCGTACGTTCTACGCTCGTGGTCAGACGGGTCAGCAGCTACTCCTCGGTGCTTACTCAGCACTCAGCCGTCAGGTACACAAGGGTAGCGTCAAGCTCTACACCCGCCACGAGATGCTAGACCTAGTCATCATCGATGGTCGTGCTAGAGGTATCATCGCTCGCAACCTAGTCACAGGTGCTATCGAGCGCTTTGCCGCTCATGCCGTTGTGATCGCTACGGGTGGCTATGGCAATGCTTTCTACCTTACGACGAACGCTATCGCCTCCAATGGGTCAGCTGCTTGGCAGTGCTATAAGAAGGGTGCTTACTTTGGCAATCCCTGTATGGCGCAGATCCACCCGACCTGTATCCCCGAGCACGGAGACTTCCAGTCCAAGCTAACGCTTATGTCTGAGTCTCTCCGTAACGATGGACGTATTTGGGTACCCAAAAAGCTGGAGGACGCTAAGGCACTACAAGCTGGTACCAAGAAGGCAAATGACATCCCCGAGGAGGATCGTGACTTCTACCTCGAGCGTCGCTATCCCGCCTTCGGTAACCTAGTACCTCGTGACGTCGCTAGCCGTGCTGCTAAGGAGCGTTGCGATGCTGGCTTCGGTGTCAATAATACGGGTCTCGCTGTCTTCCTAGACTTTAAGTATGCTATCGAGCGTATGGGGCGTGATGTTGTTGCGGACAAGTACGGCAACCTCTTCCAGATGTACGAGCAGATCACTGCCGACAATCCTTACGAGACCCCGATGATGATCTACCCAGCTATCCACTACACGATGGGTGGTCTATGGGTCGACTATGAGCTACAGACCACTATCCCTGGGCTCTTTGCTATCGGTGAGGCAAACTTCTCCGACCACGGTGCTAACCGTCTCGGTGCTTCAGCCCTCATGCAGGGTCTGGCCGATGGTTACTTTATCCTGCCCTATACGATACAGAACTACCTCTCGGATCAGATCCAGGTACCGCACTTTAGCGTAGACCACAAGGAGTTTGACGAGGCTGAGAAGGCACTCAAGGAGCGCATCCAGCGCATTGCCTCGATGCATGGTAAGCGTTCGGTCGATAGCATCCACAAGGAGCTAGGACACATCATGTGGGAGTATGTCGGTATGGCACGCTCTAAGGAGAGCCTGCAGACAGGTATTGAGAAGATCAGGGCACTGCGCAAGGTCTTCTGGAGTGACCTCCACCTACCAGGTAAGGTCGACGATCTCAACATCGAGCTAGAGAAGGCGCTGCGTCTAGCAGACTTCCTCGAGATCGGCGAGCTCATGGCACACGATGCCCTCGACCGTGAGGAGAGCTGTGGTGGACACTTCCGCATAGAGCATCAGACTGAGGAGGGTGAGGCAAAGCGTGACGATGAGAACTTTGCTTACGTCTCCTGCTGGGAGTATCAAGGCGAGGGTCAAGACCCTGTCATGCACAAGGAGCCACTGGTATACGAATTCACCGAGCGTCTCCAGCGTAACTATAAGAACTAAGCAACCCTGTAGATAATCATAGCAATGGATCACAATATAAATATCAAAGTCAAGGTATGGCGTCAGAGAGGTCCCCGCGAGAAGGGACACTTTGAGACCTATGCACTCAAGGATGTGCCTCAGAGCGCTTCTTTTCTTGAGATGATCGACATACTCAACGAGCAGCTCATTGCCGAGGATAAGGAACCCGTTATCTACGACCACGATTGTCGTGAGGGTATCTGCGGTATGTGCTCTATGTATATCGATGGGCACCCACACGGTCCTGTCAATGCCATCACCACCTGTCAGCTACACATGCGCACCTTCAAGGATGGTGACACCATCACTGTCGAGCCTTGGAGATCTGCTGGCTTCCCGATCATTCGCGACTTGATGGTCGACCGCTCTGCTTATGACAAGATCATACAGGCTGGTGGTTATGTCTCTGTCAATACGGGAGGTGTACCTGATGCTAACTCGATCCCCATCCCTAAGCACAAGGCTGACGAAGCGATGGATGCAGCCTCTTGTATCGGTTGTGGTGCTTGCGCTGCTGCCTGCAAAAATGGCTCCGCTATGCTCTTCGTCTCTGCTAAGGTGAGCCAGCTGGCCTTGCTACCTCAGGGACGTGCTGAGGCGCACAAGCGTGCTAAGGCGATGATCGCTAAGATGGATGAGCTAGGCTTCGGAAACTGTACGAATACACGTGCCTGCGAGCTGGAGTGCCCTAAGAGTGTCTCCATCAGCCACATCGCACGCCTCAACCGTCAGTTCATCGGTGCTAAGTTGAGCGACTAGCGAGACAGGATGTATCATCCTATAAATATAATAGGTAGTACTCTCCCGTTCAGAGAGAGTGCTACCTATTTTTTTTATTATCGAAGTCTAGAGGGGCTTGTGACTATAGAAAAGGCAACAAGCTCGTCTATATAGACCGATAAGGTTACTGACTTCGACTCAGATTGGATTATGCTCAGACAGCTTCTTCTTGTAGCGCTAGGCGGTGCTCTCGGGAGTGCTATGCGCTACCTCACAGCCATCTTGCTAGCTCGTCACTATACCGGCTCTATACCGTTGGCCACACTCGTGGTCAACGTCTTGGGTTGCTTTCTCATAGGTCTATTGATCGGCTTGTGTAGCGATACAGCGCATCTTCGGTTGCTCTTTATCACAGGCTTTTGCGGTGGGTTCACCACCTTCTCAACCTTTACAGCAGAGAGCTACGCCATGCTTCGTGAGGGAGCTTATGGGCTAGCCATTCTCTATATTGTGGGCAGCGTGCTGATCGGCCTGCTTGCTCTCTGGGTAGGCGTATACTTGTCACGCAGCATCATTTCTTGATAGCCTGCCGTCTGAAGCCAAAGGAGCATAGGAGGAGACTGTTGCAAAAGTCAACAGTCTCAGGAGGCGAAAGGAGAGCAACGTATTGCCTTGACGGAGATGGACGTACCGATGGTCTGCTCCAGAGCCGAGCGTACCCACAACTAGCTGTCGGTCTCTAACCTCTAATATCTAACTTCTAACCTCTAATCTCCATTTACATATCTTTACGGGAAAATTCGTCCGATTCCCTCCTTTCTCGAATATCCACTTGGAAAATCTCAAATCTCCACGTGGATATTTTTTATTTTCCACGTGGGGGCGAATCATTTCTTCCGAAGTTTCATTTCATTCCTCCGAAGTTTCATTTGATTCCTCCGAAGAATTTTTTATTCTCCACGTGGATATTTCGAAATATCCAGGTGGAAATCAGTTTTTCCCGACACTGCGCAGTATCGATATGTAGCCAGTTCTAAATTATTGTAACGAGCGGGCGTCGAATTTACCCAAACAGGGCTGACGCATCATAGTCGCTCAGTCAGGAGCTACACACGACGACAAACGAGAAGTAGGGCGGTAGATGAGCTCATAGTATATAAGGCGTCGGCCCTGCCACGAAGTTTTATTTCGTCCCTCCCAAGGGATTTGGAAATTCCTACGTGGAAATTTGAGGATATCCACGTGGGGAGTAGATTGGATCGCAGAGATGGGGGAGCGTTGCCTTCGATCAATTAGGGAAAGGTGGAGAGCGTCAATGGAGTCTGATTTCTTTCGATGCTTCTGATCTTCGCCGATGTCTGCTAGCTTCTTGAGGGGTTGTCACTCCGCTCGTGATAGACACTTTGAGACTGTTGCATAAAGGCGAATCGCTGTGTTGCTTTCGGGATTCGGCTTCGGTCACATACGGAGGTATGCTCCCTTCAGACCTCACCCTCAGCGCCTTGCGCTTCATCCTTTCTGCAAAGTCTAGACAATCTTGCAAGCAAGATTGTGAGACTGTTGACTTTTGCAACAGTCTCACTTTAGCGTGCTGAAATGGTGAATTGTGGCGTGGTATAGCCTTTGTATGACTAAAAAAGAGTACATTTGCAGAGCAGAGGGACTATCCGTATGGAGCGAGCGAGCTCTGTGTGGTGTAGCTATTCCCCCGTGCTTAATACACTAACTATGGACATAATCTTAAACAACAAAGTTATGAAACGCATTGCAATCCTTACAACGATCCTACTACTCTGTGCTACGCTAGCTGGCGCTCAGAATAAGCAGACCACAAGCAAGCAGTCTGGTGCCCAGATTACAGCTACGGAGACGGAGTTTGACTTTGGCTCTATCAAGGAGGTAGACGGCCCTGTGAGCCATACCTTCACGATCAAGAATACAGGTAATGCTCCGCTCGTCCTCACTCGTGTCGTAGCCTCTTGTGGCTGCACGAAGCCTGAGTTCGAGACAGCTCCTATCGCTCCGGGCAAGACTACAACGGTTAAGGTGACCTACAATCCAGCAGGACGCCCTGGGCAATTTGTCAAGACCATCTCTATCTATAGCAATGGTAAGGATGGTAGCTACATACTACGCATCAAGGGCGTGGTCGAGTAGTCGTACTACTGAGATAAGTCTTATAGTCACTTGAGGCGACATACGCTACAGCCCCACAGCCTTCATGACGAAGACGATGGGGTGGAGGAGCGTGCCTCAAGCAAACTAAGATAGATCGTTATGGCTACAACAAGAAGATTGTTAGCTCTCCTGCTCTCTCTCACGGCTACTCTAGGGGTAGTGCGTGCGCAACGGCCGGCAGAGATGATCGACTCTCTCTCAGCAATACACAACTTCGGTACGATTGCTGAGGAGCGGGGCACGGTGTCTCACAGCTTCACCCTGCACAACGTCTCTGACCAGCAGATGGTCATACTGCGTGTTAATACGGATTGTGGCTGTACGACACCTACTTACGATCGTACGGCTGTAGCTCCTGGTGATTCGATACCTATCTTGATCACCTATAATCCGCTAAATCGTCCAGGCTCTTTCGTTAAGTATACGCGTGTCTACACCTCTGTAGATCCGAGTAAGCCTATCAAGCTGACGATCAAGGGAAACGTAGCTACACTGGGCAGACCGATCCCAACGAATGCACGCTACCAGCAAGAGATTGGCGCACTACAGGTGAGCAACCTCTTTCTAGACTTTCCATTGCAACCAGCAGGCGAAGAGAACACGATCCGTCTGATGCTCAATAATCCGACGAGTAGGCCTCTAGTGGTGTCTCTGGATACGCTACCCAGCTTTCTATCTAGTAGTATAAGCCAAGCCACACTGGCAGCTTATGAGCCTGAGGAGATCTTCCTGACGGCGCGTACTGATGGATCGGTGGCTCCGGGCATTCACAAAGGGTGGATAGGCATCACTGTACGAACGCAGGATGGTGAGCCTGATCTCTCTGGTGGGGTGATGGTACGTCTTGTGATGCCCCCGCACTTTGACAAGGGGGCAGCAGCACCGCTTGCGGACTTAAAGACCTATCAGCGTCTTACGGACTTAGCTCCAGAAGAGACGGTGTATGAGGGAGCAGTCACTCTGAAAAATGATGGCAAAGCTCCGATGCATGTCTACTCTGCAGAGAGCAATACAGCTTTCCTGACCATCTTAGACTATCCTGAGACGATTGCTCCTGGCGAGAGCTTCGATATACGTTATCGCCTGAATCTAGAGGGAGCTGATCGCTCTCGTGGGGCACTTAAGGCAAACTTTGACTTGTTGCTGAATGATCCGAACGCTCCGCTACGCAATGTCTTGATCGTCATACCTAAGCGGTAGATGTTGGCTGTTGGCTGTTAGCTAAAGTTACTACTAACCTCTGACCTCTAATTTCTGATCTCTAATCTCTAACCTCTAATCTCCCCGATATGCTCACGAATGATCATCCTGAAAATGACCCTCAGTATGCGGGTCTCAAGGTGAATAAAGGTGTCTCTGCTCAGCCTATGGTCAATCCTTATCTGCGCCAACAACGGGTGCAGCGTGAGGACTACTCGGCGGAGCGTTATATCAAGGAGATCTTAGCGGGCAATCGCACTTTCCTGGCTCGTGCCGTGACGCTGGTCGAGAGTACACGTCATGACCATCAGCTCAAGGCGCAGCAGATACTGGAGGGGTGCCTACCTTACAGTGGGCAGTCGATGCGTGTCGGTATCACTGGCGTGCCTGGAGCGGGTAAGAGTACATCGATCGATGCTTTCGGCATGCACCTCATTAAGCAGGGGCACAAGCTGGCTGTGTTGGCGATCGACCCCAGTAGTGAGATCTCTAAGGGGAGTATACTAGGCGACAAAACTCGTATGGAGCGGCTCTCTCGTGAGGAGCGTGCCTTCATCCGTCCGAGTGCTAGTAGCTCTTCGCTAGGTGGTGTGGCGCGCAAGACGCGTGAGACCATTATCCTCTGTGAGGCTGCGGGCTTTGATACGGTCTTTGTCGAGACGGTGGGCGTAGGGCAGAGTGAGACGGCTGTGCACTCGATGGTCGACTTCTTCCTCCTGATCCAGCTAGCTGGTACCGGCGATGAGCTACAAGGCATCAAGCGCGGTATCATGGAGATGGCTGACGGGATTATCATCAACAAGGCTGATGGTGACAATGTAGATAAGGCTCGTCTTGCGGCGCAGCACTTTCGCAACGCGCTCCAGCTCTTTCCCGCTACCGAGTCGGGCTGGGAGCCGAAGGTTATGACCTACTCAGGTCTGAAGGGGATAGGCATCAAGGAGATCTTTGACATGATCGATGAGTATCGCCAAACGAGTAAGGAGAGTGGCTACTTTGACTATAATCGTCGTCGCCAGGAGAAGTGGTGGATGTATGAGACGGTCAACGAGGAGTTGCGTCGCTCCTTCTACGACAATGAGCAGGTCAAGCAGCTTCAAGAGACGATAGAGCACGAGGTCCTGGAGAATCGTATCACACCCTTTGTGGGGGCGGGACGACTCTTAGAGGCTTTCTACAAGTCGCTGAAGTGATGTAAGCCAGTCGCAGACTTATAACCTATACAATATATAGTATCATGGCAGACATAGACTTTGAGCAGCTCGATCGCAATGCGATCCAGTATCTGCGCAACCATCTAGATCCCTCCTTTGTCAAGGAGTATGATGATGACGAGATCTTTCTCTACGTCATGGATCTCTGTGACGAGTACTCCGAGGGGGTAGATGATGAGGAGGGTTATCTCGATATAGATGAGATGGCTAGCTTTGTCTCTGGTCGTCTGAGCGAAGATGTGGGTGTCAAGATGCACGAAGATAATGCGTATGACCTGATCTCCACGCTCTACGACTACTATGCCGAGGAGGGGCTAGTCGACGTAATCGATACTGATGAGGAGTAGACGTAATCGATACTGAGGTACGCCTATGGCTAGACGTAAACTGGAGAAATTTGCCGATCTGCATAGCTATCCCAATGTGTATGAGTATGGCTATGCAGAGCTTTCCTCCCCAGAGGTGGCAGGACAAATAGCTGGAGGGTGGTGCGAGCGAGCCTTTGACGAGGATCGCCCGCTCATCTTAGAGTTGGGCTGCGGGCGAGGCGAGTACACGGTCGCACTGGCTCAGCAAGATGTCACCCACAACTATATCGGAGTGGACCGCAAGGGAGCGCGTATGTGGCATGGTGCCACGGAGGCGTTGGACAAAGGTCTCTCTAACGCTGCTTTCCTACGGACCGACATCAATCTGCTACCGCTAGCCTTTGCTCCTGGGGAGGTGAGCGAACTGTGGATCACCTTTCCCGATCCGCAGATGAAGCGGACACGCGCTAGACTTCTCTCTTCGGCCTTTTTTACTAGTTACAATCGCTATCTCAAGCCCGACGGAGTGGTGCATCTTAAGACGGATAGCACCTTCCTCTATGAGTACACGCTGAGTCTGCTAGAGGTGAATGATATACAGCCTCTAGTGGCACTGCCTGATCTATACCAAGAGGAGCAGGTGCTGACACAGTATGGCATACCGCGCGTTCTGACCCATTACGAGAAGCAGTGGTTGGGCAGAGGTAAGATAATCAAGTATATTCGCTTTGCTCTGCCTATGCGCGAGCAATGGCTAGAGCCCGAGCGTGAACCGGAGCATGACGACTATACCAGTTGGTCGCAAGTACCTGGAGGTCTCTTGCACCAAGTGGAGCAAGCCTTTGCCCAGGAGGAATAAAAGCTTAGACCAAAAAAACAGAAACAAGATATGAATAGCTATACAACCGAGCAGGTCCTCGATGCGCTACGCAATGTGCGTTACCCAGGTACGGGTACGGACATTGTCTCTTCTGGCATCGTGACTGACGACATACAGATAGAGGGACGACGGATCTCTCTGACGCTACACTTCCCCCGTGTGCGAGACCCCTTTGCTCGCTCCGTGGTCAAAGCGGCTGAGACCGCCATCCTCACCTTCCTCGATGCAGAGGCAGATGTGGCGGGGCGTATCAAGGCAACCTTTAGAGAGGAGCCTGAGCAGCCTGAGGTGGAGAACCCGCTCCCGATGGTCTCTAATACGATCGCTATCTTCAGTGGCAAGGGAGGCGTCGGCAAGAGCACTGTCACGAGCAACCTCGCCGTGGCTTTGGCTCGCCAAGGCTACAAAGTAGGGCTCCTCGATGCCGATATTTATGGGCCGTCGATGCCGAAGATGTTTCACTGTGAGGATGCCCGTCCTGTCGCTGAGGAGGTAGACGGCAAGGACCGTATCGCACCCATTGTTGTGTCAGAGGGTATCAAGATGCTCTCGATCGGCTTCTTCGTACGTCCTGACCAAGCGCTCCTATGGCGTGGCACGATGGCTTCGAATGCGCTCAAGCAGCTCCTCACAGAGGGACACTGGGGAGAGCTGGACTACTTACTCATCGATATGCCTCCTGGGACGGGAGATATAGCTCTGACGCTAGTCCAGACGCTACCGCTCACGGGGGCTATCGTGGTGACCACACCGCAAGAGGTGGCTCTCGTCGATGCGATGAAGGGGATCAATCTCTTCCAGACCGACCTGGTTAATGTGCCTATCCTCGGTTTGGTGGAGAATATGTCTTGGTTTACGCCAGCCGAGCTACCCGACAATAAGTACTACATCTTCGGTCGTGACGGTGGTAAGCGACTGGCTGAGCAGTTTAACATCCCGCTCCTGGGTCAGCTCCCGCTCGTGCAGAGTGTCTGCGAGGCTGGCGATGCCGGAGAGCCTATAGCTGCGCAGAGTGACCAGGTGATGAGCCACTACTTCGCTGAGTTAGCCACGGCAGTAACCGAGCGCGTGCAGGAAAGACTGACGATGGCTCCCGCCACCAAGCGGGTGCATGTGTCGCACTAGACTTTAGAGAATAGAAGTTAGAGATTCGAAGTTAGACCTCTTCTCGTATCCTTTGGCGTGTGGTCTCTCTAACCTCTCACTTCTAAAGTCTGACCTCTATTTTCGTGGGAAGTAGTATCTTTGTCTTCATATCAACAATTCTATATGACTCGTACTATACAATCACTCCATAGATACCTACTCCTCGCTGTAGCTTTGCTACCGCTGATCAGCTTACCTAGCTGCCAGCGCAAGTCGATTGTCGAGGATGTTCGGATAGAGAGCGTACTGATCTCAGAACTCAAGATGAGTGACAAGTCTGTCCCTGAGCTGGAGAAGACACTCTTCTCCATAGATCATCGCAAAGGACTGATATACAACGCTCGCCCGCTACCTAAGGGAACTAAAATCGGGACGGTCAAGCTGAAGATTGTAGCCTCGCCTGATGCGCTCCCTAAGGTGTACATAGGAGGTGTCGAGCAACCCTCTATGTCAGGACTAGACACGGTCAATATGTCCAAGCATGCTGAGGGAGTTCGCATCGTCATGCAGCATCGTAAAAACGCGTCCCTGACTAAGGAGTATAAGCTCAAGATAAACATCTACGATCGTGATCCATACACCCACACCTGGACGAAGTCTGCACACCCAGCGCCGGCTTCTGCCACGAATGAGGACATTGTGTTGAGTCGTCTCGTGGACAATGGCGAGGCTTACTACTACTTCACACGTACTACCAGCGAGAGACATCTGTGGCGTGCCTCACACAAGGAGCCAGAACTATGGCAAGAGGTGACAATACCTAATGCGCTCGACTCACCCATCGTAGACATCGTGGAGCAGGGCGGCCGTGATGCGATCCTCTGTCTACAGGAGAGCGGTCAGCAGGCTTGCTACGACCACGCGAATGGGGGAGACTGGGCGCAGAGCAATGCCCTGCCAGGTAGAGCTTCCTATCTCTTGGGCAATCTATACCATAGAGGGGAGAATAAGCCTCTCGTAGCTGTGAAGTCTGCTGATGGGGTACACTTCAATAGTGAGGGAGGCATACGAGTCCCAGCGGCTTTCCCTCTAGAGCAGAATGCCCGTCTCTCGTTTATTGTAGAGCATCATCCAGTAGCACTTCTAGTCGGTGGCTCTGTCGCTGATACGACGGCACTTGCCTACAGCACCTCCAATGGCCTTGACTGGCTCACACCGCACGATGCTGGTGTCGTGAGCAAGATCTGGCCGAGCGACCTATCTGGAGCGATGGTCTATGAGCCTCAAGACCACACTATACTGCTTGTCAAGCCGGCGGCTCGTCCTAAGCAAGCTGAGCAACCCGCTATGCGTGCTTACGTATCTCTCAACTACGGCGCTATGTGGCAGCAGCTGACGGAAGAGTCTATACTTCCATCGCTCTACTATGAGAAGGGACAGAAGCATCAGCAAGGCTTAGCACTCTACCGTGGCGATGATGGACGCATTTACCTCTTCGGAGGGATCAAGGGCGGTACGCCTACGCTTTGGATCGGGCAACCTATACGCTTTAAACTTTAAGTAAGTATACCCTCGTAGACTTATGCCGACCCGCTCCTGCCTTCTGGCTTCTCTCCTCTTGATGCTCTGTGCTGTCTCACTGACGGCACAGGAGTATCGCTATGAGATGGGCGGATCTGTGGGGGCGGCGTCTTATCTAGGAGATGCCAATAGACGTATTCCTTTTGTGCCGATAGGAGGAACGGGAGGGGTAGTCTTTCGCTACAATCACAACTTCAGACTGGCCTTTTCGGGCGAACTCGGATACAGCTTCCTCCCTTTCGACTGTCGCTATGCGCAGACAGACTATCCGCAGGCTAGAGTGGCTGATCAAGCTACCCGTGGAGCCTCTCATCTGCTGGCTCTGAATGGCTGGGTGGAGTACAACTTTGCTCATTATAGTGACAAGTTTCGCTACCTGCAGACCCGCTCTTTGGTACCTTATATAGGAGCTGGTCTTAGTGTCGGCACGACCTTAGCGGCGCATAAGATGGCTTTCCTGCCAGGCGCAGGCATCAAGACAGGCATCAAGTACAAGCTCCGCAATCGACTTAACCTGATCGCCGCACTGCAGGGCATCTATTACATTAGTTCTCATCTGGACACCCCCACAGAGCAGACGGGCTGGCTCAACAACCCCTACGGGATGCCGGTGGACTGGATCAAGGGGGGCGATGCTACGATAGGCTTGATCGTGAGTATCACCTATGAATTTGGCAAACGTAGCGAACCCTGTCACGGATCGGATAGCTACCCTAATTGGCAGACACCTAAATGATGAAAGAACAGACACCACAGCATATAGCCATCATCATGGATGGTAATGGTCGCTGGGCGCAGCGCAAAGGCTTGTCTCGCAGTTACGGACACAAGCAGGGTACCGATGTGCTAGAGCGGACTCTCTCAGCCGTAGCAGATAGAGGCATCCCGTATCTGACAGTTTACGCCTTCAGTACCGAAAACTGGAGTCGCCCAGAGCCCGAGGTGAGCTATATCATGCAGCTCCTCGCCAAGGGACTCCACGAGTACACGCCACGCTTCATCAAGGAGGGCGTGAGACTACGAGCTATTGGAGATATAGACCAGTTGCCCGCCGAGACAGCCGCGCAGCTTAGAGACTCTATGGAGCAGACGAAGGGTGGTCAGCGTATCACCCTATGCATCGCGCTCAGCTACTCCTCCTATACAGAGGTTAGCCATGCGATACGACATATCGTTGCGGATGTACAGTCCAGACGACTCAGTAGCGACGATCTGGCTCGTCCCGAGCTGATCAATGACTACCTATACACCAGTGGCATGCCGATGCCCGACCTGCTCATTCGCACAGGTGGAGAGCAGAGGCTCTCGAACTTCCTCTTATTACAATCTGCTTACACAGAGCTTTACTTCACAGATACATTATGGCCCGACTTTGATGAGGCTGAGCTTGACAAGGCACTGGCAGACTATGCTTCACGCCAGAGACGCTTTGGCAAGGTGCTTCAGTAAAAACACAGACCCATATATCACAGACCCCATCTGATCTCTTAACGATGACAATGCAACGATATCACAACATACTCTTCGCACTTATAGCACTCCTCACAGTCACCTCTGTGAGCGCACAAGTTGCTACTACTCCTGCCGATACGATCTATGCGCCTCAGATCGACTACGCTCGTCCCGTCACCAAGACCATCGCGGGTGTGACCATAACGGGTGCACAAGGATATGATCAGGAGGTCTTGCTAGGCTATACAGGTCTCAAGGTAGGGGAGCGCATAGAGATACCAGGAGCTGCTACGACGGCTGTAGTGCAGCAGTTCACACGCAATGGCACCTTTGCCAATGCACGTGTGCTGGTGACTAAGTATGTAGGAGACAAGGTCTGGCTAGAGGTGCAGCTGGAGCAGCATCCTCGTATCGCTTCGGTGACCTTCCACAACATCAAGAAGTCGGAGCAGGAAGACCTGCAGACCAAAACAGGTCTACGAGAGAGTATGCAGCTCTCGCCCAATGTGCTAGATCGCACGGAGCAACTGATACAGAAGTACTACAATGAGAAGGGGTATAGCGAGATGGAGGTCACCTTCGATCAGCAGCCTGACCTATCTCGTGAGGGCTATGTCAAGCTCGGCATCACGGTCGATAAGAAGTACAAGACGAAGATCGCTAACATCTACTTCTCAGGCAATAAAGCTCTCTCTGATACAGATCTGCGCAAGGCGATGAAGAAGACGAACGAGACCTTCCGACTCAATCGTGGCAATCTGTGGAACTCCCTCTTAGAGCTCTTCCAAAGCAAGAAATTCATCCAAGATGTCTATCGTGAGGATCTGCACAACATCCTAAATGCTTATCATAAGGCGGGCTATCGTGATGCAGAGATCCTGTCAGACTCTATCGCTCGAAATCCGAAAAACGACAAGCAGATCGACATCTTCATCAACATCTCCGAGGGGCACCGCTACTATATCAAGGATATCAACTTCGTGGGCAATACGAAGTTCCCCACGCCACTCCTAGAGGCTATGCTCGGCATGCAGCATGGAGATGTGTATGATCAGGATCGCCTTACGAAGCGTCTCTATGTCGAGGACGATGCTGTCGCCAACCTCTACTACAACAATGGATATATCTTCTCAGGCATAGATCCCGTAGAGACATACGTCGAGGGCGACTCCGTCTCGCTTGACCTACGCATTGTCGAGGGGCCACAGGCTACTATCGACAAGGTGATCATACGTGGTAACCACGACATCTACGAGGAGGTGATTCGTCGCGAGCTCTTTACGAAGCCTGGCAAGCTCTTTAGCAAGGAGGATATGATGAACTCCTGGATGACGCTTAACCAGCTCGGGCACTTTGATCCAGAGAAGAGCTTCCCCACGCCAATCCCCAACCCTCAGGAGGGTACCGTAGATATAGAGTACTCGCTGCAGCGCAGAAACAATGACAAGTTTGAGCTCTCCTTTGGTTGGTCTCAGGCTGGTATCATCGGGCGTGCTGGTATCAACTTTACCAACTTCTCGATCTACAACCTCTTTCACCCGAAGGCGTACCGTGGTCTCATACCGCAGGGCGATGGCCAGACCCTCTCTCTCAATGCAATGAGTAATGGTCGCTACTATCACTCGTTTAGCTTACAATTCTCCGATCCCTGGTTTGGTGGCAAGCGTCCGAACTTCTTTACGGCATCGCTCTTCTACTCCATGCAGACCGCTATCGATACTCGCTACTATAATAATCGTACGCAGGGTATGGGTTACTACCCAGGTTACTATGGCGGATACGGCGGCTATGGTGGTTACGGTTATGGTGGTTATGGCGGTTATGGTGGCTATGGATACGATGGTGGTTATAGGCAGTCGCTGATGGAAAACTCCTACAACCCCAACCAGTCCATGCACATCTTCGGCGCCACGGTCGGCTTCGGTAAGCGACTCAACTGGCCTGACAACTGGTTTAACGTCAATGCTACGCTCAACTATACCCACTACTACCTCCGTGATTGGGTCTATGAGACCTTCCAGGGCTTTCACAATGGGCATGCTAACGACATAAGCCTCACGCTGGCACTCTCGCGTAACTCAATCGACAATCCGATCTACACCCGTCGTGGCTCCTCCTTTACGCTGTCAGTCAGTGCCACGCCTCCATACTCCCTTTGGGACGGCATCGACTACTCCAACATTAACCTCAAGTCAGAGGATCGATACCGCTTTGTAGAGTACCACAAGTGGAAGTTCTCGGGCAAGGTCTTCACCCCGCTCATGAACCCTGTCACTGTGAAGTATACGCCCGTACTCATGACGCGTCTAGACGCAGGCTTCATCGGACACTACACACCGTTTAAGCGTTCTCCCTTTGGCACTTACTACATGGGTGGAGACAACATGAGCGGCTATGTAGGCAACTTCCTCAACGAGACCATCCCGCTACGTGGATATAGCAACGGATCGATCGCTGGTGGCAACTATGACTACGCCTATGCCTATATGCGTATGATGGCTGAGCTACATGTGCCCATACTCTTTGAGGGTCAATACAATGTATGGGCCGTCGCCTTCCTCGAGGCAGGTAATGCGTGGCGAGACATCAGCAACTTCAACGCCTTCAATCTCAAGCGCTCGGCTGGTGTTGGCTTCCGTATCACGCTACCTTTCCTTGGCATGCTCGGACTCGACTGGGGCTATGGCTTTGACAAGCCTGACGGCTCCTCACAGCGAGGCGGCAGCAACATCCACATCGTCATGGGTCAGGAGTTTTAGTCTCCTTAGCGTATGAGTACGAGGCTTGCTCCACTTAAACAAACAAGTACCCAAGCCATCTATATACACTAGTACAGACCTTCTAAACATCTATATTATGAGAAAGCATCTATATCTCCTCACACTCCTCCTAGCTCTTACACTGGGAGCATCAGCACAGAAGTTTGCGCTTGTGGATATGCAGTATATCCTCAAGAACATCCCCAACTATGAGATGATGAATGAGCAGCTCGAGACCGTCTCTAAGCGTTGGCAACAGGAAGTCAAGACACTCCAAGACAAGGCTGAGACGCTCTATAAGAAGTATCAGAGCGACCTCGTCTTCCTCACAGCCGAGCAAAAGCGTCAGCGTGAGGAGGAAATTGTCAAGACCGAGCAGCAGGCCACCGAGCTACAGGGCAAGTACTTCGGTCCCGAGGGTGAGCTCTTCGAGCGTCGCTCTAAGATGGTTAAGCCGCTACAGGACGAGATATGGCAAGCAATCAAGGAGATCGCTTCGCAGAGCGGATTCCAGCTAGTCCTCGACCGCTCTACGGCAGGCATCGTCTTTGCCAATCCATCTATCGACATCAGCGATCAGGTCCTAGAGAAGCTAGGCTATGGGCGCAAGCGCTAACCCTATACATACGCATTATCAATAACTTAAATACAGAACAATGAAGACAAAGAATCTGTTTCTAACCCTACTCCTACTCTTGCTACCTGTCGTAGCTACGGCTCAGCAGAAGATAGCAGTCGTCAACTCTCAGGAGCTCCTCACCGCTATGCCTGATATGAAGGTCGCTCAGGATCGTCTCCAAGAGCTAGACAAAAAGTACACGGCAGAGATGCAGACGATGAACGACGAGTATCAGAAGAAGCTCGAGCTCTATATGAAGGACAAGGAGGGACTCTCTGACGCTCTCCTCAAGAGTCGCGAGCAGGAGCTAGCTGATCTGCAAAACCGCATCCAGCGCTCTTATCAAGCTATGCAGCAAGATATGGAGAAGCAGCAGGCTACCCTCATGGCACCTATCCAGCAGAAGATTGTAGAGGCAATCAAGAAGGTAGGCGACGCTGGTGGCTACACCTATGTCATGGAGGCCTCGATAATGCTCTATATGGCTCCCTCAGCTGTTGATATCACGGCGCAGGTCAAGAAGCAGCTAGGCATCTAGCATACCAACCGACCAGCCTAGAGAGACTACAAACTAAGTAATAGTCTCGTCAAGCTGCAACTATCAGAAGCCCCACGCTCTGCTCGTCAGACGTGGGGCTTTTTCCGTCTTCACACTACTTGAGACTGTTGCAAAAGTCAACACTCCCTGCTTGTGATCGCCTTGACTTCGCAAATCAGATCGCGAGCAAGCTCAACCTGCCGACCTAAGCCGACGTGTAGCTACTCCCGCTAGACATATCCGAGCCACCCCACACAGGGTGGCTCGTCTTATTTCGTCAAACGATGAGTCTCTCCTACAAGTTTCCAAAAACTTTCCAGCCTTGGAAAAATAAATTTCCAAGGGAGGAAAACTTTCTTTCCAGCGTTGGAAATTTTCTTTTCCAGCGTTGGAAATTTTCTTTTCCAGCGTTGGAAATTTTCTTTTCCACCGTTGGAAATCTTGAGCTCCTACCTGAGAACCGAAAAGTTCCTCCTTTGGAACTGTCCTCTTCCTGAAAAAAGTACACAGTTGGGAAGGTATTACTGAGATGGTACTCGGGTCATTTTTGTGGTTCATCCGAGATTCTGTGTGATGACCTGATCGTGGAGAGCAAAAAGTCTTAGTTGAAAGTAGTCCATATCTCTGTATCCGTAGGCAATCCTTTTGAGGACTTTGATCTTGTTATTGATTCCTTCGACCACCCCATTGGAAATGGGGTGATCATACCAATTTAGAATGCCCCATTGATAGAGCCGGATAGTTTTAGCTATTTGTTTGACATGCCTAACACCCGAATCGTCTGCTTGTTCGAGCCACTTCTTCAAAAACGACTCAGCCTTTTCTTTTGAGGTCTGCTGCCAGAATAGTCTAAGATCTTCTTTGAGGTAGTATGCTATAGCTAGAGGCTTGTTCATAGCCAGCACATTCTCTAACCTTGTGCGATGAAGCGCATCCATTACGTCTGCTCCATTTGCTAGAAGTAAATACCTAACTCCTTTGATAACCTTACGCTTATTGAGATCTGTCTCCTCTCTATATAGGTCTTTGCGAAGAGCATCGATCTTCTGATTCATCAACTTCATAATATGAAAGTGGTCTAAGACTATCTGAGCTTTCGGTTGATACGCCATCACTGCGCTTATATAGGCTGGGGAAAGATCGCAGCTGACTGCTTCAAGCGTTATCTTTCTACGTTTGAGCATTTCCCAAAAAGGGGTTAGGGCTTCTTTGTCTTTACCTGGATGACTATAAACAATCCGTCCCGTGTCGTGGTCTACGACAATGGTTTCGTAAATGTGTCCTTTTCTAACAGCAAATTCATCTATGCCGATGCGTTTGAGTCCTTTTAATTTGGGGCTTTTGTATCGCTTGTTTAGGTAGTCTTTATGGATGCTTTTGATTAGATCCCAGCCGACACCTAGATGGTTCGCAACAGCCTTAATCGTTCCCATTCTAAGTAAGTCAATGACATGCTGCGCAAATCTATAAGTATAGGACTTGCCTTTCAATACTCCAGGAATCTTTTGCCAGCCATCCCAATGGCAAGAGGTGCATTTATAGCGTTGGTTCGTCAGCTTGAGATAGCAACGGCGGGAGCCAATAGGTAAGGTTTGTATCTGTCGCATTCTTGTTCCATTTTTGAGCAAGGTGTAGGAGTGGCAATGGGGGCAATAACAAAGCGGACGTGTGGAGCGTACGTGTATGATTGTTTTGTTACCTTTGTACTCGCAACGAGTATTGACAACGTCTCGTACTCCAAAGCTGTGATATAGGAAGCTGGTTTCTATCATAAGTACTAACGAATAGTATTGGTTAACTTTTTCAAAGGTACTAAAGATAGAGCCAGCTTCTTTCTTAGCCCACGATCAGGTCATCACACAAAATCTCGGATGATCCATTTTTGTTAGTCCTGTGAGTGTACTCATTTGTTAGTTTTGCTCCTGCTAGGGTACACGACTTGTGGTCGTTTTTACTGCGGAGGTACACAAAGATAGGTCTTTGTGTGGAGTTAAGCGGCATGAGCTCGGAGATTTGAGGCTCGGAGCTTTTGGTGAATTGTTCTTAGATGTCTGTTTCTTAGAGGGTTGTGTGGTTATAGGGTTGGGGTAATCTGGTATGAGCATCTGCATCGGAGTCTTCTTGTTGATGGCTCGATGAGGACGCGCTGTGTTATAGAGAGCAATCGTTTGCGAGAGGATCTCTCGAACTTGATCTATGGGCTTATCCTCGAAGTTGTAGAGCCAGTCGTTCTTGATGATCCCGTTAAGTCGCTCTGCCATAGCGTTGTGGAGAGGGTTGCCTGTCTGGGTGACACTGGTTACGATGCCTAGGCTGGCCTCGTAGTCGGTCATCTGCTTGGAGACATATTGACAGCCTCGGTCGCTATGGAAGATGAGCCCTTTGAGGTCAAAGCCATGCTTCTGGTAGAAGTCAACGGTCTGTCTTAGTGCGTTGTAGGGGCCCTCTGTGGAGAGCGTGGGCTGCAGGTCAAAGCCGGTGATGATGCGGCTATAAGCGTCCATCGTCAGGGAGAGATATGCGAAGCCCCCTAAACATTTGACGTAGGTTATGTCTGAGACGGTGAGCCGGCAATGGTCAGTGGCAATGTATTTAGGGGTGGTGTTCAGGTGGTCTTGGAAGCCGTGATTAACCACTCCCTTGGTCGTCTGGGGTGGACGCTTGTGCTTGCGACTTCTCAGCAGCATATCGTTGGCTCCTAAGACTTTGTACAGCCAGTCGCGACCTACTTGGAAGGTTCCTTCGAAGTATTCCTTGGCACACTGCTGAAGGGTGTCTACGCCTGCCCTGTGGAGCTTACTTCGCACATACTGGCAATAGTGTAGGACGGAGGCTACTTTGACATCTTCGTCTTGCTCGGTGAAGGTGTGCTTGTAGTAGCCTTTGCGGCTGACTTCTAGTAGCTGACAAAGGTAGGTTATGGAGAGCTTTTGATCTCTCACTTTGGCGTGTTCAAGCTGTCTCACGGCTGCAAATCGGTCTTTTTTTTTAGATCAATGTGGTAGCGATTCAAGACCACTTCGAGTAGTGTCTTGTTGACTAATGCCTTGCTCTCAGCCTGGAAGAGGGCTGCTTTGAGGCGAGCGTTTTCGCGCTTGAGTTCTGCGTACTCTGGATCTACGTCTTTGTTCTTGTTTGTCTTGCTCATAGTGCTACTGCTGCTTTGGTTGGGTAACTCTACTCCAAAGGTACGCAACCAATTTCGAATGGTGCGTGTGGTAATGCCGTAGCGCTGGCTGGTCGTGGCGATGCTCTCGCCAGTGGCTAGGAGGTCATCAATGACTCTCCACTTGAAATCTAGGGGATATCCCTTTCGTCCTCGGTTACTTTTTTCTTCTTTCATAGTTGTTGGGGTTGGCTTCCCAACTGTGTACTATTTCAGGAGAGGACAAACTGAAAAGTTCCAAGAGGGGAGCTCTTTTTAGAACTCGTATGTGTTACGTACTCAGTGCGATGCGAGCGTTGCGGAGGGGGCGACTGCTTGATGGAGACTCACAGAGATGGATTAGCGGGAGGGTGGTCGTTGTGGCAAGACAAGACGAATAACGATGCGACCTGTAGCGATTTGCGGCATTGCGGATAGGGGAGTAATGAGCCGCTATCCACGAATTGTTGTATTTTTGTCCAGACACTAAAATGTAACCTCTCAACGTATGAAGATAGCAGTCGCAGGCATGGGCTATGTGGGACTCTCGGTGGCGGTGCTTCTGGCACAGCACCACGAGGTCGTGGGCGTGGACGTCCTGCCCGAGCGGGTAGACCTAATCAATCAGCGTAAGTCACCGATACAGGACGATTACCTCGAGGAGTACCTGGCGACACGACAGCTCCGGCTGCGCACTACGCTAGATGCCGAGGAGGCTTATCGTGGGGCGGACTTCGTCGTGGTGGCCACGCCGACCAACTATGACTCGGTACAGAACTTCTTCAACACCTCTGCCGTCGAGGCGGTGGTCTCTGCCGTGCGAGCCTGCAATCCCTCTGCGACAATTGTGATTAAGTCGACGGTGCCTGTGGGCTATACGGCTCACCTGCGTGAGATGATGGACTACGACGACATCCTCTTTGCGCCAGAATTCCTTCGCGAGAGCAAGGCACTCTACGACAATCTTTACCCTTCGCGCATTATCGTGGGTTATGACAAGCAGAGTGCGCATCAGCGGGAGCGTGCAGAGAGCTTTGCCGAGCTGATACGTGAGGGGGCCATTCGCCAAGATATGCCTGTGCTACTGATGGGTACGACGGAGGCTGAGGCGGTCAAGCTTTTTGCGAACACTTATCTAGCGCTGCGGGTCTCTTACTTCAACGAGCTGGACACCTATGCCGAGCTTAAGGAGCTAGACAGCAAGAGCATCATCGAGGGCGTTTGCCTAGATCCCCGTATTGGTGACCATTACAACAATCCCTCCTTTGGCTATGGAGGCTACTGCCTGCCTAAGGATACGAAGCAGCTCCTCGCCAACTACGATGCTGTGCCGCAAAACATCATCGGCGCTATCGTGGCGAGCAATCGTACGCGCAAGGACTTCATCGCTGATCAGGTCCTCAAGATGGCGGGTTACTATAGTTATATGGAGGAGAATCAGTACGACCCGACGCAAGAGCGTGAGTGCGTCATCGGCATCTACCGCCTGACGATGAAGAGCCACAGTGACAACTTCCGCCACTCTTCAATCCAGGGGGTGATGAAGCGCATCAAGGCTAAGGGGGCCAAGGTGATTATCTACGAGCCTACGCTGGCGCAGCATACGACCTTCTTCGGGAGCCTTGTGGAGAACGACTTAGCGACCTTTAAGGCTCGCTCTCAGGCGATCATTACGAACCGCTACCATGCGGATCTCGACGATGTCGCTGAGCGGGTCTACACACGAGATATCTTCCGCCGTGACTAGAGCGGGGGGTATACACGCTTTCTTAACAGAACCTCAACATACAAGTGGTACATTTGCCCAAATACCATTGTATCGCAACTTATGGGCAAAACAACAAAACGCAAAGTGAACAAATTCCCTTACATAGATCGAGATGTAAGCTGGATGTCCTTCAATCGGCGCATCCTCCTAGAGAGTGCCCGAGAGGATGTCCCGCTGATGGAGCGCCTGAACTTCTTGGGCATCTACTCAAACAACCTGGACGAGTTCTTTCGTGTGCGTGTGGCTTCGCTACGGCGTATCGCAGAGGACGAGGAGCTGTCAGCACCGCAGCGTAAAGAAGCGGAGCGGACGCTACGCAAGATTTACAAGCTCAATAAGGAGTATGCTGAGACCTTTGAGGAGAACTTTCAGCAGGCACTGGATGATCTCGCTAAGGAGGGCATACGAGTGGTCAACGAGCGGGAGCTGACGCCTCGACAGGAGGAGCAGGTCTTTGACTTCTATATTAGGCAGCTGGGTGCAAGTACTAATCCGCTCTCGCTGCGCAAGATGGACTTTTCGGCAGATCAGATAGAGGAGTCGATCTACCTAGCGGTGCAGATGAAAGAGCTGGAGCCGGGCAGCGACAAACCACTGCGTCAGAGCGTCGGCATCATCAAAGCTCCGGTAGAGAAGTTCGGCCGATTTATCCGCATAGCAGACGATGAGGAGGGGAGGGTCTGCATCATGTTCCTCGATGATGTGATTCGCTTCAACCTTAAGTATATCTTTGCGGGCTTGCGGTGTAATGACTTTGAGGCTTACACCTTCAAGTTTACCAAAGATGCGGAGATGGACATTCGCGAGGAGGATGTCGATGTGGGTGTGGTACAGCGTGTCTCTAAGGGTCTGCGTCGCCGTCGCAAGGGTGAGATGCTCCGTGTGGTCTACGATGCCGATATGCCTGGCTCGCTGCGCAACAAGATCTTTCGCAAGGCGGGACTAGACAGTAACGATGCCAAGGTGGCGGGCGGGCGTTACCACAATCTGCGTGACCTGATGGACTTCCCCAAATGCGGTCGCCAAGACTTGTGCAATCCGCCACAGACACCGATCCTAGGCGATGGCATTGACTTTACGGAGAGTATGATCGATCAGGTGCTACATCGAGACCGGCACTTGCACTTCCCTTATCACAGCTTCAACCGCTTCCTGCGCCTCCTGCGTGAGGCAGCTATTAGCGATGAGGTGCGTGGAATCAAGTGTACGCTCTATCGTGTCGCCAAGGACTCGAACGTGATCAATGCCCTGATCGCTGCGGCTAAGAATGGCAAGAAGGTGACGGTCGTCGTGGAGCTGCTGGCGCGCTTTGACGAGGAGAGCAACATAGCCTGGGCTAAGGAGATGATCGAGGCGGGCATCAATGTGCTCTTTGGTCCTGAGACGCTGAAGATACACAGCAAGTTGGTCCATATCACGACCCGTCATGGAGATATAGCCTGCATCGGTACGGGCAATATGCACGAGGGCACAGCCCGTGTCTACACCGATGTGATGCTCATGACCGCCAATAAGTGTGTGGCGAGGGAGGTGGCGGATGTCTTTAAGTACATCGAGAAGCCTTACCTAGACACCCACTTTAAGGAGCTGCTAGTCTCGCCAAATGATATGCGTCGTCGCTTTACCGCTCTGATCAATCGGGAGATCAAAAACAAGCTCGCTGGCAGGCCTGCCTACATTATGGTCAAGGTGAATCACATCGTTGACCCAGCCCTCATCAAGCGTCTCTACGCAGCCTCTCAGGCGGGTGTAGACGTTGACCTCTTGGTGCGTGGTAACTGTTCGCTGGTGCCGGGTGTCAAAGGGGTGAGCGAAAACATTCGCGTCTATGGCATCATAGATCGCTATCTGGAGCACTCGCGTATCTTTATCTTTTGCAATAATGACGATCCGCTTTACTTCATCGGCTCAGCGGACTGGATGCAGCGCAACCTAGACCGGCGTATCGAGGTGGTGGCTCCTGTCTACGACAAGGAGATACAGCGAGACCTGCATCACATCGTGGCGTGCGGACTGCAAGATGTATCGCAGGGACACTACGTCAATAGTCACGACGGTCGTCCTCGGCGTGAGGATGCTCCGACGCCATGGTACCGCTCGCAGACCGACCTCTACGCTTACTACCTACAGCAAGACATAGACACTGATACGAAGATATGAGAAAGCTCAACCTCGCCGCCATCGACATTGGCTCGAATGCCGTGCGGCTCCTCATCAAGTGCGTCAATAGTGACCTCTCTGATCAACCGCTCAGCAAGGTGCAGCTCCTGCGTGTGCCACTCCGACTGGGCGAAGATGCTTTTATCTCTGGACAGATATCTAAGAGGAAGCAGCGTGATATACTCTCTCTCATGAAGGTCTACAAGCATCTGATGAAGATCTACGACGTGGCTCACTACCGCGCCTGCGCTACCTCAGCGATGCGCGAAGCGAGCAATGCTAGTGAGATCGTGGACAAGGTGCTACGTAAGACGGGTATACAGATAGAGGTGATCTCAGGTGAGGAGGAGGCAGCTCTCGTGGCGCAAAGCAAGATACACCGTATCGTCACGACAGATCGTAACTACCTCTTTATGGATGTGGGGGGCGGTAGCACGGAGTTGAATCTCTATGTGGGAGGAGAGCCTGTCGCCACACGCTCCTTTGACATCGGCACGGTGCGTATGCTGAGTGGGGTAGTGCGAGATGCGACATTCGAGGCTTTTGACCAGTATCTCTCGGAGCTGTATAGTCAGTACGGAGCTGCGACCATCGTTGGTACGGGTGGCAATATCAATCGGCTCGCACGTATCAACGGCACGACAGACCCCTCCATGCCGGATACCCGCTTCATCTCTGCTGAGGCGCTGCAAGAGATCTACGAGACGTTGGCGGCACTGACGGATGAACAGCGTATGACCCGCTTTAATCTAAAGCCCGATCGCTCTGATGTGATTGTCCCGGCGGGTGAGCTTTTCACCAGAGTCGTCGCGGCCCTACATGCGGATCAGGTGATCGTACCAACGATTGGTGTCGCAGATGGCATCATCGACCAGCTTTACCTGAAGATAATGGACTAAACTCGTATCTTTGCTCTTGGCAAGGCTACGAAGCCTATCTTCTAATTCACACTTTAATCTACCAAGAAGCATGATACAACCCTTCACATACTACAATCCCACGAAGCTTGTCTTCGGAGAGGGACGCATTGCTGAGCTTCCTCGGCTCATTGATCCACACTACCGCATCCTCCTCGTGATGGGCGGTGGTAGTATACGAAGCAATGGCGTCTACGATGCCGTATGCCAAGCACTGGAGGGCCGCTCTGTGACCGAGTTTTGGGGCATCGAGTCCAATCCTACGGTCGAGACGATCCGTAAGGCTGTACAGCTGGGGCGTCAGGAGCAGTGCGACTTTGTCCTAGCTGTAGGCGGCGGCTCAGTCATCGACGCAAGTAAGCTAATCATCGCTGCGATGTGCAGTGACCAGGACCCTTGGGATATAGTTCGTGCTGGCAAGCATAGGGGCGAGCATCTACCGCTCGGTGTCGTGCTCACGATCCCCGCTACGGGATCGGAGATGAATAGTGGTGGAGTTATCTCTTGTCGTGAGACGCAGGAGAAGTATTCATTCTCAAGCAAGCATCCACAATTCTCCATCCTAGACCCTCGTATACCGACCTCTCTACCACCTTATCAGGTAGCGTGTGGTATAGCCGATACCTTCGTCCATGTTATGGAGCAGTACATGACGACGATGCGCAGTCCGCTCCTGATGGATCGTATGGCCGAGGGGGTGCTACACACGCTCATTGAGATTGCCCCAGGGCTGACGCACAACCATCAGGATGTCGATCTGATGGGTGAGTTTATGCTCTGCGCTACTGTCGGACTCAACGGTTACCTCTCGTGGGGTGTGGATCAAGACTGGAGTACGCACTATATAGGTCACGAGGTGACCGCCCTGACGGGTCTGACACACGGGCATACGCTCGCAATCATCCTGCCCGCCACGCTACAGGTGATGCGCCATCTAGGCAAGCAGGACAAGCTCCTGCAGTATGCGGCTCGGATATGGGGCTTGACCCCTCAGGCGTGCCAAGGCGAAGAGCACGCTATTACGGCAGCTATCGAAGCGACGAAGCAGTTCTTTGCCAAGCTCGGTCTCTCGGTCACGCTACGTGATGCGGAGGTACCTCACGAGGTGATCGACGAGGTGGTGCGTCGCTTTACGGAGCGTGGCACTGTACTCGGTGAGCATCAGAATATGACGCCCGAGATCGTACGACAGATCCTGGAGCTGGCTTACGAGTAAGTCGCTTCCGTAATAATTTGTATCTTTGTACTCGACAAAGCTCGATGCGCTCCTCGCTCTAAGTCCATTACGAGCGAGGCTGCGCTTTCAAGGGCTAAGTATAGACAACACTTCATTCAACAGATAAGCTAGACACACTATGCAAAAGAATCAGGACTGGAAGTCCTATTATCAATCTCATCTGACCACCCCCCTAGAGGCTCTCAAGAAGGAACTTACAGAGGGGTGTAACATTGTCATAGGTCATGCGGCTGCCGCCCCTGATACGCTCCTGAAATGTATGATGGAGCATGTCGCTGAGCTGCCCGCAGGTAATATCTTTCACGTCCTGTATTATGGTGCTGGGTACCAGTTTACGCCTGAGATAGCCAAAAACTTTAATCTTAAGATCAACTTCCTCGAGGCCAACGCGCGCAAGGCGTGCCGTGCGGGGTTGGTGGACTTCTTCCCCTGCCACTTCCATGAGGTGCCAGGGCTCTTTACCGATGGCTTCTACCCTGTAGATGTTGCTATCGTCCAGTTGACCAGACCCAATGAAGAGGGTTACTGCTCCTTCAGTCTCTCGTGTGACTATACCAAGCCAGCTACCGATGCTGCTCGTGTCGTAATCGCAGAGGTCAATGATCAGCTCCCCTTCATCGGTGGCGACAACCTGATCCATGTGACGAAGCTGAATCATATCATCGAGGTGAGTACGGCTGTACCTGAGGTGCCCCCCGCTGTGCCTGGTGAGATAGAGCGCAAGATCGGTGAGATCTGTGCATCCATGATCAAGGATGGCGACACGCTACAGCTAGGCATTGGTGCTATCCCCGATGCTGTCCTGAGCAATCTTAAGGATCGCAAGGATCTAGGTATCCACTCGGAGATGATCACCGATGGTGTTATGAAGCTGATGCGTGAGGGTGTCATCACGGGCAAGCGTAAGACGCGCAATCCTAACAAGGTGGTCACGGCCTTTGCGATGGGTACGAAGGAGCTGTACGACTTCTTTGACCACAATGAGGAGGTTGAGATGTATCCTGTGAGCTATACGAATGATCCCTTTGTCGTGGCTAGCATCGACAACATGGTCTCGATCAATTCTTGCCTAGAGATCGATCTGCTCGGTCAGGTTAATGCTGAGAGCATCGGCTACAGCATGCTGAGTGGCTCTGGTGGTCAGGTGGACTTCATGCGTGGTGCTAGACGCTCTAAGGGCGGGCGTAGTATCCTTGCCTTCGCTTCTACTGCCAAGGGCGGCGAGATCAGCCGTATCGTGCCGATCCTAGCCGAGGGCGCAGCCATCACCACGGGTCGCAACGACGTGGACTATGTTGTCACGGAGTATGGTGTAGCGCGTCTGCGTGGTAAGACGGCTCGTGAGCGTGCTGAGGCACTTATCGGCATCGCACATCCTAAGTTTAGAGAGATGCTTCAGGAGGCTGTCATCAAGCGCTGGGGCAAGTAGTCGTAAGCTTACCGATCATTATATGCGAGTCTTCTCTAGTAGCGACACCAGTATCGTTGCTCAGAGGAGGCTCGCTTAGCTTTTTGATAAAACTATTAAGCCGTATCGTATGAATGTCCGTATAGAGCCTAGCTGGCATCGGGTGCTGGAGGAGGAGTTTGAGAAGTTTTACTTTGAGACTTTAACCTCTTTTGTGCGCTCGGAGTACCAGACGAAGAGGATCTACCCACCTGGAGGACAGATCTTTCGGGCTTTTGACCTTTGTCCCTTTGAAGATGTGCGGGTTGTCATTCTCGGGCAAGATCCTTACCACGGGGTAGGGCAAGCCGAGGGACTAGCCTTCTCTGTGCCAGAGGGTGTCGAGGTGCCACCCAGCCTGCGCAACATACTGACCGAGATCTCCTCCGATCTAGGGCATCCCTCGCAGATCGTCGGCGGGCATCTGACGCCCTGGTGCAGTCAGGGTGTCCTCTTACTGAACGCTACGCTAACGGTCGTAGCACACGAAGCAGGCTCGCATCAGGGACGCGGGTGGGAGACCTTCACCGATCAGGTTATCTCGCTCCTGAGTAGACAGAGGGAGCATCTCGTCTTCATGCTTTGGGGCAACTATGCGCGCTGTAAGCGGGCACTGATAGACCGCCAGAAGCACCTCATCCTCGAGGCGCCTCATCCTAGTCCGCTGTCGGCTCACCGGGGCTTCTTCGGCTGCCGGCACTTTTCCAAGGGCAATGCTTACCTACAGCGATACGGCTACGAGCCGATTCGCTGGTGATAGGGGAGACTGTTGCAAAAGTCAACGGTCTCAGGGGGCATAGATAGAAAAATAGAGAGAGAGGGTCGCTATTCGTGTGAGTAGCGACCCTCTCTAATGAAAAGGCAAACAAATAAGGTATAAGCTATAGCCTAGCTGACACGCATACGTGTGTAGCTAGGCTATTGTGCTGTATATCTGTTTTAGCAGACGCCCTGACCAACCATTGCCTTAGCGACCTTCATGAAGCCGGCAATGTTAGCACCCTTGACGTAGTTGATGTAGCCGTCTGGCTCCTTACCATACTCTACGCACTGAGTGTGGATGTCCTTCATGATCTGATGTAGACGCTCGTCTACCTCAGCCTCAGACCAGTAGATGTGAGCTGCGTTCTGTGACATCTCTAGGCAAGAGCAAGAGACACCACCGCAGTTGACAGCCTTACCAGGAGCGAAGATGAGACGCTTCTCAACGAAGTACTCAGCAGCCTCTGCTGTACAACCCATGTTAGAAACCTCAGCAACGATTGTTACGCCGTTTGCAACAAGCTTCTTAGCGTCCTCGAGGTTGAGCTCATTCTGGATAGCGCAGGGGAGAGCGATATCTACCTTGTGCTCCCAAGGCTTCTTGCCTGCGAAGAACTGTGCACCAAACTTCTTAGCGTATGGCTCTACGACGTCGTTACCACTGTTGCGAAGCTCGCACATGTAGTCAAACTTCTCCTGTGTGCTGACACCGTTCTCATCGTAGATGTAACCATCAGGACCAGAGATGCAGACAACCTTAGCGCCTAGCTCAGTAGCCTTCATGGTAGCACCCCAAGCTACGTTACCGAAGCCTGATACAGCAACCGTCTTGCCCTTGAAGTCGATGTTGTGCTGCTTGCAGATATCATTGACCATGTAGATAGCA
Source organism: Porphyromonas vaginalis (assembly GCF_958301595.1). Lineage (NCBI taxonomy): Bacteria > Pseudomonadati > Bacteroidota > Bacteroidia > Bacteroidales > Porphyromonadaceae > Porphyromonas > Porphyromonas vaginalis. Next base: position 2,229,361 of record NZ_CATQJU010000001.1, on the reverse strand, counting down.
CCATAGCCAGTAGACTCAGGACGGAGGCGTGAACCGCCGAACTCATGACCCTTACCAGTGAAGGTACCAGTGCACTCACGGGTGAGCTTCTTGTACATACCGTACATAAAGCCTACCTCACGACCACCTACACCTACGTCGCCTGCAGGGATGTCCATGTCCGGGCCAATGTACTTGTAGAGCTCTGTGACATAAGCCTGGCAGAAGCGCATGATCTCGCGCTCGCTCTTACCCTTTGGAGAGAAGTCAGAGCCACCCTTGCCACCACCCATAGGGAGCGTAGAGAGTGCGTTCTTGAAGGTCTGCTCGAAGCCGAGGAACTTGAGCGTAGAGAGGTTCACCGTGTGGTGGAAACGCGTACCACCCTTGTACGGGCCAATGGCGTTGTTGAACTGTACGCGGTAACCGAGGTTGATCTGTACCTCACCCTTGTCGTCTACCCAGGGGATACGGAAGGTGAAGATACGATCGGGCTCGACGAGGCGCTCGACGATCTTGTTCTTCTCAAACTCTGGATGCTGGTTGTAGATGTCCTCGATAGAGAGGAGGACCTCACGGACAGCCTGGATAAACTCCGGCTCGCCTGGATGCTTTGCCTCTAGCTGGGCAATGATCTCACTTGTCTTCATTTGAATTAATGATTAGGATTATCGGATATGTACGACAAAGTTACACCTAATTTCCCAATGAAGCAAGTATTCGGCAGACCAAAAACGAAAAGTCTCTGCGAGGACCTCTTGTTAGCTTCTAAATCTGATGAATTGGGGCTACCTGTCCTGACTTTTCGGCTCTTAATGCCCGAGATAGTCAGATCGAAATGCTACTCTGTCCTCGATTTTGACCAATCTACAGTTTCCTACCTATGAAACTTTACTTTCATGCTGATGAACTGATAATTAGCTTATTTCTGCAGAACGACCTACTCAATGCCCCCTCAAAAAGCTTTTACTAGACAGCAGCAACCCATTAGCGACAAGCGAGGCATAGATGAGGTTACCATATATATAATGTGTCACCCCTGAATTGGCTGTTAGCTGTTAGCTATCGGAACCATCGGAGCTATCAGAGTGATCGGATCTCTAATTTCTCATCTCTAACCTCTAATCCCCATTTACATATCTTTACGGGGAGATTCGTCCGATTCTCTCCTTTCTCGAATATCCACGTGGGGAATCTCAAATCTCCACGTGGATGTTTTTTATTTTCCATGTGGGCGTGATTCATTTCTTCCGAAGTTTCATTTGATTCTTCCGAAGTTTCATTTCATTCCTCCGAAGAATTTTTTATTCCCCACGTGGAGATTTCAAAATATCCACGTGGAAATCACTTTTCCCCGACATGGTGCCGTTTCGATATGTAGTCAGGTCTAAATTATTGTAGCGAGTCGGCATCGATTTTTCCCAGCTAGGGCTGACGCATCATAATTGCTCTTTCAGAAACTACACATTAGCGACCAGCAAGGAGTAGAGAGGTCGATGAGTTCATTATATATAGTGCGTTAGCTCTGGACTAGAAATCGCCATGTGGCTATCGTACGATACATTTTTTGTACTTTCGCACCCGGGAATAACTAGTCATATATATATGTGTGGGTGGTTTGACCCTCAGCTCTCAGCTTGTAGCAGGAGCTGACTGTCTACTACCATAAGTCTTGTGAACGGGCTCTAACGCACGCTCACTGGTTTGTGGACTTATAAATCTATAATCTCAAACTTATCCTATGAAGCAAAGTAATCAACAGATCTTTCTCCGCGCCCTCGGGGTGTCTTTCTTTCTCGTGCTGCTATGGTCATCACTGGCACTGTCAGCTCAGCAGACCGATCACTACGTCACTATGAAAACCTCTAAGAAGGTTGGCGAGATGATCGAAATCGGACTCCTTGCTAAGGAGGTCGACAAAATATCTATCGATGGAGTCCAGGAGCAACCCTCGAGGTCTGGCTCGAGCACGCCTATCAAATACACACTCTCTAAGCAGACCGTGACGATACGAGGAGAGCTCTCCCTGCTCTTCGTCTCAGACGCTATGCTGACGCAGCTTGATGTCACCAATATGCCTTCGCTGGAGACCCTCAACTGCGCTCAAAATAATCTTACCTCTCTAGACTTGTCTCGTAGTGTGGCACTAAAGGAGCTTCACTGCCTACACAATAACATCACGGAGATAAAGGGACTCGCCTCCGCACGACAGCTTAAGACGCTCCTCTGTCAGGCAAACGCTATTAGCGCATTAGATCTCTCTCAAATGAAGGCACTGATACATCTGGACTGCTCCAAAAACAGCATCTCCTCGCTAGATCTCTCTAATGCCACGGCTCTAGAAAACCTGACCTGTGTAGAGAATAATATCACCTCCCTAGATCTGTCTCAGACGAAGCAACTAGCTTTTTTAGATTGCTCTGCCAATAAGTTGACGGCTCTAAATCTATCCAACCTGAGCCACCTAGACGATGTCAACTGTGCTGGTAATCAGATAAGAGGAAAGGCTATGACACAGTTGATAAGTAGTCTACCAGCACCCGAAAAAGGCGGTTGGCTAATCCTAGTGTCGAGCAGTAAGGATGACGAAGACAATATCGCCACAAAGGAGGATGTAGCCACGGCTATCACGCGCAAGTGGAAGGTGATAGACGACAAGCAAGATCCTTACGAGGGTGTCGACAGCTATGCTGTGAAGCTCGTCATAGGTGATGGCGGTACGGCAAAGATTCAGGAAGATGTGGAGCCCTCTAAGGTGCCCGAAGGTCTTAAGCTCACGGTCATCGCTACACCACAGACAGGCTATGAGCTGGACAAGATTATGGCGGGTGGCAAAGATATCACGACAAGCAAGCAATTTGTCGTCAAGGGAGCTACCGAGGTCAAGGTAACCTTTAAGAAGAGCACAGCCGTTACTGACGTAGCTAGTGCACAGCTGCAGATCTATCCCAATCCCACGGCTCAGGAGCTACACATAGCAGGCGTTGCGCCACATCTGCTGCTCACACTATATAATATAGAGGGCGAAGCCGTGGCTGTCGCTATGGCAGACATGCAGGGCGTCGCTGAGATGGACTTGAGTCATCTGCCTGCCGGGCTTTACCTACTCCATATCTCAGGAGAGCTACATCGCATAGTGCTCCAGCGCCACTAAGCGACCTAAGTAGTCACTCTCTTGTAACCTTATAAACCTACAATCTCAAACTTATCCTATGAAGCAAAGTAATCAACAGATCTTTCTCCGCGCCCTCGGGGTGTCTTTCTTTCTCGTGCTGCTATGGTCATCACTGGCACTGTCAGCTCAGCAGAGCAGCTACTCGGTCACATTCACCACTGCCAAGCAGGTCGGTGAGCAAATCGAGTTTGGCTATATAGCTAAGGATGTCAACCAGATCACCATCGATGGAGTCAAGGAGCAACCCTCTAAGTCTAACTCAGGCTCCGTCAAGTATACGCTTGCATCTCAGAAGATCACGATACGTGGAGAGCTTTCTCATCTCTTCGTCTCTGATGCGATGCTGACGCAGCTAGATGTGACTCAGATGCCTTCGCTAGTGAATCTTAACTGTTCGAAAAATGAACTCACCACGCTAGACCTATCTCGCTGTGTGAAGCTAAATAGCATTCTCTGCTTTAGCAATGACATCACGCAGATCAAAGGACTTTCTTCCGCCACGCAGCTCAAGAGACTCATCTGCAACGAGAATGCGCTTTCTACGCTAGACCTTCCGAAGTCTACCGCATTGGAGTTTATCGACTGCGCACAAAACAACCTACCCACGCTAGATCTCTCGAAGGCCCCAAATCTTAAAACGCTCGTCTGCTCGAAGAACCAGATCGCAACACTGGACCTATCGCAGACCCCAAACTTGGTCGCTCTTAGTTGTGGAGATAATGTGCTACAGGGTCTAGACCTCTCTGGTGTAAAGAACCTTAGCTACCTAGAGTGCCCACGCAATCAAATCAAAGGCATCAGTATGACGCATCTGATCAGTACGCTACCCACACCTACTCAGGAGGGGCAACTCATCCTCGTCTCAAGTCGTAAAGCAAATCAAGACAATGAGGCAACAAAGGTCGATGTAGCAAATGCTCGCTCTCGCAACTGGAAGGTTCTTAACGACAACCAAGAGGAGTACGAGGGTGTCGCAGAGACTTTCGCAGTGACGCTCGTTGTTGGCGATGGCGGTACGGCAAAGGTTGAGGGTGCCAAGGATCTGACAAAGGTTGAGGAGGGTTCTCAGCTCACGGTCGTTGCCACTCCACAGACAGGCTATGAGCTGGACAAGATTATGGCGGGCGACGAAGATATCACGACAAGCAAGCAGTTTGTCGTCAAGGGAGCTACCGAGGTCAAGGTAACCTTTAAGAAGAGCACAGCCGTTACTGACGTAGCTAGTGCACAGCTGCAGATCTATCCCAATCCCACGGCTCAGGAGCTACACATAGCAGGCGTTGCACCACATCTGCTGCTCACACTATATAATATAGAGGGCGAAGCCGTGGCTGTCGCTATGGCAGACACGCAGGGCATCGCAGAGATGGACTTGAGCCATCTGCCTGCGGGGCTTTACCTACTCCAGATCTCAGGAGAGCTACATCGCATAGTGGTCCAGCGCCACTAAGTGACCACACCCCGCTAACTTAAAAGAGGAGACGACCAACTCGTGTGGCCGTCTCCTCTTGCATTGATGGGGGAGGCTGTGTCTGTCTAGAAGTGGAGGTAGCGAATTGCGAGCTTTGAACGATCCTTGTTGAACGTTCGCATTGTTTTGATATACAGTATATTACCGACTATTTGGTATTGCTGTTCTAACGATTACGCTCTACCTTTGCACGGTGTAAGAGTGTCCATAGGGCGATGCTTTCTGCCTCCTCTCTGAACGCTCTTGCGCATAGGGCCTATTAACGCAAAACGGCTCCAAGTAGTATATAACAACAGATCAATATGAGACAATCAAACAATCAATCCCTAGGCGCATTGGGACGCCTAGGACGCTCCATGGGGAGCAAGCGGCCGATCGCTTATCTAGGGCTGGCCTGCTCTGCTGTGGCGCACGTGGTGGCACTGGTGCCATTCATCTTTATTTGGCTTATCCTGCGTGAGTTGCTCAGTGGCTCTGTGGACTCCAGCGCCATCACGCGATGGGCTTGGTGGGCAGTCGGGGCGGGACTGCTCTATCTACTCCTCTACGGGTTGGCACTGATGCTGACGCATGTGGCAGCCTTTAGGGTAGAGCGGACTTTGCGAGGGGATGCTATGAGGCGTATGCTGGAGATGCCCTTGGGCTTCTTCGATCAGCAGAACCTAGGCAAGCTCAAAAACGTCATCGACGACAATGTTGGTCTGACCCACACTTTCTGCGCTCACCAGTTGCCAGACCTCGTTGGGACGCTGGTCTGCTTTGGGACGCTCTGCGTGATGATGTTTGTCCTGGAGTGGCGCATGGCTTTGCTCTGTCTCATACCAGTCTTGATACAGCTCCTAGCGATGGGCTCGATGATGACCAACAAAGCGTACCGTGAGAGTATGGGTGCCTATATGAATCACCAGCAAAGGATGAGTAGCGAGGCGGTCGAGTATGTGCGTGGTATGCCCGTGGTGAAAGCTTTCCAGCAGTCGATCTACTCCTTCAATGCTTTTCACCAGACGCTACTGGACTATGCTAAGTGGGCGAAGGTCTATGCTCGTAGTTGTCGGCGTATGTTTAGCATCTACACGGTAGCTTCCTTTGGCTATGCCTTTATCTTGGTACCCTTTGCCTATTATCTCTTGAGCCGAGGCGAAGATATGGTCGGTGTGGTGAGTAGCTTGGTCTTCTTTATCCTCGTGACGCCCTTCATCGGGGAGTGTACGATGCGACTCATGTATGTGGTCAGTGGTAAGCGTGAGGCTGTGCAGGCTCTGGATAGGCTGGATGCCCTCTGCGATGCCTCTTTGGGGGCAAAGGATAGTACGCCTCTCAAGCTTTCTAGTCATACGATCCAGCTGGAGGGGGTATCCTTTAGATATACTCCAGAGGCTCCTCTGGCGGTGAGTGATGTGACGCTCACAATCCCTGAGGGCGCCTGCGTGGCTCTCGTAGGAGCTAGCGGTAGTGGCAAGACAACGCTGGCTCGTCTCGTGGCTCGCTTTTGGGATGTGGAGACAGGGCGGATTACTATCGGGGGAGAAGATATAAGTCAGGTTGCTGTCGAGGAGGTGCTACGGCATATCTCCTTCGTCTTCCAGAGTGAAAGGCTCTTTAAGAAGTCCATCCGTGACAATGTAGCCTATGGGTCTGCTAAGGCTACGGACGAAGAGATCTATGCGGCTCTCGACAAAGCGCACTGCCTAGAGCTGGTGCGTAGTCTGCCACAAGGGTTGGACACGGTCATCGGCTCTAAGGGTGTCTACCTCAGTGGGGGAGAGCAGCAGCGGATCGCTCTGGCGAGAGCTTTCCTCAAGGATGCGCCTATACTGCTCCTTGACGAGGCTACCTCTTTTGCCGACCCTGAGAGTGAGCATGCGATCCAGGAGAGCCTGCATCGTCTGATGGTGCACAAGACCGTCCTGATGATAGCGCATCGTCTCTCCTCGGTGGTCAATGCGGATCTCATTGTGGTGATGCAGCAGGGACGCATCGTAGAGCAAGGCTCACACACGGAGCTACTGGCTCGTACTAATGGACTCTATGCCTCTATGTGGCAAGAGTATCAAGAATCTATCAAATGGACTATATAAGCTATGAAGCATCTAAATCTAATCAACTGGATGGAGCGCAAGATGGCGCTCTCGCCTAGAGGAGCGCACAACTTCCTCTCGGCTTGTCTCTGGACTGGTGTGCAAAACCTCTCCTTCATGCTCCCCGTGATGCTCGTTTACCTCCTAATGATGGAGCTATTTGGCGAGAGCAGAGACCTCACCCTCTGGGGGCTGGTAGGGATGGCACTCTTATCTATAATAGGTATGTATCTCATCACTCGCAGACAGTACAACAGCACCTTCCTCGCCGTCTACAGCGAGAGTGCTACTATGCGCATACGACTAGCGGAGAAGATGAGACGACTACCGCTCTCCTTCTTTGACCGTCACGATGCAAGCGATCTGACAAGTCGTGTGATGTCTGATGTCTCATTTCTTGAAAACGCATATTCGCATATACTGCCACAGATGGTAGCTTCCTTTATCGTCCTCATCTTGGCGGGATGTGGATTAGCCTTCTTAGATTGGCGGTTAGCCTTGGCACTCTTTTGGGCAGCACCCGTGTCGCTTCTGATCCTATGGGGATGTCTGGCTTCGCAAAAGCGCTCCTTCGTCAAGCTCTCCAAGTCGCAGCTCTCTGTGAGCGAAAAGGTCGAGGAGGGGCTACAGCTACATCAGACGATCAAGGCATACGGTGGCGAAACGCTCTATATGACAGAGCTGGATGCCGTCTTGGCGAGTCATGAGCGCACCAGCTTTAACACCGAGTTGGCTAGCTTCGTCGTGGTCAATGGACTACGCTCTTTGCTACAGCTGGCGATCCCGACGCTGGTCATCGTGGGGAGCCACCTTTACCTAGCGGGAGAGGTGTCGCTCGGCATCCTCCTCTTCTTCCTGCTCATCTCTGTGTCGGTCTATACACCACTGACTATGCTGATGACGAATGCCCTCGTAACGCTCTTTGCCTCTGTGCGGATAGATCGTATGAATGAGATCTACAATATGCCGACGCAGGAGGGGCGGACGGACTTTGCGCCTAAGAGCGTCGACCTAACGTTTGAGGATGTATCCTTTTCCTACAATGAGGGTGCGCAGGTGCTGAATCATGTCTCCTTTACCGCCAAGCAGGGCCAGGTGACAGCTCTCGTCGGTCCGAGCGGTGGGGGCAAGAGTACCTGTGCACGACTGGCCTCCCGCTTCTGGGACTGTCAGAGTGGGGTTGTATCGCTCGGGGGCGAAGACTTAACAGCAGTCGATCCAGAGACACTCCTCAAGTACTACGCCATCGTCTTTCAAGATGTGGTACTCTTTAATAATACGGTGATGGAAAACATTCGCGTCGGACGCAAAGAGGCGACAGATGCCGAGGTCCTCGAGGCAGCTCGGCTAGCGCAGTGTGACGACTTTGTAGCGCGGCTGCCCGAGGGGTACCAGACGCAGATAGGGGAGAATGGCAGTCGCCTCTCTGGCGGTGAGCGTCAGCGCATATCGATAGCTCGAGCTATCCTCAAGAATGCTCCGATCATCATCCTCGATGAGGCGACAGCAAGCCAAGATGCGGAGAGCGAGACGCATATACAGCGGGCTCTCTCACAGCTTACGACGGATAAGACGGTGCTAATCATTGCCCATCGTATGCGCACGATACGCAATGCGGACCGCATCGTAGTACTCTCTGGGGGCACGGTTGCTGCTTCTGGCACGCCTGACGAACTGTACGATGTGCCAGGCTACTACCGCACCGCTTGTGACCTGCAGCAGGTAGAGAGCTAGGCGAAGTCAACTTAGCTGTAACTCGTACTGCCCCCCTTGGGCGAAAGCTGTGGGGCGGACTTGGGATCTCTTTGTATCGTGCTGGCTTAGTAGTACATACGAGTTCCAAAAATAGTTCCCCTCTTGGAACTTTTCAGTTCCAAGGGTGGAACTGAGTATCAAAGAGACAAGAAAAAGAGGAGACGACCAACTCGTGTGGCCGTCCCCTCTTGCGTTGATGGGGGATGTCGTGTCTGTCTAGAAGTGCGGGTAGACTCGATCGACGAGCGTCTGGCAGACCCGCTCGATGAAGTCTCTCTCTCCTAGCTCGGACGACATGATGTAGAGCGGTACGCCCTGCTCCTCACGGTGATACGGGGGCTGCAGATAGTCCCGCTTGACCACCTGAAAGCCGTTGCGCTCGTAGTAGTTGATGCGTCGCCCAGCTATCTCGGAGAGTGTCTCGGGCTCTACTTCGAAGTAAAGGGGTTCATGCCCGATGTACTCCTTGACTGTGTGCAGTGTTTGCTCGCCTAGACGATGGTTGCGCAGCTGTGGCAGGATGGCAAAATGCTCTCCGTAGTAGAAGTCGTCAAAGTGCCACAGCGTGACGAAGCCTACGACCCCTAGCTCGGGATGCTCTAAGAGGAAGAAGTGATAAGCACCCTGCTCCCCGATGAGCTGCTCTAGATCACTCCACGGGCGACGCTCACTATGAGGAAAAGCATCCTCGTAGAGCTGTCTGAGCGTAGGTAGATGGCTCTGGTGCGTCTCATTGCAGAGGTCGCACCGCGTCATACGAACGAGCGAGACGAGTGGGGTAGCGGATGCGTCTTGTCTCATACTACTTGCCATAGTTCGGGTCGATGGCTACGATGCCTGGGAGAGCTTTTCCCTCGATAGCCTCTAGGAGCGCACCGCCACCAGTAGATACGTAAGATACTTCGTCGCCTAGACCGAGCTTGTTGATGCAGGCGACACTGTCACCACCACCGACGAGCGAGTAGGCTCCCTGTCGTGTAGCCTCAGCGACTGCCTGAGCGATAGCTTCGGAGCCACGAGCGAAGTTGTCAAACTCAAAGACTCCCGCAGGACCATTCCACAGGATCGTCTTGCTAGTCAGAATAACCTCACGGTAGTCGGCACAAGCCTGAGCGCCGATGTCCATACCCATGCGGTCGGCAGGAATCTGATTGGTCGGGAAGGTCTCGGCAGGGGCATCGTTAGCAAAGTCACACGTGGCGACCGTATCTACGGGTAGGAGGAGTCGCACGCCCTTAGCTTTAGCGCGCTCCATGATGTCTCGTGCCACGTCGATCTTGTCTTCCTCACAGAGGGAGCGACCTATCTCGCCACCCTGCGCCTTGACAAAGGTGTAGGCCATACCGCCTCCGATGATGAGGTTGTCCACCTTGTTCATCAGGTTGAGGATGATGTCGATCTTTGAGGAGACTTTAGAACCTCCTAAGATAGCGGTAAAGGGGTGCTTAGCACCATGCAGGACACGCTGCACAGCCTCTACCTCTTGTAGCATGAGCATGCCAAACATCTTCTTGTCTGCGGCAAAGTACTGAGCGATGAGAGCCGTCGTAGCGTGTGCTCGGTGTGCTGCGCCAAAAGCATCGTTGACGTAGACATCTGCTAGCGTAGCCATCTCCTCGGCGTAAGCTTTCTGACGCTCCTTGAGATCAGCCTTAGCAGCTTTGAGATCCTCCTCGTTGGTGTATTGATCGGGGTTGTTTAGCTTGCCTTGCTCTTCCTCCTCGAAGCGGACGTTTTCTAGTACAAGGATCTCGCCCGACTGGAGTGCCTGCGCCATCTCCTGTGCCTGTGCACCACGGCTCACGGGGCAGTGGATGACTGGTACGTGGGTGAGCTCCTTGAGATGCGGTACGATGAGTGCGGTAGAGAGCTTGGGATCACGACCCTTTGGGCGACCGAGGTGCGTAGCGATGATGACACTGCCGCCATCGGATAGAATCTTGCGTAGCGTAGGCAGGGCTGCACGCATGCGGGTGTCGTCAGTGATCTGCCCCTTATCATCAAAGGGGACGTTGAAGTCTACACGAACGAGTGCGCGGAGACCAGAGAAGTCGAACTGATGAATATTTATCATGAATAGAAGTATGTATTTGGTCTGTGTGAATGAACTTAGAAAGTGTTTACACGCTGATGGAGCCAGGTGTGTATTAGCACCAGCAGATGACTCGGCACGCCTAGCTGCATCAGGTCGTACACGCACTCCCCATAGGCAGAGATAAGTTTCTTCTGCTGGTGCTCGTCAGCGTTGGCTAGTAGCTTACCTAGAGCTTGTAGTGTGCTCTGCAGATCTCCACCGATGAGCGTAAGAAGTACTGGCAGTAGGGGCACAAACTCTTTGTAGTGAAGCTCTAGAGAGTTTTTGTCCAGCTGATCGTACGAGGTGACGGGGCGACTGGCGTAAGCCTTTGCCTCATCCCAGCGCTGTGTCATCATGAGGCACCAAGCGATGAGCGGATAGAGCGTATCGGGGTGCTCATCCTCAAACTCGCACTGCAAGAGCAGCGGGAGCGCCTTGTCGTAAGTGCGGAGCTTCACATAGAGCACGCCGAGTAGTCGCAAGATAGCGAGCGAAGGCCGCTCAGGCTCTGCCTGCTGGCGTACCTGCTCGAGGAGTGAGATAGCGAGCATCGGCTGCTCCATGCGGTAGAGGATCTGCGCGATAAAGAGGGGACTCGTGTCTCCCGAGAGTAGCTGCGGAGGGATCTGCTGCATGACGAAGTAAGCCTGCATGTACTTCTGCTCCTCGTAGTAGGTCTGTGCGAGACGGTACATGAGCTGGGCTCGAGTCTCAGGATCTGAGGTGCGTCCCAGCTGCATTTGTATCGTCGCTTGCTCGCCAGCGTACTCTTTCGTCTGAACGCAGTAAGCGCGCAGTAGGTCAAGATGCTTGTCGCAGAGCTTTTCCGACTGAACCTGTGCAAAGGGATTAGGCTGACCAAAGAGCATCTTAAAGGGAGTCCTGGCAGCTACCTTTGCCTCAATAAAGGCGAAGATGCGTGCTAACTGGCAAATGTACCCTTGCAGTGCTTTCGTATAGTCGTCCGCCACCAGCATTCGCCGCTCCTGTGGACGGATGTATGGAGTGCGGTTGATCACATTCTCCATAGCTAGGACGCCCTGTGAGATGCCTTGTAGCACCTGACCAGGCAGTTGGCTAATCCTAAAGATAGAGCCGTAGAAGTCTATGTCGACCTGCTGGAAGATGGACTCACGCAGTAGCGTCATGATCTGATCCTCGCCGAGCTGGTACTCATTGCTAAACTGAGCCATCACGGCCGCTAGCGAACTGTGCTGCAGGTCAAACGGGATAAGCCAGTGCGTCTCATCTTCAAAGAAAGGACCCTGCAGGAGCGAGTTAGTCGCAAAGGCGTTGACATCGAAGCCTCGTGCTACGAGACGCTTCAGAGCTTCGTACCCATCCTGTACATCGTCCACGAGGGGTAGTAGCTCCTCCTCATCGCCGAAGACACTCTCGAAGGTGGCTGGCTTGGTGCTATCGCCTGTCGAAGAGATAATCTCCTGAAAGCGTTGCTGAAACTCAGGACTGTTAAAGCGTCCGAAGAGCTTCTGCACATACTCCACCACTTGTGGGGTGTACTTCATGCGGAGGCGGTGGCTCCAGATCATGTCGTACTCCTCGAGGGTGATTGCCTCTCCGATCTGCTGGAGCGTGTAGGGGAGCTGCTCCTCGTAGAGTGCTAGACGGCTATTGTATAGTTCGCCGACGAGTAGCACCCCGACGACGGCACGAATGCGCACCATCGTCTGTTCGCCTCGTGTCTCCATCAGCTTAGCGAGTAGCCAACAGAGCTTGCCCCAGTGCCACGTGCGTAGCAAGGCTAGGGTGACAGCTGTGAGTGCCGCCTGCTGTATGTAGTCGTCTAGCTGGTCTAGCGCAGAGGCTACCTCGTCGCTCCACTCCTGCGTATAGAGGAGTCCCATCGTGAGGCGCTTGACCAGTTCGTCGTAGCGCGGACGGTCTACTGTAGACAGGTTGGACTGGAGCGTCAGTTGCTCGACAACCATTGCGAGTCCTCCATTGTCCAGCAGTAGGGAGTAGTAGTTCGCTTGCTTTTCGTACTGGGGCGATTGAGCCAGCCACTCACTATCTCTCAGAGCATCGGTTACCTCGTAGAGCGTCCGGAGCAGGTAGCTATAGTTAGCCTCCAGCTCTGGGTCTTGTATCGGCGACTCTAGGTATTGTAGCATCGTCTCTAGGATGCGCTTGGCCGAGTGGTAGCGGTCACGCTGCTCCACGGGGATACGCACATGAGACTGTATCTGCTCACCTAGTAGCTTGACAGCTGCGGCGATCTGATGATCAGAGATGAGCTGGTAGATATCGTCTGTAACCATATATATAATGTGTACCAGCTCTTAGATGCTTAGCTGCTCACGTATTGCCTTGATGCGGTCACGGAGTAGCTGCTCGGGATGGTCGCAAGCGGGACCAGAGCCACGCTTGTAGGTGACACCGATGTAGTACTTGATCTTAGGCTCCGTGCCTGAGGGACGTATCGAGAGAACTGTCCCGTCGGCCGTGTGGTACTGTAGCACATTGCTGGTCGCTGGCATCTTGATCGGGAAGGTCTCGCCACTCTTGAGGCACTTACCCTCGAGCGACTGATAGTCTAGTATCTTTACCACGGGACTGCCCGCCAGCTCCTTCATCGGGTTGGAGCGGTAGTCGACCATCATCTGGCTAATCTCCTGAGCTCCCTTGATGCCCTTGCGCACTACGCTAATGCCCTGCTCGAGGAAGTAGCCATGCTCGTAGTAGATCTTCTCTAGGAGCATATCAATGGTCAAGCCCTTGTCCAAAGCCCACGCAGTCAGCTCTGCAAAGATAGAGCAAGCCGACACCGAGCTCTTGTCTCGTACGAAAGTCTCCCAGAGGTAGCCGTAGCTCTCCTCGCCACCACCTATGTAGCGACGCTTGCCCTCCTGCTCGCGGACCTCATTGGCGATCCACTTGAAGCCTGTGTAGCAGTCCATGCACTCTACACCGTAGTCCTCGGCAATGGCGGGGATTAGCTCCGTAGTCACAATCGTCTTGACCACAAAGTCATCGGGACGTAGATCGCCCAGCTCCTTGCGGCGAGCTATCGTATAGTAGGTCAGGAGGGCGCAGATCTGGTTACCATTGATCAGGTGCATCTCGCCCTGCTCGTTGCGTACAGCGACACCGATGCGGTCGCCGTCTGGATCACTTGCTAGGACTAGGTCAGCACCCGTAGCCTCGGCACGCTCTATCGCCAGCTTCATAGCTGCCGGCTCCTCGGGATTCGGTGAGACGACCGTTGGGAAGTTGCCATCGATCACATCTTGCTCCGGCACATGGATGATATTCTTAAAGCCAAAAGCCTCTAGCGCACGAGGTACGATACGCACGCCAGTACCGTGGATGGGTGTGTAGACGATCCCCATATCACTGTGACGCTGCACCGACTCAGGCGAGAGCGATAGGGTACAGACATCGTGGATGAAGCGGTCGTCCATCTCAGCTCCGATCATCTCGACGAGCGCTGGATTGCCCTGCCACTTCACCTGGGCAATGTCTGTGATGCTCTTCACCTCATTGACGATTGCCTTGTCGTGCGGTGCGATGATTTGTGCACCATCGCTCCAGAAGACCTTGTAGCCGTTGTACTCCTTGGGATTGTGCGAGGCGGTCACCATGACGCCACTCTTACAGCCCAGCTGACGGATCGCATAGGAAACCATCGGGGTAGGGCGGAGCGCATCGTAGAGGTAGACCTTGATGCCGTTTGCCGTGAGTACGTCGGCCGTCGTCTGAGCGAAGAAGGGGCTGTTGTTGCGCCCATCGTATCCGATAGCTACGGAGATCTCTTCGCCAGCGAAGCATTGCAGGAGGTAGTTGGCCAGTCCCTGCGTAGCCATGCCGACGGTGTATTTATTCATGCGGTTAGTGCCGGCTCCCATGATGCCACGCAGACCTCCCGTGCCAAACTCTAGTACTTGGTAGAAGGCCTCCACGAGAGGTGTCTTGTCCTCAGCGGCGAGGAGAGCCTCTACTTGCTGACGTGTCTCACTGTCGAAGGCGGGTGCGAGCCATTGCTTAGCACGCTCTTGTGCTTGTTGTATTAGTTCGGGTGATAAAGTTGCCATAGAATATTCTGTTGCTAGATTGGTTCTTATTCGATAGTACAAACTTACCAAATATATTTCAAACCAGCGACATCTTAGGCTCGCACTCTAAGGAAGAACCCGCTTATCTAGACAAAGTAGTCCTCTCCTAGATGCTGGATGCTGGCCGTTTGGAGCAAAATAGCTAACTTTGGGACGAGCAAGATACAAGCTTGCGAATATGAACTAGAAAAACAGACCAATATGCCAACAGCTCAAAAGAAGACCTCCTCTGCTACTACAGAGCGAAAGGGAACCTCCAACAAGAGTCACTCCAAGACGACGCCCCGCTCCAGTGCTAAGGGCAAGGCTACAAGAGTATCGCACAGCAAGAACTTTGTCCTGGACACCAACGTCATCCTGCACGACTATGAGTGCATCGACAAGTTTGAGGACAATGACATCTATCTTCCCATCGTGGTGCTCGAGGAGCTGGACAAGTTTAAGAAAGGCTCCGATCAGATCAACTTCAACGCACGTGCTTTCGTTCGCAGACTTGATGAGCTGACGGATGCTGACTTCTTCGAGCATGGCGCTGACCTAGGAGAGGGGAGAGGACGCCTCTACGTCTATCTAGGCAATAAGCCTCATGAGCGTGTGGCGCACGCCTTTGGGGAAAACATCCCAGACCATAAGATCATGAGCGCTACGCTACACATTGCTGAGGCAAACGAAGGAGAGCAGACGATCCTCGTGAGCAAGGACATAAACCTCCGTATGAAGGCTAAGTCGCTCGGCATCCCTGTAGAGGATTACTTCAACGATAAGGTGCAGACCTTCGACCTCTTTGAGGAGGCTCAGCCAGTCTTCGAGGGGATCGATGCAGAGCTTATCAATCGTCTCTATGACAATGAGCAGGGAGTAGCACTTGACGAGTTTGAGTTTGGCAGCAAGATACAACCCAATGAGTGCTTCGTCCTCAAGAGTGACCAGAGCAGTGTGCTGGCGCGCTACAATCCCTTTGAGGCGATGGTGCAGCGGGTAGACAAGTTCACTCACATGGGCATCACGCCTAGGAATGCGGAGCAGGCTTTTGCCTTTGACGTGCTGATGGATCCCAACGTACTCCTCGTGGCACTCTCGGGCAAGGCCGGTACCGGTAAGACGCTCCTAGCACTTGCCGCAGCTCTAGACCAAGCTGACCGCTATGGACAGGTTATGCTGGCACGTCCTATCGTGGCTCTCGCCAATAAGGATCTCGGTGCTCTGCCTGGTACGGAGCAGGAGAAGGTGCGCCCCTATATGCAGCCCCTCTTTGACAATCTGAATGTGATCAAGTCGCAGTTTAAGGGCGGCAAGCAGCAGGCTGAGCTGGAGAAGCTCCAGCAGGACAATAAGCTCATCATCGAGGCTCTAGCCTATCTGCGTGGTCGTAGTCTGGCGGACGCTATCGTGATCGTCGATGAGGCGCAAAACTTGACTCCTCACGAGGTCAAGACGATTATCACGCGTGCTGGTGAGGGGACGAAGATGATCTTCTGCGGTGACGTGGAGCAGATCGACTCACCTTATCTAGACAGCCAGAGCAATGGTCTCGCCTACATGATCGACAAGATGCGTGGTGAGACGCTCTTCGCACACGTTAACCTGATCAAGGGAGAGCGCAGCGAACTCAGTGAGCTGGCCTCACACCTACTCTAATGCTATAGAGACTAGTGCTACTAGAGGCTTAGTAGCACTAGTCCAATATCCTAAATCTGTAATATGAAAGAAACTATATCTCCTGCGGGAGCTCATGACGGAGCTCGTGACAAATCTGTCGAGGGGCTCTCCCTACTAGGCAATAAGCGCACCGTCTACGCACAGGACTACGATCCGAGTGTGCTAGAGGCTTTTGAGAATAGACATCAAGACCGCGACTACCACGTACGCTTCGAGTGCCCCGAGTTCACGGCACTCTGTCCTATCACTGGGCAGCCTGACTTCGCTACCATATATATAGAGTATATCCCAGACGTGCGTATGGTCGAGAGCAAGAGCCTCAAGCTCTATCTCTTTAGCTTTCGCTCGCATGGTGCCTTTCATGAGGATTGTGTGAACATCATCATGGACGACCTGATCCGTCTGATGGACCCGAAGTATATCGAGGTGACGGGCGACTTCTCGCCACGAGGCGGCATTAGCATTGTGCCTTTTTGCAATTATGGCCGTCCAGGTACGCCCTACGAGTCGTATGCTCGTGAGCGTATGCTCGCCTTCCACCACTAGAGATCTGGTCGTATGCTAAGCTCTCAAAGGAAGTATCTCGTCATCATCAATCCTATCTCTGGCACCTCTAGGAAGACGAGTCTGCCAGAGCTCGCATTTAACATGCTCTCGGACAATGGCAGTGAGCTATACTTCGTCTATACCAACGGAGAGGGACATGCCGATCGCATCATCAAGGATATAGCTGGTCAAGGGTTTGACACAGTTATTGCCATCGGTGGAGATGGTACGATCAATGAGGTAGCCGATGCGGTGCGCACGACAGAGATGTCTCTCGGCATCGTCCCGATGGGGTCGGGCAATGGGTTGGCGCGCTCGCTAGACATACCGCTAGACCCCGAAGCAGCCCTAGAGGTTATTCGCCGAGGGTATACCAAGCGTATCGACTGCTGCGAGGCCGATGGGGTTCCCTTTTTCGTGACCTTCGGCGTGGGCTTTGATGCTCAGGTGACCGCTAGCTACGACCAGAAGAGCTTCCGGGGGCCACTCTCCTACGTCCTCTCGACGGTCGATCAGTTTATCAAGCACAAGTCCTCGCTTTATCGCCTTCATCTCAACGGTGAGGTGATCGAGCAGAAAGCCTTCCTCGTGACCTGCGCTAATGCGGATCAGTATGGCAATAATGCGATCATCGCCCCAGAGGCTGAGCTGGACGACGGGCTCTTTGACGTGGTGGTCATCCGCAATATGTCGCTCCTAAAAGCTCCGCAGGTGGCGATCAACCTCTTTACTAAAAACATCAACGATAGTGCCTCCATCGACATTTATCGCACCGACCACCTCATCATAGAGCGTGAGAAGGAGGACTATGCGCAGGTCGATGGTGAGCTCATCGAGCTGGGGCGTCGCATCGAGATCACGATCCAAAAGCAGCAACTGCCCATCTTAGTCCCGCAGCCCAAAAGCTAGTACAAGGGCTAGCTGGCTCCAAGCACTACACCTATCTTTCGTTGTTTAGTTGGGGCGTGTAAACGTCTCAACAGAGGTCAGCTTCCTTTCCTCTGTTGGAACGAAACATTTCCAGCGTTGGAAATTTATTTTTCCTCCCTTGGAAAGTAAAGTTTCCTCCCTTGGAAAATTATTTTTCCAAGCTTGGAAGCATTTTGGAAAGTTAACAAACGGAGTGACTGATAGGGGGGGGAGTAACTTAGAGAGATGGCAAGATAAAGCAAGAGCCTGCCCGCTGATTAGCGAGTAGGCTCTTGCTCTGTTTAGTACATTGGGCGAGTCGCACAGGGGCGACAGGCTCCTGCTTAGCGGCGTATGTAGCGCGTATTTAGGCGGATCTGGTTGCCCGCTTGTGGCTTGTAGTCATCGCCAGGCCAGAAGTTAGCGATGAGGAAGCTGCTATCTTTCATCTTATAGACGTGGAGGGAAACATTGTGCTCAGCGTTGTAGTAAAACCAGTACTCAGAGCCCGAGGTTCTCTTTTCCGTTCCAGTGTATTGGTAGCCCCCCTTCTCGAGAGCAGCCTTGAGCTCCTTGTCGATACCCGTCTTAAACTGTTTAGCGTGGTTGATGGCTAGTCCACCATTATCATAGACGTGCATCGTAGCCTCTGTGGCTTCGTAGGCAGCGTAGTAGTAATAGCCGTTGATGGCGGCAGTTTTATCCTTAAAGGGGTCTTTGATCAAGACCTGAAGGTTGGTCATACCATAGTCTATCTTGCCATCATCGCCTTTTTCAGGAGCGTTGTAGGTGACATTCTCTCCCTTAGCCATCTCACTGGTGTAGATAGAGCCTGCGGGTGTTCCTGGGGTAGGCACGTCAGCGGGGTTGAACTTCTCCTTAAAGTTGTAGGAGGGGAAGATGCTAGTGTCCTCTGCGGGATCAGGCGTGGGTGCCTCCTCCTTGGCAGAGAAGCTAAAGGCTACACCATTACCACCCTCCATGATGAGGAGTGTGTAGTAGTCGTTTTCGCTGGTGAAGGTATTGTCGCTAATGTCTGACTTCTGAGGCTTGCTAAAGCCGTTGCTTACAAACCACTCGGCTACCTCGGCATTGTTCTCTACCATATCTAGAGTGAGAGCATAACTGAGTGCCAGGATACCAGGCTTGTAAGTTTCTCCCTTGGACGTGTAGCCCTGTGGGTAGTAAGCGACTAGGTCGAAGTTGCCCTTCTTCTTGTCCTTCGTGATGAAGTTGGCACGCTTGGGATCACTCTGCGCCTTCTCCTGTCTGAGTCCTAGAGCGGCCTCATACTTGCGGATTTCATCTAGAGAGGTATCCTCAGCCTTCTTACTAGCGAAGGGGAAGTCCTTGAGACTCTTGTCGAAGTATCCCGTAGGGACCGATCCTGGCATAGGCAGGAAGGAGAGCTGAGCATATCCAGCCTGATCTTTGCTCTGTGAGACCCCTACGATAAGGTTCCCCTTGCGGTACATAGGTGTCTTGCTGGAGCTGTCGTCCATCGCCGCAAAGCCATCATTGATGGTCATCATGTCAAACTCCTGTCTGATCTCGCCCTGCTCATTGTAGACCAGCTTCTTGTCGATGAGGAGGGTTGATATCTGTAGTCTACCCTTGCCAGCATCTCCGACGAGATAGATGCGTAGCGGCTGCTTGCCACTCTTGTCCTGAGTGTTGAAGACGTAATTCTTGACCTGCTGACCCTTAAAGTCAGCAACCACCTCTTTCTGTAGCATGGCTCCGTGAGCGGCCTCCCACTTCCTGAGGGGTAGCTCACCCGCCATAAAGTCTACGAAGGGGATCGGCAGATGCTTCAGATTGCCATCTGCATCTAGCTCGTAGATAGGGGTGTACTCGCCCATCGGGATCGTATCCTCCTTGTTGGGATCGCCACCATCATCGGGGCAATCACGGTAACAACCGACCAACCCAAAGCAAGTTGATAAGATCAATGCGAGGGCCAAATAGATTTGCTTATTCATAGTATTCTAACCTTGTTAGTGTATATATCTGCGATGTCTTAGAGACCAAAATAGCGAAGGGAGGCACCCGCAGCAGATGATCATCGTCATCAAACTGATAAAATAGCCCTCCCTTGCGAACAAAGATACAAAAACAAAGAGAACTACGTCTATCCGCCAAACGGATCCTCGGTTGGAACTAAAAAGTTCCTCCGCTGGAACTAAAAAGTTCCTCCCTTGGAACCGAAAAGTTCCTCTGTTGGAACTAAAAAGTTCCAAGAGGGGAATAACTCTTGGAACTCGTATCTGCTAAGAAATCAGTACGATACAAATTGGCAAGTAGTGCATTTAGGGAGAGCTGTCGACTACATACAGAGAGAGCGGCCTCAAGTCGTCATGACCTGAGACCGCTCTGATACTTAGTAGGGTAGTGGGGAGCCGTCTGTTACTCCTCCTCGCTCTCCTCTGTGTAGGCCTTCAGGAGTGCCTCCTGGACATCTGTCGGGACTAGCTCGTAGGCGTCAAACTTCATGACAAACGAGGCGCGTCCACCCGTCAGCGAACTGAGCGAAGTAGAGTAGTCGCTCAGCTCCTTGAGAGGCACCTTGGCAGAGAGCTGCTCGTAGTTGCCATCGCTGCTCATACCCATGATGAGTGCACGGCGTCCCTGCAGGTCGCTCATTACATCGCCTAGGTAGTCTGCGGGTACGGTCACATCGACGCTGTAGATAGGCTCGAGGATCTTAGGACCAGCATTGCGGAAGGCCTCGCTAAAGGCGTTGCGCCCAGCCAGCATGAACGAGATCTCATTGCTATCTACGGGGTGCATCTTACCATCGTAGACGATCACACGCACGTCACGAGCATAGGAGCCTGTCAGCGGGCCACGCTCCATGCGCTCCATGATACCCTTGAGGATGGCTGGCATGAAGCGGTTGTCGATGGCTCCACCTACGACACTATTGACGAAGATGAGCTTGCCACCCCAGGCTAGCTCGACGGTCTGGGTGTCACGAGGCGTGATCTTGAACTCCTGATTGTTAAAGCGGAAGACGCTTGGTAGCTCCTTGCCCTCCTCGTAAGGCTCGACAATCAGATGCACCTCGCCAAACTGCCCAGCACCGCCCGACTGCTTCTTGTGACGATAGTCAGCGCGTGCTGCTTTCGTGATAGTCTCACGGTAGGGGATGCGTGGCTCCTCAAAGGTGACGGGGATCTTGTCATTGTTCTCCAGTCGCCACTTGAGCGTACGTAGGTGAAACTCTCCCTGACCATACACGATGAGCTGACGTAGCTCCTTGCTCTGCTGAGCGATCCATGTGGGATCCTCCTCCTGCATACGTGTGAGAGCCTCGCTGAGCTTCTCCGTATCGGCACTATTAGTTGCTACGATAGCACGACGATACTTGGGGGCGGGGTACTCGATGTTGGGGAACTGGTAGTCCACACCCTTATCATTGAGCGTAGCTCCACGACGTACATCCTTGAGCTTTACGGCTGCACCAAAGTCTCCAGCGACGAGCTGGCTCACTTTCTCCTTTTGCGCACCAGCCACCACGTTGATCTGACCGAGGCGCTCCTTAGAGCCATTCTTAGCATTGGTCAAGTCCATACCCTCCTTGAGTGTACCGCTCATAACCTTGAAGTAAGAGACCTCACCGATATGAGGCTCTACGGTGCTCTTGAAGAAGTAGAGACTCACGGGAGCGGTAGCATCAGGTGCTACCTCTATGCCCTCCGTCGTGACGGGTAGCGCAGACTCGGTGACGCGAGGTGCTACATCGCCCAGGAAGGTCATCGTACGACGTACGCCCATATCCTTGAGCGCACTGACGCAGAAGACGGGGTACATATCTCCGAGGACGATACCCTTGCGCATGCCCTGTACGATCTCCTCCTCGTCGAGCGACCCTTTCTCAAAGAAGGTCTCCATCAGATGCTCCTCGTGCTCAGCAGCCGACTCGATGAGCGCTTGGCGCAGCTCCTCAGCACGTGCTTGCTGATCAGCTGGGATCTCGAGTTCTTCGGGAGCGCCGCCCTCAGGCTTCCATTGGTACATCTTCATATTGAGCACATCGACCACCTGGTGGAAGTCTGGACCCTCCTGTACGGGGTACTGAATGACGACCACCTTGCCGCCATAGCGAGCTTTGAGCCCAGCGACTGTGCTGTCGTAGTCTGCCTTGTCGCTATCCAGCTGGTTGATCGTAAAGAGCACAGGCTTATGCAGTTGCTCTATGATACGCATCTGATTGACCAGACCAACCTCGACGCCCTCCTTGGCATTGACCACAGCGAGAGCCGAGTCAGTCACGTGGAGTGCAGCGACAGTGCCACCGACGAAGTCATCGGAGCCTGCGCAGTCGATGAAGTTGAGCTTGCGATTAGCAAACTCGACACTAAATAGGGTGGAGAAAACGGTATAGCCATACTCCTTCTCTACGGGGAAGTAGTCGCACACAGTGTTTTGTGCCTGGATAGTCCCGCGGCGCTTGATGACGCCACTCTCATAGAGCATAGCCTCGGCAAGAGTTGTCTTGCCGCTACCCGAGCCGCCGATGACGGCGATGTTTCGAATGTCTGATGTCTGATACAATTGCATAGCCTGTTATATTAGAGTGAATAATTTGTTTGCAGTCGTCTAGACGTCGCTAGCTAGTGTAGCGGTCGTCAATGTGTAAGTCTAGCGAAAATGCTAATCGGAGGAGAGCGAAAGTAGGGACTTCTGATGCTTTGTTTCTCCCCTTACTTAGGCTTACTTGACTAGCTTCTCACTAAACTTGTCGCAAGGTAGCAAATAATTCACAATTTTGCAATACCTAAAAGGTGCCTGAGCGTGAAAAAGAGAGCGACTGGCGACGCTTTTGGCTATGCTTGGGTGAAAGCGGGTTGTGATACAGGCTCGTGGGTTTTACCGATCCTTCTGAATGGTGACACGGATGGGGCGGCCGTTGTACTCCTCTTCGCTCAGGGCTGCAGCAACTGTTTCGGCCCATTCGCTGGCTACCTCAAAGTAGCTGTAGCTGGGACTGAGATCTATCTTGCCGATGGTGATTTTATAGGGGAGCGTGCGGTTGATCAACTCTAAGAGACGGTTCGGATAGAGCTTGTCGCGCTTGCCGAGGTTGATCCGTAGCGAGGTCATAGGCGGCAGGTCGGTGCGGCTACGCTTTTTGGGTGCTTTGCGATGCTCCTCGTGGGAATCTTTTGTCCTATACTTAGGCTCTTCGGTGGCTAGCTCTTGGGCCGAGAGGTCGGGCGTATTGGCGTAGTATCGCATGATACGGTCCGCCTCCAGTGTGAGGACACGACGTATGATCTCCTCGGGAGGGAGCCAGGCGAGCTTCTGCACGATCGCATTGAGTAACTCATCGTACTGAGTGCCATGCTCGTTGCTGTCGGCATACTCGATCTTGGTAGCTAGCGCGAAGAGTTGCTTCTTACAAATCTCCTGACCAGAGGGGAGGGGCATCGACTCAATCCGAATGCCAGCGTGCTGCTCGATGATGCGTATCTGCTTGCTGTCGCGTAGATGGCAGATGGCTATCGAGAGACCCGTCTTGCCAGCACGAGCGGTGCGTCCGCTGCGGTGTGTGTAGCTGTCGGGATCGGCGGGCAGGCCGTAGTGAAGCACATGAGTGACATCATCTACATCGAGTCCACGTGCTGCCACGTCGGTCGCAACGAGTAGCTGCAGGTTGCGTATGCGGAAGCGGTTCATCACCATATCTCGCTGCGCTTGGCTAAGGTCGCCATGGAGCGCATCGGCATTGTACCCATCTCGTATGAGCCACTCGGCGATCTCCTTGGTCTCGGCACGGGTGCGGCAGAAGATGATCCCGTAGATATTGGGGTAGTAGTCGACGACACGCTTCAGAGCGGCGTACTTGTGCCGTGCTGGGACCGCTACGTAGAGATGCTTGATGTCCGCATTCGCTTTATTGAGCGCACCTATCTGCACCTCGTGGGCATCGCTGATATAGTTGTCGGCTATCTCCCGCACCTCTCGGCTCATGGTGGCGGAAAAGAGCCAATGCTCCACCTGCTGTGGCACCGCCTGCAGGATCTCCTGCAGATCTCGCTGGAAGCCCATGTCGAGCATCACATCGGCTTCGTCGAGGACGACGACCGAGACCTTGCGCAGCTTGACAGCTTTGCGCCTAAGCAGGTCGCAGAGTCTGCCGGGAGTGGCTACTATAATATGGTATCCCTTGGCGAGCTGACGGATCTGCTCCTCGATGGAGGCACCGCCGTAGAGGGCTAGGATTTGGCGAACGGAGGTATACTTTGCCAAGGCGACTAAGTCGCTCTGCACCTGTATTGCGAGCTCTCGTGTTGGCGTAAGGATGAGTCCACAGGGTGCGGAGCCTCTTGCCTGTATGATGCGCTCTAAGAGGGGCAGTCCGTAGGCGGCGGTCTTGCCCGAGCCGGTCTTGGAGAGCGCGATCAGATCCCCTCGATGAGTGGATAGGTATGGAATGACCTCTTGCTGTACGGGCATAGGCTCGGAGAAGCCTAGGTCGGCGGTGGCACGAAGGAGTTCGGGCGAAAGGTCTAATGTGTCAAAGGTCATAGTGAAGGGGATTCGTGCTCATATATATAAAGGTGTCTCGATGACCTCGCAGAGCTTGCGAAGGTCTCGCCAGAAGGTGGGGTAGCTCTTGTCAACTGCTTGCGGAGTCTCTATCTGTAGCTGGTGATACCAGGCGAAAGGAGCCCATGCCATCACCATACGGTGGTCGACATCTGTAGCAATGGGTACTGGGGTGTGAACGGAGCTTGGTGCGCTGCCGGCTAAGCAGAAGCCGCTCTCCGTTTCGTAGGTGAGCTGATAACCAAGCTGCTCGCCATTGCGCAGAATGAGGGCGATGCGGTCGCTCTCTTTGAGGCGTAGGAGGTCTAGTCCACGGAGCTGCGCTTTCTTCTGATAGTAGAGGAGTAGTGCAATGAGTGTAGGTGCGAAGTCAGGATTGTTTGACAGGGAGAGGCTCCCAAACGTGAGCTCACGCAAATGCTTCTGCAGTAGCTCGCTGTCAAAGCAGAGGGTGTTGTCACCTGCGCTTAGCCATTCGGGGGAGATCTGTAGCAGTTCTAAGGCACGAGCATCAGGTTGCAAGCTCTGCGCTGGTACATTGGTCAGCAAGAGCTGGCAGGGTCGTGGCGCCATAAGTGCCCACTGGAGGGGATACTGCGCTGAGGACCAGTCACCGATGGGGTGCGAGAGTAGGCGTGTGAGCGTTGCCTCGCAGTAGGCTCCTGGGGCAACATAGATCCCGTGGCAATCAACCGCGAGCTCGATGCCGCATGTCTGCATCAGGGAGCAGGTCAACTGGATGTAAGAGGCGCTGGGGAGTTGGTCATCTTGCCAGCGAAGGGCTAGTCCGTGGGGCAGATAGGGAGCAATGAGGAGTAGGGCTGTGACCGTCTGGCTGCTCTCTAGTCCGCTCGGCAGGATTAGCGTGGGGAGACCTTCCTGCTGCAGGCTCATCGGACGAACGCGAACCAGTGGGTAAAGCCCTTCGACAGGCTCTTGGGACGATGGTTGGACTATGTCGGCTCCGAGCTGAGAGAGTAGTGCGATGAGCTGTGCTAGTGGTCGCTCGGTCATACGACGAACTGGCGAAACGAGCAGAACCTCTCGCTCTGTGGTCAAAGCAAAGAGTGCGGTCAGGAGGCGCATAGCCGTTCCCGAAGCCCTTACGGATATGCGCTCCTCGCTACTCCCCGAGGCATGTAGCATCACCGCCAAGTCTTCGCAGAGGTCTAGCTGATGCCACAGCGACGGGATGGGCCGATGCGCCAGCCGTGCCATCACGAAGAGCCGATTGTAGAGACTCTTTGAGGGAGGTAGGGTGATGGATAGCTGTGGGGTCACTTTGCTTGTATGGAAATGGCTAGACGAAGCGAACCTCCTCGACAGAGACTTTGAGTCCGTTGAGCCAATCACGTGCCGAGAGGAGCTTCTTGCCCTGAGGCTTTAGCTGCTCGATGAGGAGCAATCCATCGCCACACTGCACGGCTAGCTGACCTTTGCGAGGAGAGAGGCTCTGTCCCACGGGTCGCTCGTCCGCTTCCTGCTGCGGGAGCGTGGTCGCATAGATCTTGACAAGGAGAGGCTCTTCGTTGGGAAGCTCCAGCATCGTCCAGGCACCAGGCTGAGGTGCCAAGCCACGTACCAGGTTGTGTATCTCGTGCGCCGACTGGTGCCAGTCAATGCGCGTATTCTCTTTCGTAAGCTTAGGAGCAGGGCGCAGGTCGGGGTGCTCCTCTTGCGGTAGTGCTTGTGGGTAGCAACCCTCGTGCTGCGTCAGTATGCTCAAGCCGTGAGCCAGTAGCTCAGCACCCAGAGCCATCAGTTTGTCGTAAAGGGTGCCGAAGTTGTCCTCTGGCTCGATCGGACAAGCCGAAGCGGCAATGATGTCTCCTGTATCGATCTCGTGACGTAGCTGGAAGAGGGTCACGCCCGTCTCGCTTTCGCCATTGATTAGTGCCCAATTGATCGGAGCGGCGCCACGATACTGCGGGAGTAGCGAGCCATGTATATTGACCGTCCCCCACGGGGGCAAGCTCCACACCTCACGAGGTAGCATACGGAAGGCGACCACCACGCCGAGCGTTGGCTTTAGCTCCGTGAGTTGCTGGACGAAAGCTTCGTCTCGTAGGTTTGTCGGCTGTAATATAGGTAGTCCGAGCTTGGTCGCACAGACCTTGACCGCCGAGGGCTGCAGGCGATGTCCACGACCCGCAGGCTTGTCAGGAGCCGTGACGACAGAGACAATAGGGTAGCCCTCGTCGACGAGACGCTCTAGGCAGGCCGTCGCAAAGGGAGCGGTGCCGTAAAAGATGATGCGGACTTGATCTTTCTTCATAGCTGTTTATTCGTCAGGTGAGAGGACATTGAGCACCTCTCGGTAGGTGTTGAATATCTTAGACTTAGAGACATAGCCGAGGTACTGCCCCTCGGGTGTTACGACGGGGAGGTTCCACGCTTTGGTCTCGTCAAAGAGGTGCATGATGTGGTCCATGTGCATATCGCTCTGGATGCGGGCTGGCGGGGAGACCATGATACGATCCACCTTGTAGCGGTCGTAAAGCTCAGGGCGAAACATGATATTGCGTATATCATCGAGCGAAACCACACCGAGGAGCTTATCTGTCTCACGCTCCACCACAGGAAAGAGATTGCGCTTAGCACGTCCCACCACCTGAACCAGTTCGCCGAGCGTCATGTCGGGGTAGACCTTATCAAAGTCCGTCTCGATCACATTGTCGATGCTCATCACCGTGAGCACCGCCTGATCCTTGCTGTGGGTCATCAGCTCACCCTTTTGCGCCAAGCGGAGTGAGTAGATGCTGTGAGGCATGAAGATGCGGATCGTCCCATAGGAGCAGATAGCGACCAGCATGAGTGGCAGAAGCAGGTTGTAGCCACCCGTCAACTCAGCAATGAGGAAGGTACCCGTCAGCGGAGCGTGCATCACGCCCGCCATTACGCCCGCCATACCCATGAGGACAAAGTTCTTTTGCGGTAGGTAGACCTCAATGAAGGGGAAGAAGTTTAGCGCATAGGCAAAGACAAAGCCACACAAGCCCCCCACGAAGAGGCTAGGCGCAAAGAGTCCGCCACATCCGCCGCCGCTATT
The DNA here is from genome assembly GCF_958301595.1 of Porphyromonas vaginalis. Lineage (NCBI taxonomy): Bacteria > Pseudomonadati > Bacteroidota > Bacteroidia > Bacteroidales > Porphyromonadaceae > Porphyromonas > Porphyromonas vaginalis. The sequence continues at coordinate 2,202,035 of NZ_CATQJU010000001.1, read as the reverse complement.
GGTCGCTACGGAGGCAAAGACTTTCACCAGCATCGTGCAGAGGAGGAAGGCGAAGATGACCCAATAGTTACTCCCGAAGGAGGCGAAGATACTATTGTCCGTCACGGAGCTGTACTGTCCCGCCATCAGGTCGCTGAGCGTGCTGTAACCCTCGCCAAAGAGCGGTGGAAAGAGGAAGATAGCCACACTGAGGATAAGCATCGAGATGCCGTAACGCTTGAGGAAGTTGCTGCGCTTCTTGAGCCAACTCTCCAGTGCAAACATCACCTTGGAGAAGTAGAGCGAGGTGAAGCCGCAGGCTATACCGAGCAGGATCACGTAGGGGATGCGCTCTGCCGTGAAAGGGTCGCTCTGGTAAAAGGAAAACATCGCCTGCTGTCCCGTCAGCAGGTAAGCCATCGTAGCCGAGGTGACGGAGCTAATCAGTAGCGGTAGCACACTGCTCAGTGTCAAGTCGAGGAGTAGCACCTCCACCACAAAGACCAAGCCCGCAATGGGCGCCTTAAAGATCCCCGCAATAGCCCCCGCAGCACCGCACCCCACGAGGAGCATCAGCTGACGCTGCTCCAGCTTGAAGAGCCGTCCCGTATTGCTCCCGATGGCGGCTCCCGTCATCACGATAGGTGACTCGGCACCGACCGATCCACCGAAGCCGATGGTGATCGAACTAGCTAGGAGCGACGACCAGGTGTTGTGCGGCTTGATACGACTCTTGCGCTGTGACATAGCGCCCAGCACCTTCGTCACACCGTGGCTTATGTCGTCACGGATGAAGAGCTTGACCACACCCGCCGTCAGCAGGACGCCAATAGGTGGCAGGATCAGGTACCACACATTAGCCTGACGTATGGCGGGCATCAGGAGATGCTGTATCGTGCCGATCAATTGTTTGAGCGCAAAGGCAGCCAGGGCGGTCAAGATACCGATGATAAAAGATAAGATCAGTACGAAGATGCGCTCACTGATGTGAGCCTCTCTCCATAGGATGAAGCGTTGTAGTAGTGATATGCGTGTAGTCGTAGTCGTCATCGCAGCCGTGTTACTTTCCTTTTCCCTTGATAATAGTGCCCACCGTGCAGAGCAGCACCGCTAGGTCGAGCTTGATCGACATGTGTTCGTAGTAGAGCCAGTCATAGTAAAGTCGCTCGACCATCTCATCGACCGTCGAGGCGTAGCCGTACCGCACCATTCCCCACGACGTGATGCCCGGCCGTAGCTGGTGTAGCAGGTAGTAGTAAGGCGCCCGCTCGAGGATCTGCTTGATGTAGTAAGCGCGCTCGGGGCGAGGCCCCACGATAGACATATCGCCTCGCAATACATTGTAAAACTGGGGTAGCTCGTCCAGTCTGTACTTGCGTAGCTTGGCACCCAATGGTGTGACTCGCTTGTCTCCCTCGTGGCTAAGCTGAGGGCCCGCTACCTCTGCGTCCGTATACATCGTGCGAAACTTATAGATCCAAAAAGGCTTCCCTCCACGCCCCACACGCTCCTGACGATAGAAGACGGGTCCCTCCGAAGAGCGCCGAACCAAGACCGCTAGCACCGCAAAGAGAGGCGACAGGAGGATCAGCAAAATTAGCGATACGATACGGTCGAAGAGCCACTTTACATTTTGCTCCATCTCGCTCATCTGCGTCTGCGTCACATCGTGTAGCGGTAACCCACGGAGCGTGCGCGCTTGTAGCGAGGAGCGTACCCCCATCACCCCCTCTAGATATATCTTGATCGGTAGCTTGCAACGGTACAGCTCATAGAGCAGATGCGTAGCTCGTAGCGTGTCCGCCTCATTGGCCACCATATAGATCGCCTCGATCGGTTGCTCCTCCAGTATAGTCTGTACCTGCTCTAGTGTGACAGGCTCAGAGTCGAAGGGGAGCTGCGCCACAGCGTGGTAATGCATCTCCATACGCACCGCCTGCAACTTGTCGATCACCTCGGGCGTCCCGATGAGCAGGATCTGTGGCCAATGCTCTGGCATGCGGTCATACCTAATCTGCTGCAAAGTAATCGTCAGGCGACCCGCATAGATGAGGAGGAAGTGCGTCAGATAGAGCAGGGCGAAGAGGAGCAGATGCTCACTGCGCCCATCGATTACATCGTCCACCACGAGGAAGAGATACTCGATGACCACCCCCACGAAGACACTCCCAGCCGTCAGAAAGAACTCGTCGATGCGGCTCTTCGCTAATACCTTATTATAGTACCCCGAGAGCGTTAGGAAGCCCATCCAGAAGAGTACCACCACGAGCGTCACCCAGTACATCTTCGTGTTGAAGAGGAAGAGCGACAGCTCGCCAAAGGTCGCACTCTGATCCTCGACCACGTAGCGCACCACGTTGAAGAGCGTCGTTGCCAGCAGCACCGCCACAAGGTCAGAGACGATGTAGCGCAGACGTACCATAGCTTGTCGAGACTTCTTGCTCATAGATCGGACCGTGTTTAGGAGCTACTAAAAGGGCGTTTAACGGCTTCTGACCAACCTTATTACTTAGCGAATGACTTGCACCTCATTATTGAGCCCCAGCTTGATAATGTCTGAGGGCATGCCATCGATATGCTCATCTTGGCGTAGCGGGACCACATAGTCGACCATCTTGATCAGTGCGGGATCAATCTCCGAATAGTTGTGTGGCGAACTAGTCCCCGCCAGATTGGCCGAGGTGGAGACGAGTGGTCGGCGCAGCATGCGGCAGATCTCCTGACAGAGCGTATCGCTTGCGATGCGTATCCCGATCGAGCCATCGTCCGCCAGTAGTTGTGGCGCCACATTGCGCCCCTCGGGGTAGATAATGGTGAGCGGACGCACCGCCACATCGATCAATTGGTACGCCATCGATGGCACCGTACGCACGTATGATTGTATTCGCACGTCGCTATCGACCAGCATCAGCATCGGCTTGCCCATGGGGCGACCCTTAATTGCCGAGAGGCGATCCACCGCCTCTTCATTGGTCGCATCGCATCCCAAGCCCCAGATCGTGTCAGTAGGGTAGAGGATGATACCACCACGCTGTAATACGTCGACCGCCTCACGCACTGCGGATAGAGTCTCAGGAGAAGGAGATACTTGGTTCATAAAACTATCTAGAGAGGTAAATGCCTCCACGACCTTGTGGAGACTTCTAGCACAAAGGTACGAAATCAGACGGGATACCGCTAGAGAAATCAGTGCCACACGTATGGCACTCCAGTTTCCTCCCTATGAAACTCCAGTTTCAGTCTAGTGTACTGATCGTTATGTCAGTTTTGACTGCTAAGCGGTTAGCGCAAAAGAATAGAAAAAGGGGACCGCACCGCAAAAGGTACAGTCCCCTAATCGTATATAGATGTGTTTGTGCTTTAGCTGAGCTCGTGGATGACGATACCGGAGCGGAGCTTAGGCTCGAACCAGGTGGTCTTAGGTGGCATGATGTTGCCCGTGTCAGCGATGTCCATGATCTGCTTCATCGTGACGGGGTAGAGGGCTAGTGCGACCTTCATCTCGCCTGAGTCGACACGCTTCTTGAGCTCGCCAAGACCGCGGATACCACCGACGAAGTCGATGCGCTTGTCACTACGTAGATCCTTGATGCCGAGGATCTCATCGAGGATGTGATTCGACGAGATGGTGACGTCTAGGATACCGATAGGATCGCTGTCATCGTAGGTGCCTGGCTTAGCGGTGAGCGAGTACCAGTTGCCATCGAGGTAGAGCGAGAAGTTGTGCAGCTTAGCGGGCTTGTAGATCTCTGTGCCCTTCTTCTCGACGACGAAGTCCTTCTCGAGCTTCTTGAGGAACTCTTCGCTGGTGAGCCCGTTGAGGTCCTTGACGACACGGTTGTAGTCGATGACGGTGAGCTGGTTAGCGGGGAAGGCTACAGCCATAAAGTAGTTGTACTCCTCATCACCACGGTGATTGGGGTTTTGCTTAGCCTTCTCAGCACCTACGAGCGCTGCAGCAGCACTACGGTGGTGACCGTCAGCGATGTAGAGCGCGGGCATCTGGCCAAATAGCTCGGTGATACGCTTGATATCCTGATCCTGGTCGATGATCCAGAACTGATGCTGGAAGGTATCGTTGGCGACGAAGTCGTAGACAGGCTTCTGAGCCGTGTACTTAGCGACGATCTTGTCTAGCTCAGCATTGTCAGGGTAAGCAAAGAAGACCGGCTCAATGTTCGCATTGTTGATGCGTACGTGCTTCATACGATCCTCCTCCTTGTCACGACGTGTGAGCTCGTGCTTCTTGATGACACCGTTGAGGTAGTCCTCGACGTAAGCGCCGATAACGAGACCATACTGTGTCTTGCCGTTCATCGTCTGAGCATAGACGTAGTAGCACTCCTTGTCGTCCTGTACGAGCCAGCCCTCCTTCTTGAAGTGCTGGTACTGCTTGACAGCCTCGTCATAGACCTTGGGGTCGTGCTCGTCGGTACCTGCGGGGAAGTTGATCTCTGGCTTGATGATGTGGTAGAGAGACATGGGGTTGCCCTCAGCCTCCTTGCGAGCCTCGTCAGAGTTTAGCACGTCGTAGGGACGAGAGTTGACCTTCTCAACAAGGTTTTGAGGTGGTCTGTATCCTTTGAATGGTTTGATTATAGCCATAATAAAGAGTCTTTGAGTGTGTGGTGAGAGTGAAAAAGAAAGACTTCGGTCCCCTCTAGGTGAGGAGACCAAAGTCTCTAAGTCGTCTACAGATTAGTTGACGCGGAAAGTCTCGCAACCATCCTTGATGAAGCCGACGATCTGGTTAGCAGCAGCAAGACCAGCGTTGATGTTTGCCTCAGCTGTCTGAGCACCCATCTTCTTAGCGGTTGCTAGGTAGCGATCCTGTAGCTCCTTCTGGTACTCCTCGTGCATGTCAGGCTGGATGTCGGTAGCGTAGCGTACGTCTGTGCGCTCCTTGAGAGCTGCGAGGAAGCACTCCTCGTCGATGATCTCCTTACGAGCTGTATTGACGATGAGACCACCCTGAGGCATCATCTTGACATACTTGCCGTTGATGCTCTTGACAGTCTCAGCGGTCTTAGGCGTATTGAGCGATACGATGTCGCACTGCTTGAAGAGATCCTCCTGGCTGCAGTAGGTGAGCCCGAGCTCCTTCTCCTCAGCAGCATCAAGGCGGTGACGCTTGTTGTAGTAGACCTCCATGCCGAAGCCGTGAGCGATCTTAGCTAGGCAACGACCGATGTGTCCGAAGCCCTGGATACCGAGCTTCTTACCCTTGAGCTCAGAGCCAGACTTGCCGTTGAAGTGATTGCGAACCATAGCAAGCATGAGTGCGAAAGCGAGCTCAGCGACAGCGTTAGAGTTCTGTCCAGGGGTGTTCATCACGCAGACGTTGTGCTTGGTAGCAGCCTCTAGGTCTACGTTGTCATAGCCAGCACCAGCGCGTACGACGATCTTGAGGTTCTTAGCAGCCTCAAAGACGTCAGCCTGGACCTTGTCGCTACGTACGATGATAGCGTCTACATCCTTGACAGCGTCGAGGAGCTGCTGACGCTCTGTATATTTCTCTAGGAGTACTAGCTCAAAGCCAGCACCCTCTACAATCTTGCGAATGCCATCTACAGCGACTGGTGCAAAGGGCTTCTCAGTTGCGATAAGTACTTTAGTCATAGTATTGAGTGATATCTTTATTTAGGAGCCTACCCCGTAGACCCCCTGTTGGTGTGAGGTGCTGCGGGGTAGGACAGATAGTGTTATGTAAGTAATGAGAGAGATTAGTGCTTCTTCTCGAAGTCCTGCATAGCCTGGATCAGAGCCTGTACGCTCTCCATCTCGAGGCCGTTGTAGAGAGATGCACGGAAGCCACCTACAGAGCGGTGACCCTTGATACCTACCATACCGCGCTCAGTAGCGAAGTTGAAGAAGTCATCTTGTAGCTCAGCATACTCGTCGTTGAGGACGAAGCATACGTTCATACGAGAGCGATCCTCAGCCTCGACAGTACCACGGAAGAGCTTGTTGCGGTCGATCTCTGTGTAGAGAGCGTCAGCCTTCTCCTTAGCACGCTGCTCCATAGCCTTGACACCGCCCATCTCCTTGTACCACTTCATGGTCTGGAGGCAAGTGTAGATAGGTAGGACAGGAGGCGTATTGAACATAGAGCCCTTCTTGACGTGCGTCTGGTAGTCGAGCATCGTAGGTAGTGGACGATCGATCTTGCCTAGCGCATCCTTGCGGATGACTACGAAGGTCGTACCTGCAGGACCCATATTCTTCTGAGCACCACCATAGATACAGTCGTACTTGCTGACGTCTACTGGACGAGAGAAGATATCACTACTCATATCGGCAACAAGAGGTACCTTGCAGTCGAAGTCCTTGCGGATCTCTGTACCGTAGATGGTATTGTTGGAGGTGTAGTGGAAGTAGTCTACATCCTCGGGGATGGTGAAGTTCTTAGGAATGTAGGTGAAGTTCTTGTCCTCTGAAGAAGCGACAACAACTGTCTCCGTACCAAAGACCTTGTCTACGTAGCCAGCCTGCTTGATAGCGTTGGTAGACCACGTACCTGTGTTGAGGTAAGCTGCTTTCTTGCCCATGAGGTTGAGCGGTACCATGTAGAACTGGAGGCTAGCACCACCACCGAGGAAAAGTACCTCGTAACCCTCGGGGATGTCTAGTAGCTCCTTGAAGGTAGCTACGGCCTCGTCCATAACAGCTTGGAATTGCTTGCTGCGGTGAGAGATCTCAAGGAGTGAGAGATCCATGTCAGCGAAGTTCAGCACCGCATCAGCAGTGCGCTCGATCACGCCACGGTTTAGTACCGAGGGACCAGCATAGAAGTTGTGCTTTTTCATCTTACTATATTTATTGTTTTGGGATTATATGCTTGTCTATGTGTGCAATAGGGGAGCTGGATGGCCTCCTTTTGCTTTATTTAGAAGGGACAAAGAGAAAGCTTTTCAGGGTCTCCTCTCTTTGCCCCTACAAAGATACGGAATTAAAGTGGAGAAACAAACTATTTCCACGATACTTTGCGCTAAAGTTCTCTTTTCGAATTCAAAAGTGCTCTGTCAGCTCACTTTCTCAGCAGTTTATTACCCCGGGGTGACTTCCGTCGGAGCGCCCTCTTGGATCTGGAAGAGGCGATAGGGGACTTGCTTCGACGAGATGATTTCATCGAGGTATTTGCGGTTCGTGTCGGTGATAAAGATCTGTCCGAAAGTGTCCGTAGCAACGAGCTCGATGATGCGCTCCACACGGTCGCTGTCTAGCTTGTCGAAGATGTCATCGAGGAGGAGTAGGGGAGCCGTCTGATTCGTCAAGTGCTGCTGCAGATAGCGGTACTCGGCTAGCTTGTAGGCGATGAGGTAAGTCTTGTTTTGCCCTTCGGAACCTATCTTGCGCATGAGGTTCTCTCCGAGGAGCATCTCAAAGTCATCTCTGTGGCAGCCGGTCGCTGTGAAGCCATACTCGTAGTCTCGCTGACGATGGTCTCGTAGTATGCGCAGCTGCTCCTGAGCGGTGCTGGCACTGCCGGCACTAAAGGATAGGACCGCACGCTCTACCCCCGCAGCGAGATGCTGATAAATCTGATCGAAGGTGGGGACGAGCTCATCGACATAAGCCTGTCGCATCGTGGAGACTGCTAGTCCCGTCGTCGCTAAGGTCTCCTCGAGGATATCCATCAGAGCTGGCTCGTGGATCTGGTTGCGCAGCATATTGTTGCGCTGGTCGAGAGCTCTGTTGTAGTTGATCAAGTTCGCCAGATAGGTCGCGTCTTGCTGTGAGAGGATACGGTCCACGGAGCGTCTGCGCTCGTCGCTTCCCCCACGTATGAGTCTCTGGTCGTGTGGCGATATGATAACCAGCGGGTAGCGCCCTATGTGGTCGCTGTGACGCTTGTAGAGACGACCATTGCGAGAGAGCTGCTTGCTTCGCTCGGTAGAGATGCGCAGGCTGATCTTGTCCTCCTGCCCATCGTCCCATAGGTACTCGCCCTGTATAATCGCCTCTTGCGCCCCGTGACGTATGGCGTAGCGATCGGTAGTGCCTAGATGCCCACGCACCACCGAGAGGTAGTGGATAGCATCTAGGAGATTGGTCTTGCCCATACCATTGCCCCCGAAGAAGCAGTTGAGCTTGGGTGCAAAGTGGCAGTTTGCCGTAGCGACATTCTTAAAGTTGATGACACTCAGCGAGCTTAGTATCATAGTCGAGGGTCTATTCCTAACTTCTGCAAGGGTACGAGTAGCTCTTTGTGTACTGCACGTAGTCGGCTCGTGAGTTGCTCCGTAGCATGGCATAGCGGTAGTCTCACCGCACAGGTCTCTATAAGGTGAATGGTCTGAAGCAGCCCCTTGATACCCACGGGATTGCCCTCCTTAAAGAGCAACTGATACATCTCCGTAAAGAGTGCATCAATCTCATCCGCCTGCTCCCGCTGCTCTGTAATGAGAGCCGAGACGAGCGCTTTGATCGCTTGCGGATAAGCGTTTGCCACGACCGAGACCACTCCATCGCCTCCCGCCCGGATGATATCTTTCGTCAGGTGGTCATCGCCCGAGTAGACCAGCAGGTCAGGACGGCATAGCTCGCGAATCTCTCCGATTCGCTCTACATGCCCCGAAGCCTCCTTGATACCGATGATCTTTGCCGAGTCACGCTGTAGCCTAGCTACCGTCTGGGGCTGTAGGTCGCATCCAGTACGCGAGGGGATATTGTACAGTATGATCGGCTTCTTGCTTGCCTCGGCAACAGCCATAAAGTGGAGATACAGTCCCTCCTGCGTTGGCTTATTATAATAAGGTACGACTGAGAGGATGGCATCGACATTGTCATAGATTGGGTCGCTCATACGCTGGCATAGGTCCTGCGTGTTGTTGCTCCCGACACCGATGACCAGCGGACAGCGACCATCGATGGCCCGTCGCACTACATCGATCAGTAGTAGTCGCTCAGGGTAAACGACCGTAGGCGACTCGCCCGTAGTGCCGAGCAGCACTACGAAGTCGCATCCGCCTGAGACCACATGCTCCGTCAGACGGCTCAGCGAAGCCGAGTCTACCTGCCCATTCTCCAGAAATGGAGTAATCAACGCCACGCCAGCGCCTGTCAGATGGCGATAAGGATGGTAAGTGTATTTATCGTACATATATAAGGTATAGCCCTTAGCAATTTGTCCAGTTCATATCGAGCAGCTCCGCACGAGCCGCATTGTACTCAGCAATAAGATTTTCGAAGATCTGAGACACCGGCTGCACCTGCTCTATCTGCGCAGCCACCTGACCAATCTCTAGTTCGCCCTCCGTCAGGTCTCCCTCGAAGATACCACGCTTAGCCCTGGCCCGCCCGAGTAGCTCTCGTAGCTCATCAGCAGAGGCACCCCGAGCTTGCAGGGTGGCCACCTGTTGGTAAAAGTCGTTCTTCAGCAAGCGTGTCGGAGCGAGCTCCTTGAGGGTCAATATCGTGTCCCCCTCGTCACTCTTGACGCACGCTTCCTTGAAAGTCGCATGCGCACTACTCTCCTCACTCAGCGCAAAGAGCGTCCCGATTTGCACACCCTCAGCGCCTAGGCTCTGAGCCGCCACGATAGAGCGCCCCGAAGCTATCCCGCCCGCCGCCACGAGGGGCAGGTCAATAGCCTGCGCCACAGCCGGTATCAGCGCCAGCGTCGTAGTCTCCTCACGACCGTTGTGACCGCCAGCCTCAAAGCCCTCGGCAATCACCGCATCGACACCCGCCTCTTGGCACTTGACCGCAAACTTCGTACTGCTGACCACGTGCATCACCTTGATCCCATGCTCATGGAGGAGGGGCGTAAAGCGCTTGGGACTGCCCGCCGATGTGACCACGATAGGCACTCGCTCCTCGATGATGATCTGGATCAATGTGTCAATCTCAGGGTAGAGTAGCGGCACATTAACCCCAAAAGGTCTATCCGTAGCCTCACGGCAGCGGGCTATATGTTCGCGTAGCACCTCAGGGTACATTGAGCCAGCACCTAAGAGACCCAATCCTCCCGCATTGCTCACAGCCGAAGCGAGTCGCCAACCGCTACACCAGACCATACCGCCAGCAATGATCGGATAACGTATGCCTAGTAGGTCGCAGAGTCTATTCTTCATATTGTCTTAATTGCAAATTCAAACTTCCTGTACAAAGCTACGCAAATCACGCCACATATCATTGCCTTTGTTTCAAGGAAATGCTTCGAAAGCGTGTCTGTGGTCTAGTTGATCGATAGCTTTACAAAAGCAACGCCACGCTTAGGAAGAATAGCTTGTTTTCCTAAGCGTGGCGTCTATAAATTAAGTATGATTTATTAGATGATAGGGGAGACTACAAGTCGGCTTTGTCATTGTGCTCCACAAGAGGCGTGAGGGTTAGTGTGGCAGAGATAGGCTGCTTGGGGACGTACTTATCAGGATGATCCGCAGGGTTCATTAGCAGCGGAGTACCAAAGTCTGAGATGCTAGTGATCTCGATACGATATTCGTTGTTGCGGACAATGCCATAGCGCCCATAACCCTCCTGTGTGGGGGCATGCTGGACGGGTAAATAATAGTAGTTGTAGCTCCTGAGATAGTAGCGCAACCCCTTGTAGTCAATAGGTACTAGCTCACCTTGATGTTCAGAAGTCGTGATGAGCATCTTATCACCCTGAGTAGCTACATACTCTTCGCATACGTCTTGTAAAGCTTTCGGATAACCCGCTGGTGCTGTTACGACAGGTTTCGACTTCCCCGTAGTCTTGTTGCGCTGATAGATGTCTTTTAGATAAGTGTTAAAGTCACGTCCACGATAGTAACGACCATTGAAGCTAACCCACCCCTCGTCAGCCTTAAAGTCTCCAAGCGCATCCAAACTAGCTGGATAAAGCTTGTAACCAATGAGCAGGGATGGCAGGAAGTAATAAGTAGTGTGATCGGGATCGACCGTGGTCTCTAGAGAGTAGTATCCATAATAAGCTAGATCACACTCATCGACTGTCTTAGGAACGAGCTTGAGAGACTCTAGATTGCAGATTGTCCTATCAGTACTGTGGAATCGGTAAGTATCAAGAAGAGCTTTTTGGTTACTTGGCTCACTAGTAGCGATCTCTTGATAACCTGGAGAGTAAGCATATCGCGTAGCGAAGTTTGAGCCATCTCCAGGCTTTTCCATAACATTCTGAGTACTCCCGATAAGTGGGGCTAGCTCGCGCATTAAAAACGATTGAACAGATCGGCATCCGATCTTAAACGTACCACCATTCGTTAGGTCAATAGACATATACTGAGGGACTTTAGGCTCTCCAAATAATTTGACACGAGCTATGGCTCGGGTGAGCGTTACTGGTACTGAAGGAGCTCCTTTGTCAAATGCACTCTTATCAATCTGGATAGGTCCCTGATCATTACTCCACACGACAGAAGTAACCTTGTCTCCTGACTTAGTGTATAGATTAGCGAGTTTGTAGGTTGTCTCAAAGAGGTTGCTCCACGATACGCCCTGACCGAAGGCGTTTTGAATATTTGGCGTGCCGTTGAGCACAGCGACTAAATAATAAGAAGCTACTGGCAATGACATAGATAGGGGAGCGCTGGTTGCTACTTCCGCTTTGCCAAAAGTACGGTGAGCCACCAGGGTTCGCTCTGCTGCCTCAGACTCACCAGAGAAGAAGTATAGATCTAGTTTCTCTATGGCAGACATTGGGTCATCTTCGCCAGCTCTAAGATCTACTCCTAAGCAGTTCAGCTGTATCGTCAAGTTTCCCTCCGTAGCTACAGGGTTGACTTCCTGGGGCGACTTACGACAAGCTCCCAATAGGAGTACACTCATACAGAGCACTAGTGAGAGGAGTCCAGATGCTACTGAGTAGCTACACCTTTGTTGGTTAGCTTTTATCTTTCGAGAGGTACTCATCGCCGTTTGTTGGCGCAACTCTTGCATCTGGCTGTTTCTAGCCTTCGAGAGGAGCTTCATAGATATGTGCATTGCTTGTATAAATGTGAATTTGATTCTTATAGGTGCGAAGTTATACAAAAAACACAAGCCCACAAAACATACGAAACCACACTCTACTCCGAAAGTCTCATTGCCAGCGACCTGCATTCTAAGTCTCAAAGCTAGTGAAAGCGATGTTTTTCAAGTTTCAGGAGCTCGCTACCTGCTCCTCTCGAAATTGCATCTTAGAGTAGCTAGCCATCATCTTGGCACTCCAGGCCTTGAATTTTTCGGTGTAGATGATCAGCATGATGGAGGTGATGGGACCCATCCCCTTGCAGGAGATGAGGTGCTGATAGTTGCGGTACATCTCCTCATCTTCCTTGATAATCTCAAGCATTAGGCGCTCGCACTCTTGGATGCTTTTGGTCAAGAGGTCGATGCCCTTTTTGGAGTTTCGATAGATAAAGTTATCGGATTCAGACTTGCTAGAAATGTGCCGTTTTTCCTTGGCTATAGCTAGCTTATACTGCCTATCGTCAACTACTGACTGCCTATAGAGAAAGAGTTCGCGTAAGCTACCCATGTTCTCGTCCGTAGGTTTATAAAGAGCTGTTTTGGAGTGTTTTTTCATGATTTTGTGGCTGAATGTTGATAAGTCAGCTAGGTGCTATAGTTAGGCTATTACTTCAGTTAGGCTCTGAGCCTCACTTTCTAATAAGTCTCAAGTAGCTGAACTCCTGAGGGGCTATAGCAGGCCTTAGGTTCGTAGCCTCGTAGGGACGATAGATCACCCTCTCGTTGCTGTCCTTATCTTTACTACAACAAAGGTAAGAACAACCCGTTTAATTGACCTAATCTCGGGTCGATTTCTTTTCACTCTGCAAACTTAAAGCTTTCTAGGAGTTTTGACACCGCAAAGATGGAGAAAAGATTTGCTCTGTACAGGCATTGTATTTCCTTTGTTTGGCTGTATGTTGCAAGGAATGTACATTGTTCCATTATTGGTCGTTAGTTTGTACCTTTGGCGTTGAATAGGTTGAGTTATGAAGATGGGCAAAGCAGGATATACCGCTGAAGAGAAAAGGCTCGCTGACGAGTTGGCTCGTTCGTGCGGGTACGACTTTGCTGGTTTCGTCTGTGAGTACAAAGGCGGAAAGGCTTTCTTGGGAGACCTTAATACCATGAGGTATGTTGGTATTCCTCCCGCTATTCTTGTGAAGGATGGCGTGGCTAGGGAGCTTTCAGTGGAGGACTCTCTGTATCTCATAGATCGTTCATAGGTCTTATACTACATCAGCATTTATGGAGAGATAGTCTGCACGATAGCTGGTTGTCAGTTTGTGCCTTTAGTGCAGAATGCGCTGAGATATGAAAGATGTAAGCGAGTACGAAGCTCTCTACGACTTTGACAAGAAGAATGAAGGCGATGTGATCTATTGGACTTCTGAGATAGACAGGCTAGACTCACATCTGTTCTCATTTGACAAGAAGATGGTCTACAATCTTTTTGAAGACTATCCAGATCGACTAACGAAGGAGCAGAAAGCAATCTTCGATAGAGAGAATCCGTATTGGGTGAAGTTCTTTGGCACATAGCCGTCACTTCGCTATACTGCTATTCGCCTTCCTAGAATTGCGAGATCTGAAGCCCGAAGGTTTTATTTCTAGCCTAGCTGGAGGTTAGGCTAAAGGCTTGAACTACTTCACACTGCTCTGAGGAACGAATATCTCATAGCTCCCATCGCTATAGAAGATGCGTATCTCACTCACTTCACGGGTTGCAGTGTGCTGCTGAAGTAGCACTTGACGTATCTGCTCTACCTCCTCAGAAGTAAATGGTATGGAGGTGAGCCCGCTCTGTAATGTTGACTCAGAAGAGGGGGTCGCGTGCGCTGTCTGTGAAGATGGTGCACCGGCCTCATAACTCCCGAAGAGACTACTCTCTATGGGTAGTGAGACGCTCTGCTCCTCACGCTTAGGCGTCCCCTTGCCAAAGAGCAACCACTCATAGCTCCACGATGGATAGGCAGATATGATGTTATTGAGTGTCTCTATGGTGGGGCGATTGCGCCCGTTGAGCATGTGACTAATAACAGACGGCGTAATCCCCGCCTCGGTAGCAAAAGCTGTAGCGTTTAGCTCCATAGACTCCATCATATAGCGGACACGCTCTATAATTCCTTCAGATTCTATTAGTAGCATAGTCTTCTTCCTTAACAATACATTTGTGACGCGCGAAATTGTAGGCAGTTGAATTGTGTCAAGCGACCTTCTCGATACAAATGTAGTGAATACAATTGAAACGACAAGCAACATGGCTGACAAATAGGATCCAAATAGGGTATTGCTTAGTAAGCAGCTACTTTTCTACTTACACTTCAGCTACGCATATCAAATTCTATTGATTGGTTATTTGATAGTTAGCGATACGTCTAGTAGAGTAGGGTAGGGACGGGGCTATTAGATGCCTATATATAGCAATACAACAGTGTAGTCTTACTTATCTGTTTTGTTGTATCTGCCTCATATATAGACAATAAAGAAACATTTTAAGGTGGTGATAATATCGTGAAACGCACCTCTTTACAAATAAATTAGCGATGTTGTTTGTGTACTCGCGGTAACTAGACTACTTGTGTGAAGTGTTTGGAGTTACATTTGTGTTGGATGTTTTCTAGTTTGCAATTGTAGCGAGATTTATTTGTAGCAGCCCGACTGTTCGTTTGTGAATCTTATCTGCTCCTTATCTCGACTTTTTATCTATATGGAGCAAACGGCAAAAAAGCCGTACTTTTGTCTCAGCAGAAGCTAGGAGCCCCAAAGAGAGGCTCTCGATAGTTTTCTATACGCATACAAATGAATGGATATGGATCGGACCAAATCATCACAGCCTGCGAGCGTTGATGCTGTTGTAATAGACAATGAGCAGGTAGCTCCACGCTATCACCTACTTTACTTAAGACTGGAGATCACCTCTATCTCTAGTGCATCGTGGCTACAAGGGGTGGCTCCTGGACAGTTTGTACAAATAGACTGTCGCCCAGCTGGAATACTCTTGAGGCGCCCCATATCTATATATAAGTGGTCTAGCGAGGAGCTATGCCTGACCCTCCTAGTGCAGCGTGTGGGACGTGGAAGTAATTATATGTGCGATCTAAAAGCGGGTGCCAAGGTCAATATAATTGGTCCCTTGGGCACGCCCTTTGCGACAGACCTTGGCATTGCTGGAGAGCGTCCGCTCCTAATCGCTGGCGGGGTCGGTATGGCTCCCATCATTATGCTGGCGCGCCACTTGCAGCAACTATCGGGAGTGCACCCGCACCTGATCATAGGTGCTCGCACCTCTTCTTTACTGATACTTCGCGATGAGATTGAGCAGATCGGTTGCTCTTATAGTTATACGACTGACGATGGGTCCTATGGTACTCGGGGTGCCGTCTTGGCCGCTCCTGAGCTAGAGCAAGACGACTACTCGATGGTCTACACTTGCGGTCCTCGTCCTATGATGCGAGCTATCCATAGCTGGGCTAAGAAGCACAACGTGCCAGGCCAAGCTTCGCTCGAAAATCTTATGGCTTGTGGTGTGGGGGCATGCCTTTGCTGTGTGGAGAATATTGCAAACCAGGGGAATACGTGCGTCTGTACGGATGGTCCTGTATTTAACTTTGATCAACTATTATGGTAAGCACATCGGTCAATATAGGAGGGGGAATTACGCTTAAGAACCCCATTCTAACAGCTTCTGGTACTTTCGGATATGGGTTGGAGTTTGCACCATTTCAAGATCTCAGTGAGCTGGGTGGATTTATAGTCAAAGGAACTACCCTGCATCCCAGACAAGGGAATCCATACCCCCGTATGGCAGAGACGACGGCTGGTATGCTCAACTGTGTAGGCCTACAAAACAAGGGCGTGGACTACCTAGTAGAGCATATCCTACCTGAGATAAGTCACTATGAAACAGAGATACTGGTCAATGTGAGTGGCTCTACGATCGAAGATTATGTAGCCTGCGCTGAGCGACTAAATGACCACCCAAAGGTGCATGCTATCGAGCTCAATATCAGCTGTCCGAATGTAAAAGAGGGCGGGATGTCTTTTGGTGTCAATTGCGACAGTGCCTACGAAGTTGTCTCGGCGGTGCGAAAAGCTTACAAAGGTCATCTGATGGTCAAGCTTTCGCCTAATGTCACCGATATCACATCGATCGCATGTGCTGCCGAAGAGGCTGGCGCTGATAGCCTTTCGCTCATCAATACGCTCCTCGGTATGGCGATTGATGTCAAGACGCGAAGACCTAAGCTATCGACAATCACTGGAGGACTGAGTGGTCCTGCTGTCAAGCCTATAGCCGTTCGTATGGTGTGGCAAGTGGCGCAGGCGGTGTCGATACCAGTCATAGGGCTAGGAGGCATCGCTACTATCGAAGATGTGATCGAATTCCTCTTGGCGGGTGCTACTGCTGTGCAAGTGGGTACCTACAACTTCGTCGAGCCAGACATAGCCTCCAAGCTTGTCCACCAGCTATCTAACTATCTCGAAGAGAATCACATATCAGATGTACAGGAGCTGATCGGAGCCGTATCCATCTAACGACTCCGAGAGGCACCTGTGATATCCTCCGAGTTCTTTTCGCGATTTGCGAAGAGAGGTCAGATTGATCGCCAAAAATGCGTGAGCCCTGGCTGGGGAAATTTGATGCCGGCTTGTTACAATAATTTAGAGCCGTCTACATATCGACACGGCGCTGTGTCGGTGAAAAGTGATTTCCACGTGGATATTTCGAAATCTCCACGTGGGGAATAAAAAATTCCTCGGAGGAATGAAATGAAACTTCGGAGGAATGAAATGAAACTTCGGAAGAAATGATTTGCGCCCACGTGGAAAATAAAAAATATCCACGTAGAGATTTGAGATTTTCCACGTGGATATTCGAGAAAGGAGGGAATCGGACGAATTTCCCCGTAAAGATATGTAAATAGAGATTAGAGGTTTCATTTCATTCTTCCGAAGTTTTGTTTCTCCTCTCCGTGGAGATTTTTTGTTTGCTACGTAGCTATTGGAGATTTTCTCAGGTGAGATCCGAATCCTCGCAAATATCGGAGTGCTCAGCACATCTATTCCTCGTCTGTCGTTGTGTTGTAGCCCATGAAAAAGCAATATATGGGCTAACCCTTGAGACTCCTTTATTATATCTTTGCTGATTTCAGAATGAGTTTTATGTTTAGTTGCATGGTGAGATTATATGTTTTAGGAGTGAGGAGTGTCTAGTCCCCCAATTCCGTAAATCTTACGAAGATCCCCCTTTGCAGGGATGAATTTGACGAGTAACGATTTGTAGGAACGCACGGTCGGACGCAGACCGTCGGTGCGTCCGTCCCCGTTAAAATCACGATGCTGTAACCTTTGCCCGAAGGCACGCATTTTATCTGACAGCCACTATACGCTCAGATCGTAAAGCTCATTGACAAGGATGAAGTCCTTCGTGTCAGTCAGCTCTAGGTCGAGACCGCTATGGACATCGCCCTCCGTGACGGCACCCCCGCCAACCGCCTAGCGACCCACCTCAAGCAGTACCTCAAGTACCCCAAGGAGTTCGAGTTCGTCGGCTGGCACCCCCACTGCAGGTGCCACGCAGTTCCGATTATGGAGGACATCGACAGCTTCCAAGCCCGCCAAGAGCTAATAGCCAACGGCAAACAGCCACCAGCCCCCACGGGACAAGTGACCGCACCCCCGAAGAACTTCACCGACCACCTCGCCAACAACAGCGACCGCATCGCACGCTCCAGCCAGCGAGGCACGCTCCCCTACTTCGTCCGTGACAACTACAAGGTAGGCAAGGACGGCACCCTCACACCGACATTCAAGAGTCAGTCTATAGAAGCTCAAAAGCTCGGCACATACGGCAACAAGCTCGGACGCAAAGCAACAAAAGAGGCGCAGACAGCTCTAGCCGATCACAAGACACTAGACAACTTCTCTGAGGCTCAAGTGAAGAACTTTGAAGAGATAAATAAGGCTACGGGGTATAAGCGTGGGAAGGCTATGTCTTTTGAGGAAGCAGACAACGGACAATCTAACATCTCACGAGACATTGAGAACTGCGCCTCCTGCGTAGTAGTACACGAAATGAGACTCAGAGGGTATGACATTACAGCCTTGAAGTTTGACAAACGTGATGGCAGTATATCAAAGCTACTATCAGAGGACACTCGTAGCATTTGGATGACAGCCAAGGGGAAAACGCCCGAATTCTCAGCTTTGATAGGCGGAGAGCCAGACGAGATTGTGAAAGCGATAGAAAAGCAAACCCAGCCAATCGGTAGTCGCTACCATATAGGCTGGGATATATCGAAGAAGTTAGGACATATCGTGACAGCTGAGAGGACTGCCGACGGATTAGTTATTTACGACCCGCAGAGGAACACGTTTCTATCTTTAGAAGGAGTCGTAAAAGAGATGATGAGCGGTTCAAAGATTCAGCTACTACGTGTAGATAGACTACTCCTAAGAAGTGATTTTTTGGGAGCAATCTCCTCCACTTTGAAATAAATCTTGTTTTATTACCAATAGAACCTGCTCATGAGACAACTGAACGCCATCGGCAAAGTAAAGGTGAGGATACCCGACTTTTGCGCCATCAGATATAGCACTACTGCTGAGCTGATAAACAGTCTTGTCCATCAAGACACCAACTCGTGCTACTATGTCCCAGTCGTTTGGTATTGCAATAGGCTTTAGTCTCTCTAATACGGAGGGGTCTATCTTATTCATAATGTATTCGTTTTCAGACACAACAAAGGTACAAACTAATTTCACAACAACAGAATGAACAGCTTCACCCGACACGACAAACACTATCCCTCTAATGGTATGATGTCCAAGACTGATTGTATATAGTACGCTTTGATTTCTCCATTCGCAGTCTTCACAGAAAAACGAACAAAGTACATCTGCTTAAATGGGTTGTCACTTTGATGAGAGATGATTTCATTTACTCCAGGAGCAAAGAGTAGTCTCTTAGGTTTACGTCCAAATCTATCTATCACCCCTTGAGAGCCCACAGCCGAACTTTCATTACGTAACTGAGTGAGAACAAGCAATTCTTCATACACCTCATCTTCTAAGACCGTCTCTTTCCGACGTATCTCTTCAGCTTCGATGTTTAAGCTCGCATCGTGAGCCTGTGATGCTGTAAGATTGAACGAACAATTATTGAATATGTTTCCCTTATTATCCGCAACACTAAGTTCGAGACTATTGTCTCCCTTTGTCGCAGGGGATAGAATACTGCGAATAGATTTCAATTCATCTATACTCCAACGTTCCAAAGGTTGCCCGACCATTGCCTCACGAATCTTTAAGAAAAGATACTCAGCAAAAGAGACAAAGAGCGGAGCCACATCAGGAAATTCTAGCATTGTGACTCCAACATATTGGACAAGGTCTACAATTATGCTCCCCTCACGGACTGTATGGACGTATAGCTTAGCATCTTTCACCTTCGTCTGCTCTTTGAACATAACATCAAGAGAAGCAAGCGAATTTGTAAGCTCTAGAAGCTCTATCGGCTTCGTATTCTTTAGATGATATTGAAAGCTTAAATCCTCCTCCATAACTCAACCAATTACGAACCAAAGGTACAAACTAACAACCAATAATACAACACCATGAACAACAACGCACCGCACTACACCGAGCTACCCATAGCACAGCTCGAGGAGAACAAGGGGCAGATAGACGGGCTACCAGCCAATCCCCGCAACATACAGCCCGACAAGTTAGCCAAGCTCAAGCGAAGCATACTAGACAACCCCGATATGCTCCAGCTACGTGGCATCCTCGTCTATCCGCACGGGGACAAGTACATCGTCATCGGAGGCAATATGCGCCTCCGAGCTATGGTCGAGCTGGGTATGACCTCCGCCCCCTGCGTCGTTATCCCGAGCCACGTCACAGCCGACAAGCTCCGAGCCAAGAGCCAAGCTGGGCAGTTGTGTGCTTTTTCGTACATTTGTAAGCGATTGCAGTCGGGCTATGTAGAGCCGACTGCGACAGGCCATTTTATTTCAGTAGACTTTATCGATCTCATCGTGCTATGCAAGAGCCAAACAAACCTAGAGTGATCATCAGTGGAGGCGGTACAGGTGGACATATCAACCCCGCCCTAGCTATTGCCGACGAGGTACGTCGACGCTACCCCGAGAGTCAGATACTCTTCGTGGGTGCCCTGGGGCGTATGGAGATGGAGCGTGTCCCCGCAGCTGGTTATGAGATCGTGGGACTGCCTGTCATGGGGATGGATCGTAAGCGTCTCTGGCGCAACTTTAAGGTACTGCGCTCTCTTATCAAGAGCCGCCTGATGGTTCGCAAGACTTTGGCAGACTTTCACCCCGATCTAGCCGTCGGTGTGGGTGGCTATGCGAGCGCCCCCACGCTCAAGGAGGCTCAGCGTAGCGGCATCCCTACCCTCCTGCAAGAGCAAAATAGCTATGCTGGTGTGACCAATAAGCTCCTAGCTCGTGATGCGAAGTGTATCTGCGTCGCTTATCCAGGCATGGAGCGCTTCTTCCCGAGTGATCGGATCATCCTAACGGGCAATCCGGTACGTCACGCTATCGAGTACAACCATACGACCCGCGAGGAGGCTTGTGCGTACTTTGCACTCCCCTCTTCACTCTCGCGTACGATCCTAGTCATGGGCGGTAGTCTGGGGGCTAGGACGATCAATGAGTCGGTCGTGGCTGCGCTACCTGAGTGGAGCAAGCTAGGCTATCAGTTGATCTGGCAGACGGGACGTAGCTATGAGCATGAAGCACAGGAGCTGATCAAGGAGTACGATATTAGCAAGCGAGCTTACGTCTCGGCATACGTAGAGCGTATGGATCTAGCTTACCGCCTGGCCGATGTGGCTGTGTCTCGTGCGGGTGCTTTGAGTGTCTCAGAACTTTGTCTCTCGGAGCTTCCTGCTATACTGGTTCCTTCACCCAATGTGGCTGAGGATCATCAGACGAAAAACGCGCGTGCACTCTCTACTCGTGGCGCTGCAATCCTCCTTCCCGACAGCGAAGCGATAGGTCAGATGGGACTCACCATCACGGAGCTACTCAAAGACGAGACGCGAAGGGATGAGATGAAGGTGGCGCTCCGTGATCTTGCTACACCGCAAGCGGTGGAGCGCATCGTGGATCAGATGGAGCTGCTGTGGTAGTCTCTTATATTACTTTGCAAAGACCTTTCTCTAACGCATGAGTTACGTTTATCTTATAGGTATCGGCGGTGCTGGCATGAGTGCTCTAGCACGTTACTATCATCTCAAGGGGTGCAACGTGTCGGGCTACGACCGCTCGCACAATATGTACACGGACGAGCTGGAGCAACTAGGCATCGCTATACACTACGATAGCGATGCGACGTGGCTGGAGACAGCTCCGATGACGCCTGACAATACCCTCGTCATCTACACGCCTGCTATACCGCACGACCACCCTGAGCTGTGCTATCTGCGCAGTCATCACTTCCGTGTCTTGAAGCGTGCGGAGGCGCTGGGTGTCATAGCCGAGAGCTATCGTACACTGGCCGTTGCCGGTTCGCATGGTAAGACCACAACGACCAATATGCTAGCGCATATCCTAGATGGAGCCAAGGAGGTGGGCTGTACCGCATTCATCGGCGGACTGGCTGTGGATACGGGTTCTAACTTTATCTACTCCGACCACTCCGACCTGCTGGTGGTAGAGGCGGACGAGTATGACCGCTCGTTCCTACACCTCAACCCTTATATGGCTGTCGTGACCTCAACTGATGCGGATCACCTAGACATCTACGGAGACTATGCGGGGTACCTCGCAGGCTTTGAAGCATTTTGTGGGCAAATACAACCTGGTGGCACGCTACTGATGAAGGAAGGGCTACCGATCAAGCCACACCTAGCAGAGGGCGTACGCACATTGACCTATGGCAGTGCCTCTACGGCGGACGTTTACTACGACCATGTGACGGTCGGCGATGGTACGATCCGCTTCGACTGGCACTACCCAGAGGCGGGGCTTCATCTAGAGCAGGTCGCTCTCGGGGTGCCTGTACGTACTAACCTAGAGAATGCTACGGCAGCTATGACCATCGCTTACCTCAACGGAGTTGCTCCGGCGGACATCGTACGAGGTGTGGAGAGCTTCCGAGGCACCAAGCGACGCTTCGAGCTGGTACTGCAGACGGATCGACACCTACTCATCGATGACTATGCGCATCACCCAGTGGAGCTAGACAGCTCCATTCGCTCGATCAAGGAGATCTACGGCTCGGAGGACGTACTGGCTATCTTTCAGCCACACCTCTACTCGCGTACGGCAGACTTCTATAAGGACTTTGCCGAGAGCCTCTCGCACGTGGATCAGGTAATCGTGCTAGACATTTACCCAGCCCGTGAGGAGCCTATGCCTGGCATCACTTCGGAGCTTATATATAAGGAGTTGACAGCGCCACACCGCTGGCTATGTACCAAGGAGGAGCTACTCCCCCTACTGCGACAGATAGAGTTGCCACGAGTGGTGGTCACGGTCGGGGCGGGAGACATTGACAAGTTGGTCCTCCCGATCAGAGATTATCTAGCTACACTATCATAATAAGGCATGCGCTACCTATATCTCACCTTAGCTGCTCTCCTCGTAGGACTACTCTGCTACATGGCGGTCTCGTCACCACAGACGGCACCAGTACGTATCTCTGATGTGAAGGCGGATATTAAGTACGAGGGCGAGCATCCCTTGATGCCTGAGCGAGATCTCGTGAGCGAGCTGAAGGCGCTAGGCTTCCGCCCCATAGGTCAGTCGGTAGACTCACTCTCTACGATGGCTATCGAGTCGCAGCTGATACGCAATGGGCTCTTTAGTCACATAGATCTCTACACCACTCCAGGGGGCGTGCTACACGTATCTATGCTCCAGCGCGAGCCACTCTTTACGTTGCTCACGCCACAGGGCAACTACTTCGTCTGCAAGGATCAGACGGTAGTGCCGATAGAGCGTAGCGAGGACTACTACACGACCTTTCTGCCGGTCAGTGGTAGCATCTCTGTAGATCAAGCGGCGCACGAGCTTTACCCGTTGATGCAACTGATCCTTGCTGATCCGCTCTGGCGAGATCTATTCATACATATCTATGTAGATCCCATTCGAGGGGTCATCGCCACGCCACGAGCTAGCAATACGGAGATCATCCTGGGGCGAAGCTCTAACTGGGAGGAGAAACTAGATAATCTCAGACTCTTCGTCGAACAGGTGATCCCCATATTTGGCTGGAATAGCTTTATTTCTGTACATTTGGAGTACAAAGACCAAATAGTAACCGTCCCGTCAGAGGAGGGAGCTTTACAAAGACCTTGATCAAGCCTCTCGAATCTGCCTTAACACATAATCGTATACTCTCAACGCACTCTAATGTTATACAACGAAGATCTCTACACTGCCATAGACTTAGGTAGTGCTACCATACGGGGTATGGTAGGTACCAAGAAGGATGGCAAAGTCCTCCCTATCGCCATAGCCGAGGTGCCCACAAGCAACGCAATTCGCAAGGGGGTCGTCAACAATATGGAGGAGCTACACAACAAGCTCAAGGTACTGATAGATCGTCTCAACGAGCAGCTCCCGGATCAGCACACAGAGATCAAAAAGGTCTACGTCGGCTTCGGCGGTAAGTCTCTTATGTCACGATCCTACAAGATCAATCATAAGATGGACAACCCCGACGGTGAGGAGATCAGCGACTACCATATCAACCTCATCAATGAGCGAGTCAAGAACTACCGACTCAACGCTCACGAGGTGCTGGATGTGTCGGACCCTTACTGTCTCGTAGACGGACGTGTGGAGAGAAACATCAAGGGACTGCTCTGCACGGAGTTTTCGATCCACTTCAACCTCATCACGACTCGCTCTAGCAATGTCAACTTCATCCGGATGGCTATCGAGGACCGTCTAGGGCTCGAGCTAGAGGCTATACTCCCCTCTCCATGCTGCGAGGCGGACGTACTCCTCTATCCCGATGCTAAGACGCTCGGCGTAGCACTAGTCAACATTGGTGCCGGCACTTCCTCTGTCGCTATCTACAAAAACGACACGCTGAAGTGTCTACGGGTCATCCCCTTTGGTTCGAAAAACATAACCAACGACTTGATGTCTCTCCACATCACTTACCCCGAAGCAGAGAAGATCAAGCTGGAGGAGGCACACCCCTTTACCGATGCTTACGATGATGAGTCTATCACGCTCAGCTCTCCAGACGGTACCCGCGAGCGAGAGATCAAGATGCGTGACATCAATAGCCTCGTGACAGCCCGTATGAAGGAGATCACCGCCAACGTGCTTCGAGTCATTCGTGACTTTGAGGCGGGTGCTAGACTGGGTTCTGGCATTGTCCTAGCTGGGCAAGGCGCACTCATGAGAGGCTTCATAAACTACCTACAGAGCGAGAGCAAGTTTGTCTCACTAGCGCGAGAGTTCAACGATAAGGTGTACAAGGACAACACACCCCTCTCTAGCGATGTGGACTACGCTGGCTGTGCAGGACTCATCTATCGCGCCGAGGTCAACTGCGTCGGAGCTATCGACACCCCTCAGACGACGGCCTCTCCGTCAAGCAAGGTCACCACACAGGCTCATCCTCAGCCTGTAGCGGCACAAGTTGATACGCCCCAAGAGGCTCCGGAAGAGACGACTAGCGCCGCTACACCTCAAGAGGAGCCAGAGCAGCACCCACAGCAACAGGCTCAGACATCGCTCTTTGACCTACCCGATGTCGACCAGCCACATAAGACTGCAAAGCGGGAGCCCAAGAGTGCTAAGCGCAAGAAGTCCTTCAACTGGTTCTCCAAGATTAAGGACGTACTGACCAACGACGACATCGACTAGTCCTCCCCTCTCACCTTCAATTTATCTAACCTCTTACCTCTTTCGACAAATGGATAACGCAGACAAGCTCGTCAACTTCAAATACAATAAAGCGGTCGCTCAGAGAAAGCTCATCAAGGTGATCGGCGTAGGTGGTGCTGGAGGCAATGCCGTCAAGCACATTCACGCTTCTGGACTCCAGGGCGTATCCTATCTGCTCCTCAACACTGATGAGCAAGACCTCGCCAAGAGCGGACTAAAAGATGTAGCCGTCATCGGGCAGAAGCTAACCCAGGGACTAGGTGCCGGAAGTAAGATCGAGGTCGGCGAAGAGGCCGCCTTAGAAGACCGAGAGCTCATCCACTCCCTCCTGGACGACAATGAGACGCAGATGGTCTTCATCTGCGCTGGCATGGGAGGTGGCACAGGGACTGGCGCTGCACCTGTCATTGCGAAGATAGCTCGCGACATGGGACTGCTCACCGTTGGCTTTATCTTCATGCCTTTCGTCCGTGAGGAGAGACAGCGTATGATCAAAGCGGCGCAAGGTGCCGAGCGCATGCGACAAGAGGTAGACTCGCTGGTCATCATTGCCAACGAAAACATCAACCAAGTCTATGGTGAGCTACCCTGGAACGAGTCTCTCAACAAGGCAAACGAGATCCTTGCCAATGCGGTACGAGCCATTACGATGGTTATCACCAACGAGATGGAGATGAACCAAGACTTTGCCGACGTACGCACCACGCTCAAGGACGGAGGCATCGCACATATCAGCATCGGCTACGGCGAGGGGGTAGACCGTGTGAGCAAGGCTATCGACTCCGCTCTGCGCTCTCCCCTACTCAACAATGACGACATCACGACGGCGACAAGGCTTCAGCTGGCTATCTTCTACGATCCGTCCGACGCGCTGACGACAGACGAGATGGACGAGATCAAGAAGCTCACCTCCTCCATCCGCAATCTGCAGAACAATAAGTCGGGACACGCTTTCAATGAAGAGCTGGGCAACAAGGTGATGGTGGTCATCATCGCATCTGGCTTCCAAAAGGAGGCGCACATGCCTATGACCGCTATGGATGTGGAGGACTATGTGCGCCAGACGGAGATCGAGAAGGAGCAAAACAAGCTACTCAACCAGTACTACTCCGAGTTTGACCTGGAGCCACGCAGCTCTCTGCCTACCTTTGTGCCTATCGTGCTGACCGATGATGAGCTAGATCGTGACGACCTGATAGACTACCTCGACGAGGAGCCTGCTAAGAACCACAGCTACTCAGAGGTCGAGGAGCGACGTGCTAAGTACAAGTATGGCAACCAGACACCCGCTATGTCTCAGACACTCGACACGTCAAAGGTTGCTCAGCGCTCCACACCTACTCGGATGCCTAGTGCAGACGTAGAGGAGCTGCCCAACGTCGATCCTACGAAGGAAGGTACAGAGCCTACCACCCAATCAGTCAACCAGCCCAAGATTATCAAGTTCTGAGCCGGAGCTCTAGCAGCATGTTCTCCTCCATTGTCTTGCTATGCGCTATGGGCAAAGAGCACATGGCGATACAGTCTGCTCTGCAAGCTCTAGCTCCCGCTGTCGAGTTGGTGGAGCGCGCTTTGGTCGAAAAGGCCCCCTTTGCTACCTATCGCTACACCTTACGACTAGAGGAGCATGCCACTGAGTGGACCTTTCACCTCATTGAGACTGGCATCGGCAAGGTACACGCAGCGCTTGCCACACAGCGCGCCATCGAGCTCTATCACCCCCACCTCTTAGTCAACGTGGGCGTGTCGGGAGGACTTTACGCAGGGGCACAGGTCGGCGACCTTTGTCTCTCGACGGCTTACCGCTACCACGACGTCTGGTGCGGTGAGGGCAATGAGCGTGGACAAGTACAAGGCATGCCAGCTCAGTTCTCAGCAGATGCTGCAACCATTGCAGTCGTGGCAAAGCAACTAAGCATACCGCTTCACGAGGGGTTGCTCCTCTGTGGTGATACCTTCATACCCGACGCTGAGCACCTAAGAGCCTTCGCGCAGCAGTACCCCTACCTCGTTGCGGTCGATATGGAGAGTGCTGCCATCGCTCAGACAGCTTATCTATACCAGACGCCACTAGTCAGCCTACGCATCGTCAGCGACACGCCACTCACGAGCCAGGATCATGGCAAGCAGTACGCAGACTTCTGGCAGCAGAGAGACCTTTTCCTACCGCCCTTTGCAGATGCTATGCGACTCGTCTCTTCGCTCGCAGGGCTCCTCTAGCTGTAGGCACCTCCCCATAAAGCGTCTAAACCGATTCCTTTCATTATCTTTGTAGTAAAGTTATTTAACCCAATCATATTATGAATCACTTATATCGCAATCTACTCCTACTCTGCATCCTCAGTCTAGGACTCTTCAGCTCTTGTCAAGAGCCTGATGCTATCGTTCCTGCCGACTCTGAGGAGATAGCTAATAGTCAACAAGTCAGTGGTGGTATCGCTGGCTTCTACCTACTCAACGAGGGCAACTTCCAGGCAAACAACAGTTCGCTGGACTACATGAACCTCGTCAACGGCACCTACACACGAAATATCTACGCCACAGTCAACCCCAACGTAGTCAAGGAGCTTGGCGACACGGGCAATGATCTACAGGCATACGGCTCTAGACTATACGCAGTCATCAACAGCTCTAACAAGGTAGAGGTGCTCGACGCTCAGAGCGGTAAGCGCATCGGTCAGGTAAACATTCCTAACTGTCGCTACATCTGCTTCAGCGGCGACAATGCTTACGTCTCTAGCTACGTCAGCACCTCAGATACACGAGACGCTCAGGGGCAAGTCCGTGGAGCCGTCTATCGTATCAACCTCAACACGCTCGCTATCACAGGACAGGTCGTCGTAGGCTACCAGCCTGAGGAGATGGTTATCAAGGGCGAAAGACTATACGTCGCTAACTCTGGTGGCTACATGAAGCCAAACTATGAGCGCACCCTATCAGTCATCGACCTTAAGAGCTTCACCGAAGTAGACAAGATCGAGGTTGGTATGAATCTCCACCGCCTCAGAATGGACCACAACGGTAGACTATGGGTCACCTCGCGTGGTAACTACGGCAACGTACCCTCAAACCTCTACTACATAGACCTAGACCCAGCTACGCAAAAGGTTGCGAAGCTCGACTCGCTCAATATGCCTTGCGCTGAGATGGCCTTCTATGGTGACAAGCTCTACTACTACAGCAGCGTCTGGGATAGTGCAGCTAAGAAGATGAAGATAGGCTTCGGTCTGGTTGACATCAACGCTGCGAAGCCTCTCGCTGAGAGCTTCATCACCGATGGCACGGCTGAAAACATTCAGACCGCATACGGTCTCGCTATCCACCCCACTTCGGGCGACATCTACATCATGGATGCCAAGGACTTTGTCTCTAGTGGTACGCTATACTGCTACACACCCGATGGCAAGCTCAAGTGGCAGACCGGACGCACCGGTATGCTGCCCGCTCACATTGCATTCGTAAAGCAATAACTAGACGGCAACGAGGCACACGATAAGTGCCCATACCTGTCCGTTAGACAGCTACGTAGGGGCGGACTCTTAGGGAGTTCGCCCCTACCCTTTTTATATACAGGTCTCTATCTCGATGTCTACTCTCATCTTCTCACTCATCCTCCTCTGCGCTGCCACTCCTTATATATATGGGCAGCAATACACCGCTCCAGACAGCGTATCCACGCACCATCTGGAGACAGTTGTCGTCCGCGCTCCCCGTGAGCCAGACTACAAGCGAGGAGTCATACCCGCACAGCAACTCTCAGGGCAAGAGCTCAAGGCGCTCAGTGCCTTCTCCATAGCCGATGCGCTCCGCTCCTTCTCAGGCGTTCAGGTCAAGGACTTCGGCGGGGTCGGTGGACTCAAGACGGTCAACATACGCAGCATGGGTACTCACCACGTCGGGATCTTTTACGATGGTGTCGAGCTGAGCAATGCGCAGAATGGGCAGATAGACCTCGGCCAGTACTCCCTCGACAATATGGAGGCGATACAGGTCTTCAATGGGCAAAAGGGTAGCTACCTACAGCCTGCCAAGGACTTTGGCTCTAGCGGTACCGTCTACCTGCAGACACGCAAGCCGATCTTTACCGATGGTGCGCAGACCAATCTGAGAGCGAGCCTCAGGACTGGCTCCTTCGACCTCTTCAATCCCGCCATACTGATCGAGCACCGACTAGAGCCCAGGGTCACCATGTCCTTCAATGCGGAGTGGATCAAGAGCAGTGGCAAGTATAAGTTTAGGTATAAGAAGGTCCTGCCCATCACCCACGAGATAGCTTACGACACCACAGCCGTCCGGCACAACGGAGACATCAACGCCACACGACTAGAGGGCAATCTCCATATCGGTCTCCCCGACGGACAGGTGCTCGTCAAGCTCTACAACTACAACAGCGAGCGAGGCATACCAGGCGCTATCGTCAATAATGTGTGGCGTCGTGGCGAGCGTCTCTGGGACAACAACAGCTTCGTCCAGACCACCTACGAGCAGCAGCTCAGCGACCGCATACGACTACATGCCATCGCCAAGTATGCCTACTATCAGACCCACTTCGTGCGCAACGAGCCGACAGCAGCCTTCAAGGTAGACAACCTCTACCAGCAGCAAGAGCTATACGGCTCCGTCGCCTCCGCCTTCCAATTGATCGACCACTGGTACCTCTCCGCCGCCTACGATCTGCAGTGGAACAAGCTCGACGCCAATCTCTACGACTTCGTCTACCCACACCGCTTCACCCACCTGCTCGCCCTCGCCTCGACCTATACCAACGATTGGATCAATGCACAGGCCAGCCTCCTCGGCACGCTAGCTCAGGATAAAGCGCAAAAGCTCACCAAGGCTCCTCTCTTTCGCAAGCTCACACCTGCAGCGATCCTTTCGATCAAGCCGTGGCAAACCGTAGACCTGCGGTTCAACGCCTTTTATAAGCAAAGCTTTCGCCTCCCCACCTTCAACGATCTATACTACACCGAGATAGGCAATGTCAAGCTCGACCCAGAGCACACGACCCAGTACAACCTAGGGTTACAGTACCAGCTCACACCGCAGAGGCCGTGGCTTTACGCCCTAGACTTCAAGGTAGATGCCTACTACAACCTCGTGACCAACAAGATCATCGCCTACCCCAAGGGACAGCAATTCCGCTGGACCATGATCAACCTCGGCAAGGTCGACATACGAGGCATCGACGCTCAGTGCACCTGGAGCCTCGTGCCTGTCCGTGATCTGCAGCTATCTCTGCGGGCCCAGTACACCTACCAGAGAGCTATCGACATCACAAGCCCTAAGGACAGTTACTACCGCCACCAGATCCCCTACATCCCCTGGCATAGTGGCTCCGCCACGGCTATCCTGCAGTACAAGGGGTGGCAGCTCAACTACAACTTTATCTACGCTGGCGAGCGGTACAGTCAGCTGGAAAACTTCCCCGAGAATCACCTCCAGCCGTGGTACACCAACGATCTAGCCCTCGCCTACGAGCGCACCCTACGAGGGTACGGCCTGCGTCTGCAGCTCGAGTGCAACAACCTCCTAAGCCAAGCCTACGACGTCATTGCCAACTACCCCATGCCGCTGCGCAACTACCGTCTCACACTCGTCGTCACCCACTAGTCAAGCTAGACGAAGCGGTAAACTTTGCCCCCACATTTTGAAGAGAGGAGATGTCTTCACCGGCATCTCCTCTCTTTTTGTCGTGTGGCTCTATCGTCGTCCGAGACGGTAGCACTGAGGGCAGACGCCCCAGTAGATCAGCAGCGGTGTGACGTCACCGTAGCGAGGTGGCGTGACCGCCTGTAGCTCCGTCAGTGCGGAGGTGCTACGATGGAGCAAGGCGGTGCCACAGTGCCGGCACAGCAGTAACGCCTTGCTTTGACATAGTGACTGCCGCACCAATGACCCAGCTAGCCCCATCGGTAGGGGTAGCAAGATCCCGATCTTGAGAAAAAGGTCTACGCAAGTATAGATCGTCGTGTCTCCGATAGCCACGCCACGCTCCTTAGCGAGTGCTATCAGATCCTCTGACGAGAAGATCCCCATCTGCTCCCCTATCAACTCTAAGATAGCTTCGCGCGTGCGGCTACGGTTCAACCCCTGCTCCTTGATATAGTTTTGTAGCAAGAGTCGCTCCTTAGCCTGGAGACTCTCAGAGAGACGAGACATACGACGTAGCTGCGGCTAGAGACCGAACTCTTGTCTGATACGCTCCACATAGTCCAGCTTCTCCCAGGGGAATAGCTCTACCTCCATCTCTATGGTACCTCTATGGAAGGTCTCGAAGCTCTTCTTGACCCAACGCACATCACGCCCGAAGTGTCCATAAGCTGCGGTCTCCTCATAGATCGGCTTGCGTAGGTCAAAGCGCTGCTCGATAGCATAGGGCCTCAGGTCAAAGACCCGCAAGATGCGCTGTGCTATCTCGCCATCGCTCATATCGATCGTCTTGCCAGATGTATGCACGTAGATGCTCACTGGCTCTGCGACACCGATAGCGTATGAGAGCTGTACGAGCATCTCTGAGCAAACGCCCGCAGCGACCATATTTTTGGCTATATGACGTGCTGCATAGGCACCAGAGCGGTCTACCTTAGAGCAGTCCTTGCCCGAGAAGGCTCCACCACCATGGGAGGCGCGACCACCGTAAGTGTCTACGATGATCTTACGACCTGTGAGACCCGTATCTCCGTGAGGACCACCGATGACAAACTTACCCGTGGGGTTGACCAGCAGGCGATACTCCTGCACCGCAAAGAGATCAGCGTACTGCGGGTAGTACTTCTCCACACGAGGGAGCAGGTAGCGACGTATGTCCTCTGTGATTTGCTCTTGCATCTTCAGGTCGGCAGCATGCTGCGCCTTGTAAGAGCTATCGGCAGGCTTGATGAACTCATCGTGCTGCGTACTCAAGACGATCGTATCGATACGCACGGGATGGTTGTCCTCATCGTACTCTACCGTCACCTGACTCTTAGCATCAGGTCTCAGGTAAGGCATCAGCTCCGGCTCATGCTTGCGTATCTCAGCCAGCTCGAAGAGCAGCGCATTAGAGAGGTCGAGAGGTAGTGGCATATAGTTGGCCGTCTCGGTCGTTGCATAGCCAAACATCATGCCCTGGTCGCCAGCTCCCTGCTCCTCAGGGTTGGCACGGTCCACACCACGGTTGATGTCGTTACTCTGATCGTGGATAGCACTCAGTATGCCACAGCTACGAGCGTCAAAGCCGTACTCAGGCTGGTTGTACCCGATACGATCTACCACACGCCTCACGGTCGCATCTAGATCGACATAAGCATTGCTACGCACCTCGCCAGAAACGATCACCTGTCCCGTGGTGACGAGCGTCTCACAGGCGACACGCGAAGCGGGATCACCAGCTAGCAGCTGGTCTAGGATGGCATCGGATATTTGGTCTGCCACTTTATCTGGATGTCCTTCAGACACCGACTCGGATGTAAAGAAGTAATTCATACTACTGATATACTGATTGATGTAAATATATTGAGTCGAGGCTATTGGCCCGTGCCAAAGCCTCTGGGTACAACAAGAAAGCACCCCACCAGTCTGACGGATCAGCTCGTGGGGTGCTTTGATATCTCTATGCTTGCTTAGAAAAGATCCTCCTGCTGCGATCTCTGCTAGAGAGTGGTGAGGAGGTAAGTTTTTAGCATTTTTCTAAGTGGTTGCAAGCTTATCAAATCCATCCACTACGATCCCAAGACTGCATCAGAGCTTCTTGTCATCTCGTGGATGCAAAGGTAAGACAAACTTTTTAATCCTGCAAGGGGTGGCATCTGCCCTAGCTGAAAATCCAACGCCAGCTTGTTACAATAATTTAGAGCAGACTACATATCGAAACGGCACCATGTCGGGGAAAACTGATTTCCACGTGGATATTTCGAAATTCCCACGTGGAGAAGAAAAAATTCCTCGGAAGTTTCATTTGATTCTTCCGAAGTTTCATTTGATTCCTCCGAAGTTTTATTTCACGCCCACGTGGGAAATAAAAAATATCCACGTGGAGATTTGAGATTTTCCACGTGGATATTCGAGAAAGGCGGGGATCGAACAATTTCCCCTGTAAAGATATGTTATTAGAGATTAGAGGTTAGAAGTTAGAAATTAGAGATCCGATCACTCTGATAGCTCCGATGGTTCCGATAGCTAACAGCCAATAGCTAACAGCCAACAGCCAATCCATGGCTGATACATTATATATAGTGACCTCATCTATGCCTTGCTTGTCGCTCATGTGTAGTCCCTGACAGAGCGATTATAATGCGTCAGCCCTGGGGAGGGCATCTGCGTTTCAGGGCAGGCTACACTCCAGACATTTTTGAGTGGGCAATAAGGTTTCCCTGATATTCTCCGTAAAAGAGGCTCATTTGGAAACAAATAGGTCGCTAAAAAACGTCTAGAGACTGCCACTACAAGCGACAGTCTCTAGAAGGATAAGAGCGAAAGATGCAGACTACACAGTCAATTAAGGCTGACTAGTTAGTGCTGCAGTGCGAAAGTCGTCTATCGCCTTCACTAATTCTGCGAGGGATACGCCATCCCACCTGGCTGTCTCTGCTAGATCCTGATACTTGGGGAGGATTACGATGTGATTGTCTTCTAGAGTCAGTGCAGAGGCTAGGTCTGTAGCCCTCTTCTCACTGTATTCTTTTTGGCCAGTGAGGGCACGCACAGCCTCGACAGCCTTACGTGTCGTAGCATCCGCCTGATCGAGGATAGCCTCTTGCTCAGATAGGTGCATGACGGTCTCTATGACCTTAGCGATCTCTTGCTGAGATTTGTCCAGCGTCACCTGCTGCTGTCCCTTTGCCACGAGTGGTAGCAGGAATAGGAGCAAAGCACATAACCATGTCGTATGTCTCATAATTATAAAGCTTAGAAGTTAGTATTGTTGGTTTGTCTTGTATGCCTGTTTCTTCGCGCTCGTTAGATCTCTTGTTGAAGTCTCCCGCTGATTCAACACCTTGTACCAGAGGATGAAACAACCACTATGTTGCAAAGATAGTTTTCTTTTTGCAAACAACAAAATGCTAAGACACGGCTGATACATTATAATATAATGAACTCATCTAACACGCTATTCCTAGCAGGTCGTTAAGCGGAGCTATTATAATGCATCAGCTATGGTCTGCGCGTACATTCCATTCTTTAGCTATTCGGTGTTTAACGATTTTCCCCTAGAAGAGAGAGGCTTCTACATCGTGTCAAATCCACTTAAAAACAAGTACATTTGCAGTGAATATAAGAATGCACATAGTGCTTATCCCACGTATTCGCTCCGTATAATCTTCTTACTATTTTACTCGTGAAGAGACCGAAGTATCTATTTTGGTTTGTTGTTGTCTTCTTTGTTCTCATCCTTTTAGGGTATGGGATCGTTCGTTATGTCCGACTTCTTGAGACCTCTTTTGAGGCAAGTATTTCTCCTATAGATCCAGTCTATAGGATGGCTAATCATCCTGTCTGTTTGCCAGATAGTATGGTTTCAGAGAGAGAAAGAGAGCTGTTTTATACAGCAAAGATATATGGACTAATTGAGTACAAATCGACATCTTATAAAGAGAACTATGCTCGTGAACTGCTCTATCCTATATTGCAGGAGGTGGTTGAGGAGAATGTCTCTATCAAGAGTTTTAATGACAAACTACAGCAAGCATTAAGTACAGAGCTGGCACGCATAGGAGGGGAGACAAATGCTGATAGTCTCTTTGCGATAAGTGAAGAAGGATGGGTGCGAGAGTCTTCTGACCTGACTCAAGAAAGCAAGATGCTCCTCGGTCGGCTCGCTCACGCTTACACTCAGATAGATAAGACTAGTGCGAGCTTTGCCACTTACAACAAACCTAATGGACCCATAAGGAGGAGAGGCTCTTATCGAGATCTTGATTGGCGTAATCCTCTTAATCGTCTTATCGGGCTCTTTGACTTCTACTCTTTTGTCTATTACTTCTATCCAAACAGGCAGTTGTTCGAGCAGCCTTGGGACTTGTCCTTGCAACAGGCTATCCCAATGTTTTTGCACGTTGAGAACGAAGTTGATTACCACAAGGCAATCCGCTATATCACAGCAAGACTGAATGACTCTCATGCGTCTCACTCGACAGCAATGGATACGCTTCTATTCGGAGAGCGCAGGGCTGGATTTAGGATGAGATCTCTATCGGGGAGATGGTTTGTGTACAGTAAGAGATCAGCCAACTATCCCACCAATGTAAAAATAGGGGATGAAGTCCTATCGGTAAACTCCATCCCCATAAAACACCTAAGTGATAGTCTTGCTCTTTTTGTCTCTGCGAGCAATGCTTCAACTCGAGATAAGTTTCTCAATAATGCAATTTTGTCAACTCCTAAAGAGAGCTTCGTCTTGAAGATTCGACGAAACAAGGATACCTTGGAAGTCAAAGAAAAAAGCGAACATATGGATTACTTCAACTCTCTGAAGCTAGAGGAAGAGGGTAAAATGAAGCCTCAGTGGCTTAACGACTCGGTTGCTTACTGGCATTTGGCATCAGCAAAGCAAGACAATGTGGAGAGGTTTTATCGTCAAGTTTGCAATGCCCAATACATTATTCTTGACTTAAGATGCTATCCATATCCGTCGTCTTTTTGGGAATTATCTAAGTGCTTTATCCCCCAAACTGAAAACTTCTCATACATAGTCTACCCTGACAGTCAGCGGCCAGGAGAGTTTAAGTATGTGGCTGGGCCTCAGCATCTAGGCAGTGAAAACTATTATAAGGGTAATGTTATTCTGCTCGTAGACAACCAAACCGAGAGCTTCTCAGAGTATCTCTGCATGATGCTACAAAAGAACCCCAAAGCCATCACTGTAGGAACTTCTTCATCTGGAGCGAATGGGAACGTACATTTATACGAATTCCCAGGAGGAGTCATGACTTTCTTGACAGGCTTAGGGGTCTTGGACTCAAACTACTTTCCAATGAATGGGAGAGGTGTCAAGATCGACGTTCCAGTTCTTTTTGAGACAGATACTATTCTGACCAATGTAGACCCATATCTATCAAAAGCTATTGAGCAGACTCTTTGTGCAGTGCTATAATGCGCTGATTGGAGCTACCTCTGAAGGGGAGCTGGGGGTCGTAGAGACTCTGCACGAAGCGGCCGTCAACGAGTACATCTATATAGTCTAGTAGTGGGGCGCGTGTGGGGTCTTGCTCGATCTGCTCGAGCGTGTAGCCCGTGTAGCACCAGATCTCTTGCCCCGTGTCTCGCTTGAGACGCTGGAGCAACGTGAGCAGCTCCTCAGGGCAGAACATCGGATCCCCTCCACTCAGCGTGATGCCGTCGAGGAGGGGATTGCCGTTGATGTCGTCGATGATCTGCTGCAGGTATGCCTCCGTCAGGGGCGTCCCTACGAGCGGATTGTGACTCTCAGGGTTGTGACACCCCAGGCAGTGATGGGAGCAGCCCGCTAAGTAGATCGAGCAGCGTATCCCATCACCGTCGAGGATGGTCTCGGGTATGACCTTGAGGACGTTCATCCGAGAGAAATCTGACTAGTGATGCTTGACGCGATCAGCCTCCTCGGCACGCTTGGCAGAGTTCCACGAGGCGAGATCGCCCGTCAGGTAGCCCGTGATGCGACGCATACGTAGTATATCCTCGCCACCACATATCGGGCACTTAGCATAGATGACCCCCTTGTAGTGACACTCGCGACAAGTATCTATCGGGTGATTGATAGAGCCGTAGCCAATGTGGTTGTCTTGCATCAGCTTGACAATCTTGGCGATAGCCTTGACATTCTTCTTAGCCTCGCCATCGAGCTCTATATAGGTAATGTGTCCTCCTAGCGTGAGTGCATGGAAGGGCGCCTCCAGACGTATCTTATCCGCGATGCGTATCTCCTCCTTGACATCGATGTGGAAGGAGTTGACATAGTATGCTCTATCGTTAACCCCCTCGATGGTCCCGTAGCGCTTACGGTCGAGGCGTGTGAAGCGACCTGAGAGACCCTCCGCTGGAGTGGCTAGTACGGAGTAGTTGAGGTGATAGCGCTCCTTGAACTCCTGTGCTACCTCACCAATGATCTCGACACAGTGGTAGAGCGTGTGCCAAGCATCCTCGTTGGTGCCGTGTCCCTCACCGTAGATGGCGCACATAGCGTTGTGCCCACCGATGAAGCCGATGCCGAGCGTGCCGCTGTCTATCACGTGACCCACGGGATCGTTGGGACGCAGAGCTCCCCCACCCTTCCAGACATCATTGCCCATCATAAAGGGGAACTGACGTGCCAAGGCTGTCGCCTGAAACTCGTAGCGCGTGTGTAGCTGTTCGCCCACGAGCTGAGCCATCTCACGTATCGATGTATAGAGCTTATTGATCGCTATGCTACGCATCTTGCCTATATCCTCCTTCGTACCCATCTGCTCCTTAGCATAGCGCATCGCCTCGATCGCTAGGCGTGGCAGATTGATCGTCGTAAAGGAGAGATTGCCACGACCTATTGAGGTGCGAGGACCATTGATATTCTCGAAGACACGCGTACGGCATCCCATCGTCGCAATCTCATGGCGGTAGCGCAGCGGGTCATTGGCATCCCACTCATCACTATGATTGAAGGGCGTATCAAGGAAAACAAAGTTGGGGAAAAGCGCCTTTGCCGTCGTCTCGCAAGCTTTCAGGAAGAGGTCAAAGTTTGGCGTCTCAAACTCTATCTCTCCAGCCACGGCACTGTCGAAGTCTTTCATCGCACGGTCAAAGTCCGCCTCGGAGTAGTTGACCCCATCCTTGACTTTAAAGATCTGTATCGGGAAGACTGGCACTTCTCCACCTACGCCGAGACCTTCAGTCGTTGCTTTCATCAGCTCCTCGATCACCATACGTCCCTCGGCCGAGGTGTCGGTACCGTAATTGATCGAGCTAAAGACCACCTGATTGCCTCCTCGTGAGTGCATCGTGTTGAGGTTGTGTATGAAGCCCTCCATCGCTTGATGCGTGTCACGACGTGTGCGCTCTATCGCTTGGTTGATCAAGTAGACCACCTCTTTGCGAGGTATCTCTTTATTGACCCTTTGGCTTAGAGCTTGGCACAGATTCGTCACCGCTGTCGAGGTCGGTACGATACTATCCAGATGCTGCTCTGCCAGCTCTCGTATCTCTCGTACGGTGGGCAGATCCGTAGCACCCTGGCAGTGGAGGAATAGGCGTGTCGTGTCGGCCACATGCTTGAGAAAAGTCTTGTAGACGCCAGGTGCCATGAAGAAGTCAAAGGCTGGTATCGCCTGCCCGCCATGCTGCTCGTTTTGGTTCGTCTGGAAGACGATCGTCGCCAGCGTCGCATAGCTCTGTATGCTCTGAGGCGTGCGGATGCTACCATTCTTCGTATGGAAGCCTCGCTCGTACAGATCCGCCAGGTCGTACTGGATGCAAGTAGTCGTCTTCGTGGGGTAGTAGTCGAGGTCGTGGATATGTATGTCTCCGCGACGATGCGCCTCAGCGTACTGCGTGGGGAGCAGGTAGCGGTAGGTGTAGTCCTTAGAAACCTCCGAGGCGAAGGTCATCATCTGCCCTGCAGGCGTGTGACTACTCATATTAGCGTTGCTCAGGTTGACATCGTTACTGTCGATAGTCACGATGCCGTCGAGGTTGCGCTTGAGCTCGCTCTTCTTCTGACGCTCTGTGTTACGCCACTCACGATAGAGTATGTAGCGCTTAGCCACCTCGGGCTGCACCTTCATGAGCTCGCTCTCGACGAGGTCCTGCACCTCCTCGACAGAAATGACCTCCTGCTCGATGCGCGCTAGCACACCCATGGTAACAGTTTTCGCCTCTTGGAGACACTCAGTCTGACCTGTGGCGATGTAGGCTTTGAGAACGGCGTTCTCAATCTTGGACGGGGTAAACGGCTCTTGCAGCCCATCCCGTTTGATGATTTGCTTGATAGTTGTTGTCATACTTCAATTCCCGAAAGTAATGTGAGGACCTTCACGTATCTTCCTTCTCTCGTGCTATCTCCGTCTACTCGGGTCGGTCTTCTGACTTATCTCGTCGGGACTAGGCTGTGTGTAGCGTAGCCCTGCTTGGAGTGATCTCCTTCCCATCTTATTATATAGACAGTGGATATATGATCCTCCTCTATAGCGAGAATTACAGCAGCGGGTTCTGTACTGGACTTGCACCAGTTTCCCAGTGACTAGGCGATGTGCACTAGTACACCCTATCAGTATTATGAGATTGCAAACGAACGAAAGACGGGCGGCGTAAAACATCCTCGTTTATTGCGAATGCAATATTACAACATTCCAGCGAGATGACCAAATAAAACAACTTCTAAATCAACAACTGTTGAAAAGTTGTCCAAAACAAATTCACAACATACTGTTGTTTAGCTATTTGCAAAAACACTATCTCCGAGAAGTTTTCTAATTAGAATCTTCTCTCACTCCACTTCGTCGACTAAGTTGTCAACATCGATACGAGTAGCGACGATACATGTTACGATTTGTAGGGGCGGACCTATGTGTCCGCCCGTCCTCGTCGAAGCGCAGTGTGCTCTGTGGGCGGACACGCAGGTCCGCCCCTACACGAACCACATCAACACGACAAATCCAGCCATCAGACGCTGTAACCTTTGACACAACGGACGCCCTCCCACTAGACACGAACCGTGCGATCCTAGATGTCGCTACCCGTAAGCGTTGCAGGATCGAGTTAGTACCAAAAATTTTGTAGTACCAAAAGTTTTGTAGTATCAAAAGTTTGTTGTACTTTTGCATCGTCAATGAGACGCCGAAATAGCTCAGTTGGTAGAGCAACTCATTCGTAATGAGTAGGTCGCCGGTTCGAGTCCGGCTTTCGGCTCTTAATATCACTTCCTTAGGGCGTCGTCTATAGTGGTCTACCTGACCCTGTAGGGGGTGCCTTTCTTTCTTTATACACTAACATAGTACCACAATGAAATCAGATATTCAGATAGCTCGTGAGTGCCAGCTCAAGCCCATTGAGGAGATCGCTCACCAGCTCCGCATCACAGATCAAGAACTAGAGCCCTACGGGCACTACATCGGCAAAGTTTCGCATGAGCGCATGGACCCTGACAAGATAGCTCAGAGCAACCTCATCCTCGTGACCGCTATCACACCGACCAAGGCCGGTGTCGGTAAGACCACCGTCTCTATCGGTCTCGCTCTAGGACTCAACAAGATCGGCAAGAGTGCCGCCGTGGCTCTTCGTGAGCCCTCGCTCGGTCCCTGCTTCGGTATGAAGGGTGGTGCCGCAGGTGGTGGATACGCACAGGTGTTACCCATGGAGAACATCAACCTTCACTTCACTGGTGACTTTCACGCCATCACCTCTGCACACAACATGATCACCGCACTCCTAGACAACTATATCTATCAGAATAGAAATAGCTGCGAGGGACTCTCCGAGGTGCTCTGGAAGCGCGTCCTCGACGTCAACGATCGCTCACTGCGTAACTGCATCACCGGTCTGGGCGGTGTAGGCAATGGCGTCCCCACGGAGACTGGCTTCGATATCACCCCTGCAAGTGAGATTATGGCAATCCTCTGCTTGGCATCTGACCTTGACGACCTGCGCCGTCGTATCGACAATATCCTCCTCGGCTATACCAAGGCTAAGGAGCCATTTCGCGTTAAGGATCTAGGCATCGGAGGCGCTATCACCATCCTCCTGAAGGATGCTATCAAGCCTAACCTCGTACAGACCACCGAGGGGACACCCGCCTTCATCCATGGCGGACCTTTTGCCAATATCGCTCACGGCTGCAACTCGATCATCGCGACTAAGATGGCTATGTCTTGCTGCGACTACACGATCACGGAGGCAGGCTTCGGTGCAGACCTCGGTGCAGAGAAGTTCCTCGACATCAAGTGTCGTGTAGCGGGCATCACGCCCAAGCTGACGGTCATCGTAGCTACCCTAGCGGGTCTCAAGATGCACGGCGATGTCAACGAAAAGCAGATCTACGAGAAGGACATAGAGGGCGTCCGTAAGGGTCTAGCTAACTTGGACCGCCACGTGCACAACCTGCACAACTTCGGGCAGACGGTGGTCGTCGCCTTCAACCGCTACGCTACCGACACCGACGAGGAGATCGAGATCGTACGCAATCACTGCGAGCAGGTCCTAGGCTGCGGCTTTGCGATCAACAACGCTTACAGCGAGGGTGGCAAGGGTGCTACCGAGCTGGCTGAGCTAGTCGTCAAGACCATCGAGGAGCATCCCTCAGAGCCTATCGATCACGTCTACGAGCTCAGTGAACCTGTCAAGACAAAGGTCGAGCACATCGCTAAGCGCATCTACGGCGCTGCCAACGTTACCTATAGTAGCAAGGCGGAGAAGAAGCTTGCTCGCATCCACGAGCTCAACATGGAGCGCTACCCTATCTGCATCGCCAAGACGCAGTACTCCTTCTCGGCAGATCCCAAGGGTTATGGAGACATACGCGACTTCGACATGAAGGTCGAGGACATCGTCCTCAACAGCGGTGCTGAGATGATCGTCGTCATCATGGGCAGCATCATGCGTATGCCTGGACTACCCAAGGAGCCACAAGCAGTCCACATGGACATCGTCGATGGCGTCATCGAGGGGCTGAGCTAAAAGCAAGTCGGCTAAACCGACGAGACGTGATCCCCACAGTAGGTATCACATCTCTAACCTCTAAAGTCCAATCTCTAATTCAATATCCACGTGAGAAATCTCAAATTTCACGTGGATATTTTTTATTCTCCACGTGGGGAAGAAAAAACTCCTCCGAAGTTTCATTTGATTCTTCCGAAGTTTTATTTCGCCCCTACGTGGGCACTTCTCATTTTCCACGTGGATACTTCAAGATCCCGGGATCTTTTCGTCCCTCCGAGGGGATTTTGAAATCCCCCCCCTTGGGATTTTTTCGTTCCACACGGGGTGAGATATTTTCGTCCCATCAGTATGGGACGACCCTTCCGGGCTATTTACCACATTATATATAGGTAGCCAAGTCGACACGTGCAACCCGCTAAAGATTCGCTCGCACCTACGAGACGACGCCACACTTTGGCACAATGCATAACTCCGTAACCATTGACAGGGACGCACGGGCTATGCGTCCGTTGTGTCAAAGGTTACAGCGTCAAGGTTTTAACGGGGACGGACGCACAGACCGTGCGTCCATACAAATCGTAACACGTCCGACCGTGCGTCCGTACGTCACGGCCGGTTCGAAGACAGACGCTCCGCGGGAGTGCGTGCGTCCTTTGCGGGGTGGAGAGTGAAAGCTTTTTTTGTACCTTTGTGGCGTATATACCTTTTTTGAGATGATTGCTGCGAGCAAGAGTCTCCTTATTATATAGTCGACTACAACACACCACTTATGTCTGATCAGATACATATCACACTACCCGACGGCAGTGTGAAGGAAATGAAGCAGGGGGTGACCCCGCTAGATATAGCGAATAGCATCAGCGAGCGACTGGCGCAAGAGGTCCTAGCAGCCGAGTGCGATGGCAAGCTCATAGATGTGCGTACACCGCTGATGCATGATGCCCACATCAAGCTCCTCAAGTGGGAGGACGAGGGCGGCAAGCACGCCTTTTGGCACACCTCAGCTCACCTTATGGCGGAGGCGCTACAGGAGCTTTATCCTGGCGTACAGTTTGGCATAGGACCTGCTATCGAGGCGGGCTTTTACTATGATATAGATACTGGTGACGAGGTGATCAAGTCGGAGGATCTGCCGAAGATCGAGGCTAAGATGCTGGAGCTGGCGCGTCGCAAGGAGACGCTCGAGCGTAAGTCGATCTCTAAGAGCGATGCTCTGGACTTCTTCAAGAAAACGGGTCAGGGCTACAAGCTAGAGCTGATCAACGATCTAGAGGATGGCACCATCACGACCTATACGCAGGGTGCTTTCACGGATCTTTGCCGTGGACCGCACCTTCCCTCTACAGCGCCTATCAAGGCGGTCAAGCTACTGAGCGTGGCTGGCGCTTACTGGCGTGGCGATGAGACGCGTAAGCAGTTGACTCGTATATATGGTATCACCTTCCCCAAGAAGAAGCTCCTCGATGAGTATCTCGCACTGCTCGAAGAGGCAAAGAAGCGTGACCACCGCAAGATAGGTAAGGAGCTAGAGCTCTTTGCATTCTCACAGCGTGTCGGACAGGGGCTGCCTCTATGGCTACCACGTGGTACACAGCTGAGACTCAAGCTCGAGGACTTCCTCAAGCGTATCCAGAAGCGCTACGGCTACCAGCAGGTGATGACGCCTCACATCGGCAATGTGGAGCTCTACAAGACGAGCGGTCACTACGCTAAGTATGGTGCTGACTCATTTCAAGTGATCACGACTCCTCAGGAGGGTGAGGCCTTCATGCTGAAGCCGATGAACTGCCCTCACCACTGTGAGATATATAGGCTCAAGCCACACTCCTACAGAGATCTGCCAGTACGTCTGGCTGAGTTTGGCACGGTCTATCGCTACGAGCAGAGCGGTGAGCTACACGGCTTGACGCGTGTACGTGGCTTTACGCAAGACGATGCACACATCTTCTGCCGTCCTGATCAGGTCAAGGAGGAGTTTCTCAAGGTGATGGACATTATCTTCATCATCTTTAAGGCTCTGGACTTTGAGAACTTTGAGGCGCAGATTTCTCTACGTAGTCAGACTGACCGCAGCAAGTACATCGGTAGCGAAGAGAACTGGGATCGTGCTGAGCAAGCGATCATCGAGGCTTGTCAGGAGGCTGGTCTACCAGCACATGTCGAGTACGACGAGGCTGCTTTCTATGGTCCGAAGCTTGACTTTATGGTCAAGGATGCTCTCGGTAGACGCTGGCAGCTGGGTACGATCCAGGTAGA
Source organism: Porphyromonas vaginalis (assembly GCF_958301595.1). Lineage (NCBI taxonomy): Bacteria > Pseudomonadati > Bacteroidota > Bacteroidia > Bacteroidales > Porphyromonadaceae > Porphyromonas > Porphyromonas vaginalis. The sequence goes on along the minus strand of NZ_CATQJU010000001.1, from coordinate 2,158,404 downwards.
CTACAACCTACCAGAGCGATTTGACCTAGAGTACACGGGCGAGGACAATCAGAAGCACCGCCCAGTGATGATACACCGCGCACCTTTTGGCTCTATGGAGCGATTTGTAGCTGTACTCATAGAGCACACGGCGGGCAAGTTCCCCCTATGGCTGGCACCCGACCAAGTGGTAATACTGCCTGTCTCGGAGCGTTTCAACGATTACGCTTATGAGGTAGCAGCAGCCCTGAGCGAGCAAGACATCAGCGTATCCGTTGACGACCGCAACGAGAAGGTGGGTCGCAAAATACGAGACAATGAGCTCAAGCGCATCCCCTACATGCTGATCGTCGGTGAGCAGGAGCAGGCCGATGGCACGGTATCAGTGCGTAAGCAGGGCGAGGGTGATGCAGGTACAGAAAAAATTAGTACCTTTGCCGAGCATATCCTTCAGGAGATAGAGAGTCAGATGAATGCTAGAGGGTAGTCATCGGTCATTTATCTCAAGAAAGATAAGTCATATCAATCTAAGCACTAGATCAAATAACCCCAACCTAGCACACTGCTAACGAATCACTAACTGCTAATTGCAGACGAATGGCAAACAGTAGAAATTTCAGACGTCCACCCATCAAAGAGCAACCGAACCGGATCAACGAGCAGATACCTCATCGTGAGGTACGTCTCGTCGGTGACAATGTAGAGCAGGGGGTCTACCCTATCCAGCAAGCTCGTCGTATAGCCGAGCTGCAGGGGCTAGACCTTGTGGAGATCTCTCCGAATGCGGAGCCACCTGTATGTCGTGTGACTGACTACCAGAAGTTTCTCTACCAGCAGAAGAAGCGACAGAAGGAGCAGAAGGCTAAGCAGGCTAAGGTGGTCGTCAAGGAGATCCGCTTCGGACCTCAGACGGATGATCACGACTACAACTTCAAGCTACGTCACGCCGAGGGCTTCCTCAAGGAGGGCTTTAAGGTCAAGGCGTACGTCTTCTTCCGTGGTCGCAGCATCCTCTTTAAGGATCAGGGCGAGATACTTCTCCTACGCTTTGCCAACGACCTAGAGGATTTGGCACGTGTCGAGAATATGCCCGTGCTGGAGGGCAAGCGCATGACGATCATGCTAGCCCCCAAGCCAGCCTCTGCCAAGGGTAAGAAGAAGGAGCCTAAGCAGACCAGCGAGGAGCTGTCTGATCAAGATGCCTCTGAGAAGAACGATGACGAGTAGTCACAGTATAGACACATTCATGAGTAAGTAAAGTCACCTACCCTACCAGCTATGCTCCGTGCGTAGCAGACTATCCAAACAGGCATAGGCGTGCCTCTAGGTAGTTGGTCGGAAGGGTGCATCTAACAATAGTTTCACACAATTCAAAATCCAAACAAAATGCCTAAACAGAAGACAGTATCAGGCGCTAAGAAGCGTTTTTTCCTGACAGGTAGCGGACGCATCAAGCGTAAGCATGCGTACAAGAGTCACATCCTCACCAAAAAGAGCAAGAAGCGTAAGCGCAACCTTACCTACACCGCTCTCGTGGATCCACACAATGAGAAGAGCGTCAAGGAGATGCTCAACCTTTAATCGAGGACTCAACAGAGTTTAGTACGTATTTATCAAACACACTAATCGACACAAGAAATGCCTAGATCAGTAAATCACGTCGCTTCACGAGCTAAGCGCAAAAGAATACTCAAGCTAACACGCGGATACATCGGTGCCCGCAGCAACGTCTGGACCGTAGCCAAGAATGGCTGGGAGAAGGGTCTCACCTATGCTTACCGTGACCGTAAGAACAAGAAGCGCTCTTTCCGCGCTCTATGGATACAGCGTATCAATGCTGCTGCACGTCTAGAGGGTATGACCTACTCTACACTGATGGGTGCCCTACACAAGCAGGGGATTGAGATCAATCGTAAGGTCCTCGCTGACCTCGCTATGAACAATCCCGAAGCCTTTAAGTCTATCTGCGAAAAGGCTAGAGGCTAAACAACGGGCTCTAATATAAAGCCTAGGCGCAAGACACAGGACGCACGATGTCTCCTTGATGACATCACGATCTTGAGTCTTGCGTCTAGTCATTAAGCGATTTTCTATCGAGTCGCTATGGCTATGGTCAGCAGACGGCGCCAGCTGTAGCAGACTTAGTGTGGCGACACACTCCTTTCTGTCATCTTACAACACTCTTCAATCCATAATATAGTATGTCAGCTCTTCAAGCAATCTCACCTCTAGATGGTCGCTATGCGAGCAAGACGGCTCCCCTAGCAGCATATAGCTCCGAGTCGGCACTTATCCGCTATCGTGTACGTATCGAGGTGGAGTACCTCATAGCGCTAACCCAAGCGATACCCGCACTGAGCAAAGCCCTCCCAGAGTCTAAGCAAGAGGCTCTCAGGCAGCTTTACAAAGAGTGGTCTACAGAGGCCGCACAAGAGGTAAAAGATATCGAGGCTACGACCAATCATGATGTCAAGGCTATTGAGTACTACATCAAGCGTCATCTACCTCAGCTGGGACTAGAGGAGATTGAGGAGTTTGTCCACTTCGGACTAACATCGCAAGATGTCAATAATACCGCCTTCCCGCTGATGCTACGCGAGGCACTGCACGAGGTCTATCTCCCCACGCTCCAAAAGCTCATCGAGCAGCTGCGTCAGCTCGCCAGTGAGTGGCACGATGTCGCTATGCTGGCTCGCACACATGGTCAGCCCGCTAGCCCCACACGTCTGGGCAAGGAGATCATGGTCTTCGTCTATCGCTTGGAGCAGCAGACTAAGGCTCTGGAGCAGGTGCCTATCACGGGTAAGTTTGGCGGTGCTACGGGCAACTTTAATGCGCATCATGTCGCCTACCCCACCATTGACTGGGTCGCTTTTGGCAATAACTTCCTCACATCGCTAGGGCTAGAGCGTGAGCAGTACACGACACAGATCTCTAACTACGACAACCTCGCTGCCCTCTTTGAGGCGACGGCGCGTATCAACACGATCCTCATAGACCTGGCTCGAGACTTCTGGAGCTACATCTCTATGGGTTACTTCGGGCAGAAGATCAAGGCAGGAGAGGTTGGCTCCAGTGCGATGCCTCACAAGGTTAATCCTATTGACTTTGAGAATGCTGAGGGCAACCTCGGGCTAGCTAATGCCGTGGCGCTACATCTAGCCTCTAAGCTCCCCATATCTCGTCTACAGCGTGATCTGACCGACTCGACGGTGATACGCAATCAGCTCGTCCCGATGGGCTACACACTGATAGCTTTCAGTAGTCTCTCTAAGGGTTTGGGCAAGCTAGTCATCCACCCCGAGCGCATCGCTCATGACCTCGACTGCAACTGGGCCGTGGTCGCCGAAGCTATCCAGACGATCCTGCGCCGTGAGGGTTATCCGCACCCTTATGAGACGCTCAAGGCACTGACCCGTACTGGTGAGGAGATAAGCCAAGAGACGATCGCCCACTTCATCGACACCCTAGAGGTTGCCGAGGAGGTCAAAAAGGAGCTTCGTCAGATCACTCCGCACAACTACGTAGGGCTCTAGTCTGCTAATAAATTAGTACCTTTGTCGTAGCTCGATCTACTAGGAAGATCCACAGTTAGTCAGATACGAGGGAAAGCCTGTTGGCACTGTTTGAACAGCGACAGAGTCCCCTTGATACAGAATATACCACGCAACACACTAAGCCTGTTGTGTAGTCATCAAACAGCTTCATGTCCATAGACAGCAATCCTACATCAGAGGCACAGCACAAGACGAGTTCCTCTGCAGACTCATCTGCCGAGGTGCCCACATCCGCATCTACTGGCAAGCGCAGACGTCAACGCATAGCACGCCCCACTAGCAGCGAGGCCTTGATCCGTGTCAAGGTCAGTGGTGAGGAGAGTGCCACCGTAACGCATCGCAACATAGATGCTTCCGAGATGGTCAAGCCCCGCAACATCAATGCTGAGAAAGCTTTAGAGCGAAGACATAACTTCGACGAGCAACATACTGGAGAGCGGAGTTTTCACAAAGTCGTGGCACCGATGTCTGTTGTTGGCGATGGCAATCAGGAGGACCCTGTCATATACCCATACGCCAAGCAGAGAGGCAAGGCTACCCGCCCTAAAGCACATAGCGAAGAGGCTGGCACCTCATCTCCACGACGCAAGAGAGGGGCCAATGCAACGGATCGTAAAGATAAGCGCTCCGCAGCTCCTCGCAAGAACGCTGGTCAGCGTCCTAACAAGCAGCGCAAGAGCGAAGCTAAGCCCCGCATGCCTAAGGCTCCTGTCGAGCCTGTACGCTACGCCTCTCCCCTAGTCGAGGCTGGCGAACCGATACGACTCAATAAGTTCCTCTCCAACTCTGGTCTATGCTCACGTCGCACAGCAGATCAGTACATCACTGCTGGACGTGTCAAGGTCAATGGCTCCGTCGTCTCCGAGCTAGGCTCGCAGGTGCTACCGACCGACCAAGTGATGGTCGATGACAAGCCCATCACACTAGAGGCTAAGGTCTACGTACTGCTCAACAAGCCGAAGAACTGTGTCACCACGCTTACCGATCCCGAGGGGCGACGCACCGTCATGGACCTCGTGCACAACGCTTGCACCGAGCGCATCTACCCCATCGGTCGACTAGACCGCAACACGACTGGCATCCTCCTTCTGACCAATGATGGCGACCTAGCGGTGCGCTTGATGCACCCCGCCTTTCGCAAGAAGAAGATCTACGAGGTAGCCCTCGACAAGGAGGTCACCGTAGAGCACATGCAGATGATTGCTCAGGGCTTCGAGCTAGAGGATGGCGAGATACACGCCGATGCCATCAGCTATATCACTGGACAGACCCACGACAAGGTAGGCATAGAGATCCACTCGGGCCGCAACCGCATCGTGCGCCGCATCTTCGAGCATCTAGGCTATCGCGTCGTGCATCTAGACCGTGTCTACTATGCAGGTCTCACTAAGAAAGATCTACCCCGCGGTCGCTGGCGCTACCTAACGCCCGAGGAGGTACGCTACCTCCGCATGGGGGTCAAGGAGCAAGAGGACAACGGCGTAGCACCCACCACCAAAGTCTACCACAAGCACCAAGAGACACCAGATCATCCCTTCGCATCCGAAGAGATAGAAGACTAAATAGGTATAAACCATATCAGCAGATACTATGAATAACTCACTACCACGCACTACTATCAAGGAGCTTCCCCAGCTCGCTCAGCGTCAGCTCCCCCAGCCCGTCTGTGTCAAGGGATGGGTACGCACCAAGCGAGGCAACAAAGCTGTCTGCTTCGTTGCGCTCAACGATGGCTCGACCGTACATAACATACAGATCGTCATTGACAAGACCCAGACTGACCCCAAGCTCCTCGAGCAGATCACCACAGGCGCCGCTATCGGTGTCGTTGGTACGCTCGTCGCTTCACAGGGTCAAGGGCAAGAGTACGAGATACAGGCTAACGAAATAACCATCTACGGGACCTCTGACCCAGTACGCTATCCACTGCAAAAGAAGGGACACACACTGGAGTTCCTCCGTGAGATTGCTCACCTGCGTCCACGTACCAACACATTCGCAGCAGTCCTCCGCATCCGCCACAACATGGCTTATGCGATCCACACCTTCTTTCACGAGCGTGGATACTTCTACCTCCACACGCCGATCATCACATCGAGCGATGCCGAGGGCGCTGGGCAAATGTTTACCGTCACCACGCTAGACATGAACAAGCTCCCCATCGCTAAAGACGGGAGCGTGGACTACAGCAAAGACTTCTTTGGCAAGCACACCTCGCTGACCGTATCGGGACAGCTAGAGGGTGAGCTAGGCGCTCTGGCACTAGGTGGCATCTACACCTTTGGGCCTACCTTTAGAGCTGAAAACTCTAATACCCCACGCCACCTCGCTGAGTTCTGGATGGTCGAGCCCGAGGTCGCCTTTATGGATAATGAGGGCAACCAAGACCTCGCCGAGGCATTCACCAAGCACTGTCTGCAGTGGGCACTAGATCACTGTATGGACGACCTCGAGTTCCTCGCAGAGCATTACGACAAGGAGCTCATCGAGCGCATCCGCTTCGTCGTAGAGCGTCCATTCGTACGCATCACCTACACCGAGGGTGTCGCCATCCTCGAGGAGGCCGTCCGTGGTGGCAAGAAGTTCGAGTTCCCCGTCTACTGGGGTGCCGACCTCGCCAGCGAGCATGAGCGTTACCTCGTCGAGCAGCACTACAACGCACCCGTCATCATGACCGACTACCCGAAGGAGATCAAGGCCTTCTATATGAAGCAGAACGATGACGGCAAGACTGTACGCGGTATGGACGTCCTCTTCCCGCACATCGGCGAGATCATCGGAGGTAGCGAGCGTGAGACCGACATCGACAAGCTCACGGCACGTGCCGAGGAGGTCGGCATCAAGGACAAGGATCTGTGGTGGTACCTCGACACCCGTCGCTACGGCTCAGCACCACATGCGGGCTTCGGACTGGGCTTCGAGAGACTCCTCCTCTTCGTCACTGGCATGACCAACATCCGTGACGTGATCCCCTTCCCCCGCACGCCAAACAACGCCAACTTCTAGTCCCTCCCCCACTCGCTAGCGGACTAGCGATCATATCTTATCAGTCAAGGCTGTAGCACCTCCCCGCAGGGTGCTGCAGCCTTTTCTATTTGTTGCCCTGCAAAAATGAGCTAACTATCAGTGCCACTAGGGTGAAAATCCAGTGCCACCCCCAGGGCTGACGCATTATAATCGTCTTTTCAGAAGCAACCCATTAGCGACAAGCGAGGCATAGATGGGGGGCATTATATATAACGTGTCAGCCATGGATTGGCTGTTGGCTGTTAGCTATCGGAACCATCGGAGCTATCAGAGTGATCGGATCTCTAACTTCTAATTTCTAACCTCTAGCATCTTTACATATCTTTACGGGGAAATTCGTCCGATTCTCTCCTTTCTCGAATATCCACGTGGTGAATCTCAAATCTCCACGTGGATGTTTTTTATTTTCCACGTGGGCGTGATTCATTTCTTCCGAAGTTTCATTTGATTCTTCCGAAGTTTCATTTCATTCCTCCGAAGAATTTTTTATTCCCCACGTGGAGATTTTGAAATATCTAGGTGGGAATCACTTTTCCCCGACACAATTCCGTTTCGATATGTAGCCAGGTCTAAATTATTGTAGTAAGTCGGTGTCGATTTTTCCCAGCTAGGGCTGACGCATCATAATTGCTCTTTCAGAAACTACACATTAGCGACCAGCGAGGAGTAGAGAGGTCGATGAGATCATTATTATAATGCGTCAGCCCTAGTGCCACCCCCCGTTGGCACTACAGTTTCATGCGGAAGAAACTGGAGATTAGTCGAATAAAAAAGGAGTTGCCGCAGATACGACAACCCCTTGGTAGGTGTTAGTGGATCAATATATTAGTCGACGAAGCTTTTACTGGAGATCTGTGCTGTAGATCGAGTCGGGATAGGTTGCCTCGACGAAGAAAAGCGCACGAGCTGGTGCTGCTGAGCCAGCTAGCGTGCGGTCTTCAGACAGGATCAGCTCTGCGATAGAGTCTGGCGTGCGCTGTCCGTAGCCCACCTCGAGGAGCGTCCCCACCATCGTGCGCACCATGCCGTGGAGGAAGCGATTGGCACACACTTCGTAGCGCATCGCATCCCAGAGACCAGGCATCTCAACCTGCTCCCAATGCGCTATATAGACGGTACAGCGATTGTGCTTCGTCTGCGTGTGTAGCTTGCTAAAGGAGGTGAAGTCGTGCTCACCGATCAAGTGGCGACAAGCTTCATTCATCAGCTCTATATCAGGGAGCGTGCGTCGCTCCCAGCAGTAGTCGCCCCAGAAGGGGTTGCTACAAGCCGAGATGTAGTAGTGATACCTTCGTGAGGTAGCGTCAAAGCGTGCGTGAGCCGTCGGGATGACCGGCGTGATAGAGCGAACGGATATACCTCCACGCAGTATGCCACACAAGCCTCTCTGTATCTGTGCTAGCGGCGGATGCGGGATCGGAAGGTCGGCATGCGCCATCATACTGTAAGCGTGTACCCCAGCGTCTGTGCGCCCTGCGCCTGTGACTGGTATCGGCTGGCGAAAGAGTATAGAGAGGGCGCGCTCTAGCTCAGACTGCACCGAGACACCACGAGGCTGTACCTGCCAGCCACAGTAGTTGGTGCCGTCGTAAGCGACCTCGAGGAATACACGCTGTACAGGAGCCTCCATGGCTTCAAGGATAAGTAGCTATCGAGACTTAGAGGCCGCACTACGCTTAGGCGCAGCCTTCTTGGCAGTGCTGGTAGTCTTCTTGGTCGTAGTCTTCTTCTTAGCCGTACTAGCGGCCTTCTTAGCTGTTGTGCGTCCCTTCTTCGGGGTCTCTTTGTCTTGCTCCGCAATGATAGCGACTATCTCAGCGTATGTCAGCTTCATGGGGTCAGCTTTCTGCTCCTTGGTGAGCTTATAGTTCTTCTTGCCCACCTTGATGTAAGCGCCCCAGCGTCCGTCACGGATCGAAATGTCGGGATCCTCGGGGAAGGTCTTAAGCAGACTCGCAGCATCCTTATGACGTTTCTCCTCGATGAGCTCGATCGCCTCCTGAAGGGTTATCTCCTCGGGTGTCAGACCGCTACTCTTGGGGATTGAAGTAAAGGCACCTTTGTGCCGTAGGTAAGGGCCAAAGCGCCCCACAGCAGCAACCACTTCGCCACCCTCAAACTCACCGACCATGCGAGGCAGGTCAAAGAGCTTCAGTGCCTCCTCTAGCGTGATGGTCTCTATGAGCAGATTGCTCGGGATACTAGCAAAGCGAGGTTTGAGACGCTCCCGCTCCGCCTCGGGGAGAGAGTTGTCGGGTGTCTCTCCGATCTGCACCATCGGGCCGTAGCGTCCGATGCGAGCAATGACCGGCTTGCCACTGACAGGATCGGTGCCGAGCAGACGCTCGCCGGTATAGCGCTTGGCTCCAGACTGGCTCTGCTCCTCGATCATCGGATGGAACTTATCGTAAAACGTGCCGATCAAATCTTGCCACTGTGCCTCACCCTCGGCAACTTTGTCAAAGTGCTCCTCGACATCTGCCGTAAAGTTGTAGTCAACGACGCGGGAGAAGTTTTCCATCAGGAAGTCGGTCACGACGATCCCCATATCGGTGGGTACGAGCCGTCCTCGATCGCCACCGTAGCGCTCCTTCTGTTTGTGCGACTTGATCGTTGTATTTCCAGCGCTGTGCTGCCAGCTGAGGTATAGCACATCGCGACTCTCGCCTTGGCTCTCGCCACGACGCACATACTCTCTGTTTTGGATCGTCTGGATCGTCGGAGCATAAGTAGACGGACGACCGATGCCTAGCTCCTCCATCTTGCGAACGAGGGATGCCTCGGTGTAGCGTGGCTTCGGCTTGGTAAAGGATTGCCTTCCCTCTATCTCTCGTAGCTGTAGCAGGTCTCCGGCCTTCAGCTTAGGAAGCTCATTGCTACTGGTATCCTCCTCGTCATCACGGCTCTCGGTGTAAGCGCTGATGAAGCCGTCGAAGACAATCACCTCGCCACGAGCCTCTAGACGAACGGGGTCAGCACCCTGCGAAGCGATCTGCGCTATCGTCCGCTCGATGCGAGCGTCGGCCATCTGACTAGCGAGTGTGCGCTTGCGTATGAGGTCGTAGAGAGCTTGCTCCTGCTTGGTGCCTTGTATCGTAGCGTTGCGCAGATAGGTGGGGCGAATAGCTTCGTGCGCCTCCTGCGCCCCTTTGCTCTTAACGTGATAGCGTCGACGCTGATAGTAGTCGGCACCCCACTGCTCTAGGATCACCGTCTCGGCATCGTGGAGTGCGAGGCTGGAGAGATTGACCGAGTCGGTACGCATATAGGTGATGAGACCTCGCTCGTAGAGAGCCTGCGCCACGCGCATCGTGTTGGAGACGCTCATACCGAGCTTGCGAGAGGCTTCCTGCTGGAGCGTACTGGTCGTAAAAGGTGCCGACGGTGAGCGACGCCCAGGCTTCTGCTCCACCTGCTGTACAGCAAAAGCGGACTGACTATCGATAGCTCGCTGCATGAGCTGGCGAGCAGCCTCCTCGGAGGGAAGGTTGTCAGGGAGTGTAGCGGTAAAGGTGTCTCCCCCCTTGGTCTCTAGACGTGTCGTGATGGCAAAAGAGGTCTCCGGCTGGAAAGCTAGTATCTCGCGCTCCCGCTCTACGATGAGACGCACAGCAACGCTCTGCACACGTCCAGCCGAGAGCGAGGGGCCGACACGTCGCCAGAGGACTGGCGAGAGCTCAAAGCCCACGATACGATCTAGGACACGACGCGCCTGCTGCGCATCGACGAGGTTTTCGTTGATCAAGCGTGGATTCTGTATGGCATGCTGTATGGCACTCTTGGTGATTTCGTGGAATGCGATACGATGTGTCTCCTTATCCTTGAGGTCTAGCACCTGATAGAGGTGCCATGCGATTGCCTCTCCCTCGCGATCCTCATCGGATGCGAGCCATACGATGTCACTCGCCTTGGCCGCCTTGCGCAGGTCTGAGACAAGACGCTGCTTGTCTGCGGGAATCTCATAGATGGGTGCGAAGTGATGCTCCACATCTACACTAAAGCTACTCGGCTTGAGGTCACGTATGTGTCCATAGCTCGAGAGCACTTTGTAGTCAGCACCGAGGAATTTGCCAATTGTTTTCGCCTTTGCGGGGGACTCTACTATTACTAAGTTCTTCTGCTTTGCCATAATCTCACGCTGTCAGAGACTCTTGCCATAGTCTCAATCGGTGCAAAGGTACTCTTTTATAAGGAAACAAAACGCTTTAGCAGAAAAAGAGAAGGCGTCCGTCAATCTAACGAGTAGATCGGCGGACGCCTTGACATTATATTATATCGTGTAAGGGTCTCTGTGGACTAGTTGACCTTGACCAGACTATTCATGCCACGCTTGATAGCCTCCTCGTTGAGGGGGATCAGCTTGTGGTGACGCTCAGGCAGCGACTTCTTAAGTCCTGCGATGATGCTCTCAAGCTTGAGCATAGGAGCAGCCTTGAGCATACCACCGAGTATGATCATGTTGAAGATCTTATCATTACCCATCTCAAGGCTCTGCTCAGTAGCAGGTACCTCGTAGATGTTGATATCCTTACGGTCAGACTTGTGCTGGATCAGAGCTGGGTCGTAGATGAGGATACCGCCCTTCTTAACACGAGGTCCGAACTTGTCGAGTGATGGCTGGTTGAGTACGATGACTACATCATACTCGTTGACAACCGGCGAGCTAACAGGCTCATCGCTCACGATGACCGTGACGTTACTCGTACCACCACGCTGCTCAGGTCCGTAAGAAGGCATCCACGATACCTCCTTGTCCTCCATGATACCAGAGTAAGCGATGATCTTACCCATAGAGAGTACGCCCTGACCTCCGAAGCCAGATATGACTATTTCGTAATTCATAGTTGTTCCTTTCGTCTGATTAGATTTTCATTGTAACCACCTCGTCGTTGCTACCCTTAGACTCGACATCCTTGATGTCACCAAGAGCGTACTTGTCGACCATAAACTTCGACATCCACTCATTAGCCTTAGCAGGGGTCATCTTCCAGCCCGTATTGCAGGTTGAGACAAACTCAACAACGCTGGTACCCTTGCCTGCGAGTGAATTTTCAAAAGCCTTGCGTAGAGCCTTCTTAGCCTTGCGAACAGCACCAGCAGTGTGTACACTCTGACGAGTGACGTAGCACGTACCGTCTAGCTCAGAGAGGATCTTAGAGATGACGAGTGGATAGCCGTTGAGCTCTGGCGTACGACCATCAGGACAGGTGACCGTCTTCATGCCGAGTAGCGTCGTAGGAGCCATCTGACCACCAGTCATACCGTAGATACCGTTGTTGATGAAGATGATGACAATGTTCTCACCACGGTTTGCAGCGTGGATTGTCTCAGCGGTACCGATAGCAGCTAGGTCACCATCACCCTGATAGGTGAAGACGAGCTTATTAGGATATAGACGCTTGATAGCAGTAGCTACAGCAGGCGCACGTCCGTGAGCAGCCTCCTGCCAGTCGATGTCTATATAGTTGTATGCAAAGACGGAGCAGCCCACAGGAGCTATACCGACGGCCTGGTCGCCCATGCCCATCTCCTCGAGGACCTCTGCAACCAGCTTGTGCACGACACCGTGGCTACAGCCAGGGCAGTAGTGCATCGTATTATTGTTGAGCAGACTTGGCTTCTGATAGACCAAGTTCTCTGGTTTGGTTATATCCTTTATATCCATGATACTTGTTGTCTGTTACTGGTTATTGATAAGGGTAAGCTTACTTGACGAGCTTCGTACGCAGAGCGTTGAGGACCTCGTCTGGAGAGAATAGCATACCACCCATACGTCCGAAGTGCTCTACGGGGCAGCGACCGTTGACAGCTAGTCTGACATCCTCGACCATCTGGCCAGCATTGAGCTCGACAGAGAGGAAGCCCTTGACACCACGCTCAGCGAGCTTGGTGATCACCTCGTATGGATAAGGCCATAGCGTGATAGGACGTACGAGACCTACCTTGAGACCCTCTTGGCGAGCCACCTGAACAACCTTCTGGCAGATACGTGCCGAAGAGCCGAAAGCTACGAGTACGTAGTCAGCATCCTCAGTCATCGTCTCCTCGTAGCGCACCTCGTTCTCCTCGATCTTACGATACTTCTCCTGGAAGCGTAGGTTGTTTTGCTCCATCACAGCTGAGTCTAGCTCGAGAGATGTGATGATAGCACGCTTGTCAGGCGTATGACCTGTAGTAGCCCAGGGGCAACTAGCAGCGATCTCCTCATCAGTGTGACGAGGCTTCTGATCGGGTAGTACCACCTTCTCCATCATCTGTCCGATGATACCATCGCTGAGCATCATGACGGGGTTGCGATACTTAAATGCTAGATCCATACCGAGACCTACGAAGTCGACCATCTCCTGTACAGAGTAAGGAGCTAGTACGATGAGGCGGTAGTCACCGTGTCCACCACCCTTTGTGGTCTGGAAGTAGTCAGCCTGACTTGGCTGGATCGTACCTAGACCAGGGCCACCACGCATCACGTTGACGATCAGTGTAGGTAGTTCAGCACCAGCGATGTAGCTGATACCCTCAGCCATAAGGCTGATACCAGGGCTAGAGGAGGAAGTCATGACACGCTTACCAGCGCCAGCACCTCCATATACCATGTTGATAGAAGAGACCTCACTCTCAGCCTGTAGGACGACCATACCGGTCTTCTCCCAGGGGCGTAGCGACATAAGAGTCTCAAGCACCTCTGACTGAGGTGTGATAGGATATCCGAAATAGCCATCCAGTCCGTTGAGGATTGCCGAGTGTGCCAGGGCCTCGTTGCCCTTCATCAGTTTTACTTCTGCCATGATAGCTATTAGGATTAAAGGGTTACTTTATAGACGCTGATACAGCCGTCGGGACAGACCACGCCACAGTTTGCGCAGCCAATGCATGTTTCGGGGCTGCTCATATAGCAGTAGTGATACCCCTTGTCGTTCACCTCGTCTGGGTGAAGCGAGATACTCGTAGTAGGACACGCCACAACGCAGAGGTTGCACCCCTTGCAGCGCTGCTCGTTGACTACGATTGCTCCTCTAAATTTTGCCATGTGTAGTACTTTATAGATATGTTGCACCCTCCTCCCGTCAGAGGACAAAAGTCGAGTACTGTGATACAATTAGTTTTCTTCGACCTCAAAGGTACAAAGAATATTCGAAATACCTACCATTGGGTAGAGAAAAAGATTGTTCCCCTAACATATTCTCCATAAAGAGGCTCTCTTGTAGATGAATAGACTCCTAAAAATGAGTAGAGACTGCCACTACTAGCGACAGTCTCTAGACGGATAGGTGCAATAAGATGCAGGTTACACCGTCGATTATGGCTGACTAGTTAGGGTCGCTGAGCGAAAGTCATCAAGGGCCTTCACTAATTCAGCTAGGGATACACCATCCCACCTTGCAGCCTCTGCTAGATGCTGATACTTCGGGAGGAGTACGATGTGATTGTCTTCTATGGTAAGTGAAGAGGCGATGTCTGTAGCCTTCTTCTCGCTGTACTCTTTTTGGCCAGAGAGGGCTCGCACAGTCTCGACAGCCTTGCGTGTCGTAGCGTCTGCCTGCTCGAGGATAGCCTCCTGCTCAGATAGATGCATAACGGTTTCTATGACCTTAGCGATCTCTTGCTGAGATTTGTCCAACGTCGCTGTCTCTTGTCCCTTTGCCACGAGTGGTAGCACGAAAAGGAGCAGAGCACATAACCATGTCGTATGTTTCATAATTATAAAGCTTAGAAGTTAGTATTGTTTAGTTTATCATTTCACTCTCTTTAGATCTCTCGTTGAAGTCTCCCGTTGCTTCAACACCTTGTACCAGAAGATGAAACAAGCTGGAAACAATCACTATGTCGCAAAGATAGTTCTTTTTTTTGCAAACGACAAAACGCTAAGCTCCACTAGACGGGTAGCAACGTAATGCGCTAGTGAGTGGAATGTACGAAGGTGGCGCATTTTGCTCTCAGCAGTTATTTCAGTAGATTTGCGTTAGAATCGATTGGGCGCATCCTGTGGACTGAGCCCCCTAAGTAAGACTATTACCGATGAACTACAAAGGATTCCTATACACGCTACTGCTCTGCGGGCAATTGCCACTAGCCTACCAACTACAGGCACAAGATACTTTTAGCATACCCACCGAGCAACATGCTATCGAGGGGACACTCGCAGCGGGCTCACCCCTGCGTACCACGACGCTCCTCACCCCTGCACAACGACTGAGCAAGGTGGATGGGTGGTTTGCCACCTACGGGGCGCATCTGCTGGGGCGGCCGAATGCTGCTGCCGAGCTGGAGGAGTATATCACCACCAATCCCATCTCCCGTCAGGCGCAGGTCGCTCGTATAGCTCGTGCTACACACTACCTATATAGTAAGGAGTACAATCGTGCACGCCATACGCTAGAGCAGGTACGTGAGCGGACCCTGACACGTGAGGCACGCAGCGAGTGGCAGGTCAAGATGGCCTACGCACTCCTACTGTCTGGCCGTCCTGTGGAGCAGGTAGAGCAGCTCTTTGAGATGACCGCTGCAGGTGATGATTACTGGGGCGATGTGGCTAGGCTCTATCTAGCGCAGCTATACATCGCGCAAAACAATCTGGACAAGGCTGAGCGCACACTCATCCCGATACAAGATCAGGGAGATCTGCAGTACGATGCTCGTCTGGGACTAGCACGGATAGCCCTCTATCGGCAAAACTATCAGTCGGTGCTCACGCACACCGAGGCACTCGCCACGGCACATCTCTCGGAGGAGCAGCGCACGGAGAGTCAGATCCTAGAGGCAAATGCTTGGTATCGTCTCGAGGAGCCAAGCAAAGCGATCGAACGTCTTGCTCCAATAGCAGAGCAAAAGGCTAATGCCTTGACTCCCGAAGACCAACTCATCCTAGCGGCTGCCTACATGGAGACAGAGCGCACGGAGCAAGCCATCCCGCACCTACTCCTAGCGACCCGTGGCGACGCGGAGACCAGTGGCGTGGCCAACCTCTACCTAGCACGTGCTCGTAGAGATATGGGGCTTTACTCCGAAGCCCTTGCCTCCTATCAGGTGGCGGCAGATAGAGCCGTAGCACCCACGATCCGTGAGGCTGCCATGTATGAGCAGGTATTGCTGATGCGTAGCAAGGCTAGCGGTTCGTTTGGTCAGGAGGTAAGGCTCTGCGAGGAGTTTCTCAACACATTCGCACAGTCGGCACACCGTGAGGCTATGGAGCGCTTCCTCATCGAGAGCTACTACCGCAGCCCCGACTACTTGACTAGTCTAGCCTCTATAGGACGCATCCAGAGACCTTCGCCAGTTATCGTAGAGGCGCAGTGCTATCTGCTCAATCAGCTCACGCAGCAGGCGCAACAAGCCGGAGACTTGGCTCTAGCACAACGCTATAACCAGCAGGCGCAGCAACTAGCCACAAAGTCTGCTCACCAGACCGAGGCTGAGTTGCTAGGGGCGCAGCTCCTCTCTCAGCAGGGTGCCTACAAGCAAGCTTCACAAGCCCTCACGGCCATCCTCAATAAGCGCACAGCCTCCAGCCAGCAGCTACAGATAGCTCGCTACCTACTAGGCTACAGCCAGATCAAGCAGAAGCAGTACAGTGCTGCCACACAGACACTCTCCATACTACTCCAAGAGGGCACGCTCGACAACACGCTACAAGCTGATATCCACGCCCGTCTAGGAGACACACACTACATGCAGGGTCACTACACGCCGGCCGTTCGCTACTACGAGGAGGCATATAGACTCGCACCTGACAATCAGGTCTATGCGCTCTACATGTTGTCAGACATTGAGGGCCTCAAGAAGGACTACAAGGCGCAGATAGCTGCCCTCGATAAGTTAGTTGCTCGCCACCCAAACAGTCTCTACAAGCCTCGAGCTATGTACGATCAGGGACGCGCTATGGAGCTGTCGGGACAGCATGCGGAGGCTATCGGAGCCTTCACGCGCCTGTCGCAAGAGTACCCACAGAGTGAGTATGGGCGCAAGGCTGCCCTGCAGTTGGCACTACTATATTATAATAGGAATGAGACGAGCCGAGCTATCGAGACGTACAAAGCTCTGCTAGCCGAGGCTCCTCAGAGTGGCGAAGCAAAGCAGGCATACGAAGCCCTCAAGAGTATCTACATCGAGGAGGGACGCTCCACAGAGTTTGTCCAGTATGCGAATAGCATTGGCGGCAGCTACGCCATCAACGAGAGCGAGGCGATGAACATCTCCTTCGAGACGGCCGAGCGTGCTTACCAGTCGCGACAGCCACAGGCAGAGCGTTTGCTCAAGGAGTATCTAGCTCTGAAGCCCCAGGGAGCCTCTTCGCTCTTAGCGCACTACTACTTGGGCGACCTCTACGAGCGAGCTGGTAAGGAGGCAGACGCTCTAGCACTCTATGAGCGCATCTACCCCAGCCGCAAGCAATTGTCGCAGGAGCTACACATCGGTTTGCTTCAGAAGATGTCAGCCATGCGCCTTCATCAGCGAGCTTATGCGCAGGCATTGCCCTTGCAGCAGGAGCTGCTCACACTACCGCTAGAGCCAGCGAGTTATCAGACGACACTGCTCTCGGCTACCGAGAGCGCGCTCCAAGCGGGACAGTATGAGTGGGTCATCAAGGTCGTAACCCCACAGCTAGACAAGTCTAAGGGGTGGAGCCAAGAGCAACTAGACCGCCTGACTTGTCGCCTAGCGACCAGCTACTTGAAGACAGGTCGGGGCAACCAGATCGAGTCGCTGCTGAAGCCACTTATCGCTCGCATAGAGACCTACGCTGGCACTCAGGGGACGCTCCTATTGGCTCAGTACTACGTCTCCAACAAGATCCAGCAGAGCTACTCGAAGCAGCTACTCGACAAGTTGGTCAACGACGCCTACCCAGACCCCGAACTATCTGCCGAGACGATCATAACGCTCTCCGACTGGTACCTCGCCAAGGGAGACCCCGACACGGCAAGACTATACCTCGAGAGCCTGCTCAAGAACTACACCGACGAGAGCTCGCCGATACGTCAGCGTGCTGCCGAAAAGCTTGCACAGCTTCGCCAGAGCACCGCTCGCTAATATCTCTCTACCCTACTATTCCAACGATTAAGTCTACAAGCGATGAAACGACTATATAGTCTCCTCCTAATCCTGCTCAGCACACTACTCCCAGCTTTAGCTCAAAACACCAAAACATTGGCCGAGCGTGACACGATCAGCCGCGAGGTTACCGTGGTGAGCGACAAGGTGAGACAGATCGATGACACCAATCCTATCTTTACCCCGATACCTCTGACGAAGCCTCAGATCGAGCGCTACAACCCAGCGACGCCTCGCTCCACGAGAGACTTCACGCCGACCCTTTCGCCAGCACCGACGCCTCAGCTGTCGGGCTTTGCCCGTGAGGTGCCTCAGCCGTACAATGGCATCATGGCTCGTCTCTTTGGAGGCTATGCACCAGCTTTCGGTGGGGATCTGGCGGGGCAGTGGCACTTTGGGAGCCAGCACAATGTCCTCTCGCTCGATCTGACGCATCGGTCGGAGCTTTTCTCGCTCAGCAAGAACGGACCTAACCGCTCCGTGCATGGACCTATGGACCAGTCCGATCCAGACTATCACTACCTTGAGGAAGTTCCCCGACAGACGGAGATGTACCGCCACGCTACCGAGGGAGTCCTAGGCTACAGCTACCACTGGCGAGAGAGCATGATCAAGCTGCAGGGAGGCATACGCAGTCATATCTTTGCGCATACGCCTACGCAGCAGAGGATGCAGATGAACGAGATACCCCTACTGGACCGCACTGGCTGGCAAGATGCACTGCGCGAGTACAGTCTGACGGGACGCATAGACAACCTCCAGGCGCAGAACTGGTCTTTTGACCTTGGCGCACGCTACGCCTTCCTATCCCACTCACTACCCAGCCCAGCCCAAAGAGATCTCATTGCAAGCGAGCACATGCACGTGATAGACGCCGATGGAGCTACAGCTGTGCAGCTCTCTGACGACTGGTCTCTCGGACTAGGTGCCGATATGCGTATCCGCACGGGCCAGCCGTCACAGCTCTTCCTCCTAGGGGCGCACCCGCAGTTCCGCTATCGTGGGTTCGTTAACTTTGCCGATCTAGACTTTTCAGGCGGTGTGGGCGTAGACTTAGCCAACCAAGAGGTTTTGGTCTACCCAGAGGTTCGCCTGTCGCTCTCTGATCAGAGACGCTGGGAGTGGTACCTGCAGGCGTCGGGCGGGCTACAAGATGTCAACCCCTTTGACTACCTAGCTCGCATACCAGGCATCATGCTCAACGCACTGCCTAGACCTGAGCGTCAGCAGCTCGCCTCTCGCACAGGAGTCAAGCTCCAGCTCGGCTCTGGCACCTACGAGCTGTACGGCGGGTACGATCATTACGCTCGCACTTACGGCTTCAACCTCCTACCCTACTACGCTGGCGAGGAGCTTTACGGCTCATGGCTACAGTCGCAGCGCAACGAGTACACGAAGCTCGACATCTTCTACGCGGGTCTAGACCTCTCTACCGTCATTGCAAAGGTCTGTGAACTGAGCCTCGGAGCGCAGTTTAACCGTCTTGCCAACTACTCATTCCGTGTCCCCAAGCCTTACTTCCAAGGCTATGCGAAGTTGGCCGTTCGTCCTACCAAGCGCCTAGACCTTCGTGGGGTGGTCTACTACGACACCAGTCTCACGACCAAGATCCTGCACCCCGCCCAAGCTCCCAAGACCGGGCTTCGCGAGGGTGCCGCTAGGGGTTCGCTCACAAGGCTCACCGCTGAGGTGACGGCGCAGTACCGCTTGACCAAGATGTGGACGCTCTTTGCCACCTTCGACAGTCAGCACTACGGACTAGGTGCTTACGACATGTCGCAGCCTTACAGCGGGCGCATCGGGGTACAGTTTAACTGGTCCGCATTATAATTAAGGAGTAATATGATGAATCAAGCAAAGAGTGGCGGCTATAAGTTTCTAGCCATCAAAGACCGCAACTGCCTACTCGGGAGCAATGGCGAGATCGCTCTGGAGGACCGCGAAGCTCTCCTAGAGGTGCAGGAGGAGTACGCCCTGCGTGTGGCGGTCGCCAGCGAAGCGCCTATGAGTAGTCTCCTGAATATCTCGGAGCAGCTGCAACTACCGCGCAACAGCGGCTACATCATCTCCCATCTAGGCGCACGCATTCACAACTGTCGCACGGGTCGTGAGCTAGCCTCTCGTCCTCTGCGTGCTGAGCAGCTCACGCATCTCTATGAACTGGTCGATAGCGACTACACGCTCGCACTCATAGGCGAGAAAGCACTCTACGCTACCAAGACCCATCAGCCACGTATCCTCCAGCTCGCTAAGCTCTGGAGCATGCCGATCCTAGACTTGACCAAGGGGGATGAGCCCTTCAAAGCTCCCGCCGAGCCGATCTTTAGAGCTATCATCTTAGCCAGACAAGATCGCCTGGCTAAGCTGAGCGACCAGCTCAACGCAGCACAAGGCTTGACCGCTACCCTCTACGATGAGCCGATGAATGAGCTTTCGATCGTAGCCTCTGGCGTCAGCCTGCGAGGAGCACTCGACTTTATCCTCGATCGACTAGACCTCAATCAGCAAAACATCATCGCCGTCGGCACCACCCTAGAGGATGTTGCCATGGTACAGCGTGCTGGACTGGGCGTAGCTATGGCAAACGCTCCCGAGCCACTCAAGAGTTGCGCCGACTACATCACCACCTCTTGCGATGCTGCGGGCTTAGCCCACATGATCACCAAGCAGATCAAGTTGCGCTACGACGGAGTTCCCTTTGACCCAAAAGATGCCAACGAAATCATGCCCAATACGCTCATGGGCACGCTCGGTATGCGCTGCACAGAGATAGCCCGTGGCTATGTCACAGGTACGATGCCCGTGGACAATCGTACGAGACAACCCATGGGTATACTGCACGGAGGAGCTTCACTAGCCTTTGCCGAAACCCTCGCGGGACTAGGATCTGTAGCCATCGCCAACGAAGGCGAGATACAAGTCGGCATGCAGGTGAGTGGCTACCACGTCTCCTCGACAGTCGTCGGAGACACCGTGCGCGGCGTCGCTACGATACTCCACAAAGGGCGCAGCACACATGTCTGGAACGTAGACATCTACTCCACCCAGAGTGGCAAGCTCATCTGCACTTGCCGTGTCATCAACAGTATCATCAAGCAGCGCTAAGCATCGGCACACGCTATGAGCCAACTCCTAGAGCGATTTCTCCGCTACGTAAAGGTGCACACCACCTCCGATCCGAATAGCCCGACGAAGCCCTCGACACCCTGTCAGTGGGACTTGCTCCACCTGCTTCACACGGAGCTAGAGACGCTACAGATCCCCGCTACTTGCTACGATGCAGGCTATCTGATAGCACAAATCCCTGCCACTGCTGGCTACGAAAAGGTGCCCCGCATCGCACTCCTCGCTCATGTAGACACCTCGCCCGAAGCTCCTGGCGAAAAGGTCTCACCCTGTCTCCACCCCAACTACGACGGCAAGCCGATACAGCTCAAGGGCAGCATACTAAGTCCCAGCGACTACCCCGACCTGCTGCGCTATGTGGGGCATACGCTCATCACGAGCGACGGGACGACGCTCCTCGGAGCTGACGACAAGGCGGGCGTCGCCATTTTGATGACCCTTGCTGCGGAGCTTCAGAGCAAGCCCGAGCTAGCGCACGGACCTATCGCACTAGCCTTCACGACAGACGAAGAGGTCGGGCGAGGACTAGAGTCCTTCGACGAGAGTCAGCTTCAGGCGACCTATGCCTACACCATCGACGGAGGACTTGAGGGCGAGTTTGAGTACGAATGCTTTCACGCAGCCTCTGCACGCATCACCGCTACAGGACACAACGTCCACCCAGGCAGTGCCTACCACACGATGCGTCATGCCCTCCAGTCACTCATCAAGCTCGACTACAGACTAGGTTACACGAGCGAGCGACCCGAGGTGACCCAGGGACGGGAAGGCTTCCTGCACCTATGCCACATGTCGGGCGATGTCTCGTCCGCAACCGCTGAGTACATCATCCGCGACCACGACCGCCAGCTCCTAGAGCAGCGCATAGCACGCATCCAAGAGGTAGCTCAGCAGGTCAACGAAGAGCCACACGCCGCACAGCTTGCGATCGAAGTCTCTTACCAGTACCGCAACATGTACGACTACATCGCTCCGCACCCAGAGGTCATCGAGCACGCTATCGCAGCCTACGAGGCGGTCGGTGTCAAGCCGATCATCCAGCCGATACGTGGCGGTACCGACGGGGCGGTTCTCTCGGAGCGAGGCATCCCCTGCCCCAACATCTTCACCAGTGGGGGCAACTTCCACTCCCTCCACGAGTACTGCTCGCTCGATGCCATGGAGCGCTGCCTCGCCATCGTGACGCAGCTAGTTCGTCGCTACGCCACATCGCAGGCCTTAGACTAAGAGCCAACGCATTAAATCTGTAGCCCGCTAGTAGGTCTCCCCTCCTACCAGCGGGCTACATTCTTTTTTAGCAGCCCCTTATTACAATAAGGAGCTGTCAAAGACTTCCTCTTTCTCACAAGAAAGATAGACATAGATAATAATATAGTCAATGATCCTTTTTGTAAAGGACCATTGACTATACCATCATTGGGAGACCTTTGCACAGAGGTCTCGGTCAGCTTTGAAAAGTTATTTAAAGCTGTATTTGGAATACACATCCGTGTCAGACTCTCTATGATATAGAGCCTTACAATCGTCTATGATATCCTCTGTACCAAACCCTTGAATGGCTCGGCCCATTAAGAACGAGACCGTATAGTCGTTCCAGTCTTTGCCTAATGACGATGCCTTCACCGCTCCTTCATTGAGGTACTTCCACATTTCCGCTTCACTGATGTATTGCAACCAATAACACCATTTTGCCAAGCTCACCAGTCGGCATACGTCCCAAGCATACGTGGAGGTTGTGGTCCGGACTTGAGCCAAATCCGTTTTTAGCCCGTCTGCTATCAAAGTCTGCAGCTCAATAAGTTCCTCGGAAGAACCTCTTTGAGCAAGGACTTCGTCCAATTCCGTACTCCGCTCTAAATTAAGGAGAGCGTTTAGCGTCTCTAGAGCATCTTCCCGACCATTAATGCTCCATTGTTCTTGAAGCCCGGTCTTGTATACATTCATATTATCATCGGTGATAATACTAAGGATGTCCTCACTGCGATAACAAGACAAGATGGCTCCAAATACCAGTAACCTTTTCTTTTCCTCGGTGAGCGGTGTTTGAGGATGAGAAGCCAAAAAGGCTTTCAGGTTTTTCTTAGCAATGAGCCGAGACACGATTTCAAACACGATAAAAGCAATAATCAAGACAGCGACTATTGCCACGATGATTTTCCAGATCATACAAGTATTATTTTGAAGTTAAACATAAGTCTATTATATCATATTTCCTACTTATCCACATGCTTCCCCATCATTTCTTCTACAGAAAGACAGAACCCGATCTCTTGGTAGATTTCAAGCAATAGGTCTTCGTTTAAAGATGTTTTCCCGCTAAGGCGAAGAAATCCTTTTGGCATATTGGAGGCATAATAAAATGTATCTCCGCTAAAGGAGAGCATCAAGTCATGAGTAAAGGAACAACGAAGAGCGGTAAGTTTCTTCATCATTGCCGGGGTCAAAATCATACGGGCTTCTACCTCGTCATCGGCATATACGGTAAAGAGACGTTCAAACTCGGGGTCTTCCAAATAAACAAACTTTGCTTTATGTCTCTCCCTCAGTTTTTGTATCGTCAGAGCGAAGTAGCCCAACTTATCCTCCAAATGGTCGGGAAGCAGCATAACAAATCCCCTGCAAGTTCTTGGAAGACGGCAGTAACCAAACATTCCCCTAAAGCTGAACATCGTGCTCTCTACTTGTGCGCCCCACATCGGACTGAAAATCGCCCGACAGAGGAGCCTAAAGGATCTCCATGGTTTAGTATTCTGTTCATTTGTTGCGGTTACTCCTATATCGGCTATTGTCAATGCTTGATGCTGAGTTGGGAAACTCAATGCACCGTAACTTGCCACTTGCAGAGTACCCTCCGACCTATTTGGGGTTCCGAATAGTCTGCTTGCCCGAATATCGGACACCTTTACTTCTTTTGTCGGAGAATAATTTGCATCCGGAAATAGCTGGTTGATAACTTGCCCCATTACTTTTTCCTCTTTCTGCTTCAGTACATTTAGGCATAAAGAGAACAGCGTATTGAGGACCACAAAGGCGACAAAGAATATGACGACATACGTTGCCGTTATTTGTGAGGTTTCATAATTGCCCGCATCAACGATATACCTTCCGAATATAGTGAATGCAAGCCAAAGCAGAGCCAAAGGGTAAACGGAATAAATGAGAAGCCTAACAATCTTACGCCACATAGCTATGTGGGTTAGTTGCCCTCTCATTTGTTGAGCGACAATCTTGAAGTCAATCAAGTGGTCTTCTTTCATCATTTATCCGAAAATCTCCTTGATATGAATGTCGCCCAACTCACTTTCAGGAATTCGTATCAAAGCTTCTTTCCCAAGATGTTTTCTTGAAGCGATGTATGAAGACGGGAACATTTCTACGGCATTGTTATAATCCGTTACGGTTGCGTTATAAGTTCGGCGTATAGCCTGCAATTCGTTCTCCATATCCGTTATCTGATATTGGAGATAGACAAACTGCTCATTGGCTTTGAGATCCGGATTACTCTCAACAACGGCCTTAACTTGTTTGAGAAGAGCGGAGATTTCTGTCCCGTCCTTGATTTGTTCTGCTTCGGGGGCTCCGTCTGCTCGAGACCTTAGTTCGGCTATGCGGGTAAGGATTTCATTTTCGTGTCCCATATACGCTTTAAGAGATGCTACCAAATTGGGTATAAGGTCATTTCTCTGCTTGAGTGCCACACAAATGCCACTCCGGCATTGTTCCACCCTGTTTTTCTTGGCAATGAGATTATTAGAGGTGATTATACCCCAAATCAGTATAAGCACAGCTATTGCGATAAGGACACTCCCGGCAATTATTGATGCAGTCATACAAATTCTCTTGTCTCAATGATTATTTCTTAGTACTCTTGTGGTCTTCATAGTGGCGTCGTACTCTGTCCATACCCCCGAACGTTCTCCATCGGCATACTGTCCCTCTACAACCAAAATCGGATTTCCGTTGCGCAAAACTTCTTCTTTGTACGCCCCATGTAGCACGCCCATGCGATAAGTTCGTGTGACTTTGCTTTCAACGCCATCTCCCTGTTTCGTGAGTTTCCACTCGACCCCGTCTTTCTTCCCATTCACCCAACGGGTCTCAAGTATTTGAGCACCGTTTTGGCTGTCATACCGCTTCTCAAAGCCGTTTTCCACACTTTCCTGGTATTCTTTCTCCAAATCCAAACGACCGTCTTTGAAATAGGTTTTTACACAGCCATCGATTTTACCCTTCTTCATAGGGGTAATCTTGCTGACAGTTTTGCCGTCTTGGTAGTACTCCGTGAACACCCCATTTCTTTTCCCCTGGTCATACGCTCCCGTTTCTCTCAGTACACCATCCCGATAGCGGTGGTACTTGCCATCCATCAGTCCGTTAGAAAAGGAAATAGTCTCTTCGTCAAGCCCCCGCTTGATACGCCACTCTCCCTGCAAGGGTTTTCGGCTGTCCTTTTCGAAATAAACTGTCGTATTGTTTTCGCCCGATAGGGGTAAGAGTTCATCGCTTAGAATCACCTTTTGAGCCGATACCGAAAGGCTCAGCAACAGCGAGAAGAAAAAGAGAATATATCGATTCATATTATAATAGAATGCCCAATTATTTAATTGGTTACTTTTGCTTCATTGCCTGTTTAATAAACGTGAAACTATGTGCTTCGCTTCCTTTGTCCTTTCTTGCTTTAAGTTTCTCTGCTCTCGAGCATATAAGAAAATATCCGGCCTCTTTTATCAAGAGGCAAGAGCATACACAGATACTCAGTGGCAAAGATAGAGTTTTTTTGCGATACTCTGACCAAAACAATGGATAAAAACAAAGACCTACATCATTACCGATGAAGGTTTCTGTTGACATAGTTCTCACTCAGTATTCTCTGTTTATGTCTGAGAGCCGATAGAGGATTTTCCCTGCGATTTGGGTGTAAGGGATAATGCCCTTATCCCGATAGTCTTGCAGGGTGCGAGGGGAAAGGAACAGTCTCTCGCAAACCTCCCGTCCTGTGAGGTAGATTTCACCTTCAAAAAGAGGACGATGAGTTTGAGCGATACTTCTCACTCGATTCGTCAAACCTTTAATGCCAGAGAAGCGGCGAAGCGGACCTTTGTCCTCTCCTGAAATAGTACACAGTTGGGAAGCCAACCCCAACAACTATGAAAGAAGAAAAAAGTAACCGAGGACGAAAGGGATATCCCCTAGATTTCAAGTGGAGAGTCATTGATGACCTCCTAGCCACTGGCGAGAGCATCGCCACGACCAGCCAGCGCTACGGCATTACCACACGCACCATTCGAAATTGGTTGCGTACCTTTGGAGTAGAGTTACCCAACCAAAGCAGCAGTAGCACTATGAGCAAGACAAACAAGAACAAAGACGTAGATCCAGAGTACGCAGAACTCAAGCGCGAAAACGCTCGCCTCAAAGCAGCCCTCTTCCAGGCTGAGAGCAAGGCCTTAGTCAATAAGACACTACTCGAAGAGGTCTTGAATCGCTACCATATTGATCTAAAAAAAAAAGACCGATTTGCAGCCGTGAAAACGCTTGAATCCGCCAAAGTGAGAGGTCAAAAGCTCTCCATAACCTACCTTTGTCAGCTACTAGAAGTCAGCCGCAAAGGCTACTACAAGCACACCTTCACCGAGCAAGACGAAGATGTCAAAGTAGCCTCCGTCCTACACTATTGCCAGTATGTGCGCGGTCAACTCCCCAAAGCAGGCGTAGACACCCTCCAGCAGTGTGCCAACGAATACTTCAAAGGGACCTTCCAAGTAGGTCGCGACTGGCTATACAAAGTATTAGGAGCCAACGACATGCTACTGAGAAGTCGCAAGCGCAAGCGTCCACCCCAGACGACCAAGGGCGTGGTCAATCACGGCTTCCAAGACCACCTGAACACCACCCCTAAATACATCGCCACAGACCATTGCCGGCTCACCGTCTCAGACATAACCTACGTCAAATGTTTAGGTGGCTTCGCATATCTCTCCCTGACGATGGACGCTTATAGCCGCATCATCACCGGCTTTGACCTGCAGCCCACGCTCTCCACAGAGGGCCCCTACAACGCACTAAGACAGACCGTTGACTTCTACCAGAAGCATGGCTTTGACCTCAAAGGGCTCATCTTCCATAGCGACCGAGGCTGTCAATATGTCTCCAAGCAGATGACCGACTACGAGGCCAGCCTAGGCATCGTAACCAGTGTCACCCAGACAGGCAACCCTCTCCACAACGCTATGGCAGAGCGACTTAACGGGATCATCAAGAACGACTGGCTCTACAACTTCGAGGATAAGCCCATAGATCAAGTTCGAGAGATCCTCTCGCAAACGATTGCTCTCTATAACACAGCGCGTCCTCATCGAGCCATCAACAAGAAGACTCCGATGCAGATGCTCATACCAGATTACCCCAACCCTATAACCACACAACCCTCTAAGAAACAGACATCTAAGAACAATTCACCAAAAGCTCCGAGCCTCAAATCTCCGAGCTCATGCCGCTTAACTCCACACAAAGACCTATCTTTGTGTACCTCCGCAGTAAAAACGACCACAAGTCGTGTACCCCAGCAAGAGCAAAACTAACAAATGAGTACACTCACAGGACTAACAAAAATGACCCGAGTACCATCTCAGTAATACCTTCCCAACTGTGTACTTTTTTCAGGAAGAGGACACTTCCGAGAGTTTTCCAAAAACTTTCCAGCCTTGGAAAATAAAATTTCCAAGGGAGGAAAAATAAATTTCCAAGGGAGGAAAAGAAGTTTTCCAACGCTGGAAAGTTTCTTTTCCAACGCTGGAAAACTTCAGTTCCATGGGAAGGAGCCCGTCAAGCTCCCCTAAATGCTTATTTGAGACTGTCGCAGAAAGGCGAATCGCTGTGTTGCTTTCGGGATTCGGCTTCGGTCACATACGGAGGTATGCTCCCTTCAGACCTCACCCTCAGCGCCTTGCGCTTCATCCTTTCTGCAAAGTCTAGACAATCTTGCTAGCAAGATTGTGAGACTGTTGACTTAACAGTCTCTATTTAGTATGGCCTAATTTGCTACCTTTGCAACGATGAATGAGAGAGAGATAGAGGCTACTGATCAAGCCGAAGACAATAAGCGCACGCAGGATCTGCGCACGCAGCCGATCCCCAAGCTACTGCTGCGGTATGCTATACCTGCTGTGGTGGGTACGGTCGTGCAGGCGCTGTACAACATCGTGGACACGATCTTCATCGGCCAGGGTAGTGGCGAGCTGGGCATCGCTGCGGTCTATATTGGCTTCCCATTGATTATCCTCCTCGTCGGCTTCAGCATGCTCGTGGGGACGGGTGCCTCTGTGGGCGTATCGATCGCTCTAGGTAGGCGGGACTCGGATCGTGCGGATCGTATCCTGAGCAATGCGGTCTATCTGACCTTTAGCTTTTACATCCTCGCGGTAACCCCCTCGATGATCTTCCTAGAGGATATCTTGCGACTCATCGGGGCGAGTGACAATATCATCCCCCTAGCAAAGGACTACCTCCACATCTATCTGCCAGCTATCATACTGAGCAACCTGACCTACGGGTACAACAATGTGATGCGTGCATCGGGCTACCCAACGAAAGCGATGATTACGATGATCATCGGAGCTGTGATCAATGTGGTGCTGGACTACTTCTTTATCATGCACTTCGGATGGGGTGTCAAGGGCGCTGCCTGGGCAACGGTAATTGCGATGTTCTGCACGATGGTCTTCGTGCAGTATCACTTCTTCCAGCGCAAGAGCGTGGTGCGCTTCAAGCGTCAGAATATGAAGCCCTCGGGCTCGATCCTCCTATCGATCATCAGTGTCGGTATAGCTCCCTTTGCGATGCAGGTAGCGGGCAGTGCCGTTAGCTTTGTGCTCAACCATAACTTCGCGCGCTTTGCTAAGACTGTGGCTGAGGCGGATCTATCCATAGCGACCTACGGTATCATCAATAACTACACGACACTCATCGCACTCACTATCATCGGAGTAGCGCAAGGCATGCAGCCTATCGTGGGGTACAACTATGGTGCGGGACATATCGAGCGGTCACTGAGCTGCTACAAGCTCGCCGTCGGGGTCAATACGGTCATCTCTATACTAGGCTTTGCGACTGCCATGCTGCTACCGGAGCAACTCTTTATGCTCTTCAACGCGTCGCCTGAGTTGATCGCGATAGGTCAGCGCGCCATTCGAATAGTCTTCTGCGTCTTCTTCGTTGTGGGCTTTCAGATTACCACCTCACAGCTCTTCCAGAGCCTTGGTCTGAGCCGTCAGGCTATCTTCATCAGCTTGACACGTCAGATCATCTTCCTCCTACCTGCACTGCTGATTCTCCCCCACTTCTACGGCATCGATGGCGTCTGGTATGCGATACCTCTGGGTGATCTCTTGGCGACGGTCGTCTCGGGCTCGATGATTATCTACTACTTCAAGAAGTGGACTAGCGAGCAACCTTCACCCTTAGTGTAAGACCTTCTAAATATGCACGTACTCCTCTACACGCTCTTCATACAGCTCATAGGTATCCTCTACCTCGTGTGGCGTGGAGGGCAGGCGGTGCCTCGTGGCTGGTGGCGACGGTCACTGCGTGGGGTGCTACTGGCCGACCTGCTCTTCGTCCTTGTGGTCGTTTTGCTACGTCATCAGCTCTCATCGGCGTTGCTCACCTTTAGCATCGTCTTCGTCTGCTCGTGGGCTTTCGTACTCCTATATATAGTACCGCTGGCACTCCTGATCAATGGCGGACGACTGCTCTACAAGCGCATCACGGGACAAACGCTTCGCGCACGGCTCGGCGACACGGTATACCAGCGAGCTAAGTGGGTTCTCTTTTTCGTAATGGTAGCAATCTCAGCTCTGATTCTTATGTATGGCTACCAGCAGGCTGCGACACCGCACATAGTGGAGCATAAGGTGGAGCTGACCAAGCCGCTTGGTGCTGATCGGGAACATCTGCGGGTGCTCTTCGTGTCGGACCTTCACTTTAGCGAAACGATCGGCCGACCCTTTGCAGAGCGGCTCCTAGAGCTTTACAAAAAGACAGAGCCAGACCTCATGCTCGTAGGTGGGGATATCTTCGACTACTACCCCGACCCCGCATATCTAGACAGCATCCCCGAGATCATGCAGCAGATCACCCCGCCACTGGGCTGCTACTACGCACTGGGCAATCACGAGTACCGCTCCGATATGGCAAAGAAAAAGGCCTGGATCAAGCTCGTCGGGGGCATCCTCCTCGTGGACTCTATTGCAACGCCTGGCGGAGCGGTGACGCTCATCGGACGGGATGACTACACGCAGCGTGGGCGGGCTACGCTTTCCGAATTGGTCCACCAGATACCGCAAGAGAGCCAGCAACTGCCGCGCATCCTCTTCGAGCATCAGCCGAGACAGTTAGACAGCCTCGCAAGCAACGGCATTGACTTGGCACTCTATGGACATACACACGATGGACAAATCTTCCCCTTCACCCTACTGGTGCGTGCTTACTATCCGATAGCGCACGGATTCACTGAGCGATACGGTACGCCTGTCTACGTCTCTAGTGGATATGGTGCTGCGGGGCCGGCGATGAGGCTTTTTACCAATAGCGAGGTGGCGGTCTTCGATTTGTACAGCAATAGCAAGCAATAAGACCTTGACACAGCAGATCATACTACTGACCAATACGGGCTCTCCACGGACCGCCAACGAGGAGGACGTGCGAAGCTACCTGCGGGAGTTTCTCACCGATGGGGACATCATTTCCGTACCCTATCTGATGCGACAGATACTGGTGCGGGGTATCATCGTGCCACGTCGTACGCACTTCTCTTCAGGACGGTATCGTCGGCTCTTAGCCCTCTCTAGTGGCGTCATGCCTCTGACTGCTGAGATGCAGCGACTCGCAGAGCTGGTCGCTCAGCTGACGCAGCTCCCGACGCTCTACACACCACGCTATGCCCAGACAAGCCGTGCTGAGTGGGGCGAGCGTATCGCCCAGCTTGTCGGTACGGACGATGTGGAGGTGCTATTGCTCCCGCTTTTTCCTCACTACACACGAAGCAATGCGGGTAGTGCTATCACCTATTTCTCGGACCTACCCAAGCCTACTGGTGGGGAGTACAAGACGACTGTGCTGACTCCGTGGGGTACCGACGCGCACTATATCCAGCAATTGGCCGAGCTGATCCAACGGCATGTAGATACGAGCGACAGTACCTACCACTACATCGCCTCCTATCATAGTATCCCCGAGGCGCATCAGAAGTACGACCAGACACACGGCTGGAACTACCATGCGCAGTGTGTCGCTACGCTACAATCGGTGGTCAGCATGCTAGGCGTACCTGAGGAGCGTGTCCATCTCACCTTTCACTCCGCTATGGGACATGGGCGCTGGCTAGAGCCGACACTCGTCAGCGTACTGCAAGAACTCGCCGCGCAGGGTGTTCGCCGCGCCGTACTCTTTAGCCCTAGCTTTGTCGCAGATTGCTTGGAGACGAAGCTCGATCTAGAGCTAGAGGCTCGTGAGCTATTCCTCGCAGCAGGTGGAGAAGAGCTTATCTACGTACCCTGTCTCTCCACACACCCTGATAGTGGTGCACTCATTGCTAGCTTAGTCGAGCGGGTACAGCGGCAACGCTAGCCCCCCTTTCGTAAATTAAGAAGGGTGCAAACTAGACTTCTCTCTAGCTTGCACCCTTTTGCTTAGTTTGAGACCGCAGTCTCAGTCTGGAGGGATTAGAACTTGATCGTCATACCCATATAGACCGTGCGAGGCTGCATAGGTCCGTAGATGTAACCACTATCACGTCCGCCACCTAGGTCAAAGTCCTTCTGGAATGAGTTGAGTAGGTTGTTAGCTCCGAGGAAGAGCTGCAGAGATGACGAGGTGAAGATGTCGAAGTCGTAAGAGATACGAGCCCCTAGGTCGAAGAACGAAGGAGTCTTCTCGATACGTCCCCACTTAGGTGCAGACTCGCTAGCATCCGCAGCACCAGCCTCACGCTTACCCGCAGCAACGAGGTCACGATCTAGGACAGCGCTCTCAGCACCGTACTCGATCACGTGAGGAGCTAGCATAGAGCCCGTATAGTTGCACGTAGCGGTAAGGTTGAGCGTAGAGACAGGGTTGTAGGTTAGCGTCAGGTAGCCGTAAGTCATAGGCGTCCTCATGAGGTTGCGGCTCTTAAGCTCTGTGCTGACGAAGTTGCCGTCGCCATCGGTAAGGAAGCCAGCAGCCTTCTCAGGGCCATTGTTCTCAAGCGTATTGATGTCGCTAGGCTCCTTCTCGTTTTCACCCTTGATGAGCGAACGCTCTACGCCCGTACTCTCAGGCTTGTCCCAGAGGCTCTTGGCAATGGTAAAGCCAGCCTGTACGGTAAAGTGCTTGTAGGCAACCTTACCCTCGATGTTGGCACCATAGACAGAAGCGTCCGAAGCGTTGTAGCGCTCGAAGAGCGTAAAGCCCTCACGCTCCTCTATCGGACGTGTGTTGAACGCGCCCTTGAGACGTGTGAAGAAGCCCTCAAGGAGGAGGTTAGCCTGCATAGCTCCGTGAGAGAAGTACATATCGTTGCTCAGGTTGAAGCTGTGGCTGTACTCAGGCTTGAGGCCCTTTACGTTGACAACCTTCTGTGCCTCACCCGATACGACACCGACGTGTAGATCCTCGTCGAAGGTCTGAGGAGCGCGGAAGCCCTGTGCGTAGGAAGCACGGAGGTTCATCCAGGTAAATGGATTGTAGCGTACCGTAGCACGAGGGGTGAAGACAGGCTTGATAGCACCCTTGTCAGTTCTAATTGCTGAGTGCTCGTCAAGACGACCACCGAGGAGGAGGGTGAAGACCTTGTTCGTCCACTCGATCTGAGCGATCTGGCTTAGGTTGTGGATGCGCTGATCTAGACCAGGAGCGCGAGAGGTGCCGTCAGGGAGCTTCTGATACTTGAGAATAGGCATCTCATCGTTGAGGTGGTCGTAGAGATACTCAGCACCGACGAGGATGTTGCCCGGCATGAAGAAGAGGCGATCCGTCTTGTAGGTGTACTGAGCACCGCCCATAGCTACATTGCCGTGGGTCAGACCGTAGTTGTCACCGTAAGCTTCCTTAGGTGTAGCGTGCTTGTCGTCAGCTACATTCTCCTCATCGATACCGCCATAGTAGCTGTTGCGTACGATACGCTGACCAGAGGCATAGAGCTGGAAGTTGTGCTTGTAGTCTGCCGAGTGAGCATCATAGCGTATATTACCGCTCAGGATTGAGTGACCGACACTCTCAGCGACAGCGACCACATGCTCTGGACGCTCGAAGTGGTCACCACCACGACGCTTCTCCTGAATGGAGTGAATCTCAGCGGTGATCTTGTTGTAAGGATTGAGGCGGAAGAAGAGCTGCGTACCGAGTGCACGGCTCTCTAGCTGTCCTATCTCAGAGAAGCCATCGCCATTGGCATCCCAACCCGTACGCGTACGATGCTGTCCGAAGATCATAGCACCCATCTGACGGTCAGGGCTGAGGACGGTACCGTTGAAAGCAATCGTATTGTCTGGCTTCTTACCACCGATGAGCGAGAAGTTTTCGCTCAGTGAGAAGCTATTGGTCGTAGGCTCCTTGGTGATCACGTTGACCACACCAGCGATAGCTGATGAGCCGTAGAGGGCAGAGCCACCGCCACGGACGACCTCTACGCGGTCGATCATATTAGCGGGGAGCTGCTCTAGACCGTATACACCAGCGAGTGCGGAGAAGACAGGACGACTATCGATCAAGATCTGCGAGTAGCGACCATCGAGACCGTTGATACGCACCTGGTTGAAACCGCAGTTCTGGCAGTCGTTCTCGACACGGATACCAGGCTTGAAGGAGAGACCACCAGCGAGGTTGACCGCATTGTTGAGCTGGAAGCTCTTGCTGTCGATCACTGAAACTAGTGTAGGAGCGTAGCGACGTAGCGTGCGCTGACGGTTGGCCGTGATGACCACCTCCTCAAGCTGTGTATCATCGAGGACCGCCTCAAAGTTGACCTCTAGTGTCTCCCCATTCTTGAGTGTGACCTCTTTGACCTGCGTCAGGTAGCCATCAGCTAGCATCGTCAGGGTTAGCTTGCCAGGCTTCTGATTGCGGAAGGAGTAGTGTCCCGAAGCGTCGGTCGTGACCGAGACATTGTATTGCTGGATGATGATGGTAGCACCAGCGATGTGCTTTTTTGTCATAGCATCCACCACGTGACCCGTGATGTGCGCATCGGCATGAGTAGATACGATAGGCAGTGTGCGCTCAGCTGTGAGAGCTGCAGGCGCGGCCACCGCCATAGAGAGCGAGCAGAGAGTCGCAAGGAGTGCGCTCATCGCCCTGATTGGTAGTTTACTGTACTGCATAGATTATGATTATTTGGATGATATGTTTGCTTGCTAGTCTGTTTCCATTTTGGAGGTACAAAGATAAGACAACTCTCACTCCCTAACCTCATTTAACCGCAAAATTACTCGCGACTGGGTATCACTCACCACACCAAATACCTACCTACTAGTAGAGATTGTAGCACGGCTCCAAGGTGAGCCGACCACTCAATGCCGCTAATCTTACGAGTAATGATCTGTAAGGGTCTCGAGTGGTCGTGCGTCCGTTGCATAATCGTCTGGATTGCCGTCCCATTCTGATGGAACGAAAATCTCCCACCCAGGGCGGGACGAAAAAATCCCAAGGGAGGGAGCAAAAGATCCCAAGGGAGGGACGCAAAAGATCCCAAGGGAGGGACGCAAAGATCCCCCCATAGGGATATAGAGACGTGTTACCCGTTGCTTTCTAAGTTTATATGCAAGTAAAAAGCGAAGTTTTTTCTCGTTTCGGAAACTCAGTCGGCTTCTCTTCGGGTGAACCGCTCGGCGGGGTGGGAGCTTCCACCGTAGGGGCGGACCTGTGTGTCCGCCCGTCCTCACCTGAGCGCAGTCTATTCTGCGGGCGGACACGTAGGTCCGCCCCTACACAAGCTACGTCAGCACGACAATTCCATTCATCAAACGCTGTAACCTCGATCTGTAGGGACGTACGGCTCGTGCGTCCGTTGTGTCAAAGGTTACTGCATCGAGATTTTAACGGGGACGGACACTCGACGAGCGTCCCCCGACCAGTCATTACTCGTGAGATTTGCGAGGTGTAGGGATGCTCTCTTTTGCTTGTTTGTATCTTTTCGAGTAACTTCGGGGTATCAAAGAAACGGGACTACGTTATGAGACTTCGCACCACACTATCTATATTGTTTGCCACTTTACTATCTGTCACTATGACTATGGCACAGCAACCAGCTACCTCTAGCCAGGCTCTCTACAAGGAGCTACAGGAATTACAGAAGAAGCGTCTGCCGACGCAGACGCTCTCCTGCGCTGAGCGACTCGCCACTCAGGCTCTCCGTGAGGGCAATCTCTACTACACCATCGAGGCTCTAGAGGCGCACAAGACGGCTCTTCGCAGACTAGACTACAATCGTCTGCTAGAGCAGTTTCCCCTACTCCACACCACATGGCAAGGACGAGATAAGCTGTCGGTGCGGGATCAGCGCTTCCTCGCTCTATACATAGCGAATCAGTATATCAGTCGGAGCTACAGTCAGCGCCTGAGGTCAGAGGGACTAAGCCTCACGACCCAAGAGCAAGACAGTGTCACGCCTCGCTACTGGAGCGATGCGGACTATCTGAAAGCTATTGATCCATTGATGGAGATAGCTTGCGCTCCCAGTGCTGAGCTCTACAAGGTGATACCACGACAAGAGGCGAAGCAGCTACCCGATGCGCTTTACGCTGATCGCCTTCCCAAAGAGGGTAACTATACACTCATAAGCCACCTGCTGAAGGCGCTACCTATCTATCAGTTGCAGAGACTAGAGCAAAAGATCGGACGCACACCCACTTGGTCGGATCG
The DNA here is from genome assembly GCF_958301595.1 of Porphyromonas vaginalis. NCBI lineage: Bacteria > Pseudomonadati > Bacteroidota > Bacteroidia > Bacteroidales > Porphyromonadaceae > Porphyromonas > Porphyromonas vaginalis. The sequence continues at coordinate 2,122,768 of NZ_CATQJU010000001.1, read as the reverse complement.
GATCGGTGCGCTCATAACGGAAGATCAACTCCAGCAAGCAGACGAGGGGGCTAGACTCTATGCCCTTTACCAAGCGGTGACACTCGAGGAGACAACCCGTGGCGCAACTCTCAGTACCGTAGCGGAGCAATTAGAAGGCTTCCTCCAGCAGAGTCAGCAGATGCACCTTGAGACGATGAAGATATACAAGCGACTCTTCCACTACTACTATGCCAACGGCTCTGACCCTCTGCGTGCCTACCACTTCATCACGCCTTACCTAGAGTGGCTAGACAAGCAGGGCAAGTACCCTGAGTTCTGTAAGGGGATCCGCCGACAACTCTTTACCCCACATCTAAATATCTTCTTCCCTAACTTTATTTTAGCTGACCATCTAGGGTTTGTAGAGCTTCAAATGAGCAATGTGGAGCGACTAGAGCTAAAGCTCTTTGCGCTTACGCCACAAGACGCCATCAAGGCTGAAAGAAACACAATTCCCAAGCAAGCCAAGCTCGTCTGGAGTCACACACATCAGGGGAAGCAAGGTCTAGAGGCGATGGTGCTACAAAGCGACTCGATAGAGCTTCCCTCCTTGCCCACGGGACACTATCGCCTGCAAGTAGTCTCTCATCGCACGGCTGAAGCGCAACAACTAGAGGACGAGGAGCAGACAGACACAACTACTTACGACTGCACCGTAAGCGACCTATGGACGCTGGATCTAGGCAACGGAACAACTCAACTGCTGAATGCTCTCACAGGACAGGCCCAGACGGCGCCCATACAGCTGTGGAGCTATGGAGACAAGCGCTCAGGGTGGCACTCGAACTATAAGCCTACACTGGACAAGATTGGCGAGCGAACACCCGACAAGCTCGGCATCTTTGCAACGCCTAGGCAGGCGAAGCGGGAGCGTGCTGAAGCTTTTCTAGTGGAGAGTGCAGACCATCGGTTGCTCTTGCCATTATGTAACGATTGGTATGGCTACCGTGGTGAGGAGAGTTCGTTTCAGCTACCCAAGCCTGTCAGCACGGCACTCCTACAGACCGATAGAAGTATCTACCAGCTGGGTGATGCGATAGAGCTTTACGCTGTCGCTTACCGCAAGGGTTACGACCCGAAGCAAGCGACGGTGCTGCCCAAGCTTGACCTGACCATCGAGCTACACACGCCACAAGACGATATGATCGACTCGATTACGGCTCAGACAGATCAGTGGGGTCGTCTCCATGCGACCCTCCAGCTACCCAAAGAGGCGATGACGGGCGACTACACCATCGAGGTCTCTTGTGATAGCGATCTAGATGATTTCGCTGACAATATGACAACCATTCACGTAGCAGAGTATAAGCGTCCGAGCTTTAAGGGTGCCTTGAGGCTACCCGAGGTGGCGATGAAGCTGGGAGACACGATTACCGTTTGTGGATCTGCGATAACTTACAGTGGCTATCCGCTCGCAGGGGCATCTGTAGCCTACAGCGTGACGGGGAGCTATAGGAACTGGTTGTTTGATGAGGTTTTTCCCGATCAGCTACTCACCTCTGGCACGCTTCAGGTCAATGAGCAGGATGGGAGCTTTGAGTTCCCGATTACCCTCTCAGACTTACGCACCGAGGCTATGCGTCAGAACCCGCAGCCTTGGAGCCTACACACCTACCATATAGCGGTAACCATCACGGCGCCTAGTGGCGAGACGCAGCGACTAGAGCGATCTATTTGGATCGGCTCGACACCTGTATCTATGGAGTACGAGGGGGCGGAGACTTTCTTCAAGGATGGAACAAAGACTTTTACCATCCGTGTAACCAACGAAGACAATACGCCCATAGCCACAACGCTAGAGCTACGACTCACCTCGCTCGCTGACACGACAAGCTCTTGGTCGGTAGAGGTGCCCGCCAACGAAGAGCAGCACCTGCCCGCTGAGTGGCTTCGACTACCTTCGGGCTCTTACCGCTTGACTTACATTTATCACGATAAAACAGGCGAAACGCTAGAGGAAGAGGAGGAGATAGTCCTCTGTGATGAGCGAGACAAGCATCTATCGATACAGAGGGTGCTGTGGGCGGCTTCGCCCTCGGAGGAATATCCACGAGGTGGCGCGCCTACAATATACTATGCCAGCAACGAGAGCATGCAGTCGATCTACTACGTCATCAATACGGTAGACCAGCCCGCTATCTACGGACAGCTCCCCGCGCTCCCCGCTCAGCAGGTAGGACGCTGGCAGCCGACGCTCCCCAAGAGTGTCGACCCCAAGGGGCAGATCCGCATAGAACTCTACTGTGTATGCGACGGACGCTACACCTCTCAGAGCTTTGAGTATCGCTATACGGCTGACCAGCCGACCCTGCAGCTCTCGTGGATCGAGATGCCCGACAAGCTCCTCGCTGGCGAGACACACACGTGGCAAGCTCGCCTCACCTACAGCGATGGCACGCCGGCTCGTCGCATCCCCGTCATGGCGTGGATGTATGACGCTGCCTTGGAGAGTCTGCGCTCGCACAGCACTGATCGCTTGGCTCAGTACATACCGCTCTACCCGCAGGCTTTCCGTCTAAACCCCTGCTTCCGATTTGGCCTAGAGGATTACTCGTCAATGGTTTATGGTGCCAGAGCAACTTTTCCTCCGATAATGGCTCTTACTAAGAGCGCCTCCCTAGAGGGTGAAGTGATGGGGCTAGCTAATGATGAAGTCTTAGTGGAAGATATGAGCGAAAACAGACTAGACGAGGTGGTGGTCACTGGCTTCGCCGCGCCTATTTTGCGGAAGGACTTCTCTCAGACCGCCTTCTTCCTAGCGGACCTCTACACCGACGACGAGGGCGTTGTCACCTTTACGGGCAAGATGCCCGAAGCACTCTCCAGCTATCGCCTAGCACTCTTTGGCTACGACAGCCGACTGACGGACTGCGCCGCAACGACCGACATCAAGAGCTACCGCCAGCTGATGGTCGAGACGTTGCAGCCACGCTTCCTCATGCAGGGAGACCAAGCTTACTTGACGGGGTCGATACGTAACCTCACCGAGGAGCCGCTCCGTGGCACCCTCCGACTAGTCCTCTACGATGCTCTGGCGGCGGACAGCACGGCGACACCGCTTGCCGACGGCACACGGGAGCTAGCTCTCACCGTTCCCGCCAGTGGCGTGACGCCCTACGCCATCGCCCTACCCGCTCTGCCTGATCTCTCGGCACTGCGGGTGCAGGTCTACTTCGTCAGCGACTCACTCAGCGATGGCGAGGAGTACGTCATCCCCGTACAGCCAGCGACGGTACGCACCGTCGAGAGTATCCCCTTCGCGTGGGACAAGCAGGCGAGCTACTCTTACCCGCTCAGCGCGTTGCTCGGGCAGGCAAGCGATCCGTCAGCTTCGCTACACCTACAGCTCTGGAGCAATCCACGTTACTTCGCCTTGCAGCAACTGCCGATCCTCTTTAACAATGAGGAGCGAGACGCTATCAATACGGTCCTCCGCATCTACACTTTGACCCGCACGCAGCAACTGCTACGCCAGCCAGAGATAGCTCAGTGGGTTCAGGCACAATCTCAGGCGACTGAGGGCGCCAACAAGTTGACCAGCAACCGTGAGACCACACTCCTACCGCTAGACGAGACTCCTTGGCGTGCTACCGAGCGATGGCTAGACGGTGCACAGGAACAGCTCTGGACACTCTTCAAGGCACCCAATAAGCGCACCGCTACTAAGGACATAGCACAGCTGCGCAATCTACAGACCAGTTCAGGAGACTGGTCGTGGTACCCCGACATGCCTAGCTCCTCTTACCTCACGCCGCTCATCCTCGACTACCTCGCAGCGGTCAGTGAGCTAGAGGCAAACGAAGAGATAACCTCTATGCTTTCCCGTGGATGGCAGGCTTACGACCGCTCCACGACCAAGCAGATGCAAGAGATGAAGAAAAAGCTAGCCAAGAGCAAGCGGAAACCTACCCTCCCCGCATGGGGTGCCGAGTGGCTCTACCTCTCCTACCGCTGGCGTGACGCTAAGGCTCTGCAAAAAAACCAGACCACGAAGGCACTCATCGACTACCTCACGCCACTCCTCGTCAAAGAGGCGCAGCAGCTCCCCCTCTACGCCCTGCCGCAAGCAGCCTACACGCTCTACAAGCTGGGCAACGTGTCGCAAGCACGACAGCTCGCCGAGATCCTGCACGACCATCTATCCTACGAAGCGGCTCAGGGAGCTTTCTTTGCCAACACCCTCGTTGGCGGTTACTTCTGGCGAGACCGCTCGATGTCGCTACAGCGAGAGACTATCGAGCTCTTCGAGCTGTTGGGTATCTACCCCGACATGGTACAGCAGATGCGTCGCTGGGCGATGGAGTACCTACGCACCAATCTGCGCGCCTCCAACCTCACGCAGCTAGAGCTACTGCTCACGCTCCTAGAGGACAACGCTGGGGAAACAGCTACGCACGACCAGGTGACCATCTCCATACCTCTTGCCGATGGCACGACCAAGCGCATCGAGACCGACTCCTACTGCGGACTACAGTACAAGCCTAGCCAGCTAGACCGCACGGGTAGCATCGTCATCACGCACAGCGACCCGCAAGCTATCCTCTGGGGTGGCATCCTAAGCGTTGGCGAGAAGCCACTTAGCGAAGTGTCCGAGCGACAAGGCGAACTGATGATCGAGAGCAAGACTTACGTTCGCGAAGAGATCAACGGTCAACTGCAAGAGCGTCCCATCCAGTCTGGCGAAAAGCTCACCGTCGGGACGATCCTCATCACGAAGCTTCGCATCACCACACGTCGTGACCTAGACTTCGTCACCATACGAGATATGCGTCCCGCATGTTGCGAGCCACTAGAGCAGCTCAGTCACTACGAGTGGCAGGGTGGCCTAGGCTACTATGTCGAGGCACGCCACTATGCGCAGATATACCATATTAATAGTCTACTCCGTGGCTCCTACGAGATCAGCTACGAGCAGAGCGTGGTACGCCCAGGCATCTACCAGCGTGGTATCACGCAGGCTCAGTGCGCTTACGCCACCGAGTACTCCGCACAGACCGCTATGCCAACCCCTTACATCGTAATCGCAAATGATTGACCCCATACAGATCATCGAGCGTTACTACCCTACCGACACGCTCGGCTACCGCATCCTGCTGACCCACAGCCAGCAGGTTGCCGAGCTGGCACTTGAGGTTGTACGTCAGCACCCCGAGCTATCGTGCGACGAGCGATTTGTCTACGAGGGAGCCATGCTCCACGACATCGGCATCTATCTCACCGACGCCCCCACGATCGGTTGCTACGGCACCGAGCCTTACCTACGGCACGGCTACCTTGGTGGCCAGCTACTACGTGAGCTAGGTCTGGAGCGTCATGCGCAGGTTGCCGAGCGCCACACCGGCACAGGACTAGATAGCGAGACCATCCTCGCTCGGGGGCTAGATCTCCCGACCGACCGCCTCTATATGCCCCAGAGCATCGAGGAGCGGGTCATCTGCTATGCCGACAAGTTTTACTCCAAGACCCAGCTAGAGCATCAGAAGCCCCTAGAGAAGGTTCGCGCCTCGCTCGCCAAGTTTGGCGCCGAATCCTTAGCCCGCTTCGATGAGATGCACGAGCAGTTTCAGGTGCCCAGTACATTAGTCTAAAGCACCTATCCATTCATCCACCAAGACCCAAACCACAATGTTAATACACTCCGCCACCTTCGTACAGAGCAGTCCTTCAGTAAAGTCCTGTCCCCAAAGCACACTACCCGAGTACGCCTTCATCGGGCGCTCCAACGTGGGCAAGTCCTCGCTCATCAATATGCTCACAGGGCACAAAGGGCTAGCGATGACCTCTCAAAAGCCTGGTAAGACGCAGCTCATCAACCACTTCCTCATCAATGAGTCGTGGCATCTCGTGGACCTGCCTGGCTACGGCTATGCACGCAGGAGCCTCGAGCAGCGGGAGCAGTTTCGCAAGCTGATCACCCAGTATGTCTCTAAGCGCGAGGCCTTGGTCAATCTCTTCGTCCTCGTGGACATACGCCATGAGCCGCAGCGCATCGACCTAGAGTTTATCAACGAGATGGGCGAAAAAGGCATCCCCTTCAGTATCGTCTTCACCAAAGCAGACAAGATCGGCAAGCAGGTACAGCGGGATGCTGTAGAGGCTTACCGATCTCGTCTACTAGAAGATTGGGAGGAGCTGCCGCCTCTCTTCGTGACCAGTGCGTCGACTGGCATGGGGCGTGACGAACTCCTAGATTATATTGATCAGCTCAACCGTATGATAGCTGAGCAGGGGAGCTAAAACTCTAGCTCCAATCCGACCATCAGATGCTCTGGCGTGAAGGATAGCCCGAATCCATTCGAAGGCAGATTAGTCTCCTCTCCGTGGAAGCTCTTGCGATAGCCCAAGAAGCCAAAGCGCATGCAGAGACACAGTCCCTCGGCAAGGTCTAGACAAGCGCCTGGACGCAAGCCCACCTCAAAGCCTTGGTGACTATGTTCGCCCTGTCTCTCATAGCTGTAGCCGACATTGCCGTCTAGATAGAGGTTGAAAGGGCCTCTGTGTAGGTAGTAGTAGCGGACGAAAGGTGAGAGCGAGAACTCGTGCTGTAGTGCCTTCTTGCTAGCCGTCTCATACGCCTTCAGTCCATAGCCAGCCATCAGTCCCACGGCCCAGGTGTCGTTGAAGAAGTAACCTAGCTCAGGGTGAAACTCTAGCGACGTCGTCTTGGCATCGCTATTAACCCAAAAGCTAGCGACACCGCCCACGAACCATGATGCGTGGTCTTCGTGTTCTTCGGTTGTAGTCTGCGCCTGCAGAGAGCCGCAGCTCCAGAGGAGGGCTAGTAGCCCAGCGAAAAGTGTGAATAGTTTCTTCATCTCTAGTTGTATGTGTTATTACTCGGGGGCAAAGGTCGGAATCTTTCAGTAGATATGCAATACCAATATCCCAGTAACGGAGGCGGTATCCGAGGCCCTCTAGCAAGAAGCTCGTCTCCATGTTGATGTTTCGCCTCTCCTCGGAGACTTTGTCATTGTAGGGACAATCTTATCGACAAATCAACGTAACTATCAGTGCCACCTAGGTGAAACTAGAGTGCCATGGGTAGGAAACTGTAGTACCATGGGTAGGAAACTGCAGTGCCATGGGTAGGAAACTGGAGTGCCATGGGTAGGAAACTGGAGTGCCATAGGTAGGAAACTGCATTCGTCTCCATAGCGGTCGATGAGTTGTAACGATGCAAGGAGTAGCAGATCGGCTATTTAGCTTCGCTAGAAGGGTGATGAGCTCAGCCAGAGAGTCATTTGTATCGCTTATTTTGCTAACTTTGTCGCCAGAGCAGTAAGAGGAGAGGAGCTTCACTTGCTACGGCTTCGGACACTCCGCTATTGCTTGCACTTGTAGTACAGACGCTACATTTGCCCCACAGCATCCCTACCTTATTTTGTGGAGGGTTGTAACGCAAACCCATAAGCTTAAATCATGGCAGTAGAAATCAGACAAATAGATGGACGCAAGGAGCTGAAGAAGTTTGTTGAGTTCAATCTCGAGCTATACAAAAACAACCCTTACCACGTCCCTGGCATCATCAAGGATGAGATAGACCTACTCGATAAGGACAAGAATCCCTCCTTCGATGTATGTGAGGCGGCCTACTTCCTAGCCTACAAGGATGGCAAGATCGTAGGGCGCATCGCGGGTATCATCAACCATAAGGCAAACGAGACGTGGAATCAAAACTACGCTCGCTTTGGTTTCGTTGACTTCATCAATGATGATGAGGTGGTCGACAAGCTCTTTGAGACTGTCGAGCAGTGGGGGCGCAACAAGGGCATGGACTACATACACGGGCCGATGTCCTTTACCGATATGGATCAGGAGGCGATGCTCGTGGAGGGTTTTGACCAGATGGGTACGACTGTAGGGCTATACAACTACGCGTACTACCCCAAGCAGCTAGAGCGACTAGGATATGTCAAGAGTACCGACTGGAAGGAGTATCTGATCAAGATCCCCAAGGAGATCCCAGAGAAGCATCAGCGTATCGCTAATCTAGTGAAGGAGAAGTATGGTCTCAAAGTGGTTAAGTACAAGAGCCGCAAGGAGATCATGTCTCACGCTGAAGAAATCTTTACCACGCTCAATAAGGCGTACGCACCGCTCTACGGCTTTAGCGAGTTATCGCCCGCACAGATGGAGTACTATGCCAAAGCCTACCTGCCACTACTGCGTCTAGACTTCTTTACCGCTATTGTCAGGGAGCGTGACGAGCAGATGATTGCTTTCGCTATCACCATGCCCAACCTGAGTAAGGCGATGCGCGCTGCCAAGGGTCGTCTCTACCCCTTTGGCTTCATACCAATACTGAATGCACTCAAGACTCCGCCCAAGGTGGTAGATCTATACCTCATCGGTGTCCTGCCTGAGTATCAAAACAAGGGGATCAATGCACTCATCTTCGCCGACCTGATACCGATCTATAACAAGCTAGGTGTCGAGGTCGCTGAGAGCAATCCTGAGCTAGAGACAAATGTGGCGGTACAGATGCAGTGGAGCTACTTCGAGCGTAAGCATCACAAGACACGCCGTGTCTTCATCAAGGAGCTCTAATCTCTTCTTTTATTTACCCTCACCTCCATGCCGACACAAGAACCACTAAATAACCTAGACCAGCTATCCCCAAGCGCCGTAGCGGGGTACACCGAGGATGACTTTCGGACGCTCTCCTGGAGCGAACATATCCGCAAGCGTCCTGGTATGTATATCGGTAAGCTCGGAGATGGTACGCAGGCGGACGACGGCATCTACATCCTTATCAAGGAGGTGATAGACAACTCAATCGATGAGTTTGTCATGGGCGTGGGTAGTGAGATACGCATCACGATAGATAGCGAGACAAACGAGGTCACGATACGAGACTATGGTCGTGGCATACCGCTCGGCAAGCTCGTCGATGCGACCTCTAAGATGAATACGGGTGCTAAGATCGACTCGCAAGCCTTCAAGAAGTCGGTCGGTCTGAACGGTGTCGGTCTCAAAGCGGTCAATGCGCTCTCCTCGACCTTTACTGTCCAGAGCTGGCGTGAGGGAGAAACCTCCTCAGTCACCTACGAGCGGGCCGAGATGATCGCTCATACGCCAGCAGAGCCGTGGGAGGACAAAGAGGCACATGGCACATTGGTCACCTTCACACCAGATGCTGAGGTCTTTCGCAACTCGCACTACGACCTGCGCCACGTGGAGGCGCTCGTGCGCAACTACTGCTACCTCAACACGGGGCTGACGCTCTACCTCAACGATAAGAAATATGTAAGCCGCCACGGACTACAAGACTTCCTCTCAGACACGATCACGGGCGATCCGCTCTACCCGATCATACGTCTCACAGGACCTGACATAGAGGTTGCTATCACACACATTGATCAGTACGGAGAGGAGTTTTACAGCTTTGTCAATGGTCAGTACACCACACAGGGCGGTACCCACTTGACCGCCTTTCGCGAGCAGGTGGCTCGTGTGATCAAGGAGTTTTCGGGCAAGGGCTTTGAGTATGGGGACATTCGCTCTGGCATGGCGGCAGCGATCAGCATCCGCATCATCGAGCCTGAGTTCGAAAGCCAGACGAAGATCAAGCTCGGCTCCAAAGAGATGGTGCCACAAGACCCAATGTTTGAGCATGAACCACTGCGGGGTGTGACGGTACAGAAGTTTGTCGGCGACTTCCTCAAGGAGAAGCTCGACAACTACCTCCACATGCACCCCGAGATCTCCGAGGTGATGCTCCAAACGATCCAAGCCAACGAGCGTGAGCGCAAAGCGATGAGCGGGGTGACCAAGCTGGCGCGTGAGCGTGCTAAGAAGGCGAGCCTGCACAATAAAAAGCTGCGTGACTGCACCGAGCACTACAACGATCCGAAGGCTAAGAACCCCGAGCTGACCAGTATCTTCATCACCGAGGGTAACTCGGCTAGTGGATCGATCACGCAGAGCCGAGATGCACGCTACCAGGCGGTCTTTAGCTTGCGAGGCAAACCGCTCAACAGCTACGGGCTGAGCAAGAAGGTGGTCTATGAGAACGAAGAGTTTAACCTCCTCCAGGCTGCGCTCAACATCGAGGACGGCCTCGACGGCTTGCGCTACAACCGTGTGATCATCGCTACCGATGCCGATGATGATGGTATGCACATACGACTCCTGACGCTGACCTTCTTCTTGCAGTTCTTTCCCGAGCTGGTGCGGCGTGGGCACGTCTACATATTGGAGACACCGCTCTATCGTGTCTCGCTCCCAGCCAAGCGTAAGAAGAGCATCACGGCACGTGTTGCCTCAGCGGGTAAGAAGAAGAGCGGCAAGAAGATAACCATCGAGCCTGAGTCTGAAAAAGAGACCTCTGCCTACTGTTATAGTGATCAGGAGCTCAATGCAGCTGTCGAGCGAATGGGAGCTTCGGCTCAGATCACCCGCTTCAAGGGTCTGGGCGAGATCAGTGCCAACGAGTTTAAGGAGCTGATCACAGAGGAAAACATCAAGCTCCGTCAGGTGTCGCTCCGCAAGGAGGACAATCTCAAGCGGATGCTACACTTCTACATGGGCAAGAACACGCCCGACCGTCAAGACTTTATCATAGACAACCTAGTCATCGACGAGGAGATCGTCTGAGTCTCCCCAGCTAGCTTAGCAGACAGATATGAAGCGTATCGGATTCTTTGCGGGTTCCTTTGACCCCTTTACACTAGGGCATGCGGACATTGTGGCACGAGCTCTCAAGATTTTCGACGAGGTGGTCATAGGTATCGGCACGCACCCAACGAAAAAGCCATGCTTCACCTCCGAGCAGCGCGCTCTACAGATAGAGACCGTCTATGCGCAGGAGCCTCGTGTCCGAGTCGTGAGTTATAGCGGCATGACCATCGAGGCGGCGAAGCAGTGTGGCGCACAGTTTCTCATACGTGGCGTACGCTCCACGAGCGACTTCGAGTACGAGCAGAGTATCTCCCAGATCAATGACCATCTGCATGGACCTATGACGGTGCTACTCTTTGGGGCGCAAGGACTGCTCCACATCTCTAGCTCTATGGTACGGGAGCTGCTGAGCTGGAATCTAGATGTATCCGACTACGTACCCAGTGGCATGCCTTTGACTTTTGACTAATTAGCTATCTCCTATCCTCTTACTATGCGACAATCAGCTGACATCAATCATATCTACGACTTACTCCTCCAGAGTGACGGCATCTGTACCGATACGAGACATCTGCGTCCCGACTCACTCTTCGTATCGCTGCGAGGCGCGCACTTCGATGGCAATCGCTTTGCGGTGGATGCGCTCAAGCAGGGCTGCAAGTATGCACTCGTTGACGACCTTAGCTATATAGATGAGGTCGAGGAAGCCGACCTTCGGGAGAGACTCATCTACTACAAGGACGGAGGCTTTGAGGCGCTCCACGAGCTGGCGCTCCTACATAGGGCGAAGTCCGAGGCGACCTTCATAGCGATCACAGGGACCAATGGCAAGACGACCACCAAGGAGCTGGTCGCTGCGGTCTTGTCCGCCAAGTATCGGGTGCATGCCACGCAGGGCAACTACAATAACGAGATAGGTGTCCCGCTTACCCTGTTACAAGTTCGCCCCGAGCATCAGTTTGTCATCGTCGAGCTCGGCGCTTCGCACATCGGAGACATAGCTTCTCTCTGCAAGCTGGCACAGCCGCAGTACGGTATCATTACGAATGTAGGGCGGGCTCATCTCTCAGGCTTTGGCACGCCCGAGGGGGTGGTCAAGGCTAAGAGCGAACTGTACGCTTATCTGCGAGAGCATGACGGACAAGCCTTCTGCAATGGCGAGGACAAGACGCTCATCAGCAACCTCAATGGGCTGCCCACGGTCTACTACAATGGCACCACGTCACCACGCATCACGGGCTCCGTACTCCCCACTGATGAGTCTGGACTGCTCAAGATAGAGTGGCGTGACCAGGAGACTGGCGAGAGCTACCAGCTAGCGACAAAGCTAGTCGGCGACTACAACCTCAACAACATATTAGCAGCCATCACCGTAGGGCTACACTTCGGCTTAGACCCGAAGACGATCAATGAGGCTGTGACCAACTACCAGCCACACAATGAGCGGTCGCAAGTCCTTCCCCCGACGGCGCAGGGCAACCGAGTCATCCTCGACTGCTACAACGCCAACCCCTCTAGCATGGAGGTGGCACTCAGTAGCTACTTCACGATGGACTCGCAGGGACTCAACCGCATGCTTATCCTCGGCGATATGAACGAGCTAGGCGATGCGGCCGAGAGCGAGCATATCACCGTCATCAGACAGATACAGAGCTACCTCCTGCGCTATCCTAAGATGGTCACCTACTTCTGCGGGCCCAACTTCTTCGCCCTGCAGGCTCGCTACGGGAGCGAGCACTTTATCTTCTTCCCCTCAGCGACTGCTCTCAAGCAATACTTCACCCGACACCAACCGCAGCACAGCTTTATCCTGATCAAAGGCTCTAACTCGCACCATCTCTCGTCCATTGCGGAGCTATGCTAAAGAATCGCCAGCAACAGCAACTAGAGCAGCGCCAGACCCTCACCGCCCGGCAGATACAGCAGATACAACTGCTGGAGCTACCTGTCACCGAGCTGGAGCAACGCATCAGTGCTGAGATCGAGCGCAACCCGGCTCTCGAAGAGGGCTATACGGCTCGTGACGATTCCAATGAAAGCAACGCAACCAACGAGCAAGTCGACTCCACCCTAAGCCAGTCCGACCAAGATCGGCTCGAAGCGCGCAACGAGTTTGGCAATGACGACGAGATCCCAGCTTATCGGCTGAGGATGATCGCCGAGAGAGAGCAGCAGCGCGAGGAGATACCCTTTGCCGCTCACGGACTCTCCCTCACGGACTACCTCGACAACCAGCTCTCCACCCTAGAGCTCACCGAGCGGCAGCAGTTACTCGTACCTTATATAGTAGGTAACCTCCGTGAGGACGGTTACCTAGACCGCTCGCTACCACTCATCGCTCAGGATCTGCTCCTCAAAGAGGGCGTCGATGCCTCCGAGCAGGAGCTCACCGAGCTGCTCCAGATCATTCAGAGCTTAGACCCTCCAGGCGTTGGTGCCAGGACGCTACAAGAGTGCTTACTCTTGCAACTGCACCGCATGGAGCAGAGCGAGACCGTCGTCAATGCGGAGAAGATCGTCTCTCGCTACTTCGATGACTTTGCTTACAAGCGATTCGAGCGACTCACCAAGCGAGGCTTTGATCAGAAGCAACTCGAAGAGGTCTCGACACTCATTCACCAGCTATCGCCTAAGCCGGGCAACGGCTTTGACTCCTCAGCAGAGACCCTTCTCTCGAAGGTGACGCCAGACTTCATCATCACCGAGCATGAGGGCGAGCTCACCCTGACCCTCACCGACCAGCGCGAGATACCCGCCCTGACCGTATCGCCAAGCTACAAGCAGATGATTGCCGACTACCGAGATGCGTCAGAGAGCGAGCGCGCTAAGCTCAAGGAGACCATACAGTACACCCGCGACCGAGTCAAGGACGCTGAGTGGTTCATCTCCGCTCTGCAGCAGCGCTACGACACCCTCCGCACGACCATGACCATCATCATGACGCTACAGCGAGACTTCTTCCTCTCAGGTGACATCGTAGACCTGCGCCCCATGATCCTCAAGGACGTTGCCGAGCTAGCCCGACTAGACATCAGCACCATATCACGTGTCAGCAATAGCAAGTACGTGCAGTGCCAGTGGGGCATCTACCCCGTCAAGTTCTTCTTTAGCGAAAGCATGCAGGCCAAGGATGGTAGTGACGTCTCCACCAAAGTGATCAAAGATTGCCTCAAGCAGATCATCGACGGGGAAGATCCACGCCAGCCACTCACAGACGACCAACTCACGGAGGCGCTCTCACAGCAAGGCTACGACATAGCGCGCCGCACCACCGCCAAGTATCGACAGCAGCTCGGACTCCCCACGGCTCGACTGCGTCGCAAGCTGACTAAGTAACTCGCTCATGCCAGTCAAGCGTAGCTACCTCATCCTGCTCTGGAGCTTCCTGTGCCTACTCCCCACCCTGCTCCCCGCACAGATCGTGAGTAGCACCACCATCTCGGGTATCCTATACGACCGGCAGACTGGAGAGGCAGTTCCCTACGCCTCTATCTCTACTCAGACACGCCAGAGCATCACTGGCACAGCCAGCGATGACAAGGGCGCATTCACCATCAAGCTACGATACGAAGAGATCGCGCAAGACACCATCGTGCTACAGATCAGCTGTATAGGCTATGAGGGGCGAACATTGCGTTTGGACAAATACCAAGACTACGAATTAGGACGCATCCCGCTCTCACGAAAAGCGACAGACATAGAGACGGTTGTCGTCAAGCCCAAGAAAGAGCGCTACCGACGCAAGGGCAATCCCGCCGTAACCATCATGCGACAGGTGATGCAGCACAAGGAGCGCAACCACCTATCCACCCTACCCGACTACTCCTACCAACTCTACCAGAAGACCCTCCTCGCTCAGGGCGACATCACACGAGGCAAAGGCTACTGGGGCATCCCCAAGTGGCGCATGAAGAGCTTCGTTGATAGCTCTGCCCTCGCTAGGACACCCATCCTCCCCTTCTCCCTGCGTGAGCGACATCTCGTCTACGCACAGCAAGGTGGACACCCGGAGAACCCGCTACTCCTCGGCACACGACACAGTGGGGTCGAGCAGATCGTTGACGAGGGACTGCTATCGAGCAATATAGACGCCCTCCTCGCTCCCGTAGACATCTACGACAACGATCTGCCACTACTCTCTAGAGAGATCATCGGCCCCCTGCACTCGCAGCTCGGCATAACCTTCTACAAGTACTATCTACGAGACACCATCCCAGACGCTTCGGGCAATCCCTGCTATCAGATACAGTTCGTACCGATAGAGATGCGTGACGCAGGCTTTTCGGGGACGCTACTGATAGACACCGTGGACTACAGCATCCACCGAGTAGAGATGCGCCTCCCCACCACCGCCAATGTCAACTGGATAGACCGCCTAGAGATCACCATCGACTACACCCCGCAGAGCATCACACGACCAGACGGACGGCTCGACACCCTATGGCTCCCCGAGCGGCAGCGCCTCGATGCACTCTTTCGCGTCTCCAAGCGACTAGACATCTCCGCCTTGGCTCGCGTCACCTCCCTCTACAGCCACTACGAGACAGGTGCTACAGCACTACGACCTGAGACGCTCGATCCTCGTCTCCTCCTCCCTGCCGATACGCTCCAGCAACTCATGACACGCGTCATCGACGACTACGGTCTGGTCGTTCGTCCCGAGCCGATCGACTCCACTGAGCTGCGCGCCACACAGCTCGTCGACTATATCCTCCACGACCCTGGGTACAAGTTCTTTTCGCTATGCGCCAGGATGGCTTCCGTAGGCTTTATCCCGATACCTGCCGAGCCACTACACCGTGAGCGTGTCTATGTAGACCTGGGTCCCCTAGAGACCCTCATCAGTGCCAACCTAATCGAGGGCGTACGGCTGCGCCTCGGTGGTATGACCACGGCCAGACTGCACAACCAGCTCTTTGCCGAGGGCTATGTCACCTATGGCTTTAAGGACAAAAAGTGGAAATACTATGCCCGCCTCACCTACGCTACTAAGCCCAAAGAGCTACACCCCCATACCTACCCCCGAAACAACTTTGCGCTCTCCATACGCAACGACCTCTTCTTCCCTGGGGAGGAGAGCTACGGACTGTACAAAGATGGCATCGCCTCTATCTTTGGCACCTACACCATCACACGGCGCTACTACGGACTGGACATCAACGCTTCGCACGAGATCGACTGGTTGCCTAGCTTATACTCCAATATATGGGTCGACTACCAGCGCCAGCGTCCCACAGGCACGCTCCACTACTACTCGATAGATGCCGAGGGCAAGCAATACGAAGTCCACGAGCTACGACAGACTGAGATCGGAGCCTCGCTAAGCTGGACGCCTGGACGCACTCCCTACTCAGGGCGTAAGCCCGGCAGCATCGTCTCGGCAGACATCTACAAGCCCTCCTTTACACTCTCTGGATCGATCTATCCACGAGGTCTATGGGGCAACGATCAGACCCACGGCGCGCTGCATCTCGCCTACAGCCAGAGACTATACCTCAGCATATTTGGTGCGCTCGACATAACTCTACAGAGCGGTATCGCTCTAGGCAATACACCACAGTCACAACTCTTCACACCATACGGCAATCGCGCTTGGCTACTCGTCCCTGATGCCTTCCAGACCATACAGCCACTCGAGTTCATCGCCGACAAATACCTCGACTTCAAGCTCCTCTATCGTATGGAGGGCTTGCTCTTCAACCGCATCCCGCTCGTCAAGCGACTTGGACTGCGAGAGCTCGTCGGCATCCACGGCTACTGGGGCGACACATCGCCACGACACATCACCCCGCGCCCAGGGCAAATCCTCCTACCCACCTACGCCGAGCCTATGCGCAACGACCTACACCTAGAGCTCTCGGCTGGTCTGAGCAACATCTTTAAGGTGCTCTCCGTCCAATACTTCTACCGCATCACAGGCCAAGGCATCCCCCCGCTCCAGCGTCACTCCGTTCGCCTAGGCATCTCCGTCTCCTTCTGACATCGTACAGGGAAGTCGCCTTTTATCTCGTGAGATTCTCTTTTTCTTCCGTATATTTGTAGGGAGTTATGCGATCTCTGTGAGAGGCGTACAGCACTCATTACACAATCTTTTCTGTATTATTTACTTAGCATCAGTTTATGCTTCTATCCACTGAGACCTTTTTAATTATTGGTTCCATCGTCATCTTTGTCGGTATCCTACTAGGTAAGGTAGGAGCCCGCTTTGGAGTACCAGCCCTGCTCCTCTTCTTGCTGACGGGTATGCTCTTTGGCGTAGATGGTATCGGTATACATTTTAGCAATATGCGGGGCGTGCAGTCCATCGGTATTGTGGCACTCTCGATCATTCTTTTTTCCGGTGGTATGGGTACCAAGCTCTCGCAGATACGTCCCGTCATAGGCGAGGGTATCGCTCTGAGTACCATAGGCGTGCTGCTCACGACGCTCTTCACAGGACTACTCATCTTCTGCGTGACACACTACCTCTTTGCCTCGCTCACCTTCTCGCTACCTATCGCTATCCTACTAGCGGCCACGATGTCCAGTACCGACTCTGCTTCGGTCTTTGCGATCTTACGCTCGCAGCGTGTGCATCTTAAGGAAAACCTCAAGCCACTCCTAGAGCTAGAGAGCGGTAGCAACGACCCGATGGCCTATATGATTACCGTCGCACTCATTGGCTTCGTCATGGGGGGCGACACCTCCCTCTGGAGCGTGGCGGGGAGTCTCGTACTGCAGTTTCTCTTTGGCACCATCGGAGGCTTTTTCTTTGGCTGGCTATGCGTCAAGATGCTCAACAATCTGAACATTCAGAACGAAGTACTCTACCCCATAGCACTCCTTTGCCTCGTCATGATCACCTACGTGAGCACCTGGTATATAGGGGGCAATGGTTATCTAGCAGTCTATATAGCGGGCATCTATCTAGGTAATAGTAAGATCACAGCACGAAGGTCTGTGTACGGCTTCTTCGATGGTATCACCTGGCTGGTGCAGATCGTACTCTTCATCATGCTAGGACTACTGGTTAACCCGAGCGACATGCTCCCCGTATTGGTTCCGACGCTCATCATGGCTGTGCTGATGATGTTTGTAGCTCGTCCGCTCGCATGCTTCGTGACGCTACTCCCCTTTCGCCAGCGATCCTTCAAGGCTCGCCTCTTCACCTCTTGGGTCGGTCTGCGTGGAGCGGCGCCCATCCTCTTTGCTACCTATCCTGTACTAGCTGAGGTACCCCAGTCTAATCACATCTTCACTATCGTTTTTGTCATTACACTGGTATCACTCATCTGTCAGGGCATGACGATCACGCCCGTGGCTCGTGCGCTGCACCTCGCTGAGCCTGCTCCCCCTGAGGGCTACTTCATGGGTGTTGAGATCCCTGAGGAGACCAATACAAGCATGGAGGAGCGTATTGTCGTAGAGGAGATGCTCTCCGAGGGGCATCTGCTTAAGGATTTAGCACTCAATCCCGACGAACTGGTTATCCTCGTACGTCGTAATGATCGCTACATAGTGCCTAAGGGTGGACTACACCTGCACCCTAACGACATCCTCCTGATCGTCTCCGAGCGGAATGAGCCAGATCGTCAGTATCTAGAGATCCCTACTGCAGATCTCTTCACTCGCTTGAGGAAGACCCTCGGACAGGTCACTATCCACAAGGGTAAAAAGCGATCTGATAGTTAAGCGGTCACACCCACTCTCTAACCTCTAACTTCTAGCCTCTAATCTCTATTTACATATCTTTACGGAGAAATTCGTCCGATTCCCTCCTTTCTCGAATATCCACGTGGGAAATCTCAAATCTCCACGTGGATATTTTTTATTTTCCACGTGGGCGTGATTCATTTCTTCCGAAGTTTCATTTGATTCTTCCGAAGTTTCATTTCATTCCTCCGAAGAATTTTTTATTCTCCACGTGGAGATTTCGAAATATCCACGTGGAAATCAGTTTTCACCGACACAGCTCTGTATCGATATGTAGTCTGCCCTAAATTATTGTAACGACCTGGCGTCGAATTTGCTCAGCCCGTGCTGACGCATCATAATCGATCTTTCGGGAGCTACACATTGGCGACAAGCGAGGAGTAAATGAATGCATCATATATATATCATGTGTCAGCCTGGATTTGTCACCTGTCCGTGCAATGGTCTCCACATATTTTGCTACCTTTGCCCCGAGAGCGGGACTGCCTGAGAAGCTACTTCAGCACACCCTCTTGCTAGCCCTACCATAGCTCTCTATCTCTACTTAAAAAAAGACTCTCTTAGGCTCTGTATGTCACTGATATACATACAGTCCCCACCTTGAGATCACGTTAATATCTAATCGTATAGTACCTCATGTCTTCAACCAATCGCATCCTTAGACCTATTCAGAGGTTTACAATCCGTAAGGTAGACTCTTCGGTCGTACTCTTTCTTGCGACCATCGTAGCACTCATTGTAGCTAATAGTCCTCTCAGAGATCTATACCATAGCTTACTTGCTATGCCGATCAACCTCAACATACTAGGGCTAGACATATTTCAGTATCATGGAGAGCCGATGAGCTTCTTGGTTTTTGCCAATGATGTCTTGATGGTCTTCTTTTTCTTTGTTGTCGGACTAGACATCAAGCAGCAACTTCTCGTGGGTGAGCTCTCCTCTGTCAAGAAGGCGATGATGCCTGTGGTAGGAGCTATAGGCGGTATGATCATGCCTATCCTCCTCTTCTGGCTGATCGCTCCTGCGGGTGACGCAAGCCGAGGCGCAGCTATCCCAATGGCTACAGATATAGCCTTTGTCCTGGCGGTGCTGATGGTTCTGAAGGATCATGTCCCTGTCTCACTACGTGTCTTTATGACTACGCTAGCAGTGGCTGACGATATAGGCGGTATCATCGTGATAGCGCTCTTTTACTCCTCTGGTATCAACCTGCTGATGCTCGGACTCGGGCTGGCGGTCGTTGTTGTCTTGGCTCTCTTAGGGCGCGCAGGGATACGTAACATTGGGCTCTACATGATCGGACTCTTTGTCGTGTGGTTCTTCTTCCTACAGAGCGGCATCCACACCACCATCGCAGGTGTCATGGTGGCTCTAGCGATGCCTATGACCACTTCTGTATCTCGTCACCAACTGGGCAGCCTCGCGGGTGCTATCTCTAAGATGCTCCCTACAGAAGAGAGCGCTAAGAAGGGACAGACGACCCACCTAGATGGATCTGACATTGCGATGATCAATAGTTTGCGCCAAGCAGCCTCAGCTGCAATTCCTCCGGTACAGCGTCTGGAGCATGCGCTCACAGGTTGGGTCAACTACTTGATCCTACCTGTCTTTGCGTTTGTCAATGCAGGCATCGACTTCTCGACCTTTAGTATGGGCGATATCTCGACGCTCCCCTTTGCAGTCATGCTAGGACTATTCATCGGTAAGCCTGTCGGCATCTTCCTCTTTACCTATGTCTATATACTGCTGACGCGACATCAGTGGAGCGATGGGGTCTACCCGGCCATGCTCTTTGCGGTATCTATCTTGGGTGGTATCGGCTTTACGGTCTCTATGTTTATCGCCAGTCTATCATACGATGTACATCTGCACCTCGACTGGCTCAGCGAGGCCAAGCTGGGTATCCTAGCAGGTAGCCTTACCTCAGGCATCGTGGGCTACATCACGGTGCTGGCTGTAGGCAAGCGGCATCAGAAGAAACTGGCTCAAAAAGCAAACTAAGTAGCCCATACACACACTAGATATCCACGTGGAGAAATCGCATCTCCACGTGGATATTTTGGATTATAGCTCCTGGATCATAACCCGCTTGATACATGGGTTGAGACTGCTGCATAAAGGCGAATCGCTGTGTTGCTTTCGGGATTCGGCTTCGGTCACATACGGAGGTATGCTCCCTTCAGACCTCACCCTCAGCGCCTTGCGCTTCATCCTTTCTGCAAAGTCAGGACAATCTTGCGAGCAAGATTGTGAGACTGTTGACTTTTGCAACAGTCTCGGGTTAGATGGATACAGGCTCATCCATAACCCAAGTTTCATAGGGAAAAGGAGTTTCTGGGCGTTTTACCCCGAAACTTGATGAGGCGAGAGTCATAACGCGCTGTCTGTCCCAGTGGGGTTTTGGTGGGCGGGTGGAATGTACGCACAAGAGTTAAATGAAAATGTGCGACCCGCCTACCAAGTTTTTTCCTACATTTGTAAGCAGGGTGTACTTGACACCGACATGCGCGGATGCAGAAACGGATAAAGTCTACATATACAGAATCAAGAAAAAAGACCATTTCAGAGCTCCTGCTCCTTAAGTAGGAAAGCACTATGAACTCAATCACACACTCTAACGTTCTGAGGCATTGTGGTATCATGGACAATCTCTACAGCTATGATGCCGTGAGCAATGGACTTCCTGTTGTCAGCAAGGTGACATTTCCAGTAAAGGGCATATCTACCGTCCTGAATGGTAGTACCTATGCCTCCAGATAGACCATTTCAAAAACAGCCGATAGTAAAACTCAAAGAGCAACCCAAAACAACAACCAATAATGAAAAGAAGTAGAAGCGTTGTTTGTCTAATAAATATTGGCTTATTAGCCATCTTTCTATATGCTTGGTTCTCATATAATCATAGAAAGGCTATTGTAAATCGCGAGAAGGAGATAACTAATTTCTCAGTACTGGAAATTAATTGTAGTGGTGGTTATCGGGGTGGCTCAAACCTTCTGATAGAATTCAATGCAAAGCAATATTATGTGGGAGTTACTACGAGTCAATGTAAATCTTTCACACCCCAAAAGTCCGTGGATGGTTGTAATGTGTTGGTTTTGTGATTGTCACGTCTTTGATGCGATTGAGTGAGCAACAACGGAGCATCAAAAGTGTACAAAATGGGGTGCTGGCGGGGTCGCTCGCTCTGTCCACAAAGGTAGTGAATTTGTGGATATGGATAGTGCCTCGGGCTGGGATACAACAAGCCCCCACGGGCTGGTCGGCTGGTGGGGGCTGTCGTGGTGGTGTTGCTCGTGGCTATTGCTCGCCTTTGGCTTTTAGCGCCTCCCACCGGGCGGTTGTGGTGGGTATGGCGGTGTAGAGCTCTTGGAAGAGGCGGTAGACCTCGTCATAGTTGCGGTCGTTGTAGGCGGTCGTTATGGCAATTTCTGCCTCCTCCATACGCTTGTTGGGGATGTAGGCTACGATGCGCTGCTCTGTCTCTCCGTCTCGTAGCAATGCGAGTATGCGGAGGTCACGGACTTTGAAGAAGTAGGGGTTCAGCTCTAGTCGCCCCTCCTTGTTGTTTGAGTCGTTCATAATCTGTCCACTCCACATTACGATGCGCTCGTTCTCGCAGTCTTTTTGCCCATCTCCAATAGCTAGCGGACAATCTGGCTTGCCCGTCTCTGGGTCTGTGAAGAGGAAGCAATCTGCCTGCTCCACGACCTCTCGTGGTGTGGGTACGGAGTCTTCTGTTGCGGTTGTGTCTTGTGCGTCTCTCATAGGTTCGTTTCTGACGTTAATGTAAAGTCTAGCTGATGGGGCTAGCCCCTTCTGTGTCGGCTCCTGCTTTGGGGTGCAGGCTGTTAGTAGGATTGCTCCGAGTAGGAGTAGCGGTGCGAAGTGTTTCATAGTTGTATCTGTTTATGTTGTTGTGATGCAAATATAGAGTTTTCTCCGTGAAGATGCTACATTGTCTTGTACGCTACGTAGGAGATACCTCTGGCTGTCGGATTGTCGTTGTTGGTAAGGATGCGGACTACAAAGTACTCCGAAGTGATGTTGTACACTCGTGGCGTGAGCGACCAATTGATGTCGTTGCTCGCAAAGCCAGAGACCTGCACGATTGGTATGTAGTTGGTGTGACCGATGCTGTGGTAGACCTTAAAGGCTGCCATACCATAATCGTACTCTGCTTGCGCTCTGGTCGAGCCTCTCTTATTGACGTACTTCCCAAACGCTTTAATCTGCGTTCCGTTAGTGTTGAAGCTCGCTCCGCACAACGGCACGCCTGGCGCGTCCAGCTCCTCAGCCGTCAGCTTGTCGACCTTGGCTCCGCCCTTGATGCGGACAAGGTAGGGGTTGGATTGCCACGTACTCATCTGGTTAGGAGCTGAGTACCATACGCTCTTGCGATAGTCCACGTCAAAGTATCGGTCGGGCGAGGCAAAGAGTCGTAGTCCGCTCTTGGTCAGTGCGCTCTGCTGTGCGCCTGTGTCGTAGCGTCTGCGGACTCGTAGCCAATTGACCGTGGCGTTGCCGTTGCGGGGGGAGACTATCTCTAGGCGTACGGTGTGACTGCCCGCCTTGACCACTCGCTCGTAAGAGAGGTTGCTCGCCTCGTAAGGGGTATAGTCAATTCTGAAGCTACCGCCACCATCCGTTGCGTGTTGGCCGGTGTCTATGTACCTAGCGTCACCTCTCCACTCAGCAAGCGTATCGCCGTCTAGCGTGAGACGGAGCTTTGACGACCCATAGACCGCTACGTTGATTTTCTCCAGCGAAATCGTCAGGCGGGTGCCGTCATTAGCCACGCTTATGGTGCGCTGGTACTCTGCGTTGCTCGCTGTGAGGCTCACGGAGCTAACGGAGACGGGAGTGTCCACGACACGTGCCTCGTTGACGAAGCTGTCGATAAATGTAGCCTCCTCAGCACCGATAGAAAGGTACGGAGCATCGTCACGTCCCGTCTTGAAGTCAATCTGATTGCCCGTGAAGTATAGGTTGCCGAAGTGTCCAGTGCCTTGGTGCGTTATCTCGACCTGCTCCCGCTCGTTAGCCGTGCCGAAGCCCGTGATGCCTGCTTTGAGGACTGCGCCTAGTGTGTCACTAGCTAGGTAGGCGGATATGTCTTTGCCGTTGCCACTGAGTGCTATGAGGCGTTGGAGTGCTAAGCCCTCGAGGGTGTTATTGTTACCGCTCCTCAGCACTTGTAGCGAGTGCGTCAGATAGCCTAGGTCGCTCTTTTGCTCGGTCGTGAGGGCGACATCCTGCAGGGCTGAGATGGCGGTGTTGGCGGTGGAGAGGTTGTTCGTGACGGTGGTGAGGCTCTCCCTTACGGGCTTGACCTGCGTGTCTACCTCACCTTTGAGTAACTTGCGGAATTGTGGCTCCTTCAGCACCTCCTCGGGTTCGGGCGAATGTCCTGCCTCGCCCTTGAGTGATTGCTGACTAACTAGCTGTCCGTCTGCTACTAGGCGGTACTGGCTGTCGAGAGAGAGATTTGGCGTGTCTCCCTTTTCTCCCTTGATGTCGTACACCTCCCATACGGTGTTGCCCTTATGCTCACGGACGATGTAGTAAGTGTCCTTGTCTCCTCCTCTGTTAGATAGGTCTCCGACTAGATACACATAGTCGCCCTCTTGGGCTGTCCGCCAGCTAGATTCGGTCTCTAGTAGGTAGTTGCCGTTGAAGTCACGGTGTATGCGCTTAGCCCTGCCTAGATAGCGTCCTGCGTCTTCGCCGTCTCGTCCTCGTGACTGATACTGCGTGGTCTTGTACGCCCCCTCCTTGACGCTCCATATCTGCCAATAGCCGTTCTCGTCTATGGTCAGCGGGTGGTCGCTCAGCTCCGCAAAGCTCTGTGCCGTAGCTGTCTTGTGGCTCTCTAGCGTGCTGGCGAGCGAGACCAAGCTCGTGTTTACCGTGCTGACGCTCTCCGCCACGTCCTCGGGGGCGGGTGTCCAGTCGGTTGCGACTGTCCCGAACTCTACCTTGGCTCTGACATTCTCGTTTGTTACTCCTAACCTTATGTAGGCGGTGTCAGTTGGTAGCGTCCAAGCATTCGTGTGACCAATCGTTCCATTCCAGCCGTCAACCGACCACCAAAGGAACTTCTTGTCCTTGTCGTATGCGTGTATCTGTACAGTTCCGTTTTTGGAACCTCCGTTGTCGTAGAGCTTGTAGGTCACCTCTCGCTCGCCTAGCGTAGGGATGTAGACGGGGTCAAAGCGGAATGTGTCATATCCGACTAATACTTTGTAGTTCTCGCTCCCTACGGGGTAGGCGTTCTCGTCTCTATCTCCATACAGATAGCCCGCTTTCCAGCGACTAGTGACAATCAGATTCCTTCCCCCCACCTTGATTTGCTTGTCCATCTCGCCAGCCTGCTTGACCGCCTCGGCGACTGCCTGCTGTTGGCTCGTGACGAGCTGGCTGGTGAAGGCGTAGTTGCCTGCGGGCTGGTAGTTGCCAGCGGGTTGCTTGCCTGCGAGTGCCTTGGCGAGGTCGCCCGCCTGCCACTGTTGGAAAGCCTCGCTACTGAGCGTGCCCCGCAAACCCTCCTCGGCTGTGGTGAGTCGCTGGCTGTAGTCGGAGAGGGTTAGCCCTTGGCTGTTGACTCTGCCGAGGATGAGCTTGCTGTCGAGGATCATGCCGTCGGTGTCACGGATGAGTCGGTCGAGGAGGCTGAGTCGCTCCACCTCGTTGGACAGCTCGATCTCGGGGGTGTGCGGGCGGTCGAGGTAGGTGCGCTTGGCTATGATGCGTATATATGGATCACCGACGGCTATCTGCTGGTCGGTGAGGTGTACGTACTTGCCCACGTCTAGCTTGGTGCCGATGGTGGTCTTGTGGTTGTGGAGGTAGACGGGGTCTATCTCCGCCTTGTAGCTGTACCGCTGTTGCTGGAGCTTGAGTAGGTGTCGCAGTGCCTCCTCTGTGAGCTTGCGCTGTGCCTCCGTGATGTACTTGTCGGGGAGCTTGATGCCCGTGACGATGTATTGGTCACCGACCTTGGGGCATAGCGTGTCGTTGGGTAGCGTCGTGTCGTCCTCCTCCTTGGGGACAATAGCGAGCCTGCCCGAGGAGGCGAAATGCTTAGCGTCAAAGTCCCGCCCCGCAAGGTTGCCCGATTGAAAGACTACCTGCATCTGCTCGCCATCGATGCGAAGCTTGCTGTAGTCGAAGTCGCTGTTGACCTCGAAGTGGTCTTTGACCTTGGTGACGCTTTGGATCGTTGAGACGTGCGAGGGGTAGATCTCCTCGTTGGTGTAGGTTGCCTCCGTGTATAGGGGTTGCTCCCCGTTGTCGTGAGTAAACTCTGAGATGTACTGCCCCGTCTTGTCTGTGTGGAAGATGCGCCCGCTGGCACTATCTCCGTGGTGTATGATGCCGTTGTCGTCTACCTTGAGCGTCTCTAGATGTTGCATCGTGAGCCTGCCCTTGGTCATGTTGCGCTTGGCACCTGTGACGTATAGTCTCATGGGTGTGGGTGTGTCGTCGTGCTTGAGGCGCTCTAGTCCGCTGAGTATGCCGTTGTCCTTGCCGTAGGCTAGCTCGATAGCGTTGTTTTTATCGCTCCAGATGCCGAGGTCGATGGCTGTGCCGTCTATGTGGAGGTCAGTCTCGTAGGTCTGTCGTATGAGCTGGAGAGCGTCCCACGCTGAGATGCCGTCGTACTTGATGTGCTTGACCTTGTCGGGGACTCGTATCTTGCCACGTGTCCACGCTGGTATCTTGCGGAGCTTCTTTCCGTTGAGCGAGTCCACGACTAGCTGTATATGCTCCGTGGCGGTGGCGGTGTAGTCGAAGCTGGATCGCTTGTCCACGGGGTTGTCTAGGATCACGTGGCGGGCGAGTCCGATGACGGTCTCCAGCTCCGTCTCGATGGTGTATAGCTTGCTATGCTCCTTGCGGACTGTCGGCTCCTTGGTGACGTAGTATGTTACGCCCTTGTATGTGGTGCGTGCGCCCAGCTGGAGGGTGGGTGCTGTGTCGCTGGTGAGCGTGGCTGAGAGCCGTGTCGGCTCGTTGATACGCTCGATTATTGAGGACTGCGCCTCGTCTAGCTCTAGCGTGGCTACAAGCTTGTCGGCTCCGTATTGATAAAACTTGAGGGTCATACGAGTGTCAGTGTAAGGTCGTAGAAGATGTGTGGATTGATCCCGAGCCAGTAGCCACTGACTCGTGAGCGTGAGAAGGTGCAGGCGAATGTGCCGTAAGGAGTCGTGAGCTGGTTGCGGGTCTCTCTATATAGTAGTGCGTCTAGCATGTCCCGAGCGTTCAGTAGCTGGTCGAGCGTGTTGCCCTGCAGTAAGGTAGGCAGGACAACCTCCCGACTCGCCTCGGGGCTGGTCGCCTTGAAGGCTGTCTTATCTCGCAAAGCTGATCGCCAGCCGTCTATCGGTATTACTCCGATGGTGGCTAGCGAGACACGCTTGGTCGTTATGTTGTACAACCTGCTGGCGGGTGTGAACTTGAGGTTTGTTGAGTCGGGTAGGGCGGGTGCGTCGTCCTGCTGGATCGTGCCTCGTAGGGTGTAGGCACTCCCACCCTTGTAGCGGTCGTCCTCTGCAACCTCTCTGATCTGCACCTTGTAGGTGCGTCCGTACTGCGCCCGCATGCTGTCGATGCGCTGGAGGTCGCTGTGCGGTGTCCCCTTGGGTAGCCAGAGGTCTATCTTAAGCGGTCGTGTGGGCTGTGGCTCGAGCGTGGTCTGCACGGTGTCTAGTCGTGGCTCCTCAGCCCAGTCGGTGGCGATAGGCTTGCGGGGCTGTGTGAGCTGGAGGAGGTCACTGAAGCCCCCCAGCATCACGGGTGCGGTGTAGAGCGTGGTCTCTCCCGCTCTGAGGTCTAGTGTGATCATATCGATATGGCGTTGTCGGTGCAGGCTATGTAGGCGGTACTCTGTGCGTCACGCTCCACGCTGACGACTGCCCAATTGGTCGCTAGTACGTCCGCCTTGGCTCCGTGTATGAGTGTGACGTTGTATAGCTTCGGCTGGTTAGCGGTGATGCGTAGGTGCGTGGCTCCTATGGCGATGTGGCGGGTCGTCTCGCCGTTTAGTTCGATGTAGCCAGCGTCTAGGTAGATGTGGTGCTGTGCGAGCAAGTCCTTGTACTCCTCGCCTATCAGTCGCCACAAGGACAAGGTCGGCAGTCCTTTGAGGATAAATTCCTCGCCCTGCGGGGTGCGTAGGAGCTGGCAAAGCTCTGTCGGGGACATATTGGGGCGCAGGAGGTCGCAGGCTCCCGCTAACTTGCATTGGTGGATTGCTTTCTGTAGTGTTGTCATAGCGTTATCTCTTCATCTTGATGCCGTAGGTCTCGAAGTCTCGTACCTTGGTGGCGATGGTGGCGGTGGAGGTCTCGATGCGCTGGCGTGTGGCGTTGCCCTCCTTGACCATGCGCCCAACCTCGACCAGCTGGTCAAAGGTGCTTTGCGCTAGTGAGGTGAGCCGTGCTGTGCCTTGCGCTATCATAGCGGTGTGCGTCTGTATAGCGGTGGCTCGTCCGTTAAGTTCATCGATGCTGTCTTGGCTGGCGGTGGCTATGCCCTTGCGCTGTCCCGAGAGCATGTCGCTCATATCCGCTCCTATCGTCTGCATGATCTTATCGTAGGCGTCTTGGAGCTTACCTGCATCAGCGCCGATCTTCTGAAAGTCGTCAAAGAGCGTCCCGATGCTGGCTATCAGTGCGTCCATGTCTAGCACGCCATCCTTGGTCGCTGCCTGCTTGAGCTTGTTGATCGCCTCGGCGATCGGCTTCTCGAGGAACTGCTGGATGAGGAGCTTCTTAACCATGTTGTTGATGATGTCATTGACCGCTCCCTCGAAAGCTCGTGCAGCGTCCTCGCCCTTGCTGAAGGCATCGAAGAGTGCGTTGCCGAGCTTGTCGGCTAGCTGGATAGCGTTACCCCCGAGGAGGTCGTTGAGCATGTTGTCGATGTAGCCCGCCATCTTCTCTGCCTCCTCCTTCTGCTGCCGCTCCAGCTCTTCTATCTCCTTGCTGTGGTCGCCTTTCTTCGCTTTCTTCTCGTCAATTTTCTGCTGGATATTGACGATCTTCTGACCCATCATGTCGAGCTGATTGCGTGCCTCGGAGTAGCGGTCGGAGCCGAGGAGCTTGCCCGCCATATAGTCCGCCCGCATGTAAGCGTCAGCGAGGTTGCGCCCCGCCTCCTCTGTGCCGAGGGTTATGTCGTTGAGCGTCTGCCACGCCTTGACGTAGTCGCCCGTAGCGGCTGCAGCTGCTAGCGCCTTGAGGCGTACCTCTGCGAGCCACTCGTTGATGCGCTCTAGGGGTCTGCCTGCGCTCTCCTCGAGCTTGTCCCAGCCCCAGTGATCTAGTCGCCACTGAATGTCGGCTATGCGGTTGTCTAGCTCCTTGATGTTCTTCTCGTGTCGCTTGTCGTTGCTGAATAGCTTTGCAACCTTGGTGGCTAGCTGGATAGCGGTGGAGATGATGGTAAGGATGACGGTACCTTTCTCAGCTATAGCGATAGCCTTTTGGGTGGCGGTGGCGGAGGCGGAGATGCCCTGCTGGGACATCTCTGCAAACTTGCCGATGCTCCCTATGATTCCGATGACGGGTGTGGCTAAGCCTGCCACGCCTTTGATCGTATTGGCGAGGCTGTCACTGAGCGGTCGGACGCTCTCAGCGAGGCTGTCCAGCTCGTCCTTGGTGGCTCGTAGCGTCTCGGTGGCACGGCTCCAATCGGCAAAGCTCTGTCCCGTCTTCTGTGCCTCTCGGTTTACCTCTCCGAGCTTCTTACGGAGTTGCTCGACTTGCGTACGGATCACCGCCACGCTCTTGTCGTCCTTGCCCTCTATCTGCGCCTTAGCGAGTAGTAGTTGCACCCGCTCCAGCTCCTGCTCGAGCTGTGCGATGGACATGCTGGCGATGTCGGTCATCCACTGCTGGTAAGTCTCCTCACGCTCTGCCCACGCCTCGTCGATCTTGGCTAGTGCCTCGTCGCTCTGTCGCTTGAGCTCGTCAAGGTTGTCCTGCGTCACGCCCTCACGGAGCGAGCCGTCAGCGTTGTGGAGCTCTTGCTCCTTGTCGGCATACTCCTTGGCGACTCTCATACGCTCTTGTGCGTAGCTCTCGAACTGCTGGAGTCGCTTGCGGAGTGCCTCGGTCTCTGCCTTGACGCCCTGCTCGGTGGCGATGCGGTCGTACTCGGCTAGTTGCTCTAGCTGTTGCTTGCTGAGGTCGTCTCGTGTGGTTACGCCTGTGAAGCTGTAGCCCTCCTTGGCTTTGGCGGGGTTCTGTAGCTTCCACTCCTCCTCCCGCTTGCGCTGGAGGGTCTCTATCCAGTCCTCCTCCCGTCGCTTGTTCTCCTCCTTAAGCTGTGCCGTGTGGAGTCGTGCTAGCTCTAGCTCTCGCTGGATCGTGTCCTCCTGAGCGTTGATGCGAGCCTGCTTGATGGCAAACTCGTTGTCGATAGCTTGGCGAAGCTCCCTCTTCGCAAAGTCTGCCTTGAGGTCGGCTAACTGCTGGAGGCGTCTACGCTCCTCAGCCTGCTCTGCCTTGCGGTCACGCTTGGGAGCTGTGGAGGTGCGTGGCGAGGTGTTGCCCCCGAGTGCTTTGTACGCTTGCTCGGCTTTGTCCGCCTCCTCCTTGGCTTTGTTGTAGTCCGCCACGTTCTTGTTCGTGGCGTCCTTGAGTGCCTGCTTTGTCCGTTGCCACTCTTGGTAGGCATCAGCTAGTGCCTCCTTGTATGTCTTGCCCGTGTCGGTAGCCTGCACCTGCTGTATCTTGCCGTTGAGCTTGACCATCTCATCGTTGAGTGCGACGGTTTGGTGAAATGCGTTGAAGAGCGCACCGCTAAATCCTCCCGCCTCCTTTTTGGCTAGTCGGACGGCATCGGCTATCTTGCCCTGCTCGATGAGCTGGCGTACCTGCAGAGATATGAGGTTGGAGGTGGCGTCCATCTGCCACTCGAGATTGTTCTTCTGCTCATTGAGGTAGGCGAGCTTCTCCTCCTGCGACATTGCCTCGTACTCGGCTTGACGTTGTTGCTCCTCGTAGACGGCTAGATCCTGCTGTGCTGTGCGGAGGGTCTGCTCTGCTATGACTAGCTTCTTGCGGGCTTTCTCGACCTCTAGGTCTGCCCCCTTGCGCCACGGTGCGTTGTCGTAAGCCTCGACCACGGCTCGGAGCTTGTCGACCTCTGCCTGCGCTGCCTTTGCCTCTTTCTTGAGTTGCTGGAGGTGGATTATGTCCGTGTTGGTATTGAGGAGCTTGTCCAGCTCTTTGGTGTCCATCTGACTAATCTCCTCAACGCTCTTGCCCTTGAGCTGTGGCATCAGCTTGGCGAGCTTCTCGTACGCCTCGTATCGCTGTCGCTGTGTGGCGGTATCGTCACGGACTATCTCGAGGTACTCCCCGACCGCCTGCTTGTAGTCTTCGATCTCTTTCTTGCCCTGCTCGATCGCCTCGTTGTGCTTGCGCTGCGCTTTCTCCGCTTCTGTCTCGGCTGTGGCGAGCTTGTAGATGCCGTAGGTGACGCCCACGATAGCCATAGCGAGGAGGACGTACGGATTAGCTAGAGATGTCACCGCCTTGTTGAGGGCTAGTTGCTTAGCCTTGAGGATGTCTAGTAGTGCTGCCTGCTTGGTCATCCCCTCCATCTTAGCGAGTGCGAGCTGGACTTGTAGTCGCTCCAGTGCTACGACCGTCATCATGACTGCCTTGTAGGTGCCGTAGGTGGCGATGATGCCTGCGAGGACTTTGCCGAGCGTCTCGTAGTTCTCCACGAGCCACTGCACGGACTTGACCGACCCCTTGATGATGCCCTCACTCTGCTCTCCGATGCCGTTGAACATGTCGGTGAAAGCTCCCGACAGCTGAGCTAGTGCGCCCTTGACCGTGTCGCCCTGCCCCGATAGCATGCCGTAGAATTGCCCGCCCTCGCTGGTCGCATCGATGAATGCCTGCTTGACCATCTCGGCACTGATGGCTCCCGCTGACATCTCCTCTTTGAGTTCTCCGATGCTCTTGCCCGTCTTGTCCGCCATCACTGCTAATGGCGAGAAGCCTGCGTTGATCATCTGCAGAAGGTCTTGTCCCATAAGCTTGCCGACCGACTGCATCTGTGAAAAGGCTAGGGTGAGTGACTGGAACTTCTGCGCATCACCCATCGAAATATCGCCTATCGCCTTGAGCATCGGCATGATCTCGTCGGGGGCGAGGTTGAAGCCGAGCATCGTCTGCGCTCCCTTGGCTAGGTCGCCCAGCTGGAGGGGTGTGGCGGCTGCGAACTCTTTCATTTGGCGCATCAGCTCGGCCGATGCTTGCTGGCTCCCGAGGAGCGTACGAAATGATACCTCGAGGGCTTGGATCTCGCTTCGGACGCTCACGATCTGCTTGATGAAAGCTATCGCCTGCTGTGCGGAGAAGGCTATCCCGACCGCCTTGCCCACGCTGAGGAGTGCGTCCCGCATGCGGTTGCTCTCCTGCTGTGCGCTCTTGGATATTTGCTGGAACTTGCCCGTGGCTCGCTGTACGTCCTTGTCTAGTTGCGAGGTGTCTAGGGTTACTCGTGCGGCTATCTCACCGCCCTTGCCTTGGATCATATCTGTAGTAGGTGTCTAATGCGGTCTGCGTTTGCGGGGTCGTCTGCTCTGAGGTGGAGCGTCCCCGAGGTCTCTCCGTCCGTCTTGGGGCTATCGTAGTCGGGTATGACGCTGGAGAGGAGTATGAGGTTGGCGTAGCTGATCTCGTGGACGACTGCGTGCCACGAGAGGCGGTAGGTCTTCATCAGCCCTGCGATGAGGCTCCACGGGCTGTCGCTCCGATCTCTGTCTCCACTTTCGTCGCCCTCGTGATCCTTGCCCCGCTGAGGAAAGTGGTAATTGCGAAAAAATCACCTAGTTGTAACGTCTGTAGGATCTCCGAAAATGCTTGTGTCGCCTCGCTCGGTGTGGCTGTGCGATAGATGCGGTCGGCTAAGGTGGTGCGGGTGATGCGCTGCCGTAGCTTGCGCCATAGACGCTGGAGCCGTGTGGGTCGCTCGGTCTCCTCAATGGCTGTGGCGATGATGCGTGCTAGCTGGTAGCCGTGGCGTGCCTCACGGAGTACGCCCTCGGCAAGCTGTGCGGGGTCGATGGTGCCAATCTCTAGCTGTGCTATCTCGCTGGATATGCGGGCGAGGTTGGCGAAGGTGGGTGGTGCTATCTGATAAGTGGCACCCCCGATGACGATGGTCGTGGGGGTGTCGTTGAGTAGATTGCTGGTCTGTGTCTCGATCATGGTGGTTGTGCTGGTTACTCGTAAGCTTCGGTGATTGGGGCTTTGCGCTTGTGGGCTGGGTGCTTGTAATGCGCTAGCTCTTGACGGAGCGACTCGACCTCCTTGTTGAGGTTGTCTACGCTCAGCTTGAGGGTGTTGTTTTGGCTTATGAGCTTGGCGTTTTCGTCTCGGAGGGCTACGACGATGTTGTATAGCTTCTCGAGCTTCTCAGCTTGCTGGTCGATGATCTCGCTTTGCTTGTCTAGTGCTTCGGCACGCTTGATAGCGTTCTCGCTGGCGGTCTTTTTGCGCCCAGTCCAATAGCCCCAAACGGTGGCGATGGCTCCTGCGATGGCGGTGAAGACTGCTGTGAATATGGTCTCTAGCATGGTGTGTGGTGGTTAGTGGCTAGTGGTTAATGGTTAATGAGAGGACGATAGGGGTGGCGGGGGAAAGAAACTGACAAAAGAAAACCTCGCTCCCTATCGTCTAAACTCTCACTCTTGTGTTAGCTCCCGCCCCGTGGCTAGCGCTGGAAGCCCCGTATTTGCTTCGGTTGACTAGCCGTGTGGGGCGGGTGCTGTGCTTAGGCGGTGGCGACCTTGAGCTCAAAGAGCTGTGTACCGCCCTCACCGAGGACGAAGGTCGCCTTGTTGTGCATCAAAATACCGCCCTGCGTGTCGAAGCTGAAGGTGCTGTGTAGGTTAGCATTAGCGGCTATGATGCAGAGAGCCGCCTTATTTGCTGGCGTGACGGATAGCTTGGTGATTGCTATGTCTGGCGTTGCTATGCGATCCTTGTACTTGTCCGCATTGGCGGAGTGAATGTAGGTGTCCCACTCCAGCGTGTAGGAGTCTGAGTCCCTGCGTACTCGTAGGACGTCTCCGCCCTCGACTTTAGCCTCGACAGTGGTGCCGTCAGATGCGGTGAGCTTAGTGCTGTCTAGCTTGGGTTGCTCTGAGTAGGCGTTCCCGCCTATCGAATAGTCCACGGTGCATTTGCCCCATGTAAGTTCTACGTTTGTTGCCATAGTGTTCTGTGGTGTTAGGTTAATAGTGTTTGTAATTGATTTTGATGCTGGTGAAGTATTGTCCCGCCTCGGGATCGTAGAGCGTCTGAGCGGTGTCGGACGGGCTGAAGAGGTACCGCCCCGTGGGGAGGTCGTCGACCCAGTCGGTCGCTAGTCGCTCTATCTGTACGGTGCGGGCTATGTCCTCACGTGGTGTGCCGTCGGGTGCTGGTATCGGCTCGCTGTAGATGAGGACGGTCACAACGCCCTCTTGTACCTCCCCGCTCCTGCCTGCTGTGTAGCGGACGATGATGTCCTCCTTGTGGCTGGCTCGGGGGCGGGTCGTGGCGTGGTAGAGCTTGCCGTTGACCGCTTTACAAAGCTCGCTCTCACGGAGGAGCTTGTAAACGGTCGTCTGCACCTCTCGGCTGGTAACGCTTTTGCGGGTCATCATAGCTTGAGTAACTTTTCGGCTAAAACTTTCGCCTCTATCTCGGCTGAGTCGAGGACGTCGTAGCCTCTGCGTGATACGTAGGTGGCGTAATTCATGCCTGCGCAAACTACGAGTACCGCCTTGCCCTCTGTCGTGCGGGCTAGCTCCTCGGCAAAGGCGGCTCCGTCCTCGTCCTTGGAGCGGAAGCCTGCTCGGGCGATGATCTGTCCGTCCACGGCTATCACGTAGCCAGTGGAATTGCGCAGATTGCCCGTGCGGTCGGTGTAGCTCCCTTGCTCTCGTGCGATGCGCAGTGCGCCCTCACCGATGTAGCTGAGACTGTTGATGAGTCGCTCGACCTTGAGGGCGAGTTGCTCCTCAATGTACTGCTGGATCTCTCCGCTCGGTGTCGTGACCTCTATCGGCATAGTAGCTTGTATTGGCTGACGGCTCGTAGGTACTCAGGCTTGACGACTCGTAGCTCCTCGACCTGTCCGCTCCTCGTGTCGGTGATGCGTATCTCGGTCGCCTCCTTGTAGTGGCGTGCGTCGATTAGCACCTCGTAGCGGGCTATGACGATGGGCGTCTCGGTGGTGCTGGAGAGGACGGTGCGATCGTACTGCAGTGGCACGACTTGGCACGGCACCGCTGGCGACCACTCGGTGGTCTGCTGTACGGGGTAGCCGTTGTCGTCGTACTCCCGTCCGTCTCTAGCCCTGTACTCGAGCTTGCCACTTGCGATGATCATAGTCGGTCGCCCTTGTAGCCGTAACGTGGATGCTCCTCGAGGACGCTCTCAGGCTCGCCCGCCTCTCGGTACAACTCGTTGGCACGTCTGCGATAGTACTCCCGTATGTTGTCCGATAGGCTGTAGCTCTGCCCGCCCTGCGATACGTCGGGGGCGGTGGAGAGCCAGCGATAGACGTCTGCCGTGGTGAGGCATAGGAGCTGGTCATCGTCGATGGTGTCCGTGTCGTAGGAGGCACCCCGCTTACTGAGGATGCTCTGGAGAGCTTCCTCAGATAGGGGGTAGTTGGTCAAGCCACGCAGGTAGTCGCTCAGCGTCATCTCTCAACTTACTTCTGCGTTAATACGTAGATGCCGTCAGCGCCATCGATGACGGGGAGGCATAAAGCCTGACCTGCGGTGAACTCCTCTACGGGGTCGTTGGTGCTGTACTTACTGATAAGAGTATAGTCGCCTGCCTTTTGGTAGACAACGCCTGCGACTGGGTTGGTCTCCTCGACAAGTGTACCGTACACGAGACGTCCGACCTTGTCGGTGGGCGTGAAGACGATGTTGCCCTCCGTCCAAGCATTCGCTGGCTTCTTGGTGCCGTCTAGCCCCTCGATGCGGTACTTGCTCTCTACGATGTGCCACTCAGCTCCGAACTCGTCCTTGAGAGCCTCAAGGAAGGTAGCACGTGGCGGTACGGCTAGTAGCGTCTTGTCCGTAACTACGTGACCGCTGTAGCTGGCACCGAGCATCTTGCCCTCCGCGCTCGACCTTAGCTCGTTGAAGGTCTTGGTGTCGATGTAGACGTGAGCGATTGGGTTGCTGTCAGCGTTGGCTTTGTCAAAGACTGCCGTGATGTCGCTGAGCGGAGTAGCTCCTGCACCGCTCCACGCTTTCTTCGCCTTGACCTTGTTCTCGTCACGATAGCCAAAGCTGGCACGGATGCCAGTACCTTGGTTGTCCTCGTCAGTGACTAGGACGACGCCCGAGGATAGCCCCTGCAGGAACATAATCTCGTTGCGGACATCGATAGCCTTGATAGCTCGTACGGTGTCGTCTAGTAGTTTGCTGGCGATGGTCGCCTCGTTGGTGCCTCGTGCGACCATTACGTTGAGGTCGCTGATTTCGCTCTCGCTCTTGCGGTACTTCAGACCGAGCTTTGGGAGCTTGCCCGTAGCTACTCGTAGCGTGGCACGGCTCTTGAGGGGTAGCGAGCTGTCGAGCGATACGACATCGGCTGCGACTACACTGTTATTTAGCGTGCTGGCACCCCAATTAAGGTCGGGCGAGTACTCGTTGGTGAGCATCGTCTTGTGTAGGAGCGTGGGTGGGGTGGTGGCTCCGTTTTCCTTCTCGACAACTTTGCCGACAACTGACCCGAGGTACTTGTCGACTAGTTCCTTGAATAGTGATTCTTGCATAGTGTTAGGTGTCTTGTGTTAATTAGTTGCGTTTGTCCGTGAAGAGGAACTCAATGTGTGGTAGCCCCTTGGCGATTGCATCGTCAATGGGGAATGGGGTACAGGCTCCGTTGACCTGTCCTGAAGTGACGATAGCACCACGTGGGTCTTGTCGCATGATAGCCGTGCGGAGGACGCCTACGTAGCTCTCGCCCTCGGTGAGCGTGGCGAACTTACCGCCAGTGACTCCGAGGAGGATGTACTGCCCTGCCTTGCTGATAACGATGTGACCCGCTGAGATAACGTCGTACTCAGCTGGGATGCGGGACACGTCTAGTGAGCGTCCGCCTGGGATGTCGGTTAGACATTTGATGATGCAAATGCCGTCTTTACCGCTCCCGAAGACTTTGCTGGTCTGATTCAGTGTTGATTCTGCCATAGTGTTTAGGTGTTAGTTGGTTATAGATTGAGTCGTCTGAGGACTTCGTCCGTCTCTTTGTCGCTCGCCTTGCCGTCGGTCGGCTTGCTGGCGGTGGGTCTGCTGAAGACTGCGCCCCGTGCTTTGTCGGCTGTGGCTAGCTCGTTGACCTCCTTTTTGATGGTCTCGGTGAGCTGTGCGTACTCCTCGTCGGTGAGCGAGGCAAATGGGGTGCGTCTGTAGACCGCCTTGAGCGTTTCGCTGAGTGGAGCTATGATGCGCTCGACCTCTGCTGTGCGTGTCTCGGTGGTGCGCTGGCTCTCGATAGCGTCTAGCCGTGCCTGCAGGGCGGTGACTTTTGCTATTAGCTCTTGGCTGTTAGCTGTTGGCTCGTTGGTCTGCTGTGGTAGCTTGCCGTCGGTGATGAATGCCGACTTCGGGGCTGGCGGTGGCGTGGTCTGCTGTGCCTGCTGTGCCGTCTGCTCGGGGTGTTGTGCCGTCGTCTGCTGTGTGGTCTCTGCGGGCGGGGTGGTTGGCTG
This sequence comes from Porphyromonas vaginalis, assembly GCF_958301595.1. Lineage (NCBI taxonomy): Bacteria > Pseudomonadati > Bacteroidota > Bacteroidia > Bacteroidales > Porphyromonadaceae > Porphyromonas > Porphyromonas vaginalis. Next base: position 2,085,682 of record NZ_CATQJU010000001.1, on the reverse strand, counting down.
CTGTGTCGCCTCGCCTGCGGGCTGTGTGGTCTGTGTTGTCTGTGTCATTGTTGTTTATTGTTTTGGTGCAAAGATAAGTGCGTCTGGAGTCCGCTCCAAGGAAATCGCACAATTGTTGATAACTTCTTGATTTCGTTTATCTACCGTTGTCTTTTGTTTGTCTTGACGGCTCTCTTATAAGCGTCTTCTATCACATCTGCCAGCTCGTACTGCTGTCCATCTGGGAGCATAAGACTCCACTCCCGTCTGAGGCTCTCTATTGCCGTGCGCTGAGAGATGCGTCTCGTCTTATTGATGTGTAGTCTATACGAGTTGTCTTCTTGTCTGTCTATCAGCTCTCCTATCCTCGTGTGGATCTCTGTAATCTGCTCTTCATTCTCGAACTTCTGAAAGAACCAATTACCCCGTCTATACTGAGCTGTCAGATTGTCGTCATCGAGGAAATAGAGAGTCTGTCTGCCACTAGTACTCTTAGTGTTGCACTTCATTAGTGCGTCCTCGACTTTTCTCCCGCTTATGAAGATTGTACCTCCGTCCTTTGTCAGTGCGTGGCACGTGTTCACTACGTCGTTCCACGCTTGGAGCGAATCCACTGAGTTAAGTACTGAGTCACATATCACGATGTCGTATAGCCCGTCCTCGGATATGCTCTTTGCGATACGCTTGAAGGCTTCTTCATTGTCAGCCACTGCGATCCGATGTGTGCCAGCTACTCTGTGATACGGGTCTACTCGCTCGATGTTATACCCTCTAGCTCTGAGCTTGTCTGCGTAGGCGTACTTGCCAGCCCCGAAGTCCAGAATTCGGAGCGTAGAGCCGTCTTGGATAGCATCTAGATAGGGTATCACCATTTGCTCATACAGCTTTGATACCATTCTGCGCTTGCCTCGACCCTGCAGTCTTGGTAGCTGTGCGAGAGACTGTATGTACGTCTTACGCCTTATCGTGTCGTATGAGAATCTCCCATACTCTTTACTTAGGTACGACTTAGCTAGCTCTGCCTTGTGGTCGTCTAGCGTCAGTACTAGCATCGGCTCATAGCACAACTTGCTCGCCATAGCGTATGCCGAGGAGACTATCACATCTCCACTCTGTGTGCATATAGGCATCCCAAATGCCCCGTATCGCTGTATTAGCGTGGCGAGAGACTTGTTGAAGTCTGCTAGCCTGCCTTTGTCTAGTACCTCCACCTCATTGGGGTATATGATTGAAGTCCCCAGCTCCATTGGCTTGTTGATGCGGACTCTAGGAGCATCATCGCTCACCTCATACTCTGTCTTGTTGTGGATTTGGTTAAATCTCGCCTCGTCCTGCTGATTTATCCCGTGCAATACATACGCATCGCACTCATCGTACCCTAACGCTCTCATAGCTTTAGTGCGTTGGTGTCCCGCCATTATCACGCTGGTCTCCCCATTTACGATGATAGGCTTTATCTGCCCCAGCTCGCTGATTGACTGCTTGAGCATGTCGAGAGACTCCTCTGAGATGTCTCTGGGGTTATATTCTGCTGGGACTAGTGTGTCAATCTTGACCCTCTCTGTCTTGTTCATAAGTCTCGCTCGCTCTCTACTAAGTGTCTAATATATCCAGTCGTAATGCCGTACTTCTCAATGTACCGCTCTATTGATTCTATCAAATGAGCTTTCTCTTCGTCTGTGTACAGTATTACGTAGTCTCCTACGTTCATACGATTGAGCGACACTGTAGACTCTGTCTTGTCCGATGTCATCTCCAGTGTCCCGTCTGTGCTTGCTAGCTCCTCCTCCCAGTCGGGCAGGTCAATGCCCCAGTCGTCGAGCTGTGCGGTGTCCCACTCGAGCTGGAGAGCTTGCCAGTCCCACTCACCCATAGAGCTGTTGTCGAGGATCGTGTAGGCTCGGAGCTTGTCGGCTGTGACGTGGCTGGGGATAACGACGCAGGGGGCGGAGGTCATACCTAGCTCGACCATTGCTCGGAGGCGCATATTGCCCCCGATGACGATGTACTTGTCCCCGTGCGGATAGACGAGGATGCCACGGAGCTGGAGCATCTCGGGGTTGTCTAGTATGCTTCGCTTGAGCTTGGCGAGCTTATCGGGCTGAATGTTGCGGGGGTTGGCTGGTAGCCCGTCAATCTGCCCTCTGTTCTCCTCGAGCTGTGCTATGGGTAGCTCGGTGTAGTGCGGTGCGTTGTTGTCGTTCATGGTGTTGTATTATTGGTTGTTAGTTTGTACCTTTGGTGTCAAAGTATTGAGTTATGACTAGAGAAGAATTGATTAAGCAGTGCCGATACTACAAAGGCGAGGATGAGTGTCCGTTTGACGGAGGTTCTATTGATGCTCTTTGGTGGAGTGGGGAGAAGTCTCTATCTGACAATGTATCTGACGATAAGAGTTTCTTCCAAAGGCTGAAAGACTCATTGGAAGATGCACTAACGTCTGGGGACTGCGATGGAGTGCTTATTGACAGCTCCATCCCGTTTGAAAAGAGAGCAATCATATTCTATTTAGACCTTTGGCACGGGAAAAACTTCCCATACGATAATCTTGACATAATCAACCAGTACTAGAGCGTTATAAGATTCCCGTACGCATCTTCACTATACACTATTGCTCCGCTCTTTTTGATCAGTTGCAGTGTGTCTACATTGAGTTTGCGGAGTACGTCCTGCGGGATGAATACGCTCTCAACACATTCGGGAGTTAACACTCCGTGATATTGCAATTCGATATAGCCTCTGGCGAACTCCTTAGTCGCTTTTATGGCTGAGGTAGTGTCTATCGTCCTTTCAACGATAGACTTGCCCGCATAGGGATTAAATGAAGATATTTTCGGGTCGCTACATAAAGACGGGTGTAGATAACTACCTAGGCTGTCTTGCATCGTAAATGTAGCGATTGTCTTGTCTTTCTTGAAGCGAATTTGTATACCATCCCCATAGTTCCAGTATTGCCCAGCGATGCTGGAGTGCGCTTGAGCGATGACATCCTTATCCATAAGGAACCCATACTTCTCATAATCTATAGCTTTAACCCTCGGAGGCGTGCCGAATAGAGCCCTGCTGGCTTTTTTTCTCCTACTTACATTCACCAAGCCATTCCCCGTGCCAGTCTCTATTTGGTTCTTAAACCAAGATGAGAATATCTTGTCTATCACATCCGCATTGCCATCGCTGTCACATCTAGGGACATTCATCCCATAGCAACCATTGTCTATAACTTCCTTGATTATCCTCTCAGCCTTTTCAATCTCAGCTTCTGTCCAATACCTTGAGTAGTCTCCAGTTGATAGACCTTTCTCTATAAGCTTCTCGAGATTTTTCAGTGTTGGTGGAAGGTCTTTTCCAAGCCTTTCTGTTAGTTCTGGCAGTGTCTCGTAAGAGCTACTGCCTTTACCACTCGCAGATACTGCTACTTTGACTTTCTCTTGACTTTTTAACCGCAGGTCTGAGCGTCTCTTCTCTAGTCGTGCTATGGCACTCTCTGCTGTCGTCTTGTCTCCCTTGGCGATCGCGTCGGTTAGCTTGCCGAGGTCGTCCTTGTACAGCTTGCTCGATGTTTTGAAGCCCTTTAGCGTGGATAGTGCGGACTTCTTGTCGTCCCAGTAGATCGTCTGCTCGACCTTGGCGTACTCTTTCTTGTATGCGTCTCGTGCTACTGACCACGTGCTGTACTTCTTGTGCTGCTCTACCCACTCCGCCTCAAACTTGAGCTTCTTGAGCTTCTGCTCATTGGATAGCCCGCTGAATGTCTTGAGCTTGTCTGCGACAGCCTTGTCCACGAGCTTGGCACTCTCCATTGAGAAGTTGCGAGCGACTTGTAGCGGGTTGTCTAGGTGCTTGAGCGATGTGATTTCCTTGCCGATGTCTCGTAGCCTGCGAGCCTCCTGCAGTATAGCCTCGTGGTCTCCTCGCTGGAGGAGGTCACGGAGACGGCTCGTGTCTACGTCTGAGATGCCGTCCATCGTAGCGAGTATGCGCTTGCCGTAGTTGCGGTTGACTCTGCGGTCTATAACCGCCTGCTTGATACGTGCGACCTCCTCGTCTGTGCGGTTGGCGTGGCGTATGTCTGCGTTGCGCTGGATGAGCCTGCGCTTGATGTCTTTGACCTCCTCGGGCGTGCGGGCTTCGTGGCGTGCTTTGGCTCGCTCTAGGATGCTCGGCATCGCTGGCTTGTTTGGCTTCTTCGGGGCGTTGAATGTCGGGGTGAGTGTGCCGTCCTTGCCGACCTTGTAGTTGTCACGGACGAAGTAGGGGAGCGTGCCTGCTTTGCTGGCTCGCTGGAGGCGGTCGCTGTTGTTGGCGAGGTGGTCGGTGAAGTTCTTCGGAGGCTCAGTCACTTGTCCCGTGGGGGCTGGTGGCTGTTTGCCGTTGGCTATTAGCTCTTGGCGGGCTTGAAAGCTGTCGATGTCCTCCATAATCGGCACGGCGTGGCACCTGCAATGCGGGTGCCAGCCGACGAACTCGAACTCCTTGGGGTACTTGCCCGCTAGCTCCACGCAAAGGGGGCAGACGTTGGGGTTCGTCCCCGATACCTGCACCTCGTAGCCGAGGACGAAGTCTAGCTGTCGCCACCGCTCGTTGTCCGCCTTGTGGTACGCCATATTGGTCTCGGTGACGGCTAGCCTGCGAGCGTTTTTGTAGCTGGAGCGATAGACGCCAGCCCCTGGGTGAAACTCCTTGGCACGCTTGGAGAGCTGGAGCTGTCCGTGTTCGTCTCGTACCCTGCGAAATAGCTTGTCGGGGTGCTTGAGGTACTGCTTGAGGTCGGTCGCTAGGCGGTTGGCGGGGGTGCCGTCACGGAGGGCGATGTCCATAGCGGTCTCGACCTCCTTTTCAAACGTGCTGGTGATATTCCAAACTCGCTGGGACAAATCTAGCCCCCCGACCTTGCGCTGTGCGAAGCCTGCGATCGCTTGGCTCCTCTGCTGGGCAACTGCTACTCCATAGCGTGAGGCGAGGTCGGTCGCCTTGCTGGCTGAGAGGTTGTCCTCCCACTCTAGTCCCTTGGTGATGGTGACCTCCACCGACTGGCGGAACTCCTCGAAGATGCCGTCGATGATGCGCTGCACCTCGGGGTAGTCGGCAAAGCTGAAGGGCTGGTCTCCGAGGGGCTTGTCAAGGAAGATGCCGTAACTCGCCAGCCTCTTGAGTGCCTTGTCGAAGAGCTGGTCGATGCACCTATCCATAGCGGATAGGTGCTTGAGGTGCTGGCGGTCGTACTGCTTGGGGGTCATTGTTTGGCTGTTGGCTATTAGCGGTTGGCTGTTGGCTATTGGAGCACTCTTATCAGCTTGTAGATGGCTATTGCTCCCGCTCCTACGAGGACGATGGCACCGATGGCTGTGAGCCACCTGCGCCACCACGGCTGTCGCTCGGGGGCTGGCTGTGCGAGAAACTGGGGCGGTAGTTTGATCGTGTCTACCTTGACGAGCGTGTCCGTGGCGGTCTTGTAGCGTGTGCGCCACTTGACGACCTCCACAAGAACCGTGTCGCCTCTCTCTGCAATGCGGATAGTGTCGGTGTAGTGTACGCTGTCCCGCTCGACTTTGATACGCTCCGTCTCGATGTAGTGATTGACGGGGATGTAGCGTGGGGCGCAACTGGCAACTGTTGCAAATAGTGCAACGGTTGCGATCTCTCGTGCTAGTCGTCCCATACTCCAGCTCTTATGCACTCACGCTTGATGACGTCTCTCGACACGGCTGTGCGGTGCTGTGATGCGCTCACGCTGTCGCTGTGCGATAGCCACTGGCGATTGTATGCGTAGATGCGTACCGCCTCGTCGTAGCGTGCTTGACGCTCGTCTATTACTCGCTGGAAGTTTTGGATCATAGCATCGATAGTCCTTTGTCTAGTGCCTCCAGCTGGCTGGCTGTGGGGCGCAGTCCGTTCTCCACGATGTGCATGGCGATGATGGTTTTGCGGAGTAGCTCCTTGTCGTGGATGAGGTCAAGGTGCGTCTCTCCGTCTATCATCCTGCCAGCCTGCGTGGATAGCTCACGGGCGACTCGTGCCACGTACGCTTTGGTGTTGTTCTCCTTGGCTGGTGCCCAGCGGGCTATTAGTCCGTTAAGGTTGTAGAGCTTGTGGAGCCGTTGGTAGTTTTGGAGGAGCTTGCCTGCGGCTCGATAGCCGTAGACAAGGTCGACGAATTGGAAAAAGGCAGGGTCTCGCTGTGTGGGGCTAAGTCCGAGCCACTTGTCGGTACTCCTCCGAATGTTGAGTGGGTTATTATTGCGTATTCCTCTAGGCATAGTTCTATCTTCTAATCTCTAATTTCTAATCTCTAGCCCCGCTACTCCGCTATCTCGTAAGCGTTGAGCGTACTCTCCTGCTGGATCTCCTCGAGCGTGTCGCTGGCGTTGGTACTCCAGCCGAGTTGCTCGATAGACTCACGGTGCGAGATGAGGGGCTTGTTGCCGTTGGCGGCTAGTAGCTCGGTGATGGTGTCTCGTTGCTCCGTGATTTGGTAGGGGGTTATGACGACCTCCACGGGGAGTGCCTCGATAGCGTCCGTCAGGTCGGGGCGGAGCATGGCGAGGTATGCCTTGACAACGCTCACCTCACGGTCGTAAAACTCTAGCAGTCGCCCGCTCTCCTCGGTGACCTTGAGCTGTGCGTCAATGAATAGTTGCTTGCGACTCTCGCCACTCATCGGTGTGGACTTCATCGACTCGTAGCTCCAGTCGGGGAGCTGGAGCTGAGTGAAGAATGATTGGCGTAGCTCAGCGATGTAGAACTTGAGCGAGTCAATCGCCTGGCTCCACGTGAGGTAGCCTGCGGTGCTACCCTTGGGGTACTGCACGACCGCTCTGTACTCCTTGTTTTCGCTCTCCTCGCCTCCGAAGTAGACCTCCTCGTCGGCAAAGACTGCGAAGATCGGCTTGGAGTTTTTCCGCAGGTAATTTCCGTTGCGTGACAATGCCCACTCCATCTCGTAGACTAGTCGGCTCGTGTCCTCCCATATCGGTGTGGGGCGCATGCAGTAGATGGCGGGTATCTTGCCGAGCTTGATCGGCTCCTCCTTGTCTACCTGCCAGCCACCCTTGCCCTCTCGGTAGGTGATGTGGCTGTCTCGTGTGTAGGTGTCTAGGTAGCGGATGTCCTCCCGGTCCTCGGTGCGTGTCGTCTCGATGCTGAGGGCTATGAGGTCGCCCTCGTGGAATAGTGGGTAGAGCTGTGCGCCCTCTCGTGGGCTGTAGGTCTGGCATCGGATCTTGAGGTCGCTGTCGAAGCCGTAGAGCTTGTTAGGCTCCTTGGTGGGGTACCAAAGGGTGAGGATCTCGCAACCGCTGAAGAGGGCGTTGCACCGCTCGATGTTGACCGAGTCGATGCGGTTGCGTTGGAAGATAGCCTCTAGGCACTCGCTCGCCTCACGCTGGCGGTCGTCCTCGGGGCTGTAGATGCGCTTGACGGGGATACCGCATACTAGCTCGCTCATGCGCTTGGTGGCTAGTTGCTGGTAGTTGAGCGTGATGCGTGTTACCTCCTCGAGCTTGCCGTCGGGGGTTACTGCGTCGGGGTATTTGCCCTTGTTCGTAACTGGATGCTGTGCGGGGTCGTACTCCTTGACGAGGTCGCTCCACGCTGGCGGGGTGAAGGCTTTGCTCTTCAGCTTCTTGACCGCCTCAGCGGGTGCGAGACTTAGTATTTCGTCGATGTTTTGCATTGGTGTTGGATAGGTTAATGACTTTTTCACGGAGCGTGGCTAGAGGCTCCCATGTGGTGGCGTAGATGGTGTAGGTGTCGTAAGCGTGGATGGCTGTGGCGTGCGTCCTGCCGAGTGCTTTGCCGACTGCTACGTAGCTGGCTCCCATCTCCACGGCTAGGTAGGCGAAGAGCGCACGATAGGCGACAAACTCGACCTTGCGGGAGCGTGTCGTGTAGTAGCTCCGTGGCTTGCCCGTTGCTCGCTGGACGATGTCCGTTGCTCGCTCGATAGCCTGCTGGCTGGTGGCTTGCTGTCGCTCGCTGTACTTGGCGAGCCATTGTGGCTGACTCATACGATTTGCGCTAACTTCTTGAGGTTGATGGGCTTCTTTTTCCCGCCCATCCACTCCGTCATGCAGACGTAGCGGGTGGCGTCGATGGCGTGGTTGTACGCATCGATTGGGGTGTTGAGGAGCTTGCCCTCCTTGTCCTGTGAGTAGACGTAGTTGTGTAGCTCCTTGAGGACGTTGGTGCTGTGTGCGGTGACTCGTAGGGGGTGCTGGAGCATCCACGCTATGCCCGCCTCGATACTGCCAGCGTACTTGCGGACTGGGTGGATGTTGACGCCAGCTCTGTATATCTCCTCGATGAGGCGGGGGTCGGCACTCTCACTGACGACCTTGGTGCGGGGATGCTCCTTGAGTACCTTGATGATGTCCTGCTGTAGCATCTCGGTGCGATAGCAGACCTCGCTGATGTAGAGTGCCTCCTTGTCGTAGGCGACCTCGACGATGGCGGTCGGGTCGTTCGTAAAGCCGAAGTCTATGCCGAGGATGGTGCGCGTGATGTGGTCGGGGAAGGCTTCGATGGTGGTCACGTTGGTAAAGACTAGTCCCTCTATCTGCGCCATCTTGCCCTCACCGAAGATCTGCCAAAGGCTGAGATTCTTGTGCTGGAGGCTCTCGATCTCGTCGATGACGGTCTGCTCGAGGAATGGATTGTCTTTGTACGTGCTGACGAAGTGGTATGTGCGGGGGTCCTTGTTGAGGTCTTTGGCGATCCAGTGTTCCTCGCTGAATGAGGGGTTGTAGTCCACGATCGTGAGCCGTGTCGTACGCATCTTGAGTTGCTGGAATTGGATTGCCGTTAGCTCGTTAGCCTCGTTAACGAAGAGAATGTCCCGCTTGCGACCTCTCAGTCTCTGCTCGTCCGATGCGGAGAAGAACTCGATGGTGCTACGTGTCTTGAACCAATAGACAAGGTCGGTCTTGTTGAAGTGCCTCTCGTTGTAGACTCCGAGCTCTCGCATAATCGCCTCGAAGTCCTCCAGCACCGACCCCTTGAGGGCAGGGAGGGTGGCACGTACCACGCTTATCTTGATGCTGGGTACTCTCAGAGCGTAGAGGATGAGCCATATCATCACGTTGTAGGTCTTGCCCGATCGTGCCGACCCTTGGAGGGAGATAGCTGTGTACCCCTCTCGTACCGCTGTGTCCAGTCGGGTGTATATCTCAGTGGTCTGTATGGTCTGCACGGTGATGTGGTCTTACTTGTTGCTCTGTGCTGGTTGCTCCTGCTCCTTGTCCTGCTCCTTGTCCTGCGCTGGCTGTGCTGTGACAACCTCCACTCGGACGCCTGCGAAGTTGTCGTCCATCGGACTGTTGCCCCACTTCTCAGGGGCGAGGTTGAGTAGCTCCATCTTAGCCGCCTGCACGTTTGGCGGGAAGTGCTTGACGGTCTTGACTTGCTTGGTGATGATCGGTTGCCCGTTGGCTCCGACACCGTACTCAGTGCGTACCTCGGTAAACTCGTACCCGCAGGCTGCCTTGTGGACGCTCACCTCCGTCTCGGACTGCTTGGAGAGTCGGTGCGTCTCCTCCGCCTCCTTGATCATCTCGGCAAACTCGGGGTGCTTATTTCTCCACTCGTGGAAGGTACTCTCTGTGATCCCTGCCCGTGTGTATGCCTGCTTGTACGTCTCGCCTGCCGTGATGCTCGCCCTTATTATCTCGATGATCTCCTTCTTGTACTTCATTGCCCGCTGCTCTATTTATCTACTCTTGTCGTTTCACTATCTACGTTTGCGCTATCTATCTGTATACCACAAAGATACGTATTTAATATGAAGTAACAAAGCGCAAAAAAAAAGAGGGGTGCCGTGGTGTGGCACTCCTCTCTCGTGGTTGTCGTGGCGGTCGTCTACTTGGGGACGATCACCAACTTATAGCCTAGGTAGTCTAGGTAGCGCTCGACCGACTTTAGTCGGGCTGTCTGCTCGCCCGACTCGAAGCGTGTGAGTGTGTTGCAACTGCTGAAGATTCCGTCCTGCGCTACTCGGTATTTAGTTATTCCTTGCTCCTCACGGAGCCTGCCAGCTGCCTGCTGTATCTCTTCTGCTGTCATTTATTTGTCCTTTTAGATAGCAGTGGCGGGGCGTGTTGCCCCGCCCATCTGCCTGCTGTTAGTTGATGTAGTACCAGATCGTGTCCTCCTCACGTCCCGTGTGACCGCCCTCGATCTGTACGCAGGTTAGGTTGCCGAAGATGTCCTCTAGTGCCTGCTCTAGCCCCTTGCTCTCGATAGCCTCTCGGAGCTCCTCCTGCTCGTCTGCTGGCATCGCCTCGTTGATGCCCTCTGCATCGTGTGATGCGTTTGGCTTGTTGAAGTAGAGGTAGCTCTCTAGCCAGTCCTCGTTGTTAGCCTCTGCGAAGTCATTGTAGTTGTTGTAGTGCTTGTAGGTAATCATAGTAGTATTTGTTTGTTGGTTATTAGTCTTGTTAGTTGCTCGGGTGGGTATCTCTCCCCCTTTGCTATTGCAAAGATACGAAGAATTTTCTATACTGCCAAATTTTCTGCCTACTAATTTGCGATTTCTTTTGTGGGATCAAAAGGGCGGTGGGGTGCGGGGGCTGGAAATGGCTACAGCAAGCGGTCGGGTGGCTGTCGGTTGGGGCTTGCTCGGGCGCTGGGGCTTGGTCGGGCTGTCCGCCTTGAGCTCGTCCATGAGTGCGTCTTGAATCGTGGACTTGCGGGCGAGGACGCTCAGCACTCGCTGGTCAATGGTGCCGTCGGCTATGAGGTGGTAGATGGTCACTCGCTCCGTCTGCCCTTGGCGGGCGAGGCGGGCGTTGAACTGCTCGTATAGCTCGAGGCTCCACGTGGGGGTGTACCAAATGATCGTGTGACCGCCTCGCTGGAGGTTGAGTCCGTGACCGATGCTGGCGGGGTGACCGAGGAGGATAGGCACCTCGCCACGATTCCAAGCGTCAAAGACTCCCGCCTCGTCTATCGTCTTAGACTGCGGGAACTCAGCTCTCAGTCGTGCCAGCTCGTGCTTGTAGTGGTAGGCGATGATGACGGGGGTGTGTATCTCCTCGAGCATCTCCTTGAGTCGCTCCAGCTTGGCAGGTGTCGTGGGAGCGACTGCCCCCTCCTCAGTGTATATGGCTCCCCCCGTCCACTGCTGGAGCTTGCCACAGAGGACGCCTGCGTTGCTGGCGGTGATGACTCCGTCAGCGGTCGGGAGGACGTTGTCCCGCTTGAAGTCTCGGTACTCCTTGCGCTCCTTGTCCGTCAGACCGACCGACACGTTGACGTAGTTGACGGGCGGGAGCGAGAGGTAGTCCTCGGCTCTCATGCTCATACAGATGTCACCGATGCGCTCGTAGATAGCGTCCGATGCCCACGGCTTGAGAATCCACTCGTAGACGATATGCCCACGACCTCGCCCTGGCGTGAAGTAGGTCTGTCGGTACTTGGTTATGTACTCCCCGAGACGCTCGCCACCGTCAAGGATGTAGAGCTGGCTCCAAATGTCCATCAGTGAGTTTGGCGAGGGCGTACCCGTTAGTCCGATGATGCGGTTGAACCTCGTGCGGAGGTGCTTCATTGCCTTAAAGCGTTGCGTGCCGTATGCTTTGAAGCTACTCAGCTCATCGATGACTAGGGTGTCAAATGGAAAGGGCTTGAGCGGTACCGACAGCACCTTGTCCAGCCACGCCACGTTGTCTCGATTGATGATGTGTATGTCCGCTGGCGTGCTGAGTGCCTTGAGCCGTTGCGCTGGGGTGCCGAGGATCTTGACGGCTGTCAGCCCTGCGAGATGCGCCCATCTCTCTATCTCGTCCGTCCACGTCCGCTCGGCTACTCGCTTGGGGGCTATCACCAGCACGGAGGAGACGGCTCCCGCCTCCTTAAGCTCTGCGATAGCTGTTAGTGTGCTGACGGTCTTGCCTAGTCCCATCTCGAGAAATAGCGCACAACTCTTGTGCGTCTTGATCCACTCGACCGCCCGCTCTTGGTACTCGTGTAATTGGTTACGCTGTAGCATCTCTCACTGCCTGCTCTAAGGTTATCATATCGTCCACGACGTAGACGGCAAAGCCACGCTCTCGTAGCTCTTGGTGTCGTATCTCTTGTAGCTTGGTCGGCTTGCGCCCCGTTGTCTTCAGCTCGACCCACAGCGTCCTGCCGTGGGGCATCAGACAAAGGCGGTCGGGGTAGCCTGCCTCGGTGACCGAGGCGAACTTCAGACAAAGCCCCCCGTGTGCTTTTATCCGCTCGACCAGCTTACGCTCTAGGTACTTCTCGCTGTACTCTCTCGTTTTGCTCATTTCCTTGCGTTTCTAGCTCGTTTCGTTATTGTCTTGTGTAGTTATCCCCTCGAAGGTTGTTTTGCGCTCCTTGGGGTCTTTCTGCTCGTTGTTGCTCTCGCACGTGTAGTGTCTCCGCTCCGATTTCTCCGTTCCTCCGATTTGGTGGCTTATTAATCCTCGCACGCGCACGTATTGAGCGCCTACCGTCTGTACATACCCCAATATTCAATTATCTGTATGTAGATTGCCCTTTTCCTCAAACATTCAGAATTAGTAATCCAATAAGCCATTGAAGTTGTAATTGCTTGTTTTTGTTGCGTTTGGCTGTGGCTTATTATGGTGGCTTATTCGCTTTTTCGAATAAGCCAGTAAGCCGTTTTTGCTGGCTTATTAAATTCATACGCCACTAATAAGCCACCTAATAAGCCACTTAATAAGCCACTACTTTTCTCCCATCCCATTTGTCAGATCTTTTGCGAATACTTTCTGCCGTCCGTACCCTCCCGTGAGGGTTATCCTCTCTCCCGACTCTCGCCAGCCATCTAGCTTACGGAGTAGGTTGTTCGCCTTCCGTGTTTGGATATTCGCCCGCCCGTTGTCCTCACCGAAGAACTCGTTGAGTACCTCGACGGCTGAGATCTCGATGCGGGGGCATACGCCGTCGACCTTGACGGTGACGAGGTTGCCTCCCGCCATCTCCGTGCGAGTGTAGGCTGCACCGCTCTTGCGTGCTTGTATGTAGGCTCGTCGCTCTAGCTTGCTGTACTCCTCCCAGTCGGCTGGGAGTCGTATCTCGAGGAAGGCTTGTAGCTCTCCCAGTAGGTCGTTGTCCATATCGTATTCTCGCTGTCGCTTGGCTAGCTCCTTGCTCTCCTCCTTGTTAAGGTATAGTCGCTCCTTGCCTCCGTCCCAGATGACCTTAGCCTCCGCCCATACCTGCGCCACCTCGCTGGCGGTTAGCTCGCTGAGCGGTGCTTGTGGCTCCCCGCACTGGAGGATCCAAAAGCGTCTGTTGCCACTGCTGTCTCGGAGGAAGTCCCCCTCGTTGGTCGTGGCGAAGAAGACGCATGTGCGTGGTACCTTGATCTGCTCCCGCCCATAGGCTGGTCGATAGGTGTCGCTCTGCTTGCTGACAAAGGACTTGATAACATTCATGTCTTGCTTATAAAAGCCTTCCAATTCGGGGATCTCTATGATCCACGCTCCTCGGACGCTCTCCTGCATCTTATTGGAGCGTGCGTCCATCGTGAAGCTGTCCATAAAGAGGTCGCCCCCGCCTGCCAGCTTGCGTAAGATTGACGACTTGCCGATACCTTGGGAGCCTACGAGTACGGTGATCTGGTCGTACTTGATGCCGGGCTTGTAGGCTCGTGCCACGCAGGCGACGAGGCTCTTGCGGGTGATCATACGGCTGTAGTCGTTGTCCTCCGCCCCGAGGTACTTGATGAAGAGGTTGTCCACTCGTTGCGTGCCGTCCCATCGCTCCCGCTCGATAAACTCCTGCACCACGTTGCGTCTGAAGTCGTTGCCCTGCGTGACGGCATCGAGCATCATCGTCAGATAGTCCTTGCTCCGTAGCTTGTAGGTGCGGTCTATGTAGAGAGCTAGGCAGGCTGTGTCAGCGTCAGTCCACGAGGTGCTGTCTGTGCGCTCCCACGGTAGGTCACCGATGACCCGCTTCTCTCCTCTGAACTCATCGTAAACGACCCGCCCTTTGATAGCGTTGGGGTCGTGCTTGAGGATTAGAGCGTAGTTGGTCAGCGTGTTGGCGATGTTGCCCTTGGCGTCTGTCGCTAGCTCGCTGAGCCAGCTGTCGGGATCGTCCTCGTTGTCCGTGTCCTCTGCTGGAGTGGTTGTTTCCGAAAAAGAAAATCCCACTTCTGCGAGGTCTGCCGTGTTGCGTGCCTTGGTATGTGCGAGGTAGTCCCGCTTGACCTCGGGAATCGTTAGTGCGTACTCTGCCATAGCTGTGTAACTGGGTAGTCTGTCGGCTCGTGTGGTGGCTGCTGCTCGTGCATCTAGGTGTGCGTAGTGCGTCAGTCTGTACAGATCCCATGCGTTGAGCAGTTGCCCGCCTATGGGGTCGGTGTTGTGGAATGAGTAGCAGAATGTGCCGTTGTCGTAGATGCAAAGCCCGCCCCACGATGAGGAGCCTATGTGGGTGTATCTGTTGAAGCCCGCTGGCTTGTAAAGGTTAGGGATCATCTGCTCGAGTACGTCGATGCAGTCGTAGGTACGGCACCATGAGCCGACGATGTTGTCCTTGATGCGTGGATCCTCCATCCGTGCCGATGCACCTCGCGGTGTGGTGCGTGGTCTGCCCACTCGTGGTGCGCCTGCCCACTCGGCTGTGTTGGTGTAGTCCTTGTAGGTGGCGAGCATAGCGTCCACGTCTACTGGCTCTCCGTCCTGCTGGTAGTAGTAGGTCTCAGCGTCCCGAGGTGCAGCCGCCCAGTACATGAGTCGTGACGGCTCGCAGGAGGTCATATCGACTATGTCCACGCCCAGCCCCTCCGCCATGCGATGCGCCACCGCTTGGTACTCGATGTCGTTGCATGGTCGTGATAGGGGTGCCACCACCCGATAGCGAGGTGCCTCGGGTGTGTGGCTGTGTGTGGAGTAGACGATGAGGGCATAGTGCGGTGCTATCTTGGTTGGTAGCTTGGTAGCGTGATCCACGTCTATCGTCAGGAGCGTGCGACACTTGATATTGTCGGCTGTGCGCCTGCCGTCCGCCTTAAGCTCACCGCCCACGAAGCCCCCCACGTCCTTGATGCGCCCCTGCTCCTCCTTAGAGAGTTGTTGATACTCTCTAAGGGTGCAGGCTGTGCGTCGGTGCTGGAGTAGCTCCTTGAGCTTGCCCCACGTGACCGCTGTGTTGTGCCACTCGGTGTCCCGCCTTGACCGCCCTACTGCGATAGTATATGTAGAGTCGGGTGTGACCATGGCTAGAAGGGGAAGTCGTCGTTGACACTTACTTGTGCGTTGGGGTTGAAGCCCGTCTGCAGTGGTTGGCTGTTAGCCGTTGGCTGTTGGCTGTTGGCTGGAGCCGTGGCTCCGAGGTGTCCGAACATGGCGTCGGCTGGCATCGGTGCCTTGCTCTCTCGTGTAGTGCCAGTCTTGCAAAAGCCTAGAAGTCGTGCCGAGATGCCCTTGCGCCCCTGAAAGTCGTATGCGTTGAAGTATACGACCACCTGACCCTTGTCCCAGTTGGTCACCTCGCCCGCTGCTGCTGGCTCGGCTCCCGTGTCGGTGAGCTTGTAGACGTTGGGCTTCTCGCTGCTCTTTGCAGTGAAGTACCACTTGCCCGCAAAAGCCTCGACTGGATCGCCATTTTTGTCCGTGCGCTCGTCACCATCCTTGAGGAGCGGTGCGAAAGGCTCGGCGGGGTCTGTGTCCGTGAGCTTGCCCTTGGCTACTTCGATTGCCTCTCCGATAGCCTTGAGTGTCGCTTTGTCCTGCTTGTCAATGAGGACGATGCACTGGTACTGGGGCTTCTGTCCCTCGAATCGTGGCTCTCGGGGGGTGTCAAAGTCTACGTAAGTGATCGGGCACTCGCCCGACCATGCTACTGTTTCCTTGCTCTTTGGTTGGATTGTCATAATTGTATCGGTTAAAAATTAGATGAGTGTTGTCTTGATATAGCCTGCACGTGTTGTCTCCGTGCTGTACTGGGCGAAAAGGTCGCTGTGGTCAGCTTTGAACCGCTTGGAGTCGAAGCGTGTGGAGGTGCTGTCCGCTACGAGGGTGATCTTAATGCGGGGGTTGTCCACGCTCTTGACTCCGTCTTCGTCCATCTTCGCACGTATCGGCTCAAGTGCTTGGGTGCGCTTGATCTCTAGCTCGCTGAGTGCGTCCTTGAGGATGGCGATCTGCTCCTCGATAGCTACGAGGCGGTCTATGTCGTCTCCATCGGCTGTCGTGAGTGTCACGTCCGCCTGCCATGCGTCTATGACCTGCTGGATCTGCGCAGGCGTCTTGCGTGGCACCTCGACGAGCTTGCACTCGGCACCTCGTAGCCAGATGGCGTAGAGCTTGCCCGCCTTGAGCGTTGGATTCTGCGCCTCGTACATCTCAGCGTAGAAGGATAGTTGCCACGACACGTACTCCGTGTCTAGTCGGTAGGTGGTCTTGATGTCGTATAAATTTCCCTCGCTGTCCACGCAGTCTATCTGACTAGCTATGCCCCAATCGTCACGGCTCACGAGGTACTCGTTGGCGACCATGGTGATGTCGTTGCTCAGCTTGAGTAACTCGTAATTGGTCACCTCAGAGACATATTGGTCGTCGCCCTCCCGTGGCTCCGTGGCTCTCGTGTCGGTGGCTTGACATAGCTCGTGGATGCGTGTGCCACGTGCGGCTGCTCTCGCCAGCACGTCCTCGTCCACGTCCTTGTACTTGTTTGGGAAGAGTACTTGACTGAGTATGGAGGTGACCCCGCTGTAGGCTATTGTTGAGAAGTCCCTCCCGATAAGGAGATACTCGTGTACCTCGGGGTCAAAGAAGATCGGGGAGGTGGTTAAGTCGGTTGCTTTCATTTTCTTTTTTGCTTGCTTTGGATTGGTTGAAATTAGACAGCTGTCTATTGATTGATAGATAGGTGTCTATTGATTGATAGACAGGTGTCTATTGTTCGATAGACCTAGGTCTTTTGTTCAATAGATGCGCATCTATTTTTTGGTCGCTGGTTGCGGGGTCTCTAGGTTGCTCTTGAGCTGAGCGCAGTAGCTCTTGACCTCTGCGCTGTCTCGTAGTGCCTGCGGGAGCCGTCCGAAGGTCTCCACCAGCTCCTGCACCGTCTGCGCCTTGGCTAGTGTGCCTTTGATCTCGTCCGTGAAGGCTGGCTGTGCCGTTGCTTTGGCTGTCGACTTCTTGCCCTCCTGCGCCTTGGTGTACTCGTCCGTGTCTGCGTCTTTGGTGTCATCGATGGCGAAGAGTCCGTTGAGGGCGTACTTGCGGGCGTATGAGCTGGCGGAGCCAGTCATTTGTGAGCCGTCCATCTTGCCCTTGTTTGCATCCTCACGTGCGAGAGCTGAGTTGCTAATGTAGCTCCCCTCGCTGTCGTATATTGTGGCGGTGGCTCGGACGTAGTACCGCTCGCCTATCTGGACAATGTCGTCCGTGATGAGGAGAACTAGTCCCAGCTCCTTGAGTAGAGGCTTGACCGCCTCGAGTATGTCCTCGCAACTGCGATATTTGAAACCGCCAAACTTGTTGTATTGCCCCTTGGGTGCTTTCAGCTCGCTCTGTATCTGTGCGAGGTGTAGTAGTAGTGCGCTGTGCGCTCCTTGCTTGATGCTTATTGCGTCCATTGTCTTTATTGTGTTATTGGTTGATATTGTCTGTCTTGTCGCTCTCCTCTAAGTCCTTGAGAGCCTTGTCTATTTGCGCCATGCGCTCTGTGGCGTGCGATCCACGGCGACGTGCCACTCCCATAGCCCGCTGATCGTGTCCTTGAGAGCTGTGTACGCTCTGTGCATCGTGGTGTATATCTCGTTCAGTCGTGCCTGCTCCACGCCTGTGAGGTCGTCTTGCTCCTCGTGTAGTTGCTCGATTGTATTGCAGAGCGTCTTGTCGAGTGCGCTTGTGAGGTCTTTCGCTTGGTCGTATGCCGTGTATCTCAGCACGTCTGCGTGGCGTGGAAAGTCCTCCTTGTCGGGTGTCCAGTCGTACTGTACGAGCTGGATCTCTCCCGTCTCAGTCACGTTGGTTGTGATCTCTTGTACCTGCTTGTCCATTGCTCTGTTGTGTTTGTTGTTTCATGCGCTCATTGAGTGCTTTGCGCTCATTGAGTGCTTTGCGCCCATCGAGTTGGTTCCACTCCTCCAGTCCGCTGAACGTCTCTCGGAGTGCCGTGTGCGCCCTGCGTGATGCGTCAACTATCTTGTCCAGTAGTGCCTCCTCCTCGTCGGTGAGTCCTACTCGGGCGTGGTCTAGTAGCTCGATCGTATCACCGAGTAACGTGCGACAGTCTTGTGCGAGGTCTCTCGCTTGGTCGTATGCCGTGACTCTCAGTCGGTCGGCTAGGCGTGGATAGTCGTCTGTCTGCTCGTACCGTATGTGGGCTATCTCTCCCGTGTCTAGTCGTGTGACGGAGATGTCGCTGTCGTAGTCTATCATTGCTCTGTTTGGTTTCCGTCTGGCTCCTCTAGCTGGCGCATCTCGGAGGCTATAACCCTCTCGATAGCTCGTATCGTGTCGATGGATGCTGTGCGGGCGATGCTGTGGTAGTCCTCGAGTGTCTCTGAGAGGGGGAGGAGCTTGAAGCTTATCTTGTCGGGGGCGTATAGCCTCTGCAGGTCGATTAGCCCTTGGATCGCTACTCTCAGTCCGTTGGTTATATCCTTGAGTGCGTAGTACTGCTTCTGCAGGCTAGCCCCTCTCTGTGCTGGTATCTCTCGTGCTATGTCCAGCACCTTTTGCAGGTAGCTCTCTTGGCTACGCTTTAGATCTTCAGTCATCATAGCTCAGTCGTTTTGTCCGTTATCCGTTAGTATTGTCGGTAGCATACCCCACTTGTGTAGTGCCTTGCCGACCTTGCATGCTAGGTAGAGGATGCCTGCGCCTGCGATGCGGGCGAGGATGCTCCAGCCCATCGACAAGGTGGGGGTGCCTGCGTCTAGGTCATGCAGCAATAGGCAAAAGCCCACACCGCCCAGCAACGCCAGCCCCAGCACTCGGAGCCAGCTTTCAATCGTTACCAGTCTATTCTTTGTCATAGTAGTCGTTTGCTATAATTGTCTTTGTTACTTCTTGTAACCTTGCTAGTTCCAGTGCTTTAGCGCATACATCTCTTACGTATTCATTCGTGCACATGGCCGTAGTCATGGCTCTGAGCATGTTATCATTATCTTCAGACCAGTTGCCAGCCACGTTGACGCCAGTAGCGTCTCCTGCGATAATCATCACGCTGAGATTGTCCTCGTCCTCGGCAGCCCAGTCAAGGAGCCCGTTTATCAGTTCATCTTTCGTCATCGTCTTGGTCGTCTGGTAGTACATTGTTAAACTTCATATCCTCCTCCTCAGCGTTGTACGCTTTCTGTAGCCCTAAGAGAGCATCTTTCATACACGGTACAGCATCTTTCATTGCGGCACCTGCGTTTAATAGTTGCATATGGGCGTCCCAGTCTAAGACGTCCTCCTCATATCCGTAGAAATTTCGGATACGTGTCACCAGCCCTTTAGTCTTAGATAGGAGTTCGTCTACTTCAGTCGCTAGTTCTTTCAGCTTAGTTAGTCCTTGCGGTGTCATATTCTTGGTCTATTTGCGGGCGTAGCCCTTATCCTTGAGCGTCATGTATGTGACGGCTTTGCTCTCGATCTCCTTGGCGGTCGCTACCTTGTTGCGGGTGAGCCACTCGTCCAGCTCGGACTTTTTGAAGCGGAGCGCCTGCCCCAGCTTGTAGTGGGGTATCTCTTTGGCACTGGTGAGGCGGTAGAGGGTCGTGCGTGCGCACCCCGTGTAGATCATTGTCTCCTCGAGCGTGAGCACCTCCTTTGAGGCGATGCCTGCGTACTGCTCGATTCGATCGAGTTGGCGCTTTATGTCGTCAATTGATGTTGTTGCCATGGTCTTACTCCCGTGTTAGTGTTATACTGGTTGTCTCCGTGCATCTGCTGATTGCGTTGATGACGGTGCTGATGGATACGCCATAGGTCGCACCGATGTAGGTGTGTATGGTGTTATTACTCTTGTCGGGCTCGTCCCGACGCATCTTGTCGTACGCTCTGTTGATGTCTGTCCAGAGCTTGTACTTTTCATAATCCCGTGCGGGGATGATGATTTGCTCTCTTGTCTTGCTCATTGCTCTATTGTGTTATTTGGTTTGGTCGTGTCTCATGATCCGCTTGTACTCGCACTGGAGTTGCCAGCGGTATATCCTCGTGGTGATTGACTTGCGCCACTGGCGTATCTTGTCTATTACTCGCTTCTTGCGCTTCTTGCGGATAGCTTTAAGTCGCTTGCGGGCATCTAGAATGTAGTGGCGGTCAAGCTGATTTTCCGGTGGCAGACTGAAGTAGCTGTGGAGGACTGCTCCTCGTGTTGTAGCTCTGCTGATGCTCATAGCGTTACAGAATATCTCCATCTCCGTTGAGCACCTGCCCTCCCGATTGAGCTCCTCGTACTCCTCTCTCCACTCGCTCTCCTTGTATTGTCTCATAGTCTTATTGTTTGGTGTGTTGGTTGTGTTGTTAGTAGCGACGCACGGGGTGGGCGCTTGCATTGCCCCTAGTCCTCACGGACGCCCCCGTGGCGTCTCTCGTGCGTAGTGTCAGAGGCAAAGGTTGTACATAGCTACTGTTGGATGGTGTCTCTGCTCTACGCTGACTACCATCATTTGTCGGTTGCCTCTAGTCGCTTGGTTATCTCCTTGTCTACGCTCGAGAGGTGGTCTCTGTAGACCTCTGCTTGTCTCTCGATACCAGATACTAGTTCATTCTTTAGGTTTTTAACCTCCACGCATGCTGCATCTCCTGCTGGCATGTCTAAGATCATGTACTCTTTGATCTCTCTTGCTGATCGCTCGAGCTTGACTATAGCCTCGTGGGTGTATGCCTTGTAGGTGATTAGAAATGATAGGCTGTACGCCTTAATATCGATACTGTTTAGCCCCCTTGCAATCTCGTGTAGTGTTACTGTCTGTATCATATCCTTGTCCGCTTGTGGTTACTTGTTTAGTCTCTTGACTATCTCATCTCCTAGTCTCTTGACAAAAGTTCCGTACATAGCTTCCTCGTCTGCGAGTGCTTGGAGGCACTCTTTTACGCAGTCTCTCACCTCATCGGGGTTGGCGTAGAGTACGCCTAAGTCGTTGTAGTTGCGTAGCTCATTGCAGATGCTATGTAGCTTTTCCTGCACATCCCTGGCGGTGTCTCTGACCGCCAGCAGTTTCTCATTCGTTACGCCCTCGAAGTCGTAGCGCTTTAGATTTTCTCTTAGTTCTTCTTGTGTCATAGTCTTGTTTTCTTGCTTGGTTTGCGTTACTTTTGTGGTGTTACTTATGTGGTGGAGGTTCTACTCCCTTACTTTGTTACTGCAAAGGTACAGAGAATTCTTGAATCACGCAAGCGTTTTCTTGAATTTCTTGAAGACAATCTCACTCAAATCTCGTAACCTACTTACTATCAGTATGAAACAAGATCAATTTTCCCGCTTGGAACAAGCAAGAGAGCATATAGGCAAGAGCTACAATGCTATATCAAAGGAGTTGAATCTCAAGACTCCTCAAGTGTTTTACGACATAAAGGCTGGTAAGTCTAGCGTCTCGTATGAGCTGGCGAGGGCTATTCAAGATAAATTCTTGATTTCTTCCGCTTGGCTCCTCACTGGCGAGGGCGATATGCTGGGCGGTCACGATCCACGGACGGAGCCGACAGAGTTCTCGCTGGATAAGCTGGAGAAAGCGAAGTCGCTGGCTAAAGAGCTGGGTGTTGCCTTGATCCCGATGTATTCAGAGCCTTTCAAGGGGGGCAATGACGGCTACCCGCTTGCAGAAGAGATGAACGAGGTAGAGAGCGTATGGACGATGCCCGATGTGCGGGCTGATATGATTGTTCCCGTGGTTGGAGACTCGATGGCTCCGACCTTTCCGCAGGGGTCACGGCTGGCGGTCTCTCGAGTGTGGTTTCGCCACGATGAGCCATTGTCGATACCCTTTGGAGAGGCTTTCGCTATCGTCCTGCACGACCCAGACGACCCCAACCCAAAGGCAATGACGGACTACGTCAAGCGTCTATACAAGCACGACAATCCCGCAAAGCGCAGAGAGTACTGGATAGCTCGCTCGGACAATGACAAGTACGAGGATTTTGAGATCCCGATCTCCCACGTTGTGGGGCTGTGGCGTGTCCGTGCCAGCATCGCTTACTTCGCATAACAACCTCAACTAATATAGATATGGACTTAAAAGATATGATCCTCCAGATCGGACAGAAGATTGACAAGCTAAAGGACAATCTGCAGACCGAGGAGGCGACCAAAAACGCACTGATTATGCCGATGCTTACGGCTCTAGGGTACAACGTCTTCGACCCGACTGAGGTCTTGCCCGAGTATACTTGCGACATCGGCACAAAGAAGGGCGAGAAGATCGACTATGCGATCCTCAAGGATGGCGAACCTGTGATACTGATCGAGTGCAAGCACTGGGCGCAGGACTTGTCGCTATACGACAATCAACTCTTAAGATACTTCGGGGTCTCGACGGCTAAGTTTGGCGTACTGACCAATGGTATAATATGGCGATTTTATACCGACCTCGAGAAGCCCAACCAAATGGACACCGTCCCATTTCTCGAGGTGAACCTGCAGGCACTGAAGGATGCTCAGATTGAGGAGCTGAAGAAATTCCACAAGTCGTACTTCAACGTCGAGACCGTCCTCTCGACCGCTAACGAGCTGAAGTATCTCGGAGAGCTTCGGGCGGTGATCCAAACTGAATTAACCGACCCGAGTCCCGACTTTACCCGCTATGTCGTCAAGCAATTGTATACGGGCATAGTGACTCAGCGTGTTGTCGAGGAGTTTCAACCGCTCCTCAAGCGGTCTATATCCCTCTACATTAACGACATCATCGCTGATCGTCTGAAGGTCGCAATGAAGGAGAGTGAGCCTGCGGACAAAGCGACTGAGGAGCCTACCGATGAGCAGGAGGAGACTGTGGCTGACAATGGTATTGAGACTACCGATGAGGAGCTGGATGCGTACCATATCTGTCGGGCTATCCTAAGTGAGTACATTAGCCCCGACCGCATCTCCTACAAAGACACGAAGAATTACTTTGCCGTTATCCTTGACGGCAAGGTCACTCAGACGGTCTGCCGACTCAGATTTAATTATCGGGATATACGGCGGATCTCATTTATCACGGAGGACAAGCTGGAGGAAAATGTCGACTTGGTCGATGGTGACTTGAGCGACATCTATAACTATAAGGACAAGCTGATCGAGATAGCAAAACGGTACGACAAGTAACGGCTACCGACCTTTTGCGTGACCCTACGAAAATGGTACAAGAAAGGGGCGCACCTCACGATGCGCCCCTCTCTTGCTTGTGGCTGTGTGACTATTTATTAGACAGTCCCCGTTTGTAGGTCTATCTTCTCTATCAAGTTCTTGTATGTGGCTCCTCCTGCTCTGTAGGAGACTATCTTTTCGTGCTGTAAGCGTCCGACTATTATGCTCGGGTGTACTCCTTGGCTCTTGGCTAGCTGGATCACCTCTTCGGGGGTGGGTGGTACTAATATTGCACCAAAGTCCACGTTAGGCACTAGTGTGTCTGTTGCCCACTTGTCCGCCTCGGCTTCTATCTCTAGTCGCTCCTGCTCGCTGTCGTCAATGAGCATCGGGGTCTCTTTGCCTACGTGTAGCAATAGGTGTGCGACCTCGTGCATCAGAGAGAAGACGAAGATGTCGTACCGCTTGCCTCTGTCTGATAAGATGATGATGGGGTACCTCCCCGTGTGGATTGTTGCTCCGTTGGCGGACACCTTGGGAAAGCTCTCAAGGTAGACTAATCTGACCCCGACCGACAATAAGATGTCTTGCACTTTACGAGGTGCGTCTGCTGGTGTCTCTAGAGCCTGCTTGATCGCTGGCACTGCTTTCTTCAGCTCCTGCTTGCTATACTCCCCAAACTCTTCGCTTCTTGTGGCTGATAGCTCTCTAGCTTGCAACTCTCCCTGCCTAATCCACGCAAGGAGAGCGTATGGGTCGCTCTTCTCGCTCTTGCGGAATAAGCTTGCTTGCAGTCGTTGTAGATAGACATCACCCCACGCCTCTGCGGACGTTGTGGCGAAAAACGACTTCACCGCCTCCGTTATGTCCCTAATGGCTGCGGTTGCTGGAGCTATCCAGCCACGCTTAATCATCTCTCTAGTCGGGAATAGCGATGCCCAGTTGTCCCACTCTCTCTTCGCAAGTGGCTTTGCTTCCTCACGCTTGAGATACTCGTCGTAGCTCTCTTGTCGTCGCAACCAAAAGCCACGACTCAGCCCAGTGACTAGCTCTAGACGCTCAGCCCAGTCTGGCGTTACTCTCAGTCGTCCCGCAAAAAGTAAGCTTACATCTTTTGGTAGCTTTCCCAATCGGACTGCGACCTCCTGCTGGCTCATACCCCACTCGTCTATGAGTTCCTTCAGCGTTGCCCCTGGTGGTGATACTACTGGGATTGTGAATGTGTTCTTTTTGTCTGTCATAGCTACTTGCGTTTGTGATAGTCCGTAATTTCGATAATGGCTGTCATATCGTCCTCAACCCTCATAATAAGGCGTAAGGCTCCCGTCAGCGAACAAGCCCATAAACCGCTCATATTATGCTTTAATTGATGAAAGTCTCCAGGCAACATCGCAAGCTCAGAGACACTAGCCACGCTCTCAATGTCTGATAATCGTGCGTAGAGCGTATTGATAGCTTTGTGTCCGTACTTTCTGTACGCCTTTGCCTTGTTTGCTAGCAACTTCTCAAGCCTAGGGTCTTCAAAAACGATTCGCATTAACCTCTTCTTTTCTTACACTGCAAAGGTACAAATACTTTTTGAAATTACCAAACGCTGGTAAGTTTTGAACTATCCGATATTGCTGGATAGTTGCCCGCTACTCCTCCTTGCCCAGTATGGACGGTATGCGAGCGACTGCCTCCTGCTTGCCCTTGTCCACGATCTTAGCGTAGATCTCGGTCGTCTTGATGTCCCGATGCCCGAGGAGCTTGGAGACCGTGTAGAGGTCGGTGCCGAGCGTTAGCATCATCGTTGCAAAGGTGTGTCGGGCTGAGTGGAATGTGATGTGCTTGCGTATGCCCGCCCGTGCCGTCCATACGTTGATTACTGCGCTTATAGTCGACACGGCTGGAAAAGAGTCAAAGACTAACTCCTCCGCCCCTCGCTCCTCTCCCATAAGCTCCCGAGCCTCGGGTGTGATGTCTAGGTACTCCTGCCCGCCAGTCTTCTGCTGGCGAAAGGTGATACGTGTATAGTCGCCCTCCTTGTGTACGTCTCCCCATTGTAGTTGCATAATGTCGCTCTTGCGTAGCCCCGTGAGGCACGAGAAGAGGAATGCCCGCTTGACCACCTCGCTGTCGCACTCCGTTGCTACTAACCTCTGTACCTCCTCTATTGTAAGGTACTCTCGCTTGCTCTCCTCGTGCTTGATGCTCCCGACACGCTTGAGGGGGTTGTCCGTTATAATCCCCTCTCGGTACGCTTTATTGATGCAGGCTCGGAGCTTGTCAAAGTATATTGCCTTGCTGTTCTGCGACAGCTCTTGCCCCTCGATGTAATCCTTGAAGCCTTTGACCCACTCGGGCGTGACCTCGGCAAATGTTATGTTCCTACGCCTCTCGTACCTCATAATGTACTGGAGACTACCGCTCCAGCAGTACGCAGTCTTGCGCTTCTGCCTCTCCATCTGCGCCTTGAAGTAGTCAAATAGTAGCACTTTGTCCTGCTCGCTCGTGTCAAATCCGTACCGTCCCTCGTGGTACTCGATCACTCGCTTAGCACGGATCGCCTCCGCCAGCTGGATCGTCTCCTTGTTCTTGCGCTTGTCCTCCCTCGTCTTCTCGGGGACGAGATAAAGGCGGAGGTACTCGTAGGTGCGCTTGCCGTTGGCGTATGTGTCTAGGTAGAGGCTGTACAGCCCCGTGCGTGTCTTGCGCTTGCGGAGCTTGACTGGTTCGTTTGCGTTTGCGTTCATTTTCTGTTGCTCGTTTCTTCCGAGCAACAAAGTAACAACAAAAACACGACAAAAGCAAGGCAAAGGTAGATAAATCCCGATGCCCTGCTCTCGACTCAAACACTGCTATGATACTTGCTTATCTCTATCTGCTTTTGTCGTTCGTTTGTCTTCTGTTTGTGTAACCAAATGACGCTGTGCTTTCACACTCCAAAATATAAGACTGTTTTACGACAAAGAATGCGATAAAGTATTTGAACAACACGATGTGACAGTAAGATATGTCGCTTGGTACTTTATTCTTTATCTATGTTCATGTGTTTGGTTGTTTGCTGTGGTAAATAACAAAAATGCTCCGAATTGGATGGGCGAAATAAGTAGGAAAGCAGTATGAACTCAATCACACACTCTAACGTTCTGAGGCATTGTGGTATCATGGACAATCTCTACAGCTATGATGCCGTGAGCAATGGACTTCCTGTTGTCAGCAAGGTGACATTTCCAGTAAATGGCATATCTACCGTCCTGAATGGTAGTACCTATGACTCCAGATAGACCATTTCAAAAACAGCCGATAGTAAAACTCAAAGAGCAACCCAAAACAACAACCAATAATGAAAAGAAGAAGCGTTGTTTGTCTAATAAATATTGGCTTAGGCCTCTTTGTGGCGTATATGTTTCTGCTTTATATAAGAGAGAGAAACATCTCTACTACTCAATACAATATAGCTTGTAATATAGTTAATATCGATATGAGACATAGCTCAAGGCAACATCCTATAGTCGAGGTTATTTATCGAAATCGGAAATATACTACTAATATAACCAACGGAGAAAGATTGCAAATTGGATATAATACTACTACCTTCTATTATGACGAGTTGCTTGACAGAGTGTTTTGTCGTAAATCGGGTATTGAAAGGGGATTATATGTGGCTATCTTACTGTTTGTTTTGTCTTTTCTGTTTTGGTCAAATTCAAACATCACTGTTAATAAAGAAAGGAATAAGTTTTGGTTATGCTCCAAACTGGATGCGCGAAATGAGAAGTAGTTATATAAGGATGGTGGTCGTCTTATTGATGGCTTTATTGTGTCTTAGTTGTAGCCCTCAATTGTGTTTACAAAAGAGGACTAATAGACTGGTCGATGAGCTACTTTTGAGTAACGACTCAATCTATGTCTATTCGGTAGCATTTTATGATTACAACTTGCTCTGGTTCCATCAGGGTAACTCGATACAGGCATATATGATTAAGCCCTATCATGCCAAAAAGTATAGATCGATACCAGCTGAAAGCTTCATCCTCTACTCTGATAGTGTTGATTACTTTGACAGATCGCTTGATAAAGATGTTGAGTGTTTTCGGCATCTGCTTGATGGGGAGAGTATAGAGCTATACCTCAAAGGAGGAGTCATATTGGATAGCAGTATTGATACACAATGCTTGTTCAATAAGAAGTTTATACGCGGGAGCCTTCCCTACCAGCTTCAATATGATCTTTTTAAACTAGGACGAGCCCCAAAGGGGTATGACTTCGAGGAGATGTACTTAGAGTAAAGAGTTAGCTATCCCCCACCGCCGTACCACTGTACATCATACATACGGTCGTGTAAGATGAAGCTAAAGAAAATTATTGCTGTCTGATAAAAGTCTCTTCGGTATGTCCTTTCAGACCTTTATCGGACAGCAATAATCTTGTATCAGGCTCAGTATACCCACAAACAGCAAGTGGCGACGAAGGCACTAGGACCCTCGTCGCCACTGGCAGGTGGTGTGTTTTTACGCTACCTTAAGCGGTAGACTAGATCTTTTTGATCTGATCTTGTGGTATCTCTTTCATCGGAGTGACGAGACGATAACCCTTGCCGTGTACATTCTTGATCTCTAGCGAGGGATCAGCCTGGAGGATCTTACGGAGCTTGGTCACATAGACATCCATGCTGCGTGCATTGAAGTAGTTAGCGTCAGCCCAGATAGTCTTCAGTGCATAGTCTCTCTCGAGGGTCTCGTTGGCATATACGCAGAAGAGCGTCAGCAGGTCGTTTTCCTTTGTGGTTAGGGTGAGTACCTTACCATCTTCAGTCGTCAGGGTCTGCTTCTTCGTGTCGTAGAGCAGCTTGCCTAGCTGATAGAACTGCTGCTCATCATGCTCCTCACCGATGATGCGTCGCATGATTGCTGAGATACGCGCCTCGAGCTCTTGCATGCTAAAGGGCTTCGTGATGTAGTCGTCAGCACCGAGCTTAAAGCCACGTAGCACATCTTTCTTTTGATCCTTTGCAGTGACAAATATAATGGGGATATTGGGTTTAGCAGCGCGTATTTGCTTAGCCAGCTCGAACCCATCCATCTTGGGCATCATGACATCGATAAGGCAGAGCGCATACTCTTCCTTACCAAAGGCCTCTAGCCCCGTTTCACCATCTGTAAAGAGGTCTACCTCATAGTCCTTTGCTATAAGGTACTCTTGAAGCATCAAGCCTAAGCTCTCATCGTCTTCGCAGAGGAATACTTTAATCTCTTTCTTGTTCATAGCTGTATTTGATTTATTGTGAATTATCTAGCTTCTTATTAGTTAGATGTTCTTGTTAGTTAGATGTTCTTGAGTAAGAATCGTTTACTTTTTCTTGTTATGCATTTTAGAATCACCCTCTACTAGGAAGGGAATGCGGAGAGACATCTTAGTACCCTCTCCGAGCTTGCTAAAGACCTTGACCTCGCCTCCCATGCCTTGGATAGCCCGCTGTACATAGGCCAGGCCAAGACC
This sequence comes from Porphyromonas vaginalis, assembly GCF_958301595.1. NCBI lineage: Bacteria > Pseudomonadati > Bacteroidota > Bacteroidia > Bacteroidales > Porphyromonadaceae > Porphyromonas > Porphyromonas vaginalis. The sequence goes on along the minus strand of NZ_CATQJU010000001.1, from coordinate 2,057,014 downwards.
AAAGCCCTTGACGTCATGGCGGTCACCAGTATGGACGCGATAGAACTGATCGAAGATATGCCCCCTATCCTGACGAGAGATACCGATACCATTATCCTGTATATCTATGATAAGGTAGGTATCATCGTTTCGCGTGGTGAGCGTAATGATGGGCGGTACACCCTCCTTGCAATACTTCAGGCTGTTGTCTATTATATTGGATATAATGTTCTGAAAGGCTATCTTATCACAAAAGACCTCATGGTGCTCAGCCTCTAGAGCTAGCACCAGCTCTCCTTGAGCCTCGGTGATCTTCATAACATAAGCACTGCTTAGGTCTCTAATCTCCTCGTGAGCATCTAGCTCTACGGGGTAGACCTTGAGCACACCACGCTGCATCGTTGAGGACTGTAAGACCTGATCTACGAGCAGCGTGAGGCGATCTACCTCCTTAAGCATGGTCTGGGTGATGCGCTTGCGTCGCTCCTCCGACTCCTCTACAGAGGGGTCTTCGAGCATCTCACAGGCTAGACGTATGGAGCTAACGGGCGTCTTAAGCTCATGAGTCATATTACTCACAAAGTCCTCACGCTCACGCAGGTAGTGCTGCTGCCGTACAAGGATCAAAATGGCCAGCACACTGAGTATCACGATCACCACCAGCGTAGCAATCGGGGGGATCGTGTAGATTAGATTGCCCATGTGGTGGCTATGCTCCGTAAAGATCAGCTCAATATAGGGCAGACCAGAATCGTCTGGCTCATCTATATAAGAGTTTGACTGGACGAAGATATCTCTCCGCAACACGAGAGGAGCCTGTTGTGAAGGGTCGTAACCCTCCGGGAGGGTCGTGTAGACTGACTGCCCCTTACGATCACGGATGGTAAACTCAAACTTCTCCGTGATGCCTACGAGCTCCAGCTCACGCACCAGTGCACTCTGCAAGAAGTCTACATTGACCCTCTGTCTAAGAGGCTGATCATTGCGCTCTAGGATAGTGCGTAGTACCGCCTCATCAAGGAGGCTGCGGTGGTAGAAGTACGTGTTGAGCAACTTACTCTGCAATACGTTAGCATGCTCTGTGCCCTGCCTATTCATGCGAGCCTGTGCCCATGGAGGACAGGTCGCACGCTTAGCATTGCCGTAGCCATTCCACACTTCACTGCCGTCAGACATGTAGCTAGCCGATAGTATTCCGCCCACCTCCTGATCAGACTGGAGAGAGTCTTGCAAGCCAAACCGCTGTAGGTCGTTTTGTGTCAGTACCGAGCGCAGCTGACGATCTACCTCGTCTCGCTCTAGTGAACGAGAGACCTCATCCAATGCTCTCTGAGCCAAAGTCTCAAAGTAGTCATTGTATAGCTCCGTGACATAGCTAAAGTTTCTCAACTGCATCAAGATAGATGCCGTCGCAATAGCCACGAGCAAGATGATTATAGTCCAAATAGTTCGCTTTCCCACGTTAGTTACTTTCTTATCGTACGCAAGTAAGACACTTTATCAGATCTTGATTTGATCTATATGTATGAGTTCATCTAGATCGATCGTCGTCACGCTGCCATAAGGTAGGATCTGAGCAAAAGCTTCTTGCAGCGTGATGCGCCCCGCCATAGCTCTCACAGCGTTGATGACACCGCCATGGGAGAAGAGGAGCACACGCTGAGCACCTGATGTGTAGAGCTCATCCAGTAGCTCAGCAACACGCTGTGACAAGTCTCGTAGTGACTCGCCACGAGGAGCTGGCTGCTCGATAAAGTACTCGAAGAAGGCTGCTACCTCCTGATCTTCCTCTAGGATGCTGTCCCAATGCTTCCCCTCCCAGTCGCCAAAGTTCATCTCCTTCAGACGATCGTCTATCTCTATCCTAGTACCTTGTGGTACGCAGTGCTGCGCCAACTTGAGCGCACGAGAGAGTGGACTGGAGAGGATGCGGTCATAGAGAGACAGATCAATCTGGGCAGCCACACGAGGAGCCTCCTCGGCAAATGTGTCTGCTAGAGGTATGTCTGTATTACCATAGCATACGACCTGCCACTCAGGTGATACTGCGGTATGTCTGACCAATGTTATCTGCATCCTTTCGTTTCCTTTTATCTATTCATATCTAGCAACAAGATAGGTGCTGGGATCACCACCTATCGTCATTGTTAAAGTCTTTGCCACGGTTGTCACGTCGACGACCATGAGCATCACCACCCTTAGCCTTGTAAGATTTATTTCCTTTGGGATGTCCCTTAGACTCTCTAGGCTCCTCGCCATATCGGTCTGACCGCATTCTCTTGGGACCAGACTTGGCAGGACGATTGGAGCGACCTCCGCCTCGTGGGGCGTATTCCCGAGCAGCATCTCTGGTCTCTCGCTCTTCCTGTTGAGCCTCTAAGTAGTGCTTCATCGAGAGTGCCTCACGCAAGATATCGTTGACAGGGAGCTCCTCGCCATCTAGCGTCACGATATCATCCTCTACCACGAAATCCGTTAGCTCAGCTCGCTCGCCATTGAGCGTGACACGCCCAGCGACGATGTACTTCTCCACTTCACGGCGCGATCCGATACCTGCATCGCTCAGAAGTTTGTTGATACGCAAACTCATGATTCAGTCGTTATATCTAAAGTTTAGTTCATTGATTACTTCGATCCATGTAGCTATAGCTTGATCTCCTCTATAGCATGCTGCATACGTCGTACGCTCTCGGGGATGCCCAGCAAGTATATGATCTCATGGATACGTGCGCCACGCGGTTCGCCCACGAGTGCCATACGTATGCCGTTCATCACCTTACCCATAGGTAGCTCATCACCATTGATCTTGTCGTAGAGAGCCTGCTCGATCGTGTCTAGTGACGCCTCACTCGGGAGTCCCTCGAGGAGGGTGATCATCTCCTGTAAGTAGCCAGGGGTCTCCGCCTTCCAGTGCTTCTTGAGTCCCTTAGCGTCGTACTCGGTGGGAGCTACGAAGAAGTAAAGCACCTCGGGGAGTAAGTCGGGTAGCAGTTGCGCCTTATCACGGACCGTCAGAAGTACATCTCCGAGCAACTCGTCCGAAGGATTCAAGCCACGCTCGCTGAGAGCTGGGCGTATATAAGCTATGAGACGCTCTACGGGGACGATCTGTATGTACTGATGGTTGAACCACTTGGCCTTTTCAAAGTCAAAGCGTGCACCGCTCTTGCTACAACGATCTAGTGAGAAGGCGGAGATCAGCTCAGACGAGATAGGCTCATGCGGATCTGCAAAAAGCTCTTGATCGGTACCGGGGTTCCACCCTAGTAGTGCTAAGAAGTTGTTCACAGCCTCTGGCAGGTAACCCTGCTCACGATAGCCCATCGATATAGAGCCATCCTCTGGACTGCGCCACTCTAGAGGGAAGACTGGGAAGCCCAGCTTATCTCCATCGCGCTTACTCAGCTTACCACTACCCTGAGGCTTCAGGAGGAGCGACAGGTGTGCAAACTGAGGCATCGAGTCCTGCCAGCCAAAAGCCTCATAAAGCAGGACATGCAGTGGCGCACTAGGAAGCCACTCCTCACCACGGATCACATGCGTGATCTGCATCAAGTGGTCATCGACGATATTGGCTAGATGGTAGGTAGGCAGGTCGTCTGCACTCTTATAGAGGACCTTGTCGTCTAGCTGTGTAGAGCTGATGACCACCTTGCCACGGATCAAGTCATCGACCTCAACCTCGCGGTCGGGGTCTACCTTAAAGCGCACCACATACTCCTCGCCAGACTCTATCAGACGAGTCACCTCCTCGCTAGGTAGCGAGAGGCTATTGCGCATCTTAGAGCGAGTAGAGGCGTCATAGCTAAAGTTAGGCATCTCCTGTCGCGCCTGCTCTAGCTCCTCCACGGTATCAAAAGCATAGTACGCTGCGCCACGCTCTATGAGCTGCTGCACATACTCCCGATAGATGTCCCGTCTCTCACTCTGACGATAGGGTCCGTAAGGCTGATTGGCACTGCCGATCCCCTCATCGATCTCTATCCCTAGCCACTGTAGAGCCTCGATGATGTAATCTTCAGCTCCAGGCACAAAGCGCTTGCTATCCGTATCCTCTATACGTAGCACCATAGTGCCACCATGATGACGTGCGAAGAGATAATTAAAGAGTGCTGTCCGCACGCCTCCGATGTGTAGGGGACCTGTGGGACTAGGCGCAAATCTAACTCGAACCATTGCTGTTACTATTTATTACTATTGTCTGCTGCTTACTCAGCCCTTTAGTTTGTTTCTGTATTAGTAGCACATAAGCTTATAGAGCTTCCTGTGCCGATTCCTCATAAATATGCCACAAAGATAGTAAAAAGTGAGGTCTCACTCTACTAGCCCCTAGCTCTGCAACATCAAAAAGCAATATGAGTTTGGATTTTTCACTACCTTTGGAGAGCTAAAACCATTATGCTAACGACTTATCTTAACCTAATCAGATGAACACACCATTACTAAATGCTCAGGGCAAACTAATGCTAGCGACCATACAGGGCTACGATCGCCCTGGCGTGACCGCTTCGCTCATGGGCATCCTCGCAGAGCATGGCGCATACATTCTAGACATCGGCCAGTCCGACATACATAGTCACCTCAACCTGGGCATCCTCTTCCAGATGAACGAGAATGACTCAGGCTCCGTACTGAAGGATCTACTCTTCAAGGGGTACGAACTTGATGTACAGATACGCTTTACTCCTATCTCTACAACCGAATATGGGGAGTGGGTCAATGCCCAAGGCAAAAATCGCTACATCATCACCGTCGTAGCGCGCAAGATGACAGCTGAGATGCTATCGGCTGTGGCTGGCGCGGCTGCCGATCAGGGGCTTAACATTGATAACATCCGCCGCCTCACGGGTCGTATTCCGCTAGACCAAACGCAGCAGGCTCCGATGGCGAGCATCGAGTTCTCCATGCGTGGCAATATCAAGGATGTCCACACCTTCCAGCTAGACCTCCTACAGATGAGTGGCGAGCTTGATATGGACATCTCCTTCCAACGGGAGAGTATGTTTCGCCGTATGCGTCGCCTGATCTGCTTCGATATGGACTCGACGCTGATCCAGACCGAGGTGATCGACGAGCTGGCCATGAGAGCTGGCGTAGGCGACCAGGTCAAGGCAATCACAGAGCGAGCTATGCGTGGTGAGATAGACTTCATCGAGAGCTTTACAGAGCGTGTCGCGCTGCTCAAGGGGCTGGACGTCTCTGTCATGGAGGATATAGCACACAACCTCCCCATCACGGAGGGATGTGAGCGACTTATGCGCACGCTCAAGGTGATGGGCTACAAGACCGCTATCCTCTCGGGAGGCTTCACCTACTTCGGCCATTACCTGCAGAAGAAGTTTGACATAGACTATGTCTACGCCAACGAGCTAGAGGTGGCCGATGGCAAGCTCACGGGCCGCTACGTCGGTGACGTGGTCGATGGACGTCGCAAGGCTGACCTACTTCGTCTGATCGCTCAGGTAGAGCGTGTGGACCTCATGCAGACGGTAGCTGTAGGCGATGGTGCCAACGACCTGCCGATGCTTTCGCTAGCAGGACTAGGTATTGCCTTTCACGCTAAGCCCAAGGTCAAGGCAAGTGCCGAGCAGCGCATCTCGTCCGTCGGTCTCGATGGCATCCTTTACTTCCTAGGCTACAAGGACTCGCTCTTTGATGAGCAGATGATCGAGTGCATGAAGGATGGCACCTGCTCGACACTCTTTCCCAAACACTAATCGTCTAAATCTTTACTCCCCTATATAATACATGATACGTCATTGCGTCATCTTCACGCTACAACTACCAGGCTCCGCTGAGGAGCAGCAGGCTCATCTGCAGAAGATTGAAAACCTTCTTGAAGACCTTCCCGAGCAAATCCTCGAGCTAGAGTCAATGGAGGTCTTCTTCAACTGCAACCCCAACGAGGCGTCTACCTTCATGCTTCAGGCTGATGTAGAGGATCTAGAGGCTCTCGCTATTTACTCATCTCATCCATCTCATATCCAAATAGTAAATGAACTTATCAAACCGTACAAAGTGGGTCGTACTTGCATTGATTATAAGCTGCACGACCATTATCCTCACTAACGCTATGTGTAGACAAGACAATAATCCTATGAAAACTCAGAATGCTCTCAATCATCTAAAAGGTGATACCATTTACCTCGCAGGAGGATGCTTCTGGGGCATGCAAGCCTTCTTTGAGGAGGTCGACGGTGTCATTTCTACCGAGGTAGGCTATGCCAATGGCACGCTGGGACGGCAACCCTCTTACGAGGAAGTTTGCACAGGCGAAACAGGCTTTGCCGAGACTCTTCAGGTAGTTTACGATGCGGAACGTGTGCCGCTCAGCTTTATCCTAGAGCGATACTTCACCGTCATCAACCCCACCACGCTCAATCGCCAAGGCGCCGACCACGGGACCCAGTACCGCACTGGTATCTACTATACTAAAGAGGAGCAGCGTCCCATCATCGAGAAGGCTCTCACCTCGCTACAACAGGCTTATGCCGACCCCGTCGTGGTAGAGTGCAAGCCTCTGAGCAACTACTACCCAGCCGAGAGATACCATCAGGAGTATCTACGCAAGAACCCAGGAGGTTACTGTCACATCGGCCGAACGCAGATAGCACGCGAGAGTTCTGTGCGCTACGTAGATCACGATACACTTCGCAAGCGTCTCACGCCGATGCAGTATCACGTGACGCAGGAGGCTGGCACGGAGCCTGCCTTTGACAATGAGTACTACGACCTCACTGAGGCAGGAATCTATGTAGATGTCGTCTCTGGCAAGCCACTCTTCCTCAGCTTAGACAAGTTTGACTCGGGTTGCGGTTGGCCCGCCTTCGCAAAGCCTATTGACGACCAGCTGATCAAGGAGTCGACCGATCGCTCACACGGTATGGTGCGTACCGAGGTGCGTAGCAAAGATTCCGACGCTCACCTCGGACATGTCTTTGAGGATGGTCCCGCTGAGCTAGGCGGACTGCGCTACTGTATCAATAGTGCGGCACTGCGCTTCATTCCCCTAGACAGTCTGGAGGCTGAGGGGTATGGCGACTACCTGCGCTACTTCAAGAAGTAACTGTGACAAGGGTCCTACACCTCAGCACTTATGGGGCTAATAGCGGTGCGGGCGTCGCAGCGCTACGACTGCTAGAGGCTGAGCGAAACTACGGCTTAGACGCTGAGCTACTGCTCATGGCTCCGAACTTGGAGACCCTAGCTGGGGTGCACGCCCTTGGCAATGATCGGAGGCTTTACCGAGCTTGGCAATGTAAGCTCTGGAGCGAGCGCGCCCTTGTTGCTCTGCTCAATGGCTTCAATCGTGAGCAAACTTTCAAAACCTCTCTAGGCCGACTCGGCATCTCTATGCGTGCCCTGCGCCCTTACCTCGCAAAGGTGGATCTCATCCATCTGCACTGGACGCAGCACGCCTTCCTCTCGCTCCGCACCCTCGAGGAGCTCTGCAAGCTCGGGCTACCCGTCGTCATCACGCTCCATGACTACTGGTGGGCGCAAGGCATCGAGCAGATGGCGACTAAGCCTGGTGAACTGTCAGCCCCCCTGCGCCGACTAGACCGACGAGTACAGCAGCGCAAAGCCGAACTAATGACGCACTACCCTATTCACTGGGTCACCGTCTCCAGTAGCCTTGCCAATGAGGTGTCACGCTCCTCCATCGTACCTCGCCTAGGCATCAGCACCATCGGCAATGTCCTCTCCGCCCAGTACTATCAGCAGGCACAGAGCCAAGGAAGCCGAACCACCAACGAGCAAGGACCTTATCAGATTCTCTTCGTAGCGACGCGTGTCGACGACCCGATCAAAGGGTGGAGCTACCTAACCGAAGCCATGCGACAACTCGCCGATCTGGCAGGCGAGCAGAGAGCGCAAATGCAGCTCACACTCGTCGGCGCCCTATCCGACCGCACACTCCTCAAGCAGATCCCCATCCCCGTACAGCATCTGGGCAGTATCTCCGACGCGGAGCGACTACGCTCCCTTTACGCTGAGAGCTCCGTCCTCATCTCAACTAGCGAGCGCGAGAGCTTTGGCCAGACACTCCTAGAGTCACTCGCCTGCGGTACGCCTGTCATCGCTAGAGATTCAGGAGGTCCCGCTGATATAGTCCTCGATGGAGTCAATGGCGCCCTCGTGGCGCACGACAAACCGCAAGAGATGGCGACCGCTCTCTGGCAGCACTTCACCGAAGCCACAGCTTATCAGCCCGAAGCGTGCCGAGCCTCCGCACTGCGCTTTGCCCCGACAGCCATTGCCCAGCAGTACGCCCAGCTTTACGCCCAGTTAATAGATGTCACCCAGCGAGCAAACTCATGACCACCACGCCCCTACTAACCATCATCACCATCTGCTACAATGCGGAGGCAACCATTGCGCCCACGCTGCGTAGCCTTGCCGAGCAAAGTGACCAAAGCTTTGAGTACCTCGTCATAGACGGAGATTCCCAAGACAAGACGCTCTCGCTCGTCCAGACACTCTACCCTCGTGCTACCGTCTACTCCGAGCCCGATCATGGGCTATACGATGCGATGAATAAAGGGTTGCGTCATGCCACCGGCACCTACATCTGGTACCTCAATGCGGGCGATACGCTCCGCACGCCCGACACGGTCCGCACCGTCTGCGCTGCTCTTGAGACGCACCAGCCCGACCTCCTCTATGGCGACACGATGATTGTAAACGGAACCTACCAGGACCTACATCCTCGTCGGTTGCGCCCGCCCCATCGGTTGACGCAGCGCGCCTTTGCCAATGGTATGCTCATCTGCCACCAAGCCTTCATACCACGACGCAAGCTCGCTCCGCTCTACGATCTGCGCTATCGCTACTCGGCAGACTACGACTGGTGCATCAAGATCATCGACGCCATCCAGAGCCAGTACCGCATCGACGACTATCTCGTCAACTACCTCAACGAGGGGGTCACCACACGCAATCACCGCGCCTCGCTCCTCGAGCGGCTTCGCATCATGGCTAGGCGGTACGGTTGGTTCACCGCCCTGACACGGCACGTCAGCTTCCTCTTTTGTCGTCAGCGATAAGAGTGACTTCATAGCCCTTGTTGTCACAATTGCAGAGCAAACTATTTGCAACTTATGACCATGACGCAAGAGACGTCAGGGTTGACTCATTATATATAATGTGTCACCCCTGCCCTCTAATCTCTAACGTCTAACTTCTAACTTCTAACCTCTAACTTCTAACCTCTAGTCTCCATTTACATATCTTTACGGGGAAATTCGTCCGATTCTCTTCTTTCTCGAATATCCACGTGGGAAATACGCAAGGCTGACGGCCTCTCCTCGTTATTTCACAGAGAAAAAGAGCTTGTAAGTAACCATCGGCATAAAGCCCTGCGTGTACATCGTCGAGTACTCCCCATTGTCGAAGAGGATAGACATGACATTCTTACGATTCGTCACATTCTGCAGGTCCACTGCCCACTCCTGGGTGATGCGCTGACCTATCTGGCGAGCGCCTATCTTTAAATCTGCTCGGAGGTAATCCTTAGCTTGAAGAGCATTGACCTGTGTCTTGTCAAGCTCTATGCGACCGCTCTGCTTATATAGATCTTCTCGTATCGGTGTGTAGCGGATGCCCCCCGCATAGGAGGCCTTAAGATCGGTAAAAAGCGCCCAGTGCTTCGGCAACTTCCACTCATATCCACCCGTCATATTGACAAGATACCGGCCATCAAAGACTGTACTCCACCACTCTTTCTGAAATCCTGTCGTATAGGTCGAGCTGTAGAGTGACGCGTTAAAGAGCATGTAGTAGTTGTTGCTATAAAACTTCTCCACCGTAAGCTCTACACCATAGTTTCTACCACGCCCCTTATTGACTAGATCGCTCTGACGCTCTATGTAGTTTTGTCCAGCGCCACCTATCTCTAGGAGCGTCCATATAGAGTTCGGGTCATTGACCACTGGCACTCTGTACAGCTCCTGATAGTATCCCTCTATCTTAGCATGCCAGTTGGGCGCAAAAGCCCAGTCGTAGTAGAGATCCACCTGCGCACTACGTGTGAAATCAACCCGCTTATTGCGATACTCGATACCCTGCGGTGCATAGTGACGTATGAAGTAAAAGGAGCGTGGGAGCATCTGACTATATAGTCCCGCAGCAAGACCGATGGTGTGAGAGCGAGCTGGCTGATACTGCAAGCCCATACGAGGCTCGACAGCATAGTGATCATTGATCGTAAGGTACATACTATGTAACCCCAATGTGGCTGTCCAGTAGTCTCCTAGGCGATGACGATACTGTCCATAAGCACGTATTAAGCCATAGAGCGGACTCTCCTCAGCAATCGTTCGCACGCCTTGAGCGAAGGTACTATCAGCCGTCTGCTCCATATAGTACGCATCAAAGAGATCACCTCTGACACCCGCCACGAGCAGCCCCTCCCTACTGGGATGCCATGTAAGATCTGAGTGAAGCGACCACTTATTCTCCTGTGCGGACTCCGACCACATGACATGCCACTGAGGATTCTGCTTGTCCCCTTGGAGGTTCATCGTATCAACAGGCATACCAGTATCAGATCGTACGAAGGAGAGCTGCGTACTGAGTGACATGCGAGAAGAAAACTGTACGCTATGTGTCAGCCCTGCAATGTAAGTTGTCGAATTGATTGCTATGCGCTGTGCGAAGGAAAGCTTACTAAAGTCGTAGTCGGCATATTCAAAGTTGTCTCCCAGCTCGTTTGTGGCAAAACCTATATGACTCTTGCTAAACAGTCCAACGAAAGAGAGCTTATGCCCATACCCTAGGTCAAAGTGGAGCTTCGTCGTGAAGTCTTGATAGCGTGGCACCACTGGCATCTTAAAGCCTAGAGCATGCATGATGTCAGGGACAGAGTAGCGATAAGAAGCAAGGTAAGACGATTGACTCCCCTTGCGCAGGTACCCCTCAGCACCTAGCTCTAGTCCACCAAAGCCTGACTGTAGCCAGAACTCATGTCGCTCAAGATTGCCACGACGTAGACGCAAGTCAAAGATGCCCGAGAGCGCATTGCCATAAGGGGCTGGCCAAGCACTCAAGTGAAAGTCGGAGTTGGTCAGCAGATTAGTATTGAGATAGCTCACCTGACCTCCAGTCATACCGACACCTGTATTGAAGTGATTGGGATTGCTAATCTCGATACCATCTAGGATCCACTGCACCCCAGCGGGTGAATTACCTCGTATGATGATATCGTTGCGAGAGTCGTTGACAGGCATAATACCAGCGAAGCTACGCACCATACGAGCAGGGTCGCCCAGGGAAGCGGCAAAGCGATACGCCTCATCAACGCTAAAGCTACGCGCTCCAGCTAGGCTAAACCTATTCGTAGGAGTACTCTTGTCATACGGAGCAGTCACAACCACAGCATCAAGCTTGGTATCTGACGGTGTCAAGGCTATATGCAGCACACTCTGCTTGCCCGCTACAACGAGGAGGTCTACCTCCTGAGACTCATAGCCTATACAACTAATCTGCAAGGAGCAACGACCTACAGGTAACCGTAGAGAAAACTTCTGATCTGAGCCTGTCGTTGTCCCTACGAGTGGATCACTACCTACTACTACGATCGAAGCTCCAACGATCGTATCGTCAGGGAGTGCGGAAATGACCTCTCCGCGTACCTCTTGTGTAAAGGGTTCCTGAGCATTTAACCGAGCATTTAGATAAGCGGTAAATGCAAGGGTAATGATAAGAAAGACGAGCTTAGTGAGATGTCGCATACGAACTTTGAGATGATTGATTTCACTCGCAAAGGTACTCCAAAGATGTTAACGATGTGTGACACATACACTTCGGCCGTTTCTATCCTAAAGGTCTTCATTGCACAAAAAGCATGACACAGATCATCGTTGCATATACATTTCGCTATATGGACTTCAGGGCTGACGCATTATAATCCTCTTTTCAGAAGCAACCCATTAGCGACAAGCGAGGCATAGATGCGCTCATTATATATAATGTATCACCCATGGATTGGCTGTTAGCTATTGGCTGTTAGCTATCGGAACCATCGGAGCTATCAGAGTGATCGGATCTCTAATTTCTAACTTCTAAACTCTAACCTCTATCTCCATTTACATATCTTTACGGGGAAATTCGTCCGATTCTCTCCTTTCTCGAATATCCACGTGGGAAATCTCAAATCTCCACGTGGATATTTTTTATTCCCCACGTGGGCGCGAATCATTTCTTCCGAAGTTTCATTTCATTCCTCCGAAGTTTCATTTCATTCCTCCGAAGAATTTTTTATTCTCCACCTGGAGATTTCGAAATATCCACGTGGAAATCACTTTTCCCCGACACAGCGCCGTTTTGATATGTATTCGACTCTAAATTATCGTAACGAGCCAGCGTTGAATTTGCCCAGGCAGGGCTGTGAGGCGTTATAATCGTTCTGTCAGGAGCTGCACATGAGCGACAAGCGAGGAATAGAGAGGCAGATGAGTTCATTGTATATAATGCGTCAGCCCTGGTGAGTCAGCAGTGAGGAGAGGGCGATATTCCCTTTTTTCACTATCTTTGGGGAGCAAATGAGCTGAGCTCACTTATTTAATACAGATCAATCTATAACATCATACCATTATGAAGACTACTCCATTTACAGAGCGTCACATAGCACTGGGTGCTAAGATGCACGACTTCGCAGGCTACAATATGCCTATCGAGTACCCTACGGGGATCCTTGAGGAACACATGAATGTGATCAACGGCGTCGGTGTCTTTGACGTGTCACACATGGGAGAGTTTTGGGTCAAGGGACCGAAGGCTCTCGAATTCCTACAGAAAGTATCTAGCAACGATGCCTCCAAGCTGGAGGTGGGGCAGATACAGTACAGCTGCTTCACAACGGAGCAGGGTACACTACTAGACGACTTCCTCGTATACCGCTACGAAGAGAACAAGTACATGCTCGTCCCCAACGCTGCTAACGTCGTCAAGGACTGGGCGTGGTGCCTCAAGCAAAACGATATGGGCGCTGACCTAGAGGACGGCTCCGCAAAGATCGGACAGCTAGCCGTACAGGGCCCCAAGGCTACACAAGTACTACAGCGTCTGACGGACATCAACCTGCTCGACATCCCCTACTACCACTTTAAGGTGGGCACCTTCGCAGACTGCCCCAACGTGATCATCTCTAACACAGGCTACACGGGTTGCGGAGGCTTCGAGCTCTACTTCTTCCCTCAGTATGCAGACAAGATCTGGGACGCTATCTTTGAGGCTGGTAAGCCCGAGGGCATCATGCCTGCTGGTCTGGGTGCGCGTGATACGCTCCGTCTAGAGGCTGGTTTCTGCCTCTACGGCAACGATATCGATGATCAGCACACGTCACTAGAGAGTGGCCTAGGCTGGATCACCAAGCTCACAGACAATAAGCCCGACCTCGTAGGTCGTGAAGCACTGCTCAAGCAGAAGGCTAAGGGCTTGACACGCAAGCTCGTCGCTTTCGAAATGGTCGACAAGGGCATCCCCCGTCAGCACTACGACATCGTCAACGAGGCTGGCGAGAAGATCGGTGTCGTCACCTCTGGTACCATGTCTCCCGCACTCAAGGTGGGCATCGGTATGGGCTACGTCTCTACGGAGTACAGCAAGATAGACAGCAAGATCTACATCTCCGTCCGCAAGCGCAACCTTGAGGCTAAGGTGGTCAAGCCCCCCTTTCGCAAGTAATCACACGCTGCGCTAAGCTACAAGCAGCACGCTAAGCAAAGCCCTCCACTGAGCATCTCTGCCTCACTCGTGGAGGGCTTTGACAATACAACCTACCTTTCTCAAACAGATACTCCATCCTATGAAAACTTCTAATTCATCAATCTTTGAAGCTCTAAGCCTTAATAACACGTCATTTTTTATTCCTCCGTATCAGAGAGCATACTCGTGGGGCAAAGAACAAATAAATCGCTTCTTTGATGATGTCATGAGACTAGTTCACTCTGAACAGGATCCGATGCAAACAGATAAGCAGCAGCATTTCTTTGGGACCTTAGTATACAAGTGGGAAGGACAAGGTTCATTTGCTAAGCGACAAGTAATCATCGACGGACAGCAGCGTCTGACCACTACTTTGATCTTTTGCATTGCATTACGAGACCTCTCTACAGACCAAGAAGAAAAACAAAATATCACTAACACATTACTCATTAACGAGAAGTCTACGTTCAAGGACAAAATCAAACTCAAGCAGGTAACTTCAGACTGGGATGCTTACGGAGCATTGGTTATGGGGGGAAAACCAGTCCCCGGGAAAATAACAGATGCGTATAACTTATTCATAAGACTACTAAAGAAACAACTGGAAAGCGAAGACATAACTGCGGAACACTTCATAACTGCTCTTCAACGAATAAATGTAGCCATAATAGAGCTGTCAGAAGAGCCATACAAAGGTGAAGATCCACAAGTCATCTTTGAGACGCTTAATTCGCTCGGCAAGCCCCTCTCCCTATCGGACCTGATCCGCAACTATATATTACTAGGAATGCCTAGTGATCAGCAAACAACAATTTATGATGAGGTGTGGCAACCTAAGATAGAGCAGCTACTGGGAGAAGTAGGAGAGGAGTACACATCTAGATTCTTTCGCGACTACCTCCAGTGCAAAAACAAGAAATCCTATAAAGTAGTCAGTGACAACAACACCAAAGAGCTGTACTATCAGTTCAAAGAATTCGTTGAGCGTACATTTGATAGCAAGAAAGATTTCATCAGAGATATAGAGTCTTACGTTCCTTGTTACTTAAACATTGTAGAGCCTAAATACTACACTCCCGTGTCTCCTAACAAGGAGGATGATCAAACCATTAAGGAACTCCTACACAATATATTTCACGACATATCGAGTGAAGCTTTTAAGCCTTTTGTGCTAGAGTTGCTTCATATGCGACAGTCTTCGAACCCTAATACGACAATCTGCGACACCTTACTTATAGAGTCTCTAGAGTCCATTCGCACCTATCTGATACGTAGGCGTGTAGTTAAATTAACGCAAGCAGAGAATAAGAACATCCCTACACTGACCTCTTATCTTCCAGCAATAGCAAGCGGAGAGACTTCACTGATAAAGATTCTATCCAATCTCTTTTATAGATTACGCTTACCAAACGATAAAGAAGTTCGAGAGACTTTAGAGCGACTAGCTTTCTACAAAGATGTGAGTAGCTATAGTAAGTTCATCCTAGGTAAAATGGAGAAACATCAGGCTAAAGTTTCCGTAGATTTTCACGATCCACTTGTCACTATCGAGCACATTATGCCACAGACTCTCAACGAAGTGTGGCGCTCCGAGTTGGGCGAGGAGAAGGCTGAGGAGATACACCAGCACTACTTGCACAACATCGGCAACCTGATACTTACTGAGTTCAATGGTGAAATGGGCAATAAATCTTTTGCTGACAAGAAGGCACGATTGGCTACCTCGAACATAGGATACAGCCATAACATCTGTCAGTATGAGCAATGGCGTGAAGAAAGCATCCTCGACCATCAAGATCGTATGATTAGTCTCTTCCTAGACACCTTCTCGCTACCCGATGAATACAAGCAGACCAATAATTGGAAAGATGATTCAGATCAAAAGACAGAAAGTGTTATATATCCGTTTGATGGCAGTTTAGAGTGGGCAAAAGGAACTAAGCCCAAGCAGCTTAGGGTATATCAGCAAACGTACGAGGTCAAGAACTGGTCTGGAACATTGCTCCAGTTTGTCAAGTACTTCAAATATCAAGAGCCAGCTGCGTTGGAAGAACTCATACTTAATCAACAAGAAGTCTTTAGTCGAAAGGACTCTATCGTGAACTGGAGTAGGTTTAGCCAACTATTATTAAAGCAGCCAAACTACCAGACACGATACAAAAACCTTGAAGATAAATTCTGTACTCAACTTTCAGATATTAAGCCTGAAGAGCTCTTCGTACATTGTGACGCAACTATCAATATGATATTGGATCGCATGTCTAAAACCATGTTATTACTAGGAATGGATCGTAAAGATGTTGTTGTTGAGATTAGAAGGACGACAAAGTCCAGCATAACAATCGAAGAAGAGGAAGAATAAGTAAACACCACCTGTATATATGGCACACCTAACTTTTGATATTTGTCCGTGCCCGGCGCTCTACCCTTACTACCATCAGGAGGACAGCGTGGTGGTCGTGGTGGACATACTGCGTGCTGGCACCTCGATGGTGGCAGCCTTTGACCATGGCGCTAAGGAGATCATACCCGTGGCAACGACCGATGAGGCGGAGAGCTTTCTCGGTAAGGGCTATGTGGTAGCTGCCGAGCGCAATGCGATGCGTTGCCCGTGGGCTGACCTAGGCAACGACCCCTCCGAGTTTACTGCTGAGCGGATCGGCGGACGTAGCATCGTCTTCACGACGACCAACGGCACCCAAGCCATTCACGCAGCTCGGGAGGCAGGCGCAGCGGAGATCATCGTAGGTGCTTTTAGCAATCTCACCGCCGTGGCGCGCCACTGCCAAGCTTCGGGGCGTGCCGTGACGGTACTCGCTTCTGGTTGGCAAAACAGCTTCTGCATCGAAGACACGCTCTACGGTGCTGCGCTCCTAGACAAGCTAGAGGAGCTGGGCGCAACCTACCGACTCACCGACAGTAGCCGCACGGCACTAGAGCTTTACCGCGAGCACCGAGCGCATCTCTACGACTATCTCTACAGTTGCGATCACAACCAACGTCTGATACAGCGTGGCTATCCCGATAGCTTACGTCACTGCCTCGAGCAAGACAGTTCGACACACATTCCCACGCTCAACGATGCTGGGCAACTATATGTCTAAACCGCTGCCCTCAACGCTAATTTCCGTACATTTGCAACGTAAGTAGTTTCAGACCCATTATACACAACCCGCTATGATTAGTTACTTTGTCCTTGGTGATACGATTTATGCCGTCTCACACACCTCAGCTCTCAGCGAGGAGACCTGCGAGCGTCTCTCTTGGCTCTTCGGCGGAGCGCAGCTGGCTCCCGAGTCTCACCTCGAGGGAACCTTTGTGGGCCCTCGTCCTACGCAGGTGACTCCATGGAGTACCAACGCTGTGGAGATAACGCAAAACATGCGCATCGCTGGCATCGATCGTATCGAGCAGCTCACACGTACTCACGAAGCGAAACCACACTACGACCCAATGCTCCAAGCGATCTACAAGGGGCTAGGTCAGGAGAGCTTCGCCATGACCGCTGAGCCACAGCCGATCCGTGAGATCACGGACCTCGAGGCGTACAACGAGGAGGAGGGACTAGCCCTAAGCGAGGAGGAGATAGCTTACCTACAGGGCGTCTCGGCACGCATCGGTCGTCCGCTGACTGACTCTGAGGTCTTCGGCTTCTCACAGGTCAATTCGGAGCACTGCCGCCACAAGATCTTCAACGGTACCTTCATCATCGACGGTTTGCGACAAAACGATTCGCTCTTTGCGATGATCAAGCAAACCTCCAAGGAGAACCCCAACGGCATCGTCTCGGCTTACAAGGACAATGTGGCTTTTGTCAAGGGTCCCCGCGTCTGGCAGTTTGCGCCAACGAGCGCGACGGAGCCCTCTCCCTTTACACTACGGGAGCGCAATACGGTCTTAGCACTAAAGGCTGAGACGCACAACTTCCCCACGACGGTCGAGCCCTTCAACGGAGCAGCTACTGGCTCAGGCGGTGAGATCCGCGACCGTATGTGCGGCGGCAAGGGATCGCTACCACTCTCAGGTAGTGCCGTCTACATCACTTCCTACCCACGCCTCGAGAAGGATCAGAAGCTTAGCCCCGCTAAGCTAGACCCACGTCCGTGGCTTTACCAGTCTCCGCAAGAGATCCTGACGAAAGCGAGCGACGGAGCTAGTGACTTTGGCAATAAGTTTGGACAGCCCTTGATCAATGGTTCGCTACTGACCTTCGAGCATCAGGAGGGTGCCGACAGCACGCTCTACGGCTACGATAAGGTGATCATGCTAGCGGGCGGTATGGGCTACGCTCCCCAAGAAGATGCCAAGAAGGAGACACCACAGCCTGGCGAGACGGTCGTGCTACTCGGTGGTGACAACTACCGCATCGGTATGGGCGGCGGTGCCGTCAGCTCTGTCGCTACGGGCGAGTACAGTAGCGGTATCGAGCTTAATGCGGTACAGCGTGCCAATCCTGAGATGCAGAAGCGTGTTCTCAACGTGGTCCGCGCCATCAGCGAGCAGGGCAACAACCCGATCGTGAGCATCCACGACCATGGTGCTGGCGGACACCTGAACTGTCTCACCGAGCTCATCGAGGAGACCGGAGGACGCATCGACATTGACGCACTACCCGTAGGCGACCCGACGCTCTCCGCTAGAGAGATCATCGGCAATGAGAGCCAAGAGCGTGTCGGTCTGCTCATCCAGGAGCGCGAATACGCGCAGATGGAGCAGATAGCACGGCGTGAGGGCAGTCCTATATATAAGGTAGGCGAGACGACCGACGATGAGCGCCTCCTCTTTAGCACAGAGCGGGAGGGACGCGCTGCCATCGACCTAGCCGTGTCCGACCTGCTGGGGCAGTCGCCCAAGACAGTTATGGAGGACGAGACAGTCGCTCATCAGTTTGCCCCAGTCAGCTATGACAAAGAGCTGTGGCGCGAATATCTAGACAAAGTCCTGACCCTCGAAGCGGTCGCCTCTAAGGATTGGTTGACCAACAAAGTGGACCGCTCCGTGACGGGTCGTGTGGCACAGCAGCAGTGCGTTGGTGCGCTCCAGCTACCGCTCTCCGATCTTGGTGCTATGGCACTAGACTACGACGGCAAGAGCGGTATGGCTACTGCCGTAGGACATGCGCCTCAGGTGGCACTCATCGATGCTGGGGATGGCTCTCGGATGGCTATCGCAGAGGCTCTGACGAACATTGTCTTTGCCCCCATCGAGGGTGGCATACGTGGCATCTCGCTCAGCGCTAACTGGATGTGGCCTTGTCGCAACAAGGGCGAGGACGCACGTCTCTATCAGGCGGTGCAGGCTTGTAGTGAGTTTGCCATAGATCTAGGGATCAATATCCCGACGGGCAAAGACTCGCTCTCCATGACGCAGAAGTATCCCGACGGAAAGCAGGTGATGAGTCCAGGCACACTGATCATCACCGCAGCAGCTCCCGTGAGCAACGTCAGGGGCATCGTGACGCCTGAGCTCAAGGCTGCTAAGCAGAGCCGTCTGCTCTACATCGACTTTAGCTTTGCTCCGATGGCACTCGGTGGCTCAGCTTTGGCACAAGCATTGGGACAGCTCGGCGACAGCTTCCCCACGGTCGGTGACACCGACTACTTCGCCACCGCCTTTGAGGCCGTTCAGGAGTTAATCCACAAGGGCTTAGTCCTAGCTGGTCACGACATCTCGGCGGGCGGTATGGTCACAACGCTCTTGGAGATGTGCTTCGCCAATACACATGGAGGTGCTGAGATCAGCCTCGATGAACTCTCCCATGTGGACCTCGTCACGGCACTCTACAGTGAGAACCCGGGCGTCATCCTACAGGTTTCTAAGGCAGAGCAGGCAAAGCGTATCCTCGAGGAGTACGAGATCGCTTATGCCGACCTCGGTGCACCTACGGAGTCTCGCCTGCTGATGATTCATCAAGAGGGCAAGACGTACGAGATCGACATCGATGCTGCACGCAAGTGCTGGGCAAACAAGTCTTACCTGCTAGACTGCTTCCAGAGTGGCGAAGCTCTAGCAGCAAGTCGCTACGAGAGCCTGGGCAAGCAGCCCGTACAGTGGCGCTTCCCGCACGCTTTCGCTGGCACCTATGCGGGTCTTGGTCTAGAGCCTCATCGCACGAAGGCATCAGGCATCAAGGCTGCTATACTACGTGACAACGGAACCAATGGTGAGCGTGAGATGGCTTACGCACTGCACCTCGCAGGCTTTGACGTGGTGGATATCCATCTGACCGACCTCATCGAGGGCCGCACCGACCTATCCGACGTTCGCATGCTCGTCTACTGTGGTGGCTTCTCGCACTCCGATGTCTTAGGCTCTGCCAAGGGCTGGGCTGCGGGTATCCTTTACAATGAGCGAGCTCGCAAGGCTATCGAAGCTTTCTACGCTCGCCCCGACACACTCTCACTCGGCATCTGCAACGGCTGTCAGCTCATGGCTCAGCTCGGGCTCCTCGGCAAGGATGCTCAGGGCGAAAGCCTCTTCAAGCTGGAGCACAACGCTTCGCACAAGTTTGAGTCCAACTTCCTAACCGTAGATATCGCCGACACAGGTGCTATCTTGACACAAGGTCTCGAGGGCTGTCAGCTCGGTGTCTGGGTGGCTCACGGCGAGGGACGCTTCGTCTGCCCCACGATACCCGATGAGCAGATAGCAGCGCGCTACCATTACGATACCTACCCAGGCAATCCTAATGGCTCTGAGCGCGGTATCGCAGCGCTTTGCAGTAGCGATGGCCGTCACCTAGCTATGATGCCTCACCCAGAGCGTGCTACGCTCACCTGGCAGTGTGGCTTCTACCCCGAAGAGCGTCGTCAGGAGGATCAGGTCTCTCCGTGGATACAGTTCTTCCGCAACGGCTACGAGTGGCTCGCTAAGCAGTAATCCACTCCGTCTAGCCAATGCCTGAGATAAGCCGTGAGCATCTCTGTATCTACGCCTTGACGCAGCTCAAGGGCGTATCGCTACAGCTCGCTCGCCATCTGATAGAGTTTGCCGGATCAGCCACAGCACTATGGGCTGATCCACAAGCTCTAGCAAGGCTCAACGGCCACGTCTACACGCATCTCTACCCGCTCCTACGGGATCGGGCTAAGCTCGAGGAAACGCAAGCGCAGCTACAGCGCACGGCCGATCTAGGCATACGAATGGTCAGCATCTACGATGCCGACTACCCTCCTCTACTCCTCCAGTGTGCCGATGCGCCACTGATACTCTTTTATCTAGGTGACCTAGCACCACTTCATGCGGAGCAGACGCTCAGTGTCGTCGGCACGCGCAAGCCTTCGCAGCATGGTGTCGAGGATCTACAGGCGATCATCAGCCACCTGCCCAACGTGACCGACAGCGTGACCATCGTCAGCGGTCTGGCACTTGGACTAGACGCTGTCGCACACAAGGCGGCTCTGCAGGCGGGCTTGCCCACCGTAGCCGTGCTGGCTCACGGGCTTCACATGATCTATCCGAGCAATCACCGCAACCTCGCTCGTAGCATCGTATCCCACGGTGGCGCTCTACTCTCCGAGTACCCAGCGGGTGTCAAGCCCCAGCGACATCAGTTCGTCTTGCGCAATCGTATCGTGGCGGGGCTCACGCAGGCAACCCTCGTCGGTCAGTCTGCCGAGCGTGGCGGTTCGCTCATCACAGCGCACCAAGCCTTCGACTACGACCGCTCCGTCTACGCCCTCCCGGGTCGCCCCTCAGATCGCGAGAACGAAGGGTGCAACAACCTTATCTACAACAATATCGCCAAGCTCATCACCTCAGCCACTCACCTCTGCGAAGACCTCGAGTGGAAGAAGCCCGACCATGAGGCGCGCAGTGCCGTCGGCTCCATGTCTCACGAGAGCAAGCTCAATGCTCTGCGAGCTCGCCTAGAGCCTGAGACACGTCCTCTCCTCGATCTGATCGTAGAGAGTGGCGATGGCCTCTCGATCGATACTATCTGTGACCAGACGCTCATGGGCGTAGACGAAGTGAGCTTCCGACTCTTCCTCCTTGAGAGCGAAGGTGCCGTCTCGCTCCAGCCCGACGGGCGCTACAAGCTACAGATCTAGCCACACGTCCCCTCACAGACAGCGATGCGTCTCGGTAAGAACTAGCCCTCTTGCCGAGACGCATCGTTATTTGTCATGCCACAGACCCGAGACAGCCGTGAGGTGCCGACCGTTTTGTCAACTTTCCAAAAACATTCCAGCCTTGGAAAATTAAATTTCCAACGGAGGAAAAGAAGTTTTCCAAGGCTGGAAACTTTTCTTTCCACCGTTGGAAACGAAGAGTTCCTCCCTTGGAACTAAAAAGTTCCTCCGCATTTTTTGGTTTCGGACTATCTAGCTGAGAAATAAGAGGTTACCGTTTGGGGTGACACGGACAGGTAACGATTTAGAAATGAGCGGAGTGCTTTGAAGTACATCGTTTTGGATAGCCAAAGAACGCTCACTATTATCACTTGCAAAGATAGTGATTCGTGGGAGAAAGTGAGCGTTCTTGCGTGATTTTCTTCTTAAAAGTTTAGTCGGAGTCCAAACATTACAATGAAAGGGGAAGGAGATGTCTTATCTCTACAGTCGTTGCAAGCGATTACGATTGACAAACTGTTTCCATTTCTGTTCGCACCAATCTGAAACAGATAGTCCATTGATGGTAAGAATAGGCTGACGCTTCTCGTTGGTTATAATGCGTAGCTCCGCATTTTCCTCCGTGAAGTTTCGTTTGTACATTCCCGAATATGCTGTAGCCGTACCACGGACTGTCTCTCGATCTTTGTGCATCTTGACCACCGTATCATCATCAAAGCCCATTTTGCGGAGCATCAGACGGATATTGAGTAAGAGGTAGAAGCTGTGGAAGAAGCGTTTGATAAAACTCCGCTCCTCCTCGTACACCTTGATTTCTCGGTGTTGTTCAGATATAGTCTTGTCCTTATCTCTAATGGTGTCCTGAAGAAGTATGACCTCCTTGCGGATTTCGGCTTTCTCCTTTTCCGAAAGATGTTGTTGCCGTTTGACTTCTTGCTCCAACTCTTCGATGCGCTGTTCCGCCTTGTCAAGCTCGGAGTTGCCAAATAGCGAGTAGAGCGTACCCTTTACTCGGAGCTTGCCCGCCTGCTTTTCCAACTCTCTGACCTTTTGAATTAGTTCTTCCTCCTCAAGTTGTTTCTGCTTGGTCTCTTTGAGAAGCTCTTTGTAATACTCCATATTAGTACGATGCTTTGCTTCAGATCCTTGTACCCCTCTACTCAGCCCAAATGGTCGCATTTGCTCTGCGTAGGAGGTTTGATACTCCTCGAGCTTCTTGGGTGTAAGCAGATCATCAGCACAGAGCCTTATCTTGTTTGTCTTTGTCTTGTACTTACGCTTGCCATTCTCAGCTTCCTGTTTGGCTTTTCTCCTTTCTCCCGTGACAATTGGGACAACTGTCGCATGTATGTGCGGGGTCTCTTCATCGGCATGGAGTGTGGCTGCCACCACGTTTGCCTTACCAAAGGTGGTATAAAGCCACTGCATCGTACTATGGCACCACTCCTCTAAGCGTCCATCGCTTTCAAGTTGGAGCATATCTTCGTGTGATCCTGAGAGGATGAAACGAAGTGCTTTAACTTGATTGTCCGCAACCTTTCGGTAGATACCAGCCGTTGCTATGCGATGTGCAATAGCTTCTGTACGGTTGGTGACATTTGCGGGGAATTGCACCAAGTCTCGATTGAGGTGCGTGCGAGAGGCATCGACATTGTTCGGCACGAATGTTCGCTCGATGTGGGCACTCATTGCCGAGTCGTTGCCCCGAGCCTTGTCTATGTGTAATACTGCGTAGCCCATAAGTTGAATATAGTTTTAGGGGGTATCCAAAGGGGCTGCTTCCCCTTGGCTCAGGAGGGCTTTTTTAGCGGTAACGAAGTGGAGCGTGAAGAAAATGCCCTAATGAGCTATGGCATTTCTCCAAATGCCCGCTCCGCCCTGTCCCGCAGCCTGCCTTTGAAGTGCTTGCATTCTCTAAATGCACTGAGTCTTTGTTTCTAAGTTTGCCCCTGCAAACTTGCAACTCCGAGGGAGTGCCATAACTCTTGAAACAAAGGCTCACATCTATACGATTTACAGCTCTAGTCTCTTTGAATACCCGATGGTTCCGTTGTTGAAATTTCTCTCTTTTGCGTTATCGTCTAAGCCCCCTTTTGCGAGGGACTATTTTCTGTTTCTGCGCTTCCCGTTGTGCTACAAGAAACTCGTTGAGGTCTTTGTGTCGGGCATAGTGCCTGCTCATATCCTCTACCGTCACATCTGATGATTGGATAGTCAGGAGTGCTTGTCGTCCTACGGGGTCATTATCGAGGAACGCTCGAACGGAGTCAATGTCTTGCTCTTGGAGATAGGCGATGGCTCGTGAAATGTTGCTGACCGAGTTCAATACAAGGCAAGGAGCCGTTTCTTTCCCATTTATCGTAAGAAGGGAAAGGAAATCCATAAAGCCTTCAAAGATGCAGAGAGGGGCGTTGTCCTCTCGTCCTGCAATCACAGATATATCCTTTGGCGCAATAGTTCCCTTGAATGCGTTGTCATCCCGAAGCTCATATCCACCAGAACGATTGGGAAATCCGATGGCGGAGTATTCTCGTCCACCTACCTCGTAGTGGATGTGACGGAGATACCCACTTGCCACTGCAAGATCTATCTTGCGAACCTCTCGAAGATAGCGTTGCAGATGTGAGGGCAACTCATCGCTGATGGAGAGGATATGCCTTCTATTATTTGCTCTAGGCTCATCTCTTCTGTGCTCTATGTGATCTTCACGATGAAAGGAAGAGGGTGCAACTATTGTCTCTCGCTTTCCAGCAAGATGTTTCATTGCTTCATAAGCACTACACCCTTGCATACGCATCACAAGGTCTATGATACTTCCGCCTTGACCTGAGCCGTAGTCGTGCCACAAGTTCTCCCGAAAGTCTACCTTCATACTAGCATTGAAGTCTTCTCGGTAGGGTGCATGATAAAGAGCATACCCATTGTACCGCTTGGCAGGTTCGACACCATAGGTAGTATGCAGATAGTCGGCTATTGGTATTGCCTTAAGATGTTGTAGATCGTAATATTCGTTGTTCATTGCTGTTGTCTTTGGATTTGGATTGTTCGTATTCATTGTTCACGGCTTCTTCGTATTCATTGTTCACGGCTTCTTCGTATTCTTTGTTCACGGCTTCTTCGTATTCTTTGTTCACGGCTTCTTCGTATTCTTTGTTCGCTGTTTCATGGCATGTTCTGTTTTCTTGATTTTCTCTTTTTGGAGTTTTCCCCTTTTTATCTTACTACCTTTCTACACTAGGATAAGTGATTGACAGTGAAAGAGAAAAGTGTAACACTTCGTCGGGGTTTATCCTACTACACCATCTGTCTACACCACTTGTCCTCTATTAAGCTGTAGAAGCGTAGAAGGATTGTAGTAAGCTATGTCGTAAGATGAATATCTTCTGTAATCCTTTCTCTTTCACTGTATTATCCTTAGTTGTAGTAACGTAGTAAGGAGAATAGGAAAGAAAAGAGAAAGGGGTATTACAAAGGGAGTGCAACAACAGAGTGCTATGGTGGTTGCTCGGGGTAAATCTTACGGACGGCATAGACATATACGGGATTGCCATTTATCCTGCGACACTCCCTCGTATAGCCCGCCCTTCGCAGGGCTTCGCCCATCCGTTTGGGAGAGAGGGGTTGTCGGGTATAGCAGGAGAGATACCCTACAATCTCCGAATTGGTCATATAGAAGCGTTTCGTAGCCATCTCAGCTTCCGAGGGAAATGTGAAGTAGCGGAGTAACAGCTCCATCTCTGCTGTATAGACTTGGAAAGCCTCGCTGTTTCTATGCAACTCAATAATCTCTTCATCATTGAACCAATAGCGAAAGCCTTCATGCAGTAGTCGCTTAGCGTCACTGTAAACAGCATCCATCGGGATCGCTTTAGCACGGTCTATATCTATTGCCAATACTTCAAAGGGGAGGAAACGCCTGCTCCCTGTAGGGTCTGTGAGGAAGTCGTTGCCATTGACCGAAGCCACGAAGCTTGCCAAGTGGGGGCGCTCCTCAATGTGCTTCTCGTAAGGCATGCGGTACTTCACCTGCGGACAGGTTATCAGGTTCTTCAGTTCGTTTTCATCTCGCTTGTTGAGAGCTTTGAGTTGGTCATCAATGTTGATGATGAGGTTTTGCCCGATAAGGCTCAGCACATCTTTCTCCTGCGGATATATCTTTCCTGTATAGCGGTAGTCGGATAGAGCTGGTGGGCAGAGTAGGTCTAGAAAGGTCGTTTTGAACTTGCCTTGCTCGCCTGTCAGCACAAGGCAGGTGTGATTGCGACACTGCTTGTCGTCCATAGCATTGGCTACTACGGCCACTAGCCACTTGGTAAGGTATTCCTCCCACTTCTCAGAATTGGTTACTTGCACGCAGTCGGCAAGAGCTGTGATGGCTTCCGCATTACCTTTCGTCAGTGGTAAGGCTCGGAAATATTCTTGCACGGGATTGATACGTGGGGAGAAATCGCTCTCAATAATGCTGTACAGATTATCTGTTGAGGTCTGTATGTTGGCCTCCTTGTCCAAGGCTCGCTTGAGGGTGTTGATACGATAGCGGTCTACGGCGGTGTAATCGCCCTTGCCTTGTGGACGATACTCGGCTCGGTGCAAGACGGTGTTGTACCGAAACTCGTACTGAGCGGAAAGATACGCTTCTATTTGGCCGTTTTTGGAGGGGCTATCCTTTTCTTCTATCTTCATTGTGCAGATTGCTTTGTATTACATTGTTTTGATGATTAGCTCCTTTTCGAGAGCTAAAGCCAAGTTAGAAGAGTTTTTTCGCAAGAAACACAAGGACGGTTTTCTTGCATCAGAGTGCATCGCTTTTCTCAGACACGACACAACGAAAAGCCCCTTTTCACAATCCGATTGGAGGAAAAGAGGCTCTATGAGTGTGCAAATAGCACTAATGAAAAGTGTGTCGTTTGCTATGGATCGCGTTGCTTTACTTCGATGGATTGAAGTGATTACTTGAACTAGTGACGCAATGGAATAAAGTATGGACAATCATATAGCGGTCAAGAGCCACTCTCCCTAATATTTCCTCGTATATCCCGCTATCTCTGCGCTTGAAGAAATAGTGAAAGAGCCTGCTTACTTTTGCGTCAGAAAGTAATAACAACGCAAATAACACAACAACAAAATGAGATTTACAGCCATTGACACCTCCGCTTGGGAGGAACTGAAAGAGTGCATCGAGGAGCTGACAAAGAGTTTCAATGAACATTTTGCGCCACCAGCCCAATTCCCTGACTTATTGCACAACGGGGATGTATGCCGAATACTGAACATCAGTAAACGAACATTGCAGCACTATCGGGACTCGTCCGTACTGCCCTTTATCCAAATCGGACATAAGTGCTATTACATGCGAGAGGATGTGGAAGCTCTCCTCGCTAACTCTAACACTCGTAAAGGTTAACGACTATGGAGTACGAAACGATCAATAAAGAAACACCAGAGATGAAGCAACTCATCTCTGGCATTAAAGGTTTGACGAATCGAGTCAGAAGTATCGCTCAAACTCATCGTCCTCTTTTTGAAGGTGAAATCTACCTCACAGGAAGGGAGGTCTGCGAGAGACTGTTCCTTTCCCCTCGCACCCTGCAAGACTATCGGGATAAAAACATTATCCCTTACACCCAAATTGCAGGGAAAATCCTCTATCGGCTCTCAGACATCAACAGAATACTGAGTGAGAACTATAGGAAGCGTGTTAACTTGTAATCGCCACGATCCTTTTACATTTAATCGAGTAGGTCGGGAAACGAAAGTTTTCTGACCTACTTTCGGTATGACAGGCTCGTCATACAAAGCAAAAGTGGGTGTGCCAAGAAAAGCACCTTAAAGTCGTGAGGTGAAAAGGGGTATGTTAAGTGTTGACTTCAAGAAGATAACCGAATTACGTTACGTAGGGGCGGATACAGATACAGATCCGCCCCCACACGAGTCTTAGTGTACTTCAAAATTGTGATATAGGAAGCTGGTTTCTGTCATAATAGTACCGAAATGGTAATGGTTAACTTTTTCAAAGGTACTAAAGATAGAGCCAGCTTCTTTCTTAGTCCAAAGTTAAGTCATCACACAGAATCTCGGATGAACCACATTTATTTTACTTCCGATACTCGCACGTCATGCGGATTTTTCTGTACCCTATATGGAGGTAGTTTTACCTACTCAGAGAAAAGAGGAGAGAAGCTCTCAGAGCCCCCTCCTCTCTAGTTAGCAAAAGAATTCTACTAGGCTATCGCCTTAATGATTCTATGAGCATCAGTCTTCACGCTTTATCTCTAGAATATAAGATTTGCGCTCAACTGTAACAGCCTGTAACTTAAACGTTGCTGAACCACCCTCAGCAATCGAGAAGGTTTTATTGATATAATCAATCGTAATACCCTCATGGCTATCAATTACATTGAGACCAAAG
This sequence comes from Porphyromonas vaginalis, assembly GCF_958301595.1. Lineage (NCBI taxonomy): Bacteria > Pseudomonadati > Bacteroidota > Bacteroidia > Bacteroidales > Porphyromonadaceae > Porphyromonas > Porphyromonas vaginalis. The sequence goes on along the minus strand of NZ_CATQJU010000001.1, from coordinate 2,028,847 downwards.
TTTGGATCTCCAAGATCACGCTCCTCAATTACGTTACCATCAAAGTCTGTAATGTACACTGTCCCTAGAACCTTACCTGATCCACCCTTTGATGTAAACGTATTTGGCTCAGCTCTAAAAGAGAATCTTTCCCCGCCACGCTTTATGGGAATGGTCTGCTTACAGCCCTTGCCCTTGCCACTGATGACCTCGGCCTCAATCTTAAACGTCTCAGCATTTATACCATCTCGGACAAAAAACTCATTAAGTCCATACTCACGAGGTCCTATCCCAGTTGGATACCTCTCAAAGTGCAGTGTAAACTCAGAGTCCTTCAGGGGGGTCTCATGGAGTAGCTCTCCGCTTGGAGATAGTTCTTGTAGCACGCCGTGAACCTTACCATAACCTCCGTAACCAGAGAAGGAGTTTGGGCTGGCACTGAACTTTACTTGGAAGGTGTTCTTCTGAACGACCTCTGTAGTATCTTGTTTTTTAGGAGGTGTCGGTAGTCCGCAGTTACAGCAAGACGTCACCAATGCCATAAGTACAATAAGAGAGACGACATTTCTCATATTGATGAAGTACTTCATAATAGTATTATTTCGATTGGTTTATAGCTTGTGAATCTTTTGTGTAGCGATGAGAGCTGTTCCATCGTAGTAATGGAGGAGGTACTCCCCGCTAGGTAGTCCAGTAAGGTCTGCCGTCAATATTTTCTCACCTTGTGTAGATAGGGTGTAATATGTCTTGCCACTTTCTGCTGAGGTGATTTTTATTACACCGTCTTGACTAGCGTCTGTAAGCTCTATTGAGAGTATTCCATCGGTGGGGTTAGGATAAAGCTTCATCGGCGATGCCTCAATAGTAGTTTTTTGTGGTAGTGATACTATCTTGCTGATTCTTCAATGCATATCTAGACGAGTATACTCGCCTTGCGATACGCCACGACAGCTTGTCTGTACAGAGTTGAGCAACAGAAGTACTAGCCCTATACTCCTCCTCTGTAAACATATTACTTATCTCATCAAGCTCAAAGTTTTGAGCTACTATATTCAGACAAAGCAAGGTCAAGAAGCTGACCATCAATGTAAACCTTTTCATAGCGGTAGTATCTTTTGAGTGAACGGTGTAGAGCCGTCTGCGAATTCTATATGAATCACATATGGTTGATTAGGGTATGGGAGTGATAAGACAAACTCCTGTGGGTTGTTGATGTCATACGCTTTTGTGTAGCCTGCGATATTTGAGAGCGTAATGCACGTCATAGGACGCTCACTATTAATGAGCAGTTTACCACGTTCAACCTCTATCTGAGGTCTATTCTCATCTCCCATCTGCTGTACCGCCAAAGGCTTAGACTTCAGCAGATGAGTAGGGATGTAGCGACCTCGATAGTATCCTGTCTCTAGCTCGAGAAATCTTACTGTGTATAATGTGTCTGGGGAAACACTCGAATCATACCAGTTCTTGAGATACGAATGTGCACGACTCCACCCTCCTAAAGTGTTTGCAGCCTCAGAACGTCCAGAAAAGCTGGCTAGTCCCATCTCTTGTCCAGTCGTTGTCAGAAAGTAAAAGAAGAACCCAGGGAGCGGCTCTCCCCCTGGCTCTGATGGCCCCATAGTCTCATTCACAAAACAGCCCTCTACAGTGACGTATTTTGCGCCTTTATGGAGTTGCTCGAAGTCGTAGCTGTAGACATCACCATCTTGCCTACAGACAAAGTGGTAGATGCTGTCTAGCTGTATAGGCTTACCCGATAGTGTTTGTGTATTGGACTGCGGATTTGCCACTGTAGCATACACCCCCTCCTTAATTTGTATCGGGATATAAGCTTCATCAGTCATAATTGCAAGGATAGCTCCTTGAGTGGCTTTTGACGGATGATCCATGGTCGTCAATAGACCATAGATATCAGTCTTGCTCTGTGAAAGAGCAGTCATTCCAACGCTCAAACACAGCATAAACAGCAGTAATTTCTTTTTCATAATCCTATGTATTATAAGTGATTATTAAGTGCAAGTTTTTGATTGTCAGTTAGACAAAAGCACTGTTCCAAACGAGAATCTCCCACTCATATTCAAAAGCAAAAGTGGGTGTATCAGGAAAAGCACCTTAAAGTCGCAACTTGAAAAGGAGATGTCAAATATTTACTTCAAGAAGATACCCGAGTTACGTAGGGGCGGATACAAATCCGCCCCTACACGAGTTTTAATGTGTTGCGTAACACGTAGCCCGCCCTTTACAAGAAGGCTACTTTCTTTGTTGCGGTGTAGACACCTTCGTCCGTTGTGATCTTGATGGTCACTGTTTGGACGCTATTAGAAGGAGCTTTAGTGAAGCGCAGGCGATAGAGGATATTCTTGTGTTGTGGATCCTGTGGATCTATCACTGCATTGTCTGGTGCTAGATAGACCATCGCAAGCTCCTCTTGCGACACCTTATTGAGAGTCTTGTTGACGCGCTGCACTCCATATCGAGGATCGGAGTAGTCCACGTTAGGCTCAATTAGCCCTTCTAGACTTGCTGGGTCATAGTTACGCTTGATACTCGGATAGGCTGTCAGATACTCAATTTCTACAAGGTCTGATAGTGAAGAGCCTGCGGAATGAGTTGCGTCAAAGTCTTCAGCGGTAGTGATTGTGACATCGCTCACGAAGGCCGATAAAGCAAAGCCTAGATCAATGGCTTCTGGGAACGTCATCCTAGAGGCGGTATCTCCAAACTTCTTGGCACATTGAGCAAACTTGCTCACCTCTGCTGCTGGCTTTCTATACCCATAGAAGTTCTTAGTGACAAACTCCACGGTCATCGTATAGCTCCCGTTTTGATCTTTCTTGAGAGCATCCTCTTTGATGGATAGGTCACTGATCTTGTAGTAGCGATTTATCTGATGTCCAGAGCAGATATACTCACCTTGAGGGGTTACGCTAGGGTCTCCCTTGTCGTTTTTGTTAGGGTCTTGCTGCTCTTTGTTCGCTTTCTTTTGATCGTCCTTTTGGTTAGGTGCTGGAGCATTTTGACTACAGGAGAGTAGCATGACCAGTACGGTTAGGGTTGATAGGATTCGTTTCATAACTTTATTGTGTTATAGGGTTTGTATTAGGTTGCTCTATATATTTAGAGTGATTCAGTTTATATGGTGTAGGGTGTATAGGTACTCCCCTATCCACCTCAATGTGTGCTGATTTGTGAGTATAGAGTATTCCAAAGTTTGTCCAGCTGCTCAATATCTAAGCCTGAAAATAATGCGTCTTTAAACGAAAGACCTATATAAGTGTGCCTAAACAAAGAAGCTATATCTTCGCTTGTTTCACTTGACGATATCTCCTTTTTGGATTTAGCCAATTCGATAATATTTATCCAACAAGAGGACTCTCTTTCCTCATAGGCTTTCATTTCATCTTCAAAACTTGGATATAAAGCTTTGAGCTCAAGAATAAATCGATAGAAGTGAAAATGTTTCGCATCTCCTTTGTTTATTTGACTTAGGGAGTCCATCCTGTCCTTAATAGCACAGAGTTGTTCTACAATAAAGTCTCTCAGAGGTGTTTCTGAAATGGAATACTTTGATTGAGATCCTTCATTTGAAGAAGAGATATGATTGAAGAAGAACATGTCTCCCACACTTTTGAACATATCCTCTTTACTCTTGAAATAGTAAAACACTAATCCTCTTGAAACATTTGCAGCATTCTCAATTTCGGCAATACTAACTCTGTCATATCCCTTTAAAATGAAAAGCCTAAATGCTTCTTTTACTATGTTCTCTTTGCTTGATTTTCTTGCCATATAAACCTATATATGTTCTACTCTTATCAGAAAATAAACCGACTACTGAGTGAACTTTGAAGCAAAGGTAGGAAATACAAAGCAAACAACCAAATCTCAATAGAAGGATTGCGTTCCCGTACATTCCACCCACTAATATTCGTGTAAAAGAACTCTTCTTGTACGCTCTAGTTCGTTTTTCTCTTGATCAACTTATCCATATCCCTCGCAATCTTTTGGTCGGTGACTTGGGCGTAGATTTGCGTGCTGGCAATAGACGAATGCCCCATCATCTTAGCAATGCTCTCAATAGGCACACCAGCCTCTAGCGTTAGCGTCCCAAACGTATGTCTTGCACAGTGCCAAGTCAACGGAGTACGGATGCCACATGCCAACCCCACGGCTTTGAGATGACGGAGTAGCTTCCAGTCGCTCATTGTATCGGGGAATATCTTGTAATCCCCCTTGCTCTTCTCTTTCGTGTAAAGAGAGAGTATCTGCTCCGCTATCGAATGCAAGGGGATCAAGCTCTCCACCTCTGTTTTCTGTCTTGCCTCGCGAATATACCGCTTCCCCTCGCTGTTCGTCTCGATTTGCGAAGCTCGTAGCCCTTGTAAATCTACAAAAGCCAAGCCTGTAAAGGCCGAGAAAAGGAACATTCTTCGGCTTAGTTCTGCGCCTTCATCCTGCAACGGGAATGCCAAGAGCTTTGCCACATCGCCCTTACTCAGAAAACGAGGTTTGCGCTCCACGACTTCATACTTCACCTCTTCAAACGGATTGAAGCGTATCGTCCCCTGACTGACGGCTCGGTACATCAATCGACTCAACCAACAGAGATGGCTATTTATCGTTGCAGGTGCATAGCCCTCCCTCTTCAGATAGCAGCGATAATCCTCAAAGAACTCAATCGTAAGAGCCGACAAGGGGACATCCTGCTCACTGCGACTGCGCACAAAAGAGTTAAGCAGCCTATCGGCGTACCGATTGTTCCTATACGTCCCCGCACTACTGCATTCTCGTTGGGCTTTGAGCTCTTCCGCACTAAGAGCAAGCAGGGTCGTTGGAGTTTTCCCGACACCCTGCAAGTAGTTCTTCAGCAACTCGGCACTCACTGCTCCATACTTGTAAAGCAAGGAGTTGTAGCCTTGTTCGACATTCTCTCGAAAGGTTTGCAGGCGTTGGTTGGTCTTCTTCTCCTTTGTCTCCCCTCGCTTCACGCTCCAATCGTGGGGGGCAGTGCTTTCGCCTGTGGTTATCACTACGCTCGCTCCGTCTATGGTGATACGGCAAAGGATTGCCGTTGTGCCGTCTGCTTTGGTCTTGCTCTTATTGATATAGAATAGTATTCTGAATGTACTGCGCATAGCTCTTACAAGGTTAAGGTTAGCTCTTCAGTGAAAGAGAGGAATTGCTCAAACTCATCGAAAAGCTTCTTCGGAGTCACATGAGCATATCGCTCGGTCGTTTGGATATTGCTATGCCCCAACATTCGGCTCACTGTTTCAATCGGCACTCCTCGCTCCAAAGTGATCAAGGTCGCAAAGGTGTGGCGACCAACGTGTGCCGAAAGGGGAATGGTGATACCAGCTCGAAGTTGTAGGGCTTTGAGGTGGGCGAGGTAGCCCGAATAAGGAATAGGTGCAAAGAGTGTGTCACGCTCCTTTGATTGATGTCGCTCCATCAGACGCACCGCTTCAGATAAGAGTTTCACCCGACAAAGCGTATTGGTCTTCTGTCTGCGGAACTTAAGCCATAATGCCCCCTCATCATCCGTAAAGAGATGCTCCCGACTAAGGGCAACCATATCGCAGTAGGCAACACCCGTATAACAGGCGAAGAGAAAGAGGTTGCGAGCAGTCTCCAACTCCACCTCATACGGCTCAAAGGTCAGGGTCTGCAACTTATCCAACGAAGCCCTATCCAATGCACGAGGTCGCTTATTCTCTCCTCGTTCGATCGTTACGTGAGCAAACAGTTGTCGCGTTATCAACCCTTCACGATATGCCAAACGGCAGACCTTCTTCACCGCTAATGCCATCTTACGATAATGACCCTGCGAATGCCCCAGCTTTCCGACAGAATAGTGTTGTAGGCAATCCAAGAAGTCTTCTTCAATCTGACTGAAAGCAATATCTGTCGTGTGGAACTTCTCTTGGATAAAAGCGTGTAAGTGCCTACGAGTAGTGTAGTAACTACTTAAAGTCGTCCCCTTGATTTCTATCCCCACCTTTTGCTTCATCTCTTCAAGCATTTGATCATATCGCTCCAAGAGAGTGATTTGGCTTTGCATACTACCTTGCAGTAACTCCTTGATGTCAGTCGCTGTAAAGACAACCCCTCGCTCACAAAGGGTTTGATAAGCCGACTGCGCCGAGAGAAGCAAGCGCTCCAACTTGCCATTCGTTGTCACAGCTTCACGGCTCTTGCCGTTCAGCCTGCTCTCACGAGCATTCCACAGCTTGGGGTCGCACGACAGCTTGCAGCTGAATTGAGCTATCGTTCGCCCGTAGGTTATCCGCCCCATAATCGGAGCTAGTCCCGACCTGTCCAATCCGCTCTTTTTGAGGTAGAGCAACACCTTCATTTTGTCTGTTTGCATACGCTTCTGTTTTTATGGGCAAAGTTACCCGTTACCGGAGCGTTCTCAGCTATGCAAAGCGTTGTATATCAGAGCAGCAGCACCCGAATCGCAGAAAGTTCACTTACCGAATACTCTTCCGTCAGTTACCTGCTCCTACCTCTTCGTTACCATTCCGAGAATGGGCTAACGATTTGGTAACGGAACTTCTGCACAAATCCACTTCTTTTGCACTTTACCTCGCAGTGCAAACCACTGAGATATCGTGCAAATCCCTCTCATTTCCATATACTTACCCGCAATCCTCTCCCTAATGCCCTTCCCCCTAATAGTTCCTCCCTTGGAACTAAAAAGTTCCTCCGCTGGAACTGAAAAGTTCCTCCCTTGGAACTAAAAAGTTCCAAGAGGGGAACCGTTTTTGGAACTCGTATGTAATACGGAGCCAGCATGATACGACTGAGTATGACGATGACTAACCCGTGGCACTGCAACGGGTACCCGCTCGCTAGAGGAGACTGGTGCAACAGTCAACAGTCTCACTGCAATTCTCCTTTATGCAACAGTCTCCATTTGGTACCTCTAGCGTATAGAGACGTGGTGCTGAACCTTTCACAGACGGGCATATAGCAAGAGGGAGGAGATAACCCTTATGATATCTCCTCCCTCGCATTGTAGAGACTACTGTGAGAGCAGTCTCAGGGGGTTAGACGGTAAGGTACCTGTCTGGCATCATTACTCTTTGATCAGTAGCTGCGACTGACTACCTACTCGTAGCAGATAGGTGCCGTGGCTGAGCGCGTCGGTGTAGAGGACGGTCTCGACCTGGTCTAGAGTCATCTGCAGGACAATCTCTCCCTGCATAGAGGTTAGGTAGGCTGTCTGACCGATACACTCTGCTGGTATCGTGATGACGATACGCTCTGCAAAGGGGTTAGGATAGACAGCTAGCCCTGCCTCAGAGATCTGAGAGATAGCATTTACCTTCTTGAAGGAGACCTCCACCTTGAGATCCTGGTCGCCTAGAGTGACGATGAGCTTATTGCCCTCGATCTTCGTATCGGCACCAGCGACGGCAGGCTTGCCATTGACCATCCATTGGTCTAGCTCATAGCCCTCCTGAGGCGTAGCGGTAAAGGTAATAACAGCACCCTGCTCTACCTGATCGTTGCTCTCGATAGCCTTAGCCTCGGCACCAACCGTTGCAGCGATAGTACCACCCTCACCAGCGGTAAAGGTGACGGCATGCTTGACGATGAGCTTCTTGAAGGTCACCTCGACCTTGAGGTCCTGGTCGCCTAGAGTGACGATGAGCTTATTGCCCTCGATCTTCGTATCGGCACCAGCGACGGCAGGCTTGCCATTGACCATCCATTGGTCTAGCTCATAGCCCTCCTGAGGCGTAGCGGTAAAGGTAATAACAGCACCCTGCTCTACCTGATCCTTGCTCTGGATAGCCTTAGCCTCGGCACCAACCGTTGCAGCGATAGTACCACCCTCACCAGCGGTAAAGGTGACGGCATGCTTGACGATGAGCTTCTTGAAGGTCGCCTCGACCTTGAGGTCCTGGTCGCCTAGAGTGACGATGAGCTTATTGCCCTCGATCTTCGTATCGGCACCAGCGACGGCAGGCTTGCCATTGACCATCCAGTGGTCTAGTTCATAGCCCTCCTGAGGTGTAGCAGTAAAGGTAATAACAGCACCCTGCTCTACCTGATCCTTGCTCTGGATAGCCTTAGCCTCGGCACCAACCGTTGCAGCGATAGTACCACCCTCACCAGCGGTAAAGGTGACGGTATGCTTGACGATGAGCTTCTTGAAGGTCACCTCGACCTTGAGGTCCTGGTCGCCTAGAGTGACGATGAGCTTATTGCCCTCGATCTTCGTATCGGCACCAGCGACGGCAGGCTTGCCATTGACCATCCAGTGGTCTAGTTCATAGCCCTCCTGAGGTGTAGCAGTAAAGGTAATAACAGCACCCTGCTCTACCTGATCCTTGCTCTGGATAGCCTTAGCCTCGGCACCAACCGTTGCAGCGATAGTACCACCCTCACCAGCGACATACTCGACAGTGTAAAGCTTTATGTCCTTGAGGAAGGAGACCTCGACATTGAGGTCCTTGTCAGCTCTTTGGATGATGGTGTTGCGCCCCTTGCCCTTTGCAAATGGCTCGCCATTGATCGTCCACTGATCTGTCTTGTAACCGCTCATAGGCCTAGCGTTGAACCGTAGAGCTACACCGTCATCGACAGTGCTACCAGACTGTACCTCTGTACCATCAGATAGGAAGCACTGGAGCGTACCCCCCTCACCAGCTGTGAGCGTAACCTTGTGCCCTGCTGGAGTAGTCTGCTTGAAAGTCACCTCGACCTTGAGGTCCTGGTCGCCTAGAGTGACGATGAGCTTATTGCCCTCGATCTTCGTATCGGCACCAGCGACGGCAGGCTTGCCATTGACCATCCATTGGTCTAGCTCATAGCCCTCCTGAGGCGTAGCGGTAAAGGTGATGACTGCACCCTGCTCTACCTGATCGTTGCTCTCGATAGCCTTAGCCTCGGTACCAACCGTTGCAGCGATAGCACCACCCTCACCAGCGGTAAAGGAGACAGCATGCTTGACAACTAGCTTATGGTACTTGACATCAATGACGGCGTTAGCTCGCAGTGTGATGCTGGCCTTGAGGGTCTCAATATCAGCTACTGGGATTTCTTCACCATTGTTGGTCCATGCATCTAGGGCATAGCCTTCCTTGACCGTAGCTTGAAACTCTACGAAGGTACCCTCTTTGACTTTGGCCTTGGGCTCTACAGCTACCTTACGACCACCATCGTAATAGTAGGCTTCGATAGTTCCCCACTCATTGTCTGGCTTGTAGTCGACCTCATACATCTGCTCCTTTTTGAAGGTGACTTTGACATCGGTCTTTGCCTTAATCTGCCAAGTGATATAAGGTCTTCCAGCGAGCTGGCTCTGTACCTCACCATTGACAATCCATTGATCGACCTTGTAGTCCTGCTCTGTGTTTGGCATCGCCGTAAAGCGCATGTAGACATTCTCATCTACTTTTGACCCGCTAGGTATGGTCGTACGACCATTGTAAGTAGCTCCGATGATATCTCCACCCTCACCAGCAGAGTAGGTAACCTCGTAGGTGACTGGAAGCTTCTTGAAGGTCGCCTCGACCTTGAGGTCCTGGTCACCCAGAGTGACGATGAGCTTATTGCCCTCGATCTTCGTATCGGCACCAGCGACGGCGGGGTTGCCATTGACCATCCATTGGTCTAGCTCATAGCCCTCCTGAGGCGTAGCGGTAAAGGTAATAACAGCACCCTGCTCTACCTGATCCTTGCTCTCGATAGCCTTTGCATCAGTACCAACCGTTGCAGCGATAGTACCACCCTCACCAGCGGTAAAGGTGACGGTATGCTGAGGCTTCTGAGGAGCCTTATAGACGGCCTTAACCTCTGTATCTTCGTTGATCACAAGCTCGCGTAGGCGGAGCGGATTGTATTTGTCGCAGGCCTTTTTCGTATTGTTGACGAGCCAATGCTCCAGCGTGTAGCCCTCTGTGAGTGTTACGACAAAGGTCACTTCAGTACCTGCAGGCACTTGGTCGCCAGACTTGATGTAGACATCTTTGTAGCCGTTGAACCCTTCGTCCTTGAGGTAAGAGGCAGTCATCTTGCCACCCTCACTGACAGCATCAAAGGTTACGGTACATAGCTTTGCCTTGTTGCATACCACGGCGACAGTCATATCTTCCTTTGCCGTAACGGTCAGCATCTCGAGCTTGACGGTAGGAGTCTTGGTACCATTGTATGTCCAGTGATCAATGGTGTAGCCCTCCTTAGGAGTAGCTAGGAAGGTGATCATATATCCCTCCTCTACCTTATCTCCAGGCTTGACATTGATACGTCCAGAGGCTTGCGTGTCATAATAAGCGACGAGCGTACCCCACTCATTCTCCTTGGTATAGTTGATCGTGCAGAGCTTAGCAGGCTTGTCCTCCTTAAAGGTTACATGTACCTTGAGAGCTTCACGAACAGAGCGAGTGAGTTCTGGCTTACCAGCGAAGAATTGTTGAGGCTGATCATTGACAGTCCACTGATCAACAAGGTAGCCACTCTCTGGCTTTGCGGTGAATGTGACTTGGCTGTACTGAACGATGGCATCACCACTTGAGATACCCTTCTGAGCCGATCCCTCAGCTACAGTAGCTACGATAGTACCACCCTCACCAGCAGTGAAGAAAACGGGGAAGGTGACAGGGAGCTTCTTGAAGGAGACCTCCACCTTGAGAGGCTTATTGCCAAGACGCTCCGTTATCTCCTTCTTGCCAGCATAGCGCGTGATAACCTCATCATCTATACGCCACTGATCAACCTCATATCCATCATCGGGTGTAGCGGTAAATATAATGTACGAGCCCTCGTCGAGCTTAGATCCAGAGTCAAAGGCGGTGCCTAGTAGAGTACCTTGGATGGTACCACCAGTGCTAGCTGTGTACGTTACGGTCTGCTTGGGCTTAGTAGCAAAGGTGATACGGATCTTGCTATTCTCACTGATCGTGATGGTTTGGCTAGTTTTGCCCTTGGAGGCATCAATAGGCTGATCATTGAGATACCAGAGGTCTACGACATAGCCCGCCTTTGGCTCGACCTCAATGTCAACCTCGGAGTCCTTGGGTAGTTCCTTGCCACTCTGAAAGTCTACGTAGTTGTAAGTAGTACGATCATAGTATGTGGCACTCTTGATGGTACCACCCGCCTCTGCGACATACTCGACCGTGTAAAGCTCTATGTCCTTGAGGAAGGAGACCTCGACATTGAGTGGCTTGTCAGCTTTTTGGATGATAGTGTTCTTGCCCTTGCCCTTTGCAAATGGCTCGCCATTGATCGTCCACTGATCAGTCTTGTAGCCACTCTTAGGCTTAGCGGTGAACCGTAGAGCTACACCGTCATCGACAGTGCTGCCAGACTGTACCTCTGTACCATTAGATAGAGAGCACTGGAGCGTACCTCCCTCACCAGCTGTAAGCGTAATCTTGTGCCCTGCAGGAGCGGTCCGCTTGAAGACGGCTCCGATGGTGTCGTCTTCTTCTGCAGTAAGCTTACAGGTGTGCTCGTCGACAACCATCAGATAGGGACTTCCTTTCTCTCCATTGAGGGTCCAATAGTCAAATTCGTAACCCGCTTTTGGGGTAGCAGTGAAGTAAGCCATCTTACCCATAGGGACTTTATCTCCCGAGTGGAAGGCTTTGTGATTGAAGTTGTCATCCTCGTAATAGGCAGTAATGGTGCCCTCGGGAGTGTCCTCTTGGAATGTAAAGACGACCCCCTCAAAGCTCTGTCCTGAAGACTCAAAGTCTACTTTAATCTTTGTATCCTTACGAATTACAAAGGTCTGTCGAGTGCTCCCCTCTGATCCACTTATAGCGACATCATCTAGGTACCACTTACCGATCTTTGCCCCCATATCAGGTATCGCATTCACTTCGAGCGTGATGTTCTTAGGTACGGGATCGCCATTATATACATAAACCTTATCTTCTTCTTGAGTGAATGGATCCCTATCGACATAGAAAGCCGTGAGATGTCCTCCTGCGGAACTCTCTAATGTGACTGTGCATTCATCTGTAGCCGTCTCAGGCTCCTTCATCACGATGACGACATCGATGTCCTCTTCGGGCATCTCCATCTCCATCATCTTAGCACCGCCATAGCCCTCAGGCTCATGCTGGGCGAGCTCACCATTGACCATCCAGTGGTCGATCTCATAGCCATCCTCTACAGTTGCCGTAAAGGTGAGCTGTACGCCCGCAGGAATCTTGCGTCCTGATGTTACTACCACCTTGCCCTCTGGGGGGAAGTAGGTAACACATCTTAGGGCAGAGACCCCCTTGGGCAGGGTGTAGCGGACGGCATAAGTCGCTCCGCTAGACTGACCGCTTGCCTTACTGCCCCATCCTCCCAAAAGGAGCAGCAGGGCAAAGACAATCGGGTAAAGTATTCGTTTTGTCATAGATTGTATTTGTTGAAATGTAAGTTATGATATAGTTGTCTATAAGTCTCTCATCGTATCAGTAGATAGCGCAGATCTCCATAGACTAACAAAGCCTTATGAAGTGGCGTGTGTATCTCAAGCGTTTGATCAGCAAGACCTCTATATATCAGTGCCCCATCGAGTGAGAAGACGGAGAGGATAGCCGTACCATCTAGATGCTGTGGAGCAATGACCCATCCACTCTCTATCGGGTACCAAGTCAAGGCATCCACTGATGGAGTGACACACTCTTGAAGAGCTGTGATGACGGTGACGCCACCACCCTCCTTCCAGCCATTGACGGTCCACTGCTTCTGCTCGGCCTGCTTGATCTGCTCTGGCGTCAGCTCGTTGTGTTCCTCTAGAGATGGCTGACCATCTCTGGTGACATAGAGGACGTTGAAGATTTTGCCACGTATCTTGGACGATGGAGCGATGTCGTTTAGGGCATCAATGAGTTGCTGCATAGCTTGACGCTTGATCTGATTTCTAAAGACCGAAAGCGTCTCCAGCTTGTGGAGGTGACTACAGTCCACGCTTGCGAATTGATTAGATGCTAGGTACAGTTCCTGCAGGTTATCACAACCTGTAAGGTCTATCGTAGAGAGCTTGTTCTCGCTCAGAGATAGGACCTTTAGTTGCTGCAACCCCGACACAGCAACGCCCTGATAAGCGTTGGTGACTAGAAATAGCTCCTCAAGAGCAGTGTAGGGACGCAGGTCTATATCTCCAGAGAGCTTATTATTGGAGAGATCTAGATTTTTGAGTGTCTTGCCTTTAGGCAGTATAATCTCCGATAGGTCGTTGTCTCGAACCCATAGTAGCTCTATCGAGTGAGCCTCGGAGGCATCTACCTTAGAAACATGTGCTTGGTCATTGATCCGCAACTCTGTAATCTGCCGACCATAGAGTACGAAGGTCTGCTTACTGCCGACCCTAATCTGATGCTTACGTCCTGCGCTTGCGTCAATCTCCTCACCTAGGTCATAGCTATCGTTGCCATTGAGATCAACCCAGCAATCCTCCCCTTTAGGGAAGAATGAGAGTAGCGTGGAATCCTCGGAGCTGACAGTTATGACAATACGCTCGGCACGCTCTCCGAGCTTTTGGTCAGGCTCGCCCTCGTAATCAGCTGTCTGGCCATTGTAGACCGACCATCCATTGGAACGTGCTGTGGTGACCATACTCTTGGAGATATGATTACCCTCATCGGGGGCAGTGGTATCAACTGCGTACAGCTTACCCTTAGTCTCTGAGGTCGCCTTGGTAGGTAGCTGTGAGACTAGATCTCGCATTGCTATGAGATCTATCTTATTGACTTCAACATGTAGCTCTTGAAGCGACTTGAGGGCTAGCGGGTTAAAGGAGGTAAGACTATTGTTGCTAAGCCAAAGCTCCTGCAGATCGTGATAGGCGGGTAGCTCTATCGAAAAGATTTGATTGAAAGCTAGTGTGAGCTTGTTCATTGGGGCTTGCGAGGGTAGCAGGAGGCTTCTCAGGTAGTTGTGACTTAGGTCTAGCTCTTTGAGCTGTTGCTGTGCAGATAGGTCAACAAACTCCAGCAGGTTATGACTAAGATCTAGAGACTCTATATGAGGAGCCTGAGCAAGATCGACACCCTTTAGCTGACCATTGGGGATACGCACCTCTGTTATGTCAGATCCGTAGATGGTTACGATGTTTCGCTCCGAGAGAGTGATGCGATTATGTCCCACCTGAAGACTCTCACCAGGGTCGCAGAGGTTGTTGCCATTGAGATCTATAAAGAGATTGCTCCCCTTCAAGTCAAGAGAGAGCTCTCCCCCACGTTGTTGCTGAGTCGTAATAATAAATCCTTCCTTGGTCGGGTCAATCGTTGGGTCACTAGAGCCTGCGTAAAGTTGCTCTACACCACCGTGATAGTCATAGACATCCCATCCTAGACTATTCGCCAGAGAGACAACACTCTTAGAGCAGACATTTGCCTCTCGGGGCGTTATACCCTGCGTATTGATAGCTATGAAACGCTTCTCCTCTCTAGACTTATCATCTGCAGGAAGCGTAGACACGAGTTGCTTCATACGCTCTAACGAGAAGTTGTTTTGGTAGATCCGAAGCTCCTTGAGGCGTGTCGGATTGACATGTAGGGTAAGCTCGCGAAGCTCATTGCAAGAGAGATCTACGCTCTCTAGCAGAGCACCTCGAGAGAGATCTATAGCAGTAAGCCCACAACGAGAGGCGTAGAGCCCAGTCACGGTAGCGAGTGCACGGATAGACAGCTCCTTTAGGTTCGGATTATTGGATACACTAACGACCTTGAGATTGGTACAAGCCATCGGGATATTTAGCTCCTTCAGCTCATTGTCATCTAGATGAATGGAGGAAAGCGATATGGCCCCCCTGAGTATCGGGTTCTGGAGAGCGCATCGATCAGCTTCGAGCCACGATAGTCTATTGCAATCTGAGAGGAGGAGGCTGTGAAGCTTAGGACTATCCGAGGCGTATAGATGGGTGAGCGAATAGCAAGCTGTCGCATTGATCACTTCTAGCATCGTCTCTCTCAGATTGACCTCAGCAATGCTTGGACAAGACTGGAGACTAAGCTCACCAACGATGGGGTTTCCCCTGAGGTTTAGCTTAGTGAGAGAGTGCGCTGCGGTCAGATCTATGGCTTTGATTTGATCTGGGGTCTCACTGTTTTGTAGTATCAGCTCTGTTATCGTCTTGCCATAGATTGTCAAGGGGAGATGGTTGTTTTGCAATGCCTTGACCATCTTCTTACCAGACTGGACAGCTTCGCCAGAGTCAAGAGTTTTATTGCCATTTAAGTCAATCCACAGTTGTTCACCAGAGATATAGCCAGTGAGTTCGCTATACTGTCCCGTAGGAGTTATAGTTATGGACTCCGCGGTACTCTGAGCTG
Organism: Porphyromonas vaginalis; assembly: GCF_958301595.1. NCBI lineage: Bacteria > Pseudomonadati > Bacteroidota > Bacteroidia > Bacteroidales > Porphyromonadaceae > Porphyromonas > Porphyromonas vaginalis. The sequence goes on along the minus strand of NZ_CATQJU010000001.1, from coordinate 2,013,575 downwards.
TGACGCAGGTTGCTATGCCAAGAGAGGCAAGGAAGAATAATTGCTTGAGAATATTCATAAGAGGAATTAGATATGATAAGTCAAAAATCCAACTTCAGATGATGAGCTTACGGCTACTACTACCTATGCGCAATATGTACACACCTTTAGATAGAGGTATATAGCTATCAGCTTGAGTAAGTGTAGTCTGTAAGATCTGTGTGCCATCTAGCGTGTAGATGGTGAGCGTCTTGTAGGGTAGCTCTGCTCCTCTGACCCTTATGCCAGCTCCCTCGACAAAGCACTGGTAAGGCTCCGTCTGAAGTGGAGCTTCGCATGCTCTGTGATTACCCTCGTAGGGTATCCATGTGTGAGAGGAAGCATCCCACTGGGAGGGTTGCCATCTCTTAGCCTTAGCCTCAGTGACTTGCTTGGGGCGCATTTGATTCGTCTCAGGTCTTACCGAGTCATCATAGATACCTAGTATAGCTGGACTCTCAGACTCAGGGATCATCAGTAGCCCGTCTACGATCTGCTGCACGAGCACCTCTGATAGATGCCCCTGACTACAGATGAAAGAGCGCAATCTCGGCATAGCCCTAAAGCACATATCCTCTACTTGATTGCCCGCAAAGCTTAGACGGGTAGCAATAGGTAGCTGATCCAGAAAGAGCGTTGATATCTTACAGCTGTCAGCTACGATCTCTTCGATAGCTCCTCGCACTGTGATGGCGGGCTTATCTAGTATATACTGGATGCGCTCTCCATTGCGCCACTCCCCCTTGACCCCTCGCATGAGGAGCTCCGTCCCCTCCTTGACTCGTATGGTGAAGGATATAGGCTCGCCGAGTTCTATCTCTGGATAAAAGGTCGTAAAGGACAGATCCGAGCGATCTGCAGGGAGGTTGTTGTCATAGGGCTGGTAGATGTCACTACTAGTACGACACTTGACGGTCCACCCCTTAGCTTGTAGCTGGTTGATATGCTCCTGGGTGATAGTGTTCTGCTCGTAAGGATCCACCTTACTTAAGACCACGATGGAGCCTCGCTGTGCATTGGGTGTCAGATTGGGCAGATGAGCGATGAGGCTGTCTATCCCTTCGGCCATAAACCTATTGGAGTAGATGAAGAGCTGGTTGAGGAAGGGACAATCAGCAAAGTCTAGTGTGGAGATCATATTGCCACTACAATTGAGCGTGGAGAGCTGTGGGCAGTTGCTTAGATCTAGTTGCTTGAGATAGTTATTGTCCACAAAGACCTGCTGTAGCTGCTCATTTAGCGTGAGATCTAACTCCTTAATAAGATTGTTAGCACACTGGAGCTGCGCTAGATAGTCGCAGTAGTATAGGTTCAGCTTGCGTATCTTATTGTCATTGATCGCGAGCCACTCCAGCGACAAGGCGCGAGACAAATCTATGTCTGTAATGCCACACCCATTGGCGTTGAAGTCAGTGATCGGTCCTGTGAAAGTAATCTCTTGAGACTGGATCTCATAAGAGACATCCTCGGCTGGGTCGTAGATACCCTTTAGTCCCTCGATGGTGATATCTCCATTGGCAATGATATTGAGGGTAATGGTTTCGCCTATCTTCTTGTCTGTCGTAATCTTGATGGCTTCGCGCTGCTGAGCAAAGCTTGTCAGCGGTAGAAGGAGTAAGACGAAGTAGAGTATATACTTGTGCATAGCTTATTGTTGGCTTATTGGATTATTAGTTGCTCTCCATAGGTATGACGAGCAGAAGCAAAGGAATTAGATATGGTAAGTCAAGGAGAGGAGCACTCCGTAGGAGCGTGCCTGCTCCCCGATCAGCTCTGGATGGCTAAATATACCCGAGGTAGTAGTCGGCCTACCCTCGTAGAGAGGTCGTCTTGTGCTTAGTCGATTAGGAGCGTAGAAGGCATCCACGCCTATGGTCATCGCTTGGCTACGTGGCAGTGGTATGGCTAGCTGACCATGCCATCTAAGCTCTAGACCAGACTTGAGCTTACTCAGTAGAGGCAGGTAAGCCAGCTGGTAGTCGAGCTGATCCTTGTAGCCACGCTCCACGACATAAGTCGATGAGAGCGGTAGACGATACGCCACGGAGAGAGCCGTGTAGAGACGATCGCTGTACCGATAGTCACAGCCCGCCCAGGGTCTCACGACACTATAGTCTATGTGATTAGAGCTACCCTTGTAAAGCTCCTGATGATAGTGATAGCCCCCGCCGAGGGAGAGAGCTAGCTGATGTCTAGAGGAGAGCGGGATCTGATAGCGTCCTCTGAGCTGAGCGTCGTAGTCTGACTGCCGATAGGTCTGTCGCTGACCGATCTGGCGTAGATCTGTGATGGTGAGATGCTCTTGGTCTGGCTGATGGGTCGCATAGATATACTCGGTACCTAGACGATGTAGTATGCTACTCTCTAGAGCCAAGGTACACCTGCCCCACCCCACACTACTGAGCAGTCTCACATTATTATTAAGGAGTCCGAAGAGCCCAGCAGCGGACGACTCTTCCGTCCGCATCTTGTAGAGTTGGTCAGAGAGTAAGAGCGTATAGTGAGGAGCTCCGAACTCACGCTGTCTACTCCTTAATAATAGGTCTACTGCCACACCACCCATATAGTGCATACGAGAGGTGCCAAAGAAGATTTTAGTATTCTGCACATCCACCATCCCAAAGCCGTACGTTAGCGGGAACTTGTCCTGCTGTGAGGGTCTCCAGAGCCATAAGTTCATATACTTACGATGATAGAGCGCATGTAGCGTAGCCGATAGATCTAGCGAGCTAAAGTGATGCTTGTAGCCTAGGGTCGCTTGGAGAGTACCAGTTGTATTGTAGACACGAGGGTCTTCGTACTTATAGGCTATCTCCCCAGCGAAGTGTAGCCCAGCGCCCAGCTCTGAGGCTCCTCGTCTGAGCGCATAGAGAGCGCCTGCGATATAATGCTCATAGCGATAGTCACCGCCAGAAGTGTCAGCGACAAGGTATGGTAGGTAGTACTCAGGCTGTCGTATGGCTGAGTAGCCTATCGTGCCTTGATAGCCTAAGCCTACAGAGACATAGCCACTGAGACGACCTCGATGCTTGAAGTTTGCCACACCCATCGCCACCAGCTCTCCGGCCGTCTCCGTGGCTCCCTCATAAGGAGCTCTGACCCCGTCCTGAGAGAGGTAGTTACTCCGTAGCCCCACGAGAGCATAGGTCGTGTCTTGCGGTATCTCCGTCGGGATTGTGTAGCGCACCTTAGCAAGCTTATCCTCAACTCGTGGTGTGATCTCCGCATAGTACCTTTGGAGCGCAGAGCTATAGACCTCTCCCTGCCCTATGATAAAGGGGGAAGCGGGCGTCTGCGCCTTTGTGACCGCTACATAGCCGAGCAGTAGTAAGCAAAGGGCGAAGCTACGGATAGATAGAGAGGAGTGGGTGAAGGCGTGTAGATACATAGTGTATTAAAACTTTACGGAGGTCTCTAGTCCAAAGTAAGGTACGACCCACTCACGAGCCGTCGTCTTGTCTTTTTGCAGATACTTCGGAGAGATGTCTATAATGTTGTCGATAAAGAATGAGAGCCGGATGTGCTCGCCGAGTTGCTTCGTACCCTTAAAGCTCATACGTACAGAGATCGGCTTTATATTCGCCCGATAGTAGAGTTCATCGAGAGATCTATTGAGATAGCGCATCGGAGAGGAGAGGTCATTCATCTGTGCGATCTCCTTATCACCGACAGGTAGCTTGCGGCCATTCAGGTCCATCAGCTCATAGGGATAAGGGCTCTGCTCACGCCCATAGTAAGACTTGCTAAACCATATCACCTGAAAGAAATTGGTCAGTATCACCCCCCACTCGGGGATGTGCGTTGTAGCCCATAGATTGGTATTGACACGGTGGTAGTGACGATGATCCCCCTTGCCGTAGATACCTACGTAAGGGTACTTAACGTCGAACTCGATAATCTCCGGGCGGTACATAACGGGTATAGCAGAGGCGTATAGCGTGTGGTAGTAAGCACCATTGAGCTCAAACTGTGTACGGATAGCCTTAAAGTAAGGAGTCCGCAGACGGTACTCGACACCACGCTTCACCGTTCGCTCAGAGTTTTGCACCGTTGAGAGCGAGGTAAAGTCTTGGTAAAGGTCCTCGTAGAAGTCCTCCTTGACAGGTCTCTTACCCGCCGGGAGCGAGCCTCCGATAGGACGGCGGTAGGTAGGATAAGTGATCGGATAATAGGCTGGAGCGTAGGCGTACCCGCTATTCATATCCTCCTGAAAGAGCGTCACAGCGAGCGTATAGCGCTGATAAGAGAGATCTATGCCGATCTCCTTCTTTTCATTGCTCATAGCCCTTAGATTAGGGTTGGAGGGGTCGTGCTTGATCGCGTAAGTCATCAAGTGGTCTCTCTTAGGGTCGCTGTAGTAGGCATTAAGAGCGGAGAAGTATCGATAGACGTTGTCTGGATATAGGTAGTCTAGCGTAGGCAGCTTGTGAGCCACACCATATCCCAGGCGCACAGCCGTGGCAAAGCCCGAGGGTGCTGTATAGGTCCACGAGAGCTTGATGCGTGGATCGAGGAGTATCTCGTGTGCTAGACGATAGTTGTCCGGTAGGTTGAGCATCTGCGTGGCACGTAGCCCCACGTTGCCATCTATGCGGTGACGACCTAGTGAGACGTAGAGCCGATCCTCTAGGAAGAGTGCTATATTCGAGAGAGCTGGGATGGCATAGTTAGGGCGAACCCATATAAACGTATTGTCACCAGGATAAGGAGGGCGGGAAGGGTCTATGACTGCACCTCGGCCCCAGTTCTTAGCAATGGAGTAGTCGACACCATATAGTAGTGTCTGCTGCAGAGGAGCCAGCCAGGCCATAGGACTCTCACCCGATAGTGTGGTCTGAAGTGCTAAGGGCTGATTGTCCATCTTGTAGTAAGCATAGTAAGAGGTGGGGAGGAATTCACCCTCTTGTAGTCCCATCTCCCTACTGATAGGCATGACAGCGGGACCTCGCCCAGATAGATAGAGATACTTACGACTGAGGAGGTCGTAGGTATAGTCCACCGTCGATCTCCACGACAAAGTCCTGAGCCACGAGAGCTGAGGCGACCAGCGAGCATTAGCCACCAGTGTCGTGCGGTAGTACTCTGTATTGTATCGCTCATCTTGCTGCTCTACCAGCTCGTCCGTGCGGCTGTTTTGTATAGAGGCGGTCTGGTGTAGCGTGGCGGTCACGTCTAGCACACCTCCAGTATCACCCAGGTCTCTATGATAGGCGTAGGAGAGCTGCGCTGTAGCTCTTGTATAGCGCTCTAGGCGCTCTCTAGGATCACTTCGGTAGTCTACCACATCGCCACCAATGTGTAGACTGTTGTAACCCGTAGAGCCGAGAGCTATACCCTTGCCTATATAAGCGAGCTTGAAGAGCGGGTCTACCTTAGCACGCCCCTCCCAGGGCGTCACACCACGCTTAGGGTGTAGCTTGATCGCTCCACTACTTAGATTACCCTCGGAGGCGGAGCTAATACCCTGCTCTACCTCGACACGGTCGTAGTGATTGGTCGAGAGCGTACGCAGATCTATCCCCGAGTTGAGCGAGCTACGCCTCGTGACCACCCGATCTGGCAGATAGGTCGAGAAGCGACTCATACCAGTCAGCCCCTGCATCTGCACACGAGAGGCATCGTTAGTAATAGGAGCACCATCTATCATGATTGAGGTGCCGAGGGAGCTATTGTCGTCCTGTCCTACCTGACGATTGGTCACCCCCTTGAAGTCTCCTATGCCAGGCGTCGTAGTCACAGCACCTGGGAGCAGGAGCAAAATGTCTTTTATCGAGACTGGCTGTATGTTTTGCATAGCCTCCTGACCGATGACCACCTCGCTCTTGTCCTTACGGTAGGCACCCAGCACCTCCACCTCAGGAAGCTCAATGCTCAGCCTACGTAGGGAGATGTCAACCTGCTCTAGCCCCTGGACCGAGAGCGTGCGACTATATGGGGCGAAGCCGACACAGCGCACCACCAGTGTGTAGGTACCGCCCTGTCGGAGAGGCAGGGTAAAGCGACCATCAGCATCACAGACTACACCCTGATTGGTCTCGCTGATCCCTACTGTAGCCCACCCGATAGGAGCGTGGTCCTTAGCATTGCGTACACGTCCTGTGATGCCGATTGCTGGCGGAGGAGTCGTATACGACATGGCAAAGCTAAGCTCAGGTAGGAGCAAGAGCCAAAGCGTGATAAGAGTCAGTAGCGTATGTCTGTGTAGCATAGCCATAGTGAGACTGTTGCAAAAGTCAACAGTCTCACAATCTTGCTTGCAAGATTGTCCTGACTTTGCAGAAAGGATGAAGCGCAAGGCGCTGAGGGTGAGGTCTGAAGGGAGCATACCTCCGTATGTGACCGAAGCCGAATCCCGAAAGCAACGCAGCGATTCGCCTTTATGCAACAGTCTCATAGTGTGTGTGCGGTCAGTAAGGTTAGGTAGGGGGACGTATCTATGCACGCCCCCCTACGGTAGATAATTAAGATGTGATGGGCTTAGCGAGTCTCTTACTTCTTAGGATAAGCGTTTTGCCCCTGTACACGCTCATAGTCGTTGGTTGAGTCGTTAGTATCGATCCAATGAGTGCGACCATTGCGCATCTCGGTCTTGCGATGTGCTAGTTCCTGACGGTGACAGCCCGTCACGAAGAAGTTCCCCTTGTCTACCGTAATCGGTAGCGCACGCGTCTCGAACTGTCCTTCGCAACCCGTCTCCACGCCATCTAGGATAAGGTCTACAGGGATGGTGTAGTAGTTCTCCATTTCGCCCTTCTTATTAGTTACCTGCATGACATGATCCTTAAGGAACGCTCTTAGATCGCCCTCCACCTTGAAGAGGAGTGGTGGCCAAAAGCCTCTAGGATGTGCGATACCCGTACTAGAGAAGCAGTCTACGATGATATTCATATTGGGTACATCAGGATTGTCTGTATCTGTAATCTTGACTGTCTTACCATCTCTACCAGGAAGCTCTACATCTGGGAAGAGAAACTCAAAGTCAGCTCCTGAGAGGTCTACAGAGTTTGGCTTATCCTCCGTATGATGATTGATAGCCGTCGCAGCCACAATCTTGAACTCTCCAGGCTTGATCGGATACTCCTTACCACTACCTGGGAACTGATAGATGCCAGCCACGGGTAGCTCCTCTTTGTCTGCTAGATAATTAGCCCAGGGAGACTCCGGCATTGGGTTACCATGAGCTGTCACAGCGTAGCAGATACCATCGAGGTACTCGGTCTTCTCCCCATTGTTGACTATCATAAAGTACTGATCTGGGTGCATCATACGAGCATTGGTCTCGCCATTGAAGAAGATGTCACCGAAGATGAGCTGAGACTTTTCTGGCGTAGGAGCCTCACCTATCTGGACTGGTATGGAGAGCGTCATAGCATCGCTGACGACGACGTTTTCCTTAGCACCCACGAGCGTGCGGTGATCCACAGTCTCACCAGATACGGCAAAGCTATAGGTGCCCTTGTCGAGAGTAATCTCTACGGTACGGCTCTTCTTGTCGACCTCCGTCTCGCTCTTCTTGAGCGTGCGGCTGTCGGTGACAGTGAGCATGAGCTTGGCGAGCTCGACCTCCTTGTCTAGCCCCAGCTGCACAGTCACTTTGCACTGTGTACCTTTATTGGGCTCGGGGTTATTCGGATCTTCCTTACAGCCACCCAGTATGAGGGCGGAGAGTGCGATCAGCACTAGTGTGATTGATGTAATCTTAGGTATTCTCATTGTCTTAGGATTGATTTATTTGGTGCTTTATAAACTTCTAGATTCAGCGAGCATGTGCTCAAGTTAAGTCGTCACCCCACCGAAATCCTTTGCAAAGGTAGAGACCCTACAGACGCTCTACAACCCTATCTTTAGGTATTTTACAGCCTCTAGGATAGCTAAATAGATGGAGTGAGCCGCGCACAGTACAGGGGGGGTACAAACGACCGACAATTCACTCCCAATTGTAAGGTAATTACGAGGGCGTTGCAGGGCTGACACATTATATGTAATTATTGCTGTCTGGTGAAAGCTTTTTGAGGGAGTATCGAGTAGAGCGTTCTGCAGAAGTGAGCTAACTATCAGTACCACTTGGGTGAAACTAAAGTTTCATACGGGTGAAACTAAGTTTCATAGGTAGGAAACTAGAGTTTCATACCAGGGCTGACGCATTATAATAATGAGTTCATCCAAGCCCCGCTTGTCGCTCATGTGTAGCTCCTGCAAGAGCGATTATGATGCATCAGACCTGTCTGGGCAAAATTAGACGCCGGATCGCTACAATAATTTAGAACTGGCTACATATTGAGACGGCGCAGTGTCGGGGAAAAGTGATTCCCACGTGGATATTTCGAAATCCCCACGTGGAGAATAAAAAATTCCTCGGAGGAATGAAATGAAACTTCGGAGGAATGAAATGAAACTTCGGAAGAAATGATTCGCCTCCACGTGGAAAAAGAAAAATATCCACGTGGAGATTTGAGATTCCCCACGTGGATATTCGAGAAAGGAGGAAATCGAACGAATTTCCCCGTAAAGATATGTAAATAGGAATTAGAGGTTAGAGGTTAGAAGTTAGAGATTAGAAGCTAGAGATTAGAGATCCAATCACTCTGATAGCTCCGATGGTTCCGATAGCTAACAGCCAATAGCTAACAGCCAATCCATGGGTGGCACATTTATATATAGTGACCTCATCTATGCCTTGCTTGTCGCTATGTGTAGCTCCTGACAGAGCGATTATAATGCGTCAGCCCTGAGTTTCATACGAAGGAAACTATAGATTGGTCGAAATTGAGTTATTGCTGTCCGACAAAAGTTCGAGATAGCAGGTCTAGAAACATTTTTCACTCTAGAGCGTCGAAGCGTTGTAATTGTTGGAGCAAATTATTACCTTTGTCCTCGTAAGCGTAGACGCCCACGCAGAGACTCGCTGCTGGTGTACTCTACAAGGCATGCAAAAAACATAGACTACATATAGATGGACTCCAAGATTAAGGAACTCACCGACAAGATCTACCACGAAGGGGTAGAAAAGGGAAATCAAGAGGCTGCTCAGATCTTAGCCAAGGCTAAGCAGCAGAGCGACGAGATGGTCGCTACCGCACAGGCCGAGGCACAGCGCATCGTGAATGATGCCCAGCGTCAGGCAGCAGATCTAACTAAAAACACCCAAGCAGAGCTCAAGCTATACGCGGAGCAGGTGGTTAGCTCTACGCAGAGTACCATCGCAGACAGTCTGACCGATCGCATCGTACGCGACAATGTCAAGGCGATGACGACTGATGCAGACTTTATGCAGAAGTTGATGCTCGCCATCGTTCAGCAGTGGACGGTCGGTGAGCCGATGGTTATCGAGACTGCCAACGCCGAGGCACTGGAGAAGTATATGCTCGGCAATGCTAAGGCACTACTAGATAGCGGTCAGGTAACGATCCGCACGGGGTCGGCTCAGGGTGCTGGCTTTTCTGTAGCACCTGCCGATGGCTCGTACAAGGTCAACTTCGGTGAGGAGGAGTTTGTCAACTTCTTCAAGAGCTTCCTACGTCCTCGTCTCGTGGAGGAGCTTTTCTAAGCAAGCTATATATAAGGTATAGGTGAGGGGTGCCTAGAGACTCTCTACACGCCACTTAACTATGCGCTAGCGAAGATATTATGGCAAAGTACTACGCGACCATCGCAGGTCTGCCAAACATTGGAGTAGACGACCGCAAGCTACCGATACAGACGGATGCGCTGCAGGCGGAGCTACGACAGGAGCTCACCACGCGTGACAGACGCCTCCTAGACCTACTCCTCATGGAGCAGGAGATACCGCAGATCTTGGAGACGATCGATGCGTGGCTCTCGGACGACTCTATCCACTGGGAGGATGACCCCTCAGAGATCGAGCTGGAGCCTAAGGAGCCACTAGAGACGATCGATGCTCAGGAGCTGGCTGACTATATCATAGCTGTACAGCAGCGCACGAAGCGTCCCCGCACGAAGCACCTCCCCGACTTCATCAAGGAGTACATCGAGATGCGTCTCCCCGACCCCGAGCTGGAGGAGGAGCTAGAGGAGGAGCGAGCTGAGATGCGCGAGGAGCTGCAGCAAGCGGAGGAGCCCTACACGATCTGGCAGCTACGCCTAGAGCAGGACAAGCTCATGGCGATGTACTACGACTATCTGATGCATCAGAAGAATAGATTCGTAGCCGAGTGGGCGGAGTTCAACCTTAACATCAAGAACATCTTAGCCGCCTACACCAGTCGGCAGCTGGGCTTTGACCCTAAGGAGTATATCATCGGCGGAGGCACGCTGCAGCATCATCTGCGCACTTCGCAGGCTGCGGACTTTAGCATTACGGAGGAGCTATTTCCTCAGATACAGCAGTTGGTCAATATCAGTCGCGAGGAGGACATTGCTCGTCGCGAGCAGCTGATAGACCGGCTTCGCTGGGATTGGCTCGAGGAGCAGACCTTCTTCAAGCCCTTTGACATAGAGTATCTCCTAGCCTACTACCTAGAGCTGGAGATCCTAGAGCGCTGGGTATCACTCAACGAAGAGACGGGCGAGCAAGTCTTCCGTCAGATAGTCTCTCAGCTCAAACATGAGAGCACCACCTCGCTAGAGGAGTTCAAACGCAAACAAAAGAAATAATAGATACAATGACAAACGGTGTGGTAAAAGGAATCGTCTCTAACCTCGTCACGGTAGAGGTCGATGGTTCCGTATCGCAAAATGAAATATGCTACATCACCGTACGCGGGGTGGAGCTGATGAGCGAGGTGATCAAGGTGATCGGTGCAAGCGTATATGTACAGGTCTTCGAGAGTACTCGTGGTATGAAGGTGGGCGACAAGGTCTCTTTCACTGGGCACATGCTCGAAGTGACACTGGGACCAGGTATGCTCTCCAAGAACTATGATGGTCTGCAGCACGACCTAGACAAGATGGATGGTGTCTTCCTCAAGCGAGGTGACTACACCCACCCACTAGACACGACTAGGAAGTGGGACTTTACGCCTATTGCTAAGGCGGGCGACACGGTACAGGCTGGCTCGTGGCTGGGGCAGGTGGACGAAAATCACCAGCCGCACCGCATTATGGTACCCTTCGTCATGAAGGGGAGCTACACGGTCGAGAGTGTCAAGCCGGCGGGTCAGTACACTGTCGAGGAGACGATTGCTGTCATCGTGGACGCTGAGGGCAAGAAGCATGACATCACGATGATCCAGCGCTGGCCGGTCAAGGTGCCTATCCAGGTCTACAGTGAGAAGCCTCGTCCCTTTAAGCTTCTAGAGACGGGCGTACGAACCATTGACACGCTGAACCCAATCGTAGAGGGCGGTACGGGCTTTATCCCTGGTCCTTTTGGTACGGGTAAGACGGTCCTCCAGCATGCTATCTCTAAGCAGGCGGAGGCTGATATCGTCATCATGGCTGCCTGCGGTGAGCGTGCTAACGAGGTGGTGGAGATCTTTGCCGAGTTCCCAGAGCTCGAAGACCCACACACGGGCCGCAAGCTGATGGAGCGTACGATCATCATCGCTAACACCAGTAACATGCCAGTGGCTGCTCGTGAGGCTTCGGTCTACACCGCTATGACCATCGCTGAGTACTACCGCTCGATGGGTCTCCGTGTACTCCTCATGGCAGACTCGACCTCTCGCTGGGCACAGGCTCTGCGTGAGATGTCTAACCGTCTAGAGGAGTTGCCTGGACCAGACGCATTCCCGATGGACTTGTCGGCTATCGTGGCAAACTTCTACGCTCGTGCCGGCTTCGTCTATCTCAACAACGGCGAGACGGGCTCTGTGACCTTCATCGGTACGGTCTCTCCAGCAGGTGGTAACCTTAAGGAGCCTGTCACGGAAAATACGAAGAAGGTGGCTCGATGCTTCTATGCTCTAGAGCAGGAGCGCGCTGATAGTAAGCGTTACCCCGCTGTCAACCCGATCGACAGTTACTCTAAGTATATCGAGTACCCCGAGCTTAAGGAGTACATCACGGCAGACCTAGGCTCTGACTGGCTGGACAAGGTGAACGAGATCAAGACTCGCATGCAGCGTGGCAAGGAGATCGCAGAGCAGATCAACATCCTCGGTGATGATGGCGTACCCGTAGAGTACCACGTGACCTTCTGGAAGTCTGAGTTGATAGACTTTGTGATCCTACAGCAGGATGCCTTTGACGATATCGACTGCAACACGCCTCTAGAGCGTCAGAAGTATATGCTCGACAGAGTGATTAAGATCTGCCACACGGACTTGAACTTTGAGGACTTCAACGAGGTGAGCTCTTTCTTCAAGACACTCATCAACTACCTCAAGCAGATGAACTACTCGGAGTTTCAGAGTGAAGACTTCAAGAAGTATCAGCAGCAGTACGAGCAGCTGATCGAGCAGCAGTCTACGCACGCCACCTCTAATATCTAACCTCTAGCATCTAACGTCTCACAATGGCTACACAAGCTTTTCAAAAGATATATACACGCATCACCAACATTACCAAAGCTACCTGCATGCTTCACGCTACGGGAGTAGGTAATGACGAGCTAGCTACAATCGATGGCAAGCTCGCTCAGGTGGTTAGAATCAATGAAGACGAAGTAACTCTACAGGTCTTCGCAGGCACTGAGGGCATTCCAACCAATGCTGAGGTTATCTTCCTCGGCAAGGCTCCAGCTCTCAAGGTAAGTGACCAATTGGCTGGACGCTTCTTCAACGCTTACGGAGAGCCTATCGATGGCGGTCCACAGCTAGAGGGAGAGGATGTAGAGATCGGCGGGCCCTCGGTCAATCCTGTACGTCGTGACCAGCCCTCTGAGCTAATCGCCACTGGTATCGCAGGTATCGACCTCAACAATACACTCGTGACGGGACAGAAGATCCCATTCTTTGCGGACCCTGACCAACCTTTTAACGAAGTGATGGCACTCGTAGCACTTCGTGCCGAGAGCGACAAGATCATCCTCGGTGGTATGGGTCTGACGAACGATGACTACCTTTACTATAAGAAGACCTTTAGCAATGCGGGAGCTCTGGATCGTATCGTGAGCTTTATCAATACGACCGAAGACCCCTCTGTGGAGCGTCTACTGATCCCCGATATGGCTCTGTCGGCTGCTGAGTACTTTGCCGTGCAGAAGCATGAGAAGGTGCTGGTCCTCCTGACCGATATGACCAACTACGCTGATGCGCTCTCGATCGTCTCGAACCGTATGGACCAGATCCCTTCTAAGGACTCCATGCCAGGTTCACTCTACTCCGACTTGGCTAAGATCTATGAGAAGGCGGTGCAGTTCCCCGACGGCGGCTCCATCACGATCATCGCTGTGACGACCCTCTCGGGCGGCGACATCACGCACGCTGTGCCAGATAATACGGGTTACATCACCGAGGGTCAGCTCTATCTGCGTCGTGACTCCTCCATCGGTAAGGTGATCGTAGACCCCTTCCGCTCGCTCTCTCGTCTGAAGCAGCTAGTTATTGGCAAGAAGACACGCGAAGACCACCCGCAGGTGATGAATGCAGGCGTACGTCTCTATGCCGATGCGGCCAATGCTCAGACCAAGCTGGAAAACGGCTTTGACCTGACAGACTACGACCAGCGTACGCTAGACTTCGCTAAGGACTATGCCAACGACCTCCTAGCTATCGACGTCAACCTCAACACGACCGAGATGCTCGACCATGCGTGGAGTCTCTTTGCCAAGTACTTCACACCCGCTGAGGTGAGCATACGTCAGAGTCTTGTGGATAAGTATTGGCCTACAGATAGTAAGGTCGACAAAGCTTAGGGAGAGAGATGGCGATCAAGTTTCAGTACAACAAGACCTCGCTACAGCAGCAGCAGAAACAGCTTAAGATGCGAGAGCGCACCCTGCCCACGATCAAGAGCAAGGAGAGCGCCCTGCGTCTAGAGGTCAAGAAAGCTCGCCGTGAGATAGATGCTCTCAATGAGCAGCTAGAGCAGGGCATACAGGGTTACCAGGATATGGTGGCTCTGTGGGACGAGTTTGACCCTACGCTAGTCAGCGTCACCGATGTCAAGCTATCGACAAAGAAGATAGCCGGAGTCATCGTCCCTGTGCTAGACAATATAGACTACGAGGTGAAGCCTTTTAGCCTCTTTAGCCATCCCTCCTGGTTTGCTCAGGGCGTCGAGCTACTCAAGGCACTAGCCACGCTGGGCATCGAGGCAGAGTTTCTCAATCTCAAGCTAGAGTATCTCGAGTATGCTCGTCGTAAGACTACGCAAAAGGTCAACCTCTTTGAGAAGGTTCAGATCCCCGGCTACAAAGACGCTATACTCAAGATCAAGCGTTATCTAGAGGATGAGGAGAGTCTCTCCAAAGCTTCGCAAAAGATCATGCGCACCAATCTAGAGATTCGTGCTGCCAAACAAAAAGAGCGACTAGCACAATGATAGAGAAAATAGATAAGTACCTCTTCCTAGTCTATCACCAAGACTACGACAGCTTCCTCCTCAAGCTACGCGACCTAGGGGTCGTGCATATTAAGGAGAACAAGCCGACCAGTGAGAGCGAACAGATCAAAGAGATCGTTGTGGCGCGTCGTCATCTGTCAGACCTCATCCGCACACTCTCTCGCAAGCGCTCTGAGGAGCAGCCCATCGGCGCTCCCCGCAAGCCCGCTAGCACAGAGGAGGGCGAGGCACTCCTACAGCAGATCGAGGCGCTCCTAGAGGATCGTCGCCAGATAGCCTCTCAGATCGAGAGCCAACAGCGGGAGAATGACTACTGGGAGCCGTGGGGCGAGTATGACGTCCAGCAACTAGAGCGACTCCAGCAAGCGGGTTACCCCATCCGCTTCTACATCATCCCCACAGCTCAGTACCAAGAGCACTGGGAGGAGGAGCACAACGCCATCATCATCGACACCCGACGCTCGCATCACTACTTCATCACCGTCGGTGACAAGAGTACAGAGCGCATCGAGGCGGAGCAGATCAAAGCTCCGACCCACACCGCCTGCGAACTGGCCGAGCGACTAGCCTCTTTCGAGCAGCGTGCCGAGCAGATTGAGACCGAAATACAGGAGTTTATCGATCAGCACCTAGAGGACTTGCAGGGCTACGACCTCCTCCTCCAGGACAAGTATCAGATGAGCAACGCCTTCCTACAGGCTACTGGCGAGGCGGATGACAAAGTCATGCTCCTCGAGGGGTGGATACCGAACAAGATCGTCCCCGAGGTGCGACAAGAGCTAGATCAGCTACCCTGTTACTATGCTGAGCAGGAGATACTCGATGAGGACAAGATCCCCATCAAGCTCCAGAACAACCGCTTCAGTCGACTCTTCGAGCCGATCACGCGGATGTACTCCCTGCCCAACTACTCGGAGCTCGACTCGACGCCACTCTTTGCCCCCTTCTTCATGCTCTTCTTCAGCTTATGCTTTGGAGATGCAGGCTATGGACTCGTCATCTTCCTTTTGGCGACCATCTTCAAGCGCAAGGTCAAGGGGCAATCGACTAAAGACATTTGCTCTCTAGCGCAGTGGCTCGGAGGCACCACCGTCGTGGTCGGTTCGCTACTCGGCACCGTCTTCGGTATGGTCATGCCATGGGCCAACGATGGCTCCGTACTAGGTAGCGTCCGCAACGACTACTTCCTCAATCAGGACAACCTCATGCTCCTCTCGGTCGTGCTGGGTATCATTCAGATCCTCTTTGCTAAGACCGTGGCAGCCGTCAAGATACAGAAGCAGCGAGGTCTCAAGTATGCACTCTCTTCGTACGCTTGGGTCATCGTCATCTTTGCCCTCATCATGGCCGTGGCACTGCCGATGGCTGCGACAGGGATACCGAGCTACGTCACCAACATATTCTACGGACTGGCGATAGCTGCAGGACTCGTTGTGGTCTTCTACAACAGCCCTGGCAAAAACATCTTCCTCAACATCGGCTCCTCACTCTGGGCAAGCTACAATACCGCCTCGGGACTACTCGGAGACACGCTCTCCTACATCCGTCTCTTTGCGATTGGACTGACGAGTGGCGTGCTGGGAGGTGTCTTCAACAACCTAGCGGTCTCTATGTCTGAGGGACTTCCCGTCGGGCTTAACTGGCTCGTGATGGTCTTCATCCTACTCTTCGGACATGGGCTCAACTTCGGACTAGCTATCATCAGCTCGCTCGTACACCCGCTGCGTCTCACCTTTGTGGAGTACTACAAGAACAGCGAGTTCGAGGGTGGTGGTAAGCCTTACACCCCCTTTAAGGTCAACTAAACAAGCAATAATCAAATCAATAACAGATATACATAACATGAACGAACTAATTGCATACGGAGGCGTAGCCCTCATGGTCATCCTAACGGGTATCGGCTCCTCTATCGGAGTTACCATCGCAGGTAATGCGACCATCGGATCTATGAAAAAGAACCCCGATGCCCTCGGTCAGTACATCGGACTCTCCGCTCTACCCTCTTCTCAGGGTCTGTACGGCTTCGTCGGCTTCTTTATGGCCAACACCCTCATCAAGGATCTTCTCACCGCTGGTGCACTCGGTGCTGGTGCTGCGTGGGCTATCTTTGCCGCTGGGCTCAGCCTAGGTGTAGTAGGTCTCTACTCAGCCATCCGTCAGTCTCAGGTCTGCGCCAATGGTATCAAGGGTATCGGTGCTGGCAACAACCTCTTCGGAGCAACGATGGTCATGGCCGTCTTCCCTGAGCTGTACGCCATCCTAGCGCTACTCGTATCGATCCTAACCTTCGGTGTCGTCAGAGGTCTATTCCTCGCTGCATAGAGACACCTAGACAGAGTCCCCGTTGCTTTAGCGACATACTCTATACATAGGGGCTACTAGATAGCCCCAACCAACTATCGGACAAGTCCCCGGCAGAGCTAGCTCTGTCGGGGACTTGTCTTATGCGACTGTTGCAGAAGTCAACAGTCGCACAATCTTGCTTGCAAGATTGTCCTGACTTTGCAGAAAGGATGAAGCGCAAGGGCACTAAGGGTAAGATCTGCAGGGAGCATACCTCCGTATGTGACCGAAGCCGAATCCCGAAAGCAACACAGCGATTCGCCTTTATGCAACAGTCTCCTTATTTCTATCGCCCACAAAGCTCAATACCAGCTCTCCGCTCCGCCAATCTCACACGTGGCGATGCGCCCCGCCTACAGTTTTCCAAAAACTTTCCAGCCTTGGAAAGTTAGTTTTCCAACGTAGGAAACTTTCCGTTCCTCCGTTGGAACTGTTTTTGGAACTCGTATATACTACAGAGTCAGCACGATACGAATAGCCCTTTGTAGGGACGCTCGATCTGAGCGTCCGTCCCCGTTAAAACCACGACGCTGTGACCTTTGATGCAACGGACGCACACACCTACGACTCCTGTAGGGACGCTCGATCTGAGCGTCCGTCCCCGTTAAAACCACGACGCTGTGACCTTTGATGCAACGGACGCACACACCTACGACTCCTGTAGGGACGCTCGATCTGAGCGTCCGTCCCCGTTAAAACCACGACGCTGTGACCTTTGATGCAACGGGGCTGTGTCAATAGTCCATTTGTCGTTTGAGAGAGGGGGGAGGCTGGGAATTTTGTTAAGCAGCGATGCTGAAGACGTTTTTCGACAAGTAGGGCTTGAAGTGTGTAAAAGTGATCGTCTCGGAGCGCTCAACGCCCTCTTTGCCTCTCGAAGTGGCGTCTTGAGAGGGTAAAGGGTCATTTTCTTGCGTTTTCTTGAGTTGGGCAGCCACTTTTTTGAGATTGAAGGCTATGGCGAAAAAGGCAAAGTCCATCAGAACTTTGTCTTGACCGAAGTGACGGAAGCGCCGATAGTGCATGTTGTTTTTCATCTGTCCAAAGACTGACTCGGGTTCCACAGATCGTCGCTTTCGATGCTTGATGCCTTTATCTGAGGTGAGCAGTGTACGAGCTTTTTGCTTGTAGCTGTTAAGGCGATGGTTCACGCTGATCTTGCGCCTATCTTCTTTTCCTTTGTAGCATTGACTTCGTAATGGGCAACCTCTACAGTTTTTTGCTTCGTAGATAGAGCTCTCTGAAGTATAGCCCGTGCTGGTCTTTGTGGTCGTAGTCTCACGGAACTCTAGATGCTGTCCCATCGGGCAGACGTAATAGTTTTCCTGAGCGTTGTAGTATAAATGCTCTGGGAGAAAGGGGTTGTTTTTGTAGCGTGGACGCTGCTCTTGATGAAAGTAATTGTACTTGACGTAAGCATCCATTTCAGACTCGTCCATAAAGCGGTAGTTCTCCTCTGAACCATAGCCTGCATCAGCTACAACCGTGGTCGGCAGATGATCGTAACGCTCTTGAAAGCTTTCTACAAATGGTATGAGAGTACAGGTGTCCGAGGGGTTGGGAAAGAGAGCATAGTCTGTGATAATTTGGTTTTCTGTAGCAATCTGTAGGTTGTACCCAGGCTTAGCGAGACCTTTACCTTTGGCGTCTTCTTTCATACGCATAAAAGTCGCATCGGGGTCAGTCTTAGACATAGAGTTGCGCTTGCCTAGTTGGTCGAGACGTTGGTCGTACTCAGCTAGCTTGTCTCGGTGCTCCTCTAAGGTTTTAATCTGCTTTTTGCGCTTTCTATGTTCGGCTTTCGCCTCTTTGGTTTCAGGAGCGGGTTCCTTGTCAAGAGCTTCCTTGAGCTCCTCCACGATAGAGGTCAGCTCAGTCGGAGTAAACTCTACGACCTCTGGCTTGGCTTGCTGATCCTGGATGATGACATCATCGACTTGTTGCAGTAGGACACGCAACTTCTCCATCAGGTTTGACCGATAGCGCTCTACGTTCTTTCGCCAAACGAAGGTGTATTTGTTTGCCTTAGACTCGATCTTTGTCCCATCGATATACTCAACATCTAAAGAGATCAGACCTCTCTCTGCTAGTAGGAGTACCAGTTGTGTAAAGATCTCATTGATCTCTCGCTTGACACGATTGCGAAAGCGATTGATCGTGACGAAGTCAGGCTTCTCACCACCAGCGAGCCAGATGAAATGCGTATCTCTGAGGAGGCGCTTTTCCATCTCACGGCAGGAGTATACATTGTTCATATAGGCGTAGATGATCACCTTGAGCATCATCTTAGGGTGATAGGGGCTGCGACCCATCGTGTAGTAAAGTTTTTTGAATGGCTCTAAATCCAAACCATCCACAATAGCACTGATGAAACGCACAGGATCATCCTCGGCAATGTCCTTGTCGACTCTTTCTGGGAAAAGGACTATCTGATTCTGTATATAGGGTCGGAAGTGTCGTTTTTCCATTAGTTAGGAACCTCTCGTTTATTCTGCTAAGTTACTAAAAACTAACTAGATAAGCAAGTGTTTAGCTCTAAAATAAACACCGAAAGATGCAAGATCCTCTGTCTTTTACTTTCTGCTGGGGGAGAGACTTTTGACACAGCCCCCTACACGGCAACGTCTCGCTGTACTACGATGGACGCCCTTTCGCTAAACACGAACCGTGCGTCCCCTACAAAGGGCTACACGTCTCGCGTTGACACAATGAGCGTCTTGAGATGTGCGTCCGTACTAGCGGATTACTCGTAAGATCGCTCACTGATAGTAAGGCATAGTCTGGGAAATTCGTATATTTGCAAGTGGTTAGGTACACTTTTTCCTCGAAAATCAAGCGGATTTTCCAAAAATAGCACTGTAACCAACTGAAATTCAGCACGTCTTAAATTTAGCTCTCGCAGAGCATCTTCCATTAGAACAAGGATTAAGACACAAACTACCTCATCATCTGGGAAGTTTTTTTTATAAACTCGCAGAGCATCTTCCATTAGAACAAGGATTAAGACAGCTGGTTTTCAAGCTTCTCCGCTAATTTGGAAACACTCGCAGAGCATCTTCCATTAGAACAAGGATTAAGACCACAACGCAATTTGCGCTGTAATCAATTTCCTTTGCGCTCGCAGAGCATCTTCCATTAGAACAAGGATTAAGACTCTTCTAAGAGAAGATCCCCTGAAAATACGTAGGACTCGCAGAGCATCTTCCATTAGAACAAGGATTAAGACTTCAGATGCGGAGTACACTTGCGTATGCGCTCGGTACCTCGCAGAGCATCTTCCATTAGAACAAGGATTAAGACGCTAATCTGTTCTGTTGTTTCCATATTCTTATTCGCTCTCACAGAGCATCTTCCATTAGAACAAGGATTAAGACGTCTTGGGGGACTTAATAACCTCCAATGGCTTATTGCTCGCAGAGCATCTTCCATTAGAACAAGGATTAAGACACTGTTTGTCTCGTATATTACGTACTCGATATAGTCCTCGCAGAGCATCTTCCATTAGAACAAGGATTAAGACATATTGAGTTGCGCCTTTAGCTCATCTAGTGTACTCCCGCAGAGCATCTTCCATTAGAACAAGGATTAAGTTCCCCTGAATGATCATCTAGGGGGGGATGATATGCCCGTCATACCAAATCGAGTAGGTCGGGAAACGAAAGTTTTCTGACCTACTTTCGTTTCCTTTCCTCTCACACCACCGTACGTGCCGTTCGGCATACGGCGGTTTAATTCGTTTTCAAAGAGTGGCTAATCATGTTCGATTAGTTTCATCTTCCGTCTCTCTTAATTTCCGTTTCCAATGCATACGTGCTTAGCTCTATGTGGGCGCTCGCATTGACGTTTTGAACGTTGCCACTCGTCAGCAAAGACATCGGAACATACATTCTTGATTAACGTTACGAATTATTCGGTCCTTCGCCTTGTTCTGCACGAGAACGGCTACTTCGACCTCTGCTGACTCCTCGGTATTCGTTGTTACTATCCTTAATGGACTACCGGGGCCTCACGGGATAAGCCATACATCTTTCATCGTTTACCTGCCTAATTTACGCATCAAGGTTACGGTTGCCTTTGGGAACTTCACTGCCTTCGGCCAGCTTGTCCGCTTGATACGCCTTAGTATTAGGTTTCTGTTCGTCAGGCCACGATTTCGCTATTGCTTCTTCTCTCCCAAGGGTCGCCCCTTGAAACTTGCAAGTCGCTATGGGGTTCGTTGGCAACTACGCCCCGAGTGGACTTTCACCACAGATGTATGACATGCCCGTCATACAGAAGAAGCCTGTTGGCAAAGTCAACAGGCTCCAAAAAGGTAGCACCACTCCTATATATGGGGGGGATTGATCAAAAGAATAGCGTATTACGCTGATGGGTGATGATATCTATATCTATTTGCTGTCCGATTACGTGCATCAAGTTGATTTGATCAGTCGATACTGGGCAGACGATGATGCTGTCATGATTGTCATAGAGCGACTGCACCTCTGCTAGATCCACTTTGATCTGGTCGTAGAGTGATTTGTCGAGGTCTGCGAGAAAGATGGATCGCTGTATGCGTGTGCAACCCTTGCCTATTAAGTACTTGGCGACAAGACGGCGTACCTTGTCACTCTCTATATCATACATTACGAAAAAGATCATACTTGTCGCAGGTCTTGAGGGTTTGGTTGCTATACCTAGTAGAGAGACTATGCGACTCTCTAGAGTTGCCAGGGGATCCAGTCCCTCGATGTGGCGATTGGGGTTTGGCGAGTTTTGTAGTCCTGATCGTGCGAGCTTGCGTAGTGCTTCTATGGGAGAGATCGGTGAACGTGGCTTGCGCATAACAAATCTTCGATGCTTAATGGGTGTCTATAAAGCTACGCAAGAGCTCTGCGACTAAATCGTTGAGCTCACTATTGGTGCCACGCCTCGGTGAGATGACCACACTAAATCCTCGTTTACCATAGAAGAGGTTAACCTCAGCCTGCTTTAAGCCCAAAGAGACTCGCAGCTTCTTACCATACTGTATGTTTATCACTTCGGAGACCCGTAGACCCGTCTCCTCTATATAACTTTTGATATCATCGATGAGATCATTGAGTATGGCTGGCACCACTACGGGTTGTGGCTCCAAAGGTTTAGCCTGCTTAGGGTTGAGTCTCTGTCTGATCTGCTCCATAACTGCAGTGTCAGGATCTTTCGGCTGATGCGTCTTTGTTTTTGCTTTTTCGGGTTGAGTATCAGTAGCAAGCGTATGCCTTAAATCGGAGATAGCCACGGGATTGGACAAATCGACAAGGGCTTCAAAATCTACGACATCACAGTCTGCATTAAAGTAAGCCTCGGGGTCCATACTGATGAAGCACGCTCTAGTCACATCAGAGGTCTTAGCATCAATCACCTGCTGTAAGTCGTATCTCAAGGAAAAGTCTCGAATAAAAGCTTTGTAGCATATCGTGTATAGCCCCGCATCGTAGCATCTCTCTTTGAGGCGAAACATCACCTTGAGACCATCCTCGCTAGGTGATGCAAAGCACATCATAACCTGTGGATCTGATTGAATACGCTGACGCAAGGATGTGAGCGACAACCCCTTGGATGCTATATGGTCTATATCTACAATGAAAGTCTCTGTATAGGCAAAGTGATCTTTGCAGCGATAAGGTGGCGCAAAGACTCCACAGACAAAATATGGGAGCCGTCGCTTTAGGTTCGCATATTGCTTGACATCTATGGAGTAGATAATCCGCAGTTGCTGTATGCGAGCTACAATCTCTGGCTTAGGATGACGCAAACTATGGAAGATACGCTCCTCCTCCACCTTTCTGAGTTCATCTGCAGGAGACTGAATATTGGTGCCGTACATATTCATCGCTCAAACTGCTTAAATTTCTGTGCTAGAGACTGGATATAGAGTTTCATAGAGGTAAGTCGGGAGCGACTTACGCCCTTTATGGCGATCACTTCGTCCATATAATCATTGAGCGACTGAATAAGTATACGACGCCCCAAGGGTTCAAGCCAGTAGCTTCCATCAGAACGTACTGAGTAGTACTCGTCTGTAACGACACCTTGCGCTACTAGTGTGTAAACAACATAGTCTACCCAAATACGATATAGCTCGATGATGTCGTACACCAAGACTGGTCGATTATAGTTGTCTCGGTGCATAATGCCAATATACGGATCAATGCCAGCCTTGATCATAATCCCTTCAATACGTCCATAGAGAATGCCATAGCCATAATTGAGAAAAGCATTGACAACATCAAGGGCTGGGCGCTGACTCCTGACCTCAAAGCGAAAGGGCTCGGGGAGGTATTCATTTATCGTGGCAAAGTATATACGAGAAGCTTGCCCCTCCCAGCCTCGTAGTGTAGCAGCGATATCGTGGACAACCTCACCCTCTAGCATACTGATCTTCTTACGGTAGTCCTCTAGTCGTCTGACACTTTTTTCTGTAGTGGGACTAGGTTGATCAGGGGTAGAGAGAAGGAGCATCATGGCTTGCTGATTCTCAATCTTTTGGCTGACAATCTTCTTAATCCAATCAACCGCATCGTGCGAATAGCTAAAGTTAAGTTGCCCCTTACGTATTGATGAGATACTCCCGTAGCGTGGACTCCATACACGCCCTATAGGTGTACCAGTCTGATCCATAAACATGATCTCTATCTCATGCTCGAGGGCTAGCATGACTGCATCACTCGTTATCTGCACCCCTCTACAGACCTGTATACTCTTGACACTCTGAGCTGGGATTCGCTGCTTACCATCATGAGATGAGATGACAAAACCCTCATTATCACGATTGAGAGAGATGCCATAAGTATTTAGTATTAGCTCCATATTACTCCGCTCTAAAGTCTTTCTTATAGTATAGCTACGATGTTGGGGTTGTCTAGAGAGACACTGTTGTAACCCTCTATATAGAATTCATCGACGAGGTAGAGTCGCTTGTAGAGAGTTGACACACGGATCTGCTTTAGTACTCTCGAAATGCCTGAAACTCAAAGATAGACTCCTTCTTGCCGTCTGGTAGCTCGCTCGTCTTGCGTTGCGTAGTCGATGCGACACAGCGGACGCCTCGTGCGTGTAGCAGGGTGACAAGGCGAAAGCAGAAGGTCATCTCGCCCATAAGGTGGACAGTCATCAAGTCACGACCTAGGTAGCTACTCGTAATCCTATCTGCATACTCCTCTGCGAGCCTGTGAATCTCCTCTGTAGTCGCTCCTGGATCTATCTCAGGGAAGGACATATCCACCACCTCGCCGTACGCTCTTGCGACATCAAGCTGAGCCTTGCTCCACTTGTCTGACGAGTGATTGGAGAGATTCAGGAAGAGTGGCGGTGCTGGAGTAAGTGGAGATGCCGGAGTGAGCTTATCGTTCTCAAGAGCTTGGAAGAAACGATCCATCTTCTTTTTTATTTGCGTTGGAATATCGTTGCTAGCATTGGAGCGAAAACCCGCATGGTTGAAGTCATTTCTTAGTTGAGCAATCTCATCATAGAGCCCAGAGAGTTCCTGAACTAGAGGCAAGGAGAGCATCCTCTTGACAATGACTTTCCTTCTATTCAAGTCGTCTTGGTCGTCATTGTTTTTGTCTAGCTTCCATTCACTTTCAGGTCGTTCTTTAAAGGCTATATTGTAAGCAGTACCCGCTAGGTCTTGATATTGTTGTTCATCGCATGGGTAGCCGGCCTGTTTTGCTGTATACCCCTTAAGAGTCTCCTGTAGGATTGTGATACTCTGCTGGTAGAGTTGCTTATCATAGCACCACCGAGCAGCCTCAAAGCCGTTCTTGATATTGGCTGTCGGGGCAAAGCTTGAGAAGGAGTCTTTGATCTTGTCAATCAATGGATCCATCGCAGGGATAAGGGTGTTTTTCAGATTTTGAGCAGAGTCATTTAGGTCTCTAAATATACCCCCATCAATGATTGCTTTACCTCTGACGGTAATTAAGCTCTGAGAGAGAGGCTTTAGTCTGTCTATGAATTGACGTAAAGCCCTTGCATCTTCGTCTTGTCCTTTTGTTTCTTGGAGTATTGGCTGAATTCTTTCTTTAACCAATGCCGTGAAGCTAGCGGTACGTCCATTACGCAGAAATTCTGAGGCTGCTAAGGTCCAGTCCTGCACCTCAACGAGTGGCATCAAGTCAACAAGGGGCTTGACGGATGCCTTTGCTTCATAGTTTCCGTATGAGATGTGAACGATCTTCGTCTGCTTTAAGAACTTCGCATAGTTGCATAGTACGAGCAGTAGCATAGGGAGGTAGCGGAAGCTGTGAGTGATGTCGATGTATAGCTCATCGCCCTCCTGGAGCTTGTCGTAGATAGTTTGAAAGACGCTCCATAGTCCCTGCTCATCACCATCCTCAGTGATGTCAACGGTCTCGATAGGACAAGGGAGCTTCATCTCGTCTAGTATGGGGGCCAGTCCTCGGTAGCTTTTTTTCTCTCCACCCTTATAGACTGGAGTTTCCTGCCAATTGGAAGTCCTAGCAGTAGGTGTGAGGAAAATGTAAGCGATGTCTTGTGTCGTCCACGTTTCCTTTACATTGAGAAACTCCAGCGTTGCCTTCTGTATAAAGGGTGTATCAGAGGAGGTGAAGTCTCCCTGTGTATATTGGCACGAGCCATAATTACCCGTTCCTAGTATAGAGATGAATACTTTGCGGTGTGGCATTGGTCTTACAGTTTTAGGGGTTGTGTTAGTTTAGGGCCGTCGATAATGTCTCGTATGCCTAAGATGCGCATACGCTTGTTCATGTTTTCTTGTGTAGCCTTTGCGAAGCGCCACATCTGGTGTAGCGTAAAGATGTAGGAGTTGACTCGTAGCCCGAAGTCCTTGCTGATGGCTGCGAGCTTGTAGAGGTACTCGTCGACCACAGACTTGGGTTCCTTGCCGTAGCCTGTCATGGAGACCTTGCACTCGATGACGTAGAGGGCGTTGTCCTTGACGAAAACCACGTCTAGCTCATTATCATTGGACGTAGAGGAGAGACGGCAGATCTTGACCGACTTAGCTATATCCTCGTCTCTCAGCTTGAAGTCTCGCTTGATGCGTAGATAGACATACTCCTCAAACCACTCCCCTCCGAGGTACCGACGCAGCTCTGGTCGTGGGGCTGTCTGAGCGGATCTAAGCTCCTTGGTGAGGTAGAAGTTGCTCATCTTCTGTTCGTTGAAGAGCTTGAATGGTCTCTGTGCGTCACAGATTAAGTCATTGTCGTAGTCATACGCTAAGCCGTAGAGTGTGAAGTACTCATTGAGACTGACCCTATAATCCAGCGAATGGGTCTGATCCGTAGAGAAGTCGTAGTAGCTGTTTTTGCCTATTGGGACATAGACGAAGCTGGCGTTGAACTGACAGAAGTACTCATGCACAGCGAGCGACATAGTCTTGGTGCCACCCGTTATGTTGACAACATACTCTACGCTACCAGAGAGCTGCTCCGCACGCAGGGCGTCTAGGATCTCCTTATAGTTATCGTTGGCGACGACAATGCGCCGCACACTCCCCTCCTTACGACCTAAAGCTACCTCGAGGTGCATCGCCTTCTCTTGCATCTCCATCTGTGGGGTACTCACGAAGAGCAGATCGCTATACTGCCCCTCCATCTCCTTGATGAAAAGAAAGTTGGGCAGGAGATGATCGCTCAGGATCGATACGATGGTCTTGCTCATAGCTACTTAATACTTAGAAGCCCAAAGATTTCATCTGCCAAGTCTTGTCCCAGCACCTTCGCCACTGTACGCTTAGCACTACCGTTCTTCCAAGTCTTTTTACCCTTGGCATTAGCCGTGTCGTAGGACTCTTGGAAGACTTGAGCGATGAGCTTAATTTCCTCCTCGTTGAGTGCCTTGCGACCCTCTTGCTCCTGTACAGCCTCCAGCCATTTCTTGATGTCGGTTAGATTGGCATTTAGAGATTTCGTAGCACTTAGCTTACCCTCCAAGCCAGCTTCATAGCGGGCTGCGCTCTCCACTGCTTGAGCTTTCTCTTCCGCTTGTTGACGTTGCAGATCTTCAAGCGCACTCTTCTTAGCCTCAAACGTCTCTCTGAAGTCTTGATAAAAAGCGCGTATGTCCCCATCCATGCGGTGTGCCATCTTTTCGTTCAAACGCGTCAATACCCGCTCTGCTTGCCGTATGGCCTCCTCTAGGGATAGGGTATCAAGCTCTGCTAGGCGTTGATTGTACTCGGCCTTTAGGGTCTCTAACTGTTGAGCTTTGATCTGCTCTTTAATACCCTCTGATAGAGAGTCTGGACCTGAGGCATGTCTTAGGGATAGCTTGCTAAAGCGGGGTAAGTAGTACTTATCGCCTCTTCCATTTTGTCCACCTTTGGCATCCTGGAACTCATTAACTCTAGGATCCGTAGACAAGCGCATATACTTGTACTCTTCTGTCTCGTTAGATACCGCACTACCCGCAAGCGCAAAGAGTTCTTTAATCTGAGGTGACTGATGCCAAGATGTGCCGAGATTATCACTCAGCTCATGCTCGAAGTGACCCATATAGTAGTTCGGCTCTTCAAGCCCCTCACCCTCCAGTATCGCTGAGTAGCGACAGCGTCCATAGCCGTAGGGTTTGGCTTGACCTAACTGGTGGTAGTAGAGATCGGGCTTGCCATGAAATGTTAGTGCCGAGAGTAGCGCACCCAGCTCAATAGGACGCAAGTTGTGAAAAACGATATCACCTGTAAAGGTCGCACCACTGCGAACAGGTGTGAGCGTTGAGTCAAGCTTCTCATTGCCTAGGCTCTTCTGCCACACACCATTCCTGACGTGATAACGCTTCCA
Source organism: Porphyromonas vaginalis (assembly GCF_958301595.1). Lineage (NCBI taxonomy): Bacteria > Pseudomonadati > Bacteroidota > Bacteroidia > Bacteroidales > Porphyromonadaceae > Porphyromonas > Porphyromonas vaginalis. The sequence continues at coordinate 1,986,021 of NZ_CATQJU010000001.1, read as the reverse complement.
GCCTGCAAGACGGCCATTGTTGTACGTTTGATATTGACCCGTGCGACCATTACTCCCCGTCTGCTCGATATACATTGGATAGTAAGAGGCCTTCGGAGTCCCCAAGACTAGCGTAACCTCCTCGCTGGGCTCAGCATTTGTAGAGAAAGCATTGGAAAACTGTACACGCCCTCTCAAGCTGTCCGTCCTGCCGGTGTAGCCGAAGATGCACTCGGCGAGATCGTGCGTTGACTCCTCCTGATGAGCCTGAGGAAGTAAGTCATAAGGCGTCTTGTCGTAGGGCAACTTATAGAGCAGTGCCAGTCCGAAGTCTTTGATCTGGTTGTCCTCTGCACGAAAGAAGACAGGCACACCCTTGTCTGTGTCTGTAAGGTGAGACTTCCAGTAGTTCCAGTCGTCAGAGTCCTTGTAGATGAATTCGTAATGCTCAAACTCCTCCTCTGAGAGGCTATAGCACCTCGTCCCCTGTGACGGAAAGACAAACTCGTAATACTTGCCAGCGTTCATACCACGCTCCTCCGTCCATTGGTCTGGAGAGCCAGTGAAGACTATGTCGCCAGTAAACTCTCCCCAATCTGCACAGGTCACATAGGTGAAGGTGTTGGTTCGGACTTCAGTGAAGGAGAGATTTTCGAGATCCTCATCCTTAAAGAGATGATACTTAAAGGCTGCTGTCTTAGGGTCAAATGTCTGACCATCCACTTCCTTCGTCTTATTGATATCGATGTGCGAATTACGACTAAAGTGGCTCGTTAGCACCTCTCCTCCAAACCAATCATCTATATCGCTATGACTAATGCGAAGCGGTTTACCATGGTCTACGATCTCGTAGGCATCACCCTTCTTGCGCAGGTAGCCACAACAGATATTCCTCTGCACATTTGGATCCTTTATTGTGTAGAGGGCTGTGTTATTCCACTCTCTCTGTGCAAACTTGGCCCGTGTGTCGAGATTCATCTTACCGAAGCTCATGATCTCCATAAGATTGCGTACCTCCCCCTTGATAGAGGTGGCCGGGATGAAGTAACGACCTGAGACTTGGCTAAAGCGGTTGTCCTCAGCATCCTTGCTCTGTCCATTTCGGACGAAGATATCGCTCTCAGCCGTAATCGTAAGCCGAATCTTGCCACTTACGCCATCAGAAAACGGCACATCGTGTGAGATCTGATCTGCCCACGAGGGAAAGTATACCTGGTCGGACAGAGGTATGAAGTTAAATGGTGCGTGTACTGACATAGCGTATTACTTTTCAAATCCAACAAATACGATGCGGTCGAAGACCTTCACGGGGAGGTCTAAGCAAGCAGGCGACTTATCTTCCCTCCAGTAGCGAAGGAACTTGAGATAGCGCTGAGACATCCGATGAGTCACGAAGCGAAGCTGCTCCACCTCTGGGTCATTGAGATCCTCCTCTAGGACATCATACTGATTGATTAGATAGTGTCCATCAGCGTGCTTGATAGTTAGGGAGCACTTACCCTCCTGACTATATAGGTAACCCTCTCTGATGAATGGGTTAGCCCCCTCAAAGAGCGTCATATCCAGAGGGCTGTCGCTATACTCTATGGGTGCATCAGCATTACTCAGCCAGAGGTAGCCCTCATAGCGCAGCTCGGTATTAATATCTTGAATCTCTACTCTCATAGTGTCTCGCCATTTCTTTTGATTGAACCACTGAATCGTCCATACCCCTTGTTTACGTTACCCCCTAAGGGAAGCATCCCGCTACAGAGATCTCTCAGAGCACTCTCGAAAGCGGTGATAGCCTCGCTAACTTGCCCAGTCTCCTCTTGCTCTAGAGCTTGCTTGTCGACGAAGATGTCTAGCTTGATCTCCTGAGCGTTGGTATAGACCGCCTTCTCAGAGAAGAGTGCGCCTCCGACGCTTCCTCCTGTAAAGCGGTCGATCTTGACATGATTGAAGACATGATCCTCTGTACTATCTGGACGCTCCATAAAGAGGTCGGTAAAGAGTACACAGCCACGTCGCTTGTCGCGACCCTGACTATCTCCCTCGCCTCCGAAGAGGAGACGCACAGCTTTGTTGTTTTGACCCGTATGTTCCTTCTCTAAGTCGCTCCCTTCCAGCCTGTCGGCAAAGATGCCACACTGCTTATTGTAGTGGTAAGCGGTGCGATGCGATAGAGCTCCCTTGACCGAAGAACTCGGGATGAGGATCGATGCTGTACGCTCTTGGATAGAGCCTACTCCCTCCTGATCCCATACGATCTGCTGCTCAGAGACGTAGACCTTGTCCGCTTCATCATCTCCAAGACCAGAGCCAAACATAAGGAAGTCTACAGGCTGCAATGAGACCTCATAGTGAAGCGTAGCCTCACCCGCGACAGGCTTTAGTTCGTAAGATGCGAAGCCCTCTCGTCCGTCTCGCAGACTAGAGGAGTTGTCTAGATAAAGTCTCAGATCGCTCTCCTGGCTTAGGTCTAGCTTGCGATAGAGAGCCGAGATCACCCGTATACTCCCGAAGCCCTTGCGACTACCGCCTCCCAAGCGAAAAGCATCGGAGCCGATCGTGTCAATAATCTTAAGAAAGTCCGCCTCCTCTCGATCCTCCACGGCAATAAGCTCCATATCAAAGCAGAAGCGCGTACCCCGGAAGACCACCTCCTCGTCAAACTTGCCTCGTTGCTCCGCACTGCCTCGCTGCCCTATACGTACATGCTGTCGTATCGGTAGCACCTGATAAGCCTCAAGTACAGCATCTGCTGTATCACGGGGTGCCAAGCCATCGACCACCTCTCCACGGCTGTTGAGGATCTTAGCATCGCTGATGATGAGACGAGAGCCCTCACCACCCCGCGGGTCTTGCCAACCCATGAGGGTGTTGCCTAGCTCTTGAGACTCTAGCGAGTGACGTATCACACCTGAGAGCGAAGTACCTGGTATAAAAGGATAGCCATTGACATCTCGCAGGACTGGCGCATCGGTCATTATGTTTTTATCTCCACACCCTATGGATAGCGGGCTGGTGGTCTCGATGATGATCCGCGCTGTGTATCGGATTGGATAAAATGTTTGTGCCATATCTTCTCAGAGAGGGGTTAGTTGTTGTTTGAGCAGTGCTTGCCCATCATAGAGGCTAGGTTGATCACGAGCTCTTGCAGAGAGCCACTATCTTTTTGATCTTTTAGGAACTTATCTAGTACCTTCTTGCGCCCGTTCTTCTCCCACTTATCCTTTGCTACGCCATGATTGAGATAGCCTTCGATAGCCCCAATCAAATTGTCAGGAGTATTTGCGACCATAGCCAAGTTGCGGATAGAGCCCCACTGAGAGGCAAAGGCTTCCTCTCTCTTGAAGCGTCCTCCATGCTCCTTGACAAAGCTATTTACCACATTCCAGACCTCGTTTTGCTCGCTCTGACGAGAGACTCTACTCTCTAGATAGTTCCACAGCAACTGGTCAGCCCCAGTGAGTGCAGGCAAGTCTTTAGGAGCAGGAGCAGCATTATCTTTTTGACTCGTAGAGGGCTTCATAAAGCGATAGCTAGAGTGCCCCGTAGTAGGGTCTGCCTGGAGGAAGGCGGGGTTGTAGAGGACTCGCCCGAAGCCTTCGTTACAGTAGCTCCCGATGTACCTATCATGTAGCCCTTGCGCATTCGTCTGAACAATAAAGACACTCCCCTTCTCAAAGCCACATCGGTCAGAGTCATAGGCGCGGAGCTTGTAGTTCCACGGGGCATACTGGAAGGTGCGTACCTGACACTTGTCCCACAGGATCTGCCCCTCCTCTATGCCTAGCTCCTGAGCCGTGGGGTGAAAGCTCGGATAGCCGTTGTCATCAAGGAAGATCAGTCTAGAGTCCGCATAGACGGCTACGCACCGACCAGCCGTCCCTAGCTCGACAGCCTTATCCGTACTCGTCGGCTCCTCGAAGTCATACGGAGAGATCTCCACGAGTCCAAACTGAGCCGTCCTGGAGCGTCCTATATGTCGCTGCCCGGCCAGTGCCGTGATGATCTCCTCGCGGTAAGCTTGCGCTTCCTCATCTATCTCGACTGAGAAGTATAGCGTCACGCCCCGCTGCAGTGCCTCTAGGCCAAACATCTGCTCGTCCTGAGCACGACGTCTCGCTGAGTCATAGGCAGACTTGATGAAGAAGCTCTTATCCACCTTAACCTCATAGGCCTGACTTTCATCGAAGACATAAAACTTATTGCGCTCCTGCTTGAGTTGCTTCGCTCTCATCTCTACACTGCTTGGATCAGGGATAAGATAGTTTACATAGCCCCCCCGCTTTATACCGTCTCGCTTGGGACTATAGATGGCGGCGGGGATCTTCACGCTACGGCGATCTCCTAGAGAGAGGTTGGCATCTCCAAACCGCACATGACCACTATGAAATATCAAGAAGCTACGCTCATCCTCCTTATCATATAGCTTGCTAGCTACTACGCCCAGGAAGTTACTCCCAGGGATAAAGGGTAGTGTCTGCGCCTTACCTTCGGTAGCTGGCGTATCGTTGAGTACGATATCAGACAGCAGCTCACACTTAAACTTCAATACCTCCATCATTACTCTACTCTAGAAAGTTTGCAACGGCCGTAGCCTCTATTCCTACCTAAGCCTAGTCGCTTGACAAAGTGCAAAGCGTCCTCCATTAGCGCCTCTTGCTCCTCAGACTCCAAGCCTATGATCTCGCCATATAGCGTACACGGGATAGTCGTCTGGATACGTCGCAGACTATGATCCTTAGCTAGGCCATCATCTCCTATCGCCGTAGAGGCCAGGGTATAGTATAGCATAGAGGGTAGTGCCTTACACGCTTCAGAGTTTTTGATATGCTGTGTCAGAGCATCACTCAGAGAGGCATTGGTAAAGTGTAGCTTGCCTTGCTGGTTTTCACTACCGAAGAGCTCGTCAACAAGTGTCATATCGTCACTCCCCCTGAAGTGTAGCACGCTAGCCACAGCCTCACGTAGTAATCCCTTGATTGTCTTGCCTGGGATAAAGGGGAGCCCATCTGGGTCCTTTATGACCAGCTCATCAGCATCAGCTCCAGCCGCCTGACCAGAGCCACAGTGCCAGTTAGAGAAGAATTCTACTTGATACTTCATCGCTTCCGTTTCTAATCTTTTGTCACCACATTCATAATGCTATACAGCGAGAGCACATCAAAGGCGGGATATGCCGTCACCACCCTCGGTGTGTCCTTATCATCAGTTTCTTTTCGTCTACATTTCGCTGTGCAGAGCTCTGTGACCAGTTTACTACTAGCACCACTATACACACTCTTCATACGATCTAGATGCTGACTAGCGAAGTCTACACTCCGATGCATGTGCGTGAGCCACTGGCGTAGCCCTGACTTGACACCCTCATCGTCTATCTTCTGAAGTCGCTCACAGTACGACAACAACTCATCTATGGTGAAGTAGTCAGCGCGCTCCGCTAAGTAGTATGGCCCGAATGCAAAGGAGAGAGCATCTGTAGGCATTAGCACACGCTCAACGATGTCCGCATAGCTCTCTACGTAGCTATCCTCCACCTTGTGAAACATCAAGCACGAGGGGATGCTCTCCCCAGCAGCTAAGTGAAACTTGGCATCATGCTTAGCTGCACTGCAGAGTTCCTCCGCTAGCTTATAGCCATAGTGGAAGGGGTAAGAAGACTTGATAAAAGCAATCCCAGCACAGGCCGTCAGACAGGGCAGCCTCGTGGCACCATGCACGATCTGCCCTAGCTCTCCCTGCCCCGTATGATACTCAAACTGACGAATGAACTCCTGTGCATACGCTATAGCCAGACTACCACGTATGATCACCGTCATATCATCACCACCCAGTACGACAGGACGCAGTGGATAGGAGTCGCCTTCTCGTACTCCTAGCTTCTCAAAGGCTGCATTGGCAGCACGCTCGGTAGCCTCGTCTAGTAGCTGGGAGAAGCGCCGGTACTGCGCCATGTCTCCCCCGATACTCTGTACGATCTGACCCAAGCTATTGCCATCTGCATGGACGATAGCGATCCAGTCGTTCCTATCCGTCAGCTTTGCGATGTCATAAGGGTATCGATCAGCATCCACCTTCTTATCACTAGCAGTGCCATAAAAGCTTTTCTTAGCGAGCGATAGAGCGTGAATATAGCGTCTCTTAGCAGCTGTCGTCATATCGACACTTTTATCTTGCCCCTCAGGAGCAACTAGAGGTAGCCCCGTCTTGTTGGATCGCTTCATACCTAGCGCACCGAGCGTCAGACTAGGTTGGGGCTGGTTACGCTGGCCCCGGAGCTTCTCCTCCAGTTCATTGATGCTATCGGGAAAGTCTCCCGTCATCTCTACGACAGCCTGACTGATCGTGATGCCAGGCGCCTCGATCATCACACGACGAGGGAAGTCGCGCACAGTCTTAGCACAGACCTCTAGATCGTCAAAGTAGTAGCGCACATTTCCCGCAGCACCGATGATCAGAGCCTCATCACGATAGGGCGCTCCGACCGTCTCGCGAAAGAGTTGCGTGCAGATCTGCGCCACCAGCTCACTGGCCCCCACGATATCTTTCAGCTCATTCGTCTGAAAGATAAAGTTTTGGATCCCTTGCACAGAGGCACCATATAAGTATCCCATGAGTAAGTCCTTTATTTAGTTCCTAATTCTTGTCAATGTTCCAAAGCCTACACTAGCGTGCCGTCCCAATCCGATCTGATCGGGCAGCGATACGTTGGCGGCAAACTGTATGTCCAGTGTCACCAGTGGCACGCCCTTGTACTTCACAGATCGCATAGGTGTCATGGCTGTAATCTCCGTCTCGAGCTGCGAAGGGACGAAGATGCCCACCCCCTTGAGCATCGAGAGTATATTGCCCGTGAGGATCTGCTGCAGCTTCAGTACACGAGCCACCAGCCCTCTCTCACGCTCAAAGAGCTTGTAGTTCTTATCATTCAGCGGTAGCCAGTCACTCAGCTGATAGATCACCGGCACGTCACGCATCTCCACCTCATGTCTATCCGCATCGATATGCTCTATCCTTAGCGTCACGTGACGCTTGCCGATCATCGTCTCTAGGCTCTCCGCCTGGAGCAAGTCCCCGAGCGCATCCACACCATCGGCCACACAGACCAGTGCCGCCTTGCCATCGATCTGTCTATACTGGATTAACGGGTAAGCATAGCGTAGCCCCCCAGCCTCATGATTGTGATATATCGTATTGTCTCGAGACAGCAAGCTGATGATGGCGCCACGCAGTAGCGGTAGCTCCCATCTTGCGATCGGTGTGTCAAATCGCACTTGCAACGTTCTCAGTTCGCCCATATCTATTGCTAAGTCTTGGTCTACACCTTTACGTCCCCTCTATGCTTCCTTATAAGCTCTTAAAGAGTTATAAATGTGTCTCTCCGCAAAGATAACAAAAAAGAACTTGTATAGACGCAGTGCGTCCGTTCCCGAACGACGAGACGAGTAACAATGATGTACGGACGCACGGCTCGTATCTAGTCGGAGGGCGTCCATTGTGTCAAAGCGAGACGTGTAGCCCTTTGTAGGGGCGGACCTATGTGTCCGCCCGTTCTCGTCAGAGCGTTGTATGCCATATGGGCGGACACGCAGGTCCGCCCATACAATATCGTTACTCGTCTAGTTGTATCAAATCGATACGAGTAGCCCGACGTGTAGCCCTTTGCTTTCTAAGTTCATGTGCAAGTAAAAAGCGAAGTTTTTTCTCGTTTCGCAAGCTCGGTCTACTTCTCTTCGGGGGACCGCTCGTCGGGGTGGGGGCTCCCACCCCTTGCCGCGGGGCGCTCCCGGAGCGGAGACTTTCCTTTCTGAACTTGACTCGGAGGACTCGCTTCTCTTCGGGTGAACCGCTCGTCGGGGTGGGGGCTCCCACCCCTTGCCGCGGGGGCGCTCCCCGAGCGGAGACTTTCCTTCCTTGGACTAGGCTCGAAGAGCTCTCTTCGCTTCGTGGTCCAGCTCGAAGTCGCAGTCGTGCAGAACCAACGAGAAGAGAATGTGTACGAGCTTATTGTTGACATTGTTGAGGATGACCCCGTAGGGCTTGCCTTGGGCTTTCATGCGTAGGTAGTATTGTCTTAATGTTGGGTTATACGTTATGGCACTTCGGGCTGCTTGGGTCAAGATTCCTTTTAGCCGTCGGTTACTGTAGCCACTTGTGTTGGCTTTGTGAAAGACTGAGCTCCCAGAGCTCTCGTAGAAGGGTGCTATACCGCAGTAGCTAGCCATCTTCTTGGCATTCCAGCTCTTGAAGTTGTCGGTGTAGATGATCAGCATGACAGAGGTGATGAGGCCCACTCCTTTGCAGGAAATGAGGTGCAGGTAGTTGCGGTACATCTCCTCGTCTTCCTTGATGATTTCAAGCATTCGGCACTCGCACTTTTTGATGCTTTTGGTCAGGATGTCGATGCCCTTCTGAGCATCTCGGTAGATGAAGTTGTCGACTTTAGACTTGCTAGAGATGTGCTGTTTTTCCTTGGAACTAACCATCTTAGCCTGTCTCTCGGCAACTAGAGACTGCCTATAGAGAAAGAGGTCACGTAGGCTACGCATGTTCCCGTCCAGAGGTTTATAGAGAGTGGCTTGGGAGCGGAAGCGTAGGGCGTAGTAAGCGATCATCTCTGAGTCGGCTTTGTCGTCCTTGCCTTTGCGCAGACCCATGCTGCGCTTGATCTGCAGAGCACTTTCGCGCCAGATGTTTAGGCCGTTGCCGTAGAGCCAGTCGCAGAGTGCGCGATCGTATCCTCCTGTAGTCTCACAGCAGAAGAGCATGGTGTCGGTCTTGACTCTTCGACCAGCGTTCTTCTTACTCCAAGAGACGAGGCTCCGGAACCCCTTAGGGTTGTTTTCTACTGTAGTGTAGGCGAGCTGCTGCTCGCTGTCTGATTCAGATTCGTAGTGAATCATTGTGGCGTCTAGTTTCTCTTTGGATACATCGATGCCGATGAAAAAGTATTTCATAACTTTGTACTTGAATATTTGATAAGGCAGCTAGGCTACATTAGGCTATTACTTTAATTAGGCTCTGGTCCTCTCTTTCTAATAAGTCTCGAGTAGCTGAACTCCAGAGGGTCTCTAACAGAGCTTAGGCTCAAGGCCTCGTAGGGACGATAGATTACCCTCTGGTTGCTGTCCTTACCTTACTACAACAAAGGTAAAAACAACCCGTTCAACTGACCTATTCTCGGGTCGATTTCTTTTCACTCTGCAAACTTAAAGTAGGGACGCACGGCTCGTGCGTCCGTTGTGTCAAAGCAAGACGTATACCAACAAGAGGAGCCTGTTGACACAACAGTCTCCTCTTCTTATTCGTCCCAACCTCTCTCCTCAACATCCTTGTTTTAATGGAAGATGCTCTGCGAGACCTAAGAGCAAAGCTAGAGAGCTGCGACCTCAAGGGGTCTTAATCCTTGTTCTAATGGAAGATGCTCTGCGAGATTGTTTGCCTAATCATTAAAACCAATCAAAACTATGGTCTTAATCCTTGTTCTAATGGAAGATGCTCTGCGAGTAGCTCAGCTCATGGGTGGCCGTCTCCCCGAGGGGGCGTCTTAATCCTTGTTCTAATGGAAGATGCTCTGCGAGGCGAGGAGATTCGCAGGAGGATCAACGGATATCTAGGAGTCTTAATCCTTGTTCTAATGGAAGATGCTCTGCGAGATGTGGAGAAGGTTGTATTATATTTAGAATAATTTCAGTCTTAATCCTTGTTCTAATGGAAGATGCTCTGCGAGACAGACAGACAACCCGATACAACACTGCTCTATCTGTCTTAATCCTTGTTCTAATGGAAGATGCTCTGCGAGCAGTACGCAGGAATCGCAAGCAAAGAGGTGCTAGAGTCTTAATCCTTGTTCTAATGGAAGATGCTCTGCGAGAATCTACAACCTAACGGACGGCAAAGAGATAAGACTGTCTTAATCCTTGTTCTAATGGAAGATGCTCTGCGAGACCACGACCGCCCGCTGGCAAGCCCTCAAAGCCAAGTCTTAATCCTTGTTCTAATGGAAGATGCTCTGCGAGTAGAGAACCTCAAGGTGGTAATGCGTAAAGCCATCGAGTCTTAATCCTTGTTCTAATGGAAGATGCTCTGCGAGACAGCCAAAGAAGACCACTAAAAGGTCTTCCAAGAAGTCTTAATCCTTGTTCTAATGGAAGATGCTCTGCGAGAGCTAATTTTAAGACGCATTGAGTGTCAGTCGGTTACAGTGCCATTTTCGAGAAATCCGCTTGATTTTCGAGGAAAAAGTGTACCTAACCGCTTGCAAATATACGAATTTTCCAGACTATGCCTTACCCTCAGTGAGCGATCTCTCAGGGCTGACGCACTGTATACAATGAGCTCATCGACCTCCCTATTCCTCGTTTTGTCGCTCATGTGCAGCTCCTAACTGAGCGATTATAATGCGTCAGTCTTGGCTGGGGAAATTCAACGTCGGCTCGTTACAATAATTTAGAGCCGACTACATATCGAAATGGCACCGTGTCGGGGAAAAGTGATTTCCACGTGGATATTTCGAAATATCCAGGTGGAGAATAAAAAATTCTTCGGAGGAATGAAATGAAACTTCGGAGGAATGAAATGAAACTTCGGAAGAAATGAATCACGCCCACGTGGAAAATAAAAAATATCCACGTGGAGATTTGAGATTCCCCACGTGGATATTCGAGAAAGGAGGGTGTTGGACGAATTTCCCCGTAAAGATATGTAAATGGAGGCTAGAGATTAGAAGTTAGAGATTAGAGGGCAGGGGTGACACACTATATATAGTGACCTCATGAGACTATTGACTTTTGCAACAGCCTCCTCATCTACTCCTCGCTTGTCGCTAATGTGTAGCTTCTGACAGAGCAATTATAATGCGTCAGCCCTGAGCGATCTCACGAGTAATTCGCTAGTACGGACGCACATCTCTAATCTCTAACTTCTAATCTCTAATTCGACAGCCACATGGAAAACAGCAAATCTCCACGTGGCTATTTTTATTCTTCACGTGGGCGTCATTCATTTCCTCCGAAGTTTTATTTCGTCCCTCCGTGGGGATCATTTCATCCCTCCGTGGGGATTTGAAAATTTCCACGTGGATATTCTCGATTTCCAGCCTAGGAAACGAAAAGTTCCTCCGTTGGAACTAAAAAGTTCCAAGAGGGGAACCGTTTTTGGAACTCGTATATACTACGGAAACAACACGATACGAATAACCCTTTGTAGGGACGCTCGGTCGAGCGTCCATTGTGTCAAAGGTTACAGCATCGTGGTTTTAACGGGGACGGACGCACGAGCCGTGCGTCCCTACAAAGGGCTACTCGTATCGCTGTACTACAACGGACGCACGACCGTGCGTCCCTACAAAGGGTTATTCGTATCATCGTCACACGTCATTGGTTACTCGTCTCGCTTTGACAGGGACGGACGCACAGATCGTGCGTCCCTACAGGATTCAGTCACGGCTAGTGGCGTCCGTGGTGTCCGTTAGCTGTTGGCTTTTGGCCGTTAGCTCTTGGCTGGTGTTACTGCGCCGTGTAGGGACTCAGTCACGGCTAGTGGCGTCCGTTATGTCAAAGGGCTACTCGTATCGCTGTACTACAACGGACGCACAGATCGTGCGTCCCTACAGGATTCAGTCACGGCTAGTGGCGTCTGTGGCGTCCGTTAGCTGTTGGCTTTTGGCCGTTAGCTCTTGGCTGGTGGCTGGTGTTACTGCTGAGTGAGGCTGATGCGGAGGGCGACGCCGAAGGAGGTGTTGTTCACGGGGAAGGAAGCGGTGCTCACGAGCGGGTGATTCATATTCCAGTCGAAGTAGCCTCGTATGGTGAGCATACGGCTGAGAGCGTAGTCGGCACTGAACTTGATGACGTGCGCCACGTTGCCATTGGTTGCCTGCGTGAAGGCTTCCTGAATCTTGCGAATGAGCATCGAGGAGTGATTGTACGAGTACTCGCAGCGCAGGGTCATAGCACCACCCGAAGCAAAGAGCGGATTTTCCTTTTTGCCTCCCTGCGCCTGTGCTCCCGTGCGCTGAGGTGCCCGACGCTTGATGCCGATGAGCTTGCTGAAGTCATCAATCTTGTAGTTGATCCCAACAGATATCTCGTTGCGGCTGTTTTCGATAACCTGGAAGGAGGTGAGGTTGAGCATCAGGTCTCGCGACTTATTCCAGCGAGCATTGAGTCCCAGTCCACTCTGCAAGGTCATCTCAACCCCAATGAGTGGAGCAAAAGACTCACGGATAGAGACCTGCGTGATATCGTAGGGAGAAGAAGCGACACGACGCATCCCATTGGCACCACCAGCAGGATCATCAGCGGGCATCTCTATGTAGCCCATACGTAGCTCCGGCTCTATCGGTTGCCACGAGATGAAGGAGTTGTAGTTTGCCACACTATAACTATTGCGATAGGTGTGGGAGAGGGAGAAGTTGCGGAAGAGGTCTGCCAGTGCGGGAATCTTAGTTAGCCCCGTGTAGGTGATGCTCCAGTTGGGGAGGGTGCGCCAGATCGAGTGGAAAGGCGTCGCCCCGTCTAGACCACGAGCCGTATAAGCAGCGATGAAGGCGGGGATCAGGACATCGGGACTATTGGGTCGCACCTCGGGCGCGTCAGCTCCAGCGATAGCGCTGTACTGGTTAGTCAGTCGCTGCACCATCTCCTGCTGATAGCTGAGGAGGTTGTCAAAGGTACTCGTCTTGTAGCCATTGCTGGCATTAGCACTAGCGAAGAAGCCCTTGAGACCGATGGTCCCGGCGGTAAAGGTTCCGCTGTAAGTCTCGGGAGTACCCTCAAACATATACTGCGTCTGCACCGCCCTATTGGTATGGTAGTCCCAGGTGAGCGTCACTTTGAGGTCTTTGAGGGGCTCGAGATTGAGACGTGCCGTAGCATCTTCCGAGATAGAATACATGGCGGGGTTGATGTTTTCCGCCTGCTTGAGCAGCCAACCACGCTGCGCCGCCTCACGAACGAAGTCGTTGTCTGTAAAGCCAAAAGCAAAAGCAAGGCCCGGAGCCATCACGCCCTGCATCGGATAACCCTGTCCGCCCGCAGCCTTGATGTCGGGGAGGAAGCCGGGCAAGTGGAGCGACGAAGTGCGGGTGTAAGTGAGCGAGATATCGCGCAGGAAGGTGAGCACGGAGATACCCGCATCAATGTATGGGTAGAGACGCTCCATGCGCATCTCACGAGCTTTGTCGGCTGCGTAGACGTTGACCCGGATCGTGACGGAGTCGGTGCCGGTGACGGTGATGCTGTTGGGATTGACCACGGCATACTTGACGGGGTAGTTGTGTCCGAGCGAATCCTTGGCGGTCACCTCCGGCTTAGCACTGCCCAGCTGGTGGTTGATGGTAATCGTCGTGTCGGGACGTAGGACCACTTCCTTGGTGAAGCGCAGTGGCGCAGGCTTCTTGCGCTGTGCTGCTGCGGGAGCTTTGTCCTCTGACTCCTGATCTGAGTGGCTGGTACGAGCATCTCGGCGGGAGGCGGAGCGGTTGTTTCGGCTGCTGCTCTTGTTCTGTCGCTTCTCGTAATCTTTGTACCAGTCGAACTTACGGTAGAGTGTCTGGAAGAGGATGTTGACCCGTCCGTCGAGCTTCATCTGATTGCGCACCACATTGCCCATGGAGGCGCCCTGCTGGGTCAAAGCTCCGCGATCCCAATTGTACGAAGCCATATAGGTGGCGGTGGCTGAGACGAAGTCCATAAAGGGAATGAGTGCGAGCGGGAGCGTGTAGGTGGCGTTGGCAGTCTGGTTGTACTGCATCGGTAGTCCCCAGCTACGTATGCTCTGCCAGACGGAGTCGCGCCATAGCGTGTAGTCGTCGGGAGCTAGCTCACGATTGACCTGTACGTGTGGCTCTACGATGCGGGCGTTGGTGCCAGAGTTAAAGGAGAGCTTGAGATTGGTCGTGGGGTTCCAGACAACATTTGCGGCACGCTGCCAGACGAAGTTCTGCACGAAGGTAGCGGGTAGTGACCAGTCAGCCATAGCACCGCCACCAGGCACAAGGTTGCGCACCTGATGCTCGCTGTAGTTGCGCAGTATGGAGCTGTTGAAAGCGATTCGTGAGGGGAGATAGTTGATCTGATAACCTCTCAGCGTCGAGGAGACGGTGCGGATCGCCTCGGAGGAGGCTTTGCCTTGTTGTAGCTTGGCAAAAGGCTTCCACGGAGCCACCACGGGCGTGTACTGATACTGCGCTGTAGCTTGCCACGTACGATTGCGGTCGTAGACAATCTCGGGGCTGTTCTTCTCATCCCACGACATTGAGTAGCCAAGCGTGAAGTTGGCTGGGTCGTACGGCATCGGGGTCTTGCTCTGTATGTTGACCCCCACATTGGAGAGCGACAGGGCATGAGCCTGTGTCCGTGTCAGTGCCATCGTCTTGATGGAGTCGCGTACCGACTCGTTGGCGGCATTGTCGAGAGCCTCCGTGAGGAGCAGGTCTTGGTCTAGCGGGTTGTACTGCGGACGGATCACTTCGTCTTGGTAGCTGTAGTAGAGCGGTATGCGCACCTTCGCTTTTTCGGGGAAGAACTTACCCAGCTCCACCTGCGTCGAGAGGTTGAGGAAGCCCGTATCCTCTAGCTGCCTCTGCGCGAGTGACTGATCGAGTGCGCCAAAACCCGCCGTGCGGTAAGAGCCTCGAGCGTTAAACGAGCCTAAGTCACTCAGCTGCACCTGCAGATCAGCATTGGTTGCCCAGCCGCCCTGCTCTTGGTACTCGCTCAGGCGTAGCTCATTGACCCAGATCTCGGCACTCTTGATCTGCCCGGCACTGTTTCGCACACCGATCATGATGGTCTTGACATTGCTCAGCGAGGGGTTACCCATCACGGTGATCGTGTTGCGTGGACGCTCAGCGTCGGGTACCGAGTAAGGCGTGTAGAGGTCGGTCTCGCCATTAGCCTGGGCAGCGTTGCGTCGCATCTTGAGTCCCGTGAGGAGGTCAAAGCGGAAGTCTACCTTGTTATCCCGTGGCCAAACCATCTCTCTATCCTTAGCATTGTCACTGTAAGTGCCGAAGGGGGTCAGCTCTAGAGGGACGCTGTACTCGTAATAGTTGTTTGTGTAGTCAGAGCCTAAGCGGAGGAAAGCGGTCATCTCGCCATTGCCCGTGGGCGTCCCCTCCTCGGGCAGCTCCTCAGCATGGACAAATAGCTCAATGCGCTTGTAGCGACGTAGGTCTAGTCCCGTATTCTTGTAGACAGCTCGTGCATCGCCTGGAGCTAGTCGCTTGATGCGTAAGCTGAGCGACTGCTCGTTCTGACGAATAGCTTGCGCCTGACTGGGGCTGACGCTACGCGAGACGCCTGGCGGGAGGATGTAGTTGATTGGCTTGCGGTCACCGTTCTCCTCGATGTTGACCGTATTGACCTCCATCGTGCCATTAGATATAGGTGTGACGGAGGGAGCGTGTAGCGGGCGGTCATACTGTCGCCACTCGCCACGCACCATCTTGAAGGTACCGAAGCGCAGTACGACAGGCTTGTCCCACTGCGTCAGGTAAAGGCGCATGAAGCGGATACTCTTGAGGTCGGCTATGCCCCCTACCCTGCGGGTCGGCTCTCGTACGGGGATCTTGAACTGATACCACTTGACCGTCTCTTGCTTGCCGTTGGCGAGCTTCACATTGACCGAGCGCTCGTCAACGATGTAGTTGCGCCCCACCTGCATCTCGGCTGGCGAAAGCGCTATCTCGTACTCGAAGTAACGCTCCTGCTCGTTGAGCGTGTTGTCCTGGTTGATGTCCTCCACATCAGGCACGACACGGCTCGCCACGCTGTAGGAGCCAGTCTCATTGGTCGCCTCAGCACTATTGCCCTCGACTCCGTTGTAGTACTTGTATCGCTCGAGGATAGAAGCCTGTAACTGATCATATCGCTCGTCGCGATAGTGACGGAAGCTATCACCCGCCGGGTCATTCAGCGGACTCATCGGATCGCCCTGCCACTGCTCGAGCACTTCGCCCGACACCTTGCCACGGATTGCGGAGAGGTAGTCGGCATAAGCGGGGAAAGCTTTCTCCTGCTCAGAGCTTAGTCCATTGAAGCCCACATCCTGCTTGCTACGCGCCCCAGCAGCATTGTCAAAGGAGTAGCCCGCCGTCTGACGAATAGGCACGCGCCCCCAGACTGTCTCGATGGTTGCCGAGGGATCATCGTTGAGCGGCATACCGTTCTCAAAGAACTTCTTCTCATCCTTCAGCACCTCCTCCGATACTTCGCCCAGATTGAAGAAGAGCTTGCCACTCGTCGGTGCCGTCTCGGGATAGATGAAGGGATCCATCATCCAGAACTCGATGTACTCGATATTGGCTGCCTCAAAGTCGCTCTGGTCTATCTTGCGCATCATACCGCCCCAGTTCTCGGTGGGGTTCATGAGCTTACCATCGCTACCGACCTGATCGCTGTTGAGGTTGTACGGGCCACGCTCATTGGGATAGTAAGCGAGGCAGAGCGTCTGCAGGTAGGACTGCTGGGCAAAGTTCTCATCTCTATAGGGGAACAGCTCCGACATACGCACCTCTCGCGAGTAATGGTTGGAGAGCATGTCGGGATTGTTGCGCAGGTAAGAAGGCGTCAGCGAAGAGCCAGCACGATTCAGCATCGGGTCTATGTAAAACCAGTTGAGCAAGGCTCGCCGATTGCCGTAACGCAGATCATTGACCATTCGAGCCTCGGGGAAGAGATCGGCCGCCCCGTCTGCCGGGTCGTGCCACGGCGTAGAGCTCAGCATCCAAGCGTAGGGGTTGAGCAGATCAATGCTACTCTGCGACGTCTCAAAGTCGTCAATATAGCTATGCCCCTTGGTGTAGCGCCCCTCGTAGTGCCCTGGGATCAGGTGAGCAAACTCCATATTGAGCGCGACCTCCGACGGCTTGGTCAAGTCTAGGAGCGGGATGTAGTCGAGGATACGCGTCAGCCACTGAGACTCGGTGCGCCACGAGAGATTGAGTCCCCAAAGGCTGTTTTGCATCGACTCACGCCCCATGACCGGCTTGGCAGTCAGTGGCATCTCGCTGAGATACATAAAGGTACCGCCCAGCGTTAAGTTTGGCGTAAAGTGATAGTTAAGGTCCAAGCCCAGCACCGTCTTGCGCTGCAGGTTGAGGAAGCCCCTATTCTCCAGAGAGACATCGACACGCGTACCACTGTTGAGGATTGCTTCGTTGAGGATCGTGACGGTACCCATGGCGTAGTTGACCGTGTAGTCCACATTCTCCACGAGCGTCGCTCCACCAGCGGTCACACGCACAGACCCTGGGGTCACATTCATCGCTCCGAGCGATATCTGCCCGCTATTTGCCGCTTCGTACTCACCTCGCAAGATAAACTTATCGCGTTCAGCCACCTGCTGCGCTGCGACCATCGTCGTGTCGTAGATCTCACGATAGACGTATCGCTCGGCAATGGCGGGATCGCCTATCTGCTCGGCCAAGTAACTACCAAAAGGCTCCGTAGAGGTAAAGATGACGAGTCCCCGCTCCGCATCAACCGTATAGCCGGGGACAAAGTCAAAGACTCCATCAGGGTGTGGCTCATTGCGCGAATCCAGACGATCCATTCCCAAGACCCGTGTGAGGAGTTGCCCCGCCACTTTACCCTCATTAATATAAGGTACAGCGGTGCCAGTGCTATCGTTGCGGTAGAAGACGTCGAGCTTGAAGTGATCTGCCTTGAGATTGTAGACGCTGCTCCCGAGGCTGTAGACGTTGCGCATCATAAAGGGCCAGTAAGGAGCCGTCGGGGTCATCGATGCGCCCTTGAGTAGCTTAACAAAAAGGTTGTCAGCCGTACGATCCGAGCGGTCCGAGCTAAACTCACCCACCTGATAGACCTTGCCCTGATAAGTGTACTCAAAGGCTACGCCCACCACCTCATCCGGCTGGAGACGCACCTGCAGCGAGAGTGTACCGAGCTGGTCGTTGATGCGGTACTCGTTGGCATTCAGACGGCGAGCACTCTCTATCTTCGTATAGTCTATACCGCCACGCAGCTGCCCCTCCAGTATCTGGCTCACCTGATCCACTTGGCGCAGAGCAGGCTGTCCGAGTAGCCAACTGTAGAGTGAGTTCGCCTGATTGGCAGGCAGTCCTTGTGTCGATCCTGTCGTCGTAACGCCACGAGCTGTCACACGATCTGCCTCTCCAAGGTCGGTAAAAGCGACAATGTTGCGCGCCTCGTCAAAGTTGCCCCGCTTATTGGTCACCCATACCTCGATGCGGTTGATCTTAACTCCCGAAGAGATAAAGGGCAGCGTAGACATCGCCTTGTTGTAGTGGTCGCGGAAGTAGTGTCCTAGGTAAAAGTGCCTATTCTCGTCATACTGGTTGGCCGAAAACTCAAAGGGCGTCGTCTGCGCCCCACGATCTGTCGAGACGCGCTTCGTCTCCGCCTCCTGCTGGCTCACGACGAAGTCCACATCGAGCTTGCCAAACTGCAGTTTGCTGTGGATGCCGAAGAGCGATGCACCGCCCTGTATCAGCGAGTTCTTCGACTGTAGCGACACATTGCCCGCCTCCAGCACCTTGATGATGTCATCTTCCTCGCCCTCATAGGCCAGCTTGAGCTTCTTACTGTCGAAGTCAAAAGTAGCCTGCGTATTGTAGTTCAGATTGAAGTTAAGCTTCGTACCCACCGATGCCTGCACATTGGCCTGAATCTTCTGGTCGAAGTCAAAGAAAGTGTGTCTCCGTGAACGAATCGGTATGGAGGGGTTGTCCGTAGCATTGCTCTTGACACCCATCGACACCTCCGCAGAGCCTTGTGTCCGCACCCGCACGCCACCAGGGCCAAAGATCTTCTCCGCAGGACCCAGCTCGAAGCCAAAGTCAAACGGGTTGAACCCCTTGCCCTGCTGCTCCTTCTCATCTTGCGCAGCACGCTCCAGGAAGTAGCTCTGCACGCCATTGCGCTCCACATAGGCGACGTACTGCTCCAGCGTGTAGGGGATCGGCGTGCCTACCTGCTTGCCACCCACCTTAGTAACCAGCAGATAAAGGCCCGTAGCGGGATTGTAGACAAACTCGTGCGTCACCACGCTCGGCGTGCGCAGATCGACCGCCGACTCCTGCTCGAGCCACTCATACGACTCGGGCGCTGTCGGCTGCACTGGGTAGCGCAGACTATCCGGCTGCGCAGGATGCTCCGTAGCAGATACAGAGAGCGGTGGCATAGCGAACAACCTCACCATACCCACCAATGCGCAGAGCAACGCAAGCCATGCACATAGTATCCTGCGCCTAGGGATCATCTAGTGTCTACTATAATATAGAGTCAGTAATGTAACGCTCGGGGGCCCGTTTTGTTGTACCCAAGCCTCCTAGGTCAAAGCTGTGCCAACGCTTGCTTGATCACCTGCTCTACGGGTGTGTCGGGCTTGACAGTCATAATCTGCTTCACCACCTTGCGCACATTCGCCTCGGCAAAGCCCAGCATCTTGAGTGCCGAGATCGCCTCCTCAGCCACCTCACGAGCAGCCCGCGAACCGATACCCGCCGTCACATCGTCACGATCTGTCAGCGTCTCGGGGAGCTTGCCCTTGAGATCCACGATGATGCGCTGTGCCGTCTTGAGTCCTATGCCCTTGACCGTCTTGAGCCGCTTGTCATCGCCACTCTCGATCACCTCCGCCAGCTCCAGCGGTGCCAGACTAGAGAGGATCACACGAGCCGTAGCGGGACCCACACCAGAGACGGTGATCAGCTTCGCAAAGAGCGCCTGCTCCTCCCTCGTGTAGAAGCCGTACAGGTCACACACCTCCCCCTGACGCATCACCTCCGTGATCCAGAGCCGCACAGGCGCCTCACGCTCCAGCCCATGCAGCGTATCATAAGTAGAGAGCGATATATTGACATCGTAACCCACCCCGTTACAGTCCACATAGGCATTGGTCGGTGTGAGCGTATCTATCGTGCCACGCAAGTATGCAATCATAATCTTCTTGTCTTGAGTAAGTATCTAAGCTAGAGCTTACTGCATCGCAATTCGAGACCCTCTCCAAATTGCTCTTGAGGAAATTCGAAATCCCTCGGTAGCTGTTTTGAAACACCCACGTGGGAAATAAAAAATTCTTCGGACTTGTCATTTCATTCTTCCGAAGTTTCATTTCATTCCTCCGAAGTTTCATTTCATTCCTCCGAGGAGTTTTTTATTTTCCACGTGGAGATTTGAAAATTCCTCCGTAGGAATTGGTCTCTCCTAAGTCGAAAAGCATCGATCTACACCAGCAATCCTTGCTCTGCAATGCCTCAGCTCTAGTAAGTGTCCACAAAGATAGTGGTATTTGCGCAAAAACTACTACCTTTGTCGTGTAGAATGCAACGAATCAACAAGTTCAAACAAGATACAGATATGAAAAAGGCATTAATCCTCCTATCCTCCGCCCTACTCCTGCTCTCAGTGAGTGCATGCGGACCTAAGCAAAGTGCTTATCGTCAGGTGTATGAGAAGGCTAAGCAGCGTGAAGTCGCCACACAGCAAGCTCCAGAGCAAACGACTCCCGCTAGTGTTGTCGTCGCTCGTGAGCCAGTCGCAGACATCCAGCTACGTCGTGAGCGTCTAGAGGCTGTCCAGGGTGAGGACGCAAACATGCTCAAGACCTACAACGTGGTCGTCGGCTCTTTCCAAAACCACACCAACGCTTACTCGCTCAAGGAGCGTCTACAGGCTCAGGGCTACAACCCCGTACTCGGTCAGAACGAGGCTGGTATGCTCCGCGTTATCATCACTAGCTTTGACAACCGCCGTGAGGCTGAGGCTTCAAGAGAGCAGGTCAAGGGACGCTTCGCTCCTGACTTCCAGGACGCTTGGATTCTGGAGAAGATCCGCTAATCGGGTCTCCCCACATAGCCATACAATAAAATAGGAGTCTTAGAGTTTACATAGATAGACTCTAAGGCTCCTTCTTCGGACACTATAAACTATGGAGATCATACAGCATCAACCGCTTCGGGAGTACCACACATTTGCCACAGAGACCACCGCCGACTGGTGGATCAATTACAGCAGTGCTGAGGATCTTCAGAAGCTGGCACGTGATGAGTACTTTGTCTCACAGCCTTATCTACCGATAGGTGCTGGGAGCAACCTGCTCTTTACGCACGATAAGTATCGTGGCGTCATCCTCTACTCGCAGATCGACGACCTCCACTGCTACGATGAGACCGAGAGTGCGCTGACCCACCCAGGGCAGCAGCATGTGCGGGCGGGTAGTGGCATCGTCTGGGATCACTTTGTGGAGCTGATGCTCAGCCGGGGTCTCTATGGTATAGAAAATCTATCGCTCATACCAGGCACCGTGGGCGCTGCTGCCATACAGAATATAGGTGCCTACGGGAGCGAAGTCTCTCAGTACATCGTAGCGGTCGATGTGGTCGACCTAGCGACAGGGATGAAGCTCCGCATACCGAGCGCCCTATGTGACTATAAATATAGGTACAGCATCTTCAAAGATCCGCAGTACCACTCCTACATCGTCACACACGTGCACTTCATACTAAGCACCGAACCGACCTGCAATCTGAGCTACGCCTCCCTGGCAAAAGCTTTCGAGGGTCGCGACACGATGCCGACGCCTGAGGAGATTCGCCAAGAGGTGATACGCATTCGCCGTGCTAAGTTGCCCGACCCTGAGGAGATACCAAATGGCGGGAGCTTCTTCATGAACCCGATCGTACCGCTAGCGCAGTACGAGGAGCTGGCAAAGCAATACGACACGCCCGTGCCTCACTACCCTACTCACAACGAGGGGCTGGTGAAGCTCTCAGCAGCGTGGCTCATAGACCAGATAGGACTCAAGGGCTACCGCACAGGTGCTGTGGGAGTCTACGACAAGCAACCGCTCGTCCTCGTCAACTACGGCGGAGCGACAGGCCAAGAGGTAGTCGCACTAGCAGAGCATGTGCAGCAGGAGGTGAGTCGTAAGTTCGGCATCTCACTACATCCCGAGGTGCGCTATATAGACTGAGCCCTATGCCCTCTCGCCACAATCTCCCCTCGCCACAGATCGTCGAGCTACTAGGCTCAGGTACCAGCACAGGCGTACCTGAGGTGGGTTGCTACTGTCGCACCTGTCTCAGCCTAGACCCGCGCGACCAGCGCACCCGTACATCGGCTCTGGTAGTCTCACCTGCAGGCAAACGAATACTGATCGACTGTAGCGCAGACTTTCGGCAGCAAGCACTCCTAGCGGGCATAGACCATCTAGATGCGATCATCCTAACGCACCAGCACTACGATCATATCGGAGGGCTGGACGACCTGCGCACTATCTCGTGGCGCACGGAGCTACCCATCTACGCAGAGCCTAACGTACTAGAGTCGATCAAGTCCCGACTGCACTACTACTTCGGGCCTCATCGCTATCCCGGCACGCCACACCTGACGCTACACCCCATCTCGTCGCTAGAGCCGTTTACACTCTACGACCTGACGATAGAGCCGATACGGGTGATGCACGGCAAGCAACCAATACTAGGCTATCGCATCGGGAGCTTTGGCTTCCTAACCGACCTGAAGAGCATCACCCCAGAGGAGCTAGAGAAGCTCCGAGGCGTGGAGCTACTCTTTGTCAATGGACTGCGCTACACCAAGCCTCACCCGACGCACCAAACGATCGAGGAGGCTATTGAGCTGACCGCTCGGGTTCAGCCACAGCGCAGCTACATCATTCACCTTTCGCACCATGCGCCGCCTACGGCAGAGCTACAAAAGCGACTGCCCGAGGGGGTCTACGTGGGCTACGACGGATTGACCCTACGCTACACGGAGGGGACGGGTTATACCCCACAACCTACACCAGACAAGCTAGTGCGGAGCGGTGCCGAACCTTTTACCTATCGGGATTGTGGTAGGATCGATTACCGAGAGGCACTGGAGATGCAGTTGCGGCTTTGGCAGGAGCGTATTGATGCCAAGGTAGCGCATCAGACGGTGCCTGAGGACGTGCTACTCTTTTGCGAGCATGAGCCGGTGCTGACCATTGGCAAGCATGGCAAGCA
This sequence comes from Porphyromonas vaginalis, assembly GCF_958301595.1. Taxonomy (NCBI): domain Bacteria; kingdom Pseudomonadati; phylum Bacteroidota; class Bacteroidia; order Bacteroidales; family Porphyromonadaceae; genus Porphyromonas; species Porphyromonas vaginalis. Next base: position 1,963,058 of record NZ_CATQJU010000001.1, on the reverse strand, counting down.
GACGAACCTGCTCGTTTCGGAGGCTCTGCTCAACTCTAAAGGCATTCAGCTAGTCCAGATAGAGCGTGGTGGCGACATCACTTACCATGGTCCTGGGCAAATCACCGGTTACCCGATCTTTGACCTAGAGCATTACGGCGTGGGGATCAAGGAGTACATCCACACGATGGAGCAGTGCATCATCGACCTGCTCTACCTCTACGGCATTCGTGCAGAGCGTCTCGAGGGTGCTACGGGCGTCTGGATCGATGCACACACACCGCAAGCTCGTAAGATCTGTGCGATCGGCGTGCACACCTCTCGCTATGTAACGATGCACGGCTTCGCGCTCAACGTCAATACCGACCTAAGCTACTTCCAGCTCATCAATCCGTGTGGCTTTACCGACAAGGGGGTCACCTCGATGGAGCAAGAGATAGGTCGTGGGGAAGTTTACTTTCCGCTAGTCAAGCACCAGCTGGAGGGACTCTTTCGCAAGCACTTCACGCACCTTCTGTACCACCTACCTAACGATGACATACTATGAAATGGCTTAGACCCAACGATAGCTCAGCAAACTACCAAGATAGACGCGGACGCATCTCTGGCAGAGGACTAGCCCTCGGAGGTGGCATCGGCGGTATCGTCATCGTCCTCGCCAGCCTCTTCTTCGGCGTAGACCTCACGGGACTGATGCAGGTGGCAAACAATGTCTTGCCTGGCTCGCAGACGGAGCAGGTAGACCCCTCGCGTGTCAACGAAAACGAAGAGTTCAAAGTCTTCACGCTACGCGTCTTCAACAGTTGCAACGACGTGTGGACAGACCTCTTCAATTCCGAATTGCAACGCTCCTATGCGGCACCGACACTAGTGACCTTCACCGATCAGGTGCAGAGCCGTTGCGGAGGAGCTACCAGCGAGGTGGGACCTTTCTACTGTCCGGCCGACCAGACCGTCTACATTGACTTAGACTTCTTCAATCTACTCGCCTCTCGCTTCAAAGCGCCGGGAGACCTAGCCATGGCTTATGTCACCGCTCACGAGGTAGGGCATCACGTGCAGAACCTCCTCGGCATCTCCGACAAGTTGCACCAACAGCAAGGGCATGTCTCTCAGGAAGCGTACAACCGCGCCAGTGTACAGCTAGAGTTGCAAGCTGACTACCTTGCTGGCGTATGGGCATACCACGCCCAGCGACTCGGCATCATACTCATCGAGCCTGGAGACCTCGAGGATGCACTCACAGCTGCCAACGCTATCGGCGATGACACTTTGCAAAAAGAGGCGCAGGGCTACGCCGTCCCAGACTCATTCACACACGGTACCTCAGCACAGCGCATGCAAGCCTTTCGCTCTGGCTTTGAGACAGGCAGCTTGGATGGCGCAAGCCGTTACCGCTTGTAAGCAACAACCAATTCTATAGCAGATTACAGATGAACCAAAAGATAAAAGTACTCGTCGTAGGCTACGGACACGTAGGCAAGCAAGTTGTGACCACCGTACGCACCGCTCCCGACATGGAGCTGGTCGGTGTAGTCCGTCGCTCTAAGAATGATCCTCAAAGCCAAGTATTGACCGCTCACGGCATTGCCGTGTACGGAGAGGATGACACCCTACCCAAAGCAGATGTCGCTATATTAGCCGTACCGACACGCTCCGTGCCTGACTATGCCAAGCGTTACCTTGCGCAGGGCATTTGCACGGTAGACAGCTTCGACATACATACCCAGATAGCCACGCTACGCCACGACTTGATGGCGGTAGCTCAGGAGCATCAAGCAGTCTCCATCATCAGCGCTGGCTGGGACCCCGGGAGCGACTCGATCGTCCGCACCTTGATGCAGGCGATGGCACCCGAGGGAATCACCTACACAGACTTCGGCCCAGGCATGAGCATGGGACACTCCGTCGCGGCACGTGCCATTGCAGGTGTCCGTGATGCGCTCTCCATGACGCTTCCCGTAGGTTACGGACAGCACCGCCGACAGGTCTATGTAGAGCTAGAGGCAGGAGCCAACGAGGAGCAAGTGCGTCAAGCGATACTCGCTGATGATTACTTCGCTCATGACGAAACAATCGTCACCATTGTCCCCTCAGTCGCTGCCTTGGAGGACGTAGGCCATGGCGTACACATGATGCGCAAAGGGGTATCGGGCGTAACGCACAACCAGCGTTTCACCTTCGAGATGCAGATCAACAACCCCGCCCTAACCGCCCAAATGATGGTCGCCTCCGCCCGTGCTACGCAGCGCCTCACGCCAGGAGCCTACACGCTCCCTGAGGTGCCAGTCATAGACCTCCTCGTAGGCGACCGCGCTGACTGGATCGCCCATCTAGTCTAATCTCTAACCTCTACTCGCCATGTCCAGCACACTACCCCTACTAGCCATCACGTGGGACGTTAGCCCCGCTATCTTTACCATCGGCTCCTTTGAGTTACGTTGGTATGCCGTACTCTTTGCCGTGGGGCTCTTCGTCTTCGGTCCGTGGATCGTGCATCGCATCTGGCAGAAAGAAGGCTTGCCCGAGCCATGGTTTGACAAACTCTTTTGGTATGTAGCCATCGGTACGATCGTTGGTGCGAGACTGGGGCATTGTCTCTTCTACGATCCCCTATACTACCTCGCCAATCCCATTGAGATCCTAAAGACGTGGGAGGGCGGACTAGCGAGTCACGGTGGTGTGATCGGTCTCATCATCGTCATGTGGATCTACGCACGCAAAGTGTCGCACAAGCCTATCCTCTGGGGTATGGATCGACTCTGCGTACCCGTAGGACTCGTGGCAGCTATGATACGTCTCGGCAACCTGATGAATAGCGAGATCTTCGGCTACCCTACCGATGTCGCATGGGGCTTTCGCTTCGTACGCTCAGCCGAGTGGCAAACGATAGCCAACGGCATGCCTTGCCATCCGACAGCCATCTACGAGGCACTCGCCTACTTGCTCGTCTTCGCCATCTGTATGTGGCTCTACTGGCGTCGCAATGCGGGCTACAAGTATCATGGGCTCATCGTTGGGACGCTCCTGACGCTCACCTTTGTCGCTCGTATCCTCATCGAGACCGTCAAGTTCGTTCAGGAGCCGTGGGAGCACAGATTGGTCGACTCCATCGGACTCAACCAGGGGCAATTGCTCAGCATCCCCTTTATCCTCATCGGAGTCGGCATGATCATCTACGCCCTGCGCCACCCAGTGCCTCAGGCGGAGGTGGAGCGTCTACTCGCTGAGGAGGCGCAGCGCAAGGAGCAAGCCGCTCATCAAAACAAGAAGTAAATCTATTCACTACTATAAAGCAACCATTCTATTATGGAGTATCGTAATCAAATCACCGATTCAATATACTATATCGGAGTCAATGACCGCACGAAGCCCCTCTTCGAGGGCTCCTGGTCACTACCCCATGGCGTCAGCTACAACTCTTATCTGCTCGTGGGTGAGCAGGTCGTACTCATCGATGGTGTCGAGATAGCCACCGCTGAGAAGCATCTTAGCGAGATCAAAGCAATCATCGGCGACCGTCCTATCGACTACCTCATCGTGAACCACATGGAGCCGGACCACAGTGGCTCTATCGGTCTCCTACGCACCCTCTATCCTGAGATGAAGGTGGTGGGCAATAGCAAAACCTTCGGCATGCTCGACTCTTACTTCGCACCAATCCCTCAGGAGCAGCGCGTAGTCGTTTCGGAGAAAGAGCCACTAGAGGTGGGCGACTTCTCCTTCCAGTTCGTCATGGCACCGATGGTTCACTGGCCCGAGGTCATGTTTACCTACGAAAGCTCGAACAACGTCCTCTTCACGGCTGACGCCTTCGGAACCTTTGGCACACTCAATGGAGCTATCATAGATCGAGATATGAACCTCGACCTTTACTACGAGGAGATGTACCGCTACTACGCCTGCATCGTGGGCAAGTTCGGTGCGTTTGTCCAAAAGGCTCTGGAGAAGTACAGCTCACTAGGTCTGTCGCCACAGTACATCTGTCCGACCCATGGTCCCGTATGGACGGAGCACGGCTTCCCCAAGGCACTCGCCATCTACGACCAGCTCAGCAAGTACGACACGAGCTGTGGTGCGGTCATCCTCTATGGTAGCATGTATGGGCACAATGAGCAGATGGCCGAAGCTGTCGCTCAGGGACTAGCTCAGAGCGGCATCAAGGATATCGTCGTGCACAACGTCAGCACGGCCGACCCCTCGCACATGCTCCGTGACATCTTCAAGTATCGCGCCCTCATCGTTGGCGCACCGACCTATTGCAATAGCCTTTTCTCACCCATGCGCGACATCCTCAACAAGGTAGCCCTCCGCGAGGTCAAGAATCGCATCATCGGCTACTTCGGTAGCTGTACTTGGGCTGGGCAGTCTGTCAAGATCATGCCCGAGATCCTCGAGAAGCTAGCCTTCGAGCAGGTGACCGATCCCGTCGAGATCAAGGGTGCCGCCACTCCAGAGCAGCTCGCTCAGGGACGTGACCTAGGAGCTGCTATTGCCAAGAGACTACTAGAGCTTTACCGTTAATACCTAAATACCAACAACCAACAAATAATCTATGAGACTTGTTATCGAGCAAGATTATGCTGCCATGTCTACATGGGCAGCAGAGCATGTGATCAAACGCATCAATGAGTTTGCACCCACAGCTGACCGCCCCTTTGTGATCGGTCTGCCCACAGGCTCTACCCCTATTGGTATGTATCAAGAGCTGGCCAAAGCCTGTCAGGCTGGACGCGTTAGCTTCAAGAACGTAATTACAGTCAATATGGACGAGTATGTCGGTCTAGAGCCCTCACATCCCGAGAGCTATCACTACTTTATGAAGAGCAACTTCTTCGACCACATCGACATCGACCCCAAAAATACACACCTCCTCAATGGTTTGGCAAAGGACACTACTGCTGAGTGCCAAGCTTACGAAGAGATGATCCAGTCACTCGGAGGTATCGACCTCTTCATCGGAGGTATCGGCTCTGATGGCCATATCGCCTTCAACGAGCCAGGCTCCTCACTAGCCTCTCGCACTCGTGAGGTGCGTCTGATGCCCGAGACGATCCGTGACAACAGCCGTTTCTTTGAAAACGACCTCTCGAAGGTTCCCACACGCGCCCTCACCGTAGGTGTCGGCACCGTGACAGACGCTCGTGAGGTGATGATCCTCATCAGTGGTTCGAACAAGGCACGCGCCCTCTGCAAGGCTGTCGAGGGACATATCACCCAGATGTGTCCTATCTCCGCGCTGCAGCTCCACTCCGACAGCATCATCGTCTGCGATGACGACGCCGCCGTAGAGCTACAGGTGAAGACCTTCCGCTTCTACAAGCAGGAGGAGAAGCTAGCCCGTGAGGGTCTAGCCTACTAAGAGGTAGCAGCCCATAAATATACTGACGGATGCCCTCGTAGCATACGCCACAAGACCAGAGAAGGTCGAGAAGCACTCGTTGCTCCTCGGCCTTCTTTCTTTATCCCCTCTGCCCGATCAAACTTTCCTACGTTGGAAAACAAACTTTCCTACGTTGGAAAAGAAAGTTTCCAGCGTTGGAAAATTAGATTTCCTACCTAGGAAAGTTAGAATCCCTTCCTAGGGATTTTCTCGTCCCTCCCTTGGAACTGAAAAGTTCCTCCCTTGGAACTCGAAAGTTCCTCCCTATTTTTTTGGTTTTGGGCTATCTGGCTGAGAAGTAAGAGGTTACCGTTTGGGGTGATACGGACAGGTAACGATTTAGAAATGAGGGGAGTGCTTTGAAGTACATCGTTTTGGATAGCCAAAGAACGCTCACTATTATCACTTGCAAAGGTAGTGATTCGTGGAAGAAAGTGAGCGTTCTTGCGTGATTTTCTTCTTAAAAGTTTAGTCGGCCCCCAAACGTTACAATGAAAGGGGAAGAAGATGTCTTATCTCTATAGTCGTTGCCATTGACCGATAAGGGCATTATCCCTTACACCCAAATCGCAGGGAAAATCCTCTATCGGCTCTCAGACATAAACAGAATACTGAGTGAGAACTATAGGAGATAAAAGCTCCCCCGAAAGTTCTCTAAACTTTCGGGGGAGCTTTTGTCATTTCATAGATTATCTCTATCGGATAATAGCAAGTTTCTGAGAGCTTCCATTGATTACAACGAGATAGTTGCCTTCTGGTATAGCTCTTACATCGAGATTTAGTACTCCCTCGCTACGAGCTAAGGATTCAATAAGGAGTTTCCCCGAGAGGTCTAATATGCGAACCTCCGTATTTGGAGAGACCCCTTGAATGGATACAAAATCTGTAGCAGGGTTCGGAGATATTACAATCTCAGAGTTTGCAATCTGTTGGGTAGATCGCGGACGCCCTGCATATTTGACCTCCTTGCCGTCTTTTGTCTTAGCAATAAATGTCCATTGCTTATCCCACGCCATCTTGACGTCATCTTCGTAGGCAAAGTTTTTCTCGTTTTCATCTGGTTCGTCTGGTGAGAATCCATAAGACATCGCATAGCATTTGCCATTCCCAGGATTTTTGGGATCATCCCAGTTAGGCAGACTTGCAATCAGTTTCCCCATCTCTGTTCCGTCAATGTTATTGAGGAAGCACTCAAGAAACTGAATCTTTGTATTAGCTAAGTTGAGTGAGCTTAATTTGTTTTCAGAACACTCGAGACCTTCAAGATTCGGAGTGTTAACAAGCTCAAGTTTCTCAAGTCCGCAACGAGATACTTTTAGCCATAGCAATTCTGGCAAATCGATCTTCAGAACCTTTCCCAATGGATTCTCAGCCAAGTTGAGAGCTTTGAGGTGGGGCAGTCCCTCAAGTTTTGGAGAGCGGATTTTGTTGCCTGTAGCATTGACTGACTCTAGCTTATCAAGATTGCTTAGATCCAGTCCTGTTAATTGATTCTGTGAGCAGTCTAGCTCTTTGAGTTGTTTCAGATGCGAGATGGAGAGTCCTGTTAACTGATTACCAGCACACTTTAGCACTTCCAGTTTGCTGTTGTGCTCTAGATTTAGTTGTACAAGAGCCCCTCCAGAGCAGTCTAGATAGACCAAATCTTTCTGTGCAGAAAGGTCAAGCTCTTCATTAAGCTCTCCTAAAGAAGATTTGATATCCAAACGTTTTAGAGATGGGCAGTCGCTTAAGTCTATCGTTGTGAAATAGACGGCCTCGCTTATCAAGCTGAAGATTTTAGACGCAGAGATGGTGAGAGGCTGCACAAGATAGGGACCTGCGTCTCCATCTCCTAAGTTTCCTAAGTAACAAGTGTACTTGCCATATTCATCTACTTGCACAGAGTCTACGCCCTCAATAGAAACATCGCCTTCAGTCTGCAGATAGAAAGATATTATTCCCATCGGCTTTTCATAAAGATTTAGGACTATAGACTCTTTAGCGTCTTGAGCAAATGATAATATACTGCAACATAGGGTTGCGAGTAATATGTAGAGTGTTTTTTTCATAATCAAGTGAAGCTTAATAGGTTCATTATTCAGTACGGATATACCCTGCGAACTTACTCTCCAGGGCTTTTTCTAGCATAGGAGTCGACAGAATCGACTTCTCTCTTGACTTCACAATGATTACAGCAATCATCTGAAGACAGCCTCTCTTGCTTACCTCCTAGTGGTAGGTCTCCTAAGAGAAGGCACAAATCGACATCGAAAGCATCACAATAGACGCTAAGACTAAAACTTTCTCATAGGCATATAGGTCTAAGTTAGTATTACAAAACTCAAAGACTTCGAATCGAACTCAAGACTCTATTCTTATCTTCGCCAGCCAATGTACAAAAAAATAAATGAATATGCAAGCATCTTGATGAAAAAAGTTCGCTATTCACTAGAGCAAGCCAATCTCTTATGTGGAAGAACGCCTATTTACAGAGGCTTTTGCATCAACCTCTTCATATCCCGTGCAATCTTTTGGTCGGTGACTTGGGCATAGATTTGCGTGCTGGCAATAGACGAATGCTCCATCATCTTATCGATGCTCTCGATAGGCACACCAGCCTCTAGCGTTAGCGTGCCGAACGAGTGTCTTGCACAGTGCCAAGTCAACGGAGTACGGATGCCACATGCCAACCCCACGGCTTTGAGATGACGGAGTAGCTTCCAGTCGATCATTGTATCGGGGAATATCTTGTAATCCCCTCTGCTCTGCTCCTTCGTGTAAAGGGCGAGTATCTGCTCCGCTATCGGATGCAAGGTCCTTGATGTCAGTCGCTGTAAAGACAACCCCTCGCTCACAAAGGGTTTGATAAAGCCGACTGCGCCGAGAGAAGCAAGCGCTCCAACTTGCCATTCGTTGTCACAGCTTCACGACTCTTGCCGTTCAGCCTGCTCTCACGAGCATTCCACAACTTGGGGTCGCACGACAGCTTGCAACGGAATTGAGCGATGGTTCGTCCATAGGTTATCCGCCCCATAATCGGAGCTTGCCCTGACCTATCCAATCCGCTCTTTTTGAGGTAGAGCAAAACCTTCATTTTGTCTGTTTGCATACGCTTCTGTTTTTATGGTCAAAGTTACCCGTTCCCGAAGTGTTCTCAGCCATGCAAAGCATTGTATATCAGAGCAACAGAGCCAGAAATACAGAGGATTCCCTTATCGAATACTCTTCCGTCAGTTACCTACTTCTACCTCTTCGTTACCATTCGGAGAATGGGCTAACGATTTGGTAACGGAACTTCTGCTCAAATCCACGCTTTCTGCACTTTACCTCGTAGCGCAAACCACTGAGATATCGTGCAAACCCATCTCATTTCCATTTACTTACCCGCAATCCTCTCCCTAATGCCCTTCCCCCTAATAGTTCCTCCCTTGGAACTCGAAAGTTCCTCCCTTGGAACTAAAAAGTTCCAAGGCTGGAACCATTATGGAACTTTTACAACTGCACCCGTCTCCCCATACGAAGCAACTAACGATAGCATGGCGGTCTGCTCCGTAGTATAGGACGCTTATGGCCAAGTATTAGGGCAAAACAAACTTAAATACCAATGTTTAGGTATTGATTTGCGTAGGCTCTCCTTCATACCTTTGCATAGCAATCAGACAACCAGTTTTTTCTAAGCAAATAAAGTATATGAAGAAGACAATCCTACTCTCTCTAGCGGCGCTTATGACGCTGCTACTATGTGCTTCGTGCAACAAGGACAATAACGAGCCGAAGCCTGCGACCAAAAAGATCGTCGTAGACGCTTCCGACTACACGAAGTGGGTCTACATCAACTTTGACAAGGGCGAAGTGGTCAACGTATCCGCTCCTGAGACCGATCTATCATGGGATCTAGGTCTGCACCGCTACGACTTCAAGACCAACGGCGGTACCTCGGGCAAGGGCCAGGGCGCAGCCTTTCGCACCACCCAAAAGGATCTAATGGGTAACATACCTACTCCTAAGGATAGCGAGTGGACGCTAGACCGTGAGGGTCTGCTCCTGATGAAGTTTGGTGCCAACAAAGATGGCAAGCACGATATAGAGTACAAGAAGCAGTCGGCCAACTTCCTCCTCACCTCAGAGCCTAAGGGCGGTGGGAAAGGATACCTAAATAAAGGTATCATCAGCAGTGAGGGTATGCCTCCCAAGGATACGGTAGATCCCTCTGTCTTTCTCGTACGCTCGGCAGCTGGTCAGATCGTTCGCGTCCGCGTCCTAGACTGTCTGAGTGCTACGAAGAAGAGGGGATACATCACCCTAGAGTATGCCATACTGGCAGACAAAAAGTAATCATCCCTTACCAGCTCGGAGCTACTAGAGAGACCGCTCTCTGTGGCTCCGAGCTTGCTTGGCTCTAAGCGTCTCTTAAGCGCACTGAGCCTATTCCCTTTTACGCCCTAAACTTTACTATATGAAAAGGTCTCTATACACCCTCCTCTCCCTACTCACCCTCGCAGGGGCTCTCTCCGCTACCCCACTCCCTCAGGACTCGACACTCGTAGACAGTACGAAAGTCAAGTGCCTTAACGAGGTAGTCGTCACGGGTACCCGCACACGCTGCCCCATGAAAAACATCTCCATACCGATCCGCGTCGTCTCACCCAAAGAGATCGAGGCGGTGCAGGCACGATCTGTGGAGGATCTGCTGCAGATGGTGCTCCCTGGCGTGCAGACGAGCACCCACGGCACGCAAAACCGGATGAGCATACGGGGGCTCTCGGCAGACTACTACCTCTTCCTCATAGATGGCGAGCGTATGACCAACGAGGGAGCCTCCAGTAGCGTAGACCTAGAGCGTATAGACCCCTCTTCGATAGAGCGCATCGAGATGCTACAAGGCTCTAGCTCGGCTCTCTATGGGAGCAATGCCATAGGCGGCGTAATCAACATCATCACGAAGCGGAGCCACAAGAAGCTCGACGCTACGCTCTCAGGTCACTACGACACGGAGAGCATACAGCGCTACAACGGTCGTCTGGTGATGAGACTGGGGCGTGTGACCAGCACCACAACGGGTGGCTATGCCAAGCAGCATGACTACGAGTTGCCAGGAGTTAGTGCCGACAGACCACGCACCATGCCAGGCTTCTACACCTTTAACATTGGAGAGAAGCTTCGCTACCTTTCCCCAGACAAGCGTCTCTCGATCACCGCTACGGGACGCTTTCACTCACGCATGCAGAACTTTGACGATAAGGAGAAGAACCGCTACCAAAGCCCCACTGGCAATCTGCAAGTACTCTACAAACCCACCGACGGACACTCCATAGAGACCAGCTACCACATCGAGGGGTACAAGCGAGACAAGTACTTCTTCCTCGCCACAGAGGAGGAGGGGCCCTGGGAGCCACAGTTTAACTACCTAACGCAGACGGCACGCATGCAGTACAACTACGACCCCTCAGAAGATCCCTACAAGCCGACCTTCAATGCGGGCGTCGAGATCCTCCACGAGAGCCTGCGCAGCGTACAGGTGACCAATCTCAATGACGTACACCGCGCCTCGACCAAGACACTCTACGGGCAGATGCTCTGGCGTATGGACAATAACTGGAGTACTACCGTGGGCCTCCGGCAGGATATGCACTCGACCTATGGCACGCACCTGACACCTCGTCTGTCGATCATGTGGCGCAATCGAAACTACGCCCTACGCATTAGCTATTCCGAGGGCTTTAGGTCGCCTTCACTCAAGGAGCTCTTTATGGACTGGGACCACAGAGGTATGTTTCGCATCAAAGGTGCCAAAGACCTCAAGCCGGAGATCAGCCACCTCGTGATGATCGCGCCTGAGTACAACAACTCCTTTATGAACCTCTCCCTCTCGGCCTCCTACAATCGTATCAACAACCGCATCTATACGCGTCCCGAGCAGGAGGGCCGTGTACTCCAATATCGCAACGGGGAGAAGCCCCTAGACCTGTGGAGCGGTACGGCGATGCTACGGGTCACACCCTTCGCAAACTTTGATATCAATGTCAACTACGCCTTCGTCCTAGAGCAGATGAAGGTGCAGGGCAAGACGCAATCCTTCCATATCCGCAGCACGAGACCGCACCACATCAATGGCTCCGTACAGTATGGACACCGCTGGGGCTCGTACACCCTCTCGGGGCAGGTCTCAGGGCGTTACCTCAGTGGCGTTACCTCTGCCGTCTATGACAATGCCAGTGACGACTATAAGTACGCCACCTATCCTGGCTACGCGCTCTTTAGGGCAAGCGTCACGCAGCGCTGGCAGACCCTCCTAGACCTTAGCTTGACGCTGGGTTGCGACAACCTTTTCAACTATATGACTCCGATCATCGAGCAGGGCGCGTCGCTATCGCCTGGACGTAGCTACTTCGTTTCGCTCTCACTGAACTACTAAAAAGGGCTTTCCCCCTACTAAGACTCTCTCCCTATGACTTTCTCCAAGAAGCATCTCTACTACATAGGAGCACCAGTACTACTGATACTCATCATCCTCGGCGCCTATCTCTTGTGGCCTAAGCCTGTGCGGGTCGCTTTGGTCAATATGCCAGACTTCGTAGCCTCTCGTATGGCGGCTGCGACCGACAAGAAGAATGTGCGCCTCACAGCCGTCACCGAGCTCTCGGAGCTGAAGAACTACGACGCCATGATCGCCTTCGGCATGGGGCTCAAGTGGACCGACGAGGACCGTGCGCTGATCAAGCAACTAGGCGAGGAGCGCGGACTGAAGTACCTCGCCTACATGACCACGACGCCAGAGAATAACATCTCTAACCTAGACTCGCTACAGCAGGAGACGCTGGTGTCTTATCTGGCCAATGGCGGTACGAGCAACTACCGCTCGGCCTTTAACTACATCCGTAAGGAAGTACTCGGCAAGTCGCTCCGCACGGGGACTATCGAGGAGCCGATAGAGTACGGCTACGACCTACTCTTTACGGACGAAGACCCCGACCTCGCCTTCGATAGTGTAGAGAGCTTTCAGAAGTTCTACAATGAGCATGGCTACAAGGAGGGAGCTCCTCGCATTGCGCTCTTTACGGGCATCGCAGGTCCCTTCGGATCGAGCCGAGACTACTTGGACGAGTTGATCGGAGCGTTGGAGGATTCTGGCTTTAACGTCTACCCCATCAGTGCGATGACACGCCGACTGGAGTTCCTCACGGAGATCAAGCCACAGGCGGTCATCTACTTCGCCCACGGACGCTTCGGTGGCGACCCCGCCATCGCTTGGCTCAAAGAGCACAACGTACCCATCTTCTCTCCGCTCCTCGTATCGGAGCTATATGACGACTGGATCAAAGACAAGCAAGGCATGTGGGGCGGTTACCTCAGCCAGACGGTCGTAACGCCTGAGATAGATGGCACAATCCTCCCCTTTGCACTGGTGACACTGCGAGAGAACAAGCAGGGCTTTAAGGAGTTTCACACGATCCCTGAGCGTCTGCCCGACTTCTGCTCACTACTCCACCGCTATGTCAAGCTACAGACGATGAGCAATGCGGACAAGCGCATAGCACTCTTCTACTTCAAGGGCCCTGGACAAAACAGTCTCGTGGCGCAAGGTATCGAGGTGGTGCCATCGCTCTACAACGTCCTGAAGTATCTACAGAGCCAAGGCTACGACCTGACAGGCTTGCCCGACACGGAGGAGGCTTTTGCCAAGGATCTGATGTCTCGTGGTGCCCTCTATAACAACTATGCGGAGGGCAACAAGCAGATGATGCTACACAGCAACTACCCCGCCTTTGTCTCGACGCAAGAGCTGACGCAGTGGATCGACGATACCTTCCCTCCTGCACTCAAAGACAGCATAGAGACTCGCTATGGGTCGATCCCAGGGCACGACTTCGTCTTAGAGCGTGACGGTGTCGAGGGCATTGCCGTGACCCGACTCACTTATGGTAAGGTAGCACTCCTACCTCAGCCAGGGACTGGCAGCGGAGATCTAGACTTCAAGATGGTACACGGCTCTACCTCCGTACCCACTTACCCATACATAGCGAGCTATCTATGGGCTCGTAACGGCTGGCAGGCTGACGTCTTGATGCACTTCGGTACCCACGGCAGTCTGGAGTTTATCCCCGGCAAGCAGGTAGCGCTGAGCAACTACGACTACACCGATAGGCTCGTACGTGATCTGCCACACATCTATTACTATACGACAGCAAATGTCGGCGAGTGTATGATCGCCAAGCGTCGCTCCTACGGGCAGGCAGTCTCTTACTTAGCTCCGCCCTTTATCGATACGCAGCTAGACAAAGAGATGCAACCGTTGCGCGACTTGACCGACCGCTATCTAGCTTCGGAAAAAGATGACGATGCACTCTCCAAGCGGATCAAAGAGATGACCATCGTTAAGGGCTTCCACAGAGACCTCAAGCTAGACTCCACGATGAGCAAGCCCTACACGAGAGAAGAGATTGAGCTGATTGCCAACTTTGTTGATGAGCTAGCTCACGCCAAGATCGTGGGCGGTATGTACACGACGGGTGTCCCCTTCAGCTCAGAGAAGATTCGCTCTAGTGTCCGCCTCCTCTCGGTCGACCCAATAGCCTATGCACTGGCTCAGATAGATAAGTCTCGCGGACGGATCACCGACGCTCAGATCAAGGACGATGTCTACTTCAACGCTCACTACCTCCGTCCTGTGGACCGCTTTGTGGCTCGTGTTCAGGATCGAGAGATTGCCGCAGGAGAGGTCGATGCACTCATTCAGTCGCTAGGCGTTAGTAGAGCCGAGCTGGCACGTGCCGATCAGTTCCTCAAGGCGCAACAAGAGGAGAGTGCACAGTCCAGTATGATGGGCGGTATGCCTGCAGGTATGATGGGTGGTGACAAGGCAAAAGCTAAGCCACAGGGCAAGCCTAGTGGGATGCCCAGTGGTCACCCAGGAGGTATGCCAAAGAATATGTCCAAAGGAATGGGTGGCGGTATGCCTCCTCATGGCAAACCCGCCAGCGCTGAGACGAAGCAAGACCCCAAGCTGGTACTCCTCGCCGAGGGAGTCAGTCTGTTGCGTCGCTCCGTGGCAGAGATACCATATTATAAGCGTATGCTGATCACTTCGCCACAGCTCGAGCTAGCTTCGCTCGCCAATGCGCTCAGTGGAGGCTATACGGCACCTTCGCCAGGCGGAGACTTCATCGCTAGCCCCTCCGTACTACCCACAGGGCGCAACCTCTACGCCATCGATCCCGAGATGACACCCACAGCAAAGGCATGGGAAGACGGACAGCAGCTAGCCGATGCGCTCCTAGCCGACTACCGCTCTCGTCACAACGACTCCATACCACGCAAGGTGAGCTTCACGCTCTGGAGCAGTAGCTTCATCGAGAGCGAGGGTACGACCATCGCTGAGATCATGGCGCTCCTCGGTGTCGAGCCCGTGCGTGACCGCCGTGGCAAGGTGATCGACGTGCGCGTCATCCCTATCAAGGAGCTCGGCAGACCTCGTGTGGATGTGGTCATACAGACCTCGGGCCAGCTCCGAGACATCGCAGCCTCCCGCCTCTTCCTCTTGCAAAAGGCTATGGATCTCGTGGCAGAGACCAAGGATGGCAACACACCCAATCAGATAGCCCTCGGACGTGTCGAGGCGGAGCGTGTGCTCCTAGAGCATGGCGTACCCCCCGAGCAGGCTCGTAAGCTTAGCGGCAAGCGCATCTTCGGCGGTCTCAACGGTGCCTACGGTACTGGCATTCAGGAGATGGTCGAGAGCGGTGACCGTTGGGAGAAAGAGAGTGAGATTGCCGAGGTTTACATGAACAATATGGGCGCCATCTATGGCGACGAAGAGCTTTGGGGCGAGACCGCCAAAGGAATCTTTGAGGCAGCTCTGCAAAACACCGATGCCGTCGTCCAGCCCCGTCAGAGCAATACGTGGGGCGCGCTAAGTTTGGATCACGTCTATGAGTTTATGGGCGGACTCACCCTCTCCGTGCGTCACGTCACGGGCAAGGACCCCGAGGGCTACTTCACCGATCTGCGTAACCGTCGTCGTGTCAAGACGCAGGAGATCAAGCAGGCTATCGGCGTCGAAGCTCGCACCACAATCCTCAACCCCACCTATGTACGTGAGCAACTCAAAGAGGGTGCGGGAGCAGCAGACGCTATCGACGAGACCATCCGCAATACCTATGCGTGGAACGTCATGAAGCCCTCAGCCATCGACAAGGAGCTCTGGGATGCCCTCTACGATATGTATGTCGTGGACAAGCATCAGCTCGGCACCGTTGACTTCTTCGAGCGCAACAATCCAGCAGCCCTGCAAGACCTCACCGCCTCCATGATGGAGACCATTCGCAAGGGTTACTGGCAGGCGACTGCTGAGCAAAAGCAGACCATCGCTCAGCTCCATGCCGAGAGCTTGGCAAAGGCGGGTGCTGGTTGTAGCGGTATGGTCTGTGACAATGCTAAGCTACGTAAGATGATCCAGGATCAACTCACACCCGAGCAGCAGCAAGGGTACACCGCCGCCCTAGACAAGGCACTCAAGGTGACCTCACAGTCTGACCAAAAGCAGCAGGTACTCTCGAAGGACTCAGACAAGGCACAGGGCAAGAAGCAGGCCGCTGGCGCTGCCTCTGCAGAGGATCAGGATCATCTCTACACGACCGAGGTGGTCATCATCGGAGGCGTCGTACTCGTCCTCATACTGGTGCTCTCTCTCCTTTACAGCAGACGTAAGAAGCGTACGAAGTAAGAGATGCTACTCATCGTTTCCATCTTTGCGCTCCTAGTGGCGCTCACCACCACAGCCGTACGATCTGATCATAGGGTGCGACTAGCGCATGCACTCCTATACATCGTCGGCTTGGTGGCGACCCATCAGGCAACCCTGCGAGTGAGCAAGCTTGCCCTCGACGCTATGCTACGTCAGGCGGAGCAGCTCTCTACACTAGCCATGATGGTCTCGCTAGAGCTACTGCTCACGATGGCGGTCGTCACCTACCGACCCGCACACCGCTCTCTGCGTATGATCTATCATCGAGAGGGACTAGTCGTAGCGGTCATGACCGCCTGCCACCAGATAGCCGTATGGCTCCCCTCGCTACTGATGCTACCTGCGCTATGCTACCTGAGGAGCTTTGTCATCTACAGCATGCCCGGGGTCCATTACTGGGCAGTGACCATAACCTTTGCTGTGGTGCTCCTCCTACTCATCGAGCTGACACCTCGCCTGATACGTGATCGAGAGTTCCTCCGTCTGCTCGCCATGCTCTTGGCTGGGGTGCTAGCCGTGGGTAGCGTCATAGCCTACATCCTCATACCAGAGCACACACAAGCACCAAATGTCCAGCTAGACAGCTCCTCGCCTAGAGAGCTATGCATACTCCTAGCGACCCTCGCTAGTGGCGTCCTCATCGGCTATTTAGCCATGCTCATCAAGGCAAAAGGCTCACGCAAATAAGATAAGATTGTTACACACACAACAGATTACTATGAAGTTTATTTCAGACACCATGTTTCTCCTCTCCAATGGTCTCCTCATACCGGTGATCATTGGGCTACTCCTACTCTTCCTCCTAGCCCTCCTCATGCTGGGCGGACTCATCGAGCGGGCACAGCGCTACAAGCGACTACAGCAACGCTACTTCTCCCATCAGCGTGAAGACGCTAGCGCACTACTCGGCAGACTGCGCCAAGAGCTGGGCGGTGAAAGTCCAAAGACAGCACGGCTAGACCTCTTTGAGGAGCTACTGCGCTCCCTCCTCGTGGCTCCCGCTGCTGAGCGCAACCTACTCATCGGCGAGTATGAGCTACGCCTCGACAAGCGACTCGTCTACCCGCAAGTCTTGACCAAGTTCGGTCCAATCCTCGGACTAATGGGTACCCTCATACCAATGGGGCCAGCGCTCGTCGGGCTGAGCAGTGGCGATATGGCGACTATGGCGTACAATATGCAGGTCGCCTTTGCAACCACCGTGCTGGGACTCTTCGTCTCCGCCATCGGCTATCTGACCTTGCAGAGACTCCACCGCTATCACCACCAAGAGCTCATCTACATCGACTACATCGACGAACTCCTAACCCAAGCAGAAGATGAGACGAAGAAGTAAGCGACGCACACTGCGCCACGATGACACCGATCCATCATCGCTCGTGAGCAACCTCTTTGACGTGGCAATGGTCTTTGCCGTGGCACTCATGGTGGCACTGGTCACGAAGTTTAGCATGACCGAGATGCTAACGCAGGAGGACTTCACCATCATCAAGAACCCCGGCAAGGACAATATGGAGATCATCTCCAAAAAAGGCTCCACCATCGAGCGGTACACACCGACCGACAGCGAGGACGCCTCCAATCAGCGCCGCGGCAAGCGCGTCGGCATTGCCTACGAGTTGGAGAATGGCGAGGTCATCTACATCCCCGAGGAGTAGAACGGGCCAAACAGTTCACAGACCATAAGCCTCCCCTAACCTATCGCTAAAAGGGCACTAACCAGCCGCTAAATAGCCGCTAAATATCAACAGCCCCCACGGCTCTCTACGACCAGAGAGACGTGGGGGCTGTCGTTTGTGCCAATGCTTCGCTCGCTCTCCGTAGAGACAACCGCAAGCCCCTCGGCTGAAAAACTTCGTTTCCCCGTGTGACCATTTAGTTTCATACCGAAGAAACTGGAGTTTCATACCTAGGAAAGCAGAAATCCCTTCCTTGGGAAGACTTGCTTCCTCCCTAGGGATTTCTTCGTCCCTCCCTTGGGATTGAAACTTTCCTCCGTTGGATGTCTTACCCTGAAAAAAGTTGACTCGTAAGTAATATAACTATGAGTACAATGAAACAGACAAAAGACACGAAGTCGAAGCCCACGAAGGGATCAACAAATCGCCCAACCAAGGGACATGCCACAACGGCCGAACGGCTTGAGGCACTCAAGCGCTACTACGTAAATGGCTATTCAATCAAGATTCTAGCGAGCCAGTATCAGGTAACATCATGTACGATTCGCAATTGGATTCGTATCTTTGAGCAAGAAAACCCTGAAGTGGCTAAAGCTATGAACAAAAAGAGAATACCCCCACGATGCACCCCCTCTGAGGAACTCAGCAAGGACGACTATGTCGCTCTGAAAGCACGTATCATGGAGCTCGAAAAAGCTCTTGACCAAGCCTGCTTAGAGCGAGATGTCTTCAAGACCTGCTTGGAGGTGTACAGCATCGATGAGCAAAAAAAAAATGGCCACTAGTTGTGACAGCTGTGAAAGATCAATATGAACATCCAATCAAGCAGGTCTGCAAGGCACTGAACAAGAGTCCACAAGCCTATTACAAGTACCTCAAGTCCGACACGCCCTTGAGAGAATCTGAGCTTGAGTTTATAGTGATAAGCTATATTGTGGAAGCACGTAAAAGCAATCCAGGTATTGGAGGCGTATCGCTTTGGATGCAGTATTGCAGGGAGTGGGGAGCCCGCTATCCCGTTGGCAGAGATAAGTTTGTGAGCTACATACGCAAGCACAAGCTCTACGTCCGCATACCGAGGCGCTACAAAGCTCCCCGCACCACGGACTCCAGCCACGACCAGCCCACCTACCCCAACCTCGTTCGGGACCTTATCCCCGATGGTCCAAATCAGGTGTGGAGCAGCGACATCACCTACATCCCCTTGGAGCGAGGGGACAACAGGGTTGAGTTCTGCTTCTTATCCCTGATTTTGGATAACTATACGAAGGAGATTGTGGGCTATAGTCTAGGGGACAGTCTCGCCTCAGAATACCCCTGCGAGGCACTAAAGCAAGCCCTCAAGCGGCTCCCCAGAAAGGACGCTTCCGATCTCATTCACCACTCCGACAGAGGCACTCAATATGCCAGTCTGCAGTATACTAAGATACTCAAGAAAAGAGGAATACAGATCAGCATGACAGAGTCAGGAGAACCCAAAGAGAACTCCCAGTCAGAGCGGGTGAACAGCACCATTAAGAACGAACTCTTAATGGGCAAAGTGTTCCATAACATCTCTGAAGCGGAAAGTGCAATCAGCAAAGCTATAGAGACTTACAACACTACTCGCCCTCATATGAGCATCGACTATATGACCCCACAAGAAGCTAGGGAATGTACGGGTCCCCTGAAGAAGCGATGGCGCAGCTATCGTGAAGACGCGATTCAGAAAGCTCGAAAAGACAAAGAGTCAAAGGAGCTAGTAACCAGCTAAATAGAACTTATATCAGCAAATAAAGAAGAGACTGGATTTTTCATTTTCAATCGGAACACAAAGAGCGGCAATGCACCTGACACACCAAACGCCCTCCGCTATGCTACAGGCGTTTGGCTTAGTCAGTTGCATTACCAACGGGGTGTTTGTCCGATTTGAAAAAAGAAAAAAAACAAGCCCGGGGTATACCACGAAAAACTACCCCAAATTGCCAGAGTCAACTAAAATCAGTATCTTTGAAAAGTCAAGACAACTCATTCTAGTTTGACGACGAAAACGATGTCAACCGACATCCGTTTTAACAAAAAAAAAGTCAACCATTTTCAGGGAACCACATGGAACGAAACATTTCCAGCGTTGGAAAAGAAACTTTCCTACCTTGGAAATTTTATGGATCATCCGAGATTTTGTGTGATGACCTGATCGTGGAGAGCAAAAAGTCTTAGTTGAAAGTAGTCCATATCTCTGTATCCGTAGGCAACCCTTTTGAGGACTTTGATTTTGTTATTGATTCCTTCGACCACTCCATTGGAAATGGGGTGGTCATACCAATTTAGAATGCCCCATTGATAGAGCCTGATGGTTTTAGCTATTTGTTTGACATGCCTGACACCCGAATCATCTGCTTGTTCGAGCCACTTCTTTAAAAACGACTCAGCCTTTTCTTTTGAGATCTGCTGCCAGAATAGTCTAAGATCTTCCTTAAGGTAATATGCTATAGCTAGAGGCTTGTTCATAGCCAGCACATTCTCTAGTCTTGAGCGATGATACGTATCCATTACGTCCGCTCCATTTGCTAGAAGTAAATACCTAACTCCTTTGATAACCTTACGCTTATTGAGATCTGTCTCCTCCCTATATAGATCTTTGCGAAGGACATCGATCTTCTCATTCATCAACTTCATAATATGAAAGTGATCTAAGACTATCTGAGCTTTAGGTTGATACTCCATCACTGCGCTTATATAGGCTGGGGAAAGATCGCAACTGACCGCTTCAAGCGTTATCTTTCTTCGTTTGAGCATTTCCCAAAAAGGAGTTAGGGCTTCTTTGTCTTTGCCTGGATGACTATAAACAATCCGTTCCGTATCATGGTCTACGACAATGGTTTCGTAAATGTGTCCTTTTCTAACAGCAAACTCATCGATGCCGATGCGTTTGAGTCCTTTTAAGCTGGGGCTTTTGTATCGCTTGTTTAGGTAGTCTTTATGGATGCTTTTGATTAGATCCCAGCCGACACCTAGATGGTTCGCAACAGCTTTAATCGTTCCCATTCTAAGTAAGTCAATGACATGCTGCGCAAATCTATAGGTATAGGACTTGCCTTTCAATATTCCAGGAATCTTTTGCCAGCCGTCCCAATGGCAAGAGGTACATTTATAGCGTTGGTTCGTCAGATTGATGTAGCAACGGCGGGAGCCAATAGGTAAGGTTTGTATCTGTCGCGCTCTTGTTCCATTCTTGAGCAAGGTGTAGGAGTGGCATTGGGGGCAACAAAGAAGCGTACGTCTGGGGCGTACGTGTATGATTGTTTTGGTACCTTTGTACTCACAGCGAGTACCGACAACGTCTCGTATTCCAAAACTGTGATATAGGAAGCTGGTTTCTATCATAATAGTACCGAAATAGTAATGGTTAACTTTTTCAAAGGTACTAAAGATAGAGCCAGCTTCTTTCTTAGCCCACGATCAGGTCATCACACAAAATCTCGGATGATCCAATTTTATTTTCCACCGTTGGAAAAAAAGTTTTCCAAGGTAGGAAGCGTTTTGGAAAGTTAACAAAAGCACCAGCCTCCCCACAGAAGGCTGTCCTCTTCCTGAAAAAAGTACACAGTTGGGAAGGTATTACTGAGATGGTACTCGGGTCATTTTTGTTAGTCCTGTGAGTGTACTCATTTGTTAGTTTTGCTCTTGCTGGGGTACACGACTTGTGGTCGTTTTTACTGCGGAGGTACACAAAGATAGGTCTTTGTGTGGAGTTAAGCGGCATGAGCTCGGAGATTTGAGGCTCGGAGCTTTTGGTGAATTGTTCTTAGATGTCTGTTTCTTAGAGGGTTGTGTGGTTATAGGGTTGGGGTAATCTGGTATGAGCATCTGCATCGGAGTCTTCTTGTTGATGGCTCGATGAGGACGCGCTGTGTTATAGAGAGCAATCGTTTGCGAGAGGATCTCTCGAACTTGATCTATGGGCTTATCCTCGAAGTTGTAGAGCCAGTCGTTCTTGATGATCCCGTTAAGTCGCTCTGCCATAGCGTTGTGGAGAGGGTTGCCTGTCTGGGTGACACTGGTTACGATGCCTAGGCTGGCCTCGTAGTCGGTCATCTGCTTGGAGACATATTGACAGCCTCGGTCGCTATGGAAGATGAGCCCTTTGAGGTCAAAGCCATGCTTCTGGTAGAAGTCAACGGTCTGTCTTAGTGCGTTGTAGGGGCCCTCTGTGGAGAGCGTGGGCTGCAGGTCAAAGCCGGTGATGATGCGGCTATAAGCGTCCATCGTCAGGGAGAGATATGCGAAGCCCCCTAAACATTTGACGTAGGTTATGTCTGAGACGGTGAGCCGGCAATGGTCAGTGGCAATGTATTTAGGGGTGGTGTTCAGGTGATCTTGGAAGCCGTGATTGACCACGCCTTTGGTCGTCTGGGGTGGACGCTTGCGCTTGCGACTTCTCAGCAGCATATCGTTGGCTCCTAAGACTTTGTACAGCCAGTCGCGACCTACTTGGAAAGTCCCTTCGAAGTATTCGTTGGTACACTGCTGAAGGGTGTCTACGCCTGCCCTGTGGAGCTTACTTCGCACATACTGGCAATAGTGTAGGACGGAGGCTACTTTGACATCTTCGTCTTGCTCGGTGAAGGTGTGCTTGTAGTAGCCTTTGCGGCTGACTTCTAGTAGCTGACAAAGGTAGGTTATGGAGAGCTTTTGATCTCTCACTTTGGCGTGTTCAAGCTGTCTCACGGCTGCAAATCGGTCTTTTTTTTTAGATCAATATGGTAGCGATTCAGGACCTCTTCGAGTAGTGTCTTGTTGACTAAGGCTTTGCTCTCAGCCTGGAAAAGGGCTGCTTTGAGGCGAGCGTTTTCGCGCTTGAGTTCTGCGTACTCTGGATCTACGTCTTTGTTCTTGTTTGTCTTGCTCATAGTGCTACTGCTGCTTTGGTTGGGTAACTCTACTCCAAAGGTACGCAACCAATTTCGAATGGTGCGTGTGGTAATGCCGTAGCGCTGGCTGGTCGTGGCGATGCTCTCGCCAGTGGCTAGGAGGTCATCAATGACTCTCCACTTGAAATCTAGGGGATATCCCTTTCGTCCTCGGTTACTTTTTTCTTCTTTCATAGTTGTTGGGGTTGGCTTCCCAACTGTGTACTATTTCAGGAGAGGACAGGCGACTATGCGTTCGCTCTAACCGAGCCTTCCTCTAGAGGAACAAAAAAAAAGCGTCACCCCTGAGCGAACTCAAGAGTGACGCGTGTGGAGGAGACTGTATCAGTCTCTGGGGATCTGTGCGGATGGCTTACTTGCCGTAGCGAGCGCGTAGCACCTGGATCATATCCTGACTCATGGTGTCGAGGTCGTAGTGTGGCTGCCAGTCCCACTCACGACGAGCGCAGCTGTCGTCGAGCGAGTTAGGCCACGACTCAGCGATAGCCTGACGCAGTGGATCGACGTCGTAAGTCATCTCAAAGTCGGGGATGATGCGCTTGACAGCGGCTGCGATCTGGCTAGGCTCGAAGCTCATCGAGGCAATGTTGAAGGAGTTGCGATGTACCAGTCTCGTAGGATCGGCCTCCATGAGCTGCACCATAGCGTGCAGAGCGTCTGGCATATACATCATATCCATGTAGGTACCCTCCTTGATGGGGCAGACGAACTTGCCCTCCTTGACGGCTGCGTAGTAGATCTCTACGGCATAGTCCGTCGTACCACCACCAGGTAGCGTCACATTGGAGATAAGCCCAGGGAAGCGTACCGAGCGGGTGTCTACGCCGAAGCGCTTGTGGTAGTAGTCGCTAAGTAGCTCACCAGCTACCTTGGTCACACCGTACATAGTCTTAGGACGCTGGATCGTGTCCTGAGGAGTCTTGTCCTTAGGTGTCTCATTACCAAAGGCTCCGATAGAGCTGGGAGTAAAGACGGCACAACCCTTCTCACGAGCTATCTCTAGGACGTTAAAGAGTCCACCTAGTCCGATGTGCCATGCGAGCTGAGGCTTGGCCTCTGCTGTAGCACTCAGGAGAGCTGCTAGGTTATAAATGGTATCGATCTTGTACTTGTCAACGATGGCTGCTAGCTGAGCTGAGTCGGTGATGTCGGCAAGCTCTGCGGGACCACTCTCGAGGAGCTCGCCCTTAGGAGGCATTGCAGCGATGTAACCGGCTACGACTGAACCATTCTGGTACTCACGACGTAGTTTCATTGTCAGCTCGGAGCCGATCTGACCGGTCGAGCCAATGATCAATATATTCTTCATGTCTTTATATAGTTGAGCTTGTTTTGCAGTACAAAGGTACCTAAAATGAGATGATTAATAGCTTTTAGTCTGTGATCAAATTACGGCGACGCTTACGCTGTACCTGCTTGACTATATAGATCGCCAGCAGCAATAGCACAATCGCCAGTATGGAGTAGCCGATGATGTGGCTGTACTCGCTCGCCTTAGCGACCACCTGCTCCTTCGTCTCGATGCCAGGAACACGCGAGAGGAGCACGCCGATGAGCGCAAGGATAGCATTCCACACTCCAGCCCCCAGAGCCGTATAGCCCACAAAGGCACCTAGCGGCATGCGGGCTAAACCAGCGGGAATGGAGATGAGCTGACGAATGCCGGGTACCAGACGGCCTACGAAAGTGGAGACAGCCCCCTTGCGAACGAAGTATTCGTTGGCACGGTCGAGCTTCTCGGGGCTCAGCAGGAGCATACGCCCCACTCTACTGCCAGCAAAGCGGTAAACGATAGGACGCCCCAGCCACATGGCTAGGTAATAGTTGATGAGTGCCCCCATGATCGCTCCGCTAGTGGCAAAGAAGAGTACACCCACCACGCTCATCTCTCCATCTGTGGCGGCCAGAAAGGCTGCGGGTGGCACAACCACCTCACTCGGGAAGGGGATAAACGAACTCTCGATGGTCATCAAGAGGAAGACCGTCCAGTAGTTCAGGTGGTCGAAGAACCAGAGAGTCAGCTGTTCCAGCATACTTTTCTAAGCGGGGAAGCTCTCTAGCGTCGATCCTTGAGTGATACGGTGCGGTTGAAGACTAGTGCGCCTGGACGGCTATCGGGATCGACCGTAAAGTAGCCGACTCTCTGGAACTGCAAGTGGTCTCCCACCTGAGCGTCTCGTAGGCACTCCTCGACAAAGGCGTGCTGCACAATGAGCGAGTCGGGATTGAGATGGTCCTTGAGCTCCTCAGCAGGGATACCTGAGGGGTCTTCCTCTAGGAAAAGTCGGTCATAGAGACGTACCTCAGCATCTAGTGCGTAGGCCGTAGAGACCCAGTGTATGGTAGCCTTGACCTTGCGGTTGCTACCCTCCATGCCTGTTTTGCTGTCTAGGTAAACTTCGGCAAGGACGGCCGTCACATTGCCCTCGGCATCCTTTTCGCAGCCAGTACACTTGATGATGTAGCCACCACGTAGGCGCACGTCCAAGCCACCAGGCGTAAGGCGATAATACTTCTTAGGAGCATCCTCCATAAAGTCGCTCCGATCGATCCAGAGCTCACGCGTAAGGTGCTGGATATGCGTACCCTCCGATAGATCCTCAGGGTTATTGACCATCTCTAGCGCCTCATCGTGACCCTCGGGGAGATTGGTCAGGATGAGCTTGACAGGGTCTAGGACAGCCGAGACGCGTGCAGCGTGCTTGTTGAGATCATTGCGCACGGCATGCTCTAGGAGCGAGAGATCAATCGTACCCTCATAGCGGGTGTAGCCAATCATGCTGACGAAGTCACGGATCGACTGTGGCGTGTAGCCCCTACGACGCAAACCGCAGAGGGTCGGCATGCGGGGGTCGTCCCAGCCAGTGACTAGTCCCTGCTGCACGAGGCTGAGGAGCTTGCGCTTGCTCATCATCGTGTAGGTGAGGTTGAGGCGGTTGAACTCAAACTGATAGGGTCTGTAAGTAGTGCCCTCGGGCATCAGGAGCTCCACAAGATAGTTGTACAGCGGACGATGCGGTACGAACTCCAAGGTACAGATCGAATGGGTCACACCCTCGAAGTAGTCGCTCTGTCCATGCGCGAAGTCGTACATAGGATAGACCTGCCACTCTGTACCAGTGCGGTGATGCGGACGCTTGATGATGCGGTAGATGATCGGGTCGCGGAAGTGCATATCGTCCGAAGCCATGTCGATCTTAGCACGGAGCGTCATAGCACCCTCGGGGAATTCGCCCGCATTCATACGGTGGAAGAGGTC
Organism: Porphyromonas vaginalis; assembly: GCF_958301595.1. Classification (NCBI taxonomy): domain Bacteria; kingdom Pseudomonadati; phylum Bacteroidota; class Bacteroidia; order Bacteroidales; family Porphyromonadaceae; genus Porphyromonas; species Porphyromonas vaginalis. Next base: position 1,937,119 of record NZ_CATQJU010000001.1, on the reverse strand, counting down.
CAAGCTCTCCTCAGCAGGACGATCACGATAAGGGCTATTGATACCAGGGGTCGTGGGCGTACCCTTCTGCTGAGCAATCTCCTCAGCACTCTGCTCATCGACGTAAGCATGCCCCGTCATGATAAGACGCTCGGCAAAGGCGTAGAGCTGTGGGAAGTAGTCCGAAGCGTAGCACTCCTTACCCCACTCGAAGCCGAGCCAGTGTATGTCCTCACGGATAGCGTCTACGTACTCCACATCCTCTTTGATCGGGTTGGTATCGTCGAAGCGTAGATTGCACACGCCCCCATACTTCTGAGCAATGCCGAAGTCAATGCAGATAGCCTTAGCGTGACCTATATGTAGGTAGCCATTTGGCTCTGGTGGGAAGCGTGTCTGCACACGTCCATCGTACTTACCGCTCTGGATGTCCGCTACGACAACCTGCTCTATAAAGTTTAGTCCCGTGCTCTCTGCGCCATTGCTTGCAGCATCCTCTAGTGGAGTCTTGTTCATTGCGTCTATATCTTATCGGAGGCCCTTGTGCCGTGAGGCAGCCTCCCTCGGTTATCTATTTGGATACAAAGGTAGATAAAAAAAGCACGCTACTCGACGTTGCTGGGCGTGCGACCCGCTAAGGTGAGGCTAAAGCCGTAGCGATAGCGGTGAGCACCATCGCTCTTGTGGATCATCTCTTGCGTCTGCTCCCACTGCTTGACCCATAGAGGACGTACCTCTTCACTCTCCTCCTCGGTACCCTCGTGGGGCATCTCGACTAGGGCAACCTCGACCTGCTCTTCGGGGGCAATCTCCGTCTGTAGGATGTAATGTATCAAGCTCATCGCCAGCATATCGAGCCACAGTTCGCGTGGCACCTCCACGGGCAAGCCCTCGAGCCTTTGATCCAAGCTGGGGTCTGTCACAATGAGTGTCAGGTAGCCCTCACGCACCTCCTCTACGGGTATGCCCATAGGGTACTGCAGCGACACCTCCATGTGAAAGTTTTCGTCCGCCACCAGCTCGGCAAGGCGTAGCGAGAGTGCCTCAAAGAGTGCGTCAGCCTGACTATTTGTATAGAGGAGCTGTGGGTAAGCCCCCTCAAAAGGCAGCTGCTCGTAGAGCGTGCGCCATGGGTAATAAGGGAGGAAGTGCCCCACGGGGGCCGTGGGCATATAGATATTGTGTGAACCAAAGTGATGTGGCTCAGCTAGCTCTTCGGCTATCTTCGTCTGATCTGTCATAGTTCTGTCTTTCTTTCAGTCATTAGTAGGTTGTGCGGGTTCACCCTCTTGAGGCTTGAGTCCACGCTCTGCAGCCTCTTTGAGCAGTAGCTCACGAGCTGGCTCATATTCGTTGGGTATCTCACCGTCGAGGATTGCATTCTTGATCCGCTCCTTAAGCGTCCCCACGATCTGCGAGGGCGGGATGCCAAAGAGACGCATGATCTCTGCACCATCGATCGGAGGCGCGAAGTTGCGAATGCGATCCTTCTCCTCCACCTCTTGGAGCTTGCGCCGTATCAGCTGATAGTTGTCTAGGACCTGCTGTACGCGCTTGGGGTTCTTGCTCGTCACGTCGCTCTCCACCAGCGTCATCAAATCCTCTATATCATCGCCCGCGTCAAATAGCAGACGACGTATTGCCGAGTCGGTCACACCCTCATCGACGAGCGACGAGGGACGCATGTGCAGGTCGACCAACTTAGCGACATACTGCATGTGACTGTCCAGCGGGAGCTTGAGGCGGCGAAACATACGCGGCACCATCTTAGCTCCTATATAGTTATGATTGTGAAAGGTCCATCCCAGCTGCGCATCCCAGCGCTTGGTCTTAGGCTTCGCAATGTCGTGCAGCAGAGCTGCCCAGCGAAGGTAGAGGTTGTCACTCTTTGCGGCCAACTGGTCGACTACCTGATAAGTGTGCGCTAGATTGTCCTTGTGCCCTACCCCGACGACCGTCTCGGTGCCTCGCAGTAGCTGCACCTCTGGGAGGATCAGCTCCAGTAGGCCCGTCTGCTCCATCAGGGATAGCCCCACACTGGGACGCGGTGAGAGCATGATCTTGTTTAGCTCCACGATGATACGCTCTGCAGAGACAATCTTAATGCGCTCTCGAAGCTTCACAATAGCATCAAAGACCGCATCATCGATGAAGAAGCCCAGCTGCGAGGCAAAGCGCACAGCACGCATCATACGCAGCGGATCATCATCAAAGGTGACCTGCGGATCGACCGGCGTACGGATCATATAGTCCTGCAGATCCTCCAGTCCGTAGAAGGGGTCTACCAGCTCGCCATAGGTGCGTTCGTTGAGCGAGATAGCCATCGCATTGATCGTGAAGTCTCGTCGCTCCTGATCATCTTCGAGCGTACCATCCTCGACGATCGGCTTGCGACTATCCCGCTGGTAGCTCTCACGACGCGCTCCGACGAACTCCACCTCCACGCCCTTGTAGCGTAGCTGCGCCGTACCAAAGTTCGCAAAGACATGCACCTGGCACTTCGGTCCTATCTCCCGCGCTACCGCTTTAGCTAAGGCTATTCCACTACCGACGCAGACGATGTCTATATCATTGCTAGGACGCTGTAAGAAAAGGTCACGCACCCATCCACCGACCACATAGGTCTCCAGATCGAGCGTATCAGCCACACGCCCCACCAGGGCAAAGACTGGATGGCGCAGGTACGGGCTGTAGTCAGCGTAAGGGTCAAAGGGTATCGACATATCTATCTCCTCTATATGGTAAACGAAGGCTGTCGCACAAGCACTGCAGCCTCAGATGAAGCGTTACAAAGGTAATACAAATTAGAGAGTGTGACGTTAGGACGCTATCGAATAGATTGTCAGTTCAATAATTATACTTACATTTGCACTCAGCAAACGGAGAAAAGCATCGACGGCTATGGCACACATTAAGAATTTAGATAGTCGCCCTTTCTCGCCCGCTATGTGATGACGACACAACATCGCCGTGACAATAGATGGCAGTACGGTAGCAAATCAGACAGTTTGAGATCTGTATCACATTCGTGAGGTGTCTCTCTCTCCCCAATGCTTCACTAATTATTTTCCCTTTTTCCCTTTTCCCTTTTATGACCCTATATTTAGGCAACTTGAGCTACCGAGTTCGTGAGAACGACTTGGAGCAACTACTCGGCGAGTTTGGAGAGGTCTCCAACGCTCGTGTCGTCATGGATCGCGCCACTGGGCGTTCACGCGGGTTCGGCTTTGCCGACATGGCAGACGAGGATGCTCGTCGTGCTATCGAGGCACTTAGCGAGCAGGAGTTTGAGGGGCGTCGTCTCCTCATTCGTGAGGCTGAGGATCGTCCTCGCCGCGAGAAGCGCTTCTAAGAAGTCTCTGAGCCGATTCGAGCCGTTGTGAAGCGAGACTAGACATCTTCATCTCACGATACGGTATGGAGCGCGTTGCCTAGCAACACGCTCGGTATAATCTAAGCCAATCCAATCAAAGAGGAGCTACCACCCCTTCGGGCGATAGCTCCTCTTTTTACGTATCTATAATAGGTTTACTTGATAGAAGCCTGATAGACGTCATCGACCGACTTCTCGATCGTAGCGTTGAACTCCTCATCGCTCTGCTGTGCCGTCAGGCCCTCAGCCAGTGCACGAGAGAAGGATGCGATCACACCCTTATTGCGAGCGAGTAGCTCATTAGCGTACTCACGGCTATAACCACCCGATAGAGCCACTACACGAAGCATATTAGGATGCTCGATGACCTCCTTGTAGAGATTATCCTCCGTGGGGAGCGTGATCTTGAGCATGACAGGGCGATCCAGCTTGTCTAGGTGTGCGAGTAGCTCACGCTTGAGGATCTGCTCTGCCTCTGCCTTGTCGGGGCAGTGTATGTCCACCTCAGGCTCTAGGATAGGCACGAGATCATGAGCTAGGATCTGCTTGCCCCACTCAAACTGCTGATCGACGATAGCCTTGATACCCTTCTCATTAGCCTCCTTGATGACGCTACGCATCTTGGTGCCGAAGATATGGTACTTGGTAGCATCCTTGAGCAGATCATCGAGTCCGGGGAATGGCTTCATCAGCTGTACGCCATCCTGTAGCTCCTGTAGTCCCTTATCGACCTTGAGGAAGGGGACGATGTGCAGCTTCTCCCAGAGATAGTCCGCCGTATTCATACCGTCGATCTGAGCACGCATCGTGCGCTCGAAGAGGATCACACCCACGAGCTTGCCCGTAGCAAAGGCTGGGCTTTTGATCATACGTGTACGCATCTGGTGGATCAGGTCAAACATCTCCTCCTCATTCTTCCAGGCCTCCTCAGTTAGGCCGTAAGCCTTCAGAGCCTTGGGCGTTGAGCCACCACTCTGGTCGAGCGCTCCGACGAAGCCACGACCGCTTTTCATCTGTTCTAATTGCTTCTGATTCATATTGTGTAAAAAGTAAGTTAGACGCTTGTCATGCACTTGGCTCTTCAGTAAAGAAGGTCGAGACGCAGTTCATCCGCCACACGTCTCTGCCGTAAGCTCTTCAAAGGTAATAAAAATAAGTCACACAGCCCAATCACGTGCCCCTGCTCGCAACTCAAGTGATCCGATGAGACGTGTAACGATTTGACGGGCGAAGCGGGGACGACTCCTGTAGGGACGCTCGGCTTGAGCGTCCGTTGTGTCAAAGGTTACAGCGTCAAGGTTTTAACGGGGAAGGACGCACGAGCCGTGCGTCCCTACAAAGGGCTACACGTCTCGCTTTGACACGAACGCTATACGATAAAAGACAAAGTCTGGACTTGACACGAGGTCAAGCCCAGACTTTGTTTTGCAGCCATACTACTGTCCAGTAGTTGGCTATCATAGCATCTGACGAAGCTTTAGCGAACGATCACCTTGGAGGTGTAGACACGTAAATCGCTGAAGACGCGGACGATGTAGACGCCATCACTTAGGCACCCGAGATCCATCCTAACTGTCTCAGAGCCATCAGAAACGGTACTACCAAGCATAACACCCTCAGCAGAGTAGATGCGTACAACCTCTCCCTGAGCAGCACCTGATACAGTTACATAGCCTTCTGCTGAATTAGCATAGACCTCTAGTGGCCTGGATGAGATATCCTCAATGCCTAGGACAAATGTCGCTGAGACTACTACGTCAGAGTGAACTGTAAATCGCTTCGTCGCTGTAATGTCTTCATCTCCTGCCATCAGACGTCCTAGCGTATATCCTTTTTGGGGAGAAACCTCTACCGTCAGTTCAGTACCCTCTGGCACTTCGTCAAGATCGTCCCATCCTTTGATAACAATGTCACCACCACCATTGATATCCTTAGATACCCGATAGGTGATCAGCTCTGATCCTTCATACTCGAAGATATCATCACCAGAGCCTGGGTAGTAGTATGCCTGCCAATTCTTGTCATGAGCTAAAGCAACATCGCTCTTGAGACAAACATTTGCCTCTGAGGGAAAGTTATTAATAATGTAGAAGACACCCGGCGTGTCAGCCTCCGCACGATTAGGTAGGCTTTGGATCAACTTGATCATACCCTCACCTCGTATGTGGTTGCTTGCGCAGCACAGCATAACTAGATCGGGATTGTGAGATAGGTCTATCGTCTGCAAGTTGTTGCCAGCACAATCCAAGGTATTAAGTAGCTTATTTGCCGAGACATCAACTGTGGTGAGCTGATTGTCATAGCAGTAGAGGTAGAGCAGTTTCTCATTTTTAGAGATGTCTACCTTGGTTAGACTGTTCTTGCCACATTCTATCAGAAAAAGCTCAGGAGCAGCGGCAAGATCCAAAGAACTGATCTGATTGATCCGACAGTCCAAGAGCGTGAGTGCCTGAGTCGTTGAGATGTCAAGAGCTTGGAGCTGATTATTCGAGCAGTATAGCAAGTTTAGGCTCGGGCAGTCCTTGACGCTTAGCTCTGTCAGTAAGTTGTCCGTGCAGTATAGTCGCTGGAGGTCGTGTGAGGAAGAGAGGTCCAGCTTCGAGAGCTTATTATTCGAGCAAACCAGAGCAGAGAGCGACTTGGATGCAGGTAGAAGTAGCGAGGTGAGCTGGTTGAACGAGCAGTCCAAGATGCTGATCGCTCCACACTTTGAGAGGTCCAATGTGGTCAGATCATTGTTTAGGCAATACAGCTCTAGTAGAGAAGGGCACGCAGATAGATCCATAGCCGTCAATGCATTCTCAGAGCAGTCAAACTCTATGATACTGCCATAGACGTTGATCATCTGATTGCTTACAGTATACTGTATAGCCCTGCCATACTCAGACACCGTCTCTCCGTCGTCACAGATTTTATTGCCGTTGAGATCGACCCAAGCTTGCTGCTCCGCGGCCTCTTCAGCGACTTTAACCTTGAGTGTTATCTGCTCTCCAGCATTGCGTGACGTGGTGATCGAGATATGAGAGCCTGTTGCAGGTGCGGGTGCCGCTGTGGCTTGCGGTGAATAGCTCAGAGAGCGAGTCTCAGCAGCATATAACGTAGCTCCAAGATGAGCAGATAGTAGTGCCACGAATAGGATTGAAATAGCGAAGATCCGTCTATTTCTTGCGATAAAGAATTTCATACTATGGTTGTTTTGTGGATGTGATTGTTCTTAACGTCGCTTGGATAGCTGATGCTAGTACATAGTACGAAAGCAACAGGCTTCGCGACTTCAGTAAGGTGGAGAGTTAAACTAGTAGTGACGCCCAGAGATGAGCGTCACTACATAGTACAGCACGAGGTCAAACTCATGCCCTTATCATTCGTTGACTATAAAAGCATCTTAGCATACTTACAGCCAACTCTGAGTCTTATCTAGGTCTTAGCGAACGATCACCTTGGAGGTGTAGACGCGTAGATCGCTGAAGATGCGGATGATGTAGGTGCCTGGTAGGAGACGTGTCTCTACATTCGTTGTGACGAGTGCACCAGACATGTCGTATAGCTCGAAGGCATCAACACGACCTAGGATGTTTAGGTAGCCACCCTCAGCCGTTACGACAGGAGCTTGTGCAGGAGCTACAGGCTCGTTAGCGAGACCAAAGCCTAGAGGAGCTGTCTCAGCAGTGTGTACAGCACGGTTCTCCAATTTAGACTGCTTGATGCTTGGGTGAACGACAGCAACTACATTGCACTGGCTACCTACCCAAGTAGACTTGAGGGTACCACGTAGCGTGACAGTGAAAGTGCCGTCAGCCTCGACCTTGAGCTTGTTACCCGTAGCTGCGGTGAGGTAGAGACGAGGTACAGCCTCGTGCTTGTAGCCTTTACCAGCTCCTCGTTGGCTCCTAGCGGGGATGTTGTCCTCCGTTACGAGTACCGTTAGGTAGAGATCCTCTGGGTCAAAGCTATTCTTAAGAGCTACACCCTTGACGACTACCTCCAGCGTACCGTCAGAGATCTTCTGATTTATGCTCTCGATCTTGACGCCCTGCTTATCGTTCTTCATCTTGTTAGTCCATGCAGTAGCACCATCCTTGCTGATTCTACCGTCCTGGCTAAGAGATCGTCCATCTGGTGTAACAGCGCGGTTGATAGATATAGATGGGAAGCCAGCAAGAAGGAAGTATTGACCGAGTTCATAAGGTTCTCGTATTGACACGAAGTCTTGATTAAAGATGTGGTACGCAATATAGCTAACACGTAGTCCAGCCTCTGTCATCTGCTTGATAAAAGCGTTGATGGGAGCATCTGCTTGTGGGCAGTAAGGACAATCCTCTCCTGTAAAGCGCTCTAGGAGAACCGTCTCTCGATTAATTGCATTGTAGTCTCCAACTAGATAAGTAAGGTCTACACGATTATCTGCAAAGACATTCTTCTTACCATTGACCTGGGAGACAGCAAAGTGTAGCGTACCCATACCTTCTACCTCAGCGGGGATCTCAAAGGTGTACTCGCCCGTCTGAGTAGCTGCCAGTGCGGGAGTTACGGTATGTGAGATAGTCTTGACCTCACCTGTACCAAACTGATAGGTGAGATCGAAAGAGGTGATCTCGTTCATACCGATGTTGCGGAGAGAGACCTTCGGAGAGACCTTTTCACCTACTTTGATCTTGCTGAAGTTGCCCTCAACAGCGGTTAGGTAGCCTAGATCCTGTAGTTTGCTCTCATCCTTTAGTGTGACGAAGATCTGTGCAGAGCCGACGTTAGAGCCCATAGCGTTGAATAGGTTAAAGGCACGCTCATTCTCCTTATTCTTCTCTGTTGGGAAAGGATCTGTACCCGCAGCTATATATAGCGCATCTTTGATTTCGCTTTTTCCATCGAAGGGGAGAACGTATGCATCTTGTCGGGTACTACCTACAGGCTTTGTGGCAAAGCCTACGAGGTAGCGCTTGCCCGCCTCAGTAGCAAAGGGTGTCGTGAGGGTCATCTCATTAACGCCAACAGCGATCTCGCACTTCTGGTTGTAGAGTGTGGTCTTACCATCTTCTGAGAGTATGAGGAGGTAGGCGACCTTGTCAGCCTTAACTCCTGGGAAAGAGATCTTCTCAATCTTATTAGCACCTACGTCGGGTAGCAGGATGTAAGCAGAGATGTAGATGTTTGTTGCACCGACGCCAACGGCCCCAGTCTCTGCGTTGCGATCAGCAAAGCCAAAGCCAGTCAGGGTACCGCCAGCACGTAAGGATGTGCCTGCAGGTGCTGCCTGCAGACGTGGCGTTACAGGCTCCTGAGCCGTACTCACTGTGACGGCTATGAGGAGCGTGAGGAGTAAACTCCAGAGGGTAGTTGTTTGTTTCATAATAGATTGTTTAATCTGTTTGTTATTATGTCTTTAGAAGATGTCTTAGACTCGTGTGCTAGTAGGTGTGAGTGTCCTGAGATTAGTGCGTGGCGTCTCGTCATCCCGACAGCCTGTAGCACCAGCGAGCTATTATGATGGCAAATATAGTGTTTTTTATCGAAACAACAGACAATTCAGTAACCAGTGAGTTCGCAAATCTCACGAGCGATGGTCTCTCCGAGCAGTTTCACCCTAGTGGCACTGATGGTTAGCTTCAGGAAGAGTAGAAATAGGGGCGAACCTCGCGAGGTTCGCCCCCTGTCGATACGTTTGTAGATTGGTCAGCTAGTTGACTGAGGTCTCGTAGTGGATGTTGTCGATGAGACGAACCTCGCCGCAGTAGCAGACGATGCAGCCGACGGGGTCGCTGCTATCGCTCCACGACTCGAGGGGACGAAGGGTCTTGCCATCGACAATCTGGTAGTACTCGGGGCGCAGGAGCGGATGCTCTGCGAGGCGTGAGACGACGAAGTCAACGACTTCACGTGGCGAGTGTGCTGGAATGAGCTCTTGGCTAGCTACAAGTGTGTCGTGGATGCGGGGCGCTACGTCACGCTGCTCGCTGGTCAGGAGGAGGTTACGGCTGCTCAGAGCTAGTCCGTCAGCCTCGCGGATGATGGGACAGCTGTGTATCTCTACGGGCAGAGCGAGTTGGCGAACCATCTCCCGCACGATAGCTATCTGCTGGAAGTCCTTTTCGCCAAAGAAGGCGACATCGGGCTGCACGAGCATAAAGAGCTTGCTCACGATCTGTGCTACTCCGTTGAAGTGTCCTGGGCGATGCGCTCCTTCCATCGTCTCTCCGAGGAAGCCGAAGTCAAACTGACGGGTATCCGCCTCGGGATACATCTCCTCGACAGTGGGCAGGAAGGCGATGTCTACCTGAGCGTCACTTAGACGCGCTAAATCTTCCTCTGGTTTGCGGGGATAGGTGCGCAGGTCTTCGGGGTTGTTGAACTGCGTGGGGTTGACAAATACGGATACGACGACGATGTCGTACTGCTTTCTAGCAGCTGCCACTAGGCTGAGGTGTCCCGCATGCAGGGCACCCATAGTCGGCACTAGCCCTACACGGGCTGAGGGGTTCTCCTGACGTAGCTTAGAGAGTTCTTGCTGTAGCGCAGCAACCGTTGTAATGACTTTCATTTGAGTGTGATATGCTGAAAGGGTGTGTATGATTTAATTTCTATTTATAGGTCTTGTCGATATAGCAAGCAGGCGTCGCCATAGCTGAGGAAGCGGTAGTGCGCATCAGCGAGGGCATGCTCATAGAGCGTGCGCCAGTGGGGACCGATGAGTGCCGAGACGAGCAGCAGGAGCGTGCTCTTAGGTTGGTGAAAGTTGGTCACCAGGATGTCTACCATCTGATAGTGATAGCCTGGGGCAATGAGTAATGCCGTGGAGAAGGTGAGCCGATCAAGCCCCTTGTGGCGCGCATAGCGGAGCAACAGTTCCAGCGCCTCACGACGTGACGGCAAGGCTGCGCCACAGCTCTGACGCATACGGTAGCTATACCACTGATCTAGGTGAAAGGGCTCTGCCACTTCCCCACCCTCCTGCTCTGCTTGCTGCAGTGCAACGGCAAACCAGTAGAGGCTCTCCAAGGTGCGTACCGAGGTGGTGCCAATGGGTACAAAGGAGCTATCAATATGCTCTAGGAGCGTCTCCAGCGTTGCTGTCGGCACGCTGCAATACTCGCTGTGCATCTGATGGTCAGCGACCTGACGACCCTTGACCGGTAGGAAGGTGCCGGCACCGACATGGAGCGTTAGCTCGGTGATGCGGTGTCCCTCGGCTAGGAGTCTGTCATCAAGCTCTGGCGTGAAGTGTAGCCCCGCCGTCGGTGCCGCCACAGAGCCCTCAATGCGTGCGTAGACGGTCTGATAGTCGGTGAGGTCGCTGCTCTCGGTCTCTCGATTGAGGTAAGGAGGGATGGGTAGCTGACCGCACAGCTCTAGTATCTCGCCAAAGGTTTTGCTCTCGTCGCTCCAGCTGAAGGTGACTACGTCTGGCATCTCCGCCTCCCTACTCGCTTGTAGCGTGATCGTTTGTCCGCCAGCTAGTGGGAGTGTACAGGAAATAGTTTGCTCGGGGCGCCACTTCTTCGAGTTGCCCACGAGGCAGTGCCAGGAGCATGATCCGAGCGAGGCAAGACTCTCCTCGTAGCTAACCGGTTTGTAGGGGTCTAAGCAAAGTATCTCGATGCGGGCACCCGTCGCTTTGACAAAGAAGATGCGCGCCTTGATGACCCGCGTATTGTTGCGAATGAGGAGCGCATGAGGCGGGAGCAGCTGTGGCAGCTCAGCAAAGGTGTGGTCCTCCAGCCTCCCCGTAGCATCGCTCAGGAGGAGGCGACACTGGTCACGCTCCGCCAGCGGATGCGCTGCGATACGCTCGTCGGGGAGCGGGTAGTCGTAGTCGTTGATGTCTATATCGACCCAGTGCTGCGTATGAGGCTTGTCACACATACTCTCGACCTTCTGATTAGCTTTTGCGGTACTACTCCAGCGTCACGTAGCAAGACTCTTGCAGCTTAGGCTCTACGACGACACGCTGCATCACGCCGTCACGCAGGTAGTCGATGGTGACACCCGTGCGGGGTGCTGTCGTGATCCAGGGGTTGAAAGCAAAGAGGTAGCTAAAGCCTCCGAAGTACTTATCCTTGTCCAGGAGCTTAGCGACTCGAGCATAGTCCTCCGAGTCCCAATAGCGGCAATTGGTTGGTCCATCTTTGATTGCAAAGGGATGCTCATGCGTGCGGCAGGCCATGCTCTTCTTGACAAAGGCCAGATAACCCTTAGAGAGTTCATCGGCCGTGCCTAGAGGGCGGCCGTTGATAGCTACGATCTCATCGCCAGCACGTAGCCCTGCCTCGGCAGCAGGTGAGTGCAGCGATAGCGAGTGGATGGTAGAGATGTTGTTTGCCCGATAGTTGATCCCCAGCGACAGATGCCTATGGGTGGCAAAGCGCACAACGAGCGAGTTGAAGTAGCGCGTGAAGGGGAACTGCAAGAGCATCACTGGCACCGTCAGAGCGGTGTAGTCGGTCAGCGTATAGTCGTCAGCGAGCAGCTCCTCGGCTTCGCTCGTCCATAGCATCTTGCGCTCGTTGACACCACTATATATAGTAACGCCAAACTTCAAGTAGAAGCGCGCCAGCGTCTTGTCGCTCCCCATCGGTAGGATCGGCAGCTCGACGAGCTTATGCGCCTTGGGGTCGATGCGTAGCGACGTTTGCACGGCAGAGCGACGAGCGGCAGCAGCGTCGTAGGCACTGTTTTCGGTGATACTATAATAGGTATCTACGAGGAGGTCAGGATTCTTCTGATCGTAGGTCAGCCCTAGAGCTTGTAGCTCCTCAGCGAGTTGCTGCTCGATGAGCGCATCCCGATTGGTGTACTGCTTGTTGGTGCGCACGAAGCCAAAGGTCTCATAGTTGATCAAGTCTGTCTTGCCCTCCGTACCTGTGCTGATGGGGTAAGAGATCAATATATCGGACTCATCCTCTAGGCTGTACATGCCAAAGGCACGAGCGATGTCCCGCTCTGTGAGTGCATCGGCAGGCTGAGCCGTCGGCTTGAGATGACGTACAACACGGTGGTAAGCAAAGTTGGAAACAACTAGGAGTAAGTCGTCAGAGACTTCCCCCTCGCCTTGCAACTCGCGAATCATATCCTCCTCGGACATCTTAATGGTTTCGTGTCCATTGATCGCCTCGATGATGTCGCCCTCACGCAGGCCAGCCTGTGCTGCGGGGCTATTGGGATAGACGGTCAGGATGACAGGGCGGTTGGCTCCCCAGTTGTCGTTGTAGCTCATCTGATACTCTAGACCGACGTAAGCCTTCTGAGCTTGCATGGTCAGGGCAAAGGAGCAGAGTGCTAGGATAAGTAGCAATGTGGTGTGGTATAGTCGCTTCATGGTAGTCTGTTCTTTGAGTGTGTTGATGAAAAGGTTTACTCCAGCTCCAAGTGATAGAGCTGATTGATAACCTCGCAATAGGTCTGCCGTACGATCTCTTGCCGTGAGCCTGTGAGCTGCAAGCGCTCCGAGTAGATGCCCTGAGGTGTCGCTATAGCGATGCAGACAGTCCCGACGGGTGTAGTAGCCGTTCCACCAGCTGGTCCAGCCACGCCTGTGGTCGCTATGCCGATGACGCTACGACAAGCTTGACACGCTCCACTAGCCATCGCCTCAGCAACCTCTCGGCTCACGACGCCATACTGCTCGATGGTGGCGGCTGGCACATAGGCTAGTCGCTCCTTGAGCTCTATCTGATAAGTCACGAGGGCGCCTTGGAACCAGTGCGAACTGCCCGCATGCGACGTCAGCTGGCTCGCTATATAGCCACCCGTACAGCTCTCGCAGGTCGAGACGCTCTCGTGCTGCTCTAGCCAGTGTGCTATGAGACGCTGTAGCTGCTCTTCTGTCGTCTGAGGGGTGGACATAAGATGTGGGTTAGATCGTTGTCTTGGCAAAGGGGACGGCCTCTATCGATCCGTAGGCTCCTCGCTCATAGGCAAAAGTGCCCGCCATGGCAACCATAGCTGCATTGTCTGTCGTAAAGGCAAAGGGCGGTATGTAGACCTGCCAGCCGTAGCGCTCGGCATAAGCGTGGTAAGCGTCACGCAGCCCCGTATTGGCCGAGACACCACCAGCCACAGCGATGTGCTTGATGCCTGTCTCCTTGCTGGCGCGCAGTAGCTTGCTCATGAGGATGTCGATGACCGTCTTTTGGAGTGAGGCGCAGAGATCCGCTTTGTTTTTCGCAACAAAGTCAGCATCCTTGGCCAGTTCATCCCGTAGCGTATAGAGGAAAGAGGTCTTCAGCCCGCTAAAGCTGTAGTCCAGCCCTGGCACCTGAGGCTTGCTAAAGTGAAAGCGCTCCGCGTCGCCCTCATTGGCGAGCTTATTGACGATCGGCCCCCCAGGGTAACCGAGTCCCATCACCTTGGCGCACTTGTCAAAGGCTTCGCCGGCCGCATCATCGATCGTCTGACCCAGTATGCGCATATCATCAGGTGCATTGACCTGTACGATCTGTGAGTTGCCACCCGAGACGAGTAGGCAGAGGTAAGGAAATGGCGGGGGTGTGTGTGGCTCCTCAGGCTTAGCAATAAAGTGTGCGAGGACGTGTGCCTGCAGGTGGTTGACCTCGACGAGTGGGATCTGGAGTGCTAAACTCAGTCCCTTGGCAAAGTTTGTCCCGACGATGAGTGACCCGAGAAGACCGGGTCCACGAGTATAGGCAATTGCGTCAAGATCGGCCAGCGTGACACCAGCCCGTGCTATCGCTTGCTGTACGACGGGGACGATGTTTTGCAGATGAGCTCGTGAAGCCAGCTCAGGCACCACGCCTCCATATTTGCTGTGTACCTCTTGACTTGCGATCACATTGCTACAGAGTAGTCCACCCCGTAGCACAGCTGCCGAGGTATCGTCGCACGAGCTCTCGATACCTAAGATGAGAGAAGATGAAGATGTCATGATGCTGTGGGGTGAGATTAGTTGGCAACCTGGTAGTCTGCGCACACCTTGTCGACATACTTGAAGAACTTCGACCCGCCCTGACTAAGGAAGTAGTCGCGTCCCTCCAGCATCTCGACCAGCTGCATGAGTGCTCTATCCTCGGCCATACGCATCAGCTCCCGCTCGGAGTCGGTCTGATCATCGATGCCCAAGAGGTGCAAGATACCATGTATCATCACACGGTATAGCTCCTGCTGGAACTGCACGCCCAGCTCCTGCGCATTGGTCGCAACCGTGTCGATGCTGATGAGTATGTCGCCATAGATTGCATCGTCGCCCTCCCGCTCACTCTCTCTGGGGAAGGTGATGACATCCGTGTAGTAGTCATGCTGGAGAAATGCTTTGTTTGCCCTCAGGATACCTTCATCGTCAGTATACTGAAAGTTGATCTCCCCGACCGTACGATTCATCTCGTCACATACGCGGCGCATCCAACGGTTGGCGATCTGCCGCCGGATGGGAGGCATCAACACATCGTTGTCCGAATAGTAGTTAAATTGCATATCTCGTCTCTTAAGTCTATCTGCATGCAGGCATCGCTTGCAATCTTATGAGGCTGTTGACATAGACAGCCTCGTATGGTATTGCAAAGGTAATGTTTTCTTTAGACTTACACAGCGTAACGCGAGGTGCGTCCACTTCGCAACTCTCACGAGTAACGATTTGAGGGATCAGGGAGTCTGACTATATGATGCATCATTCGACTAAAAAATGTAACTTCGCCCAATAGAAGGAGCAACGGTACAATGGCGTCGTTGAGCTGGTCTGCGTACTGCTTTGCCTTTCCATTTTTTTACCACTATAACCTCAACCATATTCTCTTATGAAAGCAAAACTACCTTTATTACTAAGCCTCATGACCTTGCTCGGCTTAATGAGCAACCCTCTAAAGGCTCAAAGCAATGAGCTACCCGTAGTCACGATCTACACCAACTGGAAGAGTGACCAAGAGGGGGCTATCCACCTATCTCTCTCTGGCTCTGAAAAAGACTTTGAGACTACTTACATTGATGCTGGCTATGGCAAGAAGAAGCCTACAGAGGTAGATCAAGATGGTGCCATACCTGCAAAGGGCAACGTCATCAAGATCTATGGCCACTTTGAGGGTATCAGCACACCCACCGACATTACCAAAAAGATCGAAGTCACTCCAAACGACTTTATCAAGGAGGTCAACATCTCTCTGACGCCCCTCGAGGAGCAACCCGACCTGAGTAAGTGCCAAGCTCTCACACGACTCACGATGATGGCGTGTGAGCTCAAGAGCATCGACTTTGACAAAATCCCTAGCACTATTACGACCCTCCAAGTCCTCGTCAACGACCTCTCTGAGATAGTCCTACCTAGTATGCCTAACCTTAATGAGCTGAGTGCTGGATCTTGTCCTAACATGAGCAAGGTTGACGTCTCCAGAGCACCTAATCTGACTAGACTAGACATAGGGGGCTTGCCCATGCTCACAACCTTGGATCTATCTAAGAATCCTAACCTAATCTACCTCGCAGCATACGACTGCGCACTGCCAAAGATCGACCTCTCTAACTGCAATAATCTAGAAAACATATCGCTCTCGGGCAATAAGCTTTCGCAGCTCAAACTGGGGAATACTGAAGACCTAGAGATCCTTGAATTGGCCAACAACAAGCTCACAGGGATCGATCTGACGAAGATGCCAAAGCTGAAGTCGCTCAGCCTACGTGCGAACACGCAAATCAGCTCTATCGATCTATCAAACAACCCCGACCTAATGATCTTTACAGCAGATAGTACAGCGATCAAAGAGATCAAGGTCAACCACCTGAAAAGCCTTGAGACGCTCGACCTCGGTGCTACGCAGCTGACCAAACTCGATATATCGGGTATGTCTGCACTCCAAAACGTATCCATAGAGTGCTGCTACTCAGTTACCGAGATCAACTTTGCAAACGCACCTCTACTGACCAACATACTAATTGACGGAAACAAACTATCCTTCGATCAAACGGCACAGATGGCCAAAGACTTGCCAGAGGCTGATATACAGATGGGACCTTTCATTGGTGTCTATGCACAAGGAGACCCCAAGGAGGGCAACCTCATGCACGAAGAGGCTGTCGAGCTGTGCCGTAGTAAAAACTATGCGGTAATGCAGAAAGACAGTGAGGGCGAAGTGTATGACTATAACGGTATCCCGGCATCTATTGATCCGATCACAACACCCAAGCTGAGCTATCGTGATGCGGGAGCGCAGATCGTAATAGATCTAAGTACTATAAATAAGAGAGTCTCTGCCGCACACCTCTATAATATGAGTGGTGAACTCATCAGGAGCTACGAGCTCTCTAGCGGATCCCTCGAGATAGACAAGAAGGAGCTACAACAAGGGGCTCACTACTTGATCCACATAGAGGGGATAGGGTCACTCGTACTGCACCTCTAAGCCGATCAGCTAGAGAAAGGTGTCCTCTCCTTGTGGATGGTTGGACTGGGACTGTAAACTCCGTCTAGTCCGACCCACAAGGGGTCGACCTGCTACCACATTCGCCTATCCATCGGTCGTTCGGGGCTTTGCCCCTCCGACTAGATACTAGCCGTGATTGAGTCCTGAACGGACGCACGAGAGTGTCTCGTGGGAGGGCGTCCGCCCCCATTAATATCACGACGCTGTAACCTTTGACACAACGGACGCTCAGGTCGAGCGTCCCTACAGGATTTCGTCACGGCTAGTGTCAAGTGGGAGTGCGTATGTTGGCTTTTGGCTGTTGGCTAGAACTACTAGAGTCACTAGTAGCACTAGAGTCACTAGTGCCTCTAGCCCTCTAACCTCTATTTACATATCTTTACGGGGAAATTCGTCCGATTCCCTCCTTTCTCGAATATCCACGTGGGAAATCTCAAATCTCCACGTGGATATTTTTCTTTTTCCACGTGGGCGTGATTCATTTCTTCCGAAGTTTCATTTCATTCCTCCGAAGTTTCATTTGATTCCTCCGAAGAATTTTTTATTCTCCACGTGGAGATTTTGAAATATCCACGTGGAAATCACTTTTCCCCGACACGGTGCCGTTTTGATATGTAGTCGGTTCTAAATTATTGTAACAGGCAACCCTGCAGCGTAATGGAAGAAGGCACCTGCCCCAAACGAGGAGCAGATGCCTTCCTTATTATATTATGTACAGACGAGGGGCGTTGATGCCCGCAGCGTGTGGCGCAGCGTTAGAGTAGGCGGATCGAGGTGATCGTATTTGAGGCGACCTCTGCCTGGACACCCTGCACGTTGCCTGAACCCTTGAGTGCTACTGTACCGAATGTATTCTTGATCATACCCGTCTTGCGGTCGAGGACGATATTGTCTATGCCATTGCCCTCAATGACCAAGCCCTCTACAGTGGCGGTCGTCTTGCCGTTGGCACGGAATGTATAGTCTGTATCAGATACAGCTATCAGTGTGACGACACCCTCGTACTTCGTACTAGCATCTTCGCCTGTGAAAAGCGGACTATTGACCGTGAAGGATTCACCCTGTGCTATCGGCTCTGCGGGGAAGAATGCTGGAACCATAGCCATAGAGATAACACCCTTCTTGACTAGGTCATCTACCGCCTCGCCCTCAGGCTCTCCTAGGGGCTTAAGCTTAGCGTCCACCCACTGAGTAATCTTCTGATTGACCATCTTACGCATCTGAGTCGTTATTTCGTCTTTAGCCTCTGAGTCAGTATCCACATTCATCTCCTGCCCCATAGAGCTGGAAGATATTTGGACACGATCGATGTTGATCTCCATCAGGTAGTTACCATCCTTGACGTCCTGTACCTTATAGGTATAGGTGACAGTTTGGTTTTGCTTGATCTCCATCTGCTGACCCATCATAGAGATAGTCATAGGATTGTTGGCTGTCACCTGATAGGTGAAGGTCTGTCCCTTCTTGAGGTTCAGACGTAGATCATACTTCTCCTGTGCGAAGACAGAGGTCATCACACCGAGTAGTAGCAGGGTGGATAGAATGAGTTTCTTCATAGTTCTATTGTGGTTTGATTATACGTTGTTTACTTGACGTTGTGCAGGTCATGTCCCATACGCACCTTCTTGGTATGCAGGTAGTGGGCATTGTACTGATTGGGCTCGATCTCTAGAGGCACAGTCTCCACGACCTTCAGCCCGTAAGCCTCGAGGCCGACGCGCTTGACTGGATTATTGGTCATCAGGCGCATCTCGGTCACACCAATAGCACGGAGTATCTGAGCACCGACACCGTAGTCACGCTCATCCACCTTATGCCCGAGATGCAGGTTAGCATCGACCGTGTCAAGTCCCTCGTCTTGGAGCTTGTATGCCTTGATCTTGTCCATCAGCCCGATGCCACGCCCCTCTTGGTTGAGGTAGACGATGACGCCTGCGCCCTCCTGCTCGATGATCTCCATAGCCTTGTGCAGCTGCTCTCCGCACTCGCAGCGCAGACTACCGAAGATGTCTCCCGTAGCGCAACTGCTGTGCATACGAACGAGCGTAGGCTTATTGGCAGAGATATCACCCTTGATGAGGGCAATGTGCTCTAGTCCGTTGCTCTTCTGGCGGAATGGTATGATGTCAAACATACCCCACTCGGTCGGAAGCTTAGCTCTCACACCCTCCTCGACGATGCAGTCCGTCTTGAGACGGTAAGCGATGAGATCCTCGATGGAGACGATCTTCATATCCCACTGCTTAGCAATCTCCACGAGCTGAGGGAGACGCGCCATGGTGCCATCCTCATTAATGATCTCAATGAGCGCACCGACAGGCTGCAGACCAGCGAGACGCGCTAGGTCGATAGCCGCCTCCGTATGACCAGCACGACGCAACACGCCACGATTGCGCGCCCGCAGCGGGTTGACATGACCTGGGCGAGCTAGGTCTGTCGGCTTGGTATTAGGATCTGCTAAAGCTTTGATCGTCATGGCACGATCATACATCGAGACTCCAGTCGTACAGCCGTGACCGATGAGATCGACCGTAACGGTAAAGGGAGTCTCGTGTAGCGATGTATTCTCATGCACCTGCATATTGAGTTCGAGCTGGGCTGCACGCTCCTCGGAGATAGGCGTACAGAGTACACCACGCCCGTAGCGCATCATAAAGTTGACCTTCTCGGGTGTTATCAGTTCGGCAGCCGTGATGAAGTCCCCTTCGTTCTCACGATCCTCGTCATCGACAACGATGACAAACTTGCCCGCTTTGAAATCTTCGATAGCCTCCTCGATGGAGTTTAGTTTGAAGTCTTGGTTCATATTCTAGGAATACTATATATAAGGAGCAGATCACGCTGTCTGTGACTCGATCTGCTTGACAATATGGTTCAATATGGGTGGCATCTGATGTAGCTGTCTCTTGTTGCGCCACAAAGCAATGGCTAGGTATAGCATCACCAACAAAGAG
The DNA here is from genome assembly GCF_958301595.1 of Porphyromonas vaginalis. Taxonomy (NCBI): domain Bacteria; kingdom Pseudomonadati; phylum Bacteroidota; class Bacteroidia; order Bacteroidales; family Porphyromonadaceae; genus Porphyromonas; species Porphyromonas vaginalis. The sequence continues at coordinate 1,917,455 of NZ_CATQJU010000001.1, read as the reverse complement.
ACTGGTAACAAAGGTATGCAAATCCAGACACATAACCTATTTTGCCAAAGAGGATTTGCAAAGGTTTTGCCTAGCATAGGTAGGCTCAGGAGCTGTGCAAAGATATACTTGTCGGGATAGTTGTGCAGCGTCTCGACAGTCTCCTCTAGCTGCTGGTAGAGCTGCTGGTAAGCTTTGGCAAAGTCGGGCAGACGATCCAGCCTCAGACCCCTACTCTGGGCATAAGTCTTATGGAGCAGTGCGTCCATCTGACTTTGTAGCTGCCCTATCTCACGTAGCACCTCCTCAGAGGTGGCGGGCTGCATGATAATCTCCTTGTACTCCAGTTGTCTTGAGTAGTTCGGGTGGAAGATGCGACGGAAGAGGACCACGTAGGCATCGGCATTGAGCGTAGCTGAGTCTCTCGAAGCCTTGTAAGTGAGGAAAGCTCCCAGCGGTAGGATCACGGCACTCGACAGCCACATACCCGCCCAGACAGGGATCTGCCCGCTATTAATCATCTTCAGACCAAAGGTGTCGATGACGTAGTAGATAATGAAGATAAGCACCGCCAAGACCATCGGCGTACCCACGCCTCCCTTACGTACGATAGCTCCCAGCGGAGCACCAACGAAGAAAAAGAGCAGACAAGCCACAGGGAAGGTGAACTTGCGGTGCATCTCCTGCGCATTGACGCGGTAGTCCGAGGCGGCATCGTCATAGTAAGTGTCGGCAATCTGCACCGACGAGGAGAGGCTCTCGAGCCACTCTAGAGCCTGCTTGTAGCCTAGCAACTTCTCCTGATCGGAGGCTCTATCCATCAGTGTATCTATCGTATAGGGTGGCGGCGAGGCGTGACTAGTCTCAGCCCCTAGCAGCTCATCATGGCTCAACCGACGAGCCGTAACTGGCGCAAAGGGACGATGCGAGAGTTGATCCTGCTTTAACCACGCAGCAGCCTGTAGGTTAGCACCAGGCATTGTCGAGCCCATCTCCGTAGAGACAGGCGGAGGAAGCTTGGTATGTATCTCAAAGAGCACGTTGCTCCCCACCTGACGCCCCACGCTGTCTGTCGCCATGCGGGTGCTATCGCTGTAGACAATCAGCTCTCGGAGGTTCTTACCGACGAACTGAGACTTGAGGTAGTCATCGCCCATCATCTCAAAGTTGGCATCAAAGGGGATGAAGATCACCTTCTCCGTAAAGTGCTCCTTAATATAGGAAGCGGGTCGCTCATCTGACGCTTGACTGCCTGGGATCAATGTCGTCTGACTGCTGAGCTGCTCAAAGCTCTCACCACTCCTGAGCGACATAATGAGATAAAGCTTACTCTCGTCCATCAGCAAGCGACCCGTATCGGCTAGTATGATACGGGGCGTGCGTTGCTCTGAGAGGTCGTAGATCATCACATTGTAGAGGGTACTGGACGCTGGGTCTTTGTCCGCTACATAGATACTGTAGCCATCGATGCCGTTGAAGAAGATACCCTTCGGTATCTCCAGCTCAGGACGTGCATAGCGCACCGAGAAGAGTATCTGATATACTCGCACGCTTGCCTTCTGTACGCCCCTGTCTAGGTAGACGAATAGTCCCAAAGCTATACAAGTCACGAGGATTACCAGGGGCTTCATGATCTTGCTCAGCGGCACGCCTGCCGACTTCATGGCCAGCAGCTCCAGTCGCTCACCGAGATTACCGAAGGTCATCAACGATGCCAGCAAGACGCCCAGCGGCACAGCCGTAGGCAAGACGTAGAGCCCAGCGTAGAAGATCACCTCCAGCAGCACCCCCACATCCATTCCCTTGCCGACCAAGTCGTCGACATGTTGCCAGAGGAACTGCATCAAGACGACAAACCAGCAGATCAGCAGGGTCATCAATAGGAGAGGCAAGAAGGACCTCACCATAAAGATGTGCATGATCTTCGGCCGCAGACGCATACCTCTTACTTGCATGATCGTAGGATTGGGTAGGAGTAAGCTTTTTACTTCATGAGCTTGCCCTCACGCTTCAAGTCATTAAAGAGTCTGTCTAGCACAGCATTGATAAAGGAGGCACTCTTAGCGTTGTCATACACCTTGGCCAGCTCGATGTACTCATTGATCGTCACGACGAGCGCTATGTCAGGGCAGCTGAGCGCCTCCGCCACAGCCATCTCCATCAGGATCATATCAACCAGAGCGACACGATCCTGCTCCCAGTTATCTAGTCGTGGCGTCAGCATCTCATCATACTCCTCACGATGTAAGAGCGTCTCCGAGAGCAGCTGATGTGCGTATAGGCGATCCCGATCACTGTGAAACATGGGGAGCAAGTCGCTCGGTAGCTCCAAGCCATCCTTAGCACCACGGCGCAAAGTCTTCAGCGCAAAGTCCTGTATCGTCACCACAGGCTGATTGGTAAAGGGGATGACACGATAATCGTCCGACCCCTTGAGACGCTCTACCGTCGCCTCCACCTGCTCTACAGGAGGCATCTCCTCGACCTCTAGACGCTCGCAGATAGCGGTCGCATCAGCCCAGTAGAAGGAGCTTGCCGCAAGATGCTCATTGAGCTCCGACGTACGGAAGAGTTGCTTGAGGATATTGCTCCAGTAGTTACACTGCTCCTGCATAGAGAGCGTAGAGACATCTTCAGGCAGAGCACTGTACGAGGGGTCTTCCTCGACCATGCTGTAGAGCGTGCGGAGCAACTGCTCGTCCTGCTCCCAGCGCCTCTGCATCTCATCGAGCGGATTCTGTATCTCCGTACAGCGCGCGATCTCCTTGACGAGGGTCATATCGGAGAGCCTGCGAGGAGTCACCTCGTCCGACGACTTGAGGAAGCGTCGCTCACGTATCTCTAGTAGCTCCCTCTGATAGGCTGCGAGCGCACGTATCAGATCTAATAAGTAGTAGTAGAGGTTGTAGGTGTGACGTAGGGAGGTCGTAAGCGACTGGTCCGCAAGTGCCACATCTAGACGACCGCTAGAGATAGACTGGTAAAGTTGCTGGAAGACGCGGATGCGTACGATAGACCGATTGATCATATCACTCTATGAAATAGATAAATATAGTAAGAGCAAATAGTTACGAGGAGGGCACTACCCTTCCCAATCTGTAGTCTACGGAGGCAAAATCAAGGCATCCGCCCTGCTGACCACCGCAGATCCGCCACAAAGGTACAAAAAAGGTCTCGGAGAGGATCACCCCAATCCGCACAGAAACTCAGAAGCGGTAGGCGAGGTAGCTGTCGGCGCGCCAGCGGGGCACGCCGTCGTCTAGGTTACGATCGTAGCGCACGGAGCCTGAGAGGGTCCAGTGCGGTGCTAGCTGCCACTGCAGGAGGAGTGAGGTGGCGATGCCTTGACCCGTGGCGCTGTATAGTCCGAAGGCGTAGCGCGTGGTGGGTAAGTAAGCGTAACTCGCGACCCGTACGTGATCGGCATGGTAGTAATGACCCGAAAGCGCGATGCTCAGAGGACGGCGTACGCCCGTACGATAGCGCGCTACAACCGTGAGCGACCTACCCCACTGCGCTTCATCTTGTCCCTCTAGGCGACGCTGCTGGATGGTGCCGACAAGCTGCAGGGAGAGGGGCTCTAGACTATAACGTAGCGTACTGCTGAGTCGCCAGCGTAGAGCCTCTTCATTGGAGCGTCCTAGCTGCCCGTACCAGAGTTGCTCGAGCTGACTGTTGTAGCGGGTGGTGAGGTAGAGACGCGTCAGGAGTCCACGACTGCGCTCGAGCTTGCGGTAGCGCGGCTCGAGGCTTTCGTATAGCTCCAGCATAGCACGCAGGGTGGAGTGCTTTAGCAGGCGCGTGGTGCCGTAGAGACGTAGCCCCATGTCGTTGCCCAGACGGGCGTAGTGGCTTTCGCTGCGACCATAATAGGAGGCGAAGCGGGGAGACATATAATATAGTGTCACGCCGAGGTCTCGCTGCCGAGAGGTGTGGTAGCGCAGGTGCTGTATGAAGCCCAAATGCTCTAGCCGCTCAGTAGCTAGCTCTCCCTGCAGCTCGAAGCGACGCGACGGGCTCTGCCACTGGTAGGCAAGCGATGTGAGCCAATGCGACTGCAGCGGGGTGTCACTCTCCAGAGCTTTGTAACCAGGCATAAAAGCTAAGTCATATCCCATCCAGTCGGCGTAAAGCGTCTGTAGCGAAAGTAGAGCCCGTGGCATCGTGTAAGCGAGCTGTGCCCCCACCGTCTGCATCGGGATAGCTGCACGCTGGGCTCGTCGCTCAGGCGTGTCGTAGCGCATATTGGGTCTGATAGCCTCGATCAAGCCTTGTCGCTCATCAATCGAGCCATCGAGCCGACTGTAAGAATAAAAAGCGGAGTAATGCCATGCGCCCCAATGCCCCTCACTCGCAAGACCCCGCAAGGTACGCTCACGCAACGCACTGAGCGACGGCGAGAGCATCGACTTAGGACGAGCGAGCTGTGGCAGCGCACTAGCACTCGCCCAGACGGAGCGAGCGGCGAGGAGACCAGCGCCCCACCCCACCTTAAAGTGTCCGACTACCACCTTGTCGAGATAAGCCAGGCGAGGCTCATACATAGCGAAGTAACGCCAGGTGCCATCTTTCGCTAGCTCCTGTGGGTATCTCTGATACTGCGCTGCCACCTGCCACTGCCCCTTCTGTCTGAGCGATATAGCGGAGCGCAGCTTGAGCGGATCGTACCACGCATCAGAGACGGCTTCGGAAGCTTTGGGGTAACTCATCGCCACGTAAGCCTCACCCGTGACGGGTGTCGAGGGCTTTGCGTAAGGCTCCCCAGCAAAAGGACGCACCGTCACATAAGGTGCCACACGAGTTATCGTCTCACGATCCCATCCCGTGACCCACTTGAGGTCATAGACCGATTGTAGCTCGCCTCCGCGCTCATCACGGTAGCGTCTGAGCTGATAGATCTGGTAACTGGTGAGAAAGGGGAAACGCTCCTGCAACTCCTGCTGGGTGACCCTGTTCAGGTCGAGCAGCTCCTTTGTCTTTTGCCTCTCTGGCTCTTGTGGAAATAGCTCTAGCAAGTCGTCCTCCTCTAGTTCGGCAAGTTCGTCACTCGGCAAGCTCTCGACGAGCCACTCGAGGGGTAGCTCGCCCGTCACGAGCGAGTCGCTCTGCGCCCACCCCGCCAGCGGAAGGAGGAGCAAGAGAGCTAAATAGAGAAGCCCCCTACCCCTGCAGATGAACGATTGTAATGCCTGCACCGCCAAACCGCACATCTTCATCATGGTAGTGGCTCACCCCGGGGTAATGGTCGAGCAGTTCGCGGATAGAGACCCGTAGCGCACCCGTCCCCGTGCCGTGCAGTATCTCCACACGGTTGAAGCCTAGACTGATCGCATCGTCGAGGAAGTATTGAACCGCTTGGATCGCCTCAGCGGCACGCATACCCCTCACGTCGAGTCGGTCAGAGAAGTCCAGCCGACGCTCATGCAGATGCTCCACCACATTGGTCGTACGAGCTGGTTGCGCAGTGGCCTGCGCCTGCTCCTCCTTACGCTCACTGCCGAGCCGTACGATCTCATTAGGCTTGCAGGTGATACGTATGCGTCCATTGACCACCACCGTAGCACTATTGGCCGAGAGCTCAGAGAGGACGCCCACCACATTCATCGTCGTGACCCGCACCTCGTCCCCCTCCTTGGGAGGCTTTGGCACAGAGAGCTTGACAGGCGAGGAACTTTGCGCATCACGCTCTGGAGCACCGCCCTGCTTGCGCTTGCGTTCCTTACGCTCCTTGCGACGCTTGAGCCGCTCCAGCTCACGCTCCACACTGCCCGACTGCTCTACCGTCTCAGCCTGCGCCAACTGCTCACCATAGGCACTGAGTGCTTGGCGAGCCTCCTTCGTCTGCTGCCGCTCCGCTTGGCTCTCCTTGATCTCACGGATCGTGCGCTCGATCTGAGCACGGCTCTGGTTCAGTAGGTCGGCCGCCTCTTGCTGTGCCTGCGTTAGGAGGTCCTGCCGCTGCTCCTTGAGCTTCGACAGACGTGCCTCGTAGTCTGCGAGCAGACGCTCGAGCTTCTGCTCTCGATGCTCTATCTCGGTGCGCTTGCGCTGCCAGTACTGCTTATCACGTACGATGTCCTGCACGTAACGCTCGCTCTGGATCACCTCCTGGCCGACCAGCTCGGTGGCGTACTCGAGCACCTTGCGCGGCAGCCCTTGCTGACGTGCTATCTCAAGGGCAAAGGAGCTTCCCGGCTGACCAATGGAGAGTTCGTAGAGCGGCTTCATCTCCTTCTGATCATAGAGCATGGCACCATTGACGATGCCCTTGTGCGTGGTCGCATACTCCTTGAGGTTGCGGTAGTGCGTCGTGATGACGCCCCACGCCCGCTGCTCATTAAAGAGTGCCAAAAGTCCCTCCGCTATAGCTCCACCCAGCTCCGGCTCCGTGCCTGCTCCAAACTCATCGATTAAGAGCAAACTATTCGCTCCACAAGTGGCCGACATAGCCCGCATGTGCTTCAAATGCGAGGAGTAGGTACTCAGATCGTCCTCCATAGACTGGTTGTCGCCGATCTCTATCGCTAGATGCTTGAAGACGCCCGCCACCGAGTCGGGGTGCACAGGAATCGGGATGCCACTCTGTAGCATATACTGAAGGAGTCCGACCGTCTTGAGACAGACCGACTTACCGCCGGCATTAGGCCCCGAGATGACGAGGATACGTTCGTTGGGATAGCGTAGTAAGATGTCTTGTGGCACGACGCTCTTACCCTCTTGGCTAAGGGTGTGCTGGAGTATCGGGTTGACCGCCTGGTACCACTGAATGGTTGGCTTGTTGCGCACCTCAGGGATAGAGCAATGCATCTCATCAGCAAAGCGTGCTATCGCACAGACCGCATCGATGCGCCCCATAGAGAGGTAAAGCTGGGACAACGTCTCACGACGCTCCCGAATAGGTGCCGTAAGCTGACGCAAGATCTCGATCACCTCACGATGCTCCTCGCTCTCCAGTTCACGGATGCGGTTGTTTGCCTCGACCACCTCGAGGGGCTCTATATATAATGTCTTGCCCGTAGCACTCTCATCGTGCACGATACCTGGTATCTGACGCTTGTGCATAGCGGTCACCGGCAAGACGGGACGCCCCGAGCGCATCGTCGCCTGTGCATCCTCCTCGACATAGCCAGCCGCCTGAGCTACCGTGAGCAGGCCTCGCATCAGCTTAGCTATGGCACGCTCCTCACGCTGTAGGGCTAGGCGTAGCTCAGCAAGACGTGGCGAAGCGTTGTCCACCAGTCGTCCATGCGGGTCCAGCTTGCGCAAGATCGTTTGCGCTATCTCCTTCAGACCTTCACTGCCCACCACAAGGCGAGACAGACTGGGATAGAGCGGTGAGACGTCGCCCGTCCCATTGTCCTGCACTTTCGTCAGGAGCCTCGACCATGCCTCATAGCTCACGATCGCCTGAGCTACCTGCGCCAGCTCCTCCTCCGTCAAGTAGCTACCCTCAGCACGTAGCGTGCCGAGCGTAACCCGCAGGTCAGCGACACGTCGTGTGGGTAGCTCCATCGTGACGCTCAGCAAGTGTCTCATCTCCCGCACACGCTCCAGGCGGTGGCGGATAGCGTCTGGACTCGTCGAGGCAGTCAGTGCACCCACCATCTCCCGCCCCATAGAGCTGTGACACTCCGAGGCAATCAAATCCAGTAGGTCGTAGTATCCTACTTTGTCTAGATAGTCCGAGGGATAGGTTATGTCGCTAGGCATCGTATCAGAAGAGCTTAAAGAGGTCATTGCCATTGGCATAGATCACCAGTGCTATCAGGAGCAGCATCCCCACCATCTGCGCTCGTATCAGCACTTCGTCCTTTACCTTGCGCCCGGTGATCATCTCCCAAATGACGAAGAGCAGATGTCCCCCGTCCAATCCTGGGATGGGGATGATATTCATAAAGGCAAAGATGATCGAGAGGAGAGCGCATATTTGCCAGAAGGTGAACCAGTCCCACTGTGCGGGGAAAAGCTTACCCATCGAGACCAAGCCTCCTAATGAAGAGGCACCTTCAGGGGTGAAGACATACTTCATATCCTGCGCATAGCCCGAGAGCGTACCTATTCCCTTGTGCCACCCTACCACAAAGCTCTGCGGTAGCGAGTAGTGCACCTGCTGCACCTCGTAAATACTTTGCAGCGGACGGAGCATCACCCCGATCACGCCCATCGTGTCGGGAAGTATCGCTAGCTGCACCGTATCAGCGCCACGAAGCCACTCAGAGCTAATCCACTCGCCTGCATGGGTGTAGAAGTATCGACGCCCACTCGGCAAGTGAGGCATCGGGATGCTGTCCAGCGCGAGCAATTTGTCGCCACGCAGCACCCCCGCCTTGGCAGCCGCACTGCCTGGCACGATACTATCTGCGATAAAGGGTACCTGCATCGTCATCAGCCCCTCGTTGCCCCGCAAGATACGCTGCATCATATCGTCTGGGATCGTTATATCGATCAACTGACCATCGCGCTGCACGGTCACCACCTTCGCCTCGATCACCGCACGCATGAAGTCAGTACGCAGCACATCCCGCTCCTGGCCGTCGATAGACCATATAATGTCTCCATCGTGGAAGCCTACCTCCTGAGCCGCTGGACTGAAGACCATTCCCGCTGTGACCGACCGTGAAGACATCTCCACATCGCCCCAGTGGTACGATATGCCCGCATAGATCAGGAGCGCTAGGACAAAGTTAAAGAGCACCCCACCGATCAGGATGAAAAAGCGTTGCCATGCCGGCTTACTGCGAAATTCATCGCCACGCATCGGCTCCTTGACCTGCTTCGTGTCGAGGCTCTCGTCGATCATGCCGTGAATCTTGCAGTAGCCCCCAAGGGGGAGCCAGCCGATACCGTACTCCGTCTCGCTACCCTTAGGACGATAACGCCAGAGAGCCTTCCCCTTGACATCAAAGAAGAGATAAAACTTATCCACCCGCACGCCAAAGAGTCGCGCGAAGAGGAAGTGCCCTAGCTCATGTATAAAGACCAAGAGACTCAACGCTAGGAGCAACTGCCCGATCCGCATCAGAGTACTCATGAGTGCCACTGTATCTATACCCATCTAGTTTGTCGTAATTATAGCTAGCCACAAAGGTACAATAATATTGGAGGCTAACCTTTAGGTAACGGCTGTTGGTTGTTGGCGAGAACCTTTAGATCAAGCGGGAGGGCGTCCGCTGTGTCAAAGCGATACGAGTAACCAAAAGGACGAACTCTCGCTCATTTCACTAGCCCAAAGGTACTAAATCTTTCGCTCACGAGGAGCTCTCGGCAGTGCCATCCATGTGGCACTGGAGTTTCCTACCCATGGCACTGGAGTTTCCTACCTATGGCACTACAGTTTCCCACCTATGAAACTGGAGTTTCCTACCTATGAAACTAGAGTTTCACCCGTATGGCACTGGAGAATGTCTTTGGCTACTTGGGACTATCCGCTCTCTGCGGTTATGAAGAGCTGAACGAGGATAAACGGTTGCTACCCGATGGAGCTACACTCCTTGAGCAATCTCGCTTTACTTATGGTGGGGCGATACATAGCTCAGTGGAACAGTTCCTAACAGACAATCTGCTCTTCATCCTCAAAGCTCAAGGGCGACTACTCTTCGGCTCTGACCTGCATTGTTTTCGTCCTGCTATCTCAGCTGGACTCAAGTTCAATATCTAACTACCCCACATTGCCAGAGTCAACTAAAATCAGTATATTTGAAAAGCAAGACAACTCATTCTAGTTTGACGACAAAAACGATGTCAACCGATATCCGTTTCAGCAAAAAAATAAGTCAACCATTTTCAGGGAACGACACCCCCTTTGATTTACCGTTTCTTGAACTTTCCGCCTTTCAGGTCACTCTCCACCATACGCTTGTTCAGCTCCTCTCGGAGTTCATCAAGAAAATAGGTGCGGCTATCATCCTTGTGGCGTTTCATGTTCATATAGACGTTGTAGCAGTTCTTGATTTCTATACCAAAGATTTCGGAAAAGGCATCTGCCAATTCTTCTATACCGATTTCACCATCGTTGATACAGTCACAGGTATCAAGTGCGTAGAGTAGTTCCACCAAGTCGGTTGCTTTACCTGTCCAACGAAGTTTTTCGGTTGGTTTGACGGGCAAAGTAGAAAGAAGCCCCTGCATCCGCATCTTTAATAACTTTAACTCCGTATCAATGACACATAGTAGCTCCGACACATTTTTTTCCCTTTCCGTCCATCAAAAACACCGCTTGCAAAGTTTGTAAACGAAAACGAGTATAGCGAAGAATACGAAAAAAAGAGATAGCGTCGTCTTCTGCATCACATAGATCAATGATCCTCTTCATAAAGTTCTCCGATGCTTTTTGTTCTTGTTCATTTGTAGAGCAAGACGAAATTATCGTCTTAAATTCTTCCGTTTGAATAAGTCTTAGCATAATCATATCTTTTATGGTTCAACATTGCAGATTCTCTGTTGTGAGATGTGATTTATGACCTATCTCCTTATGAATTCGGACAGCAAAGAACAGTGTCATAAAAGTTGCAAAGACGTCGGCAATAGGCTGTGCATAAAGCACTCCATTTAGTTCCCAATACGATGGAAGCAGCAATATTATAGGGATAAAAAACAAACCTTGCCGTCCGATGTTTAGCAGAAGACTTTGCTTTGCTCTTCCGATTGCCATATATAGTGTGGAATACACAAATTGGAATCCGAAAGTGAAGAACATAATCGTATTGGCTCTAAGCGCAATTCTTGCTATTTCCTGCATTGTTTCGTCTTTACCGAAACAACTGATGATAGGAGAGGTAAAAATGACTATAAGAACACTCCAGAGCACACAAAACGAGGTTGTGAGTATCAGAGAACAGCACACCGCTTCCTTTAATCTTTGAAAATTGCCTGCCCCGTAGTTATAGCCTGCCATAGGTTGGAGTCCTTTTACAAATCCGAAGACCACGTTTGTTCCCAATGTGACGATTTTCAGGACGATACCCACAGCCGCAACAGCCTCTGCCCCATATTTCACAGCGGCTTTCTGCAACAAACTGATGGAAAGGGTCTGGAGTAGTTGCAAAAAGAGCATAGAGATCAATAGTGTCCTAAACGTTTTTTGCGGGCGATGGGTGTAAGATAGCTGTCAAGCGGGTCAATCGCCCCTTGACATTTGCTGTAAAAACGGGGGTATCCCCCCTATGCTATTTCGGTCTCGTCTGGAGGCGGTGAAAACGGCTCATTTATCCACTGAAAGAGGCCGATTTTGGTGAACGTGTTGAGTCTCAAGGATGCTGTTAAATTGGAGAGACACCAGGGGTGTTTTGCTATTCGCTTGAGATATTGAAGTAAGAGAATCGTAATCAGAGCCGTCCAAATCTGAATCTCGACAGCGTTTTGAGAAGTTCCCAGAAAACTCTTGATATGCAGGTTTTGCTTGAGGTTTCTAAAGAAGATCTCAATCTTCCAACGTGAGCGATATAGCGCTGCAACAGTACTGGCTGCATGCGTAAAGTCATTGGTATACAAGTCAATCGTGTAACCTCCTTGAACATTGTAGATGCCTATTCTACGAATCTTCTTAGGGTACTTGCTCGCTGTCTCTACACCTGTCAGTCTCACCTCTTCATCTATCAGTATCTCTTGAGATGTCGTATCAGGCAAATCTCTCTCCCTTATTGACTCAAATTGGATGTTGTCTCTTCCTCTGACGATGAAAATCACACCTGTGCTGTCCCAATGATTCAGAAGCTCAGTATCGCTGTAGATTCGATCAGCTACAACGATGGTTCCTCGGGCAAAGGGGAGCTTTTTGGCAATCGTATTGTCGGCTCCCTTGCCATTGCTTATACAGACGAATTCAGGCAGAAGTGTCTCAAAATCAAGCACTGTATGCATCTTGACGGCTCCTTTCGTATGAGTATAGAGAGCCCAGTCATACATACTGAGACATAGGGACATTAGGGTTGAGTCTAGAAGACAAACCTTCGCCTTCAGCCGTTTCTTTATCTGCTTGAGATCTCCGTGCTGTCCCAAATATTGGAAGAGTGCATAAAAGACATCTTGGAAGAATTGGGAACTCCTATTGGCGTTTTGGTAACTGATGTTGGATTTGGAGGGAGCTCGTGATAGACCTAGGTGGTTGAGATTGCCCGTGGCAGATTGTAGCCCCTCTGAGATTTGACGTAGCGACACGCTACTCGAGAATTGGCTGAAGATCATAGTCACCAAATGGCTCCACGAGTTAAAGCCTTTTGCATGCTTGTCTGTGCCATGCTTCTTGACTAATCGTTGGATGATTTCTCGAGGTATGAGTCGGATTACTTGTGCGAATAGTGTTATATTTGCCATTGAAAAGGGTGGTTTGTGACAGCTCTCACTAGCTGTGTTTTTCTTCTCAATTACAAACCTACCCTTTTCTCTTTATCCTGCAAAACGTTTAGGACACTATTGCATAGAGATACCAATCTTAATGATGTCTGCGTATATTCTTATCGTGGGAGCGAACAAGGCAAGAGATACTTTTACCTCTGCTTTCGTAAGGAAACGGATGTAAATAGCCGTCGTGATGATTCTTGAAAGAATAGTTGCCCATGCAGCACCTTCCACACCCCAATTGAAAGTGTATATGAACAAGGGGTCTAATGCAACATTAACGATAGAGCCGATGATCATTGCCGACGCAGATGTCTTCGACGCACCTTGTGAAACAATGATATTGGACATGGACACATTCAGTGTCCCTATGACACAACTGATGATAAAAAGCCTGCCGTAGGATTCTGCCAAACTTATCATCTCCTCGTTTGCTCCCATGAAAAGTAGGATGTCTGGCAGGAACGCATTGCACACAAGGGCAATGAGAGCTGCCAACATCACAGAGGTTATCACTGAGACGGAAGCGACCTGACTTGCCTTGACAGCCTGTTTCGCTCCCAACAGACGGGATATATACACTCCGCCTCCGACACCGAACATCAGTCCTATCCCAAGAAATAACAACGATATAGGGAAAACAACCGATACAGCGGCGACAGGAAGAGTTCCAAGACGTGCAACCCAAAAAGTATCTACCACATTGTATATTGCCATAATCAGCATTGCGATGACAATAGGTATCCCCAATTTTGTCAGGGCTTTCATCATACTTCCTTCTCGCAAAATATTCACAGCGTTGTTCATCCTTATAATCCGTATCTTTTTAAGTGAATAAAGTTCGCTGCAAAGGTACGGTGGGATACAAGCTGTCACAATAGACGGACAACGGTAATGATAGCACTATTCGTGGTAAGTCCTTCTGAAGAGCGTGGGAGAAACGCCTGCAACCTTGGTAAACAGCCGTGTGAAGTAGGAGTAATCGTTAAAGCCTAAACTATGTGCAATCTCTTTGATGGAATCTGTAGTATAGACCAATTGACGTTTAGCCAACAAAATAATCTCGTTTTGGATATGGTGGCTCACACTTGTCCCCAGAACAGAATTTACAGCTTCATTCAGGTAGGCAACGGTAATGTTCAGCCGCCCGGCATAGAATGATGGCGAACGTTTGCTTCGGATATTGCTTTCCAACAAATCCCGAAATTCCCATACTATTTCCTTGTGTCTGGTCACTGTCCCCTGCAATTTGGATTGAGCTATCGTTGCATTTACAATGTTCTCCACGACTAACCCTACAATGACGGTGGTCAGTCGCTGAACGACTGCTTTGGCAGATGGATTTTTCATGCCACTCAGTTTGCAGTCAAGAAGTGATAATAATAGTTTCTGTTCCGATATGTCGGATAGTTGTATTTGAGGGCGACCGTATCTCTCAAGCGTTCGTTTTTCCTCCTTATCCACCAATACCGAGTCGATAACCAGAAATTTTGCAGAAAGATTGGAAGCGTCGATGATACGATGCACCTGCCCGGGTAGAATGATAGCCAGACTTCCTTTCCCGAAAGTGTATTCCTCGAAATCAATATTCAGACAGCATTGCCCACCCTCTATGAAGCCAAAGAAATAATAATCGTCGGTATGAGAAAAGGTGTATCTGTCTGAAGATGCCGATGTCCGAGAGATGACGGTCTTCAGATAGACTCCGAAATCTGAGAGTTGTGAACTTCTATGGATGGGTAACCGAGACATATATCTTTCAGGTATTGTTTTTTGATTATCAGACCTACAAAGGTAATCACAATAATGCAGAATAATGAATTATAAAGCATCTTTTAACTCGCGTACATTCCACCCCAAAATGCAATTTGGAGTGGAAAATACGGAACTACACATCAATACGATTAAAAAGAGAAATGATAATATGGAGGTATGGCTCAAGAACCATACCTCTTTTTTGCCACTTCTATCCATATCGACACCACAAGTACGCAGTTATTTATAACCTAAAACGCACACGGTTTCTTTGGTTTACTTTTGTCCGTGTACCGCTGTTGGTGCCATTAAATACATTATAATATGGACGAAAAAATCAAAGACCAAGAAGTCCTTTTGGTCAAGGATCAGAAAGACGAGAATCTCAAAGTCGTCACAGGTACGGACGAGAAAGGCGGACTGAAAACCGTTCCGCCCACCGCCGAGCATGAACAGAGCTTCCTGAAGTTCGACAAGCACAGCAATGCGCTGGAAAACTTCCTCTCCAACTTCATGCGTCAGTTCAAGCATCCCACACCGCTGAACTTCTTCAAAGTGCCTTTTGAGAGTGCCGTTGCCAGTGCACGTGTGCTCTCGGAGATGCTTAAAGCTTCGGAAGTCCCCTCCAATAAAGAGATGCTGGACTCCGCCCGTGTCAATCCTTCGGACTATGCAGGCGAGCAGAAACAGTCCTTCCAAGGCATTGACCCCGACAAGGTGAAATGGAAACAGTTTGAGCAGATGGGCATAAGCCGTGAGAGTAGAAGGTATGACCGCTAAGAGTGGCAAATCCTTCGATACTACGCTTCAGGTCAATGCAGAGAAGAAAGGCATTGAGTTCATCTTCGGAGAGAACAAGAGTCTCAAAGAGCGTCAGGAACAGCGACAAGATCGTCAACAAAGCAAGGCTCCTCGCAAGCTTTGTGGTCTAGAGCTGTCAGAGAAGCAACGAGAAGCCCCCTTTAGGAAAATCAAAATCTGTAGGACACAAAGTCCATAACTCAAATGCTCCCGCCCGCCCCCAGCAACCATTACACACTTCCTCCCGTGAAACTTGGATTAAAAGCTATATTTTGCCTTCGCCCATACTTCTGAGTTGTTTTTATACGCGCTGAACACGCCTTCATCGCCTCCAAACCAATCATACCCGAGAGAAAGCTGAATGAAGTCATTCAGAGAGTAGGCGGCAGTAAATCGACTAAACCAACCTTTATGGTTGAGGTCGAAATAGGTGAAGTTGGAGAGTTGTAGGGTGTTATCCAACAGCTTTTTCGACACATTGAGCGTAAGGAGTGAATTGTGACGAGGCTGTGCAATCTGGTCTTCGTACTTTAGGATGCTTTCAGAGGAAAACTGTGCCATCACCACCCAATCTTTGGGGGCATACCAATCGATACCCACGAGATAATTCACAGTGTTGAATCCCTTTTGTTCTTGATCAGACGCATCAGGTCTATAGCTGAAATGCTTCCCTACATTGAAGGCTGCTTCTCCTCGTAATACCAGTTGCCCTAGAGGTTTGGATATGTCTCCTCCGAAAAATCCCATTCGGTAGTATTGCGGAGCAACGACAATGTGGGTATCTGTAGGGCGATACGTAAACACGGGCATCTTGTTCCACGTATGCAATGCGGAGAGCGAAAAGTCCACTCCAGGCAAGGTAAAAGATAGCTTTCCGCCATACTCGATATTGGCAAAATGAAGACTGGGGTGGCTCCCATTTTCTTCCCAGGCAATAGGCAGTGGGCTATCTTTGGGTAAAATGCACCATGGATTTATTGCGTCGGTAGGTAGTTTATACCCTTCAAAGGTTGGCACGGCAAGCAGTTCCAATTTCATTTTATCGTTAAAAACGAAAAGGCGTAGGGCATTGACTGGCATCCGAATGTCATCATAGTCTTGTGCCAAGAACTCTGTCATATCCATAGGAGAGACCAAGTCGGTAATACGCACACCGTCTGCCGCCCCCCAAATGACCAATTGTCGCCCAAGGCGAAAGCCCCAATGGTCATCTCTATGGTCAAGATACGCTTCCCGCAGTTCAAAACCTGTACGCTCTTTTAATAATGCATTGTAAGTTGCGTTGAATGAGACAAAAAGCGAAGAGCCTTCAAAACTTTTACCTATCTCTCCCCTTATTCTCGTGCGCGAAGACATAAAGTTGTTCGGTTTTTCGGATCGGACGGCATGATAGGTATCCACAAATCCTTTGACTTGCCACGATGAAGCCACCTCTTCTTGACCCCATGCGATATGCAGGGGCAAGAAGAGAATAAACAGCAACAAGAATTTTGCTGAATGACTAGTTGTATCTGTCATTAGAATCGGCCTTTTTCCAAGGTGCTTACACTGAATTGAGCCTCGTTCATAGGGGTATTGAACTTAGGATCCTTAAACTCAAGAATCGTCTGATGATTAGTCTGAACATTGGTCATATGCAGTTTTTTTGCAATCCAAAAACCAGAAACCTTCACAATGTCCGACAATTCAAGGCGACGGTGTAGCTTCCCCATCTTGTCGTAGTACTCCACCTTAACGGCGATAAGGCAGTCTTGACGAATCCACGCCACCTTTCTAGAGTAGATCTCACGTTTGTCTTTAGGCGTGTATTCCAGCTTCCAGCACTTGTGTCCGCCAATAGTCTCTTCGCCCAGCAACTGGTGGGAGTCTTCGTCTACATTGCGACTGCCCATATCATCATAGGTGAAGTCACTGCCCATAAAGTAATCCTGCTTGGCAGAAGAGCCACTGATGCGGCGGGTTTTCTTCATCGCGGGCAAGTAGAGCCATCTGTCATCGTCTTTATTAGGATTGTCGTAATCCCAAGTGAGAAAGCCTGTCCCTTTTACATCTCCGGGATATAGGAAGAACATGATACTCTTACGGTCTTTTTTCCCCGCTCCCACGTCTATGGAGTAAGAGATAAGCTTCCGCTCGCGTACCGCCCCACGCTTATTGATCAGTTTCATGACCAATTCCGATTGACGGGTATCGCCATCGGGACGATCTTTTACTTTTTGGGCAATCTCTCTGCCCGTCTGAGCCATTGCAGTGGCGGCAAAAGCCCAAACCACCAAACTTGCTAAAATAATTCTTTTCATCATGATTGATATTTTGTTGTTGATTTTATCCTATTGACTTTTCAAGCATCTTCCTGTAGGTAGCCGATTGCACCTGCAACTCTGCATCCGTACCCATTGCTTCAATCTTACCTTGATGGAGCAACACGATCTTATTGGCTCCACGAATGGTACGCATGCGGTGAGCGATAACAATGACTGTCTTCTCCTTGATCAGCTCCGACAAAGCCTCTTGTATTAGGCTTTCATTTTCCACATCTAGCGAGGCCGTGGCTTCGTCCATCAGGATGATGGGTGCATCTTTTAGGAGAGCTCTGGCGATGGAGATCCGCTGACGTTCGCCACCAGAAAGTCGCTCGCCGTTTTCCCCGATGACGGTATCAATACCATCAGGCATACGATCAATAAACTCATCACAGCGGGCAATTTTGGCGACACGAGTCACTTCCTCGTCCGTTGCTCCTTTCTTGCCGATACGAATGTTGTCTTTGATACTGGCATTGAATAGCACTACATCCTGAAAGACAATGGCGTAGTTCTTGAGCAGTGTTTCGGGATCTATCCGACTAATATCCTCGCCACCGAGCAGGATTTTGCCCTGCTGTATGTCCCAAAAGCGAGCGGCCAACTTGGTCAGCGTGGTCTTGCCACTTCCCGAAGCCCCAATCAATGCTGTCACCTCGCCTTGTTTCGCAGTGAAGCTCACGCCGTTGATGACGGTATAATCCTCGTAACCAAATACTACATCTTTGAAATCTAGACTATAATCCATAGGGTTCATCTCCTGTTTGCCCTCCTGAATAGGCATGGTCTTGATCTCCTTGATACGTGCCACCACACCATCGAGTGTCACGATCATAGCCATAAAGGAGAGGATGCCCTCTATAGGCACGTAGATGCTTGCCGTGAGGATGAGGTAGGCGATATAGACCAGAATATTGATTTGTCCGGCAATCAGCATGTTGGCACCGACAATCGCCACCGAGACGATGCCGAGCTTCATCAGCATACCAGCCAGTGCGGTGGCAATACCGGCGGAGAGTTCCATCCTTACCTTATTTCTAGTATTACCATCCATCTTGTGGTAGAACTCGCTCAGTGTCCGCTCTTCCAGATTATAGGACTTAATCTCCTGTATCTGGTCTATCTGCTCTTGTAAGCCGTCAAGCACGTCACGACTGCTCTTCACAAAGGCATTCACATCATTCCGTTGTTTCATCTTGGAAAGCGAAAAGAGTAGTAGCGAGACGGGGATGACCCACAATGCCGCCAATCCGAGCTGCCAATTATAAGCAAGTATCATTACAGATATAATCACCGTGGAAATGGATGTGGCATAGATATGCGGCACGGAGTGTGAGAATATCTGCTCATAGAGATTCAGGTCGCTCATCATCGTCGCCGAGAGGTCGGATACATCACGCTTGCCGAAATATGAGAGAGGCAGTTTCTTCAGACGGTTGGCTATATCAATGCGTGAGTTGGCACTCTCATTATAAACATTGTCGTAAAGGCGTACGTAATCCCACCTTGCCACAAAAAACATCACCAACAGCATCACTAAGATGATGACGATATAGTCTACAAGGGTCAGCTCTACTGGTGCAGGAATACCCTCCAAACTGCCCAAATACTGGAATAAAAAGACAAATCCGATAGTGGGCGGAAACATCTTGGTCAGATTTAGGATGGTATGCGAGAAGATAGACTTCTGCAGGTTCTTCGCACCCTGCTCCGACATGGCGTATTTTTGCTTAAAGAACTTATTCATTTTCATAGTCACCTCCTATTCTCCAATTGGCGGCTTTTTGATACTCGCTCCACAGCTTTTTGTAGACACCGCCTAGGGTTAATAATTCGTTATGCGTACCACTTTCCACGATTTTGCCATTCTCCATTACTAGGATTCTATCGGCATTGATCACCGTGGAGAGCCTATGTGCGATCATCAGTGTGGTTTTGTCCTTTGATAGCTCCTTGAACGAGGTTTGAATGATATGCTCGTTCTCCGGATCTGCAAAAGCGGTTGCCTCGTCAAGTATCACGAAGTCGGCATTCTTCAGGAAAGCCCTTGCGATAGAAAGGCGTTGGATCTCGCCACCTGAAAAATAGGTGCCCTTAGTGCCGTATACGGTATCCAAGCCCTTTTCTAGATTATCGACAATCTCTTTGGCTCCAGCTCTGACGAGAGCTTGCTCTATCTCCTCATCGCTGGCGTTGGGGTTACCTAGCAATAAGTTCTCCCTTAGGCTCATCTTAAAGAGCTTAGACATTTGGAATACAAAAGCCACTTTTTGGCTCAGGGCCTCTTTTTCATACTCCTTGATACTGGTGCCTCCAATGAAGATGTCGCCCTCATCGGCATCGTAGAAGCGAGCTGCCAAACGTGCCACGGTGGTCTTACCTCCTCCCGAAGCTCCCACCAGGGCAACAGTCTCACCTTTGTTCACCTTAAACGATACGTTGTCCAGCACTTTGTCTTTTCCATATGAAAAGGAGACGTTTCTGAACTCCAAGCCATCTCCAACAGCTGTTGCTTCGCCGTAAGTGAGGTCTTCATAATCCAAAGCTGTGTCAATCTTATCCAACGCCAACTCTGCGAAGTAGATGAAGTTTTGCATGGCGGCACTTCGCATCATAAAGACACCGAACACAGGCCCTATTAATAGATAGATAACGGAATTACCCAGCACCTCTCGCATATCACCTCCCGAGGTGATCATCATAATGGCAACAGGCACCAAGAAGAATGCCGTAGAGCTTGAAATGGCTTCGTACAGCGACATCTTATTCTTGAACCCCATGCTCCACCGCACCACGAAATCTTTCAGCTTTACGATGAGTGAGTAGAAACGATCGAAGCTCTCCACGCTCTGGGCAAAGGTCTTTACGACTGGGATGCCACGCACATATTCTACCGATTCGGCAGAAAGATTGGCAAGTCCCTCGTAATACTCTTCCCGCAACTTCTTGCTCTTTGGGGTCGCCATAGTCGCCATCAATAGCACGGTTATGACCATCGGAACAAGGCTCACTAGACCAAGCCGCCAGTCGAAAAGGAAGAAGAAGATCAATAGCACTATGGGCGAAACAATCGTCATGGCGAGGTCGGGCAACTGATGTGCCAGCATCGTGTGGGTCTCAGCAGCCCCATCGACAATCGTCTTGCGGAGATTGCCACTTTCGCGATTGGCAAAGAAGCCCAAAGGTTTCGACATCATCTTCTTCACGCTGAGTTTGATGATGTTGGCCTCGACTTCAAAAGCGAAGAGGTGGGATACCATTAACGCACAAAAATAGAGTAGCATTCCTGTTGCGGCAAAACTCGCTGCCAGAACGGCGTAGTATCGTATGGTCTCCCCATCGACACTACCACTCAAGATAATCCCGCTGACAATCTTATGGATATAGACCATAGGCATCAGCACCAAAATACCCGAGAGGGCCGAGAAAACCATCGCCAGCGGAAGCATATACTTTTTCTTACCTGCGTAGGGGAGCAATCGCTTCAATACCGACGGCTTCTTTTGTTTGTTTGTATTACTCATTATGATTCAATTATGTTTGTTTGTTCTTTTGGCCTTTCGATAGTGTTTGTCTCCTTGCCAAACAGATGGAACTTCTTGATAAGTATAGGCGTCACAAAGAGGTCGGCAAGCAGTGCCGACAAGACACCTGCCACGGATAGCATCCCCATATGTACAAAGGAGAGGGCCTCTGATGTGGTGTATACAGCGAAATTGGCACAGATTACTACGCTTGTCAAGACGATTGGAGTGCCAATAGTGTGGAATGAACGAAGAATCGCATTCCTATAATTGCCCTTACGGTCAAACTCAAGATGACTATGATTGATGAAGTGTATGGTATCGTCCACAGCCAAGCCGAGGATCATCGGCATAATAGTGGCCGTCATCATATCCAATGGATAGCCCAGCCAGCCCATCAGTCCGCCAACGACCAGTGCTGGGGTGACATTGGGAATTAAACCGACAAGCCCTATGCGTACACTGCCGAAAACGATCATCATCAGTATACCTATGATAAGGAGAGAAATGGCGAACGAAACCATTTGTCCTCGTGCGATATACTGCATCATTACGGTAAACTGTGGGATACTTCCAACGGTAGTGACCGCTGCATTGGGGAAGAGCTTCTGTGCGTAAGCAATTATATCGTTCAACTCTCGCTCCGTTTCCCCAGAATCGTATGAGTTCATCTCCACCATCAGGCGAAGACGGCGGTAGTCGTAATCTATCCAATACTCCGCTTCACTACCTCCCGCATTTTCGTAAAGGAGCAACAGCTGTGCAACCTCATCAGGGTTATGGGGAATGGTATAATAAGAGGGATTACCGTCATGGAGCGTTTGATTTAGGTCTTTGAGTATATTCAATACCGAGGTCGTTCGCTTGGTCAACTTATACCCACCGGCATGCTGTGCAAGGGAGTCCAATCGCAGTAGCATTGCCGGAGACTTTGCCAATCCATCTTCCGGGAAGTCAATCATTACATCGTAGGTATAAACAGACCCAAGTTCGCTTTCCCCCACCTCCAATAGGTTGTTGACGTAATCAATCTTTCGTCCCATCGTTCGCTCTACATCAAAAGCCGTCTCTATTTTGGTGAATTGGTAGATAAGAACCACAGAGATAATCCCAGTAAGCCCGAGTATCAAGGTGCCATGCCTGAGTACACTCTTGCCTAAGCTTTCCAGCTTCTGATCCATCCATCGCCCACCAGTCTCCTGTACCTTGGGGTGAGGCTTTCCGTCCTTGCCAAAACTGAGGAGAATGGGCATCAAGGTAATGGTGAAAAGAAATGACAGCATCACACACGAAGAGGTGGCTATTCCGATAAAACGCATCGGTTGCATAGGAATGGCGAGGAATGAAAGCAAGGCTGCGAAAGTGGTGAGTGCACTGAAAAGCACTGGCCACCCCATTTCCCCTACCGTTTCCTCTACGGCTTGTTTCCTTATTCCATGAATGAGGAACCTACGCTTGAAATAGGAGTATACGTGAATATTGTATGCAATGGAAACGGCAAAGACCAGCAACATAGGGATCAATACCATACCGCTGTCTATGGTCATACCAACATATCCCAGCACCCCATACACCACGATGATGGAGCTGATAGCGGTGAGAAGAGGGACGACGACCCCTCTAAATGAACGTGTCACCAGTAGGAGAATAAGAATGGAGACGAGAGCCGCGATACCCATTACACGTGGCATTTCCTTCCCAATCCATCCCATTTTCATCGCTGTTACATAGGGTAGCCCAGTTCCTTTGGGATGAAGTGCCTTGTACTTGTCCTTGGTGATAATATGCTCTAGTTCATTGCCCGTAAGCACCTCGGGAGAAACAGGGTTCTTCCCCTTATTCCAAACAGAGTCTTCGGGAAAAGTACGTAGCTTGAGTATAATCCACGAGAGCGTTCCATCTTTGGAAATTAATCGCTCTGCTACGTGAGGTTTCATATAAGCCTTGCGACGAATCTCTTCCAATTGCTTGGGATCCGTAGGGATCGTATCGGGAACTATCTGCTCAATGGCGATACCATCTTCGCCTCCCATCATAAACTCGATGTCGGTAAGAGAGGTGATTTTGTCGGCGTACGAAAGGCTGTCCACCATCTCGTTCGTTAGTTCACGGATCAGCTCCAGATTGTCTTTCGTAAACGAATTGTCACACCTAGTCAGCACGGCTGCGAAGTTGTCATTCCCGAATATCTCCTTGAATTCTTCGGTCTTGACAAGCATCGGGTCGTCTTCGAGAAAGTAGTCTTCCCATGAGGCACTTACCTTGAAGTACCTAAGTCCCGATACGCCGATGGCAAGGATCAGGATAAACCCTCCCAGCACTACCCAGCGATTACGCATCATTCTTTTGCCACGTAAGGCAAACCAATTGTTAATTCTTTCTATTTTCATATCGTTTCATGTTATATTGATCTTGAAGTGTCTTTACTCCTAAGTGGCAATAGTCCAAAAGAGAACAGGAGAGCGTTTTTGTTCAAAAACAAAGCGAGCCGCCTCTGTAGGTGACTCGCTCGATAGGATGATTTCCTAAAATGAAATCTCTTATACTGCAGGACTCCAGAATAAATTCCCCCGCTACTTTGTATTTGGATAGTCTGTATCATTGATTTCATTCTTTATTGTCATTGACCACTCGTCCCAAGCTTTAGTGCAATAGACATTGCCACGGCTTTGCCCACACTTATCAGCATCAAAGTGAGAAAGCTCATCAACGCCCTCTTCAAAGAGTAATTCTTTCATTGCTAGTAATATCTGTAATGCTCACAATCCGCTCTGATGATCTACCTTCATAAGTTGCTTCCACCCACCTATACTGAAGTGGATGTATTCACCGATAAAGCATTCGATATCCTCGGAGGAGAGCTCCTCGTGCAATACAATCTCTCTCACCATACTGATCCACCAAGAGCTGATGAAGTGTATGAAAAAAGGGGAAACATTAGTATGTAGCCCCGGATATAATTCTTTCATCCTTTCTAAATACTCGATTCCGATTATCGAGCTTTTATCAATCCATCGCTCCCAAAAGTCTTCAAATCGTGTATCTCGAGTATCGAGAAATAGCAACCTGAACTCCTTACGATAACGAGTAATCACACCCATTACCTCTTGCATAGATTGACGGTGATACTCTTCTGAGGTAAAGATCTCAAGTGAAAGGTTATTATCACAATTATGGTTTTCCAGCATGTTAGTCATCACCTCCAAAAGTGGACGCAAGACGATTGCCAGCAAATCATCCTTGCAGGGATAATAATTGTATATGTTGCTTAGCCCAACACCAGACAGCTTGGAAATCTCACGCATAGACACCGCCCTGAAGCCTTTCCTCAGAAACGCTTCTCGAGCTGTATCTTGCAATAGTCTGCGTGTATGTTCCTTTGTCGTCTGCATAATAAGTGCTTTATCCTACTTCTGCGAGCAAAATTCGTAAAGTTTTCCAGAACACACAATACCTAAAAATAGGGATTTTCCGATCGGCCTTCTTGTTATTTATGACACGATAGAACTGCGAGATGAATGATTATTCATACTTCCAACTAGGGCATTCCTCTAGTAATCCCGCCAATAGCAACCTAGAAGGCATTGGCATCTATCTTTACGAATCATTCTTTGATGAGATGAGAGAGTGTTGGGTCAGCTTTGATACGAGCAGTCTCAGAGTCTACGAGGGATAGCACCTCTTGCTTGACTTGGCGATAATTGGCTTCAATAGTCTCCCGCAGACTATCAGAGCCATTTTCGTTTGTAAAGTCTGCTATCATAGGGATACTCTCGTGCGTCCGTCCCCGTTAATACTACGACGCTGTAACCTTTGACACAACAGACGCCCTCCCGCTAGATACTCTCGTGCGTCCGTCCCCGTTAATACCACGACGCTGTAACCTTTGACACAACGGACGCCCTCCCGCTAGATACTCTCGTGCGTCCGTCCCCGTTAATACCACGACGCTGTAACCTTTGACACAACGGACGCCCTCCCTATACAGTGGACTCATCGACCTCCCTATGCCTCGCTTGTCGCTCACGTGTAGTTCCTAACAGGGCGATTATAGCGCATCACCCTGGCTGAGCAAATTCAACGCCTGCTCGTTACAATAATTTAGAACCGACTACATATCGAAACGGCACCATGTCGGGGAAAACTGATTTCCACGTGGATATTTCGAAATCTCCACGTGGAGAATTTTTATTTCCCAGGTAGGAAATAAAAAATTCCTCGGAGGAATCAAATGAAACTTCGGAGGAATTGTTTGACGCCCACGTGGAAAATAAAAAATATCCACGTGGAGATTGTCCTCTTCCTGAAAAAAGTACACAGTTGGGAAGGTATTACTGAGATGGTACTCGGGTCATTTTTGTTAGTCCTGTGAGTGTACTCATTTGTTAGTTTTGCTCTTGCTGGGGTACACGACTTGTGGTCGTTTTTACTGCGGAGGTACACAAAGATAGGTCTTTGTGTGGAGTTAAGCGGCATGAGCTCGGAGATTTGAGGCTCGGAGCTTTTGGTGAATTGTTCTTAGATGTCTGTTTCTTAGAGGGTTGTGTGGTTATAGGGTTGGGGTAATCTGGTATGAGCATCTGCATCGGAGTCTTCTTGTTGATGGCTCGATGAGGACGCGCTGTGTTATAGAGAGCAATCGTTTGCGAGAGGATCTCTCGAACTTGATCTATGGGCTTATCCTCGAAGTTGTAGAGCCAGTCGTTCTTGATGATCCCGTTAAGTCGCTCTGCCATAGCGTTGTGGAGAGGGTTGCCTGTCTGGGTGACACTGGTTACGATGCCTAGGCTGGCCTCGTAGTCGGTCATCTGCTTGGAGACATATTGACAGCCTCGGTCGCTATGGAAGATGAGCCCTTTGAGGTCAAAGCCATGCTTCTGGTAGAAGTCAACGGTCTGTCTTAGTGCGTTGTAGGGGCCCTCTGTGGAGAGCGTGGGCTGCAGGTCAAAGCCGGTGATGATGCGGCTATAAGCGTCCATCGTCAGGGAGAGATATGCGAAGCCACCTAAACATTTGACGTAGGTTATGTCTGAGACGGTGAGCCGGCAATGGTCTGTGGCGATGTATTTAGGGGTGGTGTTCAGGTGGTCTTGGAAGCCGTGATTGACCACGCCCTTGGTCGTCTGGGGTGGACGCTTGCGCTTGCGACTTCTCAGTAGCATGTCGTTGGCTCCTAATACTTTGTATAGCCAGTCGCGACCTACTTGGAAGGTCCCTTTGAAGTATTCGTTGGCACACTGCTGGAGGGTGTCTACGCCTGCTTTGGGGAGTTGACCGCGCACATACTGGCAATAGTGTAGGACGGAGGCTACTTTGACATCTTCGTCTTGCTCGGTGAAGGTGTGCTTGTAGTAGCCTTTGCGGCTGACTTCTAGTAGCTGACAAAGGTAGGTTATGGAGAGCTTTTGACCTCTCACTTTGGCGGATTCAAGCGTTTTCACGGCTGCAAATCGGTCTTTTTTTTTTAGATCAATATGGTAGCGATTCAAGACCTCTTCGAGTAGTGTCTTATTGACTAAGGCCTTGCTCTCAGCCTGGAAGAGGGCTGCTTTGAGGCGAGCGTTTTCGCGCTTGAGTTCTGCGTACTCTGGATCTACGTCTTTGTTCTTGTTTGTCTTGCTCATAGTGCTACTGCTGCTTTGGTTGGGTAACTCTACTCCAAAGGTACGCAACCAATTTCGAATGGTGCGTGTGGTAATGCCGTAGCGCTGGCTGGTCGTGGCGATGCTCTCGCCAGTGGCTAGGAGGTCATCAATGACTCTCCACTTGAAATCTAGGGGATATCCCTTTCGTCCTCGGTTACTTTTTTCTTCTTTCATAGTTGTTGGGGTTGGCTTCCCAACTGTGTACTATTTCAGGAGAGGACAGATTTGAGATTTTCCACGTGGATATTCGAGAAAGGAGGGAATCGGACGAATTTCCCCGTAAAGATATGTAAATAGGGATTAGAGGTTAGAGGTTGGAGGTTAGAAGTTAGAGATTAGAGGGCTGGAGTGACACATTTGTGAGACTATTGCAACAGTCTCATAATGCGTCAGCCCTGCAGTGCCATCCGTGTGGCACTACAGTTTCTTCCCCATGGCACTGGAGAATGTCTTTGGCTACCTGGGGCTATCCGCTCTCTGCGGTTATGAAGAGCTAAACGAGGATAAACAGTTGCTACCCGATGGAGCTACACTCCTGGACCGGTCTCGCTTTACTTATGGTGGAGCGATACATAGCTCGGTGGAACTGTTCCTAACTGACAATCTGCTCTTCGTTCTCAAAGCTCAAGGGCGACTGCTCTTTGGCTCTGACCTGCATCGTTTTCGTCCTGCTATCTCAGCAGGACTCAAGTTCAATATCTAACTACCAACAACAATGAAAAAGTTCCTAGCGAATACGATATGGGCTGTGGGAGGGATTGCTCTCGCCCTCTTTTGTCTATCTGCTTGTACTCGCGAGCTGGATGTACAGCAGGCTTACGACTTCTCGCTTGAAGTGATGCCGGTGCAGAACTCCATAGCTAAGGGGGAAACGGCTGAAATACGCTGTAGTCTCAAAAGAGCTGGTCGCTTTGCCAATACGCAATACACGATCCGTTACTTCCAGCCGGATGGCAAGGGTTGCTTGAAGATGGATGATGGCTCTGTATTCAAACCGAATGACCGCTATCCGCTCACGAGAGATGACTTCCGTCTCTATTACACTTCACGCTCTACCGATCGACGAACGATTGACATCTACGTGGAGGACAACTTCGACCAGCTTCAGCAACGGACTTTCAACTTCAACAATGAAGATACAAGCAAGCGTTCAAGTAGCTAAGAGAGCATAAGCAATAGCATCTCATTTAGCTTTGCACAGTTGCAATAGGCTGTAATACATCTACATACAAACATACAACATCAAAACGAACGTCATTCAAATGTTTTACGTACATTTGTAGCAGACAGGTATTAATCATAACCAAATAAAGAGAGATTATGGAACAAACAATCAATCATATCGGCAATGAAATCAGCACCTTAGGCAAGGTTGTTGACAACAAAGAACTCATGCTGGTACACCTGCAATTGAAAAGCGGAGAACAAATTCCCTCACACGACCATAAAGGACAGGAAGTATACTTCACTATAGTGAAAGGAACTGTGGAAGTTACTCTTGACGATACCGAGGTACATCGTATCAGCACAGGTACCGTTCTACATTTCCCCGGTGAAGCTCATGTAGGCGTAAATGCCATGGAAGATAGTGATTTTTTCGTTTACCTCATCAACAGACAATAACGTTATGGATATGAAAAACCATCTGTCGCATGTAGACCTTGAAAAAACTCAGCAAAATACTCGAGATTAAAGAGGCATACCAAAGAGCGCAGATTGTAGCTCAAATAGAGTATTTTGGGAGTTTCGACCGTCTCTGGAGGTGCTCTGAGGAAGGGCTTAGCACCAAAAGAAAAGTGCCTTAACTCGCTGAGAATTAAGACACTTACTGTTTTGTTGTACTGGTTGGCTTGTCTCTGCCAGAGTACGTAAAGCGGAAGCGGGGGAAAATGAACTTACGCCCATAACTTCCTATGTCTCAATCTCTTTATATACTCTCTAAAATCCCTGTAGCCAAATTGTAGCCAAGACGGATATTTTTGAGAGTCCGTACAGAGTACACTTACTTTGTGTTATCCGAGTTCAAAAGTACCATTTTTCTGAACAATCACCAAATTCTTGGTTTCATCACTCTTCGGAGAGTAGTATGGCTACACTGCAAGTGCACGGTGCAAGTCCCCTATATATAGAGGGATCTTGCACCGTGCACTTGCAGTCCCTTACCTCCTCTCACGAACAGATGCCTATAATGGTAATACTTTACCCAACAATGGTAATATGATATTCGCCTAAACGTCTAAACATTGGGAACTTTGCAGCGCAGCAAGTTGCTGTGGTAAACCATAAAAAGTAGCCTAATGAAAGAAACAGCTAAGCTATACATAGTCAATCCGTCTCTTGAGGATATCATTCGCCGTTCGAATAACCTCAAGTCTCAAGCTTTCATAGCTGAGATGGATGTCTCCAACTTTAGAAAATCAATGACTCTTAGTGGCGGTCAGCAATTAAGGACCTTCCTCAAAATCGCTCAAGCAGCTAAGAAAGATGTCATTTTTCTGCTGATTGATGCAGATGTTGTAGAGCCCATAACGGGACCTTTGAGCCTGCAAAACGATGTACACTATACACTGACTCAAGAACAGTTCTTCAAAGTGTTGGACAGCATCTATGGAAGCGAAAGACAATCCATTCTTAATGCTCTAGTGAGAGAAGTAGTGAACTACATGATGGGGTCCAACCTTGATCTCTCCAAGTTTATCTCTCAAGTTGAAGACTACCTTAGGTGTCTTAAAGCAGGATTACAAGACGAATCATATGGATTACAATCAGACGCAATTGGAAATACTTCAAGAGATTCAGTCTCTTAGATCTGCAATAGATAAGGTATCGGGCTTTATTGCGGAACTCAAAAGTGACTATGAAGTCCTTGAAGAGAAAATAGAGCTTAACTCTTCTGATGTAATGAGAATCCTTGGTGTTTCAAGAGCTTCATTAGCTCGCTGGCGAGAGGCGAATGCAGTTCCTTTTCGTTACGTATCAGCTAATCATGTGGTCTATCCTTTCAAAGGCCTGTACATCGCAGTGAAGACTGGTCGAGCAACATTCAAAGGCTTCAGAAGGATTGAGGCAATACAAAGACTAAATGCGTACAAAGATGGCATCATAAAGGGGTATCTAGGTGAAAATAAGCCTGAAATGTTGTTTGAGGAGCTATGAATATCAAAGAAGAAATACTTGGTCTCACGAATAGAGGCTTGGATGTATTCACCTACTATATGCCTATGGACTTTGTGCCTAAGCGGAATTTTCGCAATCCTTTTTATGAGGATAAAAGAGCTTCGTGTAACATTTACTTCGATAGCAAGAATGACTGTTACCGTATGAAGGACTTTGGGAACGAGCTTTATTCTGGAGACTGCTTTTGGTTTGTAGCAATGGTTGCTGGGCTTGATGCCAAGCGAGATTTTCGCAATATCCTACAGATGATAAATAGAGACTTGGGGCTAAACCTTAGAGTTGGTCAAGATTCTTCGATATCAAAGATGCCCTCCAAAAGCTACAACGACAAAACGATGTCTAAAGCCACGGTTGCACCTCCTAAACGATTTGAGTTCACACCAAAGACTTTCGGACAAAGAGAACTCCTATTTTGGTTCCGTTATGGGATTACAGAAGAGGTGCTTCATCGTTTTCATGTGAAAGCATTGACTTGCTTTAAGTCAATCAATCGTGAGGGGAAACCCTACTCAATATATTCTAATGATGAGGAACCAATGTTTGGCTATGTAATGCAAGGCTTCATCAAGGTTTATCGGCCTCACAGTAGTATCCGCTTTCTCTATGGTGGGGAGAAAGTCGAAGATTACGTTTTTGGATTGGAACAACTATCTAGTAAAGGTGATGTAGTCTATATAACAGGTGGTGAAAAGGATGTGATGAGTCTTTCTGCTCATGGCTTCAATGCTATTTGCTTGAATAGTGAAACAGCCGATATTCCAAAGTCTCTGATGGAACTCTTGAGTCGACGATTTAGGCATATCGTCATCCTTTATGATGTAGATGAAACGGGTATTCGGGCTTCATTTAAGGTGTTACAAACCTTTTCAGAACTGTCTATCCTTAGGCTAGAACTTCCACTAGACGGAGGAAAAGCGCAGAAAGATATATCAGACTTTTTCTCAATGGGGCGAATAGCAAAAGATCTCAAGGAGCTATTAGCCAAGGAACTGAACAAACTATATGCAAACACGCTAATGATGATGAAATCCTGTGAGATTGATTATGATAACCCACCTGAAGCTTCCCACCCCATTGTGTCCGTTAACGGTGTTCCATTAGGAACTCAAGATAACCTTTTCTGTATTACTGGCGGTGAGGGCACAGGAAAGAGCAATTACATCTCTGCTATTCTTTCTGGAGTTATAAACGAAGAAGCATTAGACCCAGAGACAACCTTAGGGCTACGGATTGCAGCCAATCCTAGGCAATTAGCTGTTCTACACTATGACACGGAGCAATCTGAGGCTCAATTGCATAAGAATCTAGGTAGGACGCTCAAACGTGCAGGGTTAAATCGAGTCCCTTTATTCTTTCACTCATTTTACTTGGCTTCTCTTTCTCGCCAAGAACGCCTAAAGCTTATTCGGGATAGTATGGATATGCTTTATCACAAATACGGAGGTATTCAACTTGTAGTTATAGATGGGATTGCAGATTTAATCCGCTCTGCCAATGATGAGAGTGAGAGTATAGCTGTAGTAGACGAATTGTATCGTCTCGCGGGTATTTATAATACTTGTATCATCTGCGTGCTTCACTTCGTGCCAAACGGAGTGAAGCTACGTGGACACATTGGCTCTGAACTTCAACGAAAAGCAGCTGGTATCCTTTCGATTGAGAATGATGACAATCCTGAGCTTTCTGTGGTTAAAGCTCTCAAGGTGAGAGACGGAAGTCCTCTAGATGTGCCAATGATGCTCTTTGGGTGGGATAAAGAGCTTGATATGTTTACTTATAGAGGTGAAAAGTCCAAAGCAGAAAAAGAAAAGCGAAAGACAGTGGACTTGATTTCAGTGGCTAAAGAAATCTTGAAAGAGCAAAAATCGATAGCTTATAGTGACTTGGTGGTCTCAGTAATGGAGGAGATGGATGTCAAGGATAGGACGGCAAAAAAATATATTGCCTATATGAGAGAACAAAATATCTTATCTCAAGATAGTATGGGTAACTATATAAAAGGCAAACTATGTCATACTTAGACTATCTTACAGAAGACCAGTGGCAAAAACGCCTATTCGATAAGCTAGCGAGCGTGGAAGAAAAACTAGACCACTTGTTGGTATTACGAGAGCAAGCCGTAGAAGCTGTTGTTAAGCCACCTCTCAAGCCTGAGTATCTTGACATCATTGATGTGTCTAGATTGCTAAAGGTTGAGCAAAAGACCATCTACAATTGGGTATGGGCGGGTAAGATCCCCTACCTTAAAGCTAATGGTCGCCTACTGTTCCTTCGTGAGGAAATCGATGAGATGCTACAAAAACGAGATGACTGGTAATTTTTTTTCTTTCAATCCGACTATTTTGTTGTGTAAGCACTTGCACTTACACAACAAAATGACTACCTTTGCGAAAAGGTCAAGTAGCATGACAAGCAAGAGTATTAAAAAGAGGATTTTGGATTTTGAGATGGGAAAAGTTTTCCGGCTGGAGGACTTAGAGCTTTCTCGTTCGGAGTACAATGCAGCTGTGGTAGCTTTAGGACGATTAGCTCAGGAGGGAGAGATCGAACGACTTAGCCCAGGAGTTTATTACAAGCCCAAGCAAACACGATTTGGGGTTGTCGGACCATCTATGGAAGAAAGATTCCGAGACTTACTCTATGACGGGGACACTCCTATTGGCTATTTGACAGGTCTCTATGCATTCAACCTATTTGGACTAACGACCCAACACTCATCCATTCTTGAAATAGGGACTAACTTTCCGAAACGTAATACAAAGCGGGGGATTTATGCCATCCGTTTTGTACTACAGAAGAACCAGATCTGTCAAGACAACATCGAGATGCTGCGTCTTTTGGACTGTTTGAAATGGATCAAGAAAATTCCAGATACTACTGTCGACAAGTCGTATACTCTCCTAAAGAAGAAAGTCAGTGAATATGAAAAGGAAGATCATAAGCAACTAGTGGAACTTTCCCTAAATTACACTCCACTCACAAGAGCTTTGTTGGGTTCTATGCTAACAGATGAATCACTTGTGGCGACTTTACATCAGACATTAAACCCTCTTACACGATTTAGAATCGGACTTTCCTCCACTTTAGTGTCAAGCCAATGGAACATACAATAAGAGAGCCTTTACATTTAGACAGCGAGTCATTCAGAGACTTGCTACAAGCGTCTTCTGAGGATTTGAAAATTCCAGTCCAGTTGATCGAGAAAGATTATTATATCTCAGCAATACTCCGATCCTTATCTAAAAGCACCTACAGTCGGCAGATTGTATTTAAGGGAGGGACTTCATTGTCCAAAGCTTATCAATTGATTGACCGGTTTTCTGAAGATGTGGACTTTGCCGTCATCAGCGGTGATATGAGTGGCAATCAAGTCAAGATGCTATTATCTAAGCTGATGAAAGAGGTTACGGTGGGTTTTACAGAAGATAAATCCTTTGCAGATATATCCAAAGGGTCAAAGTATAGGAAGCAAGCATTCTCCTATGATGCTCTAGTGGGGTTGGATGTTTCCGTCAATCCTATTCCTTCGAGAATTATCGTAGAGATTAGTGCGTTTGCCAATCCTTTTCCTTATGAAAAAAGGGCGATAGAACCATTTGTGACTACTTATCTGAAGAAGCAACACTTGGAGGATGTCGCATCTCAATATCACCTTGAACCTTTTGAGTTGAATGTGTTGTCGCTGAAGCAAACCTTATGCGAGAAAACCGTTTCTCTCATTCGCTTCTCTATGAGCCAGGATCCATTGGCATCTCTTTCGTCTAAAATCCGCCATTTCTATGATTTGAATGCTCTTATGACTATCAAGGATTTGGAGGAGTATGTTTGTGGTGTAGAGTTTGTGCGTGATGTAGAAACTTTGGTCAAGCATGACCAAGCAGCCTTTGACGAGCCTTTTGGATGGAAAGGTCTAAAAGACCTAACCCAATCGCCATTGGTATTGGATTTTGAAAAGTTATGGGAAGCTCTAACTCCTAGGTACGAAGAGAATTTATCTGCAATAGCTTATAGGGAAATTCCATCTTCAGAAAGGGTGAAGGTATCATTCTTGAAAATCTTAGACTCACTGAGAACGATTAACCTCACAAAAAGTAGCGGGTAAGGTTATCTATTACCGAAAATCATCTAAACTGATTCTATCGCAATTTCGGCTTGGATACAACCACTCGGCTCGTTACTTCTCAATTATTTTGAGTAGTTTGAGTGCTGGTTCTAATGGGAGCACTTTAGATGTTGGTAAAGGTCAAAACAGTTGGTGTAGTATCCATATAGTTCATTTAGCCCATTAATATGCGACGTATAAAACACATATCAGATTCTTATTCACTTTGAAGCTATTGTTTTTCGTCCTGCTCTAAACTATCCAGCTGGATTAGAACTTTATGAATCTGGGTATATGAATGGTAGTCCTCTGGGGTCTTTTGTGCGATTTCGTATAGCTGATCCGCATATTGAATGGCTTTTTGAAGATTGCCATTGGAAGTAAGGTACTGATACAGATTCGTTTTCTTGAAATACGCTTTACTCTTCTCGTAACCAGGCAAATACTTCCGCAGATCCTTCACCACTTCGTCACAGTTCCTATAGTTCTTAGTAGACAATGTCGGAAGAAAATGTATGAGGAACCAAAATTCGGTACAAGGGTTGGTCTCAAGGACAATGGCTCCTTCTTTTAGAAGCTTCTCTTTTTCTGCTTTATATGAAACCATCTCGTTGGGTTTAGTGTACATCACATCCATATCGATCAGACAAAAAACCTTGTCATACCCTTCTTTAATACATTGTCTTGCTTGCTTGAATATGTACCTCCAATCTGAGTGTTTGGGAAATGTGGGTTTTAGCTGGTACGAATATCGTTTGAGTATGCGCATTGACTCAAAATAGAACCACTCAGTTTCGCCTTCACCTATAATCGCAACACTTTTCTTTGTCATAACTCAATCCTCATTTATGTCTAGATATTGGGACCCCAAGAATGGCAACGGAGCCAATTTGTTCTGCTTGTAGGCATTGTAGGGAGAAATATTCTTGTGTAATCCGTAATCAGAAAGACGAGTAAGCTTTGTTGTAGCGTTCTCATCTTTTTGAGTAAACCACACTGTATCTCTGCGTACAAAATCCGCATTTAGAAGATTTAAATCATGTGTTGTAAGTAGCATTTGAGATGCAACCTCACTGCTGGCCAAAAAAGTTCGAAGGAAATAAGACCAGAGCTCATAGTGCAGGCTAGATTCAATCTCGTCTATGACAATGATACTTTCCTGATGTAATACCTTGTATAGTAAAACAGAGAATGCAAGCATTTGAAGCGTACCCGCAGACTCCAGCTGTTCTGGGAGCTTATAAGCCCCCTTTGGGGTCGTATGGCTGAACACAAATTGTTCTTTCCGGATCACACCATCCTTGAGCCATTCCATTTTTACATTTTCAGAAATCGGAAGAGCAGTAATGAAGGAACTAAGAGCTTCATCCAAATGTATCTCTTCGTCTTCTATCTCGATGTCCGAAATGTTGAAATCAGAGGCTTTCAGAAATTTTCGGACAAACGTGGTAATTGCTCCTCCATTATCGTTGCTCAAGACATCTTTTGTATAGGATGCCACTGAAGTGGCTCCAGACAAAGGAGGAAAGAATTGCTCAGAAAAATATTGATAAATAGCATCCAATCGAGAGGGTTCTACATTACTTTTGCTCCATGCTGCCAAGACGGACATATTTCCAATTGTATTGCCTTCTATTGCTTGACAACTCTTTTTACCCAAACCTAAGTAGCTTCCCCAATTAATGGTTTCAATATCTAGTTGCTCGTTGTGTCTGCGTTCATAGAGTAGAGCAGCCTTACTTGATGGATAGTATTGTAGTTTTTCCCAATATATCCTCTTGCTGTCTGCCTCTAGTTGCAACAAGTATTTCTCAGCTTTGATATAGAACGATAACTCAAAGCGAGTTGGACGTGTACGCGATTCTTCGTCCAATAAAAAAGGAATGATATCCAATGTTTGTGCCTTATCCTTCGTTGGCAAGCACAATATATTGCGTAAGGCATTAAATGCTTGCAACAAGTTTGTTTTGCCAGAAGCGTTTGCGCCATAGATAATTCCAACCTTCAGCAAACTCACTCCTTCCTTTACCTTATGAGTATACTCGTCTATAAAAGACTTGTCTCCAGTCGGTTCAAAACTGAAGGTAACGGGAGTAAGTATTGAGAGATAATTTTCAACTGTAAACGATGCGATCATAACTACATTCTCATTTTTATCTGGTGCAAAGTTACCTTTTTATTTCCACAAACAAGCACTCAAATCGAAGAAAACGAATTATTTCTACGATTTAGCGGCTTTCAGACACAACAAAAGCGCATCAAAGTGCTGAGATTTGGATTAAGACTTCTATTTAGATAAACAGCTGAAGTCTTTCATTAGACCTAGAAATGTTTCATTGACTTGGGGGAATTACTTCGTGAGGGCTTCAAATTATCAAGAGAGTCTTTTGTGCTTTGAATAGTCTCTTGATGACCTCGGCTTTCTCGTACCTCTTTTTCAAGAGTCTCTTTTTCTTCCTCTTCCTCTGGTGGAGAGAGCGTAAGGGCAATCTTTCTATCCAGCTCGGCTGCCTCCCCTTTGAGCGCACGTAGTTCTTCCTCCTTCTTCCACGAGCTATTGGCAATGGCTGTGTAGACCTCCTTATTTGCTGAGACCTTTGCTATCTCCTTCTCGTGAGATTCAATCACCTTAGGAATGCGCTCTAAAGCATTAAAGAAGTTCAGGCAAGCCAGCTTAGGATCATTTGCCAGCTTGCCGTTATTGTAGGTGTAGTAAATACTACCCTCACCCTTTACGAAGAAGCGGTTCACCGATAGGTCAAATAAGTTCTGAGAGGAACTTTCCGTCTTGACCATAACAGAGAAGCCATAAAGCTCTCCTATCTTGTTGTACTCACCATTGGTACGAGCCTTTTCCTCTATCTCTTGAAGACGATGAGCAATGACTTTGATGTCAGAACAATCCTCTACACCTTTAATTGAAAGTCGATTGACTGGGTTGCCTTCAGCATCTCGTTCCACTCGTTGCTCAAAGCAAGTGAGGTCTTTCTTAGCCTCTTGTATCTTGCCCGTGTGGTAAGAGAGTGAATGGTCAATCTCGGCCAACTTACCTATAGCCCCATTTCGTTCACGTAGGAAGTTCTTGCGCTCTGACTCTAATGCGGTAATCTTCTTGTCTAGCTTAGCTTTATCCAATAGGTCTGTGTTGCCCGATAGCACAGCTACATACTCTGAGAAGTTCATGCCACTATCTTCATCCATTGATCCTTCATCGATGGTACGCATACCTAGCTGATTGCTCTTCAATTGATTGATGAAAAGTTGCTTGTTGTGTAGTAGGTTGAACTTATAGCTGTCCAACGAACGCTCCACTGCATATATAATCACATCGACCTTGTTGTCGGCAAACTCCTTGGCAACCAAATTGCCCTTTCGGATAGCTCGTCCGTTGCGCTGCTCTAAGTCTGACGGTCTCCACGGGGTATCAAGATGATGTATAGCCACAGCTCGTTGCTGGGCATTGACACCCGTGCCCAACATAGATGTGGAGCCGAAGATGATACGTATATCGCCCCTATTCATCGCTTCCACTATCGCTTTCTTCGCTTTCTCATTCTTGCACTCCTGAATGAAGCGTATCTCGTGAGATGGGATGTGATACTCCTCTACCAACTTACGCTTAATCTCCGAATAAACATTCCACTCGCCAGGCTTGTAAGTACCCAAGTCGCTGAAGACAAACTGTGTTCCCTTCTGTTCGTTATACTTCTGATAGTAGTTATTGAGGAGCTTGGCACAGTGGCTGGCTTTGTTGTCTATATGGTCCGAATACTTTTCTAGGTCTATCATTCGCATATCCAAGCTCATCTTGCGGGCATAATCGGCAGTTAAGAATTAAGGGAAATAGCGGGACATGCAAGGGATGTAACTATTTGGAATAGCCTCATTTAGGCTTTCTTGCTATTTTGAGGATAAGCAAAAACGAGCATAAAACGGCAGGAGTTCCGTTTCCAAATCGTAACCCATCGAAGAAAGAGCAAAGAGGGGTTACGAATTGAAGCTAAACAACTGCTCCACAGTTTTTTATTCATCGTATTTCATCGTTCTGCATCGCTCAGAAGCACCTGTTTCACTGTACCTTTGCAAGCAAAGGGAATTTAGAAAAACGATAGAAGAATGAAAGAAAACAAACTGAAAGTATCGTTCTTTGTTCAGGCAAGACGAACCGACAAGAAAGGACTTGTGCCTGTCATCGGGCGCATCTCCGTAGGCAGAACCCATTCGGGGTTCTCCACCAAGTGTAAGACTCCGATCTCCCTATGGGATAGCCGTAAGCAACGACTCACCGGCAAGAGTGCTATGGCGGTGTCCGTCAATCAGAAACTCGGTGAATGCACCGCACTCATCCACGCACGCTTTCACGAACTCAGTGAAAGAGAAGAAACCTTTACCGCCACCGATGTGAGGGATGCTTATCAGGGGCAAATCCACCGTCAAGCCCTGCTTTTGCAGAGTTTTGAGGAATATCTCAGACAGACAAAGGAACGCATAGGCATTGATAGAGCCTTGAAGACATTCAAGCTCCGTACCTATCAGCTATCCCTGCTCCGTGAGTATCTGCAGAAGAAGTATAAAGTAAGCGACATTCCCCTTTCACAATTAGACAAAGCCTTTATTGAGGGTTTCGAGTACTACCTCTCCATTGACCGAAAACTGAAACGTAGCAGCGTGTCAAGTGCTCTATCCACCTTGAAGAGCATCGTCCGCATGGCGGTGAAGAAAGGCGTGCTGGACTTCTACCCGTTCTTGGGCTACAGTTATGAACGTCCCAAAGGTGAGCCGAGAAGCATCTCACAAGACCAGCTGCAACGCATCATTGACTTGGAGATAGAATGGGAGAACTACCGTATTGTCCGTGATTTGTTCGTATTCTCCTGCTTTGCAGGCTTGGCAATCTCAGACGTGCGCAATCTCAGAGAGGAAAACATTGTCTTGGAAGAAGGTGAACTTTGCATCAAGGGCAAGCGAATGAAAACCAAGACCCCGTATCGTGTACAGGTGCTTCCACCTGCTTGGGCGATAATGGAGCGGTACAGAGGTAAGCGTGCGGGTTTTGTCTTTGATGTGCCGACTAACGACATCATCCACAACGGCATGCACTACATACAGAGAAATATCGGTATGGAAAGCCCGCTAACCTTTCATATGGCTCGCCACACCTTTGCATCGCTCATCACGCTCTCAGCAGGAGTGCCTATTGAAACGGTGAGCCAGATGCTCGGACACACCAACCTGAGAACAACACAAGTATATGCTGCTGTTTCCTCCGAGAGAATCCATCGAGAGATGCAAAATGTGCAGCAACGCATACAAGATACATTCACCTTGAAGCTTTGATATTATGGCACGAAGTACATTCAAAACACTATTCTATATCAATCGGTCCAAAGAAAAGAAGAACGGCAAATGTCCGATTATGGGACGCATCACTATAGACGGAAAGCAGGTGCAATACAGCACGGGCAAGGAGATTGCTCCCGAACTTTGGGATAGTCGTAAGGGAAGATGCAAGGGAACGGGCGAAGAGATAAAGGAAATCAACCGCTATCTCCAAGCCAAAGAGGAACAAGCCAAAGCGAAGTATCAAGAATTAGTATGGCAGCGTGGCTATATCACAGCCGAGCTACTGAAATGTGAACTCATGGAAGAAGACAAACCTAAAGGTTTTCTTTTGGAAGAAGCACATCTCTTCATTGAGGATAAACATCCCTGTGTGGGGGTAACGGTTGCCAAGCCGACCTTTGCCAACTACATCTATGCCACACAACTCATAGAGGCTTATCTGCGTGAACGATTGGGACTGGAGGATATTCGCTACTCATTGTTGGACTACGGCTTTATCGAGGGGATGGACTTCTATCTCAAATCTGAGCGCAACCTTTCCCTTGCCACAATTCAGATTGTGGTCATCTTCCTAAGAAAGCTCATCGGCATAGGTCAGCAGAAGAAGTATATCCGCATCGACCCCTTTGTGGACTACAAAGCGGAACTGCCACACCGCACAAGGCGTTATCTCACTACGGAGGAGCTCCAACGGGTATTACAAACACCCATCATTGACAGGCAGTTCGAACGGGCAAGGCAGCTCTTTCTTTTCTGTGCCTTTACTGGTCTGGCACGTGTGGACATGCAACGGATCAGGCTAAAGCATATCATCCGTAATGCAGACGGCACGGAGGAAATCCGTATCAAAAGGCAGAAAACGGACGTAGAAGCTATCATTCCACTTTTGCCTATTGCCAAGCAAATCCTTTCACTCTATATCAAAGACAAGAAAGTAGACGACTTGATATTCCCTAACCTAACCACCCGCAAGGCGTCTTTAGCTTGTGTGAACATTGGTCAGATATGCCGAATAGAGAAAGGTTTGACCTTTCATATGGCTCGCCATACATTTTCAACCACAATTTGCCTATCCAACGGGATCTCAATGGAAACGCTCAGCAAGATGCTCGGACACAGCAATATTGACACAACACAAATCTACGGGAAGATAACCGATCACAAGATACAAGAGGATATGACTGCACTCACTGACAGAGAGCATTCTGCCTTTGAGGGTTATTGTGAGTCAATAGCACAGCAAGATAAAACGCAATCTGAACCTTTATAGGTGAACTTTCCTCAAAGACCTGAAGCCGTAATCGGTCGGGCAAAGGTATGGCGGTTGCCTTGATTGCTTGCAAGGTCAAGTCCTGCGGATGGAGTGAAAAATCTCCACCGCAGGGCTTTTCTCTGTACTTTGGGACTATCATACTTGCAAAAACTCGATTGTTAGTGCGGTCGTATTTTTCGCTCCAACCTTGCAGCAATAGGCTAACCGCCAAAAGAATAAGCCCGAACGAATACGGCATACTCAGGCTCTTTGGACGCAAGAAGCGACAAAACAAATACTCCACCAATCAATCAAGCCAAAGAGTGTGCTCTCGCTCTGACAATTGAGAGAGAGGTCGAAGCAATCGAACACTCGAGAGTGATCTGATTTTATTTTCGCTAGTACGGAACGAACCAGCGCCTCATCTCATTACCGCAATAGCCTAGGCTTTTGTATTCACCATTTCCCTTGTTTCCTAACTATTTCCTTATTCTTCCTCACTCTTTCTTTTTCCGCTTTAGAGGGGTTACTTTTGCATCCGACAAGAAGGGCAATCGACAGAAAAACTGCTCGTTTGCTGAGTATTAACAACGTAATCAACAACAATGCAATGAAACTTATCATCATCGACCGCAAGGCATGGGAGCAGCACTGCTCCTCCTTTGCAGATTTCATCCACCGTATCGAACGGCTTATCGGGTGTCCTCCCGAAACGGAAGAATGGCTTGACAATGAAGCCGTATGCCGTAGGCTCGGAATCAGCAAGCGCACCCTGCAACACTATCGGGATACGGGTAAAATACCGTTCTCTATGGTCGGGCATAAGTGCTACTATAAAGAGAGCGACATCACTGAGATACTGAATGCTCAGAAAGACTGAACCCAAGCACCTAATGAACTATGTCAGAGAACGAAATTATTACACAGCAAGACCCTCAAATGCAGATGTTTGCACAACTTATGGAGGGTGTCTTGAAGAAGCTGGAGCGTTATTGCGCTACTGCACGTCCTATGTTGGGCGGAGAGGTTTACCTTACAAGTGAGGAAGTCTGCAAGCTGTTACGTCTGAGCAGTCGCACGCTCCAAGAGTACCGAGACAGTGGAACAATAGCTTATCACAAAATCGGAGGCAAGATACTCTACAAACAGAGCGATATACAAGCTATGCTTGAAAGGTGCTATAATCCTATATATAAGAGAAATAAGTAATTGAACAGCGGGGTAAAAGAAGTGAGTTGAGATATGGTTTAGCGGATACTCATTTGAACTCGGGTGCGCTGACGTCAGGGGCATACAATCTCTCGGGGAGTGTCAATTCTTCCATCGGACTGCGTGCTTTTGTCCCTCTTTGGGGATGATTGACTTCATCGGTGCGTTTTCAGCGTTTAATCTGAGCTTACAAATACCTACGGTCAAATGAGTAAGCCATAGGGGATTTCGGTTAAGAGTTGGGTAAGTCAAGATTTGGTCTGGTCAAGAAGTGGGTTTTAACTCAAGTCAAAATTGACCAAAGTCAAAATTGAGTTGAGTCAAAATTGAGTTGAGTCAAAACCTAACTCTTGAGCTAAGTCAATTTTGAGTTGAGTCAAAACTGAGCCAAGTCAAAACTGAGTCAAATCTTAACCAGATTCAAAACTTAGCTCAGAAAGTCAAAAGCTAATTTCCAATCGCCCCTAAGTGGGTGGCATCAATTCTTGATATTGGCAAGGTGTGTCTTTGTAACACAAACCGCAGTTTGTAACACAAAGACCCTTGCCCCGAAGGGGAGATGAATTACTCCAAAGTCGTAATTAACAGAAGAAACAACAGATGAACGAGCAGACAGAAAGAGATCGTAAGCGAAAAGAGCTGAATAAGCCTCGCTGGGACAACTGGCACGTACGCTTGCCTGACCCGAAAGACCAGCAACGGGCGATTGAGTTGTTCCATAAGTCAGGGGCGGAAACGAAGTCCGACTTTGTGCGGGCAAGGATATTGGGGGAGCATTTCAAGGTGATAACGGTAGATAAGTCTGCTGTGGAGTACTATCGTAAACTCTCCGAATTGACTGCCCAGATACATAAGATAGGTGTGCTGTATAATCAAGCTGTACGTGCCATCAACAGCTATCATAGCGTGAAGACTGCTCAGATACTGCTTGAGAAGCTGGAGCAACTATCAGCTCAGATCATTGCATTACAGGAGCAGGCTATCTCTCTGACCATTGATTACCGCAAGTAATGATTGCTAAGATTTCAGCAACGGAGAACCTCGGG
Organism: Porphyromonas vaginalis; assembly: GCF_958301595.1. Taxonomy (NCBI): domain Bacteria; kingdom Pseudomonadati; phylum Bacteroidota; class Bacteroidia; order Bacteroidales; family Porphyromonadaceae; genus Porphyromonas; species Porphyromonas vaginalis. Next base: position 1,874,983 of record NZ_CATQJU010000001.1, on the reverse strand, counting down.
GGTGCGCTCGGCTACAACTTCAAGAAGGTGAATAAGAAAGAAGCTGGTTTCTATCATAAGTACTAAGAATAGTATTAGTTAACTTTTTCAAAGGTACTAAAGATAGAGCCAGCTTCTTTCTTATCCCGCTGTTAGGTATCACACAAAATCTCGGATGAACCTATTTTTTTATTGCCAAGTTCTAATGCTTCTATCTCCTGCCATTCATAGAGGCTATTATATGCCATACATCCGATAAGAATGGAGATAAGTATATATCCCAACCGTATTGCCTTATAGAAATTTCCTGACCGCTCCATTATTTTAATGACATTGATTTTTGGAACATGAATAAAAGTTTATCTTTTTCGTTCATGCGGATATTATCAGAATAACCGTCTTTTGTTATTTGATACCCACATGGCTTAACCATAAAAATGCCTAAGCCCTTAGTGTACGAACTTACTTCTGAGGCATAGTCTTTACTTGTATTTAATGGAACTTTCCCTTTAATATGACACCACTCATTATTACAACTGATGTCTTCAATCTCAGACATCAGTTTTTGCAAATCTGTAATAGCTTTGGAACTCGCTACTTGGGGTATCTGCAACTCAAAACAGAGCATCGGTTCGAGAATGTCCACACCTGACTGTTGCAAAGCCAGCCTGAAGACATAAGGGGTCAGCTGTCTGAAATCAGCAGGTGTACTTACCGGGCTATAATACTCGGCTTGAGTAAAAGTTACTTTCAGATCTGTCACTTCCCATCCATGTAAACCAGATTGGCAAGACATACGAATCCCTTCAAAAACGGCATTTTGAAAAGAATGGTTCAGATAACCATAGGAGATGTCACTTTCGATTTGCAACCCTGCCCCTAACGGTAAGGGTTCAAGAGTCAGCCCTATTGTGGCCCAGTAAGGGTTGGGTGGTACTTCGATCTGAATAATCTTATTGACCTTTTTTATAGGTCGTTCTTTGTAGATAGTCTTGATCTCATCAAAATGGACCTTTACGGAAAATCGTTCTTCCAGCAATGTCTGTATGATTTCCTTTTGGGTCAAACCATATAACGAGATTTCCAATTCATCACTATATGAGTTTATGGAAAAGGACAAAGACGGGTCTTCAATCCACAATGTATTCAGAGCGGATATCACCTTGCTTCTCTCTTCGGGCTTATTTGGCCGGACGGAGGATTTGAGAGCGGGATGCTGATGAGATAATCCTTGAATCAAACAAGGTTTAGCACCTAAATAATCTCCGATTCGAAAATCTTCTATATCTTCTACAATCGCGATATCATTGGCACCCACTTCATCAACATTTATCTCTCTGCCCTGATAAATAGTCTTTAGATTTTTAATCTTGATGAATTTTTCCGAATCGTTGATTCTTACAACGTCTCGAAGTCTCAGACTTCCGTCAATTATTTTAAGAAAACTTCTTTTATGCCCTTTGGGGTCATGCTCTATCTTATAGAGATAAGCTGAAAGTCTGTTTGAGACTGATGCCGGAGGAAGTATAAAAGAAGAAATGGCGTCCAACAACTCATTGATACCGATATTGAACATTGCTGATCCATGTAGCACCGGATAGACTTTGGCTTTTGCCACAAGAGCGATTATCGTATTCCAATAATCAGCCGGTGAAATTTCGCTATCCGCCAAATATCGTTCTAATATATCGTCGTCATGGTTGCATACAAATTCTTTGTATTCTTCCTTTATATATGTTTGGGAGCAAACCGGATAAACCGATCCATCGACAACAGTTTGCATAAACAGGACATCTTGCGACAGATTTGTTTTTATATCCATATACAAACGCTCCAAATTCACACCGGCACGGTCAATCTTATTGATAAATATAATTGTCGGGATTTGCAGCTTTTGTAAAGTACTGAACAGCAACTTTGTCTGCGCTTGTATGCCTTCCTTTGCGGATAAGATGAGGACTGCTCCATCAAGCATTTTGAATGTCCGCTCCACTTCCGCAATAAAATCCATGTGTCCCGGAGTGTCAATGATATTGCATTTCACTCCATTCCAGATAATAGATGTCGTAGAAGCCCGGACAGTAATTCCTCTACGTTTCTCTATATCCATAGAGTCCGTTATGGTGTCACCATTATCCACACGGCCGCACTTTTCCGTTGCTCCACTGGCAAACAGCAGATTCTCGGTTACGGAAGTTTTTCCTGCATCAATGTGAGCAAGAATTCCTAAATTTATAATATTCATTTGGATTAAGCAATAATATACTACAGTAGATGCATTGTCGAAACGCACCTTTTAATACCTCCTCGTAGCATATGAGAACTACAGGATTACTAACTCGTATTAATATGTATATTATTACTGCCGCATAACGATTACAAAATTACACAAAAAAATATATCTAACAAAAGTGGGAGGATTTTTTAACTTTCGCACATTCCAGTGTCAAGTGCAACACAGTTACAAATGTAGGAAAAAAACTTCATAGGGAGTTTTATAGCCTAGTTTTTTTCGAGGTCGCACATTCCAGTGTCAAGTGCAACGCAGTTACAAAGGTAGGAAAAAAACTTCATAGGGAGTTTTATAGCCTAGTTTTTTTGCGAAGCCGTACATTCCACCCGCTAATGCAATTTCTCAAGAATGATGTTTTTGATGACTTCATTGGGTGTCTTATAGTTTAGGTTTTTACGGGGTCTATTGTTTAGTAGGTTCTGAAAGCGTCTAAGGTCAGCGTCAGTTAAGTCTTCGAAAGTAGAGGCCTTAGGAATAAACTGGCGTAGCAGTTTGTTTAGGTACTCAATATGAGGCTTATCCCAGGATTGATAGGGGTGGGCAAAGTAGACGGGCGTTTTGAGAGACCTCTCTATGGTCTTAAACTTGGCAAACTCACTTCCATTGTCGGTTGTGATCGAGTGTAGCAGTCCCATCTTCTTGTAGTACCTCAGAGCTTTATTCACCTCTCTGGCGAGAGCTTTGGCATCCTTGCCATGCTCCAGAAGTCGTATGATAGTAAAGCCTGTAACACGCTCTACAAGCGTTAAAATTGCTCCTTTCTGCTCTTTGCCTATAATGGTATCCATCTCAAAATCTCCTACTCGTGCCTTCTGGTCAATGCACTCAGGACGAGTCTCTATGGACTTTCGCTTAGGCCAGTCTGTTTTTATTGGTACGGCCAGGCGTCGCTTGCGATAAGCTAGCCCATGCCTTGTGTGTTTGTAAAGCTTGCCTCCAGCTTTCTTGTCTTGATGCAGGAACTTGTAAATGGAGGTCTTACCGACCATCGGCTTGCCCTCCAGCTTTCGCCTTCCAGCAATTTGCTCTGGAGACCATTTATGCTCTACAATGCACTGGACAATATCAGCTTTCATAGCATTCGTCAATTTAGCTCTTGCCTTGTTCTTCCAGTCTTGTCGCTCTTTGGCAAACATCTGAGCCTGAGTAGGGCTATAGTTGCCAGCGGGTGTCAAGTTCCTCTTAATCTCTCTACAGATGGTGCTAGGGTGTACTCCTATGACCTCTGCGATCTTTTTTTGAGGCGTGTTAGTCTTCAGAAGAGCAGCAATTTCGTATCTTTGCGCTTGGGTTAGATGCATACTTGTATATAGCTAAGTTTTTGTTTCCACAGCAAATATACTGCATTAACCTTAAAGGGACGGTGAGCGCATCGTCCCTTTTTTCGTCTCGGCAGCTCGCTACCTGCTCCTCCCGCCCTCCTAGGAGAGGAGGGGGCGTCCGGAGCAGGGCGAGCTCCACTCCAAATTGCATTTTGGAGTGGAAAATACGAGCACACATTCTCAATATAAGGGCTAAAGGGTACGGTAAACTATAGTCTGGATAAATAGGTAAGTATATGGAAAGCTATAAAGATAATGTCCAAGCAATTTTATTTATGCTCTTATTTAGTTCAGTTATTTCATTCAAGAGACTATCAAAGCTTGGTGTCTCTTCGTAAATCATATCTTGAGACATGGCGACGTAATCTGATCTCCACTCATCAAGAACTTCTTTCGGTGGTACAATAGATAACTTCTGTGGAGCAAGCGTTCGGTAGTCAAAACCTTTCAGTCCTATAAACATACTACGATGCTGCACTATTGAGGCGTATAACGTTGGATCACTTAAGGCTCTTGTGGCGATTTCTGTCTTAGAAATCTTGTAGACATCGTATAGGTGCCTGCTCATTCTTTCGGATCTGATTGAGGAAAACTCCTTTTTTGCGAACTCTTCGTGTAGCAGACAAAGTTTCTCTATAAATGTTCGTTCAGGACTGACAGCTAAGACCTTAAACTCCTTTTGCACAAATGGTGTATTAGGCATATACTGCTCAATCCAAGAATTAGTCATTACACTTTCTAAAGGCTCCGACATAGAGCGTCCGCTTACTTCTATTTTAACGACAGGTTTGAGATAATCAGTCTCCTCGGAAAAAAGCGACTCATATGCAACCTCTATCACCTCTGGATCTGTAGTGGAAATAGAAGTAACATTGACACTTACTTCAAAAAGCGAAGGGTCAATTGATAGACTTGCTAACGCTTTCTCCAAATCAGTCTTTAGCATTTCTCTTGTAAAAGAGCATGAGGCTCTTCTTAGCTTGTCACTTATCTGTGTTTTAGAGAGCTGACCAGCAAACCCTAAATACTCACGATTAATTGCAATATCAATATCTTCGGAAAAGCGTTTAATCAGATTCCAACACTTACTGAGTGAAGTACCACCCTTGAAAGAGAGCTGATCCGCATAGTGTAAGGAAAATAGGGCTCGAAGTACCATAGTTACCCACCAGTCTTTCTCTATTACACTAAGAGGGATATCACCAATTCGTGGCCTGACAATTTCCAGTACTTCTCTTTGCTCCTCTTTTGATAAGTCTGTAAATATCATTGTTCTCTCAGTCTGTTTAGTTCATCTTGTATCCATTGTGGAGCCAAGTGAATATCCCTCTTATATTCTTCCTCTGAAATTGAGCGGAGATGTTTTTTTAGAATGCTCTTATGCACCTCCGTTAGATTACCTTGCCCAATCTCTCTTAAGGCAAAAACAAGCATACGTACCAACTCTGAGGTGTATGCAAAATTGTTCATATCATTAGACCTTTTCAGCTGAATGCCTCGACCCTTTCCCAGCTTTATTGTTCGTGGTGATCCATTAGTGATGTACACTACATTCATTGGGATTTGAGTTGAAAGACCTAATTTATTTAGGACATAAGTGCCAGAGGGTATAAGTGTGATTTTGTCCCTTTCTTCAATTATCCTAGCCACCTCTTCAATGGAAGGATAAATAATACCAGTCCCCCACTTGGTGTCCACCTTAGGATAATAATAGAGCCCATGAGCCAACCTCACAAGATAACCCTCTTTGGTCATGCGACTAAGCACCTGTCTTATAGCGGTGCTATCGCCACAAGGAGCAAACTGGTTAGGGTAAAGTATCGACCCTTCTCCAGAATCAATAACAGCCTCTTTGATAAGCTGATGTGTACTTTTTAATTGCTTTCCCATGTCACAAATATAGTTCATATTTGTGACATGGCAAAATGTTAAGCAACCCGCTCTTGCCTCGGCACCTTCCAGTGTCAAGTGCAACACAGTTACAAATGTAGGGAAAAAACTTCGTAGGGAGTTAGCTCATTCCATTTAAATCTTTTGACCCACCTCTGGAACTACCTCCAAGGGAGGGTACTTTTGTACGCTTCGTTTTGCGCTTACTACTGGAAATCGCACTTGACGTTCATAGTTTTACCCTTTTTATGCAGTGAAATTTGAATCTATGAACTCGAAATCTAGCATACCATCTTGAGTAGATTTTATATCTTTGCAGATATTAAATAGAGAGTTCTTTGAAGCACTGCAGAATGAAGATAGGAAAAGAAACTTGCTCGTTTCCAACTCGTAACCCTTTTGCCCTACACTCTTTCCTGCTCTATTGATTATCTGAAAGATACAAGTTTCTTGAACCTTTTGCGGGCATAATCCGTTGCGATTAGCATCTTGGCTTTCTCCTCCTTTTCCGATAGTTCATCTCGTCCTAAAAGGGTTGCATCTCCCGTCTTGGCGAACTCCATCAACTTGCCGATAAACTCTTCCTGCTCAGGTGTGGGCGGTATGTTATGCAGTATCTCGTTCTTCTCCGGGCGGTCAATGCCGATATCCTTAGCGGTACGATAGTCACAAATCTCCGCATAGAAGGCTGCCAGCTCCGGCACTTTAATAAAGGTTCTGAAGCGTTCCTTCTGTATGATGTCATTGGTGATGGAGAACTCGTAGTCGGTAGACTTCTTCGCAAAGACAGCAGCCCAAGCATCAAAGCTATTGATGCCTTGCTTTTCGAGTGCTTGAGGACGTAGGTACTTGAAGAGCAGATAGAGCTCTGTGAGTGAGTTGCTGATGGTCGTGCCACTAAGGAAAGTAGCTCCTAAGTCTTTACCCGACCGCTCCTGAATGGTACGTATGGCAAAGAGCATATTGAGTGCACGTTGTGACCCCTCTGGATTACCTAGGCCAGAAACTCGGTCGTGACGGGTGTTGAACATCAAGTTCTTAAACTGATGACTCTCGTCCACAAAGAGGTGATCGATGCCCATCATTTTGAAGTCCACTGCATCATCCTTACGCTCGGCAATACTATCTTGAATGCCTTGTAGTTTGGCTTCTAGGGTCTGCTTTCGCTTCTCCAGCCCCTTGAGCATAGCTCGAGAAATGTCTGCACCTTGCTGACGAAGAACTTCTAGGTTTTCCTCTATAGAGTCTTTCTCCTTTTGCAAGATTGCCTCCTGTATCTCTAGAGCTTGAGGTATCATCCCAAACTGCTCATGGGTCAATATGATGCAATCCCAATCGTTGTTCTTGATGTCGTTAAAGATGCGTTGGCGGTTTTGCTTATTGAAATCGTTCTTACCAGGATAAAGCACTCTAGCATTGGGATAAGCCTTTCTAAAAGTGTCAGCAATGTCGAAGACATTTGCCTTTAGTCCGATAATCATCGGCTTGTTTGCTAAGCCCAAGCGCTTCATCTCATAGGCTGCCGTACACATGATGAGGGTCTTACCAGCCCCTACCTCATGGTCACAAATACCCCCGCCATTGGTTTTGAGCATCCATACGGCATCCTTCTGACTCTTATAGAGGTCAGAGATACCTAGCCCTTTCAGATTTAGATCGGGAAAGGATTGATGCGCACCGTCAAAGTTGGGACGCACGAAGCAGTTGAATAGCTTATTATATCTGTCGGATAGTTGTTGCTTAAAGCTCTCTGGCGTTCTACCTAGCCAATCTACAAAGCCCTGACGTATCTCCTCTATCTTAGCATTAGCCATCTGTATCGCATGCCCATCACGCACTTTGATCGTTTTCGTTTCGCCTGTCTCTAGATCTCGTACCTCTTTGTTCTTATTGATATCGGGTATGGTATTGTGTAGTGCATGCTTTAAGAGATTAAGTCCATCATAGCGTCTGAACTCTCCCTGCACGGCATACTTATGCCAAATGTTGCCATTACGTCTATCACATTGCAAAACATATTCATCCATTGTACTCTGATAGGAGATGGTAATCTCTGTCTCAAAGAATTCTGAGGCAAAAGCACTATAGACTTTGGCTGGTATCCACCGCTCCCCAAGGTTGAAGTCAAGCTCAGCAAAGGGTATCGGTGTAGGTGTGGCAGCCCGTAGGGCAGCTAAGCTTTGCTGTGCTTCTTCATGATCGGGATGTTCTAGTAGCCACGACTCAATCTGCTCGCTCTTCTCTATTACATTGCCTGAGATAAACTTGTCTGCCACTTCGTAGCCATCTACTTCTGGATTGTAGTAGATACGTCCCTCTAGAGCTGAGATAATGTCACTCTCCTCCATCTCAGGGAGGAGCGAACTCATATAGTCTAGCTCCACAGAGCCATACTTATTCAGAGAAGAGACGAGAGCTTCCGTGGGGTCGGCAGCTACTGTCACCTCTGTAGTGGCAAAGACGGTAGGATGGTCAAATATGTCTGCCTTGATGTATTCCCCCTTATCGGATCGCTCTAAGAAGAGTATCTCGACCCCAGTTGCGTCCATCTTGATGAGGTCTGTATTGCTCTTCTGATTGAGATACCCCCAGCGACTGACGAAGTCGTCATAGAGCCGATTGAGTTTTATACGCTCCTCGCTATCCTCACATCTATTGTTCGCTTCGTAGTCGTATAGCCGATGGTAACTTTCTCGTATCTCGATGTACGCTTTGAGCTTGGTTAGGCGCTCATAGGGCAAGTCCATCGGATGAAAGGTAGGCTGTCGCTTCAGATTCGAGAGATACCCCACTTGTCCATTTTGCAGCACGATCGACCCATCTCGTAGATGCGAGTCGGGCAAAGAGAGGAATGGACGAGGTGAAGCATCAAACGACTTCTTAACCTCTGTAACTGGCTGTACTTCTCTCTTCACTTCTGCAAAGTCAAATAGAGAAGGTTGCTCGATTGAGGAGAGCTTGGTACTTCTTCTTGCTCTTGGACGCTTTACTGAGCTTTGCTTGGGCTTAGAAACTGTCTGTTGCTTATTGACCTCTTTGATTTCCCTGTTAACACGAGCGACCTCTTGCGTCCAAAGTTCGTACTCTTCGGGAGCAAATAAATAACCCGCTTGTTCCAGACCGACATCTGTAGTATCCATCACGGGATGATGGTCGTCATCAAAGTAGACCATCTGTCCGCCCATCTCTCGTGGGGCTTCTAGGTCTGTACGTATATCCGCTTCATACTGATGCTGTAGCGTTAGTGCTGGCACACCTTCGGGTGCTGGTGCTAACATTGAAGAGGCTTGCTCCTGCTGGGTGGGTTCTACCAATTCATTCTTTTCGATGGGGTTGATGGAAGTTCCCTCTGAAAAGGACTTCTCCACGACCTCTTCCGCTTGGGTTTCTGTTTGTACTACCTCGTTAACTACAACAGTGGGAGCTTCTGCAACCGACTCTTTGCTATACCGTCCTTGGACAAGCTCTTCCAGCTCGGCTATCTCATGCAGTGCTGTAGGAGAAAAATGAAGGTCTCGCTCAATCCCCAAGCCATGTATCTTGACCTCCTTCATTTCGTCCAAGGAGATGTAGCCGAGCTCCCAACCATAACCCATTGTAACTGCTCCGAACGCAAGACGTTCTTCTGGGTTGTACTCTAAGAGGTAGGCTGTATAGGCTCCCAGCGGGAAGAAGTATCGTACATAAGCTGTACGATCTCCAATAAGTTGCTTCTCTGTGTCATATAGCTTGGGTAGTTGACTCTTAATGCTGTCAGGCATTAGGTTGTAAGCGTTGTCTGTTTCTTGCTCTTCGTCTACTTTAGGCTCCACCCCAGACAATCCGACCGTTACGCCCAGCTTACGCAATTGCTTCTCGGCTTCATTCTGTCGCTCCTCCTCGCTCATCGCTATACCCGTCTCATAGAGCTTGCGGTCAAAACGTGCTGCCACATCTTGCGTGAGCTGTATTCGGAGACTCTCAGCCATTTCCTCCATAGTTCCCCCAAAGCGATATTTCCAAGTTGGCTTGCCGTAAGGGTCTCTACCCAGCTCACGACTGGTGGCTATGGTGCGAGGTGCCACATCATCCCACGAGCCCTCGAAAAGTGAGTTATGGTTGAAAGCCATAGTAAAACCATCCCCCTTGGGCACGGCGACTGTCTGAACAAACTGCTTCTCCAGCTCCTCGCCAATCTCCTTGCCCGACTGCTTCTGCAGGACAATCAAGTCGCTTCCGACCTCAGTCCCTGCCTGCTCGCTAAACATCCCTGATGGCAGACGGATAGCAGAGATGAGTCGGCTGTTTTGCATCAGATAGCGTCTGATTGGCTCATTTAGTGCTGCATCGAGTACGCCTTGTGAAGTGATAAATGCAACGAGACCTCCCTCTCTAGTGCAGTCCAAGCCCTTTACGAAGAAGTAATTATGAATGGCTCGTGTTGACTCCTTTTTGAAAAGTTCATTCCCCCTACTATACTCACGGTCATAGACCATAAAGTCTCCAAAGGGGATGTTGCTGGTTACGAGGTCATACTTCTCCGTCTCTTCTAGGGGTGCTATCGCTTCAAAGGGTTCATTTCGCACGAAGATGTTGCCCTCGCCATAAGGGTGCAACGCTTGACTGATGCGAGCCGTGAGCAGATCTTTCTCCAAGGCATCAACAATACCCACCTGCTTGGCAAATGTTTCGGCAAAAGCCCCCATCCCCGAGGAGGGATCGAGGCACCGTTTGAGCGTCACACCACTTGTTGCTAGAGCATCTGAAATTGCAGAGACGATACGTCTATCTGTATAGAATGAGGTGAGCACACTCGCTTTGATGCTCTCCCAATACCGCTTGGCGGTGTGAGCATCGACCGCTTCTCGATAGATCATCTGCTTGAGCTGTTGTGTCGGAGCAAAGAGTTCTTGCTCCGACTTACTCCAATAGCGAATGTCCGCTGGCGTGTCTGTGCGGTTCAATACGCACTTCAGACCTCCGAAGCCTTGGTAGCCACGCAAGATGCGTTTCTCTGCTTCGGTAGCCAGACGATGCTCTTTTTCTAGTCGTAGCACCACACGGATTGCTTCTGCATTCGCTGCCAAAACTGCTTTCTTGTTGTATGCCATAGAGGTACTCTGTTTGTTGATGATAGTTGTTAGCCATGGAGGGAGGAGGTCAATCCTACGAAATGGATTGAGATACCTACCACAAGAATGGAAGTACGATTACTTGATGTCTTTGCTCTTCACGTGAATTGGTGGAGTCTAGTCTGAGTGGAAATGTTGCCCCCCCGTCACTCCACAGTTTCATCCGTATGGGAAAAGTTTCCCATAGGCTTGGCACTGGAGTTTCTTCCCCATGAAACTGCAGTTTCTCCCATATGAAACTAGAGTTTCCTCCGTATGAAACTGTAGTGCCACCCCCTATTGGGACTCGAGTTTCTTCCGTATAGAACTACAGTGCCAAGGCGTATTGGCACTGCATCTTTCCGCTAAGAAACTACAAAGGCTCCCCAATCGGCTTCCTATTAACTACGATAAACAAGTGGAAAGTGTCGTGAGAGATAGTTGTGGCACTGAGCTAAGTCGCTTGTGCGGGCTATCACTTCTTTCTCTTTTGCTCGAATTCAAATTTGGTCGAACTATCCTCTTGTAGAACCAATCGGGCATTGAACTTCTTACCTGCCTTGCTCGTCAAACCTTTCAAGATGGGAGTACGTCCCTTGGTTATGAGGTCTCGGATATTCTCTTCGGAGAGATACGTACCACATACTTCACGGAATATGTGGAAATCACAATCATCATTCTTGCATCTCGCCACCTTGGCATAGATCCCCACACTTTCACATCCACACTTAGGACAGTGATATGTAGGGTACCTTTGTTGTCTAGGTGCAGGTGTGAGTGAGAGCAACTCCTCGCAGATGGTGGAAACGTAGGAGTTGATGCCTTGTGCAAACTTACCAGCATCCATACTTCCTGCCTCGATTGCTACTAGTGCCACCTCCCATGCTCCGGTCATCTCCGCATTGGCAATGCGTTTATCCTTAACGATTTCATAGACGGCTAACCCTTTCTCCGTTGGGACTATGCTCTTCTTCTCCCTACGGATATAGTCACGTAGGATGAGTGTCTCAATGATGTTGGCTCGTGTAGCAGGTGTGCCTATGCCACACTCTGCCAAAGCCTTTTTACTTGCAACATCCTCTACCTCCTTGCCTGCATGCTCCATAGCCGAAAGCAGGGTCGCTTCTGTATAGAGTGGCTTAGGCTTGCTCTTTTGCTCGATTATGTCTGCTTGTTGCAGGGGTAAAGTTTGCCCCTCGGTCAAGTTGGGCAAAGAGGACAAAATCGGCTCGTCCTCCTCGCTCTCTTTATGCTCTTGAGAAGTGGTACTCTGTACTGATTTCCAACCCAAAGAGACTTGACGACACGCTTTCCAGACATAGCTGTTGGTCTCGTCCTTGAGTACTACCTGCATACGCTCCTCTTCAGAGTGCGCCGAGAAGGCTTCTGCGAAGCGGGTAACAATCATTTGATAAAGCGTGGTCTCATCTACCGACAATGCCGATGCGGTTTCTCCCGTGGGGATAATAGCATGGTGGTCGGTAACTTTGCTGTCATCTACGGAGTGGCGATTCAGCTCTTGGGGTAATGGTGTGTCAATCTTGCGAAGGAGGTCGGGAACTTCCTCAAAAACATCTTCACTGATATATCGGCTACCCGTACGGGGATAGGTAGTGAACTTCTTCTCATAAAGCGACTGTGCGAGGGTGAGGGTCTTATCCGCAGAAAAGCCGTGACGTACATTAGCCTCCTTTTGCAGAGCGGTCAGGTCATACAAGAGGGGTGGAGCTGTATGCGTCACCTTTCTTGTGACCTCTGTGACCGTAAGCGAGCCGATACTGCGCAACGAAGTGAGCGCAGTCTGGGCAGTAGCTTCATTATCAAAGTTCTGTAGGCTCACGGCTTTGATGGATAAGTCCTCGTCCTCTATCAACGCAATGAGCTTCCAATAAGGGACAGAGGTAAAGTCTCTATGCTCCATATAGCGATGACACACCATGGCCAAAGTCGGGGTCTGCACTCGTCCTAGAGAGTAGCCTCCACGGTAAGCAATGGAGAGAGCTCGGCTGGCATTGATTCCCATCAACCAGTCAGCTTCTGCTCGTGCTTGAGCTGCGTAATAGAGATGGTCATAATGACTCCCTGGCTTGATATTCGCCAGACCCTCTCGGATAGCTTTGTCAGTAAGGGAGGAGATCCATAGGCGATCAAATGGCTTGTGACTGTTTAAGTGTCGATAAATCCAGCGAAAAATGAGTTCGCCCTCTCTTCCGGCATCTGTTGCCACAATAATACGATCTGCCTGATTAAAGCAGGAGCCTATTGCCTTCAGTTGCTTGAGTGCTGCCGGGTCTTCGTGGTACTCTTTGTCCTTACGAACTTGTCGGACAATGAGCTGGAAGGGATTGGGGCAAATGGGCAACTCTTCTGCTTTGTAGTTAGAATAGCCGTAGGCTTCGGGCATGGCAAGTGTAATGAGGTGTCCCATAGCCCACGTGACGAGGTAACCATTTCCTGCTAAATAACCGTCTTGCTTGCTGGTTGCTCCGACAATGCGGGCAATATCTCTCGCTACCGAGGGCTTCTCAGCAATAATACATGTTGTCATAGTCTTTGAATAGATTATGGGTTACATCTTACGTCCTCGAGACTTCTTCTGCTTGTTCTCGTCCTGCTTCTGCTTTTGTTCAGCAGTGGGTGCTGTTTGCCCCTTTTTCAGAGGCTCTTTCACCTGCTTGGTAGCTTCGTTGGTTTTGCCGTGGTTATTCACGGCTACTTGCATCTTGTGTTCTTCCGCCACGGCTTCGACCTTACCCGTTCCTTGCTTCTTGTCAGGGTTCCATTTGTAGAAGCGTGGGCGGTTTTGCTCTTTGTCCATACGGACATAGGCATTGAAGGGTTGCCCCTCTTTATCGATCATATTTTTGAGATAAAGTGTGCGACCGTTGTCTAAGGCTTCTCGTTGCTTCTCTGACAACTCTAGACCACAAAGCTTGCGAGGTGCCTTGTCTTGTTGACGATCTTGTCGCTGTTCCTGACGCTCTTTGAGACTCTTGTTCTCTCCGAAGATGAACTCAATGCCTTTCTTCTCTGCATTGACCTGAAGCGTAGCATCGAAAGACTTGCCACTCTTAGCGGTCATTCCTTCTACTTTCACCGCTTTGCCTTCAACTAGATCTTTGTATTGCTGGTCAGAGAGCGTGACGCCTTTGATCTCTTGCGGAATGCTTACACGGTCGGCACGCAAGGCGATAATCTCGTTGGTCTGTGGGTCGATGGAGACGTAGGCGGCAAAAGGCTCTCCGCTCTTGGGTGTTACTTCGATGGTTTTACCGAGATTGCCGGTTGCGAGTAGTTGTTCCTTCTCTTCGGGGGAGAACTTGTAGCCCATATAGGGATAGTCGAGTTGTGGCTCTTTACGCATAGCGTGTATGGCTAACCCGATATTGCCCTCATTATCTGTGCGGAAGGCAAGGCGAGCCTCTGTGTAGATAGTAGTATCTCCAATGGGGATGGCTATGGTCACGAGGTTGCTCTTCTGCCAATTGAGCATCTTCTCTAGCTCTCCACTCTGCTCTAACCGCTCACGGGAGAGTCCGAGACTGTCGAGCATCTTCCAGTCTACCTTGTCTGCATCAATGGCTGTACTCTTCTTCTGCTGTGGCAGATAGTCTTCAAAGGGTACACCAACCTCTGCCAACTGCTGTCTGCTTTCGGGAGTCTCTCGGCTTTGAAGCAGAGTACGCAGGTTATCTACGCCTTGCTCCACATTGCTCGCCAACACCTTGTATAGCCCGAAATGGGAGGGGTTATTGAACTGCTTGAGGAAGTTGGTCATGAAGTTCTTCAGCAGTCCATCCTTGCTATTGAACCTCAAAAAGGCTGCTTGGTTGGCTTCAAGAGGCTCAGTCGTTTTGAGCTTGCCCTTATCATCAATCCCCGAAACGATGGTGAGTTTTCCCGCTTCATGCTGGTTCTTTACCTCGGTGCGATCCTCTAAGACCAGCACGTAATTGTCATTGCTATTTGCTTCCATAAATCACTCTGTTTGATTTGAATAATACCTTTCAGACAGCAAATATATAGGATAAAATGACCTCTTCTAAGTCCCAAGGAATTATAAGGAAAGGAAGTGATGAAAAAGAAAATTCGCCCAAACATTTCAACTTCAAGATTATCTGCCCTAAAATGAGTACATTTGTCGTACTAGATGGGAAGACTATTGGAAAACATATGGCTACTAAATTGTTGAAAAATAAGATATCACAGTTTAAGTCTACAGCTGACTCAACACTGGTCAAAAAAAAGAGGTAATTATGGCACAATTCAAATTTATATCAAATGAGCCATGCGGGAAAGATTTATTTGCAGGTAAAGCACACGAATCCACTGCCAAGCAAATAGCAAATCTTTTAATAGAAGCCAAAAGCTCTCTTATGATAGGTCTAGAAGGGGGCTGGGGGACAGGGAAATCCAATCTCATTTCTTTAGTTCAAAAAGAAATGAGAGAAAACTCCCCTCTCTTTTTCACGTATGATGCCTGGGGACATCAAGATGACTTGACAAGGCGGTCAATTTTAGAGGAACTTACTTATTACATCTGCAATAATGAGCAAGCTTCTCAAGCATTGAAGGGAAGAAAGAAAGATGTTTGGAAAACAAAGTTAAAGAGCCTTCTCTCCAAAAAAAGGGAAGTTCGAACTACAGACATCCCAAAAGTTAGTGTAGGGATACTTGTTATTACATTAGCCATTATATTAACACCCATTTTCTCTTCAATAGCTGATTCTCTGCCGGCATCAACCTATTGGTTCATAAAACCAGTATTCACGGCTATTCCACTACTCATTACCCTTGTTTATATTGTCGTTCGATTTTGTAAAATGAAAAATAGAAGTTGGAAACTACTATTGGAGGAGCTGGTTTCTCTTTACAAGGAGAAAACTAAGGAAAACACGACCTATGAAGAGGAATTTGCTGCAGAACCTTCATCTAAACAGTTTAAGGATTGGATGAAAGAGTTAGATGAGGATTTACAAAATAAGCTTGTTATTGTATTTGACAATATGGATAGACTTCCATCGCATAAAGTTCAAGAATTTTGGGCAGCTATTCATAGCTTTTTTGCGGAGGTCAAATACAATAATATTCAAGTAATAGTTCCCTTTGATCGAAAACACATTCTTGTTGCCTTTTATCCTGAGACCATAGCCTTAGACACAGAAGATGAAATGAAAACATTTTACGGCAATGATTTTATCAATAAAACATTCGATGTGGTTTATCGTGTTGCTCCTCCAACAATGAGCAACTGGAAAGGATATTTAAGCTCAATGTGGAAAGAGGCTGTAGGAGAAGAACTCTCCCAAGAAAGTTCTATTACACAAATATATGATTTGATGACAGAGTCGAAGTCACCTCGTAAAATTATCTCTTTCATCAATGAGTGTATCACATTAAAAAACAATCAGTCGTTTAATGTGCCAGACGAATATATTGCTCTTTATGTTGTAGGCAAGTATTCAATTCAACAAAATCCCTATGACGAACTCTTAAATCTTAAATTCTGCGACCCTCTTGCCTATAAGTATCGAAATGAAGAGACATCAAAATTTCTTTCAGCTCTTTATTTTCAGTTGCCAACAGAAGAAGCTCTTGAATTAATTTACACAGATCAATTAAGAAGAGAATTAGATAGTGGGAAAAGCGATTTACTTCTCAAGCTCGAGGATAGCACTCTTCTCAATGACTTATTAGAAAATGCCATTGCAAAAGTAAATAACCCTCAGTATGCTACAAATGCTCTGACGCAATCGGGACTAACAATTGAGGTCAAATTTTGGGACCAACTACTTATGAAAACTCAGGCAGGTAAAGACGGCATAAGCCTCAAAGATTATCAAATAGAATTGCTGAAGCACACGTCAAAGAATAAAGCTCTTACTCATCTAAAAATGATGATAAAACACCTTTATAGTGATGTGTTGATACAAGAAGATGGAGATAAAGAGCTGAAAATACAAGGCTCTTGTCTAGTCGATGCCGTAAAGCTGTATGATAGCGTTGCAAATCTTAGCGATAAGCTAAGAGAATTTGACTATCTAAATCCGTTTAACCTCCTCAGAAAAACCTATACGCACCCTGAATGCTATATCGATTTTATAGAAAAAGCAAAAGAAGAGCATTCAAAATACTTAATAGAATGCCCTGAAGACAAAGTGGACGATTATCTATCTAAACTTCCTGTTGAAAGGTTAAACACCTTAGTGGCCGTTCCATATCTAAAGCACGAACTTCCTAAATACCAAAAACTATTACAAAGTCAAATCACAGAAGTCGAAGTATCTGATGAAGCCAAAACTCTACTTAATAGATGGGTTGAGTTAGAAAGCATACTACCCACACTGCCTAGTGACAACAACATTGATAATTGGTTTTCTGAGTGTGAGAAAGAGGGGCCTTTCTATTACTATTTAGTTTCAATACGAATGGCTAAAGGGGAGTCGTACACTGGAAGTGAGTTTGATTTACTTAGCGAAAGTGCTAATGAGCAAACAATAAAAACAATCGTTAATCATATTGAGTCGTTTATATCTTATGGAATGCTGTTATTAGGGTGCGAAAAAATGGCCCAATATCCTATGTATTGTCAGGTAGTGCAGTATATGATTTCAAACAAACTAGGAAAAGAAGAAAATTCATTGCCAATAGACGCTCTTCTTCCAACGTACAGTTTCTTTGTTAAGACACTTAAGATTAAACTGCTTGACTTGCTTCAAGACTGGAGCCGTTGGAAAGACGACTATGAAAACAAGATAACGATAGAGAACATTTCAAATGTACCTATTGCTTTCTTTGACGAAACTAGAGACATGAATAACATTGGTATAGTGTATCATTGCAACAGCACGGCAATCAACTATATGCAAAAAACAGAAAGCGCTGATTGGGAGGATAACTTCAAGAGAAAAAACACGCAATATCAACTGCTAATTACAACTCGTTCAAACATACCAAAAGCTTATGAAGCTTTTAAGGCTACCATAACGAATGAGTTTAAGGATCAAAGTCGCATAGTTGAAGATGATGTTTATCAAAGTTTGGTAGAGTGCTTTGAGAGTCAAGGCAAAGATTGGTCTTCTGTCTATAAAAACATTCGAGATATGTATGCTAGCTCAGGTGAAAATATAACAGAACAACTTTTTGTTCGTTATGGCCACAACATTATCAACAAAGCATGTCTTATAGACACTCCTGAATCTGTAAGGACTCTTTTACCAACTTCACTTCTAAAAAACGAATTAACACTATCTATTATCACGAGTAACACCTCACAAGTTGTAGAAATAATAAAGCATGCTAGTAGAGACTATGCGACAGAGTTTATTGTTGAGATCAAGTCTGTACTCGAAGTTGAGAAAAACAAAGAGTTGGCAGAATTATTGCACTTGCTTGAAGCTAGTCCAACTTCAAAAGAGATTTCAGTTGCGAATCGTTCTTAATTCTCTCAATCTCTCTATCTACGAGGGATAGCACCTCCTGCTTGACTTGGCGATAATTGGCTTCAATAGTCTCTTTGAGACTGTCGGAGCCATTTTCGTTTGTGAAGTCGGCTATGATGGGGATAGGCTGGTAAGCTTTCGTTTCAGCAGAGACCTTGGCAACATCCACAACGATCTCAGCGTGGAAGATTTTCTGATCGATGCGTTCATCGAAATTGTCAGAGACAGTTCCAACGAACATACCCTGAGTGGGGTTGCGTTTCTATTGTTGTGCTATTCAGCTGGTGTCGTCTGCTTTGCTCATTACATTCGATTAAAAGCTATATTTTGCCTTCGCCCATACTTCTGAATTGTTTTTGTACGTGCTGAAGATACCTTCATCGCCTCCAAACCAATCATACCCGAGAGAGAGCTGAATGAAGTCATTCAGAGAGTAGGCGGCAGTAAACCGACTAAACCAACCTTTATGCTTGAGGTCGAAATAGGTGAAGTTGGAGAGTTGTAGGGTGTTATCCAACAGCTTTTTCGACACATTGAGCGTAAGGAGTGAATTGTGACGAGGCTGTGCAATCCGGTCTTCGTACTTTAGGATGCTTTCAGAAGAAAACTGTGCCATCACCACCCAATCTTTGGGGGCATACCAATCGATACCCACGAGATAATTCACAGTGTTGAATCCTTTTTGTTCCTGATCAGACGCATCAGGTCTATAGCTGAAATGCTTCCCCACATTGAAGGCTGCTTCTCCTCGTAATACCAGTTGCCCTAGAGGTTTGGATATGTCTCCTCCGAAAAATCCCATTCGGTAGTATTGCGGAGAAACGACAATGTGGGTATCTGTAGGGCGATACGTAAACACGGGCATCTTGTTCCACGTATGCAATGCGGAGAGCGAAAAGTCCACTCCAGGCAAGGTAAAAGAGAGCTTTCCGCCATACTCAATATTGGCAAAATGAAGACTGGGGTGGCTCCCGTTTTCTTCCCAGGCAATAGGCAGTGGGCTATCTTTGGGCAAAATGCACCATGGATTTATTGCGTCGGTAGGTAGTTTATACCCTTCAAAGGTTGGCACGGCAAGCAGTTCCAGTTTCATTTTGTCGTTAAAGACGAAAAAGCGTAGGGCATTGACTGGCATCCGAATGTCATCATAGTCTTGTGCCAAGAACTCTGTCATATCCATAGGAGAGACCAAGTCGGTAATACGCACACCGTCTGCCGCTCCCCAAATGACCAATTGTCGCCCAAGGCGAAAGCCCCAATGGTCATCTCTATGGTCAAGATACGCTTCCCGCAGTTCAACACCTGTACGCTCTTTTAATAATGCATTGTAAGTTGCGTTGAATGAGACAAAGAGCGAACAGCCTTCAAAACTTTTACCTATCTCTCCTCTTATTCTCGTGCGCGAAGACATAAAGTTGTTCGGTTTTTCGGAGCGAACGGCATGATAGGTATCCACAAATCCTTTGACTTGCCACGATGAAGCTTCCTCTTCTTGGCCCCATGCGATATGCAGGGGCAAGAAGAGAATAAACAGCAACAAGAATTTTGCTGAATGATTAGTTGTATCTGTCATTAGAATCGGCCTTTTTCCAAAGTGCTTACACTGAATTGAGCCTCGTTCATAGGGGTATTGAACTTGGGATCCTTAAACTCAAGAATCGTCTGATGGTTAGTCTGAACATTGGTCATATGCAGTTTTTTTCGCAATCCAAAAACCAGAAACCTTCGCAATGTCCGACAATTCAAGGCGACGGAGTAGTTTTCCCATCTTGTCGTAGTTCTCCACCTTAATGGCGATAAGGCAGTCTTGACGAATCTACGCCACCTTTCTAGAGTAGATCTCACGTTTGTCTTTAGGCGTGTATTCCAGTTTCCAGCACTTGTGTCCGCCAATAGTCTCTTCGCCCAGCAACTGGTGGGAGTCTTCGTCTACATTGCGACTGCCCATATCGTCATAGGTGAAGTCACTGCCCATAAAGTAATCCTGCTTGGCGGAGGAGCCACTGATGCGGCGGGTTTTCTTCATAGCGGGCAAGTAGAGCCATCTGTCATCGTCTTTATCTGGATTGTCGTAGTCCCAGGTGAGAAAGCCCGTTCCTTTCAGGGCTTTCTTGTCCTCGTCGGTGAAGGTATGCCCGAAGAACTCCTGTTCCAACTGCGGCTCCTTGCGGATGGCGTGGACAACGGGGATAAATCTGCCGTCCTCTGTCTCACGCAAAGAAAGGCGTGCGTCCGTATAGAGGGATACATCTCCAACTTTTACGCTGATGGGGACAAGGTGGGGTGATTTTCGGTATTTTAGCATGGCTTCAAGTTCCTTGCTCTTTTCAAGGCTCTCACGGCTCACGCCCATCTTGGAGAACTGTTCCCAGTCAATCTTCTCGGGGTCTATCTCCTGAAAGGTCTGCTTCTGCTCTCCTGCATAATCCGAAGGATTAACACGGGCGGAGTCTAGCATCTCCTTGTTGGAGGGGACATCCGGAGCTTTGAGCATCTCGGCGAGAACCCGTGCGCTGGCAACAACACCCTCGAAGGGGACTTTGAAGAAGTGAAATTGTGTGGGGTTCTTGAACTGCCGCATGAAGTTGGAGAGGAAATTCTCCAAGGCATTGCTGTGCTTGTCGAACTTCAAGAAACTCTGCTCATGTTCGGCGGTAGGCGGTACAGTTTTCAGTCCGCCTTTCTCGTCCGTCCCTGAGACGGCTTTGAGATTCTCGTCCTTGGGGTCTTTCACCAAAAGGACTTCTTGGTCTTTGATTTTTTCGTCCATATTACAATGTATTTAATAACACCAACAGCGGTGCATGGGCAAAGGTAAATCAAAGAAACCGTGCATGTTAGCAGTTGAAAATAACTGCGCACTTGTGGCGTTGATATGGATGGAAGTGGCAAAAAAAGAGGTATGGCTCAAACCATACCTCCATATTTTTATTGATTAAATTACTGCATCGCCAGCAATTTGCAGTACATTCCGTCATGGGCTGCAAGTTCTGCGTGCGTCCCATTCTCTACAAGGTGTCCTTTGTCCATCACAATAATCTGATTAGCATTACGGATGGTTTGCAAATGATGGGCGATGACCAAGACTGTGCGATTTCGGATAAGGGTGGACATCGCCTGCTGTATCTTATATTCATTAACAGGATCGACATTGCTCGTTATCTCGTCCAAAAGAATGATGGGAGCATCTTTGAGGAACGCACGGGCGATTGAAAGCCTTTGTTTCTGACCTCCGGATAGCCCCAAACCGTTTTCTCCTATTTTTGTTTCATAACCTTCCGGCAGACTGATGATAAAGTCGTGTATCATCGCCCGTCGTGCCGCTTCCTCGATTTCTTCCTGCGTAGCATGTTGATTGCCCACTTTGATATTATTGGCAATGGTATCTGAAAAGAGAATAACATTCTGCATCACCACACTGATTTTGCCGAGTAGATAATCATAGTCCATTTCTCGAATGTCTATACCACCGATACGAATACTGCCGATCTGCGGTTCCCAGAAACGGAGTAACAGGTTGGTAATGGTTGTTTTACCAGAACCTGACGAGCCAACAAGTGCCGTTACCGTTCCTTCGGGAACATGGAACGTGAGATCTTTCATCTCAAAACCTTCCTTCTCATAATGGAAACCAACTTTGTCAAAGGAAAGATTGAAATGGGTTGCTGTTTTCGGCTGTTCAGGATTGGTGATAACAGGGGCATTCAACAAATGGGAAATGCGTCCGTAGCTATCCTTTACCTTGATGTAATTCAGCCAATGACTTTCCATATTGACAAAAGGCTTGTAGAATTCTCTTGAAACGATGACGAACATTAGATAAGCGAAAAGAGAAAGTTCCCCTTGTTGCGTCCACCAAAGACCGATTGTAGCCATCAGAGCGAAAGCCAATTCTATCAGAAAAGTGTATCTGCCCACACTCACAGCTGCCAAACGAGAAATATTCTTACTGCTTTCTCCAAATTCATTAACAGAGTGGTCCAATCTGTCACGGAACATTCCTTTTCCACCAAATACTTTTAGCACGGGTATGCCCTTGACGTATTCCACGAAGAGACTGACCATATCCGCCAGATTATCCTGTGCCTCCTCCTGTGCTTTCATTCCCGAACGAATGCCCCGATACAGAGAAAATAGGGCAATGGGAAGAATGACTACCATCGTCAATCCCATGCGCCAGTCCACACAGAACAGCCCGATGCCGAGTATCAGAGCTACAATGAAGTCGGCGGACATTCGCGTCCAAAGATGCCCCACCACCATCTCCATATTATCAACGTCTTTGTGAATGACTGTACTTATCTCTCCCAGACGCTCATTGGTATAGAAACCGAGTGAGAACATTTTCAGTTTCAATATGATTTTCTCGCGGATACGTTCCACAAGATCAAATCCAGCAAAATGCTTGCTCATATCGGCAATGGCATTGGATATGGTTTTCAAGACCAGCAGACTACCGAGTACCCATGCTGCCGAAATGAAAGAGATGCTTTCTCCCTGTATATGACGGTCGATGAGAAACAAGACTGTGAGCATTATCGCCGTGCCACAAAGGGCATAAACCACGAAAAACAGTGCGGAGATAATTAGATGCCGCACTCCGCGAGCGGTCAATTCATTCAGTATATTGCGTACCATTCTTATTCCTCCTCTTCTTTTAATTGCCATTTACTTACTTGTTCTTGCGTTTCCGTCATATTGCGGTACAGAGAACAGTCTTTCATCAGTTCTCGGTGTGTTCCCTTCGACACAACCTGCCCTTTGTCCATCACAACAATACGCTCCATATCCTGAATAGTATTGAGACGGTGAGCAATGGTAATGACGGTCTTGTTGCGCTGCAATTCATCAAGAGCTTCTTGGATTAGTTTCTCATTCTCTCCGTCCAATGCGGCAGTGGCTTCATCGAGAATAACTATTGGAGAGTCTTTGAGCAACATTCGGGCGATGGAAATACGTTGTTTTTCTCCGCCAGAGAATTTTACGCCGGCTTCGCCTGCCAGCGTATCATAACCATTCGGCAAGCCCATGATAAAATCATGAATACGAGCACGCTCTGCTGCCATTTCCACTTCCTTTTGTGTGGCGGTAGGTCTTCCTATGCGGATATTATCCCGAATAGTTGTGTTAAAGAGAAAAACCTCCTGCTGTACCATCGAAAAATAATCTGCGATATTACGTTCGGAGAGTTCCGTAATATTCTCTCCTCCCAGTCGGATAGTACCTGTTTGGGGTTGCCAGAACCCCATCATCAAACTTGCCAGTGTGGTTTTTCCCGACCCTGACTCGCCTACGATAGCAGTATGGCTTCCTCTCGGAAATTGAAGACATACATCTTTCAGCGCATTGTCTTCCTTGTTTGGATAGGAGAATGTAACATGCTCGAAACAAACATCCGTCTGTGTCGTATCTGTTTTCTTGTCCGCAGTTTCCTTTGCCTGTACCTCTGTAATGGACTGTACTTTTGCCAACGACTGACCATAGACGATTCGGAAATGTTGGAATGTTGCCAACTTAGCAAAGGAGGACGAGAACAGTCCGCCCAATATCAGGGCAAGGATAAAACGTGCCACCGTCAGTTCGCCCGAAGTCACCAGCCATAGCCCGACAAGAGTCATTACCACGATACCACCTTCCAAGAACATTGTTATCAATGTCATGGGAACGGTAACGCTAAACATGCTCCGCTTTACCCAACGGATGTAGTCGCGCATACCGCCAAGTACCCGTTCCGTTCTGTTTTCCTCGTTACTGAAGGCTTTGATTACCGATATGGTGGCCACATATTCCAAAAGATCTTCCGACATTTTTTGCGTACTTTCCATAAAGTGTTGAAAGCTCTTTCCCCAAAGTGTTTTGACAGCCATTTGCAGAAGAAAAGCCACAGGCAAAAGAGAAATGAGCGACAGCCCCAAACGCCAGTTCAGCACCATAATGATTATCCAGAGTAAGGCAGGAAAAAGCGTAGCCGAAAGGATTTCGGGTAATCCGTGTGCCAAATAAATTTCAATTTGTTCCACATCGTGGTTGATAATATTCACTAAGTCTCCCACTTTCCGCTCTTGGAAGAAACCGAGTGGCAAGCGTTGTAGATGACTAATGATACGTAACCTCAATCGTGTAAGGGCATTGTAAGCCGACTGGTGTGCACGCCAAATCGAGGTTCCATAGAATACGCCCCGAAGCAGTGAGAATAGTATCATTATTCCTCCAATACCCCAAACTATTATGGGAGAGAGTGTGCCATTCATCAACTTGTCCACTGCCCATACTACAAGCAGTATAGGGAGTGTACCAAAAATAAGGTGCAATATGACCACTGCATTGGAGAGCAGGCTGCGGCTCTCCCGTTCCTCTTCGAGAGGCTTGACTTTTTGTTTATCCATATATCTGTCGTTTTGATTTTTCTGAGGTGCAAAGTTACAGCGACGAACAGAAGTAAAACAACCCGAATGAGCATAATACTACCCGGAAATGATAGTTCGGTATATATAAAACTCAATAGGGGCATAAGTGTGGATGGTAGGGTTATTCCCTTATTTGATAGGTGCGTAATTTTGCACGAGTTCTAACAAACAGAACAGATAAGATATGCCAATCAGCTTAATGATCCATTTATATAAGAGACTGCTCGTTATCAGCTTTCTATTGTTGTGGTCTTATCCTATGTTTGCACAACTATATTCTACTGAAATTAAAGTTGTCGATGCAGAGAATGGAAACAACTTAGAATTTGCCACGGTGCAATGGAAAAATCTGGGAGATACAACATACAAGAACGGTACGACCACCAACAGAAAAGGAGTGGCGAAACTAAATACGACAGCCCATCAAAAACTGGTATTAAGGGTAAGTTATGTAGGTTATCAGACAATTACCGAAACGATCACGGCAAATGAGAAGCGTCATACCCTGAAATTACGTCCGGACTCGACAGAATTGGCAAATGTGGTAGTCTTCGGAAAAACAAAAGCACAGGTTATCAGAGAGTCGCCCGAAGCGGTTTCAGTGATAAATGCAAAGGAATTGCAAGGTCGTTCCGTTTCTTTAGAAACCATCTTGAACAAGACCATTGGTTTGAAGGTCGGGCAGACTGGTGGTTTAGGAAGCAGTTCGAGGATTATCGTCCATGGATTGGAAGGCAATCGTATTCAAATCTTATGGGACGGAATACCTATGAGTACTTCTGACGGAGCTTTTTCTCTTGATGAGATTCCGATAGACATTATCGAACGGATAGAGGTCTACAAAAGTATTATCCCTGCCCGTTTTGGTTGCGATGGATTGGGCGGCGCCGTTAATATCGTTACGAAAGAGTTCAGTACGGACTATTTGGATGCCTCGTATGAATTAGGTTCTTACCAAACACACAAAGGAAGCGTCTTCTCTCGCAAGAACTTCCCTAAAAGCGGTGTTCTGCTTGGTGCGGGAGGTTATTGTACGTCTGCAAAGAATGATTATTCTTTTAGAGTACCCGAAAGAGAAAACTTGTTGGTGAGGCGAGACCACAACCGTTTTCGTTCGTATATGTTGAAAGGGAAAATAGCTTTTACAAAACTCTGGTTCGATGAAATCAGTACCGAGTTCGGGTACTATAACCGTTTCAATGAGATTCAAGGTGTTTTGAAAAACATTCAGCATGCCGAAAATCAATCGGGTATGTTTATGCTGGAAAACAAACTGATAAAAAGCAGGATGCGGAACAACCGACTTAACTTCGAGTCCCATTTCTCCCTTTCACATACAACAAACAATTTTGTGGATACTGCACGGGTTAATTACGATTTTGAGGGAAACATCTATCCGAGTCCGAATGGACAGGGAGAGACGGGAGACGTTCCTCACAACTCAAACGACAAAGGATTGGAAATCAACGAACGTATCAATTTTGATTACAAATTGTCCGCCAATCACAGTCTGAACCTGAACACACTCATCAATTACGCCCGAAGACAACCAAGCGATGACATTGCAAGTCAGCACACAGGGTTTATTATCGGAGGATTTCCCAGCAAAAAGACCAGTGTCGTTTCGGGCTTGACTTGGGAGGCGAAACTATTAGACAGGAAACTGACGAATATGTTCTCTGCAAAGTATTTCCATCTCCATTCCGAGATAGAGGACTTGACCTCGTACGAAATGATTGAAGCTCCGAAGAAAAAGAGCAATACGACATCACAAATCGGA
Organism: Porphyromonas vaginalis; assembly: GCF_958301595.1. Classification (NCBI taxonomy): domain Bacteria; kingdom Pseudomonadati; phylum Bacteroidota; class Bacteroidia; order Bacteroidales; family Porphyromonadaceae; genus Porphyromonas; species Porphyromonas vaginalis. Next base: position 1,848,780 of record NZ_CATQJU010000001.1, on the reverse strand, counting down.
TTTATAGAGGCGGTGAAGTTAGAACCGTTCAGTGACTTTCATTTGAAGGCTTCCTACCAAAGGGCTATACGCCTCCCCAATTCGCAAGAACTATTCGGTGACGGTATCATCACCTTTCCTGCAGCCGGGCTGAGACCGGAGAAAAGCCATAACTTCAATATGGGCTTCTTGTTCGACAAAAACGACGTACTCGGGCTGTCGCGATTGCAATTTGAGGTAAACGGCTTTTATATGCAGGTAAATGATATGATAAAACTGATGAAACAGCACATGGCAGCCGGATATGTGAATGCGGAAAAGGTGCATATCAAAGGTATAGAGACCGAGTTGAAACTGGATATAACACCGACGCTCTATGCCTATGGAAATCTGACTTATCAGGATGTGCGCGATGCCTTGGAGTATTTACCCGGCACCCAAGCCCCCAATCCGACAAAAGGATTGCGGCTGCCTAATATTCCTTATCTGTTCGCCAACTTCGGAGCGGAATATCACAGCGACCGATTGTTCAAAAATTGGTATGTCAAGGCATTCTGGGACGGCAAATTCACCGAAGAGTTCTTCTACTTTTGGGAACTTACCGAATTGCAGAAACGGCGTATCCCTCGCAGTTTTACTCACGATATAGGTCTCTTTCTGACTTACAAAAAGAAATATTCCATCGCCTTGGAATGCCACAACCTGATGAATAAAGAGGTGTGGGATCAGTACCGCCAACCATTGGCGGGACGGACATTCCATCTGAAATTCAGGTATGTCTTCTCGAAAGGTATTTTATAACTATAAACATATATGATAATGAGAACAACATTTTTCAGTCGCGTAGCCCTTTCCGCTATGCTGGTCGGCTCCATAGGGCTGACGTCTTGTGATAAGAACGATGACCCCAAACCTACGCCCAACGAGGTGCAACAACATTTTGCCTTTGTGCATTATGTAGACAAAAGTGCTTATGTCGGTACATTCAGCGATTTAACTCCTCAAGCAACCGACAACAAGAAAACTTTTGAATTCGGGTTCGGATGCTATCTCTTCGCAAAAGGAAACACGGTACTTGTGCCCGAAGGGAAATTCGGAGATAAGGTACATAAGTTTACAAGAGGAGCTCACGGCGAGCTTCTAAAAGCAGGTACGATGACTTTCGAACAAATGGCTCAACCCGGGGAAATCAACTTTATTGACGAACAGCGGGCATACGTCGCTTTGCACGGACGTGGCAAGATTGCGTTAATCAACACCATGACATTGCAAAAGGAGGATGAAATCGACCTCTCGCCTTATGCCGTTCAAGACAATAACCCCGACCCCGGTTGCAATGTCATCCGTGATGGAAAAATGTACGTTGCCCTCAATCAACTCAATTCGCCTCATACTTCCGTACCCGGTACGGGTGCAGAGGTTGCTATTATCGACTTGAAGACGAAAAAGACGGAAGTTATCAAGGACAACCGCACAAGTGTTGTCGGATTGTTCCGCCATTCCGACGCATTCATAGACGAGCGGGGCGACATCTACTTTTACAGTGCGGGCAACAACTTCAACGTTGCCAACAAAGAGGGATTTCTTCGTATTCGCAAAGGAAGCGACAAGTGGGATGCCGACTACCTATTCAACCTATCGAAGACAACCATAAAAGGAATAGGCAAGACAGGGCAGTACATGATTAAATCTTACTACGCAGGCAATGGCATAGTGTATAGTTGTGTGAAAGTAACAGATACGGAGTTCGGTATACTGAACAAAGATTTTCAGCCCGTGAAAATTGATATTTGGAATAAAACCATCGAAAAACTCGATTTGCCCATGACCGACAGTAACGGCTCTTTTGCCATAACCCGCTACAAAAATTTCATCGTCTTCGGAATGACGTGCAATAACGGCACGGGCTACTATACCTACAACACCAAGACGGGCGAATGCTCTAAAACACCTGTTGTAACCGCGGTAGGAGTGCCATCAAGTCTGGTGGCGTTTGAGTAAGTCTTCCCAAAGATAATTTTCAGAGGATTCAAAAATCACCACGCAAAAAACAATACGGATAAAAACTTGATTTACCACTGGTTTTTATCCGTGTTCGTTTGTATCTTTGCAGAAAGATAATGAATTGACATGACCATAGAATTCTGTGCAATCAATAAGCCCGAAGATTGGATCGAGATGGTTGCCGAGCAATTCGGCACATCGATAACGAACGATGGTTTTACCGTTCCGCCTTCGGTTGGCAATGGATTTTTCAAACAATACTATCCGTTACCGTGGCTCACATTGACCTACATCAGCTTCATGGCATACGAACCGATGACAATGGTGCGTCGCTCGGTGGAAAACTCGAAATGGATTCCCGTGATGTTCTACATCAATGAACATAAGCACGAACAGATTATCGGCACAAGCACAAAAACGGTCGGAGTGGACACGCTCTACGGTATCTTTATGCCTTCAAGCAATATCCCTACGGAATGGACTTTCGATTCCAAACGGCAGTATGAAAACATCACATTGACTTTCAACAAGGATTGGATAGAGCAAATGGATACGGCGCATGAAACTTACATCGGTCGGATTCTCCAATCTGACAAGGCTTTTTATTTGTTTGAGACTATTACGCCTGCAATGCAGGAAGTATTGGATGGGATCAAATCAATTGTCGAAAGCAATACACCTTTCTCATCTCTCCATTTACATGGAAAGACAATAGAATTGCTAACGATGTACCTTGAAAAACTCGAAAAACGTTCGGAAGTAAAATCTCTTGCCAATCTGAACTTGAATGATGTAGAGACTGTTTTCCGAGTTCGTCGCCATATTCTTCAAAATCTCAATAATGTACCGAGCATTCCCGAGTTGGCACGTGAAGCGGCAATGAGCAGCTCCAAACTGCAAAAGTGCTTCAAGTTGGTTATCGGCAAGGCAATTGCCGAGTATGCCCTATCCGAAAAGATGGAATGGGCGAAACGACTACTCTCAACTCGTCTCTATTCTGTATCCGAAGTGGGCTATAAAATCGGATATGCCAATCTCAGCCACTTCACGGAGGCTTTCCGCAAATATCACAGGATAAATCCCAAGCAATACCTCGACTCTTTGTAAGTTTTACACAATAGGGATATTACTTGCCTTCTGAGACAATAGTGTCCTAAACGTTTTTACCGCAAATGTCAAGGGGCGATTGACCCGCTTGACAGCTATCTCACACCCTTTGCCCGCCAAAAACGTTTAGGACACTATTGGAGAAAATTCTTTTTTCTCACGATATACCCTTATCTTTGCAACAGGTTATTCGAGTTATGCAAAGCGTTGTATATCATTGTTGAAGATAGGTTGCTAAATCATTACCTACTGCATTTCACAACTCATTAGGCTATTGAAAGCCAATCATTTGAGCCTAAAAGATAGATTTTCTCCAAAAATGAAAAGAGATATGAGGCCTGCAAGAAGAGCTAGACAACACATTCTGGATGCTTTGGAAATAGATGGGGATGAAAAAGACTACAGAAACAGAATCTTTGTGTCAGCCAACTCTGATATGTTCCCCAAAAGAGATCGGAAGAGGGGCTAAGTATTCCAGACTACTCCTTCAGCAGATACTGGAGAGCAGGGTCAGCTTTGATACGAGCAGTCTCAGAGTCTACGAGGGATAGCACCTCTTGCTTGACTTGGCGATAATTGGCTTCAATAGTCTCACGCAGACTGTCGGAGCCATTTTCGTTTGTAAAGTCCGCTATGATGGGGATAGGCTGGTAAGCTTTCGTTTCAGCAGAGACCTTGGCAACATCCACAACGATCTCAGCATGGAAGATTTTCTGATCGATGCGTTCATCGAAATTGTCAGAGACAGCCCCAACGAACATACCTTGTGTAAGGTTACTAATCTTACTTGCAGGAATCAAGCTATCCATCTGCGTAGATATAGATGTGGACTTGTCGTTACGGTTGATGGTCATGGACTGCCGTTGCTGAAGCACTTTGCCGAAACGCTCGGAAAGCGTCTTAGCTGTTTCACCAACTACCTGTCCGCTAAAGACATTACCCACAGTGTTCTGTATCACCTTACTCTCCTTATCCCCATAATCACGGGTCAGCTGCGAGAAGTCCTGAAAGCCTAGACACACAGCGACTTTGTTACTACGAGCCGTAGCGATCAGGTTATCGAGACCACGAAAATAGATGGTCGGTAGCTCATCTATAATCACCGAGCTTTTAAGTTGATGCTTCTTATTGATAAGCTTCACAATGCGACTATTGTAGAGTCCGAGCGCAGCCGAATAGATGTTCTGTCGGTCGGGGTTGTTCCCTACCACAAGCACTTTCGGCTCATTAGGGTTGTTGATGTCGAGCGAAAAGTCATCGCCCGTCATCACCCAGTATAGGGCGGGAGAAATCATTCGTGACAAAGGGATCTTCGCTGATGCTATCTGCCCCTGCAACTGATCTTGTGCTCCACCCTCCCAAGCGTCCATAAAGGGAGATAGATAGTTGGCAAGCTCATCGTAAGAGGTGAGTATCGGGAATATCTGGGCATATGGTCGATTCAAGAATTCTATGGCATGTGGAAAGGTGCAATACTTCCCCTCCTCGTAAATCTTCAAAAACCAAATGATAGCTGCAAGCAAGATAATCGGTGACTCCACGAAGAAATCACCTTGCTTCTGAATCCACGAGCGGTTCAGATTGAGCATGATGGTGTAGGCACTCTCGTAAGCATCTGATATATCCGTCATAAAGGCTGGATTGATGGGATTACAGCGGTGCGACTTACGAGGGTCATCAAAGTTTATCACAAAGAACTGTGGTTGTACCTTATAAGCATCCAAATGGGTACGTAAATGGTTATAGGCAATCTCCGATAAGTCGGGGAACTTGTAGTCGTAGATGTACATCGCAAAGCCTTTCTCAATTTGCTGCTTGATGTAGTTATTCACGATAGCGAAAGACTTGCCCGAGCCAGGCGTACCCAAGACCATTGAAGCTCGAAACGGATTGACCACATTGATCCAGCCATTGTTCCATTTCTTCTTGTAGTAAAAGCGTGTCGGTAGATTGACCGAGTACTCGTTCTCCATCAGTCTCGTCTCCTGCATAAAACTCTCGTTCTCCGTATTGAAGACATCGTCCATAAGGTTGTTTTTCAGCAGGCGACTCATCCATACACCAGCCATCAGCAGGCAGATATACCCCACAGAGACTGTGAAGATGTAGAGCGAAGCTGCACCAACGACTCCAATCGGAAGTGCCAGCAGCCACCAATTGAGGAAGAATAGCACAAAGCCGATAGTCAGGACCGTCCAAATCTTAGCCCAAGTAATCTTCTCTTCCTTTACACCACGAGTCCCTAAGCAAGAAAGAGCAAGGAACAGCACACAAAAGAGCTTCGTCCAGAGAATCGAGGAGAAGAGTCCTGCTGTACGTTGAAAGTTCATCAGAATCTTATCTAGTACCGAGAGCGTCAAGCCCCAGGTGTGGAATGCTTCATAGCAAAACCAGTAGCAGTTGATGAGGAGGAACAGTACAGAGATCCCTCTCATAAAGTCCATAATCTTGCCCAATGCTCTCAAATCATCTTCTTGTGCCATAATTATCTGTTGTTTAATCGTTGTCTAATCACTATTTCGTCAAAGTCAAATGCGTAGGCTTCGCTGCTTTCCCTTTTCACCGAACTGTATCGTCACGGAGAAAATGCTAGATACCTACGTGACCATTTTCTATTTTCCACGGAGGGGCGATCTATTTCCTCGGAAGTTTCAGTCCATTCTTCCGAAGTTTGATTTCATTCTTCCGAACTATCACTCTGTCCTTCCGTGGAGATTTCTTCTTTCCTCCGTCTCTATTTTCGATTTCCTCCGTGAAGAGTGCGATGCCCTCCTCCTTATCATACCCTGCCTTGACTTACCTCTTCCTTCGTCTGAGATGAACCTTGCTCTGTCTGCGGAGCTTCCGTTGCCAAGCCGCCTCTTTCCAATCATCGTTGCTACTACCGAGTGGAAGGTCATCGACAATATCATCTACCAGCTCATCGACAAGGTTGTCTCCCTCGTCCGCATCTGACTGTAACGGTTGAATAGTTGGGACTTCTTCTTTCAATTGAGAGGAAGGAGTGCCATACAGCATTTCATCCATAAATGGATTGTAGGTCGGATTGGTGAGGTAGGCATTAAATGTATTGGCCGAGTACCCCTTGCCTAGTCTGGAGCCATTGAGTGCAATGCCATTCGCATCGTCTATGAACGTAATACCATAGATACGCCCTCTCTCATTCTTTCGGATAACCGTTCGCAAGCCTTGTTCTTCCAATCGATGTCGCAGTGCTTCCTCTGTCTGGGGAGAAGTACGCATTACTTGTAAGACTTTCTCCCTTACGGCTGGTATCAGTGGCTTGATAGCTTGCTTAGATTGTTGCATCCTATTCTGCACGGCTGTATAGCCCACACCACGACCAATCTCCGATGCATGGATGGGTGTACTGACCTTATCGCCTTTATCATCAGTCGGTACATAAACCAGTCCATCGTACTTCTGCCCTCGAAACACTGTCTTGACCTCTTCCACGGCAAGATTGTAGTGGGAAAGAATGGCATTGAGTTCTCCCAACGAACAAAAGCGGTAATGCTTCAGAACAGAACGAGCTATAGATGCTACCTGCTCTTTGATATTTCCTTTTGCCATATCCACCTTTGAGAGCTCTTGTAGTGGATTGTCTGTAACCTCTGTGCTGGGAATTAGATGGTACTTCTTCTCCAACGCATCCGTAATTTTCTTGCTTCGTCTGCCTTCAAACTTGTCATTGATCTTTCGACCATCACCATCTACCCTTAGCGATACGATGTGGATATGTTCACGGGCGATATCATTGTGCTTGAACACAATGTAGGGTTGCTTGCCATAGCCCAGAGCCTCCATATACTCCTTAGCTATCTGCGAGAGGGTTTCATCGGACAGCTTCTCGTCTGGATGCGGATTGAGCGAGCAATGGAAGACCGTTTTCTTTGTTCTACACTTTTCGGGTATCAATGCCTGCATATCTGCAAGTACCTCCGACATCGTATATTCGCCCGCTCTGTTTTGGTACAAGCCATGTGCCAGCAGAAGTGTTGCTTCCTTCTTATTCACCTTCTTGAAGTTGTAGCCGAGTGCACCCCCGAGGTTCTCCGTTGCTGAAATCTTGGCAATCATTACTTGCGATAATCAATGGTCAGAGAGACAGCCTGCTCCTGCAAAGCAATAATCTGAGCTGATAGTTGCTCCAGTTTCTCAAGCAGTATCTGAGCTGTCTTCACGCTATGATAGCTGTTGATGGCTCGTACAGCTTGGTTATACAGCACGCCTATCTTATGTATCTGGGCAGTCAATTCGGATAGCTTACGATAGTACTCCACGGCAGACTTATCTACCATTATCACCTTGAAATGCTCTCCCAATATCCTTGCTCGCACGAAGTCGGACTTCGTTTCCGCACCTGATTTATAGAACAAGTCAATCGCCCGTTGCTGGTCTTTCGGGTTGGGCAAGCGTACGTGCCAGTTGTCCCAACGAGGCTTATTCAGCTCTTTTCGCTTACGATCTCTTTCTGTCTGCTCATTCATCTGTTGTTTCTTCTGTTAATTACGACTTTGGAGTAATTCATCTCCCCTTCGGGGCAAGGTTTTTTGTGGTACAAACTGCGGTTTGTGTTACAAAGACACACCTTGCCAATATCAAGAAGTGATACGATGAAGTATCCACCCTACGGGGGTGTCTACTTCGGGGAGAAAAGCTCCACGACTTCTATCTGCTTGCAAAGTTACAGCGACCTTGTAACTAATTCACTATAAACGACATTCCTATGATTTCACTCCTTTTCCTCATGCTTCACTAGAGGTTGAGACTTAGGTTAAGAGCTAGTTATTTTGCAACCAAACTCAGTCATGAGTTAAGTCAATCTTGAGTTAAGTCAAAACCTAACTCTTGAGCTGAGTCAATTTTGAGTTGAGTCAAAACCGAACTCTTGAGCTAAGTCAATTTTGAGTTAAGTCAAAACCGAACTCTTGAGCTAAGTCAATCTTGAGCTAAGTCAATCTTGAGTTAAGTCAAAACCGAACTCTTGAGCTAAGTCAATTTTGAGTTGAGTCAAGAACTAACTTTTGAGTTAAGTCAAGAGTAGAGTTGAGACCTAACTCTTGAGTCAGATTTAGAGTGAAACAATCGCCCCATAGGCTTATAACATAAGTAGTAACCAAAGAACGATATGGACAGATCAAACAGCCGCCCGCTCTACTTAGGCTTCGCTTCACAAAAGGGAGGAGTCGGTAAGAGTACGCTAGCCGAAGTGCTAGCATCTATTTTATACTACGAGAAGGATATCCCTCTTGTCGTAGTGGACTGCGATGGCACGCAGGAGTCATTTTTCAAGCTCCGAGAGCGTGACAGAGATCTTATTGGAACCTCTCCAGACATAGGGAAGGAACTCCACGAGCGACTTGCCCAATATGGGAAGAAGTCTTACCAGATTATCCGAAGTAATCTAGAGCAGGCGATAAGCAATACAGAGCAGTACTTGAGTAAAGCACCAATAGCTCCCCAACTCGTCATATTCGACTTCCCAGGTCATGTAGCTACCAGTGCTATGATGGAGCTATCCATTATGATGGACTATATCATCTCCCCCATAGAGGCTGACCCGCAATCGTTGGCATCAAGCTTTGCTTATGCCAAGACAATCCAAGAGCTAGGTGTAGGCTTTGCAGAGTCTCAAATCCAAGATCTCTTTTTGCTTTGGAACAAAGTAAATCGCAGTGCCAGCACTATGGTCATCGAACTGTTCAGTCAGCATGCCCAAGAGCAGGGCTTGAAGATTCTAGACGCTCGTATCTACCATTCTGTTCGCTTCAGTCGTGAGTTAGCTCAAGGGGGTGTCAAGGGAGTCTTTCGTTGCTCTTACCTACCTCCAGCTACCACGCTACGCCCTCAGACAGGTGTGGATGAATGGGTCGAAGAGGTGATACAGAAGCTAGGTCTACAAAAAGGTTCAAGCGTATGAGCTCACTTAAAGAACAGCGAGAGCGACTGCTCCAAGCTAAGATGAGAGAGATGGCAAATATAGGGGTCACCAAGCGTACCGCAGAGAATATCCCGGACTTTGATGAGCCGATAGATTTGGAGGAAGAACCAACGCTTGAAGAGGAGTGTAATGCCGTCTCAGAGACCGAGGAGACAACAGCCTCTACTCCGACCACCTCTTCTCAAGCATCCCAGCGTCACAGCTCCAAAAAGAAGTCTAATCCTAGGAGTTGCTCATCGACACTAGAGTTTGCAGCGTACGAAGAGCGTTTCCTGACATCTGTACGAGATGGTCGCAACAAGTCTGGCTTCAGCATTCATACCGAAGTGCTACAGCTACTTCGAAATGTAGTGAGTGACCTCCGTGTAGAGACCTCCATCACAAGCTATATTGAGAACATCATACTGGATCACTTGAAAACGCACCAGGAGCTATTAAACCAAATCGCCTCTCAGCGGAGACGGAACAAGACTATTGACCTATGATTGAAGAGACATTGAGATGCTTATTGCTCTTATTAGGGATTGTGTGGGTGATTTTTGGCATCGCATATTGGCGGAGCCTCTTGAATAGCTCTAAGCAAGACCCTAAAAGAAAGGCTACAGCCAAGAAAGAGAATACGGGAAAAGCAGACTCCAATCAAGAGCGTAAGGAGCTTGTGAGAGACGAAATAGTCGGCAAGAGCAAGCCTTTTATTTCCTCATCTTTCCCTATGGTTCCTAAGAGTTCCTCGTCTGAAAAAGCGGACGATAATCCCGCTACATTTGCAGAGTTAGATAGTGATAAGTCAACGCATAGAGATGACGCTGCAGATTCTTTAGAAGCGGAAAGCGGAACTATCCCTGAGGCAGAAAACGAGATACAAGTTGCCTACACGATGGAGGATCCAGATGAGGAGAGCGTCCTGCGGGAGGAGTTACAAATTGCCAGCGAGGCGATGCCCGAACTCTCCCCGACCGCCATCCTAGCAAGAGATTTATCTCGGATTAGCCAATGGAGTAAGCAAGAGGATTCACTGACTAATGAAAATGAAGAGGAGGTGTGCCAGACGCTCCGCACCTTGCGAGGAACGGAGCTTATGGATCGGCTCAAAGAGTACACGCTACAAGTGGAGGAAGCTCACCGCAATCTCTTTGCAACCCTTCGGAAAGCTGAAGAGCTAGAAGAGGAACCCGCACCTTCCCAAGTAGAGGCCGAAGCGGGAGAAGAAGACAAACCGCTCTCTTACTACTTGTAACCCAACAATAGAACAGCAAGATTATTCTTTAACAACTTGATATAACGACAGACAATGAACAGACGAATGATTAGCAAGGAACGCCTAGCGATGCTTGCCCTGACCCTGATGATGACAGGTGCGACAGCCTTTGCCCAAGGCAATGGTATGGCGGGCATCAACGAAGCGACCAAGATGGTCACTTCCTATTTTGACCCAGCCACCAAGCTCATCTATGCCATTGGGGCAGTGGTGGGCTTGATAGGCGGTGTCAAGGTTTACAATAAGTTTAGCTCAGGAGACCCCGATACGAGCAAGACAGCTGCAAGCTGGTTTGGAGCTTGTATCTTCCTCATCGTAGCTGCTACCATCCTGCGTAGCTTCTTCCTCTAATGGCTAGTTGGGAAGTAAATAAAGGAGTCGGTCGGACAGTGGAGTTCAAGGGCTTGAAGGCTCACTACCTCTTCTTATTTGCAGGAGGGTTACTGGGCATCTTCATCCTTGTAGTGGTTCTCTATCTCTGTGGCATCAGTCAGATCATCTGCTTGGGCATAGGCGTAGTGGGTGCCACCGTTGTGGTGTGGCAAACGTTCGCCATGAATCGCAAGTATGGTCAATATGGATTGATGAAGCGAGGAGCTATAAGAAGACACCCGAGGTATCTCTTGAACCGCCGTTCGGTCTATCAGCTTTTTCACCAATTCAATAGCGCTAGATGATGAGAAACAGAAGCAAGATAACTACCTTAGAGTCAAAGTTCCCCTTGCTGAGTGTAGAGCATGGGTGCATTGTCAGTAAGGATGCTGATGTGACGGTTGCTTTTCGAGTGGAGCTACCCGAGCTTTTTACTGTCACATCCGCAGAGTATGAGACGATGCACTCTACTTGGCATAAAGCAATCAAGGTGCTACCCAACTTCACGATCGTTCACAAGCAAGATTGGTTCATCAAGGAGTGCTACCATACGACTTGCAAGCGTGGTCAGGAAAAGCCTTTGAGCTTTCTCGCTCGTGCCTCTGAGAGACACTTCAATGAGCGACCCTATCTAAACCATACCGTCTACCTCTTTATCACGAAGAGCAATAGACAGCGTATGGCACAGCAGAGTAGCTTCTCAACGCTTTGTAGAGGTCATCTACTCCCTAAAGAGATTACCAACGAAGAGGAGATGGTGAAGTTTATGGAGTCGGTGGATCAGTTCGAACGCATCATCAATGAATCCGAATTGATAAAGCTGGCTCGAATGAGCGAGGCTGAGCTGGTTGGCTCTAGGGAGCAAGCTGCTCTCTTAGATCGTTACTTCTCTCTATCAGATAGCAGACACGGCACATTGGAGGATATACGTTTAGGGGCAGACCTTGTACGTGTGGGAGACAATATGCTTTGCCTGCATACGCTCTCTGATACGGATGATCTACCCACTACCGTCAGTACCGATGGTCGCTATGAGCGATTATCAACAGACCGCTCAGACTGCCGCCTCTCCTTTGCCTCTCCAGTGGGGCTGATGCTCCCCTGCAACCATATCTACAATCAATACCTCTTCATTCAAGATAGCGAGGCTAACTTGCAGCGTTTTGAGAAGCAAGCTAGAAATATGCACTCTCTAGCACGCTACAGTCGTAGTAATCAAATCAACGAAGAGTGGATACAGGAGTATCTCAACACCGCACACTCTCAGGGACTCACCTCCATTAGAGCTCACTTTAATGTCTTGGCATGGAGTGACGATGAAGAGGAGCTACGACAAGTCAAGAATGATGTGGGCTCTGCCCTTGCCTTGATGGAGTGCCGTCCTAGACATAACACCATCGATACAGCGACCCTCTATTGGGCGGCTATCCCGGGTAATGCAGGAGACTTTCCCGCAGAAGAGTCTTTCTACACCTTCATTGAGCCGGCTCTCTGTTTCTTCACGGCAGAGACCAACTACAAGGACTCGCTCTCACCCTTTGGGATTAAGATGGCAGACAGATTATCTGGTAAGCCGATACATCTTGACATATCTGATCTGCCGATGAAGCAAGGAATCATTACCAACCGCAACAAGTTTATCTTGGGACCTTCCGGCAGTGGTAAGAGTTTCTTCACGAACCATATGGTACGACAATACTACGAGCAGGGGGCGCATGTCCTCTTGGTCGATACGGGTAATTCGTATCAAGGGTTGTGTGAACTAATCCATCGTAAGACAAAGGGAGAGGATGGAGTCTACTTCACCTACACCCATGACCATCCTATCTCCTTCAACCCTTTTTATACGGATGACAAGTTCTTTGATGTAGAGAAGCGGGAAAGTATCTGCACCCTACTGATGACGCTTTGGAAGAGTGCCGATGAGCGGGTCACCAAGACTGAGGCTGGAGAGCTGGGCTCTGCTGTCAATGCCTATATCGAACTCATCTGCTCAGATGCTAGTATCGTTCCGAACTTCAATAGCTTCTACGAATACCTTAGAGATGTCTATCGTAAGGATATGGAGCAACGAGATATCAAGGTGACGCTCTCAGACTTCAATATCAATAATCTTCTGACTACGCTCAAGCAGTACTACAAAGGAGGCCGTTACGACTTCCTACTGAACTCGGATAAGAACATAGACCTGCTCTCAAAGCGGTTTATCGTCTTTGAGATTGACCAAGTGAAGGACAATAAAGACCTCTTCCCCGTGGTGACCATTATCATCATGGAAGCCTTTATCAATAAGATGCGCCGACTGAAAGGTATCCGTAAGATGATCCTTATCGAGGAGGCCTGGAAGGCGATTGCTTCGGAGAATATGGCGGACTACATTAAGTATCTCTACAAGACGGTCAGAAAGTATTTCGGAGAGGCTATTGTGGTGACGCAGGAGGTAGACGACATCATCTCTTCACCCGTAGTGAAGGAGAGTATCATCAACAACTCTGACTGTAAGATCCTCCTAGACCAGCGTAAGTACATGACCAAGTTTGATGGCATCCAATCGATGCTGGGTCTCTCCGAAAAGGAGAAGAGCCAAATCCTCTCAATCAATCAGAACAACGATCCTCACCGACTCTACAAAGAGGTGTGGGTCGGGCTGGGAGGTATGCAGAGTGCCGTCTATGCTACAGAGGTGAGTATGGAGGAGTATCTCACCTATACGACAGAGGAGCGAGAGAAGCTGGAGGTGATGCAGCGTGCGGAGCAGCTGGGAGGAGACATTGAGTCGGCCATCCGACAACTCGCCATAGAGAAAAGAGATAAGCAATAATAGTAACAATCAAATACCTAGTGACAATGAAAAAGTATCTGCTGATGGCTCTCTTTGCAATGAGCCTATTTATCCCTCAAGCCCACGCTCAGTGGGTGGTTACCGACCCTGGGAACTTTGCTGGCAACATAGCTAACTCCATTAAGGAGATTGCCACCGCCTCGAAGACGGTCAAAAACACGCTAAGTGGTTTTAAGGAGGTGGAGAAACTGTACAACGACACCAAGAAGTACTACGATGCACTCAAGCAGGTTAACAACCTTATAGGCGATGCCTACAAGGTGAAGGAGTGCATCCTAATGGTGGGAGACATATCAGAGATCTATGTGACCTCCTACAAGAAGATGCTAGCGGACCCAAACTTCCGCCCCACAGAGCTAGCCGCTATGGCTGCTGGCTATGCCAAACTCTTGGAACTGAGTGGCGAGAGTCTCAAGGAGCTGAAGTCTGTAGCTAAGAGCAAGGTGTTCTCAATGAATGATAGCGAGCGTATGCAGATGATAGACCGCATCTATACGACACTACGTGAGTATCGATCGATTGTTTCTTACTACACCCGAAAGAATATCTCCGTGAGTTATGTACGTGCTCACGAGAAGAATGATCTAGCATCGGTCAAAGCGCTTTATGGAAATCCAGAGAGCCGATATTGGTAAGACTGACTACGTAAAGATAGCCGTTAGGATCTATGGACTTTGCATCACTACATGAATTACTCCGCTCCACCTATCAGGAGATGATGCCTCTCTGTGGAGAGATGACGGGCATTGCCAAGGGGATTGCGGGATTAGGGGCTCTCTTCTATGTAGCCGTGAGGGTGTGGTCTTCGTTGTCTCGTGCCGAGCCGATTGATCTTTTCCCCTTACTGAGACCTTTTGTGCTGGGCTTCTGTATTATGTTCTTCCCAACGATTGTGCTGGGTACGATGAATACGATTCTCTCTCCTGTAGTACAAGGTACAGAGCGAATGGTCAATAAGCAGACGGTACAACTAGACAAGTTGGTTGCTAAGCGAGACAAACTACAAGAAGCTGCCTATCTCCGTAACCCCGAGACGGCTTACTTGGTTTCCAATGAAGCTTTTGACCAAAAGATAGAGGAGATGGGGATCATCGGCCCGAGCGATGCGGTGACCATCGCTGGGATGTATGCCGAGCGTGCTGCTTACAAAACGAAGCAATGGCTGATGAAGCAACTCCATGATCTCATAGAGTTGCTATACCATGCAGCTGCTCTGATTATTGATACGCTCCGTACCTTCTTTCTTATCGTGCTGAGCATACTGGGACCAATCGTCTTTGGTATTGCGGTTTGGGATGGCTTGTCGGGGTCGCTTACGGCTTGGTTCTCCCGCTACATATCGGTCTATCTGTGGCTACCCGTCAGCTCTGTCCTCTCGGCTCTCCTCACAAAGATACAGGTGTTGATGGTGCAGAAGGATATTGCAGCATTGAGTGACCCCAACTATCTGCCCGATTCGGGTAGCTGGTACTACATTGTCTTCTTCCTGATCGGTATCGTGGGGTACTTCTGTGTTCCTACGGTAGCGGGCTGGATTATAGAGGCTGGTGGTGGTATCGGGGCATACGGACGCAATGTCAATCAGACGGCGCAACGAGGTGCCCAGGGTGCCTATACGGGAGGTAAGGCGGTCGCTGGTGCCACTGGATCTATAGCTGGCAACGTAGGCGGACGTATCAAAGGGGCTCTTATCAAGGGCAAATAGCGTCCCTTCAGCCGAAGGGTGGCTATGACACGCTTGATGAGGATGCGATGACCACGTGACGGTCGTATGACGGTCAGGTGGGTAGGATTAGCTCCTCCTATGTGCGTCAATGTAGCAGCTGGGTAAGGTAAGCGTAGTGCCTGCCGTGTGGCACTACAGTTTCCTACCTGTGGCACTAGAGTTTCCTGCCCATGAAACTAGAGTTTCTTACCTATGAAACTACAGTTTCTTCCGTATGAAACTGCAGTGCCAAGTGGGGTTGGCACTAGAGTTTCACCCGTATGGCACTACAGTGCCAAGGCGCATTGGCACTAAACTACCCCTCAGAAGTTTTTAGATATAAGACAATTAGAATAATGGAATATGGAATTCAAATCACTCACAAACATAGAGACCTCTTTCAAGCAGATTAGGCTCTACGCCATCATCTTTGCGATAGTCTGCATAGCGGTCAGTAGCTATGCGGTCTATGCTTCGTACAGCTTTGCTAAGAAGCAGCGTGAGAAGGTGTACGTACTAGACCAAGGGAAGTCTCTGATGCTGGCTCTGAGCCAAGACGCTTCGATGAACCGTCCGGTGGAGGCTCGAGAGCATGTAAGACGCTTTCACGAGCTTTTCTTCACGATTGCGCCCGACAAGGATGCTATCGAGAAGAATATGGAGCGTGCTTTCCAACTATGCGACAAGTCCGCTTTTAACTACTATAAGGATCTAGCGGAGAAAGGGTACTACAATCGAGCTATCTCGGGCAATGTCAACCAACGTATAGAGATTGACTCCATACGGTGTGACTTTGACTCTTACCCCTACGAAGTAACCACCTTTGCTCGGCAGTTTATTATCCGACAGAGCAATGTCACGGAGCGGAGCTTGGTGACTAGTTGCTCGCTACAAAACTCAGTTCGCTCGGACAACAATCCGCAAGGGTTTCTGATGGAGCACTTCCTCGTACGAGAGAATCGTGACATCCAAACTTACAAGCGATAAGTCTATGAAGCGAAGAAGTAGACCTACCCTCAGAAGAAGCTATTTGAGAGGGCAGGTACGGCTAAGAGAGCGATGCAATATGCTAACGAACAGGCAGCGACAGATTATTGTCTACGGACTGAGTTTCGTCTACCTAGTCTGCTCAATCTGGATGGTGGCACAGTTCTTCCTCCCGCACCGTGAGGAGATACCACCTATCCCTATGGGAGAGCTGGTGGACAGCCCGATACAGAGGGATACAACCTACATCAAGAGAATGGAACATTTAGCGATTAGTAACTATGGAGCATAAACAGAAAGAACAATTGAAGAAGGTGTTAGTCTTCGCAGGGCTAGGGATTATCTTTGCCCTTGCTATGTGGTTTATATTTGCACCCGCCACTAAGGAGCAACCGGACGCTGGTGAGGGGCTGAATGACAACATACCACAAGCTACGACCGAAAAGCTAACGGAGAATAAACTCAAAGCCTATGAACTAGTTGACCATACAACTCAAGAGGAGCAAGCTCGTGAGGAGGTGGGGAGACTATCGGAGTACTTTCAGCAGGAGGGCCACTCGTCTGAGAGCAACCCGCAGGAGGCGGTCGTTGGCAATAAGATTGAGTCTTCGATGCAACGCTACGAGGAGAACAATCGTCTGCTAGCGGACTTCTACGGCTCTGACCCTTATGAGGAGGAGCGAGAAGCTATGCAACAGGAGATTGATGACCTCAGACGTGAACTGAACGAGCTTAGCCAACAAGACGATGATGAGGAAGCTAAGCAACTAGCTCTTATGGAGAAGAGCTACCAAATGGCGGCTAAGTACTTGCCCGCAGCTAGTGCCTCTCCTGCCCATGGAGCTATGCCTATGAGTGAGCAGTCTCAGGTCGTATCTCCGCCTAGCGGTGGAGCAGCCAAGGACGAGGCTCCCATGGAGATAATAGCTGACCACAAGCCGTTGGTCTCAGCACTGGACCAGCCAATGAGTGACGAGGAGTTTATGGAGATGTACGGAGCCAAGGAGCGGAATATGAGTTTTCATTCACTCTCTAATAGCTCCGCACGCTCTAGCGAGCGCAATACCCTTTGCGTAGTGGTGGACAAAACAACGACCCTCAAAGAGGGCGACTACGTTGCTCTTCGCCTGCTGGAGACCGCTCGTGTGCAGCAAACTTCAATCCCGAAGCATAGTATCTTAATGGCACAAGCTAAGATAGATGGCAACCGAATGCAGCTACTGATTAAGAGCATAGAGGTGAATGGACGCATTCTGCCGGTCAAACTATCTGCCTATGATACAGACGGACAGATGGGAGTCTATATTCCTGGCTCTGAAGAGGTGTCGGCACTCAAGGAGATGGGGGCAAATGTCGGGGGATCGATGGGAACCTCTTTCACCTTTTCCTCTTCGGCTAAAGACCAAATCATCTCCGAGGTGACTAGAGGGGTGATGCAGGGAGCTGGACAACTACTACAGAAGAAGCTCCGCACGATTAAGGTGACGCTCAAAGGGGGATATAGACTATTCCTTGTACAGACGAAGTAAGCTTTTAGAACTCTAACAATAACAACTGATATACTTATGAAGAAATGGATTTTATCTATCGTAGCTTGTGCTACGATAACGCTCCCCGCTATGGCACAACAAGTGGAGGGGAACAATCAACTACTGAGCAACGGAGACCTTTACCAAGGGATGAGCCGATCGATACCGAATGGACGAGTCGTATTGCCCTACGGGCTAGAAGTCACCTTTGAAAAGACGGTACATCTCATCTTTCCTGCAGCTATACGCTATGTAGACCTCGGGTCGCAAAACATTATTGCTGGGAAAGCTGACGATGCGGAGAATGTGCTGCGTGTAAAGGCTGCCGTCCGAGAGTTTGAGACGGAGACCAATATGAGCGTCATCTGTGAGGATGGCTCATTCTACGCATTCAATGTGAAGTACGCGGATGAACCAAAGAAGCTCAGCATCGAGATGAAGGACTTTCTAGCTCCTACGGAGGGAAGACTGCCGAGCAATCGTGCGGACATATACTTCAAAGAGCTGGGAAGTGAGTCGCCCATATTGGTTAAGCTGATTATGAAGAGCATCTACCAAAATGATAAGCGAACCATCAAGCATGTTGGGGCGAAGCAATTCGGGATGCGCTTCCTACTTCGTGGATTATATGCCCATAATGGGTTGCTTTACTTCCACGTCCGTATGGATAATGAGTCTAATATGCCGTATGCGGTGGACTTCATCACGTTCAAGGTGGTGGACAAGAAGGTGGCGAAGCATACAGCTATACAGGAGCGAATACTACAACCACTACGTGCCTTTCATCAGGTGATGTGGATTGGGGCGGGACGCTCTGAGAGAATAGTCTTTGCTTTGGAGCAGTTCACACTATCAGAGGATAAGCAGCTGGAAGTGACGCTCTACGAGCGAAACGGGAGTCGCACGCTCACTTTCTATATGGAGCCTGAAGACCTTTTGCTCACTAAGAAGATTGACAACCTTAAACTGAAGTGGTGATGAAGAGATGGTTATCTATGATGGTCTGCGTGATGGTGGCTATGACTGCTACTATGCCATCGTACGCACAGCGACTAATCCCTAGGCAAAATAGCGTTGAGCTGGTCGGCTCTATTCCGATTATCAAGGGGGAGAAACTATTCGCAAAGGAGAGCTTTGGGGTAGGCCTTGCGTTCGCACACTACTTCAAGCGGGCGAACTACGCTTTTCTCTTGGCGGAGTATGAGCAGCAAGGGTTGACTTATCGCTCTTACAATGTTCCACTGCGTGATGCGCTCCTGCATTTCGGCTATATGCACCCGATACTCTCGGATCGGGGGAAGAATATCTTTGGCTACTTGGGGCTATCCGCTCACTGCGGTTATGAAGAGCTAAACGAGGATAAACGGTTACTACCCGATGGGGCTACACTCCTGGATCGATCTCGCTTTATTTATGGTGGGGCGATACATAGCTCGGTAGAGCTGTTCCTAACAGACAATCTGCTCTTCGTTCTCAAAGCTCAAGGGAGACTGCTCTTCGGCTCTGACCTGCATCGTTTTCGTCCTGCTATTTCAGCAGGACTCATGTTCAATATCTAACTACCGACAACAATGAAAAAGTTCCTAGTGAATACGATATGGGCTGTGGGAGGGATTGCCCTCGTCCTCTTTTGTCTATCTGCTTGTACTCGTGAGCTGGATGTACAGCAGGCTTACGACTTCTCACTTGAAGTGATGCCAGTGCAGAACTCCATAGCTAAGGGGGAAACGGCTGAAATACGCTGTAGTCTCAAAAGAAGTGGTCGCTTTGCCAATACGCAATACACGATCCGTTACTTCCAGCTGGATGGCAAGGGTTGCTTGAAGATGGATGATGGCACTGTATTCAAACCGAATGACCGCTATCTGCTCACGAGAGATACCTTCCGGCTCTATTACACTTCACTCTCTACTGACCGCCAAACGATTGACATTTACGTGGAGGACAACTTCGGACAAGTCCAGCAACGGACTTTCAACTTCAATAATGAAGATACGAGCAAACGTTTAAGTAGTTAAGAGGGTGTAAGCAATAGCATTGTATTTAGTTTTGTATAGTTGCAATAGACTGTAATACATCGACATCGTATTTTCCACTCCAAAATGCAATTTGGAGTGGAGCTCGCCCTGCTCCGGACGCCCCCTCCTCTCCAAGGAGGGCGGGAGGAGCAGGTAGCGAGCTGCCAAGACGAAAAAAGGGACGATGCGCTCACCGTCCCTTTAAGGTTAATGCAGTATATTTGCTGTTGAAACAAAAACTTAGCTATATGAATGGTAACGAAGAGGTAGGAGTAGGTAACTGACGGAAGAGTATTCGGTAAGTGAGCTCTCTGCGATTTCGTTGCTGTTGCTCTGATATACAACGCTTTGCATAGCTGAGAACGCTTCGGTAACGGGTAACTTTGCCCATAAAAACAGAAGCGTATGCAAACAGACAAAATGAAGGTGTTGCTCTACCTCAAAAAGAGCGGATTGAACAGGTCGGGGCAAGCTCCGATTATGGGGCGGATAACCTACGGGCTAACCATCGCCCAGTTCAGTTGCAAGCTCTCGTGCAACCCCAAGCTGTGGAATGCTCGTGAGAGCAGACTGAACGGCAAGAGCCGTGAAGCTGTGGCAACGAATGGCAAGTTGGAGTGCTTGCTGCTCTCGGCGCAGTCGGCTTATCAAACCCTTTGTGAGCGAGGGATTGTCTTTACAGCGACTGACATCAAGGAGTTGTTGCAAGGTAGTATGCAAAGCCAAATCACTTTCTTGGAGCGGTACGATCAAATGGTTGAAGAGATGAAGCAAAAGGTGGGTGTCGAGATAAAGGCAACAGCTCTGAATAGTTACTTTACTATTCGAAAGCATCTGCGAGCCTTTATCGAGGAGAAGTTCCACACTTCAGATATTGCTTTCAGTCAAATTGAAGAAGACTTCTTGGATTGCCTACAATGTTACTCTGTCGGAGAGCTGGGGCATTCGCAAGGTCATTATCGTAAGATGGCATCAGCGGTGAAGAAGGTCTGCCGTTTGGCGTATCGTGAAGGGTTGATAACACGACAACTATTTGCTCACGTAACGATCGAACGAGGGGAGAACAAACAACCTCGTGCATTGGACAGGGCATCGTTGGATAAGTTGCAGAGCCTGACCTTTGAGCCGTATGAGGTGGAGTTGGAGACTGCTCGTGACCTCTTTCTCTTCGCTTGCTATACGGGTGTTGCCTACTGCGATATGGTTGCCCTTAATCGGGAGCATCTCTTTGCAGATGATGAGGGGGCTTTATGGCTTAAGTTTCGCAGACAGAAGACCAATACGCTTTGTCGTGTGAAGCTCCTATCTGAAGCGGCCCGTCTGATGGAGCGGTATCAATCGGACGAACGAACTACGCTCTTTGCTCCTATTCCCTATTCGGTTTACCTTGCCCACCTCAAAGCTCTACAACTTCGAGCTGGTATCTCTATTCCCCTTTCGGCACACGTTGGTCGCCACACCTTTGCCACGTTGATAACTTTGGAGCGGGGCGTGCCGATTGAAACGGTGAGCCGAATGTTGGGGCATAGCAATATCCAAACGACCGAGCGATATGCTCATGTGACTCCGAAGAAGCTTTTCGATGAGTTTGAGCAATTCCTCTCTTTCACTGAAGAGCTAACCTTAACCTTGTAAGAGCTATGCGCAGTACATTCAGAATACTATTCTACATCAATAAGAGCAAGACCAAAGCAGACGGCACAACGGCAATCCTTTGCCGGATCTCCATAGACGGAGAGAGCGTGGTGATAACCACAGGCGAAAGCACTGCCCCAAAGGATTGGAGCGTGAAGCGAGGGGAAACAAAGGAGAAGAAGACCAACCAACGCTTGCAAACCTTTCGTGAGAAAGTCGAACAAGGCTACAATACCTTGCTTTACAAGTATGGAGCAGTAAGTGCCGAGTTGCTGAAGAACTACTTGCAGGGTGTCGGAAAAACTCCAACGACACTGCTCGCTCTTAGTGCGGAAGAACTCAAAGCCCAACGAGAATGCAGTAGTGCGGGGACGTATAGAAACAATCGGTATGCCGATAGGCAGCTTAACTTTTTTGTGCGCAGTCGCAGTGAGCGGGATGTCCCCTTGTCGGCTCTTACGATTGAGTTCTTTGAAGATTATCGCTTCTATCTGAAGATGGAGGGTTATGCACCCGCAACGATAAATAACCATCTCTGTTGGTTGAGTCGATTGATGTATCGAGCCGTCAGTCAGGGGACGATACGCTTCAATCCGTTTGAGGAAGTGAAGTATGAAGTCGTGGAGCGCAAACCTCGTTTTCTGAGTAAGGGCGATGTGTCAAAGCTCTTGGCATTCCCGCTTCAGGATGAAGGAGCAGAGCTAAGCCGAAGAATGTTCCTTTTTTCGGTCTTTACGGGCTTGGCATTTGTTGATTTACAAGGGCTACGAGCTTCGCAAATCGAGACGAACAGCGAGGGGAAGCGGTATATTCGCAAAGCACGCCAAAAGACAGAAGTCGAGAACTTAATCCCACTACACCCGATAGCGGAGCAGATACTTTCGCTTTACACAAAGGAGAAAAGCAAGGGAGACTACAAGGTATTCCCCGATACGATGAGTAAAGACAAGCTATCCAAACACCTCAAAGCAATTGGGCTAGCGTGTGGCATTCGTACTCCGCTGACCTACCATGTCGGCAGACATTCGTTCGGCACGCTGACTTTGGAGGCTGGTATTCCGATAGAGAGCATCGCCAAGATGATGGGACACGCCTCCATTGCCAGCACGCAAATCTACGCCCAAATCACCGACCAAAAGATTGCAAGGGATATGGAAAAGTTGATGCAGCATGAGAATACATAACTTGTATTCTTACAGCAATCTATTGATGTCGGAACTCAAACATACTTGGAGATACTCCAAATTTTCTTTTGAATGCCGAAGAGAAATGATTGGGATGGCTATAACCTGTTTTATCAGAAATTTCTGTCAATGATAAGCGATTCTCTTCCAATAAGGCTATGGCAAGGTTCATTTTTTGATCAATGGCATAATCGAAAATAGTAGTTCCAAACAACTGTTTGAAACCAGCTTTCAGTTTGGTCTGGTTTATACCTATCTCACGTGAAAGCGCTGAAATTGAAACTTTTTTATTCAGATTTTCAGAGATATAATCTCGTGCGTCATAGAGTCTGTCTATATCACCTCTTGACAGTTTTAAGATTTTACAATCACAAGAATCAAAAGAATGAATCTGAGCAAGATATAATTCAATGATTTTACATTCCAAAAATAAGCTCCTCATTGCTCCAGAATATGGCTGTCTAGTAATTTCGGATATGAGATATGTCATTGAAGGAGTTATAGATGGATTTTTACCCACCCAGCAAAAAGGCTCTTTTTCTATACGATTTGCCATATCATTTAGCACACGACTGTCTTGTATGAAATGCTCCTTAAAGTATTGTTGTGAGAGCGAGTATTCAAAAAATGAATTATCTCCCCTTCGAGATGGAGCAATATGCAGATGGACAGAAGACAATTCTCTAACAGAAAAGAAGCTATGCTGCCCTCCGAAAATGCTGAATTGACGTTTTGTAATAGTTGACTCAGTATTACCTGATATACAGAAATGTGATAGGAAGTATTTATTTTCAGGATTATTTGTATCGGCAGGATATTTCTGTATATACAATTCATCCGTCAAATGAAATGTACCCCATGTAATGCTCATACCATCAGTCTCTAAAAGTCTGATATTTGATACGGGAAAACGTTGGTCTCTATATGATTGAAATGATGTCATGCATACATTTTTTTTATACCTCGCAAAGGTCGCTTTTTTCTATATCTTACACAATACCCAATTATTGTGGTTTTATCGATTGAAAAACAGAAAATCAAAACCTTTCTGTTTGACGGGATTCGTAGAAATAACTTCCATTTTCGTGGGAATATTTTGCGGATAGCAACCTACCTTTGCAACGTAACATAAACAGTTTTTCTATGGAAACAATCAATATACTTCGCGACGGAAACATGACGAAGTCGCTTATCAAATTAGGAATGCCAGTAGTAATAGCCATGCTCGTGATGGCGGTGAACAATGTGGTAGATACTTTTTGGGTAGCCCGATTGGGAACATTGCCCATTGCAGCGGTCTCTATCGCATTTCCTATCTCCTTGTTTTTTACAGGAATAGGATTAACCTTCGGGATTGGTGGAGGAGCCTACATTTCCCGACTGCTGGGAGCAAATCAAGTGGATAAAGCAGGGAAAGTTGCTTCTGTTTCCATTATAACAGCATTTCTCACAGGGTTATTGACTGCATTGTCTTGCTACCTGTTTCTCCCTAAAATATTAGTCTTTATGGGGGCGGATAATACGACAATGCAATTAGCAACAAGTTATGGTAAGTTGTTTATTGTCAGTTGTATTATTGGTACCATAAACGTATCTTCTGGTAATATTGTAGTTTCGCAAGGAGCTTCCAAGATTTCAGGGATGGCAATGATATTCGGTGCCGTTGTCAATATGCTATTGGACCCGCTTTTTATTTATACATTAAATGGGGGAGTAGAAGGAGCTGCTTGGGCAACCATTGTCGCACAGCTCTTAACGACATTTATTTATGTACTTTATTTCCGCAAATCTCCCGTCAAAGTTTCGCTGACACGATTCAAGCCAACCCGACAAATGTATTGTGAAGTCATTAAGATAGGAATATCTATGCTTCTGTTTCAGTTTCTTCAAAGTTTATCCATCAGTTTATTACAAAATGCTTCTGCGCGTTATGGAAGTGAGGCAGTCGCAGCCATCGGTATTGTGTTGAAAATTGTAACACTTGGAACGAATGTTGTCTTCGGTTTTGTAAAAGGACTTCAGCCTATCGCTGGGTACAACTATGGGGCAAAAAACTATACAAGAGTTCGTGAAGCGATACGTTATTCTCTCATTCTCACGACCTCGTTTTGTATCGTATGGAGTCTTGTTATTCTCCTTTTTACCGACTCTATTATCTCTTGTTTCGGTGATGACCAAGGGGTGAAAGTCATTGCCGAAGAAGCATTGCGTGCCAACACAATTCTATTTTTTACCTTCGGATTTCAGTTTGTCTATTCTACACTTTACACAGCTATGGGAAAGGCTAAGCAAACACTTTTACTGAACATTAGCCGACAAGGAATTTTCTTTATACCTACCATTTTAATTCTTCCCCTTTATTTCGGACTCGGAGGTGTGCTTTACACCCAAGCAATTGCAGATTTCTTTACAACCTTATTAACCTTCTTTTTTGCGTTGAGCATACATCGAGAATTAAAACAAATGTAACAGGAACGAATAAGACTATTATGTCAGCGATGAGACTGTTTTTTTGTCAAATGCACAAACAAATGATTTATGAGTGATAATTCTCTTGCAGTAGTCGGTCGATGTCGGAGAGTTTGTAGAGTATTTTCCCTGCGATTTGAGTGTAGGGAATAATCCCCTTGTCCCGATAGTCTTGCAAGGTGCGAGGGCTGATAAAAAGCCGTTCGCAAACCTCTCGCCCCGTAAGGTAGATTTCTCCCCCGAAGAGCGGACGGTGCGTTTGAGCAATCTCCCGAATACGTCTGCTTACTTCTTGAATGCCCGAAATGAGTTGTTTCATTTCGGGCGTTTCTTTATTGATGTACTTCAAAGCACTCCGCTCATTTCTAAATCGTTACCTATCCGCATCGCCCCAAATGGTAACCTCTTACTTTTCAGCCAGATAGCCCGAAACCAAAAAAATTGAAGAAGGAGTTTTGCGAAACTATACAGGAGATTGTTCGTAGTAACCCGAAGTCTTATCGCACAGTCTCAATAGCCTTGAAAACGTCCGTCTGTGCGCACAAAGAAAGACTGATAAAAAGAGACGAGCTAGTAGCGTGGACGTTATCAAACGTACATCGGGACTTGCGACTTTCTTTTGCTTCTTTGCTTTGGTCGCCTGCTCGTACTCAAAGACAAAGAAAAGAAGCCCCCGAAAGTATTGCCGTCTGTCGCTTCCCTTTTGGGGGCTTTTGTTATTAGGATATGAAGATGTTTAAGCCGTGACTTTCATTCTCTGCCTTATCAGCTGGTGATGGGCATTGACAAGGTTCACAATTTGGTCGTGGTATGGGGTGTTTTGGTTGCATACGCCACGGCTTTGGATTACTTGGAGTGTGTCAAGAGAGACCTCTATCGTTTCTATCCGCTTGCCCTCAATGGTAGCAGACAGAATGAGCGAGCTCTCTTTGAGATAGTACTCATTTGAAAATAGGCAGTGATGCAATTCAGCTCCTTCGTCTATATACTCCTGCACGCTCTCCAGGACGTGTACTTGTATTGTGCCGTCCGTGAAACGGATGCCGAAGAACTTTGATTTGAGTTCACGAAAACGCGCTTCGTCCGCCATTGCCTTTTCCCGCTTTCGCTCCATCGCCTCCCGCTCACGCTGTCTGCGGAGCTCCGTTTCTCGTTTGTCATGCTCCCCTCTGAGGTCGGAGGGGCAGATGTATTTCGGATTGTGGATGTCCTTACCCAATCGTTTGAGCATATCTACATAGTCACACCATAAGACAATGTCGCTTATTATGTAGTGGTGACGCAGTGTCAACTTGTATGAGTTCCAATAGTTGTCAAGTCCTTTGCCCCTTGATAGGAGGTGTCTTAAATCCTTGTATCGTCCTGCTTTCATCATTGTTTCTGCACGACTATCAGTAAGTAGAGCTGGGATGAGTTGAGTAGGAGCTATGCCGTGAAACTCTCCGTTGAAGCCATTTCTATAAAGCGTATCCGTGACCTTTAGTTTCGGATATATCTGCGAGTAGGCTACATATCGGTAAGCTTCGCTATCGTTACGGATAGCCATCGGAGAGTGAAAAGAGAAGCTATCAATATAGTGTCCAAAAGTCCGCTGTATGGCTACTAGTGCTTGTCTCCCTGCATCGTTCCACCAATAATGCCCAATCTCAATGACCGAAGTCTTTGCTCTGCAACCTTTCTCCATACCTACAACAAGGAGAAACATTCGCAACACTTGATACTCCCCACAAGTGGTTAGGAGCGTGAAGTACTGCTTCTGTTGTAACTTCCGCGCTCTTGTTGTCTTGACTTGCAGACTTGCCCTACATTGAGGGCAAGTGCAAGTATCTATAGGCTGCTCTAAAGTCCAACTATGACCACAATCCATACAAGTCGTACGACCTTTGTGTAAGCGGTAAGCAAAGTGGTCTATGCACTCTCGGAATGCCCACTGATGCTGTGCTTTTGTTATCGGGCATAGTCTCGTACTCAGTGCCAAGACGGCTTTCTCAAACTTGTTTCTAGGTTTCATAAGGCAAGGGTGTCAAATAGTGTGGGTTGGGTTTGTGTAGTAGATGTTGTCTCGGTTCTTTCAGTTCTCTTGGGTCGCTCGTATCTCTTCTGCAATTTGACAAGTTCCTCTTGTTGGTATTGCTTGATAGCTTCCTGCCGTGCTTGCTTTTTCTCTTCTTCGGAGAGCTCTACAACGTGATTGACCACAACATTGCAACTAGATACCTTATCCACCTCTATATCATCTTCATCATAGTAGTGAACTGCCATTGAGTATATCTCCTCATCAGCAAAGCCATTACAACCACTTCTTTGCACCTCACTCAAGATGTAGAGAATGCACTCCTCTATGTTCTTATGGGGCTTCTGTAGATTGGGCGCAAACAAAGGGTCTGTCATCGCACGTCCATTAAGGTATTCTGCTATCGTTCGGGTAAATTGTTCTGTTCCTTTCATTGTCTTATCAGTATTAGTGCTGTTAGTACTTGGGTATCTCTACGACTTGGTTGATAGGTCCATAGAGGTAGTTGCGTAGGCTGGTGCGGTCGGGAGCATAGTACTCTGTCCACTGTCCATATTGATTGACGAGGTACTTCTTCAATACATCGATGAAGTCAAATCGCCATCCTTGTAGGGGAACGGCTGTGCGGAAATAGGTGTTTGAGTTCACCGCTTCACAGAGCCAATCCTTATCCTCACGACTCATTCGCTCGCCACTATTAAGCTTTGCTCTCAGGAGATATACAGAGCTGTCACAAAGGCTTTCCAATGGGGGTACGTCCCAATGGACGAACTTGGTAGCCAACGCCTGCTCACTTTGTTCAAACTCAGAACTTATGCGGTAATGAGAGGAGGAGCTATATCCTTTTTCTTTCGTTGATGATGTCATATTTACTTTCTGCTTATTCATAAGAGACCTTTTTTTTATGCGTTCAAAGATCGGAGTATGCTGATTCCTTTTTTCAAGCAAAAACAAGGTAGCGGGGCGAGACTTACACAAGGTTTTGGCGGAAAATACTACCCGAAGCAAACAGCATAGGTGTGGAGATTTTCCAGACAAACCGAATGGCTTGACCTTGGGAAAGTCTTTAAGCCCCGTACTACCTTTGCGATGAAAAAGAATCAGCTTCCGATTTGACCACTGCATAACTGGGGAACTATGACTGAGAAGCAGAAGTGCAATGCCTAAACAGAAGAAGCAAAAAGGGTGACCAGCTTCGTAAGAGAGCTAGTCACCCAAAGAGTTGTTTCTCAGAAGTGAGAGAGGTGCTATGTCATAGCACGCAAAGCAGTATTACGGCTAGTACAACAATCCAAAAGAGGTAGCGTAGAAGCGTAAATGTGATTTGCAGAACGGTACGAACGATAAATCGTAGTACCACAAAGCCAATCAGTATCAATAGAGCTGTTACGACCTGTGCTGTGACTAACTTAGAGAGTAAGTACACTCCACCCGATAGGATACCTATAAGTAAGGTAAGTCGGATGATGCGAGACCATTTGATGTCGTTGCTCGAAGTTGTTTTGGACGCAACTTGTAGTGGTTCCTCTTTATCTGCAGGAACACTTGCCCGTATGAAGGCTGGACTGTGCAGGTCTTTGTTCATGAGAGATCTATTCATATTCGGAGTCTTTTAGAGTTTTCAAGAGCAGAGCCAAGAGACTATGCGACATAAAGACAAGAGATAGAATATGCTCTTGACGTATGGAGCAGAGAGACTATCTTGGCTCTTGAAGCTCAAAAGGCTCACGAGATAGGGATAAGCTACATTGTCTACCCTAATGCACTCACATTGCCTACCGTGGGAAGTTGATTAGCTTCGATAAGAAGTACAACTGTTCCTGTCAGTTCTGTGTAGAGCGTATCATACTCAGGTGTTGTAACAAATTCATCCGTAAGGTTATACTTGTCAAATAGGTTTTGTATCGCCTTGTTCCCGAGAAGTATCTGAGAGAGTCGTTCGGGGAGTGGGGAGGGGAGCTCCTTTTCAAACTCATTCTCCAAGACGGACACAAGCGTGTCGTATTTGGAGAAATGCAGGTCACGATACAGTACTTCACTCGCCATACTCTCTGCTTCGGGATATGAGAATCCTTCTTCCACAGCATCACAGTAGGTAGTAAGAGCTTCATCAGCTCGTGCCTTGATAAAGGACTTGTCTTCCACCTTTTCAGGGAAATGCTCACTAAGGTAGCCCTCCAGCTTTAAGCGAAAGTAGGATAGTTCTTTCTTATTCGTTGTCTTCATCTTCTTATTTGGTTTTAATGGTTACACTTATTGCCAGCGATTCTCCCCGATACCCATTGCCGTATTGAACTTGCCTAGTTTATCAGCAAACTGCTCCATGTCATGTTCAATCTTCTTATTGGTGATACGGGCATAGATTTGCGTTGTTCGGATATTGGTATGACCCAGCATCTTAGATACACTCTCCATAGGAACACCCTTACTAAGACAGAGAGTAGCAAAGGTATGTCGCGCTAAGTGGAAGGTCAAGTTCTTCTTGATACCACAAATATCAGCAATCTCCTTCAAATACGAATTCATCTTCTGATTGCTAAGGATAGGGAAGAGCTTGCCATCTCTATATGTGTCATGGTTGTACTTAGAAATAATGGCTTTGGGAAGATCAAGGAGTAGGACATTAAATGCAATGTTAGTCTTTTTCCTTTTTGACATAACCCATTCTTTGTCATCCATAACTACTATATCCTCTGGAGTTAGGTTGCGTACATCAATGTAAGCCAAACCAGTAAAGCAAGAGAATATGAATATATCTCTTACAAGCTCCAACCGTGGCAGTCTTGTTAAATCTTTGGCAACAATAAGGGATACCTCATCTTCCGTTAAAAACCCTCTGTCAACAGGTTTCGTGTGGAATTTGATGTCAAGGAAAGGGTCATGCATGATTATGCCTCTCTTTTGTGCGAATATTGTCATTGTCTTAAGAAGTTTGAGCTTCTTCTGTGCCGTGTTATGAGCTAAATTAGCTTTCGTCTTAAGATAGAGTTCAAAGTCCATAACCACTGAGGGTGTAAACTCTAAGAGACCTATATCCTCTCGGTTGTAGGTGGATTTTAAGAATCGCACGAAGTGTGTCTTAACCACGGTGTATTTCTGCAAGCTGTCTTTACTAAGAGACTTTCCCACTTGTTGTGCTATATGGTCTAGATATCTATCTATGACTGGGAGTAAAGTAGTAAACTCCTTGTCTCTGCCAAGATATACTTGCTTTAGTCTTTCGACTGTTAAGTCCTCCTCTTCTTTCATTTTCCCAAACATCTCATATAGAGAGGTGGAAAGTGAGTCTAAGGAGGCGTTAAGGGTTAGTGCTTCAGCCGTACGTCCTTTCATCCGACTGGTGGAGTTATTCCACATACTCTTCTTTACAAAGAGCTTTGTAGTGCCAAGGTTTGCCATTTCTCGATTGAGAAAGATCCTAAGCATGATTGGAGATTTCCCTTCTTTATTCTCGTAGTTAGAGCGTAGGTAGAAGGATACCTTAAACTGTCTTCTCATGTCACTTAGTTTTGTGTAGCAGAAGCACACTAATTCTGTAGCAAAATGCGCCAAAACTAATGTAGCATAACTGCCACAAAGTTCGTAAATATCTTTCTGAAAACAAGCGACTTACAGTGGTCAATTTAGTGGTCATTTAGTAGTCACTGCTACATTTTTCGGTTGTCCAAAATTAGTGTAGCAGAAAATGTAGCAGAAAATGGCCTTTTGGCGAATACCTAACACCACCTATAGGTATTCATCGGTAGTCAGTGTATACGAGAAAAGTCGCTGTAGAAGCTTGTTCTACAACGACTTTTCCTTGATTTGAAGCCTTATTTGAATACCTTGTTGAAACTCTAAATAAGACCTCTTGCGGAAGCGGGGGGATTCGAACCCCCGGTACGGTTACCCGTACGACAGTTTAGCAAACTGTTGGTTTCAGCCACTCACCCACACTTCCTTTTCGGGCTTTGCTGGCACAAAGGTACGACATTTATTTGACTTGACAAAATAGACTTTGTAGACAACTTAGCAAAGGCTAACTCCTCTTTTTTTGGGGGGCTGGAGCTGTTTATCGTAGCTACTGGATCAGCTGGATCTCCTAAGCTTACCAAACGCTACCGCCACAGCATTCTCAAATACACACGTGGGGATTGCCCTACTGCGCCGATATCTTGCAGGGTCTTCACCTGGCACAGGTTGGCCACGATGCAGCCGGGCTTTCATTTTTCGTCAAAAAAATGGCGCCCGACGCTTTGATATATTCGAAAGTTATCGTACCTTTGTGGTGGCTTTGTGCTGAGAGTACTCTTTCAACCCTCGAGTAGGGTCTCGGAGTCCTCAAGGCTTAAAAGGGAATCAGGTGCAACTCCTGAACAGTCCCGCTGCTGTAATCCTCGCAAAGCAGGCATCATAACCACTGCATCATGTCTAATTGGTGTGGGAAGGGATGTCTGTATGAGGTAAGTCAGAAGACCTGCAAGGCTTAAAGCGCTACGAGGTATAGCATAAGGAAATAACCGTCACTTTTCAGATCCTAGTCTGAGACTTCTATTCCCCAGCTGTACGCTCCTTGCTACTCCTAGCCGAGCGCGGCGGGAGATGTATGTTACAATGCGAGCGATGCATCTAGGCATCACACCACGAAGAGTAATGCATGGGACATCTTGAGTGCCTACCAGCTTTCACTCTCAGCGAGCAGTAGCTGTGACACAACCTTCCGAGTCAAAAAGCTTTGGTCACAGCGATGCACCTAAGAGGCTCTTTGGATGCTCATACGAGACTAGATAGGAGGACATTTACTTTAAATAGGGGAACGTTTTCGATAAAGTGATTGAGCAATGTCTTGCTGCTACGATCTCCGTGAGTGCCATAAAGGTATGCGTGCTACCACAGCACCCGTACCGCATGAGATCTGTCAGGTGTCTGATCGTCACAATAAGGGGAAGCATAAGAGCGGGCTCTCGTCTATGCCGTTGTCCCTATATGCACTGCACTAGTGCGTGCGAACTAGATCAGTCTGTGTCACCGCAGACTGCTGGCGGAGCAACCACTGTACATACTTATCACTTGAGGAGCAGCTGTAGGTTCTAGTCAGTCTACCCAAGGCTAGGTGATAGACCAATAGATCCTCTTGCCACCCCGAGCAAATCATGATGCGAGTCCTAGGGTGAGGTCACGACCTCGCTCCGTAAAGCTGAGAGGATCCGCTACTAAGGGACAGGTATGGTGCGTACCACTGGTTACAGGTTAAGTGTGTGTTGAAAAAGACCAGCCACTACCACCCTACTCTCTCACGAAGAGCGTCTCACCGTAGCCCACTCCCCTCTCTTCAGACCAGCATCGTGGTCACTGTTCCGCTCTAGGAGGGCTTTGTTGACTAGTTCAACGAGCTCTAGGGATGTCGCCGCAAGGCGCACTACCCTACTAGAAGCTATTCCACACGTTTGTGGTGGTATAGCGACCCCAAGAGCATCCGAATAGTTGAAGTCCACACGCAGTACGCTGAGTACTTGTCGTGTGGACTTCTCTTTTTTATACAGACGTGTAGCGATATGCAGGTACGCACGGCTCGGACGCAGACCGTCGGTGCGTCCGTCCCCGTTAAAACAACGATGCTGTAACTTTCGTTCTACAACGGACGCACGAGCCGTGCGTCCCTACAAAGGGTTACACGTATCATCGATACTCGTCTCGCTTTGACGACTGTATCTGCAAAGACCTCTGTCGTCACAAAAAAAGAGGATGACACCATATATAATATAGTACCATCCTCCCGTGGTGGAGCATATCGGACTTGAACCGATCACCTCGACACTGCCAGTGTCGCGCTCTAGCCAGATGAGCTAATGCCCCAAGAGTCAGCCCCCAAATCGGAGAGCTCTCTGTGAACCGCTACAAAGGTAATGAAAACTTTTCACTTAGCCGACTCCGTCCATTTTCAAGTCAGCAGCCAGGGTTGACGCATTATGAGGCTGTTAGCTCTTAGTGTTGGCTGTTAGCTAGAGGCACTAGCGTTCCTAGCTCTCCGATCCACTCCGATTAGCTCCGATCCCTATAATCTCTAACCACTAACCACTAATCTCTCCCCTCTAATCTCTAACGTCTAACCTCTAGCCTCCATTTACATATCTTTACGGGGAAATTCGTCCGATTCTCTCCTTTCTCGAATATCCACGTGGGAAATCTCAAATCTCCACGTGGATATTTTTTATTCCCCACGTGGGGGCGAATCATTTCTTCCGAAGTTTCATTTCATTCCTCCGAAGTTTCATTTCATTCCTCCGAAGAATTTTTTATTCTCCACCTGGAGATTTCGAAATATCCACGTGGAAATCAGTTTTCCCCGACACAATGCCGTGTCGATATGTAGTCAGCTCTAAATTATTGTAACAGGCCGGCATCGCATTTACCCAGAGATGGCTGACGCATCATAATCGCTCTTTTGAGTCTGTTGACTTTTGTAACAGTCTCCTTTAGGAGCTACCACAACGACAAGCGAGGAATAGAGAGGCAGATGAGTTCATTGTATATAATGCGTCAGCCCTGCTGAAGCCCGACCTTTCTCCCGCCTAGTCGGATAAATGTGGTATATTTGCAGTCAATACAAGCAGATTTGCGCAATAGATAGCTGATATCGATTATATGAAAGAAGATAATTACGACTTTGTAGAGACACCTTTACCTAACGTAGGCTCTGGTGGTATGTCCATTCCACTACCCAACGTTATAGATGAAGATGAGCTACTTGACGACGAGCATGATGTTCTTATGTCACGACTGTTAGGAAGTACCTATCCCGTGCTACCTGTCTTTAACGCCGTCGTCTTTCCCTGCGTCTTACAGGCAGTCATGCTGACTGAGGATAAGCAGATAGACGCAGTGAATAATGCGATATCCAAGGGGCAATACCTCGTTGCGACAACATCTATAGTAGATGAGCCTGATGATTTCATCACGCCAAAGTCACTCTCTAAGCAGGGCGTACTATGTTGGGTCGAAGATGTGATCCATCCATCGCCAGACAACGTCGTAGCGATCATACGAGGCATCATACGTATCCAGACCAGCACCTATACACAGACGAATCCCTACCTGCGCTGCCGGGTTGAGTTTCCACTCGCATTACCTCGCTCGGAAAGGGATCTGACGAAAGACACGGAGCTTTTTGTTGCCTTCAACAAGCTGCGCTATGAGCTGATTGAACTGGTCAAAATGCGACGCATGGAGGGCGCTGAGGACTTTATCGAGGCACTCAATGCTCAGAACAACCTCCCCTTTCTAATCTACTTTACCCCTGCTTATCTCTCCCTAACTCCTAGGGCTAAGTTGGAGCTACTCAAGATCTCCGACACGAAGCATCTCGTTATGGAGCTGATCTCCTACGTACGTCAGACGAATGAGTTGGTACAGATCAATGAGAAGATCGCAAAGCAGACCCAGTCGGACATGGACGAGATGCAGCGCAAGCACTTCTTAGAGCAGCAGATACGTACCATTAGAGAGGAGCTAGGCGAGAGCGACTTTGCCGACCAGACCATCGAGGAGCTACGTGAGGCTGCTACGAAAAAGCAATGGAGCGAAGCGGTGCAGAAGACCTTCGACCGTGAGCTAAGCAACCTAGAGCGCATCCCGACACAAGCTCCCGAGTACTCGATACAGCTACAGTACCTGCGTCTGATGATCGACCTACCGTGGCAAGAGTATAGTCAAGATCAGTTTGACCTCAAGCATGCGGAGGAGATACTGAACCGTGACCACTTCGGGCTAGAGCGTGTCAAGGAGCGTATCCTAGAGCATCTAGCCGTCATCAAGCTCAAGAACGATCTCAAGTCCCCAATACTCTGTCTCTATGGTCCTCCAGGTGTGGGTAAGACTTCGCTGGGCAAGAGCATCGCCGAGAGCCTCGGACGTAAGTATGTGCGCATCTCCCTGGGAGGTCTGCACGACGAGGCGGAGATACGTGGACACCGACGCACCTACATAGGAGCAATGTGCGGACGTATCATAGACAGCATCAAGAAGGCGGGGACGAGCAATCCGGTCTTCGTACTAGACGAGATAGACAAGATCTCGTCAGACTACAAGGGCGACCCCGCAGCTGCACTCCTAGAGGTGCTAGACCCAGAGCAAAATGTGGCCTTCCACGATAACTACCTAGACGTAGACTATGACCTGAGCAAGGTACTCTTTATAGCTACCGCCAATACGCTCAGCACCATCTCACGTCCACTCCTAGACCGTATGGAGCTGATACAGGTGTCGGGCTATCTGCTGGAGGAGAAGGTCGAGATAGCTCACCGCCATCTCGTACCCAAGGAGCTGGAGGCGCACGGACTGACAAGCGACCAGTTTGCCATAGACACTGACGCCCTAACCTATCTCATCGAGGGCTACACCCGAGAGAGTGGCGTGAGATCGCTACAGAAGAACCTCGCAGCGCTCATGCGCAAGCAGGCTAAGCGTGTCGCCATGGGACAGAAGTACAGCGTACAGATCACTCCTGAGATCATACAGCAAGACCTTCGCACGCCACCCTACACACGAGACATCTGGCAAGACTTTGGCATGCCAGGCATCGTCACAGGTCTAGCGTGGACTGAAGTGGGTGGTGAGATACTTTTCATCGAGAGCTCCACACATCGTGGTAAGGAGGGCAAGGTGATCCTCACGGGCAACCTAGGAGATGTGATGAAGGAGAGTGCCGTCATAGCTCTAGACTATATCAAGGCACACTGCGAGGAGCTGGAGATACCAGAGAGCACTTTTGACAATCTAGAGATACACCTACACGTCCCCGAGGGAGCTATCCCGAAGGATGGTCCGAGTGCGGGTATTACGATGGCAACCTCACTCGTCTCTACCTTGACCCGGCGCACGGTGAAGCCTCGCATCGCTATGAGTGGCGAGATAACGCTCACAGGGCGTGTACTCCCCGTGGGAGGTATCAAGGAGAAGATCTTAGCTGCTAAGCGGGCTGGTGTCAAGACGCTCATCCTGAGCAAAGAGAATGAGAAGGACATCCTAGACATCAAGCCTATATACATTGAGGGCTTGACCTTCTCCTATGTAGAGACGATCAAGGAGGTGCTAGACCTTGCGCTCAACGACTAGCCCCCCTTCACCCTAAAGCTTTAGAGTCTATGAATACAGAGCAGCAGTATCATAAGGTAGTTGCAGAGTGTAGGACGCTTTTTGCCAAGAAGCTACACGACTATGGAGCTTCGTGGCGCATACTACGCCCCTCCTCACTCACCGATCAGATCATGATCAAGGCACTACGTATACGCTCCCTAGAGACCAAAGCGGAGCAACGTGTCGATGAGGATGTGGACAACGAATATATCGGTATCGTCAACTACGGCATCATCGGTCTCATACAGCTAGAGCGCTCTCCGAGTGACAAGCCCGACTTATCGCCCGAAGAGGCACTCGAGCTATACGACCAGCTCATCGAGGAGACTTACCAGCTGATGGTCGACAAGAACCACGACTACGACGAGGCGTGGCGCAAGATGCGCATTAGCTCGATAACCGATATCATACTGACGAAGGTCTTCCGCACCAAGGAGATCGAAGACCTCGCCGGCAAGACACTCGTGAGCGAAGGCATAGCGGCTAACTACCAGGATATGATAAACTACGCTATCTTTGCACTGATCAAGTTACGCTTTGACTAAGGTATAGTACACGCCATTTAATAGATAACCCTATGAGCCGTCAACGAGTCCAATACATCCTATCCGAACTCTCCCGCATCATACTAGTGGCTCTGCTACTTTTCTCGGGATTTGTCAAGGGAGTAGACCCTATGGGAGGGGCCATCAAGATAGAGGAGTACCTTAGAGTGATGGGACTGGGGAGCTGGAGAGCTATGGCTCCGGCTCTATCGGTCGCACTCTGCTCCTTTGAGTTTCTCCTCGGGGCTTTTCTCTTAATGGGACTGTGGAGGAAGGTCACAGTATGGGCTACCACCATCTTTATGGGCGTGATGACGCTCTTGACGCTCTATCTAGCTCTCTTTAACCCTATCAGCGACTGCGGTTGCTTTGGAGATGCGCTCAAGCTCACCAACTGGCAGACCTTTGGTAAGAACGTCTTCTTCATGGCGATCACGATCGTTTACCTCCTGACCTATCGCAGGGCTAGTCGTCCCTTACGAGGCACAACAGCATTTGTGGCAGAGGCCTTACTCCTCTTAGGCTGGGGCATTTTCGTGGGAGGAAACTTAAGGCATCTACCGCTCATAGACTTTCGTCCCTATAAGATCGGAGCTTCGCTGCGAGAGCTGACCATGATCCCTGAAGACGCTCCTCAAGAGGAGATTGAGTACCTCTTTATCTATGAGAAGAATGGACTGCGGGAGACATTCAACATGGAGGAGCTCCCCGACTCGACATGGACTTACATCGACCGCCAAGAGCAAGTCATCAAGGAGGGCTACAAGCCTCCCGTCATGGACTTTGCGATCTATGCTGGCGGGAGCTCTCAGCAAGCGACAGAGCGTGAGGTAACCCAGACGATGCTACTCAATGAGAGTCCGCAGATATGGGTTATAACGCCAAACTGGGAGACGACGCCCATACAGATCGGGCGCAAGCTCAACGCGCTCTATGAGTGGGCCGAGTCTGTCGGTGTCGCTATGTACGGCATCTCTGGCAGTACAGCCGAAGAGCGCGGACGCTGGCGCAATAAGACGGCAGCCGCCTACCCGCTATACTTCTGCGATGCTACAATCATCAAGACCATGGCACGGGCTCAGCCCTCTGTCATGCTTATCTCTGACGGAGTCATCCTAGACAAGAAGGCGGCTCGAGACTTGCCTGACGAGTATACAGACAAGGATTACGAAAAGATCTCCTCCATGCTACGACAAGCACCTCACGCAGGTCTGCACCTAGAGCGTTGGGGGCTCCTCGCTGCGTGGATCGTCTTTTGCCTTGTCATGCTCATCCAAATCATCCAGTGGGAGGATAAGGCTAAATACTCCGAGTATCAAATCAAGAATAAATAATCAATACACATATATCATGGACAAGAGAACACTCATCGTAGCTGGAAACTGGAAGATGAACATGACCCTCGATGCAGGGCTTCAGCTCATCACAGAAATCAAAGAGCAGGTGGCAAAGCTCAACAATCCCTGTAAGGTAATCCTAGCTCCACCCTACATTCACCTAGGAGCAATGAAAGGACTACTCGCTGGGAGCAACATCGAGTACGCTGCGCAGGACTGCTCAGCACACGAGGCTGGAGCTTACACAGGTGAGGTATCTGCTGAGATGATACGCTCCTGTGGTTGCACCTACGTCATCATCGGGCATAGCGAGCGCCGTGCTTATCACAAGGAGAGCGCCGAGCTACTAGCTCAAAAGATCGATCAGGCTCTCGCTCATGGGCTGAAGGTCATCTTCTGCGTTGGCGAGCAGCAAGCAGAGCGTGAAGGCAATCGCTACTTCGAGGTAGTCGATGAGCAGCTACGTGGTTCCCTAGGTCATCTCTCACACGAGCAGATGGCGCAGATCGTCATCGCTTACGAGCCTGTATGGGCTATCGGCACTGGCTTGACGGCAACACCAGAGCAGGCGCAGGATATGCACCAGCACATTCGCCAGACAGTGGCATCGCTCTTTGACCAAAAGCTCGCAGATCTTACCACTATCCTCTACGGTGGTAGCTGTAAGGCTTCAAACGCTGACGCGCTTTTCTCACAGCCCGATGTCGATGGCGGACTCATCGGAGGAGCTGCCCTCAAGGCTGATACATTCTTACCTATTATCACCGCAAACAAATGAGGCTTCTAGCGTCCATCAGGCATTCGCTCGTCCTATTCTTGAGTGTGACCATACTTTCTGGCTCACTTGTGGCTCAGGAGCGCACTCAGGGGCAGGACATCTTTGCCCAGATAACGGCACAAACCAGTGGGGGGCAGGTGACTATCACTCAGCCCAACTGGTTGCGCGCTCTCGTAGGCAAAACCTTTCACACCTCTAGTAGTGTCATCACGGGGTATCGCATACAGGTCTATACGAGCAATATGCGCGGAGCTAAGCAGGAGGCCTACCGCTTAGCCAGCCAGCTAAGAGGAGCAGCTCCTGAGCTCTCTTCTTACGTCACTTATAGCGCACCCTTTTGGCGACTATCTATTGGCGATTACAGTTCGCGACAAGAAGC
This sequence comes from Porphyromonas vaginalis, assembly GCF_958301595.1. Taxonomy (NCBI): domain Bacteria; kingdom Pseudomonadati; phylum Bacteroidota; class Bacteroidia; order Bacteroidales; family Porphyromonadaceae; genus Porphyromonas; species Porphyromonas vaginalis. The sequence goes on along the minus strand of NZ_CATQJU010000001.1, from coordinate 1,809,580 downwards.
TCAGCAGCAGCTCAACGCCCTGCGCGCCTCCCACCCACGCTTAATGCGAGAAGCCTACATCGTGCGAGAGAAAGTTCGAGTGCGCTAAGATTTACTCGGAGTAGTACCCATAGACTTATCATCGAATTCTTTTTTCTGAAAACCATCTTACATACATGGAAGAGCCCCAGCAGATATTACACACAAATCAAAACTACGTGGTCAACGACTTCCTACCTGAGCCACAGCTAGAGAGAATGAAAGAGCACGTCAAGGCACTCATCACAGAGCTAGGCGAAGACCCAACCCGTGAAGGACTACTCAAGACTCCCGAGCGAGTGTCGAAGGCCTTTCACTTCCTCACCAAGGGCTACCAGGAAGACCCCTTAGCGATCCTACGAGCTGCCACATTTAGAGAGGATTATCAGCAGATGGTCATCGTACGGGATATAGACTTTTACTCCCTCTGCGAGCATCACATGCTCCCCTTCTTTGGCAAGGTGCACGTAGGCTACATCCCCAACAAGTATATCACGGGACTCAGCAAGATACCGCGCATCGTCGAGGTCTTCGCCCGTCGCCTACAGGTACAGGAGCGACTGACCACACAGATCAAAGACTGCATCCAGCAGGCGCTCTCACCACTAGGCGTCATCGTTGTCATCGAGGCTCAGCACATGTGTATGCAGATGCGTGGTGTGCAGAAGCAAAACTCGCTCACCACGACGAGCGACTTCACGGGAGCCTTTAAAGAGTCGAAGACTCGCGAGGAGTTTTTCAACCTAGTACGTAGAGGTTAGCTTGGCATAGTCATTTAGTTCACACAGCACGACATACTCTTTATGATACATCACTATCACGTAAGCTCCGAGGCTGAGGAGACCTTCTCTCTAGACTTTGAGATACAGGCTGATGCTACCTTTGCACAGCTTATGGATTTGCTGATCGATACGCTCGACTTCGATCCTGCATCGATTGGTATGTTTTACCTCTGCGATGATCGCTGGCAAAATATAGGACAAGTAGCCTCCAGCGACTTCTTTGATACCGATGCCGGCAATCAATATGATATCGACGGCTCTCGTCTAGAGGATCTACTGGACGAGACGGGAGCTCGGATGCGTTACCTCTATGATCTCTTTGAGGATCGTTATCTACGCCTTCAGCTGGTTAAGATACACAGTGGCTCGCTGTCCAGCCCTGAGATCATCTCTCTAGAGGGTAAGAAGCCTCGACAGACCGATCCCGATGAATTTGTCGGAGGTCTGGGCGGTGACGCGCTCTCGGGCGATGCTCCCTTAGGGATGATGGACGAAGCCTTCGACGAGGAGCTCTTTAACGCTGACGAACTCTCCAGCGACGGCTTTAGCATCGTAGATGAAGAGTAAGAGTTAGCTTTCCTCCCCGATGAGCTGCTACTCTAGCAAACTAAAGGAGGTCTTCCCTACACTGATCGTACTCACAGGAGCTACAGGTGTAGGGAAGACCTCCTTTGCTATAGCAGTGGCGCGTCATCTAGGCTCCCCCTCCCAGCCCCTACCTATCCTCTCGGCAGACTCTCGACAGATATATCGTGGCATGCCGATCGGCACCGCCACCCCAACGGAAGAGGAGCAACGACTAGCTCCTCATTACTTCGTAGCGACCCATGAGATCACCGAATCGTATAGCGCGGGACGCTATGAGCTGGAGGTGATGGAGTGCCTAGAGCAACTCTTTCGGGAGCAGCCCGTCATCATCCTTTGCGGTGGGTCTATGCTCTACATCGACGCCATCTGTAGTGGCATCGACGACATTCCCCCTGTTGATCTAGAGGTGCGAGCGCAGCTCCACGAGCGTTATCAGAGAGAAGGGCTAGCAGGCATCCTCGCTGAGTTACAGCTCGTCGACCCGCTTTACTATAATAAGGTAGACCACTGCAATCATCGTCGTGTGATGCATGCGCTAGAGGTGTATCTCAGCAGCGGGGCACCACTCTCCTCTTACCACTCGGGCGAAGATGCCGACCGCCCCTTCCGTCTGCTTACCTATGCCTTGACACGTCCCCGTGAGGAGCTCTACCAGCGGATCAACCAGCGCGTGGAGATGATGATCGATGAGGGCTTGGTCGAGGAGGCCAAGGCACTCTACCCTCACCGCCAACTCAATGCACTCAATACGGTAGGATACAAAGAGCTCTTTGCGCACTTCGATGGGCAGTACGATCGGACAGAGGCAATACGTCTCATACAGCGCAACAGTCGTCACTTCGCCCGCAAGCAGCTCACCTGGCAGCGACGCCATCCCGAGTTCGCTCCGCTCGACCTCTCCACACCTTGGGAGCCCCTCCTAGAGCGCATCCAGCAAGATTTACTCACCCCAGCCACAGACCAATAGATGAAAGCAGATACTCCCCTTCAGCCAGCTAAGCCATTGTCCCAAAGCTCTACCAAAAACACCATCAAGCAGTGGAGCGAAGAGGATCGTCCTCGCGAGAAGCTCCTCAGACTTGGTGCTCGCAACCTCTCAGATGCTGAGTTGCTGGCTATCTTCATCAACTCTGGCACGGAGCAGGATACAGCTCTAGACCTAGCTAAGAAGCTCATGACTGGTCTAGATAACGATTTGGGGCGGCTCCTAGAGATAGACCATGCCTACCTCACTGGAAGCATACCGGGAGAAAAGAAGAAACGATTTGCCGGACTAGGCGATGCTCGCGCCTGCACCATACTGGCGGCCATCGAGCTGGGACGCAGACTACGAGACACACCACCGCCTCAGCGCACGCCGATCACATGTAGCCTAGACGCTTACCGCGTTTTACGACGCCATCTCGAGGACTTAGATCATGAGGAGCTAAGGTGTCTTTACCTAGATGCTTCGGGACGAGTCATCAAAAATGTCTTAGTTTCCTCAGGAGGCGTCAGCCACGCTGTAGCCGATCTGCGACTCATCTTGGCTCCCGCTATCACGCTCTACGCCTCGGCGATCATCCTTGCGCACAATCACCCCACGGGTCACCTACAGCCCAGTGCCGAGGACATAGATCTCACCAAGCGAGTCAAGCAGGTAGCCGCTGTCTGCAACATACGTCTCAACGACCACCTCATCCTCGGTCGCTATCACGCTTCAGTCACCTCCGACGGTGAGCGGTCGCACTATCTGAGCTTTGCGGACAATGGTCTGCTCGCAACGCTCTAACTCCACACTTGAGGTAAAAGTGCTACCTTTGTAGCATAGATCACTATCTAAACTAACACTTGAGCATGAATCGCATCAAACGCATTGGCGTACTCACATCGGGCGGTGATGCCCCTGGCATGAACGCAGCTATACGGGCCGTCGCTAGAGCCTCACTATACCACGGCATATCCGTATGTGGCATCATAAAGGGCTACACAGGACTTATCGAAAACAATGTCATCGAGCTTACTGTCGAGAATGTAAGCAATATCATACAGCGTGGAGGCACTATCCTCAAGACAGCGCGAAGCCATGAGTTCGAGACTCCCGAAGGTCGTGCTCGTGCTTACCAAGTTATCCAGGAGAATGAGATAGATGGTCTCGTCGTCATCGGTGGCGACGGCTCTCTCACGGGTGCACGACTCCTTGCCAATGAACATAACCTGCCCATCGTAGGCATCCCCGCCACCATCGACAACGACCTCGCTGGCACTGACCTTACGATAGGTTATACGACAGCGCTCAATACCATTATGGATGCTGTCGACAAACTAAGAGACACCGCTTCAAGCCATGAGCGCATCTTCTTCGTCGAGGTCATGGGACGTGAGTCTGGCTTCCTAGCACTCAATGGAGCTATCGCTACGGGGTCAGAAGGAGCTCTCATCCCCGAAGACCCAACCAGTACCGAGGCACTCAAGAAGATGATCGAGAGTGGATTCCGCAAGACCAAGAGCAGCAGCATCATCCTCGTCACTGAGAGCGGTGAGCGCGAGGGGCAGACACTCTTCATCGCAGATGACTTCAAGCGTCGCTACCCCAAGTTTGACATCCGTGTCACCATCTTAGGGCACCTACAGAGAGGCGGTATACCGTGCGCTACCGACCGCATCATGGGTAGTCGTATGGGAGCAGCAGCCGTGCAGGCACTCCTCGATGAGCAGCGCAATGTGATGATCGGCTATGACAACGATGAGATCGTCTACGTTCCATTTGTCAAGGCGACCAAAAAGCAAAAGCGTATCGACCCCGAACTCATCGAGCTGCTACACATGCTCTCTATCTAAAGAAGCCCCCCACCCTTTTGAGTACACTACTCAACAAGCTACACAGCTGGTACCAAGAGAATCATCGTAAGCTACCCTGGCGAGACATAGACGACCCCTATCGTATATGGCTCAGTGAGGTGATCCTGCAGCAGACACGGATCGATCAGGGGACGAGCTACTACTTACGATTTGTCGACCACTACCCCACCGTCTCAGACCTCGCAGCAGCATCGCTTGACGAGGTGCTCAAGCTCTGGGAGGGGCTGGGCTACTACAGCCGTGCTCGCAACTTACATCGTGCAGCTCAGATCATCGTTCAGGAGCTAGGAGGCACCTTCCCGACAGACTATAAGTCAGTGCGCGCTCTCCCTGGCATTGGCGACTACACCGCTGGAGCCGTCCTCTCCTTTGCCTATGATCAACCATACCCCGCCGTCGATGGCAACGTACTACGTGTCCTGAGTAGGCTCTACGCCTCTGAGGAGCCAATAGACACTACTCAAGGGAAAAAGTACTACACCGCTCTAGCCAGACAATTGGTCGAGAAAGCTCCTCACCCAGGGCTACACAACCAAGCGATGATCGAGCTGGGCGCACTCATCTGCACTCCCCAGCTGTGCGACTGCAGTCGCTGTCCCGTCCGTAGCGACTGCCCCTCAGCAGATAGCCCCGAGCGAGCGGGCTTGCCACGCAAAGCACTCAAGCTCTCCGTCCAGCCCCGACACTTAGGCTACCTCTTTGTACTCAAAGGAGGCCTAGACCACTGGCAGACGATCCTCTACCAGCGCTCCACGGGCGATATATGGGCTAAGCTCTACCAACCCACACTACTATACGACCAGCCCGTAGCTCCGCAAGAGGAGCTACTCCTACAGCCTCTCCCTGAGCCACCTGCAGCACTAGCGCATTGCCAGCTGCACCCCTTCGGACGCTATAAGCATCGGCTCACGCACCGACAGCTATACATCGACTGCTACTACACCATACTCCCCGATGGTAGCACCCAACCGCTGCCCGATGGCGGTGTGTGGGTACCGCTACACGATGAGAGCGAGTGGCTGGCACTCCCCATCACGCTCAAGAAGGCACTCCAGCAGCTCACCTCCCATATCGAGACTGCTGAGTAGACTACTCAAAAAAGAGGTGCCCTACAACCAAGTAATTGGTCATAGGGCACCTCTTTGTTAGTTGTTGTGTCATCTAGTGATGACGTGGCTCAAGGCTTAATCCTCCATTGGAGAGAACTGATCCTTAGATACGCCACACAGTGGGCACTCCCAGTCATCAGGCAGATCCTCAAAAGGTGTGCCTGGAGCTATACCGCTATCGGGATCGCCCTCTGCAGGGTCATATACATGGCCACATACATCGCAAACGTACTTCTTCATAATTCTTTCTTTGTAATAGAGTGTTAGTATGGTATGGGGCTACTTTTTCTTCTTATTGAATAGCCCTACGACAAATAGGATAACACAAGCTCCCACGACAGCACAGACTAGCTGTGCCCATGATGAGTCTCCTGCTTCAGCTCCGAAGAAGCCGTAGACCCAGCCTCCGACGACACCACCGAGCATACCGATGATGATGTTCCATAAGAACCCGAGAGACTGTCCACGCATGATCCAACCTGCAATCGCTCCTGCAGCTAGACCGATTAGTAAACTCCAAAGTAGTCCCATAGTATTCAGTGTTTAATAGTTAGTAAAACATTGGCTTGATAGCCCTGCATCAGGAACTTCTACTAAACAAGTCCCCTCTGCGGTGACAAAGTTAATCTAATCTTGTGACATAGGCAAACCGCCCCACCGACCTAGATTTGGCACGGCACATTCGCCGATTGATAGCTATTCTGTACCTTTGTAGGTGGAGGAGATTGCCCTCCTCCATTAGTGGATAATGCTATGAAGAGTAACACACGACAATTACTATCCCCGCCTGATAGGCTCTACGTATGTGGTATCGACACAGACATAGGCAAGACCTATGGCACAGCCTTCCTCATACGTACGCTCAGAGAGGCTGGTTATACAGCTTGCACCTCGATGAAGTTGGTCCAGACGGGATGCCACGAGATCAGTGAGGATATAGAGACCCACCGTCGTCTACTCGGAGAGCCACTCTCGGAGTGGGATCGCCAAGGGCTCACCTGCCCCTACCTCTACAGCTACCCCTGCTCACCACACCTTGCAGCGCGTATGGATGGTGGCGAGATCGATCCGAAGCGACTCAACGAGGCGACCCGCCATCTGCAAGAGCTGGGCGCTAAGCCACTACTCGTAGAGTGTGCTGGCGGACTGATGGTCCCCCTCACCGAGCAGCTCCTCACGATAGACTACATAGCGCAGCAAGAGGATCCACAGGTAGCACTCGTCACCAATGGCAAGCTGGGCAGCATCAACCACACACTACTCAGTATCGATGCTTGCATGCACCGAGACATTGAGGTGCGATACCTTATATATAATGTATACCCCGAGCAGGATGCCACGATAGAGCATGAGACCATCAGCTATCTCCAGGGATGGCTCGAGGAGCATCTACCCTCTTGTCTCTTTATGAAGATGCCCATAGTTGGCTAAATGTATAGAGCTACTGTCTAACCCTTTTTGTTCCCCTTACTATGGAAGACATTTACCCTGTAGATTATAGCAACTCGACACTCTCTGATGAGGAGATGATACAGCGTGAGTACGATGCGCTGATCTATGACTATGAGCACTCAAATCACCGCAAGAAGGTGGAGGTGATACAGCGCGCCTTTACCTTCGCACGGATGGCTCACGAGGGGGTCAGACGCAAGAGCGGAGAGCCTTACATCATGCACCCGCTCGCCGTAGCTCGTATCGTGTGCCGTGAGATAGGTCTGGGCTCTACATCCATCGTCTCTACCCTACTCCACGATGTGATCGAAGATACGGAGTACACAGAGGAAGATATAGAGCAGCTCTTCGGACCCAAGGTAGCACAGATCGTCGTCGGTCTGACCAAGATAAGTAGCGAAATACTGACTGAGCGAAACATTGAGAGCCTCCAGGCTGAGAACTTTCGCAAGCTGATCCTAACGATGAATGCGGACATTCGCGTGATCCTTATTAAGATTGCAGACCGTCTGCACAATATGCGTACGCTGAGCTCGATGCCTGAGCATAAGAAGCTCAAGATAACTGGCGAGACGCTCTACATCTATGCTCCGCTGGCTCACCGTCTAGGACTGTTTGCTATTAAGACGGAGCTCGAGGAGCTCGTCTTCAAGCATGAACACCCGAAGGCTTACGAGGATATCTGCAACCAGATTATCGATACGGAGCAGTCTCGCGCAGAGCTGTTTGAGCAGTTTAGCACGCCTGTTCACCCTCTACTCAAGGCTCGTGGACTAGACTATGAGATGAAGACGCGTGTCAAGTCTTGCTACTCGATCTGGAAGAAGATGCAGAAGAAGCAGATCCCCTTTCAGGAGATATACGACCTCTATGCGGTACGCATCATCTTTGAGGAGACGCCTGGACTCAATGTCAAGGAGACCTGCTGGGGCATCTACACCGACATCACGAGCCTCTACCGCGTCAACAATGAGCGGACTCGTGACTGGGTCGCACAGCCTAAGAGCAATGGTTACCGAGCACTACACTTTACAGTTATGGGCCCCACAGGTAAGTGGATCGAGGTGCAGGTGCGCAGCCGCAAGATGGACGAGATAGACGAGCGTGGACTAGCTGCTCACTGGAAGTACAAGTCGGACGGTGTGGAGGAGGATCAGGAAATTACCAAGTTCCTGGACCAAATCAGCGAGCTACTGGAGAACCCCGACTCGAGTGCCATGGACTTTCTCGATACGATCAAGCTCAACCTCTACGGAGATGATATCATGGTCTTTACGCCCAAGGGAGACCCGATCACGCTCCCTCACGAGAGTACGCCGCTGGACTTTGCCTATGCACTGCACTCGACACTCGGACAGACTTGTATCGGTGCCAAGGTCAATCATAAACTAGTGCCTCTCAGCCACACGCTACAGAGTGGAGATCAGGTGGAGATCATCTCTAGTAACAACCAAAAGCCCTCAGCTCTATGGCTCAAGTATGTCAAGACGGCCAAGGCCAAGAGCAAGATCAATGAGTTCCTCCGTATAGAGCGTCGCAAGCTCATCAGCCAAGGTGAGGAGAGTGTGATCAAATACTTCGAGCAGCACGATCTCTCTGTCGATGCGGGACACATGGATCTCGTGGCAGCGCTCTTTGGCTTTCACAAGCGTGAGGACCTTTTCTACGCTGTCGGCTCTGGCACGGTCAATCTAGTGGAGTCTCTCTACAAGCGTATCAAGTCGAGCAAGAGCAATCGCTTCTTCAAGTCGGTCAAGGAGGCTCTCATAGGCAAGCAAGACGCTATGCCCAAGCCTACAGAGTCTATCTCCCAGATCAGTGAGATAGACTACAAGAAGCCCTACCTCCTCCAGAGCGATGCGATCAAGAGCAACTACGTCATGGCTGACGACTGTAGTCCGTTACCAGGAGACGAGGTTGTTGCCTTCGTCATAGACGACCAAGTAGTGGTGCATCAGCGTACCTGCACCGAGGCTATGCGCCTCAAGAGTAGCACTGGCAATAAGCTCCTCTCGACCATCTGGGGTGATCAGGGGGATAGGCTCTTCACTGGCTCAATCATGATCGAGGGTATAGACTCTAAGGGGATCCTCAATGGGATCGTGCAGGTGATCACAGAAGACTTCCTGATCAACATCGCCTCCGTACAGCTCCAGACACAAGATGGCATCTTCGGAGGAAAGGTGGGACTAGAGGTGCACTCAGCTGAGCAGGTGGAGCAGCTCTGCGCAGCACTCAAGCAAGCGCCTGGCATTAGCAATGCTTACCGCATCTACTGATAGAGACTGTTGCAAAAGTCAACAGTCTCACAATCTTGCCTGCAAGATCGTTCTGACTTTGCAGAAAGGATGAAGCGCAAGGCGCTGAGGGTGAGGTCTGAAGGGAGCACACCTCCGTATGTGACCGAAGCCGAATCCCGAAAGCAACACTGCGATTCGCCTTTATGCAACAGTCTCTGATACGGAGCGAGACTACAGAGCAAAGAAGGAGACTATCACTCGTGGGCGATAGTCTCCTTCTTTATTGGTCTTGCTGACAAGTAGTTTTAGCTTTGCTGACGATAGGTGACGATATCCTCAATCGTGAGGACAGGCATATTGTGCGCTGCACCAAACTTCTGGATCTCTGGCATACGTGCCATCGTCCCATCCTCGTTGGTTAGCTCGCAGAGGACGGCCGTATCACCTAGCCCCGCAATGGAGACTATATCTATACTGCCCTCTGTGTGTCCTCGACGCTCTAGCACGCCACCCTCTTTGGCTTGTAGCGGGAAGACGTGTCCTGGGTGCACTAAGTCCTCAGGCTTGGCGTTAGCTCGTGCAGCCGTCGTGATGGTCACGTAGCGATCATGTGCTGAGACACCTGTCGTGACCCCTTCCTTGGCCTCTATCGAGATCGTGAAGGCGGTGTTGTTGACACAAGTGTTGTGCTGTACCATCTGAGGGAGGTTGAGCTCCTGGCACTTCTTCGGCTTGAGGCAAAGGCAAATGATGCCACTGCACTCACGGATCATCAGTGCGATGTTTTGTGGAGTAAGTCTCTCTGTGGAGAAGATGATGTCGCCCTCGTTCTCACGGTTTTCATCATCTACGAGTAGAATGCCGCGCCCATCTCTGAGGGCTTGGACGGCAGCTTGGATGCGAGCCTCTACGGCTGGGGAAATTGTTTTGGTCTGTCCCATTTCCTTGTTACTTTGAGATTATATAAAAAAGCACGAGGATCTGTGGTACACAAAAGTAGATGCGTCGACCTGTAGAGCCGAAGCCCCGATAGGGTCAGTGGCATCTTGATTCGAATACCATCCGGACTATCACCGTCGGTTATGGAGTTACACCATATCAGTCCCGCTATGGGAGTTGTGGACTATACCACCGGTAAGGAATTGCACCTCTCCTCTTGAATCAGTCGCAAAGGTACAAAAAAGCCACCTATCGTCATAGTCATCAGGAGCGAGGTCGCAGGGCTGACGCGTTATAATCACTCTTTTAGTAGCTACACATGAGCGACAAGCGAGGGATAGATGATCTCTCTATATATAATAATGTGTCCCCCCCTGCCCTCTAATCTCTCCGATCTCTAATCTCTAACTTCTAACCTCTAATCTCTATTTACATATCTTTACGGGGAAATTCGTCCGATCCCCTCCTTTCTCGAATATCCACGTGGGGAATCTCAAATCTCCACGTGGATGTTTTTTATTTTCCACGTGGGCGTGATTCATTTCTTCCGAAGTTTCATTTCATTCCTCCGAAGTTTCATTTCATTCCTCCGAGGAATTTTTCATTCTCCACGTGGAGATTTTGAAATATCCACGTGGAAATCACTTTTCACCGACACGGTGCCGTTTCGATATGTAGTCGGCTCTAAATTATTGTAACGAGGTGAAGTTGAGTTTTCACCGCCAGGGCTGCGCCTTATAATCACTCTGTCAGGAGCTACACGTCACGACAATTGAAGAATAGAGAAGTCGATGGGCTCATTCTATATAATGCGTCAGCCCTGAGCGAGGTCGGGGTGTTTCGTATATTCATTCATGATACTCTATTCTCGGCTAACTTTACTATAAGTCCCAAATGTAGAACTTGAGAAACCTTATCAAGAAACGCTTTCTTCATTGGGTTGTTGCTATGCGTAATAAGTAGCCAACCACCACCCAAGTCCTTTTGGCTTTTGCCATACTTTTCATCCCTTCTGTTAGAGATGACAGGAACCTTGCAGAATTTCAAGTTATAATCCTCCACCACTTTACGAACTTCGGCTACACCAATTTTCTTGACTACTTTCACGAGCGTTTCCACAGCGGTCTTTTCTGCTATTTCGGTGCCATCGGGGAAGATGACAGAAAGGTCGCGAGTCGGGCCACGCTCTATCTTATCATCTGTAGCTTTTTGCTCATGACTGGAGTGTGAAACCTCAGGGTCGAGTACAATTTCTTTGGCATCATCCAGCTCTGCTGTGAAGTTACGCTTACGACTAAGGTGAACACTGAGTGGCTGCCCGGGCACATAATCTACCACCAACACCAATTCACGCTGCACTGGTTGCAGTGCTGGTTCAATGGTCTTGGTCAATACGGGAAGAATCTCTTTCTTGATGATTTCTTCTTCAAGTTCGCTGGCCTTTTGTTCAAGGTCATCGTGTACAGGAAGCCCTTCTTTGCGAAGGGTCTCCATGGCTTTATATAGGTCGTCTAATCGGCTCATAATTTCTAAAGTTTGTCTTCTTCAATGCGGGAATTAGATAGTTTTCTCACCTCGTCAATCTCTCGGATTAATTCCTCCGAAGAGGGAAGATAGAGTTGATATTTCGAAGATAGGATGAATTGCGTCCGCAGTGTGGACGCAATTGGATAAAGTCGATAGATTAGGCCTCCTTAGTGTATTCTTCTTCTGTTATCGGAGTTTCGGGATCTACTATCTTCACTTCATCGTAGGTGAGACCGTAAAGATGATATACCAAGCGGTCGATTTCTTGCTCGTCGGCAGTAGTGTCGGCAGAGGGGTCGAGACGCTTGGAGTATAGGATGTTGTCTACGAGCGTTGTGATTCTACTCTCAATATTTTGCACTGCCTCGTAAGCAGGAATAGGGAAAGGCTTGATATAGTCAGGTTTATATCTGAAATATCCATTAGCCAATACCGTACCAGTGTTTACCAAAAAACGCCAACAGAGTGTTGAATTGAGCAAAGCCAACAAAAATTTGTAGCTATCTTTGACACCTTCTTTTCTGAGGTATCCATAAATGGTGGTTGTTTGATAGAATTGTCCATTTACATCATATGCAAAATTACCACCCATTGATATATCAGGTGCTACTAACTTCTCATTATCTGCTGCATCCATACCTTGTTTCCTTCCAAATTGGAACCATTCTCCTTTGATATCGAATCTACCGTGCTCTCTAGCTTTAAGAACATCTTCGCATTCTTTTAAGTAAGAGTATGCCTTAGGGAAGTCTTGAGATAAATAGTCTTCTTTCATTAAAACGACCTTAGAATCTGGCTTCCTTTCATACGGAAAAATCACCACTCTCTCCGTCTTAATATCATCATAGCGATGTACATCATCGCCTTTTAGCAAAGGACGTACTATGCCTTTCTCCACAGCTACCTCCTTGTCTAGTTCAGCAGACCATCCATAAACGATATCATTCTCTTCTCGACAATGATTAAGGAAATAGACGGGATCCTTGCTAGTTGCAAGACCTTGGAATATCTTTGAAAACACATCGCTCACTCGCCTTGGTTGTTCATTTAGCTTTTGAAGTACAGCCGTTATAGCACCTTGTGTAAGCACCCATGCATCGGATGTTAGACTTGATGCGTCTATTTGTCCGAAATCATTTAACCCTTGCAGATACGTGTTCAGTTCATCATTAGTCTTGAGGTCTGATTTCAGCTCGTTGTAATCCAAGTGCTCACTCTCGGGAATAAACCATTGTAATCCTGTATAGGTGGAAGCATTGAATACTTGATATTCAGAGAAGTTAATAATGCGCGACATAGCCTTGCGTGATGCAACCACTTTACGCAAGCCTTTGCCAAAGGCTGCATTGGTCCATTTTACAGGCATAATGAAATTGACCACTCCTTTTTGTTGAATCATATTAAGAGCCTGTTCTGCAAAACAAACATAAAGATCAAAGGAACCAGTTGCAGACGTAAAGGTTTGACCTAGAAGGTCAGCAAAAGCAGAATCACTCTTTCGGATACCCTGTATGCGTAGATACGGCGGATTCCCGATAACTATATCAAAGCCTCCCTCCTTAAACACATCATGAAAATAGGTATGCCACAAGAAGAAATCAGTATTAGGAAGCTCTACAGTATCCTTAATACCAGCCGCATCAATGCACTGCTTTACGGCAAAGTCTATATTTTCACGAAGTTGACGTTTTTCCTCGTTGTCAGTGGCTCGGAAATACCTCTTCATATACTTGCCAAGCTCTTCCGCTTTGGGTGCAACAAATAAAGAATTGTTATGAAGTAGATTGGAAAGGTCTAACCCCTTGTAGCTCTCAACCAACGAGTTACCCTGCATAATCTTATAGTCCAAGTTAGGCAGCGGTTCCGGCTTTACAGAGTCCACCACAAGTGCCAACCAGAAGCGCAGGCGAGCAATATCTACAGCACCTTGCTCAATATCCACACCGTAGATATTATTCTGAATAATCTCACGCTTGATTTGACCACTCGTTTCTTCGTCGGTTTCCTCAATATTCTCATGCAGCACACTGCGACAAGCAAATATTTCATTCATCAAGCCCATAGGGAAGGCGCCCGAACCGATGGCAGGGTCACACACCTTCACGTTGCGCAAATGCTTGTTCAGGCACTCGCAGGTCTGGACATCCTCTTGAAGTTTGTCCGTCAGCTGGTGGTTGTTGACCAACGTCTTAATGGAGTCGGCATGCTCCACGCCATTATTCGAGCAAAGATAAGAGATCAAGCTCTCCTTGCACATATAGCGCACAATCTCCTTGGGCGTATAGAATGCGCCCTTATCTTTGTTGTCCTCCAAAAGGTTCTCGAAAATCTTGCCCAACATTTCAGGGTCAACGCCGATTTCCGCATCATTGGGGTCGTTTTCGTCGATGGTGAAGTTGTACTGCAAGAAGAGGTTCAGCAGGTCGTGGAAGTACTTTTTGGGGAACTTTGACTGCGCCTTATCCTCCTCCTTTTGTTCAAAGAGTTCACCATTTAGATAGGGTACCTTGACAGTGCCGATACCATTGACGTTGGTGTCGAATACATCATTAGGGCGGAGCACATTGAGGCAATTAAAGAACAAGGGTTCGAGTACTTGATCCAAGAAGTCTTCCTTCTGCGCTTCGGTGGCATAGTCGTAAAGATGCTGCATGAAGTAAGGGTCACCGCCTGCCCAATCATTTCTATCGGTAGGCACACCCATCCAGCCCTTCTTTTGAAGGAACTGTAGGAACACAATGCGTCCCATCAAATTCTTTACGTAGTCGCGGATGTACTTTTGGCTGTCCTCATTGCTATTCCACTGAGCAAACTCAGGACCGAAATAACGTCTATCATCTGCATTCTGATAAATGAAGTCACAAAAACGCTCATAGTGCTCTTTGTACAAGCCAAAGAACTCCTCGGTGAGTGCTTCAACAGAGAATGCTTTTTTCAATACCTCAAAAGATGGTCCTTCTGAACGGATGAGTGCAAATCGCTCGATAGCAGTACGGTACAGGTTGTCCTTCTCACCGAAGACAAAGGTATAGCGCTTGACTGCTGTAGCTTCGCCTTTAATATCGCTGATTAAAGACAAGCGCCAGTGCTTGCCATCGGAGAAGACAGCAAGGGCGGCATCAAATTGCCCCCACTTGGAATTGATGAAAGTACGCACAAGATTGCGCAGGCCTACCTTTTTACGAGCCACATTGCTATGACCTATTTCGTAATAGAACAGACCAATCCGATAGCTATCACTGGTATTGATGGCACCAATGTAGCAACCCTTATCACAGTCGGCAGGGTCGGAAATAGGCTCTGCCGTAGTACGCAGTTCGTCAGCCTTGAAGAAATCCCTCAGCATAGCAAACCACTTGTTATAGTCGAACTTTGCCTGAAATAAAGCTCTGAAATCTTCTTTTGAATAGTTCATATTTCAATCAGATAAAAGATTCAGAAATAATAATTTGAGGGTCACCGATGGCCACTTGGTTGCCTTCTTTGTACTTGTCTTGCGTGTTATACTCAGACACCAAAGTATCGAGTTTTGATTGCAAAACAAATTCGTCTTGCTTCATTTTCGCCCTATCGTTTTTATACTCACGTGCCAATTCACGGATGTATCTCGGTAACTTCTGATAGACACCGGCTGTTACAAAAGCCATGAGTGTATCGCAATGCTTCTTGAGAGTAGCATCCTGAGAAATCTGCTTCACAGTGCGCAGGAAGTTATTGGCTTCCAACGAGACCTTGTCAAGGTCGGTGCGAACAACTGTATTGGTGTCTGCCACCTCCACAAAATCGCGCACATACTTCTCCAAAGCCTTATTGACATTCTTATAATGTGCTTCTTCGTTCGTGAAGGGCAATGCCTTCTCTTCGGGTTTGGCCCTGAGATAATCCACGGCATCCAAGAAGTCGATGATATGCACGTCGTTTTCTTCTGCAAGATAGAACTCAGTCTTGACGTTGGATGACACAAAGACAATGGTCTGGCCTGCACGTTTCTTGTTGTCTCGAAGTACACGGCTCTTCATGGGAAGTGCCTTAATCTTGTGGTAGAGTTTTCGGTCGCTATTATACAGTTCACGCACCTCACGCAGCAGGGCAATCTTCTTATCTACTGAGTCTTTTACCTTGCTGTCAAAGATTTCAAACTGCCTAACGATTTCTTCCTTAGAATAAATCTGAGCATCTTCGCCAAAGGCAGAATGGAAACCTTGCAGCTTCACCAAAGCATTGGCATATAGCTGAATCTCATGGTCACCCTGTTTTGACGGGTAGAACATGTAGTTGTAGATGTTCTCTGCTTTCGATCCGATACGGTTCACACGGCCAATACGCTGCATCAGTCTGGTGGCATTCCAAGGTGAATCGTAGTTGATGATAACATTGGAACGGTGCAAGTTGACTCCTTCGGCCAATACATCCGACGTGATGATGATATTGTATTCACGACTATCTGTGCTGTCGTTGGCATCAAAGTTATGTTTGATGCGCTCCTTCATGTCGTTACGGTTCTTAGCCGTTACCATCAGTACGTCATTGCGCCCCAGCTCTTCGGTCAATCGACCGTAAAGATAGGTCAGGGTATCTACACTTTCAGAGAAGATGACCAGTTTCTCTTCAGGGTTTTTATCTTTATCCAAAAAGTCTGGCATCAGATGTGCTTTAAACTCGTCGAACTTAGGGTCTTCGTTTTCTTTTGCCCAGTCTTCATTCAACACCTTCAGGAGTTTGACATCATTCTCAAGCATTTCTCGGAATGAGGGGTCGAAATCATCTGCTTTGAAGAGGAACTCACTTTCATTATATCCCTTACTAATAGCAAATTCAATAATTTCGTCCAGTTCCACATCCTTCATCATCAAGTCTTTGACGTTGAGTTTAGGGGCAATGACGACCTTGTCTTCCTCGAACATCTTGATCATATCCTGCGTGATGCGCAGCAGTGTGGCCAATGATTTCTTGAAGGCATAGAAAGAGCTTTCCAGTCGTTTCACCATGTGAACACGATAGATGGCTGCCAATGTCTGGGCTACATGAACCGCATTACCAAATTGGCCTCGAAGTTCGGGCTTCAAGAACTCAATGGCACGATAACGAGCGTATTCAAGGTGCTCAGGGTTTTCTTCGTCCGAAAGCGTAGCCAGTGTTTCAAAGAAACGTTTGCTGGTGTCTTCATCCATCTTGTATTCCAAAGGTACGGGAGGAAAAATGTTAGGGAATACAATGCCCTGTTCCTGAATATCGTTGCAATAATCAGGGTCGTTCAGGATGTTGTTACGTGTACGACGTACAGTTACCTTATCAATCACCTTCTTACGAATATTGTCATAGAGTTTATCCACATCATCCGTCACATTGCGTGTCTCACGCTCCTTCATCAGCTTCTTGTAGTCCGTGATAATGGGAGTGAAGAATGCCTTCAAGTTGGGCACACCATCAATCGTGCAAGTTTGGCTATTCTGAAACAGCAGGAGCTGATTGAGCAAGTCCTCAGGACGATTGTTCAAAGGGGTAGCAGAAAGCAGCATCACTCGTTTCTGAGTGCTGCGCAGCAAGCCTGGGTTACAGCAAGGCGACTTGCAGATTTTCTGTAGTTCGTCATATTTGTTGGCGCTATCGCTACGGAAGCCGTGCGCTTCGTCCACGATAATAAGGTCAAATTCTTCCTTATCCTTATACTGGTCTTTCCCCTCAAGGATTTTATTTAAGCTACCATTGGTGATGAATTGGGCGTGCTTCTTGATACCAAACAACTTAAACGTGCTCTTCCAGTTATCTTCCAGAGCAGGAGGATATACAACCAAAATGCTGGTATTACGACCATTGGCTTCTATGTAGCGCTTAGCTATCATAGTAGCAATCATTGTCTTACCAAGACCAACGACGTCGGCAAGGAAGCATCCGTTGTGGTCGAGAAGCATCTGATACCCCTGTATTACAGCGTCCTTTTGGTACTTCAAATCTTTGACACCATCAGGGAGTTGAATCGTGAAATCATCTTCGACCTGATCGCCAAAGGCATCGATGAGTACTTTGATGAACAGTTCGTAGGGAGTTGGCTGATAGCCCAAATAGGTTTTCTTTTTGAAGGCATCAATATCATCAAGCGTCAATGGCACACCTTCTTCCCATAATCTTTTGAACTCCTCATGGCAAAAGTCAACATCTTCAAAGTCCTTCATGGATACGTTCAGCTCATATCTTGGCGGTTGTGTCAAGCCCAGACCTGAATCAGAGATATTTGACGAACCCATGATAACCCAACCATCCGTATTCTCATTATGGTTATTGGGTAGGCATAGATAGAACTTGGCATGTAAATTCTTTGAAGCATGAATGCGCATTTGCAGGCGACCATCAGCTATGTCTTGAATCATGGTCATGATACCTTCTTCCACTTCGGGGGTGTAACGAGCATTCTTAATATCCTCCACAAAGTCTTGCTCATAGATACTCTTGGCTTTCTCCTCGTCGGAGAGGAAGAGCAGAGCCTTGTTGTGCCTGCGGAATATATCATCGATGTTGATACCCACTAATATCTTGATTTCTTCCACATCCTTACCATCGCCACCTTCTAATTCCTTGCGGAGCTTGAAGTAGCCAGACGAGCGGAAGAAGCCTACTACAGCCAGGAATCGGTCGAAGTTAGGCATATTCTGTGCAATGCCCCTCAATTTTGCAAAGAGGGAGTTGCCATCTGTATTATTGAAAAAATGAGTTCTAGCCATACACATTAATTGTTCGTCTCTCGTTCTTCTTTGTCAGTAATCAGGTCTTTCAAATCGACATTCAGTATCTTACCTATTTCAGCGAGTGTATTCAAACTCGGCTGTAGCCTTTGACTACAATAGGCATTTACAGTACTAAAATGACAGCCCAACTGATTGGCTAACCAAGTTTGAGTTGTGCCCCGACTATCAAGCACTTCTTTTATACGATTCAGCTTTTCCATATAAAAATCTATATTGATGGCATGCAAATGTAGCGAACTTTATGCTATATCACAAACTTAATACGTTAAATCTGCGATTTTTGGTGCTACACTTCCTATTTAGTACCTTTGCAGGAGATTAAGTACTATGCTCCGTATGCAACCCCACAAGATGACCACACCCTACTACCTCCTAGAGGAGTCTCTCCTGAGACGTAACCTCGAGCTGATACGATCCGTAGCAGAGCGGTCGGGCGTGGAGATTATCTTAGCCTTCAAGGCGTACGCCCTCTGGCGTACCTTCCCTATATTTAAGGAGTACATTCACGCTAGCACGGCTAGCTCGCCGTGGGAGGCTCGCCTAGGCTACGAGGAGATGGGAGCACCCGTGCATGCCTACACTCCAGCTTACAGCGAGGACAACATAGCGGACTTCGTACGCTACAGTAGCCATATCACGCTCAATTCGCCCACCCAGTGGCAGCGCTTCGGGCCCGCATCGCCTTACGCAGCCGAGCATATCTCTTACGGTCTGCGGCTAAACTTAGCCTACTCGCCTGTCAAGACGGAGATCTACAACCCCGCCATGCCAGGGACACGCTTCGGCGTGAGTGCCGAGACGCTTCGACAGATGGAGCAAGAGGGTGCTTTGACAGGACTAGAGGGGGTGCATCTACATGTCCTTTGCGAAGGTGATGACAAGCAGCTGGAGTTAGTTCTGGAGCGTCTCGAGGAGCGCTTTGGCTTTATCCTAGACAAGGTGCAGTGGCTCAACCTCGGGGGCGGACACTTGATGACGCATCGGGAGTACGATACGGAGCATCTGGTGGCGCTGCTACGAGCTTTCCGAGAGCGGCACCCGAACCTGAGAATTATTATGGAGCCTGGCAGTGCTTTCGCTTGGCAGACGGGCGACCTCTACGCTCAGGTGGTGGACATTGTCACCAACGATGGCATCAAGACGGCTATTATGAACGTCTCCTTCGCCTGCCACATGCCTGACTGTCTTGAGATGCCTTATCACCCAGTCGTGGAGGGGGCGACACAGTGCGACACACCCGAGCCTGGCACGCACAGCTACCGCCTAGGAGGCAATAGCTGTCTGAGCGGCGACTATATGGGCTACTGGACCTTCGACCATCCGCTGGAGATTGGCGAGACGCTCGTCCTCAAGGATATGCTACACTACACGACGGTCAAGACGAACATGTTCAACGGGGTACAGCATCCCGCCATTGCGCTGCGTCATCTCGACGGCTCCGTGGAGACGCTCCGTAGCTTTGACTATTCGGACTACAAGTCTCGCATGGACTAATCATTTAACTTAGAAGAAAGAGACCAACTATGGGACTATTCGGACTATTCTCAAAGAAGAAAAAAGAGACACTCGACACAGGTCTGGAAAAGAGCAAGACCTCAATGGTAGACAAGCTGACTCGTGCCGTAGCTGGCAAGAGCAAGGTCGATGATGAGATCCTCGACGACCTAGAGGACATCCTCGTGACGAGTGATGTGGGCGTGGACACGACGCTCAAGATCATCAAGCGCATCGAAGAGCGTGTGGCTCGAGACAAATATGTCGGCACGAGCGAGCTCAAAAGCATCCTGCGTGACGAAGTAGCTGCGCTCCTTGCGGAGAATGGCACGACCGATGGGGAGAGCTTCACACTCCCCGCAGATGCGCATCCCTACGTCATCATGGTCGTTGGTGTCAACGGTGTGGGCAAGACAACCACCATCGGCAAGCTCGCCTATCAGTTCAAGCAGCAGGGCAAGCGCATCGTACTAGGCGCTGCAGACACCTTCCGTGCGGCCGCCATCGAGCAGCTAGAGATATGGGGAGAGCGTGTCGGCGTGCCTGTCATCAAGCAGCAGATGGGCTCGGATCCCGCTTCGGTAGCCTTCGACACGCTACAGTCAGCTGTGGCGCAGGACGCTGACGTAGTCATCATCGACACGGCTGGTCGTCTACACAACCAGGTGAGCCTGATGAACGAGCTCTCTAAGATCAAGCGTGTCATGGCGAAGGTAGTCCCCGATGCGCCTCACGAAGTACTCCTCGTCCTCGATGGCTCTACGGGTCAGAATGCCTTCGAGCAGGCGAAGCAGTTTACCGCAGCAACCGATGTCTCTGCCCTAGCCATCACGAAGCTCGATGGCACGGCAAAGGGCGGTGTCGTCATCGGTATCTCCGACCAGTTTAAGGTACCTGTCAAGTATATCGGACTCGGCGAAAAGATTGAGGACCTGCAGGTCTTTCGCAAGCGTGAGTTCGTCGACTCCATCTTTGGAGATGAGCTTTAGCCCAGTAGCAGCTCTGCGATGATTGCCAACCAAATAGATGTCATCAGTCTAGGTTGCTCTAAGAACCTCGTCGACTCCGATGCACTCATGCATCGGCTCGCTCAGTACGGCTACACGCTACGTCACGACCCCGAGGAGCTGACCGGTGAGATAGCCGTTGTCAACACCTGTGGTTTCATACAGGCAGCTCAGGAGGAGTCGATCAACCTCATCCTCTCCCTCATTGAAGCGAAGAAAGAGGGACGCATCCGAGCTGTTTATGTGATGGGTTGCCTGGGCGAGCGCTTTCGTGAGGAACTAACCGCTGAGCTCCCCGAGGTGGACAAGATCTATGGCAAGTATGACTGGAAGCAACTCATCACCGACCTAGGGCCGGCACTCAGCGCAGACGGTGCCACGACACTATCCTACCGAACGCCTCCGCCTAGCGTCACGCCTCGACACTACAGCTACATCAAGATCTCCGAGGGGTGTGACCGCACCTGCTCTTACTGCGCCATCCCGCTCATCACCGGCCCTCATCACTCCCGTCCCATGGAGGAGATAGTCCGAGAGGTCGAGGGGCGCGTCGCCACCGGATGTCGGGAGTTTCAGATCATCGCTCAGGATAGTACTTACTATGGTGTAGACCTTTACCAAAAGCAAGCCATAGCTCCCCTACTGGACCGCCTAGCTCAGGTAAAAGGCGTTCACTGGCTCAGACTACACTACGCCTATCCAAACCACTTCCCCCTTGCGTTGCTAGATGTGATGGCACAGCATGACAACATCTGCAAGTATCTCGACCTTGCGCTCCAGCACAGCAGCAATCACATGCTTCAGCTGATGCGTCGGCAGATAACCCGTGAGGAGACCGTCGCTCTGCTAGAGCGTATCCGTGAGCAAGTGCCCGGCATCGCCCTGCGTACCACGATGATGGTTGGTCATCCAGGAGAGACAGACGAAGACTTTGCCGACCTCCTTGACTTCGTTAGCCAGATGCGCTTCGAGCGACTCGGAGCTTTCCAATACTCACACGAGGAGGGCACCTATGCCTACAAGCACTACCAAGACGATGTCCCGCCAGAGGTCAAGCAGGAGCGCTACGACGCCCTAATGTCTCTCCAAGCAAACATCTCTGCCAGCGTCAATAGTCGTAGGATAGGCACCACGCTCGAAGTTGTCGTTGACCGAGAGGAAGAGGACTACTACGTTGGCCGCACCCAGTACGACTCTCCCGAGGTAGACGGCGAAGTGATACTCAGCAGGGACCGTCCGCTCCGTGTCGGCTCCTTTTATCGAGCTGAGATCACAGGCGTTGAGGAGTACGACCTCATCGCAACCACATCCCCAGAGCATCTCATCCTATGATTACGACCGAACAGTGGCTCCTCGAGGTCGCCGAGCAGAGCCAGCTCGCACAAACCACCTGCCAGCAACTATGGAGCGACCTCACATCGCTACTTATCGGGCGGCTCACTCAGGGGAGCAGCACCTATATGCGCAGCGTCGGCTTATGGTCCGCCGAGAGCCACAATGCCTTCATCGCTCTACTGCCTAGTGGCGAGCGCTACTTGATGCCACCGCGCGTGACGCCACGCATCACCAACCAAGAGCAACCGCTCTCTGCCGAGGAGATCGGCGAACTCCTAGCAAAAGGAGCGACCCAGATACCGCAGACCATCCAAAGCTTCTACGACAATGTCACAAAGCTCTTTGAGATGCACGAGCGACTAGGTCATACCCTCGAGTGGGCTTCACTAGGCACCTTCGCCCCACAGCCCATAGCGGGTGAAGAGGAGGGCTGCGAGAGCAGCTACGCCTTCACCCCCTGCGACGAATTGCTCCGGCAGGTCAACAAGCCCTTTGAGATGTTTGCCCCCACGCTGCTCAAGGAGGGCGTCCACTGGTCCGATGTCAAGGAGCAGCCAGCCGAGAGCCTAGAGCAGGCTTACCCGTCCATCATCTCCAGCCGTATCGCCGAGAGCGCAGACCTACCTCAATCCACAAGCACCCCGCCCGCTTGGACACCTCAGCCCCAAGCCGAAACTCCCACTACGCCGCCACCCTTCCCCACTAGCGAAAGCACCGAGCCTGAAGCCGTCGTCTCTACGCCACCGCCTCCTCCCACTAGCGAAAGCACCGAGCCTGAAGCCGTCGTCTCTACGCCGCCTCCTCCAACTAGCGAAAGTACCGAGCCTGAAGCCGTCGTCGCTACGCCACCGCCTCCTCCAACTAGCGAAAGCATCGAGCCTGAAGCCATCGTCTCTACGCCACCGCCTTATCGAAGAGAGGAGCCACAAGAGAGCACGTCCGCACCTGTAGAGCGAACGACCCGCAGGTGGTGGCTTTGGATCGTCATCCCGCTAGTCGCTGTCCTACTGATGGCGCTGTTGCTATGGTTCTTCGTCTTCGGCAGAGAAGAGAGGACGCAAGGCCCAGTCGCCACGCCACCAGCCAGCACCACAGCACCCATCGAGGAGACTCCGACGATAGACACCATCGCACCCATCGATAGCGTCACACCACCAGCCGACACCACTGCTCAGCAGGAGATCCTCACCACCGTGACCCTCGGCAATGGTGACTATCTGGCGCGTTATGCCCGTCGCTATCTAGGTCGTAGTGAGTACTGGATCTACATCTACCTAGCCAATAAGGAGCAGATCGAGGACCCTGACAACATCCCCCTCGGCACCGAGATCCAGATCCCCTCGCCCCAGAGCGTAGGCATCACAGGCAACGAAGAGGCCGACCTCGCCGAGGCAAAGCGCCTCATCCACGACTACTACAGTGGCAAGCCAAAGTAGCTAACTCTTCACCGCACAAGCTGTTGGAACTGGTAAGACTGAGGTGATACGGGTACTAATCCCATAACAGCTCACCAGAGACTATCGAATAACTCAGTAGTCTCAGGGAATTAGATTCTAGCAATAACAGAGTAGCCACGTGGAGAATTTGAACTCCCCACGTGGATGTTTTCGACTGCCCTCGTTGGAATTGCAGAGCTCCCTCCTTGAAACTCGCAAGCATAACAAAATCATCACGATAGTGTGACGAGTCCTGTAGGAACGCACATCTCTAACTTCTGACATCTAATCTCTAACCTCTGACATCTAATCTCTAACATCTAATTCACTACCTTTGCAGTCCAATCTTTGAGTTAATGATGATTTTATAGAGATGAAGTCTCTCGTACAATGCTTTTGGGTGCTCTTTTTCTTTGCCGTGGGTGAACTGATCGGCATGATGATCGGGCACTTTCTACCAGGGAGTGTGATCGGTCTAATACTCCTCTTTCTAGCCTTAGAGACGAAGCTGATCAAGCCTGACAAGGTGGACAGCGTCGCTAAGTTTCTCACCCTCAATATGGGTCTCTTCTTCGTACCAGCTGGTGTGGGGCTGATCACCCAAGTGGATCTAATCAAGCAGTATTGGGCTGCTATTGTGATCTCTATGGTAGTCAGCACGGCACTGGTCTTGGTGGTCGTGGGACGTATGCAGCACCGCTTCGAGCGGCATCATAAAGAGGAAATACCTAACGACAACGCATGATGGATATCGTCACACTACTCCTGAGCAAGCCTATCTACTGCTTGCCACTCACCATAGGGATCTACTTCCTCAGCTTACTCCTATACCGCAAGGTGCGGATCGGGCTCTTTCATCCTCTGATCGTAACCATAGGCTTGCTCATCTTAATGCTGTACCTCTCGGACACATCGTACGAGGAGTATAAGGAGGGAAGCCAGCTGATCGACTTCCTCCTAGGCCCCTCTGTAGTCTCACTGGGCTACATCCTATACGAGCAGTCTAAGTACCTCCGTGGGCGCGTTGTCTCGATCATGTTTTCGCTCTTTGTAGGCTCACTGATTGGCATCCTCAGCGCTGTCGGTCTAGCTTATGCGCTGGGTGCTGGGGCCCCCATAGCACACTCGATGGAGTCTCGCTCAGTCACGACCCCTATCGCTATCGCGCTCTCTGAGCAGTCGGGTGGTATACCCGCCTTGACTGCTGTGGTGGTGGTCATCTCAGGCATCATCGGGGGCGTGATAGGACCTCCTCTATTCAAGTGGCTACGCATAGAGAGTCGCATCGCTAAGGGGCTGGCTCTGGGTGCTGCAGCGCATGGCGTGGGCACCTCGGTCGCCATTCAGATGGGAGCCCTAGAGGGAGCTATCGGAGGCTTGGCTATTGGTATCATGGGGGTCTTTACCTCTATACTGATACCGATCGTCCACTACGTGGCTCAGCTATTCGTCTGAGGTATATGTTCTTGAAAAAAGGGTCAGACCTCTACTGTCGAAGCTCTACCTACCGCATTTGCTAGCGGATCGCACCGCATCGTCAAGCGAAAGTTTCCACAGATCCGTCATCTAAAAGAGCAAAGGCACTCCTCGTCAGAAGGGTGCCTTTGCTACTATAAAAGGAGGAGCAAATGTAGCTTATTCAATATCTATTTGTTACCTTTGTGGCACTAACACTTGCTAATGGATATATTACACATAGACTCTATATGAATTCATTCTGGAAGACTTTCTTTGCAACACTACTAGCTATCGTCGTCAGTTGTGTCATCTTTGCTTCTCTAGCGGTCATCGTTATGATCAGCTTTATAGCGGCTCTGAGCGTCGGAGCAAATAGCGAGACCAGACAGATCAAGGATGGTAGCATACTCAAGATCGAACTGGCACACATATCAGACACTTATGTGTCAAGCCCCTGGTCTGATCTTGGATTGGACAAGAGCGATGGGAGTAGCGATCTGCCTCTCTCTTACGTCCTTGAGGCTATCGACGAGGCTAAGAATGATGATCGCATCAAGGGGATCTATCTTAACATGACAGATCCTGGCTGTGGCTTTGCTTCAGCTGAGGCACTCAGAGGTGCTCTAGAGGACTTCAAAGAGGAGGGTAAGTTCATCGTATCTTACTCAGACTTCTACTCGCTCAAGGGGTACTACCTCGCCTCTGTCGCTGACCAGCTCTATGTTAATAAGGAGGGCTCTATCGCTTTCGATGGATTGGCTGGTGGAGCTGTCTTCTTCAAGGACTTGCTAGACAAGATCGGTGTGGAGATGATGGTCTTTAAGGTCGGCACCTTCAAGAGTGCCGTCGAGCCCTACATACTCAATAGTATGAGCGAGGCAAATCGCACCCAGATCACCTCTTATCTTGGCGACATCTGGGGGCGCATCCTGGGCGAGGTTGGTACCAGCCGCAGCTTAGACAGTGTACGCCTGCAAGCTCTAGCAGACAGTATGCAGTCTGTGCAGTCTACAGACGCTTACCTAGCTAATGGACTCATCGATGGAGCACTTTATCAGGATCAAGCTCTAGAGACGCTCTGCTCGCTCGTAGGGGTTGATGAGATAGATGACCTACACTTCGTATCTCTACGCGATGTGTATGCTACGCGTGGCTCTGACCGTAAGGCAGGAGCTAATGTGGGCGTCCTCTTTGCTGAGGGCGAGATCAATGTCGAGGTCGCTGACTCTCCCTTTAACACCAAGAAAGTGGTCTCCGACGAACTTGCTGAGCGTATCCTTGAGATGGGCGAAGACGACGACTACGATGCACTCGTAGTACGTGTCAACTCGCCTGGTGGTAGTAGCTTCATCTCCGAGCAGCTCTGGTACGCAGTCCATAAGGCTAGCGAAAACAAGCCTGTCGTCATCTCAATGGGAGACTACGCCGCTTCGGGTGGTTACTATATGTCTTCGGGTGCTAGCTACATCTTTGCCGAGCCCTCGACGATAACGGGCTCTATCGGTATCTTTGGCGTTGTGCCTAATGCGACCAAGCTCGCTAACAAGGTCGGTGTACACCAAGATGTGGTCAAGACGGCTCAGCACGCTGACCTAGGTGCTCTCGATCGTCCATGGACAGAGGAGGAGCGTGCGCTCTTCCAGCAGTATGTCAATCGTGGCTACGAGCTCTTCCTCAAGCGTGTCTCCGAGGGACGTGGCATGACCAGAGATCAGGTCGACTCCATCGCTCAGGGACGCGTATGGACCGGTGCTCAGGCATTGGAGCTAGGCCTCGTCGATGAGCTAGGAGGCCTGCAAGATGCTGTCGCTTATGCAGCATCGCAAGCTGGATATGACACTTACCATATCACTTACTCAAGACGTGCGATCAATGTACTCCAAGAGCTCTTTAGCACATCGACACAAGCTGTACGTATGAAGCTGATGACCTCATGGTTTACCGAAGACGAGATCCGCTACATCGATCAGCTGCGTGAGCTACGCGCTATGTCAGGTCTTCAAGCTCGTCTACCGCTAGTAGTAGATCTCTAGTCTCTCAGAGCAATACGGACTACCCTCTCGACTCCTGCATAGTATGGATCAGACACCCAAGATCAATAGATGGCTATTACCGCTCTCAGGTATTTATGGAGCGGGCGTGTCGCTACGCAATAGCCTTTACAATATGGGGCGTCTGAAGAGTCACACCTTCCCCATACCCATCATCTGTGTAGGCAATCTAGCCGTAGGAGGTACGGGCAAGACCCCGATGATAGAGCATCTCATACGGATGCTTATGGGCGATCTGCGTATAGCTATCGTCTCGCGTGGCTACAGGCGCAAGTCTTTTGGGCTTAAGGTAGCCGAGCTGGGCGATAGTGCCAGCCGTATAGGTGACGAGCCTGCGCAACTCCTACGTAAGTTTGGCGACAAGATTCAGATCGTTGTGGATGGCAACCGTGTGCGAGCGATCAATTACCTAGTCAATCAGCCCTACTCGCAGCGCCCCGATGTGATCCTGATGGACGATGGCTTCCAGCACCGCTCTGTGCAGCCCTCGCTCTCGATACTTCTGTCTAGCTACAATAGGCTCATGACAGATGACGTGCTGCTCCCCGCCGGACGCCTGCGAGAGCCTGCACGTGCACGCTATCGTGCCAATGTAGTGGTAGTGACCAAGTGTCCTACCCTACTCAAGCCGATAGACTGCACCTTTACGGAGCGCCGGTTAGATCTCTACCCACATCAGAAGCTCCTCTTTAGCGAGGTAAAGTATGAAGATCCCGTGCCCATCTTCCAGAGAGATGCAGAGCCCACCAAGATAGACACCAATGCGGTTGTCATCGCCATATCTGGGATCTCTCATCCTAAGGAGTTCTTTGCTTATGTAGAGCGAGGCTTCTCACGTGTGGTGACACTCCCCTACGGAGATCATCATCACTACTCGAGGCGCAATGTCACCACGTGGGAAAACATCTTGACAGACTACCTAGTGCGTGGCTCTGAGGTCGTCTTCCTCTGTACCGACAAGGACGCCGTCAAGATCTTCGAGCTAGAGTCCTATATGAGTCCTGAGCTACGTGAGCGATTCCTACGACTACCTATACAGGTACGCTTCAGGTCTCACGGAGAGGAGGATCTGCGCGAGTTAGTCATGAGCCATATAGCTCAGTTCACATCAGAGCAAGCTCAAAAAGAGGAGCAAGAGGGGAACGAGGAAAAGGAATAATCTATGAATACACCGATCTCTGACTTGGGAGAGTTTGGACTAATCCGAAAGCTCACCGAGCAGTTTACCATTACATCTCCCGACCGTGTTCGCATGGCTGTGGGAGACGATGCAGCTATCCTACAGATGCAGCCTGACGAAGAGCTCTTGGTCACGACCGATATGCTCCTCGAGGGGGTACACTTCGACATGACCTATATGCCACTCAAGCACCTAGGCTACAAAGCGGTCGTGGTCAACGTCTCCGACATTTGCGCCATGAACGGCATCCCCCAGCAGATCACCGTCTCTCTAGGCATCTCAGCTAAGTACACCACCGAGATGATCGAAGAGCTCTACAAAGGTATCGAGCTAGCGTGCCAGCACTACCACGTCGACCTAGTCGGTGGAGATACCTGCGCCTCGCAAAATGGGCTTGCCATCAGCATCACATGCCTAGGATCTGTCCCCAAGGGAGAGGCTGTCCTGCGCTCTGGCGCTCAGCCCAACGACCTCATCTGCGTCACGGGCAATCTAGGTGCAGCCTACATGGGCTTCCAACTACTAGAGCGAGAGCACCGCACCTTCCTCAGTGCACCGACAGAAGAGTTTGAGCCACACTTCGAGGGATACGAATACCTGATCGAGCGTCAGCTCATGCCGTCAGCACAGCGCTGGTTGCGTGGCAAGCTAGCCGAGCAGGGAGTCACGCCGACAGCGATGATAGACATCAGCGACGGCCTGAGCTCCGAGCTGCTCCACATAGCAGAGCGATCACAGGTAGGTGTGCGAGTCTTTGAGGATCGACTTCCTCTCGATCGTGAGACGATAGCTCTCTGCGAAGAGATGAATATGTCGCCCATCACGGCAGCCTTCAATGGTGGGGAGGACTACGAGCTCCTCTTCACCGTGCCACTGGCACAGGTCGGGCAAATATCGGCCATCGAGGGTGTCTCTATCATAGGACACGCTACGGAGGCCTCCGAGGGGTGCCGCTGGGTATCGACCGATCGTGCCGAGCACGAACTCAAAGCTCAGGGCTGGAACGCCTTCGACTAGTCCCCCCCCCTATCCACATCTCAAGTCATAAGCTTGTTCTAAAGCTCACACAGGGGGGTGTTTATCCTACTTTGTCAATAAGGAATCTCCTCTACAGGTTTCCAAAAACTTTCCAGCCTTGGAAACTTTCTTTTCCACCGTTGGAAATTCCAAGTTCCTCCCTTGGAACTAAAAAGTTCCTCCGCTGGAACTAAAGAGTTCCTTCGCTGGAACTAAAGAGTTCCTCCCTTGGAACTAAAAAGTTCCTCCCTTGGAACTAAAAAGTTCCAAGAGAGGAATTGTTTTTGGAACTCGTACATATAACATATTCAGCACGATACAGACAGTGCGGACAACCTACCCGCTCGATGATGCCCCACAGATAATGGTTAGCGGGAGGGCTTCCCTATCAATCGTGGCTCGTAAGGTTTGAGGAGTTGGAGGGATACTATCGCATTGTCGTATGGGAGGAGTAAAATTTGTATCTTGGCACTGTCAAACCTTTATATTACATTTTATGAAGCGACTTCTACTCCTTCCCGTACTCTGCTTGAGTATCCTAACCTCTATGGCGCAAGAGGCGACAGTCCGTCTGCTTGTCAAGCCCGATGCCACGGAGGTCACGTTTGTCTATCGCCTCGCTCAGCAAGGAGCGACCGCTCAGATAGACCTAGGTGGCGGTGAGACCGCTACACTAGAGCAACCCGAAGCTGAGAAGCTACAAACCTTTAAGCACACATTTGCAAAGCCTAGTAACACACAGCGCACTATTGCCATCTCGGCAGATCAGCTAGTCACGCTACGCTTTACAAGTAGCAAAGCTATCTACGGTGTCACACAGATTGCTGCGCCCCTCCTAGAGCACTTTAACTGTGACTACACACCCCTGATGGAGAGCGAAGAGCTAGACTTCTCCGCTTGTCCTAAGCTTGAGGAGATCACGCTCAATGGTGCTGAGGTGTCTCGAGTCATCTTACCTTCCAATAGAAGCTTGCTCAAGACCTTCCAGTGGGCTACCCCGTTACTACCTGGCCCCGATAGCAGACAGCTAAAGGAACTAGACCTATCGGGCTGCACAGCTCTGGAGAGTCTATCACTACAAGGTACCACGCTGCGTACCATCGATCTGACCGACACGCCACTTCTCAAGCAGCTTGTCATCACAGGTCTCAGCAGCAAGGCATATCCTCGTCAATTGATCGGGGGCAAGGCTTTGATTCATCTAGAGATGGTGACTCTGCAGTTCTGCGCCTTTACCTACGATATGCTTCCAGACCTCAACGAGACGCCACTAGACAACTTTAAGGTCTCGAAGATGTACTTCGCTCATGTCGATCGCTCGCAGTATCGAGACATGACGGTCGATCTCTCCAACATGGCCTCTGCCAAAGGTATCGCGCAGGCAGCGACACCCACGACCTTCACATGGTACTATAAGGATGCAGCCAATAAGTGGCAGCCCATACCTACCGACAAGGTGGTAGCTGGCGACAAGCCTGGGGTCTATACTTTTGATGAGTCTCTCCTAGACCCTACCACGCACCAGATTACGGTACGTGCCAAGCTCTTCAACGCAGGCTATCCTGAGCTAGCCTTTTACAAGAACGGACTGCACACTTATAACATCACACTGCCCTACAAGCCCACGACGATGTCTCTATCTGTGACTACGGAGTCACCGGGGCAAGACGAGGATGGCTATGACATTGATGAGATAGATCTATCTCTCCAGATAGCTGCAGCTAAGGCCGAGACCAAGGTGCAGATCGACTGGGGCAGTGGCCAGCTTAGCGACTATACGATCCCCAAGGCTAATGAGCCTTTTACCGTATCCAAGAAGGTAGACCTAGGGGCTAAGATCAAGCTCTATGGTCCCGTAACTCTCGTAGACGCTACGGCTAGCAAGATCGTCGCAGTAGCCTTTGAGGATGCTGCAACAATTGAGGCTCTTCGTCTCACTCGCAACAAGATCGAGCAGATAGACCTCTCTCGTCTGCCCAACCTCAAGGAGCTACAAATCACGGACAATAAGCTCTCCGAGCTATCACTGTCAGCTACACCTAAGCTAGAGGAGCTGTACTGCGGATACAACAAGCTCACGCAACTCGCAGTAGAGCGTACACCACTCCTTAGCGTCCTAAACTGCAACGACAATCAGATCTCCGCTCTAGCTCTAGCATCTCTGCCTAAGCTGGAGATAGCCGTACTGAGTGGCAATGCCTTCGGCGAGAGTCTAGATCTCTCGGCCAATAAGAAGCTACGTGTACTAGACATCGAGAATTGTCAGCTTACTAAGGTAAAGCTCGAGAGCGAGTACCTAGAGCGTATCAAGGCCAATGGCAATAAGCTCACTGCACTACAGCTCATCCCCTACGCAGGGCTGGCGCTCAATCTGCATAGCCTAGACGTACGAGACAACAGCTTCACCGCTTGTGATCTCAACGACCTGCTCATACAGCTACCCCCCGCAGGTGACACCAGCGAGGGAGGCTATCGAGTGCAGCTCAAAGGCACGCCAGGAGCTACGACCTACGACAAAGCTCTGCTCAAAGGTTGGATCGCTGATAGCGAGAGCACTAGCGAAGGGTGTGAGACAGCCAAGATTTTTGACGCCTCGACGAAGCCTCATGGACATGCTTACATAGCAGCCGGTGACAAGAAGTTCAACTTTGCAGATCCTATCAGGAGGTCAATAGGAGGCTCTATCGTACTGGTTCCAGACGAAGGCTATATACCCGATTACTGCAAGTGGGGTACAAGCAAGCTCACCGCACAAGATGAGGCTGGGACTATATACTTCTTCGTCCTGTCCAACAACGTCTTCGTCTCTTACGCCTTTAAGAAAGATACAGGCGTCGCTCCCGTGACCGATCGTCCTAATGTTTGGGTGATTACTCCGACAGCTACGGGCTGGGATATAGAGACGCCCTACAGCCAGACGAGCTATGAGCTGTACGACCTAGCAGGACAACTCCGAGTACATGGCGTAACGGACCAGACTGGACGTCTCTCTTGCGAGCTCCCCGCAGGAAGCTATCTACTCTCTATCTCAGGAGCAACGATCAAGCTGATACGCTAAGCATCTAAATAGCTCCAAAGCAAGCGAAGCCCCATACTCCGACCCTGTGAGTATGGGGCTTTTACCTACACGCACTGAGTGTGTTGCACCTTACGAAAGCATCTACGCTATGCTTTGCGATGAGGTTAGGTTGTCGCTTTTTTGTACCTTTGGCTCTGCTAACTGGGTGCTATCGCAAATAAGAGCGGTAGCGCCAACGAAACAGAAACGTATGCCTGAAATAAATCCAGAAAACATTATCCTCCCCGACTCAACGGCTCTGACGAAGGAGGAGATCGTCGATAGTATCGTCAACTTTAACCTAGCCGACACGCTCGGATCATGGGTCGATAAAGCACTTGACATAGGTATCCGCGTACTGCTAGCACTTATCATATTCTATGTAGGTCGCTGGCTGATAGGTCTTATCATGAAGGGGATCACCCGACTCCTGGACAGGCGTGTCGAGGCACTTGGCTTGCGACACTTTATCCGATCGGTAGCACGTGCTGGTCTTTGGATCGTACTGATTATCGTGGTGATCAATATCCTTGGCTTTGCAGCGGTCTCCTTTGCCGCCTTGCTCGCCTCTCTCGGTGTTGCCATTGGTATGGCTCTTTCAGGGCAGTTGCAGAACTTTGCCGGTGGAGCTATCATCTTGATCACGCACCCCTTCCGCATTGGCGACTACATCGTCTATCAAGATGTCGAGGGTACGGTACAGGATATCGGTATCTTCCACACCTCTATCACGACTACGGACAATACGAAGATCTACCTCCCCAATGGTAATCTGAGCACTAACGTGATCAAAAACACCTCCGAGATGTCCACTAGACGGTGTCAGTGGAAGTTTCTCGTGGACTACGACGTGCCATTCGAGCGTGCTAAGAGCATCCTCCTGGCGGAGCTACTCAAGGATCCACGCATCCTACAGGATCAAGGCGTGCTAGCCGTAATCTCGGATATGACGGAGAGCAACTACACGATCATGATCCGTGTATGGTGCGCTAATGCGGATATGTGGGATCTCTTCTGGGACTTCAACGGTAGAGCTACCGAGCTCTTTGCTGGCGAAGGCTTCCCACGGCCATACTCCAAGGTCGAGCTGCGTAACAGCACTCCATATAATAATAAAGAGAAAGAGACTGAGTCTCACGACTAGTCTCTTCTGTCTCGCTTTATAACTCTATTCATCGGCTCCTAGAGAGCCTATGTCTGATTCGTATGAATATATCTTTCAACTGGTTACAGCAATACCTACCTCGTCTAGAGGGTTATAATCCAAATGAAGTAGCGGAGACGCTCACGGCCATCGGTCTCGAGGTGGCTGGTGTCGAGGAGACCGAGTCGGTACGAGGCGGTCTGCGTGGTGTCGTCATAGGACGCACCCTCACTTGCATCCCCCACCCTAACTCCGACCACCTGCACATCTGCACGGTCGATCTCGGCGAGGAGGAGCCTGTGCAGATCGTCTGTGGAGCACCCAATGTGGCTGCTGGTCAGACGGTCGTCGTCGCAACCGTCGGCACGACTCTATATGGACCCGATGGTGAAGCTTTTAAGATCAAGAAGTCTAAGCTACGTGGCGAGTCTAGTATGGGCATGATCTGCTCGCAAGTCGAGATAGGTATGGGCACCGACAGCTCTGGCATCTGGGTACTAGACGATGAGACGGTGAAGCCTGGGACACCTGCGGCTGACTACTTTGACCTAGCCAGTGATACCGTCATAGAGATAGACATAACGCCTAACCGTGTCGATGCGACCTCGCACTATGGCGTAGCGCGCGACCTAGCGGCTTACTATTCCTATCGTGAGGGTAAGGTAATCCGCGCAGAGCGTCCGACCCTCGCA
Organism: Porphyromonas vaginalis; assembly: GCF_958301595.1. NCBI lineage: Bacteria > Pseudomonadati > Bacteroidota > Bacteroidia > Bacteroidales > Porphyromonadaceae > Porphyromonas > Porphyromonas vaginalis. The sequence goes on along the minus strand of NZ_CATQJU010000001.1, from coordinate 1,775,469 downwards.
AAGCCTCAGGCTGTCGATGCAAAGGCACCTGCCATACAGGTCGAGATGGAGGTCTCCGCTGAGGACTGTCCCCGCTACCAGGGGGTGACGATACGTGGTCTGAAGTGCGTCGAGAGTCCCGACTGGCTCAAGGAGCGACTCCAAAGCATCGGGCAGCGTCCGATCAATGCGGTAGTAGATGTGACCAACTTCGTCTTACACGAGATCGGACAGCCACTACACGCTTTTGACGCTCAGAAGATCGCTGGCGGTCAGCTGCGCATAGCTCATCTACCAGCAGGCACGCCCTTTACCACGCTAGATGGCGTAGAGCATAAGCTCACAGGGATGGAGAATATGATCTGTGACAGCCAGCTCACACCGCTCTGCATCGGAGGCGTGATGGGTGGACTAGACTCGGGCGTGACGATGGAGACGACAGACATATTTATAGAGGCTGCCAACTTTAATCCGACGATCACACGTCGAGCTGCTCGAAGCCACGGGCTGAGCACCGACTCCTCCTTCCGCTTCGAGCGTGGACTAGATCCCGAGGCGACCGACTGGGCACTCCAGCGCGCGGTATCCCTCATTATGGAGATCTGCGGAGGCACATTAGCAGGTGAGACGGTGGATCACTATCGTAAGCACCTGGATCCCGTAGAGTTGACGATCTCTACCGACTATGTCTCTCGGGCTATCGGGCGCGACCTGACGGCTGACCAGCTACAACTCATCTTGGAGGCTCTAGAGATGTCGCCTAAGGCTGTGGCGGGTGATGCTTTTGCGATCTCAGTGCCTCGCTATCGCTACGATGTGACACGTCCAGTGGATGTCGTCGAGGAGGTACTGCGCATCTACGGCTACAATGCCGTCCCGCTGTCGGGCTATGTGCATGCGAGTCTCTCTAAGCAGAGCGACCAAGACCATATCTATCACGCTCAGCTCAAGCTTTCGGAGCTACTCACAGGCTTTGGCTATCGGGAGATATTGAACAATTCGCTCACCTCTCGTCAATACTTTGAGGGGCAAAAGGCTTTTGACCCTAACCAACTCGTACCGATAGAGAACCCTCTGAGCCAAGAGCTCAACGTGCTACGCCCTACCCTCCTCGTGGGCGGTCTAGAGACGATCTCTGACAATGTGCACCGCAAGCAACCCTACTGCGCACTCTATGAGTGGGGCAACGTCTACCGCTACAAGCAAAACGACCAGGCGACTACTCCCCTAGACCAGTACACCCAGGCTCACAGACTAGGCTTGTGGCTCTCGGGTACGCTCATGCCCAACAGCTGGACGACCCCAGGCGAAGCGACCTCTCCCTATATGATACGAGGGGTGGTCGAGAAGCTCCTAGCGCACATGGGCTTTACGACAGAAGACTACTCGGTGACTACACCAGCCGAGTGCCACGACCTATGGAGTGACGTAGTCTGCTACACCGATCGAGAGGGCAAGAGCCTCGCCTACGTAGGAGTCATCAGTAACTACTGGCTCACCAAGTGCGACATCAAGCAACCGGTCTACTACGCCGAGCTATACAGCGACACCTTGATGGCGCATCTGCTACAGCACAAGGTGGTCAGCACGGAGCTGAGCAAGTACCCAACGGTGAAGCGTGACCTAGCGCTACTCATCGACAACAACATCACCTACGAAGCATTGGCTAGTACCGCTCGAAAGGCTGAGCGTAAGCTACTTCAGCGGGTTGAGCTCTTTGACGTTTACACAGGCAAGGAGCTACCTTCGGGCAAGAAGAGCTACGCCTTGAGCTTCTACCTACGTGATGACAAGGGCACCCTACGAGACGCACAGATCGATGCTGCTATGAAGCGCATCTGGCAAGCCATCGAGCAGGAGTACCACGCCACGCTTCGCTAGACTAGGCTAGACAATCCAATCATCAGACATATAAATCAACTAACATAGTTAAGTATCCAATCCAATCATGGGAAGAGCATTTGAATATCGTAAAGCACGCAAACTAAAGCGTTGGGGCAACATGGCTCGTGTATTCACGAAGCTAGGCAAGGAGATCACTATTGCCGTTAAGGCTGGCGGACCTGATCCTGACACCAACCCACGACTACGCGTCCTCGTCCAGACGGCAAAGAAGGAGAACATGCCTAAGGAGAACGTGGAGCGTGCTATCAAAAAAGCTACCGACAAGGACAGCAACACCGACTATAAGGAGATGAACTATGAGGGCTACGGTCCGCATGGCATCGCTATCTTTGTAGAGACAGCAACAGACAATACGACCCGCACGGTCGCCAACGTACGTAGCTATTTCAATAAGTTCGGAGGCAACCTCGGTACGACTGGTAGCTTGGAATTTCTCTTTGACCACCGATGCGTCTTCCACGTCCAGCCTAAGACTGAGATAGACCAGGAGGAGCTAATCCTAGACTTGATCGACTATGGCGTGGAGGATATAGAGCAAGACGAGGAGGAGTGGGTCATCGAGGGCGACTTCTCTCAGAATGGTGCTCTCCAGGCCAAGCTCGAGGAGCTAGGATTTGAGATTAGCTCTGTCGAGTTCATCCGCGTACCTAAGGATACACGTCCTGTCACAGCTGAGGAGCGCGAAGAGCTCAACAAGCTCATCGAGAGACTCGAAGAGGATGAAGATGTGCAGAACGTCTTCACCAATATGGAGGACGAGGAGGAGTAATCGACTCCTCGACCCTCCCCGTAGCGTCGCATCGCCTTTTATTTCCTTACTTACAGCAGATAGACTGTAGCACTGTTGCCCTTTACTTAGCGCACGAACCCCTTTAGCACATGCAGCACATACGTAACTTTTGTATCATAGCCCACATTGATCACGGCAAGAGTACCCTCGCCGATCGCCTCCTGGAGTACACAGGTACCGTCCAAAAGAAAGATCTGCAGGATCAAGTCCTAGACAATATGGATCTAGAGCGTGAGCGTGGCATCACGATCAAGAGCCACGCTATACAGATGTCCTATACTAAGGATGACGTAGAGTACACGCTCAACCTGATCGACACGCCGGGACACGTGGACTTCAGCTACGAGGTGTCTCGCTCCATAGCTGCATGTGAGGGTGCGCTACTCATCGTAGACGCTTCGCAGGGAATACAGGCGCAGACCATCAGCAACCTCTACATGGCGATCGATCATGACCTGACGATCATACCAGTGGTCAACAAGATCGACCTGCCCGGTGCTTCTCCCGAAGAGGTGCAGGACCAGATCGTCAGCTTGCTGGGAGTAGATCCAGACGAAGTGCTCTTTGCCAGTGGTAAGACGGGACAGGGTGTCAACGAGATCCTCGATGCCATCGTAGAGCGTGTGCCAGCCCCTGTGGGCGATCCAGAAGCTCCGCTACAAGCGCTTATCTTTGACTCCGTCTTCAACCCCTTCCGTGGCATCATCGCCTACTATAAGATTGTCAACGGCTCCATAGCCAAGGGCGACAAGGTCAAGTTCATCAATACGGGCATGGAGTACGACGCCGATGAGGTAGGCGTACTCAAGCTCGACATGGTGCCGAGAGATCGGGTCAACACGGGCGACGTGGGCTACATCATCTCTGGTATCAAGACCAGCAAAGAGGTCAAGGTAGGTGATACGATCACCCACATACAGCGACCCGCCTCAGAGGCTATCGCAGGCTTTGAGGAGGTCAAGCCGATGGTCTTCGCCGGTGTCTACCCCATCGACACTGAAGACTTTGAGGACCTGCGCGCTTCGCTCGAGAAGCTACAGCTCAACGATGCTTCGCTTACCTTTACGCCTGAGAGCTCGGCAGCACTAGGCTTTGGCTTCCGCTGTGGATTCCTTGGTTTGCTCCACATGGAGATCATTCAGGAGCGTCTCGACCGTGAGTTCAATATGAACGTCATCACGACCGTCCCCAACGTCTCCTACCTCGTTTACGACAAGAAGGGTGGCGTGACCGAGGTACACAACCCGTCTGGCCTGCCCGACCTGATGCAGATCGATCATATCGAGGAGCCGTACATACGCGCTACGATCATCACTGACACCGCCTATATCGGTCCTATCATGACGCTCTGCCTCGACAAGCGTGGCATCCTCATCAAGCAGGAGTACATCAGTGGCAATCGTGTCGAGATCTACTTCGATCTGCCTCTCGGGGAGATCGTCATCGACTTCTATGACAAGCTCAAGAGCATCTCACGTGGCTACGCTTCCTTTGACTATCATCTGAGTGACTTCCGTCCCTCTAAGTTGGTCAAGCTAGACATCCTCCTCAATGGTGAGCCCGTCGATGCGCTCTCGACGCTGACGCACTTTGACAATAGCGTCCCCTTCGGTCGCCGCATGTGCGAGAAGCTCAAGGAGCTCATCCCGCGCCAGCAGTTTGACATAGCTATCCAAGCCGCCATCGGTGCTAAGATCATTGCCCGTGAGACGGTCAAGGCGGTGCGCAAAGATGTGACAGCCAAGTGCTACGGCGGTGATATCAGCCGTAAGCGTAAGCTACTAGAGAAGCAAAAAGAGGGTAAGAAGCGCATGAAGCAGATCGGCAACGTAGAGATCCCGCAGAAAGCCTTCCTCGCTGTCCTCAAGCTCGACTAAAGCCACCGCTACAGCTCCTTTGACCTTCTACAGCCTAGGCTCGCGTCTAGGCTCCCTAGCTGTCCCCCATACGTAACAATTCACCTAACCAAACGAACTAACCCATGCCATCCCTAAAGCCTACACAGCAGAAGCAGCTCCGCAAGCCACAAGCCTCGCTCGATCGCACGACCGAGGGACGTGTACCACCTCAAGCGACAGACATTGAGGAGGCTGTACTAGGCGCCATACTACTGGAGAAAGAGGCTTTCTCCGAGATCAGCACGATCCTGGAGCCCGAGAGCTTCTACGTCAATGCGCATCAGACTATCTTCGAGGTCATGCGCGACCTCAGTCTGGAGGAGCAGCCCATAGACCTGCACACGGTCAGTCAGAGACTACAGCGTGATGGCAAGCTGGATCAGGTCGGGGGGATGCCTTTTCTCGTCGACCTAAGCAACCGTGTCATCAGTGCGGGCAACCTAGAGTACCACGCCATGATTGTGGCGCAGAAAGCACTGAGTCGCAATCTAATCAAGTTCTCTACGGAGGTACTCACCTCTGCGTACGAAGATACCATCGACATAGAGGATCAGATGGAGACTGCTGAGGGTGCTCTCTTTGCGCTCTCGCAAAAGCATCTTCGCAAGGATGTACAGCCTATTGACTCCGTTCTCAAGATTGCTATCGACGACATCAGGGCTGCGGCTAATAGTGCAGAGGGTATCAGTGGTATCTCCTCAGGCTTTGACGGTATCGATGCGATGACTGCAGGGTGGCAGAAGTCAGACCTCATCATCATCGCAGCGCGACCCGCTATTGGTAAGACAGCCTTCGTCCTATCGATGGCTAAGTACATAGCGGTAGACAATAAGATTCCCGTTGCCCTCTTTAACCTTGAGATGAGTAGCGTACAGCTGGTCAAGCGTCTTATCAGTAACGTCTGTGAGCTCCCGGGCGAAAAGCTCAAGAGCGGTCAGCTCGAGAACTTTGAGTGGACACAGCTTGACGAGCGTATCAGCGTCTTGGAGAATACGCCCCTCTACATTGACGATACGCCCAGTCTCTCCGTCTTCGAGCTACGGACTAAGGTGCGCCGTCTCGTGCGAGAGCACGACATCAAGATCATCATCATCGACTACCTCCAGCTCATGAACGCTAGTGGTATGAACTTTGGCAACCGCGAGCAAGAGGTCAGCACCATCTCCCGCTCGCTCAAGATGCTTGCCAAGGAGCTAGACATCCCCATCATCGCCCTCTCACAGCTCAACCGAGCTGTCGAGCTGCGCAAGAACGATAGTGGCACGAATAGCAAGGTGCCTCAGCTCTCCGACCTGCGTGAGTCAGGAGCTATCGAGCAGGACGCCGATATGGTTTGCTTCCTACACAGACCCGAGGTCTATGGCATTATGCAGGATGACTATGGAGATACAAAGGGTATCGGTTACTTCATCATTGCCAAGCACCGTAACGGACCGATCGGCGATGTGCGTATCGGCTTCCGTGGCGAGTTTGCTAAGTTCTATCCACTTGAGGAGGCGAACATGCACTACACCTCTCAGATCAATGGCGGTAAAGCTCGCTCTGCTGCGACATCGGCGCCTAGCAGCTCTTCTATGGGCAGTACACCCCACCCATTCGATCAGTCGTTTAGCGCAGGAGCCTCAGACTTCAACCCGATGGCCACAGACGACGAGGAGAGAGACTTCCCCTTCTGAGACTGTTGCAAAAGTCAACAGGCTCACAATCTTGACTGCAAGATTGTCTAGACTTTGCAGAAAGAATGAAGCGCAAGGCACTGAGGGTGAGGTCTGAAGGGAGCATACATCCGTATGTGACCGAAGCCGAATCCCCGAAAGCAACACAGCGATTCGCCTTTATGCAACAGTCTCCCTACTAAGACATTTAGTCCGCTACTAAAGCAATCCATTGACGAGACTGTCACCTTACCATGGCAGTCTCTTTTTGTTTGCGCGCCCTCTTGAGACTGTTGCAAAAGTCAACAGTCTCCTCTTACTCCTCCTCAAAGTCGACGTACTCCCCTTGGTCCTTCTCAAACTTCTTCTTCGCTATATCCTTCATATCGAGCTTGCCCTGCTGTGACTGCGCGTCTTCTGGGCTTTGCTGTGAGGCGGCCGAGTGCCACCCTTTGCGTGGTGCTTTTCGTGACTTAGTGTGTGGATCAGCCTGCTGTATATAGCGTCTCACCATCCAGTACAAGATGCGAGGCGCAAAGTGTCTAATGAGCAGGTATGCAAGTCCTAAGACGAGGATCAGACCAAATATGAATTCCATGTGTGTCGGGGTAGATTAAGGTGTTACTGTTGAGCCGCGGCATCGATAGCGTCCGAATTGCTCTTGATCTGCCGACCGATGACCAGCGAGACGATGATATAGAGCAACATCACTAGGCGTAGCGTACTCGCCACGGAGCCTAGCCACATATAGAGACAGCCCGCAGGAACTAGGATCACGCCCCATGCGATGAGGATGATCGTACCGTGAGGCGCTTTCATCTGTGCGCTTAGGTGCTTCAGCGAGAGCATCGGCATACGGCTCACCATCAGGATACAGGAGAGAAGGAGCAATCCGTAGCTAGTCACTAGCGAAAGGGTATCCACCGCACAGGCGCAAGTGGAGAGCGAGATGCCGATCCACAAGAGCGCAGAGGCGGGCACTGGTAGCCCACGGAAGTAGTTGCTCGACCCCGTATCATTATTAAAGAGTGCCAAGCGGTAGGCTGCAAAAGGTAAGATCAGGAGAAAAGGTAGCGACATCATCAGAGCCGTAGACGCTGCATAGCCACTCGCCAAGAGTCTCCCCTCCATCGTGCAAAGAGCTAATAGTGCCGGTGCTAAGCCAAAGGTCACCACATCTGAGAGCGAGTCCAGGTCAGCACCTATCGATGAGGTCGCACGCAGGAGACGCGCCACCATACCATCGAGCAGGTCAAAGAAAGCACCCACAGCAATCCAGATAGCACCCATCTGGTACTCCTTATAGTATAGGATTGAGATGATAGCTGCCGCCCCCGAGAGGATATTGCACAGCGTTAGGAGATTGGGGATAAATTGTCTTATCTTCATCACAGCGTTGTTTTGATCATCATACAGCAAGAAGCGTGCCTACTGGGGCAGATAGCCCAGCGTTGTCTCACCGCCCACCACTTCGTCGCCTATCTTGATCGCTATCTCCGTACCCAATGGCAGGTAAAGGTCGATGCGTGAGCCAAACTTGATGAAGCCAAGGAAGTCCTCGACCGTCACCTCGTCGCCCACCTTCGGGTAAGTGACGATACGACGTGCCACAGCACCAGCGATCTGACGCTCTAGCACTTCATGACCACCATCGGTACGGATTATTACCGCCGACCGCTCATTGAGCACGCTACTCTTAGGGAGAAAAGCCTTGTAGTAAGCACCGCTCTGATGCTCCACATGGGTGATCGTGCCATTGCAGGCGACCCAGTTAGCATGCACATTGTAGAGCGACATAAAGATCGAGAGCTTGAGACAGCGGCATCCCAGCAGCTCAGGCTCCTCAACCTCCTCCATGACCACCACCTTGCCATCGGCTGGTGCTACGATGAGACGTCTATTGGCCACCTCGCTGTTGCTACGCCGAGGGAAGCGAAAGAAGTTTAGCGCCAGCCCCATCACCACGAGCGACACCAGTAGGGTCAAGATAAATACCCCCTTAAAGGGCACAAAGACAAAGGTTGCCCAGCAAGCCAACGTCAGTATGAGGAAGAAAGAGACGAGAAGTCCCACCCCCTCGCGATGTAGTCGTACCTTTTTCATTATGGATTAAGTAGAATAGGAATCGGCAGTAATTATGATAGGCAAAGATACAAAATAGCCCCCAAAGCTCTACCCCACTCCCCCATCCACAACTCTGCAAACCTCCCGAGTAAGGATTGGTGGGGAAAGAACGAGCTGTCACCTCTGGAGATCTATCGCTGTCCGACCAGCCACACCGTCCTCTAGGGGAACGATAGTTTTCCTACGTTGGAACCGAAGAGTTCCTCCCTAATTTTTTGGTTTTGGACTATCTAACTGAGAAGTAAGAGGTTACCGTTTGGAGCGATGCGGATAGGTAACGATTTAGAAATGAGCGGAGTGCTTTGAAATACATCGTTTTGGATAGCCAAAGAACGCTCACTATTATCACTTGCAAAGATAGTGATTCGTGGGAGAAAGTGAGCGTTCTTGCGTGATTTTCTTCTTAAAAGTTTAGTCGGGACTCAAACATTACAATGAAAGGGGAAGGAGATGTCTTATCTCTACAGTCGTTGCGAGCGATTACGATTGAGAAGCTCTTTCCACTTCTGTTCGCACCAATCTGGAACAGATAGTCCATTGATGGTAAGAATAGGCTGACGCTTCTCGTTGGTTGTAATGCGTAGCTCCGCATTTTCCTCCGTGAAGTTTCGTTTGTACATTCCTGAATATGCCGCAGCCGTACCACGGACTATCTCTTGATCTTTGTGCATCTTGACCACCGTATCATCATCAAAACCCATTTTGCGGAGCATCAGACGGATATTGAGTAAGAGGTAGAAGCTGTGGAAGAAGCGTTTGATAAAACTCCGTTCCTCCTCGTACACCTTGATTTCTCGCTGTTGTTCAGATATAGTCTTGTCCTTATCTCTAATGGTGTCCTGAAGAAGTATGACCTCCTTGCGGATTTCGGCTTTCTCCTTTTCCGAAAGATGTTGTTGCCGTTCGACTTCTTGCTCCAACTCTTCGATGCGCTGTTCCGCCTTGTCAAGTTCGGAGTTGCCAAATAAAGAGTAGAGCGTACCCTTTACTCGGAGCTTGCCCGCCTGCTTTTCCAACTCTCTGACCTTTTGAATTAGTTCTTCCTCCTCAAGTTGTTTCTGCTTCGTCTCTTTGAGAAGCTCTTTGTAATACTCCATATTAGTACGATGCTTGGCTTCAGATCCTTGTACCCCTCTACTCAGCCCAAATGGTCGCATTTGCTCTGCGTAGGAGGTTTGATACTCCTCGAGCTTCTTGGGTGTAAGCAGATCATCAGCACAGAGCCGTATCTTGTTTTTCTTTGTCTTGTACTTTCGCTTGCCATTCTCAGCTTCCTGTTTGGCTTTTCTCCTTTCTCCCGTGACAATTGGGACAACTGTCGCATGTATGTGCGGGGTTTCTTCATCGGCATGAAGTGTGGCTGCCACCACGTTTGCCTTACCAAAGGTGGTATAAAGCCACTGCATCGTACTATGGCACCACTCCTCTAAGCGTCCATCGCTTTCTAGTTGGAGCATATCTTCGTGTGATCCAGATAGGATGAAACGAAGTGCTTTAACTTGATTGTCCGCAACCTTTCGGTAGATACCAGCCGTTGCTATGCGATGTGCAATAGCTTCTGTACGGTTGGTGACATTTGCGGGGAATTGCACCAAGTCTCGATTGAGGTGCGTGCGAGAGGCATCGACATTGTTCGGCACGAATGTTCGCTCGATGTGGGCACTCATTGCCGAGTCGTTGCCCCGAGCCTTGTCTATGTGTAATACTGCGTAGCCCATAAGTTGAATATAGTTTTAGGGGGTATCCAAAGGGGCTGCTTCCCCTTGGCTCAGGAGGGCTTTTTTAGCGGTAACGAAGTGGAGCGTGAAGAAAATGCCCTAATGAGCTATGGCATTTCTCCAAATGCCCGCTCCGCCCTGTCCCGCAGCCTGCCTTTGAAGTGCTTGCATTCTCTGGATGCACTGGGTCTTTGTTTCTAAGTTTGCCCCTGCAAACTTGCAACTCCAAGGGAGTGCCATAACTCTTGAAACAAAGGCTCACATCTGTACGATTTACAGCTCTAGTCTCTTAGAAGACCCGATGGTTCCGTTGTTGAAATTTCTCTCTTTTGCGTTATCGTCTAAGCCCCCTTTTGAGCAAAAGCCTCTTCTTCCGCTGAACCTTTTATCGAACAGCAATACTGCCCGATTTTTCAATTTCGGTCAATCTACAGTTTCGTCTTTGGATTTGGATTGTTCGTATTCATTGTTCACGTGTTCTTCGTATTCTTTGTTTGCAGTCTCATTGTATGTTCTATTTTCTCTTTTTGGAGTTTTCCCCTTTTTATCTTACTACCTTTCTACACTAGGATAAGTGATTGACAGTGAAAGAGAAAAGTGTAACACTTCGTCGGGGTTTATCCTACTACACCATCTGTCTACACCACTTGTCCTCTATTAAGCTGTAGAAGCGTAGAAAGATTGTAGTAGCATCTGTCGTAAGATGAATGTCTTCTGTAATCCTTTCTCTTTCACTGTATTATCCTTAGTTGTAGTAACGTAGTAAGGAGAATAGGAAAGAAAAGAGAAAGGGGTATTACAAAGGGCGTGCAACAACAGAGTGCTATGGTGGTTGCTCGGGGTAAAATCTTTCCTGTATAGCGGTAGTCGGATAAAGCTAGTGGGCAGAGCAGGTCTAGAAAGGTCGTTTTGGAAAGACTGAAAAATGAGACGTCATATTCTGCCAAATGAGACGTCATATTCCGTCAAATGAGACGTCATATTTCACTCGATATGTCGTCATATTTCACTCGATATGTCGTCATATTTTGTACCTTCACTCGTAAGAACTAAAAAACATACCAACCGACAATCGAATAACAACTAAAATAAGAAGATATGGCACGAGCAACAACAAAAGTTGATTTACTTGCATCCGCCAATGGGCAATTCGAGAAAATGTGGAAACTCATTGATAATATGAGCGAGGAACAACAGGTGAGAACATTTGCGGAGGAAATGGCATCGGCTGATAAAGAAGCACATTGGAGTCGGGATAAAAACCTGCGTGATGTTCTTGTTCATCTATATGAATGGCATCAGTTATTGCTAAATTGGATAAAAGCTAACAGCAACGATGAACGTAAGCCATTTTTACCTGAACCGTATAATTGGAAAACCTATCCGACAATGAATGTTGAGTTCTGGAAGAAGCACCAAAATACGCCATTGGAGGAAGCCAAAGCAAAGTTAAGAGAGAGCCACAAAGATGTAATGGCACTGATAGATCAATTCTCCAACGATGAACTCTTTGCCAAAGGAACACTAGCTTGGACAGGAACTTCCCCACTCGGATCTTACTGCGTTTCGGCAACTGCCAGCCATTACGACTGGGCGATGAAGAAAATAAAATTGCATATCAAAACATCTAAGGGATAATGCAAAAGAAATCATAATAGATACTTGCTATTAAAAGAGCTTGTTCCAGTTAATGGAGCAAGCTCTTTTTATGCTTAGGTTATCTGCTCTCATTGTTGCATCAGCCTCTCCATATCCCTTGCAATCTTTTGGTCAGTGACTTGGGCGTAGATTTGCGTGCTGGCAATAGACGAATGCCCCATCATCTTAGCGATGCTCTCAATAGGCACACCAGCCTCTAGCGTTAGCGTCCCAAACGTATGTCTTGCACAGTGCCAAGTCAACGGAGTACGGATGCCACATGCCAACCCCACGGCTTTGAGATGACGGAGTAGCTTCCAGTCGCTCATTGTATCGGGGAATATCTTGTAATCTCCTCTGCTCTTCGCCTTCGTGTAAAGGGCGAGTATCTGCTCCGCTATCGGATGCAAGGGGATCAAGCTTTCTACCTTCGTTTTCTGTCTTGCCTTGCGGATATACCGCTTCCCCTCGCTGTTTGTCTCGATTTGCGAAGCTCGTAGCCCTCGTAAATCAACAAATGCCAAGCCTGTAAAGACCGAAAAAAGGAACATTCTTCGGCTTAGTTCTGCCCCTTCATCCTGCAATGGAAATGCCAAGAGCTTTGACACATCGCCCTTACTCAGAAAACGAGGTTTGCGCTCCACGACTTCATACTTCACCTCTTCAAACGGATTGAAGCGTATTGTCCCCTGACTGACGGCTCGATACATCAATCGACTCAACCAACAGAGATGGCTATTTATCGTTGCGGGCGCATAGCCCTCCATCTTCAGATAGAAGCGATAATCCTCAAAGAACTCAACCGTAAGAGCCGACAAGGGAACATCCGTCTCACTGCGACTGCGCACAAAAGAGTTAAGCAGCCTATCGGCGTACCGATTGTTTCTATATGTCCCTGCACTACTGCATTCTCGTTGGGCTTTGAGCTCTTCCGCACTAAGAGCAAGCAGGGTCGTTGGAGTTTTCCCGACACCCTGCAAGTAGTTCTTCAGCAACTCGGCACTTACTGCTCCATATTTGTAAAGCAAGGTATTATAGGCTTGTTCGACATTCTCCCGAAAGGTTTGCAAGCGTTGGTTGGTCTTCTTCTCCTTTGTCGCCCCTCGCTTCACGCTCCAATCGTAGGGGGGAGTGCTTTCGCCTGTGGTTATCACCACACTCTCTCCGTCTATGGTAATACGGCAAAGGATTGCCGTTGTGCCGTCTGCTTTGGTCTTGCTCTTATTGATGTAGAATAGTATTCTGAATGTACTGCGCATAGCTCTTACAAGGTTAAGGTTAAGTCTTCAGTGAAAGAGAGGAATTGCTCAAACTCATCGAAAAGCTTCTTCGGAGTCACATGAGCATATCGCTCGGTCGTTTGGATATTGCTATGCCCCAACATGCGGCACACCGTTTCAATGGGAACGCCTCGCTCCAAAGTAATCAAGGTAGCAAAGGTATGGCGACCAACGTGTGCCGAAAGGGGAATAGAGATACCAGCTCGAAGTTGTAGAGCTTTGAGGTGGGCGAGGTAAACCGAATAAGGAATAGGAGCAAAGAGCGTAGTTCGTTCTTCCGATTGATATCGCTCTATCAGACGCACCGCTTCAGATAGGAGCTTCACACGGCAAAGGGTATTGGTCTTTTGTCTGCGGAACTTCAGCCATAAAGCCCCCTCATCGTCCGTAAAGAGATGCTCCCGACTAAGGGCAACCATATCGCAGTAGGCAACACCCGTATAGCAAGCGAAGAGAAAAAGGTCACGAGCAGTCTCCAGCTCCACTTCATACGGCTCAAAGGTGAGGCTCTGCAACTTATCCAATGATGCCCTATCCAATGCACGAGGTCGTTTGTTCTCTCCTCGTTCGATCGTTACGTGAGCAAACAGTTGTCGTGTTATCAACCCTTCACGATATGCCAGACGGCAGACCTTCTTCACCGCTAAAGCCATCTTACGATAATGACCTTGCGAATGCCCCAGCTCTCCGACAGAGTAGCGTTGTAGGCAATCCAAGAAGTCTTCTTCTATCAGTCCGAAAGCAATATCTGAAGTGTGGAACTTCTCCTCAATAAAGGCTCTCAGATGCTTTCGAATAGTAAAGTAACTATTCAGAGCTGTTGCCTTTATCTCAACACCCACCTTTTGCTTCATCTCTTCGAGCATTTGATCGTACCGCTCCAAAAAGGTGATTTGACTTTGCATACTACCTTGCAGCAACTCCTTGATGTCAGTCGCTGTAAAGACAACCCCTCGCTCACAAAGGGTTTGATAAGCCGACTGCGCCGAGAGCAGCAAGCGCTCCAACTTGCCATTCGTTGCCACAGCTTCACGGCTCTTGCCGTTCAGTCTGCTCTCACGAGCATTCCACAGCTTGGGGGCGCACGACAGCTTGCAACTGAATTGAGCTATCGTTCGCCCATAGGTTATCCGCCCCATAATCGGAGCTTGCCCCGACCTGTCCAATCCGCTCTTTTTGAGGTAGAGCAACACCTTCATTTTGTCTGTTTGCATACGCTTCTGTTTTTATGGGCAAAGTTACCCGTTACCGAAGCGTTCTCAGCTACGCAAAGCGTTGTATATCAGAGCAACAGTACCACAGTTGCAGAGAGTTCACTTACCGAATACTCTTCCGTCAGTTACCTGCTCCTACCTCTTCGTTACCATTCCGAGAATGGGCTAACGATTTGGTAACGGAACTCCTGCACAAATCCACGCTTTCTGCACTTTACCTCGCAGTGCAAACCACAGAGATATCGTGCGAACCCCTCTCATTTCCATTTACTTACCCGCAATTCTCTCCCTAATTCCCTTCCCCCTAATAGTTCCTCCCTTGGAACTAAAAAGTTCCTCCCTTGGAACCGAAAAGTTCCTGCCTTGGAACTAAAAAGTTCCTCCCTTGGAACTAAAGAGTTCCCCCCTTGGAACTAAAAAGTTCCAAGAGGGGAACTGTTTTTGGAACTCGTATGTATAACAAAATCAGCCCACTAAAACGAAGTTTGTACGGAAGACCCGACAAACTGCGCCGCTACAAGACGGGTCGCTCGAGTGAGAGCGTCGCTGCGCTTTCGGTGCGTACGGGCTTAACCCGATCACCAGCCGAGAAGGCATACGAGATAGTCAGTGCCAGTCGCCGACGTGGCGAGAGGTCGAGACGAAGCTGCTCGGTCGTATCACCCATCCTCATCGTGAGCCGATCCCGACTGTGGAGGAGATTGCTCAGCGAGAGACTGAGCTGCAGCTGATCGTGTAGCAGTGAGGCATAGCAACCTAAGTCCAGCCCATAGCGACCGCCGAGCGTGTAGCCGAGTTGCTGGCGAGCTGTCTCACCGCTGAAGGCTACGCTCAGACCAACCATCTTGGTGATAGTAAACTGATGCGTTGAGGTGCCACCCACCGAGAAGCTTTGTACCGACCGCCCAGGCATTTGCTCTTGATCATAGCGCAGGTAGAGGATATTATTCGTTCGCCAGAAGGGGAAGAGACTCTTATTGAACGTCCCCGATGCGTAGTGGCTCCAGCGACTCCCCACATTGTTCGGCTGCGTATAGTAAAGGTCGGGAGCTGTCTCATCCTTATACGTCATGATCTGAATGATGTTGCGACCGTAGCGCACCCGATAGGTGAACTGCCAGTCACGGTTGAGGAAGTAGTTGACCTCCGCCTCGTCAAAGGTTTCCTGCTTAAGTCGCTGATTACCGATGCTGTAGAGATTCTTCGTCAGGTAAGTCGCCACGGGCGAATAGTAACCGTAGTTGGGTAGCGAGAAGAAATGGCGGTATGCCACGCCTATCCCCGAAGCCTTCGCGGGGTTAAGCATGTACTGCAGGAGCAGGTTAGGATAAAGCCCCCGATTTGGCACAGTGTAATCGTTCTGCGCATTGAGTAAGTCTCGGTAGTGCACCACCGTCGTCTGATAGCGCAAGCCCGCCTGTAGATAGAGACGCTTAGTCAGCATCTTGCTGTACTCTAGATAAGGCGATAGGTCAAAGCCTGAGATAGCGAACTGCCGATGAATGATCTGAGGCAACGTGCCACTACTCACCCCGCCCGCATCGTTGTCGTCCAGCCCATAGTTATAAGAGAGCCCACCTGTGAGCTGATTGCCTCCTGCAAAGACCAGTGTAGCTCTTGGGTGAAAGGTCAGGTAGTGCGTCCTGCTCTTGCTCTCTGCCAGCTCCCCCTCATTGGTCGAGTAGTAAGCCGAGCCGTCGCTCTGCGAGTGGCTATAGCTCACTGTAGAGGCTATGCCCAGTCCCTCACATACGGCCAGCCGTGCGGCATAGCTCACACCGCCATTGAGGTTCAGGAGGCGCTGGTCATACCCTTGTGTCAGGAGCGTTTGCCCTGCGCCATCCTTTAGGAGCGTCTCCTCTTTGGGACGATCGTACATCACACCGCCAAAGACACCCAGCGTGTGCTGCTTATTGATCTGATACTTAACGCCGAAGTTATCCTGCACGGCATACTCTCTCCTCTTGCTGTCACTCATCGTGGTGACGAGACTAGAGGCTTTGCCCTGGTACTTGTTTTGTCGTTCATACAGCGTAGTGTAGCGTCCCCCGCCACCACGTAGCGTGTTGTATAGCGAGACACCAGCCTTGGTGTACTGCAGGAAGAGCGAGGGCATCACATCTACAAAGCCTCTCTGGTCAAACTGAGTCGGCAAGCTCACCGACCCTAGGAGTCCCGCCTCCGTCCTTAGCGTGATGTAGATGATTCCGCCCTTGATCTGCTGTCCGAGCGAGACACCTGGATTAGGCACCACCTCAATGTGGTCTATCATAGAGGTCGGTATCGAGTTCAGCTGTTGCAACGTAATCTGCTGGTCTCCGATGTAAATAAGGTTGTCCTCCTTGCCGTTAAGTAGGAGTTGATTACCACTCACCTCGACGGAGGGAATGAAGCGCAAGGCCTCCGACATAGACTTCCCCTTAGTTACGGGGTTGCCCTTAAACTGTACACGGATATTGCCATTCGACTGCAGCTTCGTATGCTTGGCGACCACCTCAACCTCAGAGAGCTCGATGCTGTTTTCCTCTAGTGTGAAGTCCAACTGCATGGTAGGCTGAGTGATCGTCACCCTCTGCTGCTGCGTCTTGTAGCCGATACAGCGCACCTCTAGCAGATAGGCACCACGAGCGGGCAAGCGTAGTACATAAGCTCCCTGCGCATTGCTCACCGCACCCGTCAGCGTCGTCGCTGTCGTGTCTCTCTGTAGCGTGATCGTAGCACCGATGATCGACTCTCCGCTACTGTCGGAGATGCTTCCCTTAACTTCGTAAGCGCCTTCCTGTGCGCTAAGCCATTGTCCCGCCATAACGAGCAGGAGGACGAAAACTACCTTCTTCATTCGAAAACTTGACTTGTTATTATTATCTGCGAAATGCTTTGCTGAAATACTACTGCACACCTGTTCTCTGGTCTAGGTCGGAGGTGGCGAGAGACTCGTTGCGCGTCACCTTACGGCTCTTGCCCGAGTTGAAGTTGTACGTGATCTTTAGAGCGATAGCACGCGCTTGGATCATATTCCTTTGGTTATACTCGAAGTCATCGCCCCACTGCTTCGTCTCGAAGCGTATGTATTTCGAGAAGGGGTGCTGAGCCGTCAAGGTTAGATCCAGCTTGTCGTCCCAGAAGCTCTTCTTCAGGTAGAAGCTATACCCATGGCTGTATGAGTAGGTCGTGCGGAGTGTCGGCGGATTGGCATAGTAGTACCACGAAGCTCCTAGGTACCACGACTTGGGGAGCGTGACATCCACATTGGCGGACAGCATGTTCTCCCAGTTCCGCTGAGAGAGACCTTCACTAGGATAGTCGAAGAGGTGATACCTACAACTCCAAAAGAACGTAAGCGAGAGGGGCATGATAGGACGCCAGTTCATCCAAAGCGAAGCGTTCGGCACACGGTGCAAGCCAGCATTAGCAAAGGTGTGATACAGTATCTCTGGACTCTTGGGGTCTCTATACCTTACGGGCATAATCGCATTGTTGGTTTGCTCATAGCCCGTCGTTAGACTGAGGTAGAATTGGTTCGAAAAGATTGTATAGGAGAGGTCTACATTGTGATGTAGCTCCGACTGCAAGTAAGGATTGCCAAAAGAGATGTCGTATGTTGTCATCTGACTTCGATATGGATTGAGACGCCAGATGGAGGGACGGATAGGACTCATCTTGTAAGAGAGGAAGAGCTGCTGGCGGTCAGTCAGCATATAGGAGAGCGTAGCCGTAGGGATCAGGTCTACGCCCGTCTTGTGAAAGTCTCCCTCACTGTTTTGCGAGAAAGTTATCTTGTCATAGACCAGCGTGCCTCGTGCCCCAGCGGAGAGAGCGAAGCGTTCACCCTGCCAAGCGTAGTTGGCATAAGCTGACGCAAGGCTCTGCAGCTGACTCATGTCTCCCTGACGGTAGAGCGGGTCATTCACCTCTTGCCAGTCGCCCTTGCCTTCGTTCCAGAGATGGTACTCAGGGCGAGAGCTACCCAGTCGTAGCACCTCCTTGACACCTACCTGCAGAGCGTGTCCTCGGCTCCAGATGAACTGATAGTCGCTCTGTAGGGCATGCTCGCTCAGACCTCCGCGCGAACGCTCCATACGTCGTATCTCATCATAGGGAGAGCTCTCCCAGCTGGTGAAGCCATCTCGGTACTGACGCTCAGTCCACTCCTTGTACCTCTGGTCTGGGTTGTAAGCGTAGCGATAACCTATCGAGAAGCGGGGTTGCTTATCCGCTGCATAGAGATTGCGGTAGATAAGGTTACCCTCTACAGAGCCAGAGGTCAAGCGCATCTGATTGAGCGACGTGGCATATCGTGTAGGCTCATTAGGACGATCGAAAGTCTGCTGAGACAGCCCTGTGGTGTAGACCGATGAGACGAAGAGGTGCCCATCAGCATAGAGACTATTCAGGCTATCTATGGCGTACTCTCCCATCAAGCTACCGACATGGTTTTGGAAGATACCATCGTTGTTTCCAGTTACCTCTTTGGACTTGAAGAGGCTGGTCGTCTTATCCCCTTGGAATGTGCGTCTAGATATATCCACAGGCTGATCCTTATGACGCGTATAGTCATAGTTGTAGTTGAGCGCTACGCTGAGCTTACCCTTGGTGAGAGTCAGACTTGAGGTGCCATTGATATTGGGGATTGTAGAGCCCATCAGAGAGACTAGGCCGCTGTACCCATCTAGGCTCTTGCTCTCAGTGATGATATTGATGATAGCATCTCCAGCAGAGGCGTCGTAGCGAGCATCTACCTGTGTGATCACCTCTATACCCTTGACGCTACTGGCGGGGATGCCTCGCAAGACCTCCGTGGGGTTCATCGAGGCAACACGAGAGGGCGATCCGTTGATGTAGACGGAGAAGTTTGACGAGCCCTTGACACGTATATTTCCCTCTCCATCTACAGTGACGAGGGGCACCTTGCGCAGGGCAAAGAGGAGATTGTCGGTCTGAGCCAAGACGTCGTTTTTCATATCATAGGTCAAGCCTTTGGGAGAGAGCTTGATGAGCTTGCGACGCGCCACCACCTGCACCTCGTCTAGAGCCTGAGCATCGGGTGCTAGGTAGATTGTGTCTAGACTGTTCTGTCCCGCCTGTGCCGTCACCCGCATCTCTTTAGTCTGAAAGCCAACCGACCTAATCGTCAACTGGTAGCTACCCGTACGGGGCAATGTCATCTCGAAGTGTCCCTGCTCATTGCTCACCGCACCGCCTGTCAACTGCTCGTCTAATAGTTTGTACTCAATCGTAGCATAGGCTATCGCCTCGTGACGTACGGAGTCCACGACGACGCCACTGATCTGACAAGGAGATGTCTGCGCCGAGACGGATAGTGCGACAAGTAATAGCCCCGTCACTAGGAGGACTTTGCGGATAAGGGTTGATTTCATCATATCGTGAGAGTTTAATGTTTGCCCCATAGTTGTTTCTTCTCAGGAGTAAAGCAGAGATAACCTATCACCAAGGCAATCCCCCAAGAGAGGAGGTTTACCACATCTCTCAGAGCGAAGCTTGTAAGCTCCTCCACAGGTCGTATCGAAGCTAAGTATGTAAAGGTAGCAAAGGGAAGATAGGCTCCCGAAGGTTCGTTGGTCATAAAAACAGCAAAGGCGGTCAAGAAAAATCCCAGCAGGATAGGTAGCGTAAAACTACGCGCTAGCAAGCTGACAATAAGTCCCAATGCTCCAATGCTGAATGATGCGAGTAGAATGCGTCCCAATAGCTGTATCGAGCCAATCCAAATGGAGTAGTCTGTAAACTTGTAGGCAGGTATCAAAAGCCCAAGTAAGTATCCTCCCAAGATGAAGCCAAGCCAAGTAACTAGACACAAGATTACCGTGAGTAGCGAGAGCGAAAGGACTTTGGATAGATAGAGTTTCCACTTAACAATAGGGAGTGCAAAGAAGGTTCTGATATTATCGTTTTGAAACTCCAACTCGCATACCATATAAGATAGGATCACGATGGCTGGTGGTAGCACGAAGGATAGTAGAGGAAGTGTATAGCGAGACCAAATCATCAGCCACGGATTACCATCATAGACAATCGCCGTAGCATCTAAAAGCCCCGTCCGTCCCTTGTAAATAGCATAGAGGAGTATCAGTAGATAGAGAACTAGTGGCGATAGCAAAAGCGTCACAATGCGTCTATTGCGCAGAGTCTTATAAACCTCTGCTTGTAGTATGTTGGATAGTGATATGAGAGACTTCATAGTGGCGCTATTCGGTAAGGTGGATAAAAGCATTTTCAAGAGCCGAACCCCTATGCGTTACGTTGTAGATAGAGATGCCGTCTTGACTGAGTGTGGCGAGTAGGCGAGCAAACTCCTCTTCGTCCTTTATCTCAAACTCGACATGATGCGTATCACATACCCGCAGCAGTGTGAATCTAGAGTCGTACCCTAGTTGCGTCATCAGTGCGCTATCACTCAGCTTGATACATACGATATCGGGTTGCTTTTTGGTAAGCGCTTCGATGCCTCCTTGATAGAGTATCTTCCCCTCCTTAATGATTGCGACTTGATCAGCCAACTTCTCCAGCTCCTCTAGGATATGACTAGAGAGAAAGATGGTCACCCCCTCCTCTTGATTAAGTCTGGCCAAGATATTCCTAAGCTCATAGATCCCCTGAGGATCGAGTGCATTAAGAGGCTCATCGAGGATCAGCATCTCAGGACGCTTGAAGAGACACATAGCCAGGCCTAGACGTTGCTTCAGACCCGACGAGAGTGCTTGTGCTTTCTTGTCGGCATGCTCGCTGAGACTAAGGAGAGATAGGACTTCGTGCTTTCGCTCCCGTCCCATTCGAAAGATTTTGTCTAGATAGTCCAGGTTCTCAGAGACGGTGAGAAAAGGATAGTAAGAGGGGTGCTCAATCATGCCACTAGCACTGGAGCGTAGCAGTAAGGGGGAGTTCTTAAGGTTTACACCCTTAAAAAGTATCTCCCCCTCATCCAATGGGAGCAGTCCCAAGAGTAGTTTAATCGTCGTAGACTTGCCCGCTCCATTCTTACCCAAGTAGCCGAATATAGAACCCGCAGGGATCTCTAGATCCACCCCTCGGAGTATTGGATTGCCTTGGTAACCAAAGCGCAAGCCTCTTATAGAGAGTATACTGTCCATTATCTGTTTTGGTTATTGTAGCTCCTAGCTCTTTCAGTTTATATGGTGTAGGGTGTATAGGTACTCCCATTGCTTGCGCAGTGCTGGGATAGAGAGCCTGTCAATCATCGCTCCTTCAAAAGAGAGCCCTAGGTAGAGATGGTGAAAGGTCTCTGCGAGCATTGTCGTATCTGTGTCGGGACGTATCTCGCCACGCTCCTTCGCAAGGTTGATCGCCTCACTCCAAGCCTCTATCTTTTTCGCTTCGTACTCCTGGAGCTGCTCGCTCCAGGTTTCGTGATGATCTTTTAGGTACAAGATGAAGCTCATAAAGCTGGCAGACGTAACACGCACATCGACATCCTTGAAGAAATAGGTCATCCGTCGCTCTATGAGAGCCAAGCAGGTGTCCATAAAATCCTTGAGAGGCGTCTGACTAGTCAAGTACTCCGCACCATAGTCCACATCCTCAAGGAAAATGTCGATGATTTGGTCAGCGACATGCTTGAACAGATCCTCTTTGCCTCTGAAATGATGAAATATAGCACCTCGAGTGACCTGAGCAGCGCGCTCAATATCTGTAAAGCTGACAGCATCATATCCCTGTGCGAGAAAGAGCTTAAAGCTCTCTCGGAGTATTGCCGCTTTCTTTTTAGTCTCTTTTCCTTCCATGGCGATCGAATAAACACGTACCGGTTGGTTCTTTTCTTTCTAGACGCAATGTTACAAATAAAAAACGAACTGACAAAACGTATCCCTGCGGTTCAATTTCGCAAATCTCATGAAACACGACTCAACATACTGATGTGTAGCGACTTGCTTTCTAAGTTCATATGCAAGTAAAATGCGAAGTTTTTTCTCGTTTCGCAAGCTCGGTCGACTTCTCTTCGGGTGAACCGCTCGGCGGGATGGAAGCTTCCACCGTAGGGGCGGACCTATGTGTCCGCCCGTCCTCACCTGAGCGCAGTCTATTCTGCGGGCGGACACGCAGGTCCGCCCCTACACAAGCTACGTCAGCACGACAATTCCACGCATCAAACGCTGTAACCCCGATCTCCGCTTTCTAAGTTCATGTGCAAGTAAAAAGCGAAGTTTTTTCTCGTTTCGCAAGCTCGGTCTACTTCTCTTCGGGGGACCGCTCGTCGGGGTGGGGGCTCCCACCCCTTGCCGCGGGGCGCTCCCGGAGCGGAGACTTTCCTTTCTGAACTTGACTCGGAGGACTCGCTTCTCTTCGGGTGAACCGCTCGGCGGGGTGGGGGCTCCCACCCCTTGCCGCGGGGGCGCTCCCCGAGCGGAGACTTTCCTTCCTTGGACTAGGCTCGAAGAGCTCTCTTCGCTTCGTGGTCCAGCTCGAAGTCGCAGTCGTGCAGAACTAAAGAGAAGAGAATGTGTACGAGCTTATTGTTGACATTGTTGAGGATGACCCCGTAGGGCTTGCCTTGGGCTTTCATGCGTAGGTAGTATTGTCTTAATGTTGGGTTATACGTTATGGCACTTCGGGCTGCTTGGGTCAAGATTCCTTTTAGCCGTCGGTTACTGTAGCCACTTGTGTTGGCTTTGTGAAAGACTGAGCTCCCAGAGCTCTCGTAGAAGGGTGCTATACCGCAGTAGCTAGCCATCTTCTTGGCATTCCAGCTCTTGAAGTTGTCGGTGTAGATGATCAGCATGACAGAGGTGATGAGGCCCACTCCTTTGCAGGAAATGAGGTGCAGGTAGTTGCGGTACATCTCCTCGTCTTCCTTGATGATTTCAAGCATTCGGCACTCGCACTTTTTGATGCTTTTGGTCAGGATGTCGATGCCCTTCTGAGCATCTCGGTAGATGAAGTTGTCGACTTTAGACTTGCTAGAGATGTGCTGTTTTTCCTTGGAACTAACCATCTTAGCCTGTCTCTCGGCAACTAGAGACTGCCTATAGAGAAAGAGGTCACGTAGGCTACGCATGTTCCCGTCCAGAGGTTTATAGAGAGTGGCTTGGGAGCGGAAGCGTAGGGCGTAGTAAGCGATCATCTCTGAGTCGGCTTTGTCGTCCTTGCCTTTGCGCAGACCCATGCTGCGCTTGATCTGCAGAGCACTTTCGCGCCAGATGTTTAGGCCGTTGCCGTAGAGCCAGTCGCAGAGTGCGCGATCGTATCCTCCTGTAGTCTCACAGCAGAAGAGCATGGTGTCGGTCTTGACTCTTCGACCAGCGTTCTTCTTACTCCAAGAGACGAGGCTCCGGAACCCCTTAGGGTTGTTTTCTACTGTAGTGTAGGCGAGCTGCTGCTCGCTGTCTGATTCAGATTCGTAGTGAATCATTGTGGCGTCTAGTTTCTCTTTGGATACATCGATGCCGATGAAAAAGTATTTCATAACTTTGTACTTGAATATTTGATAAGGCAGCTAGGCTACATTAGGCTATTACTTTAATTAGGCTCTGGGCCTCTCTTTCTAATAAGTCTCGAGTAGCTGAACTCCAGAGGGTCTCTAACAGAGCTTAGGCTCAAGGCCTCGTAGGGACGATAGATTACCCTCTGGTTGCTGTCCTTACCTTACTACAACAAAGGTAAAAACAACCCGTTCAACTGACCTATTCTCGGGTCGATTTCTTTTCACTCTGCAAACTTAAAGTAGGGACGCTCGGTCTGAGAGTCCGTCCCCGTTAAAGCGAGACGAGTAACCCTTTGTAGGGACGCTCGGTCGAGCGTCCGTTGTCGTCAAAGGTTACTGAATTATATGTCTTGTCGCTCTACAACGGACGCACAGATCGTGCGTCCCTACAGTAGTCGTTTCGGCGAGTCTGTTGTGTCAAAGGTTACTGAATTATATGTCTTGTCGCTCTACAACGGACGCACAGATCGTGCGTCCCTACAGTAGTCGTTTCAGCGAGTCTGTTGTGTCAAAGGTTACTGAATTATATATCTTGTCGCTCTACAACGGACGCACAGATCGTGCGTCCCTACAGTAGTCGTTTCGGCGAGTCTGTTGTGTCAAAGGTTACTGAATTATATGTCTTGTCGTTCTACAACGGACGCACAGATCGTGCGTCCCTACAGTAATCGTTTCGGCGAGTCTATATATAATGTGTCAGCTCTGCCCTCTAACTTCTAACCTCTAATCTCTAATAACATATCTTTACGGGGAAATTTGTCCGATTCCCGCCTTTCTCGAATATCGACGTGGAAAATCTCAAATCTCCACGTGGATATTTTTTATTTTCCACGTGGGCGTGAAATAAAACTTCGGAGGAATCAAATGAAACTTCGGAAGAAACGAATGAAACTTCGGAGGAATTTTTTCTTTCCCACGTGGATATTTCAAAATATCCAGGTGGAAATCAGTTTTCCCCGACACGATGCCGTTTCGATATGTAGTCGGCTCTAAATTATTGTAACGGACGGGCGTTGGGTTTTCCTAGCTAAAGCTGAGGCATCATGTTACGTGAGGTACTGGTCGAGTAAGTATGGGCGCAGGAGGTCGCGCGCCTCGGCTGTGTAGTGCTGCTGCGCGGTGCGTATGGCTAAGCTCTCGGAGCGACAGGAGTCTGGCGGTGTCGCAGAGCGGTGCCACTGCGTCAGAAGTCGTATGGCGGGCTGCCCTACTTGGTGGTGCAGCCGGCAGAGACGTGTGAGGTTGTAGCGGTGCAGCACGGCCTCCCGACGCAGGAGGGGCAGTGCCTCGACGGGCGTGACGAGACAGAGCGTTGGCTCGGGAGCGACAAGTGGCTCCAGGTAACGAAAGAGTAGATGTGGCGCAAAGCCCTCTCCCGTGTGGCGCGCCTGACGGAGCGATGCCGTAGCGGGCTGGAGTCCGTCGTAGTAAGGAGGATTGGAGATGATGAGGTCGTAGGTACGGGATGGCAAAGCAAACCCAGGCGCGGTGATGTCACAGGCCAGTGCCGTGAGCCGATCGCTATAGGGAGAGCGGGAGAAGTTGTCCTGGGCGGTACGGACCGCTTCGTCATCGATGTCAATGGCGGTAACCATGGCATTGGGATAGGTCTGCGCGAGCATCAGCGACAGGATGCCGGTGCCTGCTCCCACATCTAAGACTTGACTGGCTGTGTGAGCCGTCCTCGCCCAGGCTCCGAGGAAGAGCGCATCGGTAGAGATACGCATAGCACAAGCCCCCTGCATGAGAGCGTAGTGTCGCATGCAGAAGGGCTTGTCCATAGTTTTATTTGGCTGTTGGCTATTGGCTGTTGGCTGTTAGCCGTTGGCTGTTAGTACTCTTGCCAGCTCTTGATCTCGAGCTCTCCTAGCGAGAGCGTGCAGAATGCCTTGATATAGGTGGCTGCGAGGCGCGCATTGGTGATCAGCGGGATATTGAGATCGATCGCTGCACGGCGTAGCTTGTAGCCATTGGTCAGCTCACCCGTAGAGAGGTTCTTATTGATGTTGACCACAAGGTCTACCTCATGCTGGTGCAGCAGATCGAGTGCTTGCGGCTGCTCGGGGCTGTCGGGCCAGTGAACGAGTGTGGCGGGGACCCCATTCTCCTCTAGGAAGTGCTGCGTGCCAGCCGTAGCGTAGAGCTTGTAGCCTTTCTTGTGGAGGAGCTGTGACGCCTCGAGGAGGTCGGCCTTTTGCTTAGCGCCACCTGTCGAGAGGAGGACGCCACGCTCTGGGATGTGATGCCCCACGGAGAGCATCGCCTTGAGGATAGCCTCCTCAGTGTCTTCGCCGATACAACCCACTTCGCCCGTGGAAACCATATCGACGCCTAGCACGGGATCAGCCTTTTGCAAGCGGGAGAAGGAGAACTGCGAAGCTTTGATCCCCACATAGTCTAGCGAGAAGGCATCCTTCGTCGGGTGCTCATAGGGCAGTCCTAGCATGATCTTGGTGGCTAGGTCGATGAAGTTGAGTCGCAACACCTTGCTCACGAAGGGGAAGCTGCGCGAGGCGCGAAGGTTGCACTCGATCACTTTGATCTCGTTGCCTCGTGCGAGGAACTGGATGTTGAACGGACCTGAGATGTGTAGCGCCTCGGCTATCTGACGCGAGATGCGTTTGATGCGTCGGACGGTCTCGACGTAAAGCTTCTGTGCGGGGAACTGAATGGTTGCATCGCCACTGTGGACGCCGGCGAACTCGATATGCTCGCTGATCGCATAGGCGACGATCTCGCCATGATCGGCGACGGCATCCATCTCGATCTCCTTGGCATGCTCGACAAACTGCGACACGACCACGGGGTGGTCTTGAGATACATTGGCTGCGAGCTGCAAGAAGCGAAGTAGCTCCTCCTGATTGGAGCAGACATTCATCGCAGCTCCTGAGAGGACGTAACTAGGACGCACCAAGACGGGATAGCCAACACGCTCTACGAAGCGGTCGATGTCCTCAATAGTGGTGAGCTCGCTCCACTCAGGCTGGTCGATGCCTAACTCGTCTAGCATGGCGGAGAACTTATGTCGATCCTCCGCATGGTCTATATCTTCGGCTTGCGTGCCTAGGATGGTGACCCCATTGGTGGCAAGACGTAGTGCCAGGTTGTTCGGGATCTGACCACCCGTAGCTAGGATGACACCCTTGGGTGCCTCTAGGTCTATGATATCCATGACGCGCTCGAAGGTGAGCTCGTCAAAGTAGAGACGGTCTGACATATCGAAGTCTGTACTGACGGTCTCTGGATTGTAGTTGATCATGATAGAGCGCAGACCCGCCTTGCGAATGGTGTGTAGTGCATTGACACCGCACCAGTCAAACTCGACGGAGCTACCGATACGATAAGCTCCCGAGCCTAGTACGATGACCGACTTGCCGTCTTGCTCTGTGGCTATGTCGTGCTCCTCACCATGATAAGTGAGGTAGAGGTAGTTGCTCTCGGCTGGTACCTCGGCGGCTAGCGTGTCGATCTGCTTGACATAAGGTAGTATGCCGAGGCTCTTGCGGTGCTGGCGTACCTGGTCAGCCTCTTTGTGGAGGGGCTTCTTGTACTCCTTGGTGACGGCACGGGCGATCTGGAAGTCGGTGAAGCCTTGCTCCTTAGCTTGTCGTAGTAGCTCAGCGGGGAGACTCTCGATGGAGTCACAAGTGCCCAGTGTCTCGGCGGTCTCTAGGATGCCTTGGAGGCGATAGAGGAACCAGCGGTCGATCTTCGTAAGCTCGTGGATCTGCTCCACGCTGTATCCCTGACGAAACGCTTTGCTGATGACAAAAATACGTGTGTCGGTTGGCTCTCTAAGGGCTGTGTCGATGTCGGGGATGACGAGCTCTTTGTTTTCGCAGAAGCCGTGCATGCCCTGCCCTATCATACGAAGTCCCTTTTGGATTGCCTCCTCAAAGGTGCGACCGATCGCCATCACCTCGCCGACAGACTTCATGCTACTACCGAGTTGACGAGACACGCCGTGGAACTTACCTAAGTCCCAGCGTGGTATCTTGCAGACGCAGTAGTCTAGTGCTGGCTCGAAGAAGGCTGGCGTAGAGCCTGTCACCGCATTCTGCACCTCAAAGAGTCCATAGCCTAGTCCGAGCTTCGCAGCAACGTGTGCGAGGGGATAGCCGGTAGCTTTGCTGGCTAGAGCTGAGGAGCGCGAGAGACGCGCATTGACCTCGATGACGCGGTAGTCCTCACTGTAGGGGTCGAGGGCGTACTGCACATTGCACTCGCCTACGACACCGAGGTGACGGATGATCTTGATAGCGATCGTGCGGAGCTTGTGATACTCATCGTTAGAGAGGGTCTGTGAGGGAGCGATGACGATACTCTCGCCGGTGTGGATGCCGAGCGGGTCAAAGTTCTCCATATTACAGACGGTGATGCAGTTGTCGTAGGCGTCTCGCACCACCTCGTACTCAATCTCTTTCCAGCCGCGCAAGCTCTTCTCGATCAGTAGCTGTGGGGAGAAGGCGAAGGCTTTCTCAGCAAGGACTCGGAGCTCCTCATCATTGTCGCAGAAGCCACTACCCAAGCCACCCAGCGCATAGGCAGCTCGTACGATGACGGGATAGCCTAGTTGGTTGGCAGCGACGAGAGCGTCCTCCATCGTGGTGACGGCGTGGCTCTGGATAGTCTTGACCTCTATCTCGTCAAGCTTCTCGACAAAGAGCTCGCGGTCTTCGGTCGCCATAATGGTCTCGACGGGTGTGCCGAGGACATCGATGCCGTAACGCTCCAGGACGCCCGACTGAAAGAGCTGGACACCACAGTTGAGCGCGGTCTGCCCACCGAAGGCTAGCATAATGCCGTCGGGACGCTCACGCTCTATGACACGCTCTACGAAGTAAGGCGTGACGGGTAAGAAATAGACCGCATCAGCAACGCCTTCGCTGGTCTGTACCGTAGCGATATTGGGATTGATGAGAACGGTCTTGATACCCTCCGCTTTGACAGCTTTGAGAGCTTGTGAGCCTGAATAGTCAAATTCGCCTGCCTCTCCGATCTTGAGTGCGCCAGATCCGAGTAGGAGTATCTTATTGTATTGCTTACGCTGAGTCATGGTTTGGTCGAGCTTGATGGGTTATTTCGACAATTGTGGGTAGTTCAGGACGGTGTCCTGAAAGTCAGTGAAGAAGCTGAGCGCATCTAGTGGACCGCCCTTTGCCTCTGGGTGGAACTGTACCGAGCGAAATGGCAGGTCGGTGTGCATGAGCCCCTCGTTGGTGCCATCGTTGAGGTTGGTGTACCACTCTTCCCATCCCTGAGGGAGTGTCGCTGAGTTGACAGCGTAGCTATGGTTCTGACTGGTGATAAGGCACTGAGTCGAGCCGACCAACTGGACAGGTTGGTTGTGTCCGTGATTGCCGTACTTCATCTTATAGATCTTAGCACCAGAGGCGAGCGCCATAAGCTGATTGCCCATGCAGATGCCGTAAGTGGGGAGCTGACGCTCGAAAGCATACTGTATCTGTCTTATCGTCTCCTTGCAGCAAGTCGGCGAACCAGGACCATTGCTGATGAAGACGCCACGCAGCCCCTCGATCTGCTCCAAAGGATAGTCCCAGGGGACGCGGTGGAGGGTGAAGCGCTCATCGATGAGCGAGCGCAGGATGTTGTCCTTGAGTCCACAGTCGATCAAAGCTATATGACAATCGCCCGATCCGTAGATGCGCGGCTCGGGGCAAGAGGCTTGAGCAACTAAGTTTTGGTCTCCGATGGAGGGCTCTATGGGAGAGGTTTCGCCCTCGATGGTTATCGTGCCGACCTGAATGCCGTGGTCACGCAGGTGCTTGGTCAGAGCTCGTGTATCGATGCCCGTAATCCCCACGACGCCTTGCTCTGCCATAAAGTCTCCTAAGGACTGCTCCGCATTCCAGTGTGAGTACTCAGGCGAGTAGCTATTGACTATCAGGGCACGCATGAGACAGCCGTCACTCTCGTAGTATCTGGGGATGTCGTACTCATCTCGAGTGGCAGCGGGGACACCGTAATTGCCCACCATCGGATAGGTCATCACCAAGATCTGACCCATATAGCTGGGGTCGGTGAGCGACTCGGTGTAACCATTCATGGCTGTATTAAAGACTACCTCCCCGGCCAACTGTCTGGTCGCACCGAAGTGCCAGCCTGTGTAGGTAGATCCGTCTTGTAGCGTGAGCGTAGCTTTGCGCTGTGTGGATGTTTGCATGATTATTAGTTGAAAAGAGCGTCTATGTCTATTTGCGATTGTACTGCTGCTCGTAGTAAGCGATGAAAGCATCGTTGACGAGATGGGACCCGCCAGGCGTAGGATAGTCGCCCGTAAAGTACCAGTCGCCTGGATGATGTGGGATAGCCTCGTGTAGAGCCTCTACTGTCTGGTAGACAATGCTAACCTCAGCCTTGATGCCGTCAGACTTAACAAGCTCAGCGATCTTGGCAGAGATCTCTTCCTCCGTAAAGGGTGCGTAGAGGGTCTTAATCACGTTGGGTACGTACTCCGTGAGCGGACGCTCTCTGAGCGCGATCGCCTCACGGTATGCCTCGTCAAGCATACGCTGCTGGCCTCGCTCCTGAAGAAGTGCGATCATAGCTCTAAAGGCTATGAACTCGTCCACGTGACGCATATCGATGCCGTAGTAGTCGGGATAGCGGATCTGAGGAGCACTGGAGACGAAGACTATCTTGCGCGGTCCTAAGCGATCTAGGATCGTGAGGATGCTCTGGCGTATCGTGGTGCCTCGTACGATACTATCGTCGATGACCACGAGGTTGTCCACGCCACGCTCGATGGAGCCGTAGGTGACGTCGTAGACGTGCGTCGCTAGGTCGTTACGCGTATTGCCTTCGGAGATAAAGGTGCGTAGCTTGATATCCTTGATGGCGACCTTCTCACTACGTATGCGCTGCGAAAGGATATGCTTTAGTTGCTCGTCAAAGTCGGGAGCTCCCAACGCTTGCTCGATCTGCTCCGCCTTGCGCTTGTTAAGCTCTAGGTTTAGTCCCTCCAGCATACCGAAGTAAGCGACCTCGGCGGTGTTTGGAATAAAGGAGAAGACCGAGTGGGTCAAGTCGCCGTCTATCTCTCTGAGGATAGCTGGCGTGAGGAGTTGCCCTAGCATCTTACGCTCACGATAGATGTCTCGATCACTACCACGAGAGAAGTAGATACGCTCGAAGGAGCAAGCTTTCAGTTCGCCAGGCTCCAGGATCTGCGTGATACTCGGATTAGCTTTGTTATCTATGGTGAGTGCCTCGCCAGGGTTTAGCTCGAGGACCTTGTCGTAGGTCACATTCATCACCGTCTGGATCACAGGACGCTCGCTAGCTACGACGATGATCTCGTCATCGATGTAGTAGAATGCGGGGCGGATGCCGTTGCGATCTCTCAAGACGAAGGAATCTCCCGACCCCGTCATACCGCACATCACAAAGCCCCCGTCCCAAATAGGACTGGTACGATGCAGCACGTTGGTCAGATCAAGATTGTCCTCGATGAAGTGCGTTATATCCATCCCCTCTAGCCCCTGCTCCTCGTGAGCGATCTTGTAGAGACGCTCCACCTCACGATCTAGGCGGTGACCTACTTGGTCTAATATAATATGTGTGTCACTAGAGGTACGAGGGTGCTGACCGATGGCTGTGATCTCGTCAAAGATACCCGACACATTAGTCAGGTTGAAGTTACCACACACCGCCAGAGACTTCGCTCTCCAGTTGCTACGGCGTATCATCGGGTGTACGAAGGTCAAGCCCGCCAAATCTGTCGTGCTATAACGTAGATGCCCCATATAGCAATCGCCCAGGAAAGGCGTATAACGCTCAGCTTGCGTCGCTTCCTCTACGGTAGGCGTCGTACCATCGTGAGCCATGGCTATAGTCTCATGTACCGTCTTGAAGATCTCCGTAATAGCGTTACTGCCGAGAGCTCTCTCTCGATAGATATACTCGTCACCTGGAGGTGCCTGTGTCTTGACCACAGCCAGTCCAGCGCCATCTTGCCCACGGTTGTGCTGCTTCTCCATCAGGAGGTAGAGCTTGTTCAGCCCATAGAGGGTCGTACCGTAGTGCTCTGCGTAGTACTCTAGTGGTTTGCGTAGTCGTATGAGTGCTATCCCGCACTCGTGCTTGAGAGGTTCCATAGATCCGCCGAGGGTTATATCTTAGTTAGCGACGCTTCTTGTTTTGCTCACGCATGAGCTTCTCTTGCTCCTTCTGCATCTGCTCGAGACGCGCCATAAAGCCTTTCTTCTTCTTGGGCTTCCTTTGGTTCTCCTCGAGACGTGCCAGCACCTTATCCTCATTGATCAGGAGTCGGCTAGCAACAAACTGCAGGATCGTGATCAGCGTAGAGATAAAGTAGTAGTAGGTCAGACCAGCGGCATTGCTATTGAAGAAGATGAAGAACATGATCGTCATCATGTAAGGCATAAAGCGCATCATCTTCATTTGTGAACCACTAGCTCCGCCCGACATGCTCATCGTGTAGCGGGAGTAAATGATATTGGTGACAGCCCATAGCAAGCAGAAGAGACTGATATGGTTACCACCGAGCAGACCCGTGATAAAGGGTATGTCTGTGCCCCACGAGATGATCGGGTCATAGGTCGAGAGATCCTTGACCCAGAGGAAGCTCTCCCCACGAAGGTCTATCGCCGTCGGGAAGAACATGTAGAGTGCTATCAAGAAAGGCATCTGCAGCAACATCGGCAAGCAGCCACTCATCGGGCTAGCTCCCGCATTGCGGTAGAGCTGCATCGTCGCCTGACTGCGCTTCATCATCATCTGCTGATCATCGCCCGCATACTTAGCATTGATCGCCTCTACCTGTGGCTTCAAGACGCGCATCTTAGCTTGCGACATATAGCTCTTGAAGGTGAGTGGCGAGAGGACCAGCTTGATGATGAGTGTCAGCAAGAGGATGATGATACCCCAGTTGGAGATAAAGCTCTGGAGGAAGTCTATCAGCGGACGAATCAGGGTGACATTGATCCATCTAAAGAGCGAGCCACCCACATAGATCATCCGCTTGAGGTCTAGTCGCTGCGCCTTGTCCACGCCAGCGTCCATCGCCTTGAGCATGTTGTAGTCTAGAGGCCCCATGAAGAGCGCAAAGTCCGCCTTGCGTCCATCACGTATGTCCATAGCAAAAGCCCCTTTATAGTGGCAGTTCTTAATGTAGTTTGTCTCCTTAGGCTCCGTCTTGAAGGACATCTTATTCTCCTCTAGGCGCGTATCTCCAAGACCTATGAGCACGGTGCTAAAGAACTTGTCCTTCATCGCTACCCACTGGATCTTCTCGCGGACATCCTTCTCCGGCTCATTTTTGGTCTCCTTGAGCTTCTCTACATCATCTCCCGGATACTTATAATATATAGTGGAGTACTGATTTTCAAACTTCCAGGAGCGCTCCTGTCGCGGTATGCGCAGGCTCATCTCTAGGTCTTGCATCGCATTGTTGCTATGTAAGAGCGACCCTAAGCCTTGCGCCTCGATAGCCATGCCGAGCATATAGCCCTCATGCGGCATCGTGTAGATGATGCGCAGATAGCTCGACGAGTCTATCGGCAGCGTCATCAAGAGCGTTGAGTCGTTGGGCTGACTGGCCTGCCAGATCAGATCTTTCGTGTCTAAGATTTGGTTTTGGCTCGTCCGTAGAGGTAGATTGAGCATAAAGTCACCAGGAGCAAAGAGTCGCACCTGTGTGCTATCGTAGCTCTGATAGTCTGCCAGCTCAGCGGAGACAGGCATAGCACCCTGTGTGGTAAAGGTGACGCACAGCTTTTCGTTTTGTAGCGTGTACTCCTTAGCCGGCTGACTCATCAGCTGACTGAAAGCGTAGAGCGAGTCAACAGGGGTAGGCTTTGCCACATCTGGAGTCGTTTGACTCTCCTCTGCGGTGGCTACAGCTGTATTTGTATCGACCTGAGTGGTATCAGTTGCCGATGTAGGAGTAGATGCAGGCGTCTGCTTAGGAAGTAGAAAGACCGAGTAGACGACGATGACCACGCCGATCAGAACGATACCTATGAGGTTTGATTTATTCATCTAAAGTATAGAGTATGTCGTGTGTAAAAGAAACTGCTCGAGATGTGCGCCCCTATCGATTGCTAATTGCTGAGATAAAGGCCATAAAGATGGGACTAGGCTGCAAGACCGTGCTGCTGTACTCTGGGTGGTACTGCACACCGATGTACCAAGGGTGTCCCTCTAGCTCGAGCGCCTCAACGAGACCTGTCTCGGGATTGGTACCTACGCACTTAAAGCCAGCCTCCTCAAAGGCTGTACGGTACTGACTGTTGAACTCATAGCGGTGTCTATGTCTCTCCGAGATGAGTAGCTTGCCATAAGCAGCTGCCAGCTTAGAGCCCTCCTTGAGTTCGCACTCATAGGCACCTAGTCGCATAGAGGCTCCTAGGTCTGAGACGGCCTTCTGCTCGTCCATCAGATCAATAATCTTATTGGCCGCTGTCGGCTTGATCTCGGTCGTGTTACAGTCCTCTAGGCCCAGCACATTTTGCGCAAACTCAATCGCCATGCACTGCATACCTAGGCAGATGCCGAGCGTCGGGATCTGATGCGTACGGGTATACTCTAGGGCGATCAACTTACCCTCTACACCTCTAGAGCCAAAGCCTGGAGCCACCACGACCCCATCGTAGCCACTCAGGAGCTTCTCCACATTGTCCTTGGTGATGCTCTCGCTATGTATCGAGGTGAGCTTGAGCTTGCGATCATGATACACACAGCTCTGGAGTAGCGCCTCATCGATAGACTTGTAGGCATCCTGTAGCTCTACATACTTACCCACGAGAGCTATGTGTAGCTCCTTGGTAGCCGACTTCATCCGGTGAACGAAGTTGCGCCATCCCTCTAGCTTGGGCGTCTCGCCCACCTCTAGACCAGCCTGCTGAATCACCTGACGATCTAGCCCCTGCTCCTGCAGGAGTAGCGGTATCTCATAGATCGACGGCATATCGATACTCTGGAAGACACTCTCCTTAGAGACATTACAGAAGAGTGCCACCTTATCTAGTATCTCATTGCTCAGCTTATGCTCCGTACGAAGCACCAAGATGTCGGGCTGTATACCCTCCTCTTGGAGCTGCTTGACCGAGTGCTGCGTAGGCTTCGTCTTGTACTCCTTGGCTGCTGCGATAAAGGGGACATAAGTCAGATGAACGCAGACGCAATGGTTCTTGAGCTCCCACTTGAGCTGACGTACACTCTCCAGGAAGGGCAGTGACTCAATATCTCCGACCACACCACCTATCTCGGTGATGACAAAGTCGTAGTGATGCTTCATGCCTAGACGGCGCACGCTCCGCTTGATCTCGTCCGTGATATGCGGGATCACCTGTACCGTCTTGCCGAGGTAATCCCCGTGACGCTCCTTATTGATCACGCTCTGATAGATACGTCCCGTGGTGATGTTGTTCTCCCGAGAGGTACGGATATTGAGGAAGCGCTCATAGTGTCCCAGATCTAGATCCGCCTCATGGCCATCTTCCGTCACATAGCACTCGCCATGCTCGTAAGGATTGAGCGTACCCGGGTCGATGTTTATATACGGGTCAAACTTCTGTATCGTAACCTTGTACCCACGAGCTTGAAGCAATTTGCCAAGGCTGGCGGCTACAATGCCCTTACCAAGCGAGGAGACCACGCCTCCTGTCACAAAGATGTATCGTGTATCGGTCATAACTGTGCTATTTATATATAAGGTATCACACCCCAGTAAACTGAAGTCTGTGCAAAGGTACTAAATAGTGACCACTACGACCGCACTATTCATATATAAATCAGAGCTGACGTATTATAATCGCTCTGTCAGGGGCTACACATGAGCGACAAGCAAGGCATAGATGAGGTCACTATATATATAATGTGTCACCCCTGCTCTCTAATCTCTAACCTCTAACTTCTAACCTCTAATCTCTATTTACATCTCTTTACAGGGAAATTCGTCCGATTCTCTCCTTTCTCGAATATCCACGTGGGGAATCTCAAATCTCCACGTGGATATTTTTTCTTTTCCACGTGGGGGCGATTCATTTCTTCCGAAGTTTCATTTCATTCCTCCGAAGTTTCATTTCATTCCTCCGAAGAATTTTTTATTCTCCACGTGGGGATTTCAAAATATCCACGTGGAAATCAGTTTTCACCGACACTATGCCGTTTCGACATGTAGTATACTATAAATTATTGTAACGACCTAGCGTCAAATTTACCCAGCCTGTGCTGACGCATTATACAATATTGCTCCCCGGTAAAAGCTTGTTGAGGGAGCATCGAGTAGATCGTCCTGCAGAAATGAGCTAACTATCAGCGCCACTTGGATGAGAAGCTAGAGTTTCCTAGGTGAGAAACTGGAGTTTCATACGAAGGAAACTGTAGGTTGGTCGAATTCGAGTAGTCGGACGGCCATAATATATAATGAGCTCATCCAAGCCTCGGTTGTCGCTCATGTGTAGCTCCTGAAAGAGCGATTATAATGCGTCAGCCCTGGTCTACTCAAGGTGACAAGATCACTGCCAATAAAATATTTCTATCACGAGAACAGATGCGTCATCACCATAGGATCAATCGATAAGATCCTATTTAACAGAGGTCTAAGTCGCGGATCTGAGGTGCGCTCTTGTCACGATCGCGACTTGTGGCGCAGAAATTGACGAGGAGGCAGTTGTTAGTTTCAAAAATTGTCGTACCTTTGTCACCGCTAAGGAGCAGAGGAGCGTCGCTCTCCCCTTCGAGACATAGGCTAGTGAGCCTATCAGAAGGGATTCATTTGGAGCTTCGCAAAAAAAAAATCGCCTGTAGCTATTGCAGTGTTGATTATTTTTTGTACCTTTGCAGAGCAAAACAACCGAGGTGCGGTAGTTCAGCTGGTTAGAATACCTGCCTGTCACGCAGGGGGTCACGGGTTCGAGTCCCGTCCGCACCGCTCTGATTCCTCATACGAGGTCACAGCTTCCTGACAAGATGGTCGGCAAGTGTGACGGAGTAAGAGGATTCTTAGTCTTAAGGAGGTAGCGATCTCCTGGTTACAGCACTTTTTATAGACTCCCCATGGCTACTATGGAGAGTTTGTTATATGTACACAGGTAGTCACTGCTACAAGCCCAAGTGGCGGAACTGGTAGACGCGCTAGTTTCAGGTACTAGTAAACGCAAGTTTGTGCAGGTTCGATTCCTGTCTTGGGCACCTAAGATTACTTTAGGCGTAGTAGTTGCTGTAAGAGACTATATAATATAATGTATGCGCAGGTGGTGGAATTGGTAGACACGCTACTTTGAGGGGGTAGTGCCAGCAATGGTGTGTGAGTTCGACTCTCATCCTGCGTACTACGAGAGAGACCTATTGGATGACCTTATGCAGATGAGGCTTCAGTAGGTCTCTCTCTTTTTGCCCTACCCTATCTCTACCTACACCATTGGAGACTTTTGCAATAGTCTCCGTTGGGTCAATTTGTCCTGTCGGCTATCTGGTCTGTCTATTTCGTCTATATAGGACGTGGAGACGGCTGATGATCGTCACAGCCCTTGCCGTGGTACAGTTTTTGAGTACCTTTACACAGCGAGACTATTGCACGAGGGTGCCTAGCTGTGCTTTGCACCCGCATATATCACCTAGTGCCAGTACCCTTGCAGCGGTACGAAGCACTACATAATTCACTCTCAAGAGATAACTACAAACGCATGAATTTCACGCCATACCAAATAAGTGACCTAGTGGTCAGAGCCTTTTCTAGAGCTTGCGCTATCGGACTACGCTCGGGGAAGCAACTAGACATTTCTAGATCGCTCTTTATCGACTTAGCTCGCAGTAAAGATACCTTCCCTAGTGCCTTCATCTTGCGCACTCTGCATATACCGCTCACTCAACTGCAATATACGCTCTTTGAGGAGCCTGCGAAGAATGGCTACTACAAGCAGATCCATGACACCATCGAGCAGAGTCAGTACACGATGCCTAGTGCGGAGCTCATAAGCTACTACCACGATCAGGTCAAGGCCATTCTGGAGGGAGCGTGGGAGATCTTCCCCAATCATGATGACTTCCCAGTGATTGACGCACCGCGTATTATCGCTTATATGCTACACGAGGGGCGGCCAGACATCTACCCATGGCCATTCATCACCTCTCGTCCTGCTAAGGAGGATATCCTCGCTAGCTACGTACAGAACAGCCTAGAGCATAGTACTAAAGCGACCTCTGTCGAGGTGCAGGCGATAGCCAGTGTCGAGGCGGAGGAGCAGATGCTTCAGACGATCCTCTCCACCGCTATGGCGGGGATGCCTGACGCGTTGACAGAGGAGATGCGAGATGAGCTCGATGTCGCCGCATGGGAGGCCCCCCTTGAGAGGCTTTACTCAGCCATAACAGGTTCAGACACCCCTCAGACGAAGAAGCCTACTAGCGACCTGGATCCTAACACTATTGTCAAGCAGGTAGAGGTCTTCGTCTCTCAAAACAATCCCGACGGAGAGACGGACAAAAACTCTATGCGCGCTGTGCCACTAGAGGAGCTGCCCGAAGAGATCCAAGAGCATATCAAGGCAATCATACGTCACGAGCAGCGCAAGGTGACGCAAAACTCGGGAAGTAATCCCTTCGACCTAAACGCCGATGATGAGGGAGACAAGGAGGAGAAAGCTTCTAACAAGTCTAGCAAGCGCTCTAAGACTCCTGCGCTAGATGCCTTTGCGACCAACCTTAACCAGCTCGCTAAGGATGGCAAGCTAGACCCGATGATTGGTCGTGCTAAGGAGCTAGAGCGTATCACACATATACTCTGTCGCCGACAGAAGAACAATCCCGTGTTGATCGGCGAGGCGGGTGTCGGTAAGACAGCCGTCGCCGAGGGCTTGGCACAGCTCTTAGCGCGCGACGAGGTGAGCTACAAGCTTCGTGGCAAAGTGCTTTACAGCGTAGACTTGGCACAGATGCTAGCCGGCACACGCTACAGAGGAGACTTTGAGGAGCGATTTAAGGCGCTACTCAAGGAGGCTGAGATGCTGGGCAATACGATCCTACTCTTTGACGAGATCCACACGCTGATGGGTGCGGGCTCGACAGAGGGCAGTATGGATGCCTCCAACATGCTCAAGCCTGCTCTGGCGCGTGGCACGATACAGGTGATCGGAGCCACCACACTGGATGAGTATCGCAGGACCATTGAGAAGAATGGAGCCTTGGCGCGTCGCTTCCAGAAGGTGATGATCGAGCCAAACACACCCGAGGAGACGCTAGAGATATTGCGCCAGCTACGAGGACGATATGAAGAGTTTCACCATGTACGCTACAGCGACGAAGCTTTGGTCGCTATGGTGCGCCTGACCAATAGATATATCTACGACCGCTACTTCCCCGACAAGGCTATTGACGTCCTAGACGAGGTGGGAGCGAGTATGCACCTCAAGGGCAAAGTGGGTGAGA
Source organism: Porphyromonas vaginalis (assembly GCF_958301595.1). NCBI lineage: Bacteria > Pseudomonadati > Bacteroidota > Bacteroidia > Bacteroidales > Porphyromonadaceae > Porphyromonas > Porphyromonas vaginalis. The sequence continues at coordinate 1,736,397 of NZ_CATQJU010000001.1, read as the reverse complement.
GCGACAAGGTCGCTTCGCTCCGACAGCAGCTGCGTACCTACCGTGCGTCTCGTGACAAGGCAGTGCGTGAGAGCAACTACGACACCGCTATGACCCTCAAAGTGCAGGAAGACTTAGTCCAGAAAGAGGTGGACGAGGAGCTCGAGAAAGCTCATGCCCAGGAGGCTGCCATCTATCTACCTGTAGATGAGGAGGCGGTCGCCAAGACGGTCTCTATGATGAGCGGGGTGCCTATCTCCAACATCAGTCAGGAGGAGCACGCTAAGCTACGCCAGATGCGCCAAACGCTCAAGGATATAGTGATCGGTCAGGACGATGCAATCGACAAGGTGGTCAAAGCGATACAGCGTAACCGCCTCGGCTTGGGTAGTGACAAGCGACCCATCGGGAGCTTCCTCTTCCTCGGTCCGACAGGTGTCGGTAAGACTTATCTAGCTAAGAAGCTTGCCGAGCTACTCTTTGACGATGAGGACGCACTCATACGTATTGATATGAGTGAGTATATGGAGTCGTTCAACGTCTCCCGTCTCGTGGGCGCAGCCCCTGGCTACGTCGGCTACGACGAAGGCGGACAGCTCACGGAGCAAGTGAGACGCAAGCCTTACTCGGTCGTACTCTTTGACGAGCTAGAGAAGGCGCACCCAGACGTTTACAATATACTCCTGCAGATCCTCGACGACGGCTTTATCACCGCTGCCGATGGTACGCACGTGAGCTTTAAGAATACGGTCATCATACTGACGAGCAACATCGGTACGCGCCAGCTCAAGGACTTTGGCGCTGGTGTCGGCTTCCGTCAGGAGGTGCAGCTCACCCAGACGGAGCAGGAGGCTTTGCTGAGCAAGCAGCTCAAGAAGCACTTTAGCCCTGAGTTCCTCAACCGCCTTGATGAGACGATCTACTTCGCCAGCCTGGAGAAGGAGGACATCCGCAAGATCGTAGACGTGGAGCTACGTCCTATCATGGCGCGTATCTCCGAGCAGGGGTACAACCTTGTGGTCACTCCCTCGGCAAAGGACAAGCTCGCCGATGTGGGCTTTGACCTAGAGTACGGTGCTAGACCGCTGAGACGCGCTCTGCGTCACTGGATCGAGGACAAGCTGACGGATCTCATCCTCGATGGTGAGGCAAATGTGGGCGACACGGTGCGTCTGCGTGTCTCTGAGGGCGAACTCCTCATGGAGGTGGACAAGCGTGCACCGCAAAAGGAGGCGCAAGCAAAGAGTGATGAAGCGACCCTAGGCTTCGCCCTACCCTCGTTTACCTCTTCCAGCCAGAAGGGCGACGAGCGGTAACCAATCAAATCAGACAAATAACTCAAGCTTATGAATAGTAATAAAGGACAAATCGGGGTTACGAGTGAAAACATATTCCCCGTCATCAAGAAGTTTCTCTATAGTGAGCATGATATATTCCTTCGTGAGATCGTATCCAACGCAGTCGATGCGACGACCAAGCTACGCGCGCTGATAGCTCGTGGCACGGAGGTGGGCAACACTGAGGACCTCCGTGTAGAGGTCCTACTAGATAAGGAGGCGCGCACACTGACCATACGAGACTACGGTATCGGTATGACTGCCGACGAGGTGGAGCGCTACATCAATCAGATAGCTTTCTCTGGAGCGGAGGACTTTCTGGAGAAGTACAAAGACGCTTCGGGCAATATCATCGGGCACTTCGGACTAGGCTTTTACTCAGCCTTTATGGTCTCCGAGCGTGTCGAGATAGACACCCTCTCCTACCAGCCAGATGCACAGCCCGTCCACTGGAGCTGTGACGGCTCACCTGCCTACGAGATGAGTACGGGTAGCCGCACCGAGCGTGGCACTGACATCATCATGCACCTAGACGAAGAAAGCAGCGAGTTCCTCGAGCAGGCACGCATCGAGGAGCTACTGACGAAGTATTGTCGCTTCCTCCCGATCCCCATCATCTTTGGCAAGAAGCAGGAGTGGAAGGACGGCAAGATGCAGGACACCGACGAGGACAATGTGATCAACGATACCAACCCGCTCTGGCTCCGCAAGCCGCAAGACCTTACGGACGAGGACTATCGTGAGTTCTACCGTAAGCTCTACCCAGGAGCTGACGAGCCACTCTTTTGGATACACCTTAATGTAGACTACCCCTTCACCCTGACCGGCGTACTCTACTTCCCCAAGGTGAGCAACAAGGTGGATCTGCAGAGCAACAAGATCAAGCTCTACTGCAATCAGGTCTTTGTGACTGACGAGGTGGAGAGCATCGTGCCTATGTACTTGACCTTGCTCCATGGTGTGATCGACTCACCAGACATCCCGCTCAATGTGTCGCGCTCGTACCTACAGTCTGACAGCAATGTCAAGAAGATCAGCAGCTACATCACGAAGAAGGTGGCTGACAAGCTGGAGGAGATCATGAAGAATGATCGCCCCACCTACGAAGCTAAGTGGCCCGACCTCTCTGTCTTCATACATTATGGTATCCTCACCGATGAGAAGATGGAGGAGCGTGCCCTCAAGTCACTACTCCTACTAGAGGATGTGGCTGGGAAGTTCTACACGCCCGAGGAGTATCGTGAGCTGGTCAAGAGCAATCAGACCGACAAGGACAACAAGCTTGTCTACCTCTACGCTACCGATCCTGAGGCGCAGTACAGCTACATACAGGCTGCCGAGGCTAAGGGGTACAACGTACTCCACATGCACGGCATGCTCGACACGCCCCTACTCAACCATCTAGAGCAAAAGTGGGAGGGCACGCACTTCGTACGTGTAGACAGCGACACGGTCGACCAATTGATCCAGCGTGACGACACGACGACCGATGCTTCCGCACATAAGACTGAGATCATGCGTAGTCTCTTTGCCAAGGCGCTCCCGATGGGCGAGGCCAACTATCAGGTCTTCCTACGCAACATGGGTCAGGAGGCTCAGCCGGCAGTGGTCACGCGTATGGAGTGGATGCGCCGTATGAAGGAGATGTCGCAGTATCAGCCTGGAGCTTCCTTCTACAACTCACTCCCCGACAGCTATTCGCTCGTGCTCAATGCCGACCACCCGCTCATCAAGAGCCTGCTAGAGGGTGAGGGCAAGGAGCTAGAGCCACAGCTGGCGTCTCTGCGCTCTCAGCTCGCTACGCTCCAAGAGCAAGTCACCGAGCTAGACAAGGAGGCCAAGGAGCAGACCGAGCCTACCGAGGAGCAAAAGAAAGAGCTACAAGAGAAGAAGGAGTCTCTCCACAAGCAGCAAGAAGAGCTACACGGCGAGATGCAAAGCTCCTTCGACCAGTATGCCGAGAAGCAGCCTATGATACGTCACATCGTCGAGCTGGCTCTACTCTCAGCTGGTGAACTAAGAGGCGTTGCCCTACAAGAGTTCATCAAGCGCACCACCGAACTTCTATCGTCTAAGTAAATACCCCTAAGAATACCCGTTTTATGAAGAGGAACACTTCCCTTTGCAAGCGTCTCCTACTCCTACTAGCCCTCTCAGCCGCCTGGCTCGTGGGGGCTGTAGCGCAGGAGACACCCCGCTGGCTACGCTATGCCCAGATCTCTCCTGATGGTAATCAGATAGCTTTTTGCTACCAAGGCGACATCTACATTGTCGATGCTATCGGTGGCGAGGCGCGTCTCCTGACTGGCTCCGATGGGTACGAGTCACACCCCACCTGGAGTCCCGATGGAAAGCGTATCGCCTTCATGAGCAATCGTGATGGGCACCGCTCCATCTACACTATGTCAGCCCTCGGTGGCGATGTCAAGCGCATCACGCACCACTCGGGCAATAGCCATACCGTCGAGTGCTACACACCCGACGGTCGTTTTATCATTATGTCCGAATCTCTCCAGCAGCCTGCCACCAGTGCGCTCAATCCTTCGGGCATCCTCTCGCAGCTCTACATGATCCCTGTCGATGGCGGCACGCCTATGCTCTACAACCCTCGTCCTCTGGAGGCTGTCACCTTCAGCCATCGTGGCGACCGCTATGTAGCGCAAGACATCAAGGGCTTTGAGAATAAGTGGCGCAAGCACCACACCAGCTCCGTCACACGAGACATTTATATAGTAGACCCCAAAAGTGGAGCCACCACAGCCTGCACACTAGAGCCTGGCGAAGACCTCTCACCCGTCTTCGGACCTGATGACCAGACCGTCTTCTTCATCAGCGAGCGTGGTAAAAGCAATTCGCTCAACGTCTGGAAGCAGCGCATCGGCGAGCAGACCGCTCAGCAGGTGACCAGCTTCCGCAATCACCCCGTGCGCTTCCTCAGCATCTCACGCTCTGGGCGGCTCTGCTTCGCCTACGATGGCGACCTCTACACCATGACCGAGGGACGCTCCCCGCAAAAGGTGCAGATCACCCTGCGCACCGAGGGTCCTAAGGACAAAGTATACCGCCGCACAGCCAGCAGTGGAGGTAGCTCCTTCACGCCCAGCAGTGACGGCAAGCAGCTAGCCTTCATCATGCGAGGTGATGTCTACGTCACCTCTGTCGAGCATGGCACGACGAAGCGCATCACCCAGAGTGCCGGCGCCGAGGAGAGTGTCACCTGGAGTCCCGACAGCAAGACGCTCGTCTACGACTCACGCCGTGACGGCAAGCATATCCTCTATAAGGCGACCATCGCTTCGGACAAGGAGCTAGACTTCGCCTCTGCTACCATCATCAAGGAGGAGCCACTCATGCCCGAGTGCAAGATGGAGCAAGCCCTCCCCCAGTACTCACCCGATGGCAAGCTGATCGCCTTCGTCGGTGACCGCAAGTGCATCTATACCTATAATGTAGAGAGCAAGAAGCTCACGCAGGTCACCAGTGGCAAGGATCAGCCCGAGATGCACGGCTACATTAGCTTCGAGTGGAGTCCTGACAGCCGCTGGATAGCCTTCGGATATACACCCAATGTGCATGCGCCCTTTGGTGACGTAGGTTTGGTAAAAGCGACCGGAGGTGAGGTGATCAACCTGACCAATACGGGTTACTTCAGCGACCTCACGGGCTGGGTTATGGGTGGCAATGCCATCCTCTTCACCTCAGACCGATATGGTATGCGCAACCACGCTTCGTGGGGCTCGATGAGCGATGCTTTCCTCGTCTTCCTCAATCGCAAGGCGTACGAGAAGTTTAACATGACACCCGAAGAGCGCGACCTCTACGACCGCGCTGGACTAGACACGCTGCAGTATGGCGCTGATCCCGTCCCTGCTGAGGAGAGTGCCAAGAAGAAGGACGAGACCAAGCCGATCGTCGTCGAGATCCAGGGCATCGAGGACCGCATCGTACGGCTCACGCCCAATTCGAGCGACCTAGCAGACGCTTATGTCGATGCCGATGGCAAGAACCTCTACTACCTCTCAGCCTTTGAGGGCGGGTACAACCTCTGGCAGACAGATCTGCGCAAGGGCAATACCTCCATGCTACGTCAGCTAGACCTCTCGGGCAGTGCCTATATGCGCCCCACGCCCAAGGGGGATAAGATCTTCGTCATATCCTCGGGCCGAGTACAGTGCTTTACGCCCGCCTCAAAGAAGTTTGAGTCAGTCAACTACCGTGCGCGTGTGGAGCTAGACAGCTACGCTGAGCGTGAGGCGATGTACGACTTTATGGTTCGCGAGGAGGGTCTACGCTTCTACCGCGCAGATATGCACGGCGTAGACTGGAAGGGGCTGACCGACCACTACCGCCAGTTCCTGCCCCACATCGCGACGAACGAGGACTTCTCCGAGATGCTCAGCGAGATCCTAGGCGAGCTCAACGTATCGCACACAGGCTCAGGCTACAGACAGAGCTCTAGCGAGCCAGCTACGGGACGCCTAGGGCTACTCTACAACTGGTACTCCCTACCCCTCGAGGGGATCATCGTCGACGAGATCGTTACGGGAGGTCCCTTTGACACCTACCTGACCAAGCTACAGCCGGGCGACCGGATCGTTGCGATCAATGGTACACGCATCGACCACCACACCGACTGGCGTGACCTCCTCGCAGGCACTACCGGCACGCTCACGGCTGTCACCTTCTATAGTAATAAGGAGCAAAAGGAAATCACCGAGGCTGTACGTCCGATCTCTTCGGGCAAGCTCTCGGGACTACTCTACAAGCGCTGGGTCAAGGCTCGCGAAGCTGAGGTGCAGCGTCTCTCTAATGGTCGTCTCGGCTATGTACACATCCCGAGCATGGGCGATGACGAGTTCCGCACCGTCTATAGCGAGGTGATGGGCAAGTACTACCAATGCGACGGTATCGTCATCGACATCCGCTACAACGGTGGTGGTCGTCTGCACGAAGACCTCGAGACCTTCTTCGGTGGCAAGGCTTATCTGCAGCAAGAGGTGCGCGGACAGGACTACTGCACGATGCCTAGCAAGCGCTGGACCAAGCCCTCAGTCATGCTCGTCTGCGAGGCTGACTACTCCAATGCACACGGCTCTCCATGGGTCTACCAAACCCTCGGCATGGGCAAGGTCGTCGGCATGCCAGTACCAGGCACTATGACCTCGGTCAACTGGGTCACCATGCAGAACCCGCTGCTCTTCTTCGGCATCCCCGCCGTAGGTTATCGCACCCAGCAGGGAGACTTCCTCGAGAATAAGCAGCTCGAGCCCGATGTCGTGGTACCGCTCGACTACAACCGCGTCCTCGAGGGACACGATAGTCAGCTAGAAGCAGCCGTACGCGTACTCCTGGAGGAGGTCAAGGCGCATCCGCAGCCCACCTTCCCCAAGCGATAAAAGCCGCAAACGAAGATAGCACCGCATCTAGTAAATGCCAACTAACTAGACAGTAAAAGGCAACTAACTAGGCAGTAAATGCCAACATACAGAGTGAGGAGCATCACACCTCCCCACTAAATCCCAAAGAGAGGAGATGTCGTCATCGGCGTCTCCTCTCTTTTTGTCGTCTCATCCGCCTTTTCTCTCGGGTCCATCGAGTGAAACTCCAGTTTCATACGGGGGGGCTAAAGTTTCCAACGGTGGAAACTGAACTTTCCAACGGTGGAAAATAAAATTTCCAGCGTTGGAAATTTATTTTTCCAAGGCTGGAAACTTTTTGGAAAACTAGTCGGAGCAGAGAAACAGACCCATCGACTGAACGGTTCCTCCGCTGGAACTGAAAAGTTCCCCCGTTGGAACTAAAAAGTTCCTGCGCTGGAACTGAAGAGTTCTTCCCTTGGAACTAAAAAGTTCCAAGAGGGGAACTATTTTTGGAACTCGTATGTGCTACTAGATCAAGTCGATACGAATGGCAGAAGGCTCAGCTATCCAGGAAGGACGGCTGAGCCTTCTATTTGTCGATAAAGCGGGCTTACGCTGCGCGCACTCGCTTGTAGAGCGTGGAGTAAGTTACTTGCTGATCGTGTCGCGGATGATCTGTGCGACCTGCGAGACGCAGAGCTTGAGGTCGTCGTTGACGACGGTGTGGTCAAACTGCTCGGCAAAGTTGATCTCATACGAAGCTCGACGCATGCGCTCCTCGACTAGCTCGGGGCTCTCGGTGCCTCGTGACTCTAGCCGGCGACGTAGCTCCGCAAAGGTGGGTGGCATGAGGAAGATGCTGACCACCTTGTCTCTGTAAGCCTCTTGGATGCGCATCGCCCCGACGGCATCGACGTCAAAGAGGATGTTGCGCCCCATACTAGCTAGCCGATCGACCTCGCTGCGGAGCGTGCCGTAGTACTTGCCGGGGTAGACCTCCACATACTCGACGAGACGATCCTCGGCGATCAACTTCTTGAACTGCTCGGGCGTGTAGAAGTAGTACTCCACACCATGCTGCTCATTTCCTCGCGGCGGACGGCTCGTGGCGGATATGCTGAAGGAGAGTCGCAGGCTCTCGTCTTGCATGAGTTGCTGGATGACAGTGCTTTTGCCAGAGCCTGAGGGGGCAGAGATAAGGATGAGATGTGACATAGCTTTTGGCACTTAGGGTTTATAGTACGTTGAGGACTTGCTCCTTGATCTGCTCTAGCTCGTCTTTCATCTGGACGACGAGCTGCTGCATGGCGGCGTTGTTGCTCTTAGACCCTAGGGTGTTGATCTCACGTCCCATCTCCTGAGCGATGAAGCCGAGCTTCTTGCCCCTAGAGGGATCGGGATCGCCAGTCTGGGCTAGCACCTCACGGAAGTAGCGGATATGGTTGGCGAGTCGGTTCTTCTCCTCGCTGATGTCTAGCTTCTCGATGTAGTAGATGAGTTCCTGCTCTAGCCTAGCCTCGTCGTACTGTATGGAGGTGAGCTGGGCTAATCGCTCCTCGAGCTTGCTCCGTAGGTCTGTGATGCGGCTCTGCTCGTAGGGATCGACCTCTGCGAGTAAGGCCGCGATGCGGTCTAGCTTCTCCACAAAGATGCGCTCGAGCGATGCGCCCTCTTGCTCTCTAAAAGCGTTGAACTGATCAACCGCCTCCCCGATAGCTTGACTCAGTAGCTGCATATCTTCGTCGGTGAGGGGCGTCTCGCCTTGCTCTACGATGACGCCTGGGTAGCTGAGCAAGAGACGTGTCAGGTCTTCGGGCTGCGGGATGCCTTCGGCCTCTATGGCACTATGGATCTGATCGTAGTAAGCATGGAGGAGAGGCGCATTGATCTGTACCTGTGGGGAGGTGCCTAGCGAATTATCGGCCGTGCGAATGGTCACGTCGACCTTGCCTCTGAAGAGTGCGGGGATCAAGATGCCACGAAGCTCTATCTCTCGGTCTCGTAGGATGGAGGGGAGTCGGAGCGAGAGGTCTAGCTGCTTGCTATTGACGGAGCGGATTGAGACCTCGTAGGTGACACCCTCTAGGAGTAGCTGACTGCTACCATATCCTGTCATGGAGTAAATCATAGTCTTACGCTGTGTGGGGGATCAAAGCAAAGGTAGCGTCGTGCACCACCCTACTGCGTCCCTATTGACTTTTTGGGAAATAGCAAAAAGGGGCAAAGCTTCTTGCCAAAGCCTGCCCCTATATGATGATGTCTAGGCGTTGCGCCCGTGACAATTCTTATACTTCTTACCGCTACCGCAAGGACATGGGTCGTTGCGACCGATCTTTTGCTCCTTGACGATAGGCTGAGCCTTAGGCTGTGAAGCCTGTGTGGCGGCTTCTCCAGCTTGACGCTGTGCCTCCTGCTGGCTAGCGATCTCGTCCTTGGTCTCACGATACTGGCTACGATCTGTGCGTCGCTCGGTCTGTGCCTCACGGACGGAGAGACTAGAGCCGGTCTCATCGTCAGCGGGTAGCGGTATGCGACCACGCGTGAGGATGGTAGCGGTCTTGCGGTTGAGCCCGTCAAGCATAGCACTAAAGAGGTCGTAAGACTCTAGCTTGTAGATGAGGAGTGGGTCCTTGTTCTCGTAGCTAGCGTTTTGCACAGAGTTACGCAGCTCGTCCATCTCACGGAGGTGCTCCTTCCAGGCATCATCGAGGGTGTAGAGCATGATCGTCTTGTGAAACTCCTTGACGATGCTCTTGCCCTCTGTGCGGTCTGCCTCAGCGAGGTCGCAAGGGATATTGTACACCTTATTACCATCCGTGATCGGTATGATGATGCGCTTGAACTTGTCGCCCTGCGTCTCGTAGAGGTTGTGCAGGATCGGGTAAGCGACCGTGGCGATCTTCTCGCCCTTGTGGTTGAGTGCCTGATAGACTGTCTCAAAGGTCTTGTCGACCACTTCATTCGTATGGCTCGACTTGAAGGCTTCAGGAGTCAGCTCAGTCTCTACGGCCAGCACCGAGAGGAGTTCGTCGCGGAAGCCCTCGTAGTCGTCCGCCTCCTTATTCTTATTGACAATCGCCTCGGTCACGTCGTAGAGCATGTTGAGGACGTCCATGCCGATGCGCTCGCCCATCAAGGCGTGGCGACGCTTCTCGTAGATACCCTTACGCTGTGAGTTCATCACATCATCGTACTCTAGGAGGCGCTTACGGATACCGAAGTTGTTCTCCTCGACCTTCTTCTGCGCACGCTCTACAGAGTTGCTGAGCATCTTATTCTCAAGAGCTTCACCCTCGCCAAAGCCCATACGATCCATCAGCGAAGCAATACGATCACTCGCAAAGAGTCGCATCAAGTGATCCTCTAGCGAGATGAAGAAGACAGAGCTACCGGGGTCTCCCTGACGACCAGCACGACCACGCAACTGTCTATCCACACGGCGTGACTCATGTCGCTCGGTACCGATGATGGCTAGTCCACCAGCCTCACGCACCTCTGGCGAAAGCTTGATATCGGTACCACGACCAGCCATGTTGGTTGCGATGGTCACGGTGCCAGCTTGACCAGCCTGAGCGACGATGTCGGCCTCCTTCTGGTGTAGCTTAGCATTGAGCACCTGGTGGGGGATCTTGCGCAGCGAAAGCATACGACTGAGCAACTCACTGATGTCGACCGAAGTGGTACCCACTAGCACTGGACGACCAGCCGCTATGAGTCGCTCGATCTCCTCGATGACTGCATTGTACTTCTCGCGAGCCGTCTTGTAGATACGATCGTTCTGATCATCACGAATCACGGGGCGATTGGTCGGGATGACCACTACGTCGAGCTTGTAGATGTCCCAAAACTCTCCCGCCTCGGTCTCAGCCGTACCGGTCATACCCGCCAGCTTGTGATACATACGGAAGTAGTTTTGCAGCGTAATGGTCGCAAAGGTCTGCGTAGCGGCCTCGACCTTGACGCGCTCCTTAGCCTCGATAGCTTGGTGCAGACCATCCGAGTAGCGACGGCCATCCATGAGACGACCGGTCTGCTCATCGACGATCATCACCTTATTGTCCATCACCACATACTGATCATCGCGCTCGAAGAGAGCGTAAGCCTTAAAGAGCTGATTGACCGTGTGGACACGCTCGCTCTTGATCGCGTAGTTGGTGATTAGCTCGTCCTTCTTAGCAGCATACTCAGAGGGAGCGAGGTGCTCGCCCTCCAACTCTGCTAGCTGAGATGCAATGTCTGGCAGGACGAAGAAGGAGGCATCCTCTGCACCCTTCGAAAGCATCTCGATACCCTTATCGGTGAGGGTGATGCTATTCATCTTCTCGTCGATGACGAAGTAGAGGGGATCGGTGACGATGTGCATCTGGCGCATGTTCTCCGCCATATAGATCTCCTCGGTCTTGAGCATAGAAGCTTTGATGCCTGGCTCACTGAGGTACTTGATGAGAGGCTTGTACTTAGGTAGTCCCTTGAAGACACGGAAGAGGAGTAGGAAGCCCTCGTCTACCTCTTTCTTGTCCTCACTACCGATCTTCTTCTTCGCCTCTACGAGTAGCTTAGAGACTAAATCTTTCTGAGCGTTGACCACCTTCTCAACATTGGGCAGATACTCCTCAAAGAGCTGATCCTCCCCCTGAGGCGTAGGACCAGATATGATCAGAGGCGTACGAGCATCGTCGATAAGGACCGAGTCCACCTCATCCACAATGGCGTAGTTGTGCGGACGCTGCACGAGGTCTGAGGGGGCTGTCGCCATGTTGTCTCTCAGGTAGTCAAAGCCGAACTCATTGTTCGTACCGAAGGTGATGTCTGCATTGTAAGCCTTGCGGCGCCCCTCGCTATTGGGCTTGTGCTTGTCGATACAGTCGACGCTCAGCCCGTGGAACATATAGAGCGGCCCCATCCACTCAGAGTCACGCTTAGCCAGATAGTCATTGACCGTGACCACATGGACACCATTGCCTGGTAGCGCATTGAGGAAGACAGGCAGCGTAGCTACGAGCGTTTTACCCTCACCCGTCGCCATCTCGGCTATCTTACCCTTGTGCAGTACGACACCACCGATGAGCTGTACATCGTAGTGTACCATATCCCAAGTGATCTCGTTGCCTCCTGCTACCCAGTGGTTGTGGTAGATCGCCTTGTCGCCATCGATCTCCACGAAGTCGTGGTCTATCGACAGATCTCTATCCATCTGCGTGGCAGTGACGACGATCTGTTCATTATTGGCAAAGCGTCGTGCAGTCTCCTTGACAATAGCAAAGGCCGTAGGGAGGATCTCGTCGAGCTTGACCTCGATCTTCTCCAGGACGTCCTTCTCTATCTTATCAATCTTAGACCAAGCCTCCTCGCGAGCGTCTATGTCGAGATCTTCGATGCCCTCTTTGAGCTTAGCAATCTCTGCACGCTCCGAGGCAACGTACTCGTTGATCTCGTTGCGCAGCTGCTGTGTGCGATCTCTCAGAGCATCATCGCTGAGAGCCTGTATGGAGGGTTCGACCTCCTTGATCTTCTTAATGTAGGGTGTTATCTCCTTGAGGTCTCGCTGAGACTTACTACCAAAGAGCTTTGTGATGATATTACTGAGAGCCATAAGTGGTTGATTATTTCTGATTGAATAGGATAAAGAGTGGCGTGCCGTCAGCACTCATCGGCTGAGGGACACAAAGAAGGTATGCGAGCGAAGGGGCGACCGCATCGTACGATATAGGCTCCGTAAGCCTCTGCGAAGCTACACCAGGAGCCATCAGGATAAAAGGAGCCGTGACATGACGCTGCCTCTGCTGCTCGACGCCTGGCTTCTCTCCCGCCACCTCTGCAAAAGGTGCTAGAGCCAGTAGCACATCACCCGCATAGCTACGATAACTATGCGAGTACAAAGGCTTAGCCCAGGCAGGCTGTGATAGCCCTCTCTGTAGTTGATATGCGGGGATTGCCCCGATGACACCTTCCATCTCGGATACAAAAGTAGCAAGATTATTGCTCATATCCTGCATATCTACCTTCTTATCTGCTATCTCCTTCTTATTTAGGTGAAGCGTCTGGTGGCTGTAGGCCATGACCCAGTCATTGCGCCCATAGATGGCTGAGAGGTAGAGATTAGCCAGAGCGATACACTTGGCAGGGTCGAAGGTGACGACCGAGCGACGAGAAGGAGCCTTCGGCTGAGCTAAGTTCGCAACAGGAACTCCAACGATATTGAGCGCATAGTGGTCCGCACCATACAACTCTTGTAGCAGTGCAGTGATCTGATGTACCTGCTCATTAAGCCGAGCGTAGGCATCTTGCTGCTCTGGCGAATAGTCCGCATAGGCTACCCCACGGGCACCCACCTCCAGGTCTAAGACCATAACGATGAGCGTAGGCGACGTGTGGCGCGCTTTGTGAGCGTAGCGTATGAACTCCTTAGATAGGTCTGTGATCGCATCATTGGCAAAGGGAGAGGTCAAGAGGTCGCTCATGCGCCAAGCACCTTCGAAGGTATGCGCAAAGCTACCCTCCTTCGCGCCTTTCGAGAGAGGTTTCCAGACAGTCGGTGTCGTACGTCCGCCCAGCATGCGCTGCTCATTATTTGCCTTGAGAGCCAAGGCAGGCAAACCGCCGTAGAAGTTGGTCGTAGCCCACCAGCCACTATGCTTATCGATCCATATAGCACCCTCGGCATCGTGTCCCGCCACAGCAATGGCATCGTTGGCACGGCTCGCTATGGCATAGACAATCGCATCGCCCTGCGAAGAGCCTCTGAGTACGTCTGTGAGCAGTTCGCTACGCAAGGCACCTGCGGGAGCTAGCTGCTCTGCGCTGTTGATGCCCCGATAGTCTCTATTCGCAAAGGTAGACTCCGACCGCTGCGTCACCGCATCATACCGCTCAGCTTGGTACACACCATGTATCTCTGGCATAGCACCAGCCGAGAGCGAAGCCAGTTGCGCCACCTCGTCTAGCAACGGGTATGGATAGCGAATGTCGGGTGCTACCGTTCCCTGCTTCATCACTCCGTTCAGGCCATTGCCACCCCACCCTGCTCGATAACTATCCAGCAGGTCGGTGCGTAGTCCCTTGACATAGATCTGCACCAGTATGTCAGGTCTCGTGCGCTGTGCAGATAGTGCCAGCGGTAGCAGACAGCTTAATGTGAGGAGGAGATAGCGAATAGGTCTCATCTGCGCTGTGTGAATCGTTTGGAATAGGTTAGGTAGGCTACCGAGAGGAGTGCCGAGTTGAGGGCAAGCAAGATGATGGGTAGCGAACTGGTCTGCACGGCACAGGCGACCAAGATTAGGTAGAGTGCTACGGCCAGAGCATTTGCCGAGTGAAAGTACCGTGCGATGCTTTGGGCCTTGCCTCCCCGGCCCAAAGCAAACCAAGCCAAGAGGAGGAGTGGATGAAAGACCAGCAAGTTGTAGTTAGGATCGGTGCAGGGATGTATCGAGACGAAGGTTAGAAAGCTCAAGATGCAGCCAGCACAAGCGTATCCCGTCATCCAGAGCAATGTCCAGTAGCGGCTACGACGCAAGTAGCACAGCACGCCCGAGACGACCAGTAGGAGCGACATCCATAGGACAGGCTCCAGCCACCAGTGAGCTACAGGCTGTGGTGCTGGTGTCGGGGTATCATAGACGATCCGATTACTCACGAGTGGCTTCGTACCAGTCGGAGAGACGATTGTCGCTTGCTGTAAGAGACGATCCATCTCCATCGGTAGGAAGAGGCGATCCTCGACCGTCATAATCGTGTCGGCAGGCGCTCCCAGGGCAAGCTGCGTACCGAGACGATACCACGGGTGATAGTCCGCATAGGCGTCTATGAGACTGCGTAGCGACTCTTCTTTTGCCACTTGAGGCAACTCTATGCGCCACCCCTTAGGGAGCGTTTGCTTGACAATAGAGTATGGCCGTGTAGCACAGTTGTCAAAGGCGAAGTTGTAGAGGTAGTACTTATTCTCCTCTTTGATGTTCCACGCTAGGTAACTGCGTATCGCCTCTTCCTGCTCGGGAGAGAGATCTAGCTCCAGCTCATAGATGTTTTGTCCATAAGCATGGTAGCGGTAGAGGAAGTAGTCCCACGGCTCCTGCTGCACGAAGTAACCGTCCGTCTCGCCCTTGATAAACTTCGTGTAAAAGCCTGGTTGGTCAAAGTCAAAGACCCCGTAGTTGTACACATAGTCGTCCTCCAGATCCTCTAAGCTACGCACGCGCATCGCTGCGTGTCCATAGATCGTGTAGGCATCTGCCTGCGAGGGCGTACAGAGTAGTATACTGATACGATGATACCCATCGGCAGTCGCACCAATCAGCGAGTCTGTACTGAGCGGCTCCTGCGCCGAGGCAGTGCTGCTCAGCGCGATACAGAGCGATGCTATAAGGAGTGTGAGTCTAGCCCACAGAGCGTTCATTCGTACCATACGATTAGCGGTCTTTGTTACCCATATATATGAGGTATAGGAGATGCTTACTCAAGCATCTCCCTATACTTCTTGTCTATAGCCTGACGATCGGCTTCCGTCGGATTAAAGTGCTCCGACTGTGCTAATTGGTCGATCAGTTTTTCATCCTCTGCAGAGGTCTGCTGTGGGATGAAGACATTCACATTGACCATCAGGTCGCCACGTCCATAACCCTGTACCGAGGGGAGACCCTTGCCACGCATACGGAGCACCTTGCCGGGCTGCGTACCAGGCTCTATCTTGAGGCGTGCACTACCATCTATCGTTGGCACTGTCACCTGTCCACCACGTATCGCCGTGTGAATAGGTATCAGGAGGTTGTAGATCAGGTCATTGCCATTGCGTATGAAGTCCTTGTGCTGCTCCTCTTGGATCACTACGAGCAGATCACCAGGTATACCATCTTGGGGAGCTGCATTACCCTTGCCCTGCAGCGTCAGCTGCATACCGCCCACGACACCTGCTGGGATGTGGAAGGAGATAACCTCCTCACCTTTCGTCACACCCTTGCCGTGACACTTAGCGCAAGGCTTCGTGACCACCTCGCCAGCACCTCCACATGTGGGGCAAGTGGTCTGCGTGCGCATCTGACCAAAGATCGAGTTCCTCACGTCATAGACGACACCAGCGCCTCCACAAGTCGAGCAGCTACGCTTGCCATCGCTCTCCGTAGTGCCCTGACCATGACAGCCATCACACTGTATCAACTTCTTGACACGTAGCTTCTTGTCTACCCCGCTATTGATTTCCTCGAGCGTGAGACGCACCGTAACGCGCAGGTCGCTACCCACAGGACGCTGCACCCTACCGGAGCCAGCACCGCCGCCTCCGAAGTAATCGCCAAAGCCACCTCCGAAGATGTCGCCAAAACGGGAGAATATATCATCTACCGTAAAGCCACCACCGCTGAAGCCACCGAAGCCACCAGCTCCATCTACGCCACTATGTCCAAACTGATCATAGCGACTCTTCTTGTCGGGATCACTCAGCACATCATAAGCCTCCGCAACCTCCTTAAAGTGCTCCTCCGCCTCCTTGTCACCAGGGTTGCGGTCAGGGTGATACTTTAAGGCTTGCTTGCGGTAAGCCTTCTTTATTTCATCTGCCGAAGCGTCTCGTGAGACGCCCAGCAGCTCATAGTAGTCTTTCTTCGTTGCCATATATCTATCTTGTGCAGATCAAAGCTCCATGCCTCTTAGTTGCCGACCACCACATGCGCGTGGCGTAGCACCTTATCGTGAAGCATATAGCCCGTACGGACGCAATCGATCACCTGCCCCTTCTGCTCTGGAGTAGGTGCCGGAATCATTGCCACAGCCTCGTGTAGGTTATCGTCAAAGGGACAGCCCGTCGCCTCGATCATCACGACACCCTGCTTCTCTAGGAAACCGATCAGCTTATTATATATAAGGAGTAGACCCTCTACGATCGGATCCTCCTCACTCTTGCTCTCATGGGCATGTTTGACCGCTAGCTCGAAGTCGTCCACTATCGGGAGTAGCTCCTTGAGGACACGCTCTCCCCCATTCTTGATCAGGTCGCTCTTCTCCTGTAGCGTACGCTTGCGATAGTTATCGTACTCAGCCAGCATACGGAGATGCTGATCATTGAGCTTGTCTAGCGACTCCTGTAGCTCAGCAATCTTCTGCGTTTCCTCACACTCAGGCGCTGCTGTATCCGTCTCAGTAGCTGCGGCTGCATCGCACGCCTGCTCTGACGTCTCTTGCTTTGTCTGATTCTCCTGATCGGGATCTATATGTTGTGGCTCTGTACAGTTGCCACCCTTCTTATTGTCCTTTTTCATATTAGCTCTATATTTCTATCACAAGACTATGCAACAACCTTGCCAAATAGCAACTACAAGCGCACAGCCCAGCCAGACAAGTCATTCTGTCACCAAGCCGTAGCGACACATCTCGTAATGCAGGACAAAAGTACAACTAAATTTCTAGCTTCTCCATAAGCCAGCTAAGGCAATCACGTTAAGATTGATCATGCTCTATGAGTATCATCAAGAGCGAGCATAGCCTTTTGTCTCGTGAGCGGGCTCTCTGCATATATCTCTATAACATATAGCTCAGGCTAGGGCGAGTCAGATTAGTTTGCGACTGGTGGCTACGGCGATGGCCTCGGCGATATTGCCCACACCCAGCTTCTGAAAGAGAGCCTTGCGGTACCCCTTGACGGAGTCTTCTGAGCGGTGGATGATTTGTGCGATTTCTCCCACAGACAAGCCTTGGTGTGCTAGACTGATTACGGCTTTTTCGTGTTCACTGAGTGTGAGGTCTTCGATCTGCCTCCAGCGACCACTTTTTGAGGAGAGCCTCCATCGCTTACCTGAGTTGACCGCAGAGATATACGCCTCCCCTACCTCTCGTGTGTGAGCTAGAGAGACGAGACAGAGCGACAGCCAAATGTTACCCTCTGAGTCTAGCTTGAGTGGCGTGAGCTGATGATTGATCAAGAGCGGTTCTTTAGACTCGGCGGGTATGATCCGAAAGTTGTAAGAGATGGTGTAGTCCGTACGCTCCGAGACGGCTATCTCCTTAAAGAATTCGAAGCCTGCCCGATTGACACGCTCGAGGAATGCTAGATCCTCCTCAGGCACATGACGATAGTAAAACTGATACCCCTCGCTCATCACTTCGTCTACAGACTCGCCACAGAGGAAGAGCGGGTTGCTAGAGATATAGAGGAAGTTTAGCTTGTTGTAGTCGATGATATAGAGGGACTTGTAAGTAAGCCGAGCCAAGGCCTTGGCAGACTCTACATAGGGATGTAGCCCCTGATATAGAGCTTCGTCTACTCGGGGACGTGTCTCTGCTGGAGGACTCAGTCGATCGTATTCGTTACAAGGGAGACTCATATTAAGGACCACTCATCTTATGAACAAGCGACGCAAAGGTACTCATTTCGCACTAGACCGTTACCCGAAAGGGTGAAACGTATAGGGCTGACGCATTATATCATTCATTCCTCGCTCATCGCTCATGTGTCGCTCCTAAAAAAACGATTATGATACGTCAGCCATCTCTGGGGAAATTCAACGACGACTCGCTACAATAATTTAGAGCCGACTACATATCGAAACGGCATCGTGTCGGGGAAAACTGATTTCCACGTGGATATTTCGAAATCTCCACGTGGATATTTTTTATTTCCCAGGTAGGGAATAAAAAATTCTTCGGAGGAATCAAATGAAACTTCGGAGGAAATGAATGACGCCCACGTGGAAAATAAAAAATATCCACGTGGAGATTTGAGATTTTCCACGTGGATATTCGAGAAAGTATAGAATCGGACCAATTTCCCCGTAAAGATATGTTATTAGAGACTAGAGGTTAGAAGTTAGAGATTAGGGGACTGACACATTTATATATAACGGACTCATCTATTCCTCGCTTGTCGCTCATGTGCAGCTCCTGACAGAGCAATTATAGTGCGTCAGCCCTGGTGAAAAGTGAGGAGCAAGAGCAGAATTACCCTTTCGGGTATTGCACACCCGATAAAACTACTCGAACTTTGCCTCTGTAAAACAAAAACAACCCCTCCCAGAGGGGAGCGTGTAAGCCGAAAAACGCTACATCCAAAGAGTAAGCACAACTAAACAGATCCTATAACTATGAACAAGAAAATCTGGATTCTCTCTCTCATTTTCGCACTCCTCGGGAGCCTTAACACATGGGCTCAGGAAAGCACGGCAACAAAGTACACCCCTAAAGAGCTATTTGGCTTTCACGCTTCAGTAGCTCCAATGGGTATGGGCGTACTCTTATCTCCTGCACTGGGTACAACTACAGATCAGTTTACCTATCCACAAGTAGGTGGACGGGTACAGGTCGGTTGGCTTCTACACAAGAAGTCCCTAACGCTCCCCACGCTTGCAGCTAGCTATGCCTACGGCATCAATCAAGACAAGGCTACTGCAGGGCAATTCAAGTCTATGTCTCTCTTAGATCTTGGTACAGAATTCAATCCATGGTCTTTCTATGAGTCTAATAGTCAGAAGCATGTGGTTGTGGTGCGGGTCGGTGCTTACGTCTCTATGTGTAGTACCAAGTTTGAGCAAGACAAGACAATGCACCACCGCTGGGGTATCTCCCGTCGTATCTCTCTCGGGTATCTCTACCAAATGGATTGTGGTACTCGCCTTGGGGTAAACTTGTACAACCATGCAGGGCACTACTTCGGTAAGCGTCCTCAGCAGGGCTCACCTGTACCTGTCTACACGGAGGAGCTAGGGTTGGCTTTTGACCTTTACTTGTAAGCAGACAATGCCTATCAACGTCAGAGTACAACAGAGAGACATCAGATAGGCTATACGACAACTCTTTTTTAGCTCATTGAGCAGGTCAGAGAGGATACTTTCCTCTTCTGGCTTGCTCAATTGCTTTTTCCAGTAATAAGTGCAATACGAAATGCCCCCCTCTAGGGGCGAAAGGGGAGCGAAAGACTTAAATGAAATGTGCGGAACTCCCTACGAAGTTTTTCCCTACATTTGTAAGCGTCTTGCACTGGACACTGGAATGTGTACAGGACAGAATATGAATGGATAGGTCCAGCAAAGAGCTTGATATATATACTTAAATAACTACACATGAGACTGTCTATATTAATATTACAACTTGTTGTTTGCTCCACTATTTGGGGACAAACAATAAGTTTACCCATAGCCCCCTTGGATATCAACTTAAAACACATTAATCAATCTGACTCTTTGGGTAGAAAAACGGGGTATTGGTGTGAAGCTACTGATGACAATGTTTCACTATGCTTCTATGCTGATGGAGTTAAAGACGGCTTTGCTCAGATATACAGTAAGTTGGGACATGATAGATATTATCTCGCAGCCTCTGGATATTACCACAATAATATGCCAGTGCATCAATGGCTATTTTTCTATGCTAATGGTATGGTTTCCTTCTCACAAACCAAAATCTCAAAGAATTCAGACTTTCTAAAAGAGGCGCGAAAGGCAGGATTTTATAACCCAAGCTCAACACTGCAATGCTATATGATAAATTATGATGTTGATGGCAAAATCACTTCAGAAGGATGGTGCATATTTCAAGATGATGTAGAAGCTGATGCAGAGGAAGTAGGGACATGGAAATACTACACTTCGCAAGGCGTAAAAACGGTAAACGAGTCCTTGAAATATTGAGAAGTGTGATGTTGTGCAGGTCCAAGACGCACTCCGTATGCAGGAAATGAGAGTTACAATAGCAATCGTTTTGAGTCTTGTAATGAGCCTAATTTATTTATTAGCTATGTGCCTAATGAATAGATTAGCTCCTATAGCCCACCCTAATGTTGCTTATGGATTGGCTATGGTAACTTGGACTATCGTGCTGTTTGCCACTCAATCCTTATTACTGCTGTTGTCGTTTTGGAGCAAACGCAAATTCGTTTTCTTCATCCCGCTCATTATTCCAGCTGTATATGGACTAAGCTTATTGGACGTATACCCTAAGCGCTCCTTTGTTTGGTTATTCCTATTGCTTGTGTTGTATACTTTATACTACACGTTCTTGATGAAGAACACATTCTCAGATGGGAAGCATTCTTAGTTGCAGCAGATACGTTGGGTACTCGTCGAGCCTCCTATACAGATAGTTGCCACGAAGTTTGGGCTAGAGCGATCCGTCTTGTAGCAGCGCGGTTCGTCGTCCGTCAAGTAGCCCTTTGTAGGGCGGTTTTCCCTATATTTGCCACTGCTTACTGCAGAATTACGACATACACACGACACACTATGCGACATACACGAACGATCAAGAGACTACTACACCTAGCCATCGGACTGTTCCTATGGAGCGTCATCGCCACAGCACAGACGACTGGGGGAGCCATCACGGGAACTATCAAAAATGCTGAAGGGGCACTCGAGGGGGCCTCCGTCTTCCTCGTGAAGGATCGGGAGACGCAAGAGATTGTGCAATTTGCCGTGAGCGATGCTGCGGGGCACTTTACGATGCGTGCGCCTGCCGGGAACTATATCTTTGGCGTGAGCTACCTCGGCTATGCGATGCACACGGAGGAGATTAGTCTCACGGCCGAGCCACTCGACCTTGGTACCATTACCCTTGAGACGAGTGCCGAGGAGCTGCAGACGGTGGTCGTGCGGGGGCAGATCGTTGGAGTGCGAACGCAGCCCGACGGCTTTGCGGTCGATGTACACAAGATACGAGAGCGTAGCAACGATGCCTTAGACTTGCTCAAGCATATACCGAAGGTGCAGGTGAAGGGCAACCAGCTTGGCATCATAGGCAAGGAGCAGGTCTTGGTCAAGATAGGCAACGTCTTGCAGCGGGTCGACGCCTCGGAGATTGCTGGTCTTCTCAAGGGTTACGATGCGGGGCTGATAGACCGTGTGGAGGTGATCATGCAGCCACCACTTAGGTACGACCCAGATGGCAATACGGCGATGATTATCCTGCACACCTCCTCCCTCTTTAAGGAGTATATGGGCGGGGTGATTGGCACGGAAGGTATGTATGCCAACAAGGATAGCTATCGCTACGGAGGCTACGGCTCACTGCTTTACAATCGGCGAGGGCTCTTTGCCTCGATAGCTCCTTCTATCAACTTCAACGGATCGGACAATCTGGAGGATGTCACCTACGAGGCGAAAGATTATCGCTATCATACTTACACCCCCTCGGTGGGACGCTATGACTATGTGGGTGTGCGTGGTACGCTACAATACGCATACGGGGAGAAAAGCCTGCTGGGCATGGCACTCTCGTGGAATAGGAAGAAGTACCGCAATATCTTCGAGAGTCAGGAGACGACTACGCAACCAGGTACCCCAGAGCGGGTCGTGGAGAATAGCAACGGCTACCTAGCTACCGAGCCACGCATCACGGCGACCGCTTACTGGGAGGCAACCTTTGGGGAGCGGGGCGGACAGCTCTGGAGTGAGCTGTCCTACTTTAACCTAACGAACGACTCACAAACTACTTACGTAGGTCAGGAATTGCCACAGAGCGACCCTTTCTTAGCTTATAGTGAGGAGCGGGACCTGCGCACCTCAGGGGCGCACCTGAGTAGCGACTACGCTATTTATCTAGACAGTGACCACCGCTACCTCCTAGAGACTGGTCTCAAGGGCGCTTGGAGTAGCTCTGCCAATCACCGAGCGCACAACGATGCGGTGAGTCCGCATCCGCTCATACAGCAACGCAACGACATCGTCTGGCAGGAGTGGAGCCTCTCGCCTTACATCAGCGGTACGCTGCGCCTGAACGAACAGTGGTGGATGCGCCTAGGGGTGCGCTACCTTGGGGTCAAGTCGCATCTGGCACAGCAGGGGCAAGTGATGACTACGATCCCTGAGCTAGACCGCTATGACGATGCTTGGCTCCCGATGCTACATACCAGCTACACCCCCTCGCCAAGGCATCAGCTGACGCTCACGGTCAATAGCTCCATCGTGGAGCCTAAGTTTAGAGACCTCAACCCTTTCGTCTGGCAGGTCAACGAGCGAACCTTTTATCAGGGGAATGCGCAGCTTCGTCCTGAGCTACGCTACTTGCTGGGTGTCGGCTACACCTTCGACCAAGCCCTCTCTATCCGCGGACGCTTGCGGAGAGGACTGCGGCTGATGACTCCTATATCTACCCTACAGGGCGAGCGGGTCTACACGCAGATGGAGAATGCCCAAAACAGTCTCTTCCTGGGAGCCGAGGCGGGCTACTACTTTGACAAGCTCCGCTGGATGAGTGCCAATCTAGAAGCGTACTACGGCCGAAGCATTTACACCTCCACATTGCCACAGCTCCCGCCTAAGATGACAGGCAGTGAGTGGGGTCTCAGCGGCTACCTGGACTTTACCTTCAACGAGAGCCGCACCTGGACTGGCTTCCTCTCGGGCGAGTACACGGGACGGCAGAAGACAACGGTCGTCACGCTAGAGCCACAGTACAATCTGGGGCTCGGCATGAGCTACTTCCTCTTGAATAGACGGCTCGCGCTCTCCATCGCTGGACTAAACCTTCTAGTCTCGCACTACAAAGGGGTGAGCCAGTACGACGGCTACAGCGTCACCTTCGACAACAGTTATGACGACCCGACGCTCTACCTATCGATCTCCTACAAGCTCTCCAACGGCAAGGACACCTCCTCCACTCGCAGCCAAGGTGCACGGGACATCGAGCGCCGCTTCTAACCCTTTTTTAGTTCGCTGAGCCAGTCAAAGCGTGTCGACGAATCTTTGGCTCAATTCGCTATGTCGTGGATTTGTCGTAATTTTGGAAAGCTAATGGGATCTGAAGACTCCGTTAGCTTTGCCCTAATGAATTGCTAGTGCTCATAACAATGCAAGAACAGACCAAAAAGTCTATCCTACTAACTGGTGGCTGTGGATACATAGCCTCCCACACGGCCGTCGTCCTGCAGGAGGCGGGCTACGGTGTCATCCTAGTAGACAACCTATCGAACTCACGTCGTGAGGTGGTTGATGCGATTGCACAGATTACCTCGACACGACCGACCTTCTACGAGGTGGACTGCACCGATGCAGCCGCTATGGGTAAAGTTTTCGAGCATCACAAGGGCGAGATAGCGGGGGTGATCCACTTTGCAGCGCACAAGGCAGTCGGCGAGTCGGTCGAGCAGCCTCTACGCTACTACGACAACAATATCAATTCGCTCATCACGCTCCTACGCTGTATGGAGCAGTATGGTGTGCAACACCTGGTTTTCTCCTCCTCCTGTACGGTCTACGGACAGCCCACGGCTGAGCACCTGCCGATCACCGAGTCGGCTCCGCGTCAAGATGCTACCTCGCCTTATGGCAATACGAAGCGCATCAACGAGGATATCATCATAGACTCCGTACGTAGTGGCATGCCGCTACAAGCGGTCATACTACGATACTTTAACCCTATCGGAGCGCACCCCTCGGCACTCATTGGCGAGGAGCCTGTGGGCACACCGCAAAACCTCATTCCCTTCCTGACCCAGACGGTGGCTGGGCTTCGCAAGGAGCTCGTTGTCTTTGGCAATGACTACAACACGCCAGACGGCACCTGCATACGTGACTACATTGATGTGATGGACCTAGCACAGGCTCATCTAGCGGCACTACGTCGTCTGCATCGCAGCGATGTACAGACAGATCCTGCACACTATATATATAATGTAGGCATGGGTCGTGGGCTGAGTGTCTTGGAGCTGATACAGGCCTTCGAGCGCGCCACAGGGCGCAAGGTGCCATACCGCATGGGCGACCGCAGAGCGGGCGACATAGAGCAGATATGGGCCGACACGAGCTACGGCGAGCAGGAGCTACAGTGGCACGCTGAGATACCTATCGAGGAGAGTCTGCGACGTGCTTGGCACTGGCAAGAGGCTCTAGACAAGCGAGACAATAATTAAAGAGAATACAATCCTAACTATTTAACGAATAAACAACTATGAACTTCCCAAACGAACTAAAGTACACAGCTGACCACGAGTGGGTACGCATCAATGGCAACGAGGCTGTCATCGGCATCACGGACTTTGCTCAGAGCGAGCTAGGCGAGATCGTCTACGTAGACGTCGACACCGAGGGTGAGAAGATCGACCGCAACGAGGTCTTTGGCTCTATCGAGGCTGTCAAGACCGTTTCTGACCTGATGATGCCTATGACGGGCGAGGTCCTAGAGGTCAACGCAGAGCTAGAGGATGCTCCTCAGCTGGTCAACGAGGATCCATACGGCAAGGGCTGGATCATCAAGGTAGCTATCGAAAACCCCGCTGAGGCTGACGAGCTACTCGATGCTGCTGCCTATCAAGAGAAGATCGGTAAGTAAGAGCTAGAGCAGATGCAACCTCTCGTTAGTGTCATCATGGGTAGCACCAGTGATCTACCCATCATGCAGCGTGCCGCCAAGCAACTGGAGGCACTGGAGATACCTTTCGAGCTACTCGCACTCTCTGCCCATCGTACACCCGATGAGGTAGCTGATTTCGCAAGAGGTGCCGAGGAGCGTGGCATACGTGTCATCATAGCTGCCGCTGGTATGGCTGCACACCTATGCGGTGTCATCGCTTCGATGACTACACTGCCTGTGATCGGAGTGCCTATTGATGCCTCACTAGAGGGACTAGACGCTCTGCTAGCTATCGTACAGATGCCTCCGGGCATCCCCGTAGCAACGGTCGGAGTCAATGCTGCTCAAAACGCAGCGCTCCTAGCGGCTCAGATGCTCGCTCTGGGCGATCCTGAGATAGCTCAGAGAGTGAGAGCTCAGAAGGCTTCGCTCAAGGAGAAGATCGTCAAGGCTAACAAAGAGCTAGCTCAGATCTCTGACTATAAGTACAAAACAAACTAACGATAGGACGATGTAGAGGCGGAGGGCGATAGATCTTTTTGCCCTCCTGCCCTACTCGTTATATCTATCTTTTATACACACCTACCACACGCTCTATTCCTATGTCTCTCTGTAGATACCAGCGTCGTCATAGCTACACCGTACCTGTCGGTGAGGCTCGTCTAGGAGGCGAGTCTCCACTGCTCTTACAGAGCATGGCCAACGTGAGTACGATGGAGACCGATCTCTGTGTGGCACAAGCCTTACGCTGTGCCAGCGAGGGGTGTCAACTCTTTAGATACACCGCTCAGGGCGTGCGAGAGGCTACCAATCTAGGCGTGATCGCTGAGCGACTACACGCCGAGGGGTGTCGTATGCCTCTCGTGGCAGACATACACTTTAGGAGTGACCCCGCCTTTGAGGCTCTCAAGCATGTGGACAAGGTGCGTATCAACCCGGGCAACTTCATTCATCAGAAAGCCGCGCTAGACGATGAGACGGCACGGGCGGAGATCGCTGAGGTCTTCGGACGCTTCGTTCGCGAAGCACAGGCTCGTCACCGAGCCATACGCATTGGGGTCAATCACGGATCCCTCTCTGAGCGCATCCTCGCTCAGTACGGCAACACGCCCGAGGGAATGGTCGCCTCATGCATGGAGTACCTAGAGGTGTGCGACAGTCTAGGGATGCGTGATGTGGTTATCTCGATGAAAGCCTCCAACGTCCTAGTCATGACGCAAGCGGTGCGGCTACTGGTAGAGCGTATGGATGCGCTAGACTGGCACTACCCGCTGCACCTTGGAGTCACCGAGGCGGGAGCTGGTGAGGACGGGCGTGTCAAGAGCTGTATCGGCATTGCTAGTCTACTCGTTGACGGACTGGGCGACACGCTGAGAGTCTCTCTGAGCGAGGAGCCTGAGGCAGAGCTTCGCTTTGGCAAGAAGCTCATAGCTTACATCGATCAGTTGGCCACTTTTGACCAAACTAGACCAATCTACGCTAACCATACTTATCGCTCCGTAACCCGTGACCAAGCGCAGGGTGCTACGGAACTAGCTAAATACCCCGCTGTGCTGACACTAGACAGTGATGGGACAGCTCTCGACGTGGGCTTTGATGCTCGACTAGAGGAGACGCAATTGGCTTTCGCCGATGAGCGACAACCATTACAAGTCATAGACCTAGACACACCACTGGATCGGCTCTTGCAGCATCTAGAGGACTTTGCAGCTCACTGGGACGGACACGCTTGGCTAGAGCTACGAGGCGCAGAGCTGGACTATATATATAAGGTACGCTATGCCGTGGAGCAGCTCTCGGGAAGAGGCTCGATGCCTCGCATCTTGCTGCACTATGCGTCCCATGCGAGAGGCTACGATGACATCTTGATCGACTGCGCTACGCAGCTCGGCTCCTTGCTACTAGAGGGGATCGGTAATGCGGTCGCTTTCTCAGCAGTGGCTATGAGTCCTAAGGCTCGCTTAGCCCTGCTCAATGGTATCCTGCAGGCGGTGCGTATCAAGATGACCCACACGGAGTTCATCAGCTGTCCAGGCTGTGGGCGTACGCTCTTCGACCTGCAGCAGACGGTAGCGCAGGTCAAGCAGCGATTGGCGCATCTGCCTAATCTCAAGATCGGCGTGATGGGTTGCATCGTCAATGGTCCTGGCGAAATGGCCGACGCTGACTACGGTTACGTGGGTGGAGGTGTCGGCAAGGTCGACCTATACCGTGGACAGGAGCGACTCGTACACGGCATCCCTTCGTCAGAAGCTGTGGATCGTCTCATTGAGCTCATCAAGAGTGACGGCAAGTGGTGCGACCCGCCACAGCAATAACCTTTATACCAACGCTACTCATGCTTTCTATTCGGATTATCAACCGCTCTTCCTATCCCCTACCTCAATACGCTACGGCACTCTCTGCGGGGTTAGACCTACGCGCTAACCTAGAGCAAAGCGTCTCGCTGGCACCCCTAGAGCGTCGACTGATACCCACAGGTCTATACATGGAGATTCCCGCCGGCTACGAGGGGCAGGTGCGTCCACGCAGTGGTCTAGCTCTCAAGCAGGGGCTGACCGTACTCAACGCGCCTGGCACAATCGACGCAGACTACCGTGGCGAACTACAGGTAATCCTGATTAATCTATCTCAGGAGACGGTGGAGATAGCTCCCGGTGAGCACATCGCTCAGCTCGTCTTCGCTCGCCACGAGCAGTGTGACTGGATCGAGGTCGAGAGTCTCTCGGACACCCAGCGAGGCGATGGCGGTTTTGGACATACGGGCGTATGAAAAGCATCGGTCGTCAGACACTCTTGCTCTTGCTTTTAGCTCTACTAGGGCTAAGTTCTGCTAAACTCTCTGCGCAGTCTACAGGGACGGAGGGGACAGCCTATGCGCAGATTGGAGACTACGCCAACATCCTCTTCTTCGCAGGATCGCAGGAGCCAGCTATCGGCTATCTTTACTACCTCTACGACGCCTATCCTGACCAGCAGGTCCAGACGGCTGTACCGCTAGCCAGCTGGCTGGATCTGGCGGATCGCCAAAGCGAAGCTAGAGACTTACTCCAGACGCTTTTCACTAAGAAAAGCGACCAGGCTCACGCCAATCAAGAGCTCGTACGCTACTACCTCACGCTCCTCTATAGTAGCGGAGAGATTAATGAGGCGGACTCGCTCTTTGCCATGCTCCCGAGAGAGGTATCGAGTCACCCCGACATACTGTTAGTTCATCTGACGAGCCTAGCAATACTAAACAAGAATCAAGAGCTACTAGAGCAGATAGCGCAACTCGACACGACGCAACTCACAACTCATCAACAGCAAGAGACCTATTACCGTCTCATCGCTCAGTCCGCCTCCAAGCAGGGAGACTACCAGCGTATGCTCCAAGCCGCTGAGCGACTCGTCGAGCTGGAGCCGAGCAATCTGGGCAATCACCACACACGTCTAGAAGCACTCAACGCACTAAGGCTAGACGATCAGATAGAGAAGGGACTGGCGCAGCTCCAGCGGACACTCTCCCTACCCGACGATTACATCGAGGTGACGCGTGCCGAGCTAATCGCCGCGCGCCGAGATATCAAGCAATCGGCCAAATACCTCCACAGCTACCTAGAGCGTCAAGACAGCATCTCTCCTGTTTCGGCACGCATTATCTCTATGATGCTGCCAGACTTCTCAGACATTAGCCAGATCCCGTCAGAGTTTATCCCCGCCCTGACACGTCTCGCAGAGTTAGAGCCGAGCGACCCGAAGCTCTTCGCCGACCTCTACCTCATCGTCACGGCACAACAGGGGAAAGCGCAGGCGGAGCAACTGGTCAAGCAGTTTTACGACAACTCCAAGACCGCTTATAGTGCCGTCGTCGTACAGGCTTCGCAGATGAAGGAGCAGGAGCGACTAGACTACCTCACCTCGGCGCAAAAGCGTTACCCCGCAGACCTTCAGATACTGGCACTCTACGCTGGCGAACTCATCGCTCGGGATCGTCTAGACGAAGCTAAGCAAGCGATCAGTAGCCAGTTAGACTGGACCAAACTCAAGACAGCCAAAGACGTTGAACCGACTGAGGGGCTACGCCTGCTACTCCTCTACTCTTCGCTGATCTATGAGAAGCAGGAGCAGTCGGAACAGGCACTCGAAGTCTTTGAGATTGCCGAGCGGCTCTTCCCCCGAGATGCCATCCTACTCAACAACTACGCTTACTACCTCTACACCCTATCACCGCAAGACAGCAGCTACCTAGCAAAAGCCGAGCAACTAGCTGCGACAGCTTATGGACTAGCCCCCGAAGAGGCCAACATCCTCGATACTTACGGCACCATCCTCCTAGCTCGGGGGCAAACAACTATGGCACAGCTCATGCTCTCACAAGCGGTAGAGCGAGCTGAGCAAATAGGCAAGCCCAATGCGGGCTATATCGAGCGACTTGGCGACGCCTATCTGCAGGGTGGTGATCGACAGGCTGCACTCCAGCAGTGGCAGCGAGCTTACAAGTTAGCACCCACGGAGGGCCTTCAGCAGAAGATCGATGCGCTGACCCCTTAGTTGTGATACACTATATATTATAGACCTATCATGAGACACTTCCTGAGATCTACCCTCCTCATCATCAGTAGCACGCTACTACTCCTAGCTTGTGGCACGCGCGCTAGCCACTCTAGCTCCGCAACGATGCCCACAGTCGCAGACGCAGGAGGGTGCGCTCTAGGCGACTCATGGCTTTCGGACCAGATCCTCCAGATCAGCCACACGCCTGAGCATCGCATCGCTAGTGCCGATCTATCTCTAGGCGACTCGCAGCTATCGACACGCATGGATCTCTTCGTAGGTCAGAGCGATGGCGTGATGCTCTCGGCTCGTCCGCTGCCCTTTGTGGAGGCACTCCGCATCTACATCCTCCCCGACTACATCGCTCTCTACGATATGATGCACGACGCCAAGGTCACCATCAGCTACTACGAGCTGAGCGAGCGACTGGATGCTGAGGTGTCGTACACGCTCCTACGTGACCTACTCCTGGGCCAGCCCACCTACCTAGCCGATCGTGAGTACGTAGTCGGGCATGGTGCTCTAGAGACCTCACTCCATAGCCTCAAGGGCAAGCCCTGGGTTGCCGACTATATGGTCAATCCGCAATGCCAGCTAGGCACCATCCGCATCGCCTCCACTGACCAAAGCAAGAGCGGCTATCTGCAGGGACGATACAGCTACCAGAGTGGCTCTAGCAAGCCTAGCGTGACCCATCTCCTCGTCTCCACACTGCGCAAGCGTCTCTCTATACAGCTGAAGTATAGCAAGAGCAAAGAGCTCACGCCAGCTCAACTGCAAGATCGTCTCACCGAGCCTCAGGGAGGCTACACGACCATGACCCTAGACGAGTTACTCAAGCTCCTTTAGTTTTCACACACCTTCCCATCGATCTATGTCACACCTCCGACGGTTACTCTATACCCTCTGCCTACTCACGCTCACAGGCACCCTCCTCTTGGCACAGCAACCCAAGAAGTCTGCCGCCGTACGCAAGCTTGAGCGGCAGCGTACCGAGCTACTCAATGCGATCAAGAAGACCGACAAAGAGATCAAGTCTCTTGGTCAGAGCCTTTCGGAAAAAAACAAGCAAGACAAACTCGTTCGTAAGCAGATCAAAGATCGTACGCAGGTCATCGAATTGCTAGACCAAGAGGTATCTCTGCTCAACGTCTCCATCGACTCGCTAGCCACACAGATAGGCAAGCTACAGCAAGAGGAAGAGGTGAGCCGAGAGCGGTACGCCAAGACGCTGAAAGCTCTCCAGCAGCGTCCCCGCTTTGAGGATCGACTGCTCTTCATCCTCTCCGCCTCCAGCTTTGACGAGGGCATACGTCGTGTGCGCTACCTCTCGGCTTACGCAAGAGCACACAAGGAGGTCGCAGCACAGCTATACGCCACCCGTGAGGAGCTGCAGGCGAGCCAAAACCAACTCATAGCAACGAAACAGCAAAAAGGCACCCTCCTGCAGCTACGTGCCGAGGAGCGGGTCAAGCTAGAGCAACAACAGAAGAGCATCGCCTCCGAGGTCAAAGAACTCTCTAGCGAGCGACAGTCACTCCAAAAGAAACTCAAACAGCAGCAGCGCCAAGCGGAGCAGCTCAACCAAGCTATCCAAGATCAGATAGCTCGTGAGATAGCCGAGGCAGAGCGCAAAGCGCGTGAAGAGCGTGAGCGTCTCGAGCGTGAGGCGCGTAAGAAGGGCAAGAAGGTGCCCAAAGAGGCGGAGCGTCGCGCCGAGACTAAGGACGGCTATGCGATGGATGCTGCCGAGCGTAAGCTGGCTAGCTCCTTTGCAGCCAACAAGGGACGGCTCCCCGCACCTATCAAGGGCCGCTACCGTGTCATCAGACGCTTTGGCCTCCAGCAGCACGACGATCTAGCCCTAGTGCAGACGCGTAATGGCGGTATCGACATACAGGTAGCACGTGGCACCGAGGCGGTCGCCATCTTCGACGGTGTAGTCAGCAAGGTCTTCGTCGTGCCAGGCTACCACAACTCTATCATCATACGTCACGGTAACTATCTGACCGTCTATGCCAACCTACAGAACGTCTCAGTCCGAGCAGGGCAAAAGGTCAAGACAGGTCAAGTGCTAGGCACCGTGGCGAGTGACGATGGGGGGCAGTATGGAGTCATGCAGTTCCAAGTATGGCACGAGCGCACCAAGCTCAATCCTCAAGCCTGGATACGCTAACCCTTGACATACCTTTAGAGCAGTTCATTCATGCAGAGAGCAGAGTCTATGAGGCATCTAGTCGTTGCCATGGGAGCCTTCGATGGCGTGCATCTAGGGCACCAAGCACTGATCCGCCAAGTCCTCACAATAGCCGAGCGAAATCACTTGACCTCCGGGGTCGTCACCTTCGAGCCACACCCGCAGCTGGTGCTGCACCCCGAGCGACCCTTTCGCCTCATCACGCTAGAGCGTGAGAAGGAGTTACTCCTGCACCAGATGGGCATAGAGCGAGTCGCTGTCATCCCCTTTACAGCAGCCCTCTCGCAGATGAGTGCCGAGGAGTTTCTTCGCACTTACCTCGATGAGCAGCTACATATCCACACGCTCGTCGTAGGCTTCGACCACCACTTCGGTCATGACAAGGGACTAGCCTTCGAGGATTACCAGGCGATAGCGCACCGCTACGGCATACGCTGCATCAGAGGAGAGGCATACACTCTAGGAGACAGCACGAGCCAAGACCCCATCAGCTCGACTGCCATACGTCGGTGGATAGACACTGGAGCCGTATCCGAGGCGGAGAGACAGCTAGGACACCCCTACACCATCTTGGGCAAGGTCAAAACGGGGCTCCAGATCGGGCGCAAACTAGGCTACCCGACCGCTAATATAGAGGTACCCTCGTCCTACAAAGCACTCCCCCCAGCAGGCGTCTATATGGCACGTACGACCATCGACCCCTTTGGAGCGGGTCAGCAGCGAGATATACCGAGTATGCTCTACATCGGGACCCGACCCACGCTCGAGCTAGACGAGGAGGAGACGATGATTGAGGTCTTTCTGATGGGCGGCGAGGAGTACCAGCTGTATGGTCAGGAGCTGCAGATCTCCCTCTGCGACAGACTACGACAGGAGCTACACTTCGAGAGCCTCGACGCACTGCGCAAGCAGATCACCCGCGACGAGGAGGCGGTGCGACGCTACTTCCACCTCTCCGACTAATACTCAAGATTACGTACTCCACACCTCTAAAATACCTACATAAACTGATTTTCTAGAGAAAAAGTTGATCGTACCTTTGCGCTCGTATTTTCAACCATAATACGATAAGAATATGAATCAACTTACTACCAGTTTGTTGCGGAGTAGCCTACTCCTCTCACTCATTATGATGCTCCTAGGCAGCGTCACTCTTACATCTGCTCAAGACGGGAGTAATACGTCCGAGAGCAAAGAGTCCATCACCTTTCACACGACGCGTAAGGTCGGGGCTAAAGTTCAGCTCAGCGTTAAGGCAAAGACTCCTGTAAAGGCCGATGGACTACAAGAGTCTATCATAGCGGACGGAGCCCTCCACCGGTACACCCTCACGAAGGATAAGGTGTCCGTCAACGGAGATATCACCAACTTCACCTGCACTTTTAATGAGATAGATCAGCTTGATATCACTAAGGCTTCGTCTCTTGACACGCTCAGGTGTGGGAAAAACATCTTGACCTCCCTCGACATCTCCAAGAGTAGCTCTCTGACGGACCTAGACTGTTGGAACAATAAGATTACAGCTCTAGACCTGGCATCATGTCCTCAGCTTGTAGTCGTACACTGTGCTAGAAACAATATCTCAGAGCTTGATCTATCCAAGAGCTCCAGTCTAGAGTTCCTAGACTGTGCACGCAATCAAATATCCCGTCTAGACTTCTCCAAGACACCCAAGATCCGCTTCATATACTGTGCATGCAATAAGATCAAAGCGACCGTCATGGGGCGTCTCATCTACAGTCTACCCGACCGATCCCAAGAGGAGAAGAGCGGGGAGATACACGTTATAGATAGCTTTTTCGCCAAGAAGTTTGGAGACAACGTATGTCTCAAGAAAGATGCCGTTGAGGCTAAGCGACGTGGCTTTAAAGTCTTTGACTTCAACGCTCCCAACCCCAAGAAATACGAAGGCAGTGATCCTGTATACCCTGCTGGTGAGACCACCCTTGCGACAGCTCTCAAAGTAGGAGACAAAGTCTCTCTCAGCATGGTGGGCGAGGACAATGATGACATCATGCTAGAGGGGCTCCAGGAGCCTTTTGATCCAGGGACTAAGGAGTACACCGTTGAGAATGCGACCATCACAATCCACGGCAAGCTTACCGAGCTAGACTGTAGCAAAAAGAAGGTCTCAAGCATCTCTGTATCTGCAGACCACTCCTTGCTCAAGCTAAACTGTAGCTCCAACGAACTTACTACTCTAGATCTAACCAAGGCTCCTCAACTACAGGCTCTAGAGTGCCAGGGCAATAAAATTAGCGAGATTAAGATAGCTACTGCATCAAAGCTTGAGAAGCTAAGCATCTACAACAATGCCATCCAGGAGAAAGCTATGAGCGAACTCATACAGGCACTTCCAGACCGCAAGGGTCAGACCGCAGGTCTACTCTATGCCATCAGCAAGACAAGCACTACCGAGCTCAACAAGTGCCCAGACGAACTTATCAAAGTAGCTAAAGACAAAAACTGGGAGCTGAAGAGCAACGAGCCGGACAATGTATCTGTAGAGGCTCCCTCTACGCTTGCTCTACAAGTCTATCCCAACCCAGCTAAGGAGTATGTACACGTAGCCGGGCTAAGTCGTGGTGAGGTCGTAGCACTCTACTCTTCTCAGGGCGAGCTACTACAGCGTGCCACGGCTAATGACCTCGGAAGTGTAGAGCTAGATCTACACAGTCTGCCCGATGGAGCGTATATCCTCAAGAGCGCATCTGAGAGCACCGTCCTACTAGTCAAGTAAGGAGCTACACTTCGAGAGCCTCGACGCACTGCGCAAGCAGATCACCCGCGACGAGGAGGCGGTGCGGTGCTACTTCCACCGCTCTGACTAATCACGGTCCAAACGACCCAACCCAAGGGGCTATATCGCTACGTTGCGGTATAGCCCCTTCTTTTTGCCCGATAATCCTTATTTGAGACTATTGCAAAAGTCAACAGTCTCACAATCTTGCTTGCAAGATTGCCTAGACTTTGCAGAAAGGATGAAGCGCAAGACGCTGAGGGTGAGGTCTGAAGCTCACATACCTACGTATGTGACCGAAGCCGAATCCCGAAAGCAACGCAGCGATTCGCCTTTATGCAACAGTCTCTATTTGTGGGTCACCTCCGAGCGGAAGTTGTCGTCCACACCAGTCGTATCGTTCTGAAATCGTTACACATACGAGTTCCAAAAATAGTTCCCCTCTTGGAACTTTTTAGTTCCAAGGCAGGAACTTTTCGGTTCCAAGGGAGGAACTTTTTAGTTCCAAGGGAGGAACTATTAGGGGGAAGGGAATTAGGGAGAGAATTGCGGGTAAGTAAATGGAAATGAGAGGGGTTCGCACGATATCTCTGTGGTTTGCACTGCGAGGTAAAGTGCAGAAAGCGTGGATTTGTGCAGGAGTTCCGTTACCAAATCGTTAGCCCATTCTCGGAATGGTAACGAAGAGGTAGGAGCAGGTAACTGACGGAAGAGTATTCGGTAAGTGAACTCTCTGCAACTGTGGTACTGTTGCTCTGATATACAACGCTTTGCGTAGCTGAGAACGCTTCGGTAACGGGTAACTTTGCCCATAAAAACAGAAGCGTATGCAAACAGACAAAATGAAGGTGTTGCTCTACCTCAAAAAGAGCGGATTGGACAGGTCGGGGCAAGCTCCGATTATGGGGCGGATAACCTATGGGCGAACGATAGCTCAATTCAGTTGCAAGCTGTCGTGCGCCCCCAAGCTGTGGAATGCTCGTGAGAGCAGACTGAACGGCAAGAGCCGTGAAGCTGTGGCAACGAATGGCAAGTTGGAGCGCTTGCTGCTCTCGGCGCAGTCGGCTTATCAAACCCTTTGTGAGCGAGGGGTTGTCTTTACAGCGACTGACATCAAGGAGTTGCTGCAAGGTAGTATGCAAAGTCAAATCACCTTTTTGGAGCGGTACGATCAAATGCTCGAAGAGATGAAGCAAAAGGTGGGTGTTGAGATAAAGGCAACAGCTCTGAATAGTTACTTTACTATTCGAAAGCATCTGAGAGCCTTTATTGAGGAGAAGTTCCACACTTCAGATATTGCTTTCGGACTGATAGAAGAAGACTTCTTGGATTGCCTACAACGCTACTCTGTCGGAGAGCTGGGGCATTCGCAAGGTCATTATCGTAAGATGGCTTTAGCGGTGAAGAAGGTCTGCCGTCTGGCATATCGTGAAGGGTTGATAACACGACAACTGTTTGCTCACGTAACGATCGAACGAGGAGAGAACAAACGACCTCGTGCATTGGATAGGGCATCATTGGATAAGTTGCAGAGCCTCACCTTTGAGCCGTATGAAGTGGAGCTGGAGACTGCTCGTGACCTTTTTCTCTTCGCTTGCTATACGGGTGTTGCCTACTGCGATATGGTTGCCCTTAGTCGGGAGCATCTCTTTACGGACGATGAGGGGGCTTTATGGCTGAAGTTCCGCAGACAAAAGACCAATACCCTTTGCCGTGTGAAGCTCCTATCTGAAGCGGTGCGTCTGATAGAGCGATATCAATCGGAAGAACGAACTACGCTCTTTGCTCCTATTCCTTATTCGGTTTACCTCGCCCACCTCAAAGCTCTACAACTTCGAGCTGGTATCTCTATTCCCCTTTCGGCACACGTTGGTCGCCATACCTTTGCTACCTTGATTACTTTGGAGCGAGGCGTTCCCATTGAAACGGTGTGCCGCATGTTGGGGCATAGCAATATCCAAACGACCGAGCGATATGCTCATGTGACTCCGAAGAAGCTTTTCGATGAGTTTGAGCAATTCCTCTCTTTCACTGAAGACTTAACCTTAACCTTGTAAGAGCTATGCGCAGTACATTCAGAATACTATTCTACATCAATAAGAGCAAGACCAAAGCAGACGGCACAACGGCAATCCTTTGCCGTATTACCATAGACGGAGAGAGTGTGGTGATAACCACAGGCGAAAGCACTCCCCCCTACGATTGGAGCGTGAAGCGAGGGGCGACAAAGGAGAAGAAGACCAACCAACGCTTGCAAACCTTTCGGGAGAATGTCGAACAAGCCTATAATACCTTGCTTTACAAATATGGAGCAGTAAGTGCCGAGTTGCTGAAGAACTACTTGCAGGGTGTCGGGAAAACTCCAACGACCCTGCTTGCTCTTAGTGCGGAAGAGCTCAAAGCCCAACGAGAATGCAGTAGTGCAGGGACATATAGAAACAATCGGTACGCCGATAGGCTGCTTAACTCTTTTGTGCGCAGTCGCAGTGAGACGGATGTTCCCTTGTCGGCTCTTACGGTTGAGTTCTTTGAGGATTATCGCTTCTATCTGAAGATGGAGGGCTATGCGCCCGCAACGATAAATAGCCATCTCTGTTGGTTGAGTCGATTGATGTATCGAGCCGTCAGTCAGGGGACAATACGCTTCAATCCGTTTGAAGAGGTGAAGTATGAAGTCGTGGAGCGCAAACCTCGTTTTCTGAGTAAGGGCGATGTGTCAAAGCTCTTGGCATTTCCATTGCAGGATGAAGGGGCAGAACTAAGCCGAAGAATGTTCCTTTTTTCGGTCTTTACAGGCTTGGCATTTGTTGATTTACGAGGGCTACGAGCTTCGCAAATCGAGACAAACAGCGAGGGGAAGCGGTATATCCGCAAGGCAAGACAGAAAACGAAGGTAGAAAGCTTGATCCCCTTGCATCCGATAGCGGAGCAGATACTCGCCCTTTACACGAAGGCGAAGAGCAGAGGAGATTACAAGATATTCCCCGATACAATGAGCGACTGGAAGCTACTCCGTCATCTCAAAGCCGTGGGGTTGGCATGTGGCATCCGTACTCCGTTGACTTGGCACTGTGCAAGACATACGTTTGGGACGCTAACGCTAGAGGCTGGTGTGCCTATTGAGAGCATCGCTAAGATGATGGGGCATTCGTCTATTGCCAGCACGCAAATCTACGCCCAAGTCACTGACCAAAAGATTGCAAGGGATATGGAGAGGCTGATGCAACAATGAGAGCAGATAACCTAAGCATAAAAAGAGCTTGCTCCATTAACTGGAACAAGCTCTTTTAATAGCAAGTATCTATTATGATTTCTTTTGCATTATCCCTTAGATGTTTTGATATGCAATTTTATTTTCTTCATCGCCCAGTCGTAATGGCTGGCAGTTGCCGAAACGCAGTAAGATCCGAGTGGGGAAGTTCCTGTCCAAGCTAGTGTTCCTTTGGCAAAGAGTTCATCGTTGGAGAATTGATCTATCAGTGCCATTACATCTTTGTGGCTCTCTCTTAACTTTGCTTTGGCTTCCTCCAATGGCGTATTTTGGTGCTTCTTCCAGAACTCAACATTCATTGTCGGATAGGTTTTCCAATTATACGGTTCAGGTAAAAATGGCTTACGTTCATCGTTGCTGTTAGCTTTTATCCAATTTAGCAATAACTGATGCCATTCATATAGATGAACAAGAACATCACGCAGGTTTTTATCCCGACTCCAATGTGCTTCTTTATCAGCCGATGCCATTTCCTCCGCAAATGTTCTCACCTGTTGTTCCTCGCTCATATTATCAATGAGTTTCCACATTTTCTCGAATTGCCCATTGGCGGATGCAAGTAAATCAACTTTTGTTGTTGCTCGTGCCATATCTTCTTATTTTAGTTGTTATTCGATTGTCGGTTGGTATGTTTTTTGGATCATCCGAGATTTTGTGTGATGACCTGATCGTGGAGAGCAAAAAGTCTTAGTTGAAAGTAGTCCATATCTCTGTATCCGTAGGCAACCCTTTTGAGGACTTTGATTTTGTTATTGATTCCTTCGACCACTCCATTGGAAATGGGGTGGTCATACCAATTTAGAATGCCCCATTGATAGAGCCTGATGGTTTTAGCTATTTGTTTGACATGCCTGACACCCGAATCATCTGCTTGTTCGAGCCACTTCTTTAAAAACGACTCAGCCTTTTCTTTTGAGATCTGCTGCCAGAATAGTCTAAGATCTTCCTTAAGGTAATATGCTATAGCTAGAGGCTTGTTCATAGCCAGCACATTCTCTAGTCTTGAGCGATGATACGTATCCATTACGTCCGCTCCATTTGCTAGAAGTAAATACCTAACTCCTTTGATAACCTTACGCTTATTGAGATCTGTCTCCT
Source organism: Porphyromonas vaginalis (assembly GCF_958301595.1). NCBI lineage: Bacteria > Pseudomonadati > Bacteroidota > Bacteroidia > Bacteroidales > Porphyromonadaceae > Porphyromonas > Porphyromonas vaginalis. The sequence continues at coordinate 1,697,615 of NZ_CATQJU010000001.1, read as the reverse complement.
CCCTATATAGATCTTTGCGAAGGACATCGATCTTCTCATTCATCAACTTCATAATATGAAAGTGATCTAAGACTATCTGAGCTTTAGGTTGATACTCCATCACTGCGCTTATATAGGCTGGGGAAAGATCGCAACTGACCGCTTCAAGCGTTATCTTTCTTCGTTTGAGCATTTCCCAAAAAGGAGTTAGGGCTTCTTTGTCTTTGCCTGGATGACTATAAACAATCCGTTCCGTATCATGGTCTACGACAATGGTTTCGTAAATGTGTCCTTTTCTAACAGCAAACTCATCGATGCCGATGCGTTTGAGTCCTTTTAAGCTGGGGCTTTTGTATCGCTTGTTTAGGTAGTCTTTATGGATGCTTTTGATTAGATCCCAGCCGACACCTAGATGGTTCGCAACAGCTTTAATCGTTCCCATTCTAAGTAAGTCAATGACATGCTGCGCAAATCTATAGGTATAGGACTTGCCTTTCAATATTCCAGGAATCTTTTGCCAGCCGTCCCAATGGCAAGAGGTACATTTATAGCGTTGGTTCGTCAGATTGATGTAGCAACGGCGGGAGCCAATAGGTAAGGTTTGTATCTGTCGCGCTCTTGTTCCATTCTTGAGCAAGGTGTAGGAGTGGCATTGGGGGCAACAAAGAAGCGTACGTCTGGGGCGTACGTGTATGATTGTTTTGGTACCTTTGTACTCACAGCGAGTACCGACAACGTCTCGTATTCCAAAACTGTGATATAGGAAGCTGGTTTCTATCATAATAGTACCGAAATAGTAATGGTTAACTTTTTCAAAGGTACTAAAGATAGAGCCAGCTTCTTTCTTAGCCCACGATCAGGTCATCACACAAAATCTCGGATGATCCTGTTTTTTAGTTCTTACGAGTGAAGGTACAAAATATGACGACATATCGAGTGAAATATGACGACATATCGAGTGAAATATGACGTCTCATTTGACGGAATATGACGTCTCATTTGGCAGAATATGACGTCTCATTTTTCAGTCTTTCCAAAACGACCTTTCTAGACCTGCTCTGCCCACTAGCTTTATCCGACTACCGCTATACAGGAAAGATTTTACCCCGAGCAACCACCATAGCACTCTGTTGTTGCACGCCCTTTGTAATACCCCTTTCTCTTTTCTTTCCTATTCTCCTTACTACGTTACTACAACTAAGGATAATACAGTGAAAGAGAAAGGATTACAGAAGACATTCATCTTACGACAGATGCTACTACAATCTTTCTACGCTTCTACAGCTTAATAGAGGACAAGTGGTGTAGACAGATGGTGTAGTAGGATAAACCCCGACGAAGTGTTACACTTTTCTCTTTCACTGTCAATCACTTATCCTAGTGTAGAAAGGTAGTAAGATAAAAAGGGGAAAACTCCAAAAAGAGAAAATAGAACATACAATGAGACTGCAAACAAAGAATACGAAGAACACGTGAACAATGAATACGAACAATCCAAATCCAAAGACGAAACTGTAGATTGACCGAAATTGAAAAATCGGGCAGTATTGCTGTTCGATAAAAGGTTCAGCGGAAGAAGAGGCTTTTGCTCAAAAGGGGGCTTAGACGATAACGCAAAAGAGAGAAATTTCAACAACGGAACCATCGGGTCTTCTAAGAGACTAGAGCTGTAAATCGTACAGATGTGAGCCTTTGTTTCAAGAGTTATGGCACTCCCTTGGAGTTGCAAGTTTGCAGGGGCAAACTTAGAAACAAAGACCCAGTGCATCCAGAGAATGCAAGCACTTCAAAGGCAGGCTGCGGGACAGGGCGGAGCGGGCATTTGGAGAAATGCCATAGCTCATTAGGGCATTTTCTTCACGCTCCACTTCGTTACCGCTAAAAAAGCCCTCCTGAGCCAAGGGGAAGCAGCCCCTTTGGATACCCCCTAAAACTATATTCAACTTATGGGCTACGCAGTATTACACATAGACAAGGCTCGGGGCAACGACTCGGCAATGAGTGCCCACATCGAGCGAACATTCGTGCCGAACAATGTCGATGCCTCTCGCACGCACCTCAATCGAGACTTGGTGCAATTCCCCGCAAATGTCACCAACCGTACAGAAGCTATTGCACATCGCATAGCAACGGCTGGTATCTACCGAAAGGTTGCGGACAATCAAGTTAAAGCACTTCGTTTCATCCTATCTGGATCACACGAAGATATGCTCCAACTAGAAAGCGATGGACGCTTAGAGGAGTGGTGCCATAGTACGATGCAGTGGCTTTATACCACCTTTGGTAAGGCAAACGTGGTGGCAGCCACACTTCATGCCGATGAAGAAACCCCGCACATACATGCGACAGTTGTCCCAATTGTCACGGGAGAAAGGAGAAAAGCCAAACAGGAAGCTGAGAATGGCAAGCGAAAGTACAAGACAAAGAAAAACAAGATACGGCTCTGTGCTGATGATCTGCTTACACCCAAGAAGCTCGAGGAGTATCAAACCTCCTACGCAGAGCAAATGCGACCATTTGGGCTGAGTAGAGGGGTACAAGGATCTGAAGCCAAGCATCGTACTAATATGGAGTATTACAAAGAGCTTCTCAAAGAGACGAAGCAGAAACAACTTGAGGAGGAAGAACTAATTCAAAAGGTCAGAGAGTTGGAAAAGCAGGCGGGCAAGCTCCGAGTAAAGGGTACGCTCTACTCTTTATTTGGCAACTCCGAACTTGACAAGGCGGAACAGCGCATCGAAGAGTTGGAGCAAGAAGTCGAACGGCAACAACATCTTTCGGAAAAGGAGAAAGCCGAAATCCGCAAGGAGGTCATACTTCTTCAGGACACCATTAGAGATAAGGACAAGACTATATCTGAACAACAGCGAGAAATCAAGGTGTACGAGGAGGAACGGAGTTTTATCAAACGCTTCTTCCACAGCTTCTACCTCTTACTCAATATCCGTCTGATGCTCCGCAAAATGGGTTTTGATGATGATACGGTGGTCAAGATGCACAAAGATCAAGAGATAGTCCGTGGTACGGCTGCGGCATATTCAGGAATGTACAAACGAAACTTCACGGAGGAAAATGCGGAGCTACGCATTACAACCAACGAGAAGCGTCAGCCTATTCTTACCATCAATGGACTATCTGTTCCAGATTGGTGCGAACAGAAGTGGAAAGAGCTTCTCAATCGTAATCGCTCGCAACGACTGTAGAGATAAGACATCTCCTTCCCCTTTCATTGTAATGTTTGAGTCCCGACTAAACTTTTAAGAAGAAAATCACGCAAGAACGCTCACTTTCTCCCACGAATCACTATCTTTGCAAGTGATAATAGTGAGCGTTCTTTGGCTATCCAAAACGATGTATTTCAAAGCACTCCGCTCATTTCTAAATCGTTACCTATCCGCATCGCTCCAAACGGTAACCTCTTACTTCTCAGTTAGATAGTCCAAAACCAAAAAATTAGGGTGGAACTTTCAGTTTCTCAGGTAGGAAACTGTCCTCTTCCTGAAAAAAGTACACAGTTGGGGAGGTATTACTGAGATGGTACTCGGGTCATTTTTGTTAGTCCTGTGAGTGTACTCATTTGTTAGTTTTGCTCTTGCTGGGGTACACGACTTGTGGTCGTTTTTACTGCGGAGGTACACAAAGATAGGTCTTTGTGTGGAGTTAAGCGGCATGAGCTCGGAGATTTGAGGCTCGGAGCTTTTGGTGAATTGTTCTTAGATGTCTGTTTCTTAGAGGGTTGTGTGGTTATAGGGTTGGGGTAATCTGGTATGAGCATCTGCATCGGAGTCTTCTTGTTGATGGCTCGATGAGGACGCGCTGTGTTATAGAGAGCAATCGTTTGCGAGAGGATCTCTCGAACTTGATCTATGGGCTTATCCTCGAAGTTGTAGAGCCAGTCGTTCTTGATGATCCCGTTAAGTCGCTCTGCCATAGCGTTGTGGAGAGGGTTGCCTGTCTGGGTGACACTGGTTACGATGCCTAGGCTGGCCTCGTAGTCGGTCATCTGCTTGGAGACATATTGACAGCCTCGGTCGCTATGGAAGATGAGCCCTTTGAGGTCAAAGCCATGCTTCTGGTAGAAGTCAACGGTCTGTCTTAGTGCGTTGTAGGGGCCCTCTGTGGAGAGCGTGGGCTGCAGGTCAAAGCCGGTGATGATGCGGCTATAAGCGTCCATCGTCAGGGAGAGATATGCGAAGCCACCTAAACATTTGACGTAGGTTATGTCTGAGACGGTGAGCCGGCAATGGTCTGTGGCGATGTATTTAGGGGTGGTGTTCAGGTGGTCTTGGAAGCCGTGATTGACCACGCCCTTGGTCGTCTGGGGTGGACGCTTGCGCTTGCGACTTCTCAGTAGCATGTCGTTGGCTCCTAATACTTTGTATAGCCAGTCGCGACCTACTTGGAAGGTCCCTTTGAAGTATTCGTTGGCACACTGCTGGAGGGTGTCTACGCCTGCTTTGGGGAGTTGACCGCGCACATACTGGCAATAGTGTAGGACGGAGGCTACTTTGACATCTTCGTCTTGCTCTGTGAAGGTGTGCTTGTAGTAGCCTTTGCGGCTGACTTCTAGTAGCTGACAAAGGTAGGTTATGGAGAGCTTTTGACCTCTCACTTTGGCGGATTCAAGCGTTTTCACGGCTGCAAATCGGTCTTTTTTTTTTAGATCAATATGGTAGCGATTCAAGACCTCTTCGAGTAGTGTCTTATTGACTAAGGCCTTGCTCTCAGCCTGGAAGAGGGCTGCTTTGAGGCGAGCGTTTTCGCGCTTGAGTTCTGCGTACTCTGGATCTACGTCTTTGTTCTTGTTTGTCTTGCTCATAGTGCTACTGCTGCTTTGGTTGGGTAACTCTACTCCAAAGGTACGCAACCAATTTCGAATGGTGCGTGTGGTAATGCCGTAGCGCTGGCTGGTCGTGGCGATGCTCTCGCCAGTGGCTAGGAGGTCATCAATGACTCTCCACTTGAAATCTAGGGGATATCCCTTTCGTCCTCGGTTACTTTTTTCTTCTTTCATAGTTGTTGGGGTTGGCTTCCCAACTGTGTACTATTTCAGGAGAGGACAAACAACAGATCCACGTACATTCTAGTGTCAAGTAGACCACGAAACGACGTTTTGGATTGCGCTTGATCCTAAAATCTGCCAAATCTTAGAGAAATCATATCGGATTCTGCTGTATTTGGACAAATCCCGAGAAGCGCCCTTTTTGCTCTTGATTGGTAGCCCTTAAGGCTTGTAACTTTGTGCTGTCTATAAGCCTCTTCTTTAGTATCCCCTAGAGGGTATTTATGCACTCTCTAGGGGTATTTAGAATCGCTAGATCCTAGCCAACTACACGAAGCAATCATCTATCAACTACCAATTAATATGACAAGAAGACTACACCACTGGGCGTGCGTCCTACTCTGCACGCTCCTCACCTCGATAGGGCTACAAGCCGAGGAATCCTCCCAGCCCTCGTCTACTACCTCCGATGCACTCCGCACTGGTAGCGAGGGTGTCATCACGATGACCACCTCCAAGACCGTCGGAGAGAAAATCACATTAGAAATTTGGGCTAGTGGCAACGTCACCATCGAGGGTGTCAAAGAGCCGTTTTCCAGAGGCTCCGCTACCTACACCCTTACCCGCCAAACTGTCATCATTCGAGGCGATGTCACAAAGTTTAACGGTTGGAACAACAAACTGACCAATTTGAACGTGTCTAGTTGCACTATCTTGACATCGCTTAAATGCTTCGGCAACAAACTGACCAGCTTGAACGTCTCGGGCTGTACCGCCTTGACAGAGCTTAAATGCTATGACAATCAACTGACCAGCTTGGATGTCTCGAGCTGTACCGCCTTGAAAGACCTTTACTGCCACCGCAACAAACTGACCAGCTTGAACGTCTCGGGCTGTACCGCCTTGACAGAGCTTAAATGCTACGACAATCAACTGACGGCATTGGATGTTTCCCAAAACACCGCCTTGACAAGGCTTGACTGCTACGACAATCAACTGACGGCGTTGGATGTTTCCCAAAACACCGCATTGACAAGGCTTGACTGCTACCGCAATCAACTGACGGCGTTGGATGTTTCCAAGAAAACCAAATTGGAAACACTTAACTGCCAGCAAAATCAACTGACTGCATTGGATGTTTCCCAAAACATCGTGTTAACAAAGCTTTCCTGCTCTGACAATAAGCTGACGGCATTGGATGTTTCCGAAAACACCGTGTTAACAAAGCTTTTCTGCGGCATCAATCAGCTGACTGCGTTGGATGTATCCCAGAATACCGCACTGATATGGCTTGACTGCTTCAACAATAAGCTGACCATGTTGGATCTATCAAAGAATACGGCTTTGACAACCCTAGGTTGCTTCAACAATAAGCTGACCGCATTGGATGTATCCCAGAATACCGCACTAGAAAAGCTTTACTGCTCTGACAATCAGCTGACCGCATTAGACGTATCAAAAAACACTGCGTTGACAGAACTTTTCTTCGACGGCAATAAGCTGACCGCATTGGATGTCTCCCAAAACACCGCATTGATATGGCTTGTATGCTACAACAATCAACTGACTGCATTGGATGTATCCAAAAATACCGCATTGGGAACACTTAGGTGCCATGGCAATCAAATCAAAGGCGAAGAGATGACCCGCTTGGTGAACAGTCTACCAGACCGTACCGGAAAGAATGCTGGTAAATTTACCGTAGTGCAAGAACCGGCTCCTGAGGGCAATATTTGCCTTAAATCCGATGTCGCTATTGCCAAGGGAAAGAACTGGAATACGCTAAAGTACAAATCCAATACCCAAAAGTATGTTGCCTACGAGGGCGAAGAGGAGACACAACCCTTAAAGGTAACGCTGACTAAGGAGGGCGAAGGCACGCTCACCGCTACCGGTGCGGACAACCTCAACGCCGTTCCGGAGGGTACCGAGCTGACCATCGTAGCGACACCGGCTGACGGCTACAAGTTGACAGCTCTCACGGCCAACGGCACAGACATCCTAGCGACGAAGAAGTTCGTTGTAAAAGGTGCTACTGAAGTAAAGGCAACCTTTACGAAGATGGCGTTTGCCGTGACGCTGACTAAGGAGGGCGAAGGTACGCTTACCGCTACGGGAGCCGACGATCTCACCGCTGTCCCCTACGGTACGGAGCTAACAATCAAAGCTACTCCAGCTGAGGGGTACGAGCTTACTGCACTTACGGCCAACGGCACAGACATCCTAGCGACGAAGAAGTTCGTTGTAAAAGGTGCTACTGAAGTAAAGGCAACCTTCTCCAAAAAGTCAAAGCCTGAATATAAAATTACCTTTACCACAGACGGCAATGGTACCCTCAATGCCATAAAGGAAGGTGCACCCTTTACCTCTGGTAGTACGGCAAGGGAGGGTGATAAGATCATCTTCACGGCACAGCCTGTCACGGGCTACAAGGTAGACAAGTGGCTACTCAGCGAAGCGGAGATCGAACTGACACCCTACACGGGTCTAGCGACCTTCGAGTGTACGGTCGGCACGGCAGATGTTTTGCTCAAGACGACCTTCGTACAGCAAACCTTCGCAGTGACCCTAACGAGCAATGAGCATGGTACGATTTCGATTGTCGAGAACGTAGATCTCAAGGCGGTACCCTATGGGACTACCTTGACAGTTCAAGCTACGGGCAAGAACGATCAATGCGAGCTGACCGCCCTAACGGCTAACGGAGAGGATATCCTTGCCACGAAGCAGTTTGTCGTCAAGGGTGCTACCGAAGTGAAGGCAACCTTCGTAGACCATACGAATATAGCGGAAGTCAATACCGAAGCTATTCGCTTTTACCCCAATCCTGCTAGAGAGTACATTATCGTAGAGGGTACACTCCCCGCTACATTAGTTACCTTATATAGTATGGAGGGTATGCGCCTCTACGAGGATGAGACCGATGCCGAGGGGACGCTTCGCATAGATCTCTCCGCTTATGCTGAGGGTACTTACCTCCTCCGCATAGCCGACCAAATACACCGTATCATAGTCCAGCACTAAGGATTATTATCATAAACTCGTGTCGGGTAGCTTATTTGAGCTAACCGACACCATTTCAATCAATAGAAGTATGAATAGGGATATTTTAGCAACATCGAGATGTCGGAGTCTGCTCTCTTTGTTACAACAAGGGGGATATGCGTTGCTCTGCCTTCTTCTGTCCATACTATACCTCGATGCTCAAGAAGTAGGAGAGGAGACTGCTCGCAGTCCTCATTTGAGAGCAGTCGGTACGGGTAGAATTGTCGTAACGACAGACACCCCTATCGGACAAGGAATATACTTTCAGATCGAAGCAAAAGGAGATATACGCTTTGAAGGAGCTAGTTACAGTGGAGGGTCTGTACTGCTCATTGACGAACCCCAATTTGTTATCTATGGCGATGTCACCTCTATCTTCTTCGGACCGGGTCAAATCACGAGCATAGATCTATCCCAAAGCCCCACGATAGAGTCGCTATCCTGTTGGTATAATAAGTTGGCTCAGCTAAACCTTACAGGTACAAGAGCCTTGAAGTATCTAGATTGCCGAGGGAATATGCTGACGCATCTAGAACTCTCAGATTGTAACTCTTTAGAGATCCTATACTGTGATCAGAATCAACTCTCTAGTCTAGACGTGTCGCATTGTGGCTTACTTCAAGAGTTGTGGTGTGCGAATAACCAATTAACCCATATCGCTCTGCCTAACTCTCCGTCATTCAAACTCTTGGAGTGCTATGCTAATCAGATCAGGGGAGAGGCGATGACACAGCTCGTCAATAGCCTACCCAACCGCAACGGTAAAGAGGCTGGATTCCTTGGCATTATGTCTACTAGTCCTCAGGAGGGCAATCTGTGCTTCAAGTCGGATGTACGCATAGCCACAAAGAAAAATTGGAACGCACGTAAGATAAAGCTCACCTCAACTAACGGAGGTACCTACGAGCCTTATGAGGGAGAAGATGGGGGTGAGACCACAGGTAGCGTTGTCACCCTAATCACAAGCAAGCAGATCGGGGACAAAATAACGCTGGCTATAGGTGCTTCTAGTTCCGTCATAATTGATGGTATTGAGGGAACTCCTACTGTGGACAACTGGACGTATAGCTATAAGATAACAAGCCAGCAGATCACGATACGAGGCGATTTGACATGGCTCGGCTGTGCAAGGAATCGCATTACCGATATAGATGTCTCCAAGTGTCCGTCTTTGAAGCAGCTTGATTGCTCTGGTAATCAACTCACCCATCTGGACCTATCTCAGAATGCCCTTTTGGACCAGTTGAGTTGTGGTGGTAACGATCTAGGTACGTTAGACCTTTCACACTGTATGCTATTGGAGAATATTTGGTGCCGTAGTGCTGGACTGACCTCGTTACAGTTGCCTCGCACACTAAGTCTCGTAGAGCTTAGCTGTTCGAACAATCCGCTTAAGGACTTAGACCTTACGTACTATCAGCACTTGGAGGAGTTGTATTGTGTCAACAATGGATTGACATCTCTAGATCTGTCACAAAATAGAGCTTTAATCAAAGTCTATTGTGGTGACAACGAGCTGACAACCTTAGACCTCTCGCATCATAAAAATCTAAAGATCTTGAACTGTGCTAAGAACAAGCTCACGAAGCTGATCCTACCTCAAGGGGGAGACCTCAGTGAGTTGGACTGCTCCTATAACAGACTCTCCCAGCTGGACATCTTACAATGCAGGGGACTGAGGGAAGTCTCTTGTCATATGAATCGTATACAAGGAGAAGCTATGACACAGCTCGTAAAAGGGTTGTCAAAGGATGATCCTGAATGGTCTAAAGATCTTTATGCTGTATCATACAGAGTGGACGAGGAGAATATTTGCTTGATCTCCGATGTCGCAATAGCTCGAAGTAAAAACTGGAAAGTCTATATGATGCAAGACGAGGGTTCAACCTCATACGAGGGGCTAGATATGTCTGCTAGCTACCCCGTCATCCTCAGCAGTAATCGGGGAGGTCATATCACTATTGTAGGAAATGTAGACAGTAAAGCAGTCCCTTGTGGTACCAAAATCACAATCCAAGCTATATGCGATAGTGAAGCATACGAACTGACCGCACTCACGGCAAACGGCACCGACATCCTAGCTTCCAAGAGTTTTACCATAAAGACAAAAACCAAGATAGAAGCGACCTTCACACAGAAGACAGATATCGATAAGTCTCACAGAGAGACTATGCGCCTCTATCCCAATCCTGCTAGAGAGTACATTATCGTAGAGGGTACACTCCCCGCTACATTAGTTACCTTATATTGTATGGAGGGTATGCGCCTCTACGAGGATAAGACCGATGCCGAGGGGACGCTTCGCATAGATCTCTCCGCTTATGCTGAGGGTACTTACCTCCTCCGCATAGCCGACCAAACACATCGTATCATAGTCCAGCACTAAGGATTAGGTGACGACCTGTAGAGGCGGACATATTGCTTCGTCTCTACAGGTCATCACCTTGTCATATAAAGCGATGCGACTAGCCTCATTCTAATCAATCTCGACAACATTCTAATCAATCATATATGAACTCTCTACAAATCCGTTGGCGACATTTGCTTGCCCTCTCGCTCATACTACTCTGTAGTGTGAGTGCGCTCTTTGCTCGGCCTCTGAGCGAGCGTGAAGCTCGACACCTCGCCGAGCAATTTTTCCATCAAGTAGCCTATGCACATAAGGTGTTGGCTCCTGCGCAACAACCGCTCAGTCTCGTATCAGCTCCGATACGTCAGAGTGCTGGTGTAGAGCTACGCACCCTATCGGGCGACAAGGCTCGCTACTACTATATTTATAATAGAGGTAGCAATGCAGGCTTCGTCATCATCGCTGGTGATGATGAGCTGACACCCTATATCGGCTACGCTACGACTGGACAAGTCCTTGAGCAGGATATGCCCGAACAGCTCCGAGCCTTTCTCAAGGCTTGTCAGGAGCGTATCGATGAGCTTACCTCTAGTGTAGGTTTGCGTAGCTCTCTCAGACCTACACCCCGAACCGCTACAGAGCCAGCACAGATTGCTCCTTTGTTGGGAAACATACAGTGGAATCAGAGTGCCCCGTGGAATAATCAGACTCCTACCGACAATCAAGGAAAGCATATGCCAGTCGGTTGTGTCGCAACCGCCTATACGCAGGTGATGCGTTATCATCAGTGGCCTACGCAGGGTGAGGGAACCTTCTCCTATACAGAAGAAAGAAGTAACCGCCAGCATAGTGTAGACTACGGGGCTACTACGTATGACTGGGCGCATATGCCTGAGCGGTATAACGACCCATCGTCTGCGACCTCTGAGGAGACCCAAGCACTCTCTACGCTTGCCTACCATGCAGGTGTCGCTGTCGAGATGATGTACGCACCCAGTGGTAGTGGCTCCTATACGCCCCTTGTAGCACGAGCTTTGGCAGATCACTTCCGCTATGACAAGAGGGTGAGCTTCAAGAGTCGAAGCAATTATACTCAGTCCTCTTGGGAGCAGATGCTACGTGCCGAGCTGATAGCCGCTCGTCCTGTAGTCTATAGTGGTAGTGGTAGTGGCGGTGGTCATGCTTTTGTCTGTGATGGTTACGATATGGAGGGACTCTTTCATATCAATTGGGGCTGGGGAGGCATGAGCGATGGCTACTTCAACCTCAACTACCTCGTCCCCTCAGATCTCGGTATAGGTGGTGGTGCTGGAGGAGGCTTCAGTCTCGGCCAAGGAGCAGTCGTAGGCATCAAGCCCGACAAGACCGGCTCATCTCAGAGACAGGAGTCTTCGCTGGTGACCACGTGGCGATTTGGGATGACCTTCACAGAGGGTACACTTGATGCTAGTGCAGAGTACACCGTTACATTAACAACTGATGCGACTCCATACGATGGGTCCGTAACCTATGGCGTGACCAAGGTCGGAACGACAGATACGCTGTACCTAGATCAATACGCACGCAATGCTCGTATTGATGGACTTTATCAAGACTTTAGCATCGACCCCGAAGAGCTACAGCTGAGTAATCACATCGGTGTCGGTACGTGGGACTTCTTCCTCGCATATCGTCATACAGATGCTAAGGGTCAGACTGCGTGGAGACCTTGCGGTCAGCACGAACGTGCCAAAGAGCAGTATCGTCACACCTACACGATCACGCAGGAGAGCGATGGCTCCTATGTCGTAACAGAGGAGGCTAGTAGCAATCTCTCTATGCTAGAGCTGGTCGCAGGATCTGTTCAGAGCTCTATCGTAGGCTATGAAAAGAGCAAAGTTTCCCTCCAGCTACGCAATACAGGGCGAGTAGAGTTCTTCGGCCAACTATACCTATACGCTAGAAAGGTCGGTGAACGGATATTTGAACCAGTAGTCAATATACTCCCAGCGATAGATGCTGGAGCGGTCAAAGAGGTTACCTTCGAGATAGACCGATTCCCCTATGGATCTGGAGATGTGGAGCTAGAAGTAGGGTATTTCATCGGAGATCGCTTTAACCAGTTATCGACGACTACTGTCTCCATACAGTCTGCGACCGACATACGTACAGCTTACGTCCTCTCCTCAGATCAGCCTGTCACGGTAAATGTGAACAGTGGCAACCTCTCACAGATACGCATACGCAATATAGGTACGAAGACACCAACAAACCGTGTCTTCTATCGCTGGGAGCTACAGAAGGAGAAGCAGACGGCTAGCACCCGTTGGACGCAGATTGACATTCCTGCTGGAGGTGAGCAGCTTGTTGCCCCAAACCTAGCAGACGAACTTAGTCAGATAGGCGCAAAGCGTGGCGATAATATTACGCTCACAGCCACCTTTGTCGAGGCAAGTGATGAGGAACGTATCATCAGTGTAATACCTCTTATGGAGGAGGCTAAGCTCTCCGTATACTGTGATGGTGAGCTAGTGGTCGGTGATGGAGTCATCACGATGACCACGGCACGGGCAGTCGGAGAAAATATCTCCTTCTCCTACTTGGCGGAAGGTGATGTCGTAATAGAAGGAGCGACAGGGACTCCAAAAGAAAAAGAGTGGGTCGACTATACCCTTACAAGCCAACAAGTATCCCTACGAGGAGACATCACTCAGCTCTTCTGTATAGCAAATGAGTTGACAAATCTTGATGTCTCCCAATGTAGCTCCTTAAAGGGTCTAGCGTGCTTTCTTAATCAGATTAAGGGAGACGCGATGACGCAATTGGTCAATAGCCTCCCCGACCGCACAGGTAAGGAGGCTGGGGTCTTTGCCGTTTATGCTCTCTCTCAAGAGGAGAGAAATAGATGTCTCAAGAGCGATGTTGCAATAGCTAAAGCTAAGAACTGGCAAGTCGCTCTAGCGACTATAGAAAACGGAAAGCTTAAATATTACCTCTACGAGGGAGAGGACGACTCTCAGCCCTCTGTCGGTGATGGTGTCATCACGATGACCACCTCTAGGGCAGTAGGCGAGCAGATTAGGTTGTCGATGCGTCCCGTCGAGGGGCAGACAGTCATCGCTGAGGGCCTCAAGGAGCCGCTGACACTCGATGGCACGGGGCATTTCTATACGCTCACGAGCCAGACAGTCACCCTCCGAGGGAACTTGACGTCTTTGAACTGTAATGGACTCTATTCCCGAGGCGAGGGGTCGCCTATCTCTCATCAGAACCAATTGACCAGCTTGGACGTGTCAAGCTGTAAGACATTAAGAGAGCTGGACTGCTCTGAGAATTTGCTCCAAAGCTTGGACGTGTCAGGCTGTAAGACATTAAGCGAGCTGAACTGCTCTAGGAATTCGCTCCAAAGCTTGGACATTACGCACAACGAAGCTCTTACTAGACTATACTGTTTTAATAATCAGCTAGAGACTCTAGACTTGTCACATGCTCGAGCCTTGACCAGCTTGCTCGTTTCTGAAAACCGACTGACTGACCTAGATTTGTCTCAGTGTCTTAACCTACGGTTCTTAGATCTGCCCAATAATCAGCTGACTAGCCTTGACGTGTCGCACAACCCCAATCTGGAAGGTCTTTATTGCGATGGTAATCCGATCGAGAGAGAGAGGATGACACAACTAGTCAAGACCCTATCTGATCGTACGGGTCAGGAAGAGGGTACCTTCGTACCTGGCAAATGTCTCAAGAGTGACGTCGCCATCGCCAAGGCTAAAAATTGGAAAGTCAAAGATATATATGACAACCCTTACGAGGGAGAGGACGACTCTCAGCCCTCTGTCGGTGACGGTGTCATCACGATGACCACCTCTAGGGCAGTAGGCGAGCAGATTATGCTGGCGGTGAGTCCCGTCGAGGGGCAGACTGTCATCGCTGAGGGTCTCAAGGAGTCGCTGATCCTCGATGGCACGGGGCATCTCTATACGCTCACGAACCAGACAGTCACCCTCCGGGGGAACCTGACACTCCTACAGTGTGATGGTGCTGTAGATATGGATACGCCTCCCTCGCATGAGAATCAGTTGACGAGCTTAGACATAAACTGCGAGACGCTTACACTGTTGTCCTGTGATGGTAATCAGCTGACCAGTCTAGACCTGTCACATGCTCGTGCATTGACTACCTTGGTGTGTTATGAAAATAAACTGACGCAACTCGATCTTTCTTCGTGTACTAAGCTGACTGGATTAGGTGTCGGGGAGAACCAGCTGACCCACCTTGATGTGTCACATAATGGCGAATTGCAGATCCTTGATTGCTCTGATAATCAGCTGACCGCATTAGACGTATCAAAAAACACTGCATTGACAAGTCTTTACTGCCGGCGAAATCAACTGACTGCGTTGGATGTATCCAAGAACACCGCGTTGACAAGTCTTTACTGCCATCAAAATCAACTGACTGCATTGGATGTATCCAAGAACACCGCGTTGACAAGTCTTTACTGCCATCAAAATCAACTGACTGCATTGGATGTATCCAAGAACACCGCGTTGACAAGTCTTTACTGCCCTTACAATCAGCTGACCGCATTGGATGTATCCAAGAATACCGAATTGGAAGCACTTTACTGCTACGACAATCAAATCAAAGGCGAAGAGATGACCCGCTTGGTGAACAGCCTGCCTGAGCGTACCGGCAAGAAAGCCGGTATATTTACTGTGGTGCAAGGACCTAAGCTTGAGGGCAATATTTGCCTTAAATCCGATGTCGCTATTGCCAAGGGTAAGAACTGGAATACGCTAAAGTTCGAATCCGATATCCAAAACTTTGTTCCCTACGAGGGTGCAGAGGACGCACAACCCTTAAAGGTAACGCTGACGAAAGAGGGCGAAGGTGCGCTCACCGCTACTGGAGCAGATGATCTCAACGCAGTCCCCTACGGCACGGAGCTCTCGATCGAAGCAACACCAGCCGAAGGGTACCAGCTGACCGCTCTAACGGCTAATGGCACGGATATCCTAGCTTCCAAGAAGGTAGTCGTGACCAGCGACCTAACTATCAAAGCGACCTTCACGAAGAAAGCCTTTGCAGTCTCTCTAACTAAGGAGGGTGAGGGTACGATCACCGCAACGGGTGCTAGCAACCTTAACTCAGTCGCTTACGGCACAGAGTTGACGATCAACGCTACACCAGCCGAGGGGTACGAGCTTACGGCACTTACTGCCAACGGCACGGACATCCTCGCTACGAAGAAGATCGTTGTCACGGATAATGTCACTGTCAAGGCGACGTTTGCGAAGAAGACGTTTGCCGTGAAGCTCACGAAGGAGGGCGAAGGAACGCTCGTAGCTACAGGTGCTGACGACCTCAACGCAGTTCCCTACGGCACGGAGCTAACGATTGCCACTACTCCATCTGAGGGGTATGAGCTTACGGCACTTACTGCCAACGGCACGGACATCCTCGCTACGAAGAAGTTCGTTGTAAAGGATAATGTGACCGTCAAGGCAACGTTTGCGAAGAAGACGTTTGCCGTGAAGCTCACGAAGGAGGGTGAAGGAACGCTCGTAGCTACAGGCGCTGACGATCTCAACGCAGTCCCCTACGGTACGGAGCTTACCGTCATTGCTACTCCAGCTGAGGGTTACGAACTAACAGCACTTACTGCCAATGGCACGGATATCCTCGCTACGAAGAAGTTCGTTGTAAAGGGTGCTACTGAAGTCAAGGCAACCTTCACGAAGAAGAACTTCGCTGTCACCTTCGCTAAGGAGGGTAAGGGGAAGCTCACAGCTACGGGGGCGAACAATCTCAACGCAGTCCCCTACGGTACGAAGCTCACAGTTGAGGCTGCACCAGCCGAGGGCTACGAGTTGACTGCTCTAACGGCTAATGGCAAAGACATCCTAAGCTCCAAGAAGTTCACCGTGAAGGAGACGGTTGAAGTGAAGGCAACCTTTACGAAGAAGACTTTTACCGTAACGTTCACACAGGAGGGTGAAGGGAAGCTCACAGCCACCGGTGCGGACAACCTCAACTCAGTCGCTTACGGCACAGAGTTGACGATTGTCGCTACACCAGCCGAGGGCTACGAGTTGACCGCTCTGACGGCTAATGGCGAAGACATCCTCGCTACGAAGAAGTTCGTTGTAAAGGGTGCTACTGACGTCAAGGCAACCTTCACGAAGAAGACCTTCGCCGTCACCTTCGCTAAGGAGGGTGAGGGGACGATCACCGCTACAGGTGCAGATGATCTCAATGCTGTGGCTTACGGTACTGAGTTGACCATTGTTGCTACACCAGCCGAGGGTTACGAACTAACAGCACTTACTGCCAACGGTGAGGACATCCTCGCTACGAAGAAGTTCGTCGTCAAAGGTGCTACTGAAGTAAAGGCGATCTTTGAGAAGAAGACGTTTGCCGTGACGCTTACCAGCAACGAGCATGGTACGATTTCGATTGTCGAGAACGTAGATCTCAAGGCTGTACCCTATGGGACTACCTTGACAGTTCAAGCTACGGGCAAGAACGATCAATGCGAGCTGACCGCTCTAACGGCTAACGGAGAGGATATCCTTGCCACGAAGAAGTTTGTCGTCAAGGGTGCTACCGAAGTGAAGGCAACGTTTGTGGATCACACAGGCGTGGAGACGACCGTCACGCAGCAGGTGAAGCTCTACCCGAACCCAGCAACTGACTATGTCATCGTGGAGGGTATAGCGCCTGCTAGCGAAGTGATGCTGCACAGCATGACTGGCGAGCTAATGTGCGCTATGCAAGCAGATGCAGAGGGGCATCTACAGATTGACCTGACAGCTCTCAGCGATGGTGTCTACCTCCTCGTAGGCACTGGATGGCAGGAGCGACTAGTCGTCAAGAAGTAAACGATCAATCCTGCTTATTAGACTGCTGCATTGAAGTGAATGAGTATCACGTCAGTGTAGCAGTCTTTTTTGAGACTGTTGCATAAAGCCGAATCCCGAAAGCAACACAGCGATGCGCCTTTATGCAAAGTCTCATCATAATTGCTCTGTCAGGAGCTACACATAGCGACAAGCGAGGAATAGATGAGTCCGTTATATATAATGTGTCAGCCATGGATTGGCTGTTGGCTGTTAGCTATTGGCTGTTAGCTATCGGAACCATCGGAGCTATCAGAGTAATCGGACCTCTAACTTCTAACCTCTAACCTCTAGTCTCTATTTACATATATTTACGGGGAAATTCGTCCGATTCCCTTCTTTCTCGAATATCCACGTGGAAAATCTCAAATCTCCACGTGGATATTTTTTATTTTCCACGTGGGCGTCATTCATTTCCTCCGAAGTTTCATTTGATTCCTCCGAAGAATTTTTTCTTCCCCACGTGGGAAATAAAAATTCTCCACCTGGATATTTCAAAATATCCACGTGGAGAATCCGTTTTTCCCGACATAGCGATTGGACGCAACGGACGCACCTGACGAGTAACGATAATGTAGGGACGCTCGGTCTGAGCGTCCGTTGTCGTTAAGTTTTACGGCGTTCAGATTACGACGTCCCGGTCGTTCTACAACGGACGCACCGACCGTGCGTCCCTACAAAGGGTTACTCGTCTCGATTTGACACAACGGACGCACCTGACGAGTAACCCGTAGGGGCGGACCTGTGTGTCCGCCCGTCCTCACCTGAGCGCAGTCTATTCTGCGGGCGGACACGTAGGTCCGCCCCTACACAAGCTACGTCAGCACGACAATTCCACTCATCAAACGCTGTAACCCCGATCTCCGTAGAGACGCACGAGCCGTCCAGCCCCTACAGGTTTTTACTCGTTTAGGTATCCCTACTCGTGAGAGTTACGGCATCGAGTCCAAGAGATGAATTTCGTCCAAATCTTGGAGAAACCATATCGGATTCTGCTATATTTGGACAAATCCCGAGAAGTGCCCTTTTTGCTCTTGATTGATAGCCCTTAAGGCTTGTAACTTTGTGCTGTCTATAAGCCTCTTCTTTAGTATCCCCTAGAGGGTATTTATGCACTCTCTAGTGGTATTTAGAATCGCTAGATCCTAGCCAACTACACTAATCAAAACCAAATATAACAATGAAGAAATCCAAACTACACCTGATGCGCAAGACACAGCTCCTCGGGGCGTGTCTTGTCTCATATCATCATCTATCAACTACCAACTAATATGACAAGAAGACTACACCGCTGGGCGTGCGTCCTACTCTGCACGCTCCTCACCTCGATAGGGCTACAAGCCGAGGAATCCTCCCAGCCCTCGTCTACTACCTCCGATGCACTCCGTACCGTTGGCACAGGCGTCATCACGATGACCACTACCAAGGCCGTCGGAGAGAAAATCACATTAGAAATTTGGGGTGGTGGCATCACCATCGAAGGTGTCAAAGAGCCGTTTTCTAGAGGCTCCGCTACCTACACCCTTACCAGCCAAACTGTCATCATTCGAGGCAATGTCACAGAGCTTAATGGTTGGAACAATCAGCTGACCAGCTTGAACGTGTCTGGTTGCACTATCTTGACAGATCTTGAATGCTTCGGCAACAAACTGACTAGCTTGGATGTCTCGGGCTGTACCGCCTTGACAGAGCTTAAATGCTACGACAATCAACTGACCAGCTTGAACGTCTCGGGCTGTACCGCCTTGACAACGCTTGAGTGCTTCAACAATAAACTGACCAGCTTGGACGTATCGGGCTATACCGCCTTGACAACGCTTAAATGCTCCGAAAATCAGCTGACCAGCTTGGACGTGTCAAAGAACACCGCCTTGACAACGCTTAAATGCTCCGAAAATCAGCTGACCATGTTGGATGTATCAAAGAATACGGCCTTGACAAAGCTTGAATGCTACCACAATAAGCTGACCGCATTGGATGTTTCCCAAAACGCCGCCTTGACAGAGCTTAAATGCACCAACAATCAGCTGACCGCATTGGATGTTTCCAAGAATACCAAATTGGGAACACTTGACTGCCAGCAAAATCAACTGACTGCATTGGATGTATCCCAAAACACAGCGTTGACAAAGCTTGTCTGCGCTGAAAATAAGCTGTCCGCATTGGATGTATCCCAGAATACTGCTTTGAAAATCTTTGCCTGCGGTGAAAATCCGCTGACTGCATTGGATGTTTCCCAAAACATTGCGTTGACACAGCTCATCTGCGACAACAATCAGCTGTCCGCATTGGATGTATCCCAAAACACCGCATTGAAATGGCTTGACTGCGACAACAATCAGCTGACCGCATTGGATGTATCAAAGAATACGGCCTTGAGAACGCTTGAATGCTTCATCAATAAGCTGACTGCATTGGATGTATCCCAAAACATCGCGTTGACAGAGCTCTACTGCTACCGCAATCAGCTGACGGCATTGGATGTTTCCAAGAATACCAAATTGGAAGCACTTCGCTGCCACGGCAATCAAATCAAAGGCAAAGAGATGACCCGCTTGGTGAACAGCCTGCCCGACCGTACCGGAAAGAGAGCCGGTAAATTTACCGTAGTGCAAGAACCAGCTCCGGAGGGCAATATTTGCCTTAAATCCGATGTAGCTATTGCCAAGGGTAAGAACTGGAATACGCTAAAGTACAAGTCCGATACCAGAAAGTATGTTGCCTACGAGGGCGCAAATTCCTTAAAGGTTACGCTGACTAAGGAGGGCGAAGGCACGCTCACCGCTACCGGTGCGGACAACCTCAACGCCGTTCCAGAGGGTACCGAGCTGACCATCGTAGCGACACCGGCTGATGGCTACAAGTTGACCGCTCTAACGGCCAACGGTAGGGACATCCTCGCAACGAAGAAGCTGAGCGTCAGGGAAGACACCGAGATCAAGGCAACCTTTGCGAAGAAGAAGAACTACACCGTGACATTCACGCCAGAAGGCGAAGGCGAAAACAAGCTCACAGCTACTAGAAATGGGGAACCCTTTACCTCTGGAAGCCTAGCTTATGAAGGCGACAAGATCGTCATCACAGCTCAGCCTGCTGAGGGCTACCAGATAGACAAGTGGCTCATCGGCAAGGAAGAGATAGAGGTCACTCCCTATACGGGTAAGACGACCTTTGAGTGTACCGTCGGCACGGCAGATGTTTTAATCAAAGCGACCTTTACGAAGAAGACTTTTGCCGTAACGCTCACCAAGGAGGGCGAGGGTACGATCTCCGCTACCGGAGCCGCTGACCTCAACGCAGTCCCCTACGGTACGGAGCTAACAATCGTTGCTACGCCAGCTGCTGGCTACAAGTTGACAGCTCTGACGGCCAATGGCAAAGACATCCTAAGCACCAAGCAGTTCATAGTCAAGGGAGCTACCGAAGTGAAGGCAACCTTCGTTGACCATACAGGTGTCGAGACAATCGGTGAGCAGACCGTTCGCATCTATCCGAATCCGGCACAGACGTTTGTCCTCATCGAGGGCTTGCAACCAGCTAGCCAGGTATCGCTCTACAGTATGACTGGCGAGCAGCTGTACACGGGTCAGACAGATCGCCGAGGGACTCTGCGAATTGACCTGACAGCTCTCAGCGATGGTGTCTACCTCCTCGTAGGCACTGGGTGGCAGGAGCGACTAGTGGTCAAGAAGTAAACGATCAATCCTGCTTATTAGACTGCTGCATTGAAGTGAATGGGTATCACGTCAGTGTAGCAGTCTTTTTTTATCTCTTCTCTGCGACACAAGAGCTTCTGACCTTTAAAGGTCAAAAGCTTAGTCACTCTAGTCTCTAAATATGTATCTTTGTGAACCGATGAAGTCTTATCATCTACAGCAATACACTCCTATTATGACAATCCTAGCCCTATGGCTACTAGTCATAGGAACTCTTCAGGCACAAAGCTTGAAGGGGGTGCAGAGCATACGCTACTCCAAGGAGCAGGGATTGCCACAGTGTCAGGTGACTAAGTTGATGCAAGATAGTCGCGGGTATATATGGGCTGGGACGAAGGCTGGTGTGGGTCGATTTGATGGCGTGCGGTTTCACCCCTTTACGGCATCTAGGGAGGGGTTGTCAGCTGGAGAGGTCGTCCATCTTGAGGAGGATGAAGATGGCTTTGTATGGATCATTACGACGCAAGGTGTCTCAAGGATCAGTGGCGATAGTGTACAGACACTCCCTGTACCTCTGACGGGACTATATGCCGCAACCTTAGGTGGAGAGCGTACCCTGTGGTATGCCAAGCGGAATGCATCGTCTCGCTTTGTAGTCGGTCACTATGCAGAGGGGAGGCTGCAAGAGACGCCTCTCTCTCCAGGGGTCACCTCGGTACACTCTCCGATGCGCTATGATAAGCTACACCACGACCTCTACCTCGTAGGTTCGTATGATGATGACTCTGAGAGGCTATTGCGGGTGACGAGAGAGGGGCGTATCACAACCGTTGACCTCCCTAAGCAACTACAGCAACAGTCTAAGCGTCTGCTCTATGGGCCTCGGGGCGAGGTCTGTATAGCCTTTAGCCGAGAGGTGGGGACGGTGGAGCTTTATGCTCTCTCTGCTAAGGGGCTTAGTCGTATAGCTTCTTCTGTAGGAGGGCGTTGGGTAGAGCCACTCCCGATAGCTTGGTATGGGGTAAGCAATGTCATACTGCCAGGCTTACATCTAGGAGAGTTACAGTTCCTAAATTATGGCGAGCTGATAAATCTTAGTAAGTATATATCGCAGTGGGGGTATATCACAGATATGGTCGTTAACCATCAGGGGGGCATCTATCTTGGTACAGAGCGCGGTATGCTACAGGTATTGCCTGATGCGATTCAGCTCTACGATGCGAAGCTACTGCCTGAGGTGTGGGGCTGTGTCGCTGGCGATGATGGCACGATATACGCTAGCTCCTTTACGCACGAGATCAAGCGCATCCGTGGCGATCAGGTAGAGTCGCTCTCACTTACTAGCGAGCTAGATCAAGGGTACTACTTTCATCCTGTACGAGATAGCCGTGGGGTGCTTTACTTTCCACACTCTAAAGGAGTGATACGTTATAATCCGAAGAGTGGTAAGGTCTCAGAGCTAGAGCGTACAGGGGTGCATGAGCAGCTCTGCTTCTATACCTATTACGATGCTCAGCGTCGGCTTATATGGGGAGGAGGTATGGGTAGCTTTGCTATATGGGACGAAGAGGGTAAAGTACAGCGTACAGTCACACAATATAAGAGTGTCACAATACAGGGTAATATACTCTCCATCACACGGGACTCTGTCGGGAGCTACTGGCTGGGTGGTAGAGAGATTTACCGCTATGACTACGACACAGGAGCGTTAGTTAGGTATGCTAACGAGCGAGGCGCCTCATACTTCTGTATGGAGATGGCGACAGATGCGTATGGCACGACTTGGTTTGCCACAGATATGGGACTATGCTACTACGATGCTAAGCAAGATCAAATCTGCGTAGTAGATGATCCCGAGTTCCAAGAGTTGACCGCCCTCGTCCTACCGATAGATAGCGAGCGACTACTGGTGTCGCAGGGCGATCGGCTCTGTATCATCGATCTCAAAGCATTTCATCGTACGAGACGAGTGAAACTGTGGGGCTATATCGATGCGTCCAATGGTTTTCGTGTAGAGGAGCCTGGGCAGGCTGGCGCATATATGGACTCTCAGGGCAACATTTGGGTGGCCAGTAGTTCGCATCTAGCGTCTATTCGCCCCAAACTATTAAGACCGACAGCTACGCACGGAGCCAAGCTCTTCTTCTCCTATTATGATAACACGCCTATACTATATAATCAGCGACGAGTGAGCCTCCCGACCAATAGATCGTCTGTGACCATTTCGCTTACGACGCTTGCCTATAGTCGTCCCTATCCGCTGGTGTATCGCTATCGTACGAGTAGCACAGCACCTTGGAGCAAGGCTCAGGATGAGGATTATATCGTCTTGACCAACTTGCCTCATGGCACGACGACACTGCAGGTGCAGGTGCTATACAAAGGGACTGATAAGGTCTGCTCGGAGCAGGAGCTATATGAACTAGAGATATCGGTAAGGCGAGCCTTCTATAATCAGGCATGGTTTGTCCCAAGCATTGTCCTCTTACTGCTGCTAGCCATCGTGGGGAGTGTGCTCCTCCTGCTACGTACTAAGCGACGCCTCTCTGAGACTATTACGCAAGCTCAGGTAGCTGAGATGGATACGATACAAGCTCAACTCAATCCACACTTTGTCTACAATGTCCTGACCTCGGTACAGGCTAAGGTACACTTACAGAAAACCGAAGAGGCCGAGCAGCAGTTGGTCAGTCTGAGTCGGCTCATACGAGCATTCCTCCATAGTTCGATACAAAGCTCTGTAAGTGCGCTAGACTCTACACTAGCACAGCACTGGACTACGCTACAGCGGGAGCTAGAGCTGACGGAGCAGTTTGTGAGCTTTCAGCAGGAGCTACACCCAGATGCTTTTGCCTTTCAGATTACCATTGAGGAGGCTATATCTCCCGATCAGGTTTGTATACCTCCGATGCTCCTGCAGCCCTTTGTGGAGAATGCTATAAGTCACGGACTACTGCCTCTCAATGATGCCCGTAGAGCGATGCTACAAGTCTCCATCTCTCTAGACCAACAGGGTGGAGCCATATCCATCCAGATAGCTGACAATGGTATCGGCATACAGCAAGCCAAAAAGCTACAACACAAGTCCAAGCTCAGCTATCACTCCTATGGTCTGGAGCTAACGAAGAAGCGTATCCACCTCCTCAATCGACTAGGCTATGCGATAGACCTCGGTATAGACTCTTCGGAGCAAGGAACCACCATCACACTACGCTTACCACCTCATTATCGCCTATAAATCTATGTTTACAACTATCCCACCACTACGGGCCATAATCGCTGACGACTCTCCCGAGATCTTGGCTCTGATGCGTTCTCTAGTCGAGGAGGTAGCCCCAACGCTAGAGATTGTTGCTACTTGTACCTCGCTGGCAGAGGTAGATCTAGCCATCAAGAAGTTTGCCCCCCAGCTACTCATCTTGGACATACAGTTTGCTCCTGAGGGGCGGACCGCCTTTGACCTACTAGAGGAGTGGCAAAACTTCCGACAGTTTCAGCTCATCATCTTCTCCGGGCACTGTGAGTTTAAGTATGCGCAGCAAGCGATCTATGAGGGAGCCGTCGCCTTTCTCGACAAGCCTATAGACAAGGAGTCGCTACGCTCAGCTATCGAAAAGGCTACTCAGCATATCTATCAGTCGCAAGAGACGAGTACTGCATCTACCCCAAGCGACCAGACTGGTAAGTGGCTACAAGTCTCTACAGCGGTAGACACGCGAATCTTCCATAGTAATCAGATCGTATACATACAGTCTAGTGACGGGGGGTGTAAGATCTATCTGTCTGATGGTGAGGAGATCTACAGCACTAAGAACATAGGTGTCTACGATAGAGAGCTACAGGGACTACACATCTTCGTTAGGACGCATCAGAGCTACATCGTCAATCTTAACTACATCCAGGGCTACACAAATCGCACCGAACGCAAGCTCATACTGCGCTCTCCTTTTCCTCAGTTACCCAGCTCCAAGATTGGCTTCAAGAACCTCAATCATTTCTTCTCCCAAAACCGAGAAGACTAGCGATAAGTCGTAAGCTCCTTTTTGCCGTGAAGCTCCAGTGCCATCCCCTATTGGCACTGTAGTTTCATACGGGTGAAAATAGAGTTTCATAGGTAGGAAAATAGAGTTTCATAGGTAGGAAAATAGAGTTTCATAGGTAGGAAACTGTAGTGCCATACGTCAGGGCTGACGCATTATAATCGCTCTGTCAGGAGCTACACACGAGCGACAAGCAAGACATAGATGAGGTCACTATATATAATGTGTCAGCCCTACCCTCTAACCTCTCCCCTTCCGATTCCCCCAATCCCTGATTTCTAATCTCTAACCTCTAACCTCTAATTACATATCTTTACAGGGAAATTTGTCCGATTCCCTCCTTTCTCGAATATCCACGTGGTAAATCTCAAATCTCCACGTGGATGTTTTTTATTTTCCACGTGGGGGCGAATCATTTCTTCCGAAGTTTCATTTCATTCCTCCGAAGTTTCATTTCATTCCTCCGAAGAATTTTTTATTCTCCACGTGGGGATTTCGAAATATCCACGTGGAAATCACTTTTCTCCGACACAATGCCATTTTGATATGTAGTTAGTTGTAAATTATCGTAGCGAGCCGGCATCAACTTTTCCCAGCCAGGGATGACGCATCATAATCGCTCTGTCAGGAGCTGCTCATTAGCAACAAGCGAGGAGTAGAGAGGCCTATGACTTCATGGTATATAATGCGTCAGCCCTGTGCCATACGGAGGGAACTATTGGCGTCTCTGCACTTTTTTGTATCTTCGTTGCTACAAATGGGGTGATTCGTCTCTTGATGCAGGGTCGGCCCTCGTGGCACGCTATTGACAGACAGACACCTATCACTCAATCAATCCCTAGAGTCTCTATGAAGAAACGCAACATATCCCTCTCTCAGTTCACCTCTAAGCTCTCTGACATACCGATCCCTGAGGGTGTGCGTAGATGGCGACAAGGAGTTATCGCTGGTGGCACCCTCGCCTCAGGTGTGGCGGTGACCGCTCTAGCTCTCCTCTACTGGCAGCGTCATAGGCGTAGCAAGAATTACAGCTACGCTACTAGGACCTTTGACACGCTAGAGGTGGGGACGGGCGTTCAACTACAGATCAAGTTTGACACCGTATCACACGCCACGCTCAGAGTCTCCTATCCCAACGCGCTACGCCGCCGTGTGAAGGTGTGCGTAGCCGACAACACGCTATCCATCAGACGTCTACCCTATCGCAACCGTTGGGTACCGGGAGAGGTCTTTGCCGAGCTCACATTACCCTCGATCAGCCAGCTGCGCGTGGTCGGGGATGCCAAGGTCGTAGCGACGGGATGCAACAAGCTCGATACGCCTTTTGACCTGCTACAGATTGGTGGGCAGGTAGAGGGTTTGACCATCGATGCGAACTACGCAGAGGTACAGCTGCGTGGCAATGCAAAGGCCGATCTCTACCTCTCGTGCAAGCAGTCCTTCATAGGCTACAGCGGTTCACCTGAGATACGTGCTGTACTGCAGTCTGATGGGGAGACCCACATCACAGCGACTGGATCTGGAAGTGCTACACTCCTCGGACAGACCAATGAGCTCTCTCTGACAGCCTCCGATCGCTCTGTGGTGCGGGCTGATACACTGACAGTTGAGGCGGCTGATGCGTTGCTCTCTGACAGCGCTGAGTGCTACCTACAGGTGACCGATCGACTCTCCTATACACTCTGCAACGACTCCAAGCTAGGACTCACTCAGCAGCCAAAGCGCATAGTGAAAGCTGAGGTTCTTGACTCGGCAACATTGGAGACGCTAGACGGGAAGCGTTAAACTTCTCTCTCACTCCCCTATCTGATACAGACAAAACGATGAAACACTTTAATATCATAAAGCTATGACAACACCCCCTCCCTACAACCCCTCAGACTACTCAACTCCTGAGGGACAAACCTATATGGCAGCCCCATTGGTTGGCACAGTGATGCGCAAGACCTTCGGCTGGATGGCTCTATGCCTGCTCATCACGGCACTCGCTGCTATGGGTGTCGTAAACACAGGACTCTTCTACCAGATAGCTTCATCAGGAGCTATGTGGCTACTCATCATTGCGGAGCTAGTCGTGGTCTTCGTCCTCTCGGCGCGCATCCACAAGATGAGCGTGACGACGGCTACCATTATGCTGATTGTCTACTCGGCACTCAATGGTGCGACGCTCTCTGTCATCTTTGTAGTATATAGTCTCGGGTCGATTGCGAAGACCTTCTTCATAACCACCGGCATGTTTGGCGTGATGGCGCTCGTGGGTGCTACCACCAAGCGGGATCTATCTAAGATGGGCTCTATCCTATTCATGGCACTGATAGGCCTCATCATTGCTTCGCTGGTCAATCTCTTCCTTCGCTCGAGCGGTCTGGACTGGATCATTAGCCTCATCGGCGTGGTACTCTTCACCGCTCTGACCGCTTACGATGTGCAGCGTGTGAAGCGTCTAGCTACTGAGACAGACCTCTATGACGATACGCAGGTGGGACGGCTAGCGGTCATCAGCGCTCTATCGCTCTATCTAGACTTTATCAACCTATTCCTATACCTCTTGAGGTTCTTCGGACGTAACGACTGATAGTCCCTCTACTACAGATCTATGCCTCGAGCATCTCTCGGGAGTGCACTACTCCTACTACTTTTCGGCCTCCTCCCCTATACAACTGTACGGGGGCAGGAGGCTCATACTTTTGGCTTCCTGCTACAGCCCCCCTCAGCACAGTCGCTCGCTATGGGCGGCAAGGTAATATCCTATATAGATGCAAACCCGGGGCTAGCTCTAGACAACCCCGCACTCTATGGACACGAGGTGGCGGGACGAATGTTTCTCTCCTACTTCAACTACATGCGTGGCACGCACAGTGCCAATGCGCTCTACGGGCTACCTGTCGGTGAGCGGGGTGCCTGGGCGGTCGCTCTGCGCAGTACCTACTATGGTAAGATGCAGGGATATGATACGCAGGGGGTGGCGACGGCTCCTTTTCAGGCGATGGAGATGTCACTCTCGGGGCTGTACAGCTACGACTTGACCGACAGACTGCGTGGTGGTTTGGCGCTCAAGATGCTCTATGGGCAGATCGAGCATTACTCTGCTTTTGCCCTCATAGCCGACGCAGGGCTGAGCTACTACCGCTCCGACTGGGGCACATCGCTAGGTATGACCATCTCTAATGTGGGCGGTATGCTCAAGAGCTACGGACTCTCGCGTCGTATGCCACAGTGGGACGTGCGTCTCGGTATGTCGCAGCGACTGGCGCATGCTCCGATACGCTTTCACCTCACGCTACATGGTCTGACACCTTATAATATACAGACCTGGGGAGCGGGACGGTCGACGGGTATCCGTGTAGCGAGTCACTTAGCGGGTGGCGTGGAGTTTGTCCCGTCTGAGCAGTTTTGGATCGGCATCGGGTACAACGCAAAGCAAGCGGTGGATCTCTCGGAGCGAGGAGCTAAGAGCCTGAGTGGCCTGTCGGCTGGTGTGGGCTTTAACCAGAGGCACTACCGCCTAGCACTCGGCGCAACCTATTATACCCCACAGATGTTGGGGCTGATGTTTTCATTCTCCACAACATTTGGCAATGACAAGTATGTCTACTAAGCAGATACAGATAGCGATCGATGGATACAGCGCCTGCGGCAAGAGTACGCTAGCGCGTGCACTCGCCAAGGACCTGAGCTACACCTACGTGGATAGCGGTGCGATGTATCGTGCCGTGGCTCTCTTTGCGATGCGCCGTGGGCTATGGGATGGTGAGCACTTTGACCTAGATAAGCTACGTCAGGAGCTGGAGGGTGTGCAGGTGACCTTTGACCCTCAGACGGGACACACGCTCCTCAATGGTGAGGATGTCGAGTCTGAGATCCGCACGCTAGAGGTGTCTCGTCCAGCCAGTGTCGTGGCGAGCTATGACTTCGTACGCACGATGCTCGTGGCGCAACAGCAGCGTCTGGGCGAGGCGGGCGGTATCGTGATGGATGGACGAGATATAGGGACGGTTGTCTTCCCAGAGGCTGAGCTCAAGATCTTTCTCACAGCAACGCCAGAGGTGCGTGCACAGCGTCGCTACGATGAGCTACGTGGCAAAGGCGACCAGACGACAACGATGGAGATGGTCTCGGCCGATCTAAAAGATCGCGACTACCGAGACTCACACAGAGCGATCAATCCGCTCCGCCAAGCTGAAGATGCGGTAGTCATAGATAATAGTGTACTCTCTATAGAGGAGCAGGCTGCCATGGCTCTAGCTCTAGCACGACAGAGAGAGCAGAAGTAGATAAGGGTGAAGGCGAATAATCAGATAGGACGTGTCGAGATAGACCCCGAGTCGGGCTTCTGCTTTGGCGTCATCAAGGCGGTCTCTCGTGCGGAGGAGATCTTGCGCCAAGAGCGTAACGAGCCTCTCTACTGTCTAGGCGACATCGTTCACAATCGTGCTCAGGTAGATCGGCTGGAGTCTCTCGGCATGCATACGATAGATCACGAGCAGTTTAGCCGTCTGAGCAATGCACGGGTACTATACCGAGCTCACGGTGAGCCACCCGCCTCTTACACTTACGCTGCAGAGCATGGCATAGAAGTGGTTGATGCGACTTGCCCTGTCGTGCTGAGACTACAGCAGAAGGTGAGACAAGCATACCTCCAGCATGCGGAGGATGATACGCAGATCGTCATCTTCGGCAAGCCTGGACATGCAGAGGTCAATGGACTGGTCGGACAGACCGATGGCAAGGCGATTGTGGTGCGAGAGCCTAAGGACTTAGACTTGATCGACTTCTCGCACTCTGTCGAGCTCTTTTCGCAAACTACCATGCAGGAGGATCAGCTTGAGGAGATACTTTCGCTCATTAAGAGCCGTCTGAGTGGCTCTGCAACGCTTATTTATCACAACACCATCTGCCAGCAGGTGGCGCGTCGCATTCCCAATATTCGAGCCTTTGCCAAGAGCCACGACCGCATCTTCTTTGTCTCCGATCAGAAGAGCTCCAACGGGCGTGTCCTCTATCAGAACTGCCTCGAGGTCAATCCGAATACGACCTTCATCACCTATCCCTCCGAACTGACCTACGACTTAGTCCCCTCACACGAGGAGTCTATTGGCGTGTGCGGAGCCACCAGCACCTCGCGAGAGCAACTGCAAGAGATCGCCGAGATCATCGAGCACTGGATGCAACAAAGACAAGATGCTACTCAGTCTAACTAAAATACACACCCTATGAGACGACTGCTCCACCCCTTTAGCATACTATTGCCGACCCTCACCTGCTTGCTCCTACTAGTATCTTGTGGTGGTGGTCAGGTAAAGATTGAGATCGACAGCGGCAAGGCGGACAACACGGGCTACACAGCGCTCCTCTACACGCTACAGAGTGGCGGAGCGCAGATTGACACGCTCACCTTTACCAAGGTCGGGGAAGCTTTTTCCTACACCTTCGACCGGGACTCTATTTATGAGGCGTACCTCGTCGTAGGTTCCTTCGAGCAGTATTACCCGCTAGACCTGCAGAACCAGAGCAAGGTGCGCTTTCACCTAGAGGTCGCCTCACCGCACAACTGCTACGACCAGGACGAAGCTAAGAGGACGGGCTACAAAGCTTTCCTAAAGAAAGCGACCCCGCTCCTACGTACCTACGACAAGGCGGTCGCTGACAATGACTTCGACAACGCCAATAAAGAGGCGAAGCTGGTGATGCAGGAGTTCATCGCCTTTGCATCAAACCTCAAGGAGAAGGAGCTGAAACGCTATGCCGCGCAGATGGACTGGGCACTAGAGATCATGTCTCTCTACGAAGACGGCCTGTCGCAGTTTCGTCTAGCACTCATCGATGGCACCATAGACTCAGCACTCTTTACACCTGAGATCTATCAGTTTGTCGTCACCCCTCCGTCCACTGCACAAAAGGGGTACCCCACCCTACGCGCTATCAATAAGCAGGACACAATCACATGGCAAGCCTCCAGCTATCCGCAGGGGCGCATCCTCTATGGCGCAGATATCGAGTGGCGAAAGGTACGCATACCGCAAGGCTCTCAGCAGTCGATCACGTTGCTCCTGCCCCTCGGAAACGTAGACTCGCTAGCTCAGATAGCCAATCGCCTAGGCGCATACAACTATATCATTGATGCGCCCGAGCCTCTCCGTGTGCAGCTCTACAGATCTTTAGCTCCAGACAGACAGGCTGGCGTGATGCAC
This sequence comes from Porphyromonas vaginalis, assembly GCF_958301595.1. Lineage (NCBI taxonomy): Bacteria > Pseudomonadati > Bacteroidota > Bacteroidia > Bacteroidales > Porphyromonadaceae > Porphyromonas > Porphyromonas vaginalis. Next base: position 1,666,471 of record NZ_CATQJU010000001.1, on the reverse strand, counting down.
TACCGTACCGATAGTAACCACACGCTAGTCGTGGACTCTATCTCTTATTTCCAATACAATGAGTAAGCTCGTCAAGACCTATTCCTCAGCCCTGGTCAGCCTCGATGCACTTCTCGTCACCGTGGAGCTCAGCGTCTCCAAGGGATTTAACATCAGCATGGTAGGACTGCCCGATGCCGCCGTGCGGGAGTCGCTCTCGCGTGTCTACACCGCCTGCGACTCCAGTGGCGCGCACCCTAAGAGCCATAATACGGTCATCAACCTAAGCCCAGGCGATGTGCGCAAGGAGGGGACCGTCTTTGACCTCCCGATTGCCGTGGCACTTCTTGCTGCCAATGAGATCATTCCCGATGAGCCTCTGGCAAACTATGTGATGGCTGGCGAACTATCTCTCGATGGCACCTTACAACCTATCAAAGGAATACTCCCGATGGCCATCATGGCGCGAGAGCAGAAGTTCAAAGGAGTCATCGTGCCAAAAGAAAACGCCCGCGAAGCTGCCGTCGTCAACGACCTAGAAGTCTACGGCGTCGAGTCGCTCAGAGAGATCATAGACTTCCTCGCAGGCAGAGCCAAGCTAGAGCCGACGGTGGTCAACACCCGCGAGGAGTTTGCCCAGCAGCAGTGCGTCTCTTCGGTAGACTTCAGCGAGGTCAAAGGGCAGCCCGCCCTGGTCCGAGCTATGGAGGTCGCAGCCGCAGGTGGACACAATATCATTATGATCGGCTCGCCTGGATCGGGTAAGTCAATGGTCGCCAAGCGTCTCCCCACGATCCTCCCGCCACTCACCCTCCACGAAGCACTCGAAACGACCAAGATATACTCCGTAGCCGGTGCCCTCAAGGGAGATGTATCCCTGATGAAGAGCCGCCCCTTCCGTTCGCCACACCATACCATCTCTAATGTAGCACTTGTAGGAGGCGGTACGACCCCACGTCCAGGCGAGGTGAGCTTGGCACACAACGGGGTGCTCTTCCTTGACGAGCTGGCCGAGTTCAATCGTGTAGCCCTCGAGCTGCTACGTCAGCCGCTCGAAGACCGTACCATCACCATCTCTCGTGCCAAGGCGACCTTCAGCTATCCCGCCTCCTTCATGCTGGTAGCTGCAATGAACCCCTGTCCTTGTGGATACTACAACGATCCCAACCGCGAGTGTACCTGCCCTCCTGGAGCACCCGCTAAGTATCTGCAAAAGCTCTCCGGGCCTCTCTTAGATCGCATAGACATACAGATCGAGACTCGTCCCGTAGACTTCGACTCGCTCTCCGACCGTCGCCCCTCCGAGAGCAGTGCTGCGATCCGCGAGCGGGTCATCAAGGCGAGAGAGATACAGCTCCAGCGCTTCGCCCCCTACCCAGGCATCCATTGCAATGCACAGATGACCCCACGCTTGATGAAGCAGTTCGCCTATGTCGAGGGTGACGCTATGAAGATACTGCGTCAAGCAATGATACAGCGCGACCTCTCTGCGAGAGCGTACGACCGCATCCTCAAGGTGGCTCGCACCATTGCCGACCTCGATGGCTCTGAGCAGATTTCGCTCAAGCATATCAGCGAGGCGATCAACTACCGCAACCTCGACCGCTCCTCCTGGGGCATCGTATCGATCTAACAACAAGTAATACAATAAACAGCCTTCCACCGCCGTTAGTTCAGTAAATCAATAGACTCTATGAAACTTCGCAATCTACGCATAACCGCCCTCCTACTCCTAGCCTTGGGGTCGCTAACCGCTCACCTCACAGCACAAGAAGTGAGCCAAGACAGACGCTTCAATCCGGTCCTCACCTCAGTACCCTCGCTCAATATCAACCCAAGTGCCCGTGCTGCAGGTCTAGCCGATATGGGTGTCTCGACCACACCTGACGTACAGTCTCAGTACTTCAACCCCGCTAAGTACGCTTTCCTCAGTAGCAAGGCGGGTACCAGTATGTCCTACACACCTTGGCTCGCTAAGCTGGTCAAGGATATCAAGCTCATGGAGCTTGTCGGCTACTATAAGATAGGCCGTGAGAGCAACCAAGCACTCAGTGCCTCTGTACGCTACTTCTCCTTTGGTGCTATCGAGCAGTTTGGCCCTATGTCCGAGTCGCTCGGTGAGGCGCACCCCAATGAGTTTGCCGTAGACTTTGGCTACGGGCTACAACTCTCTGACAGCTACTCGATGGCGGTCGCTCTGCGCTACATACGCGCCGACAACAACCTCGCAACGGGTGAGAAGAGCGCGGGTAATGCCTTTGCAGCAGACATCGCAGGTTTCTACAATCGTTACTTTGACCTAGGCTCTGCCGAGAGCTTGTGGACCTTTGGCTTCAACATTAAGAACATCGGTACCAAGATCTCTTACGACAACGGTGCCACCAGTATGTTTATCCCGACCAATCTCTCGCTCGGTACAGGACTTCTCTACCCCTTTGATGAGTACAATGCGCTGGCCTTCAACGTGGAGGCAAACAAGCTCCTCGTCCCGACCCCTCCTGTCAAGGATCAAGCCAACCCCGAGGCGTACGATGCTGCTCGCCAAAAGTATCTCAACACCTCCTCCATCGCAGGTATCTTCACCTCGTGGGCTGATGCACCTGGCGGCTTCAAGGAGGAGCTACAGGAGGTCTCCCTACGACTCGGTGCTGAGTACAGCTACAACAATCGCTTCTTCCTACGTGCGGGCTACCACTACCTACACCCGGACAAAGGTAACCTCCAGTACTTCACCGCTGGTGCGGGCTTCAAGATGAACGTCTTCAGCATCGACGCCTCCTACCTCGTCTCGACTGTCCAGAGCAACCCGCTCGACCAGACGCTCCGCTTCACCATCGCCTTCGACTTTGACGGCATCCGTGAGCTACTCAAGTAAGCTACCGCAAGCATGACCTGCAGCTATCGCATAGGCTCTGGCTACGACATACATCGCACCACGCCAGACCGACCGCTCATCCTCTGTGGCATACGCATCCCCAGCCCGCTGGGACTACTCGGTCACTCCGATGCCGACGTAGCGCTACACGCCCTGATGGATGCACTCCTCGGGGCTATCGGCCAGCGAGACATCGGCTACCACTTCCCCGACACCGACGAGCGGTACCGTGGTGCCGACAGCACGCAGCTCCTTGCCACCGTCATGCAGATGGTACGCGAAGCAGGCTACCAAGTGGTCAACGCCGACCTTACCATCATCGCTCAGCAACCTAAGCTGTCGAGTCATATACCGCAGATGATAGCGCGCCTCGAGGAACTACTCGACACCCCTGGCGTCAATGTCAAGGCAACGACCCACGAGCATCTCGGACCGCTAGGCAATAGCGAGGGCATCGCAGCGCAAGCCGTCGTACTGCTTACTCGCTGATCCTCACGCCATACCAGAGCACCCCAATAGCCACGAAGGATACATCCACCTCCCTCGTGGCTATTCTTGTTTTCACGAAGACGCTATACGTCTCTTCGCTGTAAAACTTGGACTAGGGCTAACCATCTTGAGACTGTTGCAAAAGTCAACAGTCTCACAATCTTGCTCGCAAGATTGTCCTGACTTTGCAGAAAGGATGAAGCGCAAGGCGCTGAGGGTGAGGTCTGAAGCTCACATACCTACGTATGTGACCGAAGCCGAATCCCGAAAGCAACACAGCGATTCGCCTTTATGCAACAGTCTTATCGTGATCGATGGCTGTAGCCCTAGACTCCTGTCTCCACGATTACACTTGATTATGCGGTCTTCTTTTTTCTCTTTCTACTCTGAGAGACGAGCACCCCTATAATGAGAAGGGCATAAATGACCATTCCCCCTGTGGTAAGCCAAAAGAGAAGCATATCTCTATCAAAAGAGAGATAGACAGAGATCAAAAAGAACATCAGAAAGAGGATACTCCTGACAGCTACGAGAAGAAAAGGCTCCTCCTCCAGCATGTTAGATAAAACAGTTTTGACTATGTTCATCGAATCGTATTTTTCCAATAGTTAAAGCTGTGTGCTGCCACAGAAAGACTTCGCGCATCGCAATGTCAAGTGCAACACGACTACAAATGTAGGGAAAAACTTCGTAGCCTGTTTGACCACCGACACCAACCGCCAACAGCCAACCACCAACAGCCAACAGCTAACCGCCAACCGCCAACCGCCAACCGCCTCTAACCTCTAATCTCTCCCCTCTAACCTCTCCCCTCTAACCTCTAATCTCTAACTTCTAACCTCTAATCTCCCTTTACATCTCTTTACAGGGAAATTCGTCCGATTCCCTCCTTTCTCGAATATCCACGTGGAAAATCTCAAATCTCCACGTGGATATTTTTTATTTTCCACGTGGGCGTCAAAAAATTCCTCCGAAGTTTCATTTGATTCCTCCGAGGAATTTTTTATTTCCTACCTGGGAAATAAAAATTCTCCACCTGGATATTTCAAAATATCCACGTGGAAATCACTTTTCCCCGACACAGCCCCGTATCGATATGTAGCCGACTCTAAATTATTGTAACAACCAACAGCCACAACGGACGCCACTAGCCGTGACGATACCCTGTAGGGACGCACGATCTGTGCGTCCGTCCCCGTTAAAACCACAACGCTGTAATCTTTGACACAACGGACGCCACTAGCCGTGACGATACCCTGTAGGGACGCACGATCTGTGCGTCCGTCCCCATTAAAACCACAACGCTGTAACCTTTGACATAACGGACACACAGATCGTGCGTCCCTACATGGCGACGTCGGTGGGAGGGCGTCCGTCCCCGTTAATGGTTACAGCGTCCCGTACACGTCATATCGTTCGACAACGGACGCTCGACCGAGCGTCCCTACAAAGGGTTACACGTATCGCCTTGACATAACGGACGCTCGTGACGTGTAACGATGATGTAGGGACGCACGGGGGTGCCCAGTCGGAGGGCGTCCGTTTCCAAACCAGCGATACGTCGTCATGGTTAGTGTCTAGTCAAGGGGCGATTGACTCGCTTGACAGCTATCTTACACCCTTCGCCCGCCAAAAACGTTTAGGACACTATTGGATTAAAAGTCAATTTCTATTTCGTTTCCATTTTTAGCCAACCAATCCTTTGCTTGAGCGTATTGAGGGAGCTGTACTGCTACTATGTTCCAAAACTTTGGAGTGTGGTTCGGCTCGATGAGATGCGCAAGTTCGTGCACCACAAGATAGTGGATTACGTTTATCGGAGCTTTGATGGCTCTCCAGTTAAAACAAAGATTTCCCTTCGGCGTACAGGAAGCCCAGCGGTAGTGCATCTCTTTGATACAGCACTCTGAATAGGTTACGCCTAATGACGTAGCATATTCACGTGCCAATGGATCAATAACAGCCCACGCGCGGTTTTTATACCACTCCTTCAGAAGGTCGTATGCCTTGGCCTGACTATGGCATGAGATGCTGAACGTACCATCACGGAACGCTACACCTGGGAAGTTGATTTTAGAAATCACCAAAGGGCATGGATGACCGAGGTAAAGCAAAGTCTCTCCCGTAACAAACTCCTTCTTCTTAGGTTGTTCGGGGTATTTGCGTGCATCCTTTTGCTTTTCCTCTATCCATGTGCGCTTCTGTTCTACGATGGCTGCGATACGTGTAGCGGCAATTCCCTCAGGAGCTGTTACAACCACGCGCCCATCGCGTTCCACCACGATGCCCAGCGTTTTACGCCGGCTACTGTATCTTATCTCGTAGTTCATTGGCTTATGAGATGGTTATGGTTGGCTCGGGCTACTTCCATTATACGGCTTATCACCTGCTTGTACTTCTGCATCATGTCGGGCAACGAACAAAAGTCCTTTGACAAAAGCACTTCGTTTTGCAGGTCTGCCTTCAGCCTTTTTTGAGCCATTACGTTGTCCCAAAAGCCAACTAACTTAATTTCCGTTTGGAGCTTCAATGCTACGGCCTGGGTCAATGCCACGTTTTGGCTGATTTCATCCTCGTTTAAATCGCGGTCATCCCACAATACGGCTTTGAATATACGGAAGAATGGCATTTGAGTCCTTCGATCAAGTCCATAAGTCGGTTCTTGTTGGCGTTGCAATATCTTTTGGCGCAACTTCTCCAGCTCGTCATAAATTCTCTTCCAGTTGCCTTTGAAGTTTTTGAGTATTTCTTCTATGGCTGTTGAGAATGATGCGAAAAGCTCTGGATCTTCATCCATGTTGATGTCGATGAAATTACGGATAGCATGCTCCACTTGTGTGGCCTTGGTCTTGTCGCGCTTGCGCTTTTTGGTTTCCTCCATGAAGTCTTCATCCATGATGGATATTGGCTTCACGGTTTCCTCAATGCCCTTATTCTTCAAATAGGCATCAGCTATGGCCAACAGTTTGGGTGGCAGACCTTTCATACTCAACCGCCCATCACCAAGGTGCTTCATTGCCAATGCGTTGATTTCGGTAAGCTGCACCCAATCTTCGTAGTAATTTAAAGCCTCTTTGGCAGGAAGCAGGGCATTGAAAGCTGTCGAAAATTTACGGTACAGCTCAATATATGTGCCGCGTATCGTCTCATCATAGAATAGGTCATAGAATGCATCTTCATCAGTCAGGTCGTTTATACCGTGCTCCACTTTAATGAAGTGCATGATGGCTTTGTGGGCTTCGGCCAAATCTTTCAACAGCTGTTCTTCGTTGCCAATGGCTGCAATAATGTTCTCAATCTCTCCACTGTCAACCTGTTGCTGTTTTTCATCGGTTTTGAGGATGGCTTCGCGTAGATGGTGGCCTATTCCTACGTAGTCAACAACAAAGCCATAGTCTTTGCCCTCCGGACCTTTGCGGTTCGGGCGGGCGATAGTTTGCAACAGATTATGGGCAATAATCACTCTGTCAAGGTACAGCACCTGCTCAATGGGGGCATCGAAGCCGGTGGTGAGCATGTTGTACACGATAATGATTCCCACATCGCCCTTGATTGTGTTGTCTTCCTCGTCTTCAGCGCCAAATGGCAGTTTAAAGGACTTGATACTCCGCTCGTGATACGTTTTGTCGATATACTGTTTCACTTCGGGCGGGTCGTTACGGTCGCCCGAAATGACAACAGCGGCTCGTACCTTCCGCAAAGTTTCAAGATCTATATGGTTAGGGTTGTCTTGCTCCAATTTGCCTATTTCTTCTTTCAGCGCATCTTCTACGGCTTTTTTATAACGTGCGGCTGCAATGCGGCTGTTGGCCACAATCTGTGCTTTAAAACCTCCGCTGAATATTTGGCTCACATAATGCTGCATCATGCTCTTGGCTTTGGTGCGGATCGTTACCTCGCTGTCAAGATAGGCATCACGAGATCCGAAGCCGAGTATTTGCATTCGCTCCACAAGGTTGTAGTCGCTGAAGACATCTTCAAACTTCTTGTCTGCATCAGTTTTATCTTCTACTTCTGCATTGTGTGTGAAGCCTTGATAGATGATTTCGAGTGTCACGCCGTCATCTATGCTTTCGCGCATGGTATAACGGTCTATATAGTCTTTGTATAGACGCTCAGTCTTGGCAGTTGGTGTACCAGTAAAACCGATTTTGGTTGCATTAGGCAATGCCCGGTCGAGGTTGGCTCCCAATAGAGAGTATTGCGAGCGGTGGGCTTCATCGGTCATGATGAGTACCTTGTCGCTCGTATTGAGTTCGGGAAACAAAGCCATGCCTTTCCCGAGTTCCCCAGTTTCCTGAAACTTGTGTATCATGGCCATTACTAAGTCGCTGCCATCGGTTTTGAGCAACTCTTTCAAACTATTTCCTTTGGGTGGGTTGAGAGGGTCAATGCATTCGGCTTTATGGAGAGTCAAACCTATGCCCGTTCCCGTTTCGCCCAGTTGTTCTTCGAGCTGTGTGCGGTCGGTCACAAACACGATCTTCCATGTGGCCAATTCGGCATCTATACGCATTTGCCGAACAAGGAACATCATCGTGAGGCTTTTACCCGAACCTTGCGTGTGCCATAATATGCCGCCACGCTCTATCTTGTTCTTGACTTTTTTCAGTCGCTCCGCCATTTTCTTCACGGCACGGAACTGTTGGTAACGCCCTACCACCTTGATGGTCTTTCCCTTATCATCGGTCTTGAATATGGTGAAGACACGCAGGATGTCGAGCAAATTTTGGAGAGTTAGCATACCAGCCACAAGCCGCTGCTGGTCGTTGGGGGCAGACTGTCCGTGTTGCAGGTCGTTCACCGTCATGGGGTAAGGGTCTGTCCAACGGTAGAAGTACTTGATGGTATGCGTAGTGATGGTACCAAACATGGCCTGGTTGCGACAGGTGGCTACGAGAAATTGGTTATAGGCAAACAGCTCCTGATTTCCTTCACCTACATAGCCACGTTGCTCGCTGTAGCGCATCAGCTGGTCAATTGCTTCGGGGATAGGCTCAGTGATTTTAGGCGATTTTGCTTCAACCACTACGAGGGGCAGACCGTTGACAAAGAGCACCGCATCGGGAATGATGTGGTTGTCGGTTGCCGGAATAGCTACTTTGAATTGTGAGATGGCGGTGAAGACGTTGTTTTCTGGATGGCGGAAGTCAATGTAACGCACTTCTGGCGACAGATCACCTGTTTGTTCGTTGCGTGCCACGGTGGTACCTTCGAGCAGCAGACGCAGCACTTCACGGTTATTATCAAGCAGTTTGCCACTGCCGAAGCTGGTAATGCGTGTGATTACGTCGTCCATCTGACCATCAGTGAGCCACGGGTTGATACGGCGCACTGCGGCTTTGAGCTTGGGCATGAGCACCACTTCTCGGAATGAATGGCGGTAGCTATCTTCAGGGGTTTGTCCAAGCTCGAGCATCAGCACTTCGTTGTCACCCTCGTCCCAGCCTTGTGCTCGGAGTTGCTCCATAAAGGGTATCTCTACGCTGTGTTTTTCATCGAACTTCATAGCCTTGCCGAGTTCACCCACATACTTATTATCGTTGCTCTTTATCATAATTTCAAATATTTACTGTTTCGGGAATGCGGACTTTGCCTGTTAAGAGGTCATTGAGAAGACCTTGTCGCTCGGCACAGAGTTTTGCAAGGGAAGCCTTTTCTTTATATATTATATTATTGATATTTCTAATCCTCTCGCAAATGATTTTTTGTTCCAATTTATCTTTTGGATATACTATATAAGAGCTGCGGATTTGCCCCATAGTGAGGCTCGGATTAGCCGTTGTTGTTATCAATTTTTTAAAGTAAAATTGAACTTTCTCGGAACGTAATATATTCTCTAAGAAGTCTGATAGTATATCTTCACCCGCAACAATTTTGGCTATATTAGGAGCAAGATGAAACCTGTCGTTTTCTCGTACTTGGGCTATATCACCTATATATGCCCCAATATATGTAATTAAAATATCTCCTGCGTACAATTTAGATCTGGATAGTAAATTTGAAGTTTCGCGAGATATATATCTTACATCGTCAAGAACAATCTTCTCATGTTTAATATTAAGAGCTCTTAGTGCTACAATTTCACCGTGATCTTGATAATGAATATATTTTGTAAATTCATATCCTGCTAATTTAGTGACATAACATTTTTCACCTATGGAAGAACATTCCCACTCCTCAGGAATCATTCCAAGACGTGAAGGTTTGAAGCGATGAGTTTTCGGCGAGCGGATATTTCCGTCCTTGTCAATGCCATAGGTGAGCAGGTCGTGCATCATGCCTTGTTTGATGCGACGATATTTCTCAATCAGCGCCTCAGTCTTGGCTATCGCCTCGTCTAAACAAGTAAGCAATCGCACAATGCGTTGCTGCTCTGACCTATCTTTTGGGTATAATACAGAAAACGATTTAAAATCTTTCTTTTGAAGATTCTTTAATCCTGTACCCTGAAAATAGAGATAGTCTATATTTGAACAATGAGCATCGAGAAAAGCATAAAGGTAACCACCTTCAACAATCTGCTTTTTTGCTTTCAGAACATATGTATGGTTTGAATACGCAGCAGGTCCGTTATAAAACTTAACTTCCGCAATTCCTCCATCGGCAAGGTATAAATTCTCACCGTTCACGAGATTATCTGAGTGCCTGAGTACAACCTCTCCACTTGTAAAAAATGGATATTTCCCTTCACCAGTTGCATCACTGACATTGAGATTGCTCTTCTGCTGTTCAGTAACGAGCGCACCTATAGGCTGACTGTCCCAACCATGCGGAATATGTTTCTTTGTTTCGCTCATACCCATATCAATCTAAATAATGTAGTGCGGTAAGCGCATCGTTCAACGATTTCATAGCAGCATCACGCTCTTCAGCAATCTGACGGGCTGATACTGCGTATTTCTCAAACAGATGCTCGTAAGCTGCAATGAGCGCACGTTTCTCGGTATCAAGGTAGTGGTTCATTTCTGTGCTTACGAGGCTGAAATGCTTTTGTAGGATAAGCTCACAGCATTCTTCATCAGTCACTTGGCCACCCATCTGTTTGAAAAGCTGACGCACTTGGTCAATTCGACTGTCAATGGCTTCCAATGTGTCACGAAGTCCTTTGTCTTGCTTTTTCACTTCCTTGAGTGATCTCTTTACCACAGCAATGGTTGATAACAACTGTTTACCTTCGATAGTGGGTAGCTTCTTCTGAGCAGCTTTAGTACGTCTCTCCAATGAAGCAACCGACTTGTTTATTTGTTCAAGGCCGGTAATGTCGTCCAAGCGGTCGGCTATGGAAGCGATGCGTAAGCTGAGATCTAGATTAAGTTCGTCCAGCTGCTTTTGAGCAATCTCCTGCTTTTCGGTGATAGGAGCTATTTCCTCATCAATGCCGTAGCATTTCAGGCGGACGCAAGTATCCAACATTTCCTCCGCCGCCTGCAAATCCGACTTGGTTTGCTTGATCTCAGCTTCCTTGTCTGTGATTTCTTTCAGCTTATCGTTATACGGTTGCGCCTCAGTCTCGCCGATTTCTTCCGTAGCTATGGCTATCTGTTCTTTGGCCAGTTTGGGCGTAATCTTCGTTTCCTTGCCATCTTCACTTTCCTCAGGTTCATATTCGCAGAGTTCAAGAGCTTCCTCTACAAGCACTGAAAGGTCGCTTTCCAACCTTGCAATCTGTGCCTGCAACTCATCTATTCGTTGTTGCTCCGCTTGGAAGTATTTGTTGATAATGAGGTAGCAGAAATCGTCATTATTTACGAGGTCGATATCCCAACCACGTTGACGAATGGTCTTCAGGTCATACTTTATGCCATCCCACCAACGCACAAATATACCGCTCACTTGAAAGCGGTCGAGCACACCAAGGGGCGTCAGCCCATGGTCGATATCACCCAACAGACGGGCACGAATCGCAGGCAGATTGGCTTGTCGGTTGCTGGCAAGCGAAGCAAAGACTTTGCTACCCTGTTGCCACCAATCCTCTAAAGCTTTATTCATACGGCTCACCTTGCAAAGAACGCTGTCATCGTGCTCGACTATATCCTTAATCTCGTTCTTGTCTGTGATACAGAAATCGCTGTAGTTAGCATTCCGCTTTTTGAATATCTCCTTTGGAATGAACGAGAACTTATGTGCATGACGTGTGGCAATGTCTGCTATCTCCGAATCGGGTACGCCACCCACGAGATGCGCCTTCACGTCTTGTGCTTCCGGAGCGGGCGTGTTGTCCACGTACCGACGGATATTGAGAGAGAAGTCATTGCGTTCATCGGCTATCTCGCTCATAGGCACAAGGCGCGAATATCCGGGTATTTCCGTCTTTGAAAGGAAGGTAGTGGTGATTTTCTCTATGTCTTCAGGACGCAGTGTGTTCTGCTTCTTACCCTCCTTGTATTCAAGGTCGGCATTGATAAAGAACACTTTGTCTTTCAGTGCATCAGGCTTCTGCTTGTTGAAGACCATCACACAAGCTGGTATTCCTGTACCATAGAACAACTGGGGCGGAAGACCGATTACCCCTTCAAGTACATCGTGTTTCACTCCGGCCTCTGTGCCATCGGCATTCTTCCCAGTGAGCATCAATCGACGGATATCCTTCTCCTTGCCACCACGGAACAATACACCATGCGGCATGATAACGACTACCTTTCCGCCAGATGTACAAACAGATAGCATATGCTGTACAAACATAAGATCCGCCTTTTTACCACTTTCGGGTAGGAAACCGTAGGTGAACCGTTCAGGGTGTCGCATCTCTGCTCGGTTATAGTTTTGAGAAAACGGCGGATTTGCTATCAATCGATCGAACTTTATAAGTTGGCCATTGCTCACCAAAGCCGGCTCTGCAATGGTATCACAATACTCTATACGGTATTTGGTGATGTTGTGCAAAATGAGGTTCATGCGACTTAAAGCCACCACCGCAGGATCATTCTCTTGACCGAATAATTCTATATTGTCCGCGTTTTTACCCTGTTCTTCTAACCACTGGTGACATTGTATGAGCATACCGCCGGATCCCACAGTAGGGTCGCATATCTTCATGCCCTCTTTAAGTTCCAGCAACTGAACCAGTAGGCGTACCACCTGTCCAGGAGTATAGAATTGCCCACCTTTCTTACCAGCTTCATCTGCAAAGAACTTTAAAATATACTCATAAGCAGTTCCAAGCAAGTCAGGGAACTCAAAGTTCTCGTTAATCAAAGCAGGAAAATCGTTGAAACGCTTGATAATCTTCTCGAGATCGGCATTCTTTACCACTGGTTTGCCATCAACCTGACGGTTGAAGTTGATGCGCTCCTTGAAAATGCCGCTCAGCGTTTCCGGATTTTCATCCTCTATGGCCCATAAAGCCTTATTTAGATAAGCACCTATACTCTCTTTAAGGTGCTTAATTGGAGGCACTTCATGACCTTCTTCGTCAATCCAGCCCTCATTCCAACGGGCACGTTTAGGCACGAAGAAAGTGTCGCCATAGGTACCCTTGTCCTCTAAAAGCTGATTGATTGCCTCTTTGGGCAAATGCTCAAACTGGCGACGCACCTCTTCTCGTTTCTGATCGAACACATCGCTCATGCGCTTCAAGAAGAGCATACCCATGATATACTCCTTATAGTCGGCAGCATCCATCTTGCCGCGCAGGTCATCGGCCACACCCTTTAGTAGGCCTTCAAGTTGGCTGAGTTTTATCTTTTGCTTATTCAATGTCTTTAGACTCGTTTTCTACAATTAAGTCTTTAATACTAACCTTCAGATAATCGGCTATTTGAAAGAGCAACTCCAATGAAGGCTGCTGCCTGTTTGAGCAATAGGCATTAACCGTACTAAAGCTTTTTCCAAGATCTTCAGCGAGTTCCGTCTGTGAAACTCCTTTTTCCACCAGCACTACTTTGATTCGATTCAGTTTCTTCCATTTTTGAGCATTAGTGTCCTAAACGTTTTGCAGGGTAAAGAGAAAAGGCTAGGTTTGTAATTGAAACAAAGCACAGCTAGTGAAAGCTGTCACAAACCACCCTTTTCAATGGCAAATATAACACTATTCGCACAAGTAATCCGACTTATACCTCGAGAACGTACATCGCGCATTCCAATGTCAAGTGCAACACAGTTACAAATGTAGGAAAAACTTCATAGGGAGTTTTATAGCCTAGTTTCTTGCGAGGTCTGTTATTAAGAAGCTTTTGTACGCTTCAGACCTCACCCTCAGTGCCTTGCGCTTCATCCTTTTTGCAACAGTCTCAGATCGTTTGAGCGTGTGCTTCGCTCGATACATTATGGAGCGTTTGCGATCCTCTTAGGGCACGAGAGGTACGCTCGAGGACATTGACAGCAGGCACCCCTCAGTCGGTGTCGTACCTTTGCATTGTCTTCTCAGAGATACTATCGCACGCTCGTCATAGAGATCCTGCCAGTAGAGAAAAATCGTGCTCTACACAGCTCCTATCGATAGTGGTCACGACACAGAGTCGTATCTCGAAGCAATCGCCGGCATGCTCCACGACACCTATTATATATAGGAGATCTCTAGCGCAGCTACGACAGGCTCTGAGGATGGCAAACTAAATTTATCAACTCAAAAAAAATAATCTACTATGGCAATCAAGTATGCTATCCAGCAAATCAATCGAAAAGGTGCAACCCCAAACTCTCTAGAGACCAAGTACTACGCACAGGCTAAGTACGACGGCGTCACCTCACAAGCTGACATCGCTCAGATGGTCTCACAGATCTCTGCAATCTCTATGGGCGATGTGCTCAGCGTCATGAACACGGTCTCGATGCTGCTCTCTATGGAGCTGTCTAATGGTCGTATCGTGGATCTAGGCGATCTAGGTCGCTTTAGAGCAACCCTGCGCAGCAAGTCGTGTGACAAGCCCGAGGAGTTTAAGCGAGAGATGATCCACGGCAATAGAGTGATCTTCGTCCCTGGCGCACAGATCCGTCACAAGATGACCAATGCGAGCTACCGCAAGAGTGACCCCACTGATCCTACCGAGTCGGCCAATAAGCCGAGCAACCCCTCAAGTGAGGGCTCTAATCCTAGCAAGCCTACTCCAGGCAATGGGACGGGTGGTGGCTCTAACCAAGAGGAAGGGAATATCGGAATCTAGAAGTTAGACCCTAGAGGTTAGATTTTAGAGGTTAGAGGTTAGACCCTAGTGGCACTAGCATCACTAGAAACACTAGTGCTCCAATCTCTAACTTCTAACCTCTAACTTCTAACTTCTAACCTCTAACCTCTAATCTCTAACCTCTAATCTCTAAAACCCACTATACTATGAGACCAAACGACATCAAATATATCGTCATACACTGCAGTGCTACACGCAGCAATATGACTTACAGTGCCTGGCAGCTGGATCAAGACCACCGCGCCAGAGGCTTTGCCATGGCGGGATACCACTTTTACATCACACGTGCTGGTGTGATCGAATCGATGAGACCGCCCTCCATGCCTGGGGCGCATGCTATCGGCTACAACCAGTGTAGCCTAGGCGTATGCTACGAAGGGGGACTGAGACCCGACGGAACGCCCTGGGATACACGTACCCCGGAGCAGCGTGCCGCTATGCTTAAGCTACTCCAGACGCTGGTCGCTATACACCCTAACGCACGGATCGTAGGGCATAGGGACCTGAGTCCCGACCTAAACCACAACGGCGTCGTAGAGCCGCACGAGTGGTTGAAGGCGTGTCCTTGTTTTGATGCATTCAAAGAGTATCTATCCCTATGGCACAAACGATAAGACCCCAAGGACATAAGCAGCTATACCTAGCGGTACTCCTCTCAGTCTCTGGCATCGGACTCCTCGTGGCGGGCTTTGCGGTTCCTCCTCTGGGAGTCATCGATAGCTCGGTGCTGGTTGCCTATGGTGAGGTGATGACCTTCGCGGGGGCTCTCCTCGGACTAGACTATAAGTACAAGTACCATGCGAGGCAGTAAGAGACTATTGCAAAGGTCAACAGTCTCACAACCTTGCAAGCAAGATTGTCTAGACTTTGCAAAAGGGATGAAGCGCAAGGCTCTGAGGGTGAGGTCTGAAGCTCACATACATCCGTATGTGACCGAAGCCGAATCCCGAAAGCAACACCGCGATGCGCCTTTATGCAACAGTCTCAGTAAGACAACACTACTCGCACTCACACTCACCGCCAGTCTCCTAGTGAGCTGTGGTAGCAAGCGACACCGCTCCAGTGCGGAGTCGCTAGAGCAGTCACAGCACCATAGTGAGCTGGCAGTGCGTGATGCTACGCAGCGTAACCGGGACAGCTCTCTAGAGGAGTGGGAGCTACTTCTAGTAGACACGATCATACCACCGAGCGAGGTCGCGCGACTCACGGGCGACTCGCTGCTGGGGGCCAAGTGGCCTGAGCAGTCGGCCGTGCACTACCTGCGTGCTCGGCGACGTGTCGTCCAGGAGCGGGATAGCGTAGCGCAGCAGCGTACTACGCTAGAGCGTGTAGCTCAGCAGCAGAGCGAGCATCAACAGGAGGTCGTGACAAAGCAGCAATCCACCAGGTGTATCACCTACTGGATCATCTTCGGCTTGCTCCTGCTCATGGCAACCACTGCGCTCGTATGGCGCATAAGGGGGGCTGTTGCAAAAGTCACAAGTAACTCCGTGTAGGAAGGCACGGAGACTATTTCGTAGGGAGGGCGTCCGCTCTGAGGACAGCACGACGTATAACTCGAGACTGTTGCAAAAGTCAACAGTCTCACAACCTTGCGAGCAAGATTGTCTAGACTTTGCAGAAAGGATGAAGCGCAAGGCGCTGAGGGTGAGGTCTGAAGCTCACATACCTCCGTATGTGACCGAAGCCGAATCCCGAGAGCAACACAGCGATGCGCCTTTATGCAGCAATCTCAACTCATAGTCATATTAAAACGTCGTAAGCTGTCTCGATAACGGACGCCCTCCTAGTAGCTAGTAGTCATTCGCCCAGATGGGCGGGTGGCTCGTCTCATTGGGCTGCTTGACTTACGAATCGGGGTCTTGTTTGTGGCGTTTTGATCGGAACATTTGTGGCGTTTCAGTCGGAACATTTGAGGCGTTTCGATCGAAGATTTTGTGGAGCGTTGTGATCGGAGCCACTACGCTCACAGGGAGCATAGCAGCTCCGCACAGGATCATTCCTCCGCAAAGATATAGTGCTGCGGCAAACCTAAGTAGCGCACGATCAGGTGCACCATGGCGGGGGTGTAGATACGACAGCCTTGCTTGTATCCTATCTGCGTGAGCTTGTCGAGTAGCTCACTGTCACCTCGTATCAAGCGGGTAAGATGGCGTGTAGCACTAGCGGGTAAGACATCGGGGAAGTAACGGATGGCGAGCTCCTGCACGCCATAAGAGCGTACCAAAAAGAGGTACGACTCATCTTGTGGACTCTGTGACATAGTCGATTAAGTAGATAAATAAAGTGAGTATAACAATTTTGCCGACGGAAGCGCGTACCTATTTTTCGACGCCTCTGCCGTCACCACAAAGGTACCCAAAATGGAGAGATCGGGGAAGCATCTAGCTAATCCTTTTTTTGAGACTATTGCATAAAGGCGACTCTCTGTGTTGGTTTCGGGATTCGGCTTTGGTCACATACGAAGGTGTGCTCCCTTCAGACTTCACCCTCAGTGCCTTGCGCTTCATCCTTTCTGCAAAGTCAGGACAGTCTTGCGAGCAAGAATGTGAGGCTGTTGACTTTTGTAGCAGTCCTTTTTCGCTAGTCTTCTCAACTCCAGAAGTCTTATGTCAGTCATAAAAAAGAGAGGCAGCAACCAAGTCGGTCACCACCTCTCTTTATATTCAGATGCTTGTACCTCTACATCTCAAGCCTCATCTAGAAAAGGATTTAGCCATGACGATGTGAGAAGTAGTTATCGTTGCAGTCGCTTACTTGATGTCGATGATAGCAACGCGGTTCCACTCGTTTGTAGCAAATGGCTGTACAGTGTCGCCCTTGAAGTCAATGACGATATTGTCTGCACTGACACCATAGTTGTTTATGAGAGCGTTCTTGACAGCCTCTGCACGACGCTGAGAGAGAGTCATGTTGATGTTGGCATTACCAGTCTGCTCATCAGCATAGCCGACGATGTAGATCTTGCCACCATTTGCCTTAGCAGACTCAGCAGAGTTGTATACGTTGATCATCTGGTTCTTGTCGATCTTAGCACTGCCGATACGGAAGGCTACAACATTCTCGATAACAGGCTTGGTAGCAGGAGCAGCCTCTGGGCACTCAGGGCAAGAAACAGGACGCTTGCTGAGCTCAGCATTCTGAGCACGTAGCGAGCTGATCTGACCGTTGAGGTCATTGACGAGGTCATAGTCCATCGGAGTGATAGGCTGGAAGGCTACACGACCGAGCTTGAAGGTGAGACCTGCAGAGACCAGAGCCATAACATCAGCGGGCTGATGGATGGTGCGGGTACCCTGATAGTTGTTCTTAGAGACCATCATCTGCCCCTCGAGGTTGAGGTCGACGCGCTTGCCTAGACGGAACTTGAGAGCGAGACCACCATTGAGGAGACCGCTGTAGTCATTCTCCGTACCGAGCTTGTCACCGCTCTTATCGTTTGCAGAGTAGAACTTCATGTGACCACCTAGACCTACGAAGGGGATGAGGTGGAAGACGCGATTCTCTCTGTATGGAGCGAAGTAGTTGACTAGGTCAAACATAAACTCTAGTGAAGCAGCACCGAAGACGTTCTGATAGCGAACGAGCTCGTTAGCGGGCTTCTCAAAGCTATATACATTCCATGCGTAGCCGCGTAGGCGGGTAGCAAAGTATGGGGAGTGCCAACGGCCAAACGAAAGGCTGGCGATGGGTGAGATGCGGTCTACAAACTCAGCGTCCTTATTAGCCTTGTTGCCAAAAGGTAGCATAGCAGCACCTCCGTGCAGCTCGATGAACCAATGAGCAGCAGGGTCTTGCTCAAACTCCGTCTTGTATGCGGGGCGGTTGTCGACCTCCTGAGCCTCCTGAGCCTGAGCTACGAAAGCTGTCAGTGCGACAACGAGTGATAGCATAAATACTTTTGCTTTCATATTTCTAGTGTGTTTAATTCGTAGATTGATGATTTGAGTGAGCTATAGACTTACTTAGAGCGGATGATGACAACACGGTTCCAAGCCTTTGTGTCAAATAGCTTGTCTGTAGCACCCTCCCACTGAGTAGTGATCATATCAGCTGATACGCCGAAGTCGTTGATGAGGGCATTTGTGACAGCCTTAGCACGACGCTCTGAGAGGCCTAGGTTGTAGTTGGCATCGCCAGTTGTATCGGTGTAGCCGATGACTAGGATAGGCGTATTGTGTGCCTTGACATACTCGCTAACGTTGTAGAGCGTGATCATCTGGTTCTTGTCGATGCGTGAGCTATCGAACTTGAAGAGGATCGTCTTGTCAGACATAACCTCTGTCGTAGTAGTCTGTGCCGTTAACTCAGGGCACTCAGGGCAAGATACAGGACGCTTGCTGAGCTCAGCATTCTGAGCACGTAGTGAGCTGATCTGACCGTTGAGGTCGTTGATTAGGTCATAGTCCATAGGAACAACCTCTGTCCACTCAACACCACCCATGCGGAAGTTAAGACCTGCTGTGAGGGCTCCGTAGAGACCGTTGTAGGCATTAGGATTCCATGCGTCGATCTTAGGACAGTTGCTGTAGTCAAAGTTGAAGTTGTTGTAGATAGCCTTACCCTCGATAACGAGATCAGCGCGACGTCCTAGACGGAACTGAAGCTGTAGACCAGCGTCGATAGCTGCTGTGTGGTGGAGGTCCTCAAAGGCCTTGTTGAACTTCATGTTGTAACCCACACCTGCAAATGGGATGATGTGGAAGACACGCTTAGCGTTGTAACGGCTGAAGTGGTTGATGATGTCAAACATGAAGTCGTAGTGAGCACCTACGAAGCTTGTCTCGTAGTTCTTCACATCGTTGCCTACCTTATAGTAGGTGTGAGCCTGTGCACCAACTAGATTGAGGCGCGTAGCAAAAGAGGGGGTGTGATACTTGCCCAAAGAGAGCGAGTAAGACATCTGGAGGCGATCCATAAAGGGCTTCTCCTCATTGCCACAAAGGAACTGAGCTCCTACACCACCTTGTAGTGTTAGGAACCAATGATCTGATGCTGCACCGCGCTCAAAGGTTGTCTTGTAGACAGGCTTTGTGCCAGCTTGAGGTGCTACAGTCTCCTGAGCACTCAGCGTTAGAGTCGTTACTCCCAACAAGAGGGAGATCAGAAAGAGCTTTACTTTCATAATTATACTTTGTCTTGTTATTGGTTTGTTTTCTGATTAGTTTAGTGTGTCTTAGCGTACTCTTCGCCCTCGAAGATCCGTACCCTTAGGCACGTAATACACTGCAAAAGTAGTATTATTTATCGACTTAACCAAATAGCGAGCTAGATAAGCGACCTTTTCACCTACTAAGTTGGCGATTGGCCGTTGGCGATTGGCTGTTAGCGATTGGCTGTTGGCGATTGGCTGTTGGCTGTTGGCTGTTAGCTGTTGGCCAGAGATACTAGTGCTACTAGTGCTACTAGTGCCACTAGAAGTCCTAGTGCTACTAGTGCCACTAGAAAACTAGACTCTAATCTCTAACTACTAATCTCTAATCTCCAAAAGCTGTACCTTTGTGAGCCAAGCAGTAGCAGATGAACACATGTCTCCCACATACCTTCTCATAGATCAGGGCAATAGTCGCCTCAAGATAGCATTAGCCACCGACGCACAGCTCTACCCGACACGACTTTACCCCGAGCCTCCCACGAGTGATCAGATACTAGAGCTGATATGTAGCTACCAGTTACCAGCAGAGCCCCTCCACGCTATCTACAGCTCTGTAGGAAAGAGAGAGGCACCTTGGCTTGACTCTGTCAAAAGCATCTGCCAACGCTTCGTCACCCTCGACGCAGAGACACCGCTACCACTAGCTGAGATACGGTACGACAGGCAGAGCCTAGGCGTAGACCGCATAGCCAGTGTAGTCGGTGTAGCACGACTCACCTCAGCTCCCGCTCTAATCATCGACATAGGCACCGCTATCACCTACGACCTACTCCTACCCGAGAGACGCTATATGGGTGGCAACATCTCACCGGGTCCTGAGCTACGACTACAAGCACTACACGACTACACGGCTCGCCTACCTCGTGTACCTTGGTCGGGGCTCCAGACGAATCTAGACCTATGGCAGCAAGAGCTAGGCGAACAGACCGATCAAGCTATATGGCTCGGTGTGGCACGAAGCATCGTACACGAGATAGACTCCTATGTAGAAACTCTACACCAGCACTACCCTAGTCTGGAGGTATGGATCACGGGAGGATACGCTGAGGATTTTGTCAAGTGGCTAAAATATCCGACCTTTGTAGAGACAAACTTAGTGGAACGAGGACTGCGTGATATACTACAGTATCAAGTAGCACGTTCTTGTGACAGTTAGTTATCCGTGACCTGCGATGGTCACAGATGCCACACTCTCTATATATAATGACCGCATATATGTCTCGACACATAGCACGCACCACTACCATACTGGCACTCCTAGCGACCACCCTCTTGATGCCCGTCGCTCTCTCCGCTCAGAGTAATACCACTGAGTCTCCCTACAGTCGCTTTGGCTTAGGTAGACTAGACAAGCAGACGCCCCACGCCCTCAGAGGTATGGGCGGACTGACTACTGCTATACGGGACAATATGATCATCAACCCAGCCAACCCAGCTTCTTACACGGCGGTTGACTCGATGACCTTCCTCTTTGACTTCGGGCTCTCAATGGGGATGAATATGCTCACAGAGGCTGGTAAGCGGGATACTCGTATGGTAGGCAACTTTGACTACGCTACGGCTCTGATACCGCTTGGCAAGCACTTTGCGGCCAGTGCTGGGCTCGTCCCCTACTCGACTGTCGGCTATCGCTACGGCACGAAGGTGCCCGTACCTGGAGTCCAGGATCACTACGCTGCGCATGCCTACAAGGGTCAGGGCAACCTTCAGGAGGTCTATCTAGGCTTTGCCTGGAAAGTCCTCCCCTACTGGTCGCTCGGTGTCAACGCCTCCTACCTCTTTGGCAATTTACAGCACGAGCGTCGCATCACATACGATATTAAGGAGAGTCTCAACCCGACCTTCCTCGACAACCTCCGCATCCGCTCTGTGGGTGTACGTATAGGTACTCAGGGGATTATACCGCTCTCTGCTGAGGGACATCAGATCAACATCGGTCTGACCTACGAGCCTAAACTACCCATGTGGAGCCGACAGCTCTCTCTCCAGACGGAGGCTATAACAGGAAAAGGGGCTCAGGTCATCCATGCCGACACGATCTCTAGCAAGTCGCTCTTTGCTCGTCCACACGTGGCCAGCGCTGGTATAGCATATCAAATAGAGAGTAAACTTATCGCCGGGGCGGATGTCAAATATAGCAGATGGGGCGAAGCTCTAGCCCACAACCAATCACTGGACTACCAGGGGGTAGACCAGTGGCAAGTGGCTCTAGGCATGTCGTGGGTACCTGACGATCGCTCCTCACACTACGGCCAGCGTATAGCTTATCGCGCTGGTCTGCAAGGTGAGAATGCGTACTTACGTATCCCCAACAGCCTAGGGGGCTACAACTCCTACTACCAGATAGGAGCTAATCTGGGACTCGGACTACCACTCGTGGACAAGAGATCACACGTAGACGTAACCCTCGGATACTCCTACCTACGCCCCTCCAGTCGTACAGGACTTGCGGAGCACTATCTGACGCTGGGTGTAGCACTACGCTTTAACGAGGCGTGGTTCAAGCCCATCAAACTTGACTAAAAACCTTTTGTACATACCGATAATGATGAAACTGAAGAATCTATTAACCCCTATACTAGTCCTCCTAGCAACCTCACTAACGCTCGGGGCTCAGACTGGTGTGGAGACGGGTACTCCTTTTGGCTCTGGGGATGACAGCATTCAGTGCCGACAGAACATTAGCCTCTTCACCTCTTATGTCAAGGGTAACAACTTTAAGGAAGCCTACCCATTTTGGCTTGAGGCTCTAGAAAAGTGCCCTGGATCGACAAAGAACATCTACCTCTACGGAGTGCAGATCATGAACTGGAAGATCCAGACCGCCCAAGATGACGCTGCTCGTCAAGATGCTATCGAGAAGCTCCTCAAGCTATACGACATGCGTATCAAGTACTTTGGTGACGATCCTAAGTATGGCAAGGACTACATAACCACTGCTAAGATCAACGACTACCTACGCCTCTACGGTGATAAGGCTAGCTACGACAAGATCTACGACTGGGCCAAGCCTGTCGTAGAAGAGATGGGCGAGGAGACCGAGAGCCAGCTGGTATACTTCTTTGTCTTCGCCTCTATGAATAAAGCTATCGGCAATCCTGCTTGGCACGAGCATTATGTCGATGACTACATGACGGGTAATGGTATCCTACAGAACGATGTCGATGCGCTCACAGAAGCCGGTGATACCGTCAAGCTACAAAACATACAGGCTCTCAAGGGGCAGCTCGATGAGCTATTCGCCACAAGCGGGCTAGCTGATTGCAACATGCTCATAAAGATCTATGGTGAAGGCCTAGAGAAGAACAAGGACAACGTCAAGTATCTCCAGGCGATGCTCGATATGTTTCGCTACGCCAAGTGTGAGAACAGTCCTCTGTACGCTACCGCTAGTCGCTATCTATACAACATCAAGCCGACAGCAGCCTCTGCTATGGGTCTAGCCTCCGACTGTATCAACAAGGGGCAAATGAGTCAAGCTAAGCAATACCTCAACGACGCCGTCTCGCTCACCTCAGACAAGCGTCTCCAGGCTACAGCTTACTACACGCTCGGTGTCATCGATATGAAGGCACATAGCTATGCCTCTGCACGACAGTACTGCAACAAGGCTATGGCTGCTAATCCCTCTTTTGGCGCACCGCTTATCTTGATCGCACAGATGTACGCAGCCTCTGCCAAAAGCATCTTCCCAGATGATCCCGTCAAGCAGCGTCTCGTATATGGACTTGCTATCGACAAGCTACAGAGAGCTCGTAGCATAGATAGTAGCGTCTCTGGTGAGGCTGGTAGACTGATCAGCCAATACTCAGGCTATCTACCCTCTCAGCAAGATATCTTCTTCCATCCAGACCTCAACTCGGGAGACTCCTTCTACGTAGGAGGCTGGATCGGAGAGTCTACACGCATTCGCTAAGAGTGCATCTGACAGACTTTATGGATCTACCTAAGTAGACTTCATGTATACAAACGGGTCAGCCAGCTAGTGAGACGCTACGCGTTCGCTCAGCTGGCTGACCTGCTAGCTTTTTATTCGCAGATGACCAAACACCAGACACAGAGCCGACAGATGCTCTTACTATGCTTCAGCTTATTTGCTGTGGCTCTGCTCGCTGTGACTAGTTGTCAGCGCAAGGACCCACCACCACTCTCTGACGTAGGGCTAGACCCTGAGACCGCCTACTCGATGTACACCCGAGATGTGCGAGCACTCGTTGCCGACTCAGGTATCACACAGTACAGGCTACTCACTCCTGAGTGGTATGTGTACAACAAAAACGACAAAACAGGCAGAGAGGCTCACTGGTATTTCCCTCATGGGCTCTACACGGAGCAGTTTGACGAGCAGGACAGTACGACCGTCTTCGTAGAGGCTGACTCCGCTTTTTACTGGACAGATCGTAAGCTGTGGGAGCTGCATGGGGAGGTCAACGTACGCAACCGTGCTGGCTCACGCTTTTACTCCCACCTCCTCTACTGGGATCAGGAGGAGAAGCGCATCTACACCCCAGATAGTGTATGGATAGAGACTCCAGAGCGGAGCATCAAGGGGTGCAACTTCGAGAGCGATGAGCAGTTCACTCGTTACACCTTCCACGGGAGCAGTGGTCAGATGCTCGTGAAGGACGATCCTGAGATGAGTGAGTAGCGAGTCGTGATCCCTAGATTTCTACTATCTTTGCAAACGTATGAAGCATCTACTACATGGCTGACACGATTTGGCTACTGACCTACATAGTCCTACTGTTACTCCTCTCAGGGTTCTTCTCAGGGACTGAGATAGCCTACCTCTCGGCAGATCGCCTGCGTCTCAAGCTCGACTCTAAGCGAGGGGGCATCATCGGGCGTACACTCTCGATGCTCTACCGTCGTCCCGACCGCTTTATCACCACCCTACTCGTAGGTAACAACATCGTACTGGTCATCTACGGTATGGTCATGACGAGACTCTTTGCACCTATACTGGCTCCTATCAGTAGCAATGCAGTCTTTCAGATCACGGTCAATTCGCTTATTTCCACCTTTATCATCGTTATCTTCGGGGAGTATCTGCCTAAGGCGCGTAATCGTATGAATCCCAACCAGCAGATGTATCGTAAAGCACTGCCATCGGGGTTCTTTCACATACTCCTCTACCCGATCACGCTCTTCTCCACAGGGCTCTCGAAGCTCTTTATGTTGCTACTGCCCAAAGATGCTATGCCAACCACTGAAGAGCACCCCAAGCTCACCACGCTAGACCTAGACAACTACCTCAATATGAGTCAAAGTGGAGAGGGATCAAGCGATCTCGACACCGAGGTTAAGATCATTCAAAACGCCATCGACTTCTCCACCACACAGGTGCGAGACTGCATGATCCCCCGCAACGAGATTGTCTCTTGTGAGATCGGCACAGACGCAGAGACGCTCACCTCTCTCTTTATCTCTACTGGACTGACCAAGATCATCGTTTATAGAGAAAACATTGACAACGTCCTCGGCTACATTCACTCAGCCGAGATGTTCAAAGGACCTGACTGGCAGGCGCGTGTACGCACGGCCGTCTTCGTCCCAGAGAGTATGAATGGACAGAAGCTCATGGGCATCCTCATGCAGCGCAAGAAGTCTATCGCGATCGTCATCGACGAGCTGGGAGGCACCTCTGGACTGATCACCCTCGAGGATCTAGTTGAGGAGATCTTTGGCGACATCGAGGACGAGCATGACCAAAACAAAATCGTCTCTAAGCACAACGCCGATGGCTCCTACACCTTCAGCGGGCGACTAGAGATAGATGATGCCAACGAGCAGTGGCAGCTAGCACTCCCCACAAGCGACGAGTATATCACTATCGCTGGGCTCATCATCAACCACCTCGAGCGCATTCCAGTGCCAGGTGAGCAGATTGTGATCGGCAAGCTGCACTTTGACATTATCAAGTCGACAGACACGCGTATAGAACTTGTGAAGATGTGGAAAGACCTCTGATAACTGAATTTTAACTACCTTTGCGACCTAGATAGCTTTCGCACCCTCCTCTTACCTAACGGAGGATAGCTGAAAGCCCGATTCATAGAGAAGAAAAAACAGATAGTACTATATAATGGCTACGCTACAGAAAATCAGAAATCGTGCCGGCCTGCTCATCATCGTAGTAGGTGTGGCACTCTTAGCATTTATCATCGGTGATGGTCTACGATCAGGCTCGTCACTGCTTCAGGACAACAAGATGGTCGCTCTCAAGATTGACGGCAAGAAGGTCAAGTACGATGAGTACCAGCAGCTGCTCACCCAGCGCACAGAGCCATACGAGCGTCAGCGCCAAGGCAAGCTGACGGATCAGGATCGTGTGCAGATCAGCAACCAGCTAGCACAGGAGCTCATAGCCGACTACGTCCTAGAGCAGGAGGCTAAGACCCTCGGACTACGTGTCACCCCAGCAGAGGTCTCTGCACTCATCTTTGGCGAGGGACTACCCACGTCACAGTGGGCAGCACAGTTCTTCTCACAGTTTGGAGTAGATATGGGCGATCCTGAGCAGATCCGTAGCGTCATGAGCGAGCTCGATATGAATAAGATCAAGAGTCTCCCAGCAGAGCAGCAAAGCATGATGATCTCTGTACGCAATCAGTGGCTAGAGACAGAGAAGCAGATTCGCACGCAGAGACTCTCTGAGAAGGTCAACGCACTGCTCACCCGTAGCTACGCCATCAACTCACTCGATGAGAAGTACACCACAGGTTTAGGCACACGCACCGTTGCTGTCGTACGTACGCCGAGCACCATACTGCCCAATGATCAGGTCACAGTAACAGACCAGCAAGTCAAGGCTTACTACGATAGCCACAAGCAGCTATACGCATTCCCATTTGAGCAGGCTAAGGTCAACTACTACAGCATCCTAGTACGTCCTAGCGAGGCTGACTATGCCGCTGCCAAGGCTGAGGTAGACTCCGCTCGCGTACAGCTTCTAGCTACCACGACACCCGCTAAGGTGGTACGCAACTACGACAATGGCAACGCTTACGAGACCTACTTCACAGACAAGGAGCTTGAGCAGTACCTCTCTACCATACCCAATGCCATGACTATGCTTCGCGAGGGTGCGATAGGTAGTGTCAATGAGCCTGTCATCGTCAACGACAGCTACACACTCATCAAGCTCATCGACCGCAAGCAGGCTCCTGAAGAGGTTAAGGTCAATCTGATCCCGCTCGACTCAGCCAACGCTCCAAAGGCTGATAGCCTCATAGCAGCCATCCAGAGCGGATCTGCTACGCTGGCTCAGATCGTAGCCACCTACTCGATGGATGAGCAGGTCAAGGCAAATGGCGGTTATCTCATCAATCAGGATAACTATACAGGTATGCCCGACAGCACCTTTACCGAGGCAGAGCTCTTCGGTATGGGGCTAGACACACTAACCAAGACAGCTGTCAACCAGTTTGTCAAGATGGAGAGACCAGGAGCTACGCTACTCGTTCGTAAGACAGCCCCCACAGCGTCTGTCAATCATTACAAGATCGCACAGCTCACAGTACCCATCAACTTCTCCGAGGAGACCTTCCGCACAGCACAAGCTAAGATCAACGAGATCTTTACGAGCGACAAGAAGTTTGACCAGATGATGGATGATGCCCAGAAAGCAGGTCTATCCGTCGTCCGTGGCGAGTATATCAACAGCTCCTCAGCTGCTCTCGCATCGATCCCCAACTCTCGTGAGATCATCAGCTGGGCACTACGCTCTAAGGCCGGCACAGTATCAGACAAGCTCTTCCGCTGTGGCGAAAACGACTACCTAGTCGTAGCTCAAGTTGAGACTAAGTACCCCGCAGGCTTCCAGCCCTTCGAGCAGGTAGCAGATCAAGTACGAGACTACGTCTTGATGGAGCAGCGCGGCGACAAGCTCGCCTCCAATCTGGCAAGCAAAAAGCTAAATAGCCTCGACAGCTATGCTACTGAGATGCAGTCTAGCGTAGACACGCTCTACAACATCAGCTACGTCACATCACCCAATACCCCATCAGCACTCGTGGGTAAGGCTATGACCACAGCTATCGGTAAGCTCTCAGCGCCATTCCGTGCTGGCACGGAGGTTGTCGTGCTCCAGCCTATCTCGGAGAACGTAGACGCCTCCGTCACGAAGCCCTCTCCTGCAGCTACAGCTCAGAAGCGTCGCTCCTACGGACAGCAGATGGCATACAGAGCTATGCAAGAGCTCGTCAAGCAGACACCTATCGAGGATACACGTTACCGCTTCTGGTAAGACTTGCGATAGCTAAGCGCTTCTTAGAGACGCTTCCATAATATATAGTAGACGCACACCTGTAGACAAGCGGGTGTGCGTCTTCTCATATCACTTCAGCGGTAAGACTTATTTGAGACTGTTGCATAAAGGCGAGTCGCTGTGTTGCTTTCGGAATTCGGCTTCGGTCACATACAGAGGCATGCTCCCTTCAGACCTCACCCTCAGCGTCTTGCGCTTCATTCTTTCTGCAAAGTCAGGACAATCTTGCAAGCAAGATTGTGAGACTATTGACTTTTGCAACAGTCTCTATTTCTAGACACTCCTAATGCAACATTTCGCCACTTCAATCGTCTAATGGATATAGAACCTTCCGAGCGCAAGCGATCTGAAGCCCAGCTCCAGAGGTCTATACCATCAATTTATTAGCAAGAAGTATAACCTCAATACTATGAACAAATACCTCAAATACTCACTCCTGACGCTAGGCATAGCCCTCGTCAGTGGTCTCGTCTCGTGGGGGGTAGTACGCGCCACCCTCAGAAGTGCAACATCTGCAGACGGATCTCCCTACTCCGCACTAAGACAGAGTAACTACCCGAGCTCCGAAAACGACTACGGCTTCCTGCAGTCCGACTACGAGCTCACCTCCAGCCGCACCGTAGGCAATGCCCCCGATCTCTCACCCGCGGCTGAACTAGCCGTACAAGCGGTCGTACACATCAAGGTAGAGGGCGAGCAGACCATAGATTATATAGATCCCTTCGAGTTTTTCTTTGGCGGGGGGCGAGGCTTCGACCGTCCGCAATCACGCACCGTCACCAGCTTCGGCTCTGGCGTCATCATCAGCACCGATGGCTATATTATTACCAACAATCACGTAGTCGAGGGTGCTAAGAGCATCTCCGTATCACTCGATGACAGCCGCACCTTTGAGGCTAAGCTCATCGGGTCCGACCCCACTGTAGATATAGCACTACTCAAGGTCGACGCTAAGGATCTGCCCACCATCCCCTTTGGCGATAGTGACAAGATCAAGCTCGGCGAGTGGGTTCTAGCTGTGGGCAACCCCTTCAACCTGACCGGTACCGTCACAGCAGGTATCATCAGTGCCAAGGCACGCAGCACCGCTGTCGAGGGTCCTCAGGGCACGGCTCAGATAGCTCGCTATATACAGACAGACGCTGCTGTAAATCGTGGTAATAGTGGAGGTGCCCTCGTAGATGCCGAGGGACGACTCATCGGTATCAACACCATGATCTTCTCCGAGACAGGCAATTACTCAGGCTACTCCTTTGCTGTCCCCATCAATACGGCAGCCAAAGTCGTCAGCGACCTCAAGAAGTATGGCTCCGTACAGCGCGCTGTCCTAGGCATCATCGGTGGCACGGTCAATGAGGATGTCAAGAAAGAGAAAAACCTCAAAGTCTCTCAGGGTGTTTATGTCAACGAGTTCTCAGAGGTCAGCGCAGCCTACGCTGCTGGCATCGAGGAGGGCGACGTCATCGTAGCCATCGATGGCAACAAGATCACCGAGATGGGCGAGCTACAGGAGCGCATCGGTCGTTGCCGTCCTGGAGACACCATCATCGTCACCGTAGACCGCAAGGGCACTAAGAGAGACTTCAAGGTTACGCTCAAAAACGATGAGGGTAGCACAAAGATCGTCAAGAGAGACAGCAATAGCCTCCTCGGAGCCACCCTGCGAGAGATCTCAGGCGATCAGCTACGCAAGCAAGGCATCAGCTACGGCCTAGAGGTCGTCAAGGTCGGCAGAGGCAAGCTCCAAGAGGCTGGCATCAAGGAGGGCTTTATCATCCTCTCGATCAATAATAAGGCTGTACGCTCCGTCTCGGCAGCACGCAAGCTGGTTGATGCAGCTCAGAAGACCCGCCGGGGTGACAAAGCGATACTAGTCAAGGGCTTCTACCCTGGAGGCTCTATGAAGTACTACGCTATCGACCTCAGCTAGTAAGCACCCACAGGAAGCAACCTAACCAATAGTCAGAGTGACCCGACAGACATTTCGTTTGATCGGGTCACTCTGATTTCATACCAACGCACTCAGACGGGCGATCCTAACGGGTCACCCATTTTTTTTGTAGCCATCTCACGAGTGGCGACCTTTACGCTCCCCCCACTCTAACTCCTATTCTCTAACTTTGATCTCTCACCAACTATTGTTTTGGAGTTGTTTTTTCCTTAACTTAGCCCTTTGAAAGCGGAAGAGGAGCTCTTTTTGTCTGAACTCTAACCTCTGACTCCCGGCTTTCTCCTTTCATAGGTCGTACACTTAACTAGGCACATACTAACTAATCAACAATAGATTATGAAGAAACTTTCAGCTATTCTTTTTGCAGCTCTACTGGTCGTAGGGCTAGGATCTTGCGAGAGAGAGTCCAGTGACGTGCAGCCTCAGCCCACGTCTCTGACACTAGCCCCCACAGAGGTCACCCTCAAGGTAGGAGCTACACAGCAGCTCACAGCCACTGTAGAGCCTACAGACCAGACCTACACTGTCACTTTCACCAGTGACAATGAGCAGGTAGCCACGGTTAACGCCAAGGGACTTGTCACCGCTGTTGCCGAGGGTACTGCCAATATCACAGCCAAAGTCGGTGATCTCACGGCAAAGAGTGTTGTCACTGTATCTAAGGATGACAATGGAGGCACGGTAACAGAGACTAATGAGCTACCGCTACTCATGTTTGATGCTACAGCAGATAACAATAGCGTCACAAACCAAGAGGTTCTCGATTACGAGGCTAAGATCGGTCGTACGGCACAGGCCTTCAAGATTTGGGATCAAGGCCCGTTCGCAGGAGGCTTTGTCAATAAGGATCTAACGATCATGGGTGTTGTCTACGGACTCTCTTTTCCAAGCCTTGGTGAGTGGGTGATCCCCGCCTTTAGTAAGGAGAGCTTAGCAAACTGTCCTAAGACGATGGCTATGCTTGCAAAGTATGGCTTTACAAGGTTTGAGGAGGGTAAAGACAAGGATAATAAGCCTTTCAAGACGAGTGTCTGCGATAATGATCCTTCGATCTCTGTAGAGCTCGCAGACGATCCTAACGATGAGATTGGCTCCACACTGATGCTTCTATTCTCCAAGCCCATGCCCAAGCAAGATATTCAGACATTCCACGACATATTACCAAATGCTAAGGACTTCCCCAGCTATACCACAGTTCTAACAAAGGATATAGCTAAGATCAAGGAGTTTGAGACAACTCTAGGCTTGCGCGAGTACAACGCCGAGAAAAGCAAAGAGGACCTAAAGAATCTAATCTTCCTTACTAAGGAAGCTTCTATACCTCAGAGTAACTTCCTACTGGCATACTACGTTTGCACACCAGAAAAAGGTACTCCGTTCATCAATAATGTCGTCAATTGCATCAAGAACGAACAAGACTTCGAAGATTCTAAGCTCAAGGAGTGGTTCACAACCAACGGTTATGGCAATAACTTCGAGGCTAGTGCTGCTAAAGGCTATGCGTTAGGCTTCGATGCCACAGGCAAGATCATGGCTCAGATCTTCATCAGCGAAAATGGTGCTGCAGCTCTGCTTCAGATTGGTGAAAAGCCAGCAAACATGTCAGCTACTCAGATGCGTAGCCTAGCTATGAAGCAGCACCAGAAGATGCAGACTCTCTCTAAGACTCAGCATCGCAAGCTACATCAGGCACGCCGTCGCTAAGCTGAGAGACGATTATCGCTCAGGAGCGATATAGTCACTAGCTAGCGCAAGCTACTCACGAGGAGCACCACACAGTATGACACTGTATGGTGCTCCTCTCTTTTCAGTCTGGCCGCTATACCCTAGACGCTGCAGCCTGTGGTATCGATGACTGTCACAAGGGTAACTGATAAGGGGCTTTTTGTATGCTAACTGCGCATCCAAACTCGCAACCCATCGAGGTAGCGAGCTGGCCTTTAGCTCTTAGCCAACAGCTAACAGCAAACGGCAAACCGCTAACAGCAAACGGCAAACCGCCAACGGCCAACGGCCAACCGCTAACAGCTAACCGCCAACAGCCAACAGCTAACAGCTAACGGCCAACAGCCAACAGCTAACCGCCAACAGCTAACGGCCAACAGCCAACAGCCAACAGCTAACGGCCAACAGCTAACAGCCAACCAGCTAACAGCCAACCAGCTCTCCTTGTCGCAGAAAAGCACTATATTTGTAGGCTATGAACCGCATCTCTAGATAAATGGACAAGGACAGACGGATAGACGCTCACACCGATAGACCTAACGACAGTGACACGCACGCCTCAGCTTCTGAGCAGGAGCTGTGGGCGATGGGTGCTATCGAAGTGCATGGAGCTCGTGTACACAACCTGAAGAATGTAGATGTCTCGCTGCCTCGCCATAAGTTGACCGTCGTGACGGGACTCTCAGGGAGCGGTAAGTCTTCGCTGGCCTTTGACACGCTACTGGCCGAGGGACAGAGACGCTATCTAGACACTTTCTCCTCCTATGCGCGCAGCTTCATCGGTGGCGGTGGCGGGCGACCCGACGTCGACGAGATCGTGGGGCTTAGTCCCGTGGTCGCTATCGAACAGAAGAGTGCCTCGACCAATCCCCGCTCTACCGTTGGCACCGTGACCGAGATCTACGACTACCTACGTATCCTCTATGCACGTGTCGGCACCCCTTACTCCTACCTCACGGGCAAGGAGATGGTGCGCTACACCGAGGAGCAGGTCGTGGAGCATATCATGGAGCAGTACGCTGACGAGGGGATCTACATCCTAGCACCCGTCGTGGTCGATCGTAAGGGACACTACCGCGAGCTCTTCGAGCAGATGAGGCGTCGAGGCTTCCTGCACGCTTACATCGACGGTGAGGTGTGCGAGCTGACGCCTGGCATGCGACTCAACCGCTTCTCCATACACTATGTCAGTGTCGTAGTGGACAAATGCTCCGTACGTGAGAGCAATAAGCAGCGCATCACCGAAGCGGTAGGCATAGCGATGAAGCTCGGTGAGGGAGTCATCGACGTGATGCGACGCGACAGCACAGAGATACAGCATCTGAGCAAGCGACTGATGGACCCCGAGAGTGGTATCGCCTATCCAGACGCTTCGCCGGCCGACTTCTCGTTCAATTCGCCTCGTGGCTACTGCAAGCGCTGCAAAGGCCTAGGACGTGTGGGCGTGCTAGACATAGACAAGGTGGTGGCCGATCCGAAGGTCTCCATACGTGAGGGCGCAATCGTACCCATCGGGCGATACAAGAAGCGCAGCCTACTCTTCACCTCTATCGAGGAGATCTTGAAGGAGCATGGCTGCACGATAGACACCCCATTCGAAAAGATCCCCGCAGAGGCGGTCGAGCAGATATTCTTCGGCGTCGACTCAGACGAAGAGGAGGACGAGGGCGAGGCACACTTCACCTTTGCGGGCGTCTCTCAGTATGTGCGTGAGCTGGCAGAGGATGATGACGCTACCGCCTCCATGCGCAGCTGGGCGGAAGAGTTCCTGACGGAGCAAACTTGTCCCGAGTGCCACGGACGACGCCTCAACCCGATAGCCCTCAGCTACAAGCTCGCGGGCTACAACATCGCCGACCTGACGGAGCTAGACCTAGACCGTCTGGTAGGGCGACTGCGGGAGATCGAGGGGCAGCTAACCAAAAACCAGCAGAAGGTCGCCCACGAAGTGATCAAAGAGATCTTGCTGCGGGTCAATTTTCTACTAGATGTAGGGCTATACTACCTGACGCTCGCTCGTCCCTCCGCTTCGCTCAGTGGTGGCGAGTCACAGCGCATACGTCTCGCCACGCAGATAGGCACCGGACTGGTCGAGGTACTTTATATATTAGATGAGCCAGGCATCGGCCTGCACCAGCGCGACAACCGTATGCTCATAGACGCCCTCAAGAAGCTCCGTGATGCGCAAAACACGGTCCTCGTCGTAGAGCACGACCGCGATATGATGCTCGCTGCCGACTACCTGATCGATATGGGACCAGGAGCGGGCCGTCTCGGTGGCCATGTGACCTATCAGGGGCCGCCCTCTGCCATTGGCGATACGCATACGCTCACCTGCGACTACCTGACCAATAGGCTAGCCATCCCCCTACCGGCCGCTTACCGACAGCCCACCGACGATGCCTGGCTACGACTCAAGGGTTGCACAGGCAATAACCTTAAGAACGTAGATGTCGCTATCCCGCTAGGCCTCTTCGTCTGCGTCACAGGCGTGTCAGGTAGCGGTAAGTCTTCGCTCATCAACGGCACATTGGTACCTATCATCTCGCAGCACCTCTACCGTAGCAAGCAGGCACCACTCCCCTACGCATCTGTCGAGGGCTTGGAACTCATTGACAAGATAGCCTTCGTCGATCAGTCGCCACTAGGACGTACCCCGAGGAGCAACCCAGCCACCTACACCGGACTCTTTAGCGAGATCCGCAACCTCTTTGTCAAAGTGCCCGAGAGCCGTGCGCGTGGCTACAAGCCGGGGCGCTTCTCCTTTAATGTCAAGGGCGGACGATGCGAAGAGTGCAAAGGCAACGGCTACAAAACCATCTCCATGAACTTCCTCCCCGACGTGACCATCCCGTGCGACGTGTGCCGTGGCAAGCGGTACAACCGTGAGACCCTCGAGGTGCGCTACAAGGGCAAGAGCATAGCCGAGGTGCTAGACATGACCTTCAATCAGGCGGTCGAGTTCTTCGAGCATATCCCCGCCCTCTACCGCAAGCTCTCGACGCTGCAGCGCGTCGGACTAGGCTATGTCAAGCTGGGTCAACCCTCCACGACCCTATCGGGCGGCGAAAGCCAGCGTGTCAAGCTAGCGACCGAGCTCTCGAAGCGAGACACGGGACGCACCCTCTACGTCCTCGATGAGCCGACCACGGGGCTACACTTTGAGGACATACGCGTCCTGCTCAAGCTGGTCAACGAGCTAGTAGACCGTGGCAATACGGTACTCATTATCGAGCACAACCTCGATGTG
This sequence comes from Porphyromonas vaginalis, assembly GCF_958301595.1. NCBI lineage: Bacteria > Pseudomonadati > Bacteroidota > Bacteroidia > Bacteroidales > Porphyromonadaceae > Porphyromonas > Porphyromonas vaginalis. The sequence continues at coordinate 1,631,652 of NZ_CATQJU010000001.1, read as the reverse complement.
ATCAAGAGTGCCGACTACCTCATTGATATGGGACTCGAGGGCGGACGCAACGGCGGCGAGGTCATCTTCGCTGGCTCGCCACAAGAGATGGCGCAGAGCTCCGACACGCAGAGCTACACAGCGCACTACCTCAAGGAGGAGATGCAGCGCACCCCAACGACCGAAGCAGACGAGCAGGATTCCTAAAGAAACACTCTCCCCAACTATACCTATTGATCTACTAAAACTATGCAACAGACAGACCCCAAGAAGCTCTCCAACCGCTATTGCCCCGAAGGCATGAGCGTCGAGGCGTGGCAGATAGCCCTCCGCAAGCAGTTTGCTGAGCAAAACGACTTTACCGTCTCCCACCTAGACAACAATCGCATCTGGGGAGACTACATGGTGCAGAGCGGGTCAAACCATTACCGTGTCGCCTTTCGAGGCGTACGGAGCGACCGCAACTACTGCGCTTGTCTAGACTTTCGCACCAGCGGGCTAGGCACCTGCAAGCATGTCGAGGCGGTCATCAACTTCCTCTCGGAGGAGGTGCCCGGCTATCCTTGGGGTACCACGCCCTTCCAGCCCGATCGCACCTCTATCTTCATCAGTTACAAGGGGGGACGCACCATCGAGTGCAGCATAGGCAAGGGCAAAGAGGAGCTCTACGCCGACTGGCAGGCGCGCTACTTCGAGGGGACCCTGCTCCCGCCAGAGCACTATCACCTCATCGACCAGATCACCCGAGAGGCCAAGGAGCTCTCCAGCACCTTCCAGTGCTACGACGATGTCTACGAGATGATCCGTAGCTACCTGCGTCTCAGCAATTGGCGTCAGCTAGTAACCAAAAAGCTCCCCACAGGCGAGCTGCCACAGCCTTACGTACAGGCCGAGAGTAGCCTCGAGATGCGTCAGGCACTCTACCAGCTCCTGTGGCAGAGCTACGGCATCATCCCCGCGCCTCACAGCGAGGCCATCATCGAGCCTGTGATAGCGATGATGCGCTTCGTCTCCGTCCACGAGCCAGGGCGTATGCTCATCATCGTCCATGACGAGGAGGAGCAGAGCTTGTGGCACGAGATACTAGAGACACGCGGTGTCACCGAGGGCGTCACCGTCGCACTCTTCTCCGAGGTGAATAGGCAAAACGCAAGCATCTCAGGTGCCTACAGCTTGGTCTATGTAGCTTGTGGCCAAAAGCTCAGCAAGTGGACCGATCCCCTCTCCATAGCCATCAAGCGGCTCATGATCAGCCACCTCTACATCTCCGTGCCGCACCTGTCGCTCTTCACGCCCCTGCAGTTCTCCTCCGTAACGCAGCACATCGATCCCTACCTGCTCGGCCCGACCTACCTTTTTATCGAGGATGCCAAGCAGTTCTTCCCGATGACCGACCTGCCCGAGCGTTTGCCGCAGCGGTTAGCGGGCTTGATCACCTTCCTGCCCGACGATCCCACCATACGCAACTACGAGCCAGAGCAGCCGACCACGCCAAGCGAAGAGCCAGCAAGCGACGACGAGCTACTCCCCCACCAGCTCCTGCAGGCACTACGAGACGCCATCGCCGATCCCCAGCGACGCACACGCCTGCTCGAGACCTTAGACGCAATCCTCCAGGCAGAGCAAGAGTAATTATGGTAGACCTCACTGCACTCAACGAAGCACAGCGAGCTGCCGTCGTCTATAACGAAGGACCCGCCCTAGTCATCGCCGGGGCCGGATCAGGCAAGACCCGCGTCATCACCTACAAGCTCGCTCACCTCGTAGACCAAGGGTGGACCCCCCAGCGACTCTACGCCCTCACCTTTACCAACAAAGCTGCCGGCGAGATGCGTTCGCGTGTCAGCGACATGCTCGGCGAGAGCATCGCTTATAGGCTACGCATGGGCACCTTTCACTCCATCTGCGGACGTATCCTGAGGCGCTACGCCCCACTGCTCGGCTACAGCCAGGACTACTCCATCTACGACACCAGTGACACCAAGGCACTCCTACGCAACTGCATCAAGGAGCTAGACCTCAGCGACAAGAACTACACCCCGACGCGTGTCCTCAAGCGCATATCCGATGCGAAAAACATGCTTATCTCTCCGCAAGCCTACGCCGCCAATCAGGAGATCCGCAAGTACGATACGATGAATCATGAGGGCGAGCTATACAAGCTCTACAGCCTCTACACCCAGCGCTGCAAGGAGAGCAACGCGATGGACTTCGACGACTTGCTCTTCCTCCTCAACGTCCTCATACGCGACTTCCCCGAGGCGCACCAAGAGATCAAGAGCGGCATAGACTTCCTCCTCATCGACGAGTATCAGGATACAAATACCTCGCAGTTTGAGCTAGCCCGTCACCTCGTCGCTGACCACAACCGCATCTTTGCCGTGGGCGACGATGCCCAGAGCATCTACTCCTTCCGAGGGGCACGCATTGCCAATATCCTCAGCTTCAAGCAAGCTTTTGCCGGTGCCAAGCTCTTTAAGCTAGAGCAAAACTACCGCTCCACAGGCCATATCGTCAGCAGTGCCAATGCCCTCATCGAGCACAACCAGCAGCGCATCCCCAAGGAGGTCTACACCGACCTCGGCGAGGGCGAGAAGCTACAGCTCTACCACTACACCTCGTCCGACGAGGAGGCGACACGACTCATCGACATCATCACCCAGCGACACGATGAGGAGCAGATACCGCTCTCTGACCAGACCATCCTCTACCGCACGAATGCGCAGAGCCGTAAGTTCGAGGAGGTGCTTCTCTCGGAGGGCATCCCCTACGTTATCTACGGAGGTATGGCCTTCTATGCGCGTGCCGAGATCAAAGACGCCATAGCTTACCTCCAGCTCATCATCAACCCGCACAACGAGCTGGCGCTCCGCCGAGCCATCGCCTATCCTCGCAAAGGCATTGGCGACAAAACCCTCGAGAAGGTAGCTCTCTATGCCCAGCAGCACAGCCCGCAGCTATCGCTCTACGACGCGCTCTGCGCCGCCATCGACAGTGCCGACCCTGTCGGTCTCAGCCGAGGCGTACGCAACAAGATAGCCTCTTTTGTCAACCTCATCGACTCGCTCGCCACCGCTTATCAGCACTACGCCAAGCTGGAGGAGTGGATCGCACATATACTCCGTGAGAGCGGCATCGTCGCTGAGCTCACACGCGAAGACACCGTCGAGAGCCAGGCCAAGCTCGACAACCTCAAGGAGTTTGTCAGCAGTGCCTCCGAATTTGAGGCTCGCTACCGACAGGACCCGCTCAACCTCTTTGCCGAGAAGCCACTTGGCACCGAACTGCTCAGCGCCTTTGCCCAGCAGATCCCCCTCCTGACCAACCAAGATCAGGACAATGTCGAGCAGCATAGCGGAGCCACCCCGCAGGATCGGATACAGCTCATGACCATCCACGCCGCCAAAGGACTAGAGTTCCCCTACGTCTACATCGCTGGCGTAGAGGAAAACCTCCTCCCCTCCTCGCGCAGCCTCGACACCGCTGAGATGATCGAAGAGGAGCGCCGACTCCTCTACGTCGGCATCACACGAGCCCAAAAGCTCTGTACACTCAGCTATACCAGCATACGCACGCGCAACGGCAAGACCGAGCTCATGATCCCCAGCCGCTTCATCGCCGAGCTGCCACGGACGCACTACACCCTTCACGAGGAGGCAGCACCCATCGGTACCAGCTATCAGCTAACGGCCAACAGCCAATGGCCAACAGCTAACAGCCAACAGCCAACAGCCAACAGCCAACAGCCAACGGCCAATAGCCAACAGCCAACACCCCAGCAGATGCTTGCGAAGAGTTCGCCGGTCAACGCCCTCGAGAGCATCGACGGCTACCACGTCGGCGACCGCGTGCGCCATCCACGTCATGGCGACGGCAAGATAGAGCGCATCGAGAGTGCCATGGGTGGCAAGCTCACCATCCACTTCGACGACGGCAGGACCCGCGAGGTACTCATCCGCTACACCCACCTAGAGCGTATATAACAAGCCTCTAACTAACCCCAGACTAACCCTAATCTAACCCTGAAAGCACAATAAACTGATTTACTAAACACAAAAAACTTATGGAACACGCTAGTTGTTACACACCACGATGCACCCGACGAGAGCAGTGCACCCTCTGGCACAACGCTCTCTCAGAGGTCGAGCACAGCAATAGCTTGCTCACCATCACCAATCCCCAGCTCATCGACAAGGCGGGCGGATACGACCACTGTCCCAACTACTACGAGTACAAGCTGAGACGCTACGCCCGTGGACTCGTATGGAGCTACGACGATCTGACCCTAGCCCAGTGGCGACAGGTACAGGCGCAACTCAATAGGCAGTTTGGCTACAGCGAGATGAAGCGCATACGCCACGGCTACGTAGCCCTCAGCCCCGAGGAGCAAGGCGTCATCGCAGAGATCTTCACCCGTATCGCTCCAGGTAGTGCACCTCAGTACATAACCTACGAGGAGCACTACGCCAAGCCCCCACGTGTCGAGGGTCGCGCAGCCCACAAGCTACTCAAGGGCTAGCCACTACACGCACACACACTCGTAGGGACGCACGGTCAATCTAGACCGTGCGTCCCTTTTTCGTCAAAGCGAGACGTAATCCTGTAGGGGCGGACCTATGTGTCCGCCCGTCCTCATCGGAGCGTTGTATGCCCTGTGGGCGGACATGCAGGTCCACCCCTACACAAACCACATCAACACGACAAGGTCAGCCATCAGACGCAGTAACACCTGTATTTGTAGGGACGTACGAGAGTGTCTAGCCGGAGGGCGTCCGTTGTGTCAAAGCGAGACGCAATCCTGTAGGGACGCACGATCTGTGCGTCCGTCCCCGTTTAAGGTTACTGGGTTACACGTTATGTCGTTCTACAACGGACGCCCTCTCGCTAAACACTCTCGTGCGTCCCCACAGGGCAACGTTACGGGTTACTTGTCTCACTCAAGTTCCTACCTTGGAACTAAAAAGTTCCTCCGCTGGAACTAAAGAGTTCCTACCTTGGAACTAAAAAGTTCCAAACGGGGAACTTTTTTTTTGGAACTCGTATGTACAACAGCATCAGCACGATACAACAGCAGAGAAGCTCAACCGCTATTCAGCGATTGAGCTTCTCTCTATGATCTGTCTGACGATGATCAGACAAGAGTACGGCGGTGGCAGCGAGGCGTGCTAGACTTCACCGCCCACGCCCTTAAACTTCTCCACAAAGGCTGCGATACGCTCGAAGACGCTCTGCTTCTTCGTCAGGTAGTTTCGATTGAGCGGGCTCATCTTAGGCAGTATGTCGTAGAGATCCGTACCCTGATCGCTCGCATACTCACGCCGTAGCGAGGTCTGTATGTAGCGCCTAGCCGCATCAGCGTTTAGCCCCTCCTCAGCGATCAGCTCCTCCGCCTCACTCCGCTGACGCTCCTGCGCATAGGAGAAGAAAGCCGTGATCACATCCGCCCTAGTCTCTAGCGCATCTAGGTCCGTCTCATGGATAAAGTCCACGATCAGTCCCTCCTTAGCTCTACTGCCCACACTAGCTCGGATGATACGTCGTATCTCCTCGACGATATCTGGCTTGCTCATGCTCGCCTTATTATGCTCGAAGATCAGCCCCAGTATATAGTCAAGGTTTATCTCCTGCGCCTTCAGCAGAGTGACCTCAAAGACCACATCGTCCCAATCACGGAGCGTCTCCTTAGGCGCATCACCCTGACGCTGCTTGTGGAGCCACTCACGGATATCGTTGTAGGTAGAGCGGTAGTTCTGCACAGCACGCTCTGGGAGCAGCTCCATCGTCATCATCGTCGCCAGCTCCTCCTCCGAGATACCGTACGCTGCTCTAAAGGTTTCCACCGCCTCGGCATCCTCCTTGTCAATCTGCTGCAAAGCCCGCAACTGCACATACTCATCGAAGTTTTGCAACACATTGTCGATCCTCAGGTACTCACCAAAGAGCTTGACAAACGCCCGCTTGTCCTGCGTCTTCTCTATCTCGTCCACATCGGGGAAGCGTCTCTGTAGCTCCTGCACCACCTCCATATAGCCGCGCTGCGCCTGATGAGTCTGCTCATCCGTAAAGCCCTCCAGATACTCCTTGTAGCTCCGCTCTAGAATCTCATAGGGCGACTTCTCATCGCCAAAGAGTCTCAAGGCCTCGATCGTCGCTGGCTCTAGATCTCTAAAGCAAACGATATTGCCCAGCGTCTTCGTAGCATCGTAGATACGATTCGTACGGGAGAACGCCTGCAGCAGTCCATGGTAGCGCAGGTTCTTGTCCACAAAGAGCGTATTCATACGGGGCGCATCAAAGCCTGTGAGAAACATCCCCACCACGATCAGCAGATCCACCTCACGATCCTTCATACGCTTCGAGAGGTCCTGATAGTAGTTTTGGAAGCCATCGCTATCCACCCCAAAGTTGACCTTAAAGGCAGCGTTGTACTCCTCGATCACCTGCGAGAGAAACTCCTTAGCACTGTAGTCCAGTGCCGACGGCTCGAAGCCCTCATCCATAATCTCACCGATAGCACGCTGCTCCTCATTGGGCGCATAGGAGAAAATCGTAGCGATCCGTAGCGGACGAGTCGCACCAACCTGTAGCCGTGTCAGTTCCTGATAGTATAGCTTCGCAGCCTCTACACTGCTCACGGCAAGCATAGCGTTGAAGCCCATACTATCCCCCAGTGTGCGGTGCGTCTTGTCACGATAGACCGTGAGGATATGCTCAGACACTTTACGAATGCGCTCAGGGTGTAGCAGGAGTGCCTTATTCTTTGCACTCTGTAGCTTCTCCTCATCTTGCTCCTGCTCGACAGCTTGAGCCTGTGGGAGTACCGTGTTGTAGTCCACCTTAAACTTCAGCACCTTCTCATCACGTATCGCATCGGTGATCACATAAGCGTGTAGCTGCTGGCCGAAGACACTTGCCGTCGTATCGGCACCCAGCGCATTCTCCGGGAAGATGGGCGTGCCGGTAAAGCCAAACTGGTAGTACCGCTTGAACTTACGCCGTATGTTACGCTGCGCCTCGCCAAACTGCGACCTGTGACACTCGTCAAAGATAAAGACCACCTGCTCATTGTAGACCGCTAGACTGCTCTCACTCTTGATTAGGTTGTTGAGCTTCTGGATCGTCGTGACGATGATCTTGCCTTTCGTCGTCTCGATGTTTTTCTTCAGCCCAGCCGTACTCTTGGAGCCAGTCACACTCTCCTCGTCAAAGCGCTTGTACTCCTTCATCGTCTGGTAGTCCAAATCCTTGCGGTCTACCACGAAGAAGACCTTATCAATGAAGTCAATCTGCGTCGCCAGCTGTGCCGCCTTAAAGCTCGTGAGCGTCTTGCCCGAGCCGGTCGTGTGCCAGATGTAGCCTCCACCCTCGGGCTTGCTCCAGAGCTTAGCCTGGTAAGAGCTACGTATCTTCCAGAGCAGTCGCTCGGTGGCGGCGATCTGATAGGGACGCATGATCAGAAGCGTATTGCTCTCGTCTAGGACCGAGTAGTGCAGGAGCACCTCGAGGAGCGTATTGCGCTGGAAGAAGGTCGCCGTAAAGTCCTTCAGGTCGCGGATCGGCTTGTTGTTTGCCAGTGCCCAGTTGATCGTAAAGTCAAAGCTATTCTTATCACGTGTCAACGTATTGGCAAAGTAGCGGGTGTCGGTGCCGTTGGAGATGACAAAGATCTGCAGATACTTGTAGAGCGAGTTCTCACTGTTGAAGCTCTCCTTACTATACCGATGCACCTGATTAAACGCCTCACGTATCGCCACGCCACGCCGCTTCAGCTCTACCTGCACCATCGGCAGACCATTGACTAGGATCGTCACATCGTAGCGGTTTGCCTCGCTGCCCGTCTGCTCAAACTGATTGATCACCTGCACCTGATTGCGTGAGATGAGTTTCTTGTCCACGATCCGTATGTTTTGCATACGCCCATCGTCAAAAACAAAGTCCCACTCAGACTCACGCTGCACCTTGCGCGTACGATCTATGATGCCCTCACTAGGGTTATCTAGGTACTCTCTGAGAAGGCGCTGCCACTCCTCATCGGTAAAGGTCACCTCATTGAGTCGCTCCAGCTGCTCCCGCAGGTTGGCTAGAAGCGTTGCGGGCGTGTGTATGTCTGGGCGGTACTGGTAGCCCAGCCCCTTTAAGTCCTTGATCAACTCTTGCTCCAGCTGCGCCTCCGACTGATAGCCTGCGGGCGGCTCCGCAAGGGCAGCGTACTTGGTGTAGTCCTCTAGGACAATGTAGTTCGGCAACTGTGCGATCGTCTTGTACTGTGACATAGGTTTTAGAGGTTAGAAGTTAGAGATTAGAGATTAGAGGTTAGAGGTTCGAAAGAGAGGAGTGCGTCTCGGTAGTACTCGTACTGCTTGCGTCGTAGCTCTATCTCACGAGGCAATCCCTCGCTAATCGAGTTCACCAGCGTGTCAAACTTGTCGAGTATCTCCACAATCCGCTCCTGCACCGCCAGCGGTGGAATGGGGAAACGGACTTTTCGGAGTTTTTTCATATCGACTGAGGGGAAGCTACTCTCATAGACATTGCGCTTGCACCACTCACAGATACGGAAGAAGTAATAGTAAGCAAACATAGGTGTGATAGCCCCTAACAGTGACTCATGTATCTCAAAGTTAGTAAAGCGCTGGTTCGCTAGTGACTCAGTTACTAGGAGAGCATGCTCTCCTATTGTAGCTGTTGTAGCCATAAGGATAGAGTCTGCCTTAAAGAGTCCCTTGCCTTTGACTGCCTCTGGAGTGATATGCTGTATAGAGTCCTCTAGTATGCGACCACTTGTCCTCAAGTCCTCCATCCGAAACCAAGGGATTGTTCCCCCCTCCCAGTAGGAAGGATTAGACTTTGAGGGAGTATAGCCGTTTCTCATCTCGAAGACCTCACCGAGGGAGCGCCACTCGACAGCAAAGGGGGCGGGGAAGAGGGGGCTGTGGCACAGCCCGTCGCTCGGCGAGAGGTCGAACGTGAGGAGCGCATCACGGTAGTATTGGTACTGTCGCCTGCGACAGTCCAGCTCGGTGCTCAGTGCTACCTCCAGCTCCGCTTCCAGCTCTGTAAATTTGTCCAGTACCCGCCCCACCTCCTCCTGCACCGCCACTGGCGGGATAGGGATTTCTATCTTAGCTAAGTCTTTAGCGTTTACACGTCTGACCTTAGTTCCAGTGATAAAGGCTCTTTTTTGCTTTTGAAAGTGTGTTGACTGAAAGAAGTAGGAGACATACTTAGGAGCCATCTTGTGTGTATAAAAGCAAGCATCACTACTTACTACTACTTCATCCTTACCTAGCCAAGCTACAGCTTTACATAGGTCTTCATCATTTTCGCTTGTTGTGGCGATTACTAAGTCCCCACACTGAGCTTTGCGTGCTTTTTGGGCAAACTCCTCCGACACAAATGTCTTTGTTTCAAAAGCGAATGTTCCATAATGGGTATATATCTGACCGTAGTGAATACACCCAACACCTTCTGTGGTGAAGTCTTTCTTCTGTAACCCACTGCCTCGGGTGAACTCTCCGACCTCGCCGAGGGGACGCCACTCGACGGGGGCTCCTTGTAGTAGTCTGTCTATATACTTCATCGTGGGGTGTCTATGCTTTGTTGTGTGCTGTGGGTGTTTCCATTTTGGGAATAACCACTTCTTCCTGTAGCATCTCTATGAGTTGATCTCCTTAACGATTGCATCGATGTCGCTACGGAGCCCGTTGATGCGAGCGACCGTCTCGGCGATCTCACCCTGGAGGACGTCTATGTCGATCTCCCCGGTCTGGTCCTCTGGCTCCACGTAGCTGGTCACGGAAAGGTTGTAGTCGTTCTCGACGATCTCAGCGTAAGGCACCGATGTGGCGACGTGTGCCACGGGCTCTTTGTCGGCAAAGATCTGAATGATGCGGGCGATATGCTCCTCGGTGAGGACGTTGTTGTTCGTCTCCTTCTTATAGAACTCCTCGCCACTGACATCGATAAATTGGATTGTGTTGTCTGCCTTGTGTTTCGAGAGGACTAGTATGTTTACCGCAATGCTGGTAGCGTAGAAGAGTTTGGTTGGGAGTGCTATGACCGTCTCCACAAAGTTATTGTCGACAATGTACTTGCGGATCTTCTTTTCACGTCTACCACGATAGAAAACACCTGGGAAGGAGACGATAGCAGCCCGTCCACGTGCCGAAAGGTAGTGCAGTACATGAAGGATAAAGGCGTAGTCTGCGTAATTATTAGGTGCCAAGACACCTGCTGGCGCAAAGCGATCATCGTTGATTAGCGTGGGGTCTTTGTCGCCTACCCACTCCTGCGAGTAAGGCGGATTGGAGACGATCGCATCAAAGGGCTTCTCATAGTTGTGCTTGGGGTCGAGGAGCGTGTCGCCTAGCTTGATGTCAAACTTGTCGTAGTTGATCCCGTGGAGGAACATGTTCATCCTCGCTAGGTTGTAGGTCGTGTAGTTGATCTCCTGTCCGAAGAAGCCCTCCTCGATCTGATGGGCGTCAAACTGTCGCTTAGCCTGTAGCAACAGCGAGCCAGAGCCACAGGCGGGGTCATAGATCTTATTGACCCGATCCAGTCCATGCATGGCGAGGCGAGCGATCAGCTTGGAGACATTTTGTGGTGTAAAGAACTCGCCACCCGACTTGCCCGCATTGGCTGCATAGTTGGAGATGAGGAACTCGTAGGCATCACCAAAGATATCGATCTCATGCTGCTCCGTATCACCCAAGTCTAGGCTCGCCACGCCAGTGAGCACGGCTACGAGGCGACGGTTCTTCTCCTCGACGGAGTTACCTAGGCGGATGCTCGTCGTGTCAAAGTCTGCAAAGAGCCCCTTGATGGCAGCCTCAGAGGGGTAGCCCGCAGCAGAGCCCTCGATAGCGTCAAAGATCTGCCGTAGCTGCACATTGAGGTCGGGGTTGTGATGCGCCTCACAGACTACATTGACAAAGAGCTGACTGGGGTAGATGAAGTAGCCCTTCGTCTTGACGGCGTCCTCCTTGATCTCGGGCGAAATATCCTCATCGGATAGCTTGGCGTAAGTGACATCGGGGTCGCCCGCCTCCATGTGGCTGGCGAAGTGCTCGCTGATGAATCGGTAGAAAAGGGCGCCTAGGACAAACTGCTTGAAGTCCCACCCATCGACAGCTCCACGCACTTCGTTGGCAATGCCCCAGATGGCAGCGTGTAACTCGTCTCGTTGCTTAGTACTAGTCATAGAGTGATGATTGCGTCTTGTACGGACAAAGTTACTCTTTCTAACTCAGTGGGCAAGCGCAACCCGCACGAATGACTTCGTCTACGCGTCCTCCCGTCTGCACGAGAGGCGATGGATGGCGGGCGTGAGCGTGGCGGATATGTGGGCTGATTGGCGTGGCTCTGGAGAGGTCGTCTTAGCTTTTGCCTAAGGCTGGAAAGTTTTTGGAAAACTAACACTTTGCGCAAATAGTCCGCCAATCGCGAAGAATTAGTTATCTTTGCATTCAGAGCAGCATTAGCTGAATGAGCAGACGAGGAGCTGGTACGCTGCGCTGACGCATACGGCGACTCCTCGATATTAGTTATACATCTAGAATCATCTCGAAAATGAATCTTATCCCACAAGAAGTGAACAACACAGAGCAGACCTCTGCTCTCGACCAGACGACTACTACACCATCGACGCAGGAAGCGACGACATCCCCGACAAGCACTCCAGAGACCTCTCCATCGCCCGAGGTGGTGGCTGAGACGACTCCAGAGCAGTCTGTCGATGCGGAGGAGACCACCGAGACGATTCAAGCTGAGACGACAGCACCGGCCGAGCTATCGGAGGAGGAGCGACAGTATCAGGAGCTCCTCAACAAGAGCGACGCAGACATTGCTAAGATGAGCTGCGCACAGATCACGGACGATGTGGTGCTCCTGCTACAGAGCGGCGAGCTGCCTCCACGCTCTATCATCGATCGCTACAAGAATGTCTTCTACAGCAAGATGAATAGCTACCTGAACACGGTCTCGGAGGAGAACGCTAAGCTACGTGCAGACGCTGAGGCGCAGGAGATACGTCTCAAGGAGCTACTCAATGACTTTAAGGAGCGCAATCGTAAGCGCCAGGAGGAGATAGCTGAGGAGCAGAAGGCTAACCTAACGATCAAGCGTGAGCTCGTGGAGCGTCTGCGTAAGCTGCTCTCGTCGAGCGAGAGCTTTAGCATCATCAGCAAGGAGTACCGTGAGATCACGGAGAGCTGGCACAATACGGGTGCTGTGCCTCCTGGGGATATGCGCCAGATACAGGGTGAGTTTGAGCATCTGAGGGAGGAGTTTTACGACCTGCAGCAGATCAATAACGAGTTCCGCGACTATGACTTCAAGAAGAACCTGGAGGCTAAGGAGCTCATCATACAGCGTGCTAAGGAGCTAGCCGAGTCTGCCGATGTGACGCAGGCAGCTCGCGAATTGCAAGACCTACACCACCGCTGGCGCGACGTGGGTCCTGTGGCTAAGGAGCTTCGCAAGGATCTGTGGAAGCAGTTTCAGGAGCTTTCGGCCAAGATCAACAGCAACAACCAGGAGTATCGCAACCAGCAGCGTACGCAGGAGGGTGAGAACGAAGCGATCAAGCGGGGTATCATCACGCAGATCGAGGCGATCAACCCGAACGATATACATACCTTCAAGGATTGGCGCACCTACACGGACCAGATCAAGGAGCTGCAAGCACAGTGGCGTAAGACGGGTCGTGTGCCTCGTGCGGTGAGCGAGGAGCTATACCTGCACTTTAGGACGGCGTGTGACATCTTCTTTGACAAGCGCAAGGAGTTCATGCGTGATCGCAACAAGCAGATCAGCGAGCAGGGCGACCGCAAGCGTGCGATCATCGAGGAGATCGAGCAGATCGTCGCTGAGGAGCGTTGGCCTGAGGGACATAGCCGCATACAGGAGCTGCAGACGGAGTGGAATGAGATGATCCACACGAACAAGCACCAGGCTCTCTTCAAGCGTTTCCGTGAGGCGTGCGACACTTACTACACGCATCACAAAGCTCTCTATCAGGCTCAGCGTGAGGAGAGCAAGGAGTCGGTAGCTACGGCTAAGCAGCTCTTAGCTCGTGCACATGAGTTGGCCGCTATCGAGTCTCCGAGCGATGCTGATCGTGAGGAGGCGGTGACGCTACAGAGAGACTTTAACCAGCTGGGCTACATGCCTCGCAAGACGCGCCGTAAGCTACAAGATGAGCTGAAGGAGCAGATGGATGCTTTCTTCAATAAGCTGAGAGCTAGCGACAAGCCTCGTGGCGACAGACGTGGCAACCGCAACAATAACCGTCGCAACTTCGGCCCTGCTAGTCCTTATGGTGAGGAGTATGATCGCATACAGCGCCGCAAGGAGCAGCTGGAGAGCGATCTGCAGACTTACAGCAACAACAAGGAGCGCCTGAGTGTGACGAGCAGCGCAGGCGAGAACCTGCTCAAGATGCTGGAGGAGCGCTGTGACTCGATGCAGCAAGAGATCGACGAGCTAGATCTCAAGCTACGTGATATACGTAAGGAGCAGAGAGTGCAGCAGGATGCTGACGAACCAGCTCCCGAGGCCGCACAGCCAGAGGAGAAGTAAACTGCTCAGCACAGCCTTTTATGCTTAGGCATCCAGCATCTAGGAGATCCACCTCTCCTACGCTATGACAAAAAGGAAGTACCCACAAGAGACGGCCCCACTCCGCTATGAGTGTGCAACATCATCCCTTGTGGGTACTGCTTTACCCGCCCGTCTTTACTAACTGATTAGACTCTTACTCTATGTCACGCAGTCGCAGATCTCGATCTAAACAATGGCGTCCCTCATACTTCAATGATACTTCGCACCGGAGTCGTCACCATGAGTCGCCTAGACGCATACGTACGTGGATACGCTCGACGCTACTCATCGTCATACTCCTCCTACTCTCGTGGGCTGCTTACCTACTACTCCGTCCTGCGGGGCGCACGAGTCAGCAGGAGTGCTACGCCTACATCACCGACACGACTAGTAGCGAGGCGCTGATGACGACTATCACGAAGGAGCTAGAGATCAAGAACCCCACCCTGCTCCGTAGCGTGGCTCGCCTCATACGCATCGAGGAGAGACTGCGTCCGGGACGCTATCGGCTAAGCCCTGATATGAGCATCCTCTCCATCTGCAAGACGATCAAGTATGGAGCTCAGACGCCGGTCAGGCTCTCCTTCTCCTCTATTCGTACGCAGGAGGAGCTGATCGACAAGCTGACGGCTCCCCTGGAGATGAGCGCCGAGGAGCTACGCACGCTACTGCGAGACTCGGTCTACTGCGACTCGCTAGGCTTCACGACTGAGACGATACGCTGTATGTTTCTCCCAGACACGCACGAGGTCTACTGGAATGTATCCCCTAAAGAGCTGCTGCACAAGTATGAGCAGAGCTACCACAAGTTTTGGGATCAGAAGCGTACGGCACTGGCTCAGGAGATAGGACTCACCCCGGTAGAGATCTCGATCATAGCTTCGATCGTCGAGGAGGAGTCGAGCAAGACGGACGAGTACGGTGACATTGCGGGGCTTTACATCAATCGCCTGCGCAAGGGTATGGCGCTGCAAGCTGATCCGACGCTTAAGTTTGCCACAGGCAACTTCACGGCACAGCGTATCGGTGGCGAGCTACTGAAGGCTGACTCGCCCTACAATACCTATAAATATAAGGGTCTCCCTCCAGGTCCTATTCGCTATCCACAGATGACGACGCTAGATGCTGTGCTGCATCACACGCCGCACGACTACCTCTATATGTGTGCTCGGGCAGACTTCTCGGGGCATCATGCTTTTGCGGCTAATTATGCTGAGCACATGCGCAATGCTAGAGCTTATCAGAAGGCTCTAGATGAGCGGGGCATCACAGAGTAACGGCACCTGATGACGACACCTATGGACGGCGTGCCTCACTGGCTGGAGCGTACGGAGCTACTCCTCGGGAGCGAGACGTTGCGATGCCTTGCCGACAAGCATGTCCTCATCGTGGGGCTCGGCGGTGTGGGAAGCAAAGCGTGCGAACTCTTGGCGCGCTCTGGCATCGGTCGCTTTACACTCGTAGATCACGACAAGGTCGATGAGACGAATATCAATCGTCAGGTGATCGCCTTTAGAGATACCATAGGGCGTCCTAAGGTGGAGGTGGTGGAGGAGCTACTGCATCGGATCAATCCGGACATAGCGGTGGAGACGCATGCGGCCTATCTCTCGGGCGACAACATCCCCACGCTCCTCGCTACACATCACTACGACTATATACTAGACTGCATCGATACGCTCACGCCTAAGTGCGAACTGATCCTCGCTGCGCATCAGCTGGACATCCCGATCATCAGTGCTATGGGTGCGGGTGCTAAGCTAGATCCACGGCAGGTCTCCGTCGCTCCGATGAGTAAGACGCATATCTGCGCCTTGGCACGCTTCGTACGCAAGCGGCTTCGCCAGCTAGAGGCTCCGCGTGCCGTCTTTGCCACACCATGCGTATACAGTAGCGAGCCATCGCGCGAGGAGGCTATACGTGCCCTACCCCACAGCGATCAGAACAAGCGGAGCATCGTCGGGACAATCTCTTACATGCCCCAGCTCTTTGGCCTTCACATGGCAGCCTACGTACTACAAGACCTCTCTACGCCTCAGTAAAAACGACTAAGCTTATGCCCACGCCTCTCGTCACTCTAGACTCTATCTGCAAGTCCTTTGGCTCGCTACAAATACTCAAAGAGATAACCCTCTCGATACATCAGGGGGAGATAACCTCTATCGTCGGTCCTAGCGGTGCGGGCAAGACGACGCTCCTACAGATCATCGGGACGCTACTCAAGCCGGACAAGGGAGAGCTATCGATCGGCGGGGTCAATCCTTTTGCCCTCTCAGCCCAGAAGCAGGCACACTTTCGCAATAAGCAGATCGGCTTCGTCTTTCAGTTTCACCAGTTGCTGCCTGAGTTCACGGCTGCTGAGAATGTAGCCATCCCGGCTATGATCGCTGGCATGAGCAAGCGACAAGCACTCAGCGAAGCGGAGCAGCTACTCACACAGCTGGGACTGGCCGATCGTCTTAAGCACCGCCCGACACAGCTCTCGGGTGGCGAGAAGCAGCGCACAGCCGTAGCGCGCGCCCTGATCAATCGCCCCACGCTGATCCTAGCCGACGAACCGTCGGGGAGCCTAGACACACAGCGCAAGGAGGAGCTCATCGAGCTATTCTTCGAGCTACGAGATCAGCTCGGGCAGACCTTCCTGATCGTGACACACGACGAAGACTTTGCGCAGCGAGCCGACCGCACCCTCTCACTACAAGATGGGCGCATCATAGCCGACACGTACGCTCCCGACCAGCATGAATAGCTTCAAGAGAGGACGCATAGAGACCTGGGTGCTGATAGCCGTTAGCCTGATCATACTGGCGGCCATCGGCAAGGTACTCTGGGACAACAACTACAATGCTCAGTCGCTCGCCCCTCTGGCAGGGCAGACGATAAGCGAGCAAATGGGCACCCTACCCATAGACTCCATACAAAAACAGGCCAACAGGGGTACTTATGCACCACCTGTACAGCCTGACAAGTCACGTAAAGATGTAAGTAACGCCTCTCAAGGGGTCGAGCTATCGGCAGACTACGTCGGTGCGCCTGAGAGACAGCAGCACAGCTCCCAACCGAAGCTACACGAGGGACAACGCATAGACCTCAACGGGGCCGACACGCTCACACTGCAGCAAATCCCCGGCATCGGTCCCAGCTTTGCTAGACGCATTGTGAAGTATCGTGATCAGCTAGGCGGATACTACACGGTACTGCAACTGCAAGAGATCTATGGCATGGAGCCTGATCGCTACCAGCGCATCAAGCCCTTCTTCTATATTGGCATAAAGAATTACAGTACCCCCTTTGACGCTCTGCGTAGTGACAGCATCCCCTCACATCCCTACCTCAACTACCGGCAGCAGGCAGCTCTAGCAAGGAGCATTCGCAAGAACGGCACCCTAGATTCGTGGCACCGGATTATGAGTCTTGAGGAGTTCAATCGGGATGACAGCGTACGTCTCTCCCACTACTTTCACTTTGAGTGAGCCGGCTACCAGCCCGCCTGCCCTTTCATCACGCCCATCAGCTCGCCGGCAAAAGCAAATAGGAAGAGGATAAAGACGCACAGGAATGCGGTCAGATATCCGATCGTGGAGGCGCAGAGACGACTCTGAGGCTCCGAGGGGTGTACGTTGTAGAGCTTCACACGTAGCCAGCGATAGAGCAGATAGACGAGATACCCCAGCAGCAGTCCCACACAAGCGCCAGGCACCACATCTGTGATAAAGTGCACGCCTAGATAGACGCGACTATAAGCTGTGGTCAGTCCCAGCGCGAAGACCACCGCCGTGTACCAACGATTGCGGAAGGCCAATGCGGTAAACATCGCCAGTGCCATAAAGTTCGTCGCATGCCCTGAGATGAAGCCGTAGCCCCACGCTTTGTAGCCGTAGACGGACTGCACCAGGTCTGCCGTAAGTGGATGATAAGAGGGACGCAGCCGCTCGAAGTAAGGCTTGATCAAGCCGCTGGAGAGTTGGTCGGCTACGGTAATCAAGAGAGCAATCATCAAGACGAGGAGGATCGACTCGCGAAGCGGCTTCTTGGCAAAAAGAAAGATGACCAGTCCGAAAGCAACGGCGATCCACGGCCAGCGCGAAGAGATGAGATACATAAAAGCGTCCCAATAAGGCGTGTGCGCCGCATTGATGGCTAAAAAAGCGTCTCGCTCCCAGAGTGCTAACTGCTCAACCATAGTTTCTATCCTTCTATCATGAGGGAGTGCTTTACCAGCTGAGGCACTCCTCTGTTTTTACTTTTGGGCACTGACGACCTTTTCGATAGCCGTACGTGCTATTTGTCCGGAGATGCCATCAGGCAGGGTCACCGCTAGGTAAGCTTGACCATGATCCTCGACATCGATACACATCTCAGCACCGTCATACAGCTCCATCATCGGAGTAGCTACGGACGGATCATCCTCCAGAGCATAGAGGGGAGCCTTGACACCGCAGAGTACCGCCACATCTGTCTGCTGATCGTAGTGACGACGATGTAGTATCATGAGTAAGGTACAGCCCCACAAGATGATCAGGGCCAGCATCGCATAAAACGATCCTCGCCGCACCCGCCTAGAGCGACCTAGGAAGAAAGCCAAGCAAGTGACTATGCTCCCCACAAAAAGCACGACCGAAGCAACAAGCCACCCATTCATCGGAACCGCATAAGCGCACGCATCAGACCAGCGACGCACGATCGGGTACTCCATGGCGGGCATATTCATCCTCGCCTCCTCGACGAGACGCAGATTGTGCCGTGCCTCTGAGTAGTCGGGCGCTAGTAGCAAGGCTCTGCGATAATTCAGGATCGCTTGCCCCCTCTGCTCCACCTCATTGTAAGCAGCACCAGCACGATAGTAGCAGAGACTCTGCAGGCTCTCCTCGGCAGCAGTCTCCTGAGCCAGATGGCTATACATCTCGGCCGCCTGCTCGTAGCGACCAGCAGCATAAGCAGCGTCTGCCTGCACAAGAGCTTCGGGCTGCGCGCCCTCTGCGAGATCAGCACGACTACAAGAGCATAGTGCGAGGAGCTCCACAAGGAGCATCATCATCACACCACACCCAAACTTACAGTCTCTATGTCGTACTATCATATCCTTTTACTCTTCAAACCCGCGCATAGGCACTCATCGCCTCCGTTGCCTGGACTCAAGACCGATCGTCCACCGTCAACACCTTAGTATGAGAGCGTGAGAGAAGCCCCTAGCTTATGACCTTATTATAGATATGGTGAAGTCCCCAGCACCTAGGAGAGAAAGCCCTTGCGACAGGGGATACAGGGCAATAAGAAGCGCGCTCAAGGCTAGAGTCTACGCAATGTGTGATCGAGTTGGGATTCGAACCCAAGACCTACTGCTTAGAAGGCAGTTGCTCTATCCAGCTGAGCTACTCGACCTATATTTATTATATGTTATCACAGCGCGACCTCACATCTGTCGTGTCAAGAGGTAGCTGATACGTCCTGCACATGCGCATTACCGCTACGGCTCGACAAAGGTACAAAAAACTATTCGCCCCCCCAAATATAGCTTAGCCCAGCCTTTCGGGATTGAGGTTCGCACTAAACTATTGACCAGTTCAAATAAAGTTCGTACCTTTGCCCTCCGAAGTAAGGATAGACGTACTGTCCTTGAAATATTCTCATCACAACAAACGTAATACAAAGAATAGCAAGTATGATAATTGTACCAATCAAGGAGGGCGAAAACATCGAGCGTGCACTCAAGCGTTACAAGCGTAAGTACAACGACATCGGTATCGTTCGTGATCTCCGCAAGCGCCAAGCATTTCAGAAGCCCTCAGACGTCAATCGTCGTATGATGGAGAAGGCTCGCTACGTGCAGTCACTTCGTCAGGAGGAGCTAGACGCTTAAAAGACTTATTAGAGACTCCACGCTCCGAGCGATCTATACGGCTCTGCGAGTAGCGAGTGCTCATTGATGAAATATTTGCGTAGGGAGTCCCCCACCGGGGACACTCCCTACGTCTTCTATACCCAGTACTACTCATCTGTACATGTTGAGAGGTGCTGGGCTTTCTTGTGTTATATTCTCAGGACTAAGGGGAGACTGTTGACTTTTGCAACAGTCTCGAGGGGGTAGATCTGCGGCTTTACGACAGGAGCTCACCCTCGGCGTAACAATAACGAAACAGCTTAGAGTGGCATTTGTTAATATGTTTAGTTACTTTTGCAAGTAATTGGAGGTGCAGTGGCTTTTCTGAGAACTTAACACGAAAGGCTCTATCTGTAAATACACTAGACTAAGAATACTAATCACTAACACACAACAGAATATATGGTGAAACGCTTATCACTTATCATCACAGCACTCGCACTCCTACTAGCGAGTAGCATCTCGGCACTTGCGCAGGTGCAGGTGACGGGTACAGTACTAGAGGAGGGCTCAGACGAGCCTATGCCTAGTGTAGCGGTCTACACAGATGGAGGAGCATCGGGGACCTACACAGAGGGCAATGGATCCTTCCAGCTCAATGTGGCGGCCGGTAGTCAGCTCACCGTGAGCTTCATAGGCTATGAGACCTTGACGCTACGGGTCCCAGCATCGGCTCGGGGTAGCTATGACTTTGGCAAGGTCTACATAGCTACCAGTGCCATCGGACTAGACGAGGTGCGCGTCATCGCATCGGTCGTTCCCAAGGATCGACTGACACCAGTGCCCGTCTCCAACGTTACGATGAAAGCGATCCAGACGCAAGCTCCAAACATTGAGTTCCCCGAGCTACTCAAAGCGACTCCCTCAGTCTACGTGACCAAGGGTGGCGGCGGCTTTGGCGACTCCCGCATCAACCTGCGTGGCTTCGACTCTAATAATATAGGTGTCCTGATCAACGGTGTGCCTATCAATGATATGGAGTCAGGCAAAGTCTACTGGTCCAACTGGGCTGGCCTCAACGACGTCAGCAGCTTCATCCAGGTGCAGCGTGGTCTAGGTGCCTCTAAGCTAGGCCTCTCGTCCGTCGGTGGTACCATCAATATGGTGACCAAGAGCACCGATGCCAAGAAGGGCGGTAGCATCTACACAGGTATAGGTAATGACGGCTTCCTCAAGACCTCCTTTAATGTCTCTACAGGCCTTATGGACAATGGCTGGGCCATCTCTCTCGCAGGCTCTCGTAGCCAAGGCGACGGCTACGTCCGTGGTACTAACTTCGTCGGCTGGAGTTACTTCGTCAACGTCTCTAAGCGCATCAACGACCACCACCGTCTATCCTTCACCGCCTTCGGAGCACCTCAATGGCACAACCAGCGTGGACAGATGTACCTCATCGAGGACTATCACAACGCTCCTGAGGGTCGTCGCCTCAACCGTGGTTACGGCTATATGAACGGACAAATCGAGGGCGGTGCCTACGCTCGCAACTTCTACCACAAGCCTCAGATCTCCCTCAACCACTACTGGGATATCAATAAGGAGAGCAGCATCTACACCTCCGTCTACGCCTCTATCTCTCAGGGTGGTGGCCGTCGCATACGTGGTGCTAAGACGGACTGGCTCACACTCGACTACAACACCGGTAGGCCGAAAGACCCCGCAGCCTTTATGGGTACTCCCGATGGCTTGCTAGACTTCGATCGTGTTATGGAGGCCAATAAGGCTTCCAACAACGGCTCGCAGCTTATCTTCAGCAATGCGGTAAACTCGCACAACTGGTACGGCCTACTCTCCTACTACACCAATAAGTTTAGCGACCTCTTCAAGCTGACCGCCGGCTTCGACGGACGCTTCTACCAGGGCATCCACCGTGAGGTCATCGACAACCTACTCGGTGGTGACTACTACATCGAGCCTCAGAACTCATCGACCAAGCTCATGTACCACAAGCCCTACCAGCCTCTCAAGGTGGGCGACCATATCCAGTTTGACAACATCGGTGAGGTCTTGTGGAACGGACTCTTCGCACAGGGTGAGTTCACAGGCGAAAACTTCAACGCCTTCATCTCTGGTGCTATCTCGCACAAGGGCTATCGCTATGTCAACCTCGGCGGTACGGGCGAAAAGTACGACGCGCTGACCCCTCCCGACAAGATTGTCTCTCCGTGGGCTACTTACCTGCCTTGGAGCGTTAAGGCTGGTGCCAGCTACAAGTTCCTCGAGCACAGCAACGTCTTCGTCAATGCGGGTTACTTCACCATTGCGCCATACTTCCGCAATGTCTTCTTCCGCTACAACACGACCATCAATACGGGCGCTAAGTATGAGCGCGTCTTCACGGGCGAGGTCGGCTACGGCTTTAAGATGCAAAACCTTCGCATCGATCTCAACGGCTACTACACCAAGTGGCTGGACAAGAGCCTCACACGCAATATGGGCAACAACACAACGGCCAATATCTCTGGTCTAGATGCTCGCCACGCGGGCGTCGAGCTGGAGGCTACCTACACGCCGATCAAGCCGCTTGACATTCGCTTCATGTTCTCTTGGGGCGACTGGATCTGGGCTGACGATGTCAAGGCTGATGTCTTTGATGATGCGCAGCAGTATGTCGGCACGATCAATGCTTTTGTCAAGGGGGTACACGTGGGCAACTCAGCTCAGATGACCTCTGCACTCGGTATCTCGTGGGAGGCCCTCAAGGACTTCCGCCTCAAGGCTGACCTCAACTACGCCGGCAAGAACTACGCAGACTTTGACCCGACGAACCGCACCAAGGAGACCGACAAGGTGGATGCTTGGCGCCTACCCGACTACGTCACGCTAGACCTCGGAGCTAACTACCGCTTTAACATCGGCTCTTGTGACGCTACCGTCTACATCAATGTCAACAACGTGACCAACACCGAGTACATCTCTGATGCTCGCGATGGTAAGAACCACGACATGAAGTCAGCACTCGTCTACTACGGCTTTGGCACGAACTGGGCGACTGGTCTACGCATTAACTTCTAACTCTCAGACACGCAAATAATATGAAACAGATCACACAGCTCCTCTCAGCCGCAGCACTCCTGCTGCTCACCGCCTGCAATCCGATGGAGCAGATATACAAAGAACTAGACTCGGTAGACCATCCAATAGAGAAGAGCGTCGCCTACGCTCTCACCGATGCCGACTACAAGACGATCGCCGCAGCCTTTACCAAGCAGGAGGAGGCTGGCTATACCGGCTCCAGCAAGGAGGAGTTTATGAAGCAGGTCAAGCATGAGGCGAACTATGTCAAGACGAACCGCACGCTCACCGCTTGGGTCTCTCCCGAGAAGTATGTCCCAGCCCTCATGGCTAAGATGTACCCCGAGTGGGGCAAGGGCTCAGCCGTGACCGTCTCTTATGCCATGCAGCAGCACCCCGCAGAGGACGCTGCTCTAGACAAGCTCATCTCTGTCAAGGTATCTGCCGACGATGCGACCAAAGCTGGTCTCACGGCAAAAGATCCTAACAAGCTCTCCAAAGATGAGATCGATAAGCTGGGTAAGTACCTCGCAACGACCTATGCAAACAAGGGTACCAGCTATCTAGCAAAAGTAGCTCTCGCCGAGGGACAGCGCAACATGCTCTTCATCGGAGAGCGTCTCGCCGATAATCGTATCTATAAGGTCATCTCACCCGCTGAGTACCAAGCTATGGGCACTACGCACGGCAACTTTAGTAGCTCGGAGCTCCCCGAGCGGTACATTCCGCAGCTACTGCAGCAGAGCATGCCGTATGCTCAGCCAGGGAACCAGATTATCGTAGTTTACGAGTGGTTTGACAACAAGGTCACCACGCCTGAGTACCAGAGCTTCAAGCTCGAGGGCAATCAGTGGCGTGTGGCTCAGACTGCAAGCCAGTTTGTCAACCTCGGCAAGCAGTGGATCTTCGACCCGACCATCCGCTTCACGCTGACGGCCGACGACTTTATGATACTGCACGCGTGGGTCAAGGCCAATAAGCCCGACTACATCAGCGAGAAGTACCCCGACAATGAGGAGTGGTGGTTCTGCGGTAGTGCTCACTACAAGAACTTCAACATCGACGCTAACAAGAGCGTCGGTCCTCGTCCCGATGAGGAGGGCAAGTCTACCGAGGAGCTATTCAAGCTACGCCTAGAGCGCATCAAGGAGGGTCTCAAGCTCATCCTCAAGGCGCACTATGCGGACAAGCCTGCACAGACCAACGGCATCGACCAGATGTACGTCATCACTACAGGTCTGCGACAAAACTACACCAATAGCACCGTGACCTTCACCTACAAGGGTCTCGGCGGTGGCAACTTCGAGTACGTCTCCGGTCCAGACGCGATCTAACCTGACGCTCTGAGACATCGCCTTAGACCAGGCGATGCCTGACGACTCAACACCTTTAGGGGCAATCGGCTCATCGGCCGGTTGCCCCTATTTCTTTGTGGTAGCCTACACGCTATCCCCAGCACACCCCCACCCGAGCAAACTTTCTCAGCACACCCAGAGCCTCCCTTATTCCACTGAATATATATATCACTTACGAGTTCCAAAAATGATTCCCCTCTTGGAACTTTTTAGTTCCAAGGGAGGAACTCTTCGGTTCCAACAGAGGAACGCAAAGTTTCCAACGCTGGAAAATAAAGTTTCCAACGCTGGAAAAAAAGATTTCCTCCCTTGGAAATTTATTTTTCCAAGGCTGGAAAGTTTTTGGAAAACCTACATGTTCTGCCAAAAGTGCGGTAGCTGTCGTGAGCTTAGCCACTCTCAGCGTACTCTCTGACGCTTACCCAGTCGCTCCGACCTGGGGAGCGAAGATTGGGTGGGTAGAGGCTAAGGGAGACTGTTGACTTTTGCAACCGTCTCTAAGGATCTATACAAAGAGAGCCCCCGCAGCAACTCTACGAGGAGAGTGTGCGGGGGCTAACGCTATATTTAGGAGCTATTAAAGCCCTATTTAATGTCCGCTAAGCGGTCAGGCTTAGTACTGGATGGAGAGACCCATCAGAGGCGCATGCTGCTGCGCACCGTAGACGTCACGCTCACCGAGGTTGCCCGAAGGGATGGGGCGGACGATGGTACACTTGATCGCCTTGGCTGGGTCGAAGTAGACAATCTTGACGATGTGGTCAGGCTTGATGTGATAGAGATCACAGAAAGTCTGCTCGGTGATCGCCTTAGCTGCCTTCACCTGATTATATATATCGAAGTCCTTGAAGATGATATCGAAGGTGATCTCATAGGGACCCGAGTTTTTGCTCCGGATGACGGAGGCTATATCCATTAACTTGTGCTGTGTCATTGCTTGATACGATCTAAAGGTTCATTATTTACGCTGACCATCAGCATACTCTATATACTCAACGGGGAAGTACTGCTTGGGGTCCTCCACCTTGAGCAGGTGATAGAGGCTAAACTCGTAGACCTCACCCATGTGGCAGTCTGAGGGCGAGAAGGGGAAGGCGAGGTTGCCCGCCGTAGCGATACGTCCCTCGTAGCCGAAGTGTAGCATCGTACTACGTGCGAAGCTACAGATCGTGTCGGCCTCCTTCTGCGTTTTAGCGACTGCCTCGATGACGACCATAAGCTCAGAGCCTATATGCCCATCGATACCCTCAAACATACTCATGACGCCGTTCTTGCCGTAGATCTTGAAGTCGAGGTAGTAGTCCTTGATGCCGTAGTTGTCGAAGTTGTCCTTGACACGAGCCTTGACACTCTCGATGATGGAGTCGATCTTGCTGATCATGATCGGGTCTGTCGTAGCCGCAACAGAGATGGTGCGGTAGCCTACGAGACGGGTACCCTCGAGCTTGAGGAAGTAGCCATCGGTGGGCTCGAAGACGGTACCGGAGATCTTGACCTTGTTGTCGTCAATCTGCTCGAAGTGACATCCGTGCAGATCGAGCGCACCACCAGGACCAGGGAGATGGTAAGGATCGGTCTTCTCATAAAGCGTGTGACCAGCTACGGAGAGGGTCGTACACTTACGATCCTTGGAAAGTGGCTCAAGGACAAAGTGATCCTTGCGCAGATAGCCAAACATACAGTCACTACCGCTACCGGGCAATGCGCAGATAGCAGCGCACTCGAGGATCTTACCCATGTGCAGTGCGAGTGCACGGTCAAAGCCCTCCTTGATCGGTAGACAAGCAAAGACGCTGGGGTCGTACGAACGGCCTGCAATGATGACGTCAGCGCCACCCTTGAGAGCCTCTACAAAAGGCTCCTCGCCCATCTGAGCGACGATGCGGACGGAATCTTCGATGTCCTTCTTTGTAGCCTCGGGAGCTGGTGCTAGGGGCGTGATGTGTCCCTTGTCAAACTCACGGAGGATGGTCTCTTTGTCAAACTCAGAGCGGATGACGGCTAGGCGTAGCGAGAGCTTCTTGTCAGCAATGATCTCACGTACTATCTCTAGCACCCAGTCCACATGAGCATTGGCACCAGAGCCACCGGCAGAGCCGATGACTACGGGGACCTTGTTCTCGACACCGGCCTGGATCATGATCTCTAGGTCACGCTTCACGGAGTTGCGATCGGTGAAGCTCACGCCAGCCCCTAGATAGTAAGGACCTGGATCTGTCGAACCAGCATCTGCTGCGATGACGTGGGGCTTGCGCTTCATTCCCTCACGAAAGGATGCCTCGGGAAATCCATATCCGAGGATCGCTGTCGTGGAGAGTACTCTTATTTCGTCTGTTATTGGAGTCATATCTCGATATTCTGTTTTACTGTTAGAGGTTAGCCTTTGGCTGTTGGCTTTTGGCTAAAGTCTAACCTCTAACTTCTAATCTCTAAAATCTACTTTAGCACATCCTTGAGAGCGAGTACACGGCTCATCTCGTTGAAGATGATCATGTATCCCTCATCGACACCCATACCAGGCTTTGCGAGGCACTGGCAAGGAGAGGTAGCCATAGCGATATTGGCGCAAACCTCTGCTGAGCGGTTGGTCTCATTGCAAGTACCACCCAGATAAGCGCGCATGTTGTGCTGCTTGCAGTAGAGGACAGCCTCGATAGCGTTGTTGACACCACCAAGGTCAGGCGTCTTGATCTGAACCATGTGTCCAGCCTTGCGCTCAGAGAAAGCGATGATATCCTCGAGCGTGTTGCACCACTCGTCAGCGACGATCTGGCACTTAGAGCCCTTGGCATCAAGTAGCTCACGGATCTTAGCCAGAGCCTCGATCTGTGGCTCACGACCATCCATATCTACTGGACCCTCGACACGAAGCTCGAAGGGAGCAACGATCTCAGAGAGTTCGTTCAGATAGTCAGCGATGCGCTGGAAGTCGTTGTTGAAGACGATGCTCAGCGTACCATATACGTCGATATGGATAGCGGGCTGGTAGTTGGGGTTCTGACGCTTCGTGACGATACGATCACGGAGCCACTGGAGGTACTCCTTGATCTTCTCACCCTTGAGGCCGACCTTGGTCTCTACATTATTGAAGAGAGCATGTGGCAGTACGCCCACCTCCTTCATGATCATCTTATCGACGTTGAGATAGCGGTCATCGCCACTCTGCGAGAAGATGGGGACCATCGTGTCTGATATCTTCGTACCATACTCGTCAGCGACAACCTGCGCCATGAGCTTGTGCTGGCTCTTAGCGACAGCGTCTAGACAAGCCTGTGTGACACCGTAGCGGATTGCCGTGTGGTACTTCTTACCGTCTGCATTGACATGCTTGTCAACGAGGTCGGCCATCTTGCGGAACGTGGTTATCTCCTTGCCCTCATAGAGCGGAGCGATCTCCTTCATGATAACGGGGATAAAGTTCTCAGCGAGGAACAGTGGATCACGACCACCGGCCCCTGAGTACTGTACAGCAGCACAGTCACCATGAGCTATAGAGCCATCCTCTAGGATAAAGAGGACAGAGATGGACTCACCTGCCTGACGTACAGACGTAAAGCCTGGAGTCACGGGGTCGCCAGAGTAAAAAGCTCCATCGTTTTTAGCGCCCTTCTTGATGGCCTTCTGGTCGTCAAAGAAGAATCCTGTCTTGCCTGGGGCACAGACTACCTTCTTGATCTTCATATTACTTGGATTTATTGGTTTATTGAAATTGTTTGCTAGAAAGAGTGCTACCCCCACAGGGATAGCACTGCTATAGATTAAGGCTTACGGTCTGCCGACGAGGAAGCCCTTGCCGATAGCGTAGACATCGTCGATAACCATCTGGAAGCTCACGGGACGATGCTCGAAGCGTGAACGCTCCTCGAGCTTCTCACGGTGGAATGCCTTGAGATCTTCCGTAAAGGGCAGATGACCCGTATCGAGGATGCGTACCGCACCATTGTCATCACGAGCCGGTAGGACCTTGCCCGCATTGTAACGACTAGGCGCAAAGGGGATGTCCAGCACGCCTGCCTCAAAGGCAGCAACCGTGCCGACAGCTAGATCGCCCTTGCCCAGCTCGAAGACCTTGTCGAGGATGCACTTCGTCTCTCGAACGATGATGTCAGACTCCTGCTCTACCACAGGGATGTCTACGAGTGACTGGTCACGAAGCATAGAGATAACCTGCTTGGTAGCACGTAGTCCAGCGGCGTTTGCCTCCTTGGTGGGGACGCCCATCGCCTCGTGCGGCGTCTTGACAATGACCTTGGTAGCCTTCGCCAGAGCAGCCGTAGCTGAGCCCCACGAGATGACGCCAAAGGCCTTTGCCTCGTCTTGAGGGAAGCCACCCATCCACTGGTGGAAGACGGTCGTGACACGTACATCGTCGTAACCGTACTGCTTGAGATAGCTATTGGTCAACTCGCGAAGCGAGCGAATAGCTGCGACATCCTGGATGACATTACCGCACTGCCCATAGCCCACAGTGATGTCCTTGACACCCTGCTCAGCAGCGAGTAGCGTCTCGATGACGGCCACAGCGTTGGAGATACAGGGTGGAATGAGCGTACCGGTCAGAGGACCGAATGGCTCACGGTTGATGCTCACGCCAGCCTCCTCATACATACCTACGAGGCGATCCGTGTACTGCCAGTACATGATCGTCTTCTCGAGAGAGAAGTTCTTAGAGTAAGGGATATTGTACGAGATACCACCACCCTCATAAGAGGTAAAGCCTCCAGCGATAGAGATCTCTGTAAGAAGACGCGCATCAGGCGTACCGTGGCGCACCTGTACAGGGTTCTTGAGTGCAGAGGTGACCGTACGGCAGATCTTCGTGCCGTAATTGACGATCGGGAAGCCGTTGAGCATAGATCGTCCCGACTCTTTACTCTTGATGATACCATTCTCAGCCTCGTGATAACGGTTGAGACGTGTGTAGCTATCGACCGTCGAGGGGAGCAGATCAGCACCACCCTCCTCTTCTAGAAACTGCAGGAGCCTGATATGCTCCGTGTATAGAGCCACACCAGCACGAGGCTGTATGAGCGTACGCCCCTCGGCATCTGCCTGAGCGAGCTTGCGGCCGAAGATCTTCTCCTCGGGGATTGACTTTTGAAATTCGACGGCCTCTTCAAAGTTGACATCTTTGCCTGTAGGCCATGAGGCGAGAACCTCCTTGCGCTCCTTGTAGAAGGTATCGTTGTCTATGCGCTTGTTCCTAAGTTCCATGTGATAGGGGAATCTGTATGAGTGATTGAGTCTTTTGTATGTCTATTATATAGGTAGTACCTCTCGCTGCAAGATCGTGAGAGCCACCTCGGGAGCTACCTGACTGAGTAGTCCCATGCTCGCTATGATGTAGCGCTTGTCTAAGTAAAACTGCGGCTCCTTGGGCTTCGCATACTCGTATCTCTGAGGGTTAAAGCGGCTTCCCGAGAGGATACGAGCTGGATCAGTGCTGTTGATCAGTGCGCCACCGATGCCAATGAGTCGAGGCACCTGCGTCAAGTCTTTGCCAACGAGGGTAAACATCTCGCCTATCGGCGTGTAGACCTTGCTAATGACGCCAGCGTGACGCTCCACAGCTATGTCTACGGCACTGTATGCTAGAGCCTCCTCGATTACCTGCTCTTGCGAGCCAGGCTCGGCAACCGTATCAGGACTAGCCGCACAACGCTCTACCCAGTCAATGATAGCCTCAGGCGTAACACTGTAAGCTCGTGCTAGAGTCTTGACATCGGTCTCGTCCTCCAGTGCCTTCAAGCTATAGCGCATACCGAGGTCACCCTCTACGGTGCGCTTACTGTAAGGCTCGGGGATGCCCTTGATCAGGACATTGTCCATCGACGGAGCTCCGTCAGTCATCGAGTAAATGTCGGTCGTAGCTCCACCAAGGTCTACAGCCATCAGGTCGCCCCAACCAGGGTGCTCCTCGTCAATGCCTTTGCTCAGTAACTCACAAGCCTTGAGGACCGCAAAGGGCGTCGGGATAATCTCCAGCTCGGCACGCTTCTGCACCTCGCCCAGTCCCTTAGCATCGATGATGCGACTGATGAAGAGATCCATAATGCACTGACGAGCGGGCAGGATGTTGATCTGACCAAACTCAGGCATCACATTCTCCGTAACAACGCACTTCTTGTCGCACTGAGCGAAGATTTCCTCTAGATCATAAGAGGCGGACTTATTGCCCGCAGCGATAATCGCAAAGGGTCTATCGATCTCTGCCAGACGGCGCGCATTAGCTAGGATTACCTCCTTGTTACCGCCATCGGTACCACCGCAGAGTAGTACTAGGTCAGGATTAATCTCATAGATCTCCTCCTGCTCGGCGTGAGAGATCTCATAGGCGTAGGTCTTGACCACCTTAGCACCCGCCGAGGAAGCAGCCATCTTGGCCGCCTTAGATGTGAGCGAGGGGACCAGCCCCAGCGCAACCATCTTGAGTCCACCCGCCGCACTACTACAAGAGAGGAGGCGGTCGTAGTGAGCATCAGGGTGCTGCGCCAGTATCTTCTGCCAAGCGTTGTTAAAGCCCTCCAGCACATCCGTTGTGATGGTGGTAAAGGCAGAGGCTGTCGCCACTATCTCCGCACGCGCTACATCTATCAGAGTCAACTTCGTGTAGGTACTACCGAAGTCTACCGTAAGATAGTGCATACTACTATTTATTTATCTGCGAGGATTGAGTCTAGATAAGCGATGGTAGTCTCGATTGGTGTGCCAGGAGGATAAACCTTGGTAAAGCCCATCGCCATAAAGCGAGACTCCACATCGGCAAAGTCCTGCTTACCCACGACCAGATTGCCTCCGGCCACTAGTGGGATGCCCTTGAGACCAGCCTCATCGCACTTCTCGCGAAGTCCCTGACAGTCGATCTCACCATGTCCATAGAGCGAAGAGACAAGGATCGCATCCGCTTTAGTCTCTAGTGCTGCCTCTATGTACTCTTCTTGAGAGACCATGACACCGAGGTTAACCACTTTGTACCCTGCATTGTTGAGGGCATAGGCGATGATCTTGTTGCCGACAGCATGTGCGTCAGCACCAATCACACCCGTGACTATAGTTTTTTGATTCATAATAGGGGAAATACGTGTACACCACGTTTTTTTTTGATGATTGAGCTATAGTACGAGACATAGGAGCCATGGAAAGCCTTTTGGGGGGTAAGCCTCCACACCACCTACACCTCTTTACATGGTCTCACTGTTTTGGGGGTGCAGTAAGATCATGTAAGACGACCCCTCGGCAGGGAAAAAGAGAGTCAATCTTTTTCTCTCCCTCGAGACCGCTCCACAAAGGTACTTAATAATTCTGTAATAGCCATTGTGGGGTAAAAAAGGCACGTGGCATAGCTCTTTTTTCTACCCTAAGAGAAGACCCTATAATGTATTAGAGTCTGGACAAAATCTCGGGTAACTCATTGCACTCAGAGAAAGAGCTGAGACGATATCCACGTGGCGATCTGCTTTCTGGGAGGCAAAAGCGTATCGGAGCGTAAGAGGCCCTATCCTATTAGTGTCCTGACCTTGTACCCCTCCCCAGCACTACGAAATGAACAATCAGCCACAGAACAAGCTAAATTCTAGAGCTATCACTCCTCAGATATTGCTCTATCTATTGAGAAAAGCGTATATTTGCGCTGTGAAATGGTTTGTCCTCTCTTGATTCGTACTCTTTTGGGGCATCTAAGTCACACATTATCTAACTAGCGTAATCAATACAACAAAACTTATAGGCGATATTATGAGAAAACTAATGACCGTCCTTCTGCTGATAGCAGCAGTTGTCGTGGGCTATCTAGCAGTCATGAGCATCCTAACACCGGAGCAATTCTCCAAGACACGCATTGCTCGTGAGGCACCCATCCAGGTACGTCTGAAAGAGGTGGCACACGTAGAGAAAGCCTTTCATGATGTCTACAACCGCTACGCTCCCGTAGATGAGCTTCGTCAGTTCCTTACTGATGGTAAGGTCTTTTACGTTCGCTCTGAGGGAGACTACACCGATGCTATGCGTGAGGCTGGCATGAATGAGCGTCAGGCAGCTGCTAAGGGGCTGATCGTACGTGACACCGTATGGGTTAGCGCACGCGACTCTCTACTCAAGAGTGGTATGACACCTGAGGAGTTTCTACAGGTACCTGGCTTCCCCCAGTCAGTCATAGAGATTGACACAGCATCTGTCGCTCAGGAGATCGGAGAGGAAGTCGTGATGGTACCCGTATTCCGTACAGCTGTACCTCTCTCTGTCTACCTAGCTGATCAGGATCATAAGCTCCTCAATACAGCTATCAAGGATGCAGAGGCTCGCTATCAAGGCACTGGGTATCCTGGCCTCGCTCTAGGATCTCTCAAGGAGGTCAAGAACACGGGCAACTGGGAGTAGTCTCAAGACTCCCCCCCCCTCCGCTACAACTTCATCTGTAGTAGGGATACTGCTCTACTGATTCAGACAATAAGCTTCAAGTATCTTCTGCTGATCCTTACGCTCTCGACAAAAGAGGTAAACCTCTCGAGAGATAGTTATAGAGATTGGAGCTTGAAGTTTATCGTCTGAATCTTGTATACTTATTATTATGCAGCAACCACCAGCACTTCCTAAAGACACACAGACATCTGCCGTCTCATCGCTCACTCTGCGACTGACTGCAGATGGCTTTGTCTATCTACATGATCTCTCAAGGGAAGAAACAGAGGTGGCTGCACAGGAAGGCTATCACACTAAGAGTCAGAGCCAGTTTGTGCCAGTAGACTGGTCTCGTGTCTCGGCTCTGTGGGGAGACATTATCGCACAGCACCCTATCCTCAGTGATCCTGAGGGAGAGGTCCACGTGCTCTACCCCGCCTCTCACTATGTAGTCATACCGAGCGGCATGAGTGGAGAGCAAGATGTACATTGGTGGCGACTGACGGCACCTATCTTTGCCGACGAGGAGCAGTATTATAGCGACACATACGCACTTGGCGATGGTA
Organism: Porphyromonas vaginalis; assembly: GCF_958301595.1. Lineage (NCBI taxonomy): Bacteria > Pseudomonadati > Bacteroidota > Bacteroidia > Bacteroidales > Porphyromonadaceae > Porphyromonas > Porphyromonas vaginalis. The sequence continues at coordinate 1,598,857 of NZ_CATQJU010000001.1, read as the reverse complement.
AGCCTAGTCTGGCTGTGGGCTTTAGTCATCTACTCAAAGGCTTCCTACAGCGTAGCTTTGTAGCTTGTCGGTTTATCCCTACGATCCTACCTTTTGCACAGCGAGTGTTGCGACAGTCGTCGCTTCAGACAGGGCTCTCGCTAGGTGTCGAGCTGGTCGAGGGTGGCTGCGATCTGGTATTATGTCAGTCGGGGGACTTGCTTCGGGCTAATCATTACAGTTGGCCTCGCTACCGCACCTGGCAGCATCATCTCTATCAGGTCCTCTACTTCTTAAGTAAGGTGTACCTAGACGGCTCTGTGGATCATGCAGCTCCTGTATCCATCATACTATCCGATGGGACGGCTGGTGCTGATAGTTTAGTCAGTGAGCTGCTGCAGGCACTCTACCGGCAGTTCACGACTGCCGACTGGGATGTGTCTGTCATGCCGATAGACTATTGGTACGCTTGATTAAGTTATCACCATGCGCATTATAGCAGGCAAATATGGTCGTCGTCGTCTCTCCCCGCCTAAAGGGCTGACGCTCCGCCCCACGACGGATATAGCTAAGGAGGCACTCTTCAACAGCCTCTCGGCTCAATATGACATAGAGGGTATGCGGGTGCTAGATCTCTTTGCGGGCATCGGGAGTATCTCTCTAGAGTTTGTCTCACGGGGAGCCGCCTCAGTGACCTCTATCGAGAAGCATCCTAAGCATGCCGCCTTCATCCGGTCGGCCGCTGACACCCTAGATAAGGAGATCCTCTCGACCAAGCAGCTTCTAGTCCTCAATCGATCGGTAGAGCAGTACTTACGTCAGTACGATGGGGAGCCTTACGACCTGATCTTTGCCGATCCTCCGTATAACTTACCGTGGATCAAGGATATACCCGACTTACTCTTTGCCAGTAAAGCGTGGTGCCCTAGCTCTATCTTTGTACTAGAGCACCCCGACACGGTGGACTTTGCTGAGTTTCCTCGCTTCGCTTGGCACAAGTCTTACAGTGCCGTACAGTTTACCTGCTTCGCCCCGACAGAAGAATAGCTATGCAGATAGGCACCCTTGACTTAGGCTCTAGACCGCTACTCCTCGCACCGATGGAGGATGTGAGCGATGCACCCTTTCGTCTGCTCTGTAAGCAGTTTGGTGCTAGCCTCGTTTACACTGAGTTCATCAGTGCCGATGCGCTCGTGCGTTACGTACCCAGCACGATGCGCAAGATGCGTATAGACCCAGCAGAGCGTCCCGTCGCCATACAGATCTATGGTCGTGATGTGGAGACGATGTGCGAGGCGGCTCGTATCGCCTGCCAACTGGAGCCTGACCTGCTCGACCTCAACTTCGGCTGCCCCGTCAAGCGGGTCGCGGGCAAAGGTGCTGGCAGTGGTATGCTCCGTGACCCCGAGCTACTCCTCGAAATCACCGCCGCAGTGGTCGCTACGGCTAGTTGCCCCGTGACGGTCAAGACGCGTCTAGGATGGGACCACAACAGCCTCATCATTACCGAGCTGGCACCACGTCTACAAGCTTGTGGCATCGCAGCTCTGACCATCCATGGGCGTACGCGCAGCGATATGTACAAGGGGAGTGCCGACTGGACTTTGATCGGTGCGGTGCGCTCCAATCCTGAGATCCAGATCCCGATCATCGGCAATGGCGATATAACGACAGGCGAGGAGGTGCGGCACGCTTTTGACACCTATGGGGTGGATGGGGTGATGGTCGGACGAGCAGCTATCGGACAGCCATGGATCTTTGGCGAAATGCGCGCAGCCGTTGACCCGACTTTTACCGCTCCTCAGCTAACCTCCCAGCAACAGCTGGAGATCCTAAAAGAGATCGTTCACAAGAATATCGAGAAGTTGGACGAGCGCAGAGGCATCCTGCATAGTCGTCGCCACCTAGCCGCCACACCACTCTTTAAGGGCATCCCCAACTTTCGTGCGCTACGCATAGCAATGCTCCAAGCCCCTACCCTAGCCGACCTGGACGATGTGCTAGCGCAGGTAGAGCCTCTGCTCCCCCCCAATTCTAACCTCTAATCTCTAATCTCTAGCTAGACTATGAGTAAGCAACTCCGCATCTGGCTCTTTGTCCTCCTCGGCACGCTCTTCACCTCCAGCTCCCTCCTCGCCGAAGGGGTCATCACTATGACCACCTCCGAAAGAGTCGGAGAAGAAATCCAACTGATCATCAAGGCAAATGATAACGTCACCATCGAAGGGGCTCAAGAGACTGGACAAGCGAACGAGTCCGGTTTCAAGCCCTACAGGCTCACTAGCCAAACGATTACCATCCGAGGCGATTTGACAGAGCTTGACTGCTTCAACAATCAACTGACGAGCTTGGACGTGTCAAAGAGTGCCGCCTTGGAAGTACTTTACTGCAGCGACAATAAGCTGACCAGCTTGGATGTCTCAAAGAACAGCGCCTTGACAGAGCTTAACTGCTTCAGCAATCAACTGATTAGCTTGGATGTCTCAAAGAACATCGCCTTGAAAGGGCTATACTGTGGAGAGAACCAATTAACCAGCTTGGACGTGTCAAAGAACACCGCTTTGACAATTCTGGACTGCTTTAGCAGCAAACTGACCAACTTGGATGTCTCAAAGAACGTCGCTTTGACAGAGCTTAACTGCTACGACAATCAACTGACCAGCTTGGATCTGTCGCAGAACACCGCCTTGACAGATCTTGACTGCTCCTACAATCAACTGACCAGTTTGGATCTGTCGCAGAACACCGCCTTGACAAAGCTTGACTGCTCATGGAATCAACTGACCAGCCTGGATGTGTCAAAGAACACCGCCTTGACATCGCTCAGCTGCTTCGACAATCAACTGACCAGTTTGAATGTATCAAAGAATAGAGCCTTGACAACGCTTTCTTGTGGAGGCAATCAACTGACCAGCTTGGACGTGTCAAAGAACACCGCCTTGACAGAGCTTAACTGCCCCGACAATCAACTGACCAGCTTGGACGTGTCAAAGAACACTGCCTTGGAGTCTCTTGAATGCTCCATCAATCAACTGACGAACTTGAACATATCTGGATGTGCTAGATTGGATGCTCTTTATTGCTTCAGTAATTGTATCAATGGCGAGGCTATGACCAAGTTGGTGAATAGTCTTCCTGATCGAATGGGTATGAGCCGTGGTACTCTTTGTATAGTAAGTCGCTCCTCTAAGAAAATCGATAAAAACAGGTGTAGTGCTGCTGACATAACTACCGCAAAGAAGAAAAACTGGGAAGTTCGACAATAAGAGCGTTCTGACTGGGACTGTAAGCTTAGTCTAGTCCGACCCACAAGGGGTTGACCTCCTACCACGTTCGCCTATCCATCGGTCGTTCGGGGCCGTAGCCCCTCCGAACGAAGGCCACGATGCGTCGGACCTCTAGCGAGGTCTTTTTTTTATCAGAACTGTCTGACGTGTAGCCCTTTGCTTTCTAAGTTCATATGCAAGTAAAATGCGAAGTTTTTTCTCGTTTCGCAAGCTCGGTCGACTTCTCTTCGGGTGAACTGCTCGGCGGGGTGGAAACTTCCACCGTAGGGGCGGACCTGTGTGTCCGCCCGTCCTCACCTGAACGCAGTCTATTCTGCGGGCGGACACGCAGGTCCGCCCCTACACAAGCTACGTCAGCACGACAACTCCACTCATCAAACGCTGTAACCCCGATCTCCGTAGGGACGCACGGTCGTGCGTCCGTCCCCGTTAAAAACACGATGCTGTAACCTTTGACACAACGGACGCACAGATCGTGCGTCCCTACAGGGCGCAGTGGGGAGGGACGCCCTCCGACACCTCTAATCTCTCTCCCCCCTTGCACAACTCAAAGTAAAGGCATAACTTCGCAGAAGACATCACTCACACGGCAGAGCCCTCACCGCTCCCCATCACGCTACAACTGAACACTATCCACTAATCTCCATCTACTTAACTACTCTATGTACAAACGACTCCGCATCTGGCTCTTTGTCCTCCTCGGCACCCTCCTCGCGAGCAGCACTCTCCTCGCCGAAGGCGTCATCACGATGACCACCTCCAAAGCTGTCGGAGAGACAATCTCACTGGGTATTGAGGCAAATGGTAACGTCACCATCGAGGGAGCTCAAGAGGTTGAAGCGGACGCGAACGGGTTCAAGTACTACACAATCAAAAGCCAAGTGGTAGTCATCCGAGGCGATGTGACAGATCTTCACTGTAGCGAGAATCAATTGACGAGCTTGGACGTGTCGGGTTGTACCGCCTTGACAGAGCTTCGGTGCAGCGAGAATCAACTGACTAACTTGAACGTATCGGGTTGCACCGCCTTGACAAAGCTTTATTGCTTCAGCAATCAACTGACAAGCTTGGACGTGTCAAAGAACACCGCCTTGGAAATGCTTTACTGTAGCGAGAATCAACTGACTAACCTAAACGTCTCTGATTGTACAGCCTTGACAGTTCTTTACTGCAGCGAGAATCTACTGACCAGCTTGGACGTGTCAAAGAACACCTTCTTGACATATCTTTGGTGTTCCAGCAATCAACTGACCAGCTTGAACGTCTCTGATTGTACCGTCTTGACAATGCTTAACTGCAGCGAGAATCAACTGACGAGCTTGGACGTGTCAAAGAACACTATCTTGAAAGAGCTATACTGCTCCGGCAATAAACTGACCAGCTTGGATGTATCCAATAACACCTTCTTGACAAAGCTTAACTGCTGCTGTAATCAACTGACCATCTTGAATGTCTCTGGCTGCACCATCTTGACACAGCTTGACTGCTTCAACAATCAACTGACCAGTTTGAACATCTCAAAGAACATCTTCTTGACACAGCTTGACTGCAGCGAGAATCTACTGACGAGCTTGGACATATCAAAGAACACCGCCCTAACAAAGCTTGCGTGTTCCAGCAACCAACTGACTAACTTGGACGTGTCAAAGAATACCGCCTTGAAAGAGCTATACTGTGTAGAGAATCAACTGACTAGCTTGGATGTGTCAAAGAACACCGCCTTGACAACGATTGAGTGTGACAACATTCCGCTGACCTCTAACCCCTAAACTCTAAACTCTAACCTCGAATCTCTAATAACATCTCTTTACGGGGAAATTCGTCCGATTCCCTCCTTTCTCGAATATCCACGTGGAGAATCTCAAATCTCCACGTGGATATTTTTTCTTTTCCACGTGGGCGCGATTTCATTCTTCCGAAGTTTCATTTCATTCCTCCGAAGTTTCATTTCATTCCTCCGAAGAATTTTTTATTCCCCACGTGGAGATTTCGAAATATCCAGGTGGAAATCACTTTTCCCCGACACCGGTCCGTTTCGATTTGTCGTTGGGCCTAAATTATTGTAACGAGCCAGCGTCGAGTTTTCCCAGCCAGGACTAGCTAAAGGATCAGATGCGCCATAACGATAGCGCCGGCGACTGCCACGTTGAGCGACTCGCAGTGGTTATCGACAGGCGACGGAATCGTAATTCGCTGAGAGACTAGAGCAGAGAGGTCGGGCGAGATACCATTACCCTCATTGCCTAATACCAATATATAAGGTTGCTCAGGTGCCAGTCGTAACGTACGAAGCGGTGCGCCATCGATGAAGGTCCCTATCACGGGTATCTCCGTCTGCGTTAGCATCGTGAGCAGAGCGGTCCTATCGGTGTAGCGATAGACTTGCACACGCGCCAGAGCACCCATAGTCGCTTGTAGCACCTTGGGCGCATAGACGTCTGCGCATCCCTCTGTGCAGAGGACCTGTCTGATGCCCATCCAGTCGCAAGTGCGTAGCAGTGTCCCGACATTGCCAGGGTCCTGCACATCGTCTAGAAGGAGCGTGGGTTGTTGTATCGCTTGGGGAGCCTCTACCGTTGGGATCTCGCAAAGAGCCAATAGCGGACGAGGGCTCTTCAGTCCACTCACCCGCTCTATCTGCTTCGGGTCAGGCAGGATCACCGCCTCGGCAATGCTCTCTGGGCATCGCTCTAGCAGAGGCTCGACTAGCTCCTCTGTACCAACTAGTAGCTGGCAGCGATAAGCTGGTAGCATCTCGCCGATTAGCTTCTCACCCTCAGCGATAAAGAGGTTCGACTGCCGACGATACTTCGCCAGTTGCAAGCTTTTAATCAGCTTCACCTCAGCATGGGTGAGGGGGCGGTGCTCTATCTTTGTGCGCTCAGACATACTCTTATATTATAGGTATACAATCTCCTTAAAGGCGTAGCGTCGCTCCTGCCCCGTGGTGGTCGTTAGGACGAGCTGCCCCTGAGGGCTTACCTCCTGGATTGTCGCATCAAACGCCTCCTCGGTGGCGACATCACGGTAGCGAGCTGGTATACCTCGCTGGTAGAGCAGGTCGTTGTACTCTGCGTGCAGTGTCGCATAGTCTTGACGAGCGAGTTGCTCCCCTAGATGACGGAGCATCTGGCGGAGGAAAGCTTTCACATCATAAGTCTGCCCCGTCACGAGACGCAAAGAGATCGCTTGCGGGAGCTCAGGCGGGAAGGCTCCCTCGTTGATATTCATCCCGATACCGATGATCGTCTCTGCGACCGAGCCCTCGGCCAGCGCGTTGTGGATCAGTATGCCGGCTATCTTGTGGTCATTGACGAAGATATCGTTGGGCCACTTGATCTCAATCGTATCTTCGCTCGAAAGCTGCTCCTTGTAGCTCTTATAAACCGCTATGGCGGTCGCCTCACTGATAGACCAGATCTGCTGCAAAGGTCGATCTAGACGGAGGTAAATCGAAGGGAGTGCATTGAGCCGAGGACTGCTAAACCAGCTATTGTTTAGCTGTCCACGCCCCGCCGTCTGATAGTCCGTATGTATGACGGTCCCCGAGGGGAGGTCGGGTCTCTCCTTTAGGAGCTTGACTAGGTAGTCGTAGGTGCTCTCTATGGGGTGGTCTAGTTCGGTTATCTCAAAGGAGATCTTGCTCATTCTGTGCTTGGTTGTAGATGTCTATTCCGAGAGGCAGGAGACGCTGCTGGATCTTCGGGAGCTTGCGCCACACCTGCGCATAGGAGTGACGTAGGAGCCGAGCGATCCACGCCTCAGACTCACTAGTCGGTAGCTCCAGCTGTATCCAGTGCTTCTTATTGAGGTGAAAGGCGGGCTGCAGGTCGCTATGCCGGTCTAGCAATGGCTCTATCAAGTCAGGGTTCACCTTGAGCGACACCATGCCTGGGTCATGCTCCAGCCATAGCAGCGCAAAGATGCGCCGCGACAGACGGTAGGTCACCACCTCCGGACCAAAAGGCGCATCCACCTCGCAGTAGGGCAACTGGCGACAGAGCTCATCTATTTGGCTTATCCCATTCATTTCAGTACTTTTGTAATTAGTCTTATAGAACCTCCACAAAGTTACATGAAAGTCCTTTACCTTGCCACACACAATGCTCACAAGCTCCTCGAGATCCAGTCGATGCTCGGAGATACTTGCGAAGTGCGCTCAGCCTCTTCGCTAGGACACTATACAGCTCCCGACGAGAGCGCCTCCACGCTCCTAGGCAATGCCACCATCAAGGCGCAAGCTCTCTACGACCTCTACCACAAGCCTTGCATTGCGGACGATACGGGGCTCTTTGTCGAGGCTCTAGGCGGTGCCCCTGGCGTGCACTCAGCCCGCTACGCCGGCCGTGATGGTGACGACGTGGCTAATAGGAAGCACCTTCTGGACTCCTTAGCCTCACACCCCGAGCCGTGGCGCGCTTACTTCGAGTGTGTCATCGTACTGATCGATAGTCAGGGCGAGCAGCACCACTTCGTGGGGCGTGTAGCGGGACGTATCATAGACCACGAGGAGGGTTCCGAGGGCTTTGGCTACGACAGCCTCTTCGTGCCAGAGGACTTTGACAAGACCTTTGCCATGATGACCCCACAGGAGAAGAACAGCATCAGCCACCGCACACGAGCCGTAGAGCAGCTACGCACTTATCTTACCAAGCACAGCCTATGAAAGCCTCTATACACCTACTCCTCCTCCCGCTCCTTCTATGCACCCTCCCGCTCGCAGCTCAGGAGCAGCTGTGGCAGTGGCATCTAGCCGTAGGTGATGTAGAGCTTGTGGCAGATCTGCCCGAGCAGGTACTCTTCACCACAGGGGGCGTCATCGGCACCGTCTCTCCAGAGCATCCCGATGAGATACATCTACTTGATGGCTTGACGCCTATCAGCGACCTTGATGCCGAGATGATCCGCTACTCGCCTAGCCACAAGGTCACCACGGTCTACTACAGATCGGGGCGTATAGACCTCATCTACAGTGATCGCATCTACAACCTAGTGGGCATCAGCGACAATAGCAACCTCAACGACAAGACCGCCACACGTATCTTCTATCATAAGGATTACGCCTTCATTGCGGGTCGCTTCGGACTCATGCAGATAGACCTCAGCAATCATCAGATTGCAGCCACAGCCTTCCTAGGCAAAGAGGTGCTAGACGCTTTCGCTCTAGACGAAAAGCTCTATGCGCTGACCAGCGAAGGGCTGCGCTCGAGCACTCTCTCGCAAAACCTCCAAGACCCCGCCTCGTGGAGCCTCGTCGAGGGCTTACCACAGAAGGAGATGATCAGTGCCGCCACCCTACCCGACGGCTCGCTCTGGTACATAGACAGCCTGCACACCCTCTATCGCTCTACGCTACCCCAGGTCAGTGCCACCCCTCAGACGATGGCGCAGAGCGGATGGGCTGAGCAACTCTTCCCGACGGCCGATGGAGTGGCGGTCGCAGGAGCTGACTCGCTCATCGTATGGAGAGCTAGTGGCGAGCGCATACGCATCGACCTCCCCGCCCGTCTGCAGAGCCTCTCAGGCGACAGCTCACCGGACAGGCTTTGGTTCACAGCGGGAGGATCTCTCTACAAAGCTAACCTCGCCTCCGCCTCCGAGGGCAAAGTATCTCTCGAAAAGCTAGTCCTCGAAGCCAATGCGCCGAAGGTCAACAAGCACTTCTACCTCACACACCAGCATGGCAGGCTCTACTCCGTCAGTGGTGGGCGTCGCACCAACGCTTACTGGCAGCCTGGTCACATACAGATCTACGCTCCACCGAGATGGGACAACTGGACCTACTGGCAGATCGTCGAGCAGACCAATTACGTCCCCGTCTACGACCTCGTCTCCATAGCTGTCGACCCGCATGATGCCGACCACTACTTCGTTGGCTCGTGGGGAGAGGGACTCTATGAGATACAAGGTCGTCAGGTCGTCAATCGCTATACACCAGAGAACAGCCCCTTAGTCAGAGCTTGGGACGATGACTCACCCTCAGCGCACAACGTCCGTGTCGGCTCGCTATGCTACGACCATAGAGGCAACCTATGGATGGCTCAAGGTCAAGGCACCGTCGCTAACCCCCTCGTGGTGCGCACTCCTGATGGCACGATGAAAGCCATCTCGTATCCAGACATAGAGCTGGTCAATGCTTTCGGACCTATGCTGGCTCTGCCCAATGGTGTCAAGTGGTTACTCATATTTCACCGAGGTGCGGATGGCAACAACGGCGTCTTCATCTTTGACGACAAGGGTACGCCACTGGATCAGTCAGACGATGAGTACCGCCTCGTCACTAAGTTTGTCGATCGCACAGGCAAGGAGATCGCTGCCAAGTACTACTACGACCTAGCTCTAGATCCCTCTGGTAGCCTCTGGATAGCTACAGACAAAGGACCCATCAGCATTGCCAGTCCTAGCACATTCATCTCACAAAGCACCCCGCTAGCCTCTAGACCCGTAGGGGGACAGGAGCCCAACCTTTACTATGTCCTCGACAATATGCCCATCACCGCCATCGCCATCGATGCGCTCGGCAATAAGTGGTGCGGCACTGGGTCAGACGGTCTCTACCTCCTCTCCTCAGACGGCACGCAGCTGCTAGCTCACTACACCAAGGACAATAGTCCTCTGCTCACCAACGACGTCCTCTCTCTCGCCATCGACAAGGAGCGTGGAGAGCTCTACATAGCCACCTCAGTGGGGCTTGTCTCCTTATATATAGGCCGAACGAGCGACTGGTCTGCACAGAGCAAAGAGGTCTACATCTATCCCAATCCAGTACGCCCAGAAGATCCCGACCAGGTCACACTCTCCAAGCTCCCCGCAGGTACTACGGTACGCATCTTAGATAGTGCCGGCAATCTGATCTATCAGGAGGTCGCACGGACAGGCGAGCTCACCATCATCACCCGCCTACCAAGTGGTGAGCGTTACCCCTCAGGCATTTACCACGCATTACTATCAGACAGCGAGGGCAAGCACAGCTACTCTATCCCCTTTGCCGTCATATAATCTATACATAAGCTTTTATGAAGAAACTTCTCTTACCCTTACTCCTATTACTATCCAGCATCATGCTACTAGCACAGAGTGAAAGCACCAATCGCACGGACGGAGCCATCACACCAGAGCTCCTGCAGAAGCTCCAGCAAGCTACTCCAAAAGCTCCAGCTGAGCGAGCCCTGCACAACAGTATCGTACAGAACGGCATGGTACTCGCCAATGCCGAGCTCGCGACACCGCCCGACGATCACTTCACCTACCGAGTACCTACGAAGGGGATCACCGATCAGCAGCGGTCTGGGCGCTGCTGGCTCTTCACCGGCTTCAACGTCCTGCGGGCTAAGTTCATCAAGGACAACAACCTCGGAGAGTTTTACTTCTCCCACTGCTACTCCTTCTTTTGGGATCAGCTAGAGAAGGCCAACCTCTTCCTCGAGGGCATCCTCGAGACCCGCACGCTCCCCATCACCGACCGCAAGGTAGAGTGGCTCTTCCAGCACCCAATCAATGACGGCGGGCAGTTCACCGGGATCTCAGACAACCTCCTCAAGTATGGTGTCGTGCCCAGCGACGTGATGCCCGAGACTTACAGTAGCAACAACACCTCGCGCCTCTCCTCACTCATAGCCAAGCTCCTCCGTCAGGGTGGAATGGAGCTACGTAGCAAAGCTCAGCAAGGTGCCACACTAGCAGAGCTTCGCAAGGATAAAGAGACTACCCTACAAGCCATCTACCGTCTCCTATGCCTCAACCTTGGCACACCGCCCACAACCTTTGAGTATACGCTCAGAGATGCCGACGGCAAGATCCTCTCGACCAAGGAGTACACCCCGCTAAGCTTCTACAAGGAGCATGTAGGCGTCAACCTCAAGGATGACTACGTGATGATCATGAACGACCCCTCGCAGCCCTACTACGAGACCTACGCTATCGAGTATGATCGCCATGCCTGGGACGGCAAGGACTGGACCTACATCAACCTTCCGATGGAGGAGATCAAAGAGATGGCTATCGCTTCCCTCAAGGATGGCAACATGATGTACTACTCTTGTGACGTAGGCAAGGAACTCAATAAAGAGTCTGGCCTACTCACCCTCGGCTACGACGACTACGAGGCGATCACGGGCGTCCCGATGACTATGACAAAGGGCGAGCGCATCGCATCCTTTGACAGTGGCTCCACACACGCTATGACCCTCGTAGCGGTAGATCTAGACAAGTCAGGCAAGCCCACCAAGTGGATGGTTGAGAACAGCTGGGGAGCTACTGCAGGACATCAGGGGTATCTGATCATGACAGACGAATGGTTTGACGCATACACCTTCCGCCTTGTAATCAATAAGAAGTACCTCACGCCACGTGCCAAGGAGCTCCAGGGCAAGACGCCGAAACTACTCCCCCCGTGGAGTCCTATGTTTCGTGCCGAAGAGTAATCGAGTAGTCGCATAGCGACCACACTGGCTCTAGCGCATCGTCTCGCTGAGGTAACAAACGATACAAGCAGAGGAGCGGTATGAAGATCGTGCATAGTAGATGGATCCCCTTTAGGGGCTTCTCAGCGATCAACCTCTTCGGAGTTATCTTCGTTCGCAAGGATCTACCCAATAGGTATCAGTCAGACCCGCTTTGGCTGGAGACCATCGTACGTCACGAGCGTATCCACACCCGTCAGATGGTGGAGCTGCTGGTGATCCCGTTTTACCTCATATATATCATAGAGTGGTTGGTACGTTTCGCTATCTGTCGCGATGCAGAGCGTGCCTACCGCTCTATCTCTTTCGAGCAGGAGGCTTACGCCCATCAGGACGACCCTGAGTACCGCCAGCGAAGGAAGCCATACGCCTTCCTACGCTACTGGCGGTTCTAAATTCTTTTTTCGTACCTTTGCAATCGTCTAGCGAGAGACATCGCCCAGATGGCGGAATTGGTAGACGCGTCGGTCTCAAACACCGATGGGGTTAAACCTGTGCCGGTTCGATCCCGGCTCTGGGCACACAAACGAGAGCGAAGGCTAAGCGGTCATCTCAACCACTTAGCCTTCGCTCTCTAATTTCTAACCTCTAAAGTCTAATCTCTAGCTTTCTTCTTATATTTGCACTTAGCAAACGATAGACCACTCACATGCAGCGCAAAGATCCTAAGCCTCTAGGGGAAATCATATCAGCCTGGCTCTCCGAGAGTCCAGAGGTAGACCAAGGTCTCCTCGAGCTCAAGGCACTCCAATACCTGCGCACACGCTTCTACCCGCTCAGACGACAGATACGTGAGCTATCGATCTCAGACCACACACTGCAGATGCGCATCACCTCAGCTAGCCTGAGACAAGAGATACGACTCACGCAGCAGCAGCTCATAGAGCAGATCAATGCGCACCTACAGTACGACCTTATAGACGAAATCATAATCCGATGAAGCAGAGACTCGCTTACTCCTTTCACACGACCCGACAGTCGCTCCTGACCACATTACTGGTGCTCCCACTACTCCTCAGCACAGGTTGTAGCAAAGTCCGAGAGAGCGTCTTCAGCTCTGCCCCCCTCCTCGTAGACTATGTAGATGTGCATCAAGGCACATGGGATGCCGAGCATAGCGAGGAGATATTTCCCATCGTACAGCTCCCGCATAGCCTACTGCGCATCATTCCATTCAAGGAGAGCTTGCGGTCGGCTCGTATCAAGGGGTTACCACTCTACACGCCAGACATCGATGGCCGCCCGCTCTTCTACCTAATCCCCGAGAGTGCCCATACGAATCAAGACCCCTCGGGGAGGCTGAGCTTTGACTTTCAGGAGATCACCCCTTACAGCTACCACCTATACCTAGATGAACTACAGGTCAATGTGGACTTTTCGCTCACCTCTATGAGTGGTCTCTACGATCTCTCCTCACGTGATTACAACGGCAGTGACACGCATCAGCTCTCCTTATATATAGACCGCCGTGACTCGACTACGTGGGAGCAAGTGGCCGATGACGCCATCGCCGCTGAGGTCGCTTACGGCGGCACCTCTCCGACACGCATCTACCTCTACCTGCAGCTCAATACGAATATAGAGCAGATGACGAGTAGCATATCCCCCAGCGACACTACCTATGAGCGCCTCACCTTACAGCTACAGAAGCCAAACAAGCGAATCGTCGCCAAGTACGCCATATCGCTCATCAGTTGCGAGCAAGCTAAGCGAAACTTAACCACACAGATCCAGAGCTTCGAATACTCGCCACTGGTCAAGGCGGCACGCAACGAGTGGCAGAAGACGCTGCGCCGAGTGGAGGTCTCTGGCGGTACAGAGGTAAACATGCGTAAGTTTTACACTGCCCTGTACCGCTCGCACCTATGGCCCGTAAGCATCTCCGAAGATGGACAATACTACTCGCCTATCGATGACTCGGTGCATAGCGATGAGGGGATCACGCAGTACAGCCAAGATGACCTAAGATACACCTACGAGACCAACTACCCCCTACTGATGCTCCATGCGCCAGATATGATGGAGGAGATCATCGTGTCGTATCTACGTGCAGTACGAGACTCTGGCGGACGGCTTCTAGCGGCACTCGACCTAGGCAGTGTAGTCTACACGGATGAGTCGCCTCTCCTCTTCCTACTGACCGATGCTCTTGCCAAGGGGCTCCTCGACCAAGACATCAAGCAAGCCTTTGAAGCTCTACGCATAGCCATCGATGCCGACCCAGAGCGACGATCGGGCTACAAGCTCTGGTGTCTCTCACAGCTCGCCAATAGTATCGGCTACACCGCACTCGCCAGAGAGTACGCCGAGCTCAGCGACACCTACTCTCCAGAGCCAGGCCGGCTGACGGCACAGCAGGTCGCATCGATCCTAGAGCATCCCAGCGATGCTACTCCAGCACTACTACCAGAGGGGCAGATCAATATAGACAGTCTCTTCAGCAGTTCGCTACACTCGCTCAATGTAAACCCCGACCTCTTCGCCTTCCTCTTTACCTACAACCTGATGGGTCGTCCACACGATGCGCAGAAGTTCGTACGCCACACCATCGACTACTTCTTTGGGGTAGGCTCCTTCGGCTATCCTGGTCCTGACAACTATGGCTCTCTCAGTGCATCGCTCGTCTTTGCCATGATGGGCTTATATCCTGTAGCACCTGGCATCAATGGGTACTCGATCGTCGCGCCATCCTTCAACGAGATCAATATCAATATGGGTGGCGGGCGTCATCTCACCATCAAAGCTCAGGGAGCCTCTCAAGTCAATAAGTACATCTCAGACCTCACCATCGGAGGGCGACCTCGTACCGTCTACTGGGTCAAACACAGCCAGATAGCCAGCGGAGGAACCATCTCCATGTTTCTCTCCGATACTGACAATTGATACTTTCTTCTCGCACTACTTGCACATGTAGCAAAAATGTTGTAAGTTAGTAGCGGATTAAAGAAACACATACAAATCATTAAGTACATACAGTTATGGCAAAGGAAACAATCTCATTCAACGAACTGCGTCGCATCAAGGATAGCCTACCCGATGGCTCTATGCACAAGATCGCAGAGCAGCTAGGTCTCCGCGTAGATACTGTCAGAAACTACTTCGGAGGAGCCAACTACGAGGAGGGCCGTGGTGCAGGAGTGCACATCGAGGCAGGTCCCGATGGTGGGGTCGTGGTCATCGATGACAACACCATCCTCAATCAGGCACGTACCATCATAGGAGAGGAGCCTGTCCTCTAAGCAAGAAAAGCAGTCAGCAGTCAGTGGCCTACCAGTCACTGACTGCTCCTCTATGACCTTATCATCGGATTGTCGTGACTCATCGGCACTCCGCTTATATTCACCATTATCACTACATCTATGCCACAAGACAAAGACCAGTCCAAGCTGGTGACTGTAGCTATACACACCTACGAGAAGGCGCAGATACTCCAGAGCCTACTCCAAAGCCAAGGGATACCAGCTACACTACACAACGTAAATACAGTACAGCCTGTCTTCTCAACGGGCGTACGTGTGCGCATCGCAGAGCGTGACCTACCTCGGGCACTAGCCTATATAGAGGATCTCAAGTGGGATCTAGACGAGGCATACGATGTCCTACAGGAGAAGACAGAGCTAGCTAACGAATCGCCAGATACAGCTCACGTCGCTGCATACAAAGGATATGTCCTCATCCCTGTCGACTTCAGCAGCTATACGGACAAGATAGTCAAGCTGGGCTTTCACTTTGCAGCACGCCGCCAGCTACACGTACTACTCATGCACATATATACGGGTACGCTGCCACAGATGAACTTTCCCTATGGCGACTTCACGGCACTCCTACCTCAAATCCAAGCAGCTTCTCAACAAGAGGCAAAAAGAGCTGAGCAGCAGATGAACGAGCTGACCAAGGAGATCGATGCCAAGATGGCTGAGGGGACCCTCCCAGAGGTCACCTACCGCACCACCATCCGTGACGGCATACCAGCCGATGAGATACTACGCTACGCTAAGCGCAACCTCCCAGCCATCATCATCATGGGTACACGAGGCAAGACCGAAGATAGTGACTATATCGTCGGTAGTGTCGCAGCCGAGATCATTGATCGCGCACAGGCTCCCGTACTGGTCGTACCCGAGCGGGTCTCTATAGATGACCTCATGCAGGTCAAGCATGTAGGCGTAGCCACCAGTTTCGACCAGAGAGACTTGGTACTCTTTAATCAGATGATGCAGCTGATGGCTCCCCTAGAGCCTGAGTATAGACTCTTTAATGTGTCACGCTCTGAGGGCAAGTGGGGAGACGTACAGCTACAAGCTATACAAGAGTACAATAAGCAGCAGTACCCCAATGCGCATATCGAGTGGACCAAGCTTAGCGAGGGTGAGCTATATGCCGCTCTTGATAATTTCGTCACAGAGCATCAAATCGAGCTCATCGTGGTCAATACCTACAAGCGCCGTGTACTCGCCAAGCTCTTCAATCCGACGATGGCACGACGTATGCTCTTTCACGCAGGGACGCCTATCCTCGTGATGCACAGCAACTCATCACAATAGAGCACTCCTAGCTAAAAGATAAACAACTACAAGAAGAGCTCCGTAAGTCTGTGTGGACTTGCGGAGTTCTCTTTATATGGCGGGATCAGCCGCTACGCATTGGATACTGATGCAAAGTCAACAGTCTCACAATCTTGCTTGCAAGATTGTCTAGACTTTGCAGAAAGGATGAAGCGCAAGGCGCTGAGGGTGAGGCCTGAAGGGAGCATACCTACGTATGTGACCGAAGCCGAATCCCGAAAGCAACACAGCGATTCGCCTTTATGCAACAGTCTCGATTGGGTTACTTGTCTGAGGGAAAAGCTGAGGAGACGAGCTTCTGGATGTCCTTCGGAGTAAAGTCACCCGTCAGACCGACTACATAGTACTCATCTCCATCCTGGACAGAGATGAGTAGCTCTGGACACTTGCGCCAGCACCAGATGCCAGACTCTCGAGAGACGATCTGCACCTTGAGATTATCTTCTGATTGGTTGACCGTAAGCAGTGGCTTGATAGAGCGATGCAGTCCAGGTGTCAGCATCGGGGCAAACGCCTTCTGCAGCTTGTCGATAGTCTCAGGCGTTGAGGCGATGTATACGTCGAAAGACTTCAGCTTCTTGAGGAGCGTCTTGAGGCTAGCCATGACAGAGGAGTTACTATCTTCCTTGATCATCTTCGTGATACTCTCCATAGGGATCATATCCAGCATGTTTTCATTGAAGGAGAAGATCTGCACACCATCCGCAGCCGTGGGTAGCGCCTTGGCATCTACATACTTGAAGGAGCTAGTCTGTGCCATAGCACCTAGCGTTACGGTCAGCACCAGTAGCATAGCAACCAGTTTAGACAACAGGGGTAAAGAGATTCGTTTCATATAAGAATATCGGGTTGATAAATAATTAGTCTACAACTATTTCAGATCGTACCACAGCAGCATTGTCATAAGCCCTGTAGGCGTTACTATATGATAGACGAGCATGAGATAGAAATGTTGCAAAGGTTCCTAAAAATGCAACCACGAAGTGAAAAGGCTAAACTGTGAAGCTAAACCCTCTGTAGACGCTCGGGTGGATCCCCACGTGAGAAATCGATCACACGGCTGAGCTGGATCGAGATTATCTCGAGGGGAAGATCCAGATGCCCTAATGAAATGACTCTCTTGGGTCAGAGAGTCAACCATTTACACCAGCATTGTACAACTTCATACCGACGAAAGTTTTCAAAATGGTCAACTTGTCGATATACAACCTTTCCGTATACCGCTTTATATAAGACAGATACGATTTTATTTCGGACAACTTTTCAACAATCGATGTTTTTCCAGTTGATTTATTTGCCCACGTCAATTATTGGTTGTAATATTGCAAAGAATTTCGCGAAGTCAGATTTAGTCTCTCTATAATTTGACTTCTGAACAGACTTACTTTTCTAACCCTTCATACATTTATTCAAGTGAAGCAAAAGACATATTCCTTTGATGAGGCTTATCAAGCCACGTTAGAGTACTTCGGTGGTGACGAGCTGGCCGCCAAAGTGTGGGTGACCAAGTACGCCCTCAAGGACAGCTACGGCAACATCTACGAGCAGACCCCTCGTGACATGCATCAGCGCATAGCACGGGAGCTGGTCCGCATAGAGCACAACTACCCCAACCCGCTCTCTGAGAGTGAGCTGATAGATCTGATGGATCACTTCCGCTATATCGTGCCTCAGGGCAGCCCGATGACCGGCATTGGCAATAACTACCAGATCGCCTCCCTCTCAAACTGCTTTGTCATCGGCCTAGATGGTGAGCCAGACTCATATGGTGGCATCATCCGCATCGACGAGGAGCAGGTACAGCTGATGAAGCGCCGTGGTGGCGTGGGACACGACCTGTCGCACATCCGTCCTAAGGGTTCGCCCGTCAAGAACTCAGCCCTCACCTCTACGGGCTTGGTGCCCTTTATGGAGCGTTACTCCAACTCGACGCGTGAGGTAGCGCAAGATGGTCGTCGTGGTGCGCTCATGCTCACGGTATCGATCAATCACCCTGACAGCGAGTCCTTTATCGACGCTAAGATGACCGAGGGTAAGGTGACAGGTGCCAACGTCTCAGTACGCATCGACGATGCCTTTATGCAGGCAGTCGTGGAGGACAAAGAGTATGTACAGACCTATCCTATACACTCGAAGGAGCCTAAGTTCACCCGCACCATTCAGGCACGCCAGCTGTGGGACAAGATCATCTACAACGCTTGGCGGAGTGCTGAGCCTGGAGTGCTCTTTTGGGACACGATCATCCGTGAGTCTGTGCCCGACTGCTACGCTGATCTAGGCTTCAAGACTATCTCGACCAACCCTTGCGGTGAGATACCTCTCTGCCCGTACGATAGTTGCCGTCTGCTGGCGATCAACCTCTACAGCTACGTGCGCAACCCCTTTACGGCAGAGGCTTCGTTTGACTTTGATCTCTTCCGTGAGCATGTTGCTAAGGCTCTCCGCATCATGGACGACATCATTGACCTAGAGGCGGAGAAGATCGATGCGATCCTCATGAAGATCGCCTCAGACACAGAGACCGAAGAGGTCAAAGCAGCGGAGCGTGAGCTATGGCGCAAGATCAAGCGCAAGACCCTCCTCGGACGTCGTACGGGCGTCGGCATCACGGCCGAGGGCGATATGCTCGCAGCTATGGGCATGCGCTACGGTTCGGACGAGGCTATCAGCTTTGCAGAGGAGGTGCAGAAGACGCTCTGTCTATCAGCCTATGCAAGTTCAGTAGAGCTGGCTAAGGAGCGCGGAGCCTTTGACCTCTATGACACAGAGCGTGAGAAGGACAACCCCTTTATCCAGCGCGTTGCCAAGGCTGATCCGAAGCTCTATGAGGAGATGAAGAAGTTCGGCCGTCGTAATATAGCGATGCTGACCATCGCTCCTACGGGTTCGACGAGCCTTATGACGCAGACTTCGTCAGGTATCGAGCCGGTCTTCATGCCTGTCTACAAGCGCAGACGCAAGGTCAATCCTAATGACAAGAACGTCAAGGTGGACTACACCGACGAGACGGGCGACACCTTTGAGGAGTACACGGTCTACCACCACAACTTCCTCACCTGGATGAAGACCAACGGCTACGACTCCGAGAAGAACTATTCGCACGAAGAGCTACAAGAGCTGGTCGCTAAGTCGCCCTATCACAAGGCTACCGCCAACGATGTGGACTGGGTCGCCAAAGTCAAGATGCAGGGTCGCATACAGCAATGGGTGGATCACAGCATTAGCGTGACGATCAACCTCCCCTCGGACATCTCTCAGGAGATGGTGGCTACGCTTTACATTGAGGCGTGGAAGGCTGGCTGCAAGGGCTGCACCGTATACCGTGAGGGCTCTCGCTCAGGTGTGCTCATCTCGGAGGAGCAGCAGAAGAAAGAGAAGCAAGCCAAGGCTGAGCAAGAGGCCGCTGCGGAGATCCCCGTAGAGCCTACATCTATGCCTCAGGCTGTACACAAGCGTCCCAAGGTTCTAGAGGCTGACATCGTACGCTTCCAAAACAATAAGGAGAAGTGGATCGCCTTCGTCGGTTTGCTCGACGGTAAGCCTTACGAGGTCTTCACAGGTATCGCAGACGATGACGAGGGTATCATGCTCCCCAAGAGCGTGACGAAGGGTAAGATCATCCGCAGCTACGACGAGGATGGCACGAAGCACTACGACTTCCAGTTTCACAACAAGCGTGGCTTCAAGACCACGGTAGAGGGTCTAGACACGAAGTTCAACCCCGAGTACTGGAACTACGCCAAGCTCATCTCAGGCGTCCTCCGCTACCAGATGCCGATAGACCAGGTCATCAACCTTGTCCAGGGCATGGAGCTCAACGATGAGAGCATCAACACCTGGAAGAACGGTGTGGCTCGCGCTCTCAAGAGCTACCTTCCTAGCGGTACAGCCGTATCTGCCGCCTGCTCTAACTGCGGACAGCACACGCTGGTCTATCAGGAGGGTTGCCTCATCTGCACCAACTGCGGCTCCTCAAAGTGTGGCTAGCCAGAAGAAGCTAAGAGCTAGCTTGAGGGGTGCTTAACAAGCTTCCCGAGCTAACCGCTCTAAACGTCAAAACCCCACCATTGTGAGTGTACAATGGTGGGGTTTTGCTTTGTATTGCTGTGGCTTTCTCTAGAAGAAAGTGCGCCTTATAGTCGCTCGATGCGATGGGTGAAAGGGACGCCAGCACGGTGGAAGAGTCGCCCTACGGGGCAGACCTTCTCTGTCAGCTCGAGGCACTTCTCCAGCTCCTGATCCGTGGCGGTCGTCTTGACTCGTAGCGTGTAGTCGATCGCGTCCATCTCGCCCTCTGTCGTTTTCGCTTCTAGATCTATCTCTAGATGCTCGATGGTAAGACGCTTCTTCTCAGCCATCGTAGTAAAGATCGTTGCGATGCAACCATTGAGCGACATGGCGAGGAGCTCGAAGGCAGTAGGTCCTTGTGCCGTACCGCCAGAGGCGACTGGGAGGTCTACCGTTACGCTACTTCCTCGTTGATTATCGATTTGCGAGAGATAAGCTCCCTGCTTGACTAAGTGCGTTTTCATATTCGTTTGTTCGTTTATTAAAGTGAGACTTCCTAGGGACTCAAAAGAGCATCTGCTCCTCAGCGACATACTCCGAGAGCGACTCACGAAGCATACCGATGTAGCGTCCACTAGCGTCGTAATGATGTCTATAGAGTAGCTGATTCGCCAGAAAGACACCGCCCTGCGCTGCCTGGCACAAGTAGCGGATAGCCTCCGTACGGCAATCGGGTTGTAGCGGATCTGTCAGGAGCATCCGCCCTATCTCATAGCACGCCTCGGGGATCCCCGCCTCAGCGGCTCGCTCCCACAAGGAGACGACACGAGAGCTATAGCAGTCTCCATCTTGATGATACCACAGCTTGCCTAGCAGGTAACACGCTTCGGGAGCATCTTGCCTAAAGGCTGCCGTGAGCCAGTACTCCACCCGATCCATCTGGACGAAGAGCCCACCCTGCGCATAAGCCCTAGCAAGTGCTATCTGCGCCTCCACAAGCCCCGCTTCGGCAGCCGTCTCTAGATGATAGAGATACTGCTCGTGACTACGCAGCACGCCCAAGCCACGCTGATACATTTGCGCTAAGAGGAGATGAGACTTCGGATGCCCTAGCTGTATAGCCATGCGCAGGCAGTCGCTCGCCTCTCGGTAGTTCTTCCTCAGTCCCGTCTGCGGGCTTGTCAAGTGTAGTGCCAGAGCATAGAGATCCTCCACATTTCCCCGCAATGCGACCCTCTGGCGCAGGTAGCGTCTCAGACAGGTTTGCGCAACCCTGTCAGCATGCGACTGATAGAGCTTAACAAGGTAGTCGATCGCTGGGAGCGAGTCGTGACGAGCCGCACGGTGTAGCCAGTGTAGTCCCTCTGTCTGAAGGTACTTAAGATTGTCAGTTGGGGTCTCTAGCTCTTTCTGCAGAAGGCTATAAAGCTTGCCTGAGCGTCTTGTGTCAACGACTAGCGTGAGCTGTTGCGTCATCAAGGCAAAGAGCTGCTCGCAGTCGATACCACCAGCCACGGCACTGGTCGTCTGTGGCGATAGTAGGTCTGAGGTAGGCTCTTTGGGCTTAGAGGGCATGGATCAAGAGACATAGAGGAGCAGCCCCTTGAGATACTCCCCCTCTGGGTAAAAGATGTTGATCGGATGACAGGGACTCTGTCCCAAACGCTTGAGGATGCGCACCTCTCGTCCCGCAAGTGTGGCAGCCGTCATCACTGCTAGGGTAAACTCCTCCATCGTGACGGCTTGCGAGCAGCTAAATGTGAAGAGCAGTCCACCACGAGCGATTGCTCTGAGTGCTAATTCGTTTAATCGGCGATACCCGCCCAAACCTTGCTGCTTATGGTTGCGCTGCTTGACAAAGGCAGGTGGATCCAGGACGATCAGATCGTAGGCTCCCGTCTCGATCGCAGATAGGTAGTCGAAAGCATCAGCCACGACCGCCTCGTGTCTCTGGAGCGTCGCTGAGTCAGAAGAGAAGTTGATCGCGACACTCTCCTCGCAGAGTGATATAGCTCGTGCAGAGCTATCTATTGAGACGACACGCTGAGCCCCCCCTCCGAGCGCATAGACGGAGAAGCCCCCTGAGTAGCAGCAGATGTTGAGGACGTTGCGACCCCGAGCGTACGACTCGACAAGACGTCTGTTGTCACGCTGATCCACGAAGAAGCCGGTCTTCTGCCCCCGCTCCCAGTCTGGCAAGAAGCTGTAACCGTACTCCTGCACCGTCCGATCGTACTCTGCCGAGGGTGCCTTGCCTAGGTAGCCATTTGGCATAATCCAGTCGCTAGGTGTCTGCGCTGGGAGCGTCTCGACAGATTTGTCGTAGACGTAGTGCACGCCTAGCTCGGGTAGCTCGCACAGCACCTCAGCGATCAACTGACGTAGCGGGTAGAGACTCAGCGCATGTATCTGTATCACAGCCACCTCTCGGTAGATGTCAATGACTAGTCCAGGTATGAAATCGCTCTCGCCATAACACAAGCGCCAGCAGTCTGTCTGCCTACCATCTTGGCTCTGGAGGAGCGTCTTGCGAAGCTGATGCGCTTGGCTTAGGCGTGTGGTAAAGAATGTGCGCCACTCCCCTATCTCCTCCTCGCCAAAGGTCAGCATGCGGACGGCTATCGTCCCGCCCTCGTAGACTCCCTGCCCCAATTGCTGCGAGCCATCGTGGTTGAAGATAGTCACTGTCGATCCTAGTGGTATGCTCTCCTTGGTGCGCTGCAGTGCGCCCGAAAAGACCCATGGATGATGTCGGAGGAGTGGCTCCTCACGGTGAGGCTTGAGGTATAACTGGTACATAGGGGTGGTGGTAGGTGTAGCTCTTGTGGTTAAGTCTTAGGAAGGCTGCTCAGGGCATAGCCCGAAGTGGTGCAGCAGTGGCATCGGCTCCGACTCTAGACGATGATAGATGCGGAGACAAGCGTATGCGTCGAGTGCTGCGTAGCTCTGCTGTGCAGGCGTTAGCGTAGCCGCCTCCCAATTGGTCAGCTGGGCTCGCTTGCTAATCTTCTCCCCGAAGAGTATCGCATAGATCTTCTGCAGACCCAAGTCATGGATGCCGTAGGCGGGGGTAAGTCGCTGCAGGTCTACGAAGCCTTGTGGATGTAACTCTGGCGAAAACCTCCTCAGCTGTCTCCGATCCCCGCAAAGGTCTAGCCCCACCTTGAGTATGTCTTCACGCTCTAGTAGTCCTTGTAGCCGAGGCGGAATGCCTATTTTGTTGATTCTAAAGAGGTAGCAGCAACTCTCGCTCGATAGCTGAACAAGTGCTACAGACTGACGCTCATACTTCTTAAAGACAGGCTTAGACTCCGTGTCCATACCGATTATAGCACATTGCTCTAGAGCTGCTACGGCAGACTCCACTTGCGGGAGAGAGTCCACGACAACGATTTCACCAGTGAAGGTCGCTTTGTCTAGTTTGCCTATCTCCTCTTTAGTAATTGATGACAGCACGATTGTTTACTCTATTATTATTGTATGCTTTCTGTAGCCCAGTGGTCAGCGTCCTCCTCCAGCCCCTCGGCATGCTTGTGATAGTGCAGCACACGCAGGGCGGATAGGAGCGCATCACCCAGGTATGTGTCAAAAGCGTATTGCAGTATCGAGAGCGTCGCAACGAGTAGCTCGCCAGCATCCTCTCGAAGCACCAGCAGTGGCGTACCCAGCTCACGGTAGATCAGTACCAAGAGGCGTGAGAGTCGCTCCGGCTGTAGCTCGCCATCTTGTGTTATACCCACTGGGTAGTGGAGGAAGAGATCTAGCTCCTCGCCCAGTAGCGCACGCACCTGCTCCTCGTAGTAGCTCACCGTCTCATCTGAGATCACCTGCGTGTAGCCCGTGAGCCAATCCTCCAGCTCCTCCGTAGAGGTCGCTGGCATCTGCGATAAGTAGCTAAAGATCTCTGGGAGGTAGCCGTACGTGCGCTGTACAAAGTCCGCCCGACTATACTCGGACGCATGCTCTATGAG
This sequence comes from Porphyromonas vaginalis, assembly GCF_958301595.1. NCBI lineage: Bacteria > Pseudomonadati > Bacteroidota > Bacteroidia > Bacteroidales > Porphyromonadaceae > Porphyromonas > Porphyromonas vaginalis. The sequence goes on along the minus strand of NZ_CATQJU010000001.1, from coordinate 1,574,585 downwards.
CGCGCAGTAGTCCTTGCACAGCGTGAGAAAGGCGACTAGCTCCTGCGGATTGCTCTCGCTCGTTTGCTCCATGTTCACTCTAATGAATCAAGGCTTACTTAGCAAAAGTGCCCTCCTGAATCAGGTACTCAGCAATCTGAATAGCATTGAGCGCAGCGCCCTTCATGATCTGGTCAGCCACGCACCAGAAGGTGACACAGCCTGGCTCGGCGAGGTCAGCCCTCAGACGTCCCACATAGACTGGCTCCTGCATAGAGCAGTGTAGAGGCATCGGATAGCTACGCTTGGCGGGGTCATCCATCAGGAGTAGTCCCTTCTGCTTTGACATTGCTTCGCGCACCTCTTCGACCGTAAGCGGATCAGCGCACTTCACCCAGATAGCCTCGCTGTGAGCACGCAGCACGGGGACGCGTACGCAGGTAGCACTGACGCGTATCTGATCGTCGTGCAGGATCTTGCAGGTCTCATTGTACATCTTCATCTCCTCCTTTGTGTAGTCATTGTCCGTAAAGACGTCGATCTGCGGAATGAGGTTATATAGGAGTTGATTGCCAAAAGCCTTCGTCTGTAGTGGCTTGCCCAACGCTTGGTCACGCACCTGCCCCTCCAGCTCTAGCATCGCATCGTGACCCGCACCGCTAGCAGCCTGGTAGGTAGCCACATGGACACGCTCTATCGGGCTCAGCGCGTGGATCGGAGCCAGTGCCACGATCATCTGGATCGTGCTGCAGTTCGGGTTGGCGATGATCCGCTTGGCAGGGTTTAGCGCATCAGCTCCATTGACCTCAGGCACGACGAGAGGTACATCAGGGTCCATACGGAAGGCACTCGAATTGTCGATCATCAGAGCACCATGCTTCGTGATCGTACTGGCGAAGTCTAGAGCCGTCTGCCCTCCAGCAGAGACAAAAGCGATGTCGATGTCCTTAAAGTCATCGTTTTGGGCTAGGAGCTTTATCTTGTATTCCTTACCACGGAAAGTAATCTCACTGCCAGCACTGCGAGACGAGCCAAAGAGTCGTAGCTCATCAATCGGGAAGTCTCGATGCTCTAAGAGACGTAGGAACTCACGCCCCACAGCTCCACTGGCACCTACTATAGCTATCTTCATATTATTATCGTTCTGTAAAGTCAGAAATTAAGGTCTATACGATCGTAAGCTCAGAGAGTTGTCTCCAGCTCCAATGCAAAAGTACCCAATCTACACCAATCGGCAAAAAGTAACCCACCACACAATTCAGCAAATCACTAAAGTGCAACTTATAGGGACGCCATCCTGCTAACTGCTATCTGTGAGTCACCATCGAGTACACCCCTCCTCCACAATGTCCGTATCGTGCTGAGTAGATTACACATACGAGTTCCAAAAAGAGTTCCTCCGTATTTTTTGGTTTCGGGCTATCTGGCTGAGAAGTAAGAGGTTACCGTTTGGAGAAGTGTGGATAGGTAACGATTTAGAAATGAGCGGAGTGCTTTGAAGTACATCGTTTTGGATAGCCAAAGAACGCTCATTATTATCACTTGCAAAGGTAGTGATTCGTGGGAGAAAGTGAGTGTTCTTGCGTGATTTTCTTCTTAAAAGTTTAGTCGGGACTCAAACATTACAATGAAAGGGAAAGGAGATGTCTTATCTCTACAGTCGTTGCGAGCGATTACGATTGACAAGCTGTTTCCATTTCTGTTCGCACCAATCTGAAACAGATAGTCCATTGATGGTAAGAATAGGCTGACGCTTCTCGTTGGTTATAATGCGTAGCTCCGCATTTTCTTCCGTGAAGTTTCGTTTGTACATTCCCGAATATGCCGTAGCCGTACCACGGACTGTCTCTCGATCTTTGTGCATCTTGACCACCGTATCATCATCAAAGCCCATTTTGCGGAGCATCAGACGGATATTGAGTAAGAGGTAGAAGCTGTGAAAGAAGCGTTTGATAAAACTCCGCTCCTCCTCGTACACCTTGATTTCTCGGTGTTGTTCAGAGATAGTCTTGTCCTTATCTCTAATGGTGTCCTGCAGGAGAATGACCTCCTTGCGGATTTCGGCTTTCTCCTTCTCCGAAAGATGTTGTTGCCGCTCGACTTCCTGTTCCAACTCTTCGATGTGCTGTTCAGCCTTGTCAAGCTCAGAATTCCCAAAGAGCGAGTAGAGCGTACCTTTTACTCGGAGCTTGCCCGCCTGCTTTTCCAACTCTCTGACTTTTTGAATTAGTTCTTCCTCCTCAAGTTGTTTCTGCTTGGTCTCTTTGAGGAGCTCTTTGTAATACTCCATATTAGTACGATGCTTTGCTTCAGATCCTTGTACCCCTCTACTCAGCCCAAATGGTCGCATTTGCTCTGCGTAGGAGGTTTGATACTCCTCAAGCTTTTTGGGTGTAAGCAGATCATCAGCACAGAGCCGTATCTTGTTTTTCTTTGTCTTGTACTTTCGCTTGCCATTCTCAGCTTCCTGTCTGGCTTTTCTCCTTTCTCCCGTGACAATCGGGACAACTGTCGCATGTATGTGCGGGGTCTCTTCATCGGCATGAAGTGTGGCTGCTACCACGTTTGCCTTGCCAAAGGTGGTATAAAGCCACTGCATCGTACTGTGGCACCACTCCTCTAAGCGTCCTTCGCTTTCAAGTTGAAGCATATCTTCGTGTGATCCAGATAGGATGAAACGAAGTGCTTTAACTTGATTGTCCGCAACCTTTCGGTAGATACCAGCCGTTGCTATGCGATGTGCAATAGCTTCTGTACGGTTGGTGACATTTGCGGGGAATTGCACCAAGTCTCGATTGAGGTGCGTGCGAGAGGCATCGACATTGTTCGGCACGAATGTTCGCTCGATGTGGGCACTCATTGCCGAGTCGTTGCCCCGAGCCTTGTCTATGTGTAATACTGCGTAGCCCATAAGTTGAATATAGTTTTAGGGGGTATCCAAAGGGGCTGTAACCCCTTGGCTCAGGAGGGCTTTTTTAGCGGTAACGGAGTGGAGCGTGAAGAAAATGCCCTAATGAGCTATGGCATTTCTCCAAATGCCCGCTCCGCCCTGTCCCGCAGCTTGCCTTTGAAGTGCTCGCATTCTCTGAATGCACTGAGTCTTTGTTTCTAAGTTTGCCCCTGCAAACTTGCAACTCCGAGGGAGTGCCATAACTCTTGAAACAAAGGCTCCCATCTATACGCTTTACAGCTCTAGTCTCTTCGAATACCCGATGGTTCCGTTGTTGAAATTTCTCTCTTTTGCGTTATCGTCTAAGCCCCTTTTTACGAGGGACTATTTTCTGTTTCTGCGCTTCTCGTTGCGCCACAAGATACTCGTTGAGGTCTTTGTATCGGACATAGTGCCTGCTCATATCCTCTACGGTCACACCTGATGATTGGATAGTAAGGAGTGCTTGTCGTCCTACTGGGTCATTATCGAGGAACGCTCGAACGGAGTTAATGTCTTGCTCATGGAGATAGGCGATGGCTCGCGAAATATTGCTGACCGAGTTCAATACAAGGCAAGGAGCCGTTTCTTTTCCATTTATCGTAAGAAGGGAAAGGAAATCCATAAAGCCTTCAAAGATGCAGAGAGGGGCGTTCTCCTCTCGTCCTGCAATCACAGATATATCCTTTGGAGCAATAGTCCCCTTGAATGCTCTGTCATCTCGAAGCTCATATCCACCAGAACGATTGGGAAATCCGATGGCGGAGTATTCTTGTCCTCCTACTTCGTAGTGGATGTGACGGAGATAAGCACTTGCCGCTGCAAGATCTATCTTGCGAACCTCTTGAAGATAGCGTTGCAGATGTGAGGGCAACTCATCGCTGATGGAGAGGATATGCCTTCTATTATTTGCTCTCGGCTCATCTCTTCTGTGCTCTATGAGAGCTTCACGGTGAAAGGAAGAGGGTGCAACTATTGTCTCTCGCTTTCCAGCAAGATGCTTCATTGCTTCATAAGCACTACACCCTTGCATACGCATCACAAGGTCTATGATGCTTCCGCCTTGACCTGTGCCGTAGTCGTGCCACAAGTTCTCCCGAAAGTCTACCTTCATACTAGCATTGAAGTCTTCTCGGTAGGGTGCATGATAAAGGGCATAGCCGTTGTACCGCTTGGCAGGTTCGACACCATAGGTGGTATGCAGATAGTCGGCTATTGGTATTGCCTTAAGGTGTTGTAGATCGTAATACTCGTTGTTCATTGTTGTTGTCTTTGGATTTGGATTGTTCGTATTCATTGTTCACGGGTTCTTCATATTCTTTCTTTGCAGTCTCATCGCATGTTCTGTTTTCTTGATTTTCTCTTTTTGGAGTTTTCCCCTTTTTATCTTACTACCTTTCTACACTAGGATAAGTCGTTGACAGTGAAAGAGAAAAGTGTAACACTTTGTCGGGGCTTATCCTACTACACCATCTGTCTACACCACTGGTTCTCTATCCAGCTGTAGAAGCGTAGAAGGATTGTAGTAAGCTATGTCGTAAGATGAATGTCTTCTGTAATCCTTTCTCTTTCACTGTATTATCCTTAGTTGTAGTAACGTAGTAAGGAGAATAGGAAAGAAAAGAGAAAGGGGTATTACAAAGGGAGTGCAACAACAGAGTGCTATGGCGGTTGCTCGGGGCAAATCTTACGGACGGCATAGACATATACGGGATTGCCATTTATCCTGCGACACTCTCTCATATAGCCCACCTTTCGCAACGCTTCTCCCATCCGTTTGGGAGAGAGGGGTTGTCGGGTATAGCAGGAGAGATACCCTACAATCTCCGAATTGGTCATATAGAAGCGTTTCGTAGCCATCTCAGCTTCCGAGGGAAATGTGAAGTAGCGGAGCAACAGCTCCATCTCTGTCGTATAGACTTGGAAGGCTTCGCTGTTTCTATGCAACTCGACAATCTCTTCATCATTGAACCAATAGCGAAAGCCTTCATGCAGGAGCCCTTTAGCGTCTCTGTAAACAGCATCCATCGGGATCGCTTTAGCACTGTCTATATCTATCGCCAGAACTTCAAAGGGGAGGAAGCGTCTGCTCCCTGTCGGGTCGGTGAGGAAGTCGTTGCCATTGACCGATGCCACGAAGCTTGCCAAGTGGGGGCGCTCCTCAATGTGCTTCTCGTAAGGCATACGGTACTTCACCTGCGGACAGGTTATCAGGTTCTTCAGTTCGTTTTCATCTCGCTTGTTGAGGGCTTTGAGTTGGTCGTCAATGTTGATGATGAGGTTTTGCCCGATAAGGCTCAGCACATCTTTCTCCTGCGGATATATCTTTCCTGTATAGCGGTAGTCGGATAGAGCTGGTGGGCAGAGCAGGTCTAGAAAGGTCGTTTTGAACTTGCCTTGCTCTCCTGTCAGAACAAGGCAGGTGTGATTGCGACACTGCTTGTCGTCCATAGCATTGGCTACTACGGCCACGAGCCACTTGGTAAGGTATTCCTCCCATTTCTCAGAATTGGTTACTCGCACGCAGTCGGCAAGAGCTGTGATAGCTTCCGCATTACCTTTCGTCAGCGGTAAGGCTCGGAAATAGTCTTGCACGGGATTGATACGTGTGGAGAAATCGCTCTCAATAATGCTGTACAGATTATCTGTGGAGGTCTGTATGTTGGCCTCCTTGTCCAAGGCTCGCTTGAGGGTGTTGATACGATAGCGGTCTACGGCGGTGTAATCGCCTGTTCCTCGTGGACGATACTCCGCTCGGTGTAATACGGTGTTGTACCGAAACTCGTACTGAGCGGAAAGATACGCTTCTATTTGGTCGTTTTTGGAGGGGCTATCCTTTTCTTCTAGCTTCATTGTGCGGATTGCTTTGTATTACATTGTTTTGATGATTAGCTCCTTTTCGAGAGCTAAAGCCAAGTTAGAAGAGTTTTTTCGCAAGAAGCACAAGGACGGTTTTCTTGCTTCAGAGTGCATCGCTTTTCTCAGACACGACACAACGAAAAGCCCCTTTTCACAATCCAATTGGAGGAAAAGAGGCTCTATGAGTGTGCAAATAGCACTAACGAAAAGTGTGTCGTTTGCTATGGGGTGCGTTGCTTTACTTCGATGGTTTGAAGTGACTACTTGGACTAGTGACGCAATGGGATAAAGTATGGACAATCATACAGCGGTCAAGAGCTACTCTTCCTAATATTTCCTCGTATATCCCGCTGTCTCTGCGCTTAAAGGAATAGAGAAAGAGCCTGCTTACTTTTGCGTCAGAAAGTAATAACAACGCAAATAACACAACAACAAAATGAGATTTACTGCCATTGACACCTCCGCTTGGGAGGAACTGAAAGAGTGCATCGAGGAGCTGACAAAGAGTTTCAATGAACATTTTGCGCCACCAGCTCAATTCCCTGACTTATTACACAATGGGGATGTATGCCGAATACTGAACATCAGTAAGCGAACATTGCAGCACTATCGGGACTCGTCCGTGCTACCCTTTATCCAAATCGGACATAAGTGCTATTACAAGCGAGAGGATGTGGAAGCTCTCCTCGCCAACTCTAACACTCGTAAAGGCTAACGACTATGGAGTACGAAACGATCAATAAAGAAACACCAGAGATGAAACAACTCATCTCTGGCATTAAAGGTTTGACGAATCGAGTGAGAAGTATCGCTCAAACTCATCGTCCTCTTTTTGAAGGTGAAATCTATCTCACAGGAAGGGAGGTTTGCGAGAGATTGTTCCTTTCCCCTCGCACCCTGCAAGACTATCGGGATAAAAACATCATCCCTTACACACAAATCGCAGGGAAGATTCTCTATCGCCTCTCAGACATCAACAGAATACTGAGTGAGAACTATAGAAGATAAAAGCCCCCCGAAAGTTTAAGAAAACTTTCGGGGGCTTTTGTCATTTCATAGATTATCGCTATCGAATGAAAGATCTATTCTTGATTTGAAGACCCTCTATTATTTGAATTGTCTGCTTATCAAGCAAAAGGACTAAAAAGCAATTGAGCAAGCCAGAAGAGGAAAGTATCCTCTCTGACCTGCTCAATGAGCTAAAAAAGCTGTCCTATAGCCTATCCTATCCCAAGTTTCACGGCAAAAACGAGTTTCGGGGCGTTTTGCCCCGAAACTTGAAGAGGCGAGAGTCGTAACTAGCTGTGTGTCAAAGATAGCTCTTCGGTGAGCGGTGCTGATTCCGATTTGTAGGACACTTTTGGTTGAAATATTTGTCGTTACTTTGCGCCATGCACGCAAATGTTCAAACCCGTTTCAACCCAGCTATCGGCGAGAAGGCTCCTTATTATCGACTGAAGGAGTCTTACCGTGATGTGCGTGAAAATGTCCATTCGCTGATCCTGCTCAACGTCGGCTTCGACCCCTCCATCGATGCCCTGCAGGCTAAGAAGATAGCGCGTGCACTGACGAATAGGTTTGAGAATCGCCACACCAAAGCACTCTTCAGCGAACGACTCAATGGGTTGACTGAGCACGAACAAGCTAAGGCTGACGAATGGTGGAATAGGATGATTCAGGAAGGCGGGATAGACCGCTTTGACAAGCGGGAGCAGGCTGCTCGCAAGGAGGCGGAGCACTACATTGACCTGGACACCGCCAAGCACACCGATGCCCGTAATGTGGGAGCTGAGTGGCTCTGCAAGCAAACGATCGATAAGCTAGAGCTGGAGCGCTTTTTGAAGCATCAAGGTTGGTCGGAGCAGGCCATCCATACGGCTCTCTCGGCACTGATCGTTCGTACCGTCTACGCCACTTCTGAGTATGCCTCATACTTCACCATGCGGGACAATTCGGCGGCGGCTGAGCTCTACTCAGGTCGCCCCGATTGGCTCCCAGTCAGGAATGCGCTCTACACGATTACCGACCAACTCTTTGCCCTCAAGGAGCAACTCGAGCAGCATCTCTGCATGATGACCGACCACCTCTTTAATATAGACAATAAGCTGATGCTGTTTGACTTGACGAACTTCTATTTTGAGGGGAGCAAGCGCAATAGCCAGAAGAGCAAGTTTGGTCGCTCCAAGGAAAAACGCTCCGATTGCAAGCTCCTTGTCTTGGCACTGTGCATCAACAAAGAGGGGTTCATTCGCTACTCTTCGATCCTCGAGGGCAATACGGCTGACCCGAAGTCTTTGCCCGACATGATTGAGAGTTTGGCTCAGAAAAGCCCTGCCAGAAAGGAAAAGACGCTGATCGTCATGGACGCGGGCATTGCCACAGAGGAGAACCTAACGAAGATCAAGGCTAAGGGCTACAACTACCTCTGCGTCTCGCGTACGAGACTGAAGGAGTACACCCTCCGAGAGGATCACAAGAGTGTCATCGTGCAGGACTCCAGCAAGCGAGAAATCAAGCTTCGTGAGGTGCACACAGCTCCCGATGAGGACTATTTCCTAGAGATTACCTCCCCCTCGAAAGCGATGACCGAAGCTTCTATGAATAGGCAGTGGCGCAGTCGTTTTGAAGCTGAACTGGTCAAGATAAACGAGGCGATCAAGAAGAAGGGCGGCACGAAGAAGTACGAGAAAGTTGTGGAACGAACAGGCAGAGCCATAGAGCGTTATCCGTCGATCGCACGCTACTACGAGATAGGCTACATCCGCAGTGAGGAGAAGCCCTTAGAGATGCAAGAGGTGGCTTGGAAGATCAAAGACCTCTCCAAGGTGGAGGGCGGTCACGGCGTCTACTTCCTGCGCACCAACGTCCGTACACTAGACGAGCGCACCACTTGGGACTACTACAACTTGATCCGAGAAATCGAGTGCACGAATCGTCAGCTCAAGACGGACCTACACTTGCGCCCGCTCTTTCATCAGACGGATCAACGCAGCGATGCTCATCTTTTCTTTGGTCTGCTCGCTTATTGGGTTGTCAACACCATACGCTGTGGACTCAAGGCGCAGGGCGAGAATTGCTACTGGCGGGAGATCGTCCGACGTATGTCTACACAGAAGTTGGTCACCACCGAGGGCGTCAACCCGCTGGGCGAAAAAGTCGAAATGCGACAATGTAGCAAGCCCTCAAAACAAGCGACCGAGATCTACCAAAAGCTAGGCTTACGAGAAGCCCCCTTCAGGAAAATCAAAATCTGTAGGACACAAAGTCCATAACCGAAACGCTCCCGCCCGCACCTAGCAACCATTACACGTTTCCTCCCGTGAAACTTGGGCTAAGGAACAGATTTTCCGCAATTGCTCCTTATCAGCTTACTGTCCATAATGTTTGGCTATCATCGCCAAACAGGAAGGACCGCAATCCATAGCATCTCGCTGTCGTTTTATTGCAAGACCCGCTATTAAAATCAAAAATTATTATTATTTCTCTCCTTTAATGACGGATGATTCACTGCTTGTGTTGCTGTTTATGCGTTTTGAAGCCTCCTCGTATTTTTTACCAAACGATAGATTCAGCGTAAGGTTTAAACGTATAAGATTTCTTGTTTCATCAAGATATTCATAGCGTTTGTAAGGAGCCACGCTTGAATAGTTTTCTTGTGCGGAAATATGCTTCAAAGAAAACAGATTCAGCACATCGGCAGAAAGGCTGAATTTATTTGTCTGATAGCCAAACGACAACATGTGGCCGTCTTCATATCGATAAAGCGTTTCTCCCCAAAACCTGTCCTGCACATTCTTGCGAAACTGCCATCTCATAGTGAATTGTTTATAGTAAACAGAAACCTGACCTCCATAGTAGGGTATTGTTTTGCGGTGAGTGTATTGGTTGCTATTGCTTTTATAAAATTTCAAGCCGGTATAAACTTTGAACGACAGCAGATTGCCAAAAGGCTGCCCTCCATATTCAAATTCCGCATTATAGTTCTGAAAATTCTTGTGGTTTTCCATGGTTCTGACCACCTTTTCATTATCCAGATATGTGCATTCCATGATTGGCGACTTTGAATATGTTTCATTCAAGTAGAGAGCCAATGCTGTTTTTGTGAATTTATAATTGAATACCAACGCATTATAGAAATCAATCTGCGGCTTGAGATTAGGATTACCTCGCTGTATCTGTATAAAATCTATTTCCTGTGAATAGTCAGAAATAGCCGAAAGTGTAGGCATTATATTAGAGACCGCCCCCTGATAACGAAGTTCGATTTTTGGAGAAACGGTATAACGAACGAATAGCATCGGACGAATCGTAAAGGTGCTTTGTTTCTGTTCTCCCACATGCATCCATCGCTGGTTCAGTCCAATGCCCACTCGGCAATAAAGTTCGCTCCATGCCTTTCCCCATTGTGCATAAGAATAAAGGTTGGTCTGTCGTTGGTCTGTGTGATGCTCCTGTGTCATATCGTTTCGGACTGAATTGTAGTCGCTTTTGGTAAACTGCTGGTTGAAGTTTGCTCCAATGGTCAAAGTCCCCCAATTCTGCCTATTCTCGTATAATTGCGACAGCGCATAGCCTTTTTGAATCTCACGGACATTACTGCAGAATTGGTTGGATTCACTTTCGTTGTCTGCCTCCTGATACAGACGGTTGTATTTCCCTTTGTTGTATTGACCAGAGAGATTCATTACATATAGTTGATTTTCTCCTATGGGCAACTGTATATATAGTTGCGAATAAGGATTTGTGCCCGATGATTTCGCATTGTCGTATAAGTTGAGTGTTGTCCCTTTATAGTGCAAATCACTGTTCCACTCTTTATATGGCGCATTTTGGATGGCAGATCCCAGTGAAAAGTTAATTATTTTCTTGTTCTCCTGATAGTTGTAATTGAAACGTATGTTGTGGTTGTCGTATCTGAATCGTCCAGGATGCCCCAGTTCGGTTCTCGAAAAGTTCTCATTTTGCAGATTAAAGTCCTCTTCATATTCCCTGCTGAGGTGTTTCCAATTGCGGTATGCCATATTGTAGTCTAATGAAAACTGGCTGTTCCGGCGGTTGAATTTCAAGGAAATGTAGTCCTCTCCGAAACTCGTTAAAAGCCCCTGCCACAAAGAAAGGTAAACCCTTGCGCCAACTTGGTCGTTTTTGGTAATAAAGTCCAAGACCACGTCTGCATTGCCATACCGTGCTTCCGGCGTGTCGTGGTATTCTACGCGCTGTATAATTTCCGGGGAAAGTGCAGCAATTTCAACGGCTGATACCTCCTTTCCGTTAAGCAATGTCTTAACGCTTCCGCCACCGTTCAGTGTCAGGCTTTTTGTTAGTGGGTCAACATTAATCCTCGACAGGTTCATCTTGTCAAGCATAACCATAGCGTCAGGACTGTTTCTTTGAAATTCATTGGGGAAAATTCTTTTGCTTCCATTTTGAAAACTTATGCTGCTTCCCACAACGGTAACTTCGTCCAACGTAGTAACACTGTTTTTAAGGAACATTATCCCAATGTTCAGATCCTTTGTTATGCGGTCTATCTTTATTGTGTCAGTAGTATATCCGACATGTGATGCAACCACATAATAAAAATTGTTTTTTGCGAGATTTGAGAATGAAAACATTCCTTTCTGTGTTTGTACGGCAGAGACAACCATATGGCTTTTGGTGTACAGCTGTACATTGGATTCAAGGGTGTCACCATTCTCGATGAGGACTTTTCCAATAATAGAATACTGCGCATTTATGTTGCTAAATGTGCAAACCATGAACGCGAACAAAAATAGTCTTTTCATATGGATTATACTAAAATTTAAGATAGAAGGTGTTTTAATCGTTACTACCGTGTTCTGTTTGTTCCGTATTGCTATTCCACCAATGAGACCGATGTAATCCTCCATCTCCTCATTGCTGATGGGACAATTGGGAAGAAACAAAGCAATCTTGTTTATATAAACACTTCTGTCCATAGTTCATTAGTCTTATTTTATAGCTTGTTGCTGGTAGATATAATCCCAAAGTCTCTGTAAGTCAGGGATGGACAATTTATCCACTAAGGCTCCTCCATATGACAAACCCTTATATAGGTTATGAAAAGTGCTTGCAAGCAATGTCTCATCTGAGTCAAGGCGTATTTCGTTCTTTTCTTTAGCTAAGTTGATTGCTTTCTTCCAAGCATCTATCTTTCCATTTTCGTATTCAAGAGCTTTCTCTTGCCATCCTTCGTAGTGATCTTTCAGATAAAGGGTAAAGCTCATAAAGCTTGCGGGGGTTATTTCCACTGTTGTCTTTTGCAAGAATTTCTCCATTCTTGCTTCAATGATTTCCAAGCACTTGCTCATAAACGTTTTTAAGGGTGTTGAGCTATTCAAGTATTCTTTTCCATAGTTGACCTCTTCAAGAAAAGAAAGGACGAAATAGTCCGCCGACTGCTTAAATATATCCTCCTTATTGATGAAGTGATGGAATATGGCACCACGGGTAATCTTTGCAGCACGTTCAATGTCTGGTACACTAGTGCCATCATAACCTTTAGCTAAGAACAGCTTGAAGCTTTCCCTCAGTATAGTTTCTTTTGTCGTCTTCATATCTTGTCAGTCAATACAGAACGTTATGTATTTCGTTCTAATGCAAAGGTTGCAATAAATTCTGACATGACAAAACTTTCTCTCAATTTTCTTTTTCACGCACATTCCAGTGACAAGTGCAACAGGGGTACAAATGTAGGAGAAAGCTTCATAGGGAGTTTTATAGCCTAGTTTTTCTCTTGATCAACCTCTCCATATCCTTTGCAATCTTCTGGTCGGTGACTTGGGCGTAGATTTGCGTGCTGGCAATGGAGGCGTGTCCCATCATCTTGGCGATGCTCTCTATCGGAATACCAGCCTCCAAAGTCAGCGTGCCGAACGAATGTCTGCCGACATGGTAGGTCAGCGGAGTACGAATGCCACACGCTAGCCCAATTGCTTTGAGGTGTTTGGATAGCTTGTCTTTACTCATCGTATCGGGGAATACCTTGTAGTCTCCCTTGCTTTTCTCCTTTGTGTAAAGCGAAAGTATCTGCTCCGCTATCGGGTGTAGTGGGATTAAGTTCTCGACTTCTGTCTTTTGGCGTGCTTTGCGAATATACCGCTTCCCCTCGCTGTTCGTCTCGATTTGCGAAGCTCGTAGCCCTTGTAAATCAACAAATGCCAAGCCCGTAAAGACCGAAAAAAGGAACATTCTTCGGCTTAGCTCTGCTCCTTCATCCTGAAGCGGGAATGCCAAGAGCTTTGACACATCGCCCTTACTCAGAAAACGAGGTTTGCGCTCCACGACTTCATACTTCACTTCCTCAAACGGATTGAAGCGTATCGTCCCCTGACTGACGGCTCGATACATCAATCGACTCAACCAACAGAGATGGTTATTTATCGTTGCGGGTGCATAACCCTCCATCTTCAGATAGAAGCGATAATCTTCAAAGAACTCAATCGTAAGAGCCGACAAGGGGACATCCCGCTCACTGCGACTGCGCACAAAAAAGTTAAGCTGCCTATCGGCATACCGATTGTTTCTATACGTCCCCGCACTACTGCATTCTCGTTGGGCTTTGAGTTCTTCCGCACTAAGAGCGAGCAGTGTCGTTGGAGTTTTTCCGACACCCTGCAAGTAGTTCTTCAGCAACTCGGCACTTACTGCTCCATACTTGTAAAGCAAGGTATTGTAGCCTTGTTCGACTTTCTCACGAAAGGTTTGCAAGCGTTGGTTGGTCTTCTTCTCCTTTGTTTCCCCTCGCTTCACGCTCCAATCCTTTGGGGCAGTGCTTTCGCCTGTGGTTATCACCACGCTCTCTCCGTCTATGGAGATCCGGCAAAGGATTGCCGTTGTGCCGTCTGCTTTGGTCTTGCTCTTATTGATGTAGAATAGTATTCTGAATGTACTGCGCATAGCTCTTACAAGGTTAAGGTTAGCTCTTCAGTGAAAGAGAGGAATTGCTCAAACTCATCGAAAAGCTTCTTCGGAGTCACATGAGCATATCGCTCGGTCGTTTGGATATTGCTATGCCCCAACATTCGGCTCACCGTTTCAATCGGCACGCCCCGCTCCAAAGTTATCAACGTGGCAAAGGTGTGGCGACCAACGTGTGCCGAAAGGGGAATAGAGATACCAGCTCGAAGTTGTAGAGCTTTGAGGTGGGCAAGGTAAACCGAATAGGGAATAGGAGCAAAGAGCGTAGTTCGTTCGTCCGATTGATACCGCTCCATCAGACGGGCCGCTTCAGATAGGAGCTTCACACGACAAAGCGTATTGGTCTTCTGTCTGCGAAACTTAAGCCATAAAGCCCCCTCATCATCTGCAAAGAGATGCTCCCGATTAAGGGCAACCATATCGCAGTAGGCAACACCCGTATAGCAAGCGAAGAGAAAGAGGTCACGAGCAGTCTCCAACTCCACCTCATACGGCTCAAAGGTCAGGCTCTGCAACTTATCCAACGATGCCCTGTCCAATGCACGAGGTTGTTTGTTCTCCCCTCGTTCGATCGTTACGTGAGCAAATAGTTGTCGTGTTATCAACCCTTCACGATACGCCAAACGGCAGACCTTCTTCACCGCTGATGCCATCTTACGATAATGACCTTGCGAATGCCCCAGCTCTCCGACAGAGTAACATTGTAGGCAATCCAAGAAGTCTTCTTCAATTTGACTGAAAGCAATATCTGAAGTGTGGAACTTCTCCTCGATAAAGGCTCGCAGATGCTTTCGAATAGTAAAGTAACTATTCAGAGCTGTTGCCTTTATCTCGACACCCACCTTTTGCTTCATCTCTTCAACCATTTGATCGTACCGCTCCAAGAAAGTGATTTGGCTTTGCATACTACCTTGCAACAACTCCTTGATGTCAGTCGCTGTAAAGACAATCCCTCGCTCACAAAGGGTTTGATAAGCCGACTGCGCCGAGAGCAGCAAACGCTCCAACTTGCCATTCGTTGCCACAGCTTCACGGCTCTTGCCGTTCAGCCTGCTCTCACGAGCATTCCACAAGTTGGGGGCGCACGACAGCTTACAGCTGAACTGAGCTATCGTTCGCCCGTAAGTTATCCGCCCCATAATCGGAGCTTGCCCCGACCTGTCCAATCCGCTCTTTTTGAGGTAGAGCAACACCTTCATTTTGTCTGTTTGCATACGCTTCTGTTTCTATGGGCAAAGTTACCCGTTACCGAAGCGTTCTCAGCTATGCAAAGCGTTGTATATCAGAGCAACAGCGCCACAGTTGCAGAGAGCTCACTTACCGAATACTCTTCCGTCAGTTACCTGCTCCTACCTCTTCGTTACCATTCCGAGAATGGGCTAACGATTTGGTAACGGAACTTCTGCATAAATCCACGCTTTCTGCACTTTTACCCTCTGTGTAGAACATAGAGAAACACTGCAAATCCCTCTCATTTCCATTCACTTACCCGCAATCCTCTCCCTAATGCCCTTCCGCCTAATAGTTCCCCTCTTGGAACTTTTTAGTTCCAACGGAGGAACTTTCGAGTTCCAACGGAGGAACTTTTCGGTTCCAAGGGAGGAACTTTTCAGTTCCTAGGTAGGAATTCAAAATTTCCAAGGGAGGAAAAGTAAATTTCCAACGGAGGAAAACTTTCTTTCCAAGGGAGGAAATCGGAAGCACCTTCGGAAGGACTGCCACCACCCACCGAGATGCTTGTCCGACTAGAGGAGACGATGCAGCAGCATCCCCCTGATAGACAAGCGACTAAGCCTAACTATCGAGTCACTCTGCGCGAGCAACGACTGAGATCTTTCGAGCCAAATGTACGTTCGTTAGTCGATTTTTATTACCTTAGCGAGCGAATACCATTTCCGAGTAGTTCCAAACAGTACATGATTTCGACCCAATACAATGCGATGATCACTGCCGTAGGTGCTTACCTACCAGAGGATCGACTGACTAATGCCGACCTAGAGAAGATGGTCGACACCACCGACGAGTGGATTATGACACGTGTAGGCATCAAGGAGCGCCGCATACTCAAAGACAAGAGCCTCGGCGCATCCTACCTAGCTATCCAAGCTGTTCGCCAGATGTTGGAGCGATGGGATATAGACCCGCTCTCTGTGGAGGGTATCATACTAGCGACCAATACGGCCGACTATCACTTCCCCTCGACCTCTTCGATCGTAGCCTTTGAGACTGGTTGCCGACACGCTTTTACCTTTGATATCAACTCGGCCTGCCCGAGCTGGCTCTACGCGCTAGAGACGGGTGCCAACTACATTCGCTCAGGGCAGTACAAGCGTCTGATTGTGGTAGCTACGGAGAAGATGTCCGCAGCGATTGACTACACCGACCGCCAGACGAGTCCGCTCTTTGGCGATGGCTCGGGATGCGTCCTCCTGGAGCGTACGGAAGATACTTCTCTAGGCGTGCAGGATGCCCTCTTTAAGACCGACGGCAATGGTCGCTCGCACCTGATCATGAAGTCGGGCGGATCGGCTAGTCCCGCCACGGCGGAGACGGTCGCACGCCGTGAGCACTTCGTCTATCAGGAGGGGCAGCATGTCTTTAAGAATGCGGTCCTCGACATGGCTCGTGTGAGCCGTGAGGTGATGAAGCGCAATCATCTGACCAACGACGATGTCGCTTGGGTCGTACCTCACCAAGCTAATATGCGTATCATCCAGGCGGTATCGGAGTACACCGATGTGCCGATGGACAAGGTGATGGTAACCATTCAGAAGTATGGCAACATATCCTCCGCGACGATACCTATCTGCCTCTGGGAGTATGAGTCTAAGCTCAAGAAGGGCGACAAGCTCATCCTAAGCTCCTTCGGTGCAGGGTACACGTGGGGAGCAGTCTATCTAGTCTGGGGCTATGACGGAGCTACAGCACCTCGCCGGTAAACCCTTGCCAGAGGGCTACAAGAGCGGCTTTGTGAGCATCGTCGGCAACCCTAATGTGGGTAAGTCGACGCTGATGAACTACCTGGTCGGAGAGCGCATCTCGATTATCACGAGCAAGGCGCAGACGACGCGGCACCGCATCCTGGGCATCGTCAATAGCGAACAGATGCAGGTGGTCTATAGTGATACGCCTGGTGTGCTACAGCCTAGCTACAAGTTGCAGGAGCGCATGCGCGCTTACTCGGAGCAAGCTCTAGAGGATGCCGACCTGCTACTCTACGTCACCGACACGATGGAGGAGCGAGACAAGCATCACGACTTTGTGGAGCGTGTGCAGCGACTCTCCTGCCCGATTATCATTGTCATTAATAAGGTAGACCTGACTGACCAGAAGCATCTGGAGGAGCTGGTCGACTACTGGCACGGCATCATCCCACAGGCGGAGATTATTCCCGTATCGGCTCTGAGGCAGTTTAACCTAGCTCCGCTCAAGAAGCGCATCGAGGAGCTACTCCCCGTGTCGCCGCCTTACTTCGAGCAGGACGCTCTGACCGATCGGCCAGCACGCTTCTTCGTCTCGGAGATCATCCGCGAGAAGGCTCTCCAGTACTATCACCAAGAGGTGCCATACGCCGTGGAGGTCGTCGTGGAGGAGTTTGTCGAGAGTCCCGACCGGATCGACATGCGTTGCGTAATCCTCGTGGAGCGTGAGTCGCAAAAAGGGATCATCATCGGGCACAAAGGCTCCGCTATCAAGCGTCTCGGCATCTCCGCACGAAAGGATCTAGAGCGATTCTTTGACAAGCATATCCACCTGACACTATTAGTCCGTGTGGATAAGGATTGGCGTCAGAGCGATCAAGCATTGACACAGTTCGGCTATGACATCTAGCCGCTGAGCTGCTTTTTTGACGCACCTATTTATATACTAAGCAGACTGACATAGTCTATAAGAGATATCAAGCTATGAGTAATCTAGTAGCCATCGTAGGACGCCCCAACGTGGGCAAGAGTACCCTCTTCAACCGTCTGACCCGCTCCCGCCAAGCAATCGTCACTGAGGAGGCGGGTACGACACGTGACCGACAGTACGGCCACGTCACTTGGTGCGAGCGTACCTTTTCGATTGTAGACACGGGCGGATGGGTCTTGCGCAGCGATGATGTCTTCGAGGAGGAGATCAATAAGCAGGTGCGCATAGCAGTCGAAGAGGCTGACCTGATCCTCTTTGTCGTGGACATACTCAACGGTGTGACCGATCTAGACGACGAGATAGCTCTGATGCTCCGACAGACCAACAAGCCGGTCATACTGGTGGCCAACAAGGCGGACAACTTCACCCAGCACAACGACGCGGCGGAGTTTTACTCCCTAGGCATTGGCGACCCCTACCCTATCTCTGCGATCAACGGCTCCTCGACGGGCGACCTCCTAGACCATATCTTAGAGCTGCTCCCTAAGGAAGGCAATCATGAGCCTCTCCTCGAGCTGCCTCGCTTTGCGATCGTGGGCAGACCGAATGCGGGTAAGTCTTCGCTCCTGAACGCACTCATCGGTGAGGAGCGCAACATCGTCACCGACCGCTCGGGCACGACGCGTGACAGCATCTTTGCGGAGTACGATAAGTTCAACCAGCACTTCTACCTCGTTGATACAGCGGGCATCCGCAAGAAGGGCAAGGTCAACGAAGACCTCGAGTACTACTCGGTGATCCGTGCCATCCGTGCTATCGAAAATGCCGATGTGTGCATCATGCTGATCGATGCTACGAGAGGTATAGAGGCTCAGGACGCCAACATATTTCGGGTGATCCAGCGCAACAACAAGGGGCTGGTCGTCTGCGTCAATAAGTGGGACCTCGTCGAGGACAAGAGCATGCCCGTACAGCGCACTATGGAGGAGGCGATCCGTGCACGGTTTGCCCCCTTTACCGACTTCCCCATCCTCTTTATCTCAGCGCTCAATAAGCAGCGCATCCTCAAGGTGATCGAGACGGCGCAGCATGTCTACGATATGCGCTCGACACGCATCCCGACGCACCAGCTCAACCAAGTGCTACTACCTCTGATTGAGAAGACTCCACCACCCTCTATCAAGGGTAAGTACATCAAGATCAAATTCGTACAGCAGCTCCCCACGGCGGTCCCGTCTTTTGCTTTTTATGCGAACCTGCCCCAATGGGTACGCGAGCCGTACAAGCGTTTTCTCGAAAATCAGATTCGTAAGAACTGGGACTTCTGCGGTACTCCCATCAACATCTTCCTCAGAGAGAAGTAACCCTCCTCTTCACCACCTACTATAAACATGGAGCAAGCAATAACTGCGTCAGATCATATTAAAAGATATCTCATCATTCCCTCCGGAGGGTCGGGCGTTCGTATGGGAGCTGACCTGCCCAAGCAATACATCAAGCTGGGAGGCAAAACAATCCTCCAGCACACCATAGAGGCTCTGGCTAAGCATGTGGACTACATCGTCCTCGGCATATCGTACGACTACCGTATCATCGTCGAGGATATGCTTCAGACGATGGGGCTTGCTGATCGTGTCTATCTAACGGTCGCTGGGAAGAGACGCTTTGACACTGTCCAGAGAGCTCTACGTGTCGTACCTGATGGAGCACTCGTCGGTATACATGATGCGGTACGACCCTTTGTCTCTAGCAAGGTGGTGGACAAATGCTACGAGGAGGCGCAGCGCGTGGGAGCAGCCGTGCCTGTCCTGGAGCTCACGGAGAGCTTGCGCTATCTACCCAATGAGGGCGAGCAGCAGCCTTCGCAAGCTGTAGATCGTAGCATCTACCGCTTAGTGCGTACGCCACAGGTCTTCTGGTCCGAGCGCATCAAGGAGGCTTACCAGCAGCCCTTTCAGGAGAGCTTTACCGACGACTGCTCCGTCTATGATCAGCTCTACAGCGACCTAGCACTGGTCCCAGACACCACGGAGAATATTAAGATTACCACCCCCGACCAGCTCTACTGGGGTGAGCACCTCCTGACCACATCTCGTCAGGAGCGTCTGCGCCTGACACAGCGACTACTCTCGAGTAGGTAAGCCATCTCCCCGCCTCTCTGCCCATACTGCTATGAGCTTCCTAACCACACCCCTAGCAGATCTGCCTGGACTGGGTCCCAAGCGGGCGCAGCTGATAGCCGAAGAGCTAGACCTACACACCTATCGGGATCTGCTCTACTACATCCCTTACCGCTATGCTGACCGGCGGGTCATCTATCCCATAGGTGCACTCACACCCTCTATGTCGGAGGTACAGGTCGAGGGCATCCTACAGCCCTTTAGCGCACCCTCGCTGGGACGCAAGAGCAACCTCTCGGCACGCCTTATGGACGACACGGGAGAGTTACTATTGGTTTGGTTCAAAGGGCACAACTACATACAGCGTGCGCTCACCCCAGGCTGCAAATATATCGTCTACGGCAAGCTACAGCTCTTCAACAATCAGCTGCAGATCACACATCCAGAGATCAAACCTGCAGACAAGCCAAGCCCATCCGTCGGCGGGTACCAACCGATCTACCGAACCACCGAGCGACTCAAGCGTGCCCGCATCGACTCCGCTTTCTTAGGACGCTACATAGACCAGCTTCTCCAGAGTCCTTACTTCTCCATCCCCGAGACGCTCTCTGAGCCTCTCATAGCGCACCGTCATCTAGCACCTCTCCAGACGGCTATCAGGTGGATCCATCACCCGCAGAGTGTCGAGCAGGCGCAGGTGGCTAAGTTCAGACTGAAGTACGACGAACTCTTTTACCTCAACCTCTACCTGCGTCGCCTAGCCGTCATGCAGCGTATGCGCTACGAGGGCTATCGCTTGGAGCAAGTGGGCAAGCTCTTCAACGGCCTGTACCACGCACTACCCTACGACCTCACAGGAGCGCAAAAGCGAGTCCTCCGTGAGATACGTCGGGACACCAACTCGGGGGCACAGATGAATCGTCTCATACAGGGAGACGTGGGCAGTGGCAAAACCCTCGTCGCACTCTTTGCTATGCTCCTAGCCGTAGACAATGGCTACCAAGCCTGCATGCTCGCCCCCACGGAGATCCTAGCGCAGCAGCACTACGAGACCATCTCCGAGTTCGTCGAGGGGCTGGATGTCTCCATAGCACTTCTCACGGGGAGCAGCAAGACGCGAGAGCGACGCGAGACCCTGTCCACCCTAGCCGATGGGAGCCTCTCCATCTTGATCGGCACGCACGCTATACTTGAGGAGCGGGTCGCCTTCCGCAAGCTCGGCATGGCCGTCATCGACGAGCAGCACCGCTTTGGCGTAGCCCAGCGCTCCAAGCTCTGGGGCAAGAATGTGCTGACCCTTCCCCACATCCTCGTCATGAGTGCCACCCCGATACCCCGCACCCTAGCGATGACTATGTATGGCGACCTCGATGTCTCGGTCATAGACGAGATGCCCCCTGGGCGCAAACCAATCACGACCGTCCAGATAGCAGAAAAGAAGAAAGAAACACTCTACAGCCTCATCAACGAAACGATTAATCGTGGACAGCAGATCTACGTCGTCTTCCCTATGATCGAAGGAACGGAGGAGTCTGACTTTGCCAATCTAGAGGTAGGCTACAAGGAGTACGTAGAGCGCTTTGGCGAAGAGCGAGTCGTCTACGTTCACGGACGACTCAGCGCCGAGGACAAGGCGGAGCAGATGGAGCGTTTTGCCTCGGGCGAAGTGCCGATACTCCTAGCCACGACGGTCATCGAGGTGGGCGTCAACGTGCCAAACGCTACGGTCATGGTGATCAACGATGCGCAGCGCTTCGGACTGGCACAGCTACATCAGCTGCGGGGGCGTGTGGGGCGTGGTGGCGACAAGAGCTACTGCCTCCTCGTCACGCCCGACGACCTGCAGGGTGATGCCAAGCAACGCATCGACACTATGGTTGCCACGCAGGATGGATTCAAGATTGCCGAGGAGGATATGCGCCTACGCGGCTTCGGACAGATGGAGGGGACACGACAGAGCGGCACTCTAGCGGGCATCAGCATAGCCGACCCAGTGGCCGACTACAACCTTCTCGCCCTCACACGGCTAGACGTCAACTACCTCCTCGACTACAGCCCGCTCCTCGACCAGCCCGACACAGAGCTCTACCGCATCAACCTCGAGCGCATCCACCCCAACGCCCACCACTGGGGACAAATCAGCTAATCCTCCTTTCCCTTCCCAAGCTCCTTTCTCACTCCCCTTTCTCACTCCCCTTCCAAAGTCCTTGGGATGTCAACCGTTGGCTCCCAGCCCCTAGTCAATGAGCCTCTGCAAAGGCAATCATTGCTGTACCACAACGGACGCCCTTTCACGAGAGACCATCCGTGCGACCCTACAGGAGTCGTCTTGCTCAGCATCTTCACAGCGGGTTACACGAGTCGAGTGAGCTACATATATAGTATGGCAGATAGTCCGGAAAGGTCGTCCCATACTGATGGGACAAATATCTTCCACCTGGCATGGGACGAAATGGTCCCCACGGAGGGGTGCAGGAACAGCTTAGACGTGTAACGATTTTGTAGAGAGGTATGGTCGGACGCAATGCGGTCTGCGTCTGACCGAGCATCCTTACAGCGGGTTACTAGCTTCTAATCTCTACCCCCCTAATCTCTAACTTCTAACGGCTCTTTGGCAAGGTGGTTGCTTTTCAGTACCTTTGCGGGTGATTATGGTTAGTGGATAGGCATACCGCTCACTACACCTATGCGAGGTGTAGCGTATGTCACGCCACTCTAAGAGGGAATCAGGTGCAAATCCTGAGCAAGCCCGTTGCTGTAAAGCTCTCTCCAAGCTAACGTGTCATCTACTCGATGAGACCACTGCCCCGCTAACGTCACTCAGGGGTGGGAAGGAGACACCTGAGCGAGCTAAGCCAGAAGACCTGCCACGATCATTATTTCTATCAGTCTGCAACGTGGACTTTGCAGTACGATACGCTTCTGGCGAGGGGCATTCATACGCCTTTGGCTCCAGATGACTAGGAAGGATGCTCCTAGTCTGTGGCTCGTTGAGCCGTTAAGTCGTTGAGTCGTAGAGTCTACCATGCGGTACTGAGACAGTAACTTGAATCCCCTAGACTCTATGATATGAGACATATCTACCCCGTTATACTGCACACCCTCACCAGCTTACTCCTCCTAGGTGTGGCGACCCTCTCTGCGCAGGAGAGTCGCATCACGGAGGTGATTGCTTACCACCCGGCTCCCGGGCAATTTATGGGTAGCGAGGCGATGGCGAGCCAAGATGTCACCACTTATGCTGATCTTCTTCGCAAAGCGCAGCTGCGCCTTGTCGAGGAGCACACCTTCCTCTCTCTCGGCGGGTGGGGCGGCTACATCATCGTACGCATCCAGCCCGCATTGGTCAATCAGCCCAACCAAGCAGACTTTGCGATACTGGGCAACGCTTTCATTGGCAATGCGGAGCCAGGGATCATCTATGTGAGCCAAGATGCCAATGGCAACGGACTAGCGGACGATCCGTGGTACCGAATCCGTGGTAGCGAAGACTATCGCAGCAATCTAGACTACACGATCACCTACTACAAGCCAAAAGATCCGTACAACGACCCCATCGCCTGGAGCGACTCGGAGGGAGAGTCGGGACTTATACCGCGTAATAAGTACCACATGTCCAATAGCTACTATCCGCTCTGGGAGGGTGATAAAGTGACCTTCACGGGTGTCCTCCTGCCAGACTGTATGAAGCTAGATCCTGCGAGTGGGCAGTGGCAATCTGAGCCTTACGCTTATGGCTATGCGGATAACCATCCCAACGACTCCTCGGGTAGCCACATTGATATAGACAGTGCGGTCAATGCTAAGGGAGAACTGGTACAGCTAGATCGTATCGACTTCCTCAAGGTGCAGACGGGTGTCCATCAGCAAAATGATGTGACGGGCGAAGTGTCGACAGAGTTTGCGGGCATCAAGCCCCTCGCCAAGGGCACCAGCATCACTTCCCCCACAGCGACGCCAGCCGTGCGCCTCTCCAGTAGCGACAACCAGCTACAGATCGAGAGCGAAGAGACTGGTACACTATACCTATATAATATAGATGGGCAACTCGTCCTGACGCATCCGCTCTCTGTGGGTCGCGCTACGGTCGCTCTGCCCGCTATGGGCGATTGCTACGTCGCACTCTTACGCCTAGAGGGCGGAGCTACGACATCTTATCGTATATGCAGACAATAACAAACTATATATTCACTCAATTACTATGCAAAGAACAGTAACGACAACGCTCCTACTACTCTGCTGGTTACTCCTGCCACCGATCGTGTGGGGACAAGAGGACAACACGCTCTTGATGCCCACGTCGACCTCGAGCAGTAACGAGCATAAGGTGGGAGACACCCCGCTGATCCTCTACGATAGTGGAGGAACCGATGGCAATGCTTTGGCAGGCAAGACGGGCAAGATCCTCTTCACGCCAGAGCAAGCTGGCAAATGTATCGAGATAGAGATACAGGAGCTTGCCTTAGCCAATCAAGACGAGCTTTACATCCTCGAGGGTGCAGCACCTTTCACTAGTTGGATGGCGCCTAACGAGAAGTTAATTATCAGGAAGTTTACCAAGGCAGATAGACCAACGCTGCCTCTCAAGCTTCGCTCCAGTGGCAAGTCCGGTCAGATCACGATCGGTAGCAAGACGAAAGCTAATCCAGGCGCCGGCTTTAAGATCATCGTACGCACGGTCGATCAGCCTGCGATCCAGGTTACCTCTGTCCTAGAGGACAAGAGCGCTAGCCACGACCCTTACATCGGTGAGCAGTCGCTCATCGTCTCTAACCTCAAGATTACAACCGAGGGACTAGCCAAGGCTCCCAAGCTGACGGCTCTGCACTATAAGCTCAGCGACACAAAGCCGAGCGACATCACGGCGATATACCTCTACGAGGCAAACAGCCGTAAGCCCAAACAGCTAGACGCTGACAAGCTACTCGGCAAGACGACCGAAGTTTCTGCCGAAGGTACGATCACACTCTCTAAGGAGTACACGCTCTCTGAGCCTAACCATGATCTAGTTCTGGTCGTTGACCTCAAGAGCGACGTGGCGGCTGGTAGCCGTATCAATGTCGCTACGACAAAGCTCACGACAACTCTCGGCGATCACGCCGTAACGCTCCAAAAGCCTAAGACGCTTACTGTAGAGGATGCCTACGCGCTTGCTAAGACTCCGAAAACCTACACCGTAGGCGACAAGTCGCTGACACTATACGACGATGGCGGTAAGTATGATCCGATCAGCGAGAAGTTTGACGGATACGCTGTCTTCAAGCCTGAGACCACAGGCAAGGTGATCCAGGTAGACTTTACGAAGCTAGATCTCTTTAGCTACTCTTCTATCGGTCGTGCCGACCTAGTTGAGGTGTACAATGGCTCAGAGGTCAATGTGGACAACCTCATCATCAAGCTCAACAAGGAGAAAGCTTACAAGGCAACTTCGACAGCTCCTGATGGTAGTCTGACGATCCGTCTCGTAACGAATACGGGGGTTCCCAAGGCTGGCTTTGAGGCTCTGGTCTCTCAGATTGCACCTATGCCTATGGCGATTGACTCGCTCTCGGGTAGAACCATCGAGGTCGACACTTTTGCGATGCCTATCAATGCAAGCGTCAAGAAGGTCGGCATGGTTGCCTTCACGCTCGTTGCTAAGGGAACCAAAGACCCTGTTACACTGCAGCGTCTAGACCTGAGCTCTATCAGCAAGAAGACAGACGTAGCGCAGGTGGCTCTCTACTACAGCCCTATCGTAGATGACTTTACGAAGGCTAAGGAGATCGCTCGCTGGGACTTTGCCCAGGCACTCACCGCCAAGCTCCCCACACCTCAAGCACTGCGCGAGGGGGCTAACCACTTCTACCTAGTCGTAGACCTCCAGGAGACTGCGAGCAAGGGAGGCAAGATCAACCTATCCATTGATAAGATCCACCTCTCGTCAGGCGAGAAGACGCTACCCGAGAAGGAGCGCACCCGCACGGAGGCTCTAGAGGTAATGAATAAGATGGTGCTCACCCTCGGTAAGCATCATGTCAAGGTGTTCGAGCCTTGGGACTTCATGCCTCAGCTCAAGCACAAACTTACCACGGGATATGACACCGATGCAGGCGAGCGTAGCGTCACCTTTGAGGCGACCGCTCCAGACAACGTCATCCAGCTAGATATCAATGAGTGGGACTTCTACTACTCCTCTTGGGGTAGCAAGCCTACGCTTCGGATCTATGACGGTGAGGATGCCTCGGCTCCTCTGCTCTTTGAGCTAAAGCCCAACAAGGATGCCTACAAGACGAAACCTGCCGACTACATCCGCTCTACGCAGAAGGCTCTGACCTTCGTCTTTGATGCTAAAGGTGCTTCCGGCTCGCTAGGCTGGCGTGGTCAGGTCAAGCAGTACCTGCCACAGGACATGAAGGTTGACTCAGCCGCTGCAAAGCAACTCGAGCTACCCTTCATCGCTGTCGGCTCTGAGATGAATGCAGTCTTAGCACTTGACATACATACGATCGGTGACCGCAATCCGATCCTCATGGACGGTCTCACCGTGGACCTCAAGGGTGGTGCTCCTCAGATCAAGCGTGTGGCTCTCTACGCTACTACGGCTGAGGGTACACTCGATGCGAACAAGCTCATCGCAGAGGCTCAGGTGGAGCCAACGATGAAAAGCGTAGACCTTCCAGCCGATGCACTAGCGCAAAACGGCACGCTGAAAGAATTTGCCAATAGCTACATCCTCGCACTAGACATTCGCAAGGATGCTCCAGCAGCTGATAGCATAGACGTGGCTATCGCCAAGCTAACTGTTGCTGGTAAGCTTATTGACGTTCGCAACGCTGATCCTAAGGGATCGTACAAGCTGGTCAACATCTTCAACCACCCATCATCGGGTGACAATAAGGAGGTGACCGTCACCACGCCCCTATCGTACTACGACGAGGGCGGTCCCAATGGCAAGGTGCTCAAGAACACAGGGTCGTACGTGACCTTCCTCCCAGCCCACGAAGGCGAGGTGGTAACCCTCACGATCGACTCAATAAATCTACGAAGAGCCACCTTCGGCATCTACTCAGGACGTGACCATACAGATGAGAGCAAGCTGCTCTCCACAGGAGATAACAATATACTCAAGCAGACTGGTGTCAGAACCTTCACCTCGCAAGATCAGGACGGCTCTCTGACGGTCTACTTCAAGGGTTCAGACACTTACACTTTCGGGTGGGCTGCTCGTGTAGAGAGTGTCAAGCCTCGCGCCCTCTTCGTCGAGAAGGTCTCCGCTACAGCTCTCCCCGTAGACAAGCAGGGTGTACTCTCGGGTAGCTCACTGCCCGCTGTACGTATCGACCTAACCACCGCTGGTGAAAGGGGCAAGACGACACTCGAGAAGCTACAGCTAGAGATCTCTAGCGAAGGCATCGAGGAGCTCGCACTCTACGCCACGGGAGCCATCAATGAGTTTGACGAAGCTCATCTGATAGCGACTTCCAAGCCACAAGCTACGCAGACGGAGGTCATCTTTAAGCTTGACCCCGCCGATACACTGACACTACCACGCACGCAGTACTACTGGGTCAAGGCTCAGCTCGCTGGCGACCTCAAGGTAGGCACACCGATCTCGGTTACCGCCAAGAGTGTGACCATCGGAGGTACCAAGCACGATGTGACGCAGGAGAAGCCCTTTGACACGAAGACGCGTCAGGGCGGACTCCAAGGCACACTCCGTGTTGGCTCTAGCAGTGCAGCTACTTACAAAAGCTTAGCTGCAGCAGCTAAGGATCTAACCAAGCAGGGTGTCTCTGGTGCTGTCACCGTTGAGGTGGAGCCGGGTGAGTATCCTGAGACAGTTCTCCTAGAGCGTGTCCCCGGAGCTTCTGCCAAGAACAGCATCACCATCGTTGGTCTCGGCAACTCCCGTGACGAGGTCGTTATCTCTGCCAATGGGTATAACAAGCCTATTGGAGACGATGCCTATCGACGTTACTATGGTGTGATGACCATACGCAATACCCCCTACGTGACGCTGCGCAATATGACGATTCACTCGACAGACCTCGGATTCCCAACGATGGTCTACGTTCAGGAGAACTCATCGCACTTCACGATGGACAATTGCCATGTCTACACCAAGAACACGAGCAATATGAACTACAACATGTCTCCGCACCTTGTCAAGATTGAGGCGGCCAGCAATCCACACGCACAGAGCTGTGATGTCTTGGTTGAGAACTCGCTCTTTGAGGGTGGACACATTGCTCTACAGATTGGAGGTACCAGTACTGTTGCCAACCCCGTAGGTAAGGGCTACACGGTGCGCAACAACCGCTTCGTAGATCATAGTGGCAAGGCAATCTATGTCATTCGTTCCTCCGAAGTCCTTATCGAGGGCAACGAGATGGTACAGCAGATTACGCCTCAGAGAGAGTACATCGGTATCGATGCAACCTTCCACACAGATGCCAAGGTCATAGGCAATGACTTTGACCTGACACAGCCCGAGGCCTATAAACTCAGTTCACTACACGGCATCTCTGTCCGTGAGGTGCAGGGCGAGGGTCTACTCGTTGCCAACAATGTGATCCGCATCACGCGTGGCTCTTCTGATAGCCGTGCCTTTAAGGCGAGCAACGTTACGGGACTGAACTTTGTCTTCAACACCGCTATAGCTCGTGACGGCAAGAGTACAGCACTCCTTATGCTCAACGGCGATATCTCTTCGTCTCAGCTCTCAGACAATATCCTGCAGAACCGAGACGGTGGAGGCATCCTCTTTAGCAATCAAGCGCTTCCCAACAAGCAGCTCACTTGCGACCGCAATGCGCTCTACACCTCTGACAGCAAGGGCGTACTCATCACCGCTAAGGGTAAGAAGTACGACGCAACCAGCTATCAGGAGGCGACAAAGAGCACAGCATCCAAGGTCGTAGAGGTAGCCTTCGTCTCTGACAAGGTACTCTACCCGAAGGATATGACCGTACTACCACAGGGTGCTCCACACGCTGCTGTTACGACGGATATCATTGGCACAGCTCGTGACAAAGAGCATCCGACTGTTGGTGCTTACGAGCAGGATCCTAATGTAACTGACGAGGCTCCTAAGCTCATCAACAAGCAGGTAGTTCGTGCGCTACATCAGTCCGCTACGATCTCTGTCGAGCCGGATCAGATGACCGACGTCTACCTGATGACGATTGCAAAGGGCGAGGAGGCTACGACAGCTCCAGATGCCGCTACGATACGAGACAAGGGCAGACACTTCACCGCTCTTGGCAAGCGTGCGACTGAGTTTACCATCATGGGGCTAGAGCCTGAGACCACTTATGAGGTCTATGGACTCCTCCACGGTACGCTCAATAATAAGGATGCCGAGCCTGAGCTCCTCTTCACCTTTACTACTACCTATATGCCTACGCGAGTGGCTACCTTTGAGAAAGACAACCGCACCATAGAGGGTGATGTCGTCTACTCAGGGACCAATAGCTTCGCAGGAGTCAAGGTCGTCGAGGACTTCACCCGCTCACGCAATCAGATTGCTGAGATGGCGGGCGACAAGGTGACCATCACCGTGACCAACTCCAAGGGCAAGATACCACAGCGAGGCTTCTCGCTCATGGCTGACCGCCCCGTCTATATGCGCATCGATGGTGATACACGTATCACACTCTCCGCTACTGAGCAGGAGTGGGCTTACGTAGACCTGGCTCAGAGAGGCGACATCCGTGAGGTGACCCTCGAGAGCCGTGGCAAGCTATGGATCGACGACTACAACGGCGATGCCCTCGCTATGCAGCTCGCTATCGCTCCCGTGACCATCAGTCTCGGGCAGCAGGCTCAGCTAACGGCTCAGGTGATCCGTGGTGTGGCTCCTTATAGCTATAAGTGGTCACAAGGCGACTCGCTACAGACTGTCTCCGTAGCTCCTACGCAGACGACACGCTACAGTGTCACTGTGACAGATGCTGCTGGTAGCCAAGTCACCGAGAGCGTCTATGTCTACGTCAATGGACTACACGGCGAGGCGATGGTGGCAACCTTTGAGGAGGAGCCACTCTCTAGCGAGGAGCCTTACAGCCAGAAGGCTCCATTCGGTAGCGGTTCGTTCGCTTTCTCCAACAGCTACAATGCTGAGTGGAATAGCTGGAGTGGCTTTGCCCTAGCAGCTAGTGCCGATACGACCTACACGGGCGACTTTGCGACGCAACAGTACAACAACGTCGTCGGTGGTGGTCAGGAGCTGGAGGGTAAGTCCAAGCAGTATGTCGTGGCTTACTGCCCAGGAGATAATCCTCAGTGGGGCTCTTACAATCCCGTCGTCACGGTCATGCCTGGTAGCGACCGCAAGGTGCAGCTCGAGGGTGTCTATCTGACCAACACGGCCTGGGTCAAGAGCTTTGCCACCCAGGGCGATAAGAACTATGGTCGTCCCGCCTTTAAGGAGGGTAGCTTCTTTATCGTGACCATCACGGCTGACAATGGCAAGAAGGTCGAGGTACCACTCATCGACTATCGCAATAAGAAGCGCGAAGTGGTCAACGACTGGAAGTGGGTCGATCTCTCCTCTCTCGGTGAGGTCAAGACGCTCAAGTTCTCCATCCAGTCGAGCGACAGCTATGCGCCTAGCTACTTTGCGATGGACAACCTGCACATCAAGCAGGATGCCTCTACCAAACCAGCCAAGGAGCAGATAGCCCTCGAAGTGGTCGCAACCACCGAGAGCACAGCGCAGATACGCTGGCAGAAGCTCCCCACGCAGGTGAGCTACACCGTAAGCTATCGTCCCGTAGGTGCTGACGCTAGTGCGACGCAGACGATGCGCCTCGATCCTACGCAGCAGCTCCGCTCGCTAGAGCTTCGTGACGGCTACGTCTACACCACCCTCGAGGGTCTACAGACGGGTACACGCTATGAGGTCACCGTCGAGGCGACCATCATGCCCGCTATGCAGACGGTCGCTCAGGGTAAGACCACCTTCACGATTCAGTCGACGGCTATCGATGCCATCGATGGCGAGACCGCACGTGTCATAGCGACACCCGAGGGTATCCTCGTGCTGGGTCTACAGGGTGCGACCGTCGAGCTCTACACAGCTAGCGGTGCTCAGGTAGGTCACTACCAGATCACTGAGCCTGAGCAGCTCATCGCTGAGCAACTACAGTCCGGTATTTACGTCGTCGCAGCCCACAAGGCAGGCGAGGTACGTACCTTCCGACTGATCCTCTAGCGACTTCACAGCTACAGGCTCCGATGGAGAGCTTCCTCTGACAAGCGGAGCCTGAGCTTCACAACATGCGTAGCCCCACTCGGTCATCGTGCCGGGTGGGGCTACTGCTTTGAGACTGTTGCAGAAGTCAACAGTCTCACAATCTTGCAAGCAAGATTGTCTAGACTTTGCAGAAAGGATGAAGCGCAAGGCACTGAGGGTGAGATCTGAAGGGAGCATACCTCCGTATGTGACCGAAGCCGAATCCCCAAAGCAACACAGCGATTCGCCTTTATGCAACAGCCTTCCATTGACGAGGAGCGTACGACACTCTACCCCTTTAGACGATTCAAGATACGTACAGAGCAGACCCGGACTGCAAGGTCGTTGGCGTTGACTGCATAGATACGTGCTGTAAGGCTCCAATTGATATCTGTGCCGTTGTCGTCCACGATTTGTAGCGTGGGTATGTAGCGGGTATGTCCTATCGAGTGGAATACTCGGTAGAAGTTACCGCTTGAGTAGTACACTGCTTGCGCTCTATTAGATCCTCTCTGATTGACATACTTCCCAAACGCTTTCTCCTGCCCGCCATTCTCGTTGAATGTCGCCCCGCAAAGTGGCACGCCTGGCATGTCCAGCTCGTCAGCCGTCAGCTTGTCCACCTTGGCACCGCCCTTGATGCGGACAAGGTAGGGGTTGGGGGTGAGCAACTGACCGCCTCCTGGGGCGTACGTCTTACTATAGTCCACGTCAAAGTATCGGTCGGGCGAGGCGAAGAGTCGTAGCCCGCTCTGGGTCAGTGCGCTCTGCTGTGCGCCCGTGTCGTAGCGTCTGCGGACTCGTAGCCCGTTGACCGTGGCCCCGCTGTCACCTGAGCCCATCTTGCCGGCAAACCGATGCCAAGCTAAAGCAATAAAGCGATGCGCCTCTATGGGTACTATTTCCCCTTATCTCATGGTCTCGACGAAGTCTCTTGACAGAGCTAGCATACAAAGCGAGGAGGATGCTACCCTATTGTAAGTAGCACCCTCCTCGTGATTCAGTGAGAGAGTCTGTTGCTTAGCGCAACGTGTCTCTATTAGTTATCTCGCTTAGGTCTTGCTGAGTATGATATATTCAGTGCATCAGCACGACGTAGCTCTTGCTTGATATCTGCTATGATTTTCATCTTGGTAGATGCATCGCCCTTGATAGAGATGGTCATCAGCTTGCGACGCTCGTCCTGTATCTGAGCTTCTTGATCCTTGACAAAGCCATAAACGGCAGAGGCATCTGTGGTAATCTGGTCGTTGAGCTGGATAGCTGGTGCTGTACCAAACTTAGCCTGTAGCTCAGGAATAGGCTTACCTACGTAGATAAAGGATACAAGAGACTTCTCCTCCAACTTGGTTAGCTCTGTGGCTGTGGGGAGATTCTGAAAGGCTACTTTAGGTGTAACCTCTCGAATACTCGTCACCATCATGATGAAAAACAGAAAGGCAAAAATCAAGTCTGGCAGTGAGGATGTATTCAGCTCAGGCATCGTACGCCCTCCAGCTTGTTTGAACTTTCCCATAATAATGCGCTATAAGTTGAAGATTAGGAGTTGAGTGGCATCTCAGAGATGTGCATCGGATAGCAGTCGACTACCACCTTCTGCTTGTCTGGTGTAAGGTCATTGTATGGCTGACCATACTCCTTCTGAGCGACGATATCCCATACCTCATTGTAAGCGCGGAGTAGCTCGTTCTGTACGTCGATATACATCTGATAGCTGGTCTCGACCTCGTTCTTGAGGGAGATAGCATACGAAGATATCGTCACGAGTCGATCTCCTAGTCCTGCGATGTAGCGTGTCTCCTTCTCTGGGAGATGTGGCAGATCTTGCGGGTTGAGGATAAACTCGACAGTACGATCCTTGAGCCTATCAAGAGGTACGATAGCCATGTCGTCACGTCCTGACGCATCTTTTTTGATGATAGCTATCTGATCCGAGCGGTTCACAAGGATACGGAGCACGTTACGATCACGTATCTCTATATCTTGCTGCTGCTGCTCGGGGGGAACCAACGGCGGTAGGCGCCTCTTTAGTCCCTGATCGGTGTCCATTGAAGTAGTAATCAAGAAGAAGATCAGAAGAATAAAAGAGATGTCGGCCATGGATGACCCATTGATACTGGGTACCTTCTTTTTAGTTTTAGACATTGCTCTTTACTGATGTGTTTGATTACTTACTTGGCAAGACGCTTGCGGATACCACCCCAGATGACACCCACGATGATGAGAGCCACTAGTGTGTAGGTGGTGTAGATGCACATGTCGATGATCTTGAGCCACCCTGGAGTGTTGTATTGTGCTGAGTCTTCATTGACAGCCATCGGAGTACCATCGCCTATAGCATAGGTGATGCCGAGTATCACGATCAAGACTATGAATACTAAGAGACTCTGGAAAGCTCTCTTAGGATTGGTGCGGAAACCTTGGATTAGGGAGACGATAGCGAATACTATCGTTGCTATGAGCGTCAGCGCAACAAGTGCATAGCCCCAATACAAGACTAAGTCTGTATTGGCATAGACCTTATTGCCCGCAGCATCTAGCTCGACTCCCCCGACGAAGAACGCAAGGCAGACCGCAACGGAGACTACTAAGAGTACTAGTAGCGTCCAGCTAGAGATCTTACGAATTTTGGTTACTGCCATGGTTGCGTATTACTTATGGAGGTTGTACTTGATAGCAAAGTCAACTAGCGTGATTGAGGCATCCTCCATACGATTGAGGATAGACTCAACCTTAGATAGGATGTAGTTGTAGAAGACCTGTAGGATCATAGCAACGATCAGACCACCGATGGTCGTGATCAGAGCCACCTTCATACCACCAGCGACGACCGTCGGGCTGATATCACCAACCTTCTCAATCTTATCGAATGCCATGACCATACCAACGACGGTACCAAGGAATCCGAGTGAAGGTGCAATAGCGATGAAGAGGGTAATCCATGAGAGGTTCTTCTCGAGGAGTCCGCCCTGTACACCACCGTAGGAGACGATAGAACGCTCGACTACGTCGATGCCCTGGTCAAAGCGCATCAGTGCCTGGTATGCGATAGAAGCAACAGGACCACGGGTGTTGCGTGCGATGTCCTTAGCGCCGTTCATGTCACCGCGGTTGAGAGCCTCCTCGAGCTTGCGTAGGAATGCCTCGTAGTTATTGTCTGCTAGGTTGAGGTAGATGATACGCTCTAGGCAGAGAACGAGACCGAGGATCAGGACGAGTGCGATGAGTGCCATAAAGTCAGCACCACCCTCGATGAACTTGGTCTTGAGAGCCTGGTGGAAGGTCTGATCAGCCGTAGCGTCTTGCTCCATGACAGCCTCCATGTCGACTTCAACAGCCTCATCAGCGACAGCTGGTGTCACCTCCTCTGTGGTGTCTGTAGCTGCTGGAGCAGCCTCCTGTGCGTAGGTCATCTGTGTGAGGCCCAGTGTGAGTAGAGCCATGCATGATAACGTTGCAAATAACTTTTTCATTGCGATAGTTGTGTTAGTTGATTATTTCTAGTTTGATTGTTATTACTGCGGAGAGAGAGGGATTCGAACCCTCGAAACGTTTTCGACGTTTACACGCTTTCCAGGCGTGCCTCTTCAGCCACTCGAGCATCTCTCCTTATGGGTCTATTATGTTTGTTCTGTCTTGCTATGCTTACTTGTTCTTTCCAGCTATCTGTGTCAGTAAATAGGCTCTCTTGATCCGTTTAGTAGTGCAAATCTAAAGAAATTTGGCGACTTAGCACGCATCTAGACCGTCGACCTCACTTTTCACAACCTAATTCGGGAGGCTTTGTGATCTGTTACGATCGTCGGCTAGCCGACTAAGTCTAACGAAAAGAGCCGTATAGCATTGCTTGTCGTATGCTCTGCCAAGCTCTCTAGCGAGATGCCTATCTGATCTGCGACATAGCTAGCTGTATGAACTAAATATGCTGGCTCATTGCGCTTCCCCCGCTGGGGAATAGGAGCCAAATAGGGTGCGTCTGTCTCTAGAAGCATCTTGTCTAGAGGTATCTGAGACAGTAGTCGAGCGGTGCGAGACCGCTTATAGGTTACATTGCCATTGATCCCTATCATCATCAGTGGCAAGTGATCCAATATGCGCTGTAGCTGTGTCTCCTCGCCTTCGAAGCAGTGAAAGACTCCTCGAAGCTGCTCGGGAGCGAAGTGAGAGGTCAGGAGGTCGATCGTCTCGTCCAGTGCTGATCGTACATGCAGTATCACCGGTAGGTCTAGCTCTGTAGCCCATCCGACCTGCTCGATGAGAGCTTTCTGCTGCTCGTCGGCGTAGGTACGATCCCAATAGAAGTCTAGTCCGATCTCCCCTATCGCTACTATTGCCTCACTAGACTGAGCTATGTATTGGCGTAGCTGACGTAGCTGCTCGGCGTAATCTGCCTCCACCGAGGTGGGGTGCAGCCCTAGCGCCATCGCTGTACGATCAGAATAGCTGCGGTGAGTCTCGACTAGTAGAGGAAGTGACGTGAGATCTACATTGGGCATAACCATATAGCCTACCCCCGCCTGACGGGCTGCTGAGATGACAGCCTCTCTATCTGCGTCATACTCGACACCATATATATGTGTGTGGGTATCTATCAGCATATCTCTGTCCTACCTCTTCGATCTAACCAAAGGGAAGCTCTCCCTTTCGCTACAAAGTTGCCAGTCCTTCGCTAAGGACTGAGCGTTTAAGTATTGCGCTCCGCTATTTTGGTTACAAAAGCGCGCAACTGCGTAGCCTCTCTACCACAAGCTGACTCCAAAGCCTTTAGCGCACTCTGCGCCTCTGCTAAGTAGTCTCGCACGAGTGCCTGCACTTGTGTAGCTACGTCCATCTCGTCATATAGAGCCTTGACAGCTGAGATCTTCTCTTCAGCCTGCTCGTTAGATCTACGCATCGCCTCTATGAGTGCTTGTCGCTGAGCGGGAGAAGCTGTAGCATAGGCGAGTGTATGGAGGATAGTCTTCTTGCCCTCTAGGATATCCCCTCCGAGAGGCTTGCCAAAGGTCTCACTATCTCCGTATAGATCTAAGTAGTCATCTTGAAGCTGAAAGGCTAACCCGAGGTTCCACCCAAAAGCGTAAGAGGACTCGAGCTCTGCAGCACTCCCCTTCGAGAGGATAGCTCCAAAGCGCGTTGCCGTGGCTATCAAGATCGCTGTCTTGTAGCCGATCATCTCTAGGTATTGCTCCTTAGAGACATAGTCTAGCTGCTCATACTCGAGGTCTAGTTGCTGACCCTCCATGATGAGCGTAGCCATCTTATTGAAGTCTTGTATCAGATCAAGGAGCATCTCAGCAGAGACACCCTCTGTAAGCATCTGATAAGCTAGAATGAGCATAGCATCTCCCGAGAGGATGGCAGGTGTCAGTCCATACTTAGCATAGACCGAGGGCTTGCCACGCCGTACGGGAGAATTGTCCATCACATCGTCATGTAGTAGCGTAAAGTTGTGAAAGACCTCTAGGGCTACTATAGGCGATGCTACCAAGGGTGCCTCGGGACGTAAGTACGCCTGCATCAAGAGAGCCAGGACTGGACGCACACGCTTAGCTCCCTCTTGCTCCAACGTGTACCGTATCGGAGCGTAGAGAGCTTGAGGTGTGCGCTTATCTAGCTTCAGACGCTGCAGTGTATCCTGCACTATCTGACGATAAGCCCCCAGATCTTTGGCTTCTACTGTGTGAGACATTCCTTGGTTTAGTATGAGGTGTAGAGACCTCCTGTGATACGGAGCTAAGGGGTGATATACATGTCTACCTACCAGAGCTACTTGGTAGCAGGTTGGGTCAACAACGTAGGGAGACACCTATATCATCCGATAGCGCATTGTGTTATTACAGAAAGGGGGTCACGCCTTTTGCATTAGCCTAGCACGAAGGCAACAGGCAGTGTAAAGTAAGAGCGTACAGGCTTACCACGCTGCTTACCTGGCGTCCACTTAGGCATAGACTTAAGCACACGGATAGCCTCTTTGTCTAGTGCGGGGTCTACCTTGCGTGCTACAATCACATCTCCGATAGATCCGTCCTTCTCCACGACGAAGCGGAGCACGACCTTACCCTGGATGTTATTGTCTAGAGCACTCTGTGGGTACTCGATGTGATTAGCAATCCACTTAAGCATTGAGGGTATATCACCCATGGGGGGTACAGCGGGATTCTCAACGATCTCGAAGATCTGATCCTCAGGCTCCTCGACTGTCTGTACAGGCTGTACGATAACGGGTGGCGGTGGTAGCTCACGATCCTGGTCTACAGAGACAATTGAAATCTTAGCAACCTCCTTGCTATCGTCCACTACCTTAAACTCCTCAGGTAGTGCTACCTCTACGACCTCCTGTGGAGCCTCGGGTTCGGGCTCGGGCTGCTCTTGTTGCTGCTCGTTGATGATGAGCGCATCATCGATGTCGGCGATATTGAGTGCAGTCATATCGTCTGTACTATCGTCCTTTGTAGAGGTCCACTCTAGAGCGGTATAAAGGATACCTAGAGCTAAGACAAATCCCATAGCCAACGATAAGGGTATCGTCCTTCTTAGGTCTGCGTGGGGTGATTTCTTGATTTCCATATAGCGAGTTATCTTATTTCTTCGGTGGAATGGTAGTTCTTTTGGAGTGTGCTATCACGTATAGCTAGCTCTCTCGGCACAAATGTACGAAGATTTTTGCGAGTAGCCTACATCACCCAGTTAAGTCTGCCCTAAAAGGTGCGATGCCACACGCCAAAAGACCCCCCTCCCCGACGGATAAGTTACTTCTTAATGTTCGGCAACTCAAGGCCGTAGCCCTTCTTCTTGTCAGCTGCCTTAAGGAGTATAGCCGTGATGAGAGCTACAACACCAAACGCGGTAAAGACAAGCATAGCCTGGAAGTAGTCCTTAGGCTGTCCAGGAGCTACATTCTGGTTGTTTGCATCGAGGATGGCACCAATGAGCATAGGCACAGACATGAGACCGATATTCTGAATCCAGAAGATAGCAGAGTAAGCAGAGCCTAGCACCTTACCAGGGATAATCTTAGGTACGGAAGGCCATAGTGCAGCAGGAACCAGCGAGAAGGAGATACCTAGTACTACGATGGCTGCGACGGCAATTGTGGTTGCTAGCCCGTGAGAGACCGTGCTGAATGGGAAGAAAGCAAACGTACCATGGCAGACGATCATCAAGATAGCACCGATCATCAGCATCGTCGCACCCTTACCACGAGCATCTAGGTAGAAGCCCAAGATTGGGGTTATCACCATAGCTCCTACGGGGAAGAGACTAAAGATCTTAGCAGCTACATCTTGCTCAAAGCCTACGTTGCTCACAAGCATCTCAGTAGCAAACTTCTGGAAGGGGAAGATCGCTGAGTAGTAGAGCACGCAGAGGATCGCAACGATCCAAAACATCGAGTTGCCAAAGACATGTCCGAGGTCTCTAAACTTAAAGGGCTCCTCCTCCTCTTTCTCCACTGCTGCATGTGCTGCTTCTAGCTGCTGGTCGAGCTTCTTATCCATGAAGAAGTAAACTACGTAAAGTAGTAGAGCTACGACAAGAAGACAAGTGCCGAAGAAGACAGAAGCACGTACAGTACCATATTGCTCAGCGATCATCGGTGAGAGCCAAAAGACAGCAAAGACACCTAGACGAGCCACAGCCATCTCGATACCCATAGCGAGAGCCATCTCCTTGCCCTCAAACCACTTGACGATAGAGCGAGAGACCGTCACGCCTCCCATCTCTGTACCGCAGCCGAAGAGTGCAAAGCCCACACAGGCTAGCTTTGCAGAGGCTGGCATAGCGGGCCAGAAGCTGTTGAAGAAGTCATACCCGAAGCCTCCTGCATTAAAGGCGGGACTCAGTGCGTATAGCTTGATCAAAGCTCCGATCACCATCAGAGAGCCTGATAGGAGGAAGGTAAAGCGCACCCCCATCTTGTCTAGGATGATACCTGCGAAGATGAGGAAGAAGAAGAATACATTGATAAAGAACTCACTACCTCCATAGGTCCCGAAGACGGTAGAGCTCCAGTTAAGCTCTGACTCAACCATCGTCTTGACAGGTGAGAGGATGTCTACAAACATGTAGGCAAAGAACATCGTGAGTGCGACTAGTGCCAGTGCTAGCCATCTCATCCCTGCGCTGTCTCGCAGGGTCTTCAATTGTGTAGATTCAGTCATTACGTTATGTAGTATGTTTAGTTTGTTGATGCGTATATATAGGTAGAGCGTCTAGCCCTCATTGATGGGCTGGGCGCTCTTTTTGTATCGTGGGATAACTCTTGAGTAGCTCGGCAACGATGAAGTTGCTACCACCGACGAAGATCAAGTCGCCTGCATTAGCAAGCGCCACGACCTCTCGCAGTGCCTCCTCTACCGAGGGATAAGCTCTCCCCCTGAGGCCGATAGCCTCAGCACGTTGCAGTAGCTCCTCGGCGGGTAGCGTACGCTGTGACGCTGTCGTGCAGAAGTAGTAGCGAGCTGATGAAGGCAAGAGAGCCAAGTTGGTGTCTATATCCTTGTCGGCACTCATACCTACTATTATATATAGGTGATCATAGGTTGCCTCTTCGAGTTGGTGCGCTACGACAGCTATACCAGCGGGGTTGTGCGCTGTATCGCAGACGATATGCGGATCTGTCGAGAGCGTCTCCCAGCGACCACGCAGTCCCGAGAGCTTGTACAGCTCGGCAAAGCCTCGCGCCACCTCCTCATGGGTGAGTGGCGTGTCGAGTACTTTGTCGTCTAGGATGCGGAGTGCGGTTAGGACGGTATGAGCATTTTCCAGCTGCGCATCGCCCGAGAGCGGCGTCTCTATGAGTCCATAATCGACAGTGTCCAGCCGCATACCAGGATGTAGCTCATCGTATCGCTTGATCGTGTGCTCATCTTCGCAGAAGGTGATCGGAGCATGACGCTCATCAGCCACCTGCTCAAAGAGCACACGCACAGAGCCTCCAGCATTCCCAATGACAGCATGGACACCCTCTTTGATGATGCCCGCCTTCTCATAGGCAATCGCCTCGAGTGTATTGCCGAGATATTGCGTATGATCCAGACTAATGTTGGTTATGATCGAGAGCTTAGGCTGTATCACATTGGTACTGTCTAGTCGTCCTCCTAGCCCTACCTCGATGACAGCGTAGTCCACCTCATGGGTGTGGAAATGCTCAAACGCCATCAAGGTCGTGTACTCAAAGAATGAGGGACCGACAGACTCAATCAGCGGACGGGTCCGCTCGACAAAGGAGACCACCTCCTCCTCGGAGATCATCTCTCCATTGATCCGTATGCGCTCGCGAAAGTCCACTAGGTGTGGCGAGGTAAAGAGCCCCACCTTATAGCCCGCAGCTGTCAGCACGGAGGCTATGAGCGAGGTGGTCGAGCCCTTACCATTGGTACCACCCACATGGATGGTGCGAATGTATCGCTGTGGATTGCCTATCGCCTCGCACATCTGCTGCATGCGCTCTAGGCCAGGCTTATAGGCATCGCCCCCTTGGTTTTGGTAGCAAGGGGTCGCTTGGTAGAGATAGTCTACCGTTTCTTTATAGTTCATTGTTGAGCTTGCGCATGATGGTCTGTGAGCGATCAGGCCCTACAGATATGATCGAGATAGGTACTCGTAGCTGCGCCTCTAGGAAGGCCACATAGTGACGGAAGGCATCTGGCAGATCTTGCTCCGAGCGGCAGCCGTCTAGTGGCGTCTGCCAGCCTGGTAGCTCCTGGTAGATAGGCTCTATGTCCGTCTCCAGTGAGTACGGCATATTCTTGTACTCCTTATCTCCTATACGGTAGGCGACACAAGCCTTGATGGTGGGGAGCGTGTCTAGCACATCACTCTTCATCATGATCAGATGCGTCACACCGCTAAGCATGATCGTGTAGCGCAGCGCTACAAGGTCTATCCAGCCACAGCGACGAGGACGCCCCGTCACCGCGCCAAACTCATGACCACGATCGGCCATCAGGTGCCCCACCTCATCTTGTAGCTCTGTGGGGAAAGGTCCTGACCCGACACGTGTACAATATGCCTTGAAGATACCGTAGACGCGACCTATCGCCTTGGGCGAAATGCCCAGACCGATACAGCAGCCAGCACTTACCGTGTTACTACTAGTCACAAAGGGGTAAGTACCAAAGTCCACATCCAGTAGCGAGCCCTGCGCACCCTCAGCAAGGACGTTCAGCCCCTCCTCGAGTGCTTCGTTGATGAGGATCTCACTATCTACAAACTGGTAGCCCTTGAGGTACTCAATGGCTTGGTAAAAAGCCTCCTCCATCTCAGGCAGCTTGGATAGGTCAGCACCCATCTTCTGCAATAGATCCACGTGACGATCCCGCACAGCTTTGTAGCGGGTCTCAAAGTCTCGCTCTATGTCACCGATGCGTAGGCCCGTGCGAGCCACCTTGTCGGTATAGCAGGGCCCTATACCCTTGCCCGTGGTGCCAATCTTAGCAGCACCCTTAGAGAGCTCCTGTGCCGCATCTAGCCGACGATGTGTCGGGAGGATCAGGTGCGCCTTACGAGATATGACTAGTCGCTTCTTGATGTCGTGGCCACTCTGAGCCAGCTGCTCAGCCTCCTCACGTAGTAGGACGGGGTCGAGTACGACACCGTTGCCGATCATGTTAAGCTTGTTGCCCTGGAAGATGCCTGAGGGGATCGAACGCAATACGTAGCGCTGTCCCTCAAACTCCAGTGTATGCCCCGCATTAGGGCCTCCTTGAAAGCGTGCTACCATCTGATAGCCTGGGGTTAGGACGTCAACGATCTTGCCTTTGCCCTCATCGCCCCATTGTAGTCCGAGTAGGACGTCTACCTTTTTCTTGTTCATGTCTTAATATATCTCTATCGATCAGCGACTTGAGGAGGCTTGTTGTAGCCACCCGACTGAGTCGCCGACCTCTTGTTATTCGTTTTAGCAGTCTCACGCTCGCAGCGCTGGCATAGTCCGTAGAAGATCAGCAGAGGCTGTGCCAGACGATACCGATGCGGCGTAGTATGACGTAGAGCCTTGAGACGTCGAGGCTGTCTATAGAGCACCTCAGCACCACAGCAGCGACAGCGACAGACAGCATAGAGACTAGCCTGCTCACTGGTCAGATAGTGCGCTTCGCTCGCCTGCGGGAGCTGCACGATCAGCCCCGCCTCAGCCAGCAGACGCACAGTACTATAGACCGTGCCACGGCTCTGGCGATAGCCCCCCTCCTTCAGCTGAGCCATCAGCTCCTCTGTCGTAAAGATACGACGCTGCAGACTGACCACCTGAGCGATCTCTACTCGCTCAGAAGTCAGCTGATAGCCGTGCTGCTTGAGAAAGGCCTTAAAAGGCGACACCAAATCCGACATCATACTGCGCCACGCCCCTATCGTAGGAGCTGTGACATACTACCATTTTACTGCGTTACACATTCGTGAGGGCCACATCTGTAGTAGCCCCACAGCGAGACGCGTCACCACTTCGTGCGACACGCTCCACGGCATTCCCCCACCCCACTTCGTCCTCCAGCTGAGAGCAACGAGTGCAGCAGGATCTGACCGATGTCGCAAAGTTATACAAATTACTTTACTTACGCCACCTCTCGACCATCCCCGCAGGGCTGACGCATTATAATCGTCTTTTCAGAAGCAACCCATTAGCGACAAGCGAGGCATAGATGGGGGCATTATATATAACGTGTCAGTCCTGGATTTCTGTGAAGCTCACCTTCTGTTGCTGTACATATCTTTACGGGGAAATTCGTCCGATTCTCTCCTTTCTCGAATATCCACGTGGTGAATCTCAAATATCCACGTGAATGTTTTTTATTTTCCACGTGGGCGTGATTCAT
This sequence comes from Porphyromonas vaginalis, assembly GCF_958301595.1. Lineage (NCBI taxonomy): Bacteria > Pseudomonadati > Bacteroidota > Bacteroidia > Bacteroidales > Porphyromonadaceae > Porphyromonas > Porphyromonas vaginalis. The sequence goes on along the minus strand of NZ_CATQJU010000001.1, from coordinate 1,531,874 downwards.
TTCTTCCGAAGTTTCATTTGATTCTTCCGAAGTTTCATTTCATTCCTCCGAAGAATTTTTTATTCCCCACGTGGAGATTTTGAAATATCTAGGTGGAAATCACTTTTCCCCGACACAATGCCGTTTCGATATGTAGCTAGGTCTAAATTATTGTAGCGAGTCGGCGTCTATTTTTCCCAGCTAGGGCTGACTCATCACAATTGCTCTTTCAGAAACTACACATTAGCGACCAGCGAGGAGTAGAGAGGTCGATGAGATCATTATTATAATGCGTCAGCCCTGACCATCCCCGCCCCAAATTGCATTTTGGAGTGGAAAATACAGAGGTGTCGGAGGGCTTCCCTCCCCACTGCGCCCTGTAGGGAAGCACGATGAGTGTCGAGTCGGAGGGCGTCCGTTGTGTCAAAGGTTACAGCATCGTGATTTAACGAGGACGGACGCACAGATCGTGCGTCCCTACAAAGAGCTATTCGTACTGCACTGATTCCATAGCACATACGAGTTCCAAAAACAATTCCCCTTTTGGAACTTTTTAGTTCCAACGGAGGGACTTTTCGATTTCCACGTGGGAAATCGCGAATATCGGATATTCGATAATAGGGTGATCGGAGGGCTCGGGAGCATCGAGGACATCGGATGGGTAACCGTTGTCGTGAAGCACGGGGCGTGCGTCTTTACTGCGGGCTAGTCGTGAGATTCGCGGGCCTAGGAGTTTGAAGTGTTGTAAATGTGGTCTAGGTTGTCTATATTTGCACGCTCGTAGGAGATGCGCTATGGAGCGAGTCGGCGAAGGTGTGCAATAATCTAGCGACACGGCCGTTCTCTCCGATAGGATACTCCTTATTATATATAACCACTGATATAGACTAACTATGTACTGGACGTTAGAATTGGCCTCCAAGCTGGAGGATGCTCCCTGGCCTGCTACCAAAGATGAGCTCATCGACTATGCTCAGCGCTCAGGCGCGCCCATCGAAGTGATCGAAAACCTCGAGGAGATCGAGGACGAGGGCGAGGAGTACGAGACCATCGAGGATATCTGGCCAGACTACCCTAGCAAGGAGGACTTCTTCTTCAACGAGGAGGAGTACTAACTCGCTACTATAGACCCTGACTCATAATCAGGGAATCTCTGCATAGCTATGAGCTTATGAGCACACACCACCTAGGATGAGAGAGACGCGCCCACTACGGATCTGCGCTATACGGCTTGCGCCAAGAGAGCACCAGTCGGAGGGGGGCGTGTGCGCTACGGTGAGGTGGGGGCGTAAGTCTTTCGGGAGGTTCTTGCTATGTCTACTTATCGTGGCCTGCTGGCTCCCGATGCGTTCGCTGGCGCAGGTGGACCCGCTTTTCTCCGACTACCGACGGTTGCAGAACTACTACAATCCGGCAGCGATCGGGCTGCAGAAAGATCTGCTCCTGACGGCTGCCTATCATCAGCAGTGGATCGGTATCGAGGGAGCTCCTGCGAACCTTTTTGTCTCGGCTCATACGGAGCAGCAGTGGGGCAAGAGCTACCACGGTGTGGGGCTGGTGGTCGTGGCGCAGCGTGCGGGACTCTTTACCCGTACAGAGGCGCAAGCGGAGTATGCCTTTCAGCTTCGCTGGAAGGGGGATAAGATCCTCTCTATCGGCACGGGACTGGGCATGATCAACCTCCTATACGATGGCACTAAGGCTCACATACCAGACGGAGGGGCAATGACGCCCAACGACCCTTCGCTGCCCCAAACGCCTGTGTCGGGACGTACCTTCGACCTCTCTGCGGGAGTCTTATGGCACACGCCTCGCTACTTCATCGGTGTCTCGGGGCGTCATCTCACGGTGCCGCGCATCACCCTCGATAGGCTTTACTATCAGAAGGTGCCGATACATATCAATGCCGTCTGTGGGTACAATATTACACCACCAGGTGCGTTATTATCATGGCACCCCTCACTATTTGCCTCGACAAACTTGACGTCGTGGCGGGTGGATGTCAACCTAGATGTGCGCCTTGCGCAGCGATGGGAGGCTGGTCTGATGTACCGACCTTTGCAAGCGGCGGGGCTACGGCTGGGAGCGCTCTTTGGCAAGTGTCACGTGGGGTACCTCTTTGAGATGCCTACGAGTCAGTTGGCGAGGGGCAACTGGGGCAGTCACGAACTGGTGATCACCTATGCACTCCCGATGTCTAGCCACAAGAAAGGGACCAACAGCTACAAGAGCATCCGACTCCTTTAGCCCGTACGTCTCACTATTAAATAGAACTCTGAAACAACTTAGAAGCTATGAAAGAAGCTTTGCCGACATACAGCAGTCCGTCCCAGAGCGCGCATGATGCCCGTTCCGTACAAAGGCTTAGGACTAGAATCAGAGCAGGAGCCTTGCCCCTACTAGGTGCTTTGGCACTACTCTTACTCTTCATCTCCGTGCTGAGCATGGTAAGCTGCGCGCCCAAGCGTGGCTCTGGCGTGAGTGCCGAGCTGGTGGGCGTGGGACTCGCCTCGTGGAGTGAGCCAGCGCCCTACGGCATGGTACAGATACCACAAGGACACATTGTGCTGGGCGAGCGTGAGGCGGACACCGTATGGGGCCTCCCCGCGGAGTACCGAGCCATCTCGGTAGATGCTTTCTGGATGGATCAGACGGAGGTGACGAATGCGCAGTGGCGACAGTTCGTCTACTATGTGCGTGACTCGATCGTTCGTGAGCGTCTGGCAGACCCGCTATACGGAGGTAACCCGCTCTACAAGATTACGACGGACAAGTATGGTGACCCTGTCAAGCCCTACCTAGACTGGTCGCAGCCACTACCCACTCCTAAGCGTGCGCTAGAGCAGGAGCTGGAGGCGATGGAGAGCGTCTACTACACGAACCCCGTGACGGGCGAGCGCAAGCTCGATCCTAAGCAGATGCTCTACAAGTATGAGGTTTACGACTACCACGCAGCAGCACTCTACCGCAACAACTTACAAAAGGATGTGCGCGCCAGCAAGGGCGTTCAAGAGCCAGTGATGATTTCTAAGGACACGGCTTACGTCAACGACCGTGGCGAGATAATTCGTGAGACAATCACGCGTCAACTCGCTAGTGAGTACGACTTCCTCAATACTTACATCGTAGCGATCTACCCCGACGAGACGGTCTGGGTCAACGACTACCCCAACTCTAAGAATGAGATCTACACCCGCACTTACTTCAACCACCCTCGCTACGACAACCACCCCGTGGTGGGTATCTCGTGGGAGCAGGCTACCGCTTTCTGCCACTGGCGCACGGACAACTACCGCAAGGGGCTGAACCTTCCCGATGGAGCGATTGTGCCAGAGTTTAGACTACCCACCGAGGCTGAGTGGGAGTACGCAGCGCGTGCTGGACGGACGAACACGAAGTTCCCGTGGAATAGCGAAGACCTAGACTCGGAGGATGTCTGCTTCTTGGCAAACTTCAAGCCCTTCGAGGGAGACTACGCAGCCGACGGGCAGGTGATCACTTCGCAGGTCAGCACTTTCTCGCCCAATGACTACGGGCTCTACGATATGGCGGGCAACGTGGCGGAATGGACTAGCTCAAGCTACTTCGTATCGAGCTACGAGATGATGGACGATGTCAATCCGCAGATGCACTACAACGCAGCTCGCGAGGACAATACGATGCTACGGCGCAAGGTCGCCAAGGGTGGCTCGTGGAAGGACGTCCTCCGCTTCATCAGATCCACACGACGCATCTACGCACCACAAGATGAGGCGCACTCTTACATTGGCTTCCGCTGTGTGCGTAGCATCATCAACAACTCCAAATAAGCAACGCAACAGATAGCCCTAACGACGGCTTTACCCTTCAGATAGATAGACTCATGGCAAAGAAATATAGACGCTACAAGAATGGACTGGAGATGTATCTCTCCAGCAAGAAAGGGCGCAGAGTGCTCAACTTCGCATACAGCTGGGGTGCCGCAGTGGTGATCCTCGGAGCTCTCTTTAAGTTGCTCCACTTCCCCTTCGGCAATGAGATGCTTTTCATCGGTATGATCACCGAGTTCTTCGTCTTCTTTATCTCAGGCTTCGAGCAGCCTGAGGAGCACTACCAGTGGGAGCAGGTTTTCCCCGAGCTAGACTCTAAGAACCCGATGGACAAGCAGGAGATGGAGGCTCGCCGACAGTACCTCCTCCGCAAAGCTCAGGAGGCAGCTGCAGCGCCAGCGCCCTCTTACGCCTATCCTGAGGGTCAGCATTACGAGCAGCCTAGCGGTTACGCATCTCAGCCACAAGTTCAGGCGGGGTATGTTACCCCTGAGGGTGGCTACGGTGCGCCAGCTTCGGAGGTTCAGGTGGAGCGTCTCTCCTCAGCCATTGATCAGCTAGCCAATGCCGCTTCGCAGCTTAGCCGACTGGGCGAGCTGTCTCAGCAGATGACCGATCAGTGGGTCGCTATGCAGCAAGACGGGCGCACCCTCGGTGAGAGTGCTGTCGAGTATCAGATGCAGATGGACACGACCTCGCAGCATCTGGCGCGTCTCAACCAGATCTACGAGTCGCAGCTGGCAAGCATCACAGGACAGGTCGCTACCATTGACCAGATCAACCAAGGGCTGGAGCATATTAAGAATATGTACCAAGACTCCGCCATCGACAGCACCACCTTCCGCACGCAAAATGAGCGCTTGACCATGCAGCTCTCTGAGCTGAACCGTGTCTACGCTCGCATCCTAGAGGCACTGACGGTCAATATGGGTGCCCCTGGTATGGCGGGTCGTCCTTATCAGGGAGGCTACGAGCCTAGCTACTACGCTCCACGGCAGGAGTACCCCTCGGCACGTCCTGACTACTACGCATCACAGCCCTACCAAGCACCACGCAATGCGGGCGCACCACAGGAGTCGCAAGAGTAGATAGCTTTTTCCACCTCATCTACTCGATAGCTATTCAACTAACACAATCTAGGCATTATGGCAGCAGGAAGTAGTGGCAACCGCAATAGACAGAAGATGATCAACCTGATGTATCTCGTCTTCATTGCGATGGTAGCACTCAATGTCTCCTCAGAGGTACTCTCGGGCTTTGTCCTCGTAGAGCGCAGTCTGACGCACACCATCGAGGGCTCGCAGCAGAGCAATGACAACATCATGAAGGGGCTCTCGACTGCTTATGCCAAAAACCCTAGTAAAGCAGAGCCCTGGTATCGCAAAGGGCTAGCACTCACCGCCTATGCCGACTCACTCTACAACGAAATAGACCAGCTGCGCCTCCTCATAGCACAAGAGGCAGACGGTAAGGATGCCAATCCTAACGATGTGGCTCGCAAGGACGATATGAACGCACCCACGACCGTCATGCTCAACCCGCTCACACGGCGAGGCGCTAAGCTACGCGAGTCGATCGAGGCCTTCCGCACGTACACCACGCAGATGGTTCGTAGCGACAGCCGTCGTGAGCATATCTCTGAGATGCTCAGCACGGAGCGTTCGGGAGGGCTCAACTGGGAGCAGCAGATCTTTGAGAATATCCCCACCATTGCCTCGCTCACGATGCTAACGAAGCTTCAGAGCGACATACGCTCCGTCGAGGGCGACGTGCTAAGTGACCTAGTCCAAAACATCGACAGTGGCGACCTCCGCGTCAACAAGATTGCGGCGCAAGTGATCCCACGCAGTCAGCTTGTCATGCAGGGCAGCCAGTACGAGGCGAGCATCGTCCTCTCCAGCTACGACTCGACACGCGTGCCCAAGATTGTGGTCAATGGCACCACCCTCCCCGAGAGTGCTGGAGGCATTTACCGTGTCACGGCGTCCAAAGCCGGCACCTTCCCCATCTCGGGATACATCGAGACGGAACTGCCCGACGGCACCGCTATCAAGCAGCCTTTCCAGTCGGAGTACTACGTCACCGAGCCTTTTGCGACGGTCGCGCCTACGATGATGAATGTCCTCTATGCGGGCATCAACAACCCGATTAGCATCGCCGTGCCTGGCGTCCCCTCGCAAAACGTGACCGCCACGATGACCAACGGCACGCTCACCCGCAATGGCAATGGCTGGGTAGCTAAGCCCGCTAAGATTGGTACCCCCGCTGTCATCACCGTCATGGCCAAACAGGCAGACGGACGAACCACCAAGATGGCCGAGACCTCCCTGCGGGTACGAGCACTCCCCGACCCACTTCCTTATATACAGTACACCGATGCCAATGGTGCGACCAAGCGCTTTAAGGGCGGACGTATTGCCAAGCGCGACCTCCTCACGGCCAACGGTATCGGAGCAGCTATCGACGATGATCTGCTAGACGTGCCCTACCAAGTAGTGCGTTTCCAGCTCCTCTTCTTTGACTCTGTCGGCGGCGTTATCCCTGAGGTGTCCAATGGCCCCACTTTCTCCGCTAGACAGCGAGACAAAATCCGCAATATGGCAAAGGGTAAGCGCTTCTTCGTGAGCGAAGTAATCGCTCGTGGTCCCGACGGCATCGAGCGACAGATCCCAGCCATCGAAGTAATCGTACGATAGTCTTCACAGCTTTAAGAATAGACCCATCTCACTATACTATGCAACGCATTCAGTCTCTACTCATAGTACTCCTGGCCCTCACGCTCACACTGACCGCTGAGGCGCAAAACTTCGACCCGCTCTCAGCCACCCCGACCGACTCGACACGAGTCGCCACGGAGCAGCCACGCCAGCGCCCCACGGCACGTCAGCGACGCGCTCAGCGAGAGCAGGAGCAGGAGACACAGGCCAATGGTATCTCCATGCGCGCCAAGAACTACGCCGACCAGCAGATCAAGGATACCGAGGCAGCCCCCTGGCGCCGAGTCGTCTACCGACAACTCTCGATAGACAGCCTCGCCAATGCCCCCATCTTTCGTCCTGTACGTCCGTCGGGACAGTTGCAGAGCCTATTCTCGCTCCTCTTCAAGTGCTTCAACGACGGGGACATCACCGTCTATGAGTACGAAGACCTCGGCTACGAAAACCTAACCCCCGAGCGACAGCTGCGCTTCGAAGACTTCCTCGACCGCTTTGGCATCGTATATGACAAAGACCCCAGCCAGACAGGCAACCGCGCCTTCAAGATCCTCCCCGTAGACATCCCCACGCAGTCCATCCGTAGCTATTACGTCAAGGAGGAGTACTACTACGATGTCAAGACCAGCGACGTGAGCAGTCAGATCGTAGCGATCTGCCCCGTGATGGACGACGAGATATCGATGGAGGGTAGCGTGCGCATACCGCTCTTTTGGGTCAAGTACTCCGACCTGCAGCCCTACCTCTCGCAGCAGCCTGTCATGCTCTCGACCAAGAACAACGCCACGACTGCCACGATGGACGACTTCTTCAGTCTCAACCTGTACCGCGGACAGATCTCGATGACGCTAGGCGGTGAGACCGCTGAGCTCAACAGCGAGATGAGTGACTCGACAGCCATGGCTGCTCGTCAAGCCTTCAGCAATCAGATCGAGAGTGAGCTCAAGCAGTTTGAGGAGAGTCTTTACGGCACCGAGTACACAACCTCTGCCACGAGCGACGACGACCTTCAGGAGGCGCGTGACAGCGAAGACAACTCGCAGCTAGACACCGCCCGTGCCCGTCGCTCACAAGAGCTGCGCGAGGGCAAGAGCAACCAGCGCAAAGCAGCCAAAGCCACCAAGGCTAAGAAGAAGAGCCGTGCTGACAAGAAGCGTGCTAAGAAGGCTACCCAAAAAGCAGCCAAAACCGAGCAGCCGAAGCAGTCTAAGAGCAGCTCCACACGCTCCGTACGCAACCGCTTCTAGCCGCGACACAAGCAACTGCTTCTAGTCACAAGCGACTAAGCAACCGCTTCTAACCACAGACGACTAAGTCGCCAACCACACAGCCGAGGGCTGGGTCCGCCACAACGGGCTCAGTCCTCTCTTTGTTTCGTCGCCCTACCCGTCGCCCCTCGTGAGGAAACCTTCCGTAGAGGAGTGCGTCGAAGGTTAGTTGCACAGGTTCGAAAATTATGTACCTTTGGTAAAACGAACTATCACATATACTGCTATGAACAAGACACTTCTACGCACTTTACTCTCCCTGCTCCTCTGCCTACCAGCTCTACTACACGCAGAGGGCGACAAGGTCACCCTGCGCACATCAGCTCCCATCGGATCGCAGGTGGCTCTCGCAGTCAATGAAGAGGCAATCATCAGCGATGCGCTGCAGCTAGACCATAGTGGAGTCAATGCTGCGGACAACGACTGCAACTGGTACAAGGTCATCCGTCAGGAAGTCGAGATCACGGGATCTATAACCAAGATCGAGGCAACCTCATTCAAGCTGGCTAGCCTCAACATCGAGCAGGCTCCCAATCTAGAAGTCTTTTTCTCTGAGGAGCGTGACCGAGGGATACAGACGATCCAAGAGGCGGACTTCTCGATGTGTCCCAACATCACCAAGATCGGCATTAAGATGGCTGAGCTAAAGCAGATCAAGCTACAGGGCTTGGCGCAGCTATCCATGCTCGGTATCGGGGGAAACAATCTCTCTGCCCTAGATCTCTCTGGGTGCAACAACCTCAGCATCATATTTATGCACCGCAACCAGATCAAGGAACCCGAGATGGGTGCCTTCATAGCCTCCCTACCCTCTCGTGTCGGTCAGTCGAATGGTTTCATTGTCATCATAGACACGCACCCCGCTGTGACGGACGAAGGCAATGTCTGTACAGCTGAGCAGGTGCGACAAGCTAGGGATAAAAACTGGATCATTAAGACGGCAAACAACGAGGAGTACCCTGGCTATGGATATCAGAAGCACATCTCTGACGAGACGATCCGACTGACCACAGCACTAACCATCGGTCAGGGCGAAAACTACATCCCGCTTGGTATAAAGGCCTATCCCGATGAAGACTTTGAGGTCGAGGGAGGCACTTACCATAGCACCGCCAATGGACGTCGCTACTACCTACTAGAGAGTCCTAATCTAGTCATACGTGGCAAGGTGCGCTCGCTAAATTGTGGCGGCACCTACCTGACGCATCTAGACATCAGTGGCAATCCTGAGCTGGAGAGCCTCTTATGTAACGACAACCAGCAGCTCCAGACGCTCATCCTAGGGAACCCTCGCAAGCTGAAACGGCTCAACACTTCTGACTCACCCGTCGGAGATATAGACTTCGCAGTCCTTCCCGCCCTCGAGTACCTATATTGCAGGAATAGTCAAGTGCCTTCTCGCTCGCTGACATCTCTGACGCAGCTCAAAGAGCTAAACTGCTCGGGCAACGCTTGGAGCACGCTAGATCTCTCCAAAGCCACTCAACTCGAAAAGCTATTCGCAGCTGGGTGTGGGCTATTGAAAGTAGACCTCACGCATTGTCCCAACCTTCGTGAGGTACAGGTACATGTCAATTACCTTAGAGAGCTACCTCTGGCTTCTGACAAGCTCTATAGCGTGATCGCCTTCGACAATGAGATCAGTGGAGAGCAGATGACCCAACTAGTAGAGAGTCTCCCGACCTTTGAGGCTGGGGCTGATCCAGAGGCTCTAGATCAAGCCGAGTTCATCATATTCCGTACGGACAACGAGCCAGAAGCAGACAAAAACCGATGTATGGCCTCAGACGTTCAGATCGCTACAGATAAGAATTGGACAGTCCTTTCCGTTGATATGGATGACAATAAGTCCCCCTACGCAGGAGTGCAAGGCAATCACATATCGCTCTGTCCGACCGCTGCGATATCTCTCTACGTAACCCCTGAGGCAGTCCGCATAGAGGGCATCCCACGCGGAGAGACCGTCACGCTGTACGACTTGTCGGGCGTGCAGGTATATCGTGTTGCGACTAGCTCAAGCACAGCCGTCATCAGCACAGACGCTATCCCCTCAGGCGTTTACTACCTATCTGTCGGTGAGGAGATCGTTCCTCTTATCCTAAGATAAAGCACCTCGCCAAGGCGAAGAGTTCTGGAGCAGAGGGCTGGGTTCGTCACAACGGGCTCAGCCCTCTCTTTATTTCGTCGCCCCACCCGTCGCCCCTCGTGAGCAATTCCTCGCTGTCTCAAAGATCAAATGAGACTGTTGCAAAGTCAACAGTCTCACAATCTTGCTTGCAAGATTGTCCTGACTTTGCAAAAAGGATGAAGCGCAAGGCGCTGAGGGTGAGGTCTGAAGGGAACATATCTCCGTATGTGACCGAAGCCGAATCCCGAAAGCAACACAGCGATTCGCCTTTATGCAACAGTCTCCAAATCGTTTTCCAACGGTGGAAAAGAAAGTTTCCAAGCTTGGAAAATTAAATTTCCACCCTTGGAAAAGTTCTTTTCCTCCCTTGGAAATTTATTTTTCCAAGGCTGGAAAGTTTTTGGAAAACCTATCTCCTGCCGAACGTACACACCTGCCGAGCATACACAAAAGAAGGGGCAGAAACCGCTTAGGTCTCTACCCCATACTTATTTGTCGTAGGGCTATGCCTCTACAAATGTGCTGTGCCTTAGAGCCTGCTACTTGACAAGCGCAAAGAACATAATAGGCTTTGGAATAATAGCTCCATCTTCCTGCTCATAGACGACCAAGATATTCGTATCCCAATTGACCTTCATGATAAAGTGATGAGTGATATCTTCCATCTTTACCATAGCTGGATAAGCCTTTTGCGTGGCATCGTAACTGTAGGTCAGCGAAAATGTGAGCTTCATACCTTTGGTAGCTACTGTCAACTCACCCTCCGTCTGAGAGGTAAAGCGAAGATCTCCTACGCCTTCACCGATCAGATCGCTAAGGTCCTCCCCCATAAGATCGGACAAGATCTGCCAGTGCGTATTAACAAGTGCTACCTTGGGGTCTTTGTCTTTGGGGTCCTTATCCTTCTTGCAGGAGCTGAGCAGGAGGGTGGTACTGGCTAGCAACATGGCTAGGCAGATGCGGATCAATTGTTCTTTTCTCATTGAGATTGGGTTATTTATTGGTTTAACGCCCGCTAAGGTAGTGCTTTTCCCCAATATAGGGCGCTCTTAGCGATGCGGACGCTCGAGCTGTCGTATCTCCTGAGCAAGTGCACGCAACGCCTTGCGAGCTGCGGGGAGCTCACGCTCGAGCTGTAGGATCATCTCGGTCAGGTCGGCATCGCTACCGCTATGCTGGTGATAGGCTGTGCGGAGACGAGCCAGTGTCTGCTCCTGCTCGGTGAGCTGCTTCTGCTGGGTCAGATATTGATCATAGAGGGTCGCAGCCTCGGCGGAGTGAAACTGCTCGCGGCTAGTGTAGATCACATTTGGTGCCACGACGAAGGCTCCATGAGAGGCGCTGCTGTGGGCAGGCTGTGCGGCAGTTTGCTGGCTCAGCAAGGCAGTGTAGTCTACATCCGCCCGCTGCGTGATACGATAAGGGCGTAGCATAGCGTACTGACGCAGGAGGGCGGGATCGTTGGAGGGGACTTCGGTCACCTCGCCATCATTGTAGACAAAGCGATAAACGGTGACCATGCCGTGGGGAGCATAGCGGTCGGATACGAGGTAGCCGAGATGACGCTCAGCGTTGAAAGCGAGGAGCAAGTCATCGCCCGTGCTGTTGTACGGGAGTCCCAGCGGGACCGGCTGCAGATAGCCTCCCGAAGCGGTCTGGCGGGTCATGTAGAGGTCTCGCCCGCCCAGTCCGTGCTTGCTAACAGCTGAGAAGTAGAGCGTGATACCGTCAGGAGCTAGCGAGGGGTAAGAGGGCGCCTCTAGGCTGTCTGGGATGGCGGTAATAATCGTAGCATCCGCTTGGAGGGTTGTGGGGATCGGCTGATTGGCTAGGAGATCGCCATAGACGAGACGCACGGGTGCCTCGGGACGCTCTCGGAGCGGTCTGATGTATCGATCGCTTCGCTCGGTGAGGAAGCCTAGTCCTAGGCTGTCGCAGGAGAAGACTTTGACGCCTTGTCCATTGAGGTAATTGGCTAACTGCTCTCGTGCAATGGTGACGGTGTCGGCCACTTCTAGCCAAAGGACGTTTCCCATGAGCCGGCGTAGCGCATGCAGTCGCTCAGCGTAGAGGTCGGTGGCGTGATGCGCCTTGCGCGCTCTGCTCTGCTTCTCGAGCGAAGCGGACAGCTCGTCTAGTCGTAGCTCTCGGAGGTAGCTCTCCCAGAGAGCGGGCAGATACTTAGCATTTTGATGAGCGAGGTACTCATAAGCCGAGACGGCTAGGTCACTGCGTCCTCGCTTTGTAGCCTGCTCCACGAGCTGCGTGGCGGTAGCTACAGAGGGCTTCGTACGAAAGGCTTGCGTGAGCGAGTCTAGCTCCTGACCTTGGACCATAAAGAATGGCAGTGTGAGGAGGCAAACGAAGAGGACGAGTAGACGCTTCATGGGGGATTAGAGATTAGAAATTAGATGTTAGAGATTAGAGGTTAGATATTAGAGCAAGCGTCTCGGAGTAGTCAGACGAGATCCGACAGCTCCGAGACGCTGATGATTACTGCTGCGCGATGCGCTGCAAGATGCCGGCGTAAGCCTCTTCGTAGTGTGGTGCTGAGAGGCCTAAGCGACGACTCTCACGAGCCACATAGCCGACAAGGCTCTCGACCTCGCTCTGATGATGGTTGCGTAGGTCGCTATTCATCGAGGTGGTCGTGGCGGGTGGCATACGCTCTATGCGACGGAGTGCTGAGGAGACTGGATCGGCATCGCTGATGCCCCACCCCTTAGCACGGTAGAGCTGGCAGAGTTCTTCGGTGAGTCCGATGACAAAGGCACGATGCGCACCGAGCAAGCCCTCGACGTTGCAGTCGTAGTAGCCTGTCGCAGCTGCTGAGTTGGAGAGCATGAGGTACTTTTTGCGCACCTCCTCCATAGGATCGTCGGGGATGACCAGGTCGATGTCCGCAGCTTGAGAGATCTGGAGGAGTCGCTCTTCGCTAGCCGTTCGCTCACTACCGATGGGGCGTGCGAGAGAACCTATATAGAGTCGCTCGTTGTCGGAGTGGCTCTCCACTACACCTGGCTCTGTGCGCCGTGCGGTGATATAAGCGACACCCGCCCAGCGCTCGACCTCTGCGGGGAGCATCGTGCGGAGCTGCTCGTGGATGTCTAGACCATTGAGCAGGGGCAGGACGGCACTCTCTTTGGTCAGATAAGGCTGGAGCGGACGTATGCTGTCGGCCAGGTCATAGCTCTTGGTCACGACAACTAGATAGTCTATCGGGGCCAGCTCTTGCGGATCGCAAGTGACGCAGCTAGGACGCACAACGGTCTCTGCCAAACGAGGCGAAGAGATGCGCAAGCCCTCACGGCGTACACGATCGTAGTGCGCTCCTGGACGCATAAGGTAGGAGACGCGCAGCTGGTCGGGATGCTCCATAGCGTAGCGTGTCCAGAGCCCGCCGAAGTATCCGCCGACGCCTCCTAAGCCTAGTATAACGATATGAGGAGGTCTCATGGCTGACTAGTGTGTACGGGGAAAGGTCTCCAGCGTCTCCTTGAGGATCTCAGCCACAGAGGGGTGCGGGAAAATGATTTCGCTCAGCTCGTGCGCTGTCATGCCACGCTCGATGGCTAGCCCAGCAGTGACGATCAGTTCGCTACAAGGATTGCCTAGCATGTGCACACCGAGTATCTTGCCCTCGGGGTTGACAAGGACTTTGCAAAATCCTGAAGCCATCTCGTTTTCGGCAACAAAGCGACCTGAGTAGCTCATCGGGAGCATCAGCTTCGTATAGACCTTGTCTCCATTCTTTAGTGCGTCTTCGGTGAAGCCTACGCCCGCTATCTCGGGATGCGTGTAGACGACCCCTGGAATGGCACGGTAGCTCATCGGATTGATCTTACGGCCGAGGATATGGTCCACCGCTACCTCTGCCTCACGCACAGCCGTATGGGCTAGGAGCGAGTGCCCATTGACATCGCCCGCAGCATAGAGGTTGGGGAGCGAGGTACGGAGGTATTCGTCAGTCTTGACGCCTCGACGCTCTAGCTCGAGCCCTTGGCTGAGCAAGGCCTCGAAGGAGCTGGTCACAGGACGACGACCCACGGAGAGCATCACTTGCTCGCCCTCTACCTTAAAGGTCTCACCCTCGTACTCGACCTCTACGCCATCGGCATAGAGATGCGTCACCTTGTGCTGGAGGTAGAACTTGATGCCACGCTTCGTGTACTCCTCACGCAGGAGTGCAGCCAGCTCGCTGTCCATTCCATTGATGATCTCGGGGAGCATCTCAACCACAGAGACGGTCACGCCCATCTCGTTGTAGTAAGCTGCGAACTCCATGCCGATGACGCCACCACCGATGATGACGATCGAGGCGGGAAGCTCCTTGCTGTCCAATGCCTCTCGGTGGGTAATGTAGTGCCCCTCCTCGACACCTGGTATAGGCGGGATAACCGTCTCTGAGCCTGTGCAGAGGAGTAGATGCTTAGCCGTATAGGTCTCACCAGCTGCCGTGACGGTATAGGTGTCGTCACTATTGTGCGCTGTGACAGTTGCATGCTCCGTGACCACGGTCACGCCAGCATCTTTCATACGTGCACGAATACCAGCGACGAGTTTGCGCACGACTTTGTTCTTTCTAGAGATAACCTTGGCAGGGTCTATCTGCTCTGGCGTACAAGTGACGCCATACTTAGCGGCACTCTGTACCGTCTGCCAAACTTTAGCCGAGTACAGGAGCGTCTTCGTAGGGATGCACCCTTCGTTGAGGCAGACGCCTCCGAGCGCACGCTCCTCGATGAGCAGCGTCTGCAGTCCGCCACGAGCAGCACGCTCAGCAGCTGTGTAGCCCGCAGGTCCTCCACCGATGATGATCAGATCGTATGTCATAATAGTTGGGAGTATCTAGTGAAATGAACGGAATCGTGTCTACTTGCTCTTGCCCTGGTTGGCAACGGCTGCCTGAAGCTTAGCTATCTGCTCGGGATCACCGAGGAAGTAGTCACGCTGCAACTGCATATTGTCGTCAAACTCGAAGACGTACGGGATGCCCGTCGGCAGGTTGAGCGCAGGGATCTCTTCGTCTGAGATACCCTTGAGATGCTTGACGATGCCTCTCAAGCTATTGCCGTGAGCCGTGACGAGGATCTCGCCATACCGCTCCAGGTCGGGACGAATGTTGCTCTCCCAGTAAGGAAGGATGCGCTCGACCGTCTCCTTGAGCGACTCCGTGAGTGGGAGCTCGTCCGGATTGACCGCAGCATAGCGTGGATCGTGCTGAGGGGCACGCTCATCGGTCGGGTCTAGCGGTGCGGGCGGCACGTCGTAGCTACGTCGCCAGATGTGCACCTGTTCCTCGCCATACTTAGCCGCTGTCTCGGACTTGTCCAGTCCTTGTAGCATGCCGTAGTGCTTCTCGTTGAGGCGCCACGACTTCTCCACGGGGATCCAGTCGAGGTCCATCTCATCGAGGATAATGTTTAGCGTCTTGATGGCACGCTTGAGATATGACGTGTAAGCCTTGCCAAAGCGAAAGCCTGCCTTGTGTAGCTGTCGGCCAGCCTCGTGTGCCTCCTCGACACCTTGCTCGGTGAGGTCAACGTCTGTCCAGCCGGTGAATTGGTTACTCTTATTCCACGCACTCTGTCCGTGGCGTACTAATACAAGTCTTTTCATAAGGGTGAGATAAAGGAGTTTCTAAATGATTACTGATTTACTATGTCAGAGAGTCTCTGATCAAGCTGCTGAGCAGTCACCTCCTTGAGTGCCTCTAGAGAGCCGCCAAAGGTGGGTAGTGCTTGCTTTAGCATCGGCTCATACTCAGCCGAGAGGTTGCGACCCCAAAGCATATCTATACGGAGTAAGTCCATCAGCGTGACGAGCGAGTAGCGTACCATCGAGTCATTGATGAGTGCTAACTGATGACGTGGTCTCTGCTGGCTAACCCAGTAGAGAAGCTGTGCCGTGTCTCGGTAGAGCGCACGTAGGATCTCGTCACCCTGCTTCGGCATATCCGCACGGTAGTATGCATCAGCTAGAGCTACGTCCGTCATATCGTAGGGTACCGCCTTGGGCGAGATCACCTCGGCACACTTTGTCAGCACCTCTTGAGCTCGCTTGGTATCGCCTTGACGCAGGAGCGCTTGCCCTAGCGTCGCAAAGACACGAGAGCGATAGTAGTAAGAGATGTTGCGTCGGATATTTTCATCAAAGTAGATGTCGGGGTCGTTGGCATTGAAGTAGCGATACTGGTGCATCACCAAGTCATACAGACGCTCCACATCTACCTCGTAGGGCGTACCCGCTACGGTCGTCGGGTTAAAGCGCTGCGCCATACCCACATAAGACATATACTGTCTCTGGTTGGCAAAGATATTCTGAGGAGCCGAGCTTACCCACATAATCGGTCTCTGCCACTCAGCTGCGCCCAGCATGTCTAGGACAAAGAGCTGATCTCTGGTTACAGCCGACTTTCCCTCTAGCGAAAGCACCATACTCTCGGGCATAGGCAAGCCCTGAAGCTGCGGGAACTGCTTAGCAACAGCTGCCGAGTCAACGGGGAGCAGCA
This sequence comes from Porphyromonas vaginalis, assembly GCF_958301595.1. Lineage (NCBI taxonomy): Bacteria > Pseudomonadati > Bacteroidota > Bacteroidia > Bacteroidales > Porphyromonadaceae > Porphyromonas > Porphyromonas vaginalis. Next base: position 1,515,465 of record NZ_CATQJU010000001.1, on the reverse strand, counting down.
CCTTGTCTGTAGGCATCTGCGCCTGTCCCTGAGGCACTATCTTGGTCGCCTCCTTCATAGCTTGATCAAAAGGCATCGGCACCGCACTCGTCGGGCGTATCAGCGCATAAGAGTTCGTTACGAAGAAGGCCGGAGTCATATACTTATTCGGTATCGGCTGCGCCTCGTAGCTGTGACGTAGCATGTGCTTGCCGTACCACTCCGACTGCAGGTAGCTCAGATTGCTCACCTTGACATCAGTGCGCACGCCCTCCACCTCCTGGGCATACCACAGGGGGAAAGTATCGTTGTCACCGAAGCAGAGCAGCACCGCATTGGGATCGCAACTGATCAAGTAGTTGTAGCCAAAGTCGCTCGCTAGGACACGCCCCGAGCGGTCGTGGTCGTCCCAGTTTTCCGAAGCCATCTGTATCGGCACGATCAGCCCTAGTACCGAGACGATCGAGGCGGTCAGTACAGGCTTGAGCTTAGCACGGCTCAGCAGCTCGTAAAGGCCTGCCACACCGAAGCCGATCCATATTGCAAAGGCGTAGAAAGAGCCCGCATAGGCGTAGTCTCGCTCACGCGGTTGCCCTGGCGTCTGGTTGATGTAGAGGATGATCGCCAAGCCCGTCATGAAGAAGAGTGCCAGCGTAATCCAAAAAGCTTGCATCCCCTTCTTGCGCCTCGTCACTTGAAAGGCAATGCCGAGGAAGCCGAGGAGCAGTGGCAAGAGGTAGTAAGCGTTGCGCCCCTTGTTGTTGCGAAGTTGATCTGGCAGATCTTTGGTCTTACCCAGTGCGATCTGATCAATAAACGAGTAGCCCGTTAGGACGCCTCCCTTGAGCATACCGCCATCGCCCTGCAGGTCGTTCTGACGACCTATGAAGTTCCAGCCGAAGTAACGCCAGTACATGTAGTTAACCTGATAGCGCAGGAGGTACTTCAGGTTGTCCGCCATCGAGGGCTTAGACATATCGTCTGGATTGCGATCTACCCAACTGTTGTACCCGCTTATATGCTCCGGCTGCGGAGAGTACATACGGGGGAAGAGCATCTTGCTATCCTCGGCATACTTGACCTTCGGCTGACTGTAGATCTTGACATACTCGTCCGGTTCGTTGGGATTACTCTTCACCTTAGGCGCATAAACTGGGCTGCCCTCCTCCATAGCTATAGGACGCGCCACGTAGGTAGCACTGTACAGATGCGGGATAGCGCCGTACTGCTCGCGGTTGATGTAGCTCTTGATGGCAAGTGCCGTGTTCGGCTCATTCTGATTCATCGGCGTGCCAGCCAGCGAACGCACCAGGATCACCCCATAAGAGCTAAAGCCGATCATGATGACCAGCATACACATCTGTGCCGTGTGCAGCATCTGGAGGGAGACCTTTCTGTTTTGAAATAGGTATATCGCCAGAGCTATCGTCACGATCACGCCTAGCCAGACGGCTCCTCCGAAGTATGGGATGCCGATCAAGCACCACGAGAGGATAAACGAGCTAATGATCAGACTACGACCACGCTCGCCTCGCTGATAAAGCGTGAGCGAACCGACCAGCACCACCATGAGAACCGCCAGATAGAGGTAGAAGCCACTGTTGTACGGCATCTTCAGCCCATTGACCACCCAGCGATCTATCGTACCACCGAAGGCGACGACACCCTGCATGATGCCAAACATGATGACCGCAATCAAGACGAAGGAGACGATCAGTGTCGTCACAATCCCCTTGAAGGTCAGCGTATCATGCTTGCGGAAGTAGTATATGAGTGCCATCGCCGGGATGCAGAGCAGGTTGAGCAGGTGCACCCCGATGCTTAGTCCCATCACGTAGGCGATCAGGACTATCCAGCGGTCGGAGCGGTCATTGTCTGCACGGTCGCTCCACTTGAGCATCAGCCAGAAGACCAGCGCCGTCAGGAAGGAGCTAAAGGCATACACCTCACTCTCTACAGCACTGTACCAGAAGGTATCTGTAAAGGTATAGAGCAACGCTCCCACCAGACCAGAGCCCATGATCAGGATCGTCTGCGCTAAGGTAGGCACAGGCGTCACCCCCTCAGGGATCAACTGCTTGGCACAAGGCGAAGCACCCGGTAGTAGCACACGGCGCACCAGATGGGTGATACTCCAGAAGAGCAGAAGGATCGTCCCCGCACTGAGCAGTCCACTCAGCGCATTGGTGTATAGTCCCGCCAGCTCAGGCCTAGGAGCTAGGTGTGCAGCGACATTGTACACAAGCATGTAGATCGGCGCACCAGGTGGGTGACCCACCTCCAGCTTAAAGGCCGATAAGGTAAACTCGGGGCAGTCCCACAGACTCGCTGAGGGACCGATGGTCATCAGGTAGACCACCGCTGCGATGACAAAGGTCACCCAGCCCACTACGTTGTTCAGCAGATTGTACAGTCGCCAGTTCTGTTGCATATCTATAGTTAAGGTATCGTATATGGGGACAAAGATACGAAAATAGAGGTTAGAGGGTTAGAAATTAGAAGTTAGAGATTAGACTCTAGTGGCACTCGCCTCACTAGGAGCACTAGCCCCCTCTAACCTCTAACTTCTAATCTCTAACTTCTAATCTCTACCCTCTACCCTATCAAGCGGATCAGGCAGTAGCCCCCGATGGTGAGCCACAGATAGAGCGCACCCGCTAGCAGGAAGGGCTTGCCACCAGCCTTTCTAAAGCGAGCAAACGACGCATCACTACCGAGCGCCGCCATGGCCATACAGAGTCCGAAATCGTCCGCCCAGCGGATGCCGCCACAGACCTGACCATAGAGATCGCTCACACCCTGCTGCTCAGCAAGGTAGCCGATGAGCGTATTGACGCAGATCATGATGAGAAACCAGATGGCGAACCAAGGTATCGACACCTTGCGCTGCGCCGTAGCTCCTCCGCCACGCCCGCCACGATGCAGGACGGAGGTGAGAATCAGTAGGAAGGGAGCCAAGAGGATCACACGGATCATCTTCGTGATGGTCGCTGTCGAGGCTATTGCCTCACCCATAGCACCGCCAGCGCCCGCCACGTGAGCCACCTCGTGGAGCGTACCCCCAGTGTAGATAGCCATCTGGTGATCCGTCAGCCCGAGCCACCCTGTCGCATGAACGAGTGGATAGAGAAACATGCTGAGCGTACCAAAGAGCACCACCGTAGCGACGGCTACGACCGTCTTCTCCGAGCTGGCTCCCAGCACAGGCTCGGTGCCCAGCACGGCTGCGGCTCCGCAGATGGCACTACCCGAAGCAGTTAGGATGGCAGTGTCGCGATCCATCTTGAGCCAGCGTCCGATGAGTACCCCGAGGAGGATCACCGAGGTGACGATGATGAGATCATAGATGAAGGCCGTAGCTCCCGCCTCGTAGATGTCTGCCAGCGTAAGGCGAAAAGTGTAGAAGACGATCGCCAGGCGCAAGATACGTTTCGATGAGAAGGCTAGCCCAGGTACCCAAGCGGGATTGAGCTTGTGCCGTAGCGTATTGGCATAGATCATGCCTATTAGGACGCTTATGATAAGTGGAGAGATACGGAGCGTCTCCTTAAAGAGTGGCAACTGCGCTAGTAGCACAGCTACGCCGGCGAAGGCTGCCATCAGAAGTAGCCCACACCAGAACCCCCCTGAGGGGCGTGAGATTGCTTTTGTCATATATATAAATAAGGTATAGGTCTAGTCGAAGCTTTTACAAAGCCACAAACGTGTAGAGTAGCGAGACAACCGCAATCACGGCAAAGACGAGCGCAAAGATGCGATTGAAGAGACGCAGATTGCGCAAGCTCACAAAGTCTCTAAGACGGGTAGCTATGTAAGTAATAAAGAGCCACCAACTCAAAGCTCCCAGAGCGATGGAGATCAGGCCGAGAGCAAACATCCCGTAGGGGGGCTCACCGAGTGGATAGACAAAGTTAAACTGACTGAAGAGGACTACATAGACGGGGACGATGAGCAGATTGGGGATGGTCAGCAAGAAGCCACTACCTAGGTGGGAGAGGTTGCGCTGATTGATCTGCCCTACGACACGCTGCGACATCTCAAGGCGAGGTTTGCTGAAGTATAGGTATATAGCAAAGGCCAAGAAGAGAAGACTCGCCACGATACGCAGAGCCATCTTATTGTGGTCTACATAGTCTAGCATGATCCCCGTAAATAAATAGGTGAAAATCGCATAGACTAGGTCGCCCAGTGTGGCTCCTATACCTGTGATGACCCCTGCACGTCGTCCCTGCTCGAGAGCACGCCGCAAGCAAAGGATCCCAGCAGGACCCATCGGGGCTGAGATGCAGAGACCTATGATAATACCTCCGACTAACTGTAATATGTACTCTGTAATCAACATGTATCTATAGCGTCAGAAGGAGAAGCCCCACGGAGCCCACTCCTACTTACTCTCGTGCAAAGATACGAAATTAGAGATTAGGGGTTAGAAGTTAGAGGCTAGATGTCAGGGCTGACGCATTATAATTCCATTTCGAAGATTTCCTCTGGAGTCATACGTGCGAGCTTTTTCCTCAGGCGCAGCGTTGATGTGGCTTTGAGCTTGTCTTTAAGCCGTTGAATGATAGTCAGGTTTATCTTATTTATAATGTTCATGTTCTGAGCGGCATTGCGGGTTCTCTTGGTAGAGTAGTCCTCTCTGAAAAGCATATCCAGCATATAGTGAAGCTTGTTTTCCACAGCCCAATGCTCACGGATCAACTTGAAAACTTCTGTCCCGTCTGTCAGGCTAGAGATATAGAAGGTGGTCTCGCTGGTGGACTTATCTGTCTTCTTGTCCGTCCGTACTCTTGTCATCATATGGATACTTTTGAGCCCGTCCCATTTGTCTAAAGTCGAGTCTGGGTCTAGAGATAAAGGGTCTACGATGCTACTCATCGTACGTGTTTCTATTCGCCCATGACCAAAGTCTTTCTGTTCTTGATGCACTATGTGAGCATCGTAGAGGGGACAAAAGAAACTTTGCACCTCTTCCTTCGTTAGCTTCTGATTATCTTTAACTTGGAGTATGTAGTCGCCCTCTTTTTCAACCACTGCCTTTGCGATCTCGGTCTGAGTGCCGATAGCGTCAATGGTGATGACGGTGTCTCGTAGATCTAGAGCCTTGAGGATCTCTTTGATGGCATTGATTTCGTTCGACTTAGTGGAGATATATACCTGAGCCAATGAGGCTTGCTGGTTGGGGTCAAAGGCTGTAACGCAATGGCTGTCGGCATCAAAGTCTAGCTTCTTAACGCCTCTCATCGTCTTACCATCTAGACAGATGTGCTTGCCAGTTGTTATCTCAAAGCTTTCCTCTAGAAAGGCTTTGTAGACTTGCTCTATCTGCTTGGGATCAAGAAGACTGATGGCGCGATTGAGCGTGTCGTGAGAGGGGACTCCCCAAGAGCTCGACTCTCCTGATATACGCTCATATAGAGCCTCTAGATCATCTTTGTACTCTTCTGCGTAGTCTTCTATTTCATACCAAGAGGAGCAGCCAGAGATAGTAGCCGTGAATACAGTTGTGAGGATGTACCCTAAGGGGAACTTTTTGCATCGATTTATGCGTGGATCTTCGACCATTAGAAGGTGATTGAATATACTCATATTATCTGTATATAGTATTGATTATCAGCTATAAAGGTACGAAAAGTTTATGACATAGACAAGCCTTTTTGAGGGAAAATCAAAGAGTTTTTGAGGCTATATTGAGTTCTCTTTTTAGGCTCTTCATTCTGCCCTCAACGCCAAAATCAGCTTTTCATTTATAATGCGTCAGCCCTGAGTCCACCTTACAGAGCCGACGCATTATATACAATGAGCTCATCTACCTCTCGACTTTTCGTTTGTCGCTGATGTGTAGCTGTTGGCTGTTGGCTATTAGCTGTTAGCTAGTAGTGCTAGTGCCCTTGGCTGGGCAAATTCAACGTCGGCTCGCTACAATAATTTAGAGCCGATTACATATCAAAACGGCATCGTGTCGGGGAAAAGTGATTTCCACGTGGATATTTCGAAATACCCACGTGAGAAAGAAAAAATTCCTCCGAAGTTTCATTCGTTTCCTCCGAAGTTTCATTTGATTCCTCCGAAGTTTTATTTCACGCCCACGTGGAAAATAAAAAACTTCCACGTGGAGATTTGAGATTTTCCACGTGGATATTCGAGAAAGGAGGGGATCGGACGAATTTCCCCGTAAAGATATGTATAATTAGAGGTTAGAGATTAGAGGTTAGAAGTTAGAGATCCGATCACTCTGATAGCTCCGATGGTTTCGATAGCTAACAGCCAACAGCTAATCCATGGCGGACACATTATATATAGTGACCTCATGAGACTATTGCATAAAGGCGCATCGCTGTGTTGCTTTCGGGATTCGGCTTCGGTCACATACGGAGGTATGCTCCCTTCAGACCTCACCCTCAGCGCCTTGCGCTTTATCCTTTCTGCATAGTCTGGACATGTCCAGATTGTTGACTTTTGCAACAGTCTCCTCATCTATTCCTTGCTTGTTGCTAATACGAAGCTCCTAAAAGAGCGACTATAATGCGTCAGCCCTGGGCTAGATGTCCGATGGCTCCGACACCTCCGATAGCTCCGCCCACTCTGAATACCTCCGATCCGCTCCGATCTCTAATCTCTAACTTCTAATCTCTAACCTCTAATCTCTAACCTCTAATCTCTAACCTCTAATCTCTAATTACATTTCTTTACAGGGAGATTCGTTCGATTCCATCCTTTATCGAATATCCACGTGGAAAATCTCAAATCTCCACGTGGATATTTTTTCTTTCCCACGTGGGCGTGATTCATTTCTTCCGAAGTTTCATTTCATTCCTCCGAAGTTTCATTTCATTCCTCCGAAGAATTTTTTATTCCCCACGTGGAGATTTCGAAATATCCACGTGGAAATCACTTTTTCCCGACACAACCCCGTATCGATATGTAGTCGGGTCTAAATTATTGTAACGAGCTAGCGTCGAGTTTTCCCAACTAACAGCTAATTTCGTATCTTTGAAAAGTCAAGACAGCTCCCGTAACAAAGGAATATTCACCTGGACAATTGCGATCTGTCACCAAAGGAACCTCAAATGATTAGACTAGCATTATTAACTCTCTTCTTTTTTCTTGGATCTTCAATAATGGCTCAAGAAAAGCGTCTCACTCTAAGATGCTTAGACGTCTCTTATGAAGCGTCTCACAACTTAGCTTTTGTGAATAGGGCTATCCGATGTCGTAATGAACTAAATGGGGATACATTAGTTATAAACCAAAAGATTCCAATCGTCGAGACATCCGATGAATTTAGAATTTACTTAAGGGGATTTGATGGATATTTCATAGAGAAGGACGAGCATTTTACAATTGAAGTAAGACCAATAAATGTATCTGCCATGAAGGATGTGCCATATAACTACTATGAGATAAACTGTGTTTTTGAAAACGACACATCTCCTCGTTTTTATGAGATAACAAAAAACACGAGCTACAAATACATTGGTAGTTATGAGCGATACGTAGACATAGAGAATGAATTATACTTAGTAACTGAGGTTTCAAAGTCGCATTGCAATAAGCCGTAAGCTTTTAGCCCCCCAACGGCCAAAAGCTAACAGCCAACGGCCAAAAGCCAAAGACCAACGGCGTCAGATACCGAAGCGGTCGGTCGAGAGCTGTGTAGGCTCCTTCGTCTCTACCTTGTCAAAGCTACCGAACGTGTAGCTCAGATGGACTGAGAAGCGGGTGTTGTAGCGCGAAGGCCGGAAGTCCACCTGATGGATGCCGTAGTTGACCCGCACCCGTGGCACACCCGCATTGAGGAGGTCGTCTCCTCGCAAGGTGAGGCTCCACTTCTTATCCTGGCTGGTCCACTTAGCACGACAAGCGAGGTTGTATCTATCGCCTAGACTATAGTAACCCTGTATGGTTCCGTGCAGATAGCTTCCGTCTAGCCCGATGGTGATATTGTGCTTTTGGCTGAGCCTAAACTCATTAGAGAGGGCGACATAGTACTGAGGCTTGGTGCACTGATAGGTCGGCTCGTAGGGAATGTCTAGCTTGACCGAGTTGAGCTGACCATTGAGGGTCAGGCGCGCGCTCCACCACTGGGTCTGAGGCAGTGGCACGACAGCTCCGATACTGACATTATTGGCGTAGTGCCAGTTCCATGTTTTGTAGACCAGACGACTTCTATCAGGGTCTAGATACATCTGCTGCTCGAAGCGATGAGGCTGATAGAAACCGCTCAGGAAGAAGACATACCGCTGCTTGAAGATGTAGTTCACCTGCCCACTGTAAGTCACGTAAGGTCTAAGCTGTGGATTACCCTCCCAGAGCTGATAGCGATCATCCGCCCGTGAGAAGGGTTCACGCTCCCAATAGCTCGGGTCCCTCTTGACAGATTGTATATTCACCTGTAGAACATGGTTGGGATTGCGTGCGTAGCTGAGACTCGCCTGCGGGATAATCTGAAAGGTCTCATCCGCACCTATATAGTTTGCATAGTCACCGATCAAGGTTAGCCCGAGGCTTAACCCATTATTAAACTGCTTTTTACCGCCTATATAGAGGTCTGCCTGTAGCTCTTTACTGGTTCTTGACACTGCGTCGTTTGGCACTTGCTGACCATTTCGCCAGAGGTAAGTTTGTCCATTGATCGTCTTGGAGTAGGAGACCTTGGAGCCGTACGACAGACCCCAGCCGCTCTCCCAACTATGACTATTGTCGATATGCCCGCCCCAAACCTGCGAGAGCTGATCACTCGTATAGCTCGTAGCATAAGGTGAGCTGGCCGACTGCTCCATACCATAGAGCACCTCTCTGTGATTCCGATAGTGCGTGTAGAAGAGACCCGCCAGCAAGTTGCCACCCAGTCTATAGTTTATGGCGACGTGATGCGTATTGGCATTGCCTTTATTGAGTGACTCCAGAGGTGTGCGCTCCTTTTGGTTGACTTGGTAGCGGGTCGTACCCTCGGGAGGGGTCAAGCTCCCGTAGTAGTCAACGGATAGCGCATGCCGCCCGAACTTATACCCAAGCTCGGCAAAGAGCGTATGCTTGTTATAGTTCGTGTAGCCCGTATTTTCTATCGCAAGCCCCTCATTATAGCGACCAAAGGGAGCTATGTCGTAGATCAAGTCGCTTCGAATTTTACCTAGACTACCCCTATAATTGGCAGTGACGGAGAAGCCATTGGGAGCAGCGTAGTTGACACTAGCACCCGCAGCGTAGTTGCTGTAGTACTTATTGCTATACTCGGCAAAGAGCTGACCAGAGGTACCACTCAGAGGAGTGCCCGCAGCCTGCCCCTTGAAGACCACATTGATCGAAGCCCCCTTAGCCCGATAGCGAGCAATGGGAGTATAGGATATCTCCACACTAGCGACCATCTCTCGGGGAATGCTCTTGAGGCGCTCCAACAGCATATCCTGAGGGATATTCGAGGGCTGACCATTGAAGACCAGCGTATAGCCATTGGTCCCCACGAGTGTCGGCACATCGCCCTGCATGGACATACCAGGGAGCTGACCCAGCATCTCATAAGCGGTAGTGACAGAGCTATGCGCAAAGAGCTGATCAATATCGTAGCTCGGGGTGGTGCCATCAACGAGCTTCATGAGCGGACGCTCGGCCTTGACCACCACCTCGCCCAGCTCACCTATCGCCTGATCCATATAGAGCACGTCAGGCAGCGGAGCATCCAGGCTCACGCGGAGGGTCTGATACGCTAGATGGTTCACCTGGAGCCAATGCGCCCCCACCCCTGAAAGCTCAAAGGTCCCCCCGTCGCTCGAAAGCGTCGTGGAGACCACCGTCGAATCTGCCGAAAGCAATATGACAGTCGCCATAGAGATAGGCTCCTCGGTCACCCTATCTCTGAGTTGCCCACGATAAGTCTCACCCTGCTGCGGGTGTTGCGTCTGCGGCTGTGCGCTCTGAGACTGCTGGGGTTGTTCATTCTGAGATTGCTGGGGTTGCCCTTTGACTGTCTGTCCGTTGGAATCTTCTTTAAGCGTTTGTCCGCTGAGGCTTTGGGTGAGCATCAAGCTAACCACAACCAATATCGCAAGAAGTCCGCTCTTTCTTCCTAAGATCATAGCTATTTTTGTCTGTTTGTCTGTATGTTACTGCACTGCTTGTCGCAAAGGTAGCTTTTTTTTTTTTAGATGCGCAAGCCAACACTGAGACCTCAACTCCGCAAATCTCACAAGTAGCTAGATGAGACCAGTAGCCCGCCGCGGTGGTGCACGGCTCGTTTCTAGCAGAAGAGCGTTCGCTACAATACAGCAAGACGAGTAGCGAAATGTAAGGGCGCACGGATCGGACGCAGACCGTCGGTGCGTCCGTTGTGTCAAAGGTTACAGCATCGATGTTTTAACGGGGACTGCCACTCGTCTTGATAGGAGTCCGACACCTCCGATCCACTCCGACCGCTCTGATAGCTCCGATACACTCCGATCTCTTCCGATTTACTAAAGTTCTCAAGTTCTTTTACTACCTTTGTGGTGCGCTTGAATAGGTGTCTAACCTCAGCGGAATTGTACCGCTGTTTAGGCAACCGTTCAAGCGTTTTTTTGAGACTGTTGCAAAAGTCAACAGTCTCACAATCTTGCTGGCAAGACTGTCTAGACTTCGCAGCTAGTATGAAGCGCAAGGTACTGAGGGTGAGTTCTGAAGCTCACATACCTCCGTATGTGACCGAAGCCGAACCCCGAAAGCAACACAGCGATTCGCCTTGATGCAACAGTCTCTTTTTATCTACAACCCCTCTGTCATCCTCAACGCCTTGCTCTCGAGACAGATCGTCCGAGAGCTTATCTCAAATCTTTTAGTACCTTTGCTACTGAGAGAGAGCTACTGTTGCTGGGGTTGGTGCCAGAGGTATCAGCTAAACGTCCCTTCAGTAGCTCTCTTTTTTGTAGCCTCTGACGAATGCATCTTGCCAGGCTGAGCATCATAAGAGACTGTTGCAACAGTCAACAGTTCCACAATCTTGCTAGCAAGATTGTCCTGACTTTGCAGAAAGGATGAAGCGCAAGGCGCTGAGGGTCAGGCCTGAAGCTCACATACCTCTGTATGTGACCGAAGCCGAACCCCGAAAGCAACACAGCGATTCGCCTTTATGCAACAGTCTCCATAAATCTCACGGGCACCCTTACCCTGTGGGCAATTCGACTTACAGGCTATCTCTGACTCTCAAGTTCTTTTACTATCTTTGTGGTGAGTTCTAGGTCTAGATAGGCCACCTCGGCGAAATTGGTTCGCCGTTGGTCTATCTGATTTAGAACTCTTTCTTTATCCACACTCCTCAGCTTTTCCCCAGGGTACTCCCCCATTACGCTGCTCAAACCTTACTACCGCCCGCTGACACATATACACATCAGCGCATCGAGCTAGCTAGCAATCAACTCTGCGAAGCTGTGGGCATATAAACCAAGAGCCTATCTCAATCTCTTTTACTATCTTTGTGGTGAGTTCTAGGTCTAGATAGGCCACCTCGGCGAGATTGATTCGCCGTTGGTCTATCTGACTTAGAACTCTTTCTTTATCCGCACTTCTCAGCTTTTCCCCAGGGTACTCCCCCCCCCGACCTTCAAACCACTAAGGGAGCGTCCTCCATTCCTCGCAGCTTCTCAATCTCTTTTACTACCTTTGTGGCAGATATGAGCTTCTGCTTATTATTTCCGCTTGCAAGATAATTGGGCTCTTGGGTTGAAAGAAAAGCAGAAGCTTTCTCCTTGTTTACTGGCCTCCATTTATCCCCTCCTGTGAGTCCCCCTGCAAATCACCACGGTGCCGGACATGCTCCAAGACAAACTCCATAAAGTCGCATCCAGTTCGCAGATGCACTCGCTAGGATCTCCATTCTCATCGACAACCTTCGATACTTTCGACATTTGTAAGAGTGACACAAGCTTCTTATCTTTGTACTCAAGAAAAGGCAGATTGATTCGTTGAAGGCAACGTGGGAGATAAAGCGCCAACTTCATCAGTCAGTTTGCCTTCTTCTATTTTCATAAGAGCGTAATCGTAATACCGACAATCCCGAGACTCCCGATAGCTGATTTCTATTTTCTCAGGGTCTCAATCTCTTTTACTACCTTTGTAACTACAGAAAGCTCTTGGTTATCTTGTGCGTCCGCAATTGGAGCGGAGATGCGTAGATAATCGAGAGCTTTCGCTGTCTATCTGCCTTCCGAGACTCCCGATGGCTAATTCTTATCTTCTCAAGGTCTCAAATTCTTTCACTACCTTTGTGGTTACAGAAAGCCCTTGGTTATATGTGGCACTCGCAATTGGAGCGAGAGCGCTTATATAATCGAGAGCTTTCGCTGTCTATCTGCCTTACGAAACTCCCGATAGCTGACTTCTATTTTCTCAGGGTCTCAATTTCTTTCACTACCTTTGTAGGTACAGAAATCTCTTGGTTATATGTAGCACTCGCAATTGGAGCGAGAGAGCTTGTATAATCGAGAGCTTTCGCTGTCTATCTGCCTTACGAAACTCCCGATAGCTGACTTCTATTTTCTCAGGGTCTCAATTTCTTTCACTACCTTTGCCACTAGAAGGAGATGTTGTGGAAGAGTCCCCGTTAGTATTCCTGTCCTCAGTCATAGTACTAGACGAGCCGGGCTTGGCAGGTAGGCCGTCTCTCGATACGGGTACAGATCCACCCTCTCCTGTTGGCGAGTTAGACGTACCGCTGGAAAGGGCTCCAGCCTCCTCAGGCGAGTCAGTCGATTCTGAGGGCATGATGAGGGGTTGCCCGTCCTCACCTCTAGTAGTCTCGCCTTGAGAGCTGTCAGGAAGAGCAGAAAGGGCTGCTGCGGCTTCTTCAGAAGTCTGTGTGAGGTCTTGCCCACCCTCACTGACAGAACCCTCTCTTAGAGAAGGAGCTTTCTCGGTAGAGTTCCCGCTGCGGGTCGTAGGGCTATCAGGATATCCAACCTGCGTTTCCACATCCTCTTGGCTCTCGGTAGCGGAGTCAATGCCTAATGCGGGTACGGCAGACCAGAGAAGCTCCTTCTCTTTACTTTCGACTAATTTCTCCCTACGGATAGCCAGCTCTATCCAACCCATCAGGGAGTAGCAGATCTATCTCATAGCGTCCTAGTCGAGGTCGCCCACGTCAGCGAAATTGGTTCGCTGTTGGGTGATCTTTGCTAGGACGCTTTCTATATCTAGAAAGGAAGGATCTGGAAACAAAACCTTTCCCCTAAGCAATCCAAGGCAACCACAAGCGGTCGTCTCTCCCAATCTACTCCGATACACTCCGATCGCTCTGATACAACTGGCTTAGAGAGCAAAAAAACAGCCCATGATTAGGCTGGTTAAACGAAATCTTGCTTTCGTTGTAGTAAGGTAAGGACAGCAACCAGAGGGTAATCTACCGTCCCTACGAGGCCTGGAAGCCATTTGTTGTAGAAACCCCTCTGGTGTTCAGCTACCCGAGACTCATTAGAAAGAAAATTTGGCTCAGAGCCTATAAAGTAATAGCGTCACAGTAACCTAGCTGCCTTATTGTGCCTATAAAGGTATGAAAATTTGACTTACTAACATCGTACTCCTTCTGCACGAAATATCAACGCTTTCGATTACCTCCTATCCACGCCGACACCCTCGGCCCCACTCCGATACACTCCGATCACTCTGGATGTCGTAACCTTTGACACAACGGACACACTCCGACTAGATACTAGCCGTAACTGAGTCCTGTAGGGACGCACGATCCGTGCGTCCGTTGTGTCAAAAGTTACAGCATCGTGGTCTTGACGGGGATGGACGCACAGATCGTGCGTCCCTACAAGATTCAGTCACGGCTAGTATCGAGTCGGAGGGACGGACGCACACCCACACCTCGTCCTGTAGAGAGCAGTAACACTAGCCAACGGCCAACAGCCAACAGCAACAGCTAACAGCCAAGAGCCAAAGAGAGAGTCCCCAGACAGGTATCGTACCTATCTGAGGACTCTGCAATGGGAAAGGCGGTTACCTACTCTCCCGATTTTACTCAGTACCATCGGCGCTATTGGGCTTAACTTCTCTGTTCGGAATGGGAAGAGGTGGAATCCCCAACGCTATAACCACCTTAATGGGGCGACATACGTAGACTTATATAGTTACTCTAGATAGCGAATGAGTCAACATAGCTGCAAACTCACGAATACGCTGCTTCGTTTTTAGGCGTACACTCTAAGTAAGTCGTATAACTCAACTCTCTTAGCGAATCGTTCGGGTAATTAGTACTACTCGGCTTTGACATTACTGTCTTTACACCTGTAGCCTATCAAGGTCATCGTCTTTGACCACCCTCAATGAGATCTTATCTTAGGGTCGGCTTCGTGCTTAGATGCTTTCAGCACTTATCCTAGCCCGACTTAGCTACTCGGCATTACACCTGGCGGCATAACCGATAGACCAGCGGTCGGTCCAACACGGTCCTCTCGTACTAGTGTCAGAGCCCTGCAAATCTCTACGCCCACAACAGATAGAGACCGAACTGTCTCACGACGTTCTGAACCCAGCTCGCGTGCCACTTTAATGGGCGAACAGCCCAACCCTTGGAACCTTCTCCAGCCCCAGGATGTGACGAGCCGACATCGAGGTGCCAAACCGCTCCGTCGATATGAGCTCTTGGGAGCGATCAGCCTGTTATCCCCGGAGTACCTTTTATCCTTTGAGCGATGGCCCTTCCATACGGAACCACCGGATCACTATGCTCTAGTTTCCTACCTGTGCGACTTGTTTGTCTCCCAGTCAAGCACCCTTGTGCCATTACACTCTACGACCGGTTACCAATCGGCCTGAGGGTACCTTTAGAAGCCTCCGTTACGCTTTTGGAGGCGACCACCCCAGTCAAACTACCCACCATACAGTGTCCTTGCCAATAAGCAAGTTAGTACCCAAACATCAAAAGGGCCGTATTTCAACAGCGACTCCTGAAGCACTGGCGTGCCCCATTCTCAGTCTCCGGCCTATCCTACACATCTGATACCCAAGTACAATGTAAAGCTATAGTAAAGGTTCACGGGGTCTTTTCGTCCCGTTGCGGGTAATCGGCATCTTCACCGATACTACAATTTCACCGAGATCGCGGTTGAGACAGTGCCCACATCGTTACACCATTCGTGCAGGTCGGAACTTACCCGACAAGGAATTTCGCTACCTTAGGACCGTTATAGTTACGGCCGCCGTTTACTGGGGCTTCAATTCAATGCTTCTCTTGCGATGACATCTCCTCTTAACCTTCCAGCACCGGGCAGGTGTCAGGCTGTATACGTGATATTTCTATTTTGCACAGCCATATGTTTTTGTTAAACAGTCGCATGGGCCTATGCTCTGCGGCCAGTGTCGCCACTGGCGTCCTTTCTCCCGAAGTTACAGGACCATTTTGCCTAGTTCCTTAACCGCGAATCTCTCGAGCGCCTTAGTATACTCAACCCAACCACCTGTGTCGGTTTGTGGTACGGGTAATATATCAATTGTTTAGCGGGTTTTCTTGGGAGCTGGCTTACCTACATTATCACTTTGTGCATGCACGCAGTGTACTTTCAGGTTCGACTCGGTCTGCGGATTTGCCTACAAACCAACTATCTACACCCTTTAACCAACTATTCCGTCAGTCGGCAGTAGTGTCACTTCTCCGTCTCCACATCACTCAATATATTAGTACTGGAATATTAACCAGTTCTTCCATCGGAATCGCCATTAGGCTTATCCTTAGGCCCCGACTAACCCTGATCCGATTAGCGTTGATCAGGAAACCTTAGTCTTTCGGCGAGGGGGTTTCTCGCCCCCTTTATCGTTACTTATACCTACATTTGCTTTTCCTATCGATCCAACACAGGTTGCCCCTGTATCTTCAACTCAATAGGAATGCTCCCCTACCGATGTATTCACATCCCACAGCTTCGGTACACTACTTATGCCCGATTATTATCCACGCCAAAATCCTCGACTAGTGAGCTGTTACGCACTCTTTAAATGAATGGCTGCTTCCAAGCCAACATCCTAGCTGTCTTCGCATCTTGACTTCGTTTGTCCAACTTAGTAGTGATTTCGGGACCTTAGCCGATGGTCCGGATTGTTCTCCTTTAGGACATGGACCTTAGCACCCATGCCCTCACTCCTTGGCTTTCACTTGTACGCATTCGGAGTTTGTCTGGACTTGATAGCCGGTGAAAGCCTCGCATCCAATCAGTCGCTCTACCTCATACAAGAAACACCAAAGGCTGCACCTAAATGCATTTCGGGGAGTACGAGCTATCTCCAAGTTTGATTAGCCTTTCACCCCTACCCTCAGTTCATCCGAAAGCTTTTCAACGCTTACCGGTTGGGTCCTCCAGATAGTGTTACCTATCCTTCAACCTGACCAAGGGTAGATCACTTGGTTTCGCGTCTACCTCTACCGACTAATCGCCCTATTCAGACTCGCTTTCGCTCCGGTTCCGTACTTACATGTACTTAACCTCGCCGGCAACGGTAACTCGTAGGTTCATTATGCAAAAGGCACGCAGTCACCCCACGAAGGGGCTCCTACCGCTTGTAAGCAGATGGTTTCAGGGTCTATTGCACTCCTCTTATCGAGGTTCTTTTCACCTTTCCCTCACGGTACTTGTTCACTATCGGTCTCTTGGAAGTATTTAGCCTTACGGGATGGGCCCCGCAGATTCACACAGGATTTCTCGTGTCCCGCGCTACTCAGGTGGTAACTCTGTCTATAAACTCGTTTCAAATACGGGACTGTCACCCTCTATGGTCGACATTTCCATGTCGTTCTTCTACAAGTGTATAGTACATTAGTGTTACTCCTACAACCCCGTAGATGCCGAAACATCTGCGGTTTGGGCTACTCCCCGTTCGCTCGCCACTACTAAGGGAATCACTTTTGTTTTCTTTTCCTGAGGGTACTGAGATGTTTCAGTTCCCCCCGTTGACCTCTCTTGCGAGATACTAGACCTCCAGTCTAGTGGGTTGCCCCATTCGGAAATCTGCGGATCAATTCGTATGTGCCAATCCCCGCAGCTTATCGCAGCTTATCACGTCCTTCGTCGCCTCCAAGAGCCTAGGCATCCGCCATCTGCCCTTATAACTTTTCGCCTTGAGCCTTGCATCAACTTACGTCGATACAATCTCAGTTGAGTTATACTACTTAGCGCACGATCTAAAATCGTTACTCGCTTTGTATTCGTTTGTTCGTACTTATTGCTAAGTACGCTCGTTACTCGTTTCTATTCTATTGTTTCTATTGCTACGTATGTCAAAGATCACTTGATGCCTCGCTTCGCTTGCGCTCTGCCCTAGCATCCGTGTGGAGAATATCGGATTCGAACCGATGACCCCCTGCTTGCAAAGCAGGTGCTCTAGCCAGCTGAGCTAATCCCCCGTCCATCTTACTTATAAGATATACAAGATGCCGTCCCTTTGTAGTCCCAGGCAGAGTTGAACTGCCGACCTCTACATTATCAGTGTAGCGCTCTAACCAACTGAGCTATAGGACTCTCTAGTCTGTCATACCTCAGCATGACCTAGGGCGTATATCCTATTCATGGGTTTATCGCTCTACACGTGGACGACGTCTCGAGACCGCTCTCTATTCCTGCCCGCTGATCTCCAGCTGACAGCCTCTGAGCGTTGCCTCAGGGTCGCTCTCGCTTCATCGATGCTCCATGTTATATGGATTTCATAACTAATACTCTATTCATTGTGTATACTACTATATATTGTAGCCTGCCTTACCTGCCCTCAATCTCCTATCCATGTCTCACTGCGTCTGATAGACTTGTAAGAAAAATAGCACCAATCTTAGAGATAGGTCTTGATGAGATCTCGACAATAAGGGATCGCTCCCCTTTATCTCAACCTCTCAGTGCCTCGTGTCTCCAGAAAGGAGGTGTTCCAGCCGCACCTTCCGGTACGGCTACCTTGTTACGACTTAGCCCCAGTCACCAGTTTTACCCTCAAGCGCTCCTGTGACGGTCACGCTCTTCAGGTACCCCCGACTCCCATGGCTTGACGGGCGGTGTGTGCAAGGTCCGGGAACGTATTCACCGCGCCATGGCTGATGCGCGATTACTAGCGAATCCAGCTTCACAGAGTCGAGTTGCAGACTCCGATCCGAACTGGGATAGGGTTTATAGATTAGCTCTCTGTCACCAGATGGCTGCTCGCTGTCCCTACCATTGTAACACGTGTGTCGCCCCGGATGTAAGGGCCGTGCTGATTTGACGTCATCCGCTCCTTCCTCACGTCTTACGACGGCTGTCTCGATAGAGTCCTCGACTTAACTCGTTAGTAACTATCGACGCGGGTTGCGCTCGTTATGGCACTTAAGCCGACACCTCACGGCACGAGCTGACGACAACCATGCAGCACCTACATAGAAGCCCCGAAGGGAAGAGACCTCTCAGCCTCATGCATCTACATTTCAATCCCGGGTAAGGTTCCTCGCGTATCATCGAATTAAACCACATGTTCCTCCGCTTGTGCGGACCCCCGCCAATCTCTTTGAGTTTCACCGTTGCCGGCGTACTCCCCAGGTGGAATACTTATCGCTTTCGCTTAGACCCATACTGTATATCGCATAGATCTAGTATTCATCGTTTACTGCGTGGACTACCAGGGTATCTAATCCTGTTTGATACCCACGCTTTCGTGCTTCAGTGTCAGTTGTAATGTAGTACGCTGCCTGCGCAATCGGAGTTCTGTGTGATATCTATGCATTTCACCGCTACACCACACGTTCCACGTACCTCCAGTACACTCTAGCTAGAGAGTTTCAAAGGCAAGACCATAGTTGAGCTACAGCTTTTCACCCCTGACTTCCCTTGCAACCTACGCACCCTTTAAACCCAATAATTCCGGATAACGCTCGCATCCTCCGTATTACCGCGGCTGCTGGCACGGAGTTAGCCGATGCTTATTCGTATGGTAACTGCAAACGCCTACACGTAGACGACTTTAATCCCATACAAAAGAAGTTTACAACCCTTGCGGGCAGTCTTCCTTCACGCGACTTGGCTGGTTCAGGCTCTCGCCCATTGACCAATATTCCTCACTGCTGCCTCCCGTAGGAGTTTGACCCGTATCTCAGTGTCAATGTGGGGGGTCAACCTCTCAGTCCCCCTATCCATCGTTGCCTTGGTAAGCCGTTACCTTACCAACTAGCTAATGGAACGCAGGCCTATCTCTTAGCGATTAATCTTTCCTCCTCTTCTCATGTGATCTAAGGAGAGTATGGTGTATTAGTCCGACTTTCATCGGGTTATTCACCACTAAGAGGTAAGTTGCATACGTGTTACTCACCCATTCGCCGGTCGCCGACGACGTATTGCTACATCTCGCTGCCCCTCGACTTGCATGTGTTAAGCCTATCGCTAGCGTTCATCCTGAGCCAGAGTCAAACTCTCCATTGTTAGTATTTTGTTTGTTTGTTCTCTGTGTTATAACACAAGACCCGCAGTAGCTTGCGCCACCTATTCAAGCCTTGTCTCTAAGATGATTATTGTGCTATTATGCTTATTGTCCTCGCAGTGTAGACCTAGATTTTTGATTGTCTTAGGTATTGCTTGATCTAGATGTAATCTAGACCACTACACTTTGATTGCTTAGTTATGAAATATATCAAAGATCGCTTCTATAATCCCCGTAAGCGTAGCCCCTCGTTAGGAGCTCCAGCTCTAGACCTCTTCAGCTTGTGAAGAGCGAACTGCTTTTTCTTGCGGGTTGTGAGTGCAAAGGTACGACAAGTTTTTGAAACCACCAAATATTTGGAGAAGTTTTTTTTCGCCGATCGATTTCTGCCTTTCGGAAGTCTGTATTAAGTAGACCTCTAAGCTAGCTCTATGAGCGCCTCAATCAGCCGTCGTCGTTACCAACCTCCAATCATGTATCGAACACTTCCGACCACCCTTTCTTTGGAGTTGCGGATGCAAAGTTACGACAACTTTTTGAAACCACCAAATTTTCGGAGAAGTTTTTTTTTTGAGAGCCTCACTCCTGCGCCTGACACCTATTATTATACATAGGAGTACCAAGATCGCATTTGCGAGGATGCCTATTATATTATAGTGTCCTATCCGTTAGGATCTGAAACCTCGACAAAGAAGCTAACAAGCAGCACTCTAGTCATCAAAACTTGCTCACCACTCAAGGCTCCCCAGACACCTCCGAAGACCCGTTCTTTTGAGTTGCGAGTGCAAAGGTAATACAACTTTTTGAATCCGCCAAATTTTCGGAGAAGTTTTTTTTTCCCGAGAGCCTCATCCTGTGTCTGACACCTATTATATATAGGAGTACCTAGGTCGCATTTGCGAGGACACCTATTATATATAGGAGTACCTAGGTCGAATTTGCGAGGGCACCTATTACATATAGGAGTACCTAGGTCGCATCTGCGAGGACACCTATTGTGAGACTGTTGACTTTTGCAACAGTCTCTAATGTGTCAGCCCTCTAATCTCTAACTTCTAATCTCTCCCCCTCCGAACTCTCCGATTCCTCCGATGCTCTCCGACCCCTAATTTCTAATCTCTAACTTCTAACCTCTAATCTCTAATAACATATCTTTACAGGGAAATTCGTCCGATTCCCTCCTTTCTCGAATATCCACGTGGGGAATCTCAAATCTCCACGTGGAGATTTTTTATTTTCCACGTGGGCGTCATTCATTTCCTCCGAAGTTTTATTTCATTCTTCCGAAGTTTCATTTGATTCCTCCGAAGAATTTTTTATTCTCCACGTGGGGATTTCGAAATATCCACGTGGAAATCACTTTTCACCGACATAGCGCCGTTTCGATATGTAGTCGGCCCTAAATTATTGTAGCAAGCTGGCGATAGGTTTGCCCAGTCAGGGCTGACGCATCATAATCGCTCTGTCAGGAGCTACACGTAACGACAAATGAAGAATAGATCGGGCTGGAACTGTAAGCTACGTCTAGTCCGACCCACAAGGGGTCGACAAACTGCTATTGTCTTGCCCCCATCGGAGGTACCTTTTGGCTCTTGGCTGTTGGCTGTTAGCGATCGGAGGTGTCGGAGGTATCAGAGCTATCGGAGTGATCGGAGGTATCGGAGAACTAGTGCCTCTAGTGCCTCTAGTGTCACTAGTGTCTTTAGTGTCTCTAGCTAACCGCCAACAGCCAACGGACACAACGGGGCTGTGTCAATAGTCCATTTGTCGTTTGAGAGAGGGGGGAGGCTGGGAATTTTGTTAAGCAGCGATGCTGAAGACGTTTTTCGACAAGTAGGGCTTGAAGTGTGTAAAAGTGATCGTCTCGGAGCGCTCAACGCCCTCTTTGCCTCTCGAAGTGGCGTCTTGAGAGGGTAAAGGGTCATTTTCTTGCGTTTTCTTGAGTTGGGCAGCCACTTTTTTGAGATTGAAGGCTATGGCGAAAAAGGCAAAGTCCATCAGAACTTTGTCTTGACCGAAGTGACGGAAGCGCCGATAGTGCATGTTGTTTTTCATCTGTCCAAAGACTGACTCGGGTTCCACAGATCGTCGCTTTCGATGCTTGATGCCTTTATCTGAGGTGAGCAGTGTACGAGCTTTTTGCTTGTAGCTGTTAAGGCGATGGTTCACGCTGATCTTGCGCCTATCTTCTTTTCCTTTGTAGCATTGACTTCGTAATGGGCAACCTCTACAGTTTTTTGCTTCGTAGATAGAGCTCTCTGAAGTATAGCCCGTGCTGGTCTTTGTGGTCGTAGTCTCACGGAACTCTAGATGCTGTCCCATCGGGCAGACGTAATAGTTTTCCTGAGCGTTGTAGTATAAATGCTCTGGGAGAAAGGGGTTGTTTTTGTAGCGTGGACGCTGCTCTTGATGAAAGTAATTGTACTTGACGTAAGCATCCATTTCAGACTCGTCCATAAAGCGGTAGTTCTCCTCTGAACCATAGCCTGCATCAGCTACAACCGTGGTCGGCAGATGATCGTAACGCTCTTGAAAGCTTTCTACAAATGGTATGAGAGTACAGGTGTCCGAGGGGTTGGGAAAGAGAGCATAGTCTGTGATAATTTGGTTTTCTGTAGCAATCTGTAGGTTGTACCCAGGCTTAGCGAGACCTTTACCTTTGGCGTCTTCTTTCATACGCATAAAAGTCGCATCGGGGTCAGTCTTAGACATAGAGTTGCGCTTGCCTAGTTGGTCGAGACGTTGGTCGTACTCAGCTAGCTTGTCTCGGTGCTCCTCTAAGGTTTTAATCTGCTTTTTGCGCTTTCTATGTTCGGCTTTCGCCTCTTTGGTTTCAGGAGCGGGTTCCTTGTCAAGAGCTTCCTTGAGCTCCTCCACGATAGAGGTCAGCTCAGTCGGAGTAAACTCTACGACCTCTGGCTTGGCTTGCTGATCCTGGATGATGACATCATCGACTTGTTGCAGTAGGACACGCAACTTCTCCATCAGGTTTGACCGATAGCGCTCTACGTTCTTTCGCCAAACGAAGGTGTATTTGTTTGCCTTAGACTCGATCTTTGTCCCATCGATATACTCAACATCTAAAGAGATCAGACCTCTCTCTGCTAGTAGGAGTACCAGTTGTGTAAAGATCTCATTGATCTCTCGCTTGACACGATTGCGAAAGCGATTGATCGTGACGAAGTCAGGCTTCTCACCACCAGCGAGCCAGATGAAATGCGTATCTCTGAGGAGGCGCTTTTCCATCTCACGGCAGGAGTATACATTGTTCATATAGGCGTAGATGATCACCTTGAGCATCATCTTAGGGTGATAGGGGCTGCGACCCATCGTGTAGTAAAGTTTTTTGAATGGCTCTAAATCCAAACCATCCACAATAGCACTGATGAAACGCACAGGATCATCCTCGGCAATGTCCTTGTCGACTCTTTCTGGGAAAAGGACTATCTGATTCTGTATATAGGGTCGGAAGTGTCGTTTTTCCATTAGTTAGGAACCTCTCGTTTATTCTGCTAAGTTACTAAAAACTAACTAGATAAGCAAGTGTTTAGCTCTAAAATAAACACCGAAAGATGCAAGATCCTCTGTCTTTTACTTTCTGCTGGGGGAGAGACTTTTGACACAGCCCCGAGACTGTTGACTTTTGCAACAGCCTCCTACACGGCGCAGTAACACTAGCCAACGGACACAACGGACGCACAGATCGTGCGTCCCTACACGGCTCAGTAACACTAGCCAACGGCTAACGGCCAACGGATGCAACGGACGCCCTCCTGGACTAGGCACAAACTAACACGCGATAGTACAATTCTAATTCCGCTCGTCATGTAGAGATGAGTTCGGGCTCTAGCTTTGTATTTCTTCATACTGGCTATGCTAGATGAAGGCGTTCGCTCGATGGTCATTGTTGTAGATAGGAGCTTTTAAGCCAAGCCACAAAGCTGGCAACATCATCCTCCAAAGACTGATAGCCACCCAGCCAGTGCACATAACGATTGAAGAGTAGCAGCTGAAGAGATACGGGGACAGAAGATAAGTCTCCCTTATTAGCGTTTGCGACAGACGAGAGGGCAAGGTAACTAGACTGAGTCATTTGCTCGTCAATATAGTCTCCCTTAAAATCATCAACCCAGATATATTCATACGACCAAAAGAGAGACTTATCTTGGTCTACGCCTTCGAAGGGATTTGTCTCCTCACCTTTGTAGTAGCGGCACTGCTTGATCAGCTCGTCTCGTGTCATCGGATCGTCTGGCGGAAGGTGTCGATGACCTGGCGCATATCCTCGGGGAGATAAGCGAAGGCGCGCTGCTCTATCTCGGCGGGTATCCCGAAGTGCGCCTCGGCGAGACTCCCTGCGATAGCTCCTATGGTATCGCTGTCGCCACCGATGGAGATGGCGAGGCGGATAACCTCCTCGAAGGTGCGCCCCGCTAAGAAGCAGACGATCGCTTGCGGCACAGTCACCTGACAAGTCTCGTCAAAGCTGTTATGCTCTCGAATATAGTCTACACTTTGCGTGAGGTCGTAGTGATAGGTTTCCTCGATATGCTTCTTGAGGTCGGCCTTGCTCTCCCCACCTCTGAGCTGGTAGATGGCGTCTGCGATAGAGACCGCCCCTTTTATCCCCTCGGGGTGGTTGTGTGTGCACTCGGCGCTGGCCTTAGCTTGTGAGAGGGCGGCATCGCGAGTGGGTAGCCAGCCGCACGGAGAGACGCGCATAGCACTACCGTTGCCAAAGCTGCGATACGGCACTGGTGGGGTCTTGTAGATCCACTGATGAAAGCGTCCGCCGTAGACCCCCTTAGGATGGGGGTAACGCCTGCACCAAGTCTGCAAGGTATCGGCAAAGTCCACTCCTCTGAGCAGTGCATCGGCAACGGCTATGGTGCAGATTGTGTCGTCCGTATAGTCGCATCCGTTGGCAAAGAGCTCGAAGTCTGTGCGGTGGGTATTTGCAAACTCAAATCGTGATCCGACGATGTCTCCTACTATTGCTCCTATCATAACTTGCTTGTTGTTTGGCACAAAGGTAATGCTTTTCTACGAGTACTGGAGTGTCTACGCTCTGGGCTAGATTTGTTTTTTTTTGCGAAGCAAAAGTGCGGCGGTACGTTTTTATTGCGTACCTTTGCGGTGGCGACTGTACGAGGCTGTTTTGCACAGAGCTGCGGCACACGCCAGCGTGCGAGTATGCAGAGGCCCCTGTAGTTCAACGGATAGAATAGAAGTTTCCTAAACTTTAGATCTGAGTTCGATTCTCAGCGGGGGTACGCTTGCGGGGTGTGAAGTTTTTTGTACCTTTGCAGTCGATTTACTTCCTAAGTAAGGTTTGTCAAGAGCTCGTCGACAGTGGGCAGCCACCTTACGGGACTATATAATAATAGTAACAGACGAACGTAATGTACGCAATTGTTGAAATCCAAGGTCAGCAGTTTAAGGTAGAGGAGGGTCGCAAGCTCTTCGTGCATCATATCCGCGAGGTGGAGCAGGGTGCAGAGGTTACCTTTGACCGGGTTATGCTCCTAGACAAGGACGGAGCAGTCTCAGTAGGTGCCCCGACGATCGAGGGCGCACAGGTAGTATGTGAGGTGGTATCTCCCATCGTCAAGGGTGAGAAGGTGCTGATCTTTCATAAGAATCGGAGGAAGGGCTATCGCAAGCTCAGAGGGCATCGCCAGCAGTTCTCCGAGATACTAGTAAAGCAAATCGTAGGATAATTAAAGACTCTAAGGAATCATGGCACATAAGAAAGGTGTAGGAAGCTCCAAGAACGGACGCGAATCCGAAAGCAAACGCCTAGGCGTTAAGATCTTTGGAGGCGAAGCCTGTAAGGCTGGTAACATCATCGTACGTCAGAGAGGTACGCAGCACCACCCAGGTGAGAACGTGGGTATGGGCAAGGATCATACCCTCTATGCACTGACAGACGGTACGGTCGTCTTCACTCAGACGAGAGGAGATCGTAGCTTCGTCTCTGTAGCGACACACGAGTAGTCATCACTTAGTGACACATCGCTAAGCTCTACGCTACACAATACAACAGCCCCTCCGCCTCCTATCCCTTCGCTTAGTAAGGGTTATGAGGTAGAGGGGCTTGACATTTTTCATTCTTCCAACATTAAGACTGTTGCATAAAGGCGAATCGCTGTGTTGCTTTCGGGATTCAGCTTCGGTCACATACGTAGGTATGCTCCCTTCAGACCTCACCCTCAGCGCCTTGCACTTCATCCTTTCTGCAAAGTCAGGACAATCTTGCGAGCAAGATTGTGAGACTGTTAACTTTTGCAACAGTCTCATTATTACCTAGGCAGCTCCTCTGTATTATTTACCTTGCATCGGGTAGAGACGACTCCGCAAATCTTTCGGGTAGCCCCTGTGTAGGGACGCTCGGGAGTCTCTAGCGAGAGAGCGTCCGTTGTCAAACGACAAGACGTGTAATCGGGACATTGTAACCCTTGACAGGGACGGACGCACGACCGTGCGTCTCTTCTACAAATCGTTACTCGTAAGATTTTCGAATCGGGTAGATAGTGTGCTATCTGAAGAAATATTACTATCTTTGCATCGTAATGAACCGGTTGAGGTCGTACGGCTCACGAGCAGTCGTCTCAGCTTAGGTATGGAGGAGGAAGCCATGCGACAGCGGTTCCCTCCTTTTTGTATATAAACCATCGAGTATCATGATAGATCTAGCAGTACTCCGCACAGAAATAGAGCAGATGCTCCACGAGGACGAGTTCGTCGTGGAGATAACTAGTAGCCCAGGGGATCAGATCCGCGTAGTGATCGATGCCATGGGAGGCTTGCCCATCTCTCGCTGTGTCGAGGTCTCTAGAGCCATCACCCAGCTACACGATCGTGACGAGGAGGAGGACTACGCCCTCGAGGTGTCGTCGCCCAGTCTCTCCGATCCGTGGCAGGTCTACGAGCAGTACACACGTCATCTAGAGGCGCCCGTGCAGGCGGTCGATGCGTCAGGCATGAAGTGGCACGGCAAGCTCATAGAGGTCGGTGCCCGGGATGCTGATCAGCTCCCCGAGTACGTCATCCTAGAGATCGAGCGCACAGAGACCATACAGGATGGCAAGAAGAAGAAAAAGCAGCAGATCATCGAGCCTCACCGCATCGAGCGTGATCAGCTCAAGCGCATCTCGTACGACCTAGACAAGGCACTCTGATAGCGATCCCCCTCTCCCACCATTACTTAGATATACTAGTCCCACAGAAGAGACCCAACATACATATATGGCTAGAAAGAAAGAAGCAACGAGCTTAAAGGTTCTACTCACTGAATTCAAAGAACTAAAGAACATAGACGAGGAGACGATGCTCCACGTATTAGAGGACTCCTTCCGGAGCATCCTTGCTAAGATGTTTGGTTCAGACGACAACTTTGACGTAATCATCAATGCGGATAGCGGAGACTTTGAGATCTGGCGCACCCGCGAGGTGGTTGCCGACGATGCCGTCGAGCGGGAAAACGAGCAGGTAGCCTACACGGAGGCTCTTGAGATAGATCCCGAGGCTGAGATCGGAGATGATGTGACCGACTCGGTAGACTTCCTCTCCTTCGGTCGGCGCGCCATCGTCAATCTACGCCAGACCCTCTCGAGCAAGATCTTGGATCTGCAGAAGGAGCACTTCTACCAAACCTTCATAGAGCGTGTGGGAGAGCTGATCACGGCCGAAGTCTATCAGGTGTGGAAGCGTGAGACTCTGCTCGTCGACGAGGATGGCAACGAGCTTATCATGCCCAAGAGCGAGCAGATCCCCGACGAGTACTTCCGCAAGGGCGATAGCGTCCATGCCGTCATAGCTCGTGTAGATAATGAGAACAATAACCCTCGCGTCACACTCTCACGCACTAGCCCTGAGTTCCTCAAGCGTCTCTTCGAGATCAACGTCCCTGAGATCGCTGACGGACTGATCACCATCAAGCGTGTAGCACGCATCCCAGGCGTTCGCGCCAAGATTGCCGTCGAGTCGTACGATGATCGCATCGATCCCGTCGGCTCTTGTGTCGGTATGAATGGTAGCCGCATACGTGGCATCGTCCGGGAGCTACATGGGGAGAACATTGACGTCCTCACCTACACGGCAAACGATAGTCTCTTTATACAGCGTGCGCTAAGTCCGGCTAAGATCTCTTCGATCGAGCTCTATCCAGAGACCGCCAAGGCAGAGGTTTACCTACGTCCAGAGGATGTGCCTCTAGCTATCGGTAAGAATGCCAGCAACATCAAGCTCGCGTCCGTCCTGACGGGCTTTGAGATTGAGGTATTCCGCGATGCAGCAGATACGACCGAGGAGGATATCTACCTCTCCGAGTTTAGCGATGAGATTGAGGACTGGGTCATCAAGATGCTTCTAGACATAGGTCTCAACACGGCTCGTGCCGTCCTGACCACACCTCGCTCAGAGTTGCTTAAGAAGACCGATCTCGAGATAGAGACCATCGACCATGTCCTCCGTATCCTCTCGTCCGAGTTTGACCTTGAGGAGCTAGAGGAGATGGGGCTACCACAGGAAAACATTGACCTGCTCAAGAGCCCCGTGCCTACGCAAAGTGAGATCGCAGAGGCGATCATCGAAGACCTCAAGGAAGACGAAGCTACCGAGGAGTAAGCAGCAGCACACTACTAGCTAGTCACAGTATAGGGGGTGACCGTGACTATATGATAATGACAAGAAATACCAATCCCCACCCGTAGACGAGCAATCAAGAGAAATATATGTCCATAAAACTGTTTAGCCTAGCCAAAGAACTCAACATCGGAGTCAACACGCTTGTCTCCTTCCTTAACGATAAGGGTAAGGAGGTAGACAACAACCCCAACACACGCATCACGGAGGATGAGTTTAATCTAGTCCTGCGTGACTTCACGCCGACCTTTGATGAGGAGACTATAGGAAAAGTCAAGAAGAAGTTTCTCCGCAAGAGCACTTCTAAGGCTAAACCAGAGGAGTCTGCCAAGACGGCAACGACTGAGGCTAGTAGCTCCGAGGAGCAACCCTCGAAGAGTAAAGCTCCAGCAGCTAAAAAGGCCCAGGCAGAGCCAGACATCCCCACTACGGCCAGTGCTTCACAGCTCAACGTCGTGGGACGTATAGAGCTGGACAAGCACAACAATCCCGTCTCAGCCTCTACGGGCAAAGCCTCTGCGGCTACTCAGGAGGAGCCAGCTAAGACGAAGGCTACAGCTAAGACTAGCAAGGCCAAAAGCACAATGACCTCTAAGCAGAAGGAGGCTACACCGGAGGAGCCTGCCAAGACGAAGGCTAGCACGACAACCGAGCAGCCGAAGGCTACTACGCCAGCCAAAGAGACTAAGGAGACCAAGAAGGCTCCCGAGACTAAAGAGACAAAGGTCGAGACTAAGCCCGCAGAGAGCCCTAAGCCTTCTGCAAAGGCTTCGTCTAAGGAGCCCGAGGGCGACACTTCTAAGGAGTCCACACCTATTGCTGCTAAGACCCCTGCACAGACAGAGGCTAAGCCAGTAGCTGCTAAGCCTGAGCCGGCCAAGGAAGAGCCGAAGCAGAAAGCTGCCGAACAACCAGCCTCTACCGCACCAGCGCCAGCAGCCCAAGAGCCAGCCGTCAAGGAGGCTCCCGCAGCGAAGCCCCAGGCAGAGACGCCCACCGAGGCTCCTACCGAAACCAAGGGTAAGGATGCGACCGAGATCTTCCGCATTGCCAAGAAAGAGGACGAGCCACAGCTCAAGGTGGTCGGCAAGATCGACCTCAGTAGCTTTAGCACCTCTCGCTCTCGCAAGTCTAGCAAGGACAAAGAGAGCAATCGTCGCAAGCGCAAGCGCATCTCCTCAGGAGCTGTCGATGTCAAGAGCGAGGGTGCCAAGATACAGGACGACCGCTCAGGCAAGAAGGGCGATCGCACAGCAGCTCCACAGCGAGGTGAGCGCGGAGGGCGCAATGAGCGTCGCACTGGACGTAAGAGCAAGCGTCAGGAGCCCGTCTTGACTCCCGAGGAGCAGGACGAGCTAAGAGCTAAGCAGGTCAAGGAGACACTAGCACGGCTCAACAACAAGCAGTCTGTCTTCGGACGTGCGGCTAAGTCTAGACGAGAGAAGCGCGAGGCACGTCGTGCCGAGTTTGAGCGTGAGCAGGAGCTCTCCACGCAGGACGAGAAGGTACTCAAGCTGACCGAGTTCGTCACCGTCAGCGACCTGGCCAACATGATGAACGTGCCCGTCACCGACGTTATCTCCACCTGTATGAGTATCGACATGATGGTGTCGATCAATCAGCGTCTCGATGCTGAGACGATCAATATCGTTGCCGAGGAGTTTGGCTACGAGACCGAGTTCGTATCGGCCAACGTCGTCGAGGCAATCACCGCCGACGAGGAGCCCGACAAGCCTGAGGATCTAGAGCCTCGTCCACCCGTCATCACCATCATGGGTCACGTAGACCACGGTAAGACGTCGCTACTCGACTGCATCCGTCGTTCGGACGTTACCGCAGGCGAGGCGGGCGGTATCACGCAGCACATCGGTGCGTACAATGTGACCCTCTCCGATGGTCGTCGCCTCACCGTCCTAGACACACCTGGTCACGAGGCCTTTACCGCTATGCGTGCTCGTGGTGCGCAGATTACAGATATTGTGGTCATCGTCATTGCGGCAAACGACGCCGTGATGCCTCAGACCATCGAGGCGCTCAACCATGCGAGTGCCGCCGGCGTGCCGATCATCTTTGCGATCAATAAGATCGATGTCAACGGAGCCAACCCCGATAAGATCCGCGAGCAACTCGCTGGTATGAACTACCTCGTCGAGGATTGGGGTGGTAAGTATCAGGTACAGGAGATCTCGGCCAAGAAGAATATCGGCATCCCCGATCTACTAGACAAAATCTTCCTCGAGGCAGAGCTCCTCGAGCTTAAGTCCAATCCTCATCGTCGTGCCTCAGGCTCGGTCATCGAGTCTTCACTAGACAAGGGCAAGGGTTACCTCGCCTCCGTCTTGATCCAGCGAGGCACCCTCCACATCGGAGACTACATCCTAGCTGGTAGCTACTACGGACGTGTCAAGGCTATGTACAACGAGTACAACAAGCGTGTCGACACCGCGGGGCTATCCACGGCCGTCTCTATCCTCGGCTTCAACGGCGCACCGACCGCTGGTGACGACTTCAATGTCATGGAGAGCGAGCAGGACGCACGTGAGCTAGCGGTCAAGCGTGAGCAGTTGCAGCGTGAGCAAGGCTTGCGTACGCAGAAGATGCTTACCCTCGATGATATCGGTCGTCGCATCGCTGTGGGCAACTTCCAGCAGTTTAACCTCATTATCAAGGGCGACGTGGACGGCTCCGTACAGGCACTGGCCAACTCCCTCATCGAGCTCTCGACGAAGGAGATCCAGGTGAGCGTCATCCATCAGGGTGTCGGTCAGATCACCGAGTCAGACATCCAACTGGCTACGGCATCAGACGCTGTGATCATCGGCTTCCAGGTTCGTCCTAGTGCTCAGGCCCGCAAGCTCGCCGAGCAGGAGGGCGTCGAGATCCGCACCTACTCCATCATCTACGATGCTATCGAAGATGTGCGCGATGCCCTCGAGGGCATGCTCTCGCCAGACATTCGCGAGCAGGTCACGGCCAATCTGGAGGTGCTGCAGACCTTCAAGGTCAGCAAGATCGGCACTATCGCAGGCTGTATGGTCACCGATGGCAAGATCAAGCGTACCGACAAGGTGCGTGTCATCCGCGACGGTGTGGTCATCCACACAGGCGAGCTCGAGTCGCTCAAGCGCTTCAAGGACGAGGCCAAGGAGGTGGTCTCAGGTCTCGAGTGCGGTATCAATATCAAGAACTACAACAACCTGGAGGTGGGCGACATCATCGAGTCCTTTGAGGAGATCGAGGTTCGGCGCAAGCTCTAGTCCCCTACCCCAATACATTTGTCTAATTGGCGACTGCTTCTCCCGGAGGAGCAGTCGCCACTTTTCTTTTGTCTCATCCCCACTTCAGCTAGTTTCATACGGAAGAAACTCCAGTGCCATATAGGTGAAACTCCAGTTTCATACGGAAGAAACTACAGTGCCATACGGAAGAAACTCCAGTGCCATACGGGTGAAACTGGAGTGCCAGCGGGAGGAAACAGAAAGGAGAGGGGATTTATTGTTACCTTTGTGGTAGGAGACTGTTGCCATAGCCTCCGCTGAGGGTTGCTCTGCCGGCTCCGTGGTGGAGATGACAGGCTCCTCTCTCCGCATTTACCGCTTCACCGTATGTCTCACACGACTTCCCCATTATCGTTTGTACCATCCCCGCAGCCCGAGGGTTATCGCTACTATAATATACAGAGCGACACCGACCGTCAGCTCTTGGCTAGTCGGTGCAAAGAGCGACTGCAAGCCCTGCACCGCATACCCGTCGAAGAGCGGGAGCAGTATCATCGTGAGCTAGAGAAACTACTCGGAGGGCTTGGCGAGGAGAGTTGGCTGGTGACCCCTTTCTTTTGTGACTACGGGAGCGAGATTGAGGTGGGGAGTCATACTTTCATCAATAGTGGCTGCACCATGCTCGATGGCGGACATGTGACCATCGGTGACCATGTACTCATCGGCCCCTCCGTCTCGCTCTACAGTGTGGGGCATCCGCTCGACCTCGAGGAGCGCGCTGCCGGCTGGGAGTTTGGCATCCCGATCATCATCGAGGACCATGTCTGGATCGGTGGTGGCTGTACGATCCTCCCCGGCGTAACCATTGGCCGAGGCTCTGTGATCGGTGCAGGGAGTGTCGTCACCAAAAGCATCCCCCCGATGAGCCTAGCCGTGGGCAATCCCTGCCGTGTCATTCGTTCGCTCAGCAAGCCCATCGACCCTCAAGATTAACCCGTTACTTTTACCCTATCTAAACTATGCCTACGCTCTATCTGCTTGACGCTTATGCCCTGATTTACCGAGCTTACTACGCCTTCATCAATCGTCCCCTCGTGGATGCGCAGGGGCGCGACACGAGTGCGCTCTACGGCTTCGCCTCCACGCTACAAGACATCATTGACAAGGAGCGACCCGACTACATCGCCGTGGCGATGGATATGCCGGGGGGAACCTTTCGCCACAAGGAGTACCCAGAGTACAAGGCCAATCGCCCCGAGACACCCGAGACGATACGATTCTCGATGCCTTATATCAAAGAGTTGGTGCAGGCTTACCAGATACCTCTGCTAGGGGTCGAAGGGTACGAAGCAGACGACCTGATCGGCACGCTGAGCCGTCAAGCTGTCGAGGCAGGCTACGCGGTGCGTATGGTCACACCAGACAAGGATTACGGGCAACTCGTCGGACCGCACGCGCAGATGTTTGCGCCACAGCGCACGGGGTCAGGCTTTGAGCTACTAGGCACTGAGGAGATTACCGCTAAGTACGGCATCCGCTATCCGCTGCAGATGATTGACTACTTGGGGCTTGTGGGCGATAGCTCCGACAATGTGCCCGGCTGTCCAGGCATTGGCAAAGTCGCAGCACAGAAACTTCTCGAGGAGTTTGACTCGATCGAAGATATCTACGCACGCATTGACCAGGTGAAGCCGACCTATGCGAAAAAGCTCCTCGCAGCCAAGGAGCAGACGATGCTCTCGCGGCATCTCGTCACCATCGTGACCGACGTGCCGGGAGTCACCTTTGATCCCGACCAGATGAAGTGGCGAGGCCCCGACCACGCCGCTGTGGAGCGCATCTTCAAGGAGTTTGCCTTCACCTCGCTACTGAAGCGCATCGGCAAGCCCGCAGAGAGCAATCCTCAGGTGGGTCTCTTTGACCTTGGCGGTAGTTCGACAGTACCAAGTTCGCCAGCCACAATTGAAGTGTCGGGTCCCGTGAGTGCCGCAGCTCCTCTAGAAAACTACAAGACGGTTGGCGTGACCTTTACCGAAATCAAAGGTTACGAGGCGGTGAGCCAGCTCGCTAAGCAGTTGGCGGGCAGCTCCGTTGTCGCCTTTGACACCGAGACCGATGGCCTCGATGCGCTCTGTGCGGGTATCGTCGGCATGTCGCTCTGTGCCGATGAGCAGCAGGCTTACTTTATCCCGCTTCCCGAGTCGGCTGAGGAGGCGACGCATATACTTTCTCCGCTAAAGGATCTGATGCAAGACGAGCATGTGCTAAAGGTGGCACACAATGCGAAGTTTGACCTAGAGGTGCTGACACGCTACGGACTGCCCGAGGCGCGTCCACTCTACGATACCATGCTGGCGCACTACCTGATCGATGCCGACCAGGGGCATAGTCTCGACGAACTGGCGGGCGGCTTGCTCCGCTACGACACGATACGCTACAAAGATCTCTCGCCTCAGGAGAGCTTTGCGCTACGCACTGACGTAGACCCCAAGCTCCTTTGCGACTACGCTAGCGAAGATGCCTACGTGACGCTACGCCTCTACCACGCCCTGCACAAGCAGCTCTCCCCTACCGAGCAGCGTCTCCTCACCGAGGTGGAGATACCGCTCCTCTATGTGCTGATGCACATGGAGCAGCGTGGCATCGTCCTCGACATCGAGGCACTGCAGCGCTCCCGTCAGGAGCTTCTCGAGAGCGTCCTCCGCCTAGAGCAGGAGATACAGAGCTACTCATCACGAGGGCTTAACCTTAAGGTCAATAGTCCGAAGCAGATCGGCGAACTGCTCTTTGACGAGCTTAAGATTGTGGAGAAGCCACGCAAGACTAAGACTGGTAGCTATGTGACCAACGAGGAGACGCTCCTCCCGCTGCGCTCGCTCCACCCTGTCGTCGCACTCATCCTAGACTACCGTGAGGCGCGCAAGTTGCTCAACACCTACATAGATCCGTTGCCCAAGATGTGCTACCCCGATGGTAAGCTGCACACTTCGTACAATCAGGCGGTCACCGCCACGGGCAGGCTCTCCTCGAGCAATCCTAATCTGCAAAACATCCCCATCCGTAGCGACCTCGGGCGTCCCCTGCGTCGTGCCTTTGTCGCTGACCCTTACTACACCCCACGCCTTTCCGCCTGTACTCCTGTGGATCACACCCATGAGGAGCCGATCGGAGCTGTCCTGCTCAGTGCGGACTACTCGCAGGTGGAGCTACGCGTCATGGCGCATCTGAGCCAAGACCCAGCGATGATACATTCCTTCCTCTCGGGCGACGATATTCACACGGCGACAGCCGCTAAGGTCTTTAAGGTGGCCCCCGAGGAGGTGACCCCGCTGATGCGTAGCAAGGCGAAGACGGCCAACTTTGGCATCAACTACGGCATCACGCCTTATGGTCTGAGCCAGCGTCTCAACATCCCCGTTGGCGAGGCTGCCGAGCTGATCAAGGAGTACTTCGCCACCTTTACCCATATACAGGCCTTTATGAATGAGGCTATAGCGCTCGCCACCGAGCGGGGCTATACGGAGACCGCCTTCGGTCGTCGTCGGCAGCTGCGCAACCTCCGCACAGCGCGTGGAGCCCAGCGTGGCAATGCCGAGCGCAACGCGATCAACGCACCGATCCAAGGCACCGCCGCAGACATCATCAAGATCGCTATGATACGTGTCGAGGAGGAGCTGACGAAGCAACAGCTACGCAGCTACCTCGTCCTACAGGTGCACGACGAACTGGTTCTCAACGTCTATCTCGACGAACTAGATCGTGTCACTGCCCTCGTTCGTGAAGCGATGGAGGGTGCCTGGCCCGAGTGCTCCGTACCGCTTGTAGTCGAGATCGGCACCGGCAAAGATTGGCTCGCAGCACACTAATTCGCCCGAGACAGAGAGGATGATGAACCCGCTCACCCACGCCACACAGCGGCTAGCACGCACCCTGAGCCGTAAGGGAGGAGATCGCCTTAAGCTCCTCTCCGTCCTCGGTATGCACCTCTTGAGGAGACGCTACATAGGCGTTTTCATCGACCCTATCTTAGCCTGCAACCTCCGTTGTCAGATGTGCTACTTTAGCGATCCAGAGTATAGAGCTACGCTGCGTGGCAAGCTGACCACGGACGACTGCGAGGCGATAGCGGCTCATCTCTTCCCCCAGGCACTCAGGCTACAGATCGGTTGTGGTGCCGAGCCGACGCTCACCCCAGAGACTATGCTTCGTCTTGTGCAGCTGGGCCAGGAGTACCACGTCCCTTGGATCTCCGTCATAACGAATGGCAATGCCCTGACCGAGAAGACCCTGCGGGCACTCGTGACAGCGGGACTGAGTGAGCTAACACTCTCGCTGCATGGCACCACGCAAGCGACTTATGAGCGGCTGATGGTGGGTGCCGAGTGGCAACGATTTGTCACGCTACTAGAGTGGTTGAAGGCGCTAGACAACCCACCCGCCGTACGGCTCAACTACACGGTCAATCACGACAATCTGGAGGAGCTAAGCCATCTACCCGACTTAATCCGTGACTATCCCGTCCGAACGGTGCAGATACGCCCCGTGCAGAAGATCGGTGAGAGTGCCTACAAGGAGTTCGACATGACTCCCCTCGTAGCGGCCTACGACCGGGTCATAGCGACTACCGTAGAGCGGCTTCGTGCTGATGGTATAGAGGTCATTTGCCCCAGCAGTAAGAAGATGAGCCAGACAGCCAAGCCGCCTCGACGCTTGGCAAAGCTCTTTGAGGAGGCGACCTATTACTACCTCTCCCCGCAAAGCTTCGGACCTCAGGGGGTGGACTTTCGCGCGGTCTCGCTCAGGAACTATGCTCGCCAGTCGCGCCTCGTCGGGCGGCTGCTTCGTGCCATCTTCACCCAGCGCAATGCCTACGCAGAGCGCGACACGCACACGACCAAAAAGCTAAACTACTAGTTCCATACGCCCTCAAAACCAACAGTCTCATCAGGGCAAACTCACCGCCGACCTATTACAATAATTTAGACCCAACGACATATCGAAACGACACCGTGTCGGGGAAAAGTGATTTCCACCTGAATATTTCAAAATCTCCACGTGGGAAATAAAAAATTCTTCGGAGGAATGAAATGAAACTTCGGAAGAATCAAATGAAACTTCGGAGGAATCAAAACGCCCCCACGTGGAAAATAAAAAACATCCACGTGGAGATTTGAGATTCCCCACGTGGATATTGGAGAAAGGATAGAATCGGACAAATCTCCCCGTAAAGATATGTAAATAGGGACTAGAGGTTAGAGATTAGAAATTAGAGGGGAGATGATCGGAGCTGTCAGAGCTATCAGAGGGATCGGAGCTATCGGACGAGTAGCGAAGTGTAGGGACGCACGGCTCGTGTCTAGCGAGAGGGCGTCCGTCCCCGTTAAAACCCTGATGTCGTAACCTGTGACACAACGGACGCCCTCCGACTAAACACTTCCGTGGGTCCCTACAGGGCACAGTAACACCAGCCAAGAGCTAACGGGCACAACGGACGCACGAACGTGACGATACCCTGTAGGGACGCACGATCTGTGCGTCCATCCCCGTTAAAGGAGACGATGTCAATACTTGTCTTGCAGTTCTACAACGGACGCACGAGACGAGCGTCCCTACAACCGTTACTCGTCGGCTGATTCGACAACGGTCGCCATCTCACTAGGCACTAGTCGTGAGTCCCTATAGGTCGCACGCTCGTGAGATTTGCGGGACCTACGATGAGGGGGGTGTGGCGTATGTTCAGAAATAGCGTTATCTTTGTTTCTAAATCGAGGCTGTTGCAAAAGTCAATAGTCTCAAAATCAAGCTTGGTCGGGGTGACTCGACTGGCTCTAACCTTTAGCAAGTGAAGCGTGGCTTCGCTCCTTTTACCTATAAATAGTAACTCACTTAACTCTGCTTCATCACTATGACAGACTACAATAAGGACTTCGTCCACTATGCACACGCTCATCTTCGGATGAATACGAATGCACTCAACGACTACATAACCGCCTCCACTGGCTACATCAATCCGACTATCATCGAGGAGCGTCAGCTCAACGTGGCGCAGATGGATGTCTTCAGCCGCCTGATGATGGATCGTATCATCTTCCTCGGCACGGAGGTCAACGACTACACGGCCAATGTGATCCAGGCGCAGCTCCTGTACCTAGACAATGCGGACCCTGGCAAGGATATTTCGATCTATATCAATAGTCCTGGCGGGTCGGTCTATGCGGGCTTTGGCATCTACGATACGATGCAGTACGTGGGGTGTGATGTCTCGACGATGTGTACCGGTATGGCTGCCTCGATGGCCGCCGTCCTCCTCGTAGCGGGTGCCGAGGGCAAGCGCTATGCACTACCCCACTCGCGGGTGATGATACACCAGCCGATGGGTGGTATGCAGGGTCAGGCAAGCGACATAGAGATCGCTGCCAAGGAGATCCTCAAGGTGAAAGCTGAGCTTTACAAGATCATTGCTGATCACTCAGGTCGCTCTGTCGAGGAGATCGAGCGAGACAGCGATCGTGACAAGTGGATGACCGCTACAGAGGCGCTGGAGTATGGTATGATCGATAAAGTACTCGTATCTTCTAAGCAAGCAGCTAAGGACAAGAAGGCAGATGGCAAAGAAAAGTAATTCGATAGAGCGTCGCTGCTCTTTCTGCAATCGTCCTGAGAGCGAGGTGCCTATACTAATAGGAGCCGAGGGCTCTGCGCAGATCTGTAGTGACTGCGCGGAGCAGATCTACGCTTTGCTCTATCAGAACGGGCTGGTCTCTGGTCCCACGCTTGACCCTAATGAACAGAAGAAGCAGGGAGTCAAGGGCTCTGCCTTTGCGCCACTCACCTACGAGTCGCTGCCCAAGCCGCAGGAGATAGCTGCTTACCTGGATCGCTACGTGATCGGGCAGACCGATGCTAAGAAGTATCTCTCGGTGGCTGTCTACAACCACTACAAGCGTATCTTAGCTAGCCAAGAGAAGGACGAAAAGAGCGACGATAGCTCCAAGCTAGACGATGTAGAAATCGCCAAGAGCAACATCATCATGGTGGGGCCGACTGGGTGCGGTAAGACACTTCTAGCGCAGTCGATAGCTCGTATGCTGCAGGTGCCCTTTGCAATGGTCGATGCGACCGTCCTGACGCAGGCTGGCTATGTGGGAGAGGATATAGAGAGTATCATCTCTCGCCTACTGCAAAACTGCGACTACGACGTAGCCGCCGCAGAGCGTGGCATCGTCTTCATCGATGAGATTGACAAGATAGCACGCAAGGGCGACAACCCCTCCATCACCCGTGATGTGAGTGGTGAGGGGGTGCAGCAGGGCCTTCTGAAGCTGCTCGAGGGGAGTGTCATCAACGTCCCCCCTTATGGTGGTCGCAAGCATCCCGAGCAGAAGTTTATCCAGGTCAATACGCAGCAGATCCTCTTCATCTGTGCTGGCGCCTTTGACGGCATAGAGCGGATCATCGGCTCTCGCCTCAACACCCGCGTGGTGGGTTATAAGGAGCAGCAGATGGACTACCAGACGATCCAAAACAATCTGCTGGCGCACATTACTCATCAAGACCTACGACGCTACGGCTTGATCCCCGAGATCATAGGCCGTCTGCCTATCCTCACCTATCTAGACGCCCTAGATAGTGAGTCACTCCTGCGCATCCTCGTAGAGCCTAAGAATGCCATCACGAAGCAGTACCAGAAGCTCTTTGAGATGGATGGCGTTCGGCTCACCTTCGACGAGGAGGCTCTCAAGTATATCGTCCATATCGCTGTCGAGACGAAGCTGGGGGCTCGTGGACTACGCTCGATCGTGGAGAAGATCATGATCGACGCGATGTACGAGATACCCTCTCTGAAGCGCAAGACGCTACGTATCACAGAGCAGTATGCCCGCTCTAAGGTGACACCGAGCATGACTGCCTCTCTAGCAAACTAAATCTACCTCTGCCACAAACCAGTGCACCACCTATGTAATCGTTAATCCACCAGTGGAGAGCGCATCACAGTGCCTCTCCGGATGACCAATCTCACGAACCATGACACACAATCTGACAGAACTACTGAGTAAGATCTTCGGCTTTGAAGAGTTCAAGGGTAATCAGAAAGAGATCATCCAAAGCCTGCTAGAGGGTCACGACACTTTTGTCTTGATGCCTACGGGTAGCGGTAAGTCTCTATGCTATCAGCTCCCTGCGCTCATCATGGAGGGGACGGCGATCATCGTCTCCCCGCTGATTGCTCTGATGAAGAATCAAGTCGATGCCCTGCGCGAGACGACTGGATCTAACGACATAGCGCACGTGCTGAACTCGTCGCTCAATAAAGCTCAGCTGGATCAGGTCTACCAAGATGTCTCTGCAGGTGATACGAAGCTACTCTATGTGGCTCCCGAGTCACTCGGCAAGGCTGAGAACATAGAGTTCTTCCGTCAGGTCAAGATCTCTTTCTTTGCGATCGATGAGGCGCACTGTATCTCCGAGTGGGGGCATGACTTTCGCCCTGAGTATCGCAAGATACGCCCCGTAGTCGACGAGATAGGACGCAGACCAATCATCGCGCTGACAGCGACGGCAACGCCTAAGGTAGAGCACGACATTCGCAAGAATCTGGGCATCCTCGATGGCCGGATCTTTAAGTCAAGCTTCAACCGTCCTAACCTCTACTACAGCGTCGAGGAGAAGGGCGAAGATGTCA
Source organism: Porphyromonas vaginalis (assembly GCF_958301595.1). NCBI lineage: Bacteria > Pseudomonadati > Bacteroidota > Bacteroidia > Bacteroidales > Porphyromonadaceae > Porphyromonas > Porphyromonas vaginalis. The sequence goes on along the minus strand of NZ_CATQJU010000001.1, from coordinate 1,475,547 downwards.
ATGCGCGCATCATCCGATTTATCCGCAAGAGACCCAACAAGAGCGGTATCATCTACTGCATGAGCCGTGAGAAAGTGATGAATCTCTCCAAGCTGCTCCAGATGAACGGCATCAAGGCGCTCCCCTACCATGCCGGACTAGACGCCAAGGAGCGCTCGGCCAATCAGGATGCTTTCCTGAGCGAGGAGTGCCGTGTGATCGTCGCCACGATAGCCTTTGGCATGGGTATCGACAAGCCCGATGTGCGCTACGTCATACACTACGACATGCCTAAGAGCCTCGAGGGCTACTATCAGGAGACAGGACGTGCAGGTCGTGATGGTGGCGAGGGATATTGCTTAGCCTTTTATAATGAGAAAGATATACAGAAGCTGGAGAACTTTATGCAAGGAAAACCTATCGCCGAGCAGGAGATAGGTAGGCAATTACTCGCAAAAACTTCTACCTTTGCACTCACGCCCATGTGTCGACGGGCATATCTGCTCTATTATTTCGGAGAGAGATATGATCAGGAGAACTGTGGAGCGTGTGACAATTGTGCAAAAAACAGAAAAACAATGGAGGCTAAAGAGCTTTTGAAACAACTGCTCCAAACGGTCTTGGAGCTCAAAGAACAATTTAAGAAAGATCACGTCATCGATGTGATCCTAGGTTGCGACACCGCTCCTATTGAGGACTTTCATCACGACAAACTGGACTCTTACGGCATAGGCAGCGACTACTCACGAGATGTATGGGAGCTGGTCGTAGAGCGCGCATTAGTACTTCAGTACCTGACCGAGAGTACAGAGACCTATGGCATCCTGAGCGTCACACCGAGTGGCAAGAAGTTTATCAAGAAGCCGACCTCGTTCAAGATCGTAGCTCCCGAAGAGGAAGATCTAGATGACGATGATGATCTAGACGATGATGATGAGGTGGATAGCTCTGTATCTGGAGGTCGTGGACGTACTGCCTCTACCGATCCCGCTCTATACAACATACTCAAGGATATGCGCAAGAAGCTCAGCATCAAGCTCGGGCTCGGACCCAATGGGGTCTTCCCAGATGCTGCTCTTGAGGAGATGTCTACCTTATATCCGATCACATTGCCTGAGCTTAAGAACATATCAGGTGTCAACGTCGAGCAAGCTGACCGATATGGCGAGGAGTTCGTCCGTGTCATACGCAACTATGTCGAGGAGTATGAGATCGAGCGACCCGAAGACTACAAGATCCGCACACTGCCCAACAACACCAAGCAGCATATCTCTATCGTACAGCAGCTAGACCGTCAGGTGATCCTTGAGGACATAGCTATCTCGCACTCTATCAGTACCGACGATCTGCTCACCGAGCTGGAGCGTATCGTCAAGTCTGGCACCAAAGTCAAGCTCAACTACCTCATCTCCTCCGAGCTAGGCGAGGATAGCTATGACGAGCTGAAAGAGTATCTAGAGGACCACCCAGGATGCACGCTAGACGACCTCATCAGCGAGTACGAAGACTTCTACAACGAGGCGGAGCTACGACTCGCTATGCTCATCTTCTCCTGCAACCAATAAGACCACATTAGCAATACAACTCTTATGTCTACCTATAGATCATCTACATCACCCGTACTCTGGATGATAGCATCCATGCTCTTGTCTTTGCTGACTAGCCTCTCTCTGACGGCTCAGACACCGCAGCAGAAGGTCCTCACAGGATCTGTCGTCGATGAGGTTATATGGACCGTGGGCGATGAGCCTATCCTCAAGTCTGAGATAGAAAACCAGAAGCTCTACATGCGCTCTCAGGGGATGCCTCTCGAGGGAAACCCTGACTGCTACCTCACGGAGCAACTAGCTGTCCAGATGCTCTTTCTGAACCAAGCTAAGATCGATAGTTTCTCGGTAGATAATACTAAGGTAGACCGATTTGTAGACAACTTTATGGAGAGCCTCGTGCAGCAGATCGGCTCTCGTGAGCGTCTCGAGGAGTACTTCAACCGTCCCTACTCCAGCATTCGTGAGCAGCAACGCATCATGGCGGTCAATAATGAGATCGTCCGACAGATGCAACAGAAGATCATCCAGGGAGTGGCCGTAACGCCCACAGAGATCCGCTCCTACTACGCTCAGATACCACAAGACAGCTTACCATACATACCAGATGTCGTCGAGGTCCAAGCACTTCGTATCACGCCCGACATCGAGCTGGCAGCTATTGATCAGATCAAAGAGCAGCTCAGAGGCTACTCCGAAGATATCCTCGCTGGACGTCGCGACTTCTCCACGATAGCACGTCTTTACTCACAGGACTCGCGCACATCCCTGCGTGGTGGTGAGTATGGCTTCGTGGCTCGTAGCTCTCTAGAGCCTGAGTTTGCCCAGGTTGTCTTCGCTTTGACCGATACCAAGCAGGTCTCCCCTATCATACGCACCGCCACGGGCTATCACATCGTACAGCTTATTGAGAAGCGTGACAACACGATCAACTTCCGTCATATACTCCTCAAGCCGAGCGTGGCTCCTGACAAACTACAGCAAGCCGTCAACAAAGCAGACTCTGTCGCTGTGCAGGTGCGCAATGGCAAGACCTCCTTTGACGAGGCCGTCGTCCTATGCAGCAACGTGGACGAGACGAAAAACAACTTTGGTCTCCTCCTCAACGAAGACTACGAGAGCGACCGCTACGGCACGGCACTCTTTACCATGTCCGAGCTACAGCAAGACTTCGCCTCTTATGTGGACAAGATGCAGGTGGGCGATGTCTCTCCCGCCTTTGTCTCTCAAGATGCCAACGGCAATACGCAGGTCGTACTCCTCAAGCTCAAGCGTCGCGTCGCAGGTCACCGCGCCGACATGGCTACCGACTTCCAGCTCATCAAGCAGCTAGCTCTGCAGGATAAGAAGCAGAAAGAGCTAGACAAGTGGATCGTCCAGCACCAGAAGAGTACTTATATACGCATCAGCCCTGACTATCAGCAGTGCGACTTCCGCTATCCAGGTTGGATCAAGAAGTAGTACCTACACTTCCTCAGAGGAGGTGATGCGGACCCACATCTCTACCCATTAGACTATAGAGTCTCATGTCCTTTCAGTCTCACCAAGTGACCACTACACAGCGACTACTACTCACCCTCAGCGGGCTAGTGGCTGTCGCTCTGGTACTCTTTGTGGGGCTACCTCTATGGGGCGGTACGGCGATGCTACACCCCGCCACTCATGTTGCAGACGCTCCAGCACCTCCCCCCACGATGGTGCGAGGCAAGCGGCTCATCATCCTCGACCATGCCGATGTACTCAGCCACGATCAGGAGATACACCCTGACATTGTCATCCTTACGGGCAATGTGCGTCTCAGGCATGGCAGCTGGATCATGACTTGCGACAGTGCCAATCTCAACGAGACGACCAATTCCTTTGACGCCTTCGGTCATGTGCAGATCCTAGAGGGAGACTCGATCTCGATCACCGCTGGAGATATGCTATACGACGGTATGACCGCTATGGCAGAGCTGCACGACAATGTGATATTGACGAAGAATGTGACGACACTCTTCACCGAGAGGCTCTTCTACGATCGCAACCAAAAGGTCGGTTACTACGACAACTTCGGCACCCTGGCCGACTCGGTCAATACGCTCACCTCTATCTATGGTGAGTACAACACCAGCTCCGACGAGGCACTCTTTCAGAACGATGTGCACCTAGAGAACGACCGCTTTACCCTCGACACCGACATACTGCACTACAATACGAAGACCTCGATCTGTCGTATCGTCAGCCCCACCCTCATAGAGACCAAAGACTCAGTCACGATCGAGACAGACCGTGGCTTTTACAATACAGACACCGAGCAGAGCATCCTCCTCGATCGCTCGCTCGTCACGCATCCCGATGGCACCATGACGGGAGACTCGATACTCTACGACAAGAAGAGACAGATCTGCCAGGCCTTCTACGATGTGGTGATAGACAACCAGGAGGACAAGGTAACCTACTTCGGCGACTACGGCTATCTCGATGAGGCCAATGGCTATACCTACGCCACAGGACGTGCCTACGTCATGGACTACTCCGAGGAGGACACCCTATATATGTCTGCCCAGATCATGGAGGGCATCAAGCGCAATCTGCCTCCGGCACCAGGCACTACCGACTCGCTAGAGGTCAAGTACACCAAGGGGTACCACGATGTGCGCCTCTACCGCAAGGATATACAGGCCATCGGTGACTCCATACACTACTTCTCCGTAGACTCGCTCATCAAGCTCTTTGGCAGTCCTATCTTGTGGAACGACTCCACACAGCTCAAGGGTGACACCATCTATGCTCACCTTGCCAACGATACGATCGACCACGCCTTCGCTTGGCAAAACGCCTCGACCGTGCGCTGGATTGATTCGGTCAAGCAGGACCGTGTCAAGGCCGATACGATCCAAGCTTACTTTCGTGAAGGCACGCTCGACCACGCCTTCTATCGCTCCAACGTAGAGTCACGCTACTACCTGCAGCAGGAGAAAGCGAAGCATTACTACGCCCTCGCTCAGGTGCGAAACCCGCAGATGGACGTTTACATTGCCGATGACAAGCTCGACCACATCCTCTGGCATGGCAAGGCTGAGGGGACGATCCACCCGATCCAAGACCTCACCGATGAGCTGCGTCAGATGAGCGGAGCCGAGTGGCATGGCGACAAGCGTCCGCTCACGCCTGAAGATGTCATCCCCGACCGCACAGCACCGCTAGAGTCTACCGACTCGCTCGCCACACTGCAAGGTCAAAACAACAAGATGAGCCAAGGCTTCGACGGACTCGCTGCATGGCAAGCCTTCTACAAGGAGTACCAGCAAGCCATCGAGAAGCCCAAGCCAGCAGAAGCTAAGCCTGCGGCAGCCTCCGACACGACGGCCGTAGCCGAGACGCCACTCTCCATCTACATACGTCGCCCACTAGAGAGCGACAGCAGCTCCGTACAGTCTCCCGCAGACTCGCTCCAGAGCTACATACACCTTTTACCTCTATACTCATGGGACTCATATATAGACCACGACAACCGCGCAACTTCAACCACAAGCCCATCTATTGGGACCCCAAGAAGGAGCAGCTCCAGCGACGCATCGAGCAGATCAGACGAGAGCTCGAAGCTGCCGAAGGCTCCGACGCAGCAGGAAGTAGCGACGACGCCAACAAAGCCCACGACAAGCAAGTAGCGGCTGACTATGGCTCTGGCGAAGCGTTTCGTGAGAGTCTCTCGGAGAGTCTCTACGGTGGCACACGCCATCTCAAGAAGCAGCGAGACCGAGGCATAGACAACTACGCCCGCTCGGGCATCATCTTGCGCTCTATCCTGACGCTCATCCTCTTAGGCTTCATCGTCTGGGTACTATACTATAGACAGGGTCCCCTCTTCTCCTTCCTATGAGCGAAATCATACACCTCCTCCCGGACAGCATTGCCAATCAGATAGCCGCTGGTGAAGTGATCCAGCGACCAGCCTCTATGCTCAAAGAGCTGGTCGAAAACGCTATCGATGCCCATGCCACGCAGATAACCATCGAGCTACAAGATGCGGGCAAAGAGCTCATGCGTGTCATCGATGATGGCGTCGGTATGAGTCCGCTAGACGCTCGTATGGCCTTCGAGCGGCACGCTACCAGCAAGATCTCCTCCGTCGACGACCTCTTCACGCTTCGCTCCATGGGCTTTCGTGGCGAGGCGCTTGCCTCTATCGTGGCAGTAGCTCAGATCGAGCTGATCACACGACAGGCCGACAGCGACATAGGCTACAAGCTTCTGATCAACGGCTCCGAGGTCATCAGCTCCTCCCCCACCGTTGCCGAGGTAGGCACCTCTATGACGGTGAAGAATCTCTTTTACAACGTCCCCGCACGGCGACGCTTCCTCAAAGGCTCCGAGACGGAGCTGCGACACATCTACCGCCAGTTCGAGCGCATCGCTCTAGTCTATCCCGAGATCGCCTTCACCCTCTACTCCGAGGGCAAGCTCATACGCAACCTTCCCAAGAGCGATCTGCAGCACCGCATCGTAGACCTCCTAGGCAAGAGCTACTCCAAGCAGCTCATCCCGATCGAGTACCAGGGTCCCCTAGCCAACGTCTCGGGCTTCATTACCCTGCCTCGTGATGCGAAGCGCAGAGGAGCCCAGCAGTTCTTCTTTGTCAATGGACGCTACATGAAGCACCCCTACTTCCACCGTGCGGTCATGAACGTCTTTGAGGACCTCGTCGCGCCAGGTAGCCAGCCCAACTACTTTATCTACTTTCAGGTAGACCCCAGTCGCATCGATGTCAATATACATCCGACCAAGACGGAGATCAAGTTCCTCGACGAGCAAGCCATCTTCAAGCTCCTCATGGTAGTGCTACGCGAGCACCTCAGCACCACCAGCGCTATGCCCGCCATCACCTTTAGCACCGACCAGCTAATCGACATACCGGCCTACGATGCCACACGACAGAGTAGCAGTACGCTCCAGCCACCGCCCGTGCAGATAGACCCTGAGTACAATCCCTTTAAGGCGATCCAAACGGTCGATCAGCAGCCCCTCGACCCACTCTCCCCGCTGAGTAGCGGTTCTCCCGCTCATTGGGAAAACTTTATCGACGACTTCCAGCAGCGACGAGGCGAGTCAACACTTCCCGCAAGCCAACCCACAGGGGCAGTCCCCACAGCGACAGATCCACTCTTTGCGGTCTCCGCCAGCCCCGCTCAGCCAGCTGCCAATAGCACCAATCTGGTCTACACCTTTCAAGAGCGCTACCTCTTCACCACGATGAGCGACCGTCTTGCAGTCATACAGATTGATCGCGCGCTGCTACGTATCTACTACGAGCAGCAGATCGCCACCCTCACGCTCGAACCCGATCAGGCGCAGCCACTACTCTTTGCCGAGGAGCTGTCACTACCTAGCGAAATCTACCCGATGCACCACGAGTTGGTCGAAAGCTTACGGCAGATCGGCTTTGAGATCACCCCGCAAGAAGCCTCTGCAGGCACAGACGAAAACGTCTACCTTATCACTTCTGTACCCAAACCGCTCCGCCCCATCGGAGTTGCCGATATGATCACCCAGACGCTCGGCGAGTACCTCGATCAGCTGGAGCGTGAAGAGAGTGATCCAGAACTCTCTCAGGCGACGCAGCTCGCGCAACTCTTCCTCTCCAGCGAAGCCCTGCGCCAAGCCAGCGAATTGGTGCGCCACACACTCCACGCACGTGCCGCGCAGCCCAGTCAGATCATCTCCGACCTCTTCCTGACGCCCAACTCGCAGTTCGACCCACTCGGACGCTCCATCATGGTCTCGCTCACCTCCGAGGAGATCGACAAGTGGTTCTAATCCTCATTCCCGCTAGCAATTTCAGAGCTCCTTGCGAAGCCTTTGGACTGGTTCACAAAGGCTTCATCGAGGAGTGTCTACGCATTGTTCTTTGAGCGACTTCTCAAAGTCAAGTTGATTTTGCTCGTCTGAGTCGTGTCTTGTAGAGATCAGTATGCAGTGGTTGTTTCCATTTTGGAAATAACCACTTCTTCTTATAGCTCGCCAGCCTCAAATATGCATTTCAGATGTTTAGGTCAGATCATCTCCGACCTCTTTCTGACGCCCAACTCGCAGTTCGACCCGCTCGGACGCTCCATCATGGTCTCGCTCACTTCCGAGGAGATCGACAAGTGGTTCTAATCCACACAATCTATTACTCTATCTACCTGACTAGGGGGTTCGCCTCCTAGTCTTTTTTTTGAGCCAACTATCAGTACCACTTGGGTGAAACTCCAGGGGTGACGCATTATAATCGTCTTTTCAGAAGCAACCCATTAGCGACAAGCGAGGCATAGATGAGGTCACTATATATAATGTGTCAACCATGGATTGGCTGTTGGCTGTTAGCTATTGGCTGTTAGCTATCGGAACCATCGGAGCTATCAGAGTGATTGGATCTCTAATCTCTAGCATCTAATCTCTAAGCCACCCTCCGATCCGCCCTGATGGATAGGACCTCGCAAGAGGTCCGACGAATCATAGCCGTGGGGCGGAGGGGCAAAGCCCCGAACGACCCTCGGGGACAAGATGATAGCAACTTATCGCCCCCTTGTGGGTCGGACTAGACGCAACTTATAGTTACAGCTCCAGTCCGACCTCCCACAATGGGGAGGTCGCTTACTTCACATGGCACTCCTACCCCCAGTCGTTCGGGGCGTAGCCCCTCCGACTGGGGGCTATGATTCGTCCGACCGCAAGCGGTCGTATCGCTCCAATCCCTCCGATTGTTCCGATTCACTCCGAGACCTCTAATCTCTAACCTCTAATCTCTATTTACATATCTTTACGGGGAAATTCGTCCGATTCCCTCCTTTCTCGAATATCCACGTGGGGAATCTCAAATCTGTCCTCTCCTGAAATAGTACACAGTTGGGAAGCCAACCCCAACAACTATGAAAGAAGAAAAAAGTAACCGAGGACGAAAGGGATATCCCCTAGATTTCAAGTGGAGAGTCATTGATGACCTCCTAGCCACTGGCGAGAGCATCGCCACGACCAGCCAGCGCTACGGCATTACCACACGCACCATTCGAAATTGGTTGCGTACCTTTGGAGTAGAGTTACCCAACCAAAGCAGCAGTAGCACTATGAGCAAGACAAACAAGAACAAAGACGTAGATCCAGAGTACGCAGAACTCAAGCGCGAAAACGCTCGCCTCAAAACAGCCCTTTTCCAGGCTGAGAGCAAAGCCTTAGTCAACAAGACACTACTCGAAGAGGTCCTGAATCGCTACCATATTGATCTAAAAAAAAAGACCGATTTGCAGCCGTGAGACAGCTTGAACACGCCAAAGTGAGAGATCAAAAGCTCTCCATAACCTACCTTTGTCAGCTACTAGAAGTCAGCCGCAAAGGCTACTACAAGCACACCTTCACCGAGCAAGACGAAGATGTCAAAGTAGCCTCCGTCCTACACTATTGCCAGTATGTGCGAAGTAAGCTCCACAGGGCAGGCGTAGACACCCTTCAGCAGTGTACCAACGAATACTTCGAAGGGACTTTCCAAGTAGGTCGCGACTGGCTGTACAAAGTCTTAGGAGCCAACGATATGCTGCTGAGAAGTCGCAAGCACAAGCGTCCACCCCAGACGACCAAGGGAGTGGTTAATCACGGCTTCCAAGACCACCTGAACACCACCCCTAAATACATTGCCACTGACCATTGCCGGCTCACCGTCTCAGACATAACCTACGTCAAATGTTTAGGGGGCTTCGCATATCTCTCCCTGACGATGGACGCTTATAGCCGCATCATCACCGGCTTTGACCTGCAGCCCACGCTCTCCACAGAGGGCCCCTACAACGCACTAAGACAGACCGTTGACTTCTACCAGAAGCATGGCTTTGACCTCAAAGGGCTCATCTTCCATAGCGACCGAGGCTGTCAATATGTCTCCAAGCAGATGACCGACTACGAGGCCAGCCTAGGCATCGTAACCAGTGTCACCCAGACAGGCAACCCTCTCCACAACGCTATGGCAGAGCGACTTAACGGGATCATCAAGAACGACTGGCTCTACAACTTCGAGGATAAGCCCATAGATCAAGTTCGAGAGATCCTCTCGCAAACGATTGCTCTCTATAACACAGCGCGTCCTCATCGAGCCATCAACAAGAAGACTCCGATGCAGATGCTCATACCAGATTACCCCAACCCTATAACCACACAACCCTCTAAGAAACAGACATCTAAGAACAATTCACCAAAAGCTCCGAGCCTCAAATCTCCGAGCTCATGCCGCTTAACTCCACACAAAGACCTATCTTTGTGTACCTCCGCAGTAAAAACGACCACAAGTCGTGTACCCTAGCAGGAGCAAAACTAACAAATGAGTACACTCACAGGACTAACAAAAATGACCCGAGTACCATCTCAGTAATACCTTCCCAACTGTGTACTTTTTTCAGGAAGAGGACAATCTCCACGTGGATGTTTTTTATTTTCCACGTGGGCATGATTCATTTCTTCCGAAGTTTCATTTCATTCCTCCGAAGTTTCATTTCATTCCTCCGAAGAATTTTTTATTCCCCACGTGGAGATTTTGAAATATCTAGGTGGAAATCACTTTTCCCCGACACAATGCCGTTTCGATATGTAGTCAGATCTAAATTATTGTAGTGAGTCGGCGTCGATTTTTACCAGCTAGGGCTGACGCATCATAATTGCTCTTTCAGAAACTATACATTAGCGACCAGCGAGGAGTAGAGTGGTCGATGAGTTCATTATATATAACGCGTCAGCCCTGGGTGAAACTCCAGTTTCTTCGGAGGGAACTGTTCGTTTAGCGGGAATTTAACCTCCGTTCAGCGGTTAATTCGTATCTTAGCAACGCAGAGAGGACTATCCTCCAGACCGCTCGCCACCTCGCCAGAGTACGCTCGTCTCTGGCGCACGTCGAGGAGCGGTCGCATCATAACTCCCAAGTAATTTACTATCTATGAGTTATCTCAAGTTTGACCGCACGACACTTTCTAACCTAGACCGCTCGCTACAGCTGGAGCATATACGCTCTAACCGTGGGGGGGCCTTCAACTGTACGACCCTCGTGGGGTGCAACACGCGCAAGTATCACGGTCTGCTCGTGGTGCCGCTGCCTCACCTGAGCCGTCACAATCATGTCCTCCTCTCATCGCTAGACGCTACGGTGATACAGCATGGGGCAGAGTTTAACCTCGGGGTGCATCTCTACGGCGATGGCACGGTCTATCCCAATGGGCACAAGTACATACGAGAGTACAACATAGACAAGATGCCCCGCACGATATACCGCGTGGGCGGGGTGGTCCTGCAGCGAGAGTCAATCTTCTGCCACTACAAGAATCAGGTGATTATCAAGTTTACGCTCCTCGACAGTCACAGCGAGACCACTCTGCGGTTGCGCCCTGTGGTCGCCTTTAGGGATGTGATCCTCCTATCGCATGAAAACGATACCGCCGACACGACCGTCCACCCAGTCGGCACGACGGGTGTGCGCACCTGTCTCTATGAGGGTTATCCCGATCTATACATGCAGGTGGATGCCCCCTCGCATTGGGTCGATGAGGGGTACTGGATCAAGAACCTGCACTACCCTAAGGAGCAGATACGAGGGTACGAAAGCTGCGAAGACCTCTATTCGCCGGGCTACTTCGAGATGGATCTGCGCAATGGTGAGTCGGTCTACTTCACCGCACAACTAGAGGAGGTAGACGTGACCACGCTGCCAGAGCTCTTTGACTCGGAGGTGGCGCATCGCAAGGCGCGGGTGGATCTGCGGAGCTGTCTACGCAACGCTTGTAGCCAGTTTTACTATAAACCAGAATCCAATAGACACTACATCCTCGCGGGCTTCCCCTGGTATGGGGTGCGGGCGAGAGATGAAATGGTCGCTTTGCCTGGTTGCTCGATCTATAGCGATCATCCGGAGCGCTTTCACAATGTGATGAGCACCTTCATACGGAGCAGTATCAACTTCATCAAGCAGATAGAGCTACCACTAGATATGGAGGGGGTGCGTGACCCTGACGTCGGGCTCTGGGCGATACGTGCTATACAGCTCTTCCTCGCTGAGTATCCAGACGATAGCCACCGCTCCTTCTACCTAGACTTCGTAGGGCGCATCATCGACTACTACCTGAGCGACCGTCATCCGATCCTGCGCATCGAGCCTAATGGACTGCTCTATGCCGAGGGGAGCGGCACGCCTCCAGTCACCTGGATGGACTCAACGATAGCGGGGCAAGCGGTCGTGCCACGACGGGGCTATCTGGTGGAGGTAAACGGCTTGTGGTACAATGCGCTCTGCTTCTACCGTGAGGCTCGTGGCGCAGAAAACTTTCCCGAGGAGCTGGCGAGCGTGATCGAGCGCTTGGGACCTGCTTTCGAGCAGACTTTTGTTAATCCCTACGGCTACCTATATGACTACGTGACCAAGGAGGGCTATCGTGAGCGGGCTGTCCGACCCGATATGCTGATAGCTATCTCGCTACCGTTCTGCCCGCTGAGCCGTGCTAAGCAGCGACAAGTGCTAGGGATCGTGACCTCTGAGCTACTCACGCCAAAGGGGATTCGCTCGCTGAGCCCCCGCAGTGAGGGTTATGTGGAGCAGTGCAGCGGGCTTCAGGAGCAGCGAGAGCATGCTTACTACAATGGCTCCGCGTGGCCGTGGCTACTGGGTGCCTACACGGATGCCTATCTGAAGATCAATGGGCGTAGCGGTGTGACCCACCTAGCGCGCCTACTCGGGGATATACAGGATGAGCTACAGCATCACGGCATCTCGACACTGAGCGAGCTATACGACGGCAACCCGCCCTACGATAGTCACGGCGGTATATCCTTTGCGATGAGCTGTGCGGAGGTTTTGCGCGCCTTGGTGACCCTCGAGCGATACAACAGCGAGGAGACCCCTCTGGCTAACTATCTATACTATACAACCAGCAACGAAGAGCGTCCTACAAGATGAGCGGACCAATAAATACCCTTACCTTTGAAGTATCACTAAAGCCTACGAAACTATGAGACACCAACTGCTATTACTAACGATACTACTCAGTTGCGGACTGATCGCCTCGGCACAGTGGACTTGGGATGGTCTCCTTACGACAGTGGAGCATCCTACAGACCAAGCGCGAGGGCGTGTCCTTGCAATTATGACTGATGAAGCTTATATCCCGATACAAATTAAGGAGGGGGTGTATGCTACTGTGGCAAATCCGCAGTCCAATACACAAACACTATCGGGTAAGCCTATACAGCTAGACAGCATCTACCACTTTGTCTGTAGGCAAGATGGTGATGTCTACAGCTACGACTTCGAGCAACTCCATAAAGGCGCAAAATACGTCACTGTAGAGGGTTGCTTTGTGCATGAGACTATGGGACCATCAGAACCTGGGGGCGAGCCGCTCCCTGGATTCTACTTTTACTTTCTGACAACGACTGGACAGAAGATGATGCTTGCTGACTTTTCTGGACGTTCTGAGGCTACAATCACTTTAGGAGGGTGGGGGCTTGCTCATTCTTATGGCAAAAATTCGAGTGTTTCCCCAGACACATTATACACAGTAAGATTTCTCGAGCTAGAGACAGGATACTATCGAGGTCGCTACATCCCTACTCATCTGCTGAAGTCTAAGCCTGTGGCGGTACAGCATATGGAAGATAAGAATATACCTCAGATAGAGGTTGAACGTGGTAAACTGCTCATTAATAGTGAGCGTCCTATGACGTGCATTACCCTCTCAAATATCGCAGGCTACACAAAAGCGTATGATATAGCCAATCCGCAGGAGTTTGTCTTGTCGCTCCCATACCCTAATCAACCATATGTGATTCATATAGAATTTGCAGACGGCTCCACACCGTTCACTCAAAAGATACTACTTTGATAGAGATTGCCTCTTAACGCGACAAGTGAGACCTATGAAGATGTTCTTGTAAGATGAGAGTATTGATGTACGGGTGGGAGTTTCCCCCACACATTTCGGGAGGGCTAGGCACAGCTAGCTACGGCTTGACCAATGGTATGGCCGAGCAGAGCGATATGGATATAACCTTTGTCGTGCCTAAGCTGTATGGCGATGAGGACACTTCGCACATTACGCTGGTTGGCGCCGACCGCACGCCGATCGTTTACCATGATCATAGTGCCGAGTATCTGCGCTCACGGCTACACAATGAGGCGGAGGTGAACTACTACCAGGCTGCGAGAGAGCACATTTACGATGACTTTCGCTATCGCTGCCCCAACGACTTGGGCTGTCTGGAGTTTAGCGGAGCTTATCCAGACAACCTGCTGGAGGAGATCAACAACTACTCGATCGTGGCGGGCGTCATAGCGCGGACGGTGCCGTGCGACATCATTCACTCGCACGACTGGCTCACCTACCCTGCGGGGATTCATACGAAGATGGTTACGGGAAAGCCGCTGGTGATCCATGTGCATGCGACCGACTTCGACCGCAGTCGTGGCAATGTCAATCCGCAGGTCTATGCGATCGAGCGACAAGGGATGGACTACGCAGACGCTATCGTCTGTGTGAGCAACCTGACCCGACGAACCGTCATCGACAAGTATGGTCAGAGCCCCGACAAGGTCTTTACCGTCCACAACGCTGTCGAGCCGCTTAGTCCTGAGCTATTAGCTTTGCCCAATAAGCAACATACGGGCGACAAGGTGATTACCTTCCTAGGGCGTATTACGATGCAAAAAGGACCTGAGTACTTCGTCGAGGCAGCTCACAAGGTGCTACAGCATACCGACGGCATTCGCTTTGTGATGGCGGGCAATGGCGATATGATGGACAAGATGATTGACCTCGTGGCTCGCAAGCGTATAGCCGACCGCTTTCACTTCACGGGCTTCCTACGGGGGCGGCAGGTCTATGAGATGCTTCGCTCGAGCGATGTCTACGTGATGCCCTCTGTGTCGGAGCCTTTTGGCATCTCACCGCTAGAGGCTATGCAGTGTGGCGTGCCGAGCATTATCTCCAAGCAGAGTGGTTGCGCCGAGATCCTGCGCTACGCGATCAAGACTGACTACTGGGACGTGGACGCTATGGCCGACGCTATGCACGCTCTCGTCTCCTATCCGACGCTCCACGAGCATCTCAAGCAAAAGGGTATCGAGGAAGTCAACAATATCGTCTGGAGCAAAGCTGGACTGCGCCTCAGAGCTATCTATGACCGACTTGTATAACCCCCCTTTGACAAACGACTTCTCCACCTTCCTATGATACAGATTATACTTCACTTCTACCTACACCAACCATTTAGGCTCAAGAGCTACCCCTTCTTCAATATCGGTAGCGACCACTACTATTACGACGACTTTGCCAATGAGGAGATACTGCGTCAAGTGGTAGACCGCTCCTATAGACCTGCCCTCGAACTGATCGAGCAATTGATCGAGGCGCATCCCGACTTTAGAGTTGCGCTCACGCTCTCTGGCTCGGTGCTCACGCAGATGGAGCTACACACGCCAGACATGATTCAGCTGCTCAAGCGACTGGTCAAGAGCGGGCGTATCGAGATACTCGGCGAGCCGATCTCGCACGGGCTCTGCGGGCTGTACGATGAGGAGGAGTATGCGAACCAACTGCGCATGTACCGCACCCGTATCAGTTCGCTCCTTGGGGTCGCTCCCGTGACGCTCTCCAATCCAGAGCTGATCTACAGCGACCGCATCGCACAGATAGCCCACAGCCAAGGGTACAAAGCAATCGTCACCGAGGGCGCCAAGCACCTCCTAGCGTGGAAGAGTCCTAACTACCTGTACAACGCTACGACCGAGGGAGTATCTCTCCTGATGCGTCACGCAGAGCTCTCCGATGCGATCGCTCACGACTTCGCACGGTACGACAGTCCGCTCTACCCCTACACGACGGAGCGGTTTTTTGCTACGCTGGAGGCTGAGCAAGGCGACTATGCTTTGGTCTCTCTGCCTCTAGAGACACTCGGATCTGTATGGAGCCGTGAGACTGGCATCTTCGAGTTCCTCCGCGCTCTTCCCGAGCAGGGTTCTAAGCATGGCTTCACCTTTACCACGCCTCAAGAGATTGCCACGCACTGCACCCCGCAAGACACAATACAAGCGACTTATCCGGTGAGCCGTATGGGCGAGGAGCGAGACACTTCGCTATGGACAGGCAATGAGCTACAGCAATGTGTCATACAGAAACTCGAGGAGTGGGGCGAGCGCATCCGTCTCTCACGAGACCAGCGACTCCTGGAGGACTGGATCAATTTGCAGGGCTCCGACCACCTTTTCTACATGACCACTAAGTTGGGCGGTCCAGGCGCATTCTCGCCCTACGAGACGCCTTACGCTGCTTTTACCAACTATATGAACGTCCTGAGCGACTTCCTCCTCCGTGTCTCTGCCGAGTACCCCACCTCTATGGGCAATGAGGAGCTCAGCGCGCTCCTGCAGACCATCGAAAACCAAAACAAGAAGATAGCTCAGCTGGAAGCTCAGTTGGCTAAATAAACCGAACCAATCCGACTCCTTATATATATGACTGCAACCACGCCTCAGGCGACAGCACTGCTAAGCAAACTCTTTACCGCTCCCGAGACTCCGTATGGGAGCTTCCCCTTTGATCAGTTCTTCGACCTCTCCTCCGCTACTGCCATAGCGCAGACGATGGAGACCTTCCGCACGGCTATGCAGGAGGCGATCACGCTACATCGTGCGGAGATAGATGCGATCACGGCACAGCGTGAGCCAGCCACCTTTGATAATACGATTCGTCGCTTCGAGGAGAGTGGAGAGGCACTGGAGGCGGTCACGGCAGCATTCTACAATCTGCTCTCCGCTTACTCTTGCCCCGAGATGATGCAGCTCTCGGAGACCTTCTCCGATTGGCTCAGCAAGCTGTCGACAGACACCCTTCTCAACGAGGCGCTCTTTGCCCGCATTCGCTCCGTCTATGAGCAGCGCGAGGAGCTGCACCTAGACGAGATCGACCTGCGCCTCCTGACCGAGAGCTACGAGGGCTTTGCGGACAATGGTGCTCTGCTCGTTGGTGCCGAGCGGGAGCGTTTTAGAGAGATCAATGAGCAGCTCAGTCAGTTGACCACACGCTTTGCGCAAAACAAACTTTGCGACGAGGAGTCCTGGACGCTCTTTGTGCCTGCTGACGAAAGCGACCGACTACGTGGCTTGCCTCAGCAGATCCTAGACGATGCTCAGGAGAAGGCACGCACAGCCTCCGAGGCGCATGGCGAGGGCTATCTCTTTGACCTGTCGGCTCCGCATGTGGGTGCCATCATGAAGCATTGTGCCGACAGAGAGCTGCGCTACAAGATGTACTTAGGTCGGGGCAGCGTGGGCAATCGTGACAATGAGCAAAACAACCGGCAGATCGTTCGTCAGATAGCTACACTCCGTGGCGAGCTGGCACGACTACTCGGACATCCCAACTATGCGACCTACCGCCTCAAGCATCGTATGTGCAACAGCCCTGAGCAAGTAGATCAGCTCCTCGACGACCTGACGAAGTATTACCGACAGACCGCTCTCGATGAGCTAGACGAGCTAGATCGTGAGGCGGGCTTCGAGCTAGAGTCGTGGGACCTCTCCTATTATATGGAGCGGCACAGCGAGCAAACCTTTGGGGTCAAGGAGGAGGAGCTACGTCCCTACTTCCCGCTCTCACAGGTCATCTCGGGCGTCTTCGCTATTGCCACACGGCTCTACGGCATCACCTTCGCACCCGCCGAGGAGGTCGCCGTCTATCATCCCGACGTGCGTCCCTACCAAGTGCTAGACAGCGATGGAGCGCATCTCGGACTGCTCTACCTAGACTTCTTCCCCCGCAAGGGCAAGCGCAGTGGTGCCTGGATGAACAATCTACGGGAGTGGACGCCCACGCAGCGACCCCACATCCTCCTCGTGATGAACTTCACCCCGCCGACGGCTGGCAAGGAAGCCATGCTCACGCTCTCGGAGGTGCACACGCTCCTTCACGAGTTCGGCCACTCGCTCCACGACTTGCTCACACAGACACGCTACAGCTCTATGTCGGGAACCAATGTAGAGCGTGACTTTGTGGAGCTACCGAGCCAGTTTATGGAAAACTATCTCCTCCAGCCCGAGGTGGTCACCGAACTGCTCTCCAGGCACTACCAGACAGGCGAACCGCTCCCCGCTAAGCTCCTCAACAAAGCAATCCAAGCGACTCAATACCCCGTCGGTTACAGCACCATCCGACAGGTTATCTTTGGCAAACTGGATATGGCTTACCACACTTTAGCCGAGGGTGAGAGCCTGCCCGACGACCTCTACACCTACGAGCGGGAGACCCTCCGAGGCACCACCCTGCGCGACAGGGAGCGTGATCCGCAGCATCCGAAGCACATCGTCGCCACCGCCTTCAGTCACATCTTCGCGGGAGGTTACGCCGCAGGCTACTACGGATATAAGTGGAGCGAGATGCTCGCCACAGACGCTTTCGAGCGATTTAGCGAGGAGGGCATCTTCTCTCCGACGGTCGCTGCCGACTTCCGACATCAGATCTTGGAGCGGGGTGACGAGCTTGACCCGATGGAGCTTTATGTACGCTTCAGAGGGCGCAAACCAACACTCACCGCAATGCTCAAGCGTGACGGCATTACACCAGCTAACTAGCTAAGAGAGAGAAGCTATGCGCCTTCGCTGGATCTGGTTTGCACTCATCTTAGGATTGCTCAGCAGTTGGTCCGCCGTGGGGCAGTGGCAGGCGCACTTTGCCGACAGCGTCACGCTCTCGCCCTCCGTATGGCGGGGGACGCTCGACAAGTTTCGCTGCGATCCGATCAGAGGGCTACAACTCAACGACGGCAAGCCTAGTAGCACGACCAACTACGCCTACATCAAGGCAAGAGTGCCTCTCAGCAAGCAGATGACCTGGCAGGGCAAGTTGCACCTTGACTACACCCCGACCAAGGGCAACAATGTCAAGCTCCTCCTCTACTGCTACGAGGCTCTAGCTGACGGCACCTTCAACTATGTGGTGCTCAAGATGGACAACAAACAGGCTCTCTTCCTAGCAGAGAGCAATGTCGCTCTAGAAGGTAATGGGCGCATCAGGCAAATCTCGCTTCACAAGCTAATCGAGTACCCTTACTTTGACGAGATCCACGAAGATGGAGGGGTCGTTGACTTTGTCATCCAGTATGATCCGACAGCTGAGGCGCGCTGGTCGATGTGGGTGCGACACCGTGCGACCGACCTCTACAAGTATGTGGGCAGTGCAGGCAGCACGCCCGCTGCGCCCAGCAGCTACAAGAGCACCTCATTCCTCTTCGCTTGCGAATACAGCAAGTCTCGGTCGAAGCACAGTTCGCTAGAGTTCCTCGACGTTTACCCCGCACTACGCTCTCCTGAGGAGTTGACTCGTGAGCGCAATGTGATCCCAGCGAGCCAGTTTTACCAAGAGTTTCGTCAGAGAGATCCGCACACGGTCGAGATGCTCTGCGCCGAGCCGGCCGACCTCTCGGAGGCGATCATCGCAGTGGCTCCCTCGTGGGGCAAGCTCGCCACCACGACCGAGGGCAAAAGCATCTATATAAGGAGTGAGGCTGCAATCCCAGAGGGTGAATATGCGCTCTCCTTCCGCGGGGTACGGACCGCCAGCGCCAAGCGTGTCGAGAATGCGATCTACAGGATAGCCGTCGAGTATGACCAGCCACAGCCTCGTCCAGATAGCTTGGCACTCACCTTTAGCGAGTTTATGGCCAACCCGCTCTCGGGTGCCTCTGAGTATATTGAGCTGCACAACCCCACCGGTCAAGTGCTCGATGCTAGTGGTTACTCGATCGGGGTGTGGCGACAGGGCAAGGTGACCACCTGGTACCCGCTGAGCAATCGTCCCTGTCCAATTCCAGCGGGAGGATATCATGCCTTCACCACTTCGGTAGAGGGCATCACCGCCTTCTATGAGGCGCCGCGAGATAGTCTGACTCAGAGCAAGACGCTGCCACAGCTTGCCAACAAGGGCTTCACCATCGAGCTGCTCCGCCATGCCGACTCAACGGTTGTGGAGACCTTTCGCTACGATCCGGGGCTCCTGGGTAAACTTCGCAGTCAGCATGGCGTAGCCCTCGAGCGATACTTCTCCCCCACGGGCGACAAGAGCCACGAGTATTGGGGCGCAGCCACCCCACAGGCGAACTTCGCTACCCCAGGGCAGCGCAACAGCATACAGCCTGCAGGCGGTTCTCCCAGTGACACGACCCACCGCGCAGCGCCCCTACCGCTCTACATCACCGAGATCATGGCGCGTCCTACGGTCGACGGCTCCGAGTACATCGAGCTCTACAACCCCAACGACACCACGGTCAATACGGACCAGCTCGGACTGGTCATCGTGCGGTCTGGGCACCCCTCCAAGGTCTACCCGCTCCCGCCCCACCCCACGGGCGGCATCCCCCCACGGGGCTACCTCGCGCTCACACCCAGCACGCATCCGCTCGAGCGTCTCTACTACGCCAAGCCCGACAGCTTGCTCCTCTTCCCCGAGATGCCTCAGCTCCCAGATAGCGAGTGCGCGATACGGCTCGTGCACTTGGCAAACGACAGCATCGTCGAGGAGGTTTACTACGACATCAAGACCTTTCCCAAGGCTCTGCAAAAGGTCAAAGGGGTAGCCCAGGAGCGCATCATCCCAGACAAGCAACCACAAGACTTGAGCAACTGGACGGCTGCTGAGGCGTGGGCTAACTACGGCACGCCGGGGCGGCAAAACAGTGTCTACGGACGCACCGCCGCCTCTGACGAAAGTATCGATCTACCGAAACGACGCAAGCGCCTATCACTACCGCAGCTGGCCCGACTGGTACTCCAAGAGATCTCAGACGGTGAGACCCGCTGCACAGCCACGCTATACGCCGTGGCGGGCTATCGGCTAGCGCAGTATGACCACGCCAGCACCGAGACCCTCTGCCGAGCCATCGTAGAGCGGCAAAGCCTCGCCGAGCTCTTGCCCGCGACACTCACTACACGCGCCATCCTCCTCGTGGAGCTACGCCACCCCGACCGCAAGCGCGCCTACCCGCTCGTCAGCATCATCGCCAACTAAACACACGCTCCTATCGTACTGTCTCCGTAGCAGATACGAGTTCCAAAACTGGTTCCCCTTTTGGAACTTTTTAGTTCCAACGGAGGAACTTTTCGGTTCCAACGTAGGAACTGGACGTTTCCAGCGTTGGAAAAGAAAATTTCCTCCGTTGGAAAAGAAAGTTTCCAAGGGAGGAAAATAAAATTTCCAGCGTTGGAAATTTATTTTTCCAAGGCTGGAAAGTTTTTGGAAAACTACGAAGAGTCTTCGTTTAGTACTTCAGCGCAAAGATCTGCGTCAGGAGGTCTAGATAGATGGTGCGTGCCGAGGCATTGACCCCGTGGGCACCCTTGGCGTCACCGTCGGCACGTCGTATAGCGGAGATGATGTTGAGCGTCTGCTGCTTAGAGTAGAGGCGCATGGCCGACTGGTACATGCGTGCCATCGACTCATACTTCAGGTTGAGTGCCTCCTGTATGTTTTTCTGACTATTGGACGGCAGGTAGTGCGCTACCATCAGATTGGCAAAGAAGCCGTAGAGCGAAGCGACGATCTGCGGTACGGGGTATCTCTTTTCGTCCTCCGCCATGGCGAGTGCTATCTGCAGAGCCTCATCGTCCTTGCGTCGCTGCACCGCATTGAGCAAGTCGTAAGGACCGTACTTGCGCGACTTGCTCACCACCTGCTGCACCATGGCACGTGAGATGAGTCCGCCGGCACCCTTGGCGGGTATGGAGAGCTTTTGCAGCTCCGAGTAGAGCGTCTCTAGGTCGTATCCGACCCGCTCGATCAGCGTCGAGATCGCTTGCGGAGCCAGCTGCAAGCCTAGCCCCTCAGCCATCCGGATCATCGCCTCTCTCAGTTCGTTGTCACGCCTGACGGGTGTCGACTCGATGAGCGCAACCTGCGACTTGAGTGCCTGCGCATTCTTCTTAGCAGCTGCGGGGAGCGCATCGTGGTATAATATAAGGAGTGTGGTGCCCTCGGCAAAGGTGGTCGCATCGCGTATCAGCTCAGCAATGCCGTACGGCTTCTTGAGTACGGAGCTCTTCTTAAGATCCTGCGCATCACGCAAGACGATCAGACGCTTCGGTGCAAACATCGAGAAGGTCTGTGCCTGCTGAAGCACCTCGGGAGCTGTCGTCTCGGAGCCGAAGTAGACGACCAGCTGGGTCGTGCGCTCCTCCTGAGGAATGTAGTTCTCGACGACAAGCTCCTCTAGGCGATTGATATAGTAGCTCTCCTCCCCGTAGCCAAGCACGAGAGGCGGGAGCGGTTGACCCGACCGGATCTGGTCACTAATCTGTACAAGTTCAGTCATAGCTGCATCTTCCTATCGATTGAAGACGATACCAACGTCGTACCGTCTCCGCTTTGCGTTGCACAGCAAAGGTAGTGAATTGGTCTGAGCCACGGGATTGGCTCTTCTTACTTGAGACTGTTGCAAAAGTCAACAGTCTCACAATCTTGCTTGCAAGATTGTCCTGACTTTGCAGAAAGGATGAAGCGCAAGGCGCTGAGGGTGAGGTCTGAAGGGAGCATACCTCCGTATGTGACCAAAGCCGAACCCCGAAAGCAACACAGCGATTCGCCTTTATGCAACAGTCTCTACTTGAATATCCATAACACGAGCCACTCGCTAGTCCAGCCTTCACTTGAGGCGAAGGTTAGAACCGACCGCCTCAACGGTGCCAGCCTCTATCATCGCGGCCAAGGCATCTGAAAAAGCCGCATCGACGTTGCTGCCCCTGCGATTGAAGCCTAGCTTGCGAGCCGCTAGGAGCGTCAAGCTATCCTGGCTCAGAGCTACTTGCTCTCTGAGAGTCTCGCTGAGTGCGTTTATCAGCTCCACACGAGGTATGTTCGCCACCTCTCTTCCAGAGTCTGTACGATAGGTGTGGTAGTCGCTACTATCCTCCTTGCTGAGCCATATAGCTTCGCTTTCGTCTTGATAGAAGGGAGTGAGTAGCTCCTTGACAGTAGCCTGCAAGGTCGGGGTGACACGCCCCACAGCTGTGAGGGTAGCGACTCTCTTGCAGAGGAGTGCGAAGGTGATCGGCTGCTCGGTGGCGATAATACTTCGAACGAGCTGAGCCATATCACGCATAGAGCCCCTTGCCGTGGCTTCTGCTATGGAGTAGCTCCGATACTGCTGCCCTTGCGTTGTCTCCTCGACGAGTTGCTCCTGAGAAATGTCAAAGTGCGCCTTGGGAGTAGCCTTGACCTCTACGGGTGCGGAGAGTGCCGTAGCGAGACGCTCCTCTATTCGACTCAGTACACGTTCCTTATTATTGAACCAGTCGACGCTCCACACCCTCATGACCTGCCACTGGAGGGCAGATAGCACGGAGGGTTGCCCTACCTCTCGATCTCTGGTGGTGGGCGTTTTGTTATAGCTCTCCCCATCGAGAAGTATGCCGAGACGATAGACCTCGGGGTCTTGCGGGTCACAGATAGCGACTTTTACTCTAAAGCTAGAGCGCCCCACATTCGTCTTGACCTGATGTCCTCTGGCGGCTAGCTCGGCAGCGATTTGATCAGCCAGCAGTGTGTCGCTGCTCTCCACCTGTGTCTGCGAGTAGGTGGGCAGGGACTGAGTCTCAGCATATAGGAGGAAGTCCTTGAGACCTTTTACACCCAGCGCCTTGGATCGGCGTAGGTCAATGTCTGCAGAGCGAAGCGTAGAGAAGATGTACATCTCTTGTCTTGCACGGCTCACGGCGACATTGAGTCTTCGCTCACCGCCCGCATTGTTTAGCGGACCAAAGTTCATCGACACCTTGCCCTCCTTGTCGGGTCCGTAACCTATGGAAAAGAGGATGATATCTCGCTCATCACCCTGGACGTTCTCCAGGTTTTTGACAAAGATCGGCTCAGGCATCTGGTCAACGATCTCTTGTAGCGCTGGCTCACGATCTAGCTGTGCCTGTAGCATATCCTCTATGAGTCCTTGCTGAGCTACACTAAAGGATATCACGCCTATACTCTTCGTCCGCAGCTCTGGATCTCGCAGTCTGCGTATCACCTCTCGTATGATGGCTTCTGCCTCTGCGGCATTGGTGCGTCGGCCACCCTTGTCGTAGTAGCCCTCTATGGGTACGTGATAGACTTTTGTATTCTGGTCATCTACTGAGGGGAAGGTGATGAGCGACCCATCGTAGTACTCACTATTAGAGAAGGCTATCAAGCTCTCGTGCCTAGAGCGGTAGTGCCAAGACAGCTGGAGGGCGGGTATCTCTAGCGTGCGACAATCCTCGAGGATGCTCTCCATGTCGTCTATATAAGCTTCCTCAACATCTACATTGGAGGTGGCGAAAAAGCTCGTCGGTGGCATCTGCTTAGGGTCGCCCACGACGATGAGTGCTTTACCTCGAGCTATAGCCCCCACCGCCTCACTGGTAGGCATCTGAGACGCCTCGTCGAAGATGACTAGGTCAAACTGTTCCTGCGTCATGTCTGTATACTGCGCCACACTCATGGGGCTCATAAGCATACAGGGGCAAAGCCTCGGGAGTAGCGTGGGTATCTGTGCGAAGAGTTCGCGCAGAGAGACGCCTCGTCCGCCATTACTAATGTTGCGATTGAGTAGACCGATCTCACTGCCAGATACCACATCATCGGTCATCCGTGGAATGCCTGCAGCTAGTCGTGCATACAGCTCCTTTTGGGTCAGCAGCTGGAACTCTTGGATCATCGTCCGGTAAGACTGTATCACCTGATCGAAGATCATCCCCTCAAAGGTGGCCAGCACCTCAGAGCGTCTGATACGCTCCTCCGCCTTGTACTTGAAGAGAGCCTTCATAAAGGACTCTTTGATCTGAGCGGGCTGATGCTCCTCCTGGTACATGGTTCTTACGACACAGCCGAGACCATGAGACTCCAGTTCATCGGCGTACTCAGACCAGTGTAGCCAGTCTCGCATCTTGTCTGAGTGGGTGCTCCAGCGGTCTAGCTGATCGATAGACTCCTCTATCGTAGCGGCCTCTGGCATCGTATCTTCTGAAGTCTCTAGCCCGAAGTGGCGGGATAAGATAGTCCTTAGCTGTTCGATCTCCTCGTGCCTCTTGTGGTAAAGGGTTAGGTCATCGATCAACTTGTCTACCTCAGGCTCGGTGATGAATGCGTTGAACTGCTTGAGTCGCTTCATGAAGCTGCGCTTGGCAAAAAAGCGCGGAATGAACCACTTAGCCTTTGCCACACGCCACTCCGTACGGAGCTGCTCTACGTCTTGTGCTAGGATCTCTGGCGCATTGTCCCTCACTATTTGCTCTTGCTGCTCCTTCGTCTGCTGGAGATCCTCACGATGCGTGAGTGCTTGCCTCAGAGTCTCTTGGCTACGACGCATCTCCTCCACGACCCCTGAGCTATCTGTCAGCATGGTTCGGTCTAGTCTGAGCCCCTTCAGGGGGTGGATCGCAGGCTGTCCGACCAACTTCACGACAGTCTCTAGCCGTGCGCCTAGTAGCTCCTCGACCCCTCTGACGCCTTCCGTCATCAGGAGCTGATCCAGCGGCTCTTCAAAGGTGAAGCTTGCCAAAGGCTCTACCTCTAAGCTCTCATAGTGTAGGATATACTCGTATAGAGAGAGCTTGTCCTGAGGATCTTTGTCGTGCAGCGCATTCATATAGTCTATGAGCTGCTTGCGCATCTCAAAGATCTTGTCTGCCTGCGCCTGAAAGCCCTCAGGTGGTAGGATGTGCGCTACTTTTAGTGCCTCTTCGAGCTGGGTGAGGACATGCCTTTTGGTCGCTTTATTGGAGTGTAGCTCTAGGCAAAACGGTCCTAGTCCTATCTTCTCTAGTCTACTCTGCACGACATCTAGTGCGGCCATCTTTTGTGCTACGAAGAGCACCCTCTTGCCCTGATAGAGCGCATTGGCTATTAGGTTGGTGATCGTCTGCGACTTGCCTGTGCCTGGAGGACCATAGAGGACGAAGGAGTGTCCCTTGCCCCCCTCTATGATGGCGGCTATCTGCGATGAGTCAGCTGTCAGTGGTAGAGCTAGTCCTGCGGGCGAGGTCTCTTTGTCTAGTTGCCTTAGATCTGCGGTACTCTCTTCGGGATGCCAAGTGAGCTTGCCCTCTACGAGACTATTTAGGATATCATGCTCTCGGAGCGTCTCATGATTAGCATGGATATCATTCCACATGAGGTACTTGCTAAAGGAGAATATACCCAAGAGGCACTCCTCCTCTACGTCCCATCTCTTCTGCTCCTTGAGCGCATCACGTATTGTGGCAAATATGAGCGACACATCGACACCACTCTCATCTCTAGGCAGCGGGTCTAGACCTCCGATGGAGATGTCATAGTTTTGTCTTAGAAACTCTATCAGCGTGACGTTGAGGAGTATCTCCTCGTCTCTAGTCCTGACGCAGTACTTACCTCTCTTGTAGACCATCTCCACAGGCAGGAGCAGTATCGGGGCATAGCGCGCTGTCTCGCTCCGCTCAGTCTCAAACCATCGGAGCGTGCCGATGGCCAGGTAGAGAGAGTTAGCGCCCGTCTCTTCAATAGAGCTGCGCGCCACCTTGTAGATGTTCTTAAGGATGTCATTGGTCTCAGCTTCTGTCTTGTAGGTGTGCAGGGTACAATGAGCTATATCATTGCGAATCAGTGCCTCCAGTTGCGGATAAAGCTTAGAGCGGACGATCTGCTCTGAAGAGTCAAAGGAGAGATCTACGTTTGGCTTACAAGCAACGGTGTACTCCTTACCATCCTGTAGATAGTCCTCGATGCTTGCCACATCAAAGGATATGAACTGTATACCTCTGCGACGTAGGTTGGTATTGAGGAGCGAGTTGCGTAGAGAGAAGTCGAGCAACTTGCGCTCCCAGATGTCAAACTTCGTCAGCTCCTTCTTACTATCCGCTATATGAGTCAGATCGTAGCGATCATGCTCTACGACATTGATGACACACTCCTCATGCGCTACGCCTGCGGCGGCAACGGCGTAGTTGCCCTCAGCTAGAGCCTTCGAGGGCAGAGGACGTATGCCCTCGAGTCTACACCGCTTGACATCGATGAAGATGTCAAAGAGTGCGTGATCTGCTAGGTTGAGCTCTGCAATCTGGATCGCTTGCTCGAAGGAAGTCTGCTCGCTGGTCAGCTTCGTACACTCTAGCACCAGCATCTCGCTGATACCTTGCGAACACTTCTTCTCTATAAAGGAGGCGTCGTCAGAGACCCCTACGAGGGCGCAGTCATCCACAAGCCATACGCCCAGATAGGCATGCCCTTTTTGTAGGATCACGACGCTATTCAGGCCGATGCTCTCGAGTACGCTAGCCATCAGCAGCGTCAGCTCGATACAGTTACCTATCTTGGTCGCTAAGACATGATCAGGCATGGTGATGCGTTGCCCTATGACCTCATAGCTTGCAGGTATAGCGCGATAGACGATCCCCTCCTGATGAAGGGTCGCAAAGAGCGCAGCCACTTGTAGACGCACCTCGTTGGGATTGCCTGACTGGTACTCAGTTAGCGCGGAGGAGCCTGTCATACGCTTGAGCATTGCGGCCACTTTGAGCGTTAGCGCCGTGATAGCGGGGTGATTTGGCGTGATGAAGGAGACCAGCGTCTGTGGCAAAATCACCGACCCCAGCCAGTGGTCATACGGCATCATCTCTAGCGAAAAAGTCTCCTGCCCCACACGCTCGCCCTGGCTTGTCACCGTAATCGTAAAGCTCGTAACTATGCGCTCAGTGAGCGCAGCCAGCTTAGCACCATCAGGTACAATCTCAAAGGGCACTACACGTACCGTCTCGTCAGGACTAACCTGCAAGATCTCTGTACTCTCATACGGAGTCACATACTCCCCCTCGCATAGTACCTGCACATCCTCCAGTGGGGCCTCAGAGGTATTGACGATGTCGACCGACTGGCAAATGGGGATCTTGTTGTGACACAAGGCATAGTTGACGACTTTCAGGTACTCGACATTGATCTTGACGCTCTTCATTTTCTCTCTACTATAATAATTTACTACCAGTCAAAGACGATGCTCTTCATCTCCTCGGGAGATTGGCGGAGGCTCTCGACAGTGCGGATGCCGAGCTGGAGATGCTGCTCGGCGAAGTGTGCCGTCACGTAGCTATCGCTCTCGTCGCTCTTGACGCCCTCGGGTGTCATCGGCATATCGCTCACCATCAGGAGAGCACCCGTCGGGATGCGATTCGCATAGCCCACGGTAAAGAGCGTAGCCGTCTCCATATCGATGGCGTCCGCATGGGTCGTGCGCAGGTACTCCTTGAAGCGCTCGTCATGCTCCCAGAGCCGTCTATTCGTCGTGTAGACCGTCCCTGGCGCATAGGATATGCCCGCCTCGAGGAGCGCATTGCTACAAGCTTTGAGCACATTAAAGGAAGGGAGCGACGGCACCTCACGAGGCATATAGTCATCGCTCGTACCCTCGCCACGTATCGCTGCAATCGGGAGGACGTAGTCCCCCAGCGTCAGTTGCGACTTGAGCCCGCCACACTTACCGAGGAAAACCACTGCCCGGGGCTCAATGGCCGAGAGCAGATCCATGATCGTCGCCGCATTCGGACTCCCCATGCCAATGTGTATCATCGTCATCTCCGCATTGCCACAGTTTGGCATCGAGGCGCTCTCGCCTAGGATCGGCTCGCCGATCTTCTTGGCAAAAGCTTGCAGGTAGCTCGTGAAGTTGGTCAGGAGTATGTGTGGCGCAAACTCCGAGAGGCTTCGTGTGGTGTACCTCGTTAACCAATTGGTAGCAATCTCTTTCTTTGTTTTCATTGGTGGAAATGGTAACTTTGCACCGTCTAATAGCAGTAGTGCGAAGCAAAGTTAATGAAACCCCTCCACTTACCCTCCTACCCTGCTCTCATTGAGGAGCAGTCAGGGCGTTCGGTCATATATGACGTCTATCGTCAGAGTATGGTCGCGCTAACCCCTGAGGAGTGGGTGCGCCAGCACTTCCTGCACTATCTCACGGATCATCTAGGCTACCCGCGCCTCTCCATACAGGTGGAGAGCCTCGTCGCCAGCTCCATACGTCAAGACCGCTTTGATGCAATGATCTACGGTCCTGGCGGACGAGTCCTCGCTCTCATCGAGTGCAAGGCGCCCGAGGTGCCCCTCTCACAGGAGACGGTCAATCAGATCTCGCGCTACAATGCGCACTACCACGCCCCCCTCCTGATGATGACCAACGGGCTCACCCACCTCGTCCTGCAGATAGACTACGCCACAGCCACGGCAAAACCGCTCGCCGAGATACCCTCCTACCAGCGAGCCATCGACATACTCCAAACCTCTAATCTCTAAAGTCTAATCTCTAACCTCTTATGTCCTACTTACTAGAAGCTGAGCATATCGTCAAGCGATACAAGAACCACCTCGCCCTCGACGATGTCTCCATACAAGTCCAGCCCAATAGCGTATTCGGCCTCCTCGGTCCCAATGGAGCTGGCAAGAGTACCCTCATCAAGATCATCAACAAAATCCTCCTCGCCGACAGCGGTACCGTACTGCTCAACGGCCAGGAGATGACCTACGAAGATATACGCCATATCGGCTACCTGCCCGAGGAGCGTGGACTCTATAAGAAGATGAAGGTCGGTGACCAAGCCATCTACCTGGCTCGTCTGCACGGACTCTCCCGACAGGAGGCGCAGCAGGAGCTGAAGCACTGGTTTGAGAAGTTTGACATCATGCCTTGGTGGCACCGTAAGGTCGAGGAGCTATCTAAGGGTATGCAGCAGAAGGTCCAGTTCATCTGCACCGTCATTCATCGTCCCAAGCTACTCATCTTCGACGAGCCCTTTAGCGGTTTCGACCCAGTCAATGCGGAGATCCTCAAGCGTGAGATCCTAGAGCTACGAGACAACGGCTGTGCCGTCATCTTCTCCACGCACAACATGCAGTCTGTCGAGGAGATCTGCGACGACATCGCACTCATCAACCAGAGCAAGGTAGTGCTCCGTGGCAACGTAACCGAGGTCAAGCGAAGCCACTTCGAGGGTATCGCTTCGCTACTCATAGCAGGCGAGGGGTATCGTCCCAACTGGGTCGAGCCCCTGACCGAGCAGCAGATCGAGCTACTCGAGATCAAGCGTGAGGGACACGATATGCGCGTCCGCCTCAAAGACCCGCAGCAGCGTGACGTACGCGCCCTCGCGGGATTAGTCCCCACCGACCTGCACCTCCTAGAGGTTGCACAGGAGATACCCTCCATGCAGGAGATATTTATCCGCACCACCACGGCTCAAGCTCAGCCCGCTACGACCACCCTTTAACTAGACCCACTCTTATGAACAAGAAATCACCCTCCAAGCTCTCCATACTTATCGAGCGAGAATACATGGTGCGTGTCAAGAAGAAGTCCTTCATCGTCACCACCCTCCTCGTCCCGATTATCCTGTTTGCGATCTTCTTTATCGTCATCTACATCAGTATGAGTTCGCTCAGTGACGAGCGTGTTGCCGTCATTGACGAGACGGGACTCTATAGCGACGTACTAGTCGATGACGAATACTACACCTTCGTCCCAAGCTCCGAGCCACTTGAGGCTTATACCGACAAGGCAAAGCTCGAGGAAGAGGGAATCACAGCGGTCCTCTATATAAAAGACACGCTGATGAACAATCCCAACGGCTGGAGCCTCTACTCCTACAAGAAGCTCCCCAGTGGCATCGTCAGCTACATCGAAGATGCTTTTACCGAGCGGCTCAAGGAGCAACGCATCGCTCAATATGATATAGAGGGTCTCCCCGAAATCATCGACGATGTGGAGACGACCATCTCCGTACCCACCTATCAGTGGGATGCCAAGGGCGAGGAAGCTAAGTCTAGCGGTTCGCTAGCTGGAGTGATCGGCTTGGTACTTTCTGTGATCATCCTCAGCTTCATGTCCAACTATGCGGGGCAGGTGATGAGTAGCGTCTTAGAGGAAAAGAAGAACCGCATCATAGAGGTCATCGTCAGCACCGTACGACCTATCGATATGATGATCTCAAAGATTATTGGTGCGTTCCTCGTTGGACTGACACAGGTTGCTATATGGCTGATCTTCGGAGGGATTATCTTTGTCGTCGGCTCACTAGTCGCCGTGGGCGGCGTCTACGACCTCTCGGCACTCTCGCAGCTAGACCCCGCACAGATGGGTGGGCTCGCTGGCGGTATGAGTACGGACTCCGTTGCCGAGATGCAGTCTAGTCTAGAGGTGCTACAGAGTATCAACTTCGTACAGCTCATCATCATGCTCCTTGTTTACTTCATCGGAGGTTACCTCCTCTACGCTTCGCTCTTTGCAGCGATCGGGTCGAGTGTCTCGAGCGACGAAGATGCCAGCCAGTTTATGATGCCGTTTCTCCTCGTCATGATGCTTGGCTTCTACATCGCTATGGGTAGCATGGACAATCCTGATGGCACGATGGCCTTCTGGGGCAGTATCATTCCCTTCTCCTCGCCCTTCGTGATGATGGTTCGACTACCCTATGGGGTCGCCATGTGGGAGCTCATCCTCAGCATCGTGCTCCTCTACCTCACCGCCTTTGGGATCGTCTGGCTAGCCGCACGTATCTACCGTGTCGGCATCCTCTTCACGGGCAAGAAACCCTCTCTGCGCGACCTCTGGAGCTGGATACGCATCTAGTGGTTAGTGGCTAGTAGTTAGTGGCTAGTAGTTAGTGAAAGCCACACAGCCCCAGCGACTTATCGCAACAGCCCCCTCACTGCTCAGCAGGTGAGGGGGCTGTTTCTTTCTCCTCCGTCGTAGCACGGCTAGACGAGTAGCGATCTGTGTTCCCCGTGACGTGTAACCCTTTGTAGGGACGCACGGTCGTGCGTCCGTTGCATCACAGCGAGACGAGTAGCGATTTGGGGGATCTAGGGCTAAACGAACAGTTTACTACCTATGAAACTAGAGTTTCATACCCATGGCACTGAGGTCTAACGGACTTTTAGCCCTTTGTCGGGAGGTATGGGATAAAATGAACGTAGGGACACACAGCGCAATGCCGTACGTCCCTACGTTATTCGTTAGTGAGCTTGCCTCTCGTGCTAGGCGACGGAGGCTCGCTGGTGTGACTGACTACTCGATCGTGATGTCATCGATGTAGAGGTCCCAAGCAACTTCCTTGCCGACCTTGAGTGAAAACAAGTTACCAGAGGTGGATAGCGTGAGACCCGTTATGTCAAGCGTAACCTTAACCCAATCGTTGGCAGTAATGCTACCTGCATATTGATTGTTTGCAGCTACAGACACGTTGACATCAGCATTGTTGACATCTCCTACATTAAAGGCCTTATAGTTTCTACCGTCTGTGTAGACATTGCAGGAGAGGCTCTTACCAGCAGCCGTACCCTTGATGTAAAATGAAATCTTGGTCTTGCCAGAAAAGTCTTTACCTGCTTTGTTCTCAGCGGTAAAGATATAGTCATTGCCTGAAGGCGTATTCTTGATGTGGAGTGCTGTACTACCATTGCGACCAGCGCCAGCAGCTTCAGTAGCATAGGCCTGTAGACCAAAGCGACTGTTTAGCGTACCCTTGAAGGCAGCGAAGTCCTCGAAGTCAGCACCAGGGAAGAGGAGCTCACCGGTAGTGGGCTGTGGCGTAGGAGGAGGTGTTACGCCACCCGTGTTGTCGGGAACAACGGTTACGTTGCCACCATCTACGACGTCCCAGTTAGAGATCTGACCATTGACCTGATCTACTGTGATGGCTCCAGATGCGAGGGTGACGTTGAACTTATGGTTCTTGCCAGACTGTAGAGCAAGGTTAGCAAAGGTGTAGCTGTAGCTCTTGCCATCGCTCAGCTTGATGACTAGCTTAGCATTAGCATTGGTAGCAGGGATGACGATCGTGGGAGCGAAGGCACCATTCTTGAGCTGTAGCTTTTGCGTAGCTGTTGTCGTGCCGTTGGTGAGCGTACCATCAGCGATCTTCATCGAGCTGGTGGTGACGATGCCCTCTAGCTGAGCTGAGGCGATAGTCGTACCAGCGGGTAGACCAGTCATGGTGAAGCTCACGAGAGCTAGCTTGTGCGTAAACTGCAGTACGTGGTTAGCTCCATTAGCAGCCTTAGCGGTCTTGATGCCCGTCAGGTTATTGGAGTAGAGGACATCGGTCTGAGCGTTGGTTAGGTCGATAGCTAGATCGGTCGTAGCATTAGCGCTGTAAGGATAGTAGCTGACGAAGTTGACCGTCTGCCCCTCGGCAAAGGTTAGTCCAGTAGCGGCAGGTGCAAAGGTTGCGGTAGCACCTCCTGCGGTGGTCTTGTACTCCACGTTGGTAGCGGTAGCGTCACCAGTCATAGAGATACCGATGGCATCGTTTGCCTCGAAGGCATTGTTTGCCATACGGAGGTTGAGCGCTGGGATGTTTGACCCAAACTGCATCGCCTCCTGCTGGAGTGCTGCATCCTTGCAGTCCTTGTTACAGGCCGTGAGTGCGAGTAGTGCGAGTGCACCGACAAGTAGTTTCTTCATGTCTTGTAGTATTTAAGTGATTATTGATTGTTTGCTATTTAACAGTTAGAGCCTCGACTTGATAAGTCGTGGAGTGGAGAGGCTCCTGAGAAGCCTCGTAGAGGAGGGCTATGTAGCCAGCCTCAGCAGAGCCTGCGATAGCGTAGCTCTTCGTGTAGTGCTGATTGCCATAGCCATCTGGGGCTGTGGTGTCATTGATGACCTCTAGGGTCTTGACGAGTGCTCCATCCTTGTCTAGTTGCTGGACAGTGAGGGTAGCACCGTTGGTGTGTCCTGAGCTGTAAGTTAGCTCTACCATATAGCTAGAGCCAGCTGTCATCTGCAGACGAGGCGTGATGAGGACACACTTATTTACTGGATCGGCAGACTTATAGGCACTGGCCTGAGCATAGTGTACGTCGCCGTAAGAGCGCTTCTGGAAGTCACGCGAACCGACGAGTGCTTTGTTGAGCCAGCCTGGGAGTGCAAAGGGATCGTGGTCCTTACCCCCCTTGGCGAAGTCATCATTGAGCGGTAGTGCGCGAGCTACCTGTGTGAGGTCTACATTATAAATATTCTCACCAGCTGGCTTAGGTTCTGGCGTGGGAGTGGGCGTTTCGGTCGGCGTGGCAACGATATTGGAAATGGTGCCATCGTCCTCCCAGTCTATGATTTGTCCATTGACAAGGTCTATGGAGATCTTGTCCTGACCGTCGAGAGTGATGTTGTAGTAGTAGATCTTGTTGCTGATGATGTCTAGCTGCTTGATCTCCGTGGTGTAGGTGCGCCCATTGCTGAGCGTGAGCTGTAGCTGTGCGTCCACAATATCCTTAGGGAGGATGAGGGACGAGGCAGAGTGCTTGTCAGCACCAACGGTGAGCGGGAGCGTCTCCTTCGAACTATACGGCGTGCGCAGCTCGCCCGTGAGGACGTCAAAGTCCCCCTCGACGACCATGCCTTGTAGCTGCATCGACTGCAGCGTCACACCCGCGGGAAGTCCCTGGATGGTGAAGACGATGCGTGAGAGGACGTGCCCGAAGAGGAGCGTGTACTCCTTCTTCTCGACACGAGGCGCTACCTCACGGTGATGAGCCCAGAGGAGATCAAGCGGCTCCTTGATCAGATCTAGGTGTATGATCCCCTTCTGAACGGCTGTGCGGTAAGGAGCGTAAGCGTAGAAGTCTAGCTCCTTGACAGTGCTGGGGTAGATGCGGTCAGACGTGGTCGTGGGGTGAAAGATGGCTATCTCTCCCCCAGGGATGGCGTGGTAGTGCAGATTGTTGCGTTCCTCCGCTCCACGTGCATAGACACCGATCTGATCGCTCACGTCAAAGCGCTCGTCCGTGGCGCGTACCTCCTTGCCGCCGAGACGTATGTTGCTCTTGAAGACTATGTAGTCCTTAGCTTGCGCACCGTCTGCATCGGGGCAAGTGGAGCAGCGAGACTGCTCCTTGGTACAAGAGGTAGCGAGGAGTAGCGTCGTGAGTAGTATAGAGATTGTCGTTAGTAGCTTAT
The DNA here is from genome assembly GCF_958301595.1 of Porphyromonas vaginalis. Lineage (NCBI taxonomy): Bacteria > Pseudomonadati > Bacteroidota > Bacteroidia > Bacteroidales > Porphyromonadaceae > Porphyromonas > Porphyromonas vaginalis. The sequence continues at coordinate 1,441,048 of NZ_CATQJU010000001.1, read as the reverse complement.
TCATAATAGTAGGTCGGCTGCGGATTAGTTATCAAGTACGTTGACATCGTTGAGCGCAGGGAAGAAGTCAAAGCCAGTCTTCGCCTCCATCTCACTGAGCGTCTTCTTGTATTTGTCAGGTTTTCCTGAGAAGCCCTCGTGTGGTATGCACCACGCCTTGGAGTGCCAGCGCTCCTGCTTGTCGCGCCATACGACTACCTTATAGAAGTAGTCAGGTACTGGGCAAGCCACATTACTTCGATCCCGAGTGTACTTATAGTTCGTATCGTCAAAGCCTACGCCCGTCACTACATAGAGCGTGTCGACACTGTTAGCAAGATTGCGTACCTGCCCCTCTAGATTACTCCAGATACCCCCATTATGGGTTTGCTTCTGTGGTACCATATTAGAGAAGTAGAATGTGCTAGCGTTATCCGCCCGAGAGGAGAGTCGATCTGCACTGGGAATTTGATGTCCTCGAGAGTAGCCGTCATAAGCCCCCGTCAAGTTTGGTTGATACGCCTTAGAGATGTACGGATCATAGCCCCAAGCATTCATGCGATCAACCTTTTTCTCCATTACATCCTTGTACAGCGGATAAGCCACATAGTGAGCTAGGTGCATCTTCGTATCATATAGTAGGAAGTAGTTGCGTGCCGAGGGATTGCTCGGGAGATTGTGCTGTACCTCCAGCGTATTGGGAAGATTCTTCTTGGCGGGTAGCTCGAAGTATTGGCCAACCTCTGCGACTTTGCCCGTGCCAGTATCCTTGAGCGTGATGGTGTGGGTGCGCTGCTGTCCCATGACAAGGCTCTGCCCCTCACGTAGTGGCCAGGTGTAGGTACGTCCGTTGGGCAGCGTGAAGAGTACCTTCATCTCGCTCGTGGTCGTCTCGATAGGTAGGATCAGTGCGGTGGCCGTAGCGGTAGCACCCAAGACGGTAACAGGCACTGAGATCTCAGCCGTAGAGCTGTCATCGACCTGCCACTGACGACTCAAGAGGTCTAGCGAACCTGTCGTCGGCATACCAACGATGCGCACCTGGACGCCCTCTAGAGAACCACCATCCTCACTGCGCATCTCAAAGCGTAGCGAGGCGAGTGCCTGACGAAAGACTAGTTCCTTTGCGACATCAGGCGCAATAGCTGAGAGATTGTCCGAGATAAGAAGTGGTTTGAGCGAAGCTTGATCAGCGACGCTGTAAGCGATCTTGCCACCCTGCGTCTGAGCATTGTAGGGGTAGTAAGCGAGGATGTCATACTTCATCGAAGAGTCCCACTGCACCTTCTGCTGCTCGTCAGCGGGGTCGAAGGTCGCTAGCCCCCCACCACGAGTGGTCTTGTAGTGCAGGTTGCTATGCTGTAGTTGCTCAGCCGACCAGGTCGTATTCTGCGCTGTGCGACGTACGTAGATACCTATCTGGTCGCCAGCCTCCCAAGCGGTGCCAGCGACACGCAGGTCGTAGTCCTGCTGCGATGCTAGAAATGTCTGGTTGGTCTCACTCTGAGGCTGCTCGGCACCTCTTTGCTGTCCATTGGGCTGGCAAGCAGCTGTCAGGAATAGACCCCAAGAGAGTGCTAGTAGTGTGAAGAGTAGACGATAAGTCTTATTTGTCATAGAACAATTGTTGTGTCAGATTAACTATAATACCTGATGTCATAGCAACAAGTAGCCCATTCAGGATCCTACCAAGACACGGTGCAAAGGTAGATTGGCTCAATTACACTACCGTTACTACGACGTTACAAAGCTACTAAAAAATGAAGTGCTAGCCAATGAGACGCACGTTTCTAACTCCTGGACAGCTTTTTATCAAAAGCTTGACGAGACCAATTCATTGGATAGTTGAATCTACGCGTTTCACAAGCCATTTTGATCTATTTTTTTTCACTACCTTTGCCCGCAGGGCATCGACAAATAAAAACAAACGCAACAAAATAAGCGCATTACGATATCTCTACATTCTACATATCGAAATAATCCTAACACTCAACCCGTTAAACGAAAAGGTTATATGAAGCGAATTATTAGGAATGCTCTTGTAGCCCTATCAGTTGCACTTTTGCTAGCAGTTGGGGTAACTAGTTGCTATATGCCCAAGAGCGAGGTCAGTTGCAACAACTTTGTTTTTGAGACTTTAGCCCCATGCTATTTGTCTGTAAACGAATACCAATCTAGGAGTCGTCTAGACACGCTGACAGAGGCAGAGGCATTGAGACCACGCACCTTCAAGTGTCGGGTAGTGGATGGTAAACTTCGCAATGTCGACTATCTTACCCTCACAGGCGTGAATACAGACAATGGCTGGTTCTTTGGTAAAGAGATCGGGGATACAGCTTATTATCGTCGCATCCCTGTCGTTCATCGTAAAGATCTATATTTTAAGAAGAAGTACACCAAGTATTATATCCCTGATCGTGCTCTCTACTGGGAGTTTCAAGATATTTCTATCGTGAGTGACAATGCCAGCTTTGGTGCAGATTACCCCGTAGGAAGTGACCTGACTCCAATTGTCCTCTTTGGCTTCCCCTCCCTTATGGAGTTCATAGAGAACGGCTATAAGGGCGACTATACCACGGAGCATCTCATACGAGCTAACGACAAGGAGGCCTGGGCTAACCTTAAAGTGTTTGAAACGGGCAAGCCTACACTCATTATTGACCGACTACCAACGGAGGTGATAGGTGGCGGTAAGCCTACGATTACTATCCGTATGAAGTTTATCGATAAGGGAGCTATCCTTAAGAATAAGAATGTTTCCTGGAATAAGTATATGGAGATTCGTGATGATGTTAAACCAAACAAAGAAGTCTTCGACCTGCCAGTCAAGCTACAGCTAGACATTCAGTAGTAGACGCACAGCTCAAAAAGTCGTTCTAAAGAGGGCTGACTTCTCTTTTGGAGGAGTCAGCCCTTGTTCTATTCCTTAATCCAAGTTTCACCGCAGATCTGCTACTAAGGTAGCTAGTGGAGGGCGGAGCCTGTAGGGGCATATACAATTTCAAATTTGAGCTGGGCGATCCACTTGCGGGGAAAAATCTTTTTACTATCTTTGCAGGCAATACAGCATATATGAGAAGACTCACACATATCGATATGCCGACGCGGATGACGGCTTTGCTATTGGGGCTAGTATACGTACTGGCTCTGATGGGACAAGCTATGCACCAGCACGACGCAGGAGCCTTCTCGGTAAGAAGCTATGTAGCCTCTCAGTCTGACACAGACGGTGAGGAGCATCACGAAGCTAGCTCGGAGGTCTATCTGGTCAATAGCGTGACCTGCCCCGTCTGCGAGTTTCATCTCGGCATCACCGACCAGTGTGCCGTAGCACCTTCCTTTGCAGTGGACGAGTGGGATGCTCCCGCTCCTGAGCTGCAACCCGAAGCTGTACACCTAGCCCTGAGAGAGGGCAAAGCTCTAAGAGCCCCACCAGTGAGATACTGCTAGCCACACTCCTATCGACTATGTGGCTTCCAGCGGACTAGCTATACGCTTATACTCCGCTTGCTGTGCTGACCTTGGCAAACAGCCCAAGGTGTGAGTGACCGTGATGTCGCTCTCCTCTTCCCCTAGCATAGCTAGACCATACCTATGTGACGCAATCCTATACGTACGCCTGCTCCTCCGCTGTGTGTGAGCTAAGCTATTGGTATAGTGGTGCGCACGATCTCCTTACATTTCACTGGTTAATAACACTCTTGCGATGTATTGTCGATACATTTGCTATCTACTACTATATCTCATCCCGACGGTGGCTCTAGCTGAGCCGTCCGCCTCGAGACTTGATAGTGTCGCGCTAGAGCCTCACACATTTGACGAGACGCTCCAGACGGTCGAGGTGCGAGCTAATAGCAAGCGGCTCCAGACTATGCGTATCGGTCAGACGATCGAGTGGCTCGACAGCACTTACCTCACGAAGCACTTTACGGGTAACTTTGCAGCGACTCTGAGCACGCTGCCTGGGGTCAATGTGATCACGATCGGCTCTGGCTATGGTAAGCCGGTGATCCGTGGTCTAGGCTTCAACCGCATCGCCTATGTCGATGGTGGACTCAAGCAGGAGGGGCAGCAGTGGGGTGCCGACCATGGGCTGGAGGTGGACGCCTTCGACCAAGACCCTGTACAGGTGATCAAGGGTGCTGGCTCGCTGCTCTACGGCAGTGACGCCCTAGGGGGAGTCATCGTGAGACAGCCGGCTGCGACACCTCACAAGCAAGGCCTCTACGGCTCCTATACCATGATGGGGCAAAGCAGTACCATGGGTGGCGGGGGCAGTCTCATGATGGGCTACCTGTACGGAGCGCACCACATCCGCTTACGTATGAGCGGGCAGTATCACGGGGACCGCAATGTGACGGCAGATAGCATTACCTACCTCACGCGCTGGATACCTATATATAATCGTAGGTTGAAAAACAGTGCCACACAGACCTACGCCTCGCAACTACGCTACGAATGGCTAGGAGAGCAGGTCAAAGCTTCGCTGCAAGCTTCTGTCAATGGAGAGCGCAGTGGCTTCTTCCCAGGAGCGCATGGCGTGCCAGACCTCAAGCGTGTGCTACCTGACAAGAGCCGATACAACATCGAGCTACCTTACAGCACGGTGCGTCAGATCTCTACACAGGGCAGCCTGCAGTGGCGAGTCTCTCCGCAGTGGCAGCTGGTCGGTGAGCTAGGCTGGCAGCAGAACTTGCGCCGTGAGCTTAGTGCCTTCCACACCCACTACGGGACGATGCAGCGACCCGTGCAGGACGCTGACTTAGAGTTTGAGTTTGACCTCAAAACCATCTCAGCACGCTTACAGGCCAGCTACTACGCCCCATGGGGTGGCAAGTGGACGCTAGCCACTGATGGGCAGTACCAGTGGCACAAGCGGAGAGGCTACGGCTTCCTCCTACCAGACTACCAGCGGGCGACGAGTGGCGTGAGCCTGACCTATCAGGGACGCATAGCCCAGGGGCTACACCTCACCAGTGGTCTGCGCTACGATCTAGGATACATAGCGATGAGTCCCTACCACGACCCTTACCTAGCTGACTACCTCCAGGAGCGTGGCGAGTCCTCGGCAACCTTGGCGCAGTACTACTACAGCAGCCAGGAGGGTGAGCGCAGGTGGCACGACCTTTCGGGCAGTGTCGGATTATCTTGGCAGATCAATCGGCATTGGCTCTGGAAGGTTAATCTGGGCAGGAGCTTTCGCCTACCAGGCATCTACGAGCTTGCGGCAAATGGCATCCACCACGGCACCTTCCGCCACGAGGTGGGCGACCCCTCGCTAGGCAGCGAGCAGGGCTGGCTACTAGATAGCGAGGTGGGCTTTCATAATGACCTGTGGAGCTGTACGGTCTCTCCCTTTGTGACCTACTTTACCAACTACATCTACCTGCAGCCCTCGGGTGAGTGGTCTATACTGCCCCACTCGGGACAGATCTACCGCTACCAGTCCACACGGGCGCTCTTCACAGGAGTCGAGCTAGAGGGCACTTGGCATCTGCATCCGCAGTGGGACTACCACCTGCAGGGTGACTACGTCTACACCTACAATGTGGCAGACCGCTTAGCGCTACCCTACTCGCCACCAGCACGCTTGAGCCACGACTTGACCTGGCACCCTAAGCACTGGGCGCTCTCGCTCAAGCATCGCATCATCGCTCCTCAGCATCGCATAGCGCGCAATGAGGCACCTACACCTGGCACAGCGACGCTACTAGACCTAGCTGTGACCTACGACGGACAGCTCAGACAGAGCAACTACCGCATCTCTCTAGCTATCCAAAACATCTTGAACAGCCGCTACTATGACCACATGAGTTACTACAGAAGAGTCAATCTTCCTGAGGCTGGACGAAACCTATTGCTAACAATCAATCTATCATTCTAATCTTCAATACTATGATGAAAAGAACAATCTTCACATCAATCACGCTCCTCAGTTGTCTCGCTTTGGCGACAGCCTTCACCGGTTGCAAAGAGGAGCCCAAGAATCAACCAACTGTCGACACGACAAAGCCTGTCATCGAGCTCATCGAGCCCGAAGACAATGACTCACTTCGCATCGGAGATGCGCATGGCGTACACTTCGAGATGAAGCTCTCGGACAACGACCTCGTCAAGTCGTACAAGATCGACGTCCACAACAACTTCGACGGGCACTCGCACACCCGCGATCTACGTCACGGTGATGACCAGACGAAGCCTTTTAGCTTCAACAAGGAGTACACGGTCAACCAGCGCAACGCATCGATTCACCACCACGACATCAAGATCCCAGCAGACGCAACACCAGGTGAGTACCACCTTCTAGTCTACTGCGTGGATCGCTCTGGCAATGAGTCGATGGTGGCTCGCACCGTCATCCTCTCCAAGGATGCTCCTGGTGATCATCACCACGACCATGACCACGATCATGACCATGGCCACGATCATGACCACGATCATAACCACGAATAAGATCGGGCAAAAGAGATAACTCAATTCGTCCACATCTAGCGACAGACGATAAGATTCTCCACTGGGAGTACACATCGTCTAAACCGATAGCGACGAATTGAAGAGACAATAATTTGTTTAGTGTATGTGATAGGGAGGGGTGTTACCGTGAGGGTAGCGCCCCTCTCGCCTTTTTCACGGCTACCTGATGCCCTCCCCCTGTCGTATAAAGGAGACTATTGACTTTTGCAACAGTCTCCGTATAGGTGGGCTGACAGAATCGAAGCGGACTCAACCACTATCTCTGAGTGATTGAGTCCGCTCTGTGTGAGGTCTCTGTCCTATCTAGACAGAGATACCTTAATGCTCCTCAAAAGGAGCCTGTTACTTCGTGCGATTGATGATTACCTTCTTACAGCCGATGATGTAGATACCTTCAGGTAGCTCGTCAACTGGGGTAAAGAGGCGGATACCCTCGAGTGTGTATACCGTATCATCCGTGCTGTTGGGACGCAGGACGAGATCCGTAGCTAGTTGCTGCTCTGTAATCTCCATCTTGCTGTCTGTGATACGCCAGCCCTTAGCCTTAGCAGCCTTGAGGTGGTCGGCAGTTATTTCGTTGGTCTCGCCTACCCCCTTGAAGGTATTGAAGAGACGTAGCTCACCTTTGTTCGTTTCAGCAGAGCGGTCTGGCAGTTGAGCGATTAGTTGCGACACGAGGTCTGCTTTCACTTCATTGTTGCTGCAGTCCAGCATAGAGAGACGAGGGGTCTTTAGGACAGGAGACGTCACCTTATTCCTTGGGTAAGCGAGAGACTCGAGCTTGTCGTAATCTGCCGTAGTCTCAATCTTTGTCCACTCGCCATCGGGGATGCTTAGGGAGGAGACATCGCCTGAGAGGGTGACAGTCTGTGCCGTTAGGGTGAACTTGCCAGCCGCATTGGCAGCAGTAATCTCAGCAACGGATAGTCCCGTCACTTTGACTGGACGACCATCGACTAGCTTTGCGTCTATTGTCACTTCGCTACCTACAGTCTTGTCCGTGACGAGGGTGATGACATTGACCTTGGGGACGATCTCAGACTCCTTGCCTTCGTTATCACGTTGCATTACCTTCCAGTTGAGTGCATTGGCAGCAGCGATGTCTGCCAAGCTGTATGTGGGCGTAAGGTCGCCCTCAGCCGTAGAGGCAAAGGTGATAGCCCCAGGTGTCTCCTCTTTCGTACGATTAGGCAGGTGCGACAAGGTAAAAGTGGAGCCCTCCTTATCAAACGGATTATCGAAACAGACCACACTTTCGAGCTTTTCGAAAGTAGAGAGATCCAGCTTGGTCAGCTTATTACCTGAGATAACTAACGACCGAAGCTCTTTGTTGTCCTTTGACTCAAAAGCGGTGATCTGCTGATCTGCAAGCACGAGACTCAGCACATTACCCACGAGCGTTATATCCTGTGTCGTGACGATGGCATTCTTGTCTGGCGTACTCTCACTCTGAGAGAGTAACTTGAGTCCACGTACACTTATAGGGTTAGAGGGATTTGTGACGATAAAGAAGCCCTCTCCAACCTTCTTGTCCGTGGTAAAGGTTATCTGATCGTAAGAAGTACCAGTGGGCTTGATCTCTTCGAAGGTGCCACTTGAGAGCCGACGATAGACGACCCAGCCACGGCTCTTGGCGAGGAAGAGGTCTGTATCGCTGTAGCTGTTCTTTTGTGCTTCAGTAGAGGCTTCGTCTACGAAGTAGATTTTGCCAGGCTCCTGCGCTGAGGTGCGGTCTGGCAGTGTAGACATCAGTCGTGTAGTTGCCTCACCTCGTATGCCATTGCCGTAGCACTCTACGAGATTCAAGGACGAACACTCCGACAGTCCCAGCTCCTTGACGTTACCTTTAGTACAGACTAAGTGTGTGAGGCTACGATTCTTACCTAGATTGATACTGGTAATGTTCTTCTGCCACTCCACCTTGAAAAGCTTGACATTGCCTCCGATGATGACCGACTTCTGCGTTACGGTATAAGGAGTGAATTTATCTCCGCTCTCAATGACGGGATTTCCTTCTATATTTGAGATGAGTGGGATATTTTCACCCTCTCCGATGATGCAGAGACTCAGCGTCTCACTGACTGCGGGATCGACTCCGATAGTGATCTCGTCTGGGTAAAGTTCTAAGACACTTGACCCTACAGTGGTGTTAACTTGCCATCCCTTAGCATTGGCATCTCGGATGTCTTGAATAGTCCAGTAAGCATGGGGTGCCTTCTGGTCTGCACGATAGAAGTTGAGCTTCCCGTCCTTTACCTTGGGGAGTGACTCTATAAACTGAGTCAGATACTGACTCTTAAGTCCTGTACCAGGGATGGATATATACTTCAACTTATTACACCCAGAGAGGTTGAGGCTTGTGAGCGAAGGGTTATTAACGCAATACAGCTCCTCCAGAGTCGTATGGTTAGGCGCAGAGAGGCCGGTTATCTTTTGGTCGTTGTGTATAGCAATGCGCGAGAGCTGTCCCTTGATAGTGACAGTCTGTGCCGTGAGCTTGACCATTGAGGTATTGTACACAAATGGAGCGCTCGCAGGGACACTCTCAAGGCCCTTAATCTCGAGCTGACCCTGGTACTGAAGGTTTATTTGGATGGTTTCACCAACCGCCTTACTTGTCGTAAAGGTCAGCACATCATTCGTTGCAGTCTGAGCCACACTACCTAGCGGAATCAGTGCAAGGAGCAGGCTGTAGAGGAATAATAGATTTCGTTGCATAAAAGTCTTATAGATTTGGTTGTTGCACCGCACAAAAAAATGTACGGCCGCGCAAAGGAAATAAGTTTCTAAAAAATATAAGCCTCCTAGAGGGCTGACGATTATAATCGCTCTCCTAGGAGCTACACATGAGTGACAAGCAAGGGGATAGATGAGGTCCATTATATATATGTGTGTCACCCCTGCTCTCTAATCTCTAACCTCTAATCTCTATTTACATATCTTTACGAGAAAGTCTGTCCGATCCCCTCCTTTCTCGAATATCCACGTGGGGAATCTCAAATCTCCACGTGGATATTTTTCTTTTTCCACGTGGGGGCGTTTTGATTCTTCCGAAGTTTCATTTGATTCTTCCGAAGTTTCATTTGATTCCTCCGAAGAATTTTTTATTCTCCACGTGGAGATTTCGAAATATCCACGTGGAAATCACTTTTTCCCGATGCCGTCTCGTGTCGAAGTGTAGTCGGATCTAAATTATTGTTGCGGGTCGGCGTTGAATTTGTCCAGCCAAGGATGTTGCTTCATAATCGCTCAGTCAGGAGCTACACATGATCAACAAGCGAGGCGTAGAGAGGTCAATGAGTTCATTGTATATGATGCCTCAGACCTAGATAAAAAGAAGAGCCAACTCCTCAGGTTCTTACTGCAAACGCAGTATATAGCCTATAATTAAAGGCAGGCTGAGTGAATTAGCTCTTTCTTAGGAGTGACGAACGACGGGGCGCAAGCCCGATCTCTTACCGAACCTCACATCGCGAAGGTAATGACAATGTCTGAGATGAGCAAAACAACGACCTAGACCTTGCGAGTCTCACATGGGGTGCGTCTCTTGTAGCGAACTACACGTAAATCTGCTCAGTAGATTTGCGATGAGAGTCGCAGAGTCTATAACAATAAACGAAACGACCACGCATCTACAGACAACAAAAGAGGGGCTTCTGAACGCTCGCTCCCTGCTCCACGGCCCTGGGAAAGACTAATATCAGAAACTCCTCCTTCTTGCCACAAAGGTAGTGACAATATCTCAGATGAGCAACTCGCCATGAGATAGAAATCTACGGCGTCCCCCGTCTGTAAACGAAAAAGAGCAATTAGTTAGTGCTTCCCTTTATAACGCTCTATAACGTACGGAAGACTTCCAACCAATTGCTCTCTGTCTGCAAAGTTACTATTTACAATTCAAACGACAAGCCTTCCTGCAGAACAATCCGGCTAGTGGCATAGAAGAAGCCGAGCTTAGCCCGGCTTCTAAACAATCAGGGAAGTGGCAGCTTGACGTTACTCGCGCACATCGCCTAAATAACTTCCCTTCCTGTGCCACAATGGTAGTAGCTATATTTGAAGCACCTCGCTTACCAGCAAAGCAAGACGCAAGGTGACTTGCCAAGGCGCAAAAAAAGCCCAAGTAATCCACTTGGGCCTGGAGCAAGGGGCGTTCCTCCACAACTAGAGGAGAATTAAACGACACCCTCGCACTACAAAGGTAGTAATTATATTTGAAATGACAGACTTATCAAAGATGTAATAAGTGTCGTCGTGACTTCGCTTAGCAAAAGAGCCTCTGTCCTCCTGTAAAAAAGGACGTACACCCCAAACGCCCTTACCTCGTTCCCGACGTTTAGGTGAGACTCACATTGGGATGTACGTCGTTTCTTGCCTTTACAGCAAGCGTGATGGGTAAACCTCAATTCGTTCCATTACAGAATATAGCCTTCAATTAAAGGCGGCTCGAGTGTTTACCTCTTCTACCGCAAAGATACGGTTTATATTCCAAAGGGAAAAGAGGAAGCTCCCCGGGTTCGTACTGCAAACGCAGTATATAGCCTATAATTAAAGGCAGGCCGAGTGAACCTGCTCTTTCTTGCCACAAAGGTAGCAACTATCTTTGAATCTGACAAGCTCTTCTTTATGGAGTGTTGAGACGCTTGGTGATTACAGAGCGACGTTGAGGGCACAAGAGTTCAGTCGCAAGGGGCTCTTTTATTACCTTTGCACTCTCTATCAATGAAACCTTGACAGGGTGGTCGCTGAAGAGCTATCGATCATGCTCAACGAGTGATGCCTAGAGCACAGAAGGCTCAACCGCATCGCTGCGACTGAGCCTTCTCGTTGTTTTTGTTCTGCTGACTAGTGGATCAGCAGCCTTAGCTATGATTACTTGCGCTTAGGAGCGTTCTTGAGGATCGCTACGAGGTGACGCCAGAACATCTCCACCGTCTGGACCTCCATGCGCTCTGCGGGTGAGTGTACGTCACGCATCGTCGGACCGAAGGATACCATGTCAAGGTAAGGATACTTCGCTAGGAAGAGTCCGCACTCAAGACCTGCGTGGATAGCCTTGACCTTTGGCTCCTTGCCGAAGAGCTCGCGATAGGTACTCTCAGCGACCTTTAGGATCTCAGAGTCGGGGTTAGGAGCCCAACCGGGATAGCCGTCACGTACCTCTGTGCGTGCACCTGCTAGCTCGAAGAGAGCAAGGAGCATATTGCCTACATCCTCCTTGAGCGACTCGGTAGAGCTGCGCTGGCTCGTCTCGATGCTGATCACATTGCCCTCTTTCATCTTGACACTGGCTAGGTTGGTAGAGGTCTCTACGAGCCCCTCCAGTGAGTGGCTCATGCCCATCACGCCGTGAGGACAAGCGTAGAGTGTACGGATGACCGTGTCAGCCGTCTTCTTGTCGACAACCTCCTTAGGGGTTGTGGTTGTCTCCACACGGAGGTTGACATTAGGATCGACCTTCTTGAGCTCGTTGCGGAACTCAGCGTCCATCTCGTTTGCCCAGATAGCTAGATTCTCCTTGCGATTGGCAGGGATCGTGATGACAGCCTTAGCCTCACGAGCGATAGCGTTGTGTAGGTTACCACCATCGATCGTAGCTAGGCGCATCTCGGGTACCTCCTTAAGTACCTTATATAGGTAGCGCACGAGGAGCTTATTGGCATTGCCTAGACCGACATGGATGTCACCACCGCTGTGTCCACCCTTGAGACCACTCACCTTCACCTCGAGAGCTATCTGCCCAGCAGGCGTAGCCTCTGTGGTGTAGTCAAAGAATGCCATCGTACCCATACCACCAGCGCAACCGATGAACATCTCGCCCTCATCCTCACTATCGAGGTTGATGAGGATGCGTCCCTGGACGAAGCCTGGCTCGATACCCATGGCACCGGTCAGACCAGTCTCCTCATCTACTGTGAAGAGGCACTCGACGGGTCCATGCTCTACGGTGGGGTCTGTCAGGACCGCTAGCCCTGCTGCGACACCAATACCGTTGTCAGCTCCTAGGGTCGTACCCTCAGCGTGAATCCATCCGTCGGTGATCTGCGTCTTGATAGGATCTTTGTAGAAGTCATGCTCTACGTCACTATTCTTCTCGCAGACCATATCTACGTGACCCTGGAGGATGATGGTCTCGCGGTCCTCCATGCCAGGCGTAGCACCCTTGCGGATGACGATGTTGCCTGTCTTATCCTGCGCATAGTCTAGGTTATGCTCCTCGGCAAACTTCTTAAGGAAAGCCAGTATCTGCTCCTCGTGCTTGGAGGGACGAGGGATCTTGGTAATTTCGTAGAAGTGCTGCCAGATGGGCATGTGAGTTAGATCTGTTATTTGCATCGTTTATTGCTTTGAAAAGTTAGAATATAAGTGCGTTAACTACCGCACGATATCAGTTTGTCACCTCAAATGCGTGCGTAAGTCCGACAAAAGGTATACCTTTGTCTACCTGAGAGCTGTAGCACCGTGCTACTCTCCCTCTGCAAATATACTAAGAAAAACTATGAAACTCATCATCATATCCATTATCCTCATCGGACTTGCCGTAGTCCTACTCGCCTTGCGACTGATCGTCAAGGGCGACAAGAGCCCTCAGAGTTCGCATATAGAGGATAGTAAAGCACTTAAGAAGAGAGGTATAGGATGCGCCAACAAGCAGATGGCGGAGCTAGCCTCAAGGCAAAACCTAGCCGACCGTCTAGCCGATGACCCGCAATAATCCTCTCTCCTATCCTACTCGTCAATCAACACTACAACTTATATGAATCAGAAATCAATCCTTCTACTCTCCTTACTCGTTGCGTCTCTCCTATTCGGTAGCTGCCAGAAGAAGCAGTCCGATGGGCAGACTGCTACTTCAGAGGCACTCACTGAGAATGCATCTACGGGCGATCATACGCTCAAGATAGGCGTCGTATCTCTCGACTCGCTCTACAAGAACTACGAGTACTATGTCGATGCAAACAAGCAGATAGAGGCCCAGCTCAAGCGCAATCAGCAGACTCTCGCTAACAAGATGCAACAGGCTCAAAAAGCCTATGCAAGCTATATGGAGAAGGCTCAGAAGGGGCTCTTCACCTCTCAGGCTCAGGTCGATGCCGAGGAGAAGCGCATCACCGCTATGCAGCAAGAGGGTGCTCAACTGGAGCAACGCTATGCCGAGGAGGCTATGAAAGCACAAACTGATGCACAGAAGGCGCTACACGATGAGGTAACCGCTCAGCTCAAAGCTTTCAACGCAGATAAGAAGTATGACCTAATCCTCACCTCCGTAGGTCTGGAGGGGGTTATGTACGCTGGCGAAGGCTTTGACATTACCCAAGAAGTCCTCGACTTCCTCAACGCTGCTTACCAAGCTAAGTCTAAGGAGACTAAGGAAGCTAAGAAGTAAAAAACCTACACTACGTGTGCTGTGAGGAGACATATCGCTCCTCACGCACACTGGCTTATCAAACCGCTACTAACTACTATGAAAATCGCTATACTCGGATACGGACGCATGGGGCACATGATCGAAGAGGTCGCCACCCAGCGCGGACATCAGGTGGTCGCTCGTATAGATAAGGCTGACGCTGCCCTACTGGAGGATGGTTCTCTGCGAGAGGCCGACGTCGCCATTGAGTTTTCCACCCCTGAGAGTGGCTACCAGCTTTGCCAGGCCGCCCTAAAGGCGGGATTACCCGTAGTCACGGGCAGTACGGGCTGGAAGGAGCAACTAGAGGAGCTCAAGTCAGAGGTGCAAAGCTCTGGCCGTGGGGGACTCTTTGCTGCGTTCAACTTTAGCCTCGGGATGAATCTGATGATGATCCTCAACGAGCAACTCGCACAGCTCATGGCTCCCTATCCCGAGTACACGCCACGCATTCAGGAGACGCATCACATACACAAGCTTGATGCGCCGAGCGGCACTGCGATCACACTGGCTGAGGGACTGATCGAGCAGACCCCTTCGCTACACGACTGGCATCTAGGCGTAGAGACGCACGATGGTTCTCTCGGCATCGAGGCAATCCGTGAGGGCGAGGTGCCTGGCATCCACTCCGTCATCTACCACTCTGATATCGATGAGATAACGCTACGCCACGAGGCTTATAGCCGTCGGGGCTTTGCGCTAGGAGCCACCCTCGCCGCTGAGTATCTCCTACAGCACCCCGTAGGCGTCTGGTCTATGCGTGACCTCATCCTACACAAATAGTCCTACCCATACAGCCCCTTTCACGCTATGAAAATCAAGCTTCACTGGCAAGAGAAGACCCTCTTTCAGAAGATTGTAGCCATCGTCATACCGATCCTCTACCTCCTCTTCTGCATACTCTGGGCGGGACCCTTTTGGTTGGTCTTCCTCCCCTTTATCCTGGACTACTACTTTACCAAGTTCATCAATTGGTCTTGGTATCGCAACATCAAGAACAAGACGCTGCGGGGCTTCGTCTCCTTACTGGCAGACCTCCTCTGGGCGGTCATCGGCGTGCATCTGCTCAGCATCTTCTTCATTCAGAATTTTGCCATCCCCACCTCTTCTCTGGAGAAGACACTCCTCGTGGGTGACTACCTCTTTGTGGACAAAGTGACCTACGGTCCCCGTATGCCGATGACGCCGCTGCAGGTGCCACTAACGCAAAACCGCTTCCTCGGCCGTGAGTCTTACCTCAGCAAGCCACAGCTATCCTACAAGCGACTCAAAGGCATCCGAAAGGTACAGCGTGGCGACCTGGTTGTCTTTAACTTCCCCACGGGCGACACCGTAACAACCAAGGTGACCAACCCCGACTACTACTATCTCAAAGAGATGTATGGCGGACGGGCTGCCCTGGAGGCTCAGCCTGAGGTCTTCGGCAAGATCGTCTACCGCCCCGTGGATCGTCGTGACCACTATGTGAAGCGCTGTGTGGGACTACCGGGCGACCTTATCGAGATACGCAACAACGACATCTATATCAATGGCAAGCTACAGGCGCGCCCCGAGCAGATGCAGCTCAACTATTGGGTCTGCACCCGTGGAGGACGCTTCTCCGCTGAGGAGCTTAAGCATCTAGGCATTAGCCTCGATGACCAGCATGTGGTCTCCGCATCACAGCTCACGACAGCCGACCTCGAGGAGATGGGCTTAGCTGGTGTCGACCCCAACGATCTGCAGGCACTCTACCTGCTTCCCCTCACGGAGACTATGCGCCAGCAACTAGCCAGTGATAGCCGTGTCGCTAAGATCGTTGTGTCGCAAGACCCCAATACCAATCTCTACCCCGTAGGCTACAACCTCGGCTGGACCCGTGACAACTACGGCCCACTACAGATACCACGCAAGGGGCTCACCATCGAGCTTACGCCCGAAGCCTTAGCACTCTACAGCCGGTGCATACACAACTACGAGGGGCACGCTCTCGAGCAGCGTCCCGATGGCACCATTCTCATCGACGGACAGCCTGCCACGCACTACACCTTTGGGATGGACTACTACTATATGATGGGTGACAATCGTCACAACTCTGCCGATAGTCGCTACTGGGGCTTCGTCCCCGAGGATCATATCGTAGGGCGCCCCGCTCTCCTCTGGCTCTCGCTAGACAAGGATCTAGGTCTCTGGGGCGGCAAGATACGCTGGAGACGTATGATGCACACGATACATGGCCAGCCACTCTGACATAGCGACGAAGAGACGAGCCACCTGGCTACGCTGGGTACTTCCGATGATCATGGTAGGACTCATCATCGTCGGACGTCTCTTCTTCTTTGTCTATCGCCAGCCCACACCTAGCGGTACTAGCTACCACCTGATGAGCCGCATCGCACAGCCACATCGAGGCGACAATGTGCTCCTCACGCTAACAGCCGACAGCTTAGCTGGGAGCAAACTCATGCTACGAGTTGTGGGCGAGCCAAGCGATACCCTGCGCTTTACCGAGGGCAAGCTCCTGGTCCTGGGCAAGCGTGGCCGGCAAACCTTTATCATGCCACTCCCCCAGCCTTTACAGCAAAGCACTTACGAAGTGATCTTGGCTCCAGATGAATACTGGCTTCTAGCCAAGCCCCCGCTCACGGCAGAGACGATAGACTCGCGCCACCTCGGACCAATCCACTGCTCAGAGATCACAGCGACCATAATATGGTAGTACTCCCCACGGCATACGCTCCCTCAGTCGCCTATATGAGCTATCTACTGGACAGCTCCACGCGTATAGAGGCACACGAGTACTATCAGAAGCAGACCTACCGCAATCGCTGCGCCATCGTAGGTGCCGAGGGGGTGATGAAACTCTCTATCCCCGTCCTAGCGGGCTCCTCACAGCAGTGCCCTATCCAGTCGGTGCAGATCGCGGAACATGACAACTGGCGACACAAGCACTGGTACACCATAGAGACCTGCTACGGCGCATCACCTTACTACGAGTACTACGCTCCCGACCTAGCAAAACTCTACCTCGACAAAGCGCGCCGATCCACATCGCTCTATCAGCACAATCAGCGGCTCATCACGCACATCTGCCAACTCATCCACCTTCCCTACCAGTGGCAAGAGACGGAGCAATATGTCGGCACCTCAGCTGACCTGTGCTCACAGCTTCTGCCACCCATCACCACCGCCAGCACAGCGACCGAAAAGGCTATCGCCTCCGTTCCGTACTACCAAGTCTTCGCCGGGTCGCTCGGCTTCATCGCCAATCTCAGTATCCTAGACCTGCTCTTCAATATGGGTCCCGAGTCGCTCCTCGTCTTGCGGCAGCTCCACGACCAGCTATCGGGCATCTCGCTTCTCTAGGGATGAGCGTAGCCATTGGCCACAACCGCCGTCATAAAGACGCCGAAGATTAGGACGAAGATTATAAGCCAAAAGAAAGAGATACAGGCCCCTGCAATGGCTAGACCTCGTGGCTTACGAAAGATGCCAATAGTAGAGAAGATGGCTCCCAGAACCCACACAATCCAGCCTACGACGGGGAACCAGCCTACGACTAGAGCGACCAGCGACAAGGTGAAGCCTGCAGTACCTAGAGAATTCTTGTTCTGATTCGGTACCACATTCTGAACGTATACATTTGTAACGGGTTTGTCCTGTTGCTCCTTATTTCGGTTTTCATAGGGAGGAGGAGTATTTACTTCCATAGGAAACTAGTTGATAATGTTTTGCGATGTCAAATGTACGAAAAGCTATCAACAGAAACTCTAGCGAGTCTATCTACTTATTCCTATTTTGAGGCCAACACCCACTTTTGAGATGCTGGAGGAGTGCCACACTGCCCACTATAAATTAGAATCCCTCATAAGCCAACGATACGAATTTGCTTAGAAAAGGATGATCCCCACGAGGAAATTCGCCAACCTCCATATGGAATTTTTTTCGATTTTCTGCGTAGAAGTTTCAGATAGTTGCCACCAAGGTGTACAAATCTCAAAAGAGAGCAGACTTGTTGCAAGTTTGTATCTTTGTGGTCAGTACTGAGATAAACAGCCCCCATAGAGCCAACTAGCTGAGGTGTTAGTCTTAGTATTACCAACGCTTATGTTGTGTAGTCGCAAGTGACCAAGTCTCGATACAATCTTCAAAGTATCAAATTTGCTCCAGACTTCACCTAAAGGATTAGTAGAATAAATCATTCACGAAGATACAATATGCAGGATCATCCAATAAAAGAGTCAAAACGACATAACACTCAACGCAAGGGCATTACGTATGCAAATTCAAAAGCTGCAGAAAGTGTCAAACGAAGATTGCGTCTCGAAAACAATCAGTTTATTGGTCAGTTTGCACCACAAAAGCATGAAGGATGGTACACGATAAGAGACATCCGTAATACTGACTTCATAAAGATTGAGGACAAGGAACGTGGCATCAAAAATCTATCAATATCATTTAGAAGCGATGAAGACTTTAAGCGTTTTGCTTATTACAAATTCACATGGGTGCTACTTGAGACAGATCCTTTCAAGTTTGGTATTGACTTGCACAAAGAAGTAACGCCAGTATGGCAGAAAGCGATTGTGAGCAGCCTTTACAATGGCATAATGCGTTATCCTGCAGGTGCCGCGAAGAAGATTGTTCGTTCACTAGACACTCTCAAAAAGCAGCTCACACAGAGTGGCAAAGAAGTGTTCATCTATGAGCTTTTGCAGAATGCTAATGACTATCCTCGTCGTACTAATAATAACGAGTATCAAGCCTTACCTGTTGAAGTGGAATTTCATATTACAAAGCGGTATCTAATATTCCAGCATACGGGCGACTATTTCAATCCTAAGAACATTGCAGCCATTTGCGATATAAATGATGGCGAAAAGGCAGACAATTCAGAAGTCATTGGATATAAAGGCATTGGCTTTAAGACCGTATTCCTTGACAGCGACTACGTGCTTCTAAACTCAGGTAAGTATTCTTTTAGATTTGACAAGTCAGCTACTGATGTGATCAACACCCCATGGCAGATACTACCTATTTGGACAGAGTATAATAAAATAGACCCTGATATAAAGTCGATATTTCTCCGGCATCCTAATGATGAGTTTAGAGTGAAGTTTGCACTTCGACCAAGAGATGCGGAAATACTAATGGACGAAGATAGAGACGATAACTATGTCGATTTATTCACAGATGTGTTCGACTCAGAACGTGTCATATTATTCATCCCAAACATCAAGAAGGTAAGCATCTTTATTGAAGGTAAGCAAGAGCCGATTATACGCGAAAAAGACAATAAAGACTGGTGTGTTTCGGATGCTCTTGTTGATGATATACCAGAGGAAATCACCGATAAGATAAACGATGTTTTAGCAAATCCCGATTCACTTCGTTCTGATGGTTATGAGAAAATCCCAGAGAAGTATAGAAACTTCCGTAAGACCGCGGTAAAGTTTGCCTGCAGGAAAGACGGACGCAAGTTAATGCCCGTTGATGATGCCATATTGTATTGCTACCTTCCAGCGAAGCGTGCTGATTGGGGCTTCAATTTCCTAATGAACACCGATATGGTGCCAAATGGCCAACGTGATGATATTGAGGACATCGAACTCAATCACGTTATTGCTCGTATTGCCGGTAAACAGTTCTTTTATTGGATCAAGCAACTTATTGAAAGCAAAAAATACGACCTTGACTCTATCTTTGCACTTATCCCAGACTTTGATGAGTGCAAGAAGAGACGCGTGTATAAGACGTTTATAGAGGAGTTCCAGGAAGAATTTGAAAAGCTCATAAAAGAAGAGCCTTTTGTTCCATGCGTGGACAAGAATGGTGAACAAACCTTTGAATGCATCGACAATATTATTAACGACATGACTGGCATGACAGCGAACGGAGTCATTTCTGACAAAGACTTCATAATTCTTATGGAGTTGGGTGACTACTCCTTGCCAGTTGATGAGTTAAGACAATCGGAGGCATTCATGGATTTCTTGTACAAGCATTCTCCTTCAAGCCTTGATGTAAAGGTTGATGCTGTTGTAAAGAAATGTGAGGAAACTAATTTCCAGACATGGTTGACAGTTCCCGAGAACAATACACGATTTATAAGACATTGGTTGAGTGAGGATGAACTAAACGAGTTTGCAAAGAAAAATATATTTATTGAATACAAAGGCAATTTGTTTACAGCAGGAAGTCTCTACTATGATTTCGACGCTAATTGTAGTGGAATAGGATTTCTGCGCAGGTTTATTCCACATCTTTGCGATGCTTCAAGAATTAGTTTTGAAGAAGATTGCAACTGGAAGGCATTTGCTGATGAGTATTTCCGGGCATTCTCTGCAGCTTCAATGATTACTACTTTCATTCTTTCCGATAAAGATGCCATGGAACGGCTCACCGTGCCAGAGAACTCGGTAGCATTCTATCGTTACCTATCAGCAAATGATGTGAATCTAAAGGCTGATGGCAGAAAAGTCCCATATATCACAGAGGATGGCAAAGTGAGCACCGACTACACCAATTATCGTTATTTCTTCAATGACGATGCTTACGACCTGATTCAAGAAGTTTGGATGGGCGATAATATTGTCAACATTCTGTCTCACATCTATTTTGAGGGCTTGTCTGTTGAAGAGAAAGAGAAGCTAGCCACCATTTTTGATTATCTCGGATTCAAGAAATTCACTACGGAATCATTCATCACTGATGTAATTGTTAGCGATACTAATTTCCAAGCAAAAGTTAATGCTACTATAGAGAATAACTATGGAGCCAACAAGGCTTTTGTTGATTACGTGTTTCATGGTGATGCAGAGCTGAAAGGAAACAGTTTCAAAGATTACGTCTTGCTTTGTGCTGATATTAAGGGCAACGATATTTACCTTTGTAACGATAAGGTGCGCTACTTCAATCAAGAGGCACTCGAACAGAATAGCTCCTATGCAGATAATATAAGTCATATATGGATGCAAGAAAGTATGATGTATGCGCTTTCGAATGCATATTTTGATGGCTATGAAAAGGAAGACGCAAAGAAATTGGAGTCATTCTTGCGTCAGCAGTTTGGTGTAAAAACTTTTACGGACAAATCTTTCTTTACAGATGTTGTTATCAAGAATAAGGAGGGTATCTACCCTACTCTTGTAGATGAAGCTACGATGCTGACCTTCTTGAAGTATTTGAAGCGAGATGCAGATAGGATTTTTGATGGCAGTATGAGCTTCAACAACATCAAGGATATGCCGTTGCTTGCCTATAATGGAAGCGTAATAAAATCAAGAGAAGCAGATATCCAGTATCTTGAATATAACGAAGATGCTAAAACACTGTATGAAAAAGCCTGGTGCCCAAAGACGTATGTTGTACTCGCTCAGAGCTACACAGATGACTTCTCACAAGATGTACTTCAATTTTTTAAGATCGCAAAATTTGACATCAATGCGATAACCGACATTCTCGCACGGAGTGCACACTTGCGCCAATCAATAAACGATGTGGCAAACAACATTGATTTCTGGCGTTGGGTAAAAACAAACCAAAAGCAGATTGCTGCGGTTGACAAGTTCGAGGCGATTCCTTTGCTCGACACAAACGATGTCATAACTGCCAACACATCGCTTTATATCTCTGACTCATATCAAAAAGAACAGATAGAGGATTTAGTAACCAAATATGTAAAGACAGCCAAGTTTGTGTCTTCAGCATACATTGGAACTAACAACGAGAGTGAGAAGGTGGAGTGGTTGAAGCTCTTCAAGACATTAGGTCTTAAATCTGATAATAAGGACATCTTATTCTCTGACATTCTGCCTAATCTTGCTTCGCTTGAGGCAGAGTCTTTGGATTCGGTTATTGCGATGATGACCAAGCATCTAAAGGATTTAAAGGACAACTGGGAAGAAAGAAGACAGCAAATTGTCCAACTTCGAGTACGCACTCAATCTGGCGAGTATAAGACTCTCAAACAAGCCTTAATCGTTCATGTGGATGAAGCCTCTATTTCTGAACCATTCAAGTATATTACCCTATCCGACGAGGTGCATCCAGACATCGCGAAGAAAAACAAAGAGTTGTTACTGCTTATCTCTGAGGAATACAATAATCGCAATCTTATCACTACAAAGCAAAGGTGGATTGAAGCGAAGGTGAAGGATTATCTTGCTAAATTTGCTGACGATGAAAGTAGTATTTCCGACATTCATATCCAGTTTGTGCGTGAGGTTGCCAAAATACAGAATGAGTACAACATCGACAAGGACCTTCGGAAACAGATCAAATATCTTGTAAAGTCTACAGAGACAACCTACAAGTTTGCTAATGAACTGACACTTGGATCTGCTTATTCTCCAACGTGTGACTTTGAGGGGAATGGTGTGGCAGAGCTATCATATCTTTCTGACGCATATATCTTTGAGGATAATAAGGATATCATCAAGTCATACTTCAAAGCAGAAGGCTTGCATCAGAATATGACGCTTGATGATTTGAAGTTCCTTGATAATCGCACATTTGCATGCTACTTCTGGGCAGAATGCTTCTCTCGTCGCTGGTCAGAATACGAAACTTGGATAGAGAAAGGGGCCTTCAATAATGTTGTATGCATCCCAACAGAGAATTCTGTCCAGAAGCCGGAGTTGTTGTATGCACCTCACATAGCTGGTTATGCTGTTCGTGCCAAGGCACCTCAATGGCAAGAGAAGGTTCCTTGCAAAGCGATCATCGACTCTATTGATAATCGTGATGCTCGCGAATTATTTGAAAAGATCAACTTCCTTAAAACTCTCTCTTTTGAAGATTGCCTTTACTACCTTGCACGGGTTACACATCCAAGAGATAAGGAGTCTTATTTCCGTAAAACTGTGATAAATTGGATGCTTTCTTCGCCTAATCAAGATGAGACATTAGTTGACAACTATCGTAAAACGCCAACTGCAGAATGGCGTAATGGCAAGGGGCAGAAGAAGCATATTACGGAACTTTATGCTATTCATCCAGATGCAACGCAGGAAAGGAACATCTTCCGTGGTGATGAGTTTGTTATGGGAACAAGCGCATTTCCAACAGACAGTGATCCCTTTGTGAAAGTTTGCGACATGCTGAAGATAAAATGTCTGACAAGTTCTGATTTTGTGGCAACACCTATAGGCAAACAAGATGAAACTGAGGAGATGGTTGCCATACTTAGACCTCGTCTGCTTATCTTGTCGGCTATCGAGAACCCAGTTCGATTTCAAGAACTCTACGAACGCTATAATACAAAGCTGTCGCAGTATCATTTTGTTGTATGTGAAAGGATAGACCTAGGTTATGACACGATACATAATGATGTGGAGCGTATCTATAACGATGACAACCACCTTTATTATGTAAGCTCATGGAAGCATAATCGTACCTTTACAAAGTTCTGTAGTAGATTGAAGCAACTGGTAGGTTTTGACGTGTATGATAATGTATGTGAAGACGTTCTTGATGATAGTGTTACTGTAGAAGCATGCATCGAAAAGTATTGCTCTTCACTCACATACGATGAAAAATTCCGCGCTTGTCTTAAGTCCTTGGGTTTGACCATTAATATAGAGCCGGAGAAAGCAGAACCTGTCGATACCGAAACAGACTACTATAGTGATACTACGAATGATTCTGCAAATCTCGCTACAGAAGAAACGGCCGACACATTAACAGAAGACCCGCAAATTGACTCAACAAAAGTCGTTAGCGTGAATGATAATCCATCCGTTTCAAATACTGATGTAATGGCAAGACCTGCAGACGAGCCAGAAGTTGAAGAAGAAGATGATGCAGAAACAACGCCAACATCACAAGCTCCTACCCAAGCCGAATCGCAGCGACCTGCTTCTGACTCTCGTCTACAACAGCAACGTACAGACTCACCTGCTGGTTATGCAACTTCATCTACAACAGAGGATGAGGCAGATGATGATCTTGAACAGTATGATACTTACGAGCAGGTTGATGAAGGTGAAATTGATAACGATGATTATGAAGAAGTAGATGAAACGGAAGATGTAGAAGTTGACGATGATGTTGACACGACGGATAAGGAGGAAGCAAGGTCTGCCCAGAATCAAACTTCTGGCACATCTCACTCTCCTTCGAATAAGCCTCATAAAGATTACGATCCTGATAGAAATGGTTACATGGGGTCTGTTGATAAGGATAAGGACTATCAGCCAGTCGGAGACAGACCTTACAAGCCTCGCACTCGTAAGCATCTGAAGAATTTCACCCACGAGGAAATTGAGCGTCTTCGTTCGCATGGTACACCTCTCGAACTTGAGTCATTACGGCCAACAAGGGAAGAAATTGACCTCTTGGCTCAATGTAACATCAAGCCAGATCAGATTGCCGACACCAACTATCTTGCTCAGTTGCGTCTGTACCAGAACCTCAAAAATGAGATGCATGCAGAGCCTGAGGAGACGATGGAAGAGTTCGTGCGTAATGCGAGTGATGTAACTGTACACAAACTTAAAGATGGTAGATACATTCATACTTGTAGTGCGGCTCGTGGCGTAATGTACGTTTCTCCCTCAGTATGGAATAACGTAGTCAATGGTAGGTGGAGTATTTGCGTTTATCTTGATGGACAAGGCAAGAATTTCCACTTCATCAACAACGCCGAGGAATTCCTGAAACTCGTAGAAAAAGACGATGTTGTTATCAAGATTACCGGTAAGGAGAAAGTGGCTGTCATCAAGGCTCTCTACGGAGGATTGCTCGAAGGTGTCAAGGGTACTGCGTATACCTTAATACGTGTTGCTTCACGTACAAATATGGATGCCGTATTCGCTCACTATGTTGGTGCTATGGCAGAAGCAGAGGACGGCAATGATGATTACGACGACAACGACTACTGATTATGACAGACAATATCAAGCTTTCCAACTATAAGTCATTCTTTGCAGACCAAGTAAAGGAGGCAATCGAGGAGCAACAAAAGATAAACCGCTTGCAGATGCGAGACCTGTTCAAAAAAGGCGAGCTGTCTCTTGCTTATGTAGACTCCATTCAGAGCGAGACAGGTATGATTATCCTTAAATGCCCCCATTGTATGGCTCCTCGCTTGAAAGTCCAAAAAGGTGTGTGCATAATAAAGAAAGGTGCAAAGCAGGCATTAGGTGTGCACGTTACAGAGTGGACATGCCGCTGGGAGGAGTTCGTAAGCAATAAGGACTTCCATTCTCCCGGTTCTGACATGACCCCGATGTACTATATGCATACTGGTGACCCCGATTATGACTATGTTGCATGCTCTGGATTTAGCTTTAAGTTGTATGACATATTATCAAAGGCATTGGCTGATGGTAAAAGTCTTTCACTTATAGTTCACAACCCATTTCCTCCTGTAGAGTATTATCGCGACCTATCCAACTATATAGATGCGTTCTCTTCAAACAAGGAACTTAACCTTGAACCAACTATCAATTATGAAGAGTGGGATCCCGAGGAACTTGCATTTGATGAGCAGAAGCCAACAAGTATCTCTGACACTATCATAGATACACTCGCCAATGAACATTGCTGTATCGTACAAGGTCCTCCAGGCACTGGTAAGAGTTATACCATAGCGTCGATTATTTCTTCATACCTTGATGCTAGTAAAGCTGTTTGTGTCACCACTATGGCGAACAAAGGTCTCATAGAGCTTATTAAACAGAAGCCACTCCAGAAGCATGTCAAGCAAGGCCGTGTCAGTAAGACAAACCTCTCTATTGACGAGCGAAAGCAAGTACCTGGAATAAAAGAGGCTACTGCTGATTTACAAGTTCCAAGAGGCGAACTGCTTTGTGCCACAAATTATCAATTGGCGAGCGTTTATAGTGAGAAGAAGAAGGCCCTGTACGGATTACCACAATATGATCTAGTAGTCATAGAAGAGGCCTCTCAGGCCTTCCTTACAACTATCGTGGCTTTTAAGCAGTTAGGCATAAATTGCTTGATTGTGGGCGACCCTATGCAGTTGCCACCTATTGTGAAACTAAACAATCCACAATATAATTCGTGGAATATCTCAACTCAAGTGGAAGGATTAAAAACGGTGGCGTTAGGGTCTCAGATTACGTCATATCGTATTATTACGACATTTCGTCTTACAAGTCGTTCAGCTACTCTTACCAAGCTTTTCTACGGCAACCGCTTTGTGTCAGTAAAGAAAGAATACCTTGACTTTTCAGATGCTAATAGTCCTCTTTTTCCAACTAGAGGAGGTGTCATATACCATTGTACTTTTGATGCTCGCAATGGGGTGTATTCCGATAAAGCAAATCTAATCATCCAAAGTGTGATTGATACGATGGAGAGTCATTATCCAACACGATCATTGGCGATTATTACACCATTTCGTGAATCTGTCAAAGAGTTGCAAAAACGATTTTGCACATCTGACATAGAGTTGGACATAACCATTGAGACCATTGATCGGATCCAAGGCATGACAGTTGATTATGCAGTTTTTTATATCCCTGGGCGCAACCCTGGATTTGCGCTTGAAGACCGTCGCTTCAATGTCGCAACGAGCCGTTCGCTTAGCACCACACTCATCATTTCTGACATCCCTTTACACGAATTCCATACAGTATCACCAACAGTCTTACAATTTATTGATAACTGCGACAAGTATGATGGAGGCATAAAGGTTATTCCCAATAACAAGATTGAAGCCACTCAAATTACAGAACCAAGCCAAACTATGGAGGAAACGACTAAATCAGAAGTTTCTACTCCAACAATTGGAGTAAAAGTAGTCGGAAAGATTGACTTATCAAAGTTTGAACGCACTAAAAAAGAGCTAAGCTCGAACAAGAAGAACTATTACATCATAGACACGAATGTCTTTGTAAATTGTCCGGACATCATCAGTAAGATTGATAAGAAATATCCTATCATTTTGTCTGCCAAGGTCACAGATGAACTCGATAAGATGAAGATAAAGTTGAGTGACGAAGGTAAACGCAATGCAGAGAAAGCTCTTCGTAATCTGAACAACGAGACACAACATGAGATTATCTACGAGTTTGCCAACACCGCTCTCTTGCCAGAAGACTTTGACAAGCGTTCACCTGATAACATGATTATATCAGTAGCATTAAAATATAAAGATCAAAACCCTATCATGCTAACATCGGACAATGGATTACAGCTCAAATCGAAAATTCTTGGGTTCAAAACTCTCTCCTTGAAATCTTTTCTTAGACAATAATTTGAGACGAGATAAAGACTGTTAATAGTACAGTAGCTGATTTACACTCTTGTTGTCAGAGAGAAAGGAACCCCTCCCTCCCCCCCGAAGCGGACAATACGCAATCGCTGCGCCATCGTAGGTGCCGAGGGGGTGATGAAGCTCTCTATCCCCGTCCTCGCGGGCTCCTCACAGCAGTGCTCTATCCAGTCGGTGCAGATCGCTGAGCATGACAACTGGCGACACAAGCACTGGTACACCATAGAGACCTGCTACGGCGCATCACCTTACTACGAGTACTACGCTCCCGACCTAGTGCCACTCTACCTCGACAAAGCGCACCGATCCACATCGCTCTATCAGCACAACCAACGGCTCATCTCGCGCATCTGCCAACTCATCCACCATCCCTACCAGTGGCAAGAGACGGAGCAATATGTCGGCACCTCAGCTGACGTGTGCTCACAGCTCCTGCCGCCCATCTCCACCGCCAGCACAGCGACAGAAGAGGCTATCGCCTCCGTTCCGTACTACCAAGTCTTCGCCGGGTCGCTCGGCTTCGTCGCCAATCTCAGTATCTTCGACCTGCTTTTCAATATGGGACCCGAGTCGCTCCTCGTCTTGCGACAGCTCCACGACCAGCTATCGGGCATCTCGCTTCTCTAGGGATTAGCGTAGCCATCGGCCACAACCGCCGTCATAAAGACGCCGAAGATTAGGACGAAGATTATAAGCCAAAAGAAAGAGATACAGGCCCCTGCAATGGCTAGACTTCGTGGCTTACGAAAGATGCCAATAGTAGAGAAGATGGCTCCTAAGACCCATACAATCCAACCTACGACGGGGAACCAACCTACGACTAGGGCGACCAACGACAAGGCAAAGCCCGTCGTCCCTAGAAGGTTCTTGCACGGACTCGGCACCACGTTCTGGACATAGTCATTTGTAACTGGCTTGTCCTGTTGCTCCTCATTTCGGCTTTCGTAAGGAGGAGGAGTATTGACTTCCATAGGGAGCTAGTTGATAATGTTTTGCGATGTCAAATGTACGAAAAGCTATCAATAGAGACTCCATAACTCTACGACATGGGGGGATCCTTAGTACTAGATTGCACCCGTAGTAACAGTCCCTTCACATCATCAGCATACCTTTGTCTCCGCAACTGCTCTAGTGGGCAGTACCTTGTGGTGCGCTCTAGATAGAGACTGCGCATCATCAAGCCTGATCATCATAAACCTTATCACTTTACTATGAGACAAAGACTTTACCTCTTCACCTTACTACTCCTAGGACTACTGAGCTCCTCACACGCTCAGAGCAATCCCTACGGAGTAGATCCGACAGCCACCCCTATCGCCTGCACGACGATAGATCTAGACTTCGAAGATGGGCAACTCCCTACTGACTGGCTCAATGTATCTCTAGAGGGATCACGCCAGTGGGTCCTTAAGACCTTTGACGAGAATACGGCTCTACGTATGACAGCTTACCAATCGGGGAGCAAGTGTACCACAGCTTTCGTATCCCCTCTGATTGAGTTCCCTGCGAATGAGGGGCGGGGCTATCAGCTAAACTTCTGGAGTCATACAGGCTATGCCAATGGAGCAAAGCTCGTGACGAAACTACTCGATCGCAATGGCAATGTGGTACAAGTCCTCGAGGAGTTCATCAAAGAAAGTCATCCAGACTGGGCTCCCTTTTGGGATGAGCACACACTCTACCTACCTGACACGACAGAGCCAGGCTATATATGCTTTGAGTACATCGGCAATGACGACAACACGCAAGGACCTATCATGACCACGACCTACGAGATCGATGACATCGTCATAGAGCCTGCCAACGCTGAGCAAGAGCTCACCGCCTCCGTAAGTAGCTACGACTTCTATAGTCGTGCGATCAACGAGGATCACACCTACACTATCACCTTCCTCGGGCGCAACCTCCCTGAGGACATACAGCTCTCACTCACTGACAGCAGCAAAGTATTTACCCTGAGCACCACCACCCTACCTAAGGAGGGTGGTGAGCTGGTCATCACTTATCATCCCACAGAGGGCGGCAGTCACTCAGCCTCTCTCTCCGCAACGGCTGGAGATCTTTATGAGGGGATTATGCTCTACGGACGTGGTTTGGACCCCTCTAATCCCTACAATGTGAACGTCACTATGACTCCGCAAGCTCTCAATGAGGACTTTGAGCCATACGGATGGGACGACTCTGGCTACAATCTACCCAAGGGGTGGAGTCAGATTCCTCTCAAAGGTCGTTTAGCGTGGGAGGTTCGAGATTACAACAATAATATGTTCCTACAGATCAATCCCTTTGGTCTAGGTGTAGAGGTCGAGACGGCCGTAACGACACCTCTGATCGATATGGATCCGACAAAGAGCTACACGCTATCCTTCGACTACAACTGGGGCTTTGCCAATGGAGCTGAGCTATCTGTCCTACTTTTAGACAAGGCGGGCAAGGTTGTCAAGGAGCTCACGACACTCTCCCACACCGACAATGTACTGTGGAGGGATGACTTCACTCCAATGGAGATCTTGTTGCCCTCAGGCTGTGATGATAGCTTTATCACCTTCTTGTACAGGGGGCTGGACAGTGACGACAAGAGCCTAAAACGCACGACGGCTTATCGACTAGACAATGTTAAGGTGTATGCTGAGAGCGACCAGCCCTCATCGGGTAGCATCAAGGCGAGTGAGTCTCGTGTGGACTTTGGAGAGTTTCTCGTTGGAGAGAGAGATGAGTATCAGATCTCGCTCACTGGAGAGGACTTAAGCGAGGATATGACTATATCGCTAGAGGGTGATGAAGGCTTTACCATCAGCCCCACGACCCTACCCAAGGAGGGTGGAGATATAACAATCGCCTTTGATGCTAAGAAGTCGGGATCATTTACAACCAAGATCCTAGTGAAGAGTGGCGAGGCATCTCTCGCGATTCCCGTACTAGCTACCGTAGAGGGTAACGAGGGCGATGATGACGATGATCCGACCCCAGCCTCCTACCACTTTGACACAACGGCAACACCTATCTCTCTCAATGAGGACTTTGAGTCGGGCTCCTTACCCGAGGGGTGGAGCTCACAGGCACTAGTCGGTACTCGCCAATGGATTATCAAGGAGTACAACAGTAATCAGTATGCCCAGTTCTCAGCATTTAAGAGTGGAGAGCAACTGACCGTAGGACTTATTACGCCTCTTGTAGCGATAGACGCTGCCAAGGAGTACGAGCTGCAGTTTGACCTCAAGAGCGGATTCTGCAATGGTGCAACCCTCAAAGTCTGCCTCTACGATGCTCAGGGACAATTGACTAAGGAGCTTAAGACATTCACCGCCACGGAGTCTGAGCAGGGATATGCTGACAACTTTACCACAGAGACTATCGTCTTGCCTAAGGGCATCAGCAATAGCTTCATCCTCTTCGAGTACGAAGGCGATGATAGCTCTCAAAGCAAGCGAACCACAACCTATCAGGTAGACAATGTCAAGGTAAGCCAAATCACATCACTGCAAGATGTCGTCACAGCGCCTGCCTACACAATTGATGGAGTCAAGTTGATACTTACGGACCATAGCTCTCTGACACTCTACACAGTAGATGGTACGATGGTGGCTCACGGTGATTACCCTGCTATGAGCCAGCTCACACTTGAGCCGAGCAAATGCTACATACTGCTACTAAACGGCATCACTTACAAGCTTATGACTCGTGAGTGATCACAAGTAGTCGCGACTTAAGATCTAGACAGGGGCAAGTCCCCTTGACAATAATCGGTGACTAGCAGAGAGCCCTCTTGACAGAGTGGCTAAAGAGAACCGTGCAAAGCGGGTTACTCTATCACCAGTACACCTCTAATAGAAATAGCCACGTGGAAATCATCAAATCCCCACGTGGCTATCTTTCTTTTTCCACGTGGATGCGAATCATTTCTTCCGAAGTTTCATTTCATTCCTCCGAAGTTTCATTTCATTCTTCCGAAGAATTTTTTCTTCTCCACGTGGGGATTTTCGATTTCCTACGTGGGGATTCTCTTTTTCGACCTAGATGCGCCTTAATACAGGCTTTTCGTCACTTGACAGGACGATCTTGTCCGACTATTTCTCAGCCTTTTCACCAAATATCCGAGAATAAACTACACAGATTACACTTTTGTATTGGAAAAAGTGTACCTTTGCGTCGTAATGTAAGACGAAACAGTTCTAGTTGCAAATAGAAACGTCTCAAATATAGACCGTATGAATACAAATAGTCGCAAGGATAACTATGTAGCCAAGGCGATCAGCATACTCAAGCAGGAGGGCTTCAGACTATCGCTCGATAAGATGGCTACCAAGATGGGGATCACGAAGAAGACCCTCTACAATAACTTCAGCTCCAAGGAGGAGCTGCTTAAGGAGTGCGTGCACGCTATCTCGGGAGACTTCCAGCGTGTGCTCTCGATACTCGATGACGAGGAGGTGAGTGCCATAGAGAGCTTGACAAAGTGCTTCGCACAGCTAGACGAGCTCTTCGTAACGCTGAACCCCGTCTTCTTCTCCGACCTGATGCGTAGCAATCCCGACCAGGCGATGCTGGAGCATGTCATGGGGTCTAACTACTTCGGCGAGAAGATGACGGCCAATCTACAGCGGGGCGTCCAGACGGGTCTCTATAGGGCCGATCTAGACATCCCCTTCGTATGCGAGTATATGTCTTACTCGATATTTGGCTTTTACATACAGGCAGTGATTCGCAGTAAGCCGTTACCCTCGGGTAGCTACTTCGCCTCCATACTACAGTATCACTTACGAGCTATCGTCTCGACACAAGGGAATTAGTTTACACACCACAATCATGATAAAATCTAATCGTCGCACTGGGCTGCTCCTCATCAGCCTGCTCCTGCTCGTAGCCTCAGGCTATGCTCAGGAGAGCTACTCGCTACAGCAATGTCTCAACTATGCTGTGCAGCACAACAGTAATGTCAAGAAATCATCCTACGATCAGGAGAAAGCGAAGCAGGCTCGCAAAGAGGTGATCGGAGCTTTGATGCCTCAGATCAGCGGGTCGGCTGCGCTAAATGACAACGTAAAGAAGGCTAAGTTCATCATGCCGAACTTTATGAACAATATGCTCCCCGAGAAGATGCGCGACCCCAACGCTTCACAGTATATGACCATCGAGATGGGTACGCAGTACAGTGCCAACGCTGGAGTCGCTGTCAATCAGCAGATACTCAATATGTCGCTCTTTAACACGCTCGACATTGCCAAGGTCTCTGAGCGCATGGCGACACTAGCTGCGACCTCGACCGAGGAGGATGTGATCGCCCAGACGGCAACACTGTATTATGGAGCTCAGGTCACGCAGTATGCGGCCGAGCAGATGGGGCATAGTGTAGAGCTAGTGGACAAGATGCTCCGCACGATGGAGGCTAGCTACTCCAGTGGCTTGATCAAGAAGGTAGACGTGGATCGTCTCAAGGTCAACCTGACCAACCTCAAGACACAGCAAGCAGCTATCGAGAGCGGACTGGAGGTGCAGAAAAACCTCCTCAAGCTACAGATGGGTCTAGAGGTCACAGAGCCGATCGTGATCGCTCCGCTAGACTTAGACCAGCTAGCTCAGCAGGAGATCGCCGAGAGTGGCTCAGCAACCTTTGACCCCGTGCAGCATATCGCCTACCAGCAGCTGCAAGAGCGTGAGAAGATGGCGCAGCTACAGGAGCGCTCTAAGCGGTATGACTACATCCCTACCCTATCTCTTGCCTTCAATGCTCAGTACAACTATACGAGCGACAAGCTCTTTGGCGGTGGCAACACGCAGTACAGTTACCCGACAGCGATGCTGGGGCTGAGCCTGCGGGTACCTATCTTTAGTGGTCTCTCTCATCTCTCCAAGGTGCGCGAGAGTCACATGGATCTGCTCAAGGCGCAGGAGGATCTGCGCTCTCTCGATCAGTCGCTACGCATGGCGCATCTCAACGCTTCGCTCAAGCTACAAGACACTCAGCGGACGATCTCACTGCAAAAGGAAAACCAAACCCTCGCAGCACAGGTCTTCGACCTAGCACAGCAAAACTTCACCCTCGGTGTAGCTTCGCTCTCAGATGTGCTCAATGCGAGTCAGTCGCTCGTGCAGGCGCAGATGTCTTACGCCAACGCCCTCGGCGACTATATCAAAGCCTACATCGATCTCAAGAAGAGCAAAGGCGAGATCAGAGACTTAATGAATTAAAGAACAACTCAATAGCATCACACTTATATAGTTATGAAACGAAAAGTCTATCTACCGATAACCATCGTGCTAGCTATCGGACTCATCGTACTAGTCCTAGTACTGAACAAGCAATCCACCACCGCCAAGACACAAGCCCTCCTCGCTGAGGAGTCGGCCGTGGCTGTACGCACAGAGGTAGTCAGCGAGAGCGACTATACCGCAGACTTCACCGCCAATGGACTCGTGGAGGGTGTGCAAGATCTATCCTTCGTCTCCAGTCTCGGCGGACGCGTCGTCTCGCTCTATGCCGACGAGGGCGACCATGTCTCCAAGGGCAAGCTACTCGTACAGCTCGATGCCGAGACGCTCCGAGCCGATGCCGAGTCTAGTCGTGTAGCTTACGAAGCAGCCAAGAAGGACTACGAGCGCTTTCAGCAGGCGCACAGTCAGGGCGGTGTCACCGACCAGCAGCTCTCGACGATGCACACGCAGATGGTCGCAGCCCAGGGACGGTACATATCTAGTCGCAGTCGCCTTACCGATGCCTCTATCAAGGCGCCTATCTCGGGAGAGATCTACAAGCGCTACGTAGAGGTCGGGAGCTATGTCAACCCAGGCACGAAGCTCTTTGACATCGTTGATGACTCACAGCTCAAGGCTAGTTGCTTCGTGACCGAGCGCCAGCGTTTACAACTCACCAAGGGACAGACAGTCTCCGTGGAGAGCGAGCTTTACCCTGGTCAGACGATCACGGGCAAGATTTCAATGGTAGGTGACAAGGCGAACCATGCGCTCGCCTTCCCCGTGGATGTAACGCTAGACAAGCAGAGCACCGACGGACTGCGCCCTGGGATGTATGTCTCCGTATCCTTCGGCAATCAGCAGGAGACACATGGTATCTTGATTCCCCGCCGCGCTATCGTCGGCAGCGTCAAGGACGCTCACGTTTATGTCGTAGAGCAGGGCGTAGCTAAGCAGAAGGCGATCACCGCGGGTTCTCTCATCGGTGACCGCATTGAGGTGCTGAGCGGACTACAAGCTGGCGAAAGCGTCATCGTAGCCGGACTCATCAACGTATCGGACGGACTACCCGTCAAGACCATCAACGAGTGACTGAGCGGACCACAGCATGAAAATCGTAAAGTTATCTATCCAACGCCCCATCTACGTCACAGTACTCTTCATACTGCTGACTGTGCTGGGGTACTTGAGCTTCAAGAGCTTGAGTGCAGAGTTGATGCCTAAGTTTACACCGCCTCTGCTCAACGTACAGATCATCTACCCAGGCGCATCGCCTAGCGAGGTGGAGAACTCGCTAACGCAAAAGGCCGAGGAGGTGCTCTCCAGCATGGAGGGCATTGATCAGATGCAGTCTTACTCTTTCGAGGGTATGTCGATGATCATGGTCTCCTTTGACTTTGGTACCGACATTGACAAAGCTATGACCGAGGCGCAAAACCGTCTTGCTGCCAAGCGTGCCGAGCTTCCTCGCGAAGTCTTTGCCCCTCGTATATCTAAGGTGTCAGTAGATGAGAAGCCTATCCTGATCCTCTCCGCCAGAGCCGACATCGGCTCCACAGAGCTCTACGACCTTGTGGACAAGCGCATCGTCCCCGAGCTATCGCACATCAAGGGCATCGCCAATGTAGACCTCGTCGGTGGTGTAGAACGTGAGATACAGATCAACCTTGACAAGGGACGCATGCAGGAGTTTGGCATCACACCGATGATGGTGCAGGGTGCCATCAGAGCGTCCAACCTCGACTTCCCGACAGGTTACCTGCAGAGCGACGAAACGCAGATGGCCGTACGTCTTTCTGGCAAAATAACCTCTATCGAGGAGCTACGCCAGATCATCCTGCGCAATGTCTCTGGCGCACCCATACGTCTAGAGGATGTCGCTGAGGTAGTAGACGGGGTCAAAGACCCTGTCAAGATGGGACGCGTCAATGGTCAGGAGGCGATCCTGCTCAATATCCTCAAGCAGTCCGATGCCAATGCGCTCCAGGTGAGCGAAGCTGTCGGCAAGCAGATCCAAAGCCTTGAGGAGCAGTACGCCTCTGAGGGACTCAAAGTGGAGGTAGCACAAGACACAACCACCTTCACGCGCAACGCCATCAGCTCCGTGCTGACCGACCTGCTCCTAGCGATCCTACTCGTATCGCTCGTGATACTGCTCTTCCTGCACAACGTGCGCAATGCGCTCATCGTGATGGTCGTGGTGCCCGTATCGCTCATCTCCTCCTTCATCGGGATGCGCATCTTCGGCTTCACCCTCAATATGATGTCGCTCCTAGCCCTCTCACTGGTCATCGGGGTCCTCGTTGACGATGCCATCGTGGTCATCGAGAATGTCTACCGCCACATGGAGATGGGCAAGAACCGTGTCCGAGCCACTTGGGACGCACTCAGCGAAATCGGGCTCACGGTCATCTCCGTGACGCTCGTCCTCGTGGTGGTCTTCCTCCCGATCATCTTTACCAATTCGCTGGTGTCGGACATCTTGCGTCAGTTCTGCGCTGTGATCGTCATCGCCATCCTCTTTAGCCTACTCGCTGCCCTCACCTTGGTGCCTCTGCTCACATCTAGGCTGGGCAACATACAGCCACTACGTAACGACCGTCCGCTGGGTCGTATGCTCACGAGCTTCGAGCGTGGCATCAGCCGCTTTGCCGAGGGCATTTCGTCGCTCACACGCTGGGGACTAAGCCACCGCTGGGCTTTGGCAGGCATCGTCGTCGCGCTGATGGCTGCGGTGCTGGTCCTCTTCCCCTTGGGCTTTATCAACTTTGAGTTCCAGCCCTACATGGACCGCCAAGAGTGTATCATACAGCTCGAGATGCCCAAGGACATCTCTATGGCTGAGTCCAACCAGCTCGTGCGCAAGGCTGAGACGTGGCTCATGCAGCGCCCCGAGGTGGAGAAAGTGGTGACCATGGTCGGACTAACGAGTGACAACAGCCAGAGCAGCAAAGGTACCCCCTACCTCGCCGAGCTAGATGTCAAGCTACGGAAGACGCCCGAAGGTACCGAAGCCTACGTGGCTCGTATCCGCAAACCTCTGACCGACTACCTCGTTGATGCGCGTGTCAACGTCTATAGTGTGAGCATGACTGGCACCGTCTCCAAGGCGGCTGTCGAGTACATCGTTTCAGGTGCGGACAAGGATTCGGTGGCGCTCTTTGCGGACAAGGCTTTGGCGCTCCTGAGCACCATTCCGGGAGTCATACAGCCTACCCTTTCGGTCGAAAACGCTACCCCCGAGATCCTCGTGCGAGTGGATCGTGATAAGATGTCCAATCTGGGACTAACGCTAGACAATGTGGGGGGTATGATGCAGACCCTCTTCCAGGGCAATGACCAGCTCCGCTACACGCAGGGGGACTACGAGTATGCGATAAATATACGTGCCGACAAGCTCTCTCGTCGCTCCATCGAAGATGTGGCAAGTCTCACCGTCGCCAATCCGCAAGGCGACCTGATACAGTTGTCGCAGTTTGCCGATGTGACGCTCGGCATCGGGCCTAGTCGCTTGGAGCGCTTCAACCGCAACAGCTCCGTGACCCTGCGTGCACAAGCCTACGGCGTACCTGCAGGAGCCATCGCCAAGCAGTTTATGGGGCAGCTCAGCGAGGCGCAGATGCCCCAAGGCGTACAGATACAGACCGCTGGAGATATGAAGAAGATGGCCGACTCGATGAGCGTCCTCACCACCGCTATCCTGCTCTCCCTACTCTTCATCTACCTAGCCCTCGTCCTACTGTACAACAACTGGACGGATCCGCTCGTCGTCATGGTCGCCATCCCACTATCCATCGTGGGGGCGCTCTTAGCCTTGGCTATGAGCAATACCGCTATGAGCATCTACGCCATGCTCGGCATGGTGATGCTGGTGGGACTGGTCGCCAAGAATGCGATCCTACTGGTGGACTTTGCCAACGAAGCTCGTGGCGAAGGCTTGTCCGTGGACGAAGCACTTATTCAGGCGGTCAAGCTCCGTACCCGCCCGATCCTTATGACGGCACTATCGACCATCATCGGTATGCTCCCCGTAGCGCTCTCACGTGGATCGGGTGCCGAGCTACGTACCGGTATGGCGTGGGTCATCATCGGCGGTATGGCGCTCTCCACGTTGCTGACGCTGATTGTCGTACCCGCCCTCTACAAAGCCTTCCACGCTAGGCAGCGCACCAGCAGCAAGCCAAAGGTCGATATAGAAGCACTGATGCAAGAGTAACCCGCACGGGGTCGCAACCTGCCTCAAGTTTACTTTGTCTTAGTCACGCCTAGGAGCGACCGCACTCCTGGGCGTGACTTTTTCGTCCCCCCCTTCCCGATATGCTCTTTTCGTCAAGAGGAGAGTTTTCCTACCTAGGAAATTTCTGATTCCTCCCTTGGAACTAAAAAGTTCCCCCCTTGGAACTGAAAAGTTCCTCCGCTGGAACTAAAAAGTTCCTCCTTGGAACTTTTTAGTTCCAAAAGGGGAACAACTTTTGGAACTCGCATATATAACGAAATCAGCACAATACAAAGAACGCAAACTACCTCCGCGCTTTATGGATACTCCTAGATAAGAGTTAGCGAGGGGAGGGCATTGTTGCAAGATACGCCCGACAACGACTCGGCGTTTAACGGCCTCCACCGGATCGAGGAGTTGCAGGAGGGTTGGCTACTCTGATATTTTTTACTACCTTTGTGGGTGACTCTTAGGGGTGCCACAGTGCGACTGCATGGTGGCTGAGATGAGACCCTCGACCTGATCCAGATAATACTGGCGTAGGCAAAGAGAACGACTACACGCTGACCGTGCAGACTCTCATACTGGGACACCCTACTTGTCAAGCCTCATTGGCTGGACAGTACACACTAAGAGTTTTACATACCAGACTGATGAAGGTATGTAGGCTCTTTTTCTTTTTATATGGCTTATGCAAGTAACGATCAATAAGACTCCCCACGACCTGCCGGCAGGTACCTCGCTACTAGAGGCGGTATCGCCTGTCGTCGCGACGCTCGACCACACGGCGCTAGCGGTCAACCATCGTGTCATACCACGTGACGCCTGGCCTACGCACCAGCTCTGCGAGGGTGATGCTGTCACGATCATTACCGCAGCAATGGGTGGCTAAAACACTCCTCTTCTTCCAAACACACTTAATCTCTTTACTCTATGAAGCAAAAAGATCAAACGGACAATCTAAACATCTCTCAGGGTCCACTCCCTGGCTCTACTAAGATATATGTCACCGGCTCTCGCCCCGACATTCGCGTGCCGATGCGTCGCATCACACTCTCTGACACCATTGACGAGGAGGGTGTACGGCACAACAACGGCTCGGTCGTAGTCTACGACACCTCGGGGCCCTACACCGATCCCGACTATCATGTCGATCCGCACCAAGGGCTACCTAAGATACGCCAGCAGTGGATCGAGGAGCGTGGCGACACGACGAGACTGAAGGAACAGAGCTCGGAGTATGGTCGCAAGCGGAGACAAGACGCTTCGCTAGATCATCTGCGCTTTGCCCATCTCAACGACCAGCCGCTCGTAGGCACCGAGGAGCATCCTGTCACGCAGCTATACTATGCGCGTCAGGGGATCATCACCCCCGAGATGGAGTATGTCGCTATCCGTGAGAATCAGCTCATTGACGAGATCCGAGAGCAGTACCCACAGCATCTAGGCGAGAGCTTTGGAGCTAATATCCCGGAGCGCATCACCCCTGAGTTCGTCCGTGACGAGATCGCTGCTGGACGAGCTATCCTCCCCAACAACATCAACCACCCGGAGAGCGAGCCGATGATCATCGGACGCAACTTTCTCGTCAAGATCAATGCCAACATTGGTAACTCGCCCATCACCTCCTCTATCCAGGAGGAAGTTGAGAAAGCGGTCTGGGCTATCCGCTGGGGTGCTGACACCATCATGGACCTCTCTACGGGGCGCAACATCCACGAGACGAGAGAGTGGATCATTCGCAATTCGCCAGTACCTGTAGGCACCGTGCCACTATACCAAGCTTTGGAAAAGGTCAAGGGACAGGCAGACAAGCTCACCTGGGAGCTTTACCGCGACACGCTCATCGAGCAGGCGGAGCAGGGTGTCGACTACTTCACCATCCACGCCGGCTTGCGCTGGCAGTTCATCCCGCTGACGATGAAGCGTCTCACTGGTATCGTCTCTCGTGGCGGTGCTATCATGGCGAACTGGTGTACGACGCACAAGCGTGAGAGCTTCCTCTACGAGCACTTTGACGAGATCTGTCAGATCTGCGCTCGCTACGACGTAGGTATCAGTATCGGTGACGGCTTGCGTCCTGGCTCTATCGCCGATGCCAACGATGAGGCACAGTTTGCCGAGCTACGTACGCTGGGTGAGCTATCTCGCATTGCGGACAAGCACTGCGTGCAGGTCCTCATCGAGGGCCCTGGTCACGTACCTATGCAGCGTATCAAGGAGAACATGGACTTGCAGCTAGACCTTTGCAACGAAGCTCCCTTCTACACGCTCGGGCCGTTGGTCACTGACATTGCCCCAGGCTATGACCACATAACTAGTGCCATAGGTGGTGCTATGATTGCGTGGCGCGGCACAGCGATGCTCTGCTACGTGACCCGCAAGGAGCACCTAGGCCTGCCCAACAAGGACGATGTCAAGGAGGGTGTCGTCACCTTCAAGCTCGCAGCCCACGCGGCCGACCTAGCTAAGGGACACCCAGGCGCATACTACCGCGACTACGCTATGAGCAAGGCACGCTATGAGTTCCGCTGGAAGGATCAGTTCCACCTAGCACTCGACAGCGAGACCGCACTTCAGTATCACGACGAGACGCTACCCGCTGAGGGACACAAGGAGGCACACTTCTGCTCCATGTGTGGTGAGCACTTCTGCTCGATGCGTGCTAGTCGTCAGCTGCAGAAACGCATCGAGGACGACAAGTAATCAGTAAACCGCCTGACGCCCCATGATCATCATCACGCCGCCCGAACGTAAGTATGTAGAAGATGTAGCTGGCGATATCTTTGATGTCGTAAGAAGTTGCATCTGTAAGGTACACCTGCGCATGCCGGGAGCCTCTGAGGCTGACTTTAGAAAGGTCTTAGACAATCTAGAGCCCACCTATCACCAGTATGTCGTGCTGTGTGATCACTATGCGCTACTGGCGGAGTATGACGTGGCGGGCGTCTACCTACCCTATCGTCGTGTGGCGGAGTGGAGGGATATCCCTCTCGCTCCTCACCAGACGATAGCGGTCGGGGCGCATTCGATCCAAGAGCTACTGGAGCTGCCCTTCACACCAGACTACGCCCTGCTCAGCCCGCTCTTTGATAGCATTAGCAAGGAGGGCTATCAGGGCAATCCCGCCTTACTTTCGTGTCGGGAGGAATTGCTCAAGCTCCCTTACCCTGTCTACGCTCTTGGGGGCATCACCCCCGAGCGGCAAGAGACCGTCGCAAAGGCGGGCTACGCTGGGGTCGCCGTACTAGGAGACATCTGGTCGCAACCGCAGGAGCAACGACAAGAGCGGCTGGATCAATACCAAACGCCCGCCATTCTGACCGTTGCGGGTCACGACCCCACATCGGGAGCTGGCATCAACATAGACACCCGCATCGCAAATAATCTGAGCGTGCAGTGCTACAGCGTTATCTCTACACTCACGGCACAGAGCCTCCGCCGCTTCGTCTCCGCTACCGCTACACCGTCCGACCAACTTCAGGAGTCGCTGACGACGCTTCTCACCGACCACCCAGTCACCGTGGCTAAGCTCGGTATGGTGCAGGACTTACAGCAGGCGGTGCAGATCGTTGCGCAGATGAAGGCGCTAGGCGTCAAGCGAATCATTTGGGACCCTATCCTCCAGCCCACAGCCGCCGAGGAGACGCAGTCCCGCCTTTGGACAGAGGAGCAGGACCAGCTCGCTACCCTACTGAATGAGGTAAGCCTCGTCACACCCAACAAGCCTGAGGCTCAGGCGCTCTTTGGCACAGACGATCCCGCAGAGCTTCAGCGCATCGCTCAGGAGCACGGCGTGGCTATCCTCCTCAAGGGTGGACACGACACCTCTTCGCCACATCTTGTGATCAACCATCTGATCACCCGTGACGGCATCCACCCCTACTACACGCATCGCTACGACAAGTCGATCCACGGCACTGGCTGTATGCTCTCCGCAGCAATCGCCAGCTACTGGGCCATGGAGTACAGCCTCGTAAGCTCTGTGCAGCGGGCTTGCCACTACCTCGCCACTATCTTTGCGGGGCAACCAAACCGTCCTGGGCGACAGCTACTTTACCCCAAGTTCCTTTCAGGGAATTGGAAGAAGCAGCATCTGTACTCACACTTTGCCCTGCAATATGTGACCAACGAGTCAGACCCCGACACACTATATAACAAGGTATCCCAATACCTAGAGGCGGGCGGACGCTGGGTGCAACTACGACTCAAGGAGGCGACCACCGAGGAGCGCATCGAGATGGGCCTGCGCCTGCGCACACTGACCGATCGCTACCATGCCTGCTTGCTCATCGACGACGACATCATCGCCACCATCGCGGTAGACGCTGACGGGGTGCATCTCGGCAAGCGAGACTGCCCTCCACAAGAGGCGCGACGCATCCTGGGCGACGAGTACATCATCGGCTATACGGTCAATAGCCTCGACGACCTACCGTCTGCCTTGGCAGCCGACATTGACTACATCGGCGTGGGTCCCTATCGAGACACACAGACCAAAGCTCTCCTCGCTCCTATCTTGGGCTTAGAGGGGATCTCGCAGATCGCTCAGCAAGCTCTAGAGAGAGATCGCTGCTACACCCTTCCTCTGATCGTGGCTATCGGAGGCATACAGCCGGAAGATGCTGAGACGCTCTTAGGCAACGAAAACATTGACGGCATCGCCGTGAGCGGTGCCATCGAGCATGCCACCGATATGGCCCAAGTCGTATCGCAGTTACGGCATCACAGATCAAGCTTTCCTAAATATATTCTATAGACATACATTCTAATTTACTATATACATGCAGACTAAGTCATTGAAAATCGGAGACCACGACTTCACCTCGCGCCTCTTCATCGGAACTGGCAAATTTGCCAACAATCAACTTATGTCAGACGCCCTCGACGCTTCTGGCAGCGAGCTTATCACCGTCGCGCTTCGCCGAGTAGAGACCTCTGCAGGCCTCCACGATACACTCATTGAGAGCATCACACGCCCCAATGTCATCATCCTACCCAATACCTCTGGTGCACGCAATGCCGACGAGGCGGTCTACGCCGCACAACTAGCCCGTGAGGCACTACAGACCAACTGGATCAAACTAGAGGTACACCCTGACCCTAAGTACCTTCTCCCCGATGCTATGGAGACGCTCCGCGCCACCGAGCAACTCGTCAAGGAGGGCTTCATCGTCATGCCATACATACAGGCAGACCCTGTGCTCTGTAAGCGACTCGAGGAGGTCGGTGCACCTTGCGTCATGCCCCTCGGCGCTCCGATCGGTAGCAATATGGGACTCACCACGCGAGATATGCTACGTATTATCATCGCAGAGAGCACCGTCCCCGTAGTTGTAGACGCTGGCATCGGTCGCCCCTCACACGCTGCCGAGGCTATGGAGCTTGGTGCCGATGCGGTACTCGTCAATACCGCTATCTCTACCGCTGCCGACCCAGTAGCTATGGCCACCGCCTTTAGAAAAGCTGTCGAGGCTGGTCGCTCAGCTTACGAGATGGGTCTGCACCAGCCCGCCACCGATATGACCGCCACCGCCACTTCACCACTCCAAGGATTCTTTGACTAATGACATTCTACGATTATAAGCAGCAGTACAATTGGGAGCAGGAGTGTGCTGAGTTTGACACCTTTACTGCTCAAGATGTAGAGCACGCCATCGCCACAGCTACGCCTACGC
Source organism: Porphyromonas vaginalis (assembly GCF_958301595.1). Classification (NCBI taxonomy): domain Bacteria; kingdom Pseudomonadati; phylum Bacteroidota; class Bacteroidia; order Bacteroidales; family Porphyromonadaceae; genus Porphyromonas; species Porphyromonas vaginalis. Next base: position 1,397,879 of record NZ_CATQJU010000001.1, on the reverse strand, counting down.
TACGCGACTTCAAGGCACTCATCTCCCCCGCAGGAGATGCTTACCTAGACGCTATGGCGACCAAAGCACAGCAGCTCAGCATCGAGCGCTTTGGCAAAACCATACGCATGTACGAGCCTCTCTACCTCTCTAACTATTGCCACAACCACTGCGTCTACTGTGGGTTCAATCAGGAGAACAAAATCGTCCGCAAGGTACTCACCATGGAGGAGGTGCAGGCTGAGGCAAAAGCTATCGCCGACATGGGCTTCACCCATATCCTTCTCGTGGCGGGCGAGTCTCCAAAGCATGCCGGAGTCGAGTACTACCGTCAGGTCATCGAGCTCATACGCCCCATGTTTGCGCAAATATCCATCGAGGTACAGCCTATGTCTGTCGAGGATTACAAAGTTCTCGTCGAGGCGGGCGCTCACTACGTCTGCGTCTATCAGGAGACCTACAACGAGGAGAGCTATCCACGCTTTCACCCCAAGGGGCTCAAGGCCAACTACCGTTTCCGCTTAGAGACGCCCGACAGAGCCGCCGAGGCAGGCTTTCGCAAGGTCGGTATTGGAGCCCTCCTAGGACTAGACAACTGGCGCACGGATGCTTTCTTTACCGCGCTACACCTAGACTATCTTGAGAGCCACCACTGGCAGACCAAGTACTCAATCTCGCTGCCCCGTCTGCGTCCGCACGTAGGCTCCTATATGCCTGCAGACCCGATCAACGACCGTCAGATGGTACAGCTCATCTGCGCTTACCGCATCTTCGATCCCGAGGTCGAGATCTCCCTATCCACTCGCGAGAGCAGTGCCTTCAGAGATATGGCGGTACGCATCGGTGCCAACTCTATGAGTGCTGGCAGTAGCACGCAGCCTGGCGGTTATGTCGATCCTAATCCTGAGCTAGAGCAGTTCTCGATCAACGACTCACGCTCTCCCGAAGAGATGATCGCTGCTATCAAAGCACAGGGTTACGAAGTCATCTGGAAAGACTGGGACCAGTGGATGTAACCCGCACGCCCCACGACAACGCTGGCATCACTGACGGCGCACGATATGCGCGTCAGCTACAGCTCCCCGAGATAGGTCCCGAGGGTCAGCGACTACTCGCTCAGACGAGCGTGGCAGTCGTTGGCGCTGGGGGCTTGGGAGCACCTATACTCTACTACCTCACAGCTGCAGGCATCGGGCGCATCGCCATCATCGACTGCGATGTTGTCTCCCCCTCCAACCTCCAGCGTCAAATCCTCTACTGTGAGGCCGACCTCGCACACCCCAAAGCTATCCAGGCGCAAAAGCGTCTCACCGCGCTCAATAGTACCCTCCAGATCGAAGCCATCACTGAGCGACTTAATGAGACCAATGTGGCGACCCTACTAGCCGACTATCAGATCATCGTCGACGCTACGGACAACTACCCCACACGCTATCTCCTAGACGACTACACCCGCAGCGCCGCCAAGCCACTTGTCCATGGTGCTATCGAAGGGTGGCGAGGACAATGTACCATCTTTGCGTCCTCTAGTACTCTACGCTACCGCGACCTGTACAGCGAGCCGCACAGCGCAGAGGAGATCGTACCGCCCGGCGTCATCGGTGCCACCGCTGGCGTCATCGGCAGCATCCAAGCGAGTCAAACGCTCCAGCTAGCCTTAGGGCAGACGCCCTCCCTCCTCGGCAAGCTCCTCACCGTCGACCTCTGGCACGGCTCGTGGCACACCTTCGACCTCGCCTGACACGCCCCCACCATCTGCCCCCATTGACCTGCTGCAAAGGAAGATCATAGCTAATAGCAGGTATGCCACTTCCTACATCCGCCCACTCGTATGACATGTGGCACTGAGGCTAGAGCGTGTCTATTACGAGTCATTTTTAGTAAGTTTGTCGTGGCTAAGCAGCAAAACCACTTGACTAAAGAAGCAAAAACCACTAAACTTAAGAGACAACCTACTATAATATAGTATGACGCAGGAAGAGACTTTTGACAACCGCAGCGAGGTAAGAGACTACACGCTAGAGGTGTGCACAGCCAGCTTGAGAAGTGTGCAGGCCGCTGTGGCGGGAGGAGCTAAGCGTATAGAGCTATGCTCCGCACTATCCGTAGGGGGACTGACACCTTCCCTAGGACTCCTCAGAGAGGTGCGCGCCCTCTATCCCGAGCTTCGCATCCATGTCTTGATCCGCCCGCGAGAGGGAGACTTCGTCTACTCCGAGGAGGAGCTACGCGTCATGGAGCGAGACATCGAGGCGGCACTACCCTACGTCGATGCTATCGTCAGTGGTGCTATGACGCCCGCTGGCACTGTCGATGAGGTCGCTACAAGACGACTCGTGGAGCGGTCTCAGGGAGTCTCCTTCACGTTTCACAGGGCGTTTGATCAGTCGCAGAACCCGCTAGTGGATATGGAGACGATCTGCACATTGGGCTGCACCCGTATCCTCACCTCTGGTACTCGGGAGACTGCCGAACTGGGCATCCCGATCATTCGTCAGCTCATCGAGCGAGCTGCAGGAGCCATTACGATACTCCCTGGGGGCGGTGTGACGGCGAGCAACATCCGGCGCATACTCACCGAGACGGGTGCTCAGGAGATACATGGCTCAGCATCTCAACGTCTACCAGACGGCAGGCAGGAGACCTCGGCAGATATCGTTCGCGACTTCCTAAAAGCTATTCACTAAACACTTATCTTTGCACAGCAAATACAACTCTCTATCTAAATCTTATGACACGAAAAGCTCTCCTTTACCTCATCACAGTGATGCTCCTAAGCGGGTCGCTGGCTCTAGCACAAACGAAGCCAACCGCTACCTCAACGAGTAGCGATCAGGTCGAGCAGTACCTAGACTTCCTCTATCAGTACCTACCGCTCACCGATCGTTATGACTATAGCAGAGCCTTTTACGAGCACAATGTGCGACTCTCACTACAGACTCGCCAGGAGATGCCCTGGGGCAAGCAGATACCCGAGCGGGAGTTCAGACACTTCGTCCTACCGATTAGGGTCAATAATGAGAACCTGGACAATAGCCGAGAGGTCTTCTACAAAGAGCTCAAAGATCGTGTCAGCCGCATGTCTATGTACGACGCTGTGCTAGAGGTCAACCACTGGTGCCACGAGAAGGTCACCTACCGCCCCACAGACGCCCGCACCAGTAGCCCACTAGCGACCGTCTGTACAGCTTACGGACGGTGTGGCGAGGAGAGCACACTGCTCGTCGCGGCGCTCCGCTCTGTGGGTATCCCCGCCAGGCAGGTCTACACGCCCCGCTGGGCGCATACGGACGATAATCATGCGTGGGTCGAGGCGTGGGTCGATGGCCAGTGGTACTTCTTAGGTGCCTGCGAGCCTGAGCCTGTGCTCAACTTAGGGTGGTTCAACGAGAGTGCTTCGCGCGGTATGCTCATGCACACCAAAGTGTTTGGAGCGTACGACGGACCCGAAGAAGTGATCCGCCAGACGTCCTTCTTCACCGAGATCAATGTGATCGACCACTACGCCCCCAGCTCCGACCTCACCATCGAGGTGAAGACGCCTGCGGGCGAGCCAGTAGCCAATGCCCGCGTAGACTTCAAGCTGTACAACTATGCCGAGTACTTCACCGTAGCCTCTAAGTTTACCGACGCCTTAGGAAGAGCCAAACTCACGGCTGGGCGCGGGGATATGATGGTGTGGGTCGAAAAGGACGGCGCCATAGCCCTGAAGAAAGTCACCTTCGGTGCCAAGCCCGTGGAGACCGTGATCCTATCGTCCGAGAGCCTGCCGAAGATTCTTGACGAAACCCTTACACCGCCTAGCATATCAGGCTCCCTGCCTCCAGTCTCCGAAGAGATGCGACGCGTCAACAACGAGCGTCTAGCTTACGAGGATAGCATCCGGCAAGCCTACGAGGCGACGATGGTCGATGAGTCACGAGGCAATCACGCCACCATTCAGCAATTCATAGCACAAGCAGGCAACAAAGAGATGGCCGAGAAGCTCCTCTCCGTCCTAACGAAGAAAGATCTGCGAGACATCGCCCTCGAAGTCCTACAAGACAGTGAGACTGCCGAGACCAATCAGTCGGAGATCTACTGCAAGTACGTCCTCAATCCCCGCGTAGAGCTGGAGTGGCTCACACCGTACAAGCACTTCCTCCGTGAGCAGCTAGCAGCCCTCCGCTCACCACAAGAGCTGATCGACTGGACGCTCGCCAATATTAAGCTCGTAACGGACCAGAACCCGCAGCGCCTCAGAATGCAGCCCATGAGCGTCTACCGCGAGCGACAGACCGATGAGCTAGGCAGAAACATCTTCTTCGTAGCAGCAGCCCGTAGTCTCGGATGGCCCGCACGCATCAACGAGATCAATGGCAAGCTGCAGTATTACACAGACGATCACTGGGTCGACGTCCTCTGGCACGACCAAGCTAGCCCCATAGCCACCGCCCCTCAGGGTACACTCCTATTAAGCTATACCCCCTCGAAGTATATCAGCGATCCTAAGTACTATGCGCACTTTACCATCAGTCGCATCGTCGATGGCAAGACCTCGCTACTGACCTTCGACGAGGAGGCTACCTGGAGTCGTGACTTTGCCCAGGGCATCACCCTAGACGAGGGCCGCTATCTCCTGACCACTGGCACACGTATGGCCAGCGGTGCCGTGCTCACCCATAGCGAAGTTTTTGAGATCAAGCGTGGGGAGACCACGACCGTACAGCTCACCATGCGAGAGAGCAATGAGGGGGTACAGGTCATCGGCAGCTTTAATGCGGAGAACCTCTACTACGACCTCGCCACACAGACCACCAAGAGCCTCATCTCGACCACCGGACGTGGCTACTACATCTTAGGCTTGATCGCGCCAAATCACGAGCCGAGCAATCATACGCTACGAGACATCGCCATCTATAAGTCCTCTCTCGAGGAGTGGAGCCAGTCGGTCGTACTACTCTTTGAGAGCCAAGACGCCGCTACACGATTTGTCGACGAAGGCTTCGACCTACCCGCTCAGGTAGTCTGGGGCATAGACTCAGAGGGTGCTATACTCAAGGAGATCCGCGAGGAGATGAAGCTCACCTCCAGTTCGCTACCCATCTTCCTCATCTGCGACACATTCAATCGAGTCGTCTACATCCAGCAGGGCTACACCATCAACATCGGTGAGCATCTCGTGAAGGTACTCAAGCAATTGTAGTCGCACCGCGCAACACCCCACGCGCCTCTCACAACACCCCGCGCACGGCATCCCCGCCGTGCTGCTCGACACGAACAGGGCTCGGACACACCAGTCGGTGCGTCCGAGCCCTGCGTTTGAGACTGTTGCATAAAGGCGAATCGCTGTGTTGCTTTCGGGATTCGGCTTCGGTCACATACGGAGGTATGCTCCCTTCAGACCTCACCCTCAGCGCCTTGCGCTTCATCCTTTCTGCAAAGTCAGGACAATCTTGCAAGCAAGATTGTGAGACTGTTGACTTTTGCAACAGTCTCCATTTATACTCCATCGATCTCGCCAGCCCAGTCCCCGCCACACGAGTAGCGATTCGTAGGGACAAGCGATCATAGCTAAGCTCATTGTATATAATGTCTCTCCCCTACCCTCTAACCTCTGATCTCTACCCTCTAACCTCTAATCTCTATTTACATCTCTTTACAGGGAAATTCGTCCGATTCCCTCCTTTCTCGAATATCCACGTGGAAAATCTCAAATCTCCACGTGGATATTTTTCTTTTTCCACGTGGGCGTGATTCATTTCTTCCGAAGTTTCATTTCATTCTTCCGAAGTTTCATTTCATTCCTCCGAAGAATTTTTTATTCTCCACGTGGAGATTTTGAAATATCCACGTGGAAATCACTTTTTTCCCGACACAGCCCCGTATCGATGTGTAGTCAGATCTAAATTATTGTAACGAGCCAACCCCCAGTCGGAGGGGCAAAGCCCTGGACGACTAGAGGGGGCGGTCTGGAGCGGGAGCGGGGCGGGTGGGTGGGGAGCTTCTGCTGTGGAGAGCTTTTCGTATATTTGTGGGTAGAGGGCTTTTGCCGCAAGAGGCAAGGGCTTATAAAGGGCTTATATACTAACGAATCGAGACTAACCGACTATGCTACGTAAATGGATGCCGATGACGATGACGATGATACTGCTCCTCGTGGGAGCTGTCGCTTGTCAGAAGGCTACAACAACAGATCAATCAAATACTACAGAAGAGACTATGCGTATGACAACTCAAGAGAAAATGGACATCTTCCTAACACGCAGGAGTATACGTAAGTATAAGCCTGAACTACCGTCTCAGGAGCTCCTAGACAAGGTACTCGAGGCGGGCACCTATGCGCCCTCGGCGATGGGCAAGCAGTCTGTCACGATCGTGGCTGTGACCAATCGTACTGTGCGCAACCAGCTCTCGCAGCTGGCTAACAAAGCTCGCGGTGGAGAGGAGGATCAGTTTTACGGTGCTCCAGCGGTCTTCGTCGTGCTGGCGGACAAGTCGCTATCGAGCAATTACCTACAAGATGGCGCTCTGGTGGTAGGCAACATGCAGAACGCAGCTCACGCGCTCGGTCTCGGCACTTGCTGGATCAATGCGGCTAAGGGGATCTTCGAGCTGGAGGAGGGTCAAGCACTTCTCAAGGAGTGGGGACTGGAGGGAGACCTCGTGGGTGTCGCCTGCTGCATCATCGGCTACCCAGATGAGAGTCCCGAGCCAGCACCCCGCAAGGATCGCTATGTGATACACGTTGACTAGCACCCCACGAGTAGCCCGCAGGGACGCACGGACGCTCGAACCGGCTCATCTCGCAAGATTGTTGTACTTTTGAGGAGTAATTACAACTTTACCTTATACAGATATTACTATGACAAGACTACGTACACTACTACTTTCTCTCGTAGCACTCTGCGCGCTCGGTGGCACAGCTCAGGCTCAGATGCCTCTGCGTATCTACGTTGACGCAGCTCCACTCTTTAACCTTTCGCATGCTAAGACGCTTCAGGATGTCTCTGAAAACAAGCTTTTCGTTGGCTACCGCCTAGGCGCTGGAGTAGACGTCAATGTGGGCAAGATGATGTACATCGGCTCAGGACTGACCTTTGCGATGAAGGGAAATCAATATACTTTCCTCTCTCCAAAGGGTGAGGGCGACATAAAGATTTACAGCCACTACATGCAGATCCCCATAAATGTGGGTGTACGTCTGAACTTGACGCCTACTATCGGTGCTTCCGTAGAGGCTGGTCCTTACTTCGCCTACGCACTGGGAGCTACCGTAAGCCAGGGTAAAATCCTAGACGATATCCAGAAGACTTACAACGTCTACAAGGACGGCATCCTCGGGATGGATGGTGCCAAGCTCAAGCGCTACGACATCGGTCTGGGTGCTAAGGCTAAGGTAACCTTCGGCTCGTGGTATGGTATGCTAGGCGCTGACATGGGCTTCGTCGATGAGCTGAAGCTTGAGAAGAATGATCCTAAGCTAGAGAAGTTTGGTCAGAAGGCTATGCGCAATACCTCCTTCTACCTCGGTGCTGGCTTTACTTTCTAAGTGAATATGGAGAGACATAACACGCTGATCATCGTAGCGCATCCCGACTTGGAGCACTCTGTCATCAACAAAGCTTGGATGGAGGCACTCACGGGACACGCTACGATACATAGCCTCTGTGACGCTTACCCTGCAGGGACGCCCATAGACGTGGCGCATGAGCGTGCGCTCGTGGAGCGTCACGATCGTGTGATACTACAATTCCCCCTCTACTGGTACTCCGCTCCGGCCATCCTGAAGCAGTGGACTGACGAGGTCTTTGGCGAGGGCTGGGCCTTCGGCGAAGGGGGCGACGCATGGGTGGGTCGCCAGCTGGGTGTCGCTGTCTCTTGTGGTAGTGCTGAGGCAAACTTCTGCGAGGGCGGATCGCAAAAGCATACGCTAGCGACTTTCCTTACACCTTACGAGGGGCTAGCCGCTTTCGCACGAGCTGACTATATAGGGCATCACGCCTTTTACGACACGTATAGCGATACGGTCGCCGAGAGGCTACCGGCAAACTGTGAGGCGTATCTGCGCTTTGCACTTCAGTAACCAATGAATCTAGACGTTAGCCACTATGAGTACGATCATTGACCTACAGGGCGTCACGGTATCACGCAATGAGCATGAGCTACTGCGAGACGTCACACTATCGCTCGAAGCGGGGGACTTTGCCTACCTTACGGGTCCCGTGGGGAGTGGCAAGAGTTCGCTCCTAGAGATACTCTATGGCGAGCTGGCCCCTAAGGGTGGCGTCGCTAAGGTGCTCGACTACAACCTGCACCGCATGTCTGTACGCCAGCGACAAGCCTTGAGACGCTCGCTGGGGATCGTCTTCCAGTCACAGGCGCAGCTCCTATATAACTATACGGTGCAGGGCAACCTAGACTTCGTCCTTCGTGCCGTGGGGGTGAAAAAGCGGGAGCAGCGTGCTACGCGTATCGAGGAGGCACTAGCACAGGTCGGTATGGAGGGCAAGCACTACAAGTACCCACACGAGTTGAGCGGTGGCGAGGCTGAGCGTATCTGCATAGCGCGAGCCCTGGTCGTACGTCCACGACTGATCCTACTCGATGAGCCTACGACGGGACTAGATAGTGAGACGTCACTACTGATCGGTCAGCTGATCCAATCACTGGCTAAGGAGGGTGTGGCGGTGCTGATGAGCACGCACAATGAGACGCTCATACAGGAGCTACCCGCCACAAGATACCATATCGATCTGGAGAGTCGTACGCTGGAGCGTATTGACCTACCCCCTACCCTAGAGGAGATCGAGGAGCCTTCTACAGACCCTATTGAAGTAGCACTATGATCGTACTGAAGTTTGGCGGCACCTCTGTCGGTTCACCCGATCGCATACGCTCGGTAGCGCATCTAGTGGCGAGTATACCAGGGCGCAAGACGCTGGTGCTCTCGGCTATGGCTGGCACGACGAACGACCTCGTGACGCTGACGGAGCTGATCACCTCTGGCGAGCGTGATCGTGCGACTCGTCATGTGGAGATGCTCCGTAGTCGCTACATAGACAATGTAGTACCAGAGCTATTCGCGGGGCATGAGCTACACCAGCAGTTGGCAGAGGAGGCTTTGACTCCGATCTTGGACAGTCTCCTACTTCAGACGCTCAACGAGGCTTTTACCCACAACGATGAGAAGCAGATCCTCGCTTGTGGCGAGATGATGTGTACCGCCCTGATGGCACTCACGCTACAGCTCTACGAGGGGATCACACCGCACAAGCTACTGGCTCTAGACTTCATGCGCATCACCCACGAGGGGCGACCGGACATCGAGTACATTGCTCAGCGGTTGCGCCCGATGGTCGAGGAGGTACGCGATGCGGAGGCACTCTTCCTCACGGAGGGGTACATCTGTCGCAACGCTTTCGGCGAGGTGGACAACCTGCGTCGTGGCGGTAGCGACTACAGTGCTACGCTCATTGGCGAGGCGGTACAAGCTGAGGAGATACAGATATGGACCGACATTGATGGGCTGCACAACAATGATCCGCGAGTAGTCAATATGACGTCGCCTGTGCGTCGTCTGAGCTTTGGCGAAGCAGCTGAGCTAGCACGCTGCGGAGCTAAGATCCTGCACCCCGCCTGCATCGAGCCGGCACGACGTGCGGGCATCCCTGTGCGACTGCTCAACACGCTCGACCCGTCGGCTCCTGGCACGCTCATATCTCATGTGACAAACAGAGATATGATCAAGGCGATCTCGGCTAAGGACGGGATGTGTGTTGTAACGCTCCTGCTGAAGCATCTGAGCAATAGCGACGTCTCTACGGGGCAGTTCCTCGTGACGCTGACGGAGGCTATGCACCGCCTACACATAGAGCCAGACATCTTGATGGCTTCGGGCGATGGTTACGTCATCGTCGCAGAGGAAGACTCGGAGGCGATCTCCACGCTGATCGAGGAGATGACGCCCTGGGCTGAGGGCTCTGTGCAAAGCGACCTATCGATCCTCGCGATCGTAGGCGATATGGGGTGGCATCGCATAGGCTTTGAGGCGCGTATCCTCGAGGCGGTAGACGATGTAGCCGTGCGGCTCATCTGCTACGGAACTAGTGGTAACAGCATTGACCTAGTCATCGCTACGGAAGAGAAAAAGCGTGCGATGATCTATCTCTCGGATCACCTCTTCGCACATCTGCGTACACCAGGTCCAGAGGTGCTATAATAATAAGGTGTAGGCTCGAGACAGGCACGCTACATTATGACCCTCAAGCAATTCATATCGGTCTCACGACCATACAGTTGGCCAGCATCGCTAGCACCGATAGCAGCAGCCATCGCTTTGGCTTGGCTACAGGGTGGCTCTAACTGGCTCATAGCGACGCTCTGCCTAGTTGTGGGACTGTCAGCGCAATCCTTCTCCAACTGCTGCAACGACTACTACGACTTCAAGCGTGGTGCTGACGGAGCGGGACGCGTGGGCTTTAGTCGCCCACTCGCCTCGGGTCAATTGCGAGAGCGTGACATCATCGGGGTGGCACTCTTTTGGGGTCTCATTGCAGCCGTAGCGGGGGTGACCCTTTGCCTGCAGACCAACCCGTGGCTCCTCCTCCTTGGGGGGCTCATCATACTCTTCGCCTGGATGTACACAGGTGGCCCCTTTCCGCTTGCTTACCTAGGGCTAGGCGATGTGGCGGTGATGACCTTCTACGGCTGGGTCGCCGTGATGACCACTTACTACCTCCTGACGGGAGCGGTCACGACACAGAGCTTCCTCGTGGCAACAGCTATGGGTGCCGTGGCAGTCAATATCCTTGTGGTCAACAATTACCGAGACTACGAGGAGGATCGCAAGAACAATAAGCGAACGAGCATCGTGCGTCTGGGTCAAGAGTTCGCCCCAAAGTTTTACTTGGCCAACATCCTCCTCGCATGGCTCCTCTCCATCGTCGCCTTCAAGGGGAACATCTGGGGCATCGTCCTACTGCTCCCCTACCTCCTCTACGCGCTATCCGTATACCGTCAGATGATCCATGTGACCGGCAGCCAGCTCAACGCTGTGCTCAGGCGCACCTCTATGGGTGTCGTCTTGCTAGCCGTCGTACATATAGCAGCCTATCTGATTGACGGGCTGTTGCTTTAGTCGAACATTTCCCCTTTATCCTTATGTCTTCTACAGACCTCTCCTCATATCGTCTAGATTTCCCACTCATACAGCACTACGCCTCCGCGCAGCCTGGCTGGGTCTACCTAGACAGCGGTGCCACTACACAAAAGCCCCAAGTGGTCATCGACGCCATCACCGAGGGCTACACACGATACAATGCCAACGTCCACCGAGGCGTCTACCAGCTCAGCCGTGAGGCGACCGACCGCCACGAAGCGGCGCGCGCCACGCTGGCGCACTTCATCGGAGCCTCCGACCCTAACGAAGTAATCTTCACACGCGGCACCACCGAGGGGCTCAACCTGCTAGCCTCTACGGCTGGCGAAACGCTCATCGACCCCGACGACGAAGTGCTGATCACTGCCATGGAGCACCACGCTAACCTCGTACCATGGCAACAGCTCTGCCTCCGCAAGGGAGCGCATCTACGTGTTGCTCCGCTTCTAGCAGACGGCTCGCTAGACCTACCCGCCTTTGAGGCACTACTCACCGACCGCACCAAGATCGTCTCCGTGGCGCATGTGAGCAACGTCCTCGGCACGGTCAATCCCGTCGCACAGCTAGCCCGTTTGGCTCACGACAAGGGTGCTATCATCATCGTCGACGGAGCGCAGTCTGCGCCCCACATGTCGGTCAATGTGCAGGAGCTGGGCATCGATGCTTACGTCTGCTCCTCGCACAAGGTGTACGGTCCCACAGGCATCGGCATCGTATGGGGACGTCGTAAGCTCCTCGAGCAGATACCGCCCTACCAGTATGGCGGCGAGATGATCGAGCATGTATCTTTTGAGGAGACCACCTTCAACGAGTTGCCGTACAAGTTTGAGGCTGGTACGCCCGACTTCATCGGTTCGCACGCTTTTGCCACGGCCGTTGAGTACCTCTCCGCTATCGGCCTGGATCGCATCCACGCTTACGAGACGGAGCTCCTAGAGCATCTCACGCAGATCATCAGTCAGGAGTCGTCGCTCGAGATACTTGGCACCGCCCCTGGCAAGGGAGCCGTCGTCACCTTCATCAGCCATCAGGCGCACGCTTACGACCTCGGTCTGCTCCTAGACCAGCAGGGCGTAGCACTCCGCACGGGGCATCACTGCGCTATCCCGCTCATCGAGGGGATGGGACACCACGCTACGATCCGTGCCTCCCTCGGGCTGTACAACACGCACGAGGATCTAGAGATCTTTGCAAAAGCACTACGACGTGCCCTCACCATGCTAGGCTAAAGGTGCCATGCCCTTACTACATCGCTACGCATCGGACGGACTCATCGAGTGCGGCTGTGACGAGGCTGGACGAGGAGCCCTCGCTGGCGACCTCTATGCGGCAGCAGTCGTCTGGCCCGACACGCTAGACCATCCGCATCTGCGAGATAGTAAGAAGCTCACAGCAAAGCAGCGCGAAGAGCTGCGCCACTTCATCGAGGAGCATGCCACAGCGTGGGCAGTAGGCGTGGCAACCGTTCAGGAGATCCAGCGGATCAACATCCTCCACGCCTCTATGCTCGCCATGCAACGCGCTATCGAGGCTTTGCCCTGCACACCCGAACGTCTGCTCATCGACGGTAACTACTACGATCCACGCCCCGACGAGGTCGAGTACCACACCATCGTCAAGGGCGACGACCGCTACCTAGCCATCGCCGCTGCCTCTATCCTGGCCAAGACGCACCGAGACGAGTATATGACCCTGCAGGCGCAAGAATACCCGCACTACGGCTGGGAGCAAAACAAAGGTTACCCGACAGCGCAGCACCGTGAGGGGATACGCCAGTACGGCTCCTGCCCCTTGCACCGACAGGGCTTTCAGCTCTTGCAGCCCGAGCCTCTATTTGACCTTGAGCAATAAGTTTCGTACCTCAGGCATACACTATAAAGAAGAGAGACATCATGAATAACCCAAGCAATCAAGCGAAGCGCAAGCTAGTCATCCTCACCGGCGCTGGCGTCAGTGCCGAGAGTGGCATATCCACCTTTAGAGATAGTGACGGACTGTGGGAGAACTACCCCGTCCAGGACGTAGCCTCTATCGAGGGCTTCATCCGCAACCCCAAGCTGGTGCTAGACTTTTACAATGCACGTCGCCGCGACTATGTGGGCTGCGAACCCAATGCGGCACACTACGGGCTAGCCGAGCTGGAGCGTCAGTACGACGTAACTGTCGTGACGCAGAATGTGGACAACCTCCACGAACGCGCTGGCAGCAGCAAGGTGATCCACCTTCATGGCGAGCTGATGAAAAACTGCTCCGTGCGCAATACCCAGAAGACTTATCCCGTAGACCCCGAGCACCCCGACCTGCATGTGGGCGATCTCGCTCCCGACGGGTCGCAGCTGAGACCTTTTATCGTATGGTTTGGCGAGGCGGTCCCGATGATCGAGCCAGCCATTCGTGAGGCTAGCCAGGCAGACATCATGGTGGTCGTGGGCACTTCGCTCAACGTCTACCCCGCCGCGAGCCTCCTCGCCTACGTACCCAACGGCACCCCCATTTACCTCATTGATCCCAAAGAGGTCAATACGCACGGCATCGCTCATGTCACACATATCCAGAAGGTAGCCACACAAGGGGTCCAGGAGCTACTAGAGATCTTGATGCCCAAGTCGTAATAACCCCACTTCACCTCATGTCCACCCACATGTCACCACAGCTCTCTAGGCAGCATCTCACGAGGTTGCTGTTGCTCTTCTCTTTCGTTGCCATGAATCTCTTCTGTAGCTGCCAGCAGCAGGAGCGGTACCATATATCAGTATACACCAATGTACAGGGGGGTGCCGACCCGCCAATGATCAAGCTACTGCTCGATGGCAAAGCTATCGATAGTAGCTATGTGCACAAAGGGAGGGTTACCCTCAAGGGCAACTATGTGGACAGCATGAGCCAAAACTTAGCCTACCTTGATCTGCCTGGCGAAGAGCCTATCCCAGTCATCCTCACGACGGAACCGCTCACCATTGATTTCACCCAGCGTAAACTACTCGAGGGCGACTATCTCAACAAAGAGCTAAACCGTCTCTATGACTCTCTCGACAGCCTAGGCAATGTCTTCAAGCTAAAGCTCGCAGTCATACCCCCTGATAGTGCACTCTATGATGCCTTCGATGAGGACTTCAAGACCTCTATCGATGACTACATCGTCCTCGCTAAGGACTACTGCCTGCGCCACCCCAACGACCCAGTGGGGATCATCGCCACTGTGATGCTCCTGACGATCAACTATGAGAGCCTCCTCGAGATGGTGCCTTTCGTGCGCAGCTCTATGGGACCTGTCGTACTGAACAATCGCGAGGTAGCGCTGTACCTACGCACCGTAGACAACTTCTACGAAACCGCTCCTGGATCGCCTATGGTAGACCTGACTCTAGAGACGCTCCAAGGGGATACGACCAAGCTCTCGGAGCACCTGGTACCAGGCTGCTACACCCTCGTACATTGCTGGTCTGGTTGGTGCAGGCCTTGTCTCAACGAGATGCCCAACCTGATCAAAGCTTACAACACATACCATGAGCGAGGATTGAACATGGTCGGTATCTTCCTCTGGGACGAAGCGTACAATCTAGAAATGTTGCTGTGTGACTATCAGCTGCCATGGACGCAACTCTACGACCCAACCGCCCAAACTTCTATCACTTACGGCATCTATAGCATTCCCGAGATCATGCTGATAGCACCCGACGGAACGATAGCAGCACGCTCGCTGAGAGGAGCCGAGCTCTTCGACACGCTAGACTCGATCTTTGGCTAAGTATGATCTCGCAGCCGCCCATAGACCCACGCCTAGACGAGCGAATGATGCAGCTAGCACTCCAGCAGGCTCTCATCGCCTACGAAGCCGACGAAGTGCCTATCGGGGCGGTCATAGCGGTAGGCACACGCATCTTAGCAAAAAGTCATAATCAAGTCGAGCTGCTCAATGATCCCACGGCTCATGCCGAGATGCTTGCCATCACGCAGGCGACAGCAGCCATCGGCGGCAAGTACTTACCGCAGTGCACACTCTACGTGACCGTCGAGCCGTGCCCGATGTGCATGGGTGCCTTACGCTGGACACAGATAGGACGCATCGTCTATGGCACGACCGACCCCAAGGGCGGCTATATGCGTTATAGTGACGCGCTCCCCCACCCCAAGAGTGTCGTCGTGGGGGGCGTCTGCGAGGAGGAGTGCCGTGAGCTGATGGTCTCCTACTTCAGACGAAAGAGACGCGTGTAACCCTTAACGGGGACGGACGCCATCCGACTAGGCACTAGACGTGCGTTCCAATAAGACGAGTGCAGGTGACGGAGGAAGCGACCGCTTGCGGTCGGACGAATCATAGCCCCCAGTCGAAGGAGCAAAGCTCCGAACGACTGGGGGACACAGGGCGTATAAAGGGGGGACGACCTCCCCTGGCGGGAGGTCGGACTGGAGCTGTAGATTCGTCTAGTCCGACCCACAAGGGGTCGATAAATCAGGTGACGTCTAGCGTCCGTGGGTCGTTCGGGGCTTTGCCCCTCCGACCCACGGCTATGATTCGTCGGACCTCTTGCGAGGTCCTTCTGTGTGTGTCTGTCTATTATGCTGCTGATATTACAGCATTTGATGGCTGGATTTGTCGTGTTGATGTGATTCGTGTAGGGGCGGACCTGCGTGTCCGCCCGCAGAATAGACTACGCTCAGGTGAGGACAGGCGGACACACAGGTCCGCCCCTACGATGGAAGCCCCCACCCCGACGAGCGGTTCACCCGAAGAGCAGTCGACCGAACTTCCGAAACGAGAAAAAACTTCGCTTTTTATTTGCATATAAACTTAGAAAGCAAAGGGTTACTCGTTACAATCCTTCCGAAACTAGTGCTTTTTGGAGGTCATGATGTTGAGCACGAGACGGTCTGTCTCATTCATACCCACACGACCTATGCTGGTTAGGTTGTCTATCGTCTGATCCACATCATCGTCCACGATGCCCTCGCTACCCGTGACCACCTTCTGCTCCATCGCCAGCAAGGCAGAGAACATAGCCGTGCTCACACCGCTCGACACCTTCAGACTACAGCTCGGCTTAGCACCGTCGCAGAGGAGACCCGTGATATTGCCCACCATGTTCTTCACCGCATAGCTCACCTGCTGCTTATTACCACCGAGCAGATAGGTCAAGCCACAAGCAGCGCCCGTCGAGGCGACGACACAGCCGCAGAGTGCCGAGAGGCGTCCCAGCTTCTGCTTGATATAGATCACCATCAGATTACTCAGCATCAGGGCACGGACAGTCTCTTCGTGCCCTTTCTTTTGCTCCTTGGCAAAGGTCAGCACTGGCATCGTCGCCGTGATACCTTGGTTACCACTGCCCGAATTACTCATCACGGTCACAGGTGCTCCGTCCATGCGGGCATCGCAGGCAGCACTCGTCGCCGAGATGATCTGCGTCAGGGCCGAATTACCTAGATACTTACGACCCAAGTCACTCTGCACCATACGCCCCACGGCGTGCCCGTAGTTAGACTTCATCGAGAGGCGACTAGCCTCCGCATTAACCTCCGCATCAGCTAGGATAAACTCTATCTCCTCCAGCGGAGCCGTCGTAGCGAAGTCGTAGACGAGAGAGAAGTTGAGCGCGAGCTCCTCATCGTCGCTATCTTGCTCCTCCTGCTGCCCTATCGGATGATCCTCTAGGACCTGATCACCCTTGGCAAGGTAAGTCAGATGGTCATGCTTGCCACTGATGATCGCTGTGGCACGCTCGCCACTAGTCGTCTGGATCGTCACCTCAGCATAGAGCTTGTCGACAGGCTCCGGCTTCGTGCCGATGGTGATTATCTTAGCCTCTACCAGCCGCTTAGCCTCAGCTAGTTGCTCAGGCGTAAAGCTGTCTAGGAGTGTGAGTCCCTTGTCCGGCTGTGCGATGACGATGCCGAGAGCGATTGCTATGGGTAGTCCTATCATGCCCGTGCCTGGTATACCCACACCGAGCGCATTCTTGAGTACGTTGGGGCTCAGCAATACCGATACGCTATCTGGTGTAAAGTTGCCCAGCGTAGCACTAGCGTAGGCGGTGCAGAGCGATACAGCTACTGGCTCCGTACAGCCTGTAGCGGGGACCACCTCTTGGTGGATGAGCGAAATGATCTCCTGGCGTAAAGCTGGAGTCAAATTATTGGTCGTCTTCATAATGTAAGGAGGAATATGCTAGTTAAGGATTTGTCGCTTCGTAATCGCTCCGTGTCACATAGATCAGCGAGGTAGCGCCGAGCGTGATCACATCGCCCGACTGCAGCTCACGGAAGGTGTCTGGCAGGTACTCGACACCAGCGACGAAAGTACCCGTCATACTATCCAAGTCCTGTATGATCGCCTGCCCATCAGGCTCTATCGTGATCTGGCAATGGTTGCGCCCCAAGCTGGGGTCGCTACTATGTATCGGTGTAGTGACCGAGGTGCCACGTCCGTTGTAGCTACCTATCGTGTTGCACCCCTCGTAGAGTGGCAGCAAAGCTGCGTAGGCAAAGTCGTTGGCGATCAACTGGAGGTAAGCCCGCACTGGCTCCCCCTCGGGAGAGAGGTCATCATAGCGCGCGTTGAGATGCTCTAGCGTCGCACCCCTAAGGCGAAAGCGTAAGCTCTCGGAGCAGGTCGGGCAGAGCATAGCAACCTTACCACGGCAGTCAGCATTGGCGAGGATCGTCTCTTCAGAGATCTTAGTCGTACAGTGAGGACAGAGGATATAGTTCACGGAGATGTGTGCGAAAGTTCGTTCTTGCCTACAAATTTACCACAAATATACCAGCTAAGCTCACTTCGCGCGGAGCCGCTCGCAGTTCGTACATTCCACCCGCTAATGCAATTTCTCAAGAATGATGTTTTTGATGACTTCATTGGGTGTCTTATAGTTTAGGTTTTTACGGGGTCTATTGTTTAGTAGGTTCTGAAAGCGTCTAAGGTCAGCGTCAGTTAAGTCTTCGAAAGTAGAGGCCTTAGGAATAAACTGGCGTAGCAGTTTGTTTAGGTACTCAATATGAGGCTTATCCCAGGATTGATAGGGGTGGGCAAAGTAGACGGGCGTTTTGAGAGACCTCTCTATGGTCTTAAACTTGGCAAACTCACTTCCATTGTCGGTTGTGATCGAGTGTAGCAGTCCCATCTTCTTGTAGTACCTCAGAGCTTTATTCACCTCTCTGGCGAGAGCTTTGGCATCCTTGCCATGCTCCAGAAGTCGTATGATAGTAAAGCCTGTAACACGCTCTACAAGCGTTAAAATTGCTCCTTTCTGCTCTTTGCCTATAATGGTATCCATCTCAAAATCTCCTACTCGTGCCTTCTGGTCAATGCACTCAGGACGAGTCTCTATGGACTTTCGCTTAGGCCAGTCTGTTTTTATTGGTACGGCCAGGCGTCGCTTGCGATAAGCTAGCCCATGCCTTGTGTGTTTGTAAAGCTTGCCTCCAGCTTTCTTGTCTTGATGCAGGAACTTGTAAATGGAGGTCTTACCGACCATCGGCTTGCCCTCCAGCTTTCGCCTTCCAGCAATTTGCTCTGGAGACCATTTATGCTCTACAATGCACTGGACAATATCAGCTTTCATAGCATTCGTCAATTTAGCTCTTGCCTTGTTCTTCCAGTCTTGTCGCTCTTTGGCAAACATCTGAGCCTGAGTAGGGCTATAGTTGCCAGCGGGTGTCAAGTTCCTCTTAATCTCTCTACAGATGGTGCTAGGGTGTACTCCTATGACCTCTGCGATCTTTTTTTGAGGCGTGTTAGTCTTCAGAAGAGCAGCAATTTCGTATCTTTGCGCTTGGGTTAGATGCATACTTGTATATAGCTAAGTTTTTGTTTCCACAGCAAATATACTGCATTAACCTTAAAGGGACGGTGAGCGCATCGTCCCTTTTTTCGTCTCGGCAGCTCGCTACCTGCTCCTCCCGCCCTCCTAGGAGAGGAGGGGGCGTCCGGAGCAGGGCGAGCTCCACTCCAAATTGCATTTTGGAGTGGAAAATACGGTTTCCTACCTATGACACTAGAGTTTCTTCCGTATGGAACTGGAGTTTCATACTTATGGAACTGGAGTTTCATACCTATGAAACTAGAGTTTCACCTAGGTAAAACTAAAGTTTCAGCCTCATGCACTGACAGTTAGTCCAAAGCGCAAAATTCAGAAGTCTCACGAGTAACGATATGCTTTCTAAGTTCATATGCAAGTAAAATGCGAAGTTTTTCTCGTTTCGGAAGCTCGGTCGACCTCTCTTCTGGTGAACCGCTCGGCGGGGTGGGGTCTCCCACCGTAGGGGCGGACCTGTGTGTCCGCCCGTCCTCACCTGAGCGCAGTCTATTCTGCGGGCGGACACGCAGGTCCGCCCCTACACAAGCTACGTCAGCACAACAATTCCACTCATCAAACGCTGTAACCCCGTTCTCCGTAGGGACTACACGTATCGCTGTAGTACAACGAGACTGTTGCAAAAGTCAACAGTCACACAACGTGAGATTTGCTCGCAAAGCAAAGGGGGCGACACCTAGACTCCTTGGTCTAAGTGCCGCCCCCTTTATTAAGGTTCGTTTGCTGACCCTACTAGGCGGGATCAGTCACCGTGACTAGTACTTGATCTCCTCGTCTTGACCCATCTCGTGACGGGTGATCTTCTTGCGGTCTATGGCGCGCCAAGCGTAGAAGATGTAGGCGAGGACAAACGGGATCAGTAGCGATACGATGCTCATAGCCTTCAGCGTGTAGGGGCTGGAGCTACTGTTTTGGATCGTCAGCGAACTATTGATATCTGCTATCGAGGGGTAGTAAGCGGTATTGTTGTACCCGAGGATGAGGAGCAAGCTCAGGACAGCGAGGACGACACCGACACCTTCGAGCCAGATACCCTTGCGAAAGCCTTTCTTGACCAGCGTGAGGATTACGCCAGCTAGAACCAGTACCACGCCCACGAGGAAGAGGACGAGGATTACGGGCATAGCGAGGAAGTTGTGCAGGTACTTGTACTGCACGAGGCTGACAGCTCCCGTGCTGGGGTCTACATCGTATCCCTTGGTTACCAAGAGGAAGACCACATAAGCGACGAAGAGGACAACGAAGATAGCCGCATTGGGTAGCAAGCTCTTGCGAGCACGCTCATAGGCAACCTCATCCTCGATATTGTTGATGAAGTATAGGAGCGCCGTGGTGCGTGCCAGGAAGAGGAGCGTCACACCGAGTACCACATTCCAGGGGTTGAAGATCGCCTCCAGTCCGTGTAGCTGTAGCCCTGTGAGTGGGTCTGGCTGCCAGACGGAGATGGTCTGCATCGAGGCTCCGAGGTCGTAGATAGCACTCTTGTCCACGATGAAGTTACCGCCCGTGAAGAGCGTCGAGACTGCAGCACCTAGGAGTACCGGAGCCAAGACACCATTGATAAAGAGGAAGGTCTGGAAGGTCTTCTTGCCCCATACGTTGCCATGCTTAGACTGATACTCGTACGATACAGCCTGTATGACGAAGGTCAAGCAGATCAAGATCCATACCCAGTAAGCTCCACCGAAGCTAGTCGAGTAAAAGAGCGGGAAGGAGGCAAAGAAGGCACCTCCGAAGGTGACTAGCGTCGTGAGGGTAAACTCCCACTTACGACCCGTCGAATTGACGAGCATGCGCTGCAGCGGCTCGTCACGACGCGCTGCAAAGATAAAGGTCTGTCCGCCCTGCACAAAGAGCAGGAAGACAAGCAGGGCTCCCAGCAGTGAGACTAGAAACCACCAGTATTGCTGTAGAAATGCGTAGTCCATTATGATAGTGTGTCTATGGGATTAGTGATTACTTACTCTCACGCTTGCTAAAGAGCTGCTCCACATCATTTAGATGAGACTCAGGGCCATGCTTGATCGCTTTGACCATGATGCTCACCTCTGCGATGAGGAGGATCGTAAAGAGTACGGCAAAGATGATGAACGTGGTCATCACATTGGCGGGTGCGAGCTTAGAGACAGCGGCATTCAGCGGGAGCATATCCTGGATAGCCCATGGCTGACGACCCATCTCGGCGACGACCCATCCGGCTTGACTGGCGATCCACGCTAGCGGGATGCAGATGACCGTGATGATGTGTAGCCAGCGATAACGTGCAAACTCCTCAGCACTCTTCTTACGCTGCAAGATCGAGATGAGGAGGAGGACAAGAATAAAGAGGAAGCCGCAGCCGACCATGATACGGAAGGCGTAGTACATGAGCGGTACGTTAGGCACGAGGTCTGCCTTGTCCTGGACATAACCATAGCCAAAGTGGTCAAAGTTCTCCTGTATGATCGCATTCTGACGCTCCATCTCGGCAGCATCACCAGCCTTCTGCGCTTCACCATAAGCAGCTAGGGCCTCGATAGCTACCTTGCCACGACGCATACGCTCATCAGCAGAGAGTGCTTGGTTGCCATTTTGATCATAGTAACCACCCTCTAGGATGTTGTTGATGCCAGGCACGTAGCCATCGGTAGAGCGGGTGCCAAGCCATGAGAGCATAGAAGGCATCTTCATGTTGAAGACAAATGGATCTTGGTGCTCCTCAGCGAGTGGCGTGAGCTTGTCACAGTCGAGCAGACCGATAGCACTGAGCCCTAGGCCCTTGCCGTCAGCAGTCTTACCTTCGGGGGTGCTTTCGCCAGCATCGTAGAGAGCCTCCATAGCAGCGAGCTTCATAGGCTGACGCTGAGCCACGTTGTAGCCAGAGGTATCTCCCGTGAAGACCGTGAGCAAGGCAGCGACGAGTCCGAAGGGAGCGATGATACGACTATTGGCCAGTGCAAACTCCTTGTGCTTGCCACGAAGGATGTAAATGGCACAGATACCCAGCGCAAAGACAGAGCCGAGCACCCAAGAGGAGATGGTCGTATGCCAGAACTTATTGACCGCTGAGCTAGAGAATGCCACAGCCCAGAAGTCGGCCATCTCGCTACGTACGGTAGCGGGGTTGAAGGTCATACCGACAGGGTCTTGCATCCAGGCATTGGCAACAAGAATCCAGACAGCCGAGATGGTCGCACCGATGACGGTTAGCCAGGTAGAGGCTAGGTGAAAGCCACGGCTCACCTTATTCCACCCGAAGAACATGACTGCGATGAAGGTCGCCTCCATAAAGAAAGCTAGGATACCCTCGATAGCTAGCGGAGCTCCGAAGATATCACCCACGAGCCAGCTGTAGTTAGACCAGTTGGTACCGAACTCAAACTCGAGGATGAGTCCCGTGGCGACGCCGATGGCAAAGTTGATACCAAAGAGCTTCTGCCAAAACATAGCCCAACGCTTCCACTCGGGGCGATTGGTGCGATAGTACTTAGTCTCGGCTATCGACATGATCACACCCAGTCCGAGTGTGAGCGGCACAAAGAGCCAGTGATAGCATGCGGTCAGAGCAAATTGCAATCTAGACCAGAGGAGTAAAGCATCTACATTCATTATGCTATATAGTTAAGTTAGTGATTGTCGTGATGGAGCGTGTCAATGACAGGTGCCGTAAGCTGATGCTGCACGAACTCTATCTGCGCCTCCCGGTCTCCCTGCTCCGCAATAACCCGCGGGAAGAAGATAGGACGCAAGATGGCAAACATGATAAAGAGCTTAATGGCTACAATAATCCACAGCAGACGGCTCGTGCGGCTTTGACTCCGCAGTCCGTCACGATAAAGGTCGTAAAACCAGCGAAGCACCCCACGGGACTTGCGCGCTGTACCAGTAGATTCTGTATCCATACTCATTGATACTATCTGAAATTCGTGACAAATGTAGTGTTTCTACACTAAAGAAGAGGTCTGCTGGTGGAATATGTCATAAGAAAGAACGATTTTGTCAAGTCAACCACGCCTTCCCCTCCCTATTGCGAGGATAGACTCGGGGATGATCTGGTGTAGCCAGTCGATCACCTCGCCATCGGTCGCCTCCTCGGCAAGCGCTACGATGATGGTGTCGTACCCGGCCACGCTACCGAGCGTGAGCGACGACAAGGAGCTGTCGAGGATGGTCGCTATAGACTGCGCAAAGCCGGGCTCCGTGCGGATCACCAGCATCTGCCCCGAGAGGGCATACGAGCGGAAGCCGACCGTCGGAGAGATTAGTCCCGTGGGCTGCGTCGTGACAGCGTCAGCCTGCGGCATCAGGGGGAGCTGATAGCACGACTTGAAGGAGCCCGGGCGCACCCCCTTGGTGGCACCCAGCTCAGAGAGGTAGGTCGAGAGCGTCCCCTGCGTGATGGAGATGTTACGTCCTCGCAATAGCTCGAGGAGCATCGCTTGGTCTGTTACTTCGTGGGTCCTCAGCAGGTCGGCGATGACCCCGAGCCGCTGACTCTTCGTTTGCTTACTCATACTACTCCAATTCTTCTATTTCTTATCAAGATTGTAGCTCTTCGTCAGCCTCAGTGCCATCATTGTAAAACTGTGCGCCTGATGCCACATCCGTAATAACCTGTCTGAAGATCTCTCCTTTGCTCCAACTCCACTTGAAAGGTCCTACTCGGTAGTCTGTCAGCTGCTCTCCTGATGGACTAAAGAAGGCACTAGCCTCTCCCTTGAATATGGTAAAGCCAGCACCATTATAGCAAGCCTCACAATTGTCTATCGGGAAGTCTGTAAGGCTTTGACCTGTCGCTCGATTAATTACAAATAGCTCTTCGCCCTTTGCGACTAGACTCCAAGGGGTACTAGGACATCCTAGCGTGAGGAGCTTGTACTGAGGGAACCGCTGCTCAAACTCCTCAACCAGTGCAAAGCACTCTTTGAACGAGTCGTGATACTTAGTCTCATAATCTGCTAAATCAGCCTTTCCTCCGAACATGCTGATGTCAAACTCATGAACCTTAGCGTCCTCTTCATTCTTTCCGAATGCTAGCCAAGAAGCGAAGCTTCTGTCCTTGAGTTCTACGAGGCGACTATTCCACGAGTGATACTCATCGCAGACCCATCCCTCAGTAAAGCCAAATATCCTAGCTGCATCAAAGGAGTCGTTGCGAGCCCATAAGTAGGGATAGCCATGCTTGTCAAATTCCATAGGCCAGAAGTAATGGCTGTATCTAGCGTTGATCCAAATATCCCAGAAGCCTTGCTCCATAAGACAAGTAGCATTAAGCAGTGGTATTTCAAAACTATAGTCGGGATACTCATCCTCTGGATCTAAATGCTCAGCCCAATCGTCCGAGTCCGAGTTACGGATAGTAATCTCAGAGACAAACTGCTTCCGACCTCCGAAGTAACTGATGACTCTATCTATAGTTTGGTTAAACACCTCGAGAGCTAGCTTATTGTCATCTATGTTGTAGCACTCGTTCGGTAGTATTAAGCTTAAATCAACACCCATATGCTTCTAGACTTGTAATAATTTCTCTTGCTGCACCTGTTCTCGGCAATAGTCATGTCGCTGCAATCTTTCTGTCAACACACGTACCAAAAGATTCGCTCACCAAATCTATGTTCCAGTTCCTCTCTAGTGGACTGATTAAGATTATCGCACCCATATAAAGCTCCTTGTCCCATGGAGGTGACAGAGTCAGGAATTGTCAACGAGGTAAGACTAAAGCAATTATAGAATACACCATCTCTAATGGAGGTAACTGAGTTGGGAATGATATAAGGAGTTTGGCTGGAACAGTAGGCTATAAGTTGACTTTTATCAGCTGTAAAGAGAACATTGTCTTCCACATAAAAGTGTGGAGATTGATTATCAAGCTGAAGAGTTAGCCCTCTAAATGGATTAGATCCAATTGTTGTGACGGACTCGGGAATCGTCAACGAGGTAAGACTCTTGCAATACTCAAATGCACTATTTCCAATGGAGGTGACAGAGTTTGGAATCGTCAACGAGGTAAGACTCTTGCAATACTCAAATGCACTATTTCCAATGGAGGTGACAGAGTTGGGAATCGTCAAAGAAGTAAGACACTTGCAATGCCCAAATGCGAAGTCTCCAATGGAAGTGACAGAGCCGGGAATCGTCAACGAGGTAAGACTCTCGCAATGCCCAAATGCCCAGTCTCCAATGGAGGTGACAGAGTCAGGAATCGTCAACGAGGTAAGACTCGAGCAACTTACGAATGCTGAATCGCCAATGGCGGTAACAGAGTTGGGAATCGTCAACGAGGTAAGACTAGAGCAATCCCCAAATGCACTGTCTCCAATGGAAGTGACAGAGTTGGGAATTGTCAACGTGGTAAGACTAGAGCAACCTGAGAATGCACTATTGTTAATGGAGGTGATAGATTCGGGAATCGTCAACGAGGTAAGACTCTCGCAATACCCAAATGCCCAGTCTCCAATGGAGGTGACAGAGTTTGGAATCGTCAACGAGGTAAGACTCTTGCAATACTCAAATGCACTGTTGCTAATGGAGGTGACAGAGTTGGGAATCGTCAACGAGGTAAGACTCAAGCACCTAGAGAACGCCCATTCTCCAATAGAAGTGACAGAGTTGGGAATCGTCAGCGAGGTAAGACTCAAGCAGCTTGCGAATGCACCGCTGCCAATGGCGGTGACAGAGGAGGGAATCGTTAACGAGGTAAGACTAGAGCAACCCCAGAATGCACTGTAGCCAATAGAGGTGACAGAGTCGGGAATCGTCAACGAGGTAAGACTATCGCAACCACAAAATGCTTTGTCTCCAATGGAGGTGACAGAGTCGGAAATGCTATAAGAAGTTTGGGTAGAGCAATAAGCTATGAGTTTCTTCTTATCTGCTGTGAAGAGGACATTATCTTTCACATGAAAATGTGGAGATCGATTGTCTAGCTGAAGATTTAGCTTTGAGAATGGATTAGCCCCAATCGTTGTAACAGATGCGGGAATCGTCAGTGTGGTGAGACTAGAGCAACTCTCAAATGCACTGTTGCCAATGGTGGTAACAGAGTCGGAAATCGTTAACAAGGTGAGACTAGAACAACCCCAGAACGCTGCGTTTCCAATGGAGGTGACAGAGTTAGGAATCGTCAACGAAGTAAGGCTGGAGCAACTCTCAAATGCACTATCTCCAATGGAGGTGACTGAGTTGGGAATCGTCAACGAAGTAAGATGATAGCTCCTTGAAAACGCTCTGTCTCCAATTGTTGTGACTGAGTTGGGAATCGTTAACGAGGAGAGACGGTGGCACCAATAGAACGCTCCATCACAGATTGCCGTGACAGTACTTGGTATCGTATAGGAGACTAGATCTCTAGGGGCTTTTAGTAGGCGCTTGCGGTCGGGGCTGAACTTGACGCCATACTCGTCGGTGTAGGCTTCAGCTCGGTCTTCGTCTGTGACTTTGGTGGAGAGTGGCACGACGACGGGCTTCTCGGGGCGGGTTGTGGAGAAGAGCTGGAAGGAGGTGGAGGCGAGGCTTTGCTCTGCATGCGCTAAGACGAAGAGCCCCACAAGTTTGCAGAGATCCTTGTCCCCGACGAGCTTCCAGATCGCTTGCATCACTTTGCTCTGTGCTAAGTCACGGTAGTCACTGGCACTGAAGAGAAGACGGTCGGGAGCTCCGTACTGGTCGAGCAACTGCGAGTCCAAGGCGATGGCTCGTAGCGAGAGCGCAATGGAGGCTAGCGCAAAGTCATCGATCGTAGCGTCAAACAGCTCAGGGATGCGAAGCGGATGACGAAACTCCTCCGTGCCTAGCGTTGGCGAGCTCTCGCCCTGCATGCTGGGCACAAACATCCCATCGTAGTCAATCAGCGTGAGCGTACCCGTGTCGGAGACCATAATATTGTCCGGCTTCACATCGCCATGGGCGAAGGGCTGACTGCGCAGGTAAGCTGCTAGTCGGCAGAAGCGGTAGCAAAGCATCTCCATAGCGTATGAGTCACGATAATGCTCACGGATGTACAGCTCCATCGTACACCCCTCGACCCAATCCATCAGCAGCACAGGGAACTCCGACTCACTACTCACGCTGCTATCGACAAAGAGCTCCCGCTCGTAGTAGCGCATCGAGGTGAAGTAGGTCGTGCCAGCCACCTCCAGCTCCTCCTCGATCTTGCGATAAGCCTCTGCCCGTCCCTCTTGCTCCTCGGTAAAGCATTTGAGCGCATAGAGCTGCCCCGTGTGAGGATCGCGCATCTTAAAGACCACGGCAAAGGCTCCGCTACTGCGGTACGGCTCCCCATGCTCGTCCTGCACCACCTCTAGATGCTTCAATTGGTCTAGGTTTTCACTCGCATGCGTGATCGCACTGACATACTCCGACAATAATGGGTACTGCATCTCTTTAGATTATCTCTCTATGACACTTTCAATCGTTGCGCAAAGCGAAGAGGAAGGGGGTACATCCTACTGAGGCGCAATAGCAGTCGTCCCTCCTCGCCCTCGCCTCACAAAGGTAACACATTTGGCCTATAAGGGGGGTATACAATAAATGCCTTTCCGTCTTGCGTTTTATGCCCTCAACAATCGCCCCTGGGTACTCCTGCAGTAGCTTCTCTTGCTTCCTGCGCCTATTCGCTACAATAATCATGTCGCTGTAATCTTTCTGTCAACACACGTACCAAAAGATTCGCTCACCAAATCTATTTCTTAGCTCTTCTCTAGTGGACTGATTAAGATTTTTGCATCCATACAAAGCTCCTTGTCCCATGGAGGTGACAGAGTCGGGAATCGTCAACGAAGTAAGATTCGAGCAACCATAAAATGCCATGTCTCCAATGGAGGTAACAGAGTCTGGAATCGTCAACGAGGTAAGACTAGAGCAATACTCAAATGCATAATTTCCAATGGAAGTGACAGAGTTGGGAATCGTCAACGAGGTAAGACTAGAGCAATCCCCAAATGCACTGTCTCCAATGGAAGTGACAGAGTTGGGAATTGTCAACGTGGTAAGACTAGAGCAACCTGAGAATGCACTATTGTTAATGGAGGTGATAGATTCGGGAATCGTCAACGAGGTAAGACTCTCGCAATACCCAAATGCCCAGTCTCCAATGGAGGTGACAGAGTTTGGAATCGTCAACGAGGTAAGACTCTTGCAATACTCAAATGCACTGTTGCTAATGGAGGTGACAGAGTTGGGAATCGTCAACGAGGTAAGACTCAAGCACCTAGAGAACGCCCATTCTCCAATAGAAGTGACAGAGTTGGGAATCGTCAACGAGGTAAGACTATCGCACCAAGAGAATGCCGAATTACCAATGGAGGTAACAGAGTCGGGAATCGTCAACGAGGTAAGATTTTCGCAATTAAAAAATGCTCTATCTCCAATGGAAGTGACAGAGTTAGAAATCGTCAATGAGGTAAGATTTCTACAACTTGAGAATGCCCCATCTCCAATGGTTGTAACAGAGTTCGGAATTGTCAACGAGGTAAGACTAGGGCAGTCTTTAAATGCACTGTCGCCAATGGAGGTGACAGAGTCGGGAATCGTAAACAAGGTAAGACGCCAACAACCGAAGAACGCGCTGTTGCCAATGGAGGTGACTGAGTTAGGAATCGTCAACGAGGTAAGACTACTGCACTTATAGAATGCACCATCTCCTATGGAAGTGACAGAGTTAGGAATCGTCAACGAGAAAAGTCTCTCGCAATATTTGAACGCACCATTTCCAATGGAGGTGACAGAGTCGGGAATTATCAACGAGGTAAGACTAGAGCAACTTTCGAATGCACTATCACCAATGGATGAGACTGAATCGGAAATCGTCAAAGAGGTGAGACTAGAGCAATACTTAAATGCCCAGTTTCCAATGGAGGTGACAGAGTCGGGAATTGTCAATGAGGTAAGACTCGAGCATTCCCGAAATGCATTGTCTCCGATGGCGGTGACAGAGTTAGAAATCGTCAACGAGGTAAGACTACTGCACCTATAGAATGCACCATCTCCAATGGAGGTGACAGAGTTAGGAATCGTCAACGAGGTAAGACTCTTGCAATCAAAAAATGCCCCCTCACCAATAGATGCAACAGAATTGGGGATCATATAAAAAGTTTGGGTAGAGCAATATGCTATAAGGGTGCTCTTATCAGCTGTAAAGAGGACATTGTCCTCCACATAAAAGTGTGGAGAGTGATTATCTAACTGTAGTTTTAGTCCTCTAAATGGATTAGCTCCAATCGTCGTAACGAACTTCGGAATCGACAACGAGATGAGACTAGAGCAACCTTCAAATGCGCAGTCTCCAATCGTTGTAACAGTGTCAGGAATAGTCAGCGTGGTAAGACCAGAGTAATTCTTAAAAGCTCTGTCTTCAATGGAGGTGACAGAATTGGGGATTGTTAACGAGGTAAGTCTAAGGCAACCTTCAAATGCTCTGTCGCCAATGGAGGTGACAGAGCTTGGAATCGTTAACGAGGTAAGACCAGAGCAACTCTCAAATGCCCTGTCGCCAATGGAGGTAACAGAACTGGGGATTGTTAACGAGGTAAGACGAGAGCAACCACAGAATGCCCTATCACCAATGGAGGTAACAGAGTCAGGAATCGTCAACGAAGTAAGACTAGAGCAACTCTCAAATGCCCTGTCGCCAATGGAGGTAACAGAACTGGGGATTGTTAACGAGGTAAGACTATCGCACCAAGAGAATGCCGAATTACCAATGGAGGTAACAGAGTCGGGGATTGTCAACGAGGTGAGTCTAAGGCAACCTTCAAATGCACTATCGCCAATGGAGGTAACAGAGTTAGGAATCGTTAACGAGGTAAGACTACTGCAACACGCAAATGCACTATCGCCAATGGAGGCGACAGAGTTAGGAATCGTCAACGAGGTAATAGAGCTCCAATAGAAAGCACCATCTTCAATGGAGGTGACTGAGTCAGGAATTGTCAACGAGGTAAGACGAGAACACCAAGAGAATGCTCCGTAAGCAATGGAGGTGACAGAGTCGGGAATGCGGTAAGAAGTTTGAGGAGAGTAGTAGGCTATAAGTTGATTCTTATCTGCTGTAAAGAGAACATTGTTTTCCACATAAAAGTGTGGAGACTGATTTTCTAACTGAAGGGTTCGGTTCCTAAAAGCATTGACTCCAATCATTGTAACAGACTTTGGAATCGTCAACGAGGTAAGACTAGAGCAACCTTCAAATGCCCAGTGCCCAATGGAGGTAACAGAGTTGGGAATCGTTACCGAGGTAAGAAGAGAACACCCACAGAATGCCCTATCGCCAATGGAAGTGACAGAGTCAGGAACCGTCAACGAGATAAGACTCGAACATCCCCTGAATGCCTCATTTTCAATGGATGTGACAGAGTTGGGGATACTATAAAAAGCTTGGGTGGAGCAATAGGCTATGAGTTGGCTCTTATCAGCTGTAAAGAGGGTATTATTCTCCACGTAAAAGTGTGGAGAACGATTATCTAACTGAAGAGTTGACTCTATAAATGGATTAGATCCAATTGTTGTGACGGACTCGGGAATCGTTAACGAGGTGAGGCTCTCGCAATGATAGAATACATCATTTCCAATGGCCGTGACAGAGTTGGGTATCGTCAGCGAGGTAAGACTCTCGCAAGAATAGAACGCTCCATCACAGATTGCCGTGACAGTACTTGGTATCGTATAGGAGACTAGATCTCTAGGGGCCCATAGTAGGCGCTTGCGGTCGGGGCTGAATTTGACGCCATACTCATCGGTGTAGGCTTCGGCTCGATCTTCGTCTGTGACTTTGGTGGAGAGTGGTACGACAACGGGCTTCTCGGGGCGGGTCGTGGAGAGGAGCTGGAAGGAGGTGCTGGCGAGGCTTTGCTCTGCGTGCGCTAAGACGAAGAGCCCCACAAGTTTGCAGAGATCCTTGTCTCCAACGAGTCGCCAGATCGCCTGCATCACCTGGCTCTGTGCTAAGTCGCGGTAGTCGCTGGCACTGAAGAGGAGACGGTCGGGAGCTCCGTACTGGTCGAGCAACTGCGAGTCTAAGGCGATGGCTCGTAGCGAGAGCGCAATGGAGGCTAGCGCAAAGTCATCGATCGTAGCGTCAAAGAGCTCAGGAGTGCGAAGCGGATGACGAAACTCCTCCGTGCCTAGCGTTGGCGAACTCTCGCCCTGCATGCTGGGCACAAACATCCCATCATAGTCAATCAGCGTGAGCGTACCCGTGTCGGAGACCATAATGTTGTCCGGCTTCACATCGCCATGGGCGAAGGGCTGACTGCGTAGGTAAGCTGCTAGTCGGCAGAAGCGGTAGCAGAGCATCTCCATAGCGTACGAGTCATGATAATGCTCACGGATGTACAGCTCCATCGTACTCCCCTCGACCCAATCCATCAGCAGCACAGGGAACTCCGACTCGCTACTCACGCTGCTATCGACAAAGAGCTCACGCTCGTAGTAACGCATTGAGGTGAAGTAGGTCGTGCCAGCCACCTCCAGCTCCTCCTCGATCTTACGATAAGCCTCTGCACGTCCCTCCTGCTCCTCGGTAAAGCATTTGAGCGCATAGAGCTGCCCCGTGTGAGGATCGCGCATCTTAAAGACCACGGCAAAGGCTCCGCTACTGCGGTACGGCTCACCATGCTCGTCCTGCACCACCTCTAGATGCTTCAACTGGTCTAGATTTTCATTCGCATGCGTGATCGCACTGACATACTCCGACAATAATGGGTACTGCATCTCTTTAGATTATCTCTCTATGACACTTTCAATCGTTGCGCAAAGCAAAGAGGAAGGGGGGGTACATCCTGCTGAAACGCAATAGCAGTCGTTCCTCCCCGCCCTTGCCTCACAAAGGTAACACTATTCAATAATATAACAGTCTGATAGTTAGAAGAGGAATCCGTCAGGGGTGACGCATTATATACGATGAGTTCATCTACCGCTCTATTCCTCGCTTATCGCTCATGTGTAGCTCCTGACGGAGCGATTATGAGGCGTCGACACGGGCTGGGCAAATCCAACGCTAAGTCGTTACAATAATTTAGAGCTGACTACATATCGAAACGGCGCTGTGTCGGGGAAAAGTGATTTCCACGTGGATATTTCGAAATCCCCACGTGGAGAATAAAAAATTCTTCGGAGGAATGAAATGAAACTTCGGAAGAATCAAATGAAACTTCGGAAGAAATGAATCACGCCCACGTGGAAAATAAAAAACATCCACGTGGATATTTGAGATTCACCACGTGGATATTCGAGAAAGGAGAGAATCGGACGAATTTCCCCGTAAAGATATGTAAATAGAAATTAGAGGTTAGAAGTTAGAGATTAGAGATCCGATCACTCTGATAGCTCCGATGGCTCCGATAGCTAACAGCCAATAGCTAATCCATGGCGGACACATTATATATGGTAACCTCATCTATCCTCTCGCTTGTCGCTAATGAGTTTCGTCTGAAAAGGCGATTATAATGCGTCAGCCCTGAGAAGAGGTATCCGCTAGGGGTGACGCATCGTGAGACTGTTGCAAAAGTCTCAGTAGAGGAGGGTGGCGACGAGCGGAAGGTGGTCACTGGGGCCGGCGAGGTAGCTGTCGCCGCCGTACGTTCGTCGCGGACGGCCCCACGGGGCTGGGCTCTCGTGCATGTACTTCTGCGGGGGCAGGGCTATGCGTACCGTCTCTAGCTCTAGACGCGGATAGCGCGTCTCGGTGAGCAGCGTGCGGGAGACGAAGAGTCGGTCGATGCGCTCCCAGTAGCCTCGGTAATAGTAGCTCCCTGGGGGCATCGTCTTGAGTTGCTCGTCGGTGAATGGGGGCGTGAGGTCTACCATAGCTAACGAATCGTTTTGAGATAGGTAGGTGTGGTAGGAGGCAGCCCAGCTGTCGGTCAAGCCATCTTCTGGGGTGGCGTTGAAGTCACCCACGACGACGATGCTTTGCTCAGGATTAGCCCTCAGCAGGCTATCGGTACGCGTGCGGAGCATCTCGATGAGCGCAGCACGAGCAGTCTCGGCGGTAGCACCTCCTCGGCGTGAGGGGAGGTGGCAGACGATGAGCGAGAGCGGCGCTGCGGAGG
The DNA here is from genome assembly GCF_958301595.1 of Porphyromonas vaginalis. NCBI lineage: Bacteria > Pseudomonadati > Bacteroidota > Bacteroidia > Bacteroidales > Porphyromonadaceae > Porphyromonas > Porphyromonas vaginalis. Next base: position 1,364,922 of record NZ_CATQJU010000001.1, on the reverse strand, counting down.
GGAGGCGACCGGAGACGAAGAGCAGGTTGCGTGTCGGGTAGATGCTGTCGGGCGTGATGCACAGTGGCCACTCCTCGGTCTGCTCTACGGCAAAGCGGTCTGCGTCATAGAGCAGAGCCACGTGAGAACCACGGCGGTCGGAGCCTGTGGCGCAGATGGTCTTGTAGTTGCCCCCTCGTAAGAGCGTGTAGTGCGCCAGCTGCTCGAGTGCCTCTACGCTCTCGACCTCTTGTAGTGCTATGAGAGCGGGTATATCCCAGGCGGTCGCATAGGAGATCACCTCGGCTAGCTGATGGCACTTGCGCTTCATACGCTCTGCCGTCCACCCTTTGCGGGCCGTGGGGAGGTACTCGCGATCATCCCAGCGGGTGCTGGGGATGGTGTCAAAGAGGTTCTCCACATTGTATGAGACAATGGTAAACCTCTGCTGCGCTACCAAGCAACAACCACTGCCTAAGAGGAATAAGAGCAGCACGAAACCACGAAAGTCTAGGAAGATGGAGCTGGTCATCTCAAATAGAAAAGGAAGCGACGCTCCCATAGAGTCTACTGTCTCTACGAGAGCGTCGCTTTACGTTGATATGGTGTCTAGATTACCAGACCACGACACGCTCCTCAGGAGCAATGTACATGGGGTCGCCAGGCTGGACGTTGAATGCCTCATAGAAGGCATCAATGTTCTTCAGAGCCTGATTGACACGGTTGATGCCCAAGCTGTGTGGGTCAATCTTGGTCAGACGTACCTCCTCCTCGGGAGTGATGTTTTGTCCCCATACACGAGCGTAACCGATGAAGAAGCGCTGTGCTGGTGTGAAGCCGTCGATCTTCTCGACCTTCTTGCCCTCGAGCTGCTTCTGGAGTGCTAGGTAAGAGACTAGGAGACCGCCCTGATCAGCGATATTCTCACCGAGCGTCAGATGGCCATCAGCGTTGAGTTTGTCATTGATCTTGATCTGGCTGAACTGCTGCGCGAGACGCTCCGTAGAGGTCTTGAAGTTCTTCTTGTCAGCGACAGTCCACCAGTTGTTCATATTGCCGACAGCGTCAAACTCGCTACCCTGATCGTCAAATCCGTGCGTCATCTCATGACCGATGACCACACCGATAGCACCATAGTTGACAGCGTCATCAGCGTTGATGTTGAAGAATGGAGGCTGTAGGATACCAGCGGGGAAGCAGATCTCATTCGTCGAAGGCATGTAGTAAGCGTTGACATCCTGAGGATTCATGAGCCAACGAGAGCGATCGACTGGCTGACCTAGCTCAGACATGTTGAAGTCGTGCTCGAACTGGATAGCACTGCGAAGGTTCTCCACAAAGCTCTTGTCCTCTGAGATGTTGAGCTTAGAGTAGTCCTTCCACTTGTCAGGATAGCCGATCTTGACGGTGAATTTAGAGAGCTTCTCGATAGCCTTCTGCTTCGTTTCGTCAGACATCCACTCGAGCTGAGAGATACGATCCTTGAGCGCAGCCTGTAGGTTGCTGATCATCGTCTCCATACGCTCCTTAGCCTCTGCGGGGAAGTACTTCTTGACATAGACCTCGCCGAGTGCCTCACCGAGCGTGCCATTGAGGAGGTTGACGGCACGACGCCAGCGTGGGTGCATCTCCTTGACACCTGAGAGTGTCGTGGAGTAGAAGTCGAAGCTAGCCTGTACAAAGTCATCCGAGAGATAGCTCGCATAGCCGTCGATGGTCTGTGCTAGGACATAGTCCTTGAGTGCCTGTAGGTCTGCCGTGGGGAACCACTTGCTAAACTTCTTGAAGAAGTCTAGCTGACCAGCATTCCAAGACTCTAGAGTCTGAAGCTTGCGCCCCTCGATGTAGCGTGCCCAGTCGAAGCCAGGGTTGTCAGCGACAAACTTCTTAACCTCAACCTTGTTGAAGTTGCGAGCTACATCACGAAGCTGTGTCTGCGAGTAGCACATGTCAGCGAGTATGTTGCTGATAGCGATATTGTTTTTCGCAATGCGCTGCGCATCCTCGGCAGAGTAGCCAGCGAGCTGAGCGATGCGCTCGATGTACTGGTTGTATGCCTTGATGATCTCCGCATTCTTTGGGTCTGTGTAGTACTCCTTGTTGCCCAGAGCCAGACCGGTCTGATTGAGGTTGAAGATGTTCATATCGCTATTCTCAGCATCGGCCATGACGTAGGTGCCGAAGAAGGTAGCATCACCCTTGTTGTCCTGCTGAGCTGCGAAGTCTACGAGCGCCTCCTTAGAGTCGATCGCCTCGATAGCTTTTAGTTCGTCTAGGATCGGCTGAGCGCCTAGCTCGTTGCGCTTGACACTGTCTATAGCCTGCTTGTATAGTACAGAGACGCGATACTCATTGGTACCAGCCTTGTAGTTACCCTGAGCTAGCTCATCAACGATGCCGTGGATCTGCTCGAGTGAGCGGTCACGTAGCACGTCAAAGGTACCGAAGCGACTGTAAGCCGGCTTCAGTGGGTTAGCCTTAATCCAGCCACCATTGACATAGTGGTAGAAGTCATCCTGTGGACGCACGAGGGTGTCCATATCAGCTAGATTGATAGCTGGGACGATCTCCTCGTTGGTCTGATTCTCCTGCTTCTTGTTACAAGCAGAGAACGTAATAGAAGCTGCGCACAGAGCAGCGACTAGTAGTTTGCAATTGTTCATATTCGATTGTTCGATTTCAAAATGATTCATAAGTAGAGGGAGAGCCTGCCCTAGAGTAGAGGTGAGGGATACTCTCCCGCGTCGGTCAGCTTCGCCAGATGCTCTATGACCATATCACGGTCAGAGGCGTAGGTCGCACCAAACCAGCGGGCATCGGTGCTCAAGACCTGTACCTGCGCCAGTCCCTGACGGATCAACGTGTCGACGACTGTCGGGATAAAAAACTCAGACGTAGGCTCATTACCATGCTCTCTGAGGAAATCCGCAAAGAGTCTCTCAGAGTGCTCCAAGTAGTCAGGCGTAAAGCCCCAGAGGTTCATCGATACGAGTGTACCACGAGCTATGGAGAGCTTCTTGCCGTCGTGCATACTGACTATCTCGTGATTCTCATTCTCGTGAATGTTCTTATGCTCGGTGATGTGCATGAGGTAGCCCTCGGGCGAAGCCTTACATACGCCACGGCTCACACTACCCTCAGCCGTGAGCGTACTCTCGATGTCGTAGGCGACCATACAGTAAGCACCACGACTATCAGCGGGCAGCTGAGAGAGGTAGTCACTCATCGTCTGAAAAGCCTCACGACCGTAGAAGTCGTCAGCATTGATCACCGCAAAAGGGCCATCGATCTCAGGTGCTGCCATCATCAGGGCGTGATTCGTACCCCACGGCTTAGTGCGCTCAGCAGGAGCGGTAAAGCCCTCGGGCAGAGAGTCTATCTTCTGATAGACGACAGCCGTGTCGACAGCCTTCTGATACTTCTGTAGCACCTGCTCTTTGAATTGCTCGGCAAAGGCGTGACGTATGACAAAGACTACCTTGCCAAAGCCTGCTCGGATCGCATCAAAGACGGAGTAGTCCATGATACTCTCACCCGCTGGTCCCAACTTGTCTAGCTGCTTGAGTCCGCCATAGCGACTGCCCATGCCAGCAGCCATAATGACTAGTGTAGGTTTCATTCGATCGTTACTTGTTAAGTGTTTGTAGGGGGGGTGCCACTCTATGAGACGAGCGTACCCCCTCTTCTGTTATTGAGGATAGTGTGTATTTGAGTCATCTAGATGCTCTAGCACCTCCTCTAGATAGCGTCGTGACTCCTCACGTGCCAGCTCTAGGTTGTGCAGCTTGTAGTTGCCACAGTCACGAGGTGCCACGCCAGGCACGGCACCCTCATAGTGCGCTACAAAGTCAAAGGCACGACGGAGCAGGTCTGCTATATCTAGCGGGTTAAGATCTCCGACTATAATCAGGTAGTTGCCCGTCAAGCAACCCATCGGTCCCCAGTAGATGATACGACTTCCCCACTCGGGATCATTGCGCAGATAGGTCGCTACGAGATGCTCTATCGTATGCAGCGCACTCAGGTCGAGGACAGGCTCACGATTAGGAGCCTTCATGCGTATGTCGAAGGTGGTCACAACCTGATCACCCACGAGGTCACGACGAGAGACATAGACACCACGCTTGAGACGCTCGTGATCTATGGTAAAGCTTGGGATATCCTTCATCACTTCAGATTTCGTAAGCTACTTTTTCTCGCTATAGGCGAGTACTCCAGGCTCTATCTCTAGCGGATTGTCGTAGAAGGTGGGATAGTTAAAGAGCCGAGCCGTACGCTCTCCCCACAGCGTGATCTTGTCACCCGTGATATGGAGCATACTCCCCTCTCGCAGACCAAGGACGTCGCAGTTGGGATTGTACTTGACAAACTCACGAATACGCTGCTCGCGCGTCTCACCGCCATGTCCCTCAGGATGTGCATCGAGGTAGTGCGGATTGATCTGGAAGGAGATAAGCCCCAGCGCCTGCGTCGTATCAGGATTGCAGATAGGCATATCGTTTGTCGTCATGATCGTCGGACAGGCGAGGTTAGAGCCAGCACTCCAGCCCACGTAGGGGATGCCGTCTTCGAGGACACGCTCGCGGATGAGCTTCATAGCACCCATATCTTGTAGTTGCTTGAGGAGTGCCCATGTATTGCCACCACCCACCATGATAGCCTGTGCAGAGGCAATAGCTTGTAGCGGCTTATCGTAGGTATGCAGACCCGTGACATTGACGCCAACGCCACCAAGAGCATTATTAACCTTAGCTACATACTCATCCCAGCTATAGGTGATAGCGGCATAAGGGACAAAGAGTACATCCTGAGCCACCGGACCTAGGAAGCGACCGATCTCCTCGGCAGCGTAGCCCAGATAGGGCTGCCCCTGAGATGCGGAGTTGGATATCAGTAAGAGTTTCTTCATGTCTATACCAGATTGGTTGAGATAATCTACTCGCAAAGGTACAAAATAGAAACACACGGCTCCACGTTTTACTCCGCAGCTAAAGATTAGAGATTAGAAGTTAGAGATTAGACACTAGACTCTAGAATCACTAGTGCCACTAGGAGCACTAGAGCCACTAGTCCCCTCTCCCTCTAATTTCTAATCTCTAACTTCTAATCTCTAATCTCTAACCTCTAATCTCTAAATCTCACTCGGGCAGCGCGTCGATCTGCGCGAGGATTGTCTCGCCGAGGAGCTTCTTGCGACGTATGTGGTCGTGCACCTCTGCGACGAAGGCATTGTCCTCATAGTTGCCACGTACCTGCTCGAAGTCGATGCGACGGTTGTGATCGCCGTCGAGGTCTATGCCGAAGCCGACCTGCGTGAGCATCTCAAACTCTTTGTGAGCATCCTTAAGCAGATACTCGTCTAGCTCGATGACGGTCTCTTGCCACTCCTGGATGATCTGTATGGCTCGCTCTACGGTCAGATCCTTGGCGGCGATGTCGTACCAACGCAAGAGCAGATCGTATGCCCAGTGCCACTCGATCTCGTAGTAGCGACTATGTATCGAGCGGATGGCGACGTTGACCTCGTCGAGCGTCTTGATCTGCCCCTCTTTGATCTGCTTGATCAGGTTGCGTACGAGGCGACGTGGAGCGATCATACCCGCTAGGTCGAGCCAGTCCGAGAGCCCCTCATTGCTGGTAGGTGGCAGGCAGGTGATTAGCTCGCTCTTGCTCTTGGGTGCTTGGTCCTGAATGCGCTGGATGAGGGAGTTGCCGAGGAACTTGACGATACCCATCTCGTAGTAGCGACACCCCTTGACGAGGGAGCTGTGACGGATGTGCATATCGTGATAGATATAGGTCGCATTGGAGCTGCCGAGGTGCGTCTCCAGTGCTTTGAGCTTGTGCCACCCCTTGTACATTTTACCGACCGTATAGGGCGAGAGGAGGTTGTAGTTGATGCAGTCGAGCTTTTCGTCCGGGTGACGCTTATCTCGCTTAGGCCACTTCTTGGTATCACGGATGGTACCGACGCTACGCAGGTTGGTGCCTGGCACGAGGTAGGTCTGGTTGTCATTCTCTATAATATAGGAGAAGGGGAAGTCTGACGAGTCAATATGATCCACATGACGCCCCATGATCAGGCTAAAAGCACCGATGCGCGAAGGCCACAAGATATAGGAGTCGGAGGTGGTCTTGCTACCACGCTCTACAACGCCCTGGTGAATGGGACCAAGCTTGTACAGGTGGTTGCTCTGGTTAGAGCCACTGCCCGCATTGAGGAAGGAGTAGTAACCAGCGATCAGCAGACTACTCTTGTGCATCGTGACGGTAAAGGGTCCCGCAAAGACGGCACAAGCCTCCCCATTTTCGCACTGACAATTGGCAAAGAAGAGCGAGTCATGCGCACTGAAGAGGTGGGTGACCGAACAACCCTGACCGACGAAGCAGCGGGAGACGTTGGAGCCGTCAGCAACCACGCTGCCAGCAGAAAAGATAAAGTCCCGACAGATCACTCCGTAGCCAACCTTTGTGGGGCTCAGGGCCGTACTATTGACCGAGCCATTCTCTAGCACCGAGGCACCGATGATAGAGCTGTGGGGACCCACCTTGATATTGGTCATCAGACCGCAATGCCTGATCTGAGAAGACTCACCGATGGTACCACGATCCGACCGCACGGAGGCTGTATACTCCTCGACGAGCTTAGAGAGTGCTGCCTGCAACTCCTTGTCGTGGCGATACATCGCCAGCATGTAAGCGGTCTGAGCGGTCAAGATGTCGCAGATAGGCACCTCACGACCACCCGTCTCGTTGAGCACCTCAACGAGGGTGCCATTGCCAAAAGCGGTCTCGCCCGTTACCTTGAGAGCTGCTATGTCGTGGATCACCACATCGTCACCGATGTCGTAATGCGAGATGCAGTCCCGCACACCGTCGATGATGACTCGGTCGCCGATGGTACAGTTGACTAGCTTAGCGTGCGCCAGGCGGTAGGGCTCGTCGTAGCTCGGCTCCTCCTCGGAGGGGCGACCACCACGATTGTCGCCTATCTCGCACTGTCCGATGAAGTGAACCTGCTGACAGCGACTAGCATCGAAGTATTTATGAACGCGCACTAGGGACCAGTCTTGCGCTTGGCACCCTTGCTCCGTGAGCTGTTTGATCTCTTTTGTATTAAGCTTTCGCATAGAGTATCTGTAGGGGGAATTATTGTTAGTAGTTTGGGGAGAAAAGTGAGACGACACGCTTACAGCCGATGCGTCTCTGCGATCATCTGGCGAAGCTGCCGTATCCAGTCGTCGGGGAGCTCCTCGACATGGCTAGGCATACGATAGCACCAGACATGATGGGGGTTGCTCGGGTCGTTGATCTGCTCGCTATGAGGATCGACCGTGGCGCAGTGCTCGGGGTTCAGGGCTAGCCAGTCTTGCAGCGGCAATATGCAGAGTCGTGAGGGACTCTCTAGGTGTCGGCGCACGATGATCTCGGCCAGCTCGGGCGTGAGCGTGGTGTCGTAGGGGACGCCGTAATCAGTGAGGAAGTAGTCGTAGTAGCGACGAGACCGCGCAGCATCTTCCGCCCACCAGAGGCGTAGTGGCGCACAGTCGTGCGTCGAGGTGGTGCCGACACTATCCTCAGAGAAGTAGGGTGCTGCCTCAAACTCGATGCCGGCACTCTTAGGCATGCGCTCCACATATAGCTTGAGGATGCCTAGCTCCTCTAGGACGGGGTAGACACACTGAGGGACCATCCCCAAGTCCTCGGCACAAAGATGGATCGAAGTCAAGGACTTCAGGAAGGTTAGACGCTCCAGTCCACGCTCGCGCCACAACTCTTCATTGCCACCGTAATAATACTCCTCGCAGACAGCCCGCATACGCTCCTGCAGATCGGGCGACAGCTTTGCAAAGGGCGCAGCACTCGCCACATCGTAGCGCGGCACGTAGCCCGCATCGAGACGTTCGATCCAAAGGACCTGCGTCGTTGCTGGATTTTTGGTCGGCGCTATCCACTCCGGTCGTAGCGTCTCGGCCAGTCCTAGCTTGGTGATCTCCCGCTTCAAGTAGCGTCGTGAGGGAAGAAAGTAGCCCAGCATCCCAGAGCGCCCGTCCCGTGGTATGGACCAGATGCGGAAGAAGCCCAGCACGTGATCCACACGCAGGTAGTCATAGAAGCGCTCTAGATAGTCAAAGCGCTCACGCCATAGCGTTTTCCAATTCCTGCGACAGGTTACGATACCCCAGTTCTGCCCATCTGGAGAGAAGTAGTCGGGAGGAGCTCCGCACGAGAGTCGCTTGTTAAATTGGGCCGGGTAAGCAAGCGTGTCCGCTGCATGCGGATCGACCCCTACGGGCAGATCGCCCATGAGCGCCAGCCCATGCTGACGAATCGTAGCTACGGCACGGCGCATCTGTCGCTGCGCTACCATATAGCAGTAAGCGTAGAAATTGCCCGTACGGACGACCAAAGGCTTGTTTTCCTGTTCCAGCTCCTTGACCCGCTTCATTGCATCCCAGAAGTCCCACTCCTCACGATTGAGATCGGGCAATAGGTCTAGAGCCATTCGCATGCAGACCCAGTAGTGCCAGATGGGGGAACGACTAAAAGTAGCATACTTGAGCGTCAACCCAGCATAGCGGTTGAGCATATCGGTGAAGTATGGCGAAGCGTCCACCTGCTCCGTAAAGGAGGCCCACAGCCAGCGTCGCTTGAGTTGCCACACCGCCGTATAGTCGAAGGTCTTTTGCGCACTCAGTCGCTCAGCCTCCGCACGCAGCTCCTGCTCCAGCTGTTGATCCGCCAGCGGGGGGAGCTGATCCACAGCTATGTAGATCGGATTGAGCACCGTAGAGGCTATCGGGCGATAGGGATAAGAGTCGCGACTATCGCCATAGAGGGTGGTGTCTTCCAGCGGGAGCAACTGTATGATGCGCATCCCCATCCGCTCAGCCACCGGCGCAAGTGCCTCCAGGGCGGCAAAGTCACCACAGCCCGCATCGCCGTGGCGACGCAGACTAAAGAGGGGAACGGCTATCCCAGCCTGACGGGGCATCTGACTCATATTATATTATAGTGTCACCTCTACGGAGACTGTTGCAAAAGTCAACAGTCTCACAATCTTGCAAGCAAGATTGTCTAGACTTTGCAGAAAGGATGAAGCGCAAGGCGCTGAGGGTGAGGTCTGAAGGGAGCATACATCCGTATGTGACCGAAGCCGAATCCCGAAAGCAACACAGCGATTTGCCTTTATGCAATAGTCTCCTGCGGTATATTCGGAGAAGCCATGCAGCTCTGATCGGTAGAACTACACGGCTTCTGCAGCATCGCCTCTGGGGGCGACTGCTTGAGGAATTAATATGTGCTAGTGTCGCTTACTCCTTGACACGCCCCACGTAAGAGCCGTCACGCGTATCTACCGTGACCACATCGTCCTGATTGATAAAGAGCGGTACGCGGATCTCAGCGCCCGTCTCGACGGTTGCGGGCTTGAGACTATTCGTCGCCGTATCGCCCTTGATACCAGGCTCCGTATGGCTGATGCGCAGATCAACGTGTGCTGGTAGCTCGCAGGTCAGCACGGTCTCGCTCTCAGCATGTACCATTGCCTCGACCATATCGCCCTCCTTGAGGAAGCGAACACCCTCGATCAGCTCGCCATTGATAGCGATCTGGTCAAATGTCTCGGGGTGCATAAAGTGGTAGCCCATATCATCATTGTAGAGATACTGATAGGGACGACGCTCGATGCGCACCTCCTCTACCTTGACACCACTATTCCACGTCTTGTCGATGATGCGACCCGTAGCAACATTGCGCAGCTTCGTGCGAACGAATGCAGGACCCTTGCCAGGCTTAACATGGAGAAACTCTACGATGAAGTAGTACTGCCCATCAATGTCTAGGCACATGCCATTGCGAAAGTCAGCTGTTGTAGCCATATACTATTTGTCTATTCTGTGAAGTTACTTATCGGTGCAAAAGTAATAAATCCTCAGCTACTACACAAATAACAAGCGCGGCACTCACCGCCCGTACATTCCTTCCACTAATGCAATTTCTCAAGAAGGAAGTCCTCTATTGTCATTGTAGAGAAGGAGCGAATAACCCGTGAGCAAGCCTAAACTACGGCATAGTGCTTTTCATCATTCAAAAAGAGGAGTTGTAATTGCTGTAACATCTCTTCTTCGTTACGAAACGTATTGTTCTACGTCCAGTCGATAGGTGTTGTTGGGTGCATCAACCGCTATATGATGTAGTTCTAGAGTATCAAAAAGAACGTTTTCTCCTAGCTTCAAATCTTTTATCTCGAAGCATTCTTTGGTAGTCAGCTTGTAAGCAGACTCCTTAGTATAGCACAGCCTCCGAACAAAACTTGCCTCTCGATTTTTAGAGGACAATAGACTTTGTTTATACCAGTCTCTTAAATCCTTTTTCGGTCTAGAAAAGATAAACCCAAGTACCTCGTAATCATCCTTTCGATAGTTAGGGAGTAGATTCATCAGCATCTTAAGCTTGATACACGAAGAGAGAATTTGCTTATACCCTTCATAAATCTTTGGAGTGCTAAACTCAGACTTCAGCTCGCAAAAAATGAGATGTTTCTTTCCTTGTGAACCGTCATACAGAAAAATGCCATCGCAATCCTTAAGAAACAAGTTGTCAGAGCCCGCTTTTTCAAAAAAAGAACTAAGCTCTTTAACCATCAATGGATCTATGACTTGACAGCAACTGTTTTCCAAAACGACTTTTCTGACTTTCGCATTTTCTCTAGTTTCCTCAACTTCTGCTTTATCTGAGACGTACCTCGTCCCTTGGTATTTGGGGAAAATTCTCTTGAAGTCATCGCAAGTCATAACTCTAGCTCTCTAAACTGTCCATAATTTCTTCAATCCTACTTGTCAACTCGAGATCGTCTTCAATTACTGAATAAAAGGATTCAAACGGGATTGAGTTATCCTTACCAACTTCTTGAGCTATGATTCGAGAAGATCCATCAGACTGCTCTTCAAGTAAGTAAGCGCGAACGTTAGAGACAGCTAAAAGATATTCCTCCTTGATTTGAAAGTCGTTTAGCAATTTCTCAAAATCACTTGGAGAGATTTTGTCCTTAAGCAATGATAGCTTCATCAGATTGTTGAGACGCTTGATTAAGTAGTCACTATGAGTCGTTACTTGAAGATGCCCACCTGCACTTATGATGCAGGCTAAGAGGTCTGCCAACTTCACTTGACGGCTGGGATGTAAATGAGCTTCGGGCTCTTCAAACAAGATAGAAACGCCCTTGACTGGAAACTTATTGATTAGTAAAGAGAGAGGAGATAGTTCTTTTATGGACGAAGCGGCAGCGGTTAAAGGAATTGTTGCTCCATTGCGCATGTGATAAAGATATTTTTCTCCTTCACGCTTTAGCTCTCCGTTGTTGACTCTAGCATTGCACTCTATAAGAGCTTGGTTTAACGGTGAAACACTTTCTTGAGGCTTATTGAGTAGAGCCTTCATATCGAAGAACTCTTCGTACATACCTGACTGAAAGGTTGGACGTTCACTCACCTCCATCAAAGAGCCTCGAGAGGGAGGCAATAGAAAGGTCTTAGTGATATTATTCATATCACCAAAGACGAGATCCTGGAAATACGCTTTAATCAGTGTTACATAAGGTATAGGAGTTGGGATGTTTAGAGTTGATACAACACGATAGACGTAATTCTTAAAGACAAGCTTATCGTACAGCTCCTCCTGCCCCTCTAAGCCTTCAAGGGTTTGAGTAAAGATAAAGTCAAAAGTCTTCTCCTGTATGGGCAATTTAATATTGACGTCTCCATCAAGATTCTGATACCCTACGAGATAGCCTATATAGGCAACTGCGTCTTTATTCAACCAGTCTAAAACGTCTTGAACAGGGACACTTAGGATGACTTTTCCAGATTCCCTTTTCTTGTAGATTTCGTTAAAGTCATAACCCTGCTCAAGGAAGAAGTTTAAGAAACGATCTGAGTCTAAGAGGACGTAATACAGGTAATGAACTAAAAAGGAGGCATAGCTCTTGCCTAAACCTGACTCCCCTGAAAAAATCATCATTGGGGATAGGGTCATAGAAGAATCTCTGATTGCTCCTAGTCGCTTGATGTCAAAGGTAACCTGTTGCATAGTGTTCTATATCTTTATCACGGAGTACTTTGATGAGCCTATAGCTCCTTGCAAAGATACAACTTTTCCCCTCGCTGTGATAACGATTGAAAGCTCAAACAGAAGCCCTACCCTTACAGCAAGAAGCAAGTCATACTAGAGCGAACTCGCTAACAGCTAATAGCGAGTGAGAGCCAAATCTTCTTCTGCTCCATATCTCTGTCTTTTGTTTTTCAGATCAAGGTCTATTTCAGATTTCATCCCTATTCCACTGACAAAAAGGGAGAAATGTATTTTGCAACGTCTGATTCGATTGAATAATCCAATATTTGAATCCTAGGAACTCTTGGTCTGCCTTTAACAGCTCACAAACTATACGTTTATGTTGCGCTGAGTCTTTCTCTAGAAATTGATTACAAGCCTTTTGGAATAGGTTGATATGAGAGAGAAATTCGTTATAGAACTTCTCCTCCCGCACTTGCCGAGCAGGAGTCTTCCCATTAAAGATAGAGGAGAGCAACTTGATGGTCTCATCTACACCCACGATATCTTTATCATCGGGCCCCTCAAAGATCGCAATATTCCTCTGGAAGTCCACTTCCTGCTTGATAAGTGTCTCTATAGGAAAGCTCAATGGATTGACTATTTGGTCATAAGCATTGGACTTCTTCTGATTGCAGTACGAACACGTTAGCAATAGATTGCTCCAGTCAGTCTTTTTGTCGGGGTATCGAGCCTGACTGCATAGGTGATCTATATTATAGTCCGTTATCACTTTCCCCTCGCATATGTAGCACTTACTATACTGATCTGCAAAAAGTTGCTTTTGGACATCCTGTCCATTGTACTGATGCCCAGTCTCAAGGGATTTAGGCGAAGTGGAGGACTTATAGATTTGAATCATAGTCTCGGATTCCACTAAGTTTATCTGCCCACTTAATTTTCAACTCTTCGTATTCGCCAGCTATCTTGGGGGAGACACTCTCGGATACTTTGTCAAGATCCTTGACGAGTTCTTTGACTTCAAATCGCTCTGCAATATCTAGGTCTGCTTGCTTCAAGAGTTCTCTGAGACGATTCAACTGTTGCTCTAGATAGCTCGAGCGAGTACTGACCTCAAAATAACCTTCGGCTAGAGCCTCGTAAGAGTAGTCAGACAGATTCGTCAATACCTTTTGATGCTCCAAGTCATAAACAGATGCAGATGCAATGGAGTTGAGGACAAAAGGTGAATGTGTCGTGACTATGAATTGGATATTTGGGAAAACCTTAGTCAGTAATGGCATCACTTGTCGCTGCAAAGAAAGATGCAAGTGGGTCTCCACCTCATCTATCAAGACAATCCCAGGTATATCGTAGAGCTGCATTATGCTGTCACTTGTCGAACTCATCTTTAGGATTAGGTCAGATAAGATATCTATCACCGCAGCAAATCCATCTGACAGCTCGTTGAACTTAAAGCTCTTGCCCTCCGTCTCTATATGAAAGGAGTAGTCCTTGTAGTTGAAAGAGAGTTTCAGCCCCCTATCGCCAAAGATCTCTCCTAGTAACGCTTCGAACGAAACAAACCAATCATTGATTCGATCTGCATCTTCCGTCTGATGTTCATTTCGTGCAAGTGCCTCTTGGATCTTCAGGTGAGAGAGATAAATGAGAAATTGATCCGAAGCACTCTGATTGATAAGCCACTGGTCGCTGAACGACGGCATCGTTGGGTTGAGAGGCTCTGACATTCGGACCTCTCTACTAGCGGCATACATGGCACAGATAAAGGGCTTGTCAGAACTATGGAATACGATTTGGGTAGGATCTTCAAACGCTACACGCACTGCTCCATATAGCTCATTAAGTCTTTCCTGCCAAAAAGCTAGCTGCTGCTCTAGTTCTGCTTTCCTTAGAGGATCTATACAGCTAGATAGTTGCTCGGTATAGTATTGAATTCGTTCCTCATACTTTAAGAAGTCTAAGCTGTCCACCTTTTGCAGTAGCTCAATATGATCCCGGATTGCCTCCAGCAGAGAGGTCTTACCACTTCCATTCTTACCTGTGATCAATAGATGTGGATGCTCGTCATCAGGTATGCAAATATCTAGATCGTGTAGATGACGTACCTTGTTAATATGTATGGACTGTATATAGCGTTGCATAGGATGGTATGTATTCTCTGACAAATAGCCCGTCTCCTACTCGTCTGTGTCTCGGGACGTGACCGTGCGAGGCTCTCGAGCTAGTGTACGACTCGTCATGGCGGAGGAGTCGATAGCACGGAGAGCGATGTCTCTGACCGTCTCCTCCGAAGTGGCAACCTTGACTCCAGCCTCCTTGAGCTGACTCTCTATCTCCTTGATCTTTTGCTGCAAGAGCTCTATCTGCTGATCCTTGAGTCGTAGCTGACCCTCCGTCTCCTTCTGAGCTAGGTCAAATGCAAAGCGATGCTCCCTGTTGAGACGCTCCTCGGTCTCCTGGACAGCCTTGATCTGCACCTCTTGCATACGACTCTCTAGGCTCTCGGCCAACTGACGTAGACTCTGTAGCTCACCCTCAGCATCAGCCAGGACACGCTCTCGCTCGGCAGTAGTGCGCTCGAAAGCTTGCTTGCGCTCCGTCAGCTCACGCTCCTCAGCCTCTAGACGCTCTTGGAAGGCATCCTCCTCTTTCCGACGCTGCTGACTCATCGTATAGTCATACTCCTCCTCTTCGCGCTTACGGAGGAGTGCGACGTTGGCTTGCTCCTGCTTCACAGAGTCATTGTATTGCTCACGCTCATGACGCCACGCCTCACGAGTCTCTTCGATCTCACGCTCCAGCTTAGCACGCGTCTCCTCTAGCTCGGCTTGCGCCTCTTCTTTCTGCTTCTTCTGTGCTAGAATCAGCGTAGAGAGTGAGTCCGCATTGCTCTCGATGGCATAGAGCTCCTTGATCCACTCCTCCTTGAGCTGGATGGTCTCATTAAGCGTTCTGAGCTTTTCGAAGCCCTCCTTGAGTTGTCGCTGAAGTTGCGTGACAGATCGCTCGAAGCCGCCCATCACCTCACGAGCAAAAGCGTCTAGCTCCTCGGCTGATAGAGCCTCAGCCTGTGCCACGACCTTCTGTTCGGAGACACGCTTCTGCTCCTCTTTGGGATTCTCTAGGCTCTTAGCCTGCACCTCTGCTAGCAGTGCCTCGTAAGCCTCCAGCATCTCCTTCTTCGTATTCGACATGCTGATCTGAACTCTCTCCTCACTCATATCTTTGCCTGTTCTAATGGATTGTCTTGATTTAGTTGCCTACAAATGTAATGAAAAAGGGACTGATCGCAAGTTTTTCTAGAGATTAGAAATTAGAGATTAGACACTAGAAGCACTAGTGCTACTAGCCCCTCTAACCTCTAATTTCTAATCTCTAACCTCTAGCCTCCCCTCTAATCCCTAATTACATATCTTTACAGGGAAATTCGTCCGATTCCCGCCTTTCTCGAATCTCCATGTGGATATTCTCAAATCTCCACGTGGATATTTTTCTTTTTCCACGTGGGGGCGTTTTGATTCCTCCGAAGTTTCATTTCATTCCTCCGAAGTTTCATTTGATTCCTCCGAAGAATTTTTTATTCTCCACGTGGAGATTTCGAAATATCCACGTGGAAATCACTTTTCCCCGACACCGCGCCGTATCGATACGTAACCAACATTAAATTATTGTAGCAGGCCAACCCTAAACGGAGGCTGTTGCAAAAGTCAACAGGCTCAAATAACGAGCGCACCTATGCACAAACGAAGAAGGCGTAGATCTACGGGGAGCTCAGTCTCCACAGATCTACGCCTTGCGACGCATCATAACCGTCCGCTTACCTGCCCAAGCTACGGATCACAGCCACAATTAGCTGCAGATCCTCCTCCGTCACCAGCGTACCGCTAGGCAGACAGAGCCCCCTGTCGAAGAGCCCCTCACTCGTACCATCCACATAGCGCGGTGCCTCTGCAAAGACAGGCTGCAGGTGCATCGGCTTCCACAGCGGACGGCTCTCGATAGACTCAGCCTCCAGCTGGAGCCTCAGATCCTCACGGGTGAAGCCCGCTTTATCAGGATTAACTAAGACGCAGGTGAGCCAGTAGTTGCTATCGTACTCCTCCGTGGGGGCGCACTTCACCTCTACCCCAGGACAGTCAGCCAGCAGAGCGCAGTAGCGGGCATGGTTGTGCCGACGCTTAGCCACATGCTCATCGAGGACGAGCATCTGCCCACGACCTATACCCGCCGATATATTGCTCAGACGGTAGTTGTAACCGATGTGCGTGTGCTGGTAGTGTGGCGCATTGTCACGAGCCTGCGTAGCGTAAAAGAGGACACGTCGCGCCGTCTCCTCACTGGGACAGATCAGAGCGCCACCACCCGACGTGGTGATCATCTTATTGCCATTGAAAGAGAGTGCTCCGTAGCGACCTAGCGTACCGCACTTGTGCCCCTTGTACTCAGAGCCGAGCGCCTCGGCAGCATCCTCGAGGACAGGTATGTCGTACTCCTCAGCGATCGCTAGTATCTCGGTCATCTTGGCGGGCATGCCATACAGATGAACCGGTATGATCGCCTTAGGCTTGCGTCCTGTCTGAGCTATGCGATCCTCGATAGCCTGACGTAACAGGTCGGGAGACATATTCCACGTGTCCGGCTCGCTATCGACGAATATGGGCTTAGCCCCCTGATAAGTAATTGGATTGGCCGAGGCTGAGAAGGTAAAGCTCTGACAGATCACCTCGTCATCACGCCCCACGCCCAGCATGACCAGCCCTAAGTGCAGTGCAGCTGTGCCGGCACTGAGTGCTACGACATGCTTGCCTGGCGCTCCCAGGTAACGCGTCAAGTCCTCCTCGAAGCCATTCACATTGGGTCCCAGAGGCACCACCCAGTTGGTGTCAAACGCCTCCTGTATAAACTCCTGCTCTCGTCCTCCCATCTCAGCGAGTGAGAGCCAAATCTTCTGTCCCATACCTGTTAGCTCTGATTTAATTGCCTACAAATGTAGTGAAAATGGGGCTGATCCCAAGCCCCTCGAGAGGAAATCTCTAGAGATTAGCTTTTGGCTTTTGGCCGTTAGCTTTTAGCCCATCAATCGCCAACAGCTACCCCCACACACCGTCCTCACGAAAGGCAAGAGGGATCCGACGCTCACTTAGCAAGGCAAAGCAGCGTCAGACATGATCTAGAACTCGTATCAGGCGGTCACACTTAGATAGCGTGATGCCAGCTTTATACTGTAGGTGTTGGGCAATATCTTTTCTCCCTTGTAGCCACTCCAAGATACAGGCTGTCGCATGCTCACCAGCTTCGTGCGAGAAGGGGTATCCACCACCAAAGCGAGCATTCATCTCTAGGACGTATAGCTCACCGCCCCGCTCCAGCACATCACAGTCTAGTACGCCTATATGCCTTAGGTGCTTAGAGATCGTACGACCAATATGCTCGAAGCGATCATCAATGATTGTCCTCGCCTTGTCCGTCTCCCCAGCTCTCATAGCGAGCTTCTCTCGGACGAAGGTCCCCACGTAGTTCCCCTCTAAGTCATTGAGGATGTCCATCCCATACTCCCGACCAGTTATCTTTTCTTGATAGAGGATGGCTGAGGCAAAGTGCTCTTTGGAGGCGTTGTATAGGATTGTGTTCTTGAGCTTGATACGAAGCAACTTGTCTGCGATGAGCAGCTCCTCCTCACTCTGAGGAAATTCAATTCCTATCGAAGCACTACCCCATCTAGGCTTGAGAACACAAGGATATGAGCTTTGTCTACTACCACAGAATGCCTCTAGACTTGTCTCTGTGTAGGGCGTCTGTAGCCCACACTCCTCTCTAAGGAAGGCCGCCGTCTTGAGCTTATCAAATGTTATGTCTATCACCCGCTCGTCCGACACTAAGAGCTTGGCACCTAGCTCTTCTATCTCCTTGCGGTGCGCTGAGAGGATAGGTAGCTCTAGATCATTGAGCGATATCAGGGCATCTACTTGATACTCTCTGATCTTCTCTAGTAGCGTGGGTATATACGACTCGTCATAGATGGCTGGCACTAGAAATGCTCTATCGGCCTCTGTCAGTCCAGGTGCTGAGGTCTGCATATCACATGCGATGATCTGATCACCATCACGCATAGCCTCTCTAAAGTAGCGCAACAAGTAGTTACGTCGTCCGACGCAGGTAAATAGGATATTCATAATATCAACGATGTATTTATTGAGTCCAGTATTGATTGTGAGACTAATTCTTTATTGAAAGAAGAAGAGGTGAGTTCAAAGCACAAATGTCCTTCTTTAGCCATAGAAAGCGAGCCATGTCTTGATTCTTGGACCTCTGTAAATCCAATCCTTTGATGGATCTTCAATGAAGAAATGTTTGTTGGTCTAATATAAGCTATTAGGCACTCAAAACTTGGGGACGCAAGAGTGAAGCGACACCCTAAGTAAAGCATAAGAGTGCCATATCCTTTGGAGTGTAGTAAGGGATTGGTAAACGTGTATGTTTCTGCTGTCTTGCTTGAGGATATGTACGATGTTACCCCACCCATAGCTAGTAAAGATCCATCTTCTTCAAGAACAAAGTCATATCTAAAAGGGGTTGACTTCACTCTTTCATACCATGCTTTAGTTCCTTCGATTGTGACTTTTTGATCGAAACTCATGCTGTTAAAGATTGATGGAGTATTAATCCAAGAGACCCTATCAATTAGATCTGTTTCCTCAAGTAGTCTAAATGTGATCATATAGATGATTGCTTTTAATGCCGCTTCAAAACAATACTTCTTCGAATAGATATCGCGTTTTGACCTTCTAAATATCTAACCTATGGGTTTGCTAAATAGTTCATAAGTCCTCCCGTATGCCAAAACAACACCTCAGAGGGGTCAATCTTATGCTTTGTCATGTAGTTGTAAGCGCCCCACAATGCTTTTCCTGAATATGTATAGTCAAAGAAAATTCCTGTACGAGCAATAACATTGTCTATCCATTGAGTCATTTCAGGAGTACTCCCTTCATAGCCACCACATAGATACTCGTCTGTAATAATGATATTACCAACAGGGGCTGACAAATTCAGGTCTTTGTAAAGAGCCTGAGCAAAAGTCATAGTTACATCTGTTGCTCGCTCCTTCTTGCGTGCGATGGAAACGCCCACGACAGTTGTATCAAGTCCTGCAAGCTCTAGCCCCGCAGAAATCCCCGCCACAGTAGACCCAGTACCTAGAGCAAGAAAAACATATTTAAGTTGAGAAGTCTCTGAGGTTGCTTTCAGTAATTCTGAAACTGCATCAACATACGCGTAGCCTGCTATTAAGTCGTGTCCCCCACCTGTCACGTATAAAGGATTATATCCTTGCTCTTTATACCTAGAGATAGCATCGTCCATAGAGCTTGATATTTTATCTACTGAGACAAACTCTGTGGTTATACCTCTTAGGGCTCTAATTAGCTTAGGATTTCCACTCTCTTGGTCAAATCGCTCCTCAGATCCATGAACTACTAGATGACACGGCCAGTTATTTCTACTAGCTATAACAGCCATTGCTCTATTATGATTGGACTGCACGCCACCTGTAGTTACGATAGCATTGAGTCCATGCTCGATCATGTAGCGCTCGTAATAAAGAGCTTTACGAGCTTTATTCCCTCCCCCTACAAAAGGATACAGATCATCCCTTACCACCTTGATTGTGGTGGCAGGTAGACTCAGGTTGTCTAGAACAATCATACGAAGTTGATAGCTATTGAGGATAGACTAATATGGAAGACTATAACTGAGGACTCGTTTTGTAAATGAGCTAAGCTTCTGACCGCTCAGTATCTAGTCTTGTTCCAACATTTCTCGGATCTACGGCAACATCTTTTGAGGCAAGGACGTTTGCCACGGTCTTAAATAAGATGCGACAGTCTAGCGAGAAGCTGAGATGCTCTACATACTCAACGTCTGTTGCGAGTTTCTGATCCCAAGGGAGGTAACTTCGGCCCCTGACTTGAGCTAGACCCGTAATGCCAGGACGTACAGTGTGGCGCAATCGCTCTCTTGTCGTATAATATGGAAGATAGTCCACAAATAGAGGACGTGGACCGACCAAGCTCATATCCCCCTTGAGAACATTCCATAGCTGAGGTAACTCATCGAGCGAAGTCTTGCGGATGAAGCGACCGACAGACGTAAGCCGCTTCCCATCAGGGAGCAGATTGCCCTCCGCATCTCGCTCATCGGTCATACTCTTAAACTTGTAGAGCTTAAAGATTCGCTCATCCTTGCCTGGGCGCTCCTGCGTGAAGAACGCTCCTGCCCCCTTATTAGCAAAGTGTAGCCACACCGTCACCACCAGTAGCAATGGCGACAAGACGATCAGTCCGATGAGGGCTAGAAGAAAGTCTAAAGTACGCTTGATATATGCTCGGTACATAGTCAAAGGGTCTTGTTGATGACATAAGGACGTTTGCCAGATGGTAGCATCTCTAGACTTTTGACGACCTCGATATTTAAGTTGGCTCCCTCTCCGAGCCATCCTAGCATAGCAACATTCAATTCATTTAAGACTTCTCCAACAGAGGGGTCCTTAGGGATAACCAACAGACGGAAGTCGCTCTTTGTCTCTTGAATGAGCTGATATTGAAGAATAGAATCCTCAAAACGCTCCATTATAGTATCTAAGTAGAGGGGATACTTCAATTCGCCCGAAGGAGTGACGATGACTTGCACACCTCTTCCTGACAGAGACTTAAAAGCGAGCAAGCTACCAAACTCATCTGTCTCTCTGCGTCCTATTAGCCCTAGATCTCCAGTGTCGTAGCGTACTAAAGGATTGGCAAAAGAATGAAGATCCGTAACGACAATACGTCCTATCTCTCCTTCACTACAAGGTAAGTCTGAGTCTATCTTGAGGATTTCAATATGGTAGTTTAGCGAGTTGATGAGAAAGTCTCCAGTAGCTTCATACTGACAAGCCAAAACACCAAACTCTTCTGTCGAGTATCTACTGCAAATGCCTATATCACCCCATGCTTTCTTCATAATCTCTCGTTGCTGCTCAGAGAGATTCTCTGAGCTTGTGATAACTCCCTTTATAGAGTAGCTAGCCCCCGCATCTCCCGCTTTAAGACAGTAATCTGCAATCATCGAGATAGCCGTAGGAAATCCAATGATCACCTTTACTTGTTTCTTTTTCAAGACCTCTCTAGCCCTTTGCAAGAAACAAGCATCAAGATCTTTGCATCCTAGATAATGTTCGTTTTGCAAGTATTGCTTGAAGGCACTCTTATGCACCACTGAGCGGATGTACATGTGCTTGACTCCGACATCATAGCCTACTTTTCGCCCATAGTGAATAACCTCGGCTAGTTGCTGTGCTTTCTTTTGCTTCGTCAGGTAGTACTCTGCAGGGAGTCCGTATGATCCAGAGGTAGACACTTTGATAAGATCCTCTCTCTGATATGCTTTCGATAGGAAGTTACTCCGATCACTTTGGATTGTTTTCTTTTGGATTACGGGAAACTGCTCTAAGCCCTTCGATAAGTCTAAGTCTTTATAGCTTGGCACATCTCGTAGAGATGCCAAGAAGTTGCTCATCGAAGCCCTCTTCTCAGCATTATAAAAGTCTTTATCTATCTCGGAGCGTTCGAGACGTTTGAGTTCTGCATTAATCAATCCTCCTCTCATGGAGTCAACGAGGTTGAATGCTAATTTCCTAAAGTTCATAGATACTCTTGTTATTGTCGTGGGTTATACTATTTCGTTCTTATAGCTCTTTGTACATCTCCAGCGTTGCTTGCCATACATCTTCCTGCTTATAGCGAGAGGCGATCAGAGGGCGAGCATTCTGCTGGCAGTGCATGTAAAGAGCTTTATCCTCAATCATACGCTTCATAGCTTGATATAGTGCTGCTGCATCGTGAGACGGAATGATCAGACCATTCTCTCCCTCTATGATGATTTCGTTGCAACCATTGATGTCGGAAACAACGCAGGGTAGCTCCATAGCACCCGCTTGCATCACAACGTTGGGGAAGCCCTCCCGATAAGAGGGGAAGGCCAATGCATCAGCTGCGGCAAACCAAGGGCGCACATCATCTTGCCACCCTGCACAGTAGATGGCTGGGTGACTCTGTATCGTATGATAGACATCCTCAGGTAGTGGATCTAGCTCTTGCTCGAAGTCGCCAACGAGTAGCAATCGAGCATCGGGATGCTCTTGCTGCAAACGAGTGAACGCCTCCACAAGTTCACTGACACCCTTATCCCTCACGATCCGTCCCACAAAGATAAAGGTGAAGCTTTCCTCAGAGAAGCTCATCTCAGACTTAGCTTGGCTCAGCAAGCTTATAGGTATGGCACTCTTATCGTAGTATGCCAAGTCAATTCCGTTAATGTTTCCGTTGTGTAACTTTTTAAGAAGCTTCCTTGTAATATGCTCGTCACGTAGTGTCTTTGCGACCCCATCACCCTCTGGGATTACTTTGGTGCTGAGGCGACAGGTGATACGCTCCATAGTGATAAGTAACCAGCGAAAGAAGCCCTTTGCCGTTTGGAAGCGAAGTCCAGTAACCGTATAGATGCGATGTGGCACGCGACACCACCAAGCAGCAGTTATGCCAAGGAGAGATGCCTTAGGCGTATTTGCATGTACTACATCAGGTTTTTCCCCTCTGATGAGCTTGATCAACTCAAAGAGAGCTCTTACATCATTCCAAATAGAGATGGGACGTAGCAAATGAGGTACCAGTCTATGTGGCGATCCTTCCAAGAGTGCAAGATGCCTGTCTGAAAGGGATGATGGCCCTGTAGCTACGACAATGTCAATGCCATGCTCTCTTAGATAGCGATACTGACCCTTAATAAGTCCGATCGACCCTGCCGATGTAAATAGCCGTAGTAACTTCATCACTTTAATAAGGGGTTAATTGATGTTGGAGTATTTATTGTCTTATATTTCTGAGATAGCTTCAATGGCTGAAGCAAGAATAGACTGTAGAATAAGAAGGGAAAGATCATTGTCTTTTGTCGAACAGCTATTCCTAGATTAGAGTTTCCATAAGAAAGACCTAACGAGAGAATAAGAATTGACAGAATCGCAAATCCCAAGTAGTGCCAATCTGCTTCTCGACGCGTTTGACGATTGCAAAGACGTAATGCAATCGTGAGGCATAACAATACCCAAAAGACATTTTCTACAGAAGCCTCCATCATTAAGTAGTTACGGGCATCAAAAAACAATGGCCGGAAAAGGAATGATAAGACCTTCACTCCCCAAGATGCACCACTTAGATCCACACCTGCATTTGTGTCACTGTATTTTGCATCATCTCTAGTAACATACTCACTGAGCTCTTGAGCATTTAAAGAGTTTGTTACTTGCATAGCGACCTTAAAAGACAAAAAGAGTCCTACTAGAGAGACAAGTGCTAAGAGTATTTTTACACGCCAAGTATAATGTCGCTTAGAATAAAAGACAGAAAGCACATATGCCAACATAATGCCCACCGCAATATGTATTCGTATGGGTGCAATGAGAAGCATTGAGAAGAAAAAAGTCCACATCGGTTTTCTAAAGTGCCAAGTGTATAGAGCGACGCATATCAAAAAGAACAAAATAGAATCCTTTCCGATAGCACAAGTCCAGTAGTGTAGCTGTGGGAGAAAGATAAAGTAGATCCACTTCGATCTCTTTTTAGAAACAAGAACGTCCAAGATCACTCGGAACAATAAAAACCAGCCCAATAGACCTACGATAGAAAATGTAATGAAGCAACCGAGATAATTAAGCTTTAGAATATGTATTAGGGGTAAGCAAAGGAAGCAGATAAAGGAGACACTCTCCCTAATGCTAAGGATACTAATCCAAGAGCCACTATACTGATACGATACCTTATAATACATAGCACAATCACTAACGTCTATACTAACGGTGCCATTGTAGTAGTAAAAACAAGTCATCGTGAAGTGAAGTATAGAGAGTAGAAGGAATGTACTTCTATGACTTGACAGCTTCATGCATAAAAAAATCGTGACTATAAGGTAGAACAATACAGCAATAATGTCCGTCCATGAGTAGAAGGTGTAGAGGCTATTCATATAAGCTATTCTTAAGTATTAAAAGTCACCTTCTACTCGCAAAGAGCTTTGAGACATAACAAAGGAAGGTAAGCTCAACTCCCCCAGCAATAAGTATCGCAAGAGTAAACGCCCAAACAGGTAAGCGTAAAAAGTATGACACTGCAGAAAAAAGGGCTATGAGTGTGAGACTTAGAAGCTGATTCCAAAAGACCGCTTGATTCTTACCCCTGGGAATAAGTACCAAGTCAATGAAAAAGCTAGACAAGAACCAAATAAAGACCATACCAGACATAATCACGAGGACTGGATAGGCAATGTCAATTATAGGTCCATTACCCATAATGATAATGAGGGGCCAGCCTATAGCAATAATCCCTAGTGTCATAAGTAGCCCTAGAATGATTTCCTTTCTAAGGATTCGCTTTACTCGATCTACAGAGTAGTTGGTCACGATATTTGGGAATATAGCTAAGTTTAGAGACTTAGTCAGATTGAGGACGTTTTGAGTTATTCTAAAGCTGAAATCAAAAGCGGTCAACTCTTTCATGCCAAAGAGAGTCCCAATGACGATATAAATGCCAGAAGACTTAAAGATGGAGAGGAAATTAGAGAGAAATAGATGCGAGGACTCTTTAAAATAAGACAGAGTGTTCCTCAAAGAGACTAAGGAGACGATCACTTTGTCATGTACCACAAGGTAAAGAGCGGAAACAAGATACCCTAGAAAGGAGGTGATAGCAAAGACCCATGTGTATACATATATACCTCTTTCTCCTCGTACAGCTAGCAGCACTATGAAGAGCAGTATAACCTTAGATACAATTTGTATGTACAGGTATATTCGGTTGTTTTGCAGTGCTTGATAGTACCACCCTGGGATAAAGACATAGCTTACTACTAGGAGACTAAGGGCTAAATAGAGTTCTTTATAGGAGTACAGACGAGGTATCACAAGAATAAGTAGCGTATAGACGACCAGTGCCGGGATAAGCAAGTAGATCTTTGCAGAGAATATCTTAGAAACAATGGCACTCTTTTCCTTGCTATCCCCCTCTTCGTGTGCTATCGCCATATACTTCGTAGCAATCATATCAAAGCCAAATCCGACAAATACCATAAAGTAGGAGACGATAGAAAGAGCAAACGCAAACTGCCCATAATCTTCAGCTCCCACCTTTCGGATTAGAAAGGGATATATGATCAGCTGAAAACTCGAATTCAAGAACGTGATAAGGGACATGGCAATTGTATTCTCTACAATCTTCCCATGTCTTTTTGCCAACTGAATGTTTTCGGATATGAACTTCGGTAAGGTCATTTATCTACATCATTTGCAGTTGTCAAGACAGCGGACGGTGTGTCCTTCACGGAGGAAGTGCTCGCAGAGGTTGGAGCCTATGAAGCCTGCTCCGCCAGTGATTAGTAGTTTCATGTTTGTGTAAAAGATGGGGGCTGAAAAAGGATTCTCTGACATCCAAGTGCAAATGTACCTATTTCTGCGCAATCGGAAGAGGCAAAGCAGAATCGCCAACCGCTAACAGCCAACAGGCAAAAGCTAACAGCCAACAGCCAACGGCTAACAGCCAAAAGCTAACAGCCAAAAGCCAACGGCTAACGGCTAACAGCCAACCGCCAACAGCCAAAAGCTAACGGCCAACAGCTAATTTCGTACCTTTGGGGACATGATACATCTCTTAGTTTGTCATTGCTTATGCGGATCGTTCTCATAGGCTCTGGAGGCGTAGCCACCTCCCTAGCGGCTGCAGTGGCTAGCCACGCTACCGCTTCGCTCTGTGGCATCTACAGTCGTCAACTGGCGCATGCCGAGGCACTCCGTGATCGCTTTGCACTAGCCTGCCCCGTCACCGATAGTCTGCAGCAGCTCCCCACGGCGGACCTTTACCTCATCGCTGTCAGCGACCATGCCATCAGTGAGGTTGCCACAGCACTCCCGCCACTCGGCGCCTTGGTCGTCCACACCTCCGCTGTAACCCCGATTGAGTGCTTGAGCGGGCAACGCGCTTATGGCGTCTGGTACCCGTTCAACAGCTTTGCCCGGGAGGTCATCGTTCCCTTCGAGGGGCAAAAGATCCTTTACCAACTGGCCACTGACGAGGGCTTGACCACCCTCCAGCAGTGGAACGCTCTCCTGCAGGTCGAGGCACTCCCCTCGACACTCGACCAACGCCTCTGGCTACACCTCGCGGGCGTGCTGGCCTCCAACTGCACCAACCGCCTCTACACGCTCGCGCACCGTCTGCTGACGCAGGCCGACCTCCCCACAGACCTGCTCGACGGACTCATCCTGCGCACCGCCTCCAAGGCAACCACCATCGACCCTTACAGCGCGCAGACGGGTCCCGCACGCCGGCACGATCTAGAGACCATCGCTCGCCATCGGGCACTCCTCGAGCAGCGACCCGACGACTTGCAAGAGGTATCGCAAATCTACAACCTATTCACCGAAGCTATCCTAGAAGACTATCCCCTATGAGACCCTACCGCTGGATCCTTGGCTCCCAATCGCCACGTCGCAAAGAGCTCCTCGCCACACTCGGCCATCCCTTTGAGATACGTACCATCGAGGGACACAGCGAGGCCTACCCTGACACGCTTCCTCTTGAAGAGGTGCCGCTCTATCTCTCCCAGCTCAAAGCGGAGCAGCTACTACCCACACTAGAAGCTGACGAACTGCTCATCACGGCCGACACGGTTGTCCTCCTCGACGGGCAGATCCTCGGCAAGCCACATGACCTGGACGACGCTCGTCGTATGCTACACCGCCTGAGCGGTCGCCAGCATGAGGTCGTCTCGGGCGTTTCGCTCTCCACGATCGATTGGCAAATCTCCTTCTCGAGCCACACGCTGGTCACCTTCGCACAGCTTACGGACAGCGAGATAGACCACTACGTAGCGCGCTACCAACCGCTTGACAAAGCGGGCGCTTATGGCATACAGGAGTGGATCGGCTACATCGGAGTCTCGCACATCGAGGGCTCCTTCTACAACGTCATGGGGCTCCCCGTGCATCGCCTCTACCGCGTACTACAAGACGCCGACCTCTTCTCGTAAAAAAGGCCGTTGGCTGTTAGCTTTTGGCCGTTAGCTGATAGCTGTTGACTGATTTTACTGCGTCCTGCTTTCTAAGTTCATGTGCAAGTAAAAAGCGAAGTTTTTTCTCGTTTCGCAAGCTCGGTCTACTTCTCTTCGGGGGACCGCTCGTCGGGGTGGGGGCTCCCACCCCTTGCCGCGGGGCGCTCCCGGAGCGGAGACTTTCCTTTCTGAACTTGACTCGGAGGACTCGCTTCTCTTCGGGTGAACCGCTCGGCGGGGTGGGGGCTCCCACCCCTTGCCGCGGGGGCGCTCCCCGAGCGGAGACTTTCCTTCCTTGGACTAGGCTCGAAGAGCTCTCTTCGCTTCGTGGTCCAGCTCGAAGTCGCAGTCGTGCAGAACTAAAGAGAAGAGAATGTGTACGAGCTTATTGTTGACATTGTTGAGGATGACCCCGTAGGGCTTGCCTTGGGCTTTCATGCGTAGGTAGTATTGTCTTAATGTTGGGTTATGAGTTATGGCACTTCGGGCTGCTTGGGTCAAGATTCCTTTTAGCCGTCGGTTACTGTAGCCACTTGTGTTGGCTTTGTGAAAGACTGAGCTCCCAGAGCTCTCGTAGAAGGGTGCTATACCGCAGTAGCTAGCCATCTTCTTGGCATTCCAGCTCTTGAAGTTGTCGGTGTAGATGATCAGCATGACAGAGGTGATGAGGCCCACTCCTTTGCAGGAAATGAGGTGCAGGTAGTTGCGGTACATCTCCTCGTCTTCCTTGATGATTTCAAGCATTCGGCACTCGCACTTTTTGATGCTTTTGGTCAGGATGTCGATGCCCTTCTGAGCATCTCGGTAGATGAAGTTGTCGACTTTAGACTTGCTAGAGATGTGCTGTTTTTCCTTGGAACTAACCATCTTAGCCTGTCTCTCGGCAACTAGAGACTGCCTATAGAGAAAGAGGTCACGTAGGCTACGCATGTTCCCGTCCAGAGGTTTATAGAGAGTGGCTTGGGAGCGGAAGCGTAGGGCGTAGTAAGCGATCATCTCTGAGTCGGCTTTGTCGTCCTTGCCTTTGCGCAGACCCATGCTGCGCTTGATCTGCAGAGCACTTTCGCGCCAGATGTTTAGGCCGTTGCCGTAGAGCCAGTCGCAGAGTGCGCGATCGTATCCTCCTGTAGTCTCACAGCAGAAGAGCATGGTGTCGGTCTTGACTCTTCGACCAGCGTTCTTCTTACTCCAAGAGACGAGGCTCCGGAACCCCTTAGGGTTGTTTTCTACTGTAGTGTAGGCGAGCTGCTGCTCGCTGTCTGATTCAGATTCGTAGTGAATCATTGTGGCGTCTAGTTTCTCTTTGGATACATCGATGCCGATGAAAAAGTATTTCATAACTTTGTACTTGAATATTTGATAAGGCAGCTAGGCTACATTAGGCTATTACTTTAATTAGGCTCTGGGCCTCTCTTTCTAATAAGTCTCGAGTAGCTGAACTCCAGAGGGTCTCTAACAGAGCTTAGGCTCAAGGCCTCGTAGGGACGATAGATTACCCTCTGGTTGCTGTCCTTACCTTACTACAACAAAGGTAAAAACAACCCGTTCAACTGACCTATTCTCGGGTCGATTTCTTTTCACTCTGCAAACTTAAAGTAGGGACGCACGATCAGTGCGTCCGTCCCCGAACCAGCGAGACTATGCTGTAACTTTCGTTCTACAACAGACGCCATTCCACTAGACACTATCGTGCATCCGTCCCCGAACCAGCCGTGACGTGTAACGACACCATAACCTTTGACACAACAGACGCCCTCCCGCTAGATACTCTCGTGCGTCCCTACATGTCGACGTAACGGGTTAGACGTATCGTTTTGACACAACGGACGCCCTCCCACTAGATACTCTCGTGCGTCCCTACATGGTGACGTAAAGGGGACACGTATCGCCTTGATACAACGGACGCACAGATCGTGCGTCCCTACAGGGCGACGTAACGGGTTACACGTATCGTTTTGATACAACGGACGCTCGACCGTGCGTCCCTACAGGGCTCAGTAACACCAGCCAAGAGCTAACGGCCAAAAGCCAACAGCAAACGGACGCTCGACCGAGCTTCCCTACAAAGGGTTACACGTATCATCGTTACACGCGATCCGTGCCTTGTCAGCCTAAGCGTAGTAAGATGACCCACAGGTTGTGGGTACACATATATATAGATAGGAGTAGCAGCACGAGGTCCATATATCGGTAGGCCTGCCTAGGCACCACACGGTAGAGCCAGCCCAGCGCCATCGGCACTAGGAAGACCCAGTGCCCCCCGAAGATAATCGCTTCGTCTAGCCCGTAGCCACCGACGAGATGCACCGCCACATCGACCGCTAGGTAGAGCGGTATGGCCCAGGCCAAAGGGTAGCGTCGTCCAACCCAGATCATCGCGAGGAGCAGTAGCACCACGCCCCACGGAAGCAACTCCATAGCCCAGCAAGCATAGGGCGTAGGTCTCAGCACCGTCTCGCCATGCAGTTCACGCAGCTCCAGATCGCTGATGAGGAGCGGATGACCGAAGAAGTCTGGCACGAGATCGGTCGACCTTGTCTGAAAGCGTAGCAGATCGTTGACCTGAGCCGTGAGCATCGATTCCTCGGCCTCTGGTCCGCCCCCTCTCTGGTGGTAGAACCACCCCACCGCCACAACGAGTGCCAGCAGGAGGAGTGTCGGGAGAAAAACTTTGCGTGCCCGCTGCCAGAGCGACTCTTCTTTGCTCAGGAGGAGCAGCGAGAGCGGCTTGGCAAAGTTTGTCAGCGTCACGCCACCCAGCAGGAGGCTCCAGAGCGTAGCATGCCAGCCCGACAGGCGTTTCTCTTGCTTCAGCTGACCGCTCAGACAGAGGAGGGATAAGACGAGCAGCGCCATTGAGAGCGGATAGCTCTCGACCGTAAAGGAGAGCGTCATCACCGTAAAGGTGGAGAGGAGGAGCCCCGAGAGGAGCAGACTGCGTCTCGCATCGAGCTGCACCACATGCCGCAGATAACCGCAGCATCCCGCCACGGCAATAGCCATCAGGAGTGCCGAGGCGAGGAGTATGCCAACGAGTGCGCCCCCTTCGCCCAGGAGCGGTACCATTAGCGCCCTATTAATAAGGTATAGCGGCGTGATCAGCGGGTGGCTCACATCCCACGCCCCGCCCCGCGTCGTGAAGCGGAAGTAGTTGTCATACCCGAGGTAAGCACCGATAGCGTCATCCTGCGGCATCAGCAGCCCAGTGCTATAAATATAGAGTGCTAGAACGGAGAGCAATGCCCAGACACCCAGCAGGCATAGTAGCTCCACCCGCCACCGCCGTAGTAACTGCCTATTCAAAAGTCCCATAGTAATGCTTCGTACATAGTGCCAGGAAGTCACGATCACTCGCGCTGTCGCCATAGCCGTATGTTGTGACCTTTCGCCACTCCGGGAGGGCTAAGTCCAGCCGGCGCACCTTTTCGGCGCCCTTACAGTTGGGCGTGGCAAAACGTCCCGTATAGAGGCCTTCTGCCAGCTCCAGCTCCGTGGCCAGCACCAGGTCAAAGCCACGACGCCTAGCCCACGACGAGACCGCCAGATCTGTCGAAGCGGTCAGCAAGACCGTCCGATGTCCGTCACGCTGATGCTGCTCCAGCCGACGTATAGCCTCGGGGCGGAGCATCTGGTCTATCTGATCTGCAAAAGCCACTTCCCGCTGCAGGCCCTCCTCATAGCTCCAGCCACGCACCACCGTGCCAATGATGCGCTCTTTGTAGCGATCAGCCGCTCCACCGCTCAGCCGATAGGCAGCATACTGATAGAGGTAGTAAGGCAGATGCCACACGAGCGAACCGCGCGACTGCATCTGCACCAGCCACGGCAAGAGCGTGTCTCGCCGTGTGAGCGTACCATCTAGGTCAAAGATTGCTATCGTATCCACGCGCTTACCCTTTTATACCACATAGCGTAATAGCCCAAAGAGCACACCCCACACCACGACGCAGATGCCGATGATCGCATCCTGGTAGACCACCTGCGTAGGGCTCCCGCTTCGCTCCTCTACGAGTGTGATCTGAAGGTAACGCAGCAAGCCCACGAGCACTGGGAGTGCCGTCAGGTAGAGGTAGTCCCCGCCAGGCTCCGCATGCACCTCGGCCGAGAGCGTGTAGAGGAGGTAGCAGATGAGTAGGACGCCCACGATCATTGTCAGCGTATGGTCTAGGAAGGGGCGATTGTACCCCTTGATAGCTTGTCGCATCGCTACCCCACTGCGTTCGTAGAGGAGGTAGTCATCGCGTCGCTTGGCTAGGGCCAGGAAGAGCGACAGGAGCAACGTCATCACCACGAGCCACTCCGAGACCACCACCCCAGCGACGATACCGCCGAGTAGCACCCGCAGCACGAAGCCCACCGAGATAGAGACCACGTCGACCACCGCTATTCGCTTGAGCCAGTAGCTGTAGCAGACGTTGAGCAGCCAATAGCCACCCATGATCCCGAGCGTTTGACACCAGAGTGCACGAGGTAGGAGTGCCAGCGGCAGAGCCACCGCAAGGATCAGTAAGAGAGCGGCCATGGTCCACGCGACCGGTATCGAGACCGCCCCAGAGGCTATCGGGCGTAGCCGTTTCTTAGGATGCAGGCGATCACGCGCTTGATCCACGATGTCGTTGACGATGTAGATCGAGGAGGAGAGTAGCGAGAAGGCAAAAAACGCCACCACCAAGCCACCCCAGAGCGACGAGTCTAGGAGCACTCCGCCGAAGAAGGCGGGTGCTAGGACAAAGAGGTTCTTGATCCACTGATCGCAACGTAGCAGACGTGGTAAGGTAGCGAGATTCATCTGGCAGTGACGGTTGATAGGATGAGGAATGAGTCTGCACAAAGGTACTTAGAAATTAGAAGTTAGAGATTAGAGGTTAGAGATTAGAAGTTAGAGGTTAGAGCGAGACGAGTATCCCTTTGTAGGGGCGGACCTATGTGTCCGCCCGTTCTCGTCAGAGCGTTGTATGCTATGTGGGCGGACACGCAGGTCCGCCCCTACACAAACCACATCAACACGAAAAGTTCAGACATCAGACGCTGTAGCAGCAGTATTTGTAGGGACGCACGAGAGTATTGGTGGGAGGGCGAGCGTTGTGTCCGTTAGCTGTTGGCTCTTGGCTGTTAGCTCTTGACTGGTGTTACTGCGCCCCCACAGGGTATCGTCACGGCTAGCATCCCCACAAAATAGTTCTTCGTACTGCGCTGATTCCATGATATGTACGAGTTCCAAAAGTTGTTCCCCTCTTGGAACTTTTTAGTTCCAAGGGAGGAAAAATAGTTTTCCAACGGAGGAAACTAAACTTTCCAGCGTTGGAAATTTATTTTTCCAAAGGTGGAAAGTTTTTGGGAAACTGTGGGGGGCGGCACTTTTGCAACGGAGTTGCACCCAGATAGCTCTACCTTTGCCTCCGTAACAGTACATCTATATCTTATGAAGAAGAAACTAATACGTATCATACTCACAGCCCTGCTACTCATCGGGGCCTATATCGTGGAGCGCACCTGCGCGCTCCCGATGTGGCAGCTCCTCTTGGTCTACCTCGTGCCATACCTTATTATAGGGTATGACGTGCTCGGCGAGGCGGTCGAGGGCGTGGCGCATGGCGAACTCTTTGACGAGCACTTCCTCATGAGCATCGCCACCGTGGGCGCGCTCTGCATAGGCTTCCTGCCGGGAGCCGAGGCGCAGTTCCCCGAGGCGGTCTTTGTGATGCTCTTCTTCCAGCTGGGCGAGCTCTTCGAGGGGTATGCCGAGGGCAAGAGCCGTCGTGCCGTTTCCCACCTCCTCGAGATACGTCCCGACACGGCAAACGTGCTACGCGACGGTGTCGAGCAGACGGTTGCCCCTGAGGAAGTAGCCGTGGGCGAGACGATCATCATCAAGCCTGGTGAGCGGGTTCCACTGGACGGATTCGTTATCGAGGGCTCCTCAGCTCTTAACACGGTCGCACTCACGGGCGAGAGCGTACCCCGCAGCGTCACCGTCGAGGACGAGGTTATGTCTGGCTGTGTCAACCTATCGGGTCTGCTCACCGTCCGCGTTGCCAAGACTGCGGGCGACTCCACCGCCTCTAAGATCATCGAGATGGTCGAGCATGCCACCGATCATAAGTCACGGAGCGAGACGTTCATACGTCGCTTCGCCCGTGTCTACACGCCCGTCGTAGTGATTGTCGCTCTCCTGCTCGCCTTCATTCCACCCCTCCTGACAGGAAGCTTCACCGAGCACTTCGCCACCTGGCTTTACAGGGCACTGACCTTCCTAGTCATCTCCTGTCCCTGCGCTCTAGTCATCTCCATCCCGCTCTCCTTCTTTGCCGGTATCGGAGGCGCTTCACGGGCGGGTATCTTGGTCAAGGGAGCCAACTATATGGATGCTTTGGCGAAGGCACGTGCCGTCCTTTTTGACAAAACAGGCACCCTGACGAAAGGCACTTTTACCGCCAATGCGGTGCATCCGACAGCCTGCGAGGCGAACCACCTGCTACACATGGTGGCTCACGTGGAGCGTCACTCCACACACCCGATCGCTGCCTCGCTGCGTAACGCCTACCCCAACGAGCAGGACGACTGCTCTATCGAGGAGGTCGAGGAGCTTGCCGGGCGAGGCGTCAAGGCGCGTGTCAACGGCTCCGTAGTTCACGTGGGCAACGTAGCGCTCATGGAGTCTATCGGTGCTCAGTGGCAACCCTGCGACCATGCGGGTACTATCGTGCATGCGGCTATCGACGGCAACTATGCGGGACATATTGTCGTCTCGGACACGATCAAGGAGGAGTCTAGCCAGACGATCGAGGAGTTGAGCCGTCTAGGCATCCGCCAGCTGGTTATGCTCACAGGCGACCACGTGGAGGTAGCTCGTGAGGTAGCACAGCAGGTGGGCATCACCGAGTACTACGCGGATCTGCTGCCTGCGGACAAGCTGGCACGCCTCGTGACGATCCTCGAGCAGCCGGCCCGAGGCACCGTTCTCTTCGTAGGCGATGGTATCAACGATGCGCCTGTCCTAGCGCGTGCCGATGTGGGTATCGCCATGGGTGGACTAGGCTCTGATGCTGCCATAGAGGCGGCCGACGTGGTCATCATGGACGACAATACGCTCAAGATCGCTACTGCCATACGCATCGCACGACACACGGTCAACATTGCCCTTCAGAACGCTTGGTTTGCCATAGGTATCAAGGTATTGGTACTGCTCCTGGCTCTGCTCGGTGTAGCCACTATGTGGATGGCCGTCTTCGCCGATGTAGGCGTGACCGTCCTCGCCGTGCTCAACGCGATGCGCGCCTTACGACCAGTCAAGTAAGCCGAGCTTCGTCTCACTCCTAAGACTGAATAGCCCGCTGCCAGGATGCACGACGAGTGCGCTCCTGCAGCGGGCTTCGTGCTTTCTAGAGGACCGATCGTTATAGAACTCACATGGTTTAGATCAGTGATTTTTGGTTTACTCGATTATTTGTCGTATCTTCGTTGCGAGATCACTAGAGGAGTGCGTAGCCTCTTTTAAATACATACACAGTGTTCTTCCCCACTCCTTAGCGAACGTGAGAGTTTACGAAACGCAAAACCGTTACGACCGTAGGTTGTTAGAAATGTGTACCCTCGACTCTCAGCCGAATCCACTTCTCGCCCAGAGTGCTTGAGACGAGCCCTCTCCGAGAAATGCTATACAGCCCCAGAGCTAGATACATAGCCCCTCTCACCTCCGTTGGCTTGATAGGCTTCAAGAGACTATGCGAGTCGCTTGAAGCATCCTAAGAAAAAAACAGTTTGTCTATGAGAAACCTTTATAAGACTTTGCTCGTATGCCTGCTCCTCACGCTCGCTGGTCATCTGTCAGCGCAGCAAGTAGGTGCCAAGGTCAATACGCTATACCTAGCCACCTCGACACTCAATGCGGGTGTGGACTTTCGCATCGCTTCGCAGTGGAGCGGTTCGATCCTCGTGGGGTACAACCCATGGCAATTCCCCAGTGACCGTCAAGTAACACTCTCCAATGGGGCTCAGGTCAATGCTAACCCTAAGGCGATGCACCTACTGGTCATGCCCGAGGTCAAGTGGTGGCCCTGCAAAACCTTCGAGCGGCACTTCATCGGCCTGCATGGGATCTATGCTACCTACAACGTGGGTGGGCTACCTCTCCCCGAGCAGCTGAAGGATCGTCGCTATGATGGTGACCTCGTGGGGGTGGGTCTCTCGTGGGGCTACCAGTGGGCGTTTGCTAAGCGATGGGGCGTAGAGCTATCTCTCGGTGCTGGCTACGTCTACACACGCTACAAGCAGTATGAGTGCGGTGCCTGTGGCACCCTACAGTCTCAGGGCAGCAAAGGGTCCTTTGCTCCTACCAAGGCTGCTCTCAACATTATCTACTACCTGAAGTAATACACGCCCTATGAAGACATTTACGACCTATATAATAAGTTGTCTCAGCTCTCTGCTACTCGTCGCTACCCTATCGTCTGTGACGCTGACAGCGCAGAGTGGCTTCCGGACCGATGCAATACAGTATGAGAGCCTGCAGGTGCGTAACCACGCTGGAGTCCTCTCAGTATCTTGTCAAATAGTCATTCCCCAAGATGCTACCCCTCGGAGCAAAGCACTCCTCATACAGCCTGTCTACAAGACGGCTCAGGCTGAAGAGATACTCCTGCCACACTTGATCCTCAATGGTAAGTGGCAGGCTCCTTACTACGAGCGCGAGGTGGCTCTCCAGAGTCACGAGGAGTATATGAATACCCGTCCTTATGGTGTCGCTACCCTCTCGGGGCAACACGATGCGGAGCCGCTCACTATCAACTATGAGGTCACGCAGGCACTCCCTAAGGGTGCTACTGGAGCGCTAGAGATGCGCTACTACGGTATGGACTGCTGCGATACTGACCCGCTGGGGCTCCTCGCCTTGACACCGGCTAAGCCTGACCGCATCACCATCACTGAGGACAATCTCTCGCCGCTCCTAGCAGCTCAAGACGAGCCAACGAAGAGACGTCAAGAGGAGATCGAGCTGCGGATCAACTACCGCTTTGATCGCTCCGAGGTTTTGCCTAACTACAGACAAAACAACGAGCAGCTGACAGCACTGAGCAACGCCTTGGCTCCTATCCTGAAAGATCCGACGAGCTACAAGGTTGTCCTCGGAAGCATCACGGGCTACGCCTCTCCCGAGGGACCAGAGCTACACAACAAGGGACTCTCCGAGCGTCGTGCTCAGAGCATCAAGCAGTACCTCATAGAGCAGTATGGCGAGACGCTCTTTGGCAATCTCCAGGTGATCGGTGCGGGTGCTGACTGGACAGGGCTACGCGAGGTGATCGGGCGCTCTACAGGTCGTGCAGACCAAGAGGATGTCTTATCCATCCTGAGCGCTGACTATACACCGGAGCGTCGTCAGGAGGAGCTGGCCAAGCTATCCACTTATGGCGACCTGCTACGCAACGTCTACCCACCCCTGCGTCGCTCTACGCTACGCCTAGAGTATGAGATGCGTGCCTTTAGCCTAGAGGAGTCCATCGAGATTATGAAGACCAGACCGAAGGATCTATCCGTCTCGGAGCTGAACCGCATAGCTGCCGCTTACGAGCAGCAGGGACGCAACGCTGACGAGGTCTACCGCATAGCAGCGACCTGCAACCCGACCAACGTCGGTGCACAGCTTAACTACAGCCGCCGGCTACTCCTAGAGGGTAAGCTCGCGGAGGCATGGCAGATACTACAGCCGCTCCAAGCGGAGCCTGCCGCATACAATAATATAGGAGTCTACTACATGCTCTCGGGCAATGAGCAGCTGGCGGAGCAATACCTGCGCCAAGCTCTTACCACGACAGACGCTGCAGTAGCTCGTCAAAATCTAGAAGCCTTCGCTCTGTAATGCAGCGTATGACTAGTATAATGAGTATAACGCAAGGGAAGCCCCCCTTCCTCTGCTTAGCTAAGCGACACTCCAGAGTGCTATACCAGAGTGCCGTGCTAGGTCTGCTACTCCTCTGCATGGGGCTACTGACCAGCTGTATACCGCAAGACCCGCGCGACATCTGCTGTAGCAAGGTCACCCTTGAGTATCGCTACGTGCGTCAGAGTGTGGACGAGTACCCTACTGAGGTGCAGCAGATGAGGCACTTCCTCTATGACGCTCACGGCAACCTACTCAAAGAGGTGTCACAGAGCTCCGCTACCCCTCAGACGCTCTCCCTCTCGGGACTGCCTGTGGGTCGCTACACGATCCTCACCGTGGGTAATGCCACTGAGGAGCACACGCTACTCGATCCTCTAGCTAGAGGAAGCAAGCTGTCTGACATGACACTCACGCTGCGCAAGCTCGCTGATGGCAACTACGCTCCGCAGGGTGACCAGCTCTTCTGGAACTATAAGACGATCGACATACAGCCAGGTGCCAACGATCACTACATCTGTGATCTCGCCAACATACATACGCACCTTTACTATAGTGTCATCTGGGAGTCTGTACCGCCCTATGCCGATGGTTACAGCGTACGCCTCTCAGAGTTGACGGAGCAGTACAGCCTCGACCCAGCGAAGTCGAACCTCCATCTGCCGATCAACGCTGAGATGCAGGTCACGCACGACTTCCCGCTACACG
The DNA here is from genome assembly GCF_958301595.1 of Porphyromonas vaginalis. Lineage (NCBI taxonomy): Bacteria > Pseudomonadati > Bacteroidota > Bacteroidia > Bacteroidales > Porphyromonadaceae > Porphyromonas > Porphyromonas vaginalis. The sequence continues at coordinate 1,327,148 of NZ_CATQJU010000001.1, read as the reverse complement.
CGCCACAGCTCATACAGCTCGAGGAGCAGCCCAAGCTCTTTAACCACACACTAGAGGGCAGCTTCATCTCGCTACGCTATCTCAACGACCGCATCCCCACCATTCAGGTGTGGCACGGCGATGAGGCAATCACCAAGCCGATAGACTTGACACGCGCCTTCCGCTCCTTTGGTTGGATACCAGACCAGAGACCCGAGCAGATCTACCGCATCTTGCTACGCATCAATGATGATGGTAGCGTCACCCTATTCCCCTATTTCAAGGGAACCATCGCAGACTGGGTGCCTGGTGGCACAGTCACGCAGTAACTGCACACAATCAATTAGTATATAACGAAATCAATAACAAACTAGAGTATGAAAAAGACAATTGCAATCGTGCCTCTACTCTTACTCGCCTCGATGCTCACACTGCTCGTAGGCTGTAATAGGAGTACGGGTGCCGAAGAGCCAACCCTCACAGAGGGCAAGCACTCGCTCACCTTCACGCTGCAGATGCCGCAAGGAGAGCCTGTCACCTACCGCTCAGCTATCCATGATCAGCCTGAGTGGACCGTCAAGTCACTAACCATGTATCAGTTCAACGCTGACGGCTCCAAGCTCCTCAGCATTGACCAGATTGACATGTTAAAGCTCCAGCAGACGGGCGATGCCGAGTATAGCTATACGAAAGACTTCGACCCAGACAAGGTTGGTACCACCAGCCGCTTCCTCTTTGTCGCCAACGATGAAATAGATGGCGTCACTGAGGGCATGAGCCGTGCCGACTTTGAGAAGCTCCTGATGACCAAGCAGCTTAATGAGAACGGTACCTCAAAGGACATCCTCACAGGCACCGACCCCGACTACACCATCCCTATGTCTGGCGTAGCTAAGCAAGGCAATACCGAGCTGATCGCCCTAACGGGTACCAACAAGGGAACCACAGTCGTCCTGACTCGTGCCGTAGCCCGTGTCGATGTGTCGAACCACGTGCCCAACCTAACCATCACCAAGATCTACGTCGAGAACACCTACGACCGCACCACTACCTTCCCCACGAAGAATGCGGCTGGTGAGCCAACCTATCAGGCTCCCGCTGATGCGCAGAAGGTAAAGATGAGCGCAGGCTTTGCCGACCTTCCCAACCCCTTCACTGGTATCGCAGGTGCTGAGGGTAAGGAACTCAAGAAAGCCTTTTACCTCTACGAGGGTCCCCAGCCCGAGAATGAGGCTGACAAGGCAAATGCCACGACAATCGTTGTCGAGGGCAAGCTCGTCAATGGCAAAGAGGTCAAGTACCTCATTCCCTTCACTCGCACGAGTGCCACCTACACGCCTGTCAATATCAAGAGAAACTATCTCTACCGAATCATCCTCGGTGACAACACGCCACTCGAGCCAGATAGCAAGTTAGTCTTCTCCATTGAGGATACACCGTGGAATGCAGTTCACCTCAATCACTATATGCCCGTCTTAGATGTAGTGATGGTTAGAACTATTGAGTGTGAATTTTTCAAGTATGATTATCTCAATCATACATTCTACACAAGCAAGCCAAGACATTTTGACTTCGAGCTCAGCAATCGCTTTAAGAATCACACGAAATACACCATTAAGCCTCTTAATGCAGATGCAGAGAACACGCCTCACGAGCTAAAGAAAGACATTCTCGACATTGAGCGACTATTTGTGGTTGACTTTGAGAAAGCGGCTGAGAGCGCATCTTTTGACAAGCGCACTGCGGTATATGAGATAACCAGTGATGCTGCACCAGAGATCAAGTGTATACTCACTGTCGTATATGACAAGGACTATGTAAACACGGCATATAAGAAGTAATATAATGAAACACACAATAAACTATATAGTAGCCCTCCTAGCACTATCACTCGCCCTAATCTCTTGTAGTAGAGAAGCTGGACTTAAGATGGACGAGGGCGCAGGCAATACCGTACGATTCAGCATTGAGTCTTCACTCCGTGCTGTCGGTAACGAAAATGCGACACGTCCCACGCCAGCACTAGATCGTGAGCGCAAGATAGAGAGCCTCTATGCGGTCGTCTATAGGACTTCCTCTGGTCTGCACTACAAGACCATCAAGTGTACAGACAAAGGCGGAGGTCAGTTTGAGTTTGACAATGAGAAGAGTGGCGAGTTTTACTTCTTCCTCGTTGCCAACCCTAACGATGCACTTGTAGCCAAACTGATGGAGGGGCCCTCTACCCCCGATGATCTAGGGATGCTCGTTGCTACTCAGACTCCTGGTGAGAACAATCAAGCAACAAACTTCCTCATGACATCAGAGCGTCAGAACGTGACCGTCAAGTCAAAGGAGTCTACCAACCTAGGTCCGATCAAGCTGGTTCGTGTCGCTGCCCGCTTTGATATCTACAACAATATTGAAGGCTTGAAGATTACGAAGGTAACCTTTGGCAAGCGCCGTGTCCAGTCTCACCTCTTCGCTCAGGTTGGCAAGATGGACGGCATTGAGGCTACGGAGAATGAAAAGATATACGATGGTTCACTCTTTAAGGAGAATACTCTCGCAGCAACCATCTACGGCTATGAAACTGACGTGCGCAATGAAACCTTCTTTACCATTGAGGCTACTTACAATGGTATAGAACTTAAGCCTGAGACGGTACGTCTAGAGAACTTCGTCATCAAGCGCAACCACCTCTACAACATCATCCTGCTACATGATATTAGCGGTTCGCACGAGCCCGAAGATCCAACGATGAAGTTTGGCCAGTTCCAGTACACCGTCAAGGTGGTCGACTGGAATGACAGCGAGCTGGGTATCAACTACTCAGAAGACAACATCCTCAGACCCTTCTACGTAGACTTCTCAGCTCAGATCTCCAATGCTCCCTACATGACGCCCTACCTAATCAACTCTCCCGAAGATGTCTACACGACAACTAAAGGAGCCAGTGAGGTAACCATCACTGTAGGAGGATACATTGAGCCAGGCACACTAGCTTTTGCAGAGGGTTTTGACAACACGATCAATGCTACACTTACAGATCTAGGTAATCCAACGACAGATCCTAAGACGGGCAAGATATCACACAGCTACAAGCTCTCAATACCAGCTATGGACGATTATGTCCCCGTACTCAAAGGGAATAAGCTCGCTCTGCCTGGCTTTGAGGAGATTCCTCTCGTCGCTAAGAACTACTCTGGGGCTACCATCAAGAACTTGACCGTCAAGCATGGTCGCTTTAAGATGCCTCTAGAGTATGTCTCCGAGCATTACCTAGCGCCTCATACCGAAGGCGAGGAGTTTAAGTTCGCCACGGATGAGACCGACATCAAAAATGTGGGATACTTTAAGACCCTAGAATTTGCTCAGAAGAACGCTGACCTTACAGTAGCGGGAGAGAAGTATCATATTCCTTACCATTACTACGAGCTTTGTAGCTTATTCCCATTCCGCAATACCAAACCAGGTCTTACGACATATAGTGTTGGTAAGAACTCAGGGCCTGTAGATAATGCCGTAGAGTATATGTCACTGCCCTGCTGGGCTGTAGCCTTGCAAGGAGCTGATGCTGCAATTGTTACTGTCAAGTCAGACTATCGAACGGACAAAGCAAACAACGTATCCTATGGACTACGCTTTAAGTCTTCCAACAAGGGATATAAGCAACTGCTTGTTATGGCATATCGATATCAGTGGATAGGCGACTTCAAGCCAAATATCAATGGTAAGGTCTCCTCTTACTACAAGGTCACAAGCCGCTATCTAGGTGCTAACTGGAATGGAACTATAAAAGAAATCGCAAACGAGGACTTTTGGAACGCCAATACAGAGCAAGATGTCACTCGCAACTTCTATGCAGTCGGCTCTATCGATGAGTACTTCGATACGACCCCCCAAGACAAGTATCGGGACGTAAACAATCTGAGCTACTTCTTTGGACGTGTTTTCTTTGATGATACACGAGACAAAAACCTAAAGCCAGGGAATAAGCGCTATGTGCATACTGCCATTCTGGGTGAAGCAGAGTGTCACTCCAACGGCTATGCAGATGCTAATCGAGGTAAGTATACTAGGGAGATAAATAGATTCTTCCCTGTACGTCTCTTCAGTGACAAGTAGTCGCCTAGATCGTTAGTCTCCGAGCGAGGCTACACGAAATAGATACAGTGAGGCGGTGTCTCCCCAGCGCGGGGTGGCACCGCCTCTGCTATATGTCGAGACCGTTGCATAAAGGCGAATCGCTGTGTTGCTTTCGGGATTCGGCTTCGGTCACATACGGATGTATGCTCCCTTCAGACCTCACCCTCAGCGCCTTGCGCTTCATCCTTTCTGCAAAGTCTGGACAATCTTGCAGGCAAGATTGTGAAACTGTTGACTTTTGCAATAGTCTCATGTCAGGAGATGCCCTCCCTAGGAGCCGCATTTCCCCCGGAAGTGCTGTTTCAAACTGATGGGAAGTTTTCGTCCCACCCCGCTTGGGAGATTTTCGTCCCTCCACAGGGATTGCTTCGTCCCGACAGTTTGCACACCCTATTCATGGCGCATAGCTTGCGACTTTTGTCTACCTTTGTAAGCGATGAGATCACTTTACCACATCGTCTTACTGCTCTGCCTCCTACTACAGGGTAGCGTGCTGGCTCTTTACGGCCAGACGACAGGTCAGCCGACCGGCGCAACGACCGACACGACGGCCGTCGCGACGCCCCGCCGCGTGGCGCTCACGGGTTACGTCTTAGATCGTGACCGTGAGCCGATCGAGTTTGCCTCGGTACGTGTCGAGGGGACGAGCATCGGCACCTGGAGCGACCTGACGGGTGCTTACCGCTTGGAGCTGACCCCGACGACCGACAGCGTGGTGGTCGCCTACAGCTCTATCGGTTATCAGACGGTGCGCCAAGTGTACCCACAGGGTATCTCACGAGACATGCACTTTAACCCGATGCTGGGTGAGAGTGCTATAGCCTTAGGTACCGTGACAGTGCGGGGCGAGGCGCGTCCGCCCAGTATGGAGCGGATTACGACTCAGACGCTCGCCATGGAGGCTTCGCCGACACGTAGCATCGAGTCGATGGTGGCGACCTATGCGGGGGTCACGCAGCACAACGAGCTGAGCACGCAGTACAATGTGCGTGGGGGTAGCTTCGATGAGAACCTTGTCTACGTCAACGGTATCGAGGTGTACCGCCCATTGCTGGTGCGCTCAGCGGAGCAAGAGGGTTTGAGCTTTGTCAATACCGATCTGGTGGAGCGGGTTTACTTTTCGGCGGGAGCTTTCGATGCGCACTATGGCGACCGGCTCTCCTCAGTACTAGACATACAGTACAAGCGCCCCACTAAGCTCGAGGGTGCTGTCACCCTCGGATTGATGAATAATAGTCTCTACGTGGGGGGCAAGCATGGGCGCTTTACCCATGTCACAGGCATCCGCACGCGTACCACGCAGCAGCTGCTCTCTAAGATGGAGACCCGCGGGGAGTACAACCCTTTCTATGCGGATGCGCAGACCTATCTGACCTACACCTTTAATGATCGCTGGCGCATCGAGGGCATCGGCTACTACTCCTGGACGCAGTACCGCTTTCGCCCGCAGCAGCGTGAGACGACTGTCGGCTCCCTGCAAAACGCTAAGCACTTTACCGTCTACTTCGACGGACAGGAGCGGGATCGCTTCTCCACCCTTTTTGGAGCCTTGATGCTACACTGGCGTCCCAGCAGTCGAGGCGCGCACAGGCTAGATCTGAGCCTCTACAACAGCAATGAGCGGGAGAGCTACGACATAACGGGTGCTTACTATCTGCAGAAGGAGGCTGACCCAACGACTGGATCGGATAAGCAGGAGCTCCTCGCCACAGGTGTCAACCATGAGCATGCCCGCAACCTACTCCGCTACTCAGTCGCGGCTCTCGCTTATAGTGGCAATCAGCGTCTCAGCGAGACGCATCGCCTCATGTGGGGTGCGGAGCTACGAGGCGAGCAGATAGCGGACTACATCTCTGAGTGGGTCAAGCTCGACTCGGCTGGCTATAACCTGCCGCGCGACCCCGATCTGATCAAGATGCAGAGCAATCTCTACTCCAACGTCTCGCTACGCTCGGCACGTGCCTCGCTCTACCTGCAAGATGAGATGCAGTGGCAGACGCCCTCGGGAAGCTATCACCTGACGGCTGGCGTGCGGGGAAGCTTTTGGTCGTTCAATAAGAAGGCGGACTTCTCGCCTCGTCTAGTCGCTTCGTGGCGACCGAAGGAGCTATCCGACCTCTTGGTGAGAGCAGCTGGAGGACTTTACTACCAGAGTCCCTTTTACAAGGAGATACGTATCATCGAGGCTGACGCTATGGGCAATCAGTCGGTACTGCTCAATGATCAGGTGCGTTCGCAAGGATCGGCACAAGCCTTGGTCGGTGTGGACTACAACTTCCTCGTGGCGGATCGCAAGTTTCGCCTCACTGCCGAGGGCTACTACAAGCATCTCTTTCGCATCAATCCCTACTATGTGGACAATGTCAAGCAGCGTTACCTAGGTCAAAACCTGGGCACCGGCTACATCGTGGGGCTAGATGTCAAGCTCTTTGGAGAGTTTGTCCCAGACGTAGACTCGTGGCTTACCGCCTCGCTGATGCGTGGCCGGCAGACCATCGAGGGTTATGGCGAGATGCCACTACCACACGTGCCAGACTACAACTTGTCGCTCTTCTTCCAGGACTACTTCCCCGGCTACAAGCGTATCACGCTCAGCTTGCGCGGCGTGCTAACGGGAGGACTTCCTCAGCTCAATGCTGCCGAGGGCTTTGGTCGTCCCCTCTTCCGTGGCAAGCCTTACAAGCGTGTCGACATCGGTATGCAGTACACGCTGTGGGATCGTGCTGAGGCAAAGCCCGGTGCGTGGCGCTGGCTACAAGCACTTAGCAAGGTTTCGATCGGGGTGAATGTCTTCAACCTCTTTGACATGACCAACATCGGCTCTTACTACTGGCTCTCGGACGCTTACCGCAACCAGTACGCCGTACCCAACTACCTGACGGGACGCCAGTACGACGCCTCGCTCATCGTCCGCTTCTAATTCGCTGGGGAATAACGGGACGAGGTAGCAATCTCCCGAGTGACCCTTTGTAGGGGCGGACCTGCGTGTCCGCCCGTTATCGTTGAAGCGCAGTATGACCTGCGGGCGGACACGCAGGTCCGCCCCTACAACGAGTTACTCCTATCGCTTTGACACAACGGACGCCCTCTCGCTAAACACGACCGTGCGTCCTTACACAGGGCTACACGTCTCGTATATTTTTCGTTTGGATTTGGTGGCACTTTGACATAATGTCGCAAGGAATAGTTTTGTGGCACAATGTTTGATACCTATGTGATGTAAGCGTCTGACCTACGGACGAACCAGGTCAGCCGACAGAGACATTAACAAATAAGAAATCAACAAACAACACAATACTATGGGTAAGATAATTGGTATAGACTTAGGAACTACAAATTCATGTGTAGCAGTCATGGAGGGTGGCGAGAGCAAGGTCATCCCCAACAGCGAGGGACGTATGACGACTCCCTCAGTAGTAGCATTCGTAGAGGGCGGTGAGCGCAAGGTGGGTGACCCCGCTAAGCGTCAGGCTATCACGAACCCGACGAATACGATCTACTCGATCAAGCGCTTCATGGGTGAAACCTATGAGCAGATAGAGAAGGAGGCTGAGCGCGTTCCCTTTAAGGTAGTCAAGGGTGATAACGACACCCCACGTGTAGACATCGACGGACGTCTCTACACGCCACAGGAGATCTCGGCGATGATCCTTCAGAAGATGAAGAAGACAGCTGAGGACTACCTCGGCACAGAGGTTACAGAGGCGGTCATCACAGTACCCGCATACTTCAACGACTCACAGCGTCAGGCTACTAAGGAGGCTGGCGAGATCGCCGGACTCAAGGTACGCCGTATCGTCAACGAGCCTACGGCTGCTTCGCTAGCTTACGGCCTTGACAAGAAGGGCTCCGATATGAAGATTGCAGTCTTCGACCTCGGTGGTGGTACGTTTGATATCTCTATCCTAGAGCTAGGTGATGGGGTCTTTGAGGTGAAGTCCACAAATGGTGATACGCACCTAGGTGGTGATGACTTTGACCATGTGATCATCGACTGGCTCGCTGAGGAGTTTATGAAGGACGAGGGTGTCGATCCCCGCAAGGACAATATGGCACTGCAGCGCCTCAAGGATGCTGCTGAGCGTGCTAAGATAGAGCTCTCAAGCTCGACCTCGACAGAGATCAACCTACCTTACCTGATCCCTGTAGATGGTATCGCTAAGCACCTCGTTCGTACGCTGACACGTGCTAAGTTTGAGCAGCTAGCAGACAAGCTGATCCACGCTTGTGTAGCTCCTTGTGAGCAGGCACTCAAGGATGCAGGTCTCACGGCGAGCGACATCAATGAGGTGATCCTCGTAGGTGGCTCGACACGTATCCCCGCTATCCAGGAGATCGTCAAGAAGACCTTTAACCAGGAGCCCTCTAAGGGTGTGAATCCCGATGAGGTGGTCGCTTGCGGTGCAGCTATCCAGGGTGCTGTCCTAACGGGCGAGGTAAAGGATGTCCTACTCCTCGATGTGACGCCTCTGTCACTCGGTCTGGAGACGATGGGTGGTGTAATGACTCGTCTGATCGATGCAAATACAACGATCCCAACGAAGAAGAGTCAGATCTTTACCACAGCTGTGGACAACCAGCCTTCAGTAGAGATCCACGTCCTACAGGGTGAGCGTTCGCTTGCTAAGGATAATAAGAGTATCGGTCGCTTTAACCTAGATGGTATCGCACCGGCACCTCGCCAGACGCCGCAGATCGAGGTCACCTTTGACATTGATGCAAATGGTATCCTCAACGTCACGGCGGTCGACAAGGCTACTGGCAAGCAGCAGAACATCCGCATCGAGGCTTCGAGCGGTCTGAGCGATGACGAGATCAAGCGTATGAAGCAGGAGGCTGAGGCAAATGCTAAGGCTGACGAGGAGGCTAAGGCTCGTATCGACAAGCTCAACCAGGCAGACAGCATGATCTTCTCTACGGAGAAGCAGCTCAAGGAGCTAGGCGACAAGATCCCTGCTGACAAGAAGGCACCGATCGAGGCTGCTCTGGAGAATCTGAGCAAGGCTCACAAGGCGGAGGATATCCCCGCTATCGACAAGGCTATGGAGGAGCTGAACACAGCCTTCCACGCAGCTACCGAGCAGATGTACAATCAGGCTAACGCTCAGCAGCAGGCTGGTCCTCAGCCAGGTGCTAACGCACAGCCTAATGACAACTCCTCTGCGAAGGGCAACGACGCTGGCGATGTAGCTGACGCAGACTTTGAGGAGATCAAGTAATCTCCAATCCCCTTACTAAACAAGCGGGTGGGTCAACGATGGTTGACTCACCCGTTTGTTTTATTAGAGATTAGAGGTTAGAGATTAGAGGGGGGAAGGAGGCTAGTGGTACTAGTGGCACTAGTACACCTAGTAGGTCTAGAGCTTCTAGAGTCTAGAGTCTAACTTCTAACCTCTAACCTCTAATTACATATCTTTACAGGGGAATTCGTCCGATTCCCTCCTTTCTCGAATATCCACGTGGAAATACTCAAATCTCCACGTGGATATTTTTTATTCCCCACGTAGGGGCGAATCATTTCCTCCGAAGTTTCATTTCATTCCTCCGAAGTTTCATTTCATTCCTCCGAAGAATTTTTTCTTTCCCACGTGGAGATTTCGAAATATCCACGTGGAAATCAGTTTTCCCTGGCACAGCACCGTATCGATATGTAGTCGGCTCTAAATTATTGTAACGAGCCAGCGTCTAATTTGCCCATACAGGGCTGACGCATCATAATCGCTCTGTCAGGAGCTACTCATTAGCGACAAAAGGTCCGTGCGCTCATTCTATATAATGCGTCAACCATGGATTGGCTGTTGGCTGTTAGCTATTGGCTGTTAGCTATCGGAACCATCGGAGCTATCAGAGTGATCGGATCTCTAATCTCTAATCTCTAACCTCTAATCCCTAACTTCTAATCTCTAATTTCGTACCTTTGGGGCGACAGATCTTCACAGCAAAAGAGCTTCTAAGCGATGACAAGACATGATGACCTAGCAGAGTACTTCAAGCAAAAGGGAGTACGGACCACGGCAAACCGCATCTTGGTGCTGCGCGCCTTGATGGCAGCGACGCAGCCGATGAGTCTCAACGAATTGGAGACGACGCTCTACCCGATGGATAAGTCGAGCATATCGCGGGTGCTGACGCTCTTTCTGGCTCATGACATCGTCCACGCCTTTGAGGACGGGCGAGGGGTGTGCAACTATGAGCTCTGCGCCAGCGACGGCGTCTGCCTCGGCGAGGATGAGCACATACACTTCTACTGCGAGCGGTGCCAACACTCCTACTGCATGGAGACGCTAGAGGTGCCTCCGCTACGCCTGCCTAAGGGGTACAGTGCCCATGCCATCTCCTTCGTCATCAAGGGCATCTGCCCACACTGTCAGAACAAACGCTCATAAGGTATCTAACCTCTAAATTCGTACCTTTGCAGTCTGGTGCACAGGCTCAGCAGCAGGTGGTCATACCTGCTCTGTGGATGGGTCGTGACACTAGGGGAACGAAAACATACATTACGGAGTCCGGTGCACTGCTGGTGATAGTGCCCAACCTGACTCTCAGAGAAGAACGACTATGGAAAACGATCTTCACGGTAATAGTCTGAAGGCTGTCGGGACCTTTCTCTCAGCCTATGCGACACACATGATGGGCTGTGGCGTACACACCTCTCGTGTCGTGCGCTGTACGCAGCGCATAGGCGAGAGCTACGGCTATACCGTTGTGACGATGATGGTACAGAAAGGGGTCCTGATCAAGCTGTATGACCCTAAGAGCAATACGCACTTTGCTATCGAGGAGGCGATACCTCCGCTACCGATCAGCTTCGAGCACAACGCACGCTTGAGTGCCTTGAGCTGGGAGGTAGTCGATGAGCATCTGACGCTAGACGAGCTACGTGAGCGGTATGAGCAGATACTGGCTGCGCCACGTACCCATCCGCTGTTTGTATTGATCTTGGTAGGGCTGGCGAACGCTTCATTTTGTCGGCTCTTCGGAGGCGATCTGCCAGCTATGGGGATCGTCTTTTGGGCCACGGTCGTGGGGTTCATCTGCAAGCAGAAGTTGATCCAGGAGCATGTAAACCACTATATAGCCTTTATGGTGTCAGCCTTTGTGGCGTCGCTCTGCACGAGTATCTCTCTGATCTTCAATACAGACAGTGAGATCGCTCTGACGACGAGTGTACTCTATCTAGTGCCTGGAGTGCCACTCATCAATGGTGTGATAGACATCGTGGAGGGGTACATACAGACGGGCTTCTCCAGGCTTGTGGAGGCTTTCTTGCTGATAGGTTGTATCGGGTGGGGCTTTTCGATCACGCTCTTTATCTTTAGGAGTAGCTTGCTATGATGCTACTGGTCGACATACTCTTAGATGGGCTCTTTGCAGCGATGGCAGCGATGGGCTTTGGTGCGATCTCTGACCCTCCGCTGAAGGCTTACCGCAGTATAGCTATCCTGGCTGCCGTGGGGCATGCGCTACGCTTCGTCTTGATGACGATGTGTGGGATCAATATCGCTATCGGCTCTCTCTGTGCCTCGCTGACGATAGGCTTTGGAGCACTCTGGCTGGGGAAGCGGATACAGACGCCGATCACCGTCCTCTCGATCCCAGCACTCCTACCGATGATCCCAGGGAAGTATGCGTACAATATGTTTTTTGCGCAGATCATGTTCCTCCAAAATCTAGATAATGTAGCGGGACAGCAGAAGTATATGGAGATGTTTTTCTTCAATAGCATCGTAGCCATCACGGTCATCTTCGTCCTAGCGGCAGGGGCTACACTGCCTATCCTACTCTTCCCTAAGCGGACCTTCTCTCTAACACGTAAGAAATAATAGGCGCTAAGCTCTATGAATACCTTTTGGAATACAATCGCCCAGTACAATGTGGCGACCTGGCCGATACAGATACTCCTAGTCGTCTCTGCCGTTGTGGTCCTGTACCTCTTAGTAAAGCATCCATCACGTAGCAGTACGATCATTGCTAAGTCCTATCTGATACTCCTATATGTATGGATCGCTGTGGCATACTACGCTATCTACTGTGCTGAGCGTAGCTACTCTATCCTACTCAGTATATACTGGGGCATACTGGCTCTGGCATGGGTTAAGGATCTCGTGGAGGATGATACACAGTTTGCCCTACGAGATAAGTTCAAGCCCTTTGGGGTCTTCGTCCTCATACTGCCACTGATGTACCCCCTTGCTTCGATTATGCGGGGACTATCCTTCCCCTATATCACAACGCCTGTGATGCCCTGTACGGTGGCTATCTATACGATCGGGTTGTTGCTACTCTTCACAAGTCGGATCAATATCTTTATCGTCCTACTCCTCCTCAACTGGGCTATGGTGGGCGTGACAAAGACTTGGTTCTTCGGGATACCCGAGGACTTCATCCTAGTACTCACGGCGATACCGGCTCTCTACATTTTCTTCCGAGAGTACTTCGCTCTAGACCTGCATCAAGACTCGAAGCCTCAGGCGAAGTATATCAACGCGCTCCTGATCTTAGTCTGCATAGGGGTCTGCATCGCACTCTGCTGGGCACTCTTTGCGCAAATATCTCAAGACTTATGAGATCTCCTCTGCAACTAAGTTGCGACATCTCTGATTTTTTACTACTTTTGCTAAGTCCTCTCCTAAGAGGGCAGGGGACGATATCTAATAGATAAAGCATCTACAAACAAACACTCTATAGCTATGACACAGCACAACATTGATCTCTCCCAGTATGGCATCAAAGAGCCTGCTGAGATCATTTACAACCCCTCGTACGATCAACTCTACGAGGCTGAGCTACAACCAGACCTAACAGGCTATGACCGCGGACAGCTGACCGAGCTGGGTGCCGTCAACGTGATGACAGGCGTCTACACAGGCCGCTCACCAAAGGACAAGTTCTTCGTCCTCGATGACACAACCCGCGACACCATCTGGTGGACCACCCCCGAGTACCCCAACGACAACAAGCCTACCAGCCAGGAGACCTGGCGGGAGCTTAAGCGGATTGCCACCGAGGAGCTCTCGGGCAAGAAGCTCTACGTCGTCGATGCCTTCTGCGGGGCTAACCCCGACACGCGCCTCAAGATCCGCTTTATCATGGAAGTCGCTTGGCAGGCTCACTTCGTCACCAATATGTTTATCCGCCCCTCCAAGGAGGAGCTGGCAAACTTTGGCAAGCCCGACTTTGTCGTCATGAACGCTTCGAAGGCTAAGGTGACCAACTACAAGGAGCTCGGGCTGAACTCCGAGACGGCTGTCGTCTTTAACCTAACAGAGAAGGTGCAGCTCATCCTCAACACTTGGTATGGTGGTGAGATGAAGAAGGGTATGTTCTCCTATATGAACTACCTCAACCCGCTCCGTGGCAATGCCTCGATGCACTGCTCGGCCAATACGAACCAGGATGAGACAGAGACCGCTATCTTCTTCGGTCTCTCTGGCACCGGCAAGACGACCCTCAGCACCGACCCCAAGCGCAAGCTGATCGGCGACGACGAGCATGGCTGGGATGACAATGGTATCTTTAACTACGAGGGCGGCTGCTACGCTAAGGTGATCAACCTGAGCAAAGAGTCTGAGCCTGATATCTACAACGCTATCCGCCGTGATGCGCTTCTAGAGAATGTGACGGTAGATGCCAATGGTAAGATCGACTTCTCCGACAAGTCTGTCACGGAGAATACACGTGTCTCCTACCCTATCTACCACATTGACAACATTGTCAAGCCGGTCTCTAAGGCGGGTCATGCCAACAAGGTGATCTTCCTCTCGGCAGATGCTTTCGGTGTCCTACCTCCTGTCTCGATCCTTGATCCTGAGCAGACGCAGTACTATTTCCTCTCAGGCTTCACGGCCAAGCTAGCTGGTACAGAGCGTGGCGTCACGGAGCCTACGCCTACCTTCTCGGCATGCTTTGGTGCAGCTTTCCTCTCACTCCACCCGACCAAGTACGGTCAGGAGCTAGTCAAGCGTATGAAGGCTGTCGGCGCTAAGGCTTACCTCGTCAATACGGGCTGGAACGGCACGGGCAAGCGTATCTCTATTAAGGATACTCGTGGCATCATCGACGCAATCCTCGATGGCTCGATCGATAAGGCTCCGACGAAGACGCTACCCCACTTCAACTTCGCCATCCCGACGGAGTTGCCAGGCGTAGACCCCGCTATCCTCGATCCACGAGATACTTACGCCGATCCCGCTGAGTGGGAGACGAAGGCTCAGGATCTGGCAAAGCGCTTTGTCAAGAACTTCGAGAAGTTTGCTACCAACGAGCACGGCAAGAAGCTCCAGGAGGCTGGTCCTAAACTCTAGTCGAGCTAACCTATACCTAACCAGCAGAGGTCCCACTCTCCCGTGAGTGAGACCTCTGCTTTTGTTTTTCGTGGCGAATGCTGCTTGCATCATCTCTCTAGTTTTTGTTAACTTTGGGGCATACAAGCAAACAGTACTATGAAGCACTACAGAATGATCCTAGCTACTCTTTTTGTAGCTTTAATCGCCTTCACAGGTCTTACAGCTCAGCAAGATAAGAGCCAAAGTCAGCCAAAGACCACAGAGCATTTGAAGTTTATGGGGATCCCCATTGATGGATCTCCTGAAGCCTTTGCAAATCAGCTAAAGAGTAAAGAATTTACACTTAACAGCTCTTCTACTCCCGATATTATCTGGATGACAGGAACATTTGCGGGGATCTCAGACTCCAACGTACTCATATATAAGTCTCCATCCTCAGCCAATGTCTATAAAGTCCGTGTTGTCTTTCCAGGACAAGACAGTTGGTCTCAAATTGAGATCAGATATAAAAAGTTCAAAGATTGGCTCTCTCAAAAATACTTGCTGATTGAAAGCAAAGAGGAATTCCAAGGTTATTCTCCAGAGAGAGATAGTAGTAAGATGACAAAACTCATTTTAGGCGATTGCAACTATTGGAGTACATATGGAGCCGGGACTCTAAACGGCACCTTCCTAGGGTCTGTCTATTTAGATCTTATGAGTATTTCTGGAGAGAACAAAGGATATGTCCGAATCGAGTATGAAGACTACCTAAATGGAGAGAATGCTGAACAAGGTTTTCTAGACGACTTATAGCAAGCAGTAGACAACCATGCTTCGCTTTTCCGTACTAGAGATGTAATTCTATCCTAGTCGCGGGGCGCACTCTTGTAACTTTGGCGTTAAGTATGTATATTTGCGAAATGAAGGGGTGCAGGTGCGATACGGATGTTTTCGCATGCGACCTTTTCTAGGCAGAAGACTATTCATTCACTACACTTTTGAACTATGATAATAGGCGTACCTAAAGAAATCATGCACGATGAGGCTCGCGTCGCAGCGAGCCCCGAGGCAGTGAAGCAGTATGTCGCTGATGGACACACTGTACTATTTGAGCGTGGAGCTGGCGAAGGCGCAGCATACCACGACGAGGACTATCAGGCAGCTGGCGCTGAGCTGATACAAGGACCCGAGGAGATCTACCGCCGTGCGGAGATCATCATCAAGGTCAAGGAGCCACTCTTCAACGAGCAGCTTGGCAAGCATGAGATCGACATGATGCACAAGGGGCAGTACCTGATCACCTTCATCCACCCAGCCTCTCCTGTGAACCATGATATGGTACGCAAGATGGCTGCGCAGGGCGTCGTAGGTCTCACCCTAGATGGTGTACCTCGTATCTCTCGTGCGCAGAACCTCGATGCACTCACCTCTATGAGTACTTGCGCAGGCTACAAGGGTATTCTGATGGCTGCCAATGACCTCTCCTTCTTCATGCCACAGATGTTTACCGCTGTCGGCAAGATCGACCCCGCCAAGGTGCTCGTCATCGGTGTCGGTGTAGCTGGTCTACAGGCACTCGCTACGGCTCGTCGTCTAGGCTGTATCACTTACGCAGCTGATATACGTCCCGCAGCTTCTGAGCAGGCTACCAGTCTAGGTGCTAAGCCTATTGATCTGGGCATCCCCGCTGACAAGGCTGTTGCTCCTGGTGGCTACGCCCTACACCTGAGCCCCGAGCTACTAGAGCATGAGCGTCAGGTGCTAGCTGAGCATGTCAAGGACATGGACGTCATCTTCTGTAGCGCACTCGTACCAGGCAAGATCGCTCCCGTGGTCATCACCGAGGAGATGGTCAAGTCTATGAAGCCCGGCTCTGTCATCGTTGATATCGCTATCGATCAGGGTGGTAACTGCGCTATCACGACTCCAGGCGAGCGTGACGTCAAGCACCACGTGGTCATCGAGGGTATCAAGAATATCCCTGGTATGTTGCCTCAGAGCGCTACCTGGATGTTCTCACAAAACATGTACAACCTCGTCAAGTACCTCGTCAAGGATGGCAAGATGCACCTCGATATGAGCGATCAGATCACCTCTTCTATCGTCGTCACGACGGAGGCTGGGGAGATCATCCACGAGGGTACCCTCGAGGCTATGGGACTCAAGAAGTAGCCTAGACTACAGGAGCTTGACTTCCCCCCCTATCGTTAGAGGTTAGACGTCAGAGGATATGATCCTAAGGGGTCATACTCTGACTTCTAACCTCTAATTTCTAAAACTCTAACCTCTACTCTCTAATCTCTAACTTCTAATCTCTAATCTCTCAATGAACCCACTGATCCTCGTCGCCATCTTCCTTGTGGCGACCTTCGTCGGCTACAAGCTCATCAGCAATGTGCCTAGCTTGTTGCACACCCCCCTCATGTCGGGGATGAACGCCCTGAGTGGCGTCACCATCACGGGAGCGCTCGCAGCTACTGCCACTGCTATCATAGCTCCAGACGGTAGCCTCTTCCAGCAAATATTTGGGGTTATAGCCGTCATCCTAGCCACCATCAATGTCGTCGGGGGCTTTGGCGTGACCAACCGCATGCTCCGTATGTTTACCAAAAACAAGAAAGGAGGCAAGGCATGAATACACTCATAGAGATCTCTAATCCCGTATACTACGTCATTTGCGCGATCCTCAGCATCCTCGTGCTCGTAGGCATCGCTATGATGAGCAAGGTCAAAACCGCTGCTCGTGGCAACGCACTCAGTGCTACCGCCATGGGGCTAGGCGTCATCGTCACGCTACTCAAGCTACAGGTCGTCACCTTCCCCTGGCTCATCGCAGGCATCCTCATCGGTGGTGTCATCGGCGTCCTACTCTACACACGAGTCAAGATGATCCAGATGCCGCAGATGGTGGCTCTGCTCAACGGTATCGGCGGTGGTGCCTCGGCACTCGTCGGTGCTTTGACACTCTTCCAGCTTACAGAGAGCAATGTCTACTTCACGCTGGTCACCGCTTTCCTCGCTATCATCATCGGTATGCTCACGCTCGTCGGGAGTCTCGTCGCAGCGGGCAAGCTCCACAGAGTACTGCCACAGAAGTCAGTCGTATGGCCTTTTCACAATGTAGCGACCTCACTCACACTCGTTGTCGCCGTCTTCTTCCTACTCATCGGCACGCTCAACTACGTTGTTCCCTCGGCTCTCATCTACGCCATGATCGGCACGATGCTCTTCAGTGCACTCTTCGGGCTTTACTTCTCCATACGTGTGGGCGGTGCTGACATGCCTATCACCATCAGCTTGCTCAACTCTCTGAGCGGTGTGGCTGGTGCTATCGCCGGTATGGCCATTGGCGACATCTTCCTCGTCGCTGTCGGTGGTGTCGTTGGTGCTTCGGGACTCCTCCTCACGCAGATCATGTGCCGTGCGATGAACCGCTCGCTCGTCAACATCCTCATCCCTCACGGCAAGGCAAAAGCTCCCGCCAAGGCAACAGCTCCCGCCAAGCCTGACGCACCAGCCCCCAAAGCTCCCGCAGCACCTCAGCCTAAGCAGGAGAGCTCTCCTATCGATCAGGCTGTTGCGATGCTCCGTGGTGCTAAGCGTGTCATCATCGTGCCGGGCTACGGTATGGCTCTTGCACAAGCGCAGCAGGAGGTCAAGCAGCTAGCCGATAAGCTCACCAAGAGCGGCGCTGATGTTAAGTATGCGATCCACCCTGTGGCTGGTCGTATGCCAGGACACATGAACGTACTCCTCGCTGAGGCTAATGTGGACTACGATAGTCTCTACGAGATGGAGGCGATCAACGACCAGTTTGCCAATACCGATGCAGTCATCGTCATCGGTGCCAACGACGTGCTCAACCCTGCCGCACGCAATGCCGAGGGGACACCTATCTATGGTATGCCGGTCCTCAACGTAGATCAGGCGAAGCAGGTCATCATCTGCAACTTCGATCTCAAGCCTGGCTACGCGGGTGTCGAGAACCCGCTCTACAGCCGTGGCGAAGGCGTAGCGCTCTGCCTAGGCGATGCTAAGGCAACGATTGATCAGATCCTCTCTGGTCTAGATAGCTCAGCAGCGACCGCACAGCCCACAAGCAGCAGCAGTTCAGCTAGCGATCCTATCTCACAGGCAGCAGGTATGCTCCGTGGTGCTAAGCGCGTCATCATCGTGCCAGGCTACGGTATGGCTCTAGCGCAAGCACAGCAGGAGGTCAAGCAGTTGGCCGATAAGCTCACCAAGGGCGGCGCTGATGTTAAGTACGCCATCCACCCTGTGGCTGGTCGTATGCCGGGACACATGAACGTACTCCTTGCTGAGGCTAATGTGGACTACGATAGTCTCTACGAGATGGAGGCGATCAACGATCAGTTTGCCAATACCGATGCAGTCATCGTCATCGGAGCCAACGACGTGCTCAACCCCGCTGCTCGCAATGCCGAGGGAACGCCTATCTATGGTATGCCAGTCCTCAACGTAGATCAAGCCAAGCAGGTCATCATCTGCAACTTCGATCTCAAACCTGGTTACGCGGGTGTCGAGAACCCGCTCTACAGCCGTGGCGAGGGCGTAGCGCTCTGCCTAGGCGATGCTAAGGCAACGCTCTCCAACCTGATGGATCGATTGGATCATGCGGAGAGTACCCCCACAGCTTCTGCCGCTTCGTCCACTTCTTCAGCTACCAGCAGCGCAACGCCACTCCAGTCCGCTACGGAGGTACTGCACAACGCTAAGAGCGTCATCATCGTGCCGGGCTACGGTATGGCACTAGCGCAAGCGCAGCAAGAGGTCAAGCAACTAGCCGACAAACTCGCCAAGGGCGGTGCTGATGTTAAGTACGCCATCCACCCTGTGGCTGGTCGTATGCCAGGACACATGAACGTACTCCTTGCTGAGGCTAATGTGGACTACGATAGTCTCTACGAGATGGAGGCGATCAACGATCAGTTTGCCAATACCGACGCAGTCATCGTCATCGGTGCTAACGATGTGCTCAACCCCGCTGCACGCAATGCCGAGGGGACGCCTATCTATGGTATGCCGGTCCTCAACGTAGATCAAGCCAAGCAGGTGATCATCTGCAACTACGATCTCAAGCCTGGCTACGCTGGTGTCGAGAACCCGCTCTACAGCCGTGGCGAGGGCGTGACGCTACTCATCGGCGATGCCAAGAAGACGCTCAGCGATCTGATCGACACGCTCTAGTTGAGATTATTGCAAAAGTCAATAGTCTCTAGTTAGCAACCATACAGCGGCAAAGGCTCTCAGCCTTTCGCCAGTAATAATAAGAAGAGACTGCCACTCCTAGGAGTAGCAGTCTCTTGTTTTAACTAACGCTGTTTTTGAAAAAGTGAAGATTGCTGATTAAAGCGGAGGCAGGCGCGCTAAGCGTCAGGGTCTCCCTGCTGCTTGACCCAGTCGGCGTGCCGTCTGACCACCTCTAGGATGTCCATGTTAAGCACTTTGAGCTGAGCGAAGAGCTCGGGGAGCTCCTCCTCGGTTAGCACGCGATAAGCCTCATCACGTAGGAGCATCTCGGCCGTTTCGGAGACATAGAGACCGAGCCCTTTCTTCGGATAGATGAGCCCCTCGTTTTGCAGGTTCTCATAAGCTCTAAAGATCGTATTGGCATTGGTCTCCAGCTCGGCAGCTAGCTGGCGCACGCTCGGGATCTGCGTCCCCGCGGGGTACTCGCCCGAGAGGATCTTCTCCTTGATGCGCTGCTCTATCTGAGCGTAGATGACTACTTGCGGATTAAAACGTGATGTGATCATGATCATTAGGTTAGAGAGGTTACGCCGTGACCTGCTTGCGTCGTAGCGAGCGCAGGCCGAGCCAGATCATCGCAAAGGCGTAGAGGTAGACTGGTATACTCATGGCAAGGAGCGAGATGCTGAGTTCATCGCCATTGCCCAAGTAGAAGACGAGATAATTCTCTGTATCATCTGCATCTATATTACCAATGTCTAGTAAATGCATCAGCGTACCAACGCCAATCATCGAGACGATGAAAATAACAAAGCCGATGCCCATAAAGCGCAGGACTGCACGTAGGGGTTTGCGCGCCGAGATGATACAATAGAGGTAGGTGGCATAGCTCGCTAGCTGCCCAGCGATCATCATACTGACAGCCCAGGCATATTGTTGCCATTTGTTGCCATAGCCTATCGGATCTGTGAGGATCTGTGAGTAGAATTCGAGTACTTGACCTTCATCCAGCAGTGCCTGTATAAGCATGTAGACAGTCCAGGCGATCGCTCCTAGGAGCGGTGTGATGATGTGCAGTACCAGCGTCAGGAGGAGGAGCGAGATATACTTCTCCGTAGCCGAAGCAGGTATCTGTAGGTAGAGCGGTGAGAGCAGGGCATTGACACGCTGGTTGTAGCTGATCATCACCCCGAGAGAGACCGCCAGAAAGCTACAGTATAGGCAGGCTATGTAAACAGCTCGAAAGTCATCCGCCCTCCACGCCATATCAAAGAGTAAGTCGCTCAGTACCGACACGACCACAGGTATAGAGGCTGCGAGGAAGCCGCCGATCAGGATCTGTAGCCACTGTCTATGGTGAAAGGCGAAGTCCAGTCGCAGGAGCTGGCCGAGACGCTTGAAGCTAAAGGAGCTGTCACCCGTCTTAGGCGCAGCGGTCGTAAGATTAGCAGATTGGTTCATAGTGAGAGAGGAGATTGTGGGGTGAGTGTATCGTTTGCGGGTTGGGATAAGTGCTGTAGCACCGCTTGGGTGTTGTACATCAGAGCGTTGAAGAAGAGCTCCATCGAGAAGCCTCCCGTCTCGGTCATATCTGCCGTGCGGGGCGTCATTACGACCTCTCCCCATACGGAGGGCTCGCTATAGAGCGGAGCTACGTGAGGAGCCTCAGCGGCGGTACCGCAGTAGAAGGTGCTCTCAAGACGAGCAATCGTCTCGTTGCAGATGATCTGATTTTGGTGTAGCACTACCAGACGATCTATCATTTGCTCTAGGTCACGCACCTGGTGGGTGCTGATCAGCACGGTCTGTTCGTCAGATATGTGCTGCACGAGGAGCTGGCGAAACTTGCTCTTCGACGGGATGTCCAGTCCATTGGTCGGTTCGTCGAGGAGCAGCAACGGCACCCGCAGAGAGAGTGCCAGCACGAGTGCTACCTTCTTCTTCTGTCCCATCGAGAGGCGGCGCAGGTTGTTGGTGGGGGGCACGTCAAAGTCTTTCAGCAGCTGACGAGCCAGTGTGGCATCATAGTTTGGGTAAAACTGCCCCGCGCCGTCGAGGTACTGGACGGCAGAGGTGGCGGGTAGCTGCACCTCCTCGGGAAGGTAGTAGAGCTCTCGGAGGAGTGGCACCGAGCGCTTTCTGCTGGAGTGCCCGAGTACGGTGAGCGAACCGCCCTTAGCTAGGAGCAGTCCTGAGATAAGCTTGAGGAGGGTCGTCTTGCCCTCACCATTTTTGCCTAGCAGCCCTGTGATAGAGCCTGTGGGCAGGGTAAAGCTTACACCCCTAAAGAGCGGGTGCCGGCCATAAGAGAAGCATACCTCCTGAGCCTGCACGAGAGGCTCTGCGATGAGGTGGGTATCTGAGTGCGAATACATAACTGTTGCGAAGTTTAGGGATCTTATTCTATATGTTGTGTAGTGATATGGAGGAGACGAGTAACCCTTTGTAGGGACGCACGGCTCGTGTCTATCGGGAGGGTGTCCGTCCCTACGGAAATCGGGGTTACAGCGTTTGATGAGTGGAATTGTCGTGCTGACGTAGCTTGTGTAGGGGCGGACCTGCGTGTCCGCCCGCAGAATAGACTGCGCTCAGGTGAGGACGGGCGGACACACAGGTCCGCCCCTACGGAGATCGGGGTTACAACGTTTGATGAGAGGAATTGTCGTGCTGACGTAGCTTGTGTAGGGGCGGACCTACGTGTCCGCCCGCAGAATAGACTCCGTTCAGGTGAGGACGGGCGGACACACAGGTCCGCCCCT
This sequence comes from Porphyromonas vaginalis, assembly GCF_958301595.1. NCBI lineage: Bacteria > Pseudomonadati > Bacteroidota > Bacteroidia > Bacteroidales > Porphyromonadaceae > Porphyromonas > Porphyromonas vaginalis. The sequence goes on along the minus strand of NZ_CATQJU010000001.1, from coordinate 1,304,803 downwards.
ACGGAGATCGGGGTTACAGCGTTTGACGAGTGGAATTGTCGTGCTGACGTAGCTTGTGTAGGGGCGGACCTACGTGTCCGCCCGCAGAATAGACTGCGCTCAGGTGAGGACGGGCGGACACACAGGTCCGCCCCTACGGAGGGAGCTTCCACCCCGCCGAGCGGTTCACCCGAAGAGAAGTCGACCGAGCTTCCGAAACGAGAAAAAACTTCGCTTTTTACTTGCATATGAACTTAGAAAGCAAAGGGTTACTCGTAAGTGTTGTGGAGACATTACTTAGTTTCCTCTGCGGGAGAGATATAGCTGTGCAGTACGAGCACACGGTAGAGGTAGTCGTAGCGAGCGCGGAGCTCTTCGCTCTGAGCGACGAAGTGACGATTCTGCGCCTCGGCCAGTTCGTACGAAGAGGCACGTCCCGCCTCGTAGCTGATCTGCGCATAGTGCAGTGCCGTCTCGGCCGACTCGGTCGCCCGCTGGGCAGCTGCTATCTGACTGTAAGCAGCACGGGCGTTGATCTGAGCCGTGTAGAGCTGCTGCGTGAGCTCTTTGTCCACCTTGCGCAGAGCGATCTGCTGATCGGAGTAGCGGAGACGAGCCTGCGCCACATTGTCTGCCGTGCGCATCGCATCAAAGATGGGTACAGAGAGCGAAAGCCCAACGAAGTAGCGTCCGTTGTTGCGCATCTGATCCCCAAATGGCTGGTTAAACTGCCGTAACTCCTTATTCAGGATGTAGTAATAGCCCGTGTTGTAGCCCGCGCCAAAGGAGACCTTTGGTATGTAGCCCGTCTGCTCCAGTCCGATCTGCTGCTCCGCCATTTGTAGCTGTAGCCTTGCCTGCTCCATCTCGGGGCGCATCGTGCGCGCTTGCTCGAGGAGCGCATCGTTAGCCAAAGCCAGCTCAGGAGCGGGCGTAGCACTGAGGCTCTTGACATCGGGCAAGGTGATCTGCAGCTCTGTGTAGTCGGGCAACTCGATGATGAGTGCCAGCTGATGACGTGCCAGCTCCGTATCGCTGCAGGCGCGGAGGTAGTTGACGCTGTCCTTAGCGAGCTGCGCCTCCACCTCAGCGAGTTTGTCACGAGACCATTTGCCCGCACGGACCAGTGCCGCCGTCTTCGTGAGCGTCTCACGGGTTAGCTTCAGCTGTTCATCGGCCACGTGGATTATCTCTTGGCGGAAGAGCAAGTTGTAGTACCCCTCAGCCACCTGTAGCCCGATCTGCTCCTTGGCGTATGAGAGTCCAGCGGTCGCAGCGTCTAGATTGAGACGCGCTATCTCCGTAGCCTTAGGACGAGCCATACCAGAAAAAACGTCCCACGAGAGATTTGCCCCAAAGGAGGTGCTGCTCGAGGATTGATCGCCGATGACGCCCGTCTTGTCGGCACTACGTCCGAGGCTGACGCTCTGGCTAGCACTAGCCGAGAGCGAGGGCAGGTAACTGTGCTGCGTGGTGGCGAGCTGCTGCTCACTCCCAGCTAAGCGTAGTCGCGCCTCCTCGACCGTGATGCTGTGAGCGACGGCGTGATCGATGCACTGCTGCAGCGTCCAGCTCTGCTGCGCTGCTAGGGTAAAGCTCCCCGCGACCAGTAGGGCTAAGGGAAAGATATGACGAAGTGTAAGCATAGGATTGTCTTGTCTAAATGATTTGCGTGCGCTACGGCTGTCTGATGATCGGAGTTGGCCGAGTTCTGGCGGGTTGCTGGGGAGAGCTTTCGCTTTCCTCCGTTGGAAAGAAACTTTTCCTCCGTTGGAAAACTTATTTTCCTCCCTTGGAAATTTTATTTTCCTCCCTTGGAAATTTATTTTTCCAAGCGTGGAAAGTTTTTGGAAAACATCATCGGCTCAGCAATTTAGCCGAACGAGCCAGACAGAAGTAGGGCTATAAATAATCTTCGGTCGGTTAGGCTGCTACTGGGGTGCCTTTGACCTTTTCGCCCTCCTTGAGACCACTCTTGACCTCAATGAGGCTACCGTTGCTAATGCCAGTCTTGATCTCACGGCGCTCCGTCTCTAGATGCTTCGGGTCAGCGTCGGAGGTGACCACCTCGACATAGACCTTGTCACCCTCAAACTGTAGTGCGCCCTCGGGGACAGCTAAGACGTTAGAGACCTGGTCAGTGATAAGCTCCGCATTGGCACTCATGTCGGAGCGTATGCGGCTGTAGTCGTCGATGGTGATGGCGGCCTTGAGCTCGTACTGCGTGCCTTGTTGCTGCTGGATTGTCTTGGGCGAGATGTACTCGACAACGCCCGAGAAGGCAGAACCCTCGATCGCTCCGATGCGCACCGTGACAGGTAGTCCCGTAGCGACACGAGCGATGTCGACCTCGTCCACCTTACCGATGAAGATCATCTCCGTCATGTCAGCGATGGTGGCGATGGTGGTACCTGCGTTGAAAGAGTTGGCCTGAATGACCGAGTTACCCTCCTTGACCGGTATGTCAAGTATCGTCCCATCTACCGTGCTGCGCACCAGTGTCGTAGAGCCCTGAGCGTTGCGCTGGCTCATACCAGTGAGGACGATGTTGTAAGCATCCTTGGCACTCGCAAGGCGCTCCTTAGCTTGTAGGTAGTTAGCCTTGGTTGTGGCATACTCCTCCTCGGCTACGATCCCTTGCTGGTGTAGCTCGGTCGCTATCTTGTACTTCTGCTGCGCCTCGTCGAGAGCAATCTTTGCTATCTCGACCTGCGACTCTGCCTGATTGACCGAACCCATCTCGGGCACCACCTTGATACGAGCGATGATGTCGCCCGCCTTGACGAGGTCGCCGGGCTTCTTCATGATCTCGGCGATGATGCCGTTGAGCTGTGGCACGATCATCACCTCGTTGCGAGGAGCTATCTTGCCAGTGAGGATGATAGACCGCTGGATAGAGGGGACGCGGGTCACCGTCTCTACCGAGTAGATGGTCGCTTGGGGCTGTGCCTTCTTATAGAGGAAGACGAAGGTCATGACAACGAGCAGGCCGAAGATAACCCAAAGGGAAAGTTTGAAGATACGCTTAGCTTTCATAGTTCTTTATGTTGTGTTTGTTTTTACCTAAAGTTGAATGTTGGTTTACTCCTCACGAATCGCTTCGATGGAGCGAATCTCGAGTGCTTTCTTGAGTGGCAGAAGACCGCCCACCACGCCTCCGATGACGATGAAGAGGAGTGCGCCAATCGCTGTGCCAAAGGGGATCAGCGGATTGACCAGCATCTCGTTTTCCATTGAGGCGGTGATCTGTGCGACGACAGACATGATCCCCACACCGAGGAGGAGGCCTAGTAGCCCCGCGAGGAGGCTCAGCATGCCGCTCTCTAGGAGGATGAGTCGTACGATGTCTTTGCGCTGCGCACCGAGCGCACGACGTATGCCGATCTCACGGGTGCGCTCCTTGACTGAGACGAGCATGATATTGCTAATGCCGATGATGCCCGAGAGGAGCGTGCCGATACCGATGAACCAGACGAAGACATTGACACCCCACAGCATGGAGTTCTGGGCGGTGAAGATCTCTGAGATGTTGAACTCACCTATGGCGCTCTCATCGTCTGGTGCTATGTCGTGGGTAGAGCGGATGTAGGCTTTGATGCGGTCGTTGATCGCTTTGCTATCCTTACCATCGCCATGGAGCGAGTAGATAACTTGGTAGACCTCATTGCTCTGGCCGAGCGATGCGGTAAGGATCGTGTAGGGGATACGTACCTTTTGCTCTTCAGAGCCATTGATATTCATCCCTTTAGACTTGCTTTTGAGGACTCCCACGATGGTGTAGTAAGAGCCGTCGATATTGATAACCTTGCCTAGAGCCTCCTCGTGCGAAGCGAAGAACTTCTGGCTCACCTCCTCACCGATGGTGCAGTTACGACGGTGCTGCTGCTCGTCGCTCTCGTTGAGCCGTCGCCCAGCTAGGAGGGTTGAGTAGACGATCTGGTCATAAGAGGTCCAGGCGGAGTAGAGCGGTGCTGTCGTACTCTTGGTGCCGTAGCTGACGGGTGTGTTCCACGAGCCTTGCTGGATAGAAGCTATCGTCTCTATCTCGGGAAAGCGCTTCTGGAGGTTGGCTATATCGCTCACTGAGAGCGACCACCAGCGGTCGGTGGGGTAACCTTTGTACGGTTTACTGGTTGTGGAGCAGTAGAGCATAGTGGTATTGCTTGAGATACCATCTAGCTGCTTGCGCATGCCGTTGGAGAAACCTTGGCTCAAGCTCATCAAGATGACCAGCATCAGGATGCCCCAAAAGATGCCAAAGGCGGTTGCGATCGAACGCTTGCGATTCGTTCGTAAGGAGTGAAAAGCTTCACCCCAGATGTCTCGATCAAATAGTCTCATAGTACAGTCTTTACGCTAGGGTGTGTCACTAATCTCTCATCGCTTCGATAGCAGATATACGTATCGCTCTGCGAGCTGGCGTGTAGCCCGCCACGATCCCCGCAATGATCATCACAACGAGGATGCCCAGCGCCATCTGTGGCGAGAGGACTGGCGTGTCAAAGAGGTGGATCGTCTCGCCCATAATGGACATCTCGCCAATGTGGTAAGCTGTCACGAGGTAGTCGCCTAGAGCGACGAGCCCCACGGCAATGACCAGCCCGATAGCGCCCGCCACCGCCGTGATGAGGAGGCTCTCGACCATGATCATCGCTAGGATGTCACGGGGCTTAGCGCCCAGAGCCTTGCGTATGCCGATCTCTTTGTATCGCTCCCGCACTGTGACCAGCATGATGTTGCTCACGCCGACGATGCCGATGAGGAGCGTGCTCAGCCCGACGATCCAGAGGAAGAGGTAGAAGTAGTTGACTACCTTATTATACTGCTCGTTGTTGACATAGTTTGAGTGGCCCCACATCGCCTGATCATCATCGGGCGAGAAGGAGAGTATCGAGCTGAGTGCTTTGAGGAGTTCCTTGTTGAAAGCCTCGAAATCCTTCTTGCTCCGTATCGTAGGCGCATAGATATAGCCACCATCAATACGCTGATCATTGGGATGGATCATGGTAAAGGTGCTACTCGGCATATAGGATGCCGATTGGTTTTGCGCAGCTTCGTAGACTCCCACCACGGTAAAGGAGACATTGTCGACGGAGACGCTCTTGCCGACCGCCTCCTCGTACCGATCAGTGCCAAAGAGCTTCAGCGCATCGGAGGAGCTGATGAGGAGCGTCTTCTCCTTATTATATACGTCGTTGCCATTGATGCCACGTCCCGCCAGCATCTTGACACGGGTCTCGAAGTGCCCGAAGTAGTTGGCGCCGATCCCCTTTACCACCCCCTCGGTCACCTGTGATGCGTGGGTAATCTTATTCCAAGATCTAAGGCTGGGTGTGATGTCCTCAATAGCTGGCACCATCTCCTGCAACTGTGCGAACTGCGACTCCGCGAGGAACAGCCACCGACCGGCTGGGTAACCCTGGTAAGGGAGGTTGGTCATCCAGACGCCAAAGTATATGCCGTAGTTTGGCTCCGTGTCGCCCGCATTGGCACTCTTAGAGATACCACGATTAAGCCCCACGCCGATGCTAAGGAGGATGACTAGAAAGATGATTCCCCACGCTACGGCAAAGCCTGTCAAGAAGGTGCGCAGGCGGTTGCGCTTGAGATTGTCTATGATCTCGGAGAAGTATTCGTGTCCTATACGCATAATGTGTGATCCTCTTTACTCAAACACCTCCTCGGGCAGACTGCTTGTCAGACCGCCGCCCTCGATCAGTCCATCCTTGATATGTATCGTGCGGTCACACATCTCAGCTACGCCAGGCTCGTGCGTCACGATAATCATCGTCAGGTGCGACTCGCGATTGATCTCTCGCAGTAGCTCCATCACCTCGATGGTGGTCTTGCTATCCAAAGCTCCCGTCGGCTCATCGGCTAGGATGACTGAGGGTGTGGTGATGAGGGCTCGTGCGATTGCTATGCGCTGCTTCTGTCCTCCCGACATCTCGCTCGGCAGATGCTCCGCCCAGTCGGCTAGTCCCATGCGGGAGAGTAGCTCGGCAGCACGCTTGGTGCGCTCCTTGCGACCGACTCCCTGATAAAAGAGTGGCAGGGCAATGTTGTCCAGCGCATTCTTAAAGGGGATAAGGTTAAACGACTGGAAGACGAATCCTATTTGTCTAGAACGGATCTCGGCAGCGCGGTTCTCCGAGAGGCTGTTGCTCAGTAGCTCCTCGCCTAGATGGTAACTCCCCTCGTCATAGCTGTCGAGAAGCCCGAGGATATTGAGGAGCGTACTCTTGCCCGAGCCCGAAGCTCCCATGATAGCGACCATCTCGCCTGGGAAGATGTCGAGGTTGATCCCCTTGAGGACATGTAGCGGCTGCGCGCCTTGATAGGTCTTGTGCAGATTGCGTAGCGATATGACAGGTTTAGCATTCATAAGCTTGTTTGCTTAGCGTTTGTCTTTGATAGTACACTGCAAAGGTAGTACAAATATTTGAATCTGCAATAGGAAAAACGCTTCAGTGTACAACTTGAGTCAAACAGTCGCATCAGAGCGAGACATATCACACGCTGTAGGGACGCTCGGGTGTGTCTAGCGGGAGGGCGTCCGTTGTCGAACTAGCCTGACGCAGTAACCTTTGACACAACGAACGCACGCACCTACGACTCCTGTAGGGACGCTCGATCTGAGCGTCCGTCCTCGTTAAAACCACAATGCTGTAACCTTTGACACAACGGACGCACGCACCTACGACTCCTGTAGGGACGCTCGATCTGAGCGTCCGTCCTCGTTAAAACCACAATGCTGTAACCTTTGACACAACGGACGCACGCACCTACGACTCCTGTAGGGACGCTCGATCTGAGCGTCCGTCCTCGTTAAAACAACAATGCTGTAATCTTTAACACAACGGACGCACAGATCGTGCGTCCCTACAGAAGTCGTGTCGCTGTACTACAACGGACACCCCTCCCGCCAGACACTATATTAATAATGTATCCGATCCGAGTGTCGCTAGTCGGAATAGTTTTAATACCTTTGTAGCGAGTAAACGAGTATACGACCTTAGATATGGATGATTCGTCCGCCCATAGTACCCTTGAGGAGCCTCCAGCGAGTCAGATGCTGGTAGCGGGTCCCTGCAGTGCAGAGAGTCGCGAGCAACTGCTTGAGGTCGCTCAAGGACTAAAGGCGCAAGGTGTCACACATTTTCGGGCTGCCTTGTGGAAGCCTCGTACCCGTCCGGGATCCTTCGAGGGTGTCGGAGTGGAGGGGCTTGCTTGGCTCCAAGAGGTGCAGGCCTCGACGGGTCTCAAGGTGGGCACCGAGGTATGCCTACCCGAGCAGGTCGAGGCGGTGCGCGCTGCGGACGTTGACTTCGTATGGATCGGTGCTCGCACGGTGAGCAATCCCTTTATGGTAGAGGCGATTGCCGAGCAACTAGAGGGAGCAACGCAGACCGTCCTGGTCAAGAATCCGATCAGTCCCGACGCACCCCTATGGATGGGTGCCCTAGAGCGTATCAAGAGCCGAGGCGTCGCCCAGGTGATGGCTATCCTGAGAGGCTGTACACCTGTCTACACCAAGCAGCTACGCAATAGTCCTCACTGGGAGATGATCGCCCAGCTGCGCACGCTCTACCAAAAGCGTTATGGTGCGGAGGAACACCTACCCATCTTACTTGATCCGAGTCACATAGCAGGACGAGCTGATCTCCTAGAGGCAGTCTGCCGCACAGGCCTGCTCTACCCTATCGATGGCTTTATGATCGAGTGTCACTGCGATCCCGAGCACGCTTGGACAGATGCACGTCAGCAGATCACGCCTGAGCAACTACACCAGTTGCTCGAGTCGCTACAGCACCCCAGCGACGACCACGAGGCGATGCTCCGTCCGATGCGCTATCAACTGCGAGATCTAGACGCCGCACTCGTAGAGCTACTAGCGGAGCGCTGCAAGCTCACGCAAACCATAGGACGCTATAAGACGGCCAACCATCTAGGCTTCTATCAAGCTGAGCAACGAGCAGCTGTAGAGGCTCACTATATAGAGCTAGCGACTCAGTATGGACTAGATCCGCACTGGGCGACGCAGCTATACAACCTGATCCACGACTACTCCCTACGAGGACAAGAAGCGGTGGATCATGAAGAAGACAATAACTTTTAGACGCTAGACTACCAATAATAAGCAATGAAAAACAAAGCGATCATCAGCATAGGCAGTAATGAGCATCGCACGGCCAACGTTAAGGAGGTGATGGAGATACTCACGAAGCACTTCCCCACGATACGCTTTTCGACGCCTCAGCTCACGGAGCCTATGGATATGCCCGAGGATGCTAAGGCCTTTCTCAATCTGATCGCGCTCTTTGAGACCGAACTAGATAGAGAGACGCTAGAGGCTAAGCTCAAGAAGCTCGAGACTAAGCTCGGACGTGACCACGATGACGACGAAGAGGGTATCATACCGATGGATCTAGACATCATCGAGTGGAATGATGAGGTCTACAAGCCACAAGATATGGTCCGCCCCTATGTCGTCGCAGGACTAGAAGAGCTAGATGAGTTGTAGAATTAGAGATTAGAAGTTAGAGATTAGAAATTAGAGGTTAGACTTTGGTTCCAACCCTTCCTAGCTTCTCTCCCCTCTAACCTCTAATCTCTAACTTCTAACCTCTAATTTCTAACCTCTAACCGCCATGCCGACCCATCACAGAGATGATCAGGAGCTCATGCGCTACCTCCTCCGGACAGCAGATCAGCTGGGGGTGGCGAGCTATGTGGCACCTTATCGGGAGCTACTCGAGCGACTCATCCGTGAGGGACAGTATGGAGCTAGTGCAGGAGAGGACGATCGGGAGACCTTTATGGAGCAAGCTGAGATGGCTCAGCTGCTCTGCGACGAGATAGGGCTGGGTGTCGTATCGATCTCGGCAGTCCTACTAGAGCCTCCATACATCCGCGGGACTATCACGGCGCAAGAGGTCGAGGAGCTTTGTCCGCCTGGCACACTCCCCCTCATAGAGCGTCTGGCACAGACGCATGAGTTGTACCATCGCTACGACCTACGTCAGGCAGATCAAGGAGAGGAGTTTCTCCTGACCATCGCCGAGGATATACGTGTCGTCTTGATACTTCTTGTGGAGTGCCTCAATAAGTTGGTCTATGCCAAGGAGCGCATGGACGAGAGCAGTAGAGTGATGCTTGCTCAGGTGGCGCAGGTGCTCTTCGTGCCGACAGCTCACCGCCTAGGGCTTTACAAGATCAAGAGCCAGATGGAGGACTTGACCTTTAAGTACACCGACCCCGAGCATTACTACGAGATCAAGGGGCTGATGGGGCAGACGATCGTGGCACGCCAAGAGTATATGGAGGGGTTTGTAGCTCCCATTCGGGCCAAACTTGAAGAACTCCCCCTTCGCTGGCCCTACACAATCAAGTCGAGGAGCAAGACTTTTACCTCGATTATGAACAAGATGCGCAACAAAGGGGTCTCCTTTGAGGAGATCCACGACCTCTCAGCCATGCGCATCATCATCGATGCCCCGCCCGAGGAGGAGTACGAGGCGTGCTGGCTCGTTTACTCGATCGTGACGGATCTATACACACCCAATACGAAGCGCCTCCGCGACTGGATCTCGCAGCCTAAGGCAAACGGCTATGAGTCGCTACAGATCACCGTACAGGGGCCTGAGGGCAAGAGCGTAGAGATACAGATCCGCACCACCCGCATGGATCGCGTCGCTGAGAGCGGTATGGCTGCGCACTGGCGCTACAAGGGCGTCACAGGAGAGGCTAGCCTCGACTCGCAGCTCACCAGTATGCGGCAGGTGATCGAAGACTTGGCGGGGGATAAGGAGAAGGCCAATGCACAGCTCTCCCTCCGGGTCGAGTCGAGAGATATTTTTGTCTTTACCCCCACGGGGCAGATGATACGTCTGCCGAAGGGGGCTACGGTCCTAGACTTTGCCTTTGCGATACACTCTAATGTGGGGCTGATGGCGCAGAGCGCACAGGTCAATGGCAAGCGCGCTAAGCTGAGAGACAAACTGAAGAATGGCGATGTCATCAGCATCACCACGGCAAAGAACCAGCGACCCTCCGTAGACTGGCTCCAGTCGGTCACCACACGCAAGGCTAAGAACAAGATACGCCAAGCAATACGTGACCAGCAGGAGAGCGGACTGCAAGCGGGCAAGGAACTACTCGAGAGACGCTTTAAGAATAGACATCTCGTCTACCAAGAGTCTATCTTCACCACCCTCCTACGCAAGATGGGGTACAAGGGGAATATGGATTTCTTCATAGACCTCTCTGAGGAGCGGATCAATGTGCCGAACTTCCTCGATCAGTATGCGGAGCTTTGTGCCGAGGCGGAGGCTCGTGCTGCCGAGAGCAGACGGGTGGCTCCGACACCGACGGCGATCAAGTCGACAGAGGCTCCCGACGGACGGGAGATTGTGGTCTCTACGGCAGACTTCAAGGGGCTGGAGTACACACTGGCTAGCTGCTGCAACCCTAAGATGGGCGACGAAATCTTTGCCTATCCCTCCAAGTCGGGACTGAAGATACATACCCGCAACTGCCCCAACGCCATCGACATCTTAGGGCGTCACGGAGACCGCGTCCTACCAGCACGCTGGCGTGGCATGGAGAGTTCTACGGTGGTGGCAACGCTCTATGTGACGGCTCTCCATGACGCTGTCGCGATAGGACGCGTCATCTCTACGCTGCATCAAGCGGACGACTGCACGCTGCTCAACGAAGAGCAGCAGCTCGACGGGGGGCTTTGGCACGGCACCTTTACCTTTAGAGAGGGGGAGCGACAAGCGCTCTTTGCCCTACAAGCGCAACTACAAAGTATCAAAGGGGTGCAGCAAGTGCGCCTCGAACAGTAGCCAGCACAGCGATCACCGACAGTTAGACCCCGAAGAAATAGAGCAGTGCATGACATAGCATCTCATAAGGCGCAAAGAGGTCGTAGCTGTAATGGCGACGAACTGACCACACTAGTGGAGGAGCGCATGAATCGCTGCTCCCCTTTTGCCTGCTTTCGTCTACCTGACGAGGGGCGTACGGTGCGTGAGATTGGGCTTCATCACCCAGCTCGGGCCGCGGAGACTACTGCTGAGGCACTGAGGGGTCGGGAACATTTGGCTGGCTTCTTGATAGCGCCCTTCGCCGTGACGGCTGAGACACCGATGCTCTGGATCGAAGAGGAGCAGGAGGCGAGGGTACTGCAGCTCACGGAGTGCGACGAGAAGACACTCGAAGACTTTCCCCCTGTGGCTCCGATACCGCAAGCGTTGCCCGATAGTTATCGTACGACCTTCGATCGCTTTATGGAGCATCTAGAGGAGGGGACGACGGAGAAGCTGGTCTTGGCGCATCGTGTCGAGCTGCCCAGCATCGCTACGGCACAAGTGGTTGCAGCCTTTGACAAAGCCTTGACGCACTATCCGCATGCCTTCGTGTCGCTCTGCTACACGCCTCAGACGGGACTGTGGCTCTGTGCCACACCAGAGATGCTCCTCAGAGGTGATGGCACGCGCTGGCAGACGGTAGCACTGGCTGGGACGATGCCTCGGCAACGAGATGGCGAGCCGCCCCTCTGGAGTGAGAAGAATAAGCGGGAGCATCGCTACGTGCAGCGCTTCATCGGAGAGATACTAGAGCAGGAGGGGATCCCCTACCGTGCGCTTGCGGTAGAGACAACAACGACTGGCGCATTACAACATCTCCAGGCGCGCTTTGCATTGCAGCTTCCCGACGGCTATGCACCGATCACCTTGGCGGAGCGTCTTCACCCCACGCCAGCGATCTGTGGCACGCCTCAGCGAGTGGCGCAGCATGTGATCCTCGAGGAGGAGTCCTCGGGACGTTCTTATTATTCAGGCTTCCTAGGATGGTATGAGCCTGAGCGATGCGTCGATCTTTTTGTCCAGATACGCTGTCTGCAGTTGCTCCCAGAGCAGGCTTTGCGACTCTATGCGGGGGGCGGCATCGTGCGTGGGTCCAGTCTAGAGAGCGAGTGGCAGGAGGTGCTGCACAAGCTCTCGGCAATACATAGTCTTATAAGGTAAAGGAGGAGCGTGATGATACCGATGGAAGATCCTGTGATCAGCGAACTAGTTGCTCTGCTTCAGGCACATGGTGTGCGTGATGTGGTGCTATGCCCGGGTAGTCGCAATGCGCCGCTCGTTCATGCACTCAGCCACCAGCTCACGGGGGCGACCTGCCACTCGATCATCGATGAGCGCAGCGCGGGCTTCTATGCGCTCGGCTTGGCTCTCGCTACGCATAGAGCGGTCGTGGTGTGCTGTACCTCTGGCACGGCGGTGGCAAACCTTCACCCAGCTGTCGCGGAGGCTTACTATCAAGGGGTGCCGCTGATTGTCCTGTCGGCCGATAGACCTGAGCGTTGGATCGGACAGTGGGCTGGACAAACGCTGCCTCAGCCAGGACTCTTCGGCTCACTGGTGCGCAAAGCGGTGCATCTGCCAGAGCCTCACACCGAGGAGGAGCGGTGGTACTGCAATCGTCTGATCAACGAAGCACTCCTCGCAGCACTGGCTCCGCTCCCTGGACCCGTGCAGATCAATGTCCCAATCAGCGACCCGGGCGTCTCCTTGCTCCCGCCAACTTCAGCAAAGCACGACCCTGAGTCCAGCGATAGACAACCCATTGGGATGCAGCCAGGGCGTCGGATCCAGCAACTTTATCCATATAGTATCGATGCGCAGGCGGTAGAGCCATTGTTACATCGGCTCGCTACGTTCGAGCGCAAGATGATACTAGTAGGACAGGAAAGTTGGTCTGCTGCGACGAGTACGGGGGATAACTTTCCACAAAACTTGCGGGAGCAATTTCTCTGTATCGGAGAGTCGCTATCGAATAGCCCCGTATCGATCTGTTCGCTCGATGCGTTCCTAGCGTCACTCAGCGAGGTGGATCGACGAGCACTACAGCCCGACCTGCTAATCACCCTCGGCGGACATATCGTCTCCAACAAGATGAAGCAGTACCTGCGCAGCTACCCGCCACGGGAGACGTGGCACCTGTCACCTGATCCCTCGGTGGTAGACCTCTTCTGCAGTCTCACCGAGCAAATCATAGCACCTGTTGAACCATTTCTTGAGACAATGGCTCAGAGCTTGGCGGGCTGTGCTAGCTCGCCCTATGCACGTCACTGGCGGGAGCGTATTGATCAACTCCCCTCTCCGACACCACGATACAGTTCTCTGGAAGTAGTGGGGAGCCTCCTAAGCCTTCTACCCGAAGAGCCTTGCGTGCTACACCTGGCTAACAGTTCGTCGGTGCGCTATGCGGAGCTTTTTCGCAAGCCTCGTCGGCTCCTCACGCTTTGCAACCGAGGCACCAGTGGCATAGAAGGCTCGCTCTCGACCGCCTTAGGCTTCGCCCGCCAGAGAGCCGAGGAGCGGCACTTCATCGTCATCGGCGACCTGAGCTTCTTCTACGATCTCAATGCACTAGGGCTGCCCGAGGTGGGGAGCAATGTGCGGGTGCTACTGCTCAACAACCAGAGAGGGAGCATCTTCCAGAGTCTGCCGACCTTAGAGATGGACCGCCTCTCGCAGCGGTACATCACTGCCGAGCATCAGCTACGAGCGCAGGGCTGGGCGGAGAGCTGTGGCTGGGAGTACCTGTCGGTGCAAGAGGCGAGCGAACTAGAAGAAACGATGGCTTACTTCGTCGGTCCTGCCGATCGTCCACGTCTCCTCGAGGCTTTCGTCTCTTCAGAGGATGAGATCGCCGAACTACAGACCTATTTCAAGCAATTACAACCAAGAGAAGAGTTATGAGTGAAAAGAACCAACGGGTATGGAAGCCCCTCAAAGAGTACGAAGACATCCTCTTCGACTACTACAACGGCATAGCGCGCATCACGATCAATCGGGAGCGCTACCGCAACGCTTTTACGCCGACCACAACGGCCGAGATGAGCGACGCTCTGCGCATCTGCCGTGAGGATCAGAGCATCAATGTGGTGGTCCTGACGGGTGCTGGCGACAAGGCGTTTTGCTCTGGTGGAGATCAAAACGTCAAGGGGCGGGGTGGCTACATTGGCAAGGACGGCGTGCCTCGTCTGAGCGTCCTCGATGTGCAGAAGCAGATCCGTAGCATCCCCAAGCCGGTCATCGCTGCGGTCAATGGTTACGCTATCGGTGGCGGACATGTCCTCCACGTGGTGTGCGACCTCTCGATCGCTTCGGAGAATGCTATCTTCGGGCAGACGGGTCCTCGTGTAGGCAGCTTCGATGCTGGCTTTGGGTCCTCGTACCTCGCTCGTGTCGTGGGGCAAAAGAAGGCGCGTGAGATATGGTTCCTCTGCCGCCAATACTCCGCTCAGGAGGCTCTTGACATGGGACTGGTCAACAAAGTGGTGCCTCTAGACCAACTAGAAGATGAGTACGTACAGTGGGCCGAGGAGATGATGCTACTGAGCCCGCTGGCACTCCGTATGATTAAGGCAGGACTCAATGCTGAGCTGGATGGTCAGGCCGGTATCCAAGAGCTGGCAGGCGATGCGACGCTGCTCTACTACCTCACGGACGAAGCACAGGAGGGCAAGAACGCTTTTCTCGAAAAGCGCAAGCCCAACTTCGAGCAGTACCCTAAGTTCCCCTAATAGTCGATGTCACCACAAGAGAGCATCCTCCACCTCCCCACGCTACTGCCACAGATAGCTGAGCGAGTGACCATAAGCGTGGAGCCATACACCCTGCGCTTCCGTCGACCCGCCAAGACCTCCCGTGGCGAGTATGAGACGAAGCGGGTCTACTACCTACGCCTCCAGAGCCTCGAGCAGGCAGCTCATGTGGGTTATGGCGAGTGCGCCCCGATGCCTCAGCTCAGCTGCGATGATCTGCCCGACTACCAGGTGGTGCTAGAGAAGCTGGCGGGGCAGCTGGCGCAGGCTCCCGATCAGTTTGACATAGCCTCGCTATGCCCCTACCCTTCCATAGCTTTTGGCTTAGCCACGGCGATCAATAGCTTCCTCGCTGCTTGTCGTAGTGTCGAGGGGGAGACGGCACCTCCCTTTTGCAACACCCCATTCACGCGTGGTGAGATGGGCATCCCGATCAATGGGTTGATCTGGATGGGCGACAAAGCCTATATGTACGAACAGATCCAAGCTAAGCTAGCGCAGGGATTCCGTTGCTTGAAGCTTAAGATCGGCGGAATAGACTTTGCCGAAGAACTAGAGCTACTCCGCTACGTGCGGCAGCACTTCTCACCCGAGGAGATGGAGCTGCGGGTGGATGCCAACGGAGCTTTTGCCCCAGAGGTAGCTCTAGAGCGACTCAAGCAACTGAGCGACTTTCACCTACACTCGATCGAGCAACCGATACCTGCGAGCAATCAGTGGAACGACCTAGCGAAGCTCACGGCAGCGTCGCCTCTCCCCATAGCACTCGACGAGGAGCTGATAGGGATCCACACCCGAGAGCGCAAAGCGCAACTACTAGATGAGGGCAAGCCACACTATATCATCCTCAAGCCGTCGCTCCATAGCGGGGTCGATGAGTGGATCGAGCTGGCCGAGGAGCGTGGCATCGGCTGGTGGGCGACCTCAGCGCTGGAGTCGAACGTAGGGCTCAGTGCCATCGCTCAGTGGGTCAGCCAGTACCCGATCGCCCGCCCGCAAGGGCTCGGCACAGGCGCACTCTATCTCAACAACAAGCCCTCCACGCTACGACTCGTCGGCGACCAGATGTTTTTCAGAGATTAGAAATTGGCTTTTGGCCGTTAGCTTTTAGCCAACAACAGCCAACAGCCAAGAGCTAACAGCCAACAGCCAACATGTCCGAGCACCTATATATAGATAGCGCACGAGTAGATGCGGAGAGCTTAGAGCCGTTCGCTCAGGGGCTAACCTCCGAGCGCAGAGCCGTGCTACAGCCACTCCTCGCCTTTCTCGGGGAGTGGTGGAGCGAAGAGGAGTATGTGACCGTCCAGACCTCTGGCTCAACGGGCACCCCTAAGCGGATCAGACTGACGAAGTGCGCTATGCGAAGGAGCGGACTCAGGAGCAACCGCTACTTTCAGATCGAAGCTAGCACACGGCTTCTCCTAGCGATGGATCTGCGCTACATAGGTGCTAAGATGATGGTGGTACGCGCATTGCTCGCCGGTGCCGAGCTAATCGTCGTGCCTCCCTCGAGTCATCCGCTGGCGACACTCAGCGTAGCACCGCACTTCGTCTCGCTTGTACCCCTTCAACTACACCACACACTGGAGGTGCCTGAGGAGCGTGAGCTACTCAGCCAAGCAGAGCAACTGATCATCGGGGGCGGAGCCATTCATCCCACTGTGGAGGCGCAGCTCAGCACGCTACCCGTAGCAGCTTACGCCACCTACGGCATGACCGAGACCATCTCGCACATCGCCCTGCGACGGCTCAACGGCCCCCACGCCTCTCCCCTCTTCTATCCCCTCGAGGGGGTACATCTCTCCCAAGGCTCCGAAGGCGAACTCATCATCGAGGATCGCCTGCTCTATCCCGAAGGTCCCGTCCTCA
The DNA here is from genome assembly GCF_958301595.1 of Porphyromonas vaginalis. Taxonomy (NCBI): domain Bacteria; kingdom Pseudomonadati; phylum Bacteroidota; class Bacteroidia; order Bacteroidales; family Porphyromonadaceae; genus Porphyromonas; species Porphyromonas vaginalis. The sequence goes on along the minus strand of NZ_CATQJU010000001.1, from coordinate 1,288,329 downwards.
CGACCCATGACCTCGTCGAGCTACACCCCGATGGCGGCTTTACCATAGAGGGTCGAGCCGATAACATGATCAATAGTGGCGGTGTCAAGATCAGCCCCGAGCCGATCGAGCGCAAGCTCTCTGCGACACTAGACGTACCGCTCGCCATCAGCTGGGTAGCCGATGCTGCGCTAGGACAAAAGCTCGTACTCGTACTAGAAAGCGACAGCCTCCCCGAAGCTTTGGCGAAGCGGCTAGACGAAACGTGCGAACAGCTCCTACCTCCCTATCACCGCCCCAAAGAGATCCGCTGCGTAGCGCAGCTACCGCACAACGACAACGGCAAGCTCGACCGTCGCGCCCTCCAGCAGCTCCTCAGCTCCACCGCCTCTCCGCACTAACACGCCGCCTCACGGCAGCCCCCCCCCCCCCGTAAGGAGACTTTGCAAAAAGGATGAAGCGCAAGGCACTGAGGGTGAGGCCTGAAGGGAGCATACATCCGTATGTGACCGAAGCCGAATCCCGAAAGCAACACAGCGATTCGCCTTTATGCTCCAGTCTCGTAAGACTCACCACTTGTTCCAGTGGATCACCTCGTCGGGACTCTTGCGCTTCTTCTCTCGAGTTGGTTGCTCCGAGTAGCCAATGAGGATGTCTAGGACCACCTGACGCTTGTCTGGTATGCCCAGTTCTTTGCGCACGGCGGTATCGTTGATCCAGCCTAGTATGCAGCTTCCGACGCCCTCTGCCTGAGCTGCGAGGACGATGTGTGCCACGAGGATGCCTAGGTCTATGGGTCGGTAGTCCACCTTCATCATGCGGCTACCCATACGCGCCACCCAGCGTCCCCGCTCCGCTACGATCAGTAGATGTACGGGTGCCTCCAGGGCAAACTTATTCATATTTGTCACCCCTTTGATGACCGCCTGCCCCACACGCTGCGCAGTCTCTGGCTCGGAGACTGCTACGATACTCCAGGGCTGCTGATTGGTTGCAGAGGGCGCCAGCAGGGCGTTGTTTAGGATGCGCTCCAGCACCTCCTGCGGTACAGGGCGGTCAGCAAATCTACGATCGCTCTGACGCTCCCGATAGAGAGCGTATAGATCTTCAGGGTTCATAATTACAAGGGTTTAGTCAAACGAACGTAGGCGAGCGATGTACTTGCCCAAGATGTCAAACTCGAGGTTGACCACACTTCCCTCCTTAAAGTACTTGAAGTTGGTATGCTCCAGTGTATAAGGGATGATTGCCACCTCGAAAGAGTTTTCCTGCGAATTGCAGACGGTGAGGCTCACGCCGTTGACCGTCACGGAGCCCTTCTCGACCGTCATATATCCCTGGCGCATCATCTCACGATCCACCTCATAGGCGAAGGTAAAGTAGTGGCTTCCATCCATCTCTCGAATGGCCGTACAGCGAGCCGTCTGATCCACATGCCCCTGCACGATATGACCGTCCAGACGGCCACCGAGCATCATACTGCGCTCCACATTGACATAGTCGCCCACCTGTAGGAGTCCCAGATTACTACGATCCAGCGTCTCCTGAACGGCTGTCACCGTGTAGCCCCCCTCCTCAAGCGAGACAACGGTGAGGCAAACGCCATTGTGTGCGATGCTCTGATCTATCTGTAGCTCTGCGGCAAAGTTGCAGGCGAGTGTGATGTGCAGGTTGCTTCCTTCGCGGGTTAGGCGGCGCACCTGCGCCATACCTTCTACTATTCCACTAAACATATATCTATTCGGTTTGCTCTATTGATTAGTTACTTCGCAAAGATACGAAATCATTGCTGTCTTGTAAAGGCTTTTCCCTCTAAACTAGCGGTCGTAGTCGTGGCACCTTGCGGAGCAAAGCGGTGACACCTAATGAGATGAGCGCAATGAGAAGGATGCGTAGCGGGAGGCTTACAGCTGGACAGGCGGTCAGTGCGGGGAGGAAAAGGACGAAAAGCTTGAAGACTACCTGCAGCACCGCAAAGTGTACCAAGTAGATCCCCATCACATAGGGGTAAAGCGTACTTGCCGATACTAAGAGTCGTGCTGTGGGTCGCCATCGGTAGCAGAGGGCGAAGAGCGAGACCACCTTGAGTACGACCAGCGGAAAGAAGTTGACACCCACCCGTCCTAACAATTGGTAAGGCACGTAAATGAGCAGTGCTCCGTGTAGCAGCATACTCCCGATGAAGAGTGCCACGAGCCAGCCTTTGCCCGGCAACTGACTAATGGTGCGAGAGATCAGATAGCCCGCAAGGTAGTAAGGGAGGTACTGCACCCACCAGAGCAGGCAGATCTGCTGGATGCCATACGAGCGGTAGTAGATGTCTACAGCAAGCGCTACGAGATAGCTCCCGAGCGTCAAGATCAGTAATCCCCGATTGCCTCCATAGGTAGGACTATCGCTACGCTCGATCCGCTCGCAGAGCCAGCGTAGCATAGGGGTGACCACGTAGAGTCCCGCCAGCATCACGAGATACCACAAGTGATACCACTGGAAGGCGAGCCACGCCTGCTCCTTCGCACAGTACCAGAAGTAGTAGCCCACAGACCAGACAAGCAGTGGCAAGAGTATCTTGCGCCCCACACTACGCTTGTAGAAGTGTACCAAGCTCCCGATCTGCCGCTCAGGCGATAGCATGAAGGCTCCGCTCATCATCACAAAGAGTGACACCGCTCCCACTGAGAGTGCATACCACGGGGCAGCCTGCCAACGCTCTGACAGCGAAGCCTCTTCCATAAAGTACCCTCCCGCCGTGTGAATGCCGATTACCATCACGACCGAGAGGAGCCGCAGGAGGTCAAGTCCCTGATGGCGTAACGTCTGCTCTGACATCGCTAGTGATCTTAGTTGCGCAAGGCGAGCAGCATACGCAGGAATGTGTCGAAGAGCACCATCTTCGTCAGCACATTGCCACGAATCTCTCGCATTGCCTCCTCGAGGAGACGATAGCAGGCACCCATTGCCTTATTGTTGACCCGTAGCTCCCCTACACGTGCCTCACCACGGAGCGCACGGTGCCACTGCTGCCCCACCTGTTGCATCAGTAGTTTGAGGAAAGCGACCGCTCCCTCACGTCCAGCTTTGTCCACCTCCTCACTGAGCAGCTTCAGACGCAAGATGTCGGCTCGTAGCGTCGCATCGTACCACTGTTGCGCCAGTTCTTGTAGTTTGTCTTGCGAGGCGGAGCTATCGAGTAGCCGTAGGGCATCGCTCAGATTGCCGTCCACTAGGGGGATCATCGCCTCAAGGGCATCAGTAGCTAGCTCAGGGTGCAGTGCTGTCAAGGCCTCTCTCATCTCTGCCTCCGTCATCGGAGGCAATTCGAAGCGCTGCACACGGCTCAGGATCGTGTCTAGGAGGCGATCCGAATGTGCCGACACCAGGATAAAGAGCGTCTCGGCGGGAGGCTCTTCGAGCGACTTGAGAAGTTTGTTGGCCGCTGCATCATTCATGCGCTCAGGCTGGTAGATGATGATCGTGCGCCAGCCCCCTTCGGTGGTCGTGACAGAGAGACGTGACAGGAGACTATTGATCTCATTTACGTAAATAACTGGCTGACTATTGCCCGCCTCCAGCACTTCGAGCCAGTCCTGATCGGTGATGTAGGGCGACCGCTCGAGGAGCGTGCGCCACTCGTCGAAGTATCGCTCCGTAGGGGTCTCGTCTTGTGCCGCTTTGACCACGGGATAGACGAAGATGACGTCAGGGTGAGCACTAGCTGCGACCTTCTTGCAGGAAGCGCACTCGCCACAAGAGTCCTCGCCCGTAGGAGACTGACACTGTATGTACTGCGCCCAGGCCCACGCTAGGTGAAGCCCTGGGTAGCCCTCCTGTATCTCCAGTAGCACAGCGTGGGGCATCTGGCCAGACTGGGTCAGGTGGACGAACTGCTGCTTGAGGGCTCGGTATCCATATATATCGGCAAACTGCATGACTGTGCTTTCTTCTCTAGATTGGTAAAAGGGTTAACGAACAGTACTTCATCACATGCCTCAGCTCACGAAATGACCACACGCTGACCGCTAAACTGTCCCAGCATCCTGCGTATCTCTTGCCATGTGGATAGCTCCTGGAGGAGTGGCTGGTAGCTCTCGTAGTCTGCCTCTGGATGCTCCTCCTGTAGCGTCTGTATCTGCTTCGAGATCTGCTGACAACGCTCATCAGCGTACGCTAGCTTGTAGGTGTATAGCACCTTAAAGGTCATCTCACGCACCCACTCATCGGGTACTTCCTCGTCATCATCATCGTTATTTGGCATCTGTAGCTCCTCGCGAGCCTTGCGAGAGAGCCTGTATGGGGTTGCGTAGAGATCCACCGCCAGCGCAGCCACCTGCGGAACCTCCGAATTGCAAAGGAAGGAGCCACAGCGATGCTTCGACTCACCATCTTCCGAGACGCTCAGCTCCTCCAGCATCATCTTGTTGCTATCGTTGAGAATGCGCTTGACAAGCGGATGGTCGATGACTATGTCATCTTGCTTGAGCTCCTGATAGACGAAGTTAGCCACAGCGACCTGTATCACCATAGGCTCAGCCCCCTCACCAGCCTCCTCGTCCTGCACAGAGATCTTTAGCTTTCGCTCTCCGTAGCGCACTACTAGGCGGATCAGATCCAGTTCCTCATTGCTCATTGGCGCATCTAGAGGCGAGATCTCCTGCGGGGTCTCCTCGGGAGCGTCCTCTTCGGGTGTCTCTGCCTCTGGAGGGGCATACTGATAGACCCGCCCACGGCTAAAGCGCTCTCGCTTGATCTGCTGCAAGAGTAGATCCTCGGCCACGCCATACATCTGAGACATCTGCTGTATGTAGACGATCCGCTCGAGGCTGTCGGGGATCGTGGCAATGCTCTGCAAGATGTCTCGCATCAGCTGCGTCTTGAGCTGCGGGTCACTAGCCATCTGCTGAGCGTAGAGTTGCGACTTGAAGGTCAGGAAGTCCTGCGCATGGGCTGCAAAGTACTCCTCCACCTCTGTGCGACTACGATTGGAGACAAACTCATCGGGGTCCTCTCCATCGGGTAGTACCAAGAGCTTGATCTGCATCCCCTCAGCGAGGAGCATATCGATCGAGCGCAGTGCCGCCTTGACCCCCGCCTCGTCACCGTCGAAGAGCACCAACACATTGTGCGAGAAGCGTCGCAAGAGCTGTATTTGGCTCTCCGTAAGTGCCGTACCAGAGGTCGCCACTACATTCTCTATGCCTACCTGGTGCATGGCGATCACATCGAGATAGCCCTCGACGATGATGCTTTGATCCAGATGTGCTATGGCACGCTTCGCCTGATACAGACCATATAGCTCACGGCTCTTGTCGTAGATGATGCTCTCGGGCGAATTGATATACTTGGCGATCTTGTCCGCCTTGCGCATCGTACGCCCACCGAAGCCGACGACCCGCCCCCCTACATTATATATAGGGAAGATAACCCGCTCGTGATAGCGGTCAGCACTCGGACGCCCCTCGCTCGGAGCGTAGAGCAGCCCCGTCGCCACAAAGCTCTCCATGTCGTAGCCATGCGCCTCGACATACTTAGCCAAAGCACGACGATCACTAGGCGAGTAGCCCAGCCCAAAGGTCTGTATCGCCTCCGAGCGGACGCCACGCTGCGTGAAGTAAGGCAGGGCTATATCTAGCCCCTCCTCACTGCTGAGGAGCTGCTCGGTAAAGAACTTCGCTGCCACCTCATTAGCGAGGTAAAGTGCCTCACGCTCACTCTGACGCTGTTGCTCCTCCTCGGTCATCTCCCGCTCTGGCACTGGGATATTATACTTCTGAGCGAGGTAGCGGAGTGCCTCGACGAAGGAGCAGTTCTGTATCTTCATGATGAAGGATACAGGCGTGCCACCAGCACCACAAGCGAAGCACTTGCAGATATTCTTGGACGGAGTGACGATAAAGGAGGGGTGACGATCCTTGTGAAATGGACACAGCCCCACAAAGGCCGACCCCTTGCGTCGTAGATGCACGAAGTCCTGCACCACCTCATCGATGCGTGCCGTATCTATGATCAGTTGTTTGGTCTGTTCGTCAATCATCCGTCTACTTCTCTTGCTCTGCAAATGTACTCATTTCACGTCAATAGGCTCCGTCCTTCACAGGGCTGAGGCATCATAATCACTCTGTCAGGAGCTACACATGAGTGACCAGCGAGAAATGGATGAGTGCACTATACATAATAATGTGTCAGCCAGGGATTGGCTGTTGGCTGTTAGCTATTGACTGTTAGCTATCGGAACCATCGGAGCTATCAGAGTGATCGGATCTCTAATCTCTAACTTCTACCCTCTAATCTCCATTTACATATCTTTACAGGGGAATTCGTCCGATTCTCTCCTTTATCGAATATCCACGTGGAAATCACTTTTCACCGACACGGCGCCGTTTCGATATGTAGTCAGTTCTAAATTATCGTAGCGAGCTAGCATCAACTTTTCCCAGTCAGGGGTGACGCATCATAATCGAATTTTCAAGAGCCACACACAAAAAGATAGACGAGGAATAGAGAGGTAAACGATCTCATTATATATAATGTATCAGCCCTGCCGTCCTTCATGACACCCCTATGCATCTATTTGTGGCAACAACGACCTTTGCAGCATCTCCACAGGAGATCTAGAAAATCCCCACGTGGATACTTCTCTTTTCGCCAAAGAGGTCTGTCCCAGTAGTCGCACTATTAGCCTCTCTATCAGATCGTAATGCGATGACTGCTTTATCTCCAAAAGCCGTTCCCGCACACTTAAAAAGACTTTAATATAGAGGTTTTCGCAGATTAGAGAGGCTTAGAGTTGCTTTGTATCAATACTTTTTCATACCTTTGTGACAGCAGATATAGCGAGATAGTCTGCTCGTCTCCCCTCTAGAAGATGTTTTCTTTGGAGCATCTACCAATATAACGGAGTGAGGTGAGACGGTCTTCTATTTGTACACCAACTTTACTAAGCATTATCAACCAATTTAATAGTTCGACTATGAATAAAAAAATCCTACTACTATGTACGGCTCTTGTAGCTCTTCTGAGCTTCAACGGGGCCAAGGCACAGGTCAAGGATGCGAGCGTCACTGTCGGTGGCGGCTTTCAGTATGAGTTCCTTGACGATGCTCTCAACATCGACAACGCTATGCTATGGGGCGTACGCGCTGGCTTCGGCTTCGGCCCAATTGTAGAGCTACGCGGTGTCTATGATCGCTCTTTCGGCATCAAGTCTAAGCTCAACGGCAATGAGTGGAACGTAGATCCGATCTTTAAGGATCAGATGAGTAATCGCAAGATCGACATCGAGCGCTATGGTGCTGAGCTGAAGTTCAACCTCCTCGATGGCTACATCCTAGCTCCTTACCTACTCGTCGGTGGTGGTATCCAAAACATGAAGTACGAGCTACCCATCGCTGATCAGAAGATCGAGATGATGAAGACTGATCACCTATACTTCTCTGGAGCACTAGGCTTTAAGATCAATCTAGCACCTCGTATCGCCCTCAACCTATCAGGTAACTACCTGGGCTTCCGCACAGATCTACTCAACCCATACGTCAATCTAGCAAAGGCTAGTCAGAAGGTCGACAAGCATGGTCTAGCTCTGATGAACAACTTCTCAGCTCGTGCTGGTCTCTCTGTCTACCTCGGTGGCTACGACCCCAGAGGTGGTAATGAGGTAAGCCGCGCTTACAGAGACTTCTTCTCAAACGGCTTCCGTGGTATGGTCTTCACGATCGAGCCCTCTCTCCTATACATGGACTTCAATCAGAACTCTTACTGGAACACACGTGACTCATGGTTCTACGGTGGTCAGGTAGGTCTAGACTTCAACAACACCTTCGGTGTACGTGGATTCTACTACCAAGCTGGTAAGCCTGGCAAGAAGCTCAACTTCGACTTCGACAAGGAGTGCGCTATGTACGGTGGTTACTTCACCGGCCGTCTCAACCTACCTCGTGGTGTGACACCTTACATCAACCTCGGTGCTGGTTACCTCGATGCTAAGCTCTCTGAGAAGGCTACCGAGCTAGACAAGGCTAACCTACATGATGTCGTATTCGGTATGGCTGGTATCGGTCTAGAGGTACCCCTCTTCCGCTATGTCAGCGTATTCGGTAGTGCAAACTTCATCGCACACCCAGCTCCTGGAGTCAAGACAACGACGGTCACAAAGAGCTCTGAGATCGTTGCTAAGAACATGGCTTATCAGTTCGGTGTACGCTTTAACCTAGGTAAAGCTGCTCGTCACTACCAGTTTGACACAACTGTAGACGAGGAGGTCCAGGATAAGGTCAACGAGATGCGAGATAAGGAGTATCGCGAGTATCGTGAGTACCGCTACTATGGTCAGGATCGTGACAATGATGAGTATGTACGCATGACTCCATCTGAGATCGAGGATATGGCACAGCGCATCATCGATCGCAACCGCACCAACAAGAAGGGTCACTCCTGCCAGAAGGGCAACGTCAACCGTCAGCCCAACGATGACGCTCTTACTCCACTAGAGCGCGAGCTAGTACACGCCCTCATCGGCAATTCTCCCCAGTACATCGCTCAGCAGCAGATGCTCGCTAATGAGCAGGTAAAGGCTCAGAGCACTACGACAACTACGACTGAGCTAACAGAGCAAAACGAGAAGATCCTCGATCGTCTCGATGCACTTGATAGAAAGGTCGAGCAGAGCAATCAGATGCGTGCACAGCAGCCCGCCTCTACGACGACTGTTGTAACGACACCTCCTACGCACCCTGCTTATCAGACTCCTGCTACACCTTCTGCAGCAGCTATGAATAGCGATGCAACACCCGTAGACAAGAACTCTAATAGTCTCCTCAAGCTAAACTCTGTAGGCCTACTCGTAGGTACCAACCTCGTAAAGCCTAAGGAGGAGAACCTCTTCGGTACTTTTGCAATCGGTGCTCGCGCTTACATGCCTATCAGCAATACGAACCTAGACTTCGTCCCTGAGATCTTCGTCGGCTTTGGCAAGAAGACTACCCTCGGTATCTCAGGCAACGTCGTTTACAACTTCAACTTCAAGGAGCTAGGTGACTTCGTACCTTATCTAGGTGCTGGTGTCGGTGGCTTTACAGACACAAAGCTTGGTGTCAACTTCCTCGTTGGTACTTCTTACAAGCTTCCACAGCTCAACAGTGCTGTATTCCTAGATTACGGTCTACGTCACTCACTACGCAATCATAGCGTATCTCTCGGATACCGCTTCTACTTCTAATCAATTATCACTACAACAGTATGACTAAGAAATCATTTATAGTCGGGCTGTGCGTGATCCTTCTATCAGCTGCTGTCTCCACACCTGTGGAGGCACAGCGTGATGGACGTCAGGCACCTCGCCAGAAGCGCGACCGCACGGAGCGCGTCGAGAAGGGCGAGCGTGACAGACGTGAGAAAGAGGTGGTAATGACAAAGCAAGAGCTAGCCACGCTCATCAATGCTATAGTCACCGCAGCCGAAGAGGATGAGATGAATAAGGCTTGTCCTCAGCAACGTGACATAACAATCACAAACAATAAGGACAGAGATCTACTCTATCTACTCCTACAGTATCACAACCTCAACGCTATGAAGGCCACTCCAGTCTATACACAGCCTGGACAGCCTATCAACGTCGGAGGACAGCTATACTACCCCGCTGGGAGTAATCTTGTCGTAGCTCAGGGGGCTCAGGCTACTAACGATGCGGACAAGATCAAAGCACTCGAAGAGGAGCTAGCTCGCCTCAAGGCAGCTCAGCAGAACCCTCAGCGTGACGATGATCAGATAGCTCAGCAGCTAGCCGCTCTACGTAGTCAGATTGATGAGCTAGAGAAGGCTCCTGCACAGGCTCCTGTCTACAACTACGACAACCGTCGGGTGATCCACCAAGACCGCTCACGCAACAACGTGCAGCTCAGTCGTAGCGTATTCTTTAAGGTCAACTCGGACGTCCTCAATGCAGAGGGTCGCGAGGCTGTGCGCAACGTTGCTGACTTTGTCATCAACGATCCACGCGCCCTCGTACTCGTATACGGCTATGCTAGTATCGATGGTCCAGTAGACTTCAACAACAAGCTCGCAGCTAAGCGTGCTGCTAGTGTCATCAAGGCACTCCAAGAGGCAGGCGTACCCGCAGCTGCTATCAAGCGTTACGACAATGGTGTCGACACGACACCAGCTAAGCGCACCGATGCACGCCGCGTAGACATGGACGTCATCTACTAGTAGTACAACTCCAGTCTGCCTATAGCTAGTCAATAGCAATAGCAGTCTAATCATACCGAAGGAGACCTATACCATAGAGTGTGTAGGTCTCCTTTTGTATTAAGCTCATGCCCACCAAAGAACACAGTGCGACAAGTGGCATGTTTTTTCTACCTTTGTACCACTTAGACAAAAAGACTCTCCCCCCCCTAATATCTAACCATATGTTCTTCAAGACACTACCATTAAACGTTTTACTCCTAGCTCTGACGCTCTCGCTCATAGCTTGTCACAAGGAGCCACCCACAACGCCGAAGCCACCCACGGAGCCTACTCACACGACGCTCTCCGTCTCACCCGAGAGGCTCTCACTACGGGTAGGGAAGCGTGCACAGCTGAGCGTCTCAGCGACACCCGCTGATGCAACACTGCGATACACCTACCAGTCAACAAATGAGGCTGTCGCCACCGTCAGCAGCCAAGGCTTAGTAACCGCCGTGGCGGAGGGGCACTGTACCATAACTATCGCTGCTGGCGAAGCTCAGGTCTCCGTTTCTGTCCAAGTCTTGCCCGCCGTCCAGGTTGATGCCAAGAGATATATAGGAGCTGATGACCCCGACAGACGATTTGTCCCAATCTACATACCAATCCTTGCGGAGATTGAGCAGCGCAAGGATGAGATACAGATGGCAAACGAAGCTAAAGATTGGCTCTTGGAAAGTGATCGTAAGGTACCTGGAGGCTCTTCCTACGCACTCTCCTTTATCGCCCCGAGTCAAGGAGACAATTATACCGACATGCGCTACATCAAGCGCATCGCTTACAGATACACTCCTGGACGTACGGATCGATCTTTCCTGCTACTCTTCACCGCCTATCTATCCCATGAAGACATCCTCATCAAAGCGTACCAAAAAGACAGCGAGGCTTACGACCTACTCAAGAGTATCGCTCAGGGGTACGGCTTTACCGACGACTTTAGGATGACAAAGGATGAAAGAAAAGGGCCACTCTTTTATGCTTACTGCAGAGACCGATACCCCGAGGGGGACTTATGGCTTTGCATCCAGTCTGTGCCTGCTACCGATGGGGCTGGCTTCGGTCTGAGACTACAGATTGCCACGTCTACGGTACCAAAGAAGTAAGCTGCCAATCAAGACACCCTTATATAATAGTAAGAGAAGGTGAGCAATGTGTGCTTGCCTTCTCTTCTTTTGTATGAACTAAAGATGCTAGTGTGTGACATTTTGTCCTTTGGCACATCAGTTGCTTGAGGTAGTCAAAATCAAACCTTAAACACATGAACATAGATAAGTACACCATCAAATCGCAGCGGGTGATCCAAACGATGATCGCCCAAGCGCGCCAGCAGGAGCATCAGGCTCTAGAGCCTATATGCCTCCTAGATGCGCTACTACGTGAGGGACGTGACGTCGTCGAGTATGTCGCTACCAAGGCAGGGGCTTACATGCACCAGATAGAGCAGTCGGTAGCAGAGCAACTGAAGCGTCTGCCTCACGTATCTGGCGGAGAGCCTTACCTCTCTGACCAGACGAACCAAGTACTCACCCAGTCCGAGCAGATAGCTAGTGAGATGGGTGACCAATACATAGCTGTGGAGCATATCTTCCTAGCCCTTCTCAAGGTGACCAACGATGCGCGTCAGCTACTCCTCGACGCGGGCTTGACCTACGCTGACGCTGAGGCGGCTATTCGGGAGCTGCGCAAGGGACGCAAGGTAGACTCCGCAACGAGTGATCAGCAGTACAACGCCCTTGGCAAGTATGCTATCAACCTTTGCGAGCGTGCTCGTGAGGGCAAGCTAGACCCGGTCATAGGTCGTGACGAGGAGATACGTCGTGTCCTACAGATACTCTCTCGCCGTACGAAGAATAATCCTATCCTCGTCGGTGAGCCTGGTGTCGGTAAGACAGCTATCGCCGAGGGCTTGGCGCACCGTGTCATACGTGGTGACGTGCCTGAGAACCTCAAGGACAAGCTCATCTATTCACTCGATATGGGTGCTCTCATAGCAGGAGCGAAGTATCAGGGAGAGTTTGAGGAACGTCTTAAGTCTGTAGTCAACGAGGTGACCGCTTCCGACGGACAGGTTATCCTTTTCATCGATGAGATCCACACACTCGTCGGGGCGGGAGCTTCGCAAGGTGCTATGGATGCGGCAAACATCCTTAAGCCGGCTCTCGCTCGTGGTGAGCTACGGGCTATCGGAGCCACCACCCTCGATGAGTACCGCAAATACTTTGAGAAGGACAAGGCACTCGAGCGCCGCTTCCAGATGGTGATGGTCGACGAGCCTGACGAGATGAGCAGTATCTCTATCCTGAGAGGTCTGAAGGAGCGGTACGAGAACCACCACAAGGTACGTATCCAAGACGATGCTATCCTAGCGGCTGTACAGCTGAGCGAGCGATACATCACCGACCGCTTCCTTCCTGACAAGGCTATCGACCTTGTGGACGAGGCTGCTGCACGACTACGCATCCAGATAGACTCGATGCCCGAAGAGCTAGACGAGCTGGAGCGTCGTATCAAGCAGCTAGAGATAGAGCGTGAGGCGATCAAGCGTGAGCACGACGAGCCTAAGCTGACGGCTCTCTCCAAGCAGATAGCCGATCTAGAGGAGGAGCGCAATGCGCTGGCCGCTCAGTGGCATGGCGAGAAAGACCTGGTCAATGAGGCGCAGCAGCTGAAGGTAGAGCGTGAACAAACCTCTATCGAGGCAGACAAAGCGGAGCGACTAGGCGACTACGGTCGTGTGGCTGAGCTACGCTACGGACGACTCAAGGAGATAGACGATCAGATCGCTCAGATCAATCAGAAGCTTGCCGAGCAGCGTGCCTCTGGCACCGCACTGATCACCGAGGAGGTGACGGCTGAAGACATCGCTGACATCGTAGCTCGCTGGACTGGCATCCCCGTAAGCCGTATGCTCATGAGCGAGCGCGACAAGCTGCTCAACCTAGAGGCCGAGCTACACAAGCGTGTCGTCGGTCAGGAGGAGGCGATCACCGCTATTGCCGATGCGGTGCGTCGTAGCCGTGCAGGCTTGCAAGATCCCAATAGGCCAATCGGCTCCTTTATCTTCCTCGGCACGACAGGTGTCGGTAAGACAGAGGTGGCCAGAGCTTTGGCTGAGTGTCTCTTTGATGATGAGCACATGATGACTCGTATCGATATGAGCGAGTATCAGGAGAAGTTTAGCGCGACTCGACTCATCGGAGCGCCTCCTGGCTACGTAGGTTACGACGAGGGCGGTCAGCTCACTGAGGCTATCAGGCGTAAGCCCTACTCGGTCGTACTCTTTGATGAGATTGAGAAGGCACACCCCGACGTCTTCAACCTACTCCTCCAAGTACTGGACGATGGTAGGCTTACGGACAACAAGGGTCACGTGGTCAACTTCAAGAACACGATCATCATCATGACCAGCAACCTAGGCTCCGACCTGATCCGTCGCAACTTCGAGCATATCGACGAGCAGAACCGCGAAGAGGTCATCGAGCGCACCGAGGAAGAGGTCAAGACGCTACTCAAGCAGACGATCCGTCCTGAGTTTGTCAACCGTATCGACGAGACCATCGTCTTCACGCCACTGACCAAGCCTCAGATCGCTCAGATCGTACGTCTACAGCTCGACAAGGTAGCTCGTACACTCAAGGAGAACGGCGTAACGCTCCACTACAGCGATGCCGCCATCGACCTGCTAGCCGAGCGGGGCTACGATCCCGAGTTTGGCGCACGTCCTGTCAAGCGTGTCATACAGCGCCTCGTCCTCAACGAGCTCTCGAAGGCACTCCTGGCTGGCACCGTAGAGCGCACGAAGCCTATCACGCTAGACGTAGGGGCTGACAAGCAGCTCACCTTCGTAGACTAACTAGACTAAAGGAGACTGTTGCAAAAGTCAACAGTCTCACAATCTTGCTTGCAAGATTGTCTAGACTTTGCAGAAAGGATGAAGCGCAAGGCGCTGAGGGTGAGGTCTGAAGGGAGCATACATCCGTATGTAACCGAAGCCGAATCCCGAAAGCAACACAGCGATTCGCCTTTATGCAATAGTCTCTAAAGGGACTAGACTGTACCCTACACTTTGCTGCGGCTTCTAGTAGAAGAGCAGCACGAAAAGATCAAGAGCACAACTCACTACACCGTGGGTTGTGCTCTTTTTTCGTACATTTGTGGGGAGATATAACGCTTCTCCCCCTATTAATTGTGCGTTTGTAGAGATGCCCACCACACCAAGCACTACCCCCACGGAGCAATTGGATAGGCTCCTGAGGCAGTTTCCTGCGCTCTCCCCAACTGCCCAGCAGCAGTTGACCGCACTCTATCCGCTCTACAAAGAGTGGAACGCACGCATCAACGTCATCTCCCGACGAGACATAGACAATCTCTACCTGCACCACGTGATGCACTCACTGGCACTCGCGTGGCTTCTGCCCCACGAGCCGACCAGCTACACCATTGCTGACGTGGGCTGTGGCGGTGGCTTCCCCAGCATCCCGCTAGCTATCCTATATCCTCAATATCAGTTCCTGCTGATCGACAGCATTGCCAAGAAGCTCCACGTAGCCCGGTCCATCGCTGACGAGATAGGCCTAACCAATGTCTCTACGCACCACACCCGTGTCGAGAGCAGCGGTCTCCACTGCGACTACGTCGTATCACGCGCGGCCATGCCTCTGGGACGGCTCTATGAGTACACGCAGCATCTACTCCAAGGCTCACAAGCTCCCCGCTCTGGCATCTACTGTCTCAAGGGTGGCGACCTCAGCGAGGAGATAGCGCAAGCAGGAGTACCCGCACAGCTCACCGCGATCAGTACACTGGCCGACTACCCCGACTACTATCAGGACAAATGGATCGTCTATGTCGCCAAGCAGGACAAACTAACTAACGGAAAAGAACTATGAACTGCGAAGTATCTACATTCGTATGTAACGTCATACAGGAAAATACTTACCTCCTCTCGACCAGCGACGGTCACGCAGCCATCATCGACTGCGGATGCGCCACCGCAAGCGAGCAGGAGCGTCTTGCACAGCGCATCAAGCAGTGGGGGCTAAGCGTAGACCTACTCCTCTTCACACACCTGCACTTCGACCATCTCTGGGGCTTGCCCTGGGCACTCCAGGCCTTCCCCGAGGCAAAGGCGTATGCACACCCTGTCGAGCTAGCGCAAGCGGTCTCTCCCGAGGCGCAGATGCGCGCTTGGGGCTTTGAGGTACCAGAAGGGGCCTTCGATCTTTCTCAGATCCATCCACTGCCGAGCGATCAGCCGCTACGACTGGGCGAGCTACCTATCTACGACCTCTTCGTGCCAGGACATACAGCAGGCCATGTCGCTTACTACCTACCGAGCGAGCGGATTGTCTTCACGGGCGACGTCCTCTTCCGAGGCGACATAGGCCGTAGTGACCTACCAGGCGGAGACTACCAGACGCTCCTCCACAGTATCAAGACCCAACTGCGTCCCCTGCCCGACGACACCATCGTCTACCCAGGGCATGGACCACACACAACCATATACAACGAAAAAAGTAATAACCCTTATATCAACTAAAATAGATGGATACAAGAAACTTTGCCTATCGTCACATAGGTATCTCCGAGGCTGACCTGCCTGAGATGCTCCAGGTCGTCGGCGTAGACAGCGTAGATGCGCTAATGCACAAGGTATACCCCGAGGGCATCTTCCTCGAGAAGCCTCTCGACCTACCAGAGCCAATGACTGAGCGTGAGCTCAGCGAGCATCTCTTCGAGCTAGGATCTCGCAATCGTATCTTCACCTCATACATCGGTATGGGCTGGTACGATACCGTAACCCCACAGCCTATCATCCGCAATGTCCTAGAGAATCCTGTATGGTACACCAGCTACACACCTTACCAGGCTGAGGTATCACAGGGTCGTCTCGAGGCTCTCTTTAACTTCCAGACCGTCATTACAGATCTGACAGGACTGCCTCTGACCAACTGCTCGCTACTTGACGAAGCTACCGCAGGCGCTGAGGCTGCCCTCATGCTCTACAACGAGCGGTCTAGAGAGCAGAAGAAGGCCGGTGCCAACCAGCTCTTCATCGACAAGCGCGTCTTCGCCTCTACGCAGGCAGTCATCCAGACACGCGTTCCCCAGCAAGGTATGGAGATCGTCGTAGGCGACTACGAGACCTTTGACTTTACAGACAAAGTCTTTGGAGCTATCATTCAGTACCCAGACGAAAAGGGCAGCATCCACTGCTACCATGACTTTATGGAGCGTGCTAAGGCTGCAGGTGTACGTGTAGCCGTAGCCGCCGACCTGATGAGTCTCGTGCTCCTCACACCTCCAGGCGAGTGGGGTGCAGACATCGTCTTCGGTTCGGCACAGCGCTTCGGTATCCCCATGTACTTCGGCGGTCCTAGCGCAGGCTATCTAGCCTCTACGATGGACTATAAGCGCACCATCCCTGGGCGTATCATCGGTATCTCCAAGGATACCTACGGTCGTCCCGCTTACCGTCTAGCGCTGCAGACACGCGAGCAGCACATCAAGCGTGAGCGTGCCACCAGCAATATCTGTACAGCACAGGCTCTGCTCGCTACGATGAGCGGCTTCTACGCTGTCTACCACGGCCCCGAGGGTCTGCGCCACATCGCTCACCGCATCCACGCTTATGCAGGCTATCTAGCAGAGCAGCTTGAGGCGATGGGCTACAAGCAGCTCAACGACAACTTCTTCGACACCCTATACATCGAGCTCCCCGAGGGACTCACTACTGAGAAGCTCCGTGAGATCGCCCTCGACTGCCAGGTCAACCTACGCTACTACGAGGATGGTCGTCACGTCGGCATCAGCATCGATGAGACTACGCTCGAGAGCGACCTCTCAGTACTCCTCTACATCTTCGCACAGCTCCAGGGCAAAGAGGGCGACATCGAGGGCGTTGAGGTCAATGAGACGAAAGTTTATTTCGACAAGAAGTTCGCTCGTCAGAGTGACTTCCTGCAGTATGATACTTTCCAGAAGTATCACTCCGAAACCGAGCTGATGCGCTACATCAAGCGACTAGACCGCAAGGACATCTCACTGGCTCAGTCTATGATCTCGCTAGGCTCTTGTACCATGAAGCTCAATGCCGCTTCGGAGGTAGCACAGCTGAGCAACCCACAGTTTGCCAATATCCACCCCTACGCTCCTGATGACCAAGTCGAGGGCTACCTAGAGATGATACGCAATCTGTCCGCTCTCCTATGTGAGATCACTGGTATGAAGGGTGCTTCGCTCCAGCCCAACTCAGGTGCTGCTGGTGAGTACACTGGTCTGCGTGTCATACGTAGCTATCTACAGGCTACTGGCCAGGGTGCTCGTGACCTCATCATCCTACCCGCCTCTGCACACGGTACCAACCCCGCCAGTGCTGTACAGGCAGGCTTTGACACCATCACCGTCCGCACGGCAGACAACGGCGATATCGATATGGATCACTTTATGGAGCTCACCGAGCAGTACAAGGATCGTATCGCAGCCATCATGATTACCTACCCCAGTACGCACGGTATCTTCGAGAGCAATATCCGCACCATCATCGACCGCATCCACGAGATCGGCGGACAGGTCTATATGGACGGTGCCAACCTCAATGCACAGGTAGGCTGGACCAACCCTGGCTATATGGGAGCTGACGTCTGCCACCTGAACCTGCACAAGACCTTTGCGATCCCGCACGGTGGTGGCGGTCCTGGTGTCGGCCCAATCTGTGTCGCTGAGCACCTAGTACCCCATCTACCCAAGCATGTGGAGCGCTGGTCTGACGCTACGAACCAAGTGTCGGCAGCACCCTTCGGTAGTGCTGGTGTCTTCGTCATCACCTACGCTTACATTCGCCTCCTAGGCTACGAAGGCTTGCGTCAGGCTACTGCTATGGCGATCCTCAATGCTAACTATCTGAAGGCACTCTTCCACGACAACTACGGCGTTGTCTACACGGGCGACCGTGGCTTCGTCGGACACGAGATGATCCTCGACTGCCGTGGTGTCAAGGCTCAGGCAGGCGTCGACGAGGGCGACATCTCTAAGCGTCTGATGGACTTCGGCTATCACGCTCCGACGGTTTCCTTCCCCGTGCACGGCACGCTCATGATCGAGCCGACCGAGAGCGAGAGCAAGGCTGAGCTAGACCGCTTTGTCGCTGTGATGAATCAGATCTACCAGGAGGCTCAGGACATTGCCTCGGGCAAGGCTGACGCAGAGGACAACGTCATCAAGAACGCTCCGCACCCCCAGTACGAGGTCTGTGCCGACGAGTGGCATCACGCTTACACACGTCAGCAGGCTGCTTTTGCTCTGCCCTACCTTGAGGACAATAAGTTTTGGGTCAATGTGGCTCGCATAGACAACGGCTTTGGCGACCGCAACCTGATCCCAGCTTTTTGTGCCTGTACACCAGAGATCATCGATGAACTGAGTAAATAAGCAGTCCTATGGCTAGTTTTAAGCAAGAATTTAAGGAGTTTGCCCTCCGTGGCAACGTCATGGACATGGCCGTCGGTATCATCATCGGTGGTGCCTTTGGCAAGATTGTCTCCTCGCTCGTTGATGATATCCTGATGCCTATCGTCGGACTCTTTACGGGAGGGATCAACTTCACCGACCTAAAGTGGGTCATCAAGCCTGCTGAGTTCAATGCTGCTGGCGAGGAGATCGTTGCAGCCACGACGCTCAACTATGGTCTCTTCATTCAGAACGTCGTCGACTTCCTCATCATCGCACTTGTCATCTTCATGATGATCCGTGCGATCAATAGTCTGAGGAAAAAGCATGAGGAGCCAGCAGCTCCCGAGCCCGCTCCCGAGCCCTCTGACGAGGTCAAACTGCTGACCGAGATCCGCAACCTGCTCGACAAGAAGCAGTAAGCCACCTCGATCTGTAGGCTACATAACTAAAGCACCGCCCGCGAAGGTCACTCCTACGCAGGCGGTGCTTTTTTGTCTCTTGTCACTTCGGAGGAATCACAACATGGATATCGCACGTTCCCGCCAAAAACCTGTCCCGACCCACCAGCCAGCTTCCCGTCAATCCCGAGGCTCCGCTCTCTAACCTCTAACTTCTAACCTCTAACCTCTAATCTCTATTTACATATCTTTACGGGGAAATTCGTCCGACACCCTCCTTTCTCGAACATCCACGTGGGGAATCTCAAATCTCCACGTGGATATTTTTTATTTTCCACGTGGGCGTGATTCATTTCTTCCGAAGTTTCATTTCATTCCTCCGAAGTTTCATTTCATTCCTCCGAAGAATTTTTTATTCTCCACGTGGGAATTTCGAAATATCCACGTGGAAATCACTTTTCCCCGATACAACTCCGTATCGACATGTAGTCGGATCTAAATTATTGTAACAACCCGGTGTTGAGTTTGCTCAACTAGGGGCAAGGCTAGACTTGACTCCTTGCTCACAGCTCCTACCCAATATCAATGAGTGGAAGGGGTCAAAATACCTACTAATAGTTATTTCCTCGGGGGCGAAGCCGCCGTACCTTTGCAGAGGTTTTTATGCTTCTCCTATGAGTAGGTCTATCCATAGAGTTCTTCTATCCTACATACTCTTTTCGTTGCTCTCCTGGAGTCTATATGCTCAGGGTGCCCGTCATACCTTCACCGGGATGGTGTACGATGCGACTACTAGCGAGCCGATAGCCTACGCTCTAGTGGCTCTCTCTGCCGAGGGTCATAAAGATGTTGTGACCTATACGGATGATGACGGACGCTTTGCCTTTCAGTCTGTACTAGCGGGGCGATACCGCCTACAGGTGCGCTACGCAGGGCTGCGCAAGGAGCAGACGATCACCTTGCAGCGAGACCAATACCTGCGCATCCCCTTTAAGCTGGAGCAGATACTGGGCGAGGTGGTCGTGACAGCGCAGGAGGGACGACAGCTGACCAGCTCCTCGACGATCGAGCGGGCAGCTATAGATCATCTGCAGCCTAGCAGCTTCTCCGACCTGACGGCACTCCTACCTGGTGGCAAGAGTAGTGTACCTAATATGAGTGGGGTCAATAACCTCTTGCTTCGTGAGACAGGCACTATCAATATGCAGGGCAATAAGACGAACAACCAAGACTACGCCATCAGTTCGCTGGGTACCCTCTTTATGGTAGATGGAGCTCCGCTCAATACGGATGCGGATATGCAGTACACGGCCTCGCCGTCGGGCTCGCTCCTCGGTGCTGGCAAGGTCAATGTGAATCGTGGTGTGGATATGCGCACGCTACAGACGGACAATATAGAGCGGGTCGAGTTCATCCGTGGTGTCCCCTCCGTAGAGTATGGCAATATCACCTCAGGTGTGGTGCTGGTGCATCGTAAGCGACAAGCCTCGCCTGTGCAGAGTCGCTTTAAGGTAGATGGTTACAGTAAGTTGGTCTCTGTGGAGAAAGGCTTTGCCCTCACACCCTCCCAGCGCCACATCCTCAATGGGGATGTGAGCTATCTAGATGCCAAGCCGGACCCACGTGTCCCCTTTGAGACTTATAGACGACTGACAGGGTCACTACGCTATCACGGCACGAGTAGTGACCAGGCGCATAGATGGGAGGTAAGCGGAGACTATACGGGTACCTTTGACAAGAATAAGGTAGACCCCGACCTCTCCTACGGACGCACTGACGAGTATCGTACAGACTACAACCGCATAGGACTCACTTCGCGCTATACATACGCCCCGTCAGGTCGCAAGGCTGGCTTGCAGCGAGTAGAGCTAACACTCTCGGCAACACAGCAGTTTGACTACCTACATCAGCGTCGTCTCGTAGCTCCAGACCGCATGTCTATAACCCCTACGGGCGACCAGGCTGGCGAGCACGAGGCTAGACTGATCGGCGGGGAGTATGTAGCAGACTATGTGAGCGATGGTAAGCCACTGACGCTTTTTGCCAAGGGGCAGACACTATATAATATAGAGTGGGGAAAAGCTTCGCATAAGTTGAAGGGAGGCTTTAACTATGAGCTGTCCAAAAACTTCGGTCGCGGACAGGTATACGACCTCTCCTATCCACTCTTCCCCAAAGCGTGGGACAGTCGTCCACGACCCTACTACCAGATCCCCGCCTTGCAGCAGCTAGCACTCTATGCGGAGGACCTATACAAGCAACCTCTCGGAGCGCATACGCTCCAGATAGAGGCGGGCGTGCGTCTCTCCATGCTCTTAGGCTTAGCACCACAGTACACGCTGAGCTATAAGCCTTACCTAGATCCTCGTGTCAACCTACGCTGGAGCTTGCCCGCCTGGGAGCTGTGGTCACGAGACCTCAAGCTATCGCTTGATGCGGGCTGGGGGTTGACGACTCGTATGCCTACGCTCAACTATCTATACCCTGACCTGCGCTACATAGATATGACGCAACTGGCTTACTACGACATCAATGCGCCCTATGAGCGTAGCCTATACTACGTCCGTACTTACATAGAGGATGCGACAAACTATAAGCTACGTGCTACGCGCAATCAGAAGCTAGATCTACGTCTCTCGGCCGAGTGGGGACGTAACAAAGTCTCCGTGAGTTACTTTCGCGAGTTGATGACCACAGGCTTTAGATACCGCTCCACAGCACAGGTCTATGCTTATAATAAGTATGACGCCTCGGCGATCGACTATACCCAGCTGACGGGACAGCCCGACATCTCTACCATCCCCTACACTCCCGCTGCGCGTATCGAGTCGACGAGTCGCCCTGAGAATGGCAGTAAGATCCGCAAGGAGGGTGTAGAGTTTCAACTTATGACGGAGCGCATCCCAGTGATCAATACGAGTCTGATCCTAGGGGGCGCATGGTTTCGCTCTACCTACTCGAATAGCGTACCGCTCTTCTATGCCGTCTCTGGAGTCTACGGAAATGTAATCCTATCGGATCAATACTTAGGGCTCTACAACTGGCAGGATGGATCGGAAAATCAGTCGCTCTCGACCAACCTGCTCCTCGACACGCAGATCCCGCAGTGGGGACTTATCCTGACGACTGCCGTAGAGAGTACTTGGCTGGTCTCTCGTCGCCGCCTCCCCCAAGATGGTCGTCCGATAGCTTACCTAGATGTGCACGACGGCAAGATGCACCCCTACACAGCCGAGTCAGAGCGAGACACCTATCTGCAGCATCTCGTGATACGCTATAGCGATACGCTCTTTAAGCCGAGTCGCATACCTCTAGCGCTTGGGATCAATCTAAAAGTATCCAAGCAGCTGGGCAAGCTCTTCACACTATCTCTCTTTGCCAACAATGTCTTAGACTACCTGCCCGACTACAAGGTGGGGACGGCTACACTCAGACGTACTGCCACGCCTTACTTTGGCATGGAGCTACGCATCAAAATATAATCAACCCAACAAATAGATCTCTATGAAACGATTACTTTACATACTACTCTTACCAGCCCTGCTGGTCACTGTGACCGCCTGTCGTCCAGACCCAGTCACACCAGACAATCCCAAGGAGCAAAAGACCATCGCTTGCCTCTTCGAGCGCACACTGCCTGAGGATGTCACGGACTTGACCATACAAGATGAGCTCCTCACGATACGCAACATCACCACGGGTCAAGACGTGGAGTATAAGACTCTGGAGGGTATCAAGCTCGCTCCTGGACTGTACAACCTAAACTACACAACAAACTGCCACTATAAGCTCAAAGGGAGCTCAATGGAGGGACGACTGGTCGCACAGATTGAGAATATGGAGGTAACCGACCAAACGACCGATCCTCTCAAGCTACGCTTAGAGCTACGCATAGTACCTACTGTTCAGGACTTTGTCATTCAGGAGATATTCTTTACGGGCACGCTAACCCCTGCAGGCAAGCAGTATCATGGGACCAGCTATGTGGTTCTCTACAATGGAACAGACAAAGTCCTTTATGCAGACGGGGTCGCCTTCTGTGAGAGTGGATTTAACTCCGCACGCAAGTTTGACTACAAGCCAGACATACGCCAAGAAGCCATGGCGGTACAGGCCGTCTATGTCATCCCGGGTAGTGGTAAGGAGCACCCCGTGAAGCCTGGCGAGCGGCTGATACTCTGTGACATAGGCATCGATCACAAGGTAAATAACCCAAATGCTTTCGACCTCTCTAAGGCAGATTTTGAGTGGTATGACGAGTCTAGTGTACCCACACACCAAGACTTTGATAGTCCCACAGTGCCTAACCTCGATAAGTGGTACTGCTACACGAAGTCCTTTTTCATCCTATTCAATAGAGGCTTTGCATCGTACGCTATAGCTCGTATGCCGATCACTAAAGAGAAGTACCTCAAGGACTACAAGTATGACTACACCTATGTCTTGACACACAATGGGAATAGCTATGATATGTCAGGCTCGTGCTACAAGCTACCCAATGACTGGATCATAGATGGTGTCAATTGTAGTGTCGAGGCGGTGCATCAGTGGACGGTCCTACCTGAGACGATAGACGCTGGCTATACAAACTGTGGCACAGTAGACGGACAGGAAGATCGCTACTTCCACAGCGTACGACGTAAGTACCTAGGCAAGGATGCCGAGGGACGGATGATCCTACAGGACACTAATAACTCGTTCGAGGACTTCAACCCGTTGGTCACGGCCTCTCTCATTGAGGAGCAAGGTACTGCGATCAATGCTAAGGGTACACCCTGCACGACTAAGACCTATGATGGTGTCGTGCCTATTGAGCAGTAAGGTCTCTTCGCTAGATTATGGTGCATCATTCTTCTGTTTGTCTTAGTAGATCTCTTGCGCTCTTACTCTGTCTCCTAGCTGTGCTCACGGGCTCGCTTTATGGACAGCAGCAAGAGCCAGAGATGATCTCACGACCTGCTGACACCCTCACGGTGGCTGGGTCGCTCCTAGAGCAGGGGCGACCTGGCTACGATCTATCGGTATCGCCAGTAGTGTCACCGCTCTACTTCTTCTCAGAGCGGGGCTCTCGCACAGACCTCTCGCTGGGCGGAGCTGTGCGTCTAGATAGGAGCGAGGCGATGATCCCGCAGCTGGGCAAGCAGGATCTAGATGGATCGGTGCATATCGAGAGTGCTTTGCGTCAGCGCAACAACTTCGCTTGGGGTGCTGCCTCCTACACTTATCGTGCTACGGAGGGGATACGCTTCAACGAGACGACAGACTACCCCCTCCTCGCGCCCTACGTCATGGGAGACACAGCGCATACGGCGCGTCTGCACCAAGATCTCTACACCTTTGGGGCAGGTACGGTGCATCGCCTTGGCAATTGGCTCCTCTCCCTGACGGCTGACTATCGCGCCACCTTTGCCTACCGCACGCAAGACCCTCGCCCTCGCAATCTGGCTACACACCTGGAGGGGCAGATCGGCATCGGCTATCAACTGGCCGACTATGCGCTAGCCCTAGCAGGTACGCTAGGTCGCTACAAGCAAAACAATCAGGTAGGCTTCTTGAGTGAGCTCGGAGTGGCTAGTGAATATCACTTTACGGGCATCGGGGGAGACTACTATCGCTTTAGAGGAGGCAATACGTCGCTCTTCTATCAAGGGCTCTCTTATGGCATCTCGCTCGGGCTAACCCCTACTAGTGAGGCGCGTCAAGGCTTCTATGCTTTGGCTGCGTGGCATCTGCTGACTACCGACCGTATCATACGAGAGCTCAACAACCTGCCCCTCTCGACACTCTCCAGTCACACGATAGATCTGCAGGCGGGGTACACCGCTCGCTCAGCACGACTGGGGCGTTGGGGCGTAGCACTCTACACACAGGACGACATACGTCGAGGTGCTGTCCACCTCTTCGGTGATCCTAAGGGAAATATCTACCCACGCATAGCCACGGAGCGGTCATACTATGGCCAGACCTTAGAGTTTGGCGCCAAAGGCTTTTGGGATAGTCAGGACACTCCTCGCACGCCTTGGTCGTGGGGTATATCCACCTCGCTCGGCTATCGACTACATGAGGAGGACTTGCTACCTCAAGCAGAGCGGCTCTTCTACCATCTAGGAGGGACATTGGCTCCGTATGTTAGCTTTTATCGTGGGCAGTACTTTGTCTCTCTGACACCTACTTATAGTGTATGGGCACAGACGGGACACCCTTCGCTACAGTTAGCACCTCAGCATCAGCCTATACCTACTTATGCTGAGACACTGGAGCGAGCCTTCCAGATAGCTAGTTCCACGCAGATGACCTACGGGCTCTCTATGACTCACGGCTATCAGCTCAGCAGTAGCTATGCGCTGTGGCTATCACTAGACTACCTCCATACGCAGACGAGTCTGTGCGGTAGCAACTACGGAGCCATACGCTGTGGCATCTCATTCTAATAGTAAATCCAAACAATCAAATATCTTCAGTATGCGAAAACAACTACCAGTATTACTTATACTCCTCACGCTCTTCTGTACGGCGAGTGTGACGATAGCTCAGACCCCAGACGAGGGTGTTGCAAAGAACTTCCTCTGGTATCGACTTGTATCCAATAGCGTAGAGCGTCAGCAGACACCTCAGCAAGTGGTCGCCTCAATGGACGGCAATCTCTTTGCGAGCAATGTCTTCCACAGTAAGGAGCGCACGGACGCTAGCTCAGTCTTCAACTTCGATGCATCCAGCGATGCTGACAAGGCGATCTCCTATGGCGATGACGGAACGGCTAGCAACGGCAACTCCGCCCTCACTATCTACAAACTGACTCCTGAGGGCAAGCTACTCTGGCACATATACAACAGCCGCGGAGAAATAGCAAACAATGTCAACTGTATCACGGCTACTCCCGACGGAGGCTTTGTGACCATCTTGATGGCACGCGATGCTCAGGCTAAGTCTAAGAGCAATACAGACACGCTACGCCTGGTGCAGGCTGACGGCACTCCTTACGATATAGAGATAAAGTCTCTATTTGTCGGAGCTGGCGACGATGCCTCTGCCGGAGCTACGCGTCGCAAGATCATGCCACTCCTTGTCAAGGTTAGTGCTGCGGGACAGATCGAGTATCACAAGGCTTTTGACGTAGACCACACCCCTATGCCCGATGCAACTCGCTATAGCTACGGGACCCCTACGGGCTGCGACTTCAAGGGCACGGCTGTAGATCCCGAGGGCAACGTCTATGTCTGTGGAGCCGTCCGCACGGCCATAACCATCGGCGAGACAACCATCAAGGCGAAGAACAATGTCGGGTGGAATGGTGACTCACAGAAACAGATTGGAGACTTCTTCATCCTCAAGTTTGACAACAAAGGTAACCTTCTCAAGTATCTCACCGAGCAGGGAGACCCCATCGGGCGCTCTATGCTAACGGTCATCAAGTATCAAGACGGCAAGCTCTATGCGGCTGGACGCTTCACAGGAAGTAAAGCGAAGACCCCTATCACCATCGATGGCAAGCAACTCATCCCTAGCGATAAGGAGAGCCTTGTCACCCTCTGCCTAGACACAGATCTAAAGGTCTCGTGGATCTCTCAGATTGATGTCAAGGCTGTAGCTTTTGTCGATGGCATAGCTGTCGGCAAGGACAAGGTCTATATCGCAGGCCGCTGTGCCGGAGCTCTCGTTGATGCCGAGGGGAATGTGATCCTCGAGCAAAAAGTCAAGGGACACAGAGGCTATGCTCTAGCAATAGACAAAGCTACGGGCAAGCCCAATGCGGAGTGGCATACACTCCTCCCAGAGAAGGGAATCTCCAACTGTACGGCTATCTCTACGCAGGGAGATCGTGTCATCTTGCATGCCTATGCTCTAGGTGCGCAGACCTACTATCGTGTACTAGACCTCAACCTCTCAGAGGGCTCTATACAAGACTACCCGATGGTAAGTAAGGCTATGGTTCCATTCGGTGGCGATATAGTCGCCAATAGCTATGTAGCAGCTGCGCGTTGTCGCGACAGTGCTAAGCTCCTTACGACCGAGGGCTATAAAGAGATGACTTACAAGGGCTGGTTTAGCCTCTTTGTTGCCCACAAGCTCCCCTTCCCCTCAGTCTCTGCTAGCTGCAAGGCTCTCCACCTATCAGAGGGCAAGGGTACTCTACAAGTCCTAGCGTCAGACCTTAAAGATCCGATCCAGGTGACATGCTCTGGCGAAGGCTTTACGGCACAGCTCAAGGAGCTACCCGCTACGGGTGGAGCTCTCGAGATACAGTTCAAGACAGCTGTCACCAAGACGCCCGAAGAGCGTATCGGCAAGCTCACCCTCACCTCTGGTGGAGCTAGCTACGAGGTCTACCTCTACGCAATGACTGAGACAGAGCAGTACATCAAGGTATCTCAGAGCGAGATCGACTTCACGATGATACCTGTCGGTGAGCATAAGTCTGTCGATCTGACCGTCACTCAGAAGAACCTCATGAGCGCTATCACCTGTACGATCGAGGGTGAAGGTGCTAAGTACTACTCTGTGGACAAGAGCGAGATCGCCGTCTCCAATGAGCCTGCTACCCTCAAGGTCACCTACACGCCTGACAAGACTATCGCAGCTAATGCCAAGGCTACAGCTCAGCTCGTCCTAACCTCTGGCGATGTCAAGACGATTGTCACACTATCTGGTCAGAGCAATACAGCTGTTGAGGAGGTTGCAGCAGCCAAGCTCTCTATCGCTACCGTAGCTGGTACGCTCTACGTACATAGCGATGAGGCACGTCCAGTAGCTATCTACACGTCAGCTGGTGAAATGGTTGCACAGCAACTACTCTCTGGTGACATGGAGCTCTCACTACCTGCTGGTATCTACTTCATCCAGACAGATCGCGAGGCCTATCGTGTCTACATCCCCGCTATCTAATCCGTTTCGTCCCTCTTCTCTCTATGTAGAGGAGAGGGACTATCCTCTTTTATAAGCAAATCTGTGAAGCTCGCACTTCACGCCCTATTATCTCAAAACACAGTTATCACATCAACACAGTATGAACAAGAAACTATCTCTCGTGCTCCTCACAGCACTGCTTTCCTTAGCACTCATCGGGTGCAATAAGCAAAAGCAAGATCAGACAGCAACCACAGAGACGGAGGCTCCGACCTATATGGAGGTGGACGCCCTCCTCGCCTCTGCCGATAGTCTCGTCGGCCAGACGGTTACCGTGCAGGGCATCTGCACCCACCTCTGCAAGCATGGTGCTAAGAAAGCCTTCCTCATGGGCAGTGACGACACTAAGGTGATCCGCGCTGAGGCTAGTGAGGAGATGGGCGCCTTTGCCCAGGAGTGTATCAACAGTATAGTCACCATCACAGGACAGCTTGTCGAGGATCGTATCGACGAGGCTTATCTGCAAAACTGGGAGGAGCAGCTCAAAGCTCAAGCCGCCAAAGAGCATGGCGAGGGCAAGGCAGGCTGCGCCAATGAAAAGAAGGCTCGTGGCGAAACAGCCGACACACCCGAGGCTCGTATCGCAGACTTTCGCAAGCAGATCGCTGAGCGCGAAGCTCAGGAGGGCAAGGCATACCTCTCCTTCTACCACCTCGATGCTACAAGCTATCAGATAGAGCAGCAGTAACCCATCTGAAGCTGTAAGATCTCTATGAGAGTAACCTTTAAGGAAGTAGGTAGGAGCGTGCGTCGCTGGAGTAGATTACTACACCGCGACCTCTCCTACCTACTTGCTGCACTTATATTCATCTATGCCCTATCGGGTCTCTACATGAACCACCGAGACTCGATCAATCCACACTACATCATCACTCAGCGGGAGTATCAGATCCCGCTAGAAGAGCTGCAAGCTGCTGGACGCCTTGACGCATCTGCCGTCCGTAAGCTCCTAGACAAGATAGACCTGTCGGGTAGCTATACCAAGCACTACTACCCTGACGACCACACGCTCAAAGTCTTCCTCAAGGGACGTGCCACCCTACTCCTCGACACCTCAACGGGGGTAGCCGTCTACGAGTCGATCGAGCGACGCCCGCTCATCAGCTCTATGACACAACTGCACTACAACCCAGGGCGCTGGTGGACGATCGTCGCTGATGTGCTAGCCATCGGTCTTATCCTCATCACCCTCACGGGACTACTCATCGTTCCGGGGAGACGCGGACTCATAGGTCGTGGAGGCATCCTTCTCTTGATCGGGCTGGCGGTGCCACTACTCTTCCTCTTCCTATAAATGTAGGCGGTAGCCCCCTTATACCACTTAACTAACATGGACAACTTAATCGAGTGTCAAAACTTGACTCACTACTACGGCAAGCGACTGATCTACCGTGATCTTTCCTTTGCCGTGCCTCGTGGTCGCATCCTCGGTCTGCTTGGTAAAAACGGTACCGGCAAGACCACAACAATCAACATCCTCAGTGGCTTCCTCCGCCCCAAGTCGGGTGTCTGTCGCATCCTAGGCGAAGACATAACCCGTATGCCCGACCGGCTCAGACAGGATATCGGGCTGCTCATCGAGGGGCACGTCCAGTATAGCTTTATGACTATACGGCAGATAGAACGCTTTTACGCACCCTTTTACCCCAAGTGGCGCAGAGAGGCTTACTACGAGCTCATGGAGCTACTCAAGGTCACCGAGAGACAGCACCTCAGTCGTATGTCTTGTGGTCAACGCTCACAGGTCGCGCTCGGACTGCTCCTAGCGCAAAACCCCAAAGTCCTCATCCTCGACGACTTCTCGATGGGGCTAGACCCAGGCTATCGAAGGCTTTTTGTAGACTACCTGCATCACTATGCCAAGGAGCAGGGGACCACGATCTTCCTCACATCCCACATCATCCAGGATATGGAGCGACTGATCGATGACTGCATCATCATGGACTACGGCTCTATACTCCTGCAGCGACCAGTCGCTGAGATACTAAACGAGGGGCGACTCTACAGATGCACCCTCACAGATGACCGTCCTCTCCCTGAGATCGATGGGCTGTACCACTTTGAGGCGCACCACAGACGTGGGGAGTGCTACTCATTCCTTCCACTGCCAGAGGTCGCCGAGCGACTCACTCAGGCTGGCGTCTCCTACCAAGATCTCACAGCACACGAGACGACGCTCGAGGATGCCTTCATAGGACTCACCGGTAAGTATTAATGCTATCTATATGTTTGCCTCTATAATATATAAGGAGTGGCTCAAGCTCCGACTATACGCACTGCTATCGACACTCGTCGCACTAGCCGTACCGCTCTACGGCGTGATACGCATACATCGAGCCATCGCCCTACAAGGCGCTGACCATATTTGGCTCGTGATGATACAGAAAGGAGTAGTCTTCGTAGAGAGTATGCGCTACGTACCCCTCATCTTAGGCTTGCTCTGCGCCATCGCTCAGTTTGCGCCAGAGCTCTCTCGTCGTAGCCTCAAGCTCACCCTGCACCTGCCTCAGTCACCGCTCCGCTCGACCTACCAGATGCTCGCCTGCGGGGTGACACTACTGCTATGGCATACCTTATTATATATAGGTGTCCTCTTCATCGGACTGCAAGGGCTCTTAGCTTACGAACTCCTCACCTACGTCCTCTCCGCCACATTGCCCTGGATCTTGGCAGGCTTCCTCGGCTACCTCCTGATGAGTTGGATACTCCTAGAGCCCACTTGGCGCAGACGCATCCTCTACACCCTAGTCGCTGTACTCTTGATGCGTCTCTGCTTTATCTCACCCACGGCAGGAGCTTACGCCCCCTTCCTGCCCACGCTACTTATCTACACCATCCTCTCCTCGACACTCGTGTGGCTCTCCGTGAGTCGCTTCAAAAAGGGGAGACAAGACTAAACAACTATTATGAAGCGCATAGCCACAATACTCCTATACATCACCGTAGCACTACTCATCGCCTGGCAGATACCCTGGTGGTACAACTACCTCCGAGCCGATGCAAGCCGTGAGCCATTCACCATCTACAGTCAGCTACTAGGCGACTTCATCGTCACAGGTCATGATGAGGGGGCGATAACCTACCGTAGCGGTAAGGGCGTGCAGTATAGTCGAGAGGAGGTCGACAGCCTACTCCCCACCTTCTACTACCGTCAGCTCCTGACCGATGGTCGCCTCCCCGACACGCTCTATGGAGAGGCGGTGACCCCACAGCTTATACAGCGGGGTGCTGTCACCTTCCGCTGCTCGCCGCGCACCCTCTCCGCACCAGCCGTGGCGCTCTACCCCCTCCTGGAGAGTGCCTCACGGAGAGTCAAGCTGGAGATGCCCGAGGATCTCTTTCGCATCACCGACCAAGCGATCGAATTTGTAGATATGCAGAGCAATCAGCTAGACAAGGCGAAGAGTGCTAACTACACGAAGCTCTTTCAGGAGAAAGGCTTCGCCTTCCCCGCTCAGCGGGTGGCTGGCAATGCAACTGCGCAAAAGGAGTATGACAACGGTTACCTCCTCATTGATCAGCAGGGTAAGCTCTTTCACCTCAAGCAGATGGCGGGCAAGCCCTACCTGCGGGCTATTGACCTGCCCGAAGGCGTAGAGGCTGCCGAGGCCTTCGTCTGGGAGCTACCTAGTCGTCGGCATATCGGTCTCGTCTCTACCCGAGACCATCAGCTCTATCTGATCGAGCGTGAGGGCTATCGCCCCTGTCGCCTCGAGATCCCCTCGTGGGACCCACTCCGTGAGGATCTCACCATCATCGGCAACGACCTAGACAGCTACACCCTCAAGGTCTCTACCGCCGATGCCACAAGCTACTATGCGCTAGACGCTACGAGCTACACGCTACTGAGCTCGCTACAAGTAGATCACCCTGAGCGGGCTATGCCGGGGCTACACTTCACCTCGCGCCTAGATGGCTGGGTCAAGCCTCGACTAGACTAACCGCGAGGCCCCTTCTGCCCCCTTCAGGAGGGAGGCATAGATGAGGTCATTATAATATAACGCGTCAGCCCTGCCCTCTCCCCTCTAATCTCTAACTTCTAACCTCTAATCTCTAATAACATATCTTTACAGGGAAATTCGTCCGCTTCCCTCCTTTCTCGAATATCCACGTGGGGAATCTCAAATCTCCACGTGGATATTTTTTATTTTCCACATGGGGGCGAATTATTTCTTCCGAAGTTTCATTTCATTCCTCCGAAGTTTCATTTCATTCCTCCGAAGAATTTTTTATTTCCCACGTGGATATTTCAAAATCTCCACGTGGAAATCACTTTTCCCCGACATCGCGCCGTTTGGATATGTAGTCGGGTCTAAATTATTGTAACAAGCCAGCATTGAATTTGACCAGTCACGGATGATGCATCATAATCGCTCTGTCAGGAGCTACACATTAGTGACAAGCGAGAAGTAGAGAGGTCGATGAGCTCATTGTAGATCATGTGTCAGCCCTGTGGCGAATGGTAGGAATATGCGGTCAAATCGTTTTTTTCCTTACCTTTGGAGCTAGATCACATGTTAGGTGCTGTCGAGAGGCCTCTAGCTCATCTACCGAGACTGCCAGCACAGCACCCGACACTTAGACTGAATCTATGAATCGGACTTTACTAAAAACCCTCCAGATACCACTCCTGATCTGCATCTTATGCGCCTTAGGACTGACCTCTTGCAACGATAACTACTCCACCCTCGGGGGGAGTCTGCGACCTGAGCGAGACCTCGTGACAGCTCGTGGAGACTCACTAACCTTTACAACGAAGACTATACGACTGGACTCTATATATAGTCGTAGTGCTATCTCGTTACTGGGGCAGATCTCAGATCCCATCTTTGGAGACTTTGAGGCGAGCTATATCTGTCGGCTGCAGTGCGCGCCGGGCTTCACCTTCACTCAGAAGCCTATCAAGGATCGCATCGACTCGGTTATGATCGAGCTCTCCTACCTAAGTGCCGTAGGCGACACCACCACATGGGGCAAGGCACAGGTCTATGAGATCACACAGCCACTGCCTAAGAGTCGCTACTCGGTCGACGATCTGACGCCCTACACACGAGGGGCTAAGCTACTCGGTGAGCTGACTTACCAACCCTCCGATACGGCGGGTTTCAAAGGGCTAAAGATACGAGTACCCAATGAGCTGGGAGAGCGTTTTCTAAAGGCTTCGCGTGAGCACCCCGAGTGGTTTGCCTCGCAAGAGGCTTTTGAGTCCAATCTACTCCGTGGTCTCTACGTCACCTCGACGACGGGCACTGGGCATATTCTCTCGGTTTACTCGACGGCTCTCCGCATCTTCTACACCTTTGAGACGACACAAAAGACCTCCAAGGGCGCAGACTCCACCGTCTACAAGCCAGCATGGGAGATCTTTAGCAGTAACAAGAGCCTCTACGCTCTGAACAGTCTCAAGCACACACATCTAGAGGAGCTGCTACAACCGTCGTCTGATGGCCGGAGCTATATCAAGTCACCCGCGGGAGTGGTGACGAAGCTCTCCTGCTCGAAGGAGGAGCTGAGCCGCTTACTCCATCAGTATGAGGCGATGAGCAAAGATAAAGAGGACTTCGGATGGGTCATGAATGAAGGCAAGCTACAGATAACGGTAGATGTCCCCAACGTAGACACGCACTTCAACCCACCTCCTCAGCTACTCCTCATACCGCAGGATAGTGTGGCAAACTTCTTTGCCCGGAGCATCACCGACCCCTTGGTTGCCTCTACATCCTTTGTCTCTGGTCGTTACAGCGTCTTGGAGCGCAACTACACCTTTAGCAATATCAGCCACCTCATTGAGGCGCACATGCGCGGCAATATGGAGACCGATGCGAGTGGCAATCATCGTGTGACAAGAGACTTAGATCTACTCCTGATCCCCGTAGCCACAGAGCTAGCATCGACATCTGGATCGGCTGGACAGACTGTTGCTATCACCAACCTGCTCTACCCCTCAGCCGTACAGCTCAAGTGGGGTGACAAGGGCTTCAAGCTGGGAGTCATCGGGACTGGCTTTTACAATAGACGATAGACCAAAGACGAGACACATTAGCGGCAAAAGGTATGACTAAAGAAAAAGAACAGATCAAGCTCAAACTGATCGTCATGAACTTCCTCCAGTTCTTCATTTGGGGGGCATGGCTCATCTCTATGGGACGCTACATGGGCAATGTGATGCAGTACGACGGGCAGGAGGTCGGCGGACTCTTTGCCACGGCGGGTTTCGCAGCGATCATCACGCCCGCACTGACGGGTATCATTGCTGACCGATGGATCGGTGCCGAGCGGCTACTCTCGATCTGCCATCTGCTCACGGGAGCCTGTCTGATAGCTGTCGGTTGTCTACCTATGGGGACGCCCTTTGCGACCACCTGGCTGGTCATCTTTGGGGTCAACCTCTTCTTCATGCCTACCCTATCGCTCTCCAACACGGTCGCATACCATGCACTCGGCACGGTGCAGGCAGACATTGTCAAGGACTTCCCTCCGATACGTGTCTGGGGTACCATCGGCTTCATCGTGGCGATGTGGATGGTCAACCTATTTAAGTGGATGGACAGCCCGATGCAGTTCAACCTCGGAGCCTTTGCAGCCATCGTCCTAGCGATCTACGCCTGGACACTACCAGCAGTACCGCACGGAGTCAAGAAGGCTCAGGAGGGTCGTCGCTCGCTCCTATCCATACTAGGGCTGGATGCGCTGGTACTCTTTAAGAATAGGCAGATGGCGGTCTTCTTTACCTTCTGCATACTCCTCGGCGCAGCACTACAGGTGACCAATGCTTATGGCAATATGTACCTCGACCACTTCAAGGGGGTCACTGAGTATGCCGACAGCTTTGCGGTCAAGTATCCTAACATCTTGCTGTCACTCTCTCAGATCTCGGAGACGCTCTTCATCCTCGCGATCCCATTTTTCCTAAAGCGCTTTGGCATCAAGGGGGTGATGACGATGAGCTTCGCCGCGTGGTTCCTACGCTTCGGACTCTTTGGTCTAGGCGATCCCGGGATGCCAGGCATCATCGCACTCATACTCTCGATGGTGGTGTACGGTATGGCGTTTGACTTCTTCAATATCTCAGGCTCCATGTTTGTCGATCAGTCCGTCTCACCCTCGATGCGTGCCAGTGCTCAGGGGCTCTTCCTCCTGATGACCAACGGACTGGGTGTCGTCATCGGTTCGCTAGGTGCTGGCTGGGTCGTAGAGCACTTCACCACGGCTGGTGTGACTGCCTGGACGACCGTCTGGTACATCTTCGCAGGCTATGCGCTTATCACAGGAATCCTCTTCTGGCTCCTCTTCCACCCCAAGCAACTCGCGACAGCTCAATCGGCTTAAGGTTAATCCGAGTCCGCTAAGCTATGTTTAGACTAATCGGCAATGCGCTCAGTGTCATGGGCGAGTACACACTCCTCATGGCGCAGGTCTTCAGACGGCCGAAGAAGTGGGGCATCTTCTTCAAGCAGCTGATCCGAGAGATAGCTAAGTACGGACTCGACTCGATATGGATCGTCGTGATCATCAGCTTTTTTATTGGCACGGTGATCACGATCCAGTTGACGATCAATATGAACTCGCCACTCATCCCGCGCTTTACCATAGGGTATGCCAGCCGCGAGATTATGTTTCTCGAGTTCTCCTCCTCGATCATGTGTCTCATCCTCGCGGGCAAGGTCGGCTCGAGCATCGCCTCCGAGCTAGCTACCATGCGTGTGACGGAGCAGATCGACGCTATGGAGATTATGGGGGTCAACTCGGCCAACTTCCTCATCCTCCCCAAGATCCTCGGGCTCATGCTTTTCATCCCAGTCCTGAGCGTCATCAGCATGTCTACGGGGCTGGTGGGCGGATACTTAGCCACTTACTTCATTCCATCGATTACTCCCTCGGATTATGAGATGGGTCTGCAGACCTTCTTCGTCGTGAAAAATATCTTTTACTCGATCATCAAGTCGCTCGTCTACGCTTTCATCATCTCATCGGGGGCTAGCTACTTTGGCTATACGGTCCAGGGGGGCGCCCTCGGCGTAGGACGCGCCAGCACCAATGCGGTGGTCTCGAGCTGTGTGCTGATCCTCCTCGCCGATGTCGTACTCACCAGTCTATTGTTTATGTAAGGCTATGGGACAAGGGACTAAAATCATAGAGGTCAGAGAGCTCTGCAAGGCATTTGACGACAAGGTCGTACTGGATCACATCAACGCCACCTTTAAGCCAGGGAGCATCAACTGCATCATCGGGCGTAGTGGTGCGGGCAAGACCGTCTTGCTCAAGAGTCTCATAGGACTCATACAGCCCACGTCGGGAGAGATACTCTTCGATGGACACAACATGATGCTCTTGTCCAAGGAGCAGCTCAAGCGACTACGACAAGTGACGGGCGTGCTCTTTCAGGGGTCAGCGCTCTTCGATAGTATGACCGTCTTGGAGAATGTCCTCTTCCCGCTCCAGCTCTTCTCCAAGCTTTCGCCACGAGAGCGCAAAGCTCACGCTATGGCGCTCCTCGATCGGGTCGGACTAGAGGGCGCGCAACGCAAGTTCCCCTCCGAGATCAGTGGCGGTATGATGAAGCGCGTAGCCATAGCTCGTGCCGTGGCACTCAACCCGCACTACCTCTTTTGCGATGAGCCAAACTCTGGGCTAGACCCTACCACCTCGGCCTCGATAGATAAGCTACTCAAAGAGCTCACCGAGGAGTTCCAGATCACGACGGTGGTCAACACGCACGATATGAACTCCATCAAGACCATCGCTAATCATATCCTCTATCTAGATAAAGGGCAGGTCGCATGGCAGGGGTCGCGTGAGGAGCTCAGTGGTGACATTCCCCTCTCTCTTAAAAACTTTCTTTACCTTTGACACGTTCCTTCCCTTCTTTCTCTCATTGGCAAATAAGATGACACACGCTAAGCGATATATAGGTTACCTCTTCCTCCTCACCCTCCTACTCTCATGGGGCTGCAAAGGCCACAGCAGCGACTACTCCGCCCAAGGCATCTTCGAGGCGGAGGAGATCGTTGTCTCGGCCGTCACTTCGGGCGAGCTACTGCGTCTAGACGTCTCTGAGGGTGACCAGCTAGAGGAGGGGCAGGTCGTAGGACTGATCGACACCACCTTCCTCGCCCTGCAGAAAGACCTCGTTGACACGCAGCAAGCGACAGTCAATGCAGCGGGACATACCAATGCAGCGACGCAGGTAGCCCCGCTAGAGGCTCAACTCAAGGCGCTTAACAAAGAGCGTGACCGCTACGCTCCGCTCGTAGCTCGTGGCATCATGGCACAGCGCACACTGGACGAGATCGATGCTAAGATCTCTGCTGTCAAAGGGCAGATAGCTGCCGCCAGAGCTACCATCGGACAGCAAAATCGCTCCGCCACAGGTAGTGGCGACGCACTCACCGTACAGGAGAGTCAGGTCGACCAGATGATCTCACGGAGCTTCATCAAGGCACCTATCTCGGGGACGGTGCTCACCGTTTACCTGCATCAGGGCGAGCTGGCAGGACAAGGCATGCCACTCTTTCGCCTAGCCAATCTCAAGCAGATGTATCTGCGTGCTTACGTCACAGCGGAGCAACTCCAAAAGGTGACCCTCGGGCAGACCGTCTCCGTCTATAGCGATATGGGCGAGGAAGAGGCGCAAGCCTACACAGGCGAAGTGGTATGGATCTCCGACCGAGCTGAGTTTACCCCCAAGAACATACAGACGTCCGACGCCCGCGCCTCGCTCATCTATGCGATCAAGGTACGCGTCCCCAACGACGGCAAGCTACGCATCGGACAGTACGGACGTGTCGTCCTAGATCAGTAGACCTATGTCTGTAGCTCAGGCGACCCAACCAGCAGTATCTTGTCAGGGCGTATGCAAGAGCTTTGGCAAGACCGTTGCGCTCCAGGGCATCGACCTCAGCGTCCGTGAGGGCGAGCTACTAGGGATCATCGGCCCTGACGGAGCCGGCAAGACAACCCTCATACGCATCATCGCCACGCTCCTCAATCCCGACGCTGGCGCGGCCACCGTCTTAGGTCATGACGTCAAGCGCGACTACCGCCCGCTACGTCATCAGATCGGCTACATGCCTGGTCGCTTCTCCCTCTACCAAGATCTCACCGTACGGGAGAATCTCGAGTTCTTCGCCACCGTCTACAAGACGACCGTTGAGGAGAATTACCACCTCATCGAGGACATCTATAAGATGCTCCTTCCCTTCGAAAAGCGGCCCGCCGGCAAGCTCTCAGGCGGTATGAAGCAAAAGCTAGCTCTCTCCTGCGCACTCATACACAAGCCACGCCTCCTCCTACTCGACGAGCCGACGACCGGTGTCGATCCCGTCTCACGCCGAGAGTTCTGGCAGATGCTCTCCAAGCTACGCCAGCAGGGCGAGATCACGATGATCGTCAGCACCCCCTACATGGACGAAGCGGTGCTATGCGACCAAGTAGCCCTGATGAAAGATGGGCAGATCCTCTCCATAGACACCCCCGACGGGCTAGTCTCGCAAATGGATCGTGCCCTTTGGTCCGCCACTGCGGAGGATATGGGCGACCTACTCCTCAAGCTGCGCAGCCTCAGTGGCGTGCTCAGCAGCTATGCCTTTGGCGAGGCGCACCACTTCACCTTCGACGAGCAGCTCATCACCCCCGAGGAGATCCACACGCGCCTCCTAGAGCAGGGCGTGCGGGGACTAGACATCCGCAAGATCCCACCCTCCATCGAGGACTACTTCCTCATCATCTCCCAAGAGTCCTAGCCCATGCCCTCCACCGAGTATAGTATATTGGCCAATAAGCTCACCAAGCGCTTCGGCGACTTCACCGCTGTTGATGAGATTACCTTCGACGTTTTGCCAGGCGAGATCTTCGGCTTCCTCGGAGCCAATGGGGCTGGTAAAAGCACCGCCATACGTATGCTCACCGGACTGCTCAAGCCCACCTCAGGCTATGCCGAGGTAGCAGGCTATGACGTGCGCAAAGAGACCGAGCTGATCAAGCGAAACATCGGCTACATGAGTCAGAAGTTCTCCCTCTACGACTACCTCTCTGTCGAGGAGAATATCTTCCTCTACGGACGCATCTACGGTCTCTCGCGACGCATCATACAGAGCCGTATGGAGCGACTCCTCGAGGAGCTCAACTTCTACGATCAGCGCAAGCTCCGTGTGGGCAGCCTACCCCTCGGGTGGAAGCAGAAGTTAGCCTTTTCCGTTGCCATCTTTCACCGCCCCAAGATAGTCTTCCTCGATGAGCCTACGGGAGGCGTAGATCCCGTGGCACGGCGACGCTTCTGGGAGCTCATCTACAACGCTGCCGCCGAGGGCATCACCGTCTTCGTCACCACACACTATATGGACGAGTCGGAGTGCTGCGACCGCATCTCCATCATGGTAGACGGACAAATCAAAGCTCTAGACACCCCACGAGCCCTAAAGCGACAATTTGACTGTGACTCGATGGACGAGGTCTTCTACCAGCTAGCCCGCGGTGCCAAGCGCTCCGAGTAGTTTCGTCAGTCGCCTTTTTGCGACAAATTGTCGCACTTCCAGCTGTTGGCTTACCCTTTGCTAGATAGTTAGTGCAGGTCACCCCGAGAGATCGGAGCCCCTGCACAGAGTAAGTACACAAACACCTATTAAAATCAATACAACTATGACACTATCAAGAAGAGACAACAACTGGAGGCCCGCACTATGGAGCGACCTCTTTGACAGCAACTGGATGGTAAGACCCAACGCTACCGCACCCGCTATCAACGTACTAGAGACTCCCGAGGAGTTTCGCGTAGAGATTGCAGCTCCAGGTATGAAGCGCGAAGACTTCAACATCGAGATCAACGAAGAGCACGACCTAGTCATCACAATGGAGCGACACAACGAGGAGGAGCAGCACGACAACGAGCAGAGCCGCTACCTACGTCGCGAGTTCTCCTACAGCAAGTTCGAGCAGACCCTCATACTGCCAGACAATGTAGACGAGGAGCGCATCCAGGCTCGCATGGCCGACGGTGTCCTCACCCTCTCGATCCCCAAGATCAGCGAAGAGGAGCAGCAGAAGGCTCGTCGCACCATCGCTATCGAGTAGTAGCACCACACCGCTAGACCTGAGCACCTCGCTCTAGTCTTACCATAAAAATCTAACACACACCTAGTAGCCCCGCTTGGTTCGCACCGAGTGGGGCTACTACTTTTCGCCCCTGAGGAGACTGTTGAAAAAGCCAACAAGCTCTTTTGAGACTGTTGCAAAGTCAACAGTCTCACAATCTTGCTTGCAAGATTGTCTAGACTTTGCAGAAAGGATGAAGCGCAAGGCGCTGAGGGTGAGGTCTGAAGGGAGCATACCTACGTATGTGACCGAAGCCGAATCCCGAAAGCAACACAGCGATGCGCCTTTATGCAACAGTCTCCTTTTGGGTCAAAGTCCTGCCGTTACACTGTCGCCTCATAGCCTATAGACGATGCAAAGGTAATAAGTATGACAAGTGAGGCTACCCGCTACCACCCTAAAGAGCAATATGCTCCAAACTTCTAATGCTATTACCCTGTTACACAAGTCCAAGAACCTCTACAATTCATTTTTTGTATCTTAGCTGGCATAAACAAGATATGTCTCCGTATGAAAGCTCACAAATCTCTCCGACGCTCCCTGTTGTGTGGGTGGCTACTCCTCTCACTCCACCTCCTCTCATATGCCCAGCAGACAGAGCTACAGGTCTACGGTCTTGTCAGCTCTAACGCAACGACACCTACTGAGTCGTATTCACCTCGTAAGGTGCAACAACTCTCTATGAGAAATATGCAACGAGGGAAGCCTCTCCAGATAAATCTCGTCTACAAGGATGATGTCCCGATGAAGATGGGGTACAAAGAGGTACTAGAGCATGCCGCCAAGATGTGGGGTGACAACCTAACCGTCTCCGAGCAAACGGAGGGAACGCTCAATATAGAGGTCAGCTTCTCGGATGGGATGCCTGAGGACTTAGCCTATGTCGCTACACCATTCTGTCTTAAGGTTGATGATGCCATAGTCCCTGATGCCGTACTATTTGCGACAGGGGAGAAAAAGAATTCAGAATTCCCAAATGGAGCAGTTGGTCGTATACAAATAAATAGAGAGCTCAATTGGTTTGTAGAGGGTTCTATTAATGAGTCTATAACAGCTCAACAGTACGATCTAAAGACAGTCACATTACGGGCGATAGGAAATGTCTTAGGCTTTGCATCCTCTGTGGGAGCTTCAGCTCCTCATAGCTCTAAAAGGATTGTTCAGGGTACAATACTTGACAAGCAGATACTAGATTCTAGCGGGCTATCTCTTTTTGAGCAAGTAAATGGGAAGGAAGTAGGACAGCTCTCGGCAATAGCTGGTCGAGAGTTCTATTGGATGGGTGACAAGGCTCTCCCTTTGTACAATCCAAGAGTCGTATCTAAAGAGAGCTTTATGAGCTTCTCCGACAAGGTGTCAGGACTATTCTCATGGAGGATCAAGAAGGGTCAAACTGCGCATCAAGTCGACCCCAACTCGCTTCAAGTAATGTGGGGTGTCGGATGGAAGCAACATCACAATAATGAGGTTACTATTCGGGTGAAAGGACAGAGTAGCGAAGATATACTAAGCCATGACTCTAGCTACACATTCACATATAAGACCTCCTCATCTCTACCCATCTCACCCATCACATGGCGTGTAGAATACTTGGGAAAGGATGGGCAGTATCATCTGATGAGTTTATCTGAGTCTCAAGATTTAGTTACGGCCATTCGATTCGATACAGACGATGCTTATGTCAACTCTGCTGGTCTCTATATGATACGAGCCAGTCTAGAGGGCATCTGTCAGGGGGCAAAGATATCAGGAGAGCAAATCTACTATGTAGCAACGGCTCCAGGATCTATAAAAGTAACCTTTACGGAGACTGCTAGGACAGCTTATTTTGTTGATGGCATTGTTCGTATTGAGAGTCTAGGAGCAGAAGAATTTCAAGTCAGAGTCGCAGACTACGAAGATGGTCACGAAAGAAAAGGACGTATAGAGCATCTCAACTATACAAGCTTTAGAGTTCATGCTCTGCGAGCAGACGGCTATACTGAAGTAGAAGTAAAAGCAACAAATAAGTATGGCTCCCGAGAAGCAGTTATCCCTATTATTGATGAATCTAGATCTAGTAATAATGGGAATAGATCAATAATGGTATCAGAATGCATATCTGATGAATCTGGATGCCTAGAGTACATTTCTGTAACTCCTTGGAAGGGGGATTGGAGTTGTAGGAAAACACAAACAAGCTATCAAGTACGACAAGATTACATCTACAAGGGAGAAATCATAGAAACATTCTTGTCAGAAGAAGAAGAGATAGAATCGGGAGTCTTTATGTATGAAGTCAAACTCCATCGTAAGCTGTGCAGAAACGAGCCTGATGATATTTACATCACCTTATACTTACGCACTGAAGACGACAAAGTATTCCAATCTCTTCCCCTATCTATCAGACAGGATTTGAATATTACTTCCCTTTCACGTCCCACTATAGAGGCTCTTGGCTTTGACATAACCTTGCTTTCACCATCTTACCTACAGATTACATTCCAAGATGTAACTAAGCATCAGATCCGACTGCATAGCTTATCAGGAGAGTTACTTATTTCTGAAGAGGCTCTAGGCAGTACAACCTTAACACTGCCGACCACCTTAGATATAGCTCACTATATCCTCCAAGTAGATAACAAAACTATCAAACTATAACACGATCTAGTCATCACGATGGAGCGCCACCACAAGGAGGAGCAGCAGAAGGCTCGTCGCACCATCTCTATCGAGTAATAGCGCCACACCACTAGACCTGAGCACCTCGCTCTAGTCTTACCATAAAAATCTAACACACCTAGTGAGCCTGTTGACTTTATGCAACAGGCTCATAGTAGCCCCGCTTGGTTCGCACCGAGTGGGGCTACTTGCTTATAGAGCTTTCTGAAAGCTCCCCCTGTGGCGAGGATGTCGCCGATCAACTTTCCAAAAAGTTTCCACCCTTGGAAAAATAAATTTCCAACGCTGGAAACTTTCTTTTCCAACGCTGGAAATTTAATTTTCCTCCGTAGGAAATCCAGAATCCTCCGTAGGGACTTCCAAATTCCTACCTAGGAACCGAAAAGTTCCTCCGTTGGAACTAAAAAGTTCCTCTGCTGGAACTAAAGAGTTCCTCCCTTGGAACTTTTTAGTTCCAAACGAGGAACAACTTTTGGAACTCGTATCCATCACACAAACAGCGCGATACGAGTAGCCCTTTGTAGGGGCGGACCTATGTGTCCGCCCGTCCCCGTCATCCGCACGTCGTCTCTGTGCGTCCGTTGTATCAAAGGTTACAGCGTCGTGATTTTAACTGGAACGGGCGGACACATAGGTCCGCCCCTACAAGGCGTAGTAACAAAAGCCAACAGCTAACAGCTAACAGCCAAAAGCTAACAGCCAAAAGCCAACAGCTAAAAGCCAACAGCTAACGGACACAACGGACGCCCTCCCGCTAGACACTCCCAGTGCGTCCTTACATTTCGCTGCTCGCATCGGAACCTCTACAAACCGCTCTGCGACTCGCTTTGCCAAGATCTTACGGGTGTTAAGTTATCAACAGTTAAGCGTCTATGTCTAGATTATTCAGTAGCTTTGACGCGTTATTTATGACTGATATGTATCATGGGTAGAATCATCTCTCTTGCTAATCAGAAGGGTGGAGTCGGCAAAACAACCACTACGATCAACCTCGCAGCCTCTCTGGCTGTACTCGAGAAGAAGGTGCTCGTCGTCGATGCCGACCCGCAGGCAAACGCTTCGTCGGGACTGGGCGTCAACTCCACGACCCTCAGCGAGACTATCTACGAGTGTCTCATAGGTGGACTACCGCTCGACAAGGTGGTGCGCCCCACGCATGTGGACAATCTCTTCATACTCCCCTCTCACATTGACCTCGTCGGAGCGGAGATAGAGATGCTCCAGCTCAAGGACCGCGAGACCGTGATGCGAGAGATGCTACGCCCTGTCGTGGATCAGTATGACTACATTCTCATTGACTGCTCGCCCTCGCTCGGCATCATCACGGTCAATGCTTTGGTC
Source organism: Porphyromonas vaginalis (assembly GCF_958301595.1). Lineage (NCBI taxonomy): Bacteria > Pseudomonadati > Bacteroidota > Bacteroidia > Bacteroidales > Porphyromonadaceae > Porphyromonas > Porphyromonas vaginalis. Next base: position 1,244,284 of record NZ_CATQJU010000001.1, on the reverse strand, counting down.
GCTAGCCATGCGGTGATCATTCCCGTGCAGTGCGAGTACTTTGCACTGGAGGGTATCTCTAAGCTTCTCAACACGATACGTATCATTAAGAGCCGGCTCAACCCAGCACTGGAGATCGAGGGCTTTCTCCTCACCATGTACGACAGTCGTCTGCGACTGGCTAATCAGGTGTACGACGAGGTCAAGGAGCACTTTGGGCAGCTCGTCTTCGACACGGTCATACAGCGCAATGTCAAGCTAAGCGAGGCGCCTAGCCACGGCTTGCCTGCACTCCTATATGATGCGGACAGCAAGGGAGCGATCAACCACCTGCAACTGGCCGAGGAACTGATCCGTCGCACAGCTCAGCGCGCTGCCCTATAACCACACCCTACCCCTACGATCATCATGACAAACAAGAAGAAAGAGAACAAAGTAATAGGCAGAGGACTAGACGCTCTACTCGGCGATGTGAGCAACTCCTCTAGCATTAGCGAGATAGCCATCGACAAGATCGAGCCTAATCCCGACCAACCTCGTACACACTTCGACCCAGAGAGTCTCGAGGAGCTCGCCGCCTCCATACGCGCCCTCGGCATCGTGCAGCCTATCACGGTGCGGGAGCTGACCGACGGACGCCATCTCATCATATCGGGGGAGCGTCGCTGGCGCGCCTCTAAGCTCGCCAACCTGACCTCTATCCCAGCATATATCGTCAAGGCTGATGACGAGAAGGTGGTCGAGATGGCGCTGATCGAAAACATACAGCGCGAAGACCTCAACGCTATCGAGATAGCACTCACCTACAAGCGCCTCCTAGAGCACTCAGAGGGGACGCAAGAGGAGCTCGCCAAGAAGGTGGGCAAGACCCGCTCGTCGATCAGTAACTACCTGCGTCTCCTGCGCCTGCCCGCAGAGGTGCAGCTGGGACTGACGGAGAAGAAGATCGACATGGGTCACGCTCGTGCCATACTGAGCCTGACCGATCCGGCTCAGCAGCTGAAGCTTTACCAGACCACGCTCTCGGAGCATCTGAGCGTGCGACAGGTCGAGGCTTTGGCCAATGAACTGCAAGAGCCGACCGAGGAGCCAACAAATACGAACAAGAAGAGGCAGACGCTCTCCAAGCTCGCTTCGCATGGCAATGACTACGCTCCTCTAGCTAAGCAGCTGAGTAGCTTCTTCGGCACGAAGGTCTCCCTACGCTGTAAGGAGAATGGTAAGGGGAGCATCACGATCCCCTTTAGCTCTGAGGAGCAGCTCATAGAGATCTGCTCAATCCTAGAGGGCGGTGCTAACCACTAGTCAGCACGCTACAGAGATGCCCCGCACTGCCTTGACTCGATCACTACTCCTCCTCGTGATGAGCTGCGCTATAGCTTACTATAGCGGCACAGCTCTCTATGCGACTGCGCCCGTAGTGCCACAAGACACGACCACACTGGCGGTGGTGGCCGACACGTTGGGCACGAGCCTATCCGACACTATCCGCACAGAGGAGCCGAGCGAGCTGCTCTCCGCACCAACAGCACTCCAGACGGAGCATCAAGTGGTGGGAGACTCAGTTGCAACGACAAAGGTGCCGGCGAGTTCGCCTGAAGCTTTGCAGCGTACCACAGCGACGCAGGTGAAGGGGCGATCGGGTGGCGCACCTTTTATCCATAAAATGGCTAGATGGTTCACTCGCTACCCGAACTCGAATGTGGCACTCATCTGCTCCATCGTACCAGGTGGCGGGCAGCTCTACAATCAGCGCTACTGGAAGATACCGATCGTCCTCTCGGCCATGACAGCGGGTGTCTATGCCGTTACGTGGAATCAGCGACTCTACCACGAGTACCACACCGCCTACGCCGATCTGCTGAGCGAGAACCCGCTCGACCACACCTCCTGGCAAGCTTTTATACCGGCTGGAGCAGACCCTAGTAAATATGTCTCCGACGGGAACCTCCGCTCGCGTCTGGAGCGTGGCTCCAAGCAGTACAAGGAGAGCAGAGACCTAAGCATCGTCCTCACGGTGGCACTCTATCTCCTCTCAGCACTCGACGCTTATGTCGATGCGGAGCTATACTACTTTAATGTATCTCCTCAGCTCACGATCGATATGGGCGAGGGGCTACGTGACAAGCCCTCAGGGCCTCGACCTCAAAGCGTGATGGTCGGTGCCTCGGTGCGCTTTTAGACAAAACTCCTTATGAAGATCCCCAGACTAAGACACGCTTGTGTCAGAATCACGACCTATATAATACTCTGTTGTTGCTTGCCGACACTCCTAGCAGCGGCACCTTGGTATCAGTCCCTAGACAGTGTAGACACGGAGGGAGCCATCCAGCTGGACGCTGTCACGGCTCGCAAAGAGCTACGAGAGAGCCTGCCGAAGAGTCTAGACACCGACCTAGGCCTGCTCATGGAGGCTTGGCGCACGGGCTATGCGACGCAGCAACGCTTTGAGGTGCCGTGTGGCTCTTACAAAGCTGAAAACATTCGCTCGCTGAGTGACTCCGTGCTGATCTCTCGACTGAAGGCTCTACCCACCGTCATACCGATCCCCTACAACGCGATGGTCAAGGAGGGCATAGCCACCTACATCACTGATCGTCCGCGGCTGATACGTGTCATCCTCGCGCTTGGGGACTACTACTTCCCCATTATGGAGGAGATCTTCGATCGTCACGGGCTACCCGTCGAGCTCATTTACCTTACGGTCGTCGAGTCTGCGCTCAATCCCTTTGCCGTCTCACGGGCTGGTGCCTCGGGACTTTGGCAGCTGATGCTCCCCACAGGACGCAGCTTGGGCTTAACGATCAATAGCCTTGTCGACGAGCGCTTTGACGTCTACAAGAGTAGTGAGGCGGCTGCGCTCTATCTCAAGCAGCTCTACGGACTCTTTGACAATTGGCTCCTAGCTATCGCTGCGTACAACTGCGGGCCAGGCAATGTCACCAAAGCGATCCGACGCTCTGGGGGGAAGACCACCTTCTGGGGAGTCTATCCTTACCTACCCCGTGAGACGCGCAACTACATTCCGCTCTTTATCGGAGCCTACTATGCCTGCTACTACCACAACGAGCACAACATCTGTCCACAGGCACAGTCTATGCCCCTTGCGACCGACACACTAGCCGTACAGATACCGCTCACCTTCGCCCAGATCTCGCAAAGCACAGGCATACCCACCGAGCAGATCCGCACACTCAACCCGCAATACAAGCGAGGAGTCATACCCGCTGCTGGATCGACGCCCTACACCATCCGACTACCACTGAGAGGAGTCTCTAAGCTCGACGATGCGCTCATCAACCTCAGACGCAACCATAAGGAGGAGCTATCCAAGCAGATCGCCGAAGCGCAAGAAGAGATCAAGCAAGCACCCGCCCCCTCGCAAAAAAGCAAAGCTCCCCAAGGTCGCTACAAGACTTACAAAGTGCGTCGTGGCGACACTCTCTCTAAGATAGCCAAGCAACACGGTGTCTCTGTCGCTGCCCTCAAGCGCGCCAACGGACTCAAAGGTCGCAACCCCAAACTTCGACCTGGACAACGCCTCAAGATCCCTAGATAACTCCGACCTCTAAAGTCTAACTTCTAATCTCTAACCTCTAAAATCTAGTATGCTCGCCATCCAAGACCTCTACGCTCCCGAGTACAGCCACTGCTGGGGCTGTGGTGCTGCGCACCCTTACGGACTACATCTCAAGAGCTACCTCAGCGAAGACCACGCTTACTGCTACTGTCATCACACGCCCAATGCTGTCTACACAGGCGGGGTCCCCGACAACCTATACGGAGGCTTTATCGCCATGCTCTTCGACTGCCACGGCACAGCCACAGCTGCCGCTCTTTACTTAGCAGCTCACGAGGAGGAGCTGACGGCAGAGAGCCTCCAGCGCTTCATCACCGCTCATCTAGAGGTGGACTACCTCGCCCCGACGCCGATGGGTGTCGAGCTAGAGGTCCGCGCTTACCCCGTAGAGGTGACCGACCGCAAGGTCATCCTATCGCTCGAGCTGCACTGTGGCGAGCGCATCACCGCTCGTGGCAAGATGGTCGCCGTCAAGCATCGCCGCCCCGCAGCAAAATAGGTGAGCTCTAGTCCGTACAGTCTCACACGCCTGTAGAGTCCACAAGATTGAGTATCTTTGTGAGCCTGCTGAGGGTACAGCCTTACCATTACGAGGCTTCGTGCGCCCGGCTTAGCTTTGGATACATTATTCATTAGCACCCTATGCCTACATCTACGTCCGGCTCCACTCTATCTACTCCTACAGAGAGAGCTATACCGCCACACGAGCGACAGACCTTCACCCCGAGACGCTCTCCGCTAGCCCTGGAGATACTCTACCTCGTCCTCGGCGCTATCTGTCAGGCTCTCGCTTACGCCTGCTTCATAGCTCCCGCCAACATTGTCCCTGGAGGATGCTATGGACTCAGTATCACGATCAACTATCTGACGCAGGGGACCTTTGAGGCGTTTCCCGAGGGACTACCCATCGGTGCCGTGGCACTCTGCTTCAACGTACCCTTCTTCCTTCTAGCGGCTCGCTCCCTCGGCTTGCGCAGCGGAGGTAAGACGATCGCCACCTTCCTACTCATCTCTATCTGCACCGACCTGATCACCTCGATGACTCGAGACATAGTCATCGTAAGCAACGATAAGTTTCTCTCCTCCGTCTATGGCGGCGCTATCCTCGGACTGGGCGTGCTACTCACCTTCAAGGCGGGCAGCACCAGTGCTGGCACCGATGTCATTGCGCGAGTACTCTCTAAGGGCAATAACCTTAAGACTAGTCACATGATCATAGCCGTAGACTCGGCCGTGGTACTCTTTGGACTAGTCGCCTTTGGAGACTTTAGCGTGCCACTTTACTCTTGGATCACCATCTTCGTCTATGGCAAGGTCGTTGACATCTTGCAACCTGAGAATCCCAACAAAGCGATCTTCATCGTCTCCGACCACACCGCTGAGCTTCGCACACTCATCATCGAGGAGCTTAACCTGCGGGGTACTTTCCTCCATGGTAGCGGTATCTATGCGGGTGCCGAGCGTGACATTATCTTTATGATTGTGGAGCGCAAATATGTCAGCAAGCTCAAGAAAGCGGTACTCCAGGCTGACCCCAAAGCTTTTATCGCAACGACCAATGCAACCAACGACACGGCCCCCAAGATTATCTAGTCTATGAAACAGCTTGCCACCCTCTTACTCCTCTGCGCACTCTGCGTCACCTCGCTGACAGCTCAGACTGAGCCCGAGGCTCTCCCCGCAGGGCGACGGGTACTCGTGGAGACTTCGCAGGGAGACTTTACACTCCTGCTCTATGACGACACACCTCTACACCAAGCAGCCTTCCTAGAGCATGTACGTCGAGGAGACTACGAAGGAGTCTTGATGCACCGTGTCATAGCGCAGTTTATGGTTCAGGGAGGCAATCTCTCGACCCGTGGAGCGACACGCCAGACGGATGTCTCCATAGATACGCTCTCGACTACCATTTCTGCGGAGATCCTACCCAACCATATCCATAAGCGAGGTGCCCTAGCAGCAGCACGAGTCGCTGGCGAGGAGAACCCCGAGATGCGTTCCTCTGGCAGTCAGTTTTACATCGTCACGGGGACCTACTACACAGACTTCGACCTAGATGACATCGCAGCTCAGCGTGAGTGGGACTACACGCCTGAGCAACGCCAGGCGTACAAGATGCTGGGCGGAGCCCCGTGGTTGGATAGGCAGTACACCGTCTTTGGCGAAGTGATCGATGGGATGCGCACCATTACCAAGATCGAAGACCTCCCAACCGACAGTGCCAACCGTCCTAAGCGAGATGTGATCATCAAGCGCATGAAGCTCCTGCCCTAACCCCGCCGACACGATGCAGACTCCCGTCCCGTCTGACCTAATAGCCAAGCTAGCGCAAGCATACCCCGAGCATGCCTCTCGCATTGTCGAGACTCTAGAGACGCCCCCGTCGGTCTCTCTGCGGCTTAACTCAGCTCGCACCTTATCGGCACGCCCCTTTGCTGAACTAGAGGATGGGACTATACCGTGGCTACCGGCAGAACTGGAGGGTTACTGGCTCAGCGAGCGCCCCACCTTTGCGCTAGACCCACTATGGCACGCTGGTGCTTACTACGTACAGGACGCTAGTGCTATGACGCTCGCCACTATCTGGGAGCAACTCGACTGGCACACACCTCCTCGGCTAGCTCTAGACCTCTGCGCAGCACCTGGTGGCAAGAGCACACTGCTCCGCGACCTACTCCCCAAGGAGACGCTCCTCGTGAGCAACGAGATACTTCCGAAGCGGTGCAAGATCCTTGTAGAGAATATGGTCAAGTGGTGTTGTGCCGACCAAATGATCATCACGCAAGAGGAGCCACAGCGACTCACGGCCCTACTGCTCGGTGCCTGCGACCTCATCTTAGTCGATGCCCCCTGCAGTGGCGAGGGACTGATGCGCCGTGACGAGGAGGCGAGACGTATGTGGTCGCCTCAGCTCATTGCCGACTGCGTGACCCGCCAGCGGGCAATCCTACAGGAGGCGATGCGCATGCTAGCTCCCGAGGGTATACTCCTCTATGCCACTTGCACCCTCAATCAGGAGGAAAACGATCAGATGGTTCAGTGGCTTCTTGATCACTACCCTTGCGAACTCATCGACCTCTTCCGCTTTGCTGAGCGCATCACTGGAGCTTACGCCACTTCGTATGGCCTACACCTCTGGCCAGGCATCGTACGAGGTGAGGGACAATACCTTGCCGCGCTACGGCTCACCGACATCGTTGAGACCCCGAGCGAAGCGCGCAAGGCCAAAGGCTTGACACGCACCAGCCGACAGGAGTTAGCTGGGCTCTCTTGGCTCAGCGAACCAACATCCGCCGACTACTTTACCATCGGTGATCGCATCTACCAGCTCACACCTGAGGCGGCTCTGCTCCTTGCCACGGCATACAGAGAGCATCTCGCCGTTGCCACACCAGGACTGGAGATTGCCTCCATGCGCCACCAGGCGAAAGGCTACGAACCCTCCTTTGCCCTGCTACACCATAAGCTATATGACGCTATTAAGCTACCCTCGCTAGAGCTGCCCCTAGAAGAAGCTCTGCGCTATCTGCGAGGCGAGGCACTCACGACAGAGTCATCGACAGAGCGGGGCTTCACCACCATCACCTATCGGGGCATCCCCTTAGGTCTGGCACACAGCACAGGCTCACGGCTCAACAACTTATACCCTAAGCCGTACCGCCTGCGCATCTAAAGACAAAACACCTAACCTGATATACAACATTATGGACAAGAAAAAGAAAGTACTCATCTCCTTTGACACCGTACGCCCCGGCTTCGAGGAGCTGGCCGAGTGGGCCGATATGACCCGCCGCCCCGAAGGCGAGAGCTTCACACGTGAGGAGATGATGGAGATAGGCGCACAGTATGATGCGCTCGCTACGCAGTTCACCTTCCCCGTAGATCGTGAGCTGATCGACGCTTTTCCAAATATCAAGCTGATCGCCAACTATGGTGTCGGCTACAACAATATCGATGTCGCCTATGCGCATAGCAAAGGGATCACCGTGACCAATACGCCTCGTGCCGTGATCCAGCCTACCGCAGAGCTAACCATGGGACTACTCCTGAGCTGCAGTCGCAAGATCGCTATGTGGGATCGTCACATGCGTCGCACCAAGAGCAGTAGCAAGTCACTCTCCGACAGCTCTGGCATGGCGACCAATCTCTGTGGCAAGACCATCGGCATCATCGGCTATGGCAACATAGGTCGTGCCGTGGGGCACATGGCACAAGCCTTCGGTATGACCGTCCTCTACAACAAGCGACACCCACTTGATGCTGCGGCCGAGAAAGAGCTAGGGGTCACCTATGCCGACCTAGACAAGATCTTTACGGAGTGTGATGTCGTATCCCTCCACACCCCTTACAATGAAGACTCGCACCACCTAGTCTCCGCTAGCCGCCTAGCACAGATGAAGCGCTCAGCTATCCTCATCAATGCAGCGCGTGGAGCAGTTGTTGACGAAGCTGCCCTCGTGCATGCGCTCCAGACAGGCGAGATAGCTGCTGCGGGACTGGACGTCTTCGAGCATAGCGACAACCCGCTCCCCGAGCTGTACGAGATGGAGCAGGTGACTATGACACCACACGTCGGCACGCAGACCTACGAGGCGCGTGTCGCTATGGCACGTGAGCTGTGCAACTGCATCATCGGCTACTTCGAGGGCGACCGCCCCATCAGCATCGTTCGGTAAGGGTCAGTCGCCTCACTACGACCACGAAATAGCAACTCCACGGAAGGTGTCCTGCCACGCCTTCCGTGGAGTTTTCATTTCTCGAAACTGTTGCAAAAGTCAACAGTCTCACAATCTTGGCAAGATTGTCTAGGCTTTGCAGAAAGGATGAAGCGCAAGGCGCTGAGGGTGAGGTCTGAAGGGAGCATACATCCGTATGTGACCGAAGCCGAATCCCGAAAGCGACACAGCGATTCGCCTTTATGCAACAGTCTCTTCTCGCTCAGGCTACTTACTCCTGACTCTCGTCGAGCTGCTGGAGGAGCTGTGAGACCTCCTTATCGATAGAGGTGAGCCGTGTGGAGCAAAACTGTATCAAGCCTGTCGCCTCCTCGATGAGCTTAGTCAGTTCGTCCACCTCTATATCTCCCGTCTCGAGGAGCCGCACGATCTCCTGGATACGTGTGATCGCCTCTTGGTAGGTCTGCTGGGGTTCCTCAGCGTGGGTCTTGCTAGAGTCTGTCATGGGGTATGTGTTTTATTATTAGTATCTTTGTCTCGTGTAGTATCCCGTTAGGATATCTCATTGCTATGCAAAAGTAACTATATATATCATACCAAACGAACCAAGACTATGCGTAAACAAGTAATTATGCTCTTAGCCATCGCCACGATGCTACTCGCTTGTAACAAGCAGAAGCAGACTGACCTGGCTGACAATCCATTCGTTCATCCAAGTGAAACCTACATGAATGCACCCGACTTTGACAAAATCAAGGTAGAGCACTTTGCACCTGCCTTCGACGAGGGTATGCGTCAGCACAACGAGGAGATAGCTGCTATCGTAGACAATGCTGAGGCACCCACCTTTACCAATACTATCGAGGCTCTCGAGCGTGCTGGACAGGTACTCCAGCGCACCTCCGCCGTTTTCTTCGCACTGACCAGTGCCGACACCAACGATGAGCTACGCGCCATCGAGGCTGAGTACGTGCCTAAGCTCACCGCACATAGCGACGAGATCATGCTCAACGACAAACTCTTCGCTCGCATCAAGACCGTCTACGAGACTGGTCTAGAGGGACTACAGCCCGACCAGGTACGCCTCACCAAGCAGTACTACGACAACTATGTCAAGGCTGGTGCCAACCTCTCTGCAGAGGATAAGGAGAAGCTCAAGAAGCTCAACGGCGAGGAGGCCGAGCTCACCGCTAAGTTTGGCAATATACTGACCGACGCAACGAACGTACCTGTCTTCTTTACCGACAAGGCTCAGCTCGACGGACTCACCGACAGCGAGCTACAAGAGGCTGCCGACCTCGCTAAGGAGGAGGGCAAAGAGGGCCAGTGGGCTATACGCCTAGTCAATACGACCCAGCAGCCCGTCATGGCTAAGCTCAACAACCGCGACAGCCGCAAGGCTATCCTCGAGGCTTCCATCAATCGCTGCAACAACGGGGACAAGTACGACACGCAGGAGATCATCAAGCGTCTCGCTACGCTCCGTGCTGAGAAGGCTCAGCTACTAGGCTTCAACTCATTTGCTGACTGGACCCTTCAGGATGCACTTGCTAAAAATGGCGAGACAGCTCGCAACTTCCTCGAGCGTCTCGCTAAGCTCTACCAGCCTAAGGCTGCTGAAGACGCTAAGATGCTAGAGGAGTTTGCACAGAAGAGCGAGGGACCAGACTTCAAGCTAGAGGCTTACGACTGGGCTTACTACGCAGAGAAGATGCGCAAGGAGCAGTACGACGTCGATGAGGCACAGCTCAGCGAATACTTCGTCCTAGACAACGTCCTCAAGGATGGTGTCTTCTATGCTGCCAACAAGCTCTACGGTCTCACCTTCGAGCAGCGCACCGACGTCCCCGTCTATCATCCGGACGTAACGGTATACGATGTCAAGAATGAGCAGGGCGAGGTCATCGCACTCTTCTACTTCGATCCCTACGCACGTCCCTCTAAGAGCGGTGGTGCCTGGATGAGCAACTTCGTCGAGCAGTCTACCCTACTAGGCAACAAGCCAGTCATCTACAACGTCTGCAACAATAAGAAGCCAGCTGCTGGTCAGCCCTGTCTGATGACTTGGGACGAGGTGACGACACTCTTCCACGAGTTCGGTCACGCTCTACACGGCATGCTCTCTACGCAGACCTACCCCTCCATCTCTGGGACCAACGTCTCGAGAGACTTTGTCGAGTTCCCCTCACAGTTCAACGAGCACTGGGCTTCTGAGCCTACTGTCTTTGCCAACTATGCGAAGCACTACAAGACAGGCGAGCAGATGCCTGCCGAGCTACGTGAGAAGATGATCGCTGCTGGCAACTTCAACCAGGCCTACTCTATTGGCGAGAATATCGCTTCCTCACTCATCGACCAGTGCTGGCACGCACTCACTGTAAGTGACAAGGTTGATGACGTTCAGGCATTTGAAGAGGAGGTACTCACGAAGTACGGCATGCTCAACGCACAGATACCACCCCGCTACCGCTCACCTTACTTCCGCCACATCTGGAGCAACGGTTACTCAGCAGGTTACTACTCTTACCTCTGGAGTGAGGCTGTAGACAACGAGGTCTACGCTTGGATCGAGGCACACGGAGGTATGACGCGTGAGAACGGTCAGCGCCTTGCAGACATCCTCCTCTCTCGTGGTAACAGCGAGGACCTGATGGTACTCTTCGAGCAGTTCACCGGCCACAAGGAGGTCGACATCGAGCCGCTCCTCCGCTTCCGCGGTCTCCGCTAATCACATGGTGCAGCTAGCCGCTCAAGCAGCAGCTAGCACCTGATACACACTACACTAGAGCCTGTCACGACACATCTCGTGGCAGGCTCTTCTCTTATGTCGCCAGCTCTGCTAGACTAGCACTACTAATGACACTAGAAGGACTCGTGGCACTAGCCAACAGCTAGCAACGCTTCAGAAAGTCCCTACCCTATAACCTCTACCCTCTAATTTCTAATCTCTAACCTCTAATCCCTATTTACATATCTTTACGGGGAAATTCGTCCGATTCCCTCCTTTCTCAAATATCCACGTGGACATTTTTTATTTTCCACGTGGGCGTCAAAAAATTCCTCCGAAGTTTCATTTGATTCCTCCGAAGTTTCATTTCATTCTTCCGAAGTTTTATTTCGCGCCCACGTGGAGAATTTTCCTTTTCCACGTGGGCATTTCAAAATCCCCACGTGGAAATCACTTTTCCCCGACAGAGTGCCGTATCGATATGTAGCCGAGTTTAAATTATTGTAACGAGCAGACGTTGAGTTTCCTTAGACAAAGCTGAGACATTATAATAACTCTGTCAGGAGCTACACATGACAACAAACGAGGAATAGATGAGTTCGTTATACACAATGTATCAGCCTTGTGTGGGATCGGATTTTTCTACCTCAAAGGTGTATCAAGGGATAAACGTCTTGACGACAACGCCTCAGCCCTGGGCCTCCCCGGCACCCGAAAACAAAAATCGCCCCCTATGTAAAAGGAGATGGAAAAAGTTTTTCGGCGAAATGTTTGGTGGTTTGATTTTTTCTTTCTACCTTTGCACTCACAAACGATGACAGAGGTGTCTGTCGGTAGTAAAGGATTTGTCCCATGGTGTAATGGCTAGCACTACAGGTTTTGGTTCTGTCAGTCAAGGTTCGAATCCTTGTGGGACAACGACTCCCGCAGGGGGTGAATAAAGAAAGGCACAGTCCCTTGCTACTATATCGTGATACAACGCATTTACTTCTCTCTAGAGAGACTCTGTGATTGGGTGTCACACACGATGGTGACGAGCTAATCGACAGGAGGTTGATACAGATTGTCCTATGGTGTAATGGTAGCACAACAGATTCTGGTCCTGTTTGTCAAGGTTCGAATCCTTGTAGGACAACTGCCTATCACGCTTACACTGTCGCTAGAGTATCTTGGAGAGCTAGATATATGAAAGGGCCCATAGCTCAGCTGGTTTAGAGCATCTGTCTTACAAACAGAGGGTCATAGGTTCGAATCCTATTGGGCCCACTTTTATACGCATCATCTTTTTGAACAGAACTGAGAGAGCTTCATCCGTGAGGGTGAGGCTCTTCTTTTTTGTCTGTCGATGCGTGGTGGCATCGTGCGCAGCTGTGCCCTTATGAGACTGTTGCAAAAGTCAACAGTCTCACAATCTTGCTTGCAAGATTGTCCTAACTTTGCAGAAAGGATGAAGCGCAAGGCGCTGAGGGTGAGGGCTGAAGGGAGCATACCTCCGTATGTGACCGAAGCCAAACCCCGAAAGCAACACAGCGATTCGCCTTTATGCAACAGTCTCCTTATGCGATAGCTCTCGCCTCCCCGCCACGGGGGCACTCGCAAGAATAAGGTATTTTTGTCATGCGTGACTAGCAATATATGGTGATTGATTGAGATATTAATCGTATCTTTGTGAAGAGTTTGGACCCCGCCCTATGTGAGGGTCAAAAGCTGAAACATAACGTGACCCTATGACTTATATAAACAATGTAATGATCGTGCGTCATAAGCTCCTCTCGACCATGGTGGCTAGATGGCGTCAAGACCAATTGATTAAAACGATAGACCGGATCCCGCTGGAGCTGAGTCCTCGTAAGAAGCGCAATGTGCTGGGACGTTGTTGCCCTCATAAGGAGCGTGCCGTATGGAAGTATAAGATGTTTCCTCTCCTAGGCTTTGATATGCAGGATGAGCAGGATGAGCTGACCCCGCTGTCTGAGTATGCTCACACGGCTCTGCATCGCCCACAGCCGACGAAGGAGAATGTGCTCTGCGTCATCGATGAGGCCTGCACCTCGTGCGTACAGATCAACTATGAGGTGTCTAACCTCTGCCGTGGCTGTGTGAGCCGTGCCTGCTCGAGCAACTGCCCGAAGAGCTGTATCTCATTCAAGAAGAATGGTCAGGCACAGATCGATCACGATGTCTGCATCAGTTGCGGTCAGTGCCACAAGAACTGCCCCTATCATGCGATAGTCTACATACCAGTGCCTTGCGAGGAGTCGTGCCCTGTGGGTGCCATCAGCAAGGATGAGGATGGTATCGAGCATATTGACGAGTCTAAGTGTATCTACTGTGGCTCTTGTCTGAATGCTTGTCCTTTTGGTGCGATCTTTGAGATCTCACAAGTTTTTGACGTACTGGGTGCCATAGAGCGTGGCGAGCAAGTCGTAGCTATCGTAGCTCCTGCTATCCTAGGTCAGTTTAAGGCAACCCGTGAGCAGGTCTATGGTGCGATCAAGAAGATAGGCTTCCACGATGTTATCGAGGTGGCTCAGGGTGCTATGGACACGGTAAGCCATGAGGGTAAGGAGCTGGTAGAGAAGATCGAGGCTGGGCAAGCCTTTATGACGACCTCGTGCTGTCCCTCCTTCTATGAGCTGGTGGATAAGCATGCACCTGGTCTCAAGCCTTTTGTCTCTAGCTCACACTCGCCGATGGTTTACACAGCAGAGCGCGCTCGCAAGCTTTATCCCGATAGCAAGATCGTCTTCTTCGGCCCCTGTGTAGCTAAGCGCAAGGAGATACAGCGTCCTAACGTGGATGTCGATATGGTGGTCACCTTTGAGGAGCTTGGCTCTATCCTAGAGGGACTGGAGATAGATATCAACACGGCAGAGGGCTACAAGCCAACCGTCGAGTCAGTACGTGAGGCACACGCCTTCGCTCGTAATGGCGGTGTCAAGGATGCTGTCATCTCCTATCTGAGCAATACGGAGGAGTACAAAGACTTCGTAGGTCGTCTTACCGCTGAGGAGATCGCGGGTCTGGACAAGAAGGCTGTTGCCAAGCTTAAGGCTTACGGCAAGCGTGGCAAGGCTGACACACAGTTTGTCGAGGTGATGGCTTGTCTCGGTGGATGCGTGACAGGACCAAGTGCCTTCAACGATGTACTCGCTGGTCGCCGCCAGCTACTCAAAGAGGTGGAGAAGATCGACCTCACCTATGCCAACTATAAAGAGAAGGAGTGATACGCTAGGCCAAGTAGCATCAGCCTCCATCCCTGAACTGAAGGCTCTATTAGACAGTAACGACACGCACCTCGGGCATGAGCTTCAGGTGCGTGCCGAGGCTATTGCGGAGCAGCAGTTCGAACGGAGGATCTATCTGCGCGGTCTCATCGAGATATCAAACATTTGTCGCAACGACTGCTACTACTGTGGCATTCGCTCAGGCAATGAGCGCGTCTCCCGCTATCGGCTCACAGCCGACGAAGTGATGTCGGCTTGCGAGAGAGGATACGAGATAGGCTTTCGGACCTTCGTACTACAGGGTGGCGAAGACCTCTATTGGCGAGGAGAGCGCTTGGTCTCGTTGGTACGCAACATACGGACTAGCTATCCAGAGTGCGCTATCACGCTCTCACTCGGAGAGATGGAGTATGAGGAGTACGAGGCACTCTTTCGCGCTGGTGCCAACCGCTACCTGCTGCGTCACGAGACTTACGACAAGGAGCATTACCAAAGCTTGCACCCCAGCACGATGGCGCAAGAGCATCGACTACAAGCCCTTCGGGACCTCAAGCAGATCGGCTATCAAGTGGGGACGGGTATCATGGTCGGTTCGCCAGGGCAGACTACGGCACACTTAGCGCAAGACTTAGACTTCATCCGTCGGCTGCAGCCGGAGATGATAGGCGTTGGCCCTTTCATCCCTCATGAAGACACGCCTCTGGGGACCTACCCTGCGGGGAGCCTGTCGATGACGCTTCGCTTCCTCGCCCTCTGTCGGTTACTCAATCCACGGGCACTGATCCCCGCCACGACAGCTGTTGCCACACTCCACCCCGAGGGACGACTAGCCGCCATACGATCAGGATGTAATGTGGTGATGCCCAATCTATCACCATTAAACCATAGAGCAGATTACGCTCTCTATAACAACAAAGCCTACTCAGGCTCTGAGGCTGCCGAGGGTGTCGCCCTCCTACGGGCACAGCTTGACACGATAGGTTACCAAATAGACTGGGGGCGTGGAGACGCTCCCACTAGCTAAGAATGTGAATGTATGAGTTACAATAAGCAATCGCACGATGCCTGTGACTTCATCAATCATGATGAAATCATCGACACCCTCCGCTATGCGGAGCAATACAAAGATGATGAGAAGGTGATCTCTGATATCCTACGCAAGGCTGCGGAGATGCATGGACTAGATCACCGAGAGGCTGCCGTACTCCTCCTCGCCGAGGATCCTGCGACACGACAACGAGTGGCACAACTGGCCGAGCAGATCAAGCTACGCTTCTATGGTAAGCGCATCGTACTCTTTGCTCCGCTCTACCTCTCTAACTATTGTATCAACGGCTGCGTCTACTGTCCTTACCACGCTAAGAACCGCACCATTCCTCGCCACAAGCTGACTCAGGAGCAGATACGGCAGGAGGTGATCGCCCTGCAAGACATGGGACACAAGCGTCTCGCTCTCGAGGCAGGCGAAGACCCACGCAACAACCCGATCGAGTATATCCTTGAGTCGATCCAGACAATCTACTCAATACATCATAAGAATGGGGCTATTCGTCGTGTCAATGTCAACATTGCCGCAACCACTGTCGAGGAGTATCGTATGCTCCACGAGGCAGGCATCGGCACCTACATTCTCTTTCAGGAAACTTACCACAAGAAGCACTACGAGGAGCTACACCCGAGAGGTCCTAAGAGCGACTACGCCTATCATACCGAGTCGATGGATAGAGCGATGCAGGGAGGCATCGACGATGTGGGACTGGGCGTGCTCTTTGGCTTGAGTACCTATCGCTATGACTTCGTCGGTCTGATGATGCATGCGGAGCATCTGGAAGCAACCTTTGGCGTAGGACCTCACACGATCAGCGTGCCACGCATTTGTCCCGCCGATGACATCTCGCTCGACTCCTTCCCCGAGGCAATCCCCGACGATACCTTCCTCCATATTATAGCTGTGGCCCGACTAGCGGTACCCTACACCGGTATCATCGTCTCGACCCGTGAGCGCGAGGCAGTACGCCAGCGAGCACTCCACGTAGGCGTGTCGCAGATCAGCGGAGGCTCTCGCACCTCCGTGGGAGGCTATGCGCAAACGACAGAGGCCGCCCACTCAGAGCAGTTTGAGGTGAGCGATCCACGCACGCTCGACGAGGTGGTCTACTGGCTCCTCCAGCAGGGACACATACCGAGCTTCTGCACCGCTTGCTATCGCGAGGGACGTACTGGCGATCGCTTCATGTCGCTCTGCAAGAGTGGTCAGATATCCAACTGCTGCGGGCCTAATGCCCTGCTCACGCTGCAGGAGTACCTAGAGGATTACGCCTCACCTACGACCCGTGAACTGGGACTAGAGATGATCTCGCAGCAATTCCCCACGATCCCCAACGAGCGAGTTCGTGCCATTGCGCAGCAGCGTCTCCAGCAGATCAAGGCGGGAGAGCGCGACTTCCGCTTTTAATGAATAAAGGATATGACTCCAAGGGGAAAAGGCACCAGCGAACGTAAGCGACTCCTCCTCGTAGGGCAGGTCAATAGTGGCAAGTCTACGCTCTTCAACCGCTTGCTGCGCCAAGAGCGGTCGCTCGTGTCCGACCAAGCTGGCACCACGACCGACAGCGTGGAGAAGCTCTTCGAGCTACCCAGCGTAGGACCCGTCCTATTGGTCGACACCCCAGGACTGGCCGACGACACCCCTCTCGGAGCCGAGCGACAGCGGGTCACGCAGCAAGCACTGCGCTCTGCCGATCTAGTCCTCTACCTCCTCAGTCATGAGGACACCCTCGACACTCCCATCATAGCAACTTTGCGAGAGGCTAATGTGCCGACGCTTCCGATCATTGCGCGTGCCGATCTGCCAGAGCAAAGCTCGTGGCTAGAGCGACAAGAGGAAATTATTCGAAGCTTCGGCCATGCCCCGCTCACGCTTCGTCAGGACGATGACGAGAGCCTCGACACCCTACTGGAGACGATCAAGCGGACGCTACGCAACGAATCCGAGCCGGAGCCCTCGCTCCTAGGTAATCTCTGCGAAACGGGCGATCTCGTACTCCTCGTGATGCCACAAGATAGCGCAGCACCCGCAGGACGACTGATCTTGCCACAGGTACAGACCATTCGTGCGCTGCTAGACAGAGGTTGCCACGCGCTATGCGTCACACCAGAGCAACTCCCCGCAGCCCTATCACAGCTGGCAGCTCCGCCTCAGCTCATCATCACCGACTCGCAAGTCTTCGCCACGGTCGAGCCATTGGTCCCCGAGGGTTGTCGGCTCACCTCTTTCTCCATCCTCATGAGTGCCCAGCGTGGCGACCTCGAGCGACTGGTCGCAGGGGCTAATGCCATTGGTCGGCTCACTCCCTCCAGCCGTCTGCTCATAGCAGAGGCTTGCACCCACGCTCCCGAGGGCGAAGATATCGGCACCGTCAAGCTCCCCCGCCTCCTACGCAAGCGCATCGGTGAGGCACTCACCATAGAGCATGTGTCGGGTAGAGACTTTCCCGAGGACCTCACGCCCTACGACCTCGTCATCCACTGCGGTGCTTGCATGTTCAACCGACGCATGCTCGTCGCCCGCCAAGACCTCGCCACGGCTCAGCAAGTGCCGATGACCAACTACGGGCTGGCGATAGCCTACCTCACCGGCATCCTTAACAAAGTGACCCTGCCATAGTGGACGCTCATCAGTTGTCGCGGTCGCTCGTAGGTAGCAAATTAGTATCTTTGTGCAATAGTACTACAAGTAGACCTCATGACTGATCCCAACTCTCTCGAAACGACCGCCACGGAGTGTCCCGACATCTCGGTGGTTATACCCTTGCTCAACGAGGCTGAGAGCCTCCCCGAGCTCTACGAGCGTATCGTAGCTCACACCGCTGAGGTGGGGCTGAGCTACGAGATCATCTTCGTCGACGATGGCAGTAGCGACGACTCGTGGGCGGTGATCGAGCAATTGGCGGAGCACGATAAGGCGGTGCATGGCATCAAGTTTCGTCGCAACTACGGCAAGTCACCAGCACTGCAATGTGGCTTCGCTCGTACTCGTGGCCGAGTGGTCTTCACGATGGATGCCGACCTGCAAGACGCTCCTGAGGAGATCGGCGGGATGTACAACATGATCGTCCATGAGGGGTACGACCTCGTGAGCGGGTGGAAGAAGAAACGCTACGATCCGCTCTCCAAGACAATCCCCACGAAGCTCTTTAATGCGACCGCAAGGCGCGTCTCAGGAATCAAGAACCTGCACGACTTCAACTGCGGGCTCAAGGCGTATCGAGCAGAGGTGGTGCATAGCATCGAGCTGTACAACGATATGCACCGCTATATCCCTTATTTAGCAAAGAACGCAGGCTTCGCCAAAATTGGCGAGCAGGTGGTGCACCACGCGCCTCGTAAGTATGGACACTCGAAGTTTGGACTAGACCGCTTCTTCAATGGCTATCTCGATCTCCTGACGCTATGGTTCACGCATCGCTTCGGACGCAAGCCAATGCACTTCTTCGGTTTCTGGGGGTCGCTCATGTTTCTCGTTGGCTTCATAGCACTCATCGTGGTCCTCTCGGTCAAGCTCTCCGCACTCATCAGTGGCACCCCCGCACCGCTCGTGACAGATCGAGTCTACTTCTACATCTCTCTCGCAGCGATGATCATCGGCGTGCAACTCTTCTGTGCAGGCTTCATCGGAGAGATGATCACACGCCGCGATCCCAATCGTGACATCTATAATATAGAAACAGAACTATGACTAAGACTTTCGACCAAATCATATCAACACGGCGTACGGTGCGCCACTTTGACGCGACCAAGCCGATGACTCGTGCTGAGCTCATGCCAATCCTGGAGGCTGGGCGACTAGCTCCCTCGGCAAAGAACTTTCAGCCCCTCCGCTTCGTCGTCGTACTCTCTGAGGAGGAGCGCACGAAGCTCCACGCCATCAGTCAGCAGCCTTGGTTTTACCACGCTCCGAGTTATATCGTCATCATCGTCGACCACGACAAGGCGTGGCAGCGTCCGCACTGTGACCTCACTTATGTAGATACCTCGATAGCACTGACACACATGCTCCTCAAGGCGGAGGATATGGGTCTAGGGGCTACGACCGTGGCAGCCTTCGACCAGGAGATATGCCGTGAGCTACTCCAGATACCTGAGCATGAGGAGCCGATACTCATCTTAGCGGTGGGGCATCCCGACCCAGCCTTTGCCGGCAAAGAGGGCAATCCACGTCGCAAGACGATGGAGGAACTGGTCACCTTCATCTAATCTTATCGCATCGCCATGCGTCGCACCGTCACCTTACTATTCCTCTCGCTCATCCTGCTGAGCGGATGCCACAAAGAGGCACCTTACAGAAGTGCCGAGGGGCTCATCTTTGGCACGCTCTATCGCATCACCTATCAGGCTGACGAGGACTTATCTGATCAGATCAATGAGGCACTACAAGAGGTCAATCATGTGGCAAACCCCTTTGACTCGACCTCTATGATCTATGCGGTCAACAACAACTTGTCGATGACGGTGGACAGCACCTTCTACGCGATCTACAGCGTGGCGCGGAGGGTCTACGAGCAGTCAGGCGGTGCCTACGACGTGACCATCGCTCCGCTGGTCAATGCGTGGGGCTTTGGCTTCGAGCAGGGCTATCCGCTCACGCAACCACAGGTGGATAGTTTGCTGGAGCTGGTCGGTATGGACAAAGTCTCCTGCACCCCCACTGAGTTGACCAAGGCGAACCCCGCTATGGAGCTAGACTTCGCCTCTGTTGCCAAGGGGTACGCCTCTGATCTCGTGGGCGAAAGGCTACGTAAGGCGGGCGTGACCAACTACCTAGTGGAGATAGGTGGCGAGATCGCTTACTCGGGACGCAACCCTCGAGGTGCCGCATGGCGCGTCGGCATCTCTAAGCCTGATCTGGACTCACTGGGGATAAGCCAGGAGCTACAAGAGATCATTGACTTGCCAGGCGAGCGTGGAGGACTAGCCACCTCGGGCAACTATCGTAACTACAAAGTCGCAGCCGACGGAAGGATCTACGGACATACCATCTCCGCTCTGAGCGGTTACCCCGCAGAGAGTGATATCCTGAGTGCCTCAGTCATCGCTCCTACCTGCGCTGAGGCGGATGCGCTAGCGACAGCCTTTATGGCATCGGGTTACGAGGGCTCTGAGACGATGCGCAAGCAGCTTTCGTCTGACGTCTCTTATCTACTCTTCGTCTCGACAGGCGATTCGTTAGCTTTTACCCCCATCTCTAGTTCCTCCTTTCCTCGATCGCACTGACGTTGGCTTGCTTCTCTAGCGATATAGGACGGACTTTCTTATCTTTGCACCATATAGCCATACATTATGACCCAATCATCGCTTCCCAATAGAGCTGTCAACGATCAGCCAAGCTATCTAGACGAGGGCTCACGCCCCACCTTCTCGCAGATCCTTCGTTTGATCCTGAAGCAGTGGTACTGGTTTGTACTCTCTGTCGCACTCTTTGTCGTACTGGGCAAGGTCATCGCAGACCATCGTCCTCTAGGGCGTCAGACGTACTACATGCACCTCTCCTCACGGCAACCACACGAGCTGACGGAGCCGATCATGCAGCTGAGCGACTCGACGCTCAAGACGTCGCCTTGGACGCCTGAGTATATCGCAGCTTTGCTCAGTACGACGACGGCCGTCGAAGAGGCGGGCAAGCGTATTGACTTTCAGGTGAACTACTGGGTCAAAACGCCCTTTGGGATGCGTGACTACTACAATCAGACACCGATCATCGTACGCTTTGGCAATCTCCTACCGACGGACAAGCTGGACTGTATCGCTCGGCTTGATGATCCAGTGCATCCGAAGCAGGTTACGATGAGTGCGTTCTCAGGCGTCGTGCAGGGTCAGCCGCTTTATGAGCCGTACGATGTAGTCATCCCTGTCGGTACGACTCAGGAGACTCCCGTCGGGCCTATCACTGTGACACTTGACGATCCTGCGCAGCACTACCCTTACCATATCGATCAGGAGTATACGGAGATCCCTATCACCTACTCTCCGCTCGTAGATACCCGCGTTGCCTACGAGCAGGATATGGAGATAACGATGAAAAAGGAAGACTTACCCCTCTCCTCGGTGATACGTGTCGAGCTACCCTCTAATCGCTCCGAGCGTCGCTGTCTAGGCCTACTCTATGAGATGTACGTTGTCACCGATAGTCTAGGCTGGGCCGAGCAACTAAGTGATGAGGGCGTCACCGATTCGCTAGGGCGCTTTGCCGGGTCGATACCAGTGGCAGGGCTGTCGCCATTTAGACTGATTGACAAGCCTCGCGTGCTGAGAGAGATGCAGCCAGACCTATTCATCATCGCAGGGATGGGACTCCTCGGTCTACTCCTGCCGCTACTCCTGATGTACATCTACTGGGCTATACGAGGCGTCATCTACTACGTCTCCGAGTTGCCCAGCCTCCTACGTCGTCGCCTCACACTAGACCTGCAGCGAGATCGTAAGGGCAAGAACGCTCTCTATCTCAATCTCGAGGAGCTGTGCAGTCTCGTCTCGCCAGCACAAGGCGAGCCACACACCATACAGCTCGCTACACCCAATAGCACGAAGTATCACGACCAGCTCATAGCGGAGCTACAGCAAGCCTTACAGCAGAGAGGTGTCTCTTGCGCCGTCTGGCACTTAGACTTAGCAGAGCAAAAGGCTGTTAGCAAGACACCCAGTGACGTCTACCACACTACGCTCACACCTGGTCTGATAGGTTCCACCGCTTTCCAGCAGCAACTCAAGCAGCTACAGGCGCAACACCAGCTCACGATCATCGCTCCGCCAGCACTTACAAAGGATCCTACCGCTTATCTCCTCTCTAGTATCCTAGAGCAGAGCCTCTACTGCATCTATCGTGGCAGCACAAGAGTCAGAGCGATCAAGCGTGTCGTCCATCAGCTACAGATCAGACAGCAGCTAGACCGCTCCCGCATAGAGACCCTTTGGATTGAGTAACTAAGGGTCGCTACCCTACTTTTTATCGATCAGACTATGACTACTGAAGGTAAAGACTCTAGGAGTAAGGCCCTTGATCTGACCCAGCTGCGTCCTGCAGCATCAGACGTTAGCGGGACTGTCGGTCTCTTCGGTGGCAGCTTTGACCCGCTACACATCGGGCACCTTGCTCTCTGTGACTACATCTTGGCTTATCCGGAGCTGTCGGGACTAACGCAAATATGGTTCATGCCTACCCCGCAGAACCCGCTTAAGGAGCAAGGCCCCACGCTACCCTACACGCTACGCTGCCACATGATCGAGCAGGCCATCCAGTCCGATCCACGCTACGAGCTCTGCACGATCGAGTCCATGCTGCCTGAGCCACACTACACGCTAGAGACGCTCTCCGCTCTCGAGGAGCACTACCCGCACTGCTCCTTCAGCCTCATCATCGGTGCTGACAGCCTAGCATCACTCTCCCAGTGGTATCGCCACGGCGAGCTCATAGATCGTCTGCCACTCGTAGTCTATCCGCGGAGAGGATACGACCTCTCCCAGCTCGTCGAGCAGTATCCCACAGCTCAGATACGATTGCTCAGCGCAGCGCCTCTGATAGAGATCTCCTCCACAGCGATCCGCCAGGCACTCCACGAGGGGCGCGACCTGCGCCACTGGCTTCCTCAACCTGCACTATACGACACACTCTCTAAAGCGACCACTCCTTATGAACAACGACCGAATGGTACAACTAGCCTCCTATCAGGTCGAAGAGGAGGCTCTCGCCCTCCTCGATCTGCTCTCCGATCACGGCATACCCGCCACCATACGCAATAGTTACAGCGCTCGGATGCTCAGCGCATTCGTTGATGTAGGTGGCTTCATCATTGAGGTGCCAGAGAGTGCCCGTCCGCAGGTGCAAGAGCTTATAGACAGTGGCGAGCTCGTCCTACCCGACGAGAGCGACGAGCCTACGACACGTCTCACGCAGTGGGTCACCAGACTACCCCTCCCAGCCCAGTGGTCTCTAGAGAAGCGGCTCACCATGCTCCTCTGCCTACTCGTCGCCATCGGGATCATCATCGCTCTCATAGTCCTCATCGTCTCGTAAAGATGGTCCATTAAGGCAGTAGCCTACGGGATCAAGCAAAAAAAAGAAGCCCCCGAAAGTGTTGCCGTCTGTCGGCACCCTTTTGGGGGCTTTTGTTATTAGGAAATGAAGATGTTTAAGCAGTGGCTTTTATTCTCTGCCTTATCAGCTGATGATTGGCATTGACAAGGCTCACAATTTGGTCGTGGTATGAGCTGTTTTGGTTGCACACACCACGGCTCTGTATTACTTGTAGTGTGTCAAGAGAGACCTCTATCGTCTCTATTCGCTTGCCCTCAATAGTAGCCGAAAGGATAAGCGAGTTCTCTTTGAGATAGTACTCATTTGAAAATAGGCAGTGATGCAATTCAGCACCTTCGTCTATATAGAGAATGTTGCGCGAAGTGCTATTCTCGCACATATGATTCATCAAATGTGCTAAGACTTTGAACGAAGGATGAGATGCCAGGCGCTGAGGGCAAGGTGCACGTAGGGCACCAGGCACACACAAAAGGATAAGGGTGATGGGAGCGTACTAGCGTACGTGACCGAGCCCGAATTCCGAAAGCAACGAAGCAGATCGCCTTCGTGCAACAGTCTCTTAAAGTTATTTGGTTGGTGCTGGGGTAGACCTAGGGAGCTTGAAACTGACAGGGATGGTAAAGCGGGCTCTTGCTGGCTGGCCATCCTGCATACCTGGCTTCCAATTGGGCATCGCATTGACCACTCTTAGCGCCTCGTTGTCTAGTGACTCATCTATGCCCCTAAAGACTTTGGCATTGGAGACGGAGCCATCCTTCTCAATCACGAATGAGATCATCACACGTCCCTCAATCTTGCCATCAACGGCCTCCTTTGGATACTGGATATTTTGGCTAAGCCACTCCATCATTGCCTTTCCTCCTCCTGGGAATTCAGGCATATTATCTAGGTCCTCAAAGACCTTTTCCTTAACTTCTGCAGATTGTTGGGTTTTGAAGCTGATTGGAACAAAGAAGCGGGCTCTTGCCGGTTGTCCATCTTGCATGCCTGGGTTCCACTTAGGCATGGCATTGATCACTCTTAGCGCCTCCTTGTCTAGTAACTCGTGGACACTTTTCTTTACCTCGACATTGGAGATAGAGCCATCCTTTTCGACAATAAATGAGACGATTACACGCCCCTCGATATTGCCGTCTACAGCATTCTTTGGGTATTGCATATTTTGGCTGATCCACTGCATCATTGCCTTTCCACCTCCTGGAAATTCAGGTAGTACATCTAGCTTTTCAAAGACCTTGTCTTCGGTTGGTGGCGGAGCCACCTCTGTGATGGTGCTTGCTTTGGCTTGCTTGATGGTGACCATCTGAGTAGCGAGTGCCAAGAAGGCTAGTACTGGAAGGGCCGAAAGTGCGTAAACTACGGCTAGTTTCTTGTTGGTTCTGTTCTTGCTGTTCATCATTACGATTCGTTTCTTTAGGTTTTGCATAGAAAATGAGAGCGAGGGTAGCTCTACCTTTCGGCCTAGTGTACACTCCAGTAACTGGTACTGGTAGGTCTTTCGGTCTCTTCCCTCTCGCAACACCCCTTGGTCTGCTAGGTACTCAAGGTTAGTGCGCAGTTGTTGGAGCAATCCCCATGCACATGGATTCCACCACTGTAAGGGCTGCAGCACCGTACTAATGATGATATCCCAATAGTGCTTCTGCCTGATGTGCTCCAGCTCATGCGACAGAATAGTGGGTGTGATATCGCTTTGTGATAATGACTTGGGGATAAAGATCGCCCTGCCAATCGTGAAGGGGGCTAGCTCTTCATCTACCTCATAAAGTGTGGCGTTGTGACTGAGCTCGCGCTTCGTGGAAGTACGGCATAATCTATAGAGTTTGTACCCGCCAGAGGTGAGCCAGATGAGCGTACTTGCTGCACCAATAGCCCAAGTTGCCATCAGCACTCTGGTCCAGTCAATAGTGTTTCTCTTTGTAGCAGGTGCAGTGATGGTTGGTTCCTCCTCTATCACAATGGTGAAACTGGGGAGTAGCTTGTCTTGTGCCTCCTCTACCTCCCTTTCTGGTACTGCTAAAGAGAGCAGAGGGAGCAAAAGGCTAAAAACGATGGCGATAAGGTAATACCACCGCTTGGCTCGGAGTAGGGTGCTTTTGCGGAGCAATACCACTCCGAGGAGATAAAAGAGAGCAATCCCTATCCCCGACAGCCCTAGATATTTCAACCAAATCATCATACCACTTACTCCTCTTCAATTAGTTTCAAAATCTCTGAGATCTCCTCCTTGCTTACCTTCTCCTCCTGTGCAAAGTGCTGCACCAGACTTTTGTACGAGCCTTTGAAGAAGTTGGCAACAATGTATTTGATGGTCTTGTCGGTGTACTCCTCCAGGCTTACCAAAGGGGCATAGAGGTGTCCACGTCGCTTCCCCGTTCGAGTAACATACCCTTTGCTCTCCAGTTTATTAACCACCGAAGCCACCGTGGTGTAGGGAGTATCCGAATGCTCCATCAGGGGGATAGCATCGCTTATCTCTCCCTCTCCAATATGCCATAGTGCACGCATAAAATCCTCCTCGAGAGGAGATAGTCCGTTTAGAAAGTTTGGCTCACTCATATTGTTGTTATCTACGATCAATGTCCTTTCTACGATTTATTCGTAGCAAAGTTACGACAATTTCGTAGATAAACGAACTTTCGCCCAATATTTTTATCCCACATCGCTAGAAGTGGCTCGAACAAGCAGACGATTCGGGTGTTAGGCATGTCAAACAAATCGCTAAAAACATCCGGCTCTATCAATGGGGCATTCTAAATTGGTATGATCACCCCATTTCCAATGGGGTGGTCGAAGGGATCAATAACAAGATCAAAGTCCTCAAAAGGATTGCCTACGGATACAGAGATGTGGACTACTTTCAACTAAGACTTTATGCTCTCCACGATCAGGTCATCACACAAAATCTCGGATGAACCAAAAAAAGAATCTCCTCCCGAATCCACTACTACGGATATTCGGGAGGAGATTTCTTGTTAACCACAAATATGAAGGCTCAAAAGACAACTACATCCTCTCAAGCCCCAAAAAACAAAACAACTCAGTGTAGCAACGTTGCGCTCCCTCTTGGGCTTGAACCAAGGACCCCCTGATTAACAGTCAGATGCTCTAACCAACTGAGCTAAGGAAGCGTTCCAAATGTGAGTGCAAAGGTAATACATTTCTCCAATACCTGCAAATACTAATACCACAAGATTGCAAAAAATCTATCGCAAGTCCGACCAAGGCGTTGAAGTATAGACATTTGCAGGGCATACAACTCAAGCATTCATCGACATCTGTTTTTTTACTACAACGATTGCTATGGTTTGGACGTTTTTCGTTAGCTTGCCCCGAACGACTGGGGAAAGTAAGTGATTAGCCCCCAAACTCATGCCCCCTTGTGGGGCGAACAAGTGGAAGTAGCTGTATTAATACACGAAGCCTCAAACGCAAGAGTACACTTCGCACATCATACTCAAAATACACACATGTGGGTATTTCATATAATAATATAATCTGTGAACTTTGTAGCCGAAAGAAGGAGTGACGTCCAAATGGATCGCTTCTCCAAACTACACTAACAATATAAGCATTTATATCATGAGATATTTAGGACTAAACAGATGGGTACGCTACGTGGCCCTTTCTCTATTAATATCTACCTCCATAGGCCTTACAGCCATGGCTCAAAATGAGGTACACGATGAAGTCAAACTTGATGAAGTGGTCGTGACTGCTCAAAGAACACCAGAAGTGAAAAGTCAATCGGCGACGTCCATCTCAATTGTAACACGAAAGGAACTAGCGGAGCTCAATAAGACTATGCCAGACATGCAGGCTATCGTAGGCTTTTTGGTGCCAGGGATGGCCTCTACTGGCAATACGACTAGTGAGCGCTCCAACACTTTGAGAGGAAGAAGTGTACTAGTACTGATTGATGGCATTCCACAAACAACGCCTCTGCGGGCAACAAGCCGTGACCTTCGGACCATTGACCCAACGGCTGTAGAGCGAATTGAGGTGATCAAAGGTGCGACCGCACTTTATGGCAATGGAGCAAATGGTGGTATCATCAATATCGTGACGCGTAAGAACAGAAATGATAAGCCTTTCGGCGGTCAGTCTTACATAGCAATGCAGGATCACTCTTTGCTTAGCAATAAGACACAGTCATTTGGCTACCGTCTCAATCAGCAGCTCTATGGCAAGATAGGTGGTTTTGACTACATGGTTAATGGTGTGATCGGACAGACGGGTAGCTCGGTAGACGGAGATGGCGTATACCTCTCTCCTAGATATGGGCTAGGCGACACCCGCACATACAATGCCCTAGCAAAGGTCGGTTATCAAATAAGCGAGACAGCACGTATTGAGGGAATGTACAACTTCTTTAGGACCGTACAAAACAGTCCGCTCATTGCTAGTGGTGGTAAATACCTAGAAAGCCCACGCATCGGAATTAAAGGTGACCAGCCAAAAGAAGCAATCCCAGAGGGGATGGCGTACAATCACAATGCTTACATACGCTACACGCATCAAAACATCTTCAGCGGGACGAACTTTGAGGCGACCCTCCAGGGCCGTGCACTAAAGGTCGTGACAGACTACCGGATACATAATGAGAAGAAGCCTCGCTGGGAAGGCACTAGCGGGCAGGCAACCATTGAGGCAAAGCAGATCGGAGCAAAAGCTCAGCTTGACTCCAAACTCCCTCTGAGTGAGCAAGTATTTACAAAGCTCCTGTATGGAATAGACTTCACAATGGATCGTACTGGACAGCCTCTTGTAGACGGACGTTATTGGGTACCAGAGATGACAGCTCTTAACTTCGGACCATTTGTGCAAACCAAAACCACTATCGGCGACCTCCTCAACATCAAAGTGGGAGCAAGGTATGATCGCATCGACGTACACGTGCCAGACTATGAAGTCCTTCCAAAGAAGGCGGGCGTTGAGCGGACTAAGGTCCAAGGCGGTGTGCTGCCTTACAACAACCTATCCTTAAATGGTGGTGTGACCTTGAATAAGTGGAGAGTGTTCCAACCATTTTTAGCTTACTCTCAAGGCTTCTCCATATATGACCTAGGACGCACCTTGCGTGATGCCAAGAGTGATGTGCTGAGCAAAATAGAGACTTCGCCTGTTAAGACTCACAATGCCGAAATAGGCTTTTACTCTACCGTTAGAGGACTCTTTGGAGAGGCTTCAAGGCTAGAGACTTCTGGCGCAGTATTCTACACCTACGCAGCGCTTGGTAGTGACCTTAAAAGTGTAGATGGATTCTGGGTGGTAGATCGCTCACCCCAACGTATCGTAGGTGGAGAGCTATCAATGGATGCTACCATCAATAGACAGTGGCAGACGGGCGTTGGGTTCTCCATGATGGAGGGGAAGAAGTACGTTGATGGCTCTTGGGACCACTATATGAGTGGCCAGTCTATCCCTCCAATGAAGATTACAGCATATATCAATTGCCGCCCAACGAAACATAGCTATATACGCCTATATGGTATGTATACTGGAGCAAGGGACCGCTTTGCCACAAACGAAAAAGGGAAATATGCAGAGGGCGAAGGCAAGGTAACGCCTGTCACCTTATTGCATCTCAATGCAGGGCTTACGATAGATAAGTTCACCTACACATTGGGCATAGAAAACTTACTCAACACCACCTACTACACGGTTCAGTCTCAACTAGTAGCAAGAGATAACGAGTATACTCATGGTAATGGTCGTGTGATCAATCTCTCCATGACTTATAGATTTTAACTACTAGGAGGGCCAACTATCCTCCTTGTAGCAGCTAGCGGTGCGACCTTGGATATACAAAAGTCTGAGGTCGCACCAATTGTTTTTTAGGTTACAGTCTAGAATTAAATCAGATAAGATCGCTCTCTAGGGCAACACTTTGCTGTTCGATCCGTTATATTAGTATCACAACACATTATATATATGACACGTACACTTTACTACTGCATCATTATGGGAGTACTATCAATGCTAATAGGATCATGCCATGCATCAAAGGGGATCAAATCGGTAGATTCAGCTACCTTCAAAGCGGAAATAAGTAGTGCCACCGTACAGCTACTTGATGTACGCACAGCAGATGAATTTGCCAAAGGCCACCTCGAGAAGTCCATCAACATAGATGTGCATGAGTCACACTTCACTCAACTAGTCAACGCGAGATTCGACAAAAGTCAGCCCATATACCTCTATTGTCGGTCGGGCAAGAGGAGCATGATGGCCGCCCAGCTACTGGTAAAGGAAGGATACCAAATCGTTAATCTCAAGGATGGAATCCTCGGATGGTTGGATGCCGGCTATCCTATATCTCAATAGAGACTGTTGCATAAAGGCTAATCGCTGTGTTGCTTTCGGGATTCGGCTTCGGTCACATACGGTGGTATGCTCCCTTCAGACCTCACCCTCAGCGCCTTGCGCTTCATCCTTTCTGCAAAGTCTAGACAATCTTGCAAGCAAGATTGTGAGACTGTTGACTTTTGCAACAGTCTCCAAGAGTAACCCTGCTCTCTCGATCCCTAATTTCTAACTTCTAACCTCTAATCTCTAGTTACATATCTTTACAGGGAAATTCGTCCGATCCCCTCCTTTCTCGAATATCCACGTGGGAAATCTCAAATCTCCACGTGGATATTTTTTCTTCCCCACGTGGGCGCGATTCATTTCTTCCGAAGTTTCATTTGATTCTTCCGAAGTTTCATCTCATTCCTCCGAGGAATTTTTCATTCTCCACGTGGAGATTTCGAAATATCCACGTGGAAATCACTTTTCCCCGACACAGCGCCGTATCGACATGTAGTCGATTCTAAATTATTGTAACAAGCCGGCGTCGAATTTGCCCAGTCAAGAGCACTAGCACTACTAGCTAACAGCCAACAGCTACACAAGAGCGACAAACGAGAAGTCGAGAGGTCGATGAGCTCATTGTATATAATGCGTCAGCCCTGGGCAAAATCTAGTTCGATCTATCGCAAAGGGAAATATCCGTATCTTTGTAAGCGCAGAAAAAAAGACTGCACATAGGCTTGACTGAAGACTTATTCCTCCTCCATGACTACAGATAGAGATACGACCACCGCCCTACCCCACCTGAAGGTTATCTACACAGGCGGGACCATCGGGATGGTACAAGATACAGAGACCGGTGCGCTCAAAGCATTCCAATTTGACTACCTACGGGAGCATGTGCCAGAGCTTGATCAGCTCCACTGCACCTTCGACATAGAGCAGTGCGACCCGCCCATAGACTCTTCGGCTATCACGCCCGACCTGTGGGTCTGGCTAGGAGAGATGATCCAGCGAGAGATGCACCAGTATGATGGCTTCGTCATACTACATGGCACGGACACAATGGCTTACACCGCCTCTGCGCTGAGCTTTATGCTACAGGGGCTAGACAGGCCCGTCATCTTGACTGGCTCGCAGCTTCCCATAGGGAGGTTGCGGACGGATGGTAAGGAAAACCTGATCACAGCCTTTGAGATTGCCTTGGCTAGACGTGCCGATGGTGAGCCTATGATCCCCGAAGTGGCCGTTTACTTTGAGGATTACCTCTACCGTGGCAACCGTACGCTCAAGTATAGTGCCGAGCACTTTGAGGCATTCGCCTCGCCCAACTATCCGCACCTAGCTTTCGCAGGGATCGATATTAAGTATAGCCCGAGTGCTATCGGCTTTGACGAGCCAGCTTTGTCGCAAGCGTGGAGACCCGCTTTCGATGGGCACGTAGTGGTGCTCAAACTGTTTCCAGGACTATCAGCCTCACTCCTAGATCACATCCTACACACGCCAGACCTCAGGGGAGTGGTACTAGAAACCTTCGGCAGTGGCAATGCCCCAACGAGCGAAGCTTTTCTCTCTGCTATAAAAGAAGCTGTGGCACGTGGCATCACGATCGTCAATGTGACGCAGTGCTACTCCGGATCGGTCGTCATGGGGCGCTATGAGACGGGCAATGTGCTCAGCCAGACGGGTGTCATCGGGGGAGGTGACATGACCACCGAGAGTGCTACCACGAAGCTGATGTACCTCCTAGCGCAAGATCTATCTCCAGAGGAGGTGGCGCATCTGATGCAAGTCTCTCTACGTGGCGAGCTGACGGTATGATACGATTTATGAGCCTAGCGAGTGGTAGCACGGGCAACTGCTACTACCTCGAGCACGATGGCCAGGGGCTCCTCATAGATGCGGGCATAGCACTCTACGACATCAAGACTGGTCTAGAGCAAGCGGGCCTCTCGCTAGAGCACGATGTGCAGGCGATCCTCCTGACTCACAATCATGCCGACCATGCACGCACAGTGGGCAAGCTGGCCAATCGCTACGAACTACCTGTCTATGCGACTCATCCAGTGCAATGCGGGCTAGACTATATGAGAGGCATGGAGCGCATCAAGCACGATATGCGCTATGCCATCGAGCCAGAGGTGCCCTTTGAGCTGATAGGACTCGTGGTGACTCCATTCTCCGTACCTCACGATAGTGCAGACAATGTGGGGTACCATATCTCTTCGGCAGATGGTTTTTCATTTACCCTAGCGACAGATATAGGTCATCTGACCCCGACGATAGAGGACTACGCTAGCTTGGCACACCATCTGGTGCTGGAGTCCAACTACGATCCCGAGATGCTCCGAATTGGTAAGTACCCGCCCTTCCTCAAGAAGCGGATCAGTGGCCCTCTGGGGCATCTGAGCAATGATGAGTCGGTGGAGTTTCTCTGTCGTATCTGGCAGCCCACGATGCGTAACGTCTTCCTCTGCCACCTCAGCAAGGAAAACAATCACCCCGAGCTAGTACGCAAGACCTTCGACATACGTCTCTTCGCTGAGGGGATCCGCGTCGGCAAGGATGTCTACGTCACACCGCTGCAGCGTAACCACTGCAGTCCCATGTACCTGCTAGAGACCTAGAGCAGGAGAGGCTCCTGAGCTTAGCACCAAGCCTCGGGCGTCTGCAAAGTCAGGACAGCCAGGACGAATCTTTTACTCTTTTTCGTCTTCCCGATTAAACCTTCCCATAAGTAGACTCTCTAAGGACTCAGAAAAACCCGCGAGAGTGCGGGTCTCGGAAGTAAAACAAATGTATTGCGTGGTGACACGCGCTGTGCCTGCCTTTGGATTTAAGCTTTTTACGAGGGCGCTACGGGCACCAGAAAGAAGGCACAAATGTTTTTATCGATATGGTTGTTCCCCTGTGCCTTCTTTCTTTTTTTCGTATCTTTGGAATCGCCAATCGCACCACAACGTGGGAGGTTGGTGATTTCTTCGTTTATATACTGCACATATCAATCCTAACAATATAGTAATCAAGAACTATGACAAAGAATGCACTGACTAGGCTCTCAGTCCTACTCACTACACTTCTACTCCTAGGCACAAGCCAGAGCTACGCCTGCACAGGGCTACTCGTTGGCAAGAAGGCCTCCGCCGATGGATCGGTGATGATCTCTTATAGTGCTGACTCACACACGCTCTACGGTGAGCTATACTACTGGCCAGCTGCCGATCACGCTCCTGGATCTATGCGACAGATCACTGAGTGGGACTCAGGCAAGCCTCTCGGACAGATACCTGAGGTGGCACACACCTACGCCGTCATCGGCAATATGAATGAGCACGCTCTAGCTATCACCGAGTCTACATGGGGTGGTCGTGAGGAGCTAATGGATCCAAACGGCTTGATGGACTATGGTAGCCTCATCTATGTAACCTTGCAGCGCGCTAAGACGGCTCGTGAGGCTATCGAGGTGATGACTACTCTGGTCAAGGAGTATGGCTACGCTAGCTCTGGTGAGAGTATCTCCATAGCTGACAAAAATGAGGCGTGGGTGCTCGAGCTAGTCAGCAAGGGCAAGTACGGCAAGGGCGCTGTATGGGTCGCTATGCGTATCCCTGACAATGCGATCTCTGCACATGCTAACCAGGCGCGCATCCAGCAGATCAAGTTCAACGATCCTGATAACTGTCTCTACGCTCCCGACGTGATCGACTTCGCTCGTGAGAGAGGATTCTACAAGGGTTCGGACCGGGACTTTAGCTTCCAAAAGGCTTACAACCCCTACACACCAGGTGGTCTACGTGGCTGCGAGGCACGTGTATGGGCTTTCTTCAATAAGTTTAGCGACAATATGAAGCAGTACGAGCGCTTCGTCATGGGTGACGAAAAGGCCTCCAAGCCTATGCCACTCTACGTTGTCCCCAACCGCAAGCTCTCTGTTGCTGACGTACGAGACATGATGCGTGACCACTACGAGGGTACACCGATGGATATGACCAAGGACGTAGGTGCTGGTCCCTACGCTGTGCCTTACCGCTGGCGCCCGATGACCTTCGAGGTAGATGGTCAGACCTACGTCAATGAGCGTGCGATCGCTACACAGCAGACGGGCTTCGTGCTAGTAGCTCAGCTCAGACCTAACCTGCCAGACGCTTTCAGCATCTTGTGGTTTGGTGTAGATGATGCCAATACGGCTGTCTTTACGCCTGTCTACTGCTCTTCACTCCGCACGCCTGAGTGCTACCGTGTGGGCAATGGCGATATGATGCACTTCTCCTGGACGAGTGCATTCTGGATCCACAACTGGGTAGCCAATATGGCTTATGCACGCTATGCTCCTATGATGCAGGATATTCGTCCCGTACAGCAGCAGCTGGAGCAGAGCTTCGACAAGATCGTCTCGGAGATCGATCAGCAGGCTCTAGCCATCTACCAGCAAGACCCGATGAAGGCTCGCGAAGTCCTCACGACCTTCTCCTGCGAGACCGCTGACTATGCGACACACCGCTGGAAGAAGCTCGGCGAGTACCTACTCGTCAAGTATATGGACGGAAACATGAAGAAGGAGGAGAACGGGCAGTTCAAGACCAACGGCTATGGTATGAGCGATATGCCTTACTTCCCTGGCTACGACAAGGCCTACTACAAGCGCATCGCTGAGACGACTGGCGATCTGCTCAAGATCAATGAGTAAGCCCTAAGAGCAATATATGTAATAACAAAGTGGGCAATGCTAAGTTAGCGAGACAACTCCTCTAGAGAGACTGTCGAGCTACTAAGCATTGCCCACTCCTTATATTATATAGAGCAACAATATGTCACTATACTTAGGCATAGACATAGGTGGAACCAACACAGAGCTAGGCATCGTCGATGATGAGGGGCAAATAGTCGCCTCGCAGACGTTCTTGACGAAGCAAAACGGGAGCCTCTTCACTGACTACGTCGAGGCGCTGAGCCAGCAGATAGCACAAATGATCGCTAACTCGGGCCTAACAGACCAGGTCGTCGGCATAGGCATCGGAGCTCCGAATGCCAACTACTTCTCTGGTTGTATCGAAGAAGCTGTCAATCTACCCTGGGCTGGCATCAGTCCTATCGTCGCTGATCTATCGGCACGTACAGGACTACCCGTCGTCCTAGACAATGATGCCAATGCGAGTGCGCTCGGGGAGCATAGCTACGGCGTGGCGCGTGGGCTAGACCACTTTGTCGAGATAACCCTCGGCACAGGCGTAGGTAGCGGTATCTATGCCGATGGTCGCCTCATACGTGGTTACCAAGGCAAGGCTGGTGAGCTAGGACACCTAGCCGTCGGAGAGCCACATCAACTCTGCGGCTGTGGACGATACGGCTGTCTCGAAGCCTCTGTCGCAGCACCTGCCGTAGCACGACGTGCCGTGAGCCTGAAGAAGCTCTGTCTAGAACAAGGCATGTGGAGCGAACTCTGTGATATACCTGACGAAGAGCTGACCAGCAAGACTGTGGCAGAGGTAGCTCTAGCGACGGGCGACTCATTAGCGCGACAGGTCTTCGAGGAGACGGGAGAGATATTGGGACGCGCCTTGGCGCAGTTCGCTTGCTTCTCAGCACCGCAAGCTTTCGTCATCTTCGGTGGCGTAGCACGGTGTGGTGATCTGCTCCTACAGCCGGTGCGCAA
This sequence comes from Porphyromonas vaginalis, assembly GCF_958301595.1. Lineage (NCBI taxonomy): Bacteria > Pseudomonadati > Bacteroidota > Bacteroidia > Bacteroidales > Porphyromonadaceae > Porphyromonas > Porphyromonas vaginalis. Next base: position 1,209,056 of record NZ_CATQJU010000001.1, on the reverse strand, counting down.
AGCTTTTGACGAAGCACTACTCCACATCTACAAAGGCTCTATCCAGATCCTCCTCAGCTCACTCCCTAAGGGACAAGCGGCCGTACTGGGTGCAGCCTCGCTAGCTCGCGAACGGAACCTATAAGTATGAGCCAACGCGAGACCTTCGACTACTGTCCGCGCTGTGGTGCTGACCGCTTGGAGGCGCATGGTGTCAAGGCGCAGCACTGTCAGTGCTGTGGCTTCACCTACTACCACAACCCGAGTGCCGCGGTGGCCCTCCTCGTGCGGGATCTGCAGGGCAGGCTACTCGTGGCAACCCGAGGCAAAGAGCCCGCCAAGGGGACGCTAGACCTCCCAGGCGGCTTCGTCGACAAGGACGAGACAGGCGAAGAGGCAGCGCAGCGAGAGCTATGCGAAGAGAGCGGACTACGACTCCCCACGGAGCAGTTTGCCTACGCCTTCTCTCTGCCCAACAGCTACCTTTACAGCGACTTCCTCGTACCGACGCTAGATCTCTTCTACACGGTTCAGCTACCGAGCGAGATGCCTGCCGTACGAGCTCTGGACGACGTAGCGCAGCTCTGCTGGCTCACACCCGCAGAGATCGATCCGTCACGCTTCGGACTAATATCCATCCGCCGAGGCATCGCTCGCTACCTATCCTCCCTCGCGGACTGACCTTTCCCCTACAACAGTCAAAGGCCAACAGCCAAAGGCTAGTCTTTTTGTACATTTGCACTATATGTCAGTAGAGCAGATACCGCTAGCGGAGCGGATGCGTCCTAAGACGCTCGAAGAGTATGTCGGACAGTCTCACCTCGTCGGTGCGAATGCCCCACTGCGCGTTATGCTCGAGCGGGGACACATACCCTCCATGATCCTATGGGGACCGCCCGGCGTCGGCAAGACAACCCTAGCACGGCTTCTCTCGCAGATGATGCAGTGCCGCTGCTACAGTCTCTCGGCCGTAGGCTCAGGCGTAGCAGATGTGCGCAAGACTCTGCAGGAGGCCAAAGAGGCGCAGACTGGTCTCTTCTCACAGCATCAGGGACGACCCATCCTCTTCATCGACGAGATACACCGCTTCTCCAAGTCTCAGCAAGACTCCTTGCTAGCGGCCGTCGAGCAGGGCGTGGTCACACTCATCGGAGCTACGACGGAGAACCCCTCCTTTCAAGTAATCCGCCCGCTCCTCTCACGCTGTCAAGTCTTCGTCCTCAAGCCTCTAGAGCATAGCGACCTCTCGCAACTCATCGACCGCGTCTTCGCCACCGATCCGCTCTTCTCTCGCTACCAAGTAACCCTAGAGGGTGCCGACCGTGAGCTACTCATCCACCTCGCAGGCGGTGATGCCCGCAAGCTACTCAACCTCCTCGAGATGACCCTCTCGATGGCACTCGAGCAGCACCCCGACGAGACCACGGTACAGTTGACTGGCGAGACAATCGCCAGCGTAGCGCGCCAGCAGCCCGCCGCCTTCGATCGTGACGGCGAACTGCACTACGACATCGCCTCCGCATTCATCAAGAGCATACGAGGCAGCGATCCCGATGCAGCACTCTACTGGATGGCTCGCCTCATCGAAGGCGGCGAAGAGCCTCGCTTCATAGCGCGTCGTGTGGTCATCTCAGCAGCCGAAGACATAGGTTTGGCCAATCCGCAGGCACTCGTCGTAGCGCAGGCTGCTGCCGATGCGGTCGACTTCATCGGATGGCCCGAGGGACGCATACCGCTCGCTGAGGCAGTCGTCTACCTCGCTGGCTCGCCAAAGAGTAACTCCGCCTACCTCGCTATCGATGCCGCCCTCGCCAAGGTACGTGAGACGGGCAATCTGCCAGTCCCGCTACATCTGCGCAATGCACCTACTAAGCTCATGTCCGACCTCGGCTACGGTGTCGACTACCGCTACCCGCACGACTATCCCAAGCACTACACACGGCAGCAGTACCTGCCGGACGAACTCGTCGATGCGCAGTTCTACACGCCACAACAAGTAGGCCAAGCCGAGCGCACGCTCAGTAGCTACCTCGACTTCATCGATCAGCAGGAGGAGACTAAATAAATGAGCGACTGTCGACTCATCTCCGCAGATTCACTACGGAGTAATGAGACTATAAAACATGAAATCCACGTGGGGGGGGGCAAATCTCCACGTGGATATTTTTTACTCCCCACGTGTGGCATGGCGGTCTGGCGTTGACTACAAGATGGGCATCTACTCAGGGTCCAGCTTAATTCATCGCATAGGCCTGGACATGGGCTTTTCGGTCAACTTCTAGCGTCTAAAGAACTCTCTCTGACCCGAGTCAGCAGACAGCAGTCCCGCAGGGAGCACTACATCGCTGTAGACTCCTTGCGGGACTGGTTCGTTTTGTCAGAAACGTCTTCTAACGAATGAATCGTATGGTGCTAACGCCACGCTCCGTGACAACCTGACCGATGTAGAGGCCCTGAGCTAGGTCTGTCAGGGAGAGCCTTGAGGTAGCTGCCAGCGTGTAGCTGTCTAGTAGTCGACCGGCCATGTCATACAGATAGAGCGTACCCGTAGCAGGCTCTGAGAAGAGGAGTGCATCGCCCTGCCAGCGGATCGAGAGTCCGTTAGGCTGCAGCTCTACAGGAGCAACGCCTAGAGGCTGAGCGAGGAATTGCTTGTCAATACGTAGATACGCATTGCGACAGCTGTGCATCTCCGTCATATCTACCGCACAAGAGGCCAAGGTCTTGCCATCAGCAGAGATCGCGATGGACCCCATATCTGTTATGCTCTTTTGCTCCGTCTCATCATCAAGCGTGTAGGAGTAGGTAAAGAACTCAGACAGATCCTTACCTGTCAAACTTTTCAGGTACTCCAGCATGGTCATCTTCTTTCCATCTAGGTAAACTACGTAGGTACTGCGATCAGAGCGGCTTCGGCTACCATCGGGATTGCAGATCCAGCCACCATCATTAGTACGCCCGACCCCACCGAGACCATAAGCCTCTTTGATGTTGATCCGCTCAAGGCTACCATCAGCGACATTTAATGCACCTGGATAGGAGATGTTCGCATAGCCCTCACCAACCTCCTCTTGGATGGATATCATCCAGTACCCACTTGCAGGAGACATCATCTGCCAAGCGAGATTAACAGCGACACCCTTAAACACCTTGTCATACACTTCTAGCCAAGCGTCGTATGCCTTATTGAACTCAGCTTCTTGCTGGTTGTATAGGTCAGGATCTTTCTCATAGTCTGCCGTCACATAGTCTTCCCACTCAGGCTGGGGGCCAGGCAGTGGCGCATCTAGATTGTAGAGGAATGAGTCGCAAGGCGTGGAGCACTGGTACTGCCCCTGCTCATCCAGCTGCCAGAAAAGTGGTCTGTCAGAGCCATTGCGGGTATTTTGTCGACCTAGGATCTTCTTACCATCAGACGAGCAGAAGAAAGCCTGCGTGTAGTGAGGCTTGAGGCCTAGATAGTCTTTGTCCAGCACGGGGAGTGTCTTGATCGTCCAGGAGCCATCCTCACCCCGTGTGCCATAGATCGGAAGCGTCATGCTTGCTTGAGCATAAGTCGGGTCCATCAGATAACCTACGAGGAACTTAGCATCAGGAGTCACATAGACAGGTCTTACGTCAGGCCAGTTGCTCTCAGGAGTCTTGATCTCGTGTAGCTTCTCTTGTGCCATATTGTAGATAAAAGCACCAACCTCATCCTGAGCAACAAAGATCTCACCAGCATCAGAGACTGCGTAGATCATATACTTCTCAGCACCCGTCTCAGAGAGGAAGAGCGAGGTGGTGTCACGCTCTGTGTCGTAGCAAAAGGCTGTCGAGTTAGGGCTACCGCCGTAGATGTAACGCCCATTGGGGCTCGTACCATAGATGGAGAAGTTGCAAGCCTCAGCTGGTAGTGCCTTCGGCTCTTGCGTGATCTTACATCCTGTCTGCTGAGCGGCCAGTGCGTAGCTCAGAGCAAGGAGTAGGAGTAATGAAGATAGTAGTTTTCTTGTCATATCGTTTGAAACATTTAAGGGTTATAGTTGCCACAAAGCTAACATTCTTTTTCGAGAAAAGCAAGCCTCCCATGGAAGGTTCAAATCTCCACGTGGCGGCTACTTTTTCGAAGCAAAATCACATCGGGGCTTTGATGCCTTGTCTATCTCCTGTCAGCGGTGAATCTTCCTTCAGCACCCTCAAATAGAAATTAGCCCTCCGAACAGCCTCAAAAACAGAAATTGTCCTACAGTTGTTTTTCTCTTTACTTTTCATTACCTTAGCCCCTTGAGGAGAAGCAGGTAGATTTAAGCATCGTAGCTTCGCCCCCTTTTCCCCCTTGTGTAGCGACACAAACCCTTATAAATAGACAAATCAATCACTTACACTTAAACAGATACGCTTATGAAACGAATGTTATCTATCTTATCATTACTAGGTGCATTCCTGCTTTGGCCATTTATGGCGCAAGCGCAGGAGGTAACAGTAACCTTCGAACAGGTAGAGCACTGCACCATCACAGGCTTTTATGACAAAGGCGAATTGGTGGAACTCCATAGTGGGGATAAAGTGCCCCCCTACACAATGGTTATGTTTGTCGCAACGGCAGACGAGGGATATGAAGTTACGCACTACATCTTCAATGGAGAGGAAGTAGAGAATACTTCCTCTAAAGGTCTAACAAAGATGGTTTCAACGAATATGACAGTTTCAGCACGAGTAGTTCAGAAAGCATCTACAGCTTGTGTCATAACTGTCGAGCAGCCCGAGCATGGTACGATCGACCTATACAAGGGAACCAGTACGGATGATGAGGCCCTCAATTCTGGTGACCAAGTAGAGACTGGTAGTCTGATTACTATGGTGATCAATCCAAACGAGGGCTATAGGCTAGACCACTGGCTCATCAATGACAAGGTAGAGCCTAAGGAGGACTTTCGTCCTGCCAGGAAGACGATCACTATCTCAAAGGCTACAACCATCTCGGCTGTGCTCGTAGAGAGTGGCTATGTCGTCACCTACGAGCAACCAGCAAATGGTACGCTCACAGTGAAGACCGTCAATCCCGTCGCAGATGTACCCTCTGGTACGCGTGTCAAGGAGCAAGATCCCATCTCGATCCAGGCAACTGTCAATGAGGGCTATGAATTTAAGCACTACCTCATCAATGGCGAGAAGAGACTACCTAATGACATGCAGACTCTCTTGACTTACTATGTAGCTCCGAAAGAAGTGACAGCAGTAACCATCGAGGCGGTCATCGAGAAGAAGGCTGAAGCTAAGTCTTACGCTGTCACCATCGAGGAGCTAGAGAATGCATACCTAAAGGTAGAGTATGGTGGCTACTCATCTTCGACGAGAGTAAATAGTGGCGATCAAGTCCCCGAAGGGACAGAGCTTCGTGTCGATCTTTTCCTAGACGAGGGGTATGAGCTAGAACACTTCCTCGTTAATGGAGTGGCAACACCCTCAGAGAGTGAAGAGTTTCCAGGGATTAAGGTCGTCGTAACGGGACCTCTCACACTATCAGCCGTGGTCAAGAAGGAGGGTGCTACACCCGCAGAGAAAGTTCAGCTCTCAGTCCAGGAGGAGGGTGTAGGTGGCTATGCTACGGTTCAGTATCAGACACCTGGCAGCACCACTTGGGAGAGGCCAACTGAGGGTACCAACCCAACGTTAGACCTGCCTGTCGGTACGAAGGTAAGAGTCGAGGCAAACATCTCGATCACTGGAGCGACCGTCGCCTTCACACACAATGATAACCCAGTGGCTGCTGACCAGCTCACAGACGAGGGACTCACGTACGAGTTTACCCTAGAGGAGCCAGCTAATATCAAGGTTATCTTCACAGAGGGTGCCATAGGCTTTTACATCTACTACGATTGCGATAAGCATGCTACGATCACTGGTACAGCAGATGGTAAGCCCTTCGAAAATGGCGATAACATTGCTGCTGGCGCAAAAGTCGTACTGACCGTAACGCCTGAGGAAGGCTACGAAGTCAAGGATTGGCTTGATGCTGACTATAAGCTCATCCCAGGCTCTGAGGGCAAGAACCCTTACACCTTCACAGTAGATGGCTTTGCGATGGTATTTGCCGAGACCCAGAAAAAGACCACAGCTCTCATAAAGGTTAGCTCCGAGGGACCGATGGGATGCTCCCTTGAGACTACCTACGTTGAGCCAAAAGGTTCGGGCAACCCGCTAATGATCTTTAACGAGAAGCGCATCCCGCTAGGCAGTGACGTCACGGTAAAGGCGAAGTTCACCATAAGTGGAGACTATCAGGTGGTCTTCACAAACAATGGCCAGCCTGTACCTGCAGAGGCACTCTCAGAGGATGGCTTTGTCTATACCTTTAAGGCTGACAAGGATGCTGATATACATGCAGTCTTCTCCAAGAAGGCTGCTCCAGCAGTCGACTACACCATCACCCTAGAAGCTAGTAAGGGTGGTGCTGTCACAGCTATGGTAGACCAAGAGACTATCGAGAGTGGTGCTAAGGTACCCGCTGGTACCACGATCAAGGTGATAGCTACGCCAGATGAAGGCTACGAGATAGACGAGTGGTTTGTCGATGATGAGACCATCCCTACACCAGAAACAGGCTACTACTACTTCGACCTCAACAAGGACACCAAGGTCAAGGTAACCTTTAGGCTCTCTGTGGCTGTCGAGCAGCCGACACAGAACCAGCTCGTCGCTTACGTGACCAACGGCGGTACACGCCTCGAGATAGCTGGTGCTGCTGAGGGTGCTGAGGTACGTCTCTACGACTACACAGGTCAGCTACTCCTCGCTAGCACAGAGCATGCGCTCGACATCAGCGCACTACCTGCTGGTAGCTACATTGTCCTCGTCGGCAACTACACGACGCGCATCGTCAAGTAAGAGTAAACCGATGGTCCACTAGGGCCACAGCGCGACGCTCCTAATGAGACTGTTGCAAAAATCAACAGTCTCCTAATAGGAGACACAGCACTGTAATATATCACGAGGGAGACTCCCACATAGTAGCGGAGGTCTCCCTCGTAGTTTATGAACCCCTAGCAGATAGGGCGTACAAAGGTTATGTGAGACTGTTGCAAAAGTCAACAGTCTCTATGGAGCAGAGACTATAAGGCCTCGCTCTTCTCAGGGTATGCGATGGAGTTGCCTGTGGGCTACTTATGTATGTGCTTATTGCTTTTGGGAGGCTGTGGCATAGTGGCGACAGCAGTTGTGGAGGGTACACTCTGCACAGAGTGGCTTGCGCGCCTTGCAGATGTAGCGTCCCAGCAAGATGAGCTGATGATGCGCACGTATGAGTTGTGCCTGTGGGATGCGCTTGACGAGTGCTTGCTCGACCGCTAAGGGCGTCGTAGCATGTGAGGAGGCAAGCCCGATGCGCTTAGCTACACGGAAGACGTGTGTATCGACCGGCATCGCTGGCGTCTCAAAGCAGACGGCTAGCATCACGCTAGCACTCTTGCGTCCTACGCCTGGGAGCGCCTCTAGCTCTTCGCGCGTTGAGGGAACGATGCCGTGATGCTCCTGGACGATCCGCTCGGAGAGCCCGATGAGGTGCTTCGCCTTATTGTTTGGATAGCTGACGCTCCCCATGAAGGCTAACAGATCATCGACCGAGGCGCGCGCCATCGCTTCGGGCGTCGGGTAGTGCGCCATAAGCTGCGGCGTCACCATATTGACCCGCTTGTCGGTGCACTGTGCCGAGAGCACGACCGCTACGAGTAGACTGAAGGGGTCGTGGTAGATAAGCTCCGTATCGGCATCGGGATAGAGCTGTGCAAGCCCCTCCAGTGCCAGGCGGTAGCGTTCGTCGAGCGTCACGTCGTTGAGCAGCCTTTAGAGTGGTGTAGTGTGTGCGGTAAACTGCGAGAGGAAGTCTAGGTTGTTTTCCGAGAAGTAGCGCAGATCCTTGACATTGTACTTGAGGTTGGCAATGCGCTCCACACCTAGTCCGAAGGCGTAGCCACTATAGACGGAGCTATCGATGCCACAGTTCTCCAGCACGTTAGGATCGACCATACCGCAGCCCAAGATCTCGACCCATCCAGTATGCTTGCAGAAACCACACCCCTCGCCATGGCACAAGCCGCACGAGATATCCATCTCCGCACTCGGCTCAGTAAAGGGGAAGTAGGAGGGGCGCAAGCGTATCTGCGTATCGGCACCAAAGAGCGACTGAGCGAAGAAGAGCAAAGCCTCTCGAAGATCGGCATAGCTCACGTTGCGGTCGATGTATAGACCCTCGATCTGGTGAAAGAAGCAGTGAGCACGCGCCGAGATAGCCTCGTTGCGATAGACTCGCCCAGGGCAGAGGACGCGTATAGGCGGCTCTTGGCTCTTCATGACACGCGTCTGCACGGAGGAGGTGTGGGTGCGGAGGAGTATATTGCTCTTGTGATCCACAAAGAAGGTGTCCTGCATGTCTCGTGCGGGATGGTCTGGCGGGAAGTTGAGCGCCTCAAAGACGTGCCAGTCATCCTCCACCTCAGGTCCCTCAGCTATGCTAAAGCCCATCCGCTCGAAGATGTTACAGATCTCCTCCTGTATGAGCGTGAGCGGGTGACGCGAGCCTTGTGGATAAGGTACGGCGGGACGGGTCAGATCGATCGTCTGCTGCACCGACTGCGTCGCAACAGAGGATAGGAGCTCCTTGATGCGTGCGGAGGCTTCTTGTTTGAGCTCATTGAGTGTTGCTCCTAGCTGTCGCTTCTCCTCGGGGGGAAGCTGACGAAAGGCCTCAAAGAGCTGGGTGATGCGTCCTTTTTTACCTAGATAAGCTATGCGTAGTTGCTCGGCCTCTTCGGGTGTAGAGGCTGCGAGGTTGGAGAGTGCTGATTGAAGTTGCTGGATTTGATCAAGCATAGGATAGGATATATTACAAGAGAGCTATCCTCCACGTGAGTCTGGCTAACGATAGCACAGCACGACGCGGATAGCTCTCGACGAGTGGGCTACATGAATAGCTTTAGTAGTCGGATTAGCGTATGACCACTTTGAGTGTATAGGTCTCTCCCTGCACGACAAGACGCACGAGGTATACACCTGACGGCAAATGCTCGTTGCGTACCTCCTGTCCCATGACATTAAAGACCTGCATCTGCTCATACTCGCAGAGCGGTATGATAGACCCGTCACGCACCTCTACCTGAGGGGCAGACTGGTCGATGCCTAAGGCTTGCGCTGTCACCATGGTGAGAGGCTGGTCGGAGAGCTGCTCGGCGGCTACGCACTGATCACTAGCGAATGCCCCACAAGGCAGTAGTAGAGCGCAAACGACGAGGGTATATAGAGTATGTAGTAGTTGCTTCATAAGCATATAGTCACTAGTAGTAGTGGCAAATATACAAACAACTTTTGAGATAGCGGTCAAAACCGAAGCTTTTATTCAGGCTGACGCATTATAATGAGACTATTGCAAAAGTCAACAGTTTCACAATCTCGCTTGCAAGATTGTCTAGACTTTGCAGAAAGGATGAAGCGCAAGACGCTGAGAGTGAGGTCTGAGGGGGCATACATCCGTATGTGACCGAAGCCGAATCCCGAAAGCAACACAGCGATTCGCCTTTATGCAACAGTCTCTATAATCGCTCTGTCAGAAGCTACCCATTAGCGACCAGCGAGGGAATAGATGTGTGCACTATATATAATAATGTGTCAACCATGGATTGGCTGTTAGCTCTTGGCTGTTGGCTGTTAGCTATCGGAACCATCTGAGCTATCAGAGTGATCGGACCTCTAATCTCTAACTTCTAATCTCTAACCTCTAATTTCTATTTACATATCTTTACGGGGAAATTCGTCCGATCCCCTCCTTTCTCGAATATCCACGTGGGAAATCTCAAATCTCCACGTGGATGTTTTTTATTTTCCACGTGGAGGCGATTCATTTCTTCCGAAGTTTCATTTCATTCCTCCGAAGTTTCATTTCATTCCTCCGAAGAATTTTTTATTCTCCACGTGGAGATTTTGAAATATCCACGTGGAAATCACTTTTCCCCGACAAGACACCGTATTGATATGTAGTCGACTTTAAATTATTGTAATAAGCCAGCGGCGTCAGACTTCCTTAGATCAGTACATACTAGATATGAAGAGAGGTGACGTCCCGACGGGTCATCACCTCTCTTCGTTATTTATTATGGATAGGGTCAGAGGGTGCTAAGCACCGCTCAGGTCCTCCACTATCTATTACTCAGCGCTCTCTAGACGCTCCTTGAGAGCAGCTAGCTCGTCAAGGTCTCCTAGGGTAGCACGCTCTACGCTCTGCTGTGTAGCAGCGACAGCGGCAGCGTCACGTACCTGCTGGTTGCGCTCTTCTGTAGCAGCCTGACGACGCTCTGCACGCTCAGCATCCTCGTGGATACGGCTGTGAGAGACGATGATACGCTGCATCTCGGGGTTGAAGTCGAGGATCTTGAAGGGGAGCTTCTCGTCTACAGCGACGCTAGTGCCGTCCTCCTTGATGAGGTGCTTAGGCGTAGCAAATGCCTCGACACCGTAAGGTAGTGCGATGGTGGCACCCTTCTCGTTCATACGAACGACTGTACCCTCGTGGATAGAGCCGATGGTGAACTCCTTAGCGAACTCGTCCCAAGGATTCTCCGTAACCTGCTTGTGACCCAGGCTGAGACGACGATTCTCCTTGTCGATCTCCAGTACCTGTACCTCGATCATCTGACCAACCTTGACAAACTCGTTGGGGTGCTTGACCTTGCGCGTCCAAGAGAGGTCGCTGATGTGGATCAGGCCATCGATACCCTCGTCGAGCTCAACGAAGACACCGTAGTTGGTGAAGTTGCGTACGCGCGCCTCGTGGTTAGACCCAACGGGGAAGCGCTGCTCGATGGTCTCCCATGGATCGGGCTTGAGCTGCTTGAGACCGAGGCTCATCTTGCGATCCTCGCGGTCGAGCATGAGGACGACAGCGTCTACCTCCTGACCTACGGTGAGGAACTCCTGAGCACTGCGTAGGTGCTGCGTCCAGGACATCTCGCTGACGTGGATCAGTCCCTCGACACCTGGGATCACCTCTACAAATGCGCCGTAGTCAGTGATGACGACGACACGGCCATGGATGATGTCACCCTCCTTAAGGTTAGGATCGAGGGCATCCCATGGATGTGGCATAAGCTGCTTGAGACCGAGAGCGATACGTGTCTTCTCCTCATCAAAGTCGAGGATGACCACGTTGATCTTCTCATCGATAGAGACCACCTCAGAGGGATCTCCGATACGACCCCAAGAGAGGTCGGTAATATGTATCAGACCGTCTACGCCACCGAGGTCGACGAAGGCACCATAAGAGGTGATACCCTTGACGACACCCTCGAGGACTTGACCCTTCTCGAGCTTGGAGATGATCTCCTTCTTCTGCTGCTCGAGCTCTGCCTCGATGAGGACCTTGTGCGATACGACTACGTTGCGATACTCGGGGTTGACCTTGACGATCTTGAACTCCATCGTCTTGTCGACAAATGCGTCGTAGTCCTTGATAGGACGTACGTCGATCTGTGAGCCAGGTAGGAATGCCTCGACGCCAAAGATATCGACGATCATACCGCCGTTGACACGGCTCTTGATGTAGCCCAGGATGACCTCGTCGTTCTCCTGAGCAGCTGCGATCTTCTCCCAAGCACGAGCTGCACGCGCCTTGCGGTGAGAGAGCTGTAGCTGACCGAAGCGATCCTCCTTGCTCTCGACAAGTACCTCAACCTCGTCGCCGACCTTGAGATCCTTGTTGTAGTTAAACTCGTTGGCAGAGATGATACCTGCACTCTTGTAGCCGATGTTGACTAGTACCTCGCGCTTGCTGATAGACATGACCTTACCCATGACGACCTCGTTTTCTTTGATCGTCGTCAGAGTCTTGTCATAAATCGCCTCGCGCTCTTTGCGCATCTCTGGAGAGATGTCAGTGTCCTGTGCGTAGCCAGACCAGTCGAAGTCTGCGAGTGGCTGGATACGATCTGTTGGATTGTTACTCATTTAGTAAGTTGTGGTGATTTAATAGGTAAAACTGTATGTATAGTTACTCTGTACAATGGCGCAAAGGTACAAAAATCTTATCTAATAACTAGTTGAGACGTTGCATAAAGGCGAATCGCTGTGTTGCTTTCGGGATTCGGCTTCGGTCACATACGGAGGTATGCTCCCTTCAGACCTCACCCTCAGCGCCTTGCGCTTCATCCTTTCTGCAAAGTCAGGACAATCTAGATTGTGAGACTGTTGACTTTTGCAACAGTCTCTAGTTGCGCGATCGATGATCTGAAATTCTTTGTCGCTGATTGGTAGAATATTCGTACCTTTGCGGACGGTTTTCCTATGAATCCAATTGTACACCCCCTCTTGCGTGATGGGGATCTTTGGTCTCTAACGGAGCCGACGAGGCGTCTGATGCGACTGTCTGACACCCGTCACAGAGGCTCTGAGTAGTGCACCACAGTGTAATGGGAGATTAGCGAGACTAATTTTGAGTAACACTAACTATTTGTACTAATGAAGCATTTTAATCTCAGCGCCACCGTGCGCAAGGCCGACCAGCTCGGCAAGAAAGCTACCAAGGGGCTCCGTCGTGAGGGGCTCGTACCTGTAGTCCTCTACGGAGGTAGCGAGACACAGCATCTCATCGTCAAGACTGACGACATCAACAAGCTGATCTACACGCCAGACATCTATCTCATCGAGCTAGACATCGAGGGCAAGCAGGTCAAGGCTGTACTCAAGGATGTACAGTTTCACCCAGTAAGCGACAAGACGCTCCACGCAGACCTCTACGAGGTGAGCGAGGACAAGCCTATCGTCATGAGCGTACCAGTCGTACTCGATGGTCACGCTGTCGGTGTTAGAGCTGGTGGTAAGCTGGTTCGTGAGAAGCGCAACCTACGCGTACGTGCCGTCTATGACAAGATCCCTGAGAACCTAGTTATCGACGTAACTAACCTTAAGCTCGGCAAGACGATCCAGGTTCACGAGCTATCCTTCGAGGGTCTCGAGCTTGTAGACGCTCCACAGGCTGTCGTGTGCGGTGTCAAGCAGACACGTGCTGCTCGTAGCAAGGATACTGCTGCAGCTGAGTCTGAAGAGACCGAGGAGGAGGGCAGCGAGCACGCTGAGGAGCACCAGGACGCTGAGTAATACCTCGGTGCATCAGACCTCATACCTAAGGCGTTTCATGCAGTACGCCTAAAGAGGTCTAGCCTCAGATCAATAGTGTCCTAAACGTTTTTTGCGGGCGATGGGTGTAAGATAGCTGTCAAGCGGGTCAATCGCCCCTTGACATTTGCTGTAAAAACGGGGGTATCCCCCCTATGCTATTTCGGTCTCGTCTGGAGGCGGTGAAAACGGCTCATTTATCCACTGAAAGAGGCCGATTTTGGTGAACGTGTTGAGTCTCAAGGATGCTGTTAAATTGGAGAGACACCAGGGGTGTTTTGCTATTCGCTTGAGATATTGAAGTAAGAGAATCGTAATCAGAGCCGTCCAAATCTGAATCTCGACAGCGTTTTGAGAAGTTCCCAGAAAACTCTTGATATGCAGGTTTTGCTTGAGGTTTCTAAAGAAGATCTCAATCTTCCAACGTGAGCGATATAGCGCTGCAACAGTACTGGCTGCATGCGTAAAGTCATTGGTATACAAGTCAATCGTGTAACCTCCTTGAACATTGTAGATGCCTATTCTACGAATCTTCTTAGGGTACTTGCTCGCTGTCTCTACACCTGTCAGTCTCACCTCTTCATCTATCAGTATCTCTTGAGATGTCGTATCAGGCAAATCTCTCTCCCTTATTGACTCAAATTGGATGTTGTCTCTTCCTCTGACGATGAAAATCACACCTGTGCTGTCCCAATGATTCAGAAGCTCAGTATCGCTGTAGATTCGATCAGCTACAACGATGGTTCCTCGGGCAAAGGGGAGCTTTTTGGCAATCGTATTGTCGGCTCCCTTGCCATTGCTTATACAGACGAATTCAGGCAGAAGTGTCTCAAAATCAAGCACTGTATGCATCTTGACGGCTCCTTTCGTATGAGTATAGAGAGCCCAGTCATACATACTGAGACATAGGGACATTAGGGTTGAGTCTAGAAGACAAACCTTCGCCTTCAGCCGTTTCTTTATCTGCTTGAGATCTCCGTGCTGTCCCAAATATTGGAAGAGTGCATAAAAGACATCTTGGAAGAATTGGGAACTCCTATTGGCGTTTTGGTAACTGATGTTGGATTTGGAGGGAGCTCGTGATAGACCTAGGTGGTTGAGATTGCCCGTGGCAGATTGTAGCCCCTCTGAGATTTGACGTAGCGACACGCTACTCGAGAATTGGCTGAAGATCATAGTCACCAAATGGCTCCACGAGTTAAAGCCTTTTGCATGCTTGTCTGTGCCATGCTTCTTGACTAATCGTTGGATGATTTCTCGAGGTATGAGTCGGATTACTTGTGCGAATAGTGTTATATTTGCCATTGAAAAGGGTGGTTTGTGACAGCTCTCACTAGCTGTGTTTTTCTTCTCAATTACAAACCTACCCTTTTCTCTTTATCCTGCAAAACGTTTAGGACACTATTGGCCTCAGATAGACATTTGATCGTCTAGTAAAGAGAGCCTACAGTCCGCAGAGGATTGTAGGCTCTCTATATATTTAGAGATTAGAGGTTAGAGATTAGAGGTTAGAAGCTAGAGCGTGTGACGATTTGCGGGAGATCCCTTTGAGGGGACTTGCAGTTGTAACTCTTTTTATATACCTTTGTGATGTTGTCTAGGATGGTAGCTCTAATAGAGACTGTTGACTTTTGCAACAGTCTCTAATAGCATGAGCTGCGAGACTAGAGAACGCATTTGTAACACTTAATATAAACAGATAAAGCAACATGACACACGAACTAATAAAGCTCCCCTATGCAAACGACGCTCTTGAGCCAGTAATCAGCGCTGAGACGATCCAGTATCACCACGGCAAGCACCTCAAGGGCTACGTAGATACACTTAATAAGCTACTCCCCGACTCTGACCTAAAGGATGCCTCTCTAGAGGATATCGTCCGCAAGGCTGAGGGCAAGCTGTACAACCAGGCTGGTCAGGTGATGAACCACAACATGTACTTCCTCCAGTTTGCGCCCAACGCTGGTGGTCAGCCCGAGGGCAAGCTCGCTGAGGCTATCAAGCGTGACTTCGGCAGCTTTGAGGAGTTTCAGAAGGCTTTCAACGATGCCTGCACCTCACTCTTTGGCTCAGGCTGGGCTTGGCTAGCTTGTGATAACCAGGGCAAGCTCTCGATAGAGAAGGAGCCAAACGCTGGCAACCCACTACGCAAGGGACTTAAGCCTCTGATGTGCTTCGACGTATGGGAGCACGCTTACTACCTAAGCTATCAGAACCGCCGTGCCGACCACGTCAAGGATCTCTGGTCTATCATCGACTGGAAGGAGGTCGCTCGTCGCTACGAGGCTTAGTAAGGTAACACTCTAGTGGAGAGATCGGGAGCTAGTGCGTACGACCTTTTGCAGGTTAGGTGACCAGCTCTCGATCTTTTCCCATTCTAGACAGGAGATCGCGTATCAATCACTTCAACAAGTATAAGACACTATGAGTTTCGTAACACAAGACAAGCTGGTCCTCATCGGCGCTGCCGGTATGATCGGATCAAACATGGCACAGACGGCTGCCATGATGCGTCTCACCCCAAACATCTGCCTATATGACCCCTACGCTAAGGGACTCGAAGGAGTCTGGGAGGAGATGCGTCACTGTGGCTTCGATGGAATCAATCTAACCTTTACCTCTGACATCGCTGAGGCTCTGCAAGGAGCTAAGTATATCGTATCTTCTGGTGGCGCACCTCGTAAGGAGGGCATGACCCGCGAAGATCTCCTCAAGGGGAACTCCGAGATAGCCGCTGAGCTGGGACGCAATATCAAGAAGTATTGCCCCGATGTAAACCATGTGGTCATCATCTTCAACCCTGCAGACATCACGGGTCTAGTCACGCTGATACACTCAGGCCTGAAGCCTTCACAGGTGACCACTCTTGCTGCGCTCGATAGCACACGTCTGCAGAGCGAGCTAGCTAAGCACTTTGGTCTCCAGCAGAGTCAGGTGACGAATACACGCACCTATGGTGGTCACGGTGAGCAGATGGCTGTCTTCGCCAGCACAGCTCGCATCGATGGCAAGCCTCTGACGGAGCTCATCGGCACCGATCGCCTCACGCATGATCAGTGGGCAGCGCTCCAGCAGCGTGTCATCAAGGGCGGTGCCAACATTATCGCACTACGTGGTCGCTCCAGCTTCCAGAGCCCTGCGTACGTCTCCATCGAGATGATTCGCGCAGCTATGGGCGGTGAGCCCTTCCGCTGGCCCGCAGGGTGCTTCGTCAATGACCATCGCTACAAGAATGTGATGATGGCACGTGAGACGACCATAACTCGTGAGGGCGTAACCTACAAAGAGGTCAAGGGTCTACCCGAAGAGGAGGCTGCTCTAGACAAGAGCTACAAGCATCTAGAGGGTATGCGCGAGCAGATCATCGAGATGGGCGTCATACCTCCCGTTGCCGAGTGGCACACGATCAATCCGAACCTATAAAGTTTCGCAGAGACGGTCTGACAAGACGATAACTCCCCCTTTGGTCTAGGGGTGAGAATAAATAATGAGCGGTCACGTGAAGGCTTAACATCTTCACGTGATCGCTTTTTTCTAAAGAACAGCTAGCAAAAAGCTCTCTTTATCCGCTCTTTTTACTACCTTTGTAGCTACTGTAGCTATGACCGAGATCTGGCTCTTCTCAGAGGCTACCTAGGAGAGCTGCTATTCACCCTATACCACACGCCACAAGCACTATGACCACAAGACCTATCCGGCGAGCCCTCATATCAGTCTACCACAAGGAGGGCATCGATCGCATCGCACGTATACTACATGCTGCCGAGGTAGAGATCGTCTCCACAGGAGGTACTCAAGAGTATATCGAGTCGCTCGGGATACCCTGTACTCCAGTAGAGGCTCTGACCGCTCTACCCGCTATACTCGGAGGACGTGTCAAGACGCTCCACCCAATGATCTTCGGAGGTATCCTCGCACGGCGAGACAATGCGCATGACGAGGAGCAGGTGGCGCAGTATGCCCTTCCCCTGATAGACCTTGTCATTGTGGACCTATACCCCTTTGCTGAGACGGTCGCTAGTGGTGCTAGTGAGGAGGAGATCATTGAGAAGATCGACATAGGTGGCATCTCCCTCATACGTGCTGCGGCAAAGAACTACCGCGACGTACTCATCTGCTCGCATCGTGATCAGTACGATGGGCTCATAGAGCTATTGGAGCGTGACGGATGTACCACAACGCTCCCCGAGCGGAGGAGCTATGCACTGCGCGCCTTTGAGGTGACGGCGACCTACGATAGTGACATCTTCAACTACTTTGACGCAGGTGCTCACACGGCACTCCATCTCTCGGGGCGCAACCCACGAGTCCTACGCTATGGCGAGAACCCTCACCAGATGGGCTTCTACTACGGCGACCTAGATCACTACTTTGACAAACTACAGGGCAAAGAGCTATCCTACAACAATCTGCAGGATCTAGACGCTGCTGTGCATCTCATACAGGAGTTCGAAGCACCGACCTTTGCCGTGCTCAAGCATACGAACCCGTGCGGTATAGCTTCACGAGAGACAATCTCGGAGGCTTGGCAAGCAGCTTATGAGGCAGACACGGAGTCAGCCTTCGGCGGCATCCTAGTGGCAAATAGAGCGATCGACAAGGAGACGGCAGAGCAGATCTCACACATCTTCTTTGAGGTACTCATCGCGCCAGACTTTGACACCGAAGCTTTGCAGATATTGGGTGAGAAGTCAAAGCGCATCCTCCTGCTACAGAAAGCTCCCCTACCAGACCTAGACAGCATCCGCACAGCTGCGGGTGGCTACCTAGTGCAGACGCCTGACGTCCTCTCCGAGCCGGTCGTCTACACCTCTGTCACGGAGGCTACGCCCACCGAAGATGAGATGGCCGACATACGTATGGCTGAGAGCATCGTCAAGTACTGCAAGAGCAATGCTCTGGCTATAGTCCGTGACAGCCAGCTCCTAGCGACAGGCATCGGTCAGACTTCTCGTGTCTCAGCACTCAGACAGGCGATCCAGAAGGCGCACACCTTTGGCTTTGACCTCAAGGGGGCTGTCCTGGCGAGCGACGCCTTCTTCCCCTTCCGTGATTGTGTGGATCTAGCAGCCGCCGCGGGCATCACGGCGATCGTACAGCCTGGCGGATCGATACGAGACCAGGAGAGCATCGACGCATGCAACGAGCAGGGCGTCGCCATGGTGACGACAGGTATTCGCCACTTTAGACATTAATCATTAGTCACAACCAAACGATATATGGGACTATTCAAACTACGACAAGAATTAGCTATTGACCTCGGTACAGCTAATACGATTATAATGAAGGATGGGAAGATCGTCTTTGACGAGCCCAGTGTCATCGCCTTCGATCGGCGCAACGATGAGGTGATCGCCGTAGGTACGAAGGCGCGAGAGATCTATGAGAAGGGACACGAGTACATACGCTCCGTGCGTCCTCTCAGAGATGGTGTCATAGCAGACTTTGACGCAGCCGAGAAGATGATCCGAGGCATGGTCAAGCAGATCAATAAGAAGTCGCACTCGCTCTTCTCCCCCTCGCTACGTATGGTGGTCAGCGTGCCTTCGGGCAGTACGGAGGTGGAGATACGCGCCGTCAAGGACTCAAGCGAGCACGCTGGCGGTCGTGACGTCTACATGCTCTATGAGTCGATGGCGGCTGCTATTGGCATCGGCATAGACGTCCTCGCCCCTGAGGGCAACATGGTCGTGGATATAGGCGGTGGTACGACCGAGATAGCCGTCATCTCGCTCGGCGGTATCTCCTCAAAGCAGTCGATACGTGTAGCTGGCGACGAGTTCACCCACGACATCATGGAGTACATGCGCCAGAAGCACAATGTACGTGTCGGTGAGCGTACCGCAGAGCAGATCAAGATCGAGGTAGGTAGCGCCCTAGCTGAGCTAGACAACGCTCCCGAAGACTTTGTCGTCACGAGTGCCGACCTGATGGACTCACTGCCACGACAGATCAGTGTCTCCTATCAGGAGATCGCCCAGTGCCTCGACAAGTCTATCGTCAAGATCGAGAGTGCTATCCTCAAGACGCTCGAGAGTACACCTCCTGAGCTCTACTCCGATGTGACACAAAACGGCATCTCTCTGACAGGCGGTGGCGCCCTACTACGCGGTCTCGCCGAGAGACTGACACGTCGCTTCGCGATACAGTTCAACGTCCCCGAGGATCCACTACGCGCTGTGGCTATGGGTACCGACAAGGCACTCAAGAATGTAGATAGTTACAACTTTCTCATTCACTAAAGGTCAGTCCGTGGCGCTATAAGTAGTAATAAAAGACAGCAATGCGTCGTCTCCTCGAACTCCTTCGTGCTAACCTGCACTGGGTGCTCCTAGTGGTGTGTGAGGCGATCGCCTTGCTCCTACTCTTTCATGGCAGTCTCTACCACTCATTCGTGGGAGCGGCTGCCAGTTCGTCTGTCGTGGGGAGGATTCACACCGAGGGCGCCCGCTGGCGCTCCTACCTCTCGCTACAGCAGGAGAACCAGCAGCTCACGGCACAGCTGGCAACGCTCGAAGGGCGCTACCTCTCCCTACAGAGGCAGTTCGAGTACCTCCTCGCAGACACCGTAGTGCCACAAGTGCTGACGCCATTAGACTCCTTAGACACGATTGTCCGAGAGGATCCCAGCTTTACCTTTGTGACGGCACGCGTCGTCAGCCTGACCTATCTCAAGGCAAACAATATGATGACCATAGATCGTGGCTCTCGTGACGGCATCAAGCCCAATATGGGTGTCGTCTCCCAGAGCGGTGTCGTAGGCATCGTCGCTCAGGTGGGACCTCGCTACGCTACGGTCGTACCGCTCATCAACGAGAGCCTAACCCTCAGCTGTATGACCCTCCGCGAGGGGCATGTAGGAGATCTCTCGTGGCGACAAAAGCTCTCCCCCACGGAGAGCATCGTACGGGGCTTGCCCAAGCATGCGCATCTCGCCGTCGGCGATACGATCGTGACGAGTGGCTACTCCGCCATCTTTCCCCCAGGCATGATGATCGGCAGGCTAGAGGGCGATGGCGCCGAGGGCTCTCGTATCACCTATCGTAAGGAGCTACCGGTACTCCTGGCGACAGACTTCGGACAGCTACACTACGTCTATGTGATAACGGGAGGCAATACGATCAATCTAGAAGAGCAAGCGAGCAGAGAGGAGCTATGAGACTACAGATGATATGGACGACCCTAGGCATCGTACTGCTGGTACTGCTGCAGGTAGAGGTCTTTAACTACATACAGCTCTTTCGCTATGCGACCCCCTCGGTCTATCTCTTTGCGCTGCTACTCTTTAGCGTAGACACTCCGAGAGAGTGGCTCACGCTCATCGGAGCGCTCGTTGGTCTCTCCGTCGACCTCCTCAGTGGCACCCCTGGACTGCACATGGCCGCCTTGACACTCGTCGGCTTCCTGCGCAACTACCTCCTAGCACCCGTCGTAGACATTGAGAGCAACCTACGCCGCGCTCCCTCCATGCGCATACATGGCTGGGGCATCTGGCTTGTCATCCTTGAGATGGTAGCGATACATCAGTTTGTCCTCTTCACGCTAGACTCTCTAGGCGGCTTCGACTGGGAGTACTACGCTCTGCGGCTGGGTAGCAGCTTGCTCCTGACCTATCTCATCATGATGATCCTGCAGATGCTCTTCCTAGAGCACCTGCCACGGCATCAGAGCTAGCGGATCAACTATGGAGCGTCCACGTCATCGACTACGCATCGCTGTCCTCCCGCTGATCGCCATAGGCATCGTCGTGCTATACGTCATACGCCTCGGCTACCTGCAGCTCGTCAGCTCTGAGTACAAGGAGCGCGCTATGCGCAATGCCCTTTACGAAGAGGTCATCTTCCCCGATCGAGGCGTCATCTATGACCGCAAGGGGACACTCCTCGTCTACAACGAGCCTGCCTACGACCTCCTCGTCACCACCAAAGAGCTCGCCGACACCCTTGATACACCTCTGCTGGCCAACCTCCTGCACACCTCCGAGACAGAACTACAGGAGCGCATGGCTGCACTGCGAGACCGCTCCATCAATCCCGGGTACTCGCCCTTTACACCGCAGCTCTTCTGGTCACAGCTCACCAGCGAGGAAGCGGGATTCATACAGGAGCAGCTCTTCCGTCTACCAGGCTTCACACTCCGTCCCCGAGCTGTACGTCGCTCCGACCAGCCCAATGCCGCCCTGCTACTCGGCTACCTAGGCGAGTCCAGCCCCGAGGAACTCAAAGCCGACAGCACCCTCGCACTCGGTCAGTACGTCGGCAAGAGCGGCGTGGAGCGAACCTACGACAAAACCTTGCGGGGGCACAACGGAGTCAACCTCCTGCTCCGAGATGCTCGTGGTAGGATCCAAGGAAGCTACAACGACGGAGCCGACGACATAGAGGCGATCCCAGGCGAAGACCTAACCCTCAGCATCGATATAGGGTTGCAGAGCCTAGGCGAAAAGCTCCTGCAGGGCAAGCGGGGTGCCATCGTCATGATCGAACCCAAGAGTGGCGAAGTGCTCTGTCTTGTCTCATCGCCCTCTTACGACGTGCGACTGCTGCAAGGCAAGAGCCTAGGCAAGGCGCATCAGCAGCTCGTACTACAGGAGGGCAAGCCACTCTTCAACCGTGCCATCATGGGTACCTATCCCCCAGGCTCTACCTTCAAGCCCGCCATGGGTGCCTTGATGCTTCAGGAGCATCTCGTCACCACCTCCACGCTCCTCTCCTGCGCTCGGGGCTATCCTCGTATGCGTGGACGACCCGCCTGCCACGGACACGCCTCTCCGCTCAACCTGCGTAGTGCCCTGACCACCTCCTGCAATGCTTACTTCTGCTGGGGACTGCACTTCCTTCTAGACGACCGCAAGCGCTACCCCAGCGTGCAGGATGCACTCAATAAGTGGCGAGACTATATGGTAGACTTTGGCTTCGGATACAAGCTCGGCATTGACCTAGCAGGCGAAAACCGTGGCTTCATACCCAACAGCTCCGTCTACGACCGCGTATATAGTCGCTGGAACTCCTCCACCATCATCTCCCTCTCCATCGGTCAGGGCGAGGTGCTCCTCACGCCGCTACAGATGGCCAACCTCGCTGCCATCATCGCCAATAGAGGATACTACTACAAGCCCCACGTCGTCCGCAAGATCGAACACACCCCTCTAGACTCCATCTATAGGACGCCCCACCATACGGTCGTGTCGCCAGCCTACTGGGAGGAGATCGCACAGGGGATGCATGGTGCCGTCCTAGCGGGTACCTGTCGTCGGGCAAACTTCGCCCCAGGCGAAATCAACGTATGCGGTAAGACCGGCACCGCCGAAAACCGCTTTGGCAAAGACCACTCCGCCTTCATCGGCTTCGCACCCCTCGAAGACCCTAAAGTAGCCATCAGCGTCTACGTCGAGAACGGAGGCTTCGGAGCCACCTACGGCGTACCCATCGGGCGCGTCATGATGGAGTATTACCTACGCGATGGCGAGCTATCGGGAGCCTCCCAAGCCATTGCAGAGCAGATCAGCCGACAAAAGATCCTCTACACACACGACACCTAAGAATCAACAAGCAGCATGCCATACCTTAGCAAGCAACGACGTAGTAACCTCCTGATGCGCCTCGACTGGCCGCTCATCATCCTCTACCTCCTGATGGTGGCTGGGGGGTGGCTCGCCATCTGTGGAGCTACGTACGACTTCACACCGGGGCATCTGCTAGAGATGGGAGGCCGACCGATGCAGCAGCTGATATGGATCTCCTTAGCTCTGGTACTGGGCGGCGTTGTACTCCTCATCGATGAAGACC
Organism: Porphyromonas vaginalis; assembly: GCF_958301595.1. Lineage (NCBI taxonomy): Bacteria > Pseudomonadati > Bacteroidota > Bacteroidia > Bacteroidales > Porphyromonadaceae > Porphyromonas > Porphyromonas vaginalis. Next base: position 1,186,149 of record NZ_CATQJU010000001.1, on the reverse strand, counting down.
TCTTTGAGTCTGGAGCGCCTTACTTATATATCTTCTTCATACTCCTGCTCATCGTGACTGCCATCGTAGCACCTGACATCAAAGGCTCCCGCTCGTGGCTCGTCATAGGACCCGTCAGGGTGCAGCCCGCAGAGTTTGCCAAGCTAGGCACCGCGCTCATGCTCGCCTACTGGCTCAATCGCCCCGAGTTCAAGCTCACCACCCTACGAGGCTATCTAGAGGTCTTTGCGATCATACTCCTACCGATGGCAATCATCATCCTACAGAGCGAGACAGGGTCGGCACTCGTCTTCTGCGCCTTCTTCCTAGCACTCTATCGTGAAGGCCTCTCAGGCGCCTTCCTCCTCCTCGCCTCGCTGGCCGTGATGCTCTTTGTAGTGGCACTCATGCTCGCTGACGTTAGCTGGGGCGCCACCGATGCTAGTCGCCTCCTCATCTGTAGCATCATCTCAGTAGCTACGATCCTCTACCTCAGCAGCATCGTACGGTGGAAGCCCCGTGAGCGACGCATCTTGTGGATCGTCAGCATCGTATACTTTGTCGGCATGTATGTCTCTCTGCGCTGGCTGCAGATCGACTACAGCTACGTCGCACTGATACTGATGAGCTGCATCATCCTCTTCTGCTTCGTTCGCGCCCTGCTGCACTACTCCCGCACCTACCTCTTAGTCGGCATAGCCAGCTTAGGGCTGCTCGCCTTCTCGCTCTCCGTCGAGTACGTCTACAACGACATCCTCGCACCGCACCAGCAAATGCGTATAGCTGTGTCGCTCGGCATCGAGCAGGATCCACGCGGCGCTGGGTACAATGTGGATCAAGCAAAGATCGCCATCGGCTCAGGCGGACTCACAGGCAAAGGGTTCCTCCAGGGCACCCAGACGAAGCTCAAGTATGTTCCCGAGCAAGACACCGACTTCATCTTCTGCACCATCGGTGAGGAGCAAGGTTTTGCGGGCTCCGTTGGTTTGCTCCTCCTCTTCCTCACCATGATACTCCGCATCATGTGGCGAGCGGAGCGGCACCCCTCCACCTTCGGGCGGGTCTATGGTTACTGCCTAGCGTGCGTCTTGATCTTTCACCTTATGGTCAATGTAGGTATGGTGCTAGGATTGGTGCCCGTCATCGGCATCCCGCTCCCCTTCTTCAGCTATGGAGGCTCCTCGCTCTGGGGCTTCTCGCTCATGCTCGCCCTTTTCCTCAAGATCGACGCTTCGGGCAAGCGATAGCCACTCCTCATCATAATTCGCCAAAAGCTCCAACCGCCAAAAGATACAACATACGCATATCCAATCCACGTGGAGAATCTAAATCTCCACGTGGATATTTTTTGTTCTCTACCTGGGCGAGAAAAATTTCCTCCGAAGTTTCATTTCATTCTTCCGAAGTTTTATTTCATTCCTACGTGGGAAACTTCAAATTCCTACCTGGGGATTGTTTCGTTCCAACGCGGGTGGAATTTTTTTGTCCCATCAGTATGGGACGACCTTTCAGAGCTATTTGCCCTATTATAAAGGTGGTTCACCGGACCTGCCGAAACCTCACGAGTAACGATGTGTAGAAACGATCGGTCGAGCGTCCGTCCCCGTTAAAACCACGATGCTGTAACCTCTGATACAACGGACGCACCGACGGTCTGCGTCCGAGCCGTGCGTTCCTACAAAGGGTTACACGTCACAGAATTCATACTCATTGCGTGGCACCCTTTTTATTAGTAGCTTTGTGACAGCAAACTCAAGACAACTCAACTCTCATGGAGCATTACTATTGTGTCATCATGAGTGGCGGGGTGGGAAGTCGCTTTTGGCCTATCTCACGTCAGTCACGACCCAAGCAATTTCTAGACTTCTTCGGTACGGGGAGTTCACTCCTACAGGATACGTACAAGCGGTTCCTGCGGATCGTCCCGGAGGATCACATCTACATCGTCACCCACGCCGACTATGTCGACCTAACTCTCGAGCAACTCCCAGGACTCAAGCGTGACCAAATCCTCACCGAGCCTCTACGACGCAACACAGCTCCATGTATCGCCTACGCTTGCTACCATATCCAGCAGCGCGACCCTAAGGCTTCGATCGTCGTGGCGGCTTCGGACCATGTCATTATGAACGAGGACAACTTCGTCCAGACGGTCAGCCAGGCACTTCACTTTTCGTCACTACATCCTTACCTCCTGACGCTAGGCATCAAGCCCACGGCTCCCGAGACGGGATACGGATACATACAGGTGGATTCTAGTGAAAAGCCTCTCGACGGGCAATATCACAAGGTCAAGGTCTTTACCGAAAAACCCAATCGTGAGATGGCCGAGATATTTGTCTCCTGTGGCGAGTTCCTCTGGAACAGCGGTATGTTCGTCTGGCATGTCAAGACGATCCTAGATGCTTTTGCCAAGTATATGCCCGAGGTGAGCAGACTCTTTACCGAACGGGCTAGCGACTTTGGCACTGATCGTGAGCGGGAGGCGATCGAGGAGATCTACCCCTACTGTCCGAGCATATCGATCGACTACGGGGTCTTGGAAAAAGCAGACAACGTGCTGGTCACGCCGGCTACCTTTGGCTGGGCTGATCTAGGCACCTGGGGCGCGCTCTATGACCAGAGCTCCAAGGATCAGACGGGCAATGTGACAAATCACGAGAAGACCCGATTCTACGAGTCGATGAATAATATCCTCTACATTGATGACCCTGACCTGCTGGCAGTCGTGCAGGGCGTCGATGATTGTATCATCGCTAAGCATGGTAACGTGCTGCTCATCTGCAAGCGTGAGGCGGAGCAAAGTATCAAGAACTATGTCACCGATGTGGAGATAGAGGCTGGACAGGACTACATCTGATCTGACCAAATAGACGATGCAGGAGACGTGGCTACACCAGATATGGGGCAATAGGCTCTACGAGTCGCTCACCTTCGAGCCACACCCCTGCATACCCGATGGGGTGACGCCGATCGTCATCGACCCAGGGCGATACAATACCAATGGCGGGCCCGACTTTAGCAATCTCAAGCTACGTATAGGCTCCCTGACCTGGGCGGGCAATGGCGAGATACATTGCCATGCGACAGACTGGCTACGCCATGGGCACCAGCTAGACCCGGCCTACAATAATGTACTGCTACATATCGTGCTGCAGGACGATGGTCCCATCTCTCTGCAGGCTGGCACGCCACCTATCACCTGTCGTATGCAGATCAATCCTGACTTGCTGGCCATAGCGCAGCAACTCACTGAGGCTCCGCAGATACCTCGCTGCGGGGAGGCTTGTAGCCAGCTTTCCGAAGAGGTGCAGGCCGACTGGTTTGCACAGCTTACGCGCGAGCGACTGGACAAGAAGTGCCTGCAGATAGAGGCGGCGATGAGTTTTTTCAAGGGAGATCTAGCAGCGGTGACCCATCTCTTCCTAATGCGTTACCTAGGAGGTAAGGTGAATAATGATGCTTTCGAGCAGATTGCTCGCCAACTCTCCCCGTCGATCCTACTCAAGCACAAGACTGCACCTTTGACCCTCGAAGCTCTACTCCTGGGCATGGGCGGACTGCTAGAGAGTGACCCGATATCCCCAGAGGTAGGCCAGTATAGGGAGCGACTGAGTGAGGAGTTTACCTTCCTAGCACATAAGTACCACCTGTCTCCCCTACCGCCAGGAACCATCCGTATGCTACGGCTGCGCCCGAGTGCCTTCCCGCATCGTCGGCTGGCTTACCTTGCAGCACTATACTACCGTAGTGTCAATCTGCCGGGAGAGCTACTCCGCACATCCTCTCTGGCTCATCTCGAGCAGCTGCTCACCGTCACACCCACCGACTACTGGCAGCGGCACTACCACTGGGGGAGCGAGACGGATGCTCAGCTTGGCACCATAGGACGAGCGACCATCGAGAGCATTGCGATCAATGTGGTCATACCGCTCCAATACTACCTTACACAGGAGCGTGACCTGCTCGGGCTCTTCCTAGCGAGCGACTCTCTGATGAGTGCACATGACCTTCCTGCGGAGCGTAACAGCGTCGTGCGTCGCTTCGTCCACGAGGGGCTACGTCCCCGCAGTGCTTATGACACGCAGGCACTCCTGCAGCTCTACGGGAGCTACTGCGAGCCGCGTCGCTGCTGGCTGTGTCCCGTAGGGCGTACGCTCTTACAGAGCTATGGTGCCATGACCCTACCGCCCTCTGTTGGTGAGGCAACCCACAAATAAGGCAATCCCCACAAACTCTACAAGCGCCCTGTGGGCTAATTCCTATTTTTGAAGTGCTGGGCGGAAGCTAGGGCTCGATGCAGGGCTGACGCATTATACAATGAGCTCATGAGCCTCTCCACTCCTCGCTTGTCGCTCATGTGTAGCTCCTGACAGAGCGATTATGAGGCGTCGACACGAGCTGGGCAAATCCAACGCTGAGTCGTTACCGTAATTTAGATCTGGCTACGTATAGAAACGGCACTATATCGAGGAAAACTGATTTCCACGTGGATATTTCGAAATTTCCACGTGAGAAAGAAAAAATTCCTCCGAAGTTTCATTCGTTTCCTCCGAAGTTTCATTTGATTCCTCCGAAGTTTCATTTCACGCCCACGTGGGAAATAAAAAACTTTCACGTGGAGATTTGAGGTTTTCCACGTGGATATTCGAGAAAGGAGGGGATCGGACAAATATCCCCGTAAAGATATGTAAATAGAGATTAGAGGGCAGAGGTTAGAGGGCAGAGCTGACACATTATATATAGTGACCTCATGAGACTATTGCATAAAGGCGAGTCACTGTGTTGCTTTCGGGATTCGGCTTCGGTCACATACGGAGGTATGCTCCCGTCAGACCTCACCCTCAGGGTCTTGCGCTTCATCCCTTCTGCATAGTCTAGACAATCTTGCAAGCAAGATTGTCTAGACTATTGACTTTTGCAACAGTCTCCTTAGAGCTATCAAAAGAGGTTGATCTTGTCAACAGAAGAGGCACCTCCGTCAGGATGACCGAAGTCGTCCTAACGGAGGTGCCTTATCTAGCGTGATACTTATCAGCTCAGTGACAAGTATTGACTGTCAACTATTAGTTGAAGTAAAGCTTCTCAGCCTCAGCCTTGCGACCCATCATGTCAAGCGCGATAGCTGTGGGTAGCTTAGCACGACTGTCAGACTGAATGGTAGAGAGTACTCGATATGCTTCCTTAGCGTTCTTGTCATACTGAAGGAGCGCATTGGCATAGTTGAGCTTAGCAACAGGATCGTTAGCGTTTTGCTCATAAGCCGTGCGATAGATAGCTACAGGGTTCTCGCCTCTTGCCACCTTCTGATTAGCTAGCGTATAGAGTTCACTGAGGCTTAGCAGCTTAGAATTGGTCGAGTAGATGTGTGCCAGCTCAGAGACCTCAAAGGGACGTACGCGATAGCTCATCGTGAAGGTAGTGTGACGGAGCTTAGGATAGTAGTTGTCGAGAAGGTCACGATAGACCTTGCCACCATCGAGAGCCTTGATGTCTGCCTCACGCTGCGTATCTGTATCGTACTTGTCGATAATGTCGAGAAGCGTCTGACGCTCAGGCATGCTGCTAGCATCTATGAGCTTGCGTAGACCATCCCAGTCCTCGCCCTTGCCCTCGGCAACGACCTCGACCTTACTGAAGAGTGCCTTGTGAGCATCCTTGACATAGTTATAGAGGGTCTTGGTACGACGATCAGAGAGTGCTAGGTTGTAGTCAAAGGGAGCCTCGGGAGATGCGTAACCATAGATGTAGACGGTGTGTAGCTCTGCACCCTCGATCTTGGTTGCCTTCTTTACGAACTGATCGAGACGAGCTAGCTCGGCAGCATTGTTCTTGAAGTCCTTGCGAAGGTCATGCTTGTCTACGACGAACTGGATGTTCGCATCAAAGCTCTCTGCGTACTCCTTGAAGGCAGTAGCAGCAGGCTCTATATAGTTGTACTTATAGTCTTCAGGACCAAAGGCTGGCATAGACTGTGGATCACCTTGTGCTAAGAGTGTACCCTTAGGACAGTTACCACAGCTATAAGTGTCGATCTCTAGCTCCATGTGTCCATTAGCCATCCAGCTCTCGAAGGGGCGCTCGTAGGCCATGTGTGGTAGATCCTTGATGCCTCGTGCATAGACAGAACCCTCGGGGCGTGAGTATATCTCCTTAACTAGTGAATCACTGTTGTAGAGGTTGTGCTGACGCTTGATGATCTTGTAGCGAGCATTGCCAGCTACATAGATGTTGGGTAGTCTTAGGGACTTACTTCTGTCTGCAGAGACGTAAACAGGAGTAATGCGTACGAGTTGCTGTGAGCGTACATTGGCATAGGGAGCTGCATCTAGGTTGATGCATAGCACATTGCGCTCTATGTCACGTGTGATCGTGCAGTGCTCTGCTGATAGAGCAATCGTCTGTGTCTCCTCCGCCTTGGAGTATTGCTGAGCACATAGTGTCCCTCCGACGGTAAATAGTAGCGTCGAGAGGAGTATGAGTAAGCGGGATATCTTGATATTCATAGTCTTTGTGTCTGTATTATTAGATGTGCTACTGACGATTACTTGAAGAAGAAGACGTACGAGATCGTAGCCTTCGTAGGTCCGACATAGTTGGCTTTGCCCTCATCGACCTTAGTACCACAGCGCTGGCAGGGGTACTTGTCATATAGTATACGAGCATAACCTGCGCCGAGAGAGAACTCGAGCGAAGAGCGCGTCGAGAGTACCCACTGGTAGCCTACGCTGAGACCACCTCCGTAGAACCACCCTTCGTAGCGGTGATCCTTCATGATGGACTCTTTGTTTTCTAAGATGAGGGGATAGGGGATGTTGACACCGCCTACGTTCATCTGACCTACATGTCCATGTAGACCGAGGAACCACCCATTGAAGACATCGCAGAACCAGTAGCGAAGCTCTGGTTGAGCCATCCAGTGTGCCCACTTGGTCGTGCTGTAGTTGGGCTTGCTCGCATCGAGATTGAAGACAAACGAGTTCCAGCCGAACTGCGTGTCTAGAGTAAACTTCTTGCCCATCGCAAACTCAAGTGAGAGGTTGGGCGTAAGAATGGCATCGTAAGCGAAGTTGTGCTTGAGAGCAACTTGCTGTGCCGTGGCCGCAAATCCAATGGTTAGGACGAGGCCGATGGTAATCACTATCTTTCGTATCATAGTAAGTGGTTTGGCTACATTTTCAACTATTTCTGTGGGACAAAGTTACGTGTTTCATTTCAAACAAACTAATTTATTAGGGTAGTTCGACTTATCAAAAGCGGTATTTCTTTTGACATTTTCAATATTTCCGAATCTACGAGCATTGTCAAAAGGATATTTGCCCCATATAGTTAAGGCGACAACACACTCCTAATCTAACAGAGCTGTGCTGTCGCCTTATCCTTGTTTCATTGCGAAGTGTCGCTGAGGTGCCTTAGCCGAAGTTATCGAAGTTGATCTGCTCGGGCGGTACGCCTAGATTGTCTAGCATCGTAATGGCAGCTGCCGACATAGGGCCAGGACCGCACATGTAGTACTCGATATCCTCAGGAGCTTCATGATCCTTGAGGTAGTTGTCGTAGATGGCTTGGTGTATGAAGCCCGTCAGACCCGTCCAATTGTCCTCAGGCAGTGGTGCCGAGAGTGCAATGTGGAAGGAGAAGTTCGGGAACTCACGCTCGATGGCGCGGAAGTCCTCCTCGTAGAAGATCTCACTGCGTGAGCGTGCACCATACCAGAAGGAGACCTTGCGGGTTGTATGCTCCGTGAGGAATAGGTGTAGGAGCTGCGCACGTAGCGGAGCCATACCTGCACCTCCACCGATATAGAGCATCTCAGCATCAGAGTCCTCGTGGATGTGGAAGTCTCCGTAAGGACCACTCATGGTCACCTTGTCGCCAGGCTTGAGGCTGAAGATATAAGAGGAGGCAATACCTGCGGGCACATTCTGCCAGGTGTGGGTCACACGATCCATCGGAGGTGTGGCGATACGTACGTTGAGCGTGATGATGTTACCCTCGGCAGGATAGTTTGCCATAGAGTAAGCACGGACGGTCTCCTCAGTGTTCTTTGCCGTAAGGCTCCACATATTGAACTTGTCCCAATCGCCACGGAACTGATCCTCGACTGCGTAGTCGCTGTACTTGACCTCGTACTTAGGGATCTTGATCTGGGCGTAGCTACCGCTCTTGAAGTCCATGTGCTCGCCCTCGGGGAGCTTGACGACAAACTCCTTGATGAAGGTAGCTACATTCTTATTGGAGATGACTTCGCACTCCCACTCCTTGACACCAAAGACGCTCTCGGGGACGATCACCTTCAGATCTTCCTTGACTTTGGTCTGGCAGCCGAGACGCCAGTGTGCCATCTGCTCTTTGCGGGAGAAGAAGCCCTTCTCAGTGGCGAGGATCTCTCCCCCACCCTCTACGACACGACAGCGACACTGTCCACAGCTACCGCCACCACCACAGGCACTAGAGAGGAAGATGCCTTCGTTCTGAAGCGTGTTGAGGAGCGTACCACCCATCGGCACCTCTAGATCCTTGACATCATTGACATTGATGTGTACATTGCCAGAGGGGATGAGCTTACTCTTAGCTACTAGGAGTACCACGACGAGGAGCAGTACGACCAGCAGGAAGACCGCTACACTCGAGACTATTATTAAGGTCATTTGATCCATATCTGTAGGCGATTAGAGTTTGACACCTGAGAAGCTGAGGAATGCGATACCCATCAGACCAGTGACGATGAGCGTGATACCAAATCCTCTCAAAGGCTTCGGTATATTACTATAAGCTAGACGCTCTCTGATAGCTGCTAGACCAACGATAGCTAGCATCCAACCGATGCCAGATCCAAGGCCATAGACCGTTGCCATGCCTGTATTGATGAAGTCACGCTGCTGCATAAAGAGCGAGCCACCGAGGATCGCACAGTTCACAGCGATGAGCGGTAGGAAGATACCGAGCGAGTTGTATAGCGAAGGGCTGTAACGCTCCACAACCATCTCTACCAGCTGCGTAAAGGAGGCGATGACGGCGATGAAGACGATGAGCGATAGGAAGCTCAGATCGACCGAAGCAAACTCCGCCCCGAGCCAGCTCAAGGCTCCCGCCTTAAAGACGTAGGTCTCCAGAAGGTAGTTGATCGGTAGTGTACAGGTAAGGATAAAAGTTACTGCCAGCCCCAATCCCAGTGAGGTCTTGACGTCTTTGGATACAGCTAGGTAAGAGCACATACCTAGGTAGTAGGCAAAGATCATATTGTCGACAAAGATCGACTTGAAAAATAGACTTAGATAATCCATTGCTTAGACTTTAATCTGTGTGTGACCAATGTATTATATGGATTGGAGAGCTTACTGCTCCTGCAGATCCTTGTTTTTACTGCGCTGTATCCATACGATACAAGCGAGGACGATGAGTGCCATAGGAGGCATGATCATCAAGCCGTGATTGACGTAGCCCATGTCGTAGAAGGACTGCGGGATAATCTGATATCCGAGTAGTGATCCTCTACCGAGCAGCTCACGGACGAAGCCAATGATCACCAAGACGAGTCCATAGCCTAGACCATTGCCGATACCATCGAGGAAAGAAGCCTTAGGACCATTTGCCAAGGCAAAAGCCTCGAGGCGACCCATCAAGATACAGTTCGTAATGATCAGACCAATGTAGACCGACAGCTCCTTAGAGACATCGTAGACATAGGCCTTGAGCACCTCATTGACGATCGTCACAAGCGCAGCAACCACCACCAGCTGTACGATGATACGGATACGATTAGGTATCGTGTTACGCAGCAGCGATATGATTACGTTCGCAAAGGCGACGACCACTGTCACCGATAGAGCCATCACTAGAGCGGGCTTGAGCTGAGCGGTGACCGCCAGTGCCGAGCATATACCGAGCACCTGTACGGTGACTGGGTTATTCTTATTGAGAGGCCCTAAGAATACCTCTTTATTACTTATCTTACTCATAGCTTAGATTACTCTCTCTTGGTTATTCTACTGCTACTGCTTGAGCTCCACGTATCTGCTCTATGTAGGGGAGGTACTCGTGGATAGAGCTCCAGAGCATATTGTTGACACCATTGCTCGTGAGCGTACCGCCGGAGATGCCGTCCACGTAGTCTTGGTCATCGAGCGAGCGACCATGCTTGACGACGGCGATAGACTTAAACTGCTCGTCACGATAGAGTTGCTTGCCGACGAACTCCTTTGAGAAGTGCTTCGTAGCGATCTCTGCACCCAGTCCAGGTGTCTCACCAGCGTGCGAGAAGTCGGTACCATAGACGGTAGACCCATCTGCCTGCACAGCTAGGAAGCCCCAGATGGCTCCCCATAGACCAGCCCCATCCATCGGGAAGATATAGAGCTGCTGTCCCTCGACCTCCGCAACATAGACGGGGAGTCCGAGTGAAGGGTCTTGCTGACGAAGTTTAAACTGATTGGCCGTGTTCATCTGGAAAGCCTCATTCTGCGCAATCTGATCTCCCTCAAATGTAGCGATCACCTCGCCCTGGCCATTGACCAGTAGCTCCTGCTTGATCACCTTTGTGTAGGTGGGGATGACTTGATCTTTGGTAGGCTCCAGATGTACAGCACGTAGTATCTGCTGCATCTTGTCGATGCGCTCATTCTCTTGCTGAGGCTTGCGTAGAGCCACAGCCGTGAGCGCTAGAGCTATTGCGACTACGACCACCATAATGGCTGCGTAGAGGATCGTGTAGGTATTACTATCTCTATTCATAGTCGTAAGGAAGATCAATGTTTAGCTGCCGTTGCCCAGCGCTTCTTGCGCTTAGCGACGTTTTTGTTTACTACCACATAGTCGATGAGCGGTGCGAAGACGTTCATCAGCAAGATAGCGAGCATCATACCCTCAGGATAACCAGGGTTGAGGACACGTATGAAGACGCACATGACACCCACGAGGAGACCGTAGATCCACTTGCCCGTCTCGGTACGAGCCGAGGTAACGGGGTCAGTCGCCATAAAAACAAGACCGAAGGCAAAGCCACCATAGAGCAGGTGATGCGTGATGTCGAGCTGCATAGCAGCGGTCGTACCGATAGCGTTGAAGAGGAGCGTCATCAGCGCTGCACCTACTACACCACTCACGATGATCTTGTAGCTTGCCACGCCCGTCCAGATTAGCAGGATAGCACCGAGTAGGATCGCAAAGGTCGAAACCTCACCGATACTACCAGGTATAAAGCCCCAGAAAGCGTCCCATAGTGAGGAAGGCTCACCGAGCGTATTCACGATCGTGGGGAGCGTGTCGCCAGCCGTAGCCACCTGACCCAAGGGGGTAGCTCCTGAGAATCCGTCTACAGCAGCCGTAGCCATATCGCCACCACCACCGAAGCCAAAGATAGGCTCCGTACGGACGAACACTTTGTCACCTGTCATCGCTGCTGGATAGGCAAAGAAGAGGATGGCACGGGTTACCAGAGCCACGTTGAAGACGTTGTAGCCCGTACCGCCGAAGACCTCCTTGGCGAAGATCACCGACATTGCGACAGCCACAGCGATCATCCAGAGGGGTGTATCTACGGGCACGATCATCGGGACCAGCATACCTGTAACAAGGTATCCCTCTTGTATCTCCTCGTGCTTCCACTGAGCTACAGTAAACTCAATGCCTAGTCCCACTACGTACGAGACCACGATCTTAGGCAGTACTGCTAGGAAGCCAAACCAAAACATCGACCAGAAGCCAGCCGTCTGACCGATCGCGATGAAGTGCTGGAGTCCCACATTGTACATACCAAAGAGTAACGCAGGCACTAGTGCTAGCACCACGGTACTCATGACACGCTTGCTATCTATCGCATCATGTACATGCACGCCCCCTCGTGGAGCCGCCGTTGTGTGCGGCACATAGAGGAAGGTCTCAAACCCGTCAAAGAGCGAGTGAAACGCATGCAGCTTACCCCCAGGCTCAAACTGAGAGCGTCGCTTGTTGAATCTATCTTTTAGTGACATATAATATAGTAGTCATAGTCCATAGCCTTACGGAGACGGAGCTTTGCTCCCCCGAGAGGCTATCTTTTTAGTTCATCTCTTTATATAGTAGGTCTAGACCTTGACGCACGATGTGTTGCAGCTCCATCTTAGAGGTGTCGACGAACTCGCACAGCGCGAAGTCCTCGGGAGCCACCTCGTAGATGCCTAGCTCCTCCATCTTATCAATGTCAAAAGCTATAATCGCCTTCAGCAGATACTCCGCATGGATATCTAGCGGGAAGACACTCTGTAACTCATGACTCATGATCATCGCACGCTTGCCGCCCTTGAGGCGAGCATCCAGCGTATAGTGCTTGCGAGGCATGAGCCAGCTGAGATAGGTACGACTCTGGCTAAACTCGCCGAAACGGGGCATAGCCCATCCGAGCAGCTCATCACGATCAGACCCGTCAGGAATCACCGTGATCTGGTCGCAACTCATCGGGAGGAAAGGACGCTCCTCCGTGAGCTGTGTACCTGTCAGCACATCGCCTGCGATAACGCGCGTCTTACACCCATCCAGAGCCAGCTTACCCAAACTCTCGATACGACAGCCAGGCAGTATATCCATATAGCCATGCTCTGCAGCATGACTACCCATGATGGCAATGCGACGGCTGTAATCCACATGCCCCGTCATCAGAAGACGACCGATGAGTACCACATCTGTAGCACGAAGTGTCCAGACCGTCTCGCCCTTGTTAATAGGAGCCACATGGTTGATTAGCACTCCCACATTACCAGCAGGGTGTGGTCCTCTCACCTCTACGCCCTCCACCTCTGCGGGTAGCGTCAGCGGGCAGTCGTGTGCGACGCCTACGTAGACCTTGCCAGTTGTAAGACGAGCCAAGGCACGTAGTCCTATACGTAGCTCCTCCTCACGGCCCTCTAGTAGGTAGTCTATCTCAGGAGCTAGCGGAGCGGTCAGATGTGCTGTGACAAATATATCTCGTGGTGCGATCGTAGGATCAGCAATGCGATCGTAAGGTCTCTGACGTATGAGCGTCCATAGGCCAGACTCTAGCAGCAGAGCCTGTAGCTTGCTCGCTTCACCGTCGAGTAGTCCCTCTACGGCAAAGGTGCGCTGTGCCTGACTCTCATCTGGGCGTATCTCTACGCTCATAATCTTACGCTTAGCACCTCGATTGATCGCGACCAGCTCACCACTGACGGGTGCTGTGACCCAAACCTCTGGGTACTGCTTATCGTAGACAATCGGGTCGCCAGCCTCTACATGATCTCCCACATGCACCTTCATCTTGGGTGTCAGCCCAGGCACATCATCGGGCACCCATGCATAGGTGGACGATGCTCCGCCAGAAGGTGTAGTCAGGAGGGTACGGGGCGCAGTCCCATTTAGTTTGAGATCCAAGCCTCGCTTGATAGTTATCGTTCTTGCCATGACGATCTCTCTTTAGAATCCAACAATTGGTGCAAAAGTACTCATTTTATTTGGGACTAGCCTTCTTTAGGTAGAAAAACTCCAGGCTGACCTCTTATCGTCATCATTGGCTACCCCACGAGGCACTCTTTTTCGTCTCACAGGAGACTGTTGCATAAAGGCGCATCGCTGTGTTGCTTTCGGGATTCGGCTTCGGTCACATGCGGAGGTATGCTCCCTTCAGACCTCACCCTCAGCGCCTTGCGCTTCATCCTTTCTGCAAAGTCAGGACAATCTTGCTAGCAAGATTGTGAGACTGTTGACTTTTGCAACAGTCTCCACAGAGGCGATCTCCACGTGGCTATTTCCAAATCCCCACGTGCCCGCAACGCAAAAGACAAGAAGCCCCCGAGATAATCCACCAGCGTGGAGATATCTCGGGGGCTAGCTTTATTGTTCGGATCTCTTGCGACGCTCTATCCAGTCAGCTAGTCATACACTAGCCGTGGAGAGCCTGTCGCGGAGTCTTCTGATTGGAGCTTACCAGTTAGCTATAAGATCCTTATTTGCGAAGCGATCCTGAAGTGGGAACTCCCAGATGAACATCTTGTCCGTGTGAGACTTCTTGAGATCCTGACTCTTCTCGTGGAGAGCACCTGGCTTAGCAGCTAGAGCTTCCTGTGCGGGCTTACCCGTACGATCTAGATCTACCTGCCAGCGCTTGAGATCGGTCATGCGGGTTCCCATACCGACCATCTCACGTGTACGCTCATTCATGACAGTCTGCTTGATCTGATCCTGTGTCGTAGCCTTAAGTGGATCACCTAGACCACGAGACAGACGGAAATCCGTTAGAGTAGCCTTAGCACTTGCTACATCACCACTCCACGCCTCAGCCTCAGCCTTGATAAGCCAAGCCTCTGCAATGTCAAAGAGGTGAGTCGTATGCGCATAACTATAGAGGTGCTTATCACGATTCTGATCTAGATCTGGATTGCCTCTAAACTTGGAGACAAATGTAGCACCTGGAGCGTCATACACCGCTACCTCTACGCCATTGGGCGTCTTAGAGCCATCTTCAAACCAGTTTATATAGCGCCAGTCCTTATTCTCCTGAGCGGTCTCTGTGTCGATAGGCTTAGTATACAAGTCTAGGAGATACTGAGTAGGTAGCCATACAGGTACAGCAAGCTCTGCATCTTTCGTGTTAGGACCATACGCATCCTTGATGTAGCGGATGCCATGTAGGACGCCACCGACACGACCCACCTTCTTATTGGCATAGGTCTTGATCATGATCTCGGTAGAGGTCTCGTACTTCCAGATATTTTGGAGAGCCGTCTTATCCTTCTCATTATCCGTCTCAGAGGGCGCACCCTTTGTAGCGAGAGGATAGTTATCAATGAACTTCCCAACCTCTACGATAGCATCCTGATATTTATGCATCTCAAGGAGTATGCGAGCGCGTATAGCGTAAGCATAGTCATCAACGAGATAGCAGGGTATGCCATCCATATCTAGATCTTTATAGGCAGCCTTGGTGGGTAGATCCTTAGCAGCCTCAGCTAGCTCATTGAGACACCACTCGTAGACCTCCTTTTGTGTGGAGCGCGCCTTAGGCGTCTCCTTAAAGAGGGGGTCATACTTCTTCATCATGACGATACCAAGGTCACCACCATCGTTGGCATCATTATAGCGCTTAGAGAAGCGAACCATCAGACGGTAGTGAGCGAGCGCACGGAGAGTGCGAGCCTCTGCTATATAGTGCTTGATGTCTAGCTTATCTTCGTCTGATAGATTCTTCGTAAGTTCCTCATTTGCCATAAACTCTTCAATACGCATGATGAAGTAGTTGGCATCCTTGATGAGGGAGCAGTAAGATCCATAATAAGAAGCGATCTCATCTGCATTACGTAGCAACTGCTCATCCCAGTCGTAGAACTTACCATTGGCACCATTGTCACGTAAGTTGACGACATTGTAGAGATCAGCCTGATAGTCGCCGAGGACTAGATTCGCAGGAGACTCCGCTCCTCTGACCGTCTCAAACATGGCCTCACGCGTCCACTTGACATCTTGCATCGTCTTGAACTCGGTCTGTGCCTTGTTGCCCTCGGGTATATACTCTACTTTACAAGCAGCGAGAGCGAATAGCGATACAAGCAAGAGACCTAGGGTCTTGATATGTTGTTTCATACTATATTTTCTATTATAAGGTGATTAGATAATCCTCGCTTAGAACGTGATCTGAAGACCACCTACATACTGGCGTGTATTAGGATAGCTGTTCATAGCCATATTTCGGACAGCCTCTGGGTCAAATCCACTAAACTTAGTAAAGGTGAGTAGGTTACGACCTGTCACATAGACACGTACACCAGAGATGAGACCGATCTTCTCAAACCACTCGCTAGGTAGTGCGTAAGAGAGACGTGCGCTCTTCAAACGAAGGAACGAAGCATTCTCCAAGAGACGAGAGTCGAAAGCGATCTTCTCTCCATACTTAGGTACATCGGTATCCTTATTCTCTGGGGTCCAAGCCTCAAGAACCTTACGGCTCTTATTGTCTGAGAGGAAGTCTGCACTTAGATTCTCCGTAAAGTAGCGGTCATTATTCATAACCCACTTACCTACGTTGAACGACCAGTCGATGTCAAGTGCAAGACCCTTCCAGCTAGCGCCCATAGAGAAACCTCCGTTGAATGGAGCACGAAGCTTCTTGCCAGAGGCACGAAGCAACTTATCCTCCTCGTATTCCTCAGTAATGCGATCCTTAGAGATGTTGCCATTCTCATCAGGTACATACCACTGCTGCTTACCAGTCTCAGGATTGACACCAGCATACTCAGCCATTAGGAACTGCTCAGCCTCACCAGTCTTGTATATCAAGCTATAGCTCGGCATCTTGTACTCCTTTAGATCATAGAATAGCTTGGTGATCTTCTCGTGGTTGTAGTTGAGGACTGCAGAAGCGTATACATTCCAGTCACGTGTACGAACGATGTCGTAACTAACCGTTAGGTCAACACCAGTATTGGTCATCGAGCCTACGTTCTCATAGCGAGAAGCGAAGCCAGAGATGTAAGGTAGAGGTACTGACATAAGCATATCGTCTGTGATACGATGATAGATGTTTGTCACCGTGTGTAGGCGATTGTCGAAGGCATCAAAGTCTATACCGATATTGAGGTTAGACTGCTTCTCCCAGCCTAGATCAGGGTTACCGATTGTTGCTGCGTAGAGGCCGAAGATACCACTGTAGTTAACACGACTTAGGTGGGGATAGAATGCCAAGGTGGGGATAGAAGAGTTACCCGTAGTACCCCAGCTGGCACGTAGACGTAGCGTGTTGAGCCACTTGACATGCTCTAGGTGTGCACGATAGAGATCATAGGTAGCACCTGCTGAGTAGAAGAGAGCTGTCTGATTAGCAGCACCAAATCGTGAAGAAGCATCGCTACGTAGTGATAGGTCTAGGTGTAGGTAGTTATCAAAAGAGTAATTGACACGACCGAAGAAAGAGAGGTAGTTGTAACCACCCTTAGCTTGATCAGGAAGTGCTAGATCCTCAGGCTGTGTACTACCAGAGCCTAGGAGCATAAACTCAGAGTGCTCTAGACCATTAGCGATAGCTGCGATAACGTCTGAGCGGCTCTGAACCCACTCCTGACCAAGTAGGAATGTAAGCTTGTGCTTATCGGCAAAAGAGGTGCGGTACTCAGCTGTATTAGTCCATGTGAAGAGCCCAGAGAGACCACGCTGCTCACTTCTCCAACCACGCGGGTCGTTTTCCCAATAAGCACCTGGCAAGAAAGATCTAGAAGAGGTGCTGTGTGTCAAGTCAAGACCAGCTTGCGTCTTGATGACAAGACCCTTAATAGGCGTTAGCTCAGCGTAACCTCCGATGTTGGCTTGATAGCCATTAGAGACGTTATTGAGATACTTTTCAGTGATATCTCTAAAGACTACAGAACGTCCTATCTGAGGTAGGTACCAATAGCGACGTAGCTCACCATCCTTATCGTAAGGAGAGAGGTATCGAGGCTGCGAAAGAGCTCCGTACGGGCCCTCGTTTACATACGAATTACCCTCGAACCTAGATGCGTACTGCGTTGTAAAAGCTCCGAAAAGGTTAGTACCGACCTTAAGCCAGTCCTTAACACGAGAGTCAACGCTGACACGACCATTGTAACGCGTGAAGCTGTTGCGGCCACGGGTCAGACCCTCCTGTGAGAAGGTACCCATAGAGATGTAGTACTGTGTACGGTTGCTACCACCGCTGAAAGAGAGGTCAGCATTGTACGTAGGAGCTATACGTCCCATGAGGAACTTGAGCCAGTCGAAGTTGTAGTCTGCTGGATCATAGTCATCCACATCAAAGAGCGTAGTAAATGGCCATCTTTCTTTCTCATTCTCGGCCTGAGACTTCTCGTTTAGCTTCGCGAGGAGATCAGCCTTGGTTTTAGCCTTTAGGTATCCATGATCAGCCTGATACTCGAGTAGCTCATCACCAGTCATCATGTTGTCGTAAGGCTTTCTATTGATGAACTGAGAGACACCATACTGTGCATTGACAGTGATGTGTCCTAGCCCCTCCTCAGAGCGCTTACCCTTTTTGGTTGTGATGACGACGACACCGTTAGCAGCACGAGCTCCGTAGATAGAGGTAGAGGAAGCATCCATAAGGACGTTCATACTCTCGATATCGTTAGAGTTCATTGCCATGACGGTACCTAGGTCGGTCTGCATACCATCTACGATGTAGAGAGGTGTTGATCCAGCCGTCAGAGAACCAGCACCGTGGATCTGTACGTTTGCCACAGCGTTGGGGTCTCCAGAGGTTGTCAAGACGCTCATACCAGCGACCTTACCTTGTAGTGCGTCCATCACGTTGGCTACAGGCTTCTCAGCGATCTGCTCACCAGATACACGAGCCATAGAGCCTGAGATCGTGCTGAGCTTCTGTCCTGAACCGTAACCTACTACGACGACCTGATCTAGGGTCTGATCGTCAGTCGTCATGACGACGTTCATCACCTTGGAGATGGGTACGGAGATAGTCTTAAGACCTACGTAGGAGAAGGTCAGCTTCTTAGCAGAGGCAGGTACACTGAGTGTAAACTTACCATCTACGTCTGTCGTGGTACCGATAGAGGTGTTGCCCTCTACAACCACGTTCGCAAACATCACCGGCTCTTTACCCTCTCCCGAGGTTACAGTACCTGTGATGGTCCTATTCTGCGCCACAGCCCATCCTATGCTGGCCGTTAGCATCAGAAAGAATAGAGCCAATCTTTTCATAAAACTCTTCTTTAGCGTTAGTTATACATTGATAGTTTGAATAGTCTTACCCACCCACCACATCACGCTAGCAACGATGGCGGTGTGTCTCTGACATAACCTAATAGCAACTGATAGAAAACCTTCTAACGCTTGAGTCTATGCAGGCACCACCCTGCACAGAGCCTTCAACATTGCCGAAGGGAGTCTACCTTAACCTTTCGGAAACAAAGGTAGTACAAAAAAGCGTGGAAAGCAAATCTAGAGAGCTACCTAGATGCAACAAATTTCACGAGTAGCGATCATCGATTATTACAATGAGACTGTTGCAAAAGTCAACAGTCTCACAATCTTGCAAGCAAGATTATCTAGACTTTGCAGAAAGGATGAAGCGCAAGGCACTGAGGGTGAGGTCTGAATGGAGCATACCTCCGTATGTGACCGAAGCCGAATCCCGAAAGCAACACAGCGATTCGCCTTTATGCAACAGTCTCACAATGAGCTTATATAGCAAGCGGTAGTGCTGAGGATTACTCGACACTACCGCTATGCAACGTCTCTTTAGTCTAGATGAACTAGTAGCTAAAGTCTAGACTCTACTTGACGAGTCTCTGAGTCTTTACGCCATCAGCCGTACGGATCGTAGCGATATACTGACCAGCAGGCAGAGAGGCGACATCCATCGCCGTCAGCTGAGTACCTGCAAAGGCTGCTACCTGGATACCCTCCATACTGTATAGCTCGACAGCTAGTACATCCGTAGCATCTGTGAGCTGTAGCTGTGTGGTGAAGTGTGCTGGATAGAGGCTCACCTCTGCAGCAGCTACATGGATAGGCTCGTTAGGACGTAGCTCACCTGGATAGTCATAGACGACCTCTACATAGTAGTCGTCAGAGGTCTTACCGTCAGTGTCCTCGTATACGTAAGTGTCGGCAGGTAGCAGATCATTTGTGATCTTCTGTCCGTTGCGATATACAGCGTAACCCTTGATCTCGGGGAAAGGCACTGGGAACTCACCTCGTGTGTAGTATTCATTGGTCACGCCAGGCTGCCTCCTAGGATTGTTAGAGACGACTAGCTCGACTGCCTGATAAGCCATACGATTACTACTATAAGGCACTGGCCAGAGCGTGAACTTATTGACTTTATACTCGTCCCTAAGGTCTAAAGCCAGCTTGCATCCGTCGTAGTTTATATTTTCATCCGTAGAGTTTGCATCTACATAGATATCACCAGTGATGTTAGACGGATCAAAGGCAAAACCTACATCTAGCAGGTGTGCATCACTAATCTCGTAAGGCATGGAGAGCTGCATGGAGAAGAACTGCTTCTTGTCAGCAGTGCCCTGGGGTATGATGAGACCATAATATTGTATAGGACGACCATCAACTTTCTGACGGATGAAGAAAGATAGGTTTTTCTCTGAGTCGATAGAACCGTTAGGCTTGTATGGTGTATCCTGAGAGGGGATGAAGTTAACCTGATGTATGTAGAGCTTCTGTCCGTTGAGAGGAGACTGTCCTAGACGATAGCTGTCGTACATATAGATTCTACGGATATCGTCCTTAGTAACTCTGTAGTGCTTCAAGATATAGTCCACTCCGTTTGCAGCCTTGAGTGGAGCTACCTTGTCACGATTCTTGATCTTAGAGACGATCTGCGTGTTGTATGGCATCTGCCACTTGATCTTAGCACCCGTCTTACCTTCAGATACCGTGTGAGGAGCTCTAGCAGCAAGCTTTCCCGTATAGAGCGTATAGTAAGCAGCAGGCGTCGTCTCCTCCTTACCATCGACAGTGTAAACAGCCTCGACAGAGTATGATACACGCCCCTTGCGCTTCATATCGCCAGAGACTAGGTCCTCATAGGTCGTCTCTGCTTGGCTAGCTATGCGTCGGCCATTACGATACAGGTTATACTTCACCTCGTAGCCCTGTGGATGCTTTGCCACAGGCTTCCAGGAGATCTTCACCTTTGTAGCATCCGTAGACTCTATCTTAGCAACGATAGAAGGCACGACAGCTAGAGGCTGATAGTTTTCTCTCCAGGTACCCTTTACCTTCGTAGTCCCAGAGTTCTTGGGGTCGAGCCACTTAGCCATGTACCACGTATTTCCTTTAGACTTATACTTGTCAAAGTGCGAGTTCATACGTCCATAGTTTGCATCCATAGAGCAGGGAGCTACCGATCCACCCGTTAGTGTACCGATCTGATTACCCTCCGCATTGAATAGCGGTGAACCCGATGAGCCTTGCTCAGTATGTCCCTTCGTGAATTTAAACCCAAAGTGGTCATCCTCACCACCACCGAGAGACCAGGTTGTGAGAGAGACACCACCATCGAAGATAGAGATCTTAGCAGCGTCACCCGCAGGGTGGTGTATACTAGCACCTCTAGGCCAAGTCATCGTTGAGGCATCCCAACCTGAGTAGTAGACACGATAGTTTAGAGGTATCTCGCTCGTGAGCTCAAGGAGCAGTCCGTCCGAGTAACCCTTCATAGGTAGGAAAGACTTCATCTCTGCACCTACCATACTCATCTCTTGCGTTGTGGCATAGTCACCACTGGAGCAGCGTGGCTTCTCATAGTGGAAGGCAAAGATCCACTGGCTCAGTTCCATCGGTGAGACAGCAAAATCTTCGGTTATGCTAGCACAGTGCGCTGCCGTCGTAATGTATGGCTTGAAGTCGCCAGCGACATTGTTCACCAAGTTACCAGAGCAAAAACCAATACCTCCGTTTGATTTAATCATCAGCAGAGCCACAGAGCTAGCCTTCTGAGCCTGGTAAGAATCACCCTCTGGGCAGTTTGCATTGACCTGGCAATACCTAGCGAAGCCAGGATCAGACGCATCCTCACTGTTGATGTGATGCCCTGCGCCTTTGTCAGCCATCAGCACTGGGCGGTAGAAGTAGCCTACACCCTGTACCTTGATTGAGGGCATCTCACCTGAGATAGGAGCCTCATAGTCTAGGATGAGCGTATTGCCACTGATAGGCTCTGTGGCGAAGGCGCCATGCTTGGGGTGCGTAGCGCGTGTGTAGGCACCCAGCACCTGCTTACCCTCAGGCGAATAGATGTAGAGCTTACCTCCCTCAGGGATGTAGAAGTCATCGTAATAGAGGTTGCTCCCTACGGGTGTACCCTCTAGTTCGATCTGCAGGCGATAGATGTTTCGTCCCTCGACGGTGCCTACCAGCTGAGCAGCCTCTGCAAAGTCGACTGGATGCTTTACGATGCGTCCCACAGAGAGAGGCTTCGTCTGTATAGTCTCTGACCAAGACTCTTGTGATAGGTAGTCCGCGGGATTAAAGTCCAAGCTCACGGTGCGAACGGCAGTAAGTGAGCGTAGGGACCCTTCCTGCATCATGAGGGGAGTACCTCCGAAGGATTGTTGTCCGAAAGTCACCAGTCCACCACACAGTAGGACAAAAGCTACTGCAAGGAGCCGACTGACTTGGGATAAGCGTTGAACTGTCATATTTAGGCTTATTAGTATGGGTTAAAACGATTCGGGCTGCAAGTTACAACAAAAATCTGACTTAGCGAAAGAATCCTCCACTTTGGGCAGGGCTGACGCATTATAATCGCTCTGTCAGGAGCTACACATGAGCAGCAATCAAGAAATAGATGAACTCATATTATTATAATGTATCAGCCATGGATTGGCTGTTGGCTATTGGCTGGAGTGATCGGAGCTATCGGACTCCGATCTCTAATCTCTAACCTCTAACCTCTAATCTCTATTTACATATCTTTACGGGGAAATTTGTCCGATTCTACCCTTTCTCGAATATCCACGTGGGGAATCTCAAATATCCACGTGGATGTTTTTATTTTTCCACGTGGGCGTGATTCATTTCTTCCGAAGTTTCATTTCATTCCTCCGAAGTTTCATTTCATTCCTCCGAAGAATTTTTTATTCTCCACGTGGAGATTTTGAAATATCCACGTGGAAATCACTTTTCCCCGACACGATGCCGTTTCGATATGTAGTCGGCTCTAAATTATTATTGCGAAACAACCTCAGGTCGGAGGCCTCCGTTGTCGCACCTCAAGACGACTCCTATGGGGACACACAGATCGTGCGTCCCTATATGGTTACGTCTCCCCTCTAATCTCTAACCTCTAACTTCTAATCTCTAATTTCTAACCTCTAACCTCTAACTTCTAATCTCTAATTTGATTACCTTTGCAGTAACTCCGTGAGTAAGGCGATCGACCCGTCTTCGTCAGAAGCGCACGGAGCTATCTGTCAAACACTTATCACACTATCACCTTTTACTCCCTTGTCCGCTAAGCTCTATCACACGGCTGTCCTCTGTGAGGATTCTCTCGACTTATTGGTCACGACACCCAGTGGTCTCTATGTAGATGTCACGATGGGTGGCGGGGGACACTCGCGTGCCCTCCTCGAGCGACTCGCTCCCGAGGGGCGCTGTATCGGGCTCGATCAAGATCCTGATGCGGTGGTCAATGCCCCTACGGATAGTCGCTACCACTTTGTGGCGACAAACTTTCGCTACTTAGGACAGTGGCTCGACTATTGGGAACTCTCAGGGCAGGTCGATGGGATCTTGGCAGATCTAGGGGTCTCGTCACATCACTTCGATAGCGAGGAGCGAGGCTTTAGCTTTCGCTATGAGGAGGCGATGCCCGATATGCGTATGAATAGCCGGTCGGGCGTTACGGCTCGTGACCTCTTACTGAGCTACAGCGAGGAGCAGCTGGCTGATATACTATATTATTATGGTGAGCTCCATGATGCTCGTCGCATCGCAGCCTTGCTGGTGTCGCATCGTGCCGTGGGCTACCCGACGATCGCCTCGCTGATGGAGGTGCTGACGCCAGTCTTACCTAAGGGAGGGCCTCAGCTGCGCAATAAGTTGAGCCGTATCTTCCAGGCACTGCGCATTGAGGTGAATGATGAGCTGGGTGCTCTGCGTCAACTGCTGAGCGACTCCGTGCGCCTCCTCAAGCCGGGGGGTCGCATAGCGATCATCTCTTACCACTCGCTGGAGGATCGTATGGTCAAGGATTTCTTCCGTCTAGGAAGCTTCGAGCAGCCCAATGAGGCGTTGGCAGGTATGCCTTTATCGACCCCTGCGCCTCTACGTGTGATCACAAAAAAAGCTATCACACCCTCGGCGGATGAGATAGCGGATAATAATCGTGCTCGCAGTGCTAAGCTACGTGTTGCTGAGCGTCGTGAGGATATTTGAGTGAGATGATAAGATGGTTAAGATAGACGACACATACTTTGAGGATGACCTAGAGGAGGAGCTACAGGAGCCTACACCAGTAGCTACTGAAGAGTCTGCGATAGATCCTCAGCCGAGGCCTCTGCTGGGTGATCTCCTAGATGAGGAGGTCTCTTCTGAAGCTGTCGACACAGACACTCAGAGCGACTTCGCACCCGCCACTATGGATCCCGCTGACGAAGAGGCGCCCCGTGACCCCGTCACGCTAGAGTCTACTCCCCTAGCGGAGCCTGAGACTCCTGAAGTGCCTGAGGCTCCTGAAGCTCTGTTCACCTCTGAAGAGCTTGAGGAGGAAGCTGTCGAAGAGGAGGATGAAGAGGATATCGAGGAAGAACCCTCCGAAGAGTCTGACCAGTCTACTCGTAAGCGTTCTTCGCGTGGGCTATGGTTCTGGCTAGGTGGCGATGCACTAGAGCTACCAGCCTTTAGGAAGTACATACCCGTCTTTATCACGATCTTCTTGATGGGACTAATACATGTCACGAGCAACTATCTGATCATCGACAAGCGCCGTCATATAGACAAGCTGGAAACACGAGTCAAAGACCTGACCTACAAGCACATGGAAAGCGTCAGCGAACTAACGCGTCGTAGCATCGGGGGCAACTTCGAGCAGCAACTTCAGGCGATGGGCTCAGATCTTGAGGCACCTTCGCAGCAGTCGATCATCCTCTATCGTGATAACAAGAAATAATCTCTACCCACTCTAACGTATACACGCTCTATGTCAAAACACAGTCCTATCATAGCTCGCTACCGCACATTAGGCTTCCTGGCCATCTTGATGACTCTATGGATCTTTATCAAGGTGATCGGCATCATCTTCGTCGAGGGCCCTACCTGGCGTCTGATGGCGCAAAACTTTCATCGTCCAGACACGGTGACAATCTCACCACTACGTGGCAACATCATTTCGTCAGACGGACACATCGTGGCTATTAGCAAGCCTGCGTACAAGCTTTACCTAGACTTTGGCGCAGAGGCTATTCAGCAGATGGAACCCGACTCGCTCTACAAGCAGCTAGACTCGCTAGCCTACCAGATGAGTCTCTGGGAGAAGGGTGAGCAAGCTACCTACCAGGCACTACGCAAGCGACTTCGTGAGGGCTATCGCAAGGCGCAGCATAAGCAACCAGGCTATCGCTACGTATCTATATACCCCTACGAGGTGAGCCATGTGGAGTACCAGCGACTTAAGCAGTCCTATCCACTGATGATGACGGTAGAGCGCAAGGGTCGTATAGTGCGTCGCCGTGGGCCGCTCAGAAATGGGCTGACGCATGAGGAGCGTGCACTACGTGACAGACCTTATGGTGAGCTAGCGAGACGTACGATAGGGAGCGTCTACAAGGAGGTCAAGGGAGATCTCACGCAGGGAGAGTATGGTCTAGAGCAGAGCTTTGACACCCTACTGCGGGGTGAGCCTGGATTGGCTGTGAGGCAGTACCTAGCAGGGTCTACACGACAGAACACGCTGCAGCCGCCTCGTGATGGCTACAATGTGTACACCACGCTAGATATGAATCTGCAGCAGATCGTGCACCGTGCGCTCTATGAGCAGATGACACAGTTTGAGGCGGACTACGGAGGGGCTATCCTGATGGAGGTAGAGACGGGACGTATCCTGGCTTTGGCCAATCTGACGAAGGGTGGCGAGAGCTACTATGAGGGGGTCAACTATGCCCTTAGCGCACTCAACGAGCCTGGCTCTACGATGAAGACGCCCTTTATGATGGCGGCACTAGATGATGGGGTCTGTACGCCAAGCGATACCATTGACACTGGAAACGGAGTCTTTAAGTATGGAGGCTACAACATACGTGATCATAATGCCAATCGCGGTGGCTATGGACGTATCTCGGTAGCGCAGGGACTGTGGTACTCTAGTAATATCGTCCTAGCTAAAATTGCGATCAAGGGGTATGTGGAGCACCCCGACGGGATCTATCAGCACCTGAGCAACTATGGACTGCTGGAGCGTCTAGATGTAGGTCTAGAGGGAGTCGCTACACCAACGATCATACGGCCCGAGGACAAGAGCTACGGTAACTCAACGATCCCAGGCATCAGCCGTGGCTATGGTATCTCGGTACCTGCGATCAATACGCTCAACTTCTACAACGGTGTCGCCAACGGCGGACGTATCATGCGCCCCTATCTAGTAGATCGTGTAGAGGATGCAGAGGGCAAGGTGATCCAAGAGTTTCAGCCACAGGTGCTGCACGAGAATATCTGCAAGCCCGCTACGCTCGACTCAATACGCTCCATGCTAGACAATGTAGTCTTACAAGGCACTGCTAAAGGGCCCGTACGCTCTGATCTCATCTCTATCAGTGGCAAGACGGGTACAGCCCTGATGAGCAACCATGGTGGCGGAGGTTATCGTGCTAGCGGAGAGGTCTACATGACTTCGTTTTGCGGATACTTTCCCTCCGATCATCCTAAGTATAGTTGCATCATCTTTGTAGTCAATCCTCACGGCGCAGGTCGTGCCTCAGGCGGTATCGTAGCTGGTCGTGGTGTGAAGCGTATCGCTGAGGAGATTTACACGCTCTCTAATCCTATCCTCCTAGACACGATCACGCCTCACCCGGCTAGTGAGCGGCTGAAGCACTTGGAGCTAGCTGGCGGTGAGAAGAAGCGTGTCGAGAGCTTTGTCAAGGCTTACAAGATACCCGAAGTTAGATCCGACGGCTCTAGCAAGGTCGCGTCTGACCAATTGGTCGTACCTCAGTATGGCCGTGAGGGGGTGGAGCTACATCCGCTGGCTCGCTACTCTAAGGGGGTGATGCCTCGACTTGTAGGGTTAGCCCCCAGCGAAGCAGTCTATCAGATTAGTCTGCAGGGGCTGGAGGTACAGTTGGTCGGCTATGGACGAGTCCTAGCGCAGAGCATTCCCATCGGTACGCCTATCCACCCAGGACAGAAGGTGATCCTACATCTAGGCAATAATCATAGACAGTAAAGTGGAATACTCTTTTAGATAGATATGAATCTCAAACCACTCAATAGTTATATAGTAGCACTCACCGAGGAGCATCTACTGAGCCAAGCAAACACGGGTAGCATCTCTACGGAGCAGTGTCAAGTGACCTCTATCGAGCAGGACTCACGTCGTGCCGCTGAGGGATGCATCTTCGTAGCACTACGTGGTGTGCATGTGGACGGCGCCGACTACATCCCGAAGGCACTTGCAGCGGGCTGTCGTATCATCGTCACTGAGCATCCACGACCCGAGAGCCTCTCTGACGATGTAGCATGGCTCACGGTGACTGACACGGCAAAGGCGATAGCTGTCTTAGCTTCTGTCTACTATGATCGTCCGGAGCGGCAGCTCACGATCGTAGGCGTCACGGGGACCAATGGCAAGACGACCACCGCTACGCTATGCTATCAGCTGTGGAACTGGCTCGGTATGCGAGCTGCACTCTTTAGCACGGTCTGCATACGTATCGGCGACAAGGAGTATCCCGCCACCCATACGACGCCTGACGCTCTCGAGCTGCATCGTGTGATGCGCGATATGGTCGATGCAGGCTGTCGCTATCTCTTTATGGAGGTCTCTTCGCACGCTTTGGTACAGCAGCGGGTCTATGGGTTGCCCTTTGCACTAGCTCTCTTTACCAATCTGACACGTGATCACCTGGACTACCACGGCACGATGCAGGCTTACATTGCAGCAAAGAAGTCGCTCTTTGACAATCTCTCCCCAAGTGCCTATGCGCTAGTCAATGCGGATGATCGCAACGGGAGTGTCATGGTACAAAACTGCGCTGCCCATCTACATACCTATGCGATGCGTAGCCATGCGGACTATACAGCTCAATTGCTGGGACAGTATGTAGACGGCTCTACCCTACTACTGGACAACGAAGAGGTAGAGATCAAGCTCGTCGGGAGCTACAACGCTTACAATGTGACGGCTGTCTACGGTGTGGCTCGTCTCCTCCTACCCGATCTAGACAAGAGCTTGATACTGCGTGGCATCTCTAGTCTGGAGCATGTGAATGGTCGCTTTGACCTACTCGCCTCCCCGAGAGGTTACCATGTGGTAGTGGACTATGCGCACACGCCTGACGCTTTGGAAAATCTCCTCAAGACGGTCTCCGAGCTTAACGCCTCACAGGTCTACGTGGTGGTCGGCGCTGGCGGTGATCGGGATATGGGCAAACGTCCGGAGATGGGGCGTATCGCCTACAATATGTGCGACCGTCTCTACCTCACCTCAGACAATCCACGCTCCGAGGATCCGCAGACGATCATCGATCAGATGCTCGAGGGCATCCCCCAGGCGGAGCGCGACGAGGTCTACACCAACGTATCTCGTCGCCAAGCAATCACAGACGCTTGCGCAGCTGCGCAACGTGGCGACCTAGTGGTCATCGCTGGCAAGGGTCATGAGACCTATCAAGAGATCGAAGGGGTCAAGCACCACTTCGACGACAAAGAGGTAGTGCAAGAGATCTTTGCAAAAGAAGAGAAGCAGGCGTAAATAGCGTCCCTTCATCCTTCACTTAGCCCCTTCCCCTATAATCTTACCAACTTACCCATCACACTATGCTTTATCACCTCTACGATTGGCTACAAGCAAACGACGTCCCAGGCTGGCGACTAGCCCAGTATGTCACCTTTCGGGCTGGTGTCAGCTTCATTCTAGCGTTGATCTTCAGCACGATCATCGGCCGACGCATCATCCACTGGTTGCATCGCATGCAGATAGGCGAGGTGGTCCGTACGCTAGGACTGGAGGGTGAGGCTATGAAGACAGGCACCCCAACGATGGGCGGTATCATCATCATTATAGCGATCATTGTCCCGACGCTCCTCTTCGCCCGCCTCAACAATGTCTACATACAACTGATGATCTTCACGACCCTTACGATGGGTGCCTTGGGCTTTAT
Organism: Porphyromonas vaginalis; assembly: GCF_958301595.1. Classification (NCBI taxonomy): domain Bacteria; kingdom Pseudomonadati; phylum Bacteroidota; class Bacteroidia; order Bacteroidales; family Porphyromonadaceae; genus Porphyromonas; species Porphyromonas vaginalis. The sequence goes on along the minus strand of NZ_CATQJU010000001.1, from coordinate 1,157,353 downwards.
CGATGACTACATCAAGGTCTTTAAGAAAAACAAGGCGGGACTCCACGGGCGTTACAAAATCATCGGACAGGTACTCCTAGGCGTTGTCGTGGCTCTCACCTTCTACTTGAGCCCAGACATTATCATTCGTGAGAATCAAGAGGTGATCAACAACGGACGCATCGAGCAGGTGACCTTCTCTAGTCAGGAGGCGAAGAATACGCAGACGACCATTCCCTTTGTTAAGAACAACAACTTCGACTACCTATCGCTAGTCCCTGCCTCTACGCCACATCGCGAGTTAGTCGGCTGGATCCTCTTCTCGATCATCATCATCCTCATTGTGACCTTTATCTCTAACTGTGTCAACCTAACGGATGGCCTGGACGGACTAGCCGCAGGGACGGCAGCCCCTGCTGGCGTGGCGCTGGCTGTGCTCGCCTATGTCTCCTCACACATAGCACTTGCTCGATACTTTAGTATCATGTTTATTCCAGGCGCTGAGGAGCTGGTGATCTTTGGCGCAGCTTTCGTGGGAGCCACCTTTGGCTTCCTTTGGTACAACGCTTATCCAGCGCAGGTCTTCATGGGCGATACGGGAAGCCTCGCCATCGGCAGTATCATTGCCGTGATGGCTATCCTCATTCGCAAGGAGCTACTCCTACCGATCCTCTGCTTCCTCTTTATCATCGAGGGACTATCCTCACTGATACAGCAAGCATACTTTAAGATTACCAAGCGACGCACGGGGACGGGCCGACGAGTCTTCAAGATGTCGCCCCTGCACCATCACTTTCAGAAAGCGGGCAATAGCGGTATCGACGCCCTGATTCAGAGACCTCTGGCACCTATCCGAGAGGCTAAGATCACCGTTCGCTTTTGGCTTATAGCTATCCTGCTAGCTGTACTAACAGTCATCACGCTTAAGATGCGATAAATAATAGACTTACAACGATCTCACAGATATGCAACGCAACGAATATATCATCCTAGGAGCTGGAGAGAGTGGCGTCGGAGCTGCCATCCTCGCTCAGCAGCAAGGGCTCCCTGTCTTCGTCTCTGACTCGGGACAGATCAAGCCTCAATACAAAGCAGAGCTGGAGCAGTACGGCATCCCCTACGAGGAGGGCGGACACACCTTCTCACGTATCTTATCTGCTCAGGAGGTGATCAAAAGCCCTGGCATCCCCGACAGCGCACCGCTCATACGACAGCTCACGGAGCAGCAGACGCCGATCATCAGTGAGATCGAGTTCGCCTATCGCTACGCTGGCAACAGCATGATGATCGCTATCACAGGGAGCAACGGCAAGACCACTACGACCAACTGGCTCTACCACACGCTCCACAATGCGGGACTGGATGTCTCTATGGCGGGCAATGTGGGAACCAGTCTAGCTCGTCAGGTGGCACTCGCTCCGCACGCTTACTATGTGATCGAGCTGAGCAGCTTCCAGCTGGATCACATGTACCAGTTTAGAGCACACATAGCGATCCTGCTCAACATCACGCCCGACCATCTAGATCGCTACGACCATCAGATGGAGCTATACGCTCGGGCTAAGATGCGTATCACGCAAAACCAAGAGCCCACCGACTACTTCATCTCATGGATCGAAGACGACTGGACACAGCGACTACTCAAGGAGCCAGGCATGGGAGCGGGACGACGAATCTTCTTCTCTACCGAAGCCTCTTCAGACGATGCCGTCGTGGCTTCTAGTCACAACGGACAGCTACGCTTTGCCCTTCAGGAGCCAGTCGTTGAGATGCCAGAGAGCGCTCTAGCCTTATCGGGCAAGCACAACGTGCAGAACGCCCTAGCCGTCGGTTGCGCTGCGCAAGCTTTAGGCATCAAGCCTGAGATCATACGAGCCTCTCTAGAGACCTTTACCAATGTGCCACACCGCCTAGAGTATATCGCCAGCATCGATGGCGTAGACTACATCAACGACTCCAAGGCGACCAACATCAACAGCACGTGGTATGCCCTCGAGAGTATGCGCAAGCCGACGATCCTCATACTAGGTGGCACTGACAAGGGCAACGACTACAACGATCTGATGGATCTAGTCAAGGAAAAGGTCGTCGGGCTGATCTACATGACGACCGACTCTGCCAAGCTCCACCGCAGCTTCGACAGTGTCATACCTCGCCACGAGGAGGTTACCTCCATGCGTGACGCTATCGCGGCAGCTCGCCAGATGGCCAAGGCAGGAGACACCGTATTGCTGTCGCCAGCCTGCGCCAGCTTTGACCTCTTTACCTGCTACGAAGATCGTGGCGACCAGTTCAGAGCGGAGGTGCTCGCCATCGCTCAGCAGCAACGTGATACTGATAGATCGCTCTAGCCTACCCACTCTCTATGATACCACAAGACGAACACAATACTAGCCAAGATACCACGACCCCTTCGGACATCTTCGACTTCTCTCCCCGTGAGGAGACGGTTCCGACCGACAACGAGAGTGCAGAGCTGGACGAAGAGAGTACTCAGAGTGCTACCGAGGGAGAGACGAAACCACGCAAGCCACGCATTACAGGCGACCGCTCGTTGTGGTTCCTCTACTTTGCCTTCTTGGCCACGTCACTACTCTTCATCTATAGTGCTACCAGCACACTAGCTTACCGTGGGGAGAGCCTGTACGCACCCTTTACGGGTCATCTTAAGCATATCATCATATCGGTGATTGTGGCGTGGGGTTTCTCACGGATGAACCGTACTTTGACACGCTCCGTAGGGATCCTTATTTTCATCGGATCTTTCGCACTCGTCATCTTAACCCTCTTCATAGGTACAGAGACCAATGACGCGAAGCGTACGCTACTAGGCATACAACCCTCTGAGTTCTATAAGGTAGGGGTCATCTTCCTCGCCTCTGCCATCCTCTCTATACGCGAGCTGACTAACAACCAGCGCTTCTACCTCTTCTGCGGGCTCACCGCCATCGGACTCATCTGTGTTGCCAAGGAGAGTCTCTCGATGGGTATCATCATTACCTTATTCGTTCTCGGTATAGGTGTCGTACAGACGGGCTTCTCCAAGAGTCTCTTCCTCGTTGGGGGCGTTGGGCTTGGTGTCATCGCACTACTCGTGGCTAGTCTCTTACTGCTGCCCGATAGCATCGTCATGCAAAACAGTAGTACAGCGCGCTGGAAGGGACGTATCGAAGACTTTACCTCTAAGTCTGACTCCAGTAAGTTTGTCATCGACGAGGACAACTTTCAGGAGCAGCACGCACGCATAGCCATAGCACGGAGCAATGGTACCGGCGTCTTCCCAGGCAATAGTGTGGAGCGAGACATCCTCCCCGAGGCATACTCCGACTTTATCTATGCGATCATCATCGAGGAGACTGGGTTCATCGGTATGATCTGGGTGCCGCTACTCTATATCCTTCTCTTCTTCAAGCTCTCTCGCTGGGCGACACGATCGCAACGCAGCTGGCAGCGCATCTTCCTCCTCGGCGTAGGCATCATGTACACCACGCAGGCGATCATACACATGTGTGTCGTCACGGGCATCTCACCCAATACCGGTCAGACGCTACCGCTCATCAGTCGTGGAGGTTCTTCGCTCCTGGCTACCTCCATCGCCATCGGTGCCTGCATAGCGATCACAAGGCAGATCCGCGAAGACGAGTACCATAAGCAACTGGAGGAAGAGCGCAAAGCTCAGGAGGAGGCAGCTGCCGCCGAAGCGATTGTTGCGGATACCTCTATAGTCGAAGAGAGTTCCCTACCCTCCTCCTCTGACGAGGTAGATGGTATGGCGTAGTCTCTATGCCTGCTTGTGCCAGATGTGCCACGCGTAGCGAGCCTGCACGAGGAGCATCTTCAGTCCATTGATCGTCGTCGCACCTTGCTCACGGCAAGCCTTGAGGAAGCGCGTCTCCTCTGGGTTGTAGATCAGATCCATGCAGACGTGCTCTGGCGTGATCGCCTCGTAAGGTATCTGCGGACGCTCCATGATAAGCGATCCCATGCCGACGGGCGTAGCGTTGATGATGATCCACTTGTCTGCTATCAGCTCAGGTGTCAGTGCATCGTAAGACAAGATATGTGGAGCTTGCGGATCTCTACTGACCAGCGTACAGTCCCGTCCGAGACGCTTGAGAGCCTGTGCCACCGCTTGGGCTGCTCCACCCGTGCCGAGGACGAGTGCATGCTGTCGTTCGGGCGTGAGTAGTGGCTGTAGACTCTCCACGACACCCTGTACGTCCGTATTGTAGCCAAAGAGACGCATCCGCCCTCCCGCGCGATCCACAACGATCGTATTGACAGCTCCCACATACTTAGCCTCAGTGTCTATCTCATCTAGATAGTTGCACACCTCCACCTTGTAGGGGCTCGTCACATTAAGCCCCGCGATGGCGGGAGTAGACTCCAGCCAAGGTCTCAGAGCCGAGAGATCATCCAGCTCTTGTAATATGTAGTGCGCATCGATCCCCTGCGATTCAAAAAGATCGTTGAAGTAGTCTGCCGAGAGCGAATGCCCCAGGGGCTTACCTATCAGTGCGTAAATACGTTGCATACTCTTATTCCTTTATGCCTCTAAGCTTCTGCCGTGTATAAGATACAGATCCCTAGGGGCATTTCTTTATATTGTACTTCTCTAAAGCCTGCCCTACGGATCAGAGCCGTCATCTCCTCTCGCTGTGGCATCACCTTGATAGAGGCTGGGAGATAGCTGTAAGCAGAGCGATCGTGAGCGCATAGCTGTCCGATCCACGGTATCAACCGCTTGGCGTAGATGTTATAGCCCTGCCGCAGTAGCCCCTCACGAGGCTCGCTCAGCTCCAGTATAGCGAGCCTTCCTCCAGGTCTGAGGATGCGGTGCATCTCTCGCAAGCCTTGTAGCGGGTCCGAGAAGTTTCTAATGCCCAGTGTGCAGGTCACCGCATCGACCGACTGCGTGGCTAGAGAGAGCTCCTGACAGTTCTCCGCCGATAGCGTTACAGACGCTGTCCGTGCAGCCCGCTTGACACGCTCAGCAGCTACCGCCAGCATACCCTCCGAGAGATCCACGCCAACTATCTCACGTACCGACGGCAAGTATCGCGAGAGCATCAGGATCATATCTCCCGTACCGCAGGCCAGATCAGCCACCTGGCGAGGCGCATAGTCCGCCAGATGCTCTATGACCTGCCAGCGCCAAGCCAGATCCATACCGCCCGTCATGAGGCGGTTCATCGAGTCATAGTGTCCAGCGATGCGGTCAAACATCTGTCGCACGTAGCGAGACTTACCATCTAGAGATACAGACATAGTAATATAGAGATTAGAACCAGCGACTAGGGAGGTAGTACACAGCCCCCTAGTCGCTGGTCCATATATGTAATCAGGTTGTTGTTACTTCTTCAGGAAAGCTAGCAGATTGTCCTCGATACGCTTAGCCACATCTTGGGTCTGCTCCTTGACGAAGGTCTTGCCCGTGATATGCTCGTAGAGCTCTATGTAGCGATCACTCACAGAGGCCGCATACTCAGGCGTGATGGTAGGCATCTTCTGCCCAGCCTTACCCTGGAAGCCCTGCTCGATAAGCCACTGACGGACGAACTCCTTCGAGAGCTGTCGCTGAGGCTCACCCTTAGCTTGGCGCTCCTCGTAGCCCTCGAGGTAGAAGTAGCGAGAGGAGTCGGGCGTGTGGATCTCGTCGATCAGGATCACCTTGCCATCCTTCTTACCAAACTCATACTTCGTATCCACGAGGATCAGTCCCCGCTCACGAGCTATGCGTGTCCCCTCCTCAAAGAGTGTCCGTGTGTACTGCTCGATCACCTTGTAGTCCTCCTCCGAGATCAGTCCAGAGGCGATGATCTCCTCACGGCTAATGTTTTCGTCGTGACCCTCATCAGCCTTGGTCGTAGGCGTGATGATTGGGTGTGGGAGACGCTCATTCTCCTTCAGTCCCTCAGGTAGCTCTATACCGCAGATCGTGCGCTCACCAGCCTGGTAAGCACGCCATGCGCTACCAGCTATGTAGCCACGTACGATCATCTCTACCTTAAACGGCTCGCAGCGGTGTCCCACCGTAACCATCGGATCGGGCGTTGCTATCTTCCAGTTAGGTACGAGGTGTGCCGTAGCGTCAAGTTGCTCAGCAGCTATCTGGTTGAGCACCTGACCCTTGTAGGGGATACCCTCAGGGAGTACCACATCAAAGGCTGAAATCCTATCCGTAGCGACCATCGCTATCAGATCGCCCTCAAGGAAGTATACATCTCTCACCTTGCCATGAAAGACAGATTGGATACCTGGGAGAGATAGGTCGGTGTGTGTTAGTGCTTGATTCATTGTATTATGATCAATAATTGATTTGCTAAAAGGCGCTTGCCCTCTCCTCAGCCTAGCCGGGAGAGGACAAAGTTTCTATGAGTCTTTACTTTGATCCTTATCTAAGTCTATATCCTGCTGTTGGCGAGTCTCTTGTGTAGGCCGTCCGCCCTGCAGAGCTTGATGCTCATTGCGATCGTAAGCATCCACAACCAGCTGCACGATCGGGTGACGCACGATATCCTGCGCATCAAAGTAAACAAAAGGTATCTGCTCCACATCGCTCAGGATCCGCTCAGCAATGCGCAAGCCCGAGGTGACACCCCGAGGCAGGTCTACCTGCGAGAGGTCGCCCGTGATAATCATCTTGCTATTGCGTCCGAGACGCGTGAGAAACATCTTCATCTGATGGTGGGTCGTATTCTGCGCCTCGTCTAGTATGACGACAGCATCATTGAGCGTACGACCACGCATATAGGCTAACGGAGCGATCTGTATCACATCGCTCTCCATATAGGTGCGTAGGCGCTGTGTCGGGATCATCTCCTCGAGCGCATCGTAGAGAGGCTGGAGATAAGGGTCGAGCTTGTCCTTCAGTTCTCCTGGTAGGAAGCCCAGCTTCTCGCCCGCCTCGACAGCCGGACGCGAGAGTATGATACGACGTACCTGCTTCTCCTTAAGAGCCTTGACTGCTAGTGCTATCGCTATGTAGGTCTTACCAGTACCCGCAGGCCCGATCGCAAAGAGCATATCGTGATCTGCTATGGCCTCCACCATCTCACGCTGGTGAGCACCTCGGTAACCTATACTACGTCCTCTCGCTCCATAGAGCAGATGGTTGGGCGCTACCTTGACCTCGGGGAGCTCCTCGCCCGTAGCCAGCTTGCGTATGGTCTGCTCCGTCAGGAGATTGTAGCGTGTGATGTGCTGGACTAGCTTATCGAGGAGTGCCGTCAAGAGCTGTATATCGGTCGTGTCACCCAGTATCTTGATGATTCGATCATGAGCCACGATCCGCAGCTTAGGGTAGAGGTTGCGCAGCAAGAGCAGGTACTCACGGTTAGGGCCATAGAGTACTGCTGGATCTATCTCCTCTAGGATATATAGTCTCTCTGTCACTAGGCTTCGATACTCCTTATTTAATATAGGATGCTATCTCGGAGGCAATGCGAGCCATCTCCTCGTCGGTAGGCTTCGTAGCAAGCGGTCCGTGAGCCACATCTCCCTCACTATTGATCGGGATCAGATGCACATGGGCGTGCGGCACCTCCAGTCCTAGGACTAGCGTAGCCACCTTACGGCAGTGCGTAGCCTCCTGTATAGCGCGTGCCACCCGCTTGGAGAAAGCCATCAGCCGAGCCAGCTCCTCGTCCGTCAGATCGTAATAGTAGTCGACCTCACGCTTCGGGACCACCAGTGTATGCCCCAGCTGATAGGGGTTGATGTCTAGAAAAGCGTAGTGCTCCTCATCCTCTGCAATGCGGTAGGAGGGGATCTCACCCGCTATGATGCGACTAAAGATTGTAGCCATAGAGCATTCGTTTTTTTTGGAGGAAAGTATTCAAGCAGCGTAGCCGCCTATCGAGTGATCTCTAGGATCTCAAAGACCAGCGTACCCGCAGGCACCTGTATCTCCGCTATATCACCCACCTTCTTGCCGAGGAGCCCCTTAGCAATGGGTGTATTGACCGAGATCTTGTTTTCCTTAAAGTTTGCCTCAGCATCAGAGACGATGTAGTAGCTCTTCTCCTCGCCCTTCTTCTTGTTGAGTAGGCGCACATGGTTCAGTATCTGCACCTCATCAGTCTTAATCTGCGAAGGCTCCAATACACGTGCATTACTCAGCTGAGCCTTGAGCATAGCGATCTTGTCCTCGAGATGAGCCTGCGCCTCCTTAGCGGCATCGTACTCAGCATTCTCCGACAGATCCCCTTTGTCACGAGCCTCAGCAATCTGCTGTGTGACCTTAGGACGCTCCTCAGCCTCCAGCTGCTTGATCGTATTGTTGAGGGCATCGTATCCCTCTTGGGTCATATAGTAATATCCCATAGATATAGATTAGGTGATAATGATTTCTAATTCAGTCTAGTGCATATCCCATGAGTCGCACCACGCGGGCCATCTCTCGGCTGGCGAAAGCACCTCATAGATACAAAACAAATGAGGACTTACTCCCACACAGCACCCTCTATCATCTAGAAGAGCCACATCAGAGAAGCCTCGTCACATATTGAGATGTGCTACGCCGTCTGCACACCTTCCTTACTGGGTGCAAAGGTACTAAAAAAACGTTTCACCCTCCCCTTCCCTTTACTTCCCCCCTCCCCTCCGATCGCTCTGTCAGGAGCTACACACGAGCGACAAGCAAGATATAGGTGAGGTCACTATATATAATGTGTCCGCCATGGATTAGCTGTTTGCTGTTAGCTATTGGCTGTTAGCTATCGGAACCATCGGAGCTATCAGAGTGATCGGATCTCTAATCTCTAACTTCACCCCTTCCGATTCCTCCAATCCCTAATTTCTAATCTCTAACCTCTAATCTCTAATTACATATCTTTACAGGGAAATTTGTCCGATTCCCTCCTTTATCGAATATCCACGTGGGAAATCTGAAATCTCCACGTGGATGTTTTTTATTTTCCACGTGGGGGCGTTTTGATTCTTCCGAAGTTTCATTTCATTCCTCCGAAGTTTCATTTCATTCCTCCGAAGAATTTTTTATTCTCCACGTGGGGATTTCGAAATATCCACGTGGAAATCACTTTTCCCCGACACAGCACCGTTTTGATATGTAGCCAGTTGTAAATTATCGTAGCGAGCCGGCATCAACTTTTCCCAGCCAGGGATGACGCATCATAATCGAATTTTTCAAGAGCCACGCACAACGATAGACGAGGAATAGATAGGTCAACGATCTCATTATATATAATGTATCAGCCCTGTTCGTTCCTCGGGCAGCATCGCCCCAGCTATTCGATTTTTTGTACCTTCGCACTAGATGAGTAGGAGAAGCCTTCGCTTGAAGTGATCCTCCGCCAGACTCAGATACGATCTCTCCCCAGCCTATATAAGCGCAGTGATGGAGTACCAGCCTAAAGCTCAGATAGTCTTAGATCACTTTCATATTATGAAGTTGATGAATGAGAAGATCGATGCTCTTCGCAGAGACCTGTATAGAGAGGAGACAGATCTCAACAAGCGTAAGGTCATCAACGGTGTTAGGTATTTACTTCTATCAAATGGAGCGGACGTAATGGATGCGTATCATCGCACAAGACTAGATAATGTGCTGGCTATGAACAAGCCTCTAGCTATAGCATATTACCTTAAGGAAGATCTTAGACTATTCTGGCAGCAGGGCTCAAAAGAAAAGGCTGAGTTATTTTTGAAGAAGTGGCTCGAACAAGCAGATGATTCGGGTGTCAGGCATATCAAACAAATAGCTAAAACCATCAGGCTCTATTAATGGGGCATTCTAAACTGGTATGACCACCGCATTTCCAATGGAGTAGTCAAAGGAACCAATAACAAAATCAAAGTCCTCAAAAGGGTTGCCTACGGATACAGAGATATGGACTACTTTCAACTAAGACTTTTTGCGCTCCACGATCAGGTCATCACACAAAATCTCGGATGAACCAGAAATTAGAAGATAGATTTCATGTATAAATGGATACTCTAAGGAAGCGTTATGTACAGTTATTATTCAAAGAATTTAGACGAATTAGTTGCATTAGTGATGCAAAATCAAGCAGAGAAGGTAATTGCTCTGATTGAGTCTGGCAAATTTAATAAGAGCCTTTTAGGGGATATTGGCTGTTGTGAACACCCCTTGCCATTGTATAAATTGTCCCTATGCAATATGATCTTGCTTGACACTGACGGTTGGAGAAGTCATTTCTTGCCTATAGTAGAGCGAAATAGACAGAACTGTAAGCTGTTATTAAATTACTGGAAGAAGAGGTGGAGCTATCCTATTGACATGCCAATGGATTTTGAAACATATCGATACGAATGTGCTTATTTCAAAGATTGGGATATGGATGCATTGCTTGATGGTGATATGAATGAGCTAATGGCAATGGGATATGATGAGAATGAAGTAGAACTATGCTATGCTGTATTGACCTACAAAGCAGATCTGATTCAAAAACAGATAGCCTTGGGAACGAATCCAGATGTTTATATCTCAGCCTCTCTCGCTCCAGGCAAGGGAGAAGCTTGTGATGGTGAAAGCTACAATGCTTTAGATTTTTGTTACACAGTCTATTGTGATGCTTTTGATTGTCACGAATTAGGTGTTTTTTGGAATGATCCAGAGGTTAGGGAAGTTCAGGCTCGAGATGTATATTTGCTTTTAGAAGCGGCAGCCTATCGAGATCTAGGAGAGAGGTTGGAAAAACTAAAATATAGAGCAATAGATAATTGTTGAATGCAGTCCATTTTATCTGTAGATTTAATCATCAAAATGCACATAATCACTTGTGCATGATTATGTGCAGGTTCAATAATTAGAGACTGATTAACAGAGCGATATGTATCGCTTTAGTTGTCAAAATGGGGCTGTGGATCTTCTCTGCTAGCCCCATTCTTTATATCTTCCACTTGGGTTAGATTCCACATCGCCCCCTATTCGATTTTTTGTACCTTTGCACTAGATGAGTAGGAGAAGACTTCGCTCGAGGCGAGCCTCCGCCAGACTCAGATACGATCTCTCCTAAGCTGAGCGATATAGCGATACGCTAGTCTGGGAGATGCAACATACACTCTTGGGGCTGATTGGCTTTGACAGCGTGTTGTAGTGATTCGTAAGCATGTGGTGCCTGCTGTGACGCACCTTAAAACCTTACTGCGAACCTTTCTAAATGGCGAAAACAACTTTGCTCTCGCTGCGTAGTCGAAGTATAGTACACTAACGCTTCATCCCAGGCATAGGTGCCGGGACGAGACATCACCCAGGGGGCCGTTGCTCCGAGGCGCTCTGATACGGTGGTGCATGGATATCGGGGATCGGATGGTGTCGCCTCGTACATCGTCTTAAACTTTAGAGGATAAGGCTTTAGCTCGGTCGCTGTGCTCGTGAGTTAAGGCCCGACAATCAAAGTACAGCTAAACATGTAGAAAGCGCTTTGCCACCATGTTTGGACCGGGGTTCAATTCCCCGCAGCTCCACAACCCCACAGACAGTTAAGTCCCTTCGACTGGGTACGCCTAGTCGGAGGGACTTATCTTATATGGTCAGTTTCATAAAGAGCCGATTGGGTGCCTGCTACCGCATAGTAGGTATCTATCACTAGCACTGTATACTAGATGAAGCATTATCTTTGTCTCCACAGAGCATCTAAGCCCATCCATAAGCTCACACAAAAGACCATACAGCTATGAGTATTACCTACAGAGTGGCAGCCTCAATAGTGAGACTCCTAAACATCAAGAAGCTCTTCAGAAAGTCAGAGGCAGAGATTCTCGCCTTTGCGACTAAGCAGTCGAATAAGTTCAGGCTTCGGCTAGATCAATTCAAGGACTATCACTGCTCCATAGAGGAGGTCGATGGCTTTAAGTGCGTCAAGATACAGGCGACTCCTAAGCCTGCCGCAAAAGCTGTCCTGCTACTTTATGGCGGAGGATATGTCACACCACCAGATGCTAAAGACTTCAAGATAGCCAAGAGAATTGTCGATCAGACGGGGAGCGATGTGTGGTTTTTCCTTTACCCCCTTATTGTGGAGCAAACACTCGAGGTGACCTTTGAGAAGACGCATCAGCTCTATCGGCGTATGCTCGAGCAGTACGCTCCTGAGCAAATATCGATCTTAGGCTTCTCCTCAGGAGCTTGTCTCGCTATCGGGATAGGACAATATAATAATGAGCAGCACCAGCAGCTACCTAGCCCCAGACAAATCATAGCGGTCTCTCCTGGAGGCATCCCCCTCTCGCTTTGTAAGGGACATGAAGACATGGCAGACGAAGATGCAGACTTCATTGCCTCTCTAAAGGCTCTCTCGGAGCAAGACATAATCGTCGACTACCATTACTTCGGCACCGTTGCCTCGATAATGAACCGACACAAGCGACTGCCCGACTATATGATCAACAGCTGCGTGGGCGACTTCTCGCACTTCCCCAAGACCTACCTCTACTATGGGTCGCACGAGTGTCTCTATGCTTGCGCCCCCTACTACAAGCGCGCCTTCGTCCAGTATGGGGTCCCCTATGAGATACATATCGGTGAGGGACTGTGCCACTGCTATCCGCTCTTCCGCTTCTTCCCTGAGGGGCGTAAGGCTCAGGACGAAATCATCAATCGCCTAAGATAAGCGTAGCGCACCTTTCCAAGCGAATGGGAGTCTTACGAGGGAGCTTTGCAAAATCTGCTTAGCAGGGAAGGAGTTTCTATTCAAAAGCATTCGCACTTCCTTCTGTAAAGATTAAAGTCGGGCTCTTCGGAACTAACCAAGAGTCCTATATGTCGCTATGGGCAATGGTAATCAGCGACAGCCGGTGCCACACGCTAATGCGATCGGAGATGTGGAGTGGTGTGCCATTGGCGTAAAAATCGTTACCTTTGCATCAAGCTTTCCTGTAGGAGATCACCACGCATGGTGCAATGCTCACGCTACAGACTTCCTGATTACTACCTCATGGCTACATCCAAAGATAAACCGACCAAGAAACGCTCGGCACAGACTCGCAAGCGTACGAACGCATCTAGCAGAAAGGACTCAAACCCCTCTCGCTCGGTGGGGAGTCGTATGCGCTCGTGGGCGCAGGGCTTACAAAACAATGTCGCCGACAAGCGGTATGGCGAGCTGATCTCGTTTATCTTGGGCCTGATTCTCCTGGCCTTCGTCATATACACCCTCGTGGCTTGTGGCTCCTACCTTATGGTGGGGGCTCGTGACCAGAGCATTGTCACGGAGCTAACACCTTGGGAGGCACTGACACAGACACTTCCTGAGGGGATCGATGGTACCGTTGCGGATATCCAAAACGTGACCCGTGTACATGGAGCCTATCTAGCACATTGGCTGATGGATGGCTTCCTCGGCTTCGGTAGCTGGTTCTTGCTCGTCTTGTGTTTCATCGGAGCACTACGTCTGATGCGTATATCCACAAGAGGGAGTCTCATCAAAATAACGGTCTACGCCATCTTCCTGAGTCTATGGACGGGCCTCACGGCAGCTACTATACAAAACATCCTCGGCATGCCCACTTTCTTCCGCTGGGGAGGAGCTTACTGCACGCTCTGGATAGACAACCTGCTACTAGCTATCGGCTGGCTGGGTGTAGCACTGATCCTGCTTGTCTCGATCATTATCCTCATTGTGGTGATACGCTATGAGTACCTCCAGTGGATGCGCAGGGCTATCGGTCTAGGCTGGGTCAAGCGTCCTAATCGTCGCCGTACAGCCGATAGCTCGCTAGAGCGTGACGAAGAAGAGGTGGATGATGAGGAAGCCTACACAGGTGAAGAGCCTACAGATGCAAGTGAAGATGCTGATCCAGATGATGTAGATAATGAGCCTAACACTACAGATGATGAAGATGAGGAGGCACCACTTCCTGCACCGAGCGTCTTGGCATCACGTGCCACATCACAGGCCTCTACAAATGCTCCGCAGGCACGCCGCGAGCCCGTCTCCACACCAGTTGAGGAGAGCCTCGAGGGCGGTGTCACGGTGACCGTTGCACAGGGGGATGCCGACTCGCAAGCCGCCGCCGTCGTGCCACAGAGTGAGACCCGTCGTGGAGGATATCAGATGCCTTCGCCTGACCTACTGGCAGATGTCGATCAGTCTTCGCAGACGATCGATCGGGCTGAGATCAAGGAGATCGAGCAGCTTATTATCGAGAAGCTGAGCGATCTGGGCATCGGACTGGAACCGGTCGAGGTGACCATCGGACCGACCGTGACGCTCTACGAATTTAAGTTAGACCCTAAGGTCAAAGTCAACCGCATCCGCAGCCTTGAGGACGATATAGCGATGAAGGTAGAGAGTATCGGTGGCATACGTATCATTGCTCCGATGCCTGGACGTGGTACCATAGGTATCGAGGTGCCAAACCGTAACCCGCGCACCGTCGGTATGAAGGCGCTGATCACTTCGCAGAAGTTTATCACGACCGATCAGAAGCTCCCGATAGCCATCGGGCGAACCATCACGAACGATGTCTACCTCTTTGACCTCTCTAAGATGCCGCACCTCCTGATCGCCGGTGCTACGGGTCAGGGTAAGAGTGTCGGCCTCAATGCGCTCATCACTTCACTCCTATATAATAAGCGTCCCGAGGAGCTCAAGCTGATCCTCATCGACCCGAAGATGCTAGAGTTTAGCATCTACGAGAGTATCGGCCGACACTTCCTGACGAAGCTCGAGGACGAGGAGAAGTATATCATCACAGATACAAACAAAGCACTTCCCGTCTTAGAGTCTCTCTGCGTGGATATGGACGGGCGCTATGAACTGCTCGCGCGTGCTAAGGTGCGCAACATCGCAGAGTACAACAAGCTCTTCCGTCAGGGGCGTCTACGTGAGGAGGATGGCTTCGTCTTCCTCCCCTACTTGGTACTCATCGTCGATGAGTTTGCCGACCTCATCATGACCACAGGACGAGCCATCGAGAAGCCTATCGCACGTCTAGCGCAGAAGGCGCGTGCAGCGGGTATCCACATCGTCCTAGCGACACAGCGTCCTAGTACAGATGTGATCACGGGTCTGATCAAGGCTAACTTCCCGGCACGTATCGCCTTCAAGGTCTCCTCGCAAGTGGACTCACGCACCATCCTTGACACCAAGAGTGCCAAGGATCTCATCGGGCGTGGCGACATGCTTATCAACGACGGCAAGGAGATGCGACGCATCCAGTGTGCTTTCATTGACACGCCTGAGACAGAGCGCATCGTGGATCACATATCTCGTCAGCCCTATCCGACAGTGCCTTACTTGCTGCCTGAGCCGCCAGCCACAGAAGGTGCGGCTGGAACTGCTGGTCCTGGAGGTGGTGGCGCGTCCGAGCGCGACCCGCTCTTTGAGGAGGTGGCTCGCCATGTCGTACAGATGCAGCAGGGATCGACGAGCAACATCCAGCGACGCTTTAACATCGGGTACAACCGAGCTGGACGCATTATGGATCAGCTCTACGAGTGCGGCATCGTCTCGGCACAAGATGGTAGCAAGCCTCGCCAAGTGCTGATCGCTGATGAGACAACGCTTGATCAACTCCTAGACACTTTCTAAACGATAATCACATGAGACCAAACCTCTCCTTATCATACCAGCAACACACTGCGCCCTTTGCGATGCGTCTCCTGAGTTCGCTCTTCGCTCTGTTCCTGTGTGGTGCTTTTGCCATAGCACCTCTGCAAGGACAGCGCAAAGCGGTCTTTGACCTCAACAAAGCGCTCCAACAGTTCGAGCAGCAGGTCAAGAAAGGGGTCGCAATCACCTTTACCCTAACCTCACAGGGCACAAAGCCTCAGGAGGGCTACACATGGCTCTACGGACGTCGCTTTATGCTCAGCATGCCCGGTATGGAGGTAGCCTTCGACGGCTCGACACTGCGTATCATCAATCAGAGCGAGCGCACCTACACCTTGATGACTCCCTCCGAGCAAGACCTCACGGCAATGAATCCGCTCGCTTATATACAGCAGACCTCGCAGCGCTTCCGCATCACCGAGCGCAAGAGTCCTCGAGGCACAGTCGTCTACCGCTTTGTCCCCACACAGGGTACCAACGTACTCGCAGGAGTCAAGTACTATGAGGTGACTTTTGACCAGCAGAGTCAGGCTCCTAAGCGGGTCGATCTCTACTTTGACCTAGGCGAGCAGGTCTCTTACACCATCCACAAGATACAGCCAAAGGAGCATATTACGTCACAATCCTTTACCTTTGCACCGCAAGAATACAAATCGCTTGAGGTCGTAGACCTACGCTAGGCCCCTCGCGATCCACACAATAAACTATGTACATACAGGTACTCAAATCTAAGATCCATCGTGTCCGGGTCACACAGGCTAACCTCAACTACGTGGGTAGCATCACCATCGACCGCACCCTCATGGATGCCGTGGGCATACTACCAGGAGAGCGTGTGCAGGTGGTAGACTGCAACAACGGCAACCGCCTCGACACCTACGTCATCGCAGGTGAGCCCGACAGCGGGGTCATCTGTCTCAATGGACCCGCAGCTCGTCTCGTACAGCCTGACGACATCGTCATCATCATGTCTTACGCACTCATGGACTACGACGAGGCTCGCACCTTCCAGCCTAAGATCATCTTCCCCGATAGCGACACGAATCGTCTATAAACCACTCATCATCTCAGCAACATGTTTGAAAATCTAAGCGAACGCCTAGAGCGTTCATTCAAAATACTCAAAGGACAAGGGAGTATTACCGAAATCAATGTCGCCGAAACGCTCAAGGATGTACGCCGCGCCCTACTCGATGCCGACGTCAACTACAACGTAGCACGAGACTTCACCAACCAAGTCAAGGAGAAAGCACTCGGACAGAACGTCCTCACGGCGGTCAATCCAGGGCAGATGATGGTCAAGATCGTCCATGACGAGCTGGCCACACTGATGGGTAGTGAGGCGGTAGGGGTCAACCTCAAGGGGAGCCCCGCCATCATCCTCATGTCAGGACTGCAGGGCTCTGGTAAGACAACCTTCTCAGGCAAACTCGCCAACATGCTCAAGAAGCAGGAGCAGCGCAAGCCACTCCTCGTAGCGTGTGACGTATACCGCCCCGCTGCTATCCAGCAGCTACACGTACTGGGCGAGCAGATCGGCGTACCCGTCTACAGCGAGCCAGACAGCAAAGATCCCGTACAGATCGCTCGCAATGCGATCGCCCACGCCCAGCAGGAGGGACTAGACACCGTCATCATCGATACCGCAGGTCGTCTAGCGGTCGATGAGGAGATGATGAATGAGATCAGCAGCATCAAGGAGGCGATCCGACCCGATGAGACCCTTTTCGTCGTGGACTCCATGACCGGTCAAGATGCGGTCAATACGGCAGCTGAGTTTGACAAGCGACTCGACTTCGATGGTGTGATCCTCACCAAGCTCGATGGTGACTCACGTGGTGGTGCGGCGCTCTCTATACGCAGTGTCGTCAATAAGCCGATCAAGTTCGTCGGTACAGGCGAGAAGATGGAGGCGCTGCAGGTCTTCCACCCCTCACGTATGGCTGATCGTATCCTCGGCATGGGTGATATCGTCTCACTCGTCGAGCGTGCGCAGCAGCAGTACGACGAGGAGGAGGCAAAGCGCCTGGAGGCTAAGATCGCTAAGAACCAGTTTGACTTCGACGACTTCCTCGCGCAGATCGCTCAGATCAAGAAGATGGGTAACCTCAAGGACCTCGTCTCCATGATCCCTGGAGTAGGTAAGATGGTCAAAGACCTAGACATCAGCAACGACGCCTTCAAGGGTATCGAGGCAATCATCCACTCCATGACCCCCGAGGAGCGCGCCAAGCCTAGCATCCTCGATGGTTCACGCCGCAAGCGCATCGCCGACGGTAGTGGCACTTCCGTTGCAGAGGTCAATAGGCTCATCCAGCAGTTTGATCAGGTCAGCAAGGTCATGCGCAAGATGCAGAGCAGTGGCTTCGGTCGTACTCAAGCTAAGAAGCAAAAGAAAAACAAGAAGCGTCGCTAGTCTCCGGCTCCGCAAAGCAGGCGACAAACCTTGGAAATCTCTCGTGGCATAGCATAAGCCACTCAAAAGGAGTAGCACCCTCCCCGTCAGTATGATGAGGAGGGTGCTACTTTTTTGTCTTTACGCAGTCACTTCGCCATGCGGGTCTTCCCTGCGCAGTCATGACGGCAAAGGATTCTGCATCTCCAGTTTTTTATTCGTATCTTTGTGACGGTCTTGACGACCGCTTCACTGACAATTCATTTTCTAACTATAAAACAGGAATAAGCTATGAGACAAATCTCTCTACTCCTTATCGCACTCCTCTCGAGCCTCGTCATGGTCGCTCAGGCCCCCAAGACGAGCGGTGAGAGCAACGAGTTTACTATCATCAAGCAGCTACCCATCACCTCTATCAAGGATCAGGCAAATAGTGGTACCTGCTGGTCTTACTCTACGACAGGCTTCCTCGAGTCTGAGATCCTTCGTAAGGGTGGTCCCGAGGTAGACCTTTCCGATATGTTTGTCGTCAACCACACTTATCGTGACAAAGCGGAGAAGTATGTACGCCTACATGGCAAGGGCAACCTCGCTCAGGGAGGTTCTTTCTACGACGTGCTCTACGTATTCGACAACTACGGAGCCGTTCCCGAGGAGTTCATGACTGGTCTCAACTACGGTACAAAAAAGAACGCTCACAGCGAGCTAGAGGCTGTCCTCAAGGGGATGCTCGACGCTGTCGTTGAGAACCACAATGGCCGTCTCTCCACAGCGTGGAAGAGTGCTTACGACAAGGTCGTAGACACCTATCTAGGCGAGCTGCCTAAGGAGTTTACTTACAACGGCAAGCGCTACACCCCCAAGAGCTTTGCTCAGAGCCTCGGCATCAAGGCTAGTGACTATGTCTCACTGACGAGCTACACACACCACCCCTTCTACACCGCCTTCCCCATCGAGATCGAGGACAACTGGCGCTGGTCTAGCTCATGGAACCTCCCCATCGACGAGCTCATGCAGGTTATCGACAACGCTATCGTCAATGGCTACCCCGTCGCTTGGGGTGCTGACGTCAGCGAGGTAGGCTTCACACGTGACGGTATCGGCGTACTAGCTGACGTAGATGCTATCGAGACGAAAGGCTCTGATCAGGCACGCTGGGTGGGCCTCAGCTACAGCGACAAGGCTGCTGAGATCCGCCGTATGATCAATAGCGCTGACTGCCCCGAGATCGAGCCTACACAGGAGTTCCGTCAGGAGGGCTTTGACAACTTCACCCTCACCGACGACCACGGTATGGTTTTGGTCGGTAAGGCTAAGAACCAGAACGGTCGTATCTTCTATATGATCAAGAACTCTTGGGGTGAGAGCGGTCAGTACAAGGGCATCTGGTACGTATCTAAGAACTACGTAGCAGGCCGCACGATGAATATCGTCGTACACCGTGACGCTATCCCCGCAGCGATTGCTAAGAAGCTCGGTCTGAAGTAATCGACCCAGCTACATAATTAGAGAGTCCCCACACCAGTCCCAGAGGCCGATGTGGGGGCTTTCCTTTTTAATATCTACCTACGCAGCAAGCTCCACTAGGCGGGTCAGCGGAAGCCCTAGCACCACAATATTTCCAGCTCGAAATCGTTCACTTATTGCCAGTCTAAGGGGTCAAACGGGCTAAATTCGTCGGGCTGAAATTTGGCTGTTTCGAAATTTATTCCGACCTTTGGCAGGAAAGTAGGTATTGTTTTCTAGCGTAAGTGACAGTTACCAGAGGCACTATTTACTCTATATCAGTTTTTTAATCCGCAATCTATCGACAGAAGCACATCAAAAACATCGACTAGACTCATGATCAGTAAGAGTAACAGCTTTGTCGCCTTCGTGGGGCTTATCTTTGTAGCCTGTGTCCAACTGGCTGCAGCGCCATCACCCCAGCAGAAGACCACACAACCACCAGTAAGACTAGTGTCCCCCACAAGGGCTGCGACATCTCGTGACTCCCTTGTGAGCCGCAACTTGCTAGCAGACGGGTACACTATAGAGACGGCCAGAGATGCCGAGACACGTATATCCAGCGCTGAGATGGAGCGCGCACTCGAGAGAGAGGCTCTCGAATACCCTGCAATAGATCTATATGGCGAAGACTCGTGGACTGACTGGGTAAACCCCTTTGCGGGTAAAAGTAGCCCACGTATCCCCGCTACATATAATATCGACTGCTCGGGCTTCGTCATGCCTCTAGAGGGTACGATGCGTGTCACATCCAATTATGGTTACCGCGCTCGCTATCGTCGCGAGCACAAGGGCATAGACCTAGCACTCCGCACAGGAGATGACGTACGAGCTGCCTTCGATGGCAAGGTGCGCATCCGTGGCTACGAGCGTGGGGGATATGGCAACTACATCGTCATTCGTCACCCCAACGGTCTCGAGACCGTCTATGGACACATGAGCCGCTGCATCGCCAAGGAGGGACAGATCGTCCGTGCTGGCGAGGTCATCGGCAAGGGCGGCAGCACGGGTCGTAGCACAGGACCACACCTGCACTTCGAGACCCGCTTCCTAGGCATCGACATCAACCCCGCTAGGATCATCGACTTCGAGGTAGGAGCGCCCCAGAGCGACTACTACACCTTTGTCGCTCCTAAGGGCTATAAGACCTATGCTTACGAGGATGGAGGCAGTCAGAGCAAGGCTGGAGATGCTAAGTACAAGGCTAAGGCTCAGAAGAGCCGTGCCAAGGTATCGCACTCGCCTCGCATATATCGTGTGAAGAAGGGCGACACACTCTCGAACATTGCTAAGAAGACGGGGACCTCTGTAAGCCATCTCTGCAAAGCAAACAATATGTCCTCACGAGCTACGCTGCGCCCAGGGCAAGCTCTGAAATACTAGCACACACAATTTGAGATCTCTCCCAGGTGTTTTTAATCTAAAAACAGGTGCATCGTCACCCCTCTGAGAGAGACAGACATAACTTATGAAGTAACTTAAGAGAGCAAGGTGAGTCTTCGGAAGCACTTTGCTCTCGTCACATTTGATCCGTCCATACCGATGCAATCACGATCCATCACGCTTTACGCCTTACTCTTACTGCTACTCCTACCGTTGGCCGGGAGGGCGCAACAAGATATCATAGACACCACGCAAGCTGTGCAGATACTGCAACAAGCCGAGCAGCGTGGAGAGGCTCGCTATGGAGTCTCCGTATGGCGCATCGATGAGGACAAGCCACTACTTGACTACCGTAGCAGAGAGCGGTTTACACCCGCCTCCGTGACCAAGATCTTCTCCTCCGCCACGGCACTCATAGCCCTAGGTGCCGACTATCAGTTTCCCACAGAGATCGGTTATCGTGGAGAGATTACAAAGGATAGCGTACTCAAAGGCGACCTCATCATCGTAGGGCATGGCGACCCCTCGCTCGAGTCGAAGCATTACCCACGCCGCAAGGGAATCTTCTACGATCAGGTCTACCTAGCACTGCAACAAGCGGGCATCCACCAGATACAAGGCCGCATCGTCGTCGATGCCTCAGCCTACTGCGACGAGGGCTATCTTGAGGCATGGCCCCGTGAGGACTGGGGCCGGCGCTACGCTCCAGCCCTCTATGGGGTCAACCTCTGCGACAACATCATGCAGGTCGGCATCTCCGCACAGGATGTGGCAAAAGGAGCTGAGGCACCCTCCTACCTTCACCCCTCCACACCAGGTCATGCGTGGCAGATAGACATACAGCTGGTCAAGCGGGGCAGTCAATTAGCCATCTCAGCAGATCGCAACTCTCGCACCTCACGCCGTCTCTCGGGTCGCCTAGCACGTGGCAGCTCTAAGCGACAGGTCATCGCCTGCGACCTGAGCAACCCCGCTATGGCACTGGCACTGCAACTAGCAGAGCATCTACAGCGACGTGGCATAGAGCTCACCGACTGCCAGAGTGTAGCCTACTATGACAAGTCCGCTCCGACACTCACCACCCTACTAGACATCTACCTAAGTCCGCATCTGAGCGAGCTGATACGCACCTGCAACTATCACAGTGTCAACCTCTACGCTGAGGCTCTCCTCCGTAGCATAGGCAACCGCTTTGGCGCCATACAGCAGGGCGGATGTATCTCGACAAGCGAAGCGCTACGACAAGAAATGAACTACTGGCGGGAGACTTGCTCCCTCTCATCTGACGAGCTGGAGCTCTACGACGGCTCTGGGCTATCCCCCCGCAGCAAGCTCTCACCCTATGCGCTGACCGCCGCCTTGCGACAAGTCTACCGGCTACCGCTACCTGTCTCAGATCCTTTCATCCTCTCCCTGCCCCAAGTGGGTCGTGAGGGCACTGTCCGCAACTTGCTCCCAGCATCGCAGCTCACCGCTTACTTCAAGAGCGGCTCCATACGAGGCGTCCAAAACTATGCAGGCTACGTCAGCTACAACGGCCACACCTACTGCGTCTCCCTCCTCGCCAACAATATGCGCCATCGAGGCAACACCCGACGCACTATGACACAAGTATTAAAGGCGCTCTTCCCCAATACCCCTGCGCCAAAAGCCTCTAACTCCTAGCCGATCAAGCCTCCCTCAAAACAGGCTCTCCTGAGAACCACAACGTAGGAATCTTCGTTTCCTCCGTAGGAAAGGAAACTTTCCTACGCTGGAAAGAAAGTTTTCCAACGCTGGAAAGTTTATTTTCCTCCCTTGGAAATTTATTTTTCCAAGCTTGGAAATCTTTTGGAAACCCTCGCAACAGTCTCATTTTTGCTACCTTTGTGGTAGACATCGGCGCTAAGCCGTTAATCATCATAAGAACTTTATGAGTACGCAACAATTCAAACGCACTTTAGTCACTACGGCCCTACCTTATGCCAATGGGCCTGTACATATCGGACACCTCGCAGGAGTCTACGTTCCTGCCGACATATACGTTCGCTACAAGCGTATGAAGGGCGACGAGGTCCTCTTCATCGGTGGTAGCGATGAGCACGGAGTACCTATCGCCATCAAGGCAAAAGCGGAGGGCGTCTCTCCACAAGAGGTGGTGGATCGCTACCACGCCTTGATCAAAGAGTCATTCGCTCGCCTAGGCATCGACTTCGACATCTATTCGCGCACAACCTCCGAGACACATGAGAAGACGGCAAGTGCGTTCTTTACCAAGCTCTACGAGTCTGGCAAGCTGATCGAGCAGACCTCGGAGCAGTACTACGACCCTGAGGCTAAGCAATTTCTCGCAGACCGCTACATCACGGGTACCTGTCCGCATTGCCACAACGAGCGCGCCTATGGCGACCAGTGCGAAGCGTGCGGTACCTCCCTCTCGGCGACCGATCTAATCGATCCTCATAGCGCTATATCAGGGGCTAAGCCTGAGCTACGCGAGACAAAGCACTGGTACCTGCCACTGGGCGACTACGAGAGCTTCCTCCGCGAGTGGATACTCGAGGGGCACAAGGAGTGGAAGCCCAACGTCTACGGTCAGTGCAAGAGCTGGCTGGACCTAGGACTACAGCCACGTGCCGTGACGCGTGACCTAGACTGGGGTATCCCCGTACCGCTCCAAGGTGCTGAGGGCAAGGTGCTCTACGTATGGTTTGACGCGCCTATTGGTTACATATCCAATACGAAGGAGCTACTCCCCGACAGCTGGCGCACCTGGTGGTGCGACCCCGAGACCCGTCTGATCCACTTCATCGGCAAGGACAACATCGTCTTCCACTGCATCATCTTCCCCGCCATGCTAAAGGCAGAGGGGTCGTTTAACCTGCCAGACAACGTACCGGCCAACGAGTTCCTCAACCTCGAGGGCGACAAGATCTCGACTAGTCGCAACTGGGCTATCTGGCTCCACGAGTATCTCGACGAGATGCCCGGCAAGGAGGATGTGCTGCGCTATGTCTTGACAGCCAATGCGCCTGAGACCAAGGACAATGACTTCACATGGCGTGACTACCAAGCACGTAATAATAATGAGTTGGTCGCTATCTACGGCAACTTCGTGAACCGCGCCTTGGTGCTGACGCACAAGTATTTCGACGGCAAGGTGCCTCCGCTGGGTCGTCTCACGGAGATCGACGAGGAGATGCTCCGAGAGGTGGCAGCTATACCCGCAGAGCTAGATGATCAGCTAGAGCACTTCCACTTTAGAGAGGCACTCAAGACCGCTATGCAGCTAGCCCGCATCGGCAATAAGTACCTCGCAGACACAGAGCCGTGGAAGGTGATCAAGAGCGACCCCGATCGTGTCGCTACGATCCTGCACTTAGCTTTGCAGCTGGTGGGTAATCTGTCGATTGCTTTTGCGCCCTTTACCCCCTTCTCCACACGTCGACTCCTCAGTATGCTACAAGTTGAGGAGGGAGGCTTTGCTTTCTCCCGCTTTGGAGCTACAGATCTACTTCCCGAGGGACATCAGCTGGGTACGCCCGAGTTGCTCTTTGACAAGATTGAGGATGAGGTGATCCAAGCACAGCTCGACAAGCTCGCTGCGATCAAGAAGCTCAACGAGGAGCAGAACCGTCACCCCGAGGCTCTGCTGGAGGATGTGCCGTTTGACACATTTACCAAGAGCGATATGCGTGCAGGCCGTATCCTAGCTTGTGAGAAGGTTCCTAAGGCGGACAAGCTCCTGCGCTTCTCTATCGATGATGGCATGGGCGGCCGGACGATTGTCTCGGGTATCGCTCAGTATTACAAGCCAGAGGAGCTGGTTGGCAAGACGGTTGCCTTCGTTGCCAACCTCCCTGTGCGCAAGATACGTGGCGTCGAGTCTCAAGGTATGATCCTCTCAGTCGAGGACTACAAGACGGGACAGCTACAGGTGGTCACACTGCCTGACACGATAGCTCCTGGTAGCAAACTAGTCTAGCCTCACAGCGACATGCGCATCCCTCTAGTCAACCTCCCCGAAGAACATAGCCCCTACCAAGCTGAGCTTGATAGGAGTATCGGGAGGGTTGTCGCCTCCGGCGGCTATATTGGCGGTGAGGAGGTGCGTGCCTTTGAGACGGAGCTGGCGTACTACCTAGGGCTAGAGCCGTGGAGTGTCATCAGCTGTGGCAACGGGAGCGATGCACTCCTGCTGGCTCTGGCTGCGCTAGATCTGCCACGTGGTGGCGAAGTAATCGTCACCACGCACAACTATGTGGCGGCTGCCGAGGCGGTCTGTCATCTAGGGCTCCGACCAGTCTGGGCTGACGTGATGCCCTCACTGAGTAGCGATGGGCGTGTCTCCTTTCAGATGAATGGCTCGCCAGACTATCTAGAGTCGCTGCTCACCCCTCGTACGGTGGCACTCATAGCGGTCAATATGTACGGTATGCCCTGCCCCGCAGACGAACTGGCGCACTTCTGCAAGCGACATCAGATCCCGTGGATTGAAGACAATGCTCAGGGGATGGGTGGCGTAGGCGAGATGGCTTCGGGAGCTTCAAAAACAACGGCACCGCTAGGCACTCGAGCCACAATCGGCACGACGAGCTTCTTTCCGACGAAGCCGCTAGGCTGTATGGGCGATGGGGGCGCAGCTTTCGTACCGCATGACCAGCAACTGGCGGATCGTTTGCGCCAACTGGCCAACCACGGTCAGCGCACACGCTACCAGTACGAGCGGTGTGGCTACAACAGTCGTCTCGATGCGCTCCAAGCTGCCGTGCTACGAGTTAAGCTACGTCATCTGGATGTAGCAAACCAACGACGTAGCGCGCTGGCAGATCTCTACGATGAGCTACTGGCGGATCTCCCGATGGTGAGACGTCCGTGGCGTAGTGGGGACCGGCCCGAAGCACTCTACCTCTACACAATCTGCGTACCCTCTGACAAGCGAGACGGACTACTCAACGAATTGCGCACAGCGGGCATCGATGCACGAGTCTACTACCCGCAGATGCTTCACCAGATAGCGGCCTACAACGCCAGCTCCTCTGAGGCTTCCTGTCCCGTAGCGGAGGAGCTCCAGAAGACAATGCTCTCGCTACCAATAGCTCCGACGACCTTCCACTTGCTGGCTGCAGAGATCTGCGAACGAATCAGACAGTTTCTACTATAAAAGCTTTCCTTCCCCACTATGACAGCAAAGCACAACGACCTAACGACCTTCGCTCCTAAGCCACTTCACAGCCCGCTCCGCTGGGTCGTCGTGGGGTGCGGACACATTGGCCGCCGACACATGGAGCATATCTCGAAGCATCCGCAAACGCAGTTGGTCGGGATGGTCGACGTGCTGCCCGCTTCGGAGTGTGGCGCTGCGCAGCTTGCTGGGGTTCCTTTTTACCCAAGCGTCGAGGAGCTACTGGAGCGTGGAGGAGACACCTTTGATGTCGCATCAATCTGCGTCCCCAATGGGCTGCACTACCCTATTGCACTAGAGCTGCTCAAGGCAGGCAAGTCGCTCCTCATTGAGAAGCCCGCTGTGCTACACCCCGACGAGGGCGAGGAGCTGATCGCCCTCGCGAAGGCTCATGGCTGTCACCTATATAGTGTCTTGCAAAACCGCTTTACGCCTGTCTCAGCCTGGCTACACCAGGTGATCGAAGAGAAGCGACTCGGCAAGCTTTACCAGATCGAGTTGCAGTGTCTCTGGAATCGTGACGAGCGTTACTACCTACCTCGTCGCTGGCATGGCGACCTCAAGCTAGACGGCGGGACGCTCTTCACGCAGTACTCACACTTCCTCGATCTACTGATCTGGTGCTTCGGGATGCCTGAGGTGCAGGGCGGGAGCTTCTACAATTACAATCACCAGACAATGGTAGACTTTGAGGACTCGGGCGTGGTGCAGCTCACCTTCCCGCAAGATACGTCGGGCCTGCTGACCTACTCGACAGCAGTCTACGGGACCAATTGCGGGGTGCGCCTCACGGTGCTAGGCGAGCGTGGGTGCATCGTCCTTGATGGTCCCTTTATGAACAAACTAACGCACTGCATCATCGATGGCTACGACCGTCCTGACCTGGGCGAGAGCGAGCCTGGCAACGCCTACGGAGCCTATAGCGGATCTGCGCAAAACCATCACTTTGTCATCGACCACACCGCACGCGCGCTGCTGGGCGACCCGACCGCTCAGGCGGTGGAGATAGAGGATGCCCTG
The DNA here is from genome assembly GCF_958301595.1 of Porphyromonas vaginalis. Classification (NCBI taxonomy): domain Bacteria; kingdom Pseudomonadati; phylum Bacteroidota; class Bacteroidia; order Bacteroidales; family Porphyromonadaceae; genus Porphyromonas; species Porphyromonas vaginalis. The sequence goes on along the minus strand of NZ_CATQJU010000001.1, from coordinate 1,130,367 downwards.
CGTGTCGTGCGCCTCATTCGCAATATCTACCAGTACAACCCTTACCTCTCAGACAAGTAGTCACTAGAAAGCCCCTCACGTTATGATCAAACTTCAGTATCGCACCCTACTCTATTGTCTCGCTACGCTCCTCCTGCTGGGGAGCTTTGCTAGTTGCAAGAAGGCGGAGCGGGAGACGCACACGCTACGTATCCTACATACGACCGATGTACATGGCAACATACTGGGCTACGACTTTGTCCAAGATAGCTGCACGCCTAGCGGACTAGCGCGGGTATCTACTTATGTGGCTCAAGTGAGGAAGGAGTACCCAACGAGCACGTTGCTCTTCGACGGAGGCGATGTGCTACAAGGTAATGCGGCAGTTTACTACTCCAACTTTGTCGACACAGTGCGCACGCACTTCGTCTCTGACGCTATGACGCTACTGGGCTACGACGCAGCCGTCGTGGGGAACCATGACCTAGAGGCTACGCCGAGTGTCTACCACCGCTGGCAACGCGACATGGCGACACCGCTACTGGCCGCCAACATCATACACAGCGACGGACCCCTCAAGGGCAAGCCTTACTACTCGCCTTACAGCGTCCACACGGTCGACGGGGTCAAGGTAGCCGTTCTCGGGCTGATTACTCCATCCGTGCCAGAGTGGATTCCCCAGTCCTCTTACGAGGGGATGACCTTTGCCGACCCGATCGCCACCGCACATGAGTGGATCCCTACGATCCAAGAGCATGTCCATCCCGACCTGCTCATAGTCCTGATGCACTCGGGGCTAGGCGATGGACAGGGAAAGGAGGACGTTGCCCTCCAGATGGCTCGTACGGTCTCTGGCATTGACCTGATCCTCTACGGACACGATCATCAGGCTAATCAGACGACCGTGCAGAGTCCGTCAGGCTCTCCCGTCCTGCTGATCAATCCTGGGAGCCATGCGAGAAACGTGGCGGACGTAACCGTCTCCATCACCAAGCAAGGTGACAAAGTGGTCGACAAAAAGATCCAGGGAGAGATAGTCCCCATGGCAGACGTATCGGTAGACTCCGCTTTCGTCAGCTACTTCTCAGACTTTGCGGACACGGTGCGCAGCTTTATCGCAGAGCCGATCACACAGCTCACAGAGCCTCTAGTAGGCGTGGACGCGCTCTTCGGACCTTCTGCTTATATCTCCCTACTTCACCAGCTACAGCTAGACTTGAGCGAGGCAGACATCTCCTTCTCCGCACCTCATCGTCTCTCCTTGTCTCAGCGAGCTGACACGCTACGGGTACGAAACTTCTTCGACATCTACCCTTATGAGAACTATCTCTACAAGCTGCGACTCTCTGGGCAAGAGATACTGGGCTACCTAGAGTACTCTTACGGCTTGTGGTGCGGTCCCGATGCCAACACGGGCGAGCATCTGCTCTATCTGAAGGATCAAGCTGACGAACAACGCTTCCCGACGGTCAATCCGACCTTTAACTTCAGCGCAGCGGCGGGCATAGACTACACGGTGGATCTGCGCAAAGCTCAAGGCGAGCGGATCTCTATCAAGCAGCTGTCTGACGGACGACCCTTCTCTCCCGATAGCGTCTACACGGTGGCGGTCAACTCTTACCGAGCTATCGGTGGTGGTGGCCACCTGACGCAAGGTGCTGGTCTTTCGCCCGAAGAGTTGCGCCAACGCATCGTCTGGGTTTCGCCTCACGACCTGCGCTATCACCTCATCGAGTGGGCCAAAGTTCACCAGCCGCTCACGCCGCCTCGCTACAGCAACTGGGCCTTCATCCCTAAGGAGCAAGCTGCGCCAGCTATCGCACGCGATCGTCGCATCATCGAGGGGAGCCTTAATAAGTAAAGCAGGCGAGACCCAATGCCCCCGCCTGACCCTCAACTAGACTATGACTTGGGTTGACCTCCTGCTCTTACTGATCTTAGCTGGCGGCATCACCACCTTCGGCCGTAAGCGACTGCGCAAGCACAACCCAGTCTACAAAGGCGTAGAGCGCGACTTCGCCTCGCATTGTGCGCTCAGCATCGAGGAGTCACCGCTCCTGCAGCTCAGCACAGCACCCGAGGGTGCCACGCCCCGCTACCTAGTGGTAGACACCGAGACCGTATGCTATCTGCACGATACGCTCGATGAGACACAGCTCTCCGCCATCGACACACCGCTCCTAGCGAGTCTCTCGTGGCTCCTCCTAGACGACGAGCTACGCGTCGTGCGCAGCGAAGACCATCTACTACTCAGTGGCGTGCCGATCACGAGCGAAGCGACCGACTACCACCAGCTGACGACCGAGTTTGTCGCGGGGCATGGCGAGCCACCCCAAGCGGTGCTAGAGCTATTCCTCAGAGACCTAGAGACTACGCAGATGATCGTAGGGCATAGTCTCGCCTTCCACCTAGCTGTCCTAGCACACGACCTGCAGCACTACCAGTTGTCCAGTGAGGACCTCTGGGCCAAGCGACGCTTCTGCACCATGCGCCAAGGCATCAATTACCTTATCTCGCACTACCAAGCCGATCCTCTGCAGACACGCATCAGTCTAGAGACGCTTTACAGCAAGCTTCTGTGGGGCCGAGAGGGGCTAGAGATCCTTTACCAGCTCAAGTCCCGACACGACGTGATCCTCGCCACGCACTGCTTCATCAAGCTCTACAAAGATCCGACCAGTGCTACCGAGTCGTGACCATGCAGAATGTGAACGAGCGTAATCACAATGCCCATCACAATGAAAAGAAGCGACACCCCCACATTGAGCCACTTGCGCCACCGCTGCATGCCGCCAGCGAAACGCGCTAAGCGACTCATCCCCATCCGTATCAGACCATAGACAGGATAAGCAACACTAGCTGTCAGGAGCGCAAAGAGTCCCAGATAGAGCAGCCCCACAGCACCTTCTGCCTGAGCAGTCATAGGCACCAGCATACCGAAGTATATCAGTCCCGTAGCGGGGCAGAAGAAGAGAGCCGAGCTAAAGCCCAACCAGAGGACTCGCCAGCTCCACGCTCCCTGCCGCTCTAGCGAATGCCTCTGCTCATGATCAGGATCCTCCGCTGGGTGCGTCTGCTCCGCCTCATGATGATGCCCCTCGTGATCGTGATGATCGTGATGGTCGTGACGGCCGAACAGCCAGAGCAGGACTCCCAGTAGGATAATCAGCGGCCCGAGCCAGTGCTCCAAGCCATACAGAATTTGTTCCTGTATCTGGAGCGTCTGAATGCTCGTACGCAAGAGCCAGGCCGAGAGCAACCCCAGCGAGAAGTAGAGCAGCGCTCGTCCCAGCGCATAGAGCGTAGCGATCCACCACCCCTGCCGTCTACTCGTCTGCCGTCCCGTCAAGAAGAGTAGCGAGGAGACCACCGTCGCCAGTGGACAAGGATTGATCGCCACGAGGAGTGCCATAACCACCACCGCCACGAAAGGCGTCGAGCTAGTAACCAGTGCTAAGAGATCAGCCTGCATAACGAAACAGATTGCTTAATCAGATAGGCTTAACGAACCACGATCTTGCCCGAAGTATAGGCCGGTGCCGAGTCACCCTGCGTCATCCGCAAGCGGTAGATGTAAAGTCCCGGCAACAAGGCGCCACCCGACTGTAGCTTAGGCTCCCAGCGTATCAGAGCAGGCGTGTCGTAGACAGAGCGAGCCACCATCTGTGGCGAGAGCGCAACGAGCGCACCACGATAGTCGTACAGCTCGATAGTCACATCGACCTCCACGCCTGGCGCGTTGTTGTACACCTCCACGATCAGCGGATCATCAGCCGTCAAAACCCCAGGACGAGCACGGCTCTCGACGACCGTCGGTGCTTGACCAGCACGGACACGGAAGGCAAAGCTACGCACCGTCACATTGTTGCACACGTCCCATACCGTAAAAGTCGCAGTATGGTCACCATCAGGTAGCTCAGGCAGCAGGTAAAGCACCCGTCCCACACCCGCCTCCATCTCAGAGGCAGTGTAGCTGCTATTGAGGTTAAAGGTCAAATCCTCACGACCATCCACAACCAGCGTCATATTGTGTCCTACTCCCGTTCCCGAAAGGTTGATCCCCGAAGCATCAGCCAGCGTAGCAACGAAGAGTGGTGTCGAGCCGATCGGATTCTCCATCGAGAAGTTTGGATGACCTAGGTATAGCTCCCGTATCTCTGGCGGTATCGTATCGACCACACTGTGCTCACCCACTCCAGGCTTGACACAGATCGCATGGCTCACGCCCATCGCTTCGTATGGCTCGCTACCCTTCGCGTCACTGTAAGCATAGAGATTGATCTTACCATTGCCCCCACTATAAGGAAGGTCTTTAGGGACTATAAAAGAGAAGTCAAAGTGTCCCTCTTTTACCTCAGCGATACCCGCATAGAGCATTCCCGAGTAATCCTCGAAGGTCCGTATCTCGTCAGGGTCCTTGCCAGGCGCATTATCAATGTGCGTCTTGACCTGAGCCTTAGCATCAAAGACCGTCACAAAGAGCCGGCCCGTGAAGTCACCCTGCACAACCCCCTGACTGCTCGCCACGTAGCCTCGCACCTGCACACTATCCATCGCGTGGAGTGGCACCGCCTCACCCTCCGAGAGGTTGTCGAGCGAGACACCCGCCAGCTCCGTGAGGACCGTCTCGTAGGCTGGCATACGAAGGCGCAGAGCGGGATCGCCGAGTAGGAAAAAGTTCAACTTATTCGTCGTATCGTAGCTTATCAGACCGTTTTTCGCATCACGCATCACGATGCCCATAGGACGAAGGAAACCATCCGCTTGAGGCGTAAAGAGACTCTCATGTAGTGCCCTATTCATCTGCTCATTAGCTACATCCATCACCACGCGCGTAGTCGTGTAGAGCGCGATAGCCCCACTAGTCGGATTGAGCATAGCCGACTCCCCAGCCGACGTCTGCGGATGGTCGTAATTGGTAAAGTCACAAGTCGCCGTGATCCAGACCGGCAGGTGGGGATAGTCAAAGCGCACAATATCTGCCTGCGTCAAGATCTGCTCATCGCTCCACGCTGCAGGCCCCCCGTGTCCCGTATAGTCTAGGAGGAGCAACCCCTTCTGTAGCTCGCCCATCAGCTTGCGGCGCGCATCTGGCACCGAGGTACGCCCGCCCACATTTTTGTGCGCGTAAGCATCCATATAGACTTTAGAGACGATCAGCTCTGGCTGCAACCGCTCCATAAGCTGAGCAATGCGGTCCGCCTGGCTTAGGTGCGAGTAACCATCCATATTGTCCGCTACATAGCAAGCACGTGTACGCCACACCCCTGGCACCTGCTCGCTATCGTAGCGGATTATTTTATCCACCACTGCCTCAGCCTCAGCCAGCGTCCGTACCGTCAGACGACCGATACCCACCGAGAGGGGCTGAGCCCCGATACCTACACCACGCTGACCCTCTGAGAGGAGACCAAAGTAGTCATCCGTCGAGTAGCTGTAGACATTGGTCGAGTTCTCTCCTTGATAAGTCAGCAGGAACTCCGTCTGCTGCAAGTCCCGTGAGCTCCAGTCTTGCGATACCTTTCGATTGTCGTATGCACCATCGCCCATTAGGAGCAGCAACGGGTGGTAGCTACCCGCACCATGCTCCGCCTCATAGCGTTGCTTGTAGTCCCACAGCATCAAGCGATAAGCCGTCGCATCGGGCGTGCCACCATTATACTCATCAAAAAGCTCCTGCTGCGTCACCACCTGCACCCGTAGCCCCGAGTGCGCTCTGTGGTAGATGGCCAAGCGCTCTGCTGCGGGGCGCAATGCTTCTGTCGTGATCATCAGATAGTCCGGCACCGTGTCTAGACGCACCCCTCCGTGAGGCAGTGTCACCACCTGCTCCACAGGATAAGCATCTGTCAGAGCAAAGAGCGTATACTCCACAGGACGGCCCGTCCCGTCTGTCACCGCACCCGTAAAGGTCAAGGCGCCACCCTGCTCCGCTGCGGACAAGCTCGTTACCTGCCCCTCGGCCGTACGTTCCCACAGTTGTAGCGCACCAGCAGAGCCTGTCATCCCGATGCGGTGCTCGGCAATCGCGCCTGGCGTTGCGGAGAAATTACGAAAGGCCAACTGCCCCTTGCCCCCATACTGCAAAGCGACTGGTGCCACCAGTGTCACATAGTCTAGATAAGCCGCCCGCCCTGCAGGTGCTATCTGTAGCTGCGCCTCCACGCTCTGAGCTTCAGAGGGAAGGTGCGCAGCAAAGCGCTTGACATGATGGATCCCAGCCAGATAGGTACTCGTGGAGCTATCCTCACTCCACCTGATGACATCTTGGTAGGTCTCACCACCTAGCTGCACCGTCAGCTCCAGCGTCTGATCTTTGTCAGGTAACCCCACATAAGCCACACCCAGCTGTCCCTCAGCTGCAGACACCAATGGCGTCGGTAGCGAGAGCGATACCGAGAGCGGATGCCCCCCGATCGGCTCGCCAAAGAGCTTACGTCCCGAGGCACGCAGCGAGTGGCGATCCTCCTCATGCACCACATGCGCCAAGAAGCTCGTCCGCACAGCCGCCTCCGTAGCCTGTTGCGCAACCTGAGAGTCGATACGGTGCGCTGACAGATCCGCGCGATCGGTCGCTAGGTAGTACCCCTTGTTGCTATAGATATTTTGCTGATGGCGGAAGGTCTGCTGCGACACCTCAGGGATCCACTCGGTCGTCCCCGTAGCGTAAAAGTAGACCGCCTCATCAGCCACATAGGTGGGGACAGGCGTCAGCTGCAAACTGTTATCCTCTAGTACCTCGCTGAGCATCGCTCCGCCTCGTCCGAAGAGACGTACCTCGGCAGGATTCGCAATGCCCGCCTCGCGCAGTGCCGCAAAGGTAACCTTATGCACGCCCGTACGTGTCACAGAGAGTCGCGCCCAGTGCCCCTCACGAAGCGGAGCATAGGATGAGGACTGTGCCTCCAGTCCCAGCAGCGTGGCAAGCAGCATGACCAGTAGCAGGCAAATAGGTCTGTATATATATAGGAGTCTATATCTCATAAGCATTCTAATAACGTGGGGATAGCTACTTATAGTATATCCATAGCCACGACCGACAGTGCAAATATACCACAATCTTCCCTTTGGTCTCGGCATCGCCGCCGAGAAATCAGGGCCGACCCACTATAATCGCTCTGTCAGGAGCCACACATGAGCAACAAGCGAGGCTTAGATGAGCTCCCTATATATGTGTCAACCATGGATTGGCTGTTGGCTGTTAGCTGTTGGCTGTTAGCTATCGAGACCATCGGAGCTATCAGAGTGATCGGATCTCTAACCCCTAATCTCTAATCTCTAGCCTCTAATCTCTGATTACATATCTTTACAGGGGAATTCGTCCGATTCCCTCCTTTCTCGAATATCCACGTGGGGAATCTCAAATCTCCACGTGGATATTTTTTATTTTCCACGTGGGCGTGATTCATTTCTTCCGAAGTTTCATTTCATTCCTCCGAAGTTTCATTTCATTCCTCCGAGGAATTTTTTATTCCCCACGTGGAGATTTTGAAATATCCACGTGGAAATCACTTTTCCCCGACACAGCTCCGTATCGATATGTAGTCGACTTTAAATTATTGTAATGAGTCGGGATTGAATTTGCCCTGCTAGGGCTGACGCATCATAATTGCTCTTTCAGAAGGTTCACACGAGCGACAAGCGAGGAGTGGGGAGGTCGATGAGTTCATTGTATATGAAGCGTCAGCACTGGCCGAGGAAGATCACATGATAATAAGCAATCACAACATAGTGGCGGAAGATCTGGAATTTTCCACGAGGCTATTTTCGATTCTCCACGTAGGAATCGGATCGAAAAGCGTATTCGTCAGGAAATAAGCCAGATCGTAATATCCTAATCGCATCGCATTTGATACAAGGACGTCTAGATATGGGTGTAAAAGAAACTGCTTAAAGAACATTTCATTATATTTGCATCCAAAATATCCCTTGCAACTCTTTTTTTAAGGCAACACAGCTCGGGACAGTCACATCCAAAACTACTATTAGTATGAATAAACTCATTACGCGTTGTATCGCATTTCTCGCCTTGCTGCTCTGTGCTGGGGCCGGGATTAGTTCAGTGTTCGCTCAGGAAGGGCGCATCTCCATGACCTTCGCTGGGCAGGTCGGATCTGAGTACAAGCTACTACTCATGGGACGACAAGACGGAACAGTCAAGTTCGTCTGGGGCGATGGCACCTCTGAGACAAAAGATCTCTACAAAAACAAAGCAACGGCTATCAAGGCCCAACTGATAGACCGCACGCTCACCATAGAGGGTGATGTCGCTGTCTTAGAGTGCTCGGGCAATAACCTCCTCAAGCTCGATGTATCGCAAATGCCCCAGCTGACAGACCTTATCTCTCGCAAGAACTTTCACGAGGTGCTGGATCTGACGAAAAGCACGAAGCTACGCTACCTCTTGCTACAAGACTCGCAAGTCAAGTCGCTCGACTTATCACACTGCGCGCAGCTAGACAGCATCGTCTGTACCAATAATAATAAGCTACGTAGCCTGGCACTACCTCAGCAAGCTCCTCAGCTGAAGAAGCTAGATCTGAGTACCTGTCCCTTTATCTCTTCGGTCAATCTCAAGGGAATGCCACGCTTGGAGTACCTCGACCTATCGGGACTGGCTCTGACAGAGCTAGATCTATCTCAAAACCTCGAGCTCACCTATCTAGTCGCTGGCAAGAGCTTCATGGGGGTTATCACCCAGCTCACACTACCCTCACCGAGCAAGCTAAAGACGGTCCTCCTACCTTATATCGGACTCACGAAGCTAGACCTATCAGGCTCGCCACTCCTAGAGACCCTGATGGTGAGCTATAGCGAGTCACTCTCGGAGCTCAACCTCACGGGACTAGACAAGCTCAAGTTTCTCGACTGTCAGGGATGTGCCTTCACACAGTTAGACCTCTCTGGCTGTCCTAATCTTGAGGTGCTGGCTTGCAATAACAACAGCCTGACCGAGCTCAACTGCTCCAAGATGAAGCGACTCAAAGATGTAGCCTGCTACTCCAACAAGCTCAAGAAGATCGATCTAAGCGACTGCTACTCACTCACTTCTCTCGACTGCTCAGTCAATCCTACGCTAGAGACACTCCAGCTCTCACCAAGTATTCAGTCGCTCGATGTGAGCCAGTGTGCACTCAAAGAGATACCTGGTCTCAACCAGCTTAGTAGACTCAAGACTCTCACCTGTGTCGACAACAAGCTGACTGAGCTAGACCTCTCTAGTGCTTATGGGCTAGAGGTGCTCTCCTGTCCTAAGAATCAGATCAAGGATCTCTCGTCAGTCACACAGCTATTTGCCCTCAAGAGTATCACCGTGAGTGACAACCCTATCACGGCTCTCACGCTACCTAATGCCTACAATATCTACTTTGTCAAGATCGATGGTACGGCACTCGATGCTTGCGCACTCAATGCGCTATACAGATCGCTGAGAGAGCGTCGTGACGAAGACTCAAAGAACGACCTCGGTGGGTGTATGCTCTTTAACGGCACTCCTGCAGCTCCCAAGAGCAAGACCCAAATAGCTGTACAAAAGGGGTGGATGGTCTCTGTCGAGGGCGACGGGTCTGGTTGCTCCGAAGAGGGAGACGACGCCTTTGACGTAGTCTATACCAACGTCGCTGGACGACTCCAAGAGGATGGTCCCGTAGAGATGTGGGAGTCTGCTACCTCTATCAAGATCAAGGGCGAGCTAAACGGTAGTGACCTAAGAGTTATCCGCCAGTTCTGTGGCTCTGATGAGTATGCCGCAGAGGTTCCCCACGCGCGTATCCGCAAGCTAGACCTCTCGGAGGCTCGCATCGTACCTGGAGGCGTATACTACATCAAGGTTGATGACCAAGGCACGATGAGAGAGTATGTCGTACCCGAGGGGCAGGAGACGCTCCTACCGGACAAGCTCTTCTACCACTGCTGCTCTATCGAGGAGCTTGTACTACCTAAGAATATACGAGAGATAGGCATCGGAGCCTTCTGGAAGTGTATCAAGCTACAGAAGCTCTCTATCTCCGATGAGGTGACTCGTATCAATAGTACCGCCTTTGGGGTGTGCAACGCTCTTGAGCAGATTACCTTGCCACGTGACCTAGAGTACCTCGGGGGATACGCTTTCACCTACTGTGCTAACCTCAAGGAGGTAACTATCCCAGAGGGTGTCAAGGTGCTTAACAAGCGACTCTTTGACAATGCTACAAGCCTCACAAAGGTTCAGCTGCCTAGTCGGATGGATGCCTTTGAGCCAGAGGCATTCCTAGGTGCCGAGGCACTGCAGAGCGTCACGATACCTAACGGGATCAAGACGATCCCCGCCTCCTGCTTCGACGGCTGCCGTGCCCTCCTAGAGGTGACGATACCTGCCGATGTGGAGCGTATCGAAGAGACCGCTTTTCAGGACAACAACCTTCTGCACACGATACACTTCTCCGAGGGGTTGAAGACCATCGGTCTAGATGCTTTCAAAAACTGCCGAAGCCTCAAGCAACTGGAGCTACCCAACTCGCTACAAGAGATAGCAATGGGAGCCTTCCAAGAGTGTGAGTCTATAGGCTCCATCAAGTTTGGAGCAGGGTTGACACACATTGGCGAGAAGGCCTTTTGGCACTGCCATGCACTCCAACAGCTAGAGCTCCCCAGCTCTCTCGAGCAGCTAGACTATGCTGCGTTTGCTGAGTCGACGAACCTAAAGCGTGTGACCATCGGTGCTGCGGCACCACTGTTAGGTCAAAATCCCTTCCTCGGCTGCTTAAAGCTCCAGGCTTTTGTCGTAAACGACGACAATACGGCCTTTGCCACACAGGATGGTGTCCTATATAGCAAGGACTTTGCTATCCTCTACGCTTACCCTGCAGGTCGCACCGAAACTGCGCTGAGACTGCATGACAAGACTCAAACGATCGAGGACTTTGCCTTTTGGTTCGCACCGAAGCTGGCTGAGGTCACCTTCCCCGAGCACCTTACCATACTTGGCGACACACCTTTCGGAGGCTGTAAGAGTCTCAAGCGACTGACGATGCTGACAAGCACTCCTCCACAGTCGTCCTACGAGAATGATCCCTTTGAGGGAGTAGACCGGAGTCAGTGCGAGCTGATCGTTCCCAAGGGCAGCAAGGCTGACTATGAGCAGTCACCTATCTGGCGAGGCTTCAAGATCGCAGAGGACACTGCCATCGATGCCTTCCCGACAGAGCGCATAGAGCTAGCCGTGGACGGAAGTTCCTGGAGACTATCTGGTATACCCTCTAGCTATCAGACCGCTCGGGTCGTAGATCTGACACTCCGCACACTGGCTGAGTATCCTATCGCTGAGACGACCGTGGCGATAGACCACACAGCGATGCCATCAGGAAGCTATCTAATCATCCTAGAGGGCAGCACGACACAGACGAGACTAGTACTCAAGGTGTGCAAGTAGCCCTTTGGCACTATCGTGACACACCTCTCTAGGGTAGAGACTACTTCCCTAGAGAGGATGTCACAAAGGTCGGCACTCTCCTAACGAGGAGTGTAAAGCTTCAACAACAAAAAAGGGGGGGGGAGTAGGACTGATTTTCCTACTCCCCCCCTTTGCTGTCTTGAGGTTATTGGGTTATGTCTACTGCTCTACAAGAGATCGTTGCCTATGTCGTGGCGGTAGTTCTTACCCTCGTAGAGTGTCTGCGTGGCGGTGCGATAGCACGCCTCTTGAGCTGCCTGGATGGTGGTGCCTCGTGCCGTGATGGCGAGGACGCGTCCCCCATTGGTCACCACATGTCCCTCTTCGTCAAGCGCCGTGCCTGAGTGATAAATACGTATACCCTCTGCTGGATCGGGTAGCTGGATCGGGAAGCCCTTGTCGTAATGCCCGGGGTACCCCTTGGATACGAGGACGAGCGTCATAGCTACCTCGGGTGAGATCTTTAGATCGTAGCCCGCTACCTGACCGGTCGCCATAGCGATGAGTAGCTCGAGAAAGTCACTCTCGATACGTGGCAGTACCACCTCGGTCTCGGGGTCGCCTAGACGGCAGTTGTACTCGATGACATAGGGATCGCCCGCTACATTCATCAGTCCGATGAAGAGGAAGCCGACATACTGTATGCCTTCCTCTTGCAAGCCCTCTAGCGTGGGACGTATGATGCGCTCCTCAACACGCTGCATGAAGGCTTCATCGGCAAAAGGCACGGGGCTAACGGCTCCCATACCGCCCGTGTTAGGACCTGTGTCTCCATCGCCGACACGCTTGTAGTCCTTGGCAACGGGTAGGACGCAGTAGTCGGTTCCATCGGTAGCAACAAAGACGGAGCACTCGATACCCTCGAGAAACTCCTCGATGACGATGCGCTGACCACGACTCCCAAACATACCGCTGAAGAGTTGGCCTAGCCCCTCCTCAGCTTCTTTACGATCTTGGCAGATGAGGACACCCTTGCCAGCAGCTAGGCCGTCAGCCTTGAGGACAAAGGGTGCGGAGAGCTGATCGAGAAACTCCTCCGCCTCCTCTATATCTTGAGGTCCGAAGGTCTCGTAGCTGGCCGTCGGGATGCTGTGACGACGCATGAACTCCTTGCTGTACTCCTTGCTACCCTCGAGATGAGCGCCCGCCTTGTCGGGGCCAACGATGAGGAGGTCGGGATGGCGAGCATCCTCCTGCAGATAGTCGACGAGTCCATCGACGAGCGGAGCCTCGGGGCCACAGACGAGGAGCGTGACCCCGTGGGTGGATATGAACTCGCTCACCGTCTCATGCTTGACAGGGTTGATGTCTGAGACGTTGGTGCCATAAGCAGCAGTACCCGCATTGCCTGGAGCTATGTAGAGCTTCCTGAGTAGCTTGCTCTCAGCTATGGCTGCAGCCATAGCGCACTCGCGTCCGCCGCTACCGAGGAGGAGGACGGTCTGAGGAGCTTTTACCATTTCGATCTTAGCGTACTTCATAAATTCAGCGTCTGTAGACTTCTTCTCGTCTTGCTTTGTGTTGGGATAGATAAGGCTCATAGGTGCTCTAGGAAGTAACGAGTTATGACATAGTTGAGGTGCACGCGGTCGGGGCCGATGACGTTGTGCTTGTGCCCTGGGTAGTAGTAGAGGTCGGGATAGGTCTGTGCATCAACACACGCCTTGACAAAGGCTTGTGCATGCTGCCAGACGACCACATTGTCGGAGGTGCCGTGGATGAGGAGAAGACGCCCCTTGAGGTCTTTGGCACGCTCGATGAGGTTGTTGCGCTGATAGCCCTCGGCATTGTCCTGAGGCGAGTCGTTGTACCGCTCGCCATACATGATCTCGTAGCGAGACCAGTCCATGACGGGACCGCCAGCGACACCCACCTTAAAGGTCTCGGAGTGCGTGAGCATCAGGTTGGTAGTCATAAAGCCTCCAAAGCTCCACCCGTACACGCCGATACGATTGCGATCTACATAGGGAAGGCTCTTGAGATACTCGACACCCTTCATCTGATCAGCCATCTCGGCTGTACCAACCTGACGATGGATGACCTGCTCGAAGGCAGCACCTCGCTCGGCACTACCACGATTGTCGACCGTAAAGATGATGTACCCTTGCTGTGCCATGTAAAGATCCCAGCCCGAGGCACCCCACTGTGGCGTGTTGGTGACTAGCTGAGCATGTGGACCACCATAGACGTAGACGATGGCAGGATACTCCTTCATCTCGTCAAAGTTAGACGGCGTGATGAGACGGTAGTAAAGCTCGGTCTTACCATCAGCCGCTAGGAGCGTGCCAGTGGTGATGTTGGGCATATCAAGCTTAACCCTCGGATCAGGAGCTTGATGTATCTGGCGGAGCTGCAGCCCGTTATTGTCGTGAAGCATGACAGAGCGTGCGATGGTAGCACTCTGCAGCTGGTCTATATAGTACTGCTTATCGGGACTAAAGATCGCTTCGTGCGTTCCGGCTACCTTGCTCAGCTGTATGGTACGTCCTCGCTTGAGGTCGCTCGCGAAGATGTGTCGCTCGAGCGGTGAGGGGTACGCAGCCTGGTAGTATATGCGCTCGCCCTTGGGGTCGAAGCCGTAGATGTCGGTCACCTCGCCCTCCATGTCGGTGAGCTTGCGGATCAATTTGCCCGTGATACTATAGAGATAGAGCTGTCGGTAGCCCTCACGACGAGACTCCCAAACGAACTGCTCGCCTCGGCTCCCAGGGACAAACATCATCGGGTGCTGTGGCTCGACATAGTGCGCATCAGTCTCCTCAAAGAGCGTCTCGGTGTGCGCTCCCGTCTGAGCATCGTAACCATTGAGGAAGAGATGATCTTGTCCTCTATTTAGCTCGGCTATGTAAACCTTCTTGCTGTTGGGGTGCCACGCTACGTTTGTCAAGTAATGCTCGGGGTCGCCACCAGTCGCTAGGTAAGTGGTCTGCTGGTTCTCTAGATGAAAGACTCCTAGCGTCACATGGTGCGAAGGAGTACCTGCCATCGGGTAGCGAACGGGCTGGACGACCGCTTTGTGCGGTGTCATATCAACGATGGGATAGGGTGCGACCATCGACTGATCCATACGGTAGAAAGCTAGCTGGCGACTGTCGGGACTCCAGAAGAGTCCACCGTCAATGCCGAACTCGTTCTGGTGAACCGACTCGCCATAGACGACTGCAGCCTCCGCCTCGTCCGTAGCGACTAGCGTAGGAGCCTGAGGTTTGCTCCCAGCGGGCTGTAGCGTATATATAAGGAGTGTGCCCTCCTCGCTCTTGACCGCTAGGTTGCGCTCGTTAGGGCTGAGGAGCGAAGCGCGCTTTTCGGTGTCACCAGTGGCGAAGTATCCGACGATTAGCTTTTGCTCTACATCTATTAGGTAAAGTCCCTTGGGCAGCTCCACCTCTAGGTAGTGGCACTGTGGGGTAAAGTCGTAAGCAACCAGCGGATAGAGTTTGTTGGTGTCATCGTAAGGCTTGAGGAGCCGAACGAGCTCGTCCTGCGTGAGAACGGTCTGCTCCTGTCCTCTCGTCGGGGTGTAGACCCGTAGGCTCCGGTAGTCGCCACCATCTACCGTGTAGGTGTAGCCACTCTGTAGCCAAGCGAGCCCATAGACGGGCTGCGGGTAGAAGTCTGACCGAAAGGTCTTGCCTCCATAAGTGACAGTCTCAAGGTCTAACGGTTGCTTCGTCTGTCCCTGCAGGGCCGTTGTGAGCGTGAGCGTAAGAGCTCCGAAGAGCCATAGGGCGTAGTGACGCAATATGCTATTCATAGGATCGGTATGGAGTGATAGATGTTACTTATTCGTTGTCGTTTGCTTCAGTCTTATGGACGAATGTCTCATCGCTGCCGAAGGTTTGGATATTGGCCTTGTAGCCAGAGCTAGAGGAGCCAGCAGGGTGTGGCCCTTTCGTGCGCTGTGTGCCACGATGTGCAGGCCTGTCGTAAGGTTTGTCGTAAGGTTTGCCACCACGTCCCTTGCTGTAGGCCGGCTTGTCGTAGGCTGCCCGAGGTCTGTGAGCATCTTGCCCTTTGCCACGGTGAAACGCTTCGCCACGCTCTCTCCGCTGGGGAGTCTCTTCACGCTGAGCGATCTGCTCTTTGTACTCCTTGTGCTTGCCCTCAAAGAGCGTATAGCCACGCAACTCGCAAGGCAGCGATCCATTGTACAGCTCCTCGCGCAGATCGTGCTTGAGCCCGATCGCGTGAAAGTGCTCTACCTGATGAGCGATGATCCACGCCTGAGCTCCGGCGAACTGGAACTTGAGCGTACGACCGATCATACTATAGAGCTGCTCGAGGTCGTAGTCTGAGAGACGCTCCCCGTAAGGCGGGTTCATCACAAGCAGACACTTAGGATCTGTCTCCGCCTCGGGGTGTGGCAGATGCTGATCAGCAAAGTCGCCTACCGAGAGATCTATGTAGCGAGACATACCCGATCGAGTGACGTTGCGCTTAGCCTTGGCAATGGCTTGAGGCGAGAGGTCGGAGCCGTAGATGTGGTAGTCAAAGGAGCGCTCCGTCGAGTCGTCATTGTACACCTCACTGCAGAGCTCACTGTCGAAGTCTGGCCACCGCTCGAAGGGGTAGCTCTCACGATAGATGCCTGGAGGCGTACCCGTAGCGATCAGCGCAGCCTCCACGAGGAAGGTGCCCGACCCGCAGAAAGGATCCATCAGATCGCACTGCCCGTGCCAGCCCGCCTTGAGTAGGATACCCGCTGCCAGCACCTCGTTGATAGGAGCACGATCCTGCTCCATACGATAGCCCCGCTTGTGGAGGCTCTCACCCGAAGAGTCTAGACAGAGCGTCACATGCTGCTCCGCAATATGTAGGTGGAAGATCAGCTGCGGGTTGGAGAGCTTGACCGAGGGACGCTTCGTGCCTCCCGTTTGCTCTCTAAAGTAATCGACGATAGCGTCTTTCGTCTTATAGACGACGTAGCGACTATGCTTGAAGGTCGATGAGTAGACCACCGCATCGACCGCAAAGGTCATATCGGCCGTAAGCCACTGGCTCCAGTCGAAGTTTAGCAGCGTCGTGTAGAGGATGTCGATATCCTCCGCGTCAAACTCATAGATAGGTCTCAGCACCTTAAGTGCTGTGCGGAGGTACAGATTGGACTTGTAGAGCATCTTGAGATCTCCTTCGTAAGAGACCATGCGACGTCCTATCTGTATATTGTTCGCACCGAGGGCTGTCAATTCTTGTTCCAGTACTGGCTCCAGCCCAGGGAGCGTCTTGGCGATCATGGGAAAGGTCTTCGTCATGCTTTATAAGTCGATTCTAGCTGTAAAAGTACAAAATAAACGGCTAACGAGCTACTGTATGTGGCTTCGTGCACTCATCAAAGGGATCTGATAATGTAAGAGAGAAGGTGATCTGCGCCCAGCGACGAGTCTGTGGCGTGAGCTGGTAGTCAGCACTGCGACACACACCAACCAGCCACAGCGTGGCATCCGTATGGTGGTCGATGAGTTGCATTGTGGCCGCTCTACGTGAGGGGAGCACCTTAGCGTCGCGTAGGAGCTTCGCTAGAGGCTTGCGCCCTTTCATGCCCAACGGGGCGATCCATTGCTCGCCATCGGTAGAGGCTCTGAACTGTAGTTGAGGCGTTGCCGCTCGAAGCTGGTCGTAGTCGACCAAATAGCTGTAAGGCGTGAGCGTCCTAATCGCAGGCGGTGGCGTCTCCGAGCAGTCGTGTACCGCTATCGTTACCGATCCTAGCGGGTGATCCAGCACAGCTCCCGCTGGCCAGCTCTCGATAGCCGGCAGCTCTAGGCAAAAGTTGGTCGCCTGCTCCAGACGCGCCAGGGTCTCACTGGTCGTGCCTATCAGATAGCCACGATAACGCTCGATGATGCCCCCGCGACCCTCATAGCGAGCATAGCTGTCGACACGCTCAGACTTGGTGCAGTCCATCAGGAGTTGCTGTAATACTAGGCGATCGCAGTCGATCGCTGCGAAGTAGCTGTAGAGGAGTGCGAGCGGTGCTATCTGCTGACGGAGCCATGCGATCTCTAGCGGCTGAGTGGAGTCTGCGGGGAGGGTACTCCTTATATAATAGTCTTGCAGTTGCTCCAAGTCTCGCAAGATGTGAATCGTCGAGGCGACCGCCTGGTCAAAGGAGGGGTTGAGCTGGTCAAAGAGCGGACGCAACGTATGCCGGACGAAGTTGCGCCGTATAGTTGTGTCCGCATTCGTCGAGTCCCTCACAAAAGGCTGCTCGGCAATGCGCAAGAAGTCATAGATAAGTCGAGGCGGCGTGTCTATGAGCGGACGAATATACTTCCCCTCCTCACGAATTGGGAGCATACCCCGCAGTCCTCGTACGCCTGCCCCTTGGGAGAGGTTGATCAGGAGCTGCTCCACATTGTCCTCTAGGTGATGCCCGAGAGCGATGCTCTGCGCATCATACCGCGCATATAGCTCATCGAAGAAGTCGTACCTCAGCTTCCGCGCCGCCATCTCTACGCTCACCCCTTTGTGCGTAGCCACATAGCCATAAGTGTCAAAGGAGGCACGCTCTAGGGGCACCTCCAGCTGCTCACAAAGCTCTGTGACAAACGCCTCGTCACGATCACTCTCTGGGCCTCGCAGATGAAAGTTGCAATGCGCCGCCACACAGCGGTACCCTAATAACAAAAGCCCCCACAGAAGTGCCGTCGAGTCGGCACCTCCGCTGAGGGCTATGATGACCACTCGCTGGCTCTTTCGGTCTAGCAGCTCATACTGCTCGATCGTGCGACGCATCTGATGCACCAAAGCATGATTGAGTAGCGTACGTCGCTGAGACACAGTGCGAGGGAGTGAATGTCGTAAAGGGAGAGAAGAGCGACAAACCGTCCGAAAAGACTCATCGCTGGAAGGAAGAGATTTACTTGTCCTCGCTATCCTTGCTAGCGTCAGCCTTCTTGGTACTCTTAGAGGCGGTCTTCTTAGTAGCCGTAGTCTTCTTGGTCTCCTTCTTCTTTGTGTCGGCCTTTGCCTCGGTCGTCTCCTCTACTGGCTCCTCCTCAATGTCTGGGTCGATGAGTACACGTCCGCAGTACTCGCAGACGATGACCTTGTTGTGTAGCTTGACCTCTAGCTGACGCTGTGGCGGAATGTGGTTAAAGCAACCACCGCACGCCTCACGCTCTACAGGCACGACTGCCAGTCCATTGGAAGCGCCCTTGCGTAGACGTTGGAATGCCTTGAGGATGCGCTCATCGATCTGCGCTTCCAGCTCGTTAGCACGATCACGGAGCTGCTCCTCCTCGATGCGCGTCTCGGCAATGATCTGCTCCAGCTCCTCACTCTTAGCCTGATGATCCTCCTCACGCTCCTTGATACGCTCTTGGAGCTTGGCGATGTCATCCTTGCGGCCTTGTAGCTCTGCGTTGAACTCACGGATATGCTTCTGAGCGAGCTGTATCTCAAGATCCTGAAACTCGATCTCGCGCGACAAGTGCTCATACTCGCGGTTGTTACTCACCGCATTAAGCTGCTCCTTGAGTGCCTCGAGCTTATCGGTTGCCGTAGCGATCTTTTGATTCTCACCACTGACCGACTGTGAGAGCTTTTTGGCAGCAGCGTTGTACTTCTCTAAGCGTGTCTTCAGTCCCTCGATTTCGTCCGCTAGATCTTCGATAGCTTGGGGTAGCTCGCCTCGTAGTAGTTTGATCTTGTCAATACTGGTGAGCGTCTCCTGTAGACGCTTGAGGGCGATGAGCTTCTCCCGGATACTACGCTCGGCTACTTCGTGGGTCGTTGTATTAATGCTCATAGATGGTATTGCTTAGAAATAGTGAATAGGATTGGTGTCAGCATCTGACGTATGGATGACAAAGTTACGATATTTATCCGACAATGCATCATAGAGCATGGTGCGTGTGCAGTGCTCACTCTCGAAGTGCCCTAGCGTGATCAGCCAGAGACGCCCCTGCACGTCAAGATAATCGTTGTACTTGGCCTCACCTGTGATATAGACCTCTGCGCCTGAGCGCATAGCCTCTCCGATGAACTCGTGACCACCGCCACTGCCTCCACAGAGTGCTATGCGGCGGATCGGTTGCGTGGGGGGATTTGAGTAGGCGATGCGCTCCACGGCTGGCAGCGTAGATAGATGCTCTAGCAGCTCCTGCGGCGTCAGCGCACTAGGCAGTTCGCCTATGACCCCTAACCCACTCGTCGGGTGATCCATCACGATCGGGATTACCTCGTAGGCTGGCACTTCATAGGGATGCGACGCTACGAGTGTCGTGAGGGCTTGCGAGAGTCGCTCCTGTGGCACGAGCACGGAGATCATCTCCTCCTCGACCGCCTCCATAGAGCCATGTGTACCAATGGTCGGATGCGTCTCAGCTCCTGGGCGGAAGCGCCCTACCCCCGAGCAACTATAACTACAGCCGGTATAACCACCCAGGGAGCCAATGCCCGCCTCCTCGTATGCAGTGCGTAGCGCATCGGCATGACTGTGCGGGATGAAAGTCTGCAACTTGTAGAAGCGGCCTCGCTGAGGCATCATCGGTCGCCTACCCTCACGCTTGAGACCGATCAGGTTGGCCAGATAGTGATTCACGCCTTGCGTCATCTCATTGTCTGCCGAAGTATGACAGGCGTAGATAGCGATATTGTTTCTCAAGGCAAAAGCCACGCAACGCTCCTGGTAAGTCGCGGGCGTGATCCGCTTAAGCCCTCGAAAGAGGATCGGATGATGCGATATGAGCAGGTTGCACCCACGCTGCAGGCACTCCTCGAGTACCGCCTCGGTCGTCTCCACAGCCAGCATGATACCACGCAGCGGCTGCGTCACATCACCCACCTGAAGACCCGAGTTGTCGTAGCTCTCCTGATAGCTCAGCGGATAGCACGCCTCTACCGTACGAACTACATCTCCTATCGTGACCATAAGGACTCCTATATATTATAGTGTCTCCCGCACAGTCAGGTGTAGCTCGTCGAGCTGCTCGGGATCTAGTCGTGCAGGCGCATCGATCATCACATCACGGCCCGAATTGTTCTTCGGGAAGGCGATACAGTCACGTATCGAGTCCAGCTCCGCCATGAGCGATACCCAGCGATCCAGTCCGAAGGCGATACCACCGTGAGGAGGTGCACCATACTTAAAGGCATTCATCAAGAAACCAAACTGCTCCTCGGCACGCTCCTTCGTAAAGCCTAGTGCCGCAAAGACACGCGCCTGTAGCTCCGCATCGTGGATACGGATAGAGCCACCGCCGACCTCGACACCATTGATCACCATGTCGTAAGCATCCGCACGGACGCTACCAGGGTCGCTCTCGAGACGATCCTGATCCTCAGGCTTTGGAGCCGTAAAGGGGTGGTGCATCGCATAGTAGCGTTGCGTCTCCTCGTCCCACTCGAGTAGCGGGAAGTCGACCACCCAGAGACACTCATAGTGCCCCGGCTTCATCAGGCCCAGCTCAGAGGCAACGTGTAGACGTAGCGTGCCCAGCTGCTTCTGTGCTGGACGCTTGTCCCCAGAGATCAGGAAGGCTATGTCGCCAGGCTGCATAGACAGCTTATCGGCCAGAGCTTTGAGTTGGTCAGCATCGAGGAACTTGTCGAAGCTACTCTTCATCGTTCCATCAGGCTGATAGCGTAGCCAGAGCAATCCCTTGGCACCCACCTGTGGACGCTTGACAAAGTCGGTCAGCTGGTCGATCTGCTTACGTGTGTAGTCCGCCTTGCCCGTGACCACGATAGCACCAATGTACTTAGCATCATCAACTACGCCAAAGCCATGCCCCTGTATCGTCTCCGTCACCTCTGCGATCTCCATCCCGAAGCGCAGATCGGGTTTGTCGCTACCATAGCGATCCATAGCCTCGTACCAAGTCATGCGTCGTAGTGGCGTGGGGAGGTCAATGCCACGGATCTCCTTAAAGAGATGCTTTGCCAGCCCCTCGAAGGTGCTCAAAATGTCGTCCTGCTCCACGAAGCTCATCTCGCAGTCTATCTGCGTAAACTCTGGCTGACGATCGGCACGTAGATCCTCATCTCTAAAGCACTTCACGATCTGGAAGTAGCGATCCATGCCCGCGACCATCAGTAGCTGCTTGAAGGTCTGTGGCGACTGAGGCAATGCGTAAAACTGCCCTGGGTTCATACGACTAGGCACCACAAAGTCTCGCGCACCCTCGGGTGTCGAGCCGATCAGCATCGGTGTCTCGATCTCTAGGAAGTGGAGCCCGTCGAGATAGCGTCGCGTCTCCATCGTCATACGGTGACGTAGCTCTATATTGCTCAGCACCGGTCTACGACGCAGGTCTAGGTAGCGGTACTTCATACGCAGGTCATCGCCACCGTCACTCACATCCTCGATCGTAAAGGGAGGCGTGTCGGCACGATTCAGTACCTCCATACGATCTGCGAGGATCTCGATCTGTCCCGTGGGGATCTTCTCATTGACACTACTGCGCAGGCGTACGGTACCCGTCACCGCTAGCACCCACTCACGCCCCACCTCACTGAGGAGCCCCTGATGCGACTCATCAAAGAAGATCTGCGTAATGCCATATCTATCACGTAAGTCGAGGAAGGTCATAGCTCCCATGCGACGAATCTTAGCGACCCAACCCGCGAGCGTCACCTGCTGTCCCTCGTCAGAGGCACGCAGAGCTCCACACGTATGCGTTCTGTACATAATCTGATGCTACCTATTTCTATATCTATCTTTTTTTGTCTCGCAGAGACCGATACACTATGCGCCAGCCTCCACTAGCACAAAAGTACACAAAAACAAGCACATCGAGGATAGAAGCTAGAAGTTAGAGATTAGAAATTAGAGATTAGAGATTAGAAATTAGAGGTTAGAGAAACGAGTAACCCTTTGTAGGGGCGGACCTATGTGTCCGCCCGTCCCCGTTGAAGTGCTGTATGCCTTGTGGGCGGACACGCAGGTCCGCCCCTACAGCGGGTTACACGAACCACTAGCCAACAGCCAACAGCTAACAGCCAACAGCTAGAGCAGCAACAGGCTGAGTGCCATAAACGCCATACCCCCGATGAGCCCGTAGAGTGCCGTATGGTGGTGACCAAACCGCTCCGCAGCTGGGAGCAATTCGTCAAAGGAGATGTACACCATAATGCCCGCAATCATCGCAAAGCAACAGCCCATCACCGTCGGGGTCAGGAAAGGACGCAAGAGCAAGAAGCCCAGCAGTCCGCCAATAGGCTCAGCTAGACCCGATGCGAGCGAGAGAAAGAAAGCTTTGCGCTTATTGCCCGTAGCGTGGTAGATAGGGATAGCGACCGAGATACCCTCCGGGATGTTGTGCAGCGCAATAGCGATAGCTATCGGCAGTGCCAACGAGAGATCAGTCAGCGCAGACATAAAGGTGACCATACCCTCGGGGAAGTTGTGGATCGCCAGAACTATCGCCGTGACCATGCCGGTACGTAGCAGGCTCTGCTCGTGCGCGGTAGTTGTTTGGGCGGGTTCATTCTGAAGGCTTCGCACAGCACTCTGGTCTGGCAGCTCGTGAGGGTTTTCCGCCTCCGGAATCAGCCGGTCAATGACACCAATCAGCGCTACCCCCGCAAAGAAAGCGAGCGTAGCATAGAGCGTCGCCAGTCGCTCTCCATAGAACGGCGTCATCGTCGTCTCGGCAGAGCGAAAGAGCTCCACAAAAGAGACATAGACCATCACGCCCGCCGAAAAGCCCAGCGAGACCGATAGGAAGATGCGGTTGGTGCGCTTGGTAAAGAAGATCAGAGCACTCCCGATGCCGGTAGAGAGACCCGCCCAGAGGGTAATCAGAAAGGCGTAAAAGACCTGTGTACTACTCGTATCTAGTAGCATAAACGTCTAGAGCGTCTAAAGCTAGAACCAGTGGATGCGCTTAAAGAGCCAGAAGGCAATCGCCGAGAAGATCAAGCAGACCACCATAATCCCTATAAAGGCCAACGGATGCTCAGCCCATGGCAGATCGACGTTCATACCATACAGTGAGGCGACCAACGTAGGTAGCATCAGGATCATTGAGATACTGGTCATGCGGCGCATGATCGTATTGATGTTGTTGTTGATGATCCCGCCGAAGGCATCCATCGTCCCGTTCATGACATCGCTATACACATTGACCATGTTGTACGCCTGGTTGAGCTCGATAGCGACGTCCTCCGCTAGATCGGCATCATACTGCTCATAGTGGCTCACCTTAAAGCGTCCGATGACCGACTCATTGCCTCGTATGGAGGTGTTGAAGTAAACCAAGCACTTCTGCAAGCGCATCATCCGTAGGAGGTCTTCGTTGCGGATGCTTTTCTCCAGAGCCTCCTCGGTCTCTAGGATCAGGAAGCTGATCTGCTTCAAGTACTTGAGGAACCATACGGCCGAGCTCATGATGAGCCGGAGAATAAAGTCTATATCCGTATCGACCGAGATACCCTTGCGCTGGTTGTGCTGGATGAAGTCGGGGATGAGGTCCGTGCGGTGGTAGCAGATCGTGACGACGAGCTGCTTCTCAAGGTGCGAGATGACACCGATGGGGACCGTGTTGTAAGGGGTCGTGCCCTCGGGTGTCTCGATCGGGATACGTATGATGGTGAGACGCCAGCCATCCTCCTCCTCCGTACGAGGGCGCTCATCGCTATCCGCTGTATCTCCGATGAAGCCGTCGGGGATGCCCAGTTCGTCGCAGAGGTAGTCTATATCCTCCGAGGTAGGCTGCACCACCTTGACCCACGTGTGTGGCTCTAGGCTGTCGACTTGAGTAAACTGCTGCTTGGGTAAGTAAAACTTCCGCATAATATCTATGGCTCTTAAGGGGTAATTGGTAGGGGGTGAAACTTAAGAGACCTCCTGCTCCTATGCGGTACCTAGTCAAGTAGATCTAGGCGTTGGGAACCCCTAGGCAGACGCTAGGGCGTAGGCTCCGCAGTAGAGGAGGTCTACACGAGAGACTTCGAGGCTCACTCGGCGGTAAGGAGTCGTCCATAACGATTCTAGGGATTAATACGTTTACGTGATCAGTGAAATGGCGGATGCGACCAAAAGCGCTGCACAGTAAGTACAGCCCTCCGAGCCACAGCTCCACCTGCAAAGGTACGAAAATTAGAGAGACGGCACCCTGTAGGGACGCACGATCTGTGCGTCCGTTGTCGAACGATCTTGACGACACTAGCCGTGACTGAATCCTGTAGGGACGCTCGAGAGTGTCTAGCCGGAGGGCGTCCATTCCCGTCAAGACCACGATGCTGTAACTTTTGACACAACGGACGCACAGATCGTGCGTCCCTACAGGACGACGTGGGGGGATGACGGACACACTAAGACTCGAGGCTAGCCGTGACTGTACCCTGTAGTGACGCTCGAGAGTGTCTAGTGGGAGGGCGTCTGTCCCTGTCAAAGGTTACGATGCCCAGCTTTTACGATGCGAGCTATTCGTTCGCCTCCCTCCGATGGCTCCGACACCTCCAACCGCTTCGCGCTCCCTTCTAGTCTCTAACCCCTAATCTCTAACCCCTAATCTCTAACCTCTAATCTCTAACCTCTCCTTCTCCCCCTCTCTTGCTCAACTCAAAATAAAGGTATAACTTCGCAGAAAATATAACTCGCACGGCCGAGCCATCACAGCTCCCCCCCTCTTCTAATCTCTAATCTCTAACATCTAATCTCTAGTTACGCTATGAGCAAACAACTACGCATCTGGCTCTTCGTCCTCCTCGGCACGATCCTCACCTCCACCACCCTCCTCGCCGAAGGTGTCATCACGATGACGACTTCCGAAAGAATTGGAGCTTACATCTACCTGAAAATCGAAGCAAATGGCAATTTCACCATCGAGGGAGCCCAACGCGATAGAGAAATGACCTGGTATGGTTATACGTTCTACACGATTATGAACCAGAAGGTTACCATCCGAGGCGATGTGACAACGCTTGCGTGCCACGAAGACAGTCGACTAACTAGCTTGAGCGTCTCGGGCTGTACCGCTCTGACAGAGCTTGACTGCTCCTACAATCAACTGTCCAGCTTGAATCTCTCGAGTTGCACCGCCTTAACAAAGCTGAAATGCGACGACAACCCACTGACTAGTATCAATCTTTCGGGATGCCAGTCGCTGAAGGAATTCTCGTGGACTGGTGGCAAACTGACCAGCTTGGACGTGTCGCAGAACACCGCCTTGACAAAGCTTAACTGCAGGGGCAATGAACTGACCAGCTTGAACGTCTCTAGTTGTACCGCCTTGACATATCTTAACTGCGAAAAGAACCAACTGACCAGCTTGAACGTATCAGGCTGTACGGCCTTGAGAGATCTTTACTGCAAGGAAAATCAACTGACCAGCTTGAACGTCTCTGGCTGTACCGCTTTGACAGGGCTTGGCTGCTCCAAGAATCAACTGAACAGCTTGAACGTTTCGGGCTGTACCGCCTTGACAACGCTTTACTGCTACAGCAATCGACTGACCAGTTTGGACATCTCGGGCTGTACCGCCTTGACAGAGCTTGACTGTGGCAACAATAAACTGACCAGTTTGGACGTCTCGGGCTGCACCGCCTTGACAACGCTTGACTGCACCTACAATCCATTGACTAGTATAAACCTATCTAATTGTACATCGCTAAAGAAGTTTACTTGGGAAAAAGGCCAGTTGACCAGCTTGAAGGTGTCGGGCTGTACCTCCTTGACAGAGCTTCTCTGCTACAAAAATCAACTGACCAGTTTGGACGTGTCGGGTTGTACCGCCTTGACATGGCTGAGCTGCTACGACAATCAACTGACCAGCTTGGACGTCTCGAGCTGTACCGCCTTGACAAAGCTTTGGTGCTACGAAAATCAACTGACCAGCTTGAACCTCTCGGGCTGTACCGCCTTGACATGGCTTCACTGCTACGACAATCAACTGACCAGCTTGGACGTATCTGGCTGTACCGCCTTGACAGGGCTTTACTGCTATGGCAATCAGATTAACGGAGAGGGCATGACCAAGTTGGTGAACAGTCTTCCTGATCGAAAGGGGATGAGCAGTGGTACTCTTCGAGTGGTAGATTACTCATCTAAGACAAAGGATAAAAACCAGGGTAGCTTTGCCGATGTAGCTACTGCAAGCAAGAAAAACTGGGAAGTTCAAAAATATGAACCTTATTATTCTTCTTGGACGAGTTACTCTGGTGTTGGAGAGGGAGTCATTACTATGACCACCTCTAAAGCTGTCGGAGAAAAAGTTGATTTAGGAATTGTGGCAAATGGAGATGTGGTTATTGAAGGTGTTAGTGAGATGCCACAATTAGGCAAAAATCGCAACAACTACACGCTTACTAGTCAGACGATAATCATTCAAGGAGATGTAACAAAGCTTGACTGCTACGGCAATCAGCTGATGAGCTTGGATGTGTCGGGCTGTAGTGCCTTGACAAAGCTTGACTGCAGTAAGAATCAACTGACCAGCTTTGGAGTATCGGGTTGCAGCGCCTTGACAGAGCTTGACTGCTCCAGCAATCAACTGACCAACCTGAACGTATCAAAGAATACCGCCTTAACAATGCTTGTGTGCTACGACAATCAGATTAACGGAGAGAATATGACAAGGTTGGTGACTAGCCTTCCTAGTCGCAAGGGCTTGAGGTCAGGCAATCTTGTTATTGTCAGCAGACGTGAGAGCGAAGTAAATCTATGTAGACCATCTGATATAGCTATAGCACAAGAGAAGAACTGGATTCCTAAATGGCAAAATGGGGATTCTTATAAGGGATTTGGCGACGGTGTCATCATCATGACCACCTCTAAAGCTGTCGGAGAAAAAGTTGATTTAGGAATTGTGGCAAATGGAGATGTGGTTATTGAAGGTGTTAGTGAGATGCCATATCTATCAGAAAGATATAGTAAAAACTATACGCTCACTAGTCAGACAATAACCATCCGAGGAGATATTACTGAGCTTGCCTGTGTAGGAAATCAACTGACTAGCTTGGATGTGTCGGGCTGTACCACCTTGACTAAGCTTGACTGTAACAATAATCAACTGACTAGCTTGGATGTGTCGGGCTGTACCACCTTGACTAAGCTTGACTGCTACGGCAATCAGTTGACCAGCTTGAATGTCTCGGGCTGTACCGCCTTGACAAAGCTGGTCTGTTACAAAAACCGTCTTAAGGGGGAAGCTATGACGCAAATGGCGGCTGGTCTCTCTGATCGAAGTGGAAAGGAGTCGGGATCTCTGTATGTGGTTTGCGATGAATCAGATGAAAACAACCTGCTCAGATCTGATGTGCTTACAGCCTCTAGGAAGAATTGGCAAGTATTCAAATATATAGTCAATACAGGAAAGTCCGTACTATACTCTGGGGCTGGTGGTGATGATGAGATTGTGATGACCATAACAAAAGAGCAGTATCTTGAGGGGGGCATTCGGCTCGCTATACTAGCTGATGGGGATGTAACGATAGAGGGCGTTCACGAGAAGAGGATTTTTACTGATGGCTCAGAACACACCTATACACTAGCAGGGACGCAGATTACAATACGAGGTAATGTTACAGAGCTGGACTGCTCTAAAAACCAAATAACCAATCTAGATCTATCTAAGTGTAACTCCTTGTGGACTCTGAGCTGTTCTGGCAATAAGCTAACAAACGTTGACGTGTCAAGATGCTCGCTTTTGACATATCTTGACTGCTCTGACAATCAGATTAACGGAGAGAATATGACAAGGTTGGTGACGAACCTCCCTAGTCGCAAGGGTCTGAGGTCAGGCAATCTTGTTATGATCAGCAGACGTGAGAGCGAAGGAAATCTATGTAGACCATCTGATGTAGCTATAGCACGAGAGAAGAGTTGGATTTCTAAATGGGAAAATGGAGATCTTTGTAAGGGAATTGGCGAAGGGATCATCACCATGACCACCTCCAAAGCTGTCGGAGAGACAATTTTGTTGGAAGTTAAAGCCAATGGCGACTTCTTCATCAATGGCGCCCAAGATACTGGAGAAACGAACTATCTCGGTGGCAAGTACTACAGAATCAAAAGCCAAACCATCATCATTCAAGGCGATGTAACAGAGCTTGACTGCCCACGGAATCGACTGACCAACTTGAACGTCTCGGGCTGTATCACCTTGACAGAGCTTAACTGCTACAATAATCAACTGAACAGCTTGAACGTGTCGCAGAACACCGCTTTGACAGGGCTTGGCTGCTCCAAGAATCAACTGAACAGCTTGAACGTTTCGGGCTGTACCGCCTTGACAACGCTTTACTGCTACAGCAATCGACTGACCAGTTTGGACATCTCGGGCTGTACCGCCTTGACAGAGCTTAACTGCTACAATAATCAACTGACCAGCTTGAACGTGTCGGGTTGTACCGCCTTGACAGAGCTTAACTGCTACAATAATCAACTGACCAGCTTGAACGTGTCGGGTTGTACCGCCTTGACAGAGCTTGAGTGTGGAGGTAATCAACTGAGTAGCTTAGACGTGTCAAAGAACACCGCCTTGACAACCCTTTCCTGCTACAGCAATCAGATTAACGGAGAGAATATGACCAGGTTGGTGAATAGTCTTTTTGATCGAAAGGGGATGAGCAGTGGTACTCTTCGAGTGGTAGATTACTCATCTAAGACAAAGAATAAAAACTGGTGTAGCATTGCCGATGTAGCTACTGCAAGCAAGAAAAACTGGGCAGTTCAAAAATATGGGCCTTATTATCATTCTTGGACGAGTTACTCTGGTGTTGGAGAGGAAGTCATTACTATGACCACCTCTAAAGCTGTCGGAGAAAAAGTTGATTTAAGAATTGTGACAAATGGAGATGTGGTTATTGAAGGTGTTAGTGAGATGACACAACTAGGCAGAAATAGCAACAACTACACGCTTACTAGTCAGACGATAACCATCCGAGGAGATGTTGCTGAGCTTGACTGTTTTGGCAATCAGTTGACTAGTTTGAATGTCTCTGGTTGTACCGCCTTGACAAAGCTTGACTGCTCCCACAATCAACTGACCAGCTTAGATCTGTCACAAAACAGTGCTTTGGTAAAGCTTGTCTGCTCTAGGAATAAGCTGGAGACTCTAGATTTATCGGCTTGTCCCAATCTTGAGAGCTTGGCGTGCTATAGGAATAAGATTAGGGGCAATGCTGTAGCGCAACTAGTCGAGAGCCTCCCAGATCGATATGGTAAGGAGCTGGGCAAGTTTTACTTTGTCTACTACAGCGAGGATGAGTATGAGGAGAACTTCTGCTACCGCCCCGCTGTGGGACGTGCCAACGATAAGAATTGGAGACCTCAAAAGCACTACTCCTTTTCTTGGGAAGACTACTTTGGTGTGATGGATGAGGGTGTTGTGATGATGCGTACAGCTCAAGAGGTGGGGAGTCAGATTACTCTGACCTTGGAGGCTAAGGGAGATGTGGCGATAGACGGTGTCAAGGGTGTGCCTGAGACTGATGGCAAGCCACATCAGTACACGCTCATAAGCCAAGATGTCACCATACGAGGGTATGTGACGAAGCTACACTGCTCGGGCAATAAGCTGACTAGCCTGGATCTCTCAACGACCGTTCCGCTAGTTGAGCTAGACTGCTCCAACAACCAACTGACCTCTCTGGATGTGTCGCACAACGCTGCCGTGACCTCTCTCACTTGCTACAGAAATCAGATCAAGGGCGAGGCGATGGCACAGCTCATCAAGGGGCTCCCACAGCTACCGCTGAGGAGTACACATCTCTTTGGCATCGTATCCAATGCAGCTGACGAGGGGAACGTATTCTTCAAGGCTGATGTGGAGCGTGTGCAAGACAAGGGTTGGTCTCCGATGAAGTGGAACGAGGAGCGTCAGCAGTACGAGCCTTACGCAGGTAAAGAGACGGAGTCGTTTGCTGTGACGCTGACCAAGGAGGGCGAAGGGACGATTAACGCCACGGGGGCAGATGATCTCACGGCTGTACCCTATGGTACGGAGCTGACGATCGTCGCAACACCTACCGAGGGATATGAACTAATATCTCTTACGGCTGGTGAAGAGGACATCCTCGCTACGAAAAAGTTGGTCGTTACGGATAATGTGACAGTCAAGGCAACCTTCGATGAGGCAACCTTTGCCGTGACGCTGACCAGCAACGAGCATGGAGATATCACAATCGTTGAGCCAGTTAATCTAGACGCGGTGCCGTATGGTACGACTCTGACGGTTAAGGCTACGGGCAAGAATGCGCAGTGCGTACTGACGGAGCTGACGGCCAACGGCAAGGACATCCTGGCTACCCAGAGCTTTGTGGTCACAGGTGCAACGGAGGTCAAGGCAACGTTTGTGGATCACACAGGCGTGGAGACGACCGTCACGCAACAGGTGCAGCTCTACCCGAATCCAGCGACTGACTATGTCATCGTGGAGGGTGTAGCACCTGCCAGCGAGGTGACGCTGCACAGCATGACTGGCGAACGACTCTATGCGGGTCGTGCCGATGATCGAGGCGTGCTGCAGATTGACTTGACACCCTATGCAGACGGGGTTTACCTAGTCTGCGTAGCGGGCGATACTTACCGCGTAGTGGTAAGGCACTAGAATCAAAAAAGGGGCGAACAAGCAGTTCGCCCCTTTTTTGATTAGAGATTAGCTGTTAGCTGTTGGCCTTTGGCTGTTAGCTAGAGCCATCGGAGGAATCGGAGGGATCGGAGCCATCGGATGGAGGCGAACGAATAGCTCGCATCGTAAAAGCTGGACATCGTAACCTTTAACGGGGACGGACGCACGAGAGTGTCTAGCCGGAGGGCGTCCGTTGTCGAACGATCTTGACGACACTAGCCGTGACTGAATCCTGTAGGGGCGCAGTGGGGAGGGAATCCTCCGATCTCTAACTTCTAATCTCTAACCTCTAATCTCTAATAACATATCTTTACAGGGAAATTCGTCCGATTCTCTCCTTTCTCGAATATCCACGTGGGAAATCTCAAATCTCCACGTGGATATTTTTTATTTTCCACGTGGGCGTGTTTCATTTCTTCCGAAGTTTCATTTCATTCCTCCGAAGTTTCATTTCATTCCTCCGAAGAATTTTTTATTCTCCACGTGGGGATTTCAAAATATCCACGTGGAAATCACTTTTCCCCGACACAGCGCCGTTTCGATATGTAGTCGGATCTAAATTATTGTTGCGAGCTGGCGTTAGGTTTCCCCAGTCAGGGCTGACGCATCATAATCGCTCTGTCAGGAGCTACACGTAACGACAAATGAAGAATAGATCGGAGAGTCATTAGAGGTTAGAGATTAGAGAGACGAGTAACCCTTTGCTTTCTAAGTTCATGTGCAAGTAAAAAGCGAAGTTTTTTCTCGTTTCGCAAGCTCGGTCTACTTCTCTTCGGGGGACCGCTCGTCGGGGTGGGGGCTCCCACCCCTTGCCGCGGGGCGCTCCCGGAGCGGAGACTTTCCTTTCTGAACTTGACTCGGAGGACTCGCTTCTCTTCGGGTGAACCGCTCGTCGGGGTGGGGGCTCCCACCCCTTGCCGCGGGGGCGCTCCCCGAGCGGAGACTTTCCTTCCTTGGACTAGGCTCGAAGAGCTCTCTTCGCTTCGTGGTCCAGCTCGAAGTCGCAGTCGTGCAGAACCAACGAGAAGAGAATGTGTACGAGCTTATTGTTGACATTGTTGAGGATGACCCCGTAGGGCTTGCCTTGGGCTTTCATGCGTAGGTAGTATTGTCTTAATGTTGGGTTATACGTTATGGCACTTCGGGCTGCTTGGGTCAAGATTCCTTTTAGCCGTCGGTTACTGTAGCCACTTGTGTTGGCTTTGTGAAAGACTGAGCTCCCAGAGCTCTCGTAGAAGGGTGCTATACCGCAGTAGCTAGCCATCTTCTTGGCATTCCAGCTCTTGAAGTTGTCGGTGTAGATGATCAGCATGACAGAGGTGATGAGGCCCACTCCTTTGCAGGAAATGAGGTGCAGGTAGTTGCGGTACATCTCCTCGTCTTCCTTGATGATTTCAAGCATTCGGCACTCGCACTTTTTGATGCTTTTGGTCAGGATGTCGATGCCCTTCTGAGCATCTCGGTAGATGAAGTTGTCGACTTTAGACTTGCTAGAGATGTGCTGTTTTTCCTTGGAACTAACCATCTTAGCCTGTCTCTCGGCAACTAGAGACTGCCTATAGAGAAAGAGGTCACGTAGGCTACGCATGTTCCCGTCCAGAGGTTTATAGAGAGTGGCTTGGGAGCGGAAGCGTAGGGCGTAGTAAGCGATCATCTCTGAGTCGGCTTTGTCGTCCTTGCCTTTGCGCAGACCCATGCTGCGCTTGATCTGCAGAGCACTTTCGCGCCAGATGTTTAGGCCGTTGCCGTAGAGCCAGTCGCAGAGTGCGCGATCGTATCCTCCTGTAGTCTCACAGCAGAAGAGCATGGTGTCGGTCTTGACTCTTCGACCAGCGTTCTTCTTACTCCAAGAGACGAGGCTCCGGAACCCCTTAGGGTTGTTTTCTACTGTAGTGTAGGCGAGCTGCTGCTCGCTGTCTGATTCAGATTCGTAGTGAATCATTGTGGCGTCTAGTTTCTCTTTGGATACATCGATGCCGATGAAAAAGTATTTCATAACTTTGTACTTGAATATTTGATAAGGCAGCTAGGCTACATTAGGCTATTACTTTAATTAGGCTCTGGTCCTCTCTTTCTAATAAGTCTCGAGTAGCTGAACTCCAGAGGGTCTCTAACAGAGCTTAGGCTCAAGGCCTCGTAGGGACGATAGATTACCCTCTGGTTGCTGTCCTTACCTTACTACAACAAAGGTAAAAACAACCCGTTCAACTGACCTATTCTCGGGTCGATTTCTTTTCACTCTGCAAACTTAAAGTAGGGACGCACGGTCGTGCGTCCGTTGTATCACAGCAAGACGAGTAACCCTTTGTAGGGACGCACCGTGGTGCGTCCGTTGTATCAAAGATTACAGCGTCAGGATTTTAACGGGGACGGACGCTCGACCGAGCGTCCCTACAGCGGGTTACACGAGCTAACAGCCAAGAGCCAACAGCCAATCGCCAACAGCTAAAAGCTAACCGCCAACCCCTAATCTCTAATTTTCGTACCTTTGAAGTCGTAAGTTTTACCCGTGAGACGTAGGTCTCACCTTTAAGTAAAGAACCTCTATCGCATTATGAGCAACGAAATGACTGATCAGACTTTATCAACCCAACAGCAGCCTATGAGCATCGCTGAGCGTGCTGCCGACAATCTCCGTGCCCTCGCCATCTCAATGGTCGAGCGCGCTAAGAGTGGCCACCCCGGTGGAGCTATGGGCGGAGCGGACTTTATCCAGGTCCTCTTCTCCGAGCAACTGCGCTATGACCCACGTAACCCAGAGCACCCCTCGCGGGATCGCTTCTTTATGGATCCTGGGCACATGTCGCCAATGCTCTACGCTCAGCTGGCGCTGGCGGGATTCTTTACGATGGACGAGCTGGCAGCCTTCCGCTCGTGGGGCAGTCCTACGCCTGGACACCCAGAGCTATCGCGTAGCCGTATGATCGAGAACACGAGTGGTCCGCTGGGACAGGGACACACCTACGCTGTGGGTGCAGCCATCGCAGCGAAGTTCCTCCAGCACCGTCTTGGTGATACGCTGATGCCACAACGTATCTACGCTTTTATCTCTGATGGCGGTATCCAAGAGGAGATCAGTCAGGGTGCGGGGCGCATCGCTGGCGACCTAGGGCTGGACAACCTGATCATGTACTACGACTGCAACGACATACAGCTCTCGACGCGTGTCGAGGATATCACGGCTGAGGACGTTGCGGCTAAGTATGATGCGTGGGGCTGGAACGTCTTTGAGGTGCCGGGCAATGACCCAGCAGCGCTGAGTCAGGTGTTACAAGATGCTATTGAGACTTCCGAAGAGACAGGCGCGCCGACGCTTATCATTGGCTATACCAATATGGCTTACAAGGCGGTCGATGAGGAGGGTAATCCGCTGGCTAATCTGATCGCAACGCACGGCCAACCGATCTCTAAGGCGGGTGCTTCGTATGCTAAGACGATGCAGGCACTGGGTGCTGACCCAGACAATCCTTTCACCATATATGAGGATGTGGCTGCCTTCTACGCTGAGCGTCGCAAGGAGCTAATCGCCTACTGGGATGGTCAGTACAAGATTCAGGAGCAATACAAGAAGGAGCACCCTGATCAGGCGAAGCTCTATGACCGTTGGTTTGCTGCAGAGCCTACCTACGATGTGGCTTGGCAGGAGATAGCTCAGAAGGCTAATCAGGCTACGCGTGCCGCCTCGGCAACGGTACTGAGCGAACTGGCCAAGCGGGTGGACAATATGATCGTTGCCTCTGCCGACCTCTCGAACTCGGACAAGACGGACGGCTATCTCAAGGGTACGAAGGCACTTCAGGCGGACGACTTTTCCGGCAAGTTCCTCCAGGCGGGTGTCTCGGAGCTTACGATGGCTGCGCTCTGCGTGGGTATCACCCTGCATGGCGGTATGCGTGCGGCGTGCGGTACCTTCTTTGTCTTCTCAGACTATATGAAGCCCGTCGTTCGTATGGCTGGGCTGATGGAGCAACCGGTCATCTTCATCTGGTCGCACGACTCCTTTAGGGTTGGTGAGGACGGGCCTACGCACGAGCCGGTCGAGCAGGAGGCGCAGATACGTCTCCTCGAGCATCTGCACAATCACTCGGGTCGTCGTGCCCTACAGGTGCTACGCCCTGCCGACGTACATGAGGCTACGGTCGCCTGGCAGATGGCTATGGAAAACCTCCACACGCCGACAGCCCTCATCCTCTCTCGCCAAAACATCCAGGACCTACCTAACCCCACCTATGAGCGTGCTTGTCAGTTGAAGCGTGGCGCTTACGTGGTCTCTGATACGACGCCTGCTGGCGATACGCCCGACCTGACGCTCATCGCCTCGGGTAGTGAGGTGAGTACGCTAGTGCAGGCTGCTGAGCTACTTAAGGGCAAGGGGTACAAGCTACGCATCGTCTCGGTACCGAGCGAAGGGCTCTTCTTCGATCAGCCTGAGGCGTATCGTGAGAGCGTGATCCCCACTAAGGGCGCACGCTTCGGTCTGACCGCTGGGCTACCTGTGACGCTCCTCCGCCTAGTCGGTGATATGGAGCATATCCACGGGTTGGAGAGCTTCGGCTTCTCCGCTCCCTACACGGTACTCGATGAGAAGCTCGGCTTCACCGCTGAGGCGGTGGCACAGCGTATCGAGGAGCTTTGCCGCTAGTGGACAAGAGCTATGGGACTATTCTCACGCTTCAAGAAATCAAATAAAAAGTCTCCTGTCTCAACCGAAGAGGTTGAGCAGGAGACGACTGACGTCACGCAGGAGGTAGCGGAGCAAGCAACGGACCCCAAGGCGGATACGCTCAAGGCGAACACGCTGAAGTTTGACGCGCTCCGGGCACTCAAGATAGGTGAGGTGGACTTTGCGATACGCGCTCTGCACACTTCGCTGGAGGAGATCGACGACCCTGAGTGTCGCCTTTACCTAGCGCAGGCTTTGCAACGCAAGCCCGATCTAGCGGGTTCATTGGCTGAGCTGACGACCATACTAGAGGCTTATCCTGACTATCCGATGGCTCTCTATGAGGCGACCAAGGTCTCTAACGGACTGGATCAGCACAGCGAGACGATTGCCTACGCTGAGCGCGCCTTGGCGACCGAACTGGAGACGGCACAGCAAGCTGAGCTGCACCGTATGAAAGCGCAGGCGCAGCTGGCTCTAAGTGAGTCTGAGCAAGCACTCGCGACCATCGACCAAGCATTACAGCTGACGGATGAAGTGCCCCTTTACTGGCTCATCAAGGTGAAAGTGCTGATAGCACTGGAGCGTTGGGAGGAGGCTTTGGCGGTTGCTCTAGAGACGGCGGAGAAGTTTCCCGAGGAGGAGCGAGCTTACCTCTACGAGGGTTTGATCACTTACCACGAGGGCGACAAGGAGCGTGCTGAGCATGCTTTCCGACAGGTGGTGGAGACGGATCCCTTCAACGTGGAGGGCTACATGCACCTGACGCATCTCGTGGAGGAGCTACGGGGCAAGGAGGCTGCTGCCGATGAGATGGAGCAGGCTCTGGATATGATCCCCCAGCCGACCCGTGCGCTCCTAGAGTATGCCGCCTCACTGTATAAGGAGTGCGACCGCACGGAGCTGTACGAGGGAGTGCAGCAGATGCTGGTGGATCTTCCTGACGACGCTGAGACAAAGGCGGGTGAAGTCAACTTCGCCAATCTGTACGCTGGTGGCTTTTACTAGAACAGACGAACTCTATGTCAGCCAAGCAGCGCAAGTGGTACGTCGTATGGGAGGGTTATCAGCCAGGCATCTATGATGATTGGCAGGACTGCAAGATGCAGATCGAGGGCTTCCAAGGGGCTAAGTATAAGTCCTACCCCACGGCAGAGCAAGCGCAAGAGGCCTTCGAACTAGGCTACGACGAGGGACGCAAGCTGGGACAGCAGCATCGTGTTGCTAAGCCTGAGAGCAATAAGCTACAAGTGCAGCACAGTGTGGAGCAAGCCCCTGATCAACTCATCGGAGACAAGATCGCGCCCAAAGGTTTCCTCAACCACTCGATAGCTGTCGATGGTGCCTGCTCGTCTAACCCAGGTGTGACGGAGTATCGTGGCGTCTACACCTTTAGCCATGCGGAGCTCTTTCGAGCGGTGATCCCGTGGGGTACGAACAACATTGGCGAGTACCTAGCCATCGTGCACGCCTTGGCGCTTATGGAGCAGGGCAAGCTCCCGCCTCTGCCTATCTATTCCGACAGCAAGGTGGCACTCGGCTGGGTGGCTCAGGCACGTTGTCGCACGCGACTGGACTCGACGGATCCACGTAGTGCTAAGACCTACGAACTGATCGTGCGTGCCACACATTGGCTGAAGACGCACACCTTTCGGGTACCACTGCTGAAGTGGGACACAGTCGCTTGGGGCGAGATCCCCGCAGACTTCGGCCGTAAGTAGCCACGTCGTCACTGAGGCCATGCGCACGCCACTCATCGTCTGCAACATCGGCCATGAGGTCGCTCTGGAGGCTGGCGACCCGCTTCACTACACCCCGCCACGGCTCATCCGACAGATGCGCTCCGTCCTTTGGAGCCTCCCGCTCTGGGCGGTCCCTGCGTGGTTAGATGGTGCCTCGTGGTGGGTACACCCTTTTAGCGAAAGCCTCTCGCCCTATCTGACCGACCGTGAACTGAGCCATATAGCGAAAGGGGATGTCGGGGACTCGGAACTCATGCTGTGGGGTCACGAGCAAAGCTTGGCGCACAGCATCGCGAAGCAGTATGGGCTGAGCGGTGGAGAGGCATGTAGCGAACTGCCCCAGGAGCTGATGCCTTGCTGGACGAGAGCTGCGAGTGAGCGCTTCTTTGAGAAGTACAGTAGCGTGCCGTGGCGCAGTCGTGTGGCGATGATTACGCAGGTAGAGGAGCTAGCGAAGCTTTTGACCCAAGGGGCTTGTCTGGTGAAGCTCCCGTATAGCAGTTCGGGGAGAGGACTCTGGCGCATCAACCAGTTGGACTGCCAACTTGAGGGAACGCTCCGCAAGCTCTTGCAACGGCACGGCACCCTCCTCGTGGAGCCGCTGCTCGACAAGCTGCAGGACTATGGTGCCGAGTATTACATAGACGAAGCTGGCGAAGTTCAGTTCGTCGGGCTGTGCGCCTTTGAGACGGACGGCCAGGGACGCTATCTAGAGAGTCTCTGCCAAGCTCCCGAGGAGACGCTCCGACAACTCACCGACAGCCTCTCCGATCCCGATGAACTCACCCAAGCGCTGGCGCAGCACCGAGCTTATCTCTCCCGTGAGGTGGCACCTTATTACCGTGGGGCCGTTGGCATCGACTTACTCACCTACCGCCCCGACGGAGTCAGCAGCCGTATCGCCCTGCACCCGTGGGTCGAGATCAATCTGCGTTATACGATGGGGCACTACGCCCTCGACCTCTACCGCGAGCGCGTGCCTCAAGGCAGCTACGACCAATACCGCTTTGGCATCCTCTCGGCACCGCGCGCCAAAGCACTCCTCTCCACAGCGAATGCCCCTACCCTAGACGACGCTGGTCGCCTCCGCTCGGGCCTTCTCCCGCTCACCGCCACTGATCTCGCCACCGCCTCCCACTTCGCCTACCTACGCACTCTCTGAGAGATGACCAAGGCAAGCGAAAGCAAAACATCTATAGAGGCTGTTGCATAAAGGCGAATCGCTCTGTTGCTTTCGGGATTCAGCTTCGGTCACATACGGAGACTGTTACATAAAGGCGCATCGCTGTGTTGCTTTCGGGCTTCGGCTTCGGTTACATACGGAGGTATGCTCCCTTCAGACCTCACCCTCAGTGCCTCGCGCTTCATCCTTTCTGCAAGGTCAAGACAATCTTGCAGGCAAGATTGTGAGACTGCTGACTTTTGCAACAGTCTCCTATGCTCCCCCCCCTAACATCGACGAAGCCCTGCACACCACAAAGGTGTACAGGGCTTTCTCAATTAGGCTTCATAGCCGCCGGAAAGCGACTACTTATCCTCAGTATTGATTAGTCTTCGTTTAGATTGACACGCTTGAAGCCTGTAGCCGTCAGCGTCTTAGATGCGGTGTGCAGGTAGCCCTGTACATCCATCTTGTTGTCACGGACGAAAGGCTGGTGGAGTAGCGTGCTCTCCTTGTAGAACTTCTGTATGGAGCCCTCGACGATGCGCTCACAGATAGCCTCAGGCTTGCCACTCTCACGAGCACGATCCATAGCTACCTTGCGCTCCTCCTCTAGGACATGAGCTGGTACGTCCTTCTCGCAGACTGCGACTGGATTCATAGACGCTACCTGCATAGCTACCTCACGAGCCATCTCTTGATCGATAGCCTCGTTGAAAGCGACGATAGCAGCCAGCTTGTTGCCGAAGTGGATATAGGAAGTGGTGTAGGGAGCCTTGAGATACTCATAGCTACCCAGCTCCATCTTCTCACCCGTGCTACCGATGCGGTCGGTGATATGCTCAGCGACTGCACGTCCATCAGCTAGAGGTAGCTGGAGTAGCTCCTCCTTAGTGGCGGGTTGCTCCTTCATAGCCACGTCTAGGATCTGCTGTGTGAGAGCGATGTGACCCTCGTTCTTAGCAACGAAGTCAGTCTCGCACTGGAGTGATACGATGGCTGCAAAGCCCTCGCTATGTGCTGCTAGGACACAGCCCTCAGCAGCCTCACGGTCAGAACGCTTAGCTGCGACAGCCTTACCCTTGGCACGTATGATCTCGATAGCCTTCTCAAAGTCTCCAGCAGTCTCGTTGAGTGCATTCTTGCAGTCAGAGAGACCAGCACCGGTCATCTTACGAAGTTTCTTGATATCTTCAATTGTTACGCTCATGGTGTATAGTATTATTGTTGGTTAGCTGCTTCCTCATTAGCTGGAGCAGTCTCTTCAGCCTCTACAGTCTCGGGAGCTGCCTCCTCAGCACCTTCCTCCTCACGCTCAGCCTCAGCATTGGCGGGGCGGATGCGCTCACGGCGAGCACCTGTGCGCTGGCGACGTCCTGAGGGAGCTAGCTCAGCAGCCTCCTCAGCCTCCTTCTCAGCCTTGATAGCCTTGTACTCTACCTGGCCCTCGTTGATAGCTTGGCACATAGCCGAGATGATCAGCTCGATAGCTTGTGTAGAGTCATCATTAGCTGGGATGACGTAGTCGACATCCTTGGGGTTAGCATTCGTATCGACGATAGCAAATACGGGGATACCTAGACGCTGAGCCTCACGTACAGCGATGTGCTCACGCATAACGTCTACAACGAAGAGAGCGTTAGGCAGACGGTTCATGTCGCGGATAGAGCCGAGGTTCTTGTCTAGCTTAGCCTGCTGGCGATCGAGCTGTAGGCGCTCACGCTTGGAGAGGTTGTTGTAGGTGCCATCCTCACGCATCTTGTCGATCTGAGCCATCTTCTTGACAGCCTTGCGGATCGTGGGGAAGTTGGTGAGCATACCACCTGGCCAACGCTCTGTAACGTAGGGCATCCCTACGCTCTTAGCGAGCTCAGCAACAGGATCCTTAGCCTGACGCTTGGTGCCGACGAAGAGGATCTTCTTGCCCGAGCTGGCCATATTCTTGATAATCTCAGCACACTCATCGATCTTAGCGACAGTCTTGTGCAGGTCGATAATGTGGATGCCGTTGCGCTCCATAAAGATGTAGGGAGCCATAGCGGGGTTCCACTTACGTGGCATGTGGCCAAAGTGTGCACCAGCCTCTAGTAGCTGGTCAAATGATACTTGTGACATAGTAGTCTTTGTTTTTTCGTTTACGTTCTTGTGAAATAAGCAATTGCAGGGTAGGGCTACTATATAGACTGAAGCAAGATAGGTCTAACCTCTAAGGTCTAATTTCTAAAGTCTAAAGTCTAGTACACCATCGATGCAATTTAGATACTAAACGCGAGAGATCGTGCGGGGTGTGCAGTACCACAGGAGGAGCACCACAATGAGTTGCTCAAGCTGCGATAGCATTCCCCCAGCACCATCAACGCTTGCTGAACTGGAATTTCTTACGAGCCTTAGGACGTCCTGGCTTCTTACGCTCTACGACACGTGGATCACGTGTTACGAAGCCTGCTGCACGCAGCGTAGCCTTGTCCTCAGGGTTGATCTTGATCAGTGCACGAGCGATGCCAAGACGAGCTGCTTCGCTCTGTCCCTTGAAGCCTCCACCCGTGAGGTT
The DNA here is from genome assembly GCF_958301595.1 of Porphyromonas vaginalis. Lineage (NCBI taxonomy): Bacteria > Pseudomonadati > Bacteroidota > Bacteroidia > Bacteroidales > Porphyromonadaceae > Porphyromonas > Porphyromonas vaginalis. The sequence goes on along the minus strand of NZ_CATQJU010000001.1, from coordinate 1,089,319 downwards.
GATCATGACATCATACTTGTCAGCCACCTCTAGCTTGAGGAGAGGTTGCTTCACAATGTACTGAAGTATTGATGAGGGGAAGTAGTTAGCGATATCCTTCTTATTGATCGTTATCTTGCCCGAACCCTCTGTGAGATATACGCGGGCTACTGCAGCCTTACGTCTACCTATAGCATTGATTTGTTCCATCGTTTACCGCGTATTTATTTAAGTGTATTGATATCGATCTTACGGGGCTGTACACCCTCCATAGTGTGGTCGGGACCATCGAAGACCCGGACGTGCGTCAGCAGCTCAGCACCGAGCTTGTTTTTAGGGAGCATCCCTTTGAGCACCTTCTCGAAGAGCTTGCGAGAGCTCTTCTTCTGGAAGTCTCTTGGGGAGAATATCCTCTGCCCTCCAGGATAGCCTGAGAAGGTCAGATAGCTTGGGGTGTCCCACTTATTGCCTGTAAGTTCGATCTTGTCGGCATTGATGATGATAACATTGTCACCGCAGTCTGCATGAGGTGTAAAGCAAGGCTTGTACTTGCCACGCAGTATCTTAGCAACAATAGAGCAGAGGCGTCCGAGACGCTGCCCCTCGGCATCTACCACGAGCCACTCCTTCTGAGCAGACTCCTTGGTGGCGGATTGTGTTTTATAGCTTAATGTGTTCACGCTAATAGTTTGATTGGGATTAATACAAAAGGAGATCTCCCTAGGCGCAGGCTCCTCGAGCTCCCCGATCATGACACCTCTACTATTATATGAGGAGTGTCACTCTAAGGCTGTCGCGAGGGATCCGTTCACCTGTCGGTAGGCTATCGATGGAGCGTGGACGCACTCCTTATACACCGACACAGACACCACTACGACACTCATGTGAGGTCAAAAGCTTGCTCTGGTTATCTCGTTTCGATAATAATCAGCACCGCAAAGGTACAACTATTTTGCAAACTGGCAATAAACCCACTGGAGCAAACAGGGCTGACGCATCATAATCGCTCTATCAGGAGCTACAAAACAAAAGCAACTCTCCAGAGACTCCGCCTAGGGAGCGACTCCAGAGAGTTGCTTTATTATTGTAGTTAGCTTAGCGAGCGAAGCACTCTGCAACGAGAGCACTGCTCACCTGCGCTGCTTACTTCTTATCCTCGACTGCGGCACGAGCTGCTGCTAGGCGTGCGATAGGCACACGGAAGGGCGAGCAGCTGACGTAGTTGAGCCCTACACGGTGGCAGAACTCTACTGATGATGGATCACCACCATGCTCACCACAGATGCCGAGCTTGATCGTAGACTTCGCGGAGCGACCCTTTTCGGCGCCCATTTTTACCAACTGACCTACGCCTCTCTGATCCAACTGCTGGAAGGGATCTACCTTGAGGATCTTCTTGTCTAGATAGGTAGGTAGGAAGGTATTGACATCGTCACGAGAGTATCCGAAGGTCATCTGCGTGAGGTCGTTCGTACCGAAGGAGAAGAAGTCAGCCTCCTTAGCAATCTCATCGGCGGTCAGAGCTGCACGTGGCACCTCGATCATAGTACCAATGTGGAAGTCAATACGATCGCCCTGCTCCTTAAAGAGAGCCTCAGCGGCCTCGCGGATCACGCGAGCCTGTAGCTTAAACTCCTCGACGACACCAACGAGTGGCACCATAATCTCAGGATGCGTCTCGACACCCTCCTTCTTGAGCTCGAGGCAGGCGCCTAGGATAGCACGTGTCTGCATCTCGGTGATCTCAGGATAGGTGTTACCTAGACGGCAGCCACGATGTCCAAGCATTGGGTTCAGCTCGTGAAGCTGCTCGACACGGTCGTGAACGAACTTAGGCTCGACGCCCATAGCCTTCGCCAGCTCTACCTGACCAGCCTCCGTCTGAGGCACGAACTCATGAAGCGGGGGATCTAGTAGGCGCACGGTGACGGGAAGCCCCTTCATAGCACGGAAGATACCCTTAAAGTCCTCAGTCTGGATCGGGAGAAGCTTTGCCAAAGCCTTGCGACGACCCTCTGTGTCTGTAGCGAGGATCATCTCACGCATTGCCTTGATCTTGTTGTCCTCAAAGAACATGTGCTCCGTACGGCAGAGTCCGATACCGACAGCACCAAAGTTACGTGCCGTAGCAGCATCATGAGGCGTATCAGCGTTGGTACGTACAGCGAGCTTAGAGTGCTTGTCGGCTAGCTCCATTAGCTGACGGAAGTCAGCATCCATCTCAGCAGCGATGGTCTCGACCTGTCCCTCGTAGATCTCACCCGTAGAGCCATTGATCGAGATGAAGTCACCCTCGTGGAGGACCTTATCATCGACGGTTACGGTGCGAGCCTTATAGTCGACAATGAGGCCACCAGCACCCGTGATACAGCACTTACCCATACCGCGAGCCACGACAGCTGCGTGTGAGGTCATACCACCACGTGCCGTGAGGATACCCTGTGCCACGCTCATACCAGCGAGATCCTCAGGCGAGGTCTCGATGCGTACCATGATCACCTCCTTGCCCTGCTCGTGCCAGCTGGCAGCGTCATCAGCAAAGAAGACGATCTGTCCTGTAGCTGCACCTGGAGAGGCGGGGAGACCCTTGCTCAGCACCTTAGCAGACTGTAGCGCCTTCTTGTCAAAGACAGGGTGCAGTAGCTCATCAAGCTTAGCAGGCTCCACACGTAGTAGCGCTTCCTCCTCGGAGATCTGCTTGTCGCGTAGGAGGTCCATAGCGATCTTGACCATCGCCTGACCTGTACGCTTACCATTACGTGTCTGGAGGAGCCAGAGCTTGCCCTCCTGTACGGTAAACTCAAGATCCTGCATATCGTGGTAGTGCTCCTCGAGCTTGTGCTGTATAGCATCTAGCTCAGCATAGATCTCGGGGAAGGTCTCCTCCATAGAGGGATACTGAGCCTTACGAGTTGCCTCGTCGATACCAGCACGCTCAGCCCAGCGACGTGAGCCTTCTATTGTAATCTCTTGAGGCGTGCGGATACCAGCGACGACATCCTCACCCTGTGCATTGACTAGGTACTCACCGTTGAAGAGGTTTTCGCCAGTAGCTGAGTCACGAGTGAAAGCCACACCCGTAGCGGAGGTGTCACCCATATTACCGAAGACCATCGCCTGGACGTTTACGGCAGTACCCCAATCATCGGGTATACCCTCCATCTTACGGTAGAGGATTGCACGGTCATTCATCCATGAGCCAAAGACCGCCATAATAGCGCCCCATAGCTGCTCGTATGGATCAGTGGGGAAGTCGTGTCCCGTAGCCTTCATGACGGCTGCCTTGAAGCGCTTGACGAGATCCTTGAGGTGATCTGTCGTGAGCTCGTTGTCGAGCTTGACGCCAGCCTCCTTCTTGACCTCCTCGATGATTGCCTCAAAGGGGTCAATGTCGTCCTTATTGACAGGCTTCATACCGAGTACGACATCGCCATACATCTGCACGAAGCGGCGATAAGAGTCCCAAGCGAAGCGCTCGTTACCACTCTTGCGAGCCAAGCCATCGACGACCGTATCGTTGAGACCAAGGTTGAGGATCGTGTCCATCATACCAGGCATAGAGGCTCTACTGCCCGAGCGGACAGAGACGAGAAGAGGATTCTCTACATCGCCAAACTTAAAGCCCATGATAGTCTCGATATGCTTGACGGCAGCCATCAAGTCATCCTTGAGGTCAGCGACAACAGCCTCACGGCCACGCTCATAATATTCTGTACATACCTCAGTCGAAATAGTAAATCCGGGAGGTACAGGCACACCTATGCGGTTCATCTCCGCAAGGTTAGCACCCTTACCTCCAAGTAGATCTCTCATCTGAGCATTACCCTCGGCACTTCCATTGCCAAAGGTGTAGATTCTCTTCTTGTTCTTCATTTGGGGGAAATTATATTTGGTATTCTGTTAGTAATTAAGTAAGTGATTGAGCTGAGCGACCGCCACCACCGTGATAGTCACCCTCGACATCGTCGTCTCACACGATCTGCTAGACAGACCGCCTCTGGCAACACATAGACCAGCAAAGGCAGAGCAACTTGGCCAGACATCCCAGCCACTTATTGTCTGCAAGACAACAATACGGTGCAAAGATAGTAAAAATCTCCTTGTCTACGACACACCCTGACGCCACAAGGCTACACTTTGAGACGACACAACACTGCCCTCTCCCCTCCCCAGCAAAGAAAAAAGGTTGCTAAAACAAACGTCTTAGCAACCTCAAAACAAATAAGTTGTAATCAAAAAACTGATCGAAATAACAACGCTAGGACAGAGAAAAGAAAAAAACTAGCGAAGCTATAGGGTGACCAGTGGGATTCGAACCCACGACCCTCAGAACCACAATCTGATGCTCTAACCAGCTGAGCTATGATCACCATCGCAGCAACCGCACTAAAAGTAGCCACCTCGCTACTCCTGGGAGATACTTCCCTTCACGTTTGCTGGTGCAAAGGTACACATTCTTTTTGGATCTCACAATACCCCACCCTCTGTGGCATTACATCGTACATTCCACCCGCTAATGCAATTTCTCAAGAATGATGTTTTTGATGACTTCATTGGGTGTCTTATAGTTTAGGTTTTTACGGGGTCTATTGTTTAGTAGGTTCTGAAAGCGTCTAAGGTCAGCGTCAGTTAAGTCTTCGAAAGTAGAGGCCTTAGGAATAAACTGGCGTAGCAGTTTGTTTAGGTACTCAATATGAGGCTTATCCCAGGATTGATAGGGGTGGGCAAAGTAGACGGGCGTTTTGAGAGACCTCTCTATGGTCTTAAACTTGGCAAACTCACTTCCATTGTCGGTTGTGATCGAGTGTAGCAGTCCCATCTTCTTGTAGTACCTCAGAGCTTTATTCACCTCTCTGGCGAGAGCTTTGGCATCCTTGCCATGCTCCAGAAGTCGTATGATAGTAAAGCCTGTAACACGCTCTACAAGCGTTAAAATTGCTCCTTTCTGCTCTTTGCCTATAATGGTATCCATCTCAAAATCTCCTACTCGTGCCTTCTGGTCAATGCACTCAGGACGAGTCTCTATGGACTTTCGCTTAGGCCAGTCTGTTTTTATTGGTACGGCCAGGCGTCGCTTGCGATAAGCTAGCCCATGCCTTGTGTGTTTGTAAAGCTTGCCTCCAGCTTTCTTGTCTTGATGCAGGAACTTGTAAATGGAGGTCTTACCGACCATCGGCTTGCCCTCCAGCTTTCGCCTTCCAGCAATTTGCTCTGGAGACCATTTATGCTCTACAATGCACTGGACAATATCAGCTTTCATAGCATTCGTCAATTTAGCTCTTGCCTTGTTCTTCCAGTCTTGTCGCTCTTTGGCAAACATCTGAGCCTGAGTAGGGCTATAGTTGCCAGCGGGTGTCAAGTTCCTCTTAATCTCTCTACAGATGGTGCTAGGGTGTACTCCTATGACCTCTGCGATCTTTTTTTGAGGCGTGTTAGTCTTCAGAAGAGCAGCAATTTCGTATCTTTGCGCTTGGGTTAGATGCATACTTGTATATAGCTAAGTTTTTGTTTCCACAGCAAATATACTGCATTAACCTTAAAGGGACGGTGAGCGCATCGTCCCTTTTTTCGTCTCGGCAGCTCGCTACCTGCTCCTCCCGCCCTCCTAGGAGAGGAGGGGGCGTCCGGAGCAGGGCGAGCTCCACTCCAAATTGCATTTTGGAGTGGAAAATACGCATGCTTCACTTGAAGGGAAGAGAGAGTCTTGAGTTTTCTCCATATATATTAGTGTAGAGACGGACAGCTTCGTCCGCCTCTACACGAATCGCCTTCTTACTCATCAGAGACTAGTAACCCTCTCAGACGATTACTTAGCTCTCCAGAGTCTTCGCTTTACTCCTTTTGAGGCAAGGGGCTTTGGCGACGCTAATTGAGTCGGGAGCTGCAGACGTGCTTGCGCCTCTTCCTCTGCGAGATCAGACTTGCAGATGAACTGCATCATACAGGCGTTGCCATCCTCATACGCCTGCATGAATAGGTGGCATAGGTCTCCCTGTGCGTTGTAGACTTGGATGTAGTTGCCCGTGGTGATGCTGTAATTACGGTCAAATCCATTCTTGCTTAGATAGTTACGCACATCATCAGAGGTTAGCTCACGTAGCGTGCGGATACCTGTCACCTCAGAGTTGATGAAAGCAGGTCCAGCCTCTGACTCATTGCAATAAATGACCCACGCAAGATTGCTCTTGTCTACCTTATCGCTCTTTGTGTTAAAGCAGAGATTTGTTTCGTAAGACTCTTCTTGGCTAAAGTCTCTGAAGCCGATACGCTCTTCGAAGGCCTTGATCGCATCCACATCATGCTTAGCAAAGATCTCCAAGGAGGGGAAGTCTAGCACATCCGGGATGAGCGGGTGCTGTGCCTCGACAGTGGCTATGCGGCTAAACTGGATGTACATATTGGACTTTAGGTCCTTGTTACGCTGGTCGTACATAAGGACGGACAGACTAGGATCACTGTCATGGATTGCATAAAGTCCAGGCGTCGTCTTGCCTAGTACATCCAGCCCTACGGAGCGCTCCTCTATGTGGCTAAAGCCCAGCTGACGTAGCATCTCCCTCGTCTTGGGGCAGTCACTGACTGTCTCCGTGCTATAGGCGACGACGATCTTCGAACCGTCTCCCAGCTCTAGGCCGTATATCGCACCCGTGATGGTACTAAGATTCGTATTTACGAAGCCCTTGTAGACGATGGTCTCTGAGTAAAAGATAGGACGTGACTCACGCCCGAGGCTCTTTTCGTGGTTTAAGATATCCTCATCAGAGACATTTCCCGAGTCATCGTAAGTGACATCAAACTTAATCAGCGGTAACTGCTGCGGAGCGTCGTTTTTGTTGGGCACGACCGTCACTGGAACAGAGGTCGTACTAGATCCGACTTGAACGGAGATGGTGGCAGAGCCAACCTTGATGGCGGTCACGCACCCCTTGGCATCGACAGTTGCGATGTCTGTTGCGCTACTCGTGAATGACACCTCGAGCCCACGGGCACTCTCACCGACCGAGACGGATAGTGCTTGCATCTCCCCCACCTCTAGGGTCAATTCAGATGGAGCCACCGCTATACAGACGGGCTCATTGCAACTGTCAGAATCACAAGCTCCGAAAGCGAAGCTTAGTAAAATCAGCAGCGGAATAATGCGTAGATTCTTTTTCATAGTACTTCTATAACTGGTTAAACTATTTAGTAGCGAGAAGGTAAGAGGTAAATCCTGCTCCGATCTCGATGTAGGCAAATATAAGACAATATATCTGACTAGGCAAGAGTCTTCACGCCACAAAGCGACAAACCTTGCGACCAGTCTTGTGTATCGAAATACTTAAATGTTATGAGTCTGCTCTCACTTCACTTAACGACGCTCTCGTTGGAGTCCTTGTTTTGGAGCGTGCGGTCGATGAGCTGGAGCTGCTTACCGAAGTTCAGTCGCCAAGAGACCCCGACAGTCACCATATTGCGGTTGTCTAGGATGTAAACGTGGCTCGTACTGGGTATGACGGGCGAGAGAGACTCGCTACGATACTCGGCACCACGTGGCGTAAAGGGGAAGATACAGCTCGCATAGAAGTTCCAGTCGCGATACTTGTAGAGGAGCATCAGGCGGGAGGAGTTTTCGCCCAGAGACTTCGTATGCCCCGAAAGCGTCCACTGCGGATGGAGATAGGCATAGCCGAGCGTCCACCCCTTGTAGTTCATCATCACGCTGGCATCCCAGTAGAGACTGTTGAGCTTGTAGGCGGCGACACCCGTATGCGTGCGAAACAGATCGTAGCGCACGGTGCTTTGCAGCGTCAGGAAGTTCCACAAGTTGTTTAGCCCGCCCTGCCAAGAGATACTATACTGACGATTGTAGCGTCCATTCATAGCACGGTTGAGGAAATAACCGCCCGCCGCATCGTAGGTCGCATCCCAGAGGATAGGCGACCACGTGTTGTTTATTGAGAAGTCTACATTGCTCGTGAAGAGGTTCGTCTGGTAGTACACCCCGAGGCGGTTGTAGAGCGACTGAGCCGCCTTAAGATCTGGATTGCCACTCGTCACCATCAGGTCGTCCACACGCTGTCGCACCCGTGAGAGCATACTCAGCGAGGGGAGCGTAGGCAGGTAGGTAGACTTGAGGACGAGCGTCAGATGGTTGATCGGGCTGTAGAAAAGCGAGAGCGTACTCTGATTTCGCACGAAGCTCTTTCGGTCGGTCGCATCCTGCACGACAAAGAGCTTGGCACCCGTACCGATACTGTACTGCACCTTACCGAGTTGTCCCTGCGCATTGGCAAAGAGGTAGCTGTTGTTTTCCAGTAGATTGTCCGTCACCTCAACATACTTATTGAGCGAATAGGCGGTCGTATGCTGCAGGCCTGTGGCGAGTATGAAGTGACTGCTGAAAGGATGGTTGTAGACCACCTCCCCGATGAGGGCCGTGCGGCTCACGTCGACAGAGTTCTGCACCTCACGTAGCTGCGTGGGCATCTGATCTTGTAGCAAGAAGTCTCGATGACCACCGCTGTAAGAGCCTACGAGATTGACCTCCAGCTTGCCCCCATTGCTCAGCATATTGGCATAGTACAGATCGAGTGCTGGCGTGTAGCTACGCTCCTTGACGCTAGACTCCCTATGAAAGGGGTCGCTGTCGCTCTGCGCTATTTGCGAGGTGGAGTTGCTGTGGTAATTTAAGAACTCATTGCGTAGCGTAGCACTGAACTGCTGTCGCTCGCTGGGCTTATATAAATAGGAGAGGTTAAGGTCCTGAACCAAATAACCAAAGGGACTAGCCTCGGGCGTCTCCGTGCGAATCAGCTCCTGATGCGGAGCTATGTACTTCGTCTCTAGGTAGGCAAAGCGCTTGCGGTAGTTTCGGAAGCCATTGTTATAGTCTAGTGTAAAGGAATGACGCCCTCGATCGTAGCGAGCCCCCAAAGCTCCATTGACAAAGCCCGTCGTCAGTGCTGACTCTACCTGCGCCCAGACGGAGCCTCCATGCAGACGCTCCTTGAGGATCACATTGACGATTCCCCCGATGCCACGATCGGTGTAGCGCGCTGAGACCATGTCAGAGTACTCGATGCGCAGGATGCGCTCAGGGTCGATGCTCTGCACATCCTCTATCGTGCGGGGTACGCCATCGATCTGCCACTGCACCGCCCCGCCACGGATAGTCGCCTGCTTGTTCATCAGGTCAATGGTCAGACCACGTAGATGCATGGTCTGTAGCAAGCTGAGAAAGTCCTGACTGCGCGCCAGCTCTGCCTGCTTGGGGAAGAGTAGCATCTTGTCTACACGGCTTCGCTCGCCCTGCACGACCACCTGGTCTAGTAGCTGACTATCCTCCGACATGTAGAGCGTGCCGAGAGCGATCACCCCTTGTGCATCGCCCGCTATCTCGATGGTGATCGGTGTGTAACCTACGCTACTGATCCGCAGCTCTCTAGCGACTTGCGGATCTGCCTTCAGGACAAACTGCCCCTGGCTCTCTGTCGAGACGCCTGCGGTTAGCTGCCCCTTGTCGTCAAATAGCCCGACGCTAGCCCCGACGAGCGCGGTCGAGTCGCTACTAGCGAGTACGCGCCCCTGAATCGTGATGGTCTGCGCACGCAGCGCGCCTGCGGTGATGAGGAGGAGTGCTATCACTCCCCACAAACGGAGGTAATTCTTGCTACTCATAGTTTGTGGTCTACTTGTTTATTAATGCGATTCTATTGTAAAGACGATTTAACGCTCTATTTGTTGCAAAGAGAGAGCGTATGGGCAGACAGCCACAGGATGAGTCTCTTAACGAGGCCTCTGTCAGGGAGCTACACATGAGCGACCAGCGAGGCATAGATGAGATCACTCTATATAATAATGTGTCCGCCATGGATTGGCTGTTGGCTGTTAGCTGTTAACTATCGGAACCATCGGAGCTATCAGAGTGATCGGATCTCTAACCTCTAATCTCTAACTTCTAATTTCTAACCTCTAGCATCTTTACATATCTTTACGGGGAAATTCGTCCGATCCCCTCCTTTATCGAATATCCACGTGGGGAATCTCAAATCTCCACGTGGATGTTTTTTATTTTCCACGTGGGCATGATTCATTTCTTCCGAAGTTTCATTTGATTCTTCCGAAGTTTCATTTCATTCCTCCGAAGAATTTTTTATTCTCCACGTGGAGATTTCGAAATATCCACGTGGAAATCACTTTTCCCCGACACAGTACAGTTTCGATATGTACTCGGCTCTAAATTATTGTAACGAGCCAGTGTCGAATTTGCCCAGCCAAGAGCACTAGCACTACTAGCTAACAGCTAACCGCCAACAGCCAATAGCCAACAGCTACACATTAGCGACAAACGAGGAGTAGAGAGGTCGATGAGTTCATTGTATATATAATGCGTCATCTCCGCGATTTTAGTACACTATTGTTTCTATATAGGATCTATTTCGTATATTTGCGTCGTTATTCACAACAAACCATGGTACAACCTTATGGATAAATTTACACAATCAGCTAGTTTGCAGCCTAAGCTCGCATGGAGGCAGTCGCTGCTCTCCTTCCTCCTTGTCCTATGCTTGATGCCTCTAGGACACGCCTTTATGATCCTCATGGAGCTGCTCATAGCCCCAGCGGTGCTGCCATATAGTGCTTTCGGACTGGGACTACTGGGACTGGTGATCGCTGTGTGTGGGGTCTTTGCTAAGAAAGATACTCCTCAGACGATCTGTGGGCTCATCGGGGGACTATTCCTATGGACTGGGTGGGTCGAGTTCCTCTTTATGTACTACGCTCAGCGCTTTGGTGCCCACCCAGAGATTGTCAATGGAGTCGTGACCACTACGACGACCTACGTGCAGGGGATAGCTGCGAATCCCATCCTCTCTATCGATGGTGTACCCGTACAGCACATGCACGACATCAAGGATATCGTTGTGACTAGACCAGAGTACCTACTGATGCCGGCGACGTTTGGCTTCTGGGTGTCGATCATGCTACTCTATATATTTAATGTACGTACGGGGTGCAACTTCATACTTTGGTGTCAGCGGGTACTCCTCGGTAAGAAGCGCGACCTTGTGGTGCGCTCGGGCATGACACGCCACCCAGCTATGGTGACCTTTATGGAGACGATGATGCTACTGTGGAGCTGCTACTTGCTACTGATGTTTTGCTACGATCCTCGCTTCCTCGGTCAGAGTCATCCCGTGACGATCGCCGTGGGGGTGGGCTGCTTCATAGGCTTCTTCTTCATCTTTCGCAAGCAGCTCGCTCGCAAGCAGTGGGGTGCCAACATACGCATGGCGATCCCAGCCGTCATCGTCCTCTGGACCCCTGTCGAGATACTGGGGCGCAACAACCTCTTTAACGAGATCTGGATCGCTCCGCTAGAGCATATCGGCGAGATGATCGCGATCCTCGTCACCTTCGTTCTGATCGGTGCATACCTAGCATGGCATCATAAGCGATCAGCTCAGAAGGCGGCATAATGCGACAACGCACTCGCCCCGTATAGACTTCATTCTGGTGAGCTTCCACACGAGCTACATGTGAGACTTTAGCATAGATTATCAATAGTCTCTACTTGGTTTGGTTGGTGTCCGAGAGTAGCTTATGGAGCTCCCAGTAATGAAGCTATCGACTAGTTGTGGTAGGACAGCGGGACGGGGAACAACCTGACGGATGACGACCTGCTTCCTATGTTCAAATGGAAGCGAAAAAGCGAAGCTTCTTGGCATAAAGTCTAGTAAGAATCACAGACATTCAAGATCAAATCATAGTTTTTTCAGTATCAATTCATTGAAAACTTGCTAAGAACGGAATATTTCCATAACTTCGTCCAGTGTAACCATTTTGACTGAGCCAAGCAATACGACGTGTGCCTATCTCGTCAAAATTTCTTTCTGTATCTATTAACTCTTTAGTCTATGAAACAGTCTATGAAACTTTGGTTAAGACTTCTGATGCTGCTTTTGATTTCGCAGCATCTGTATGCACAGCGATCGAGCGTGATCAATCCTCCAAGCCCAACTCGCCAGTCAATCAACGAGGCGAGGTTTACCGGACTTCAGCGCCAACTGTCCTCTTCTGCTTCTGACCAAGCCACACCGTGGCTGTCAAGACGCAAAGAGCATTCGATGTCTCCCACGCAAGTCAAGTCAATTGGAGACAACACTGCACTCTACGGCTGCATGGTGTTTTCTCAAAAATGGACTCAAGACAAACTCGACTACGGCATGTACAGCTTGCCGATAAAAAGCGGTTTTGAGTTCGCCCCCATCAAGGTAGACAAGCTTTTCAAAGCGAATGCTGCCGTTTATGCCCGTGATAAGTACTACTTATTCAATGTCGAACAGGCATTTGGCATGGTGGCGTACATTGCCTGCACCGTCGTGAAAACTGACACTTGGGAAGTCGAGAACATTTTCACGCCACCCACCGAGTGGAACAATGTGCCTTACTCCTCCTCGCTATCCTACGACCCAGAATCAGGAAAGATTTACGGGATCACCTTCACCAATGAGGGCGGAATGGCTCTGAGCACACTGAACACGGCTGACGGAACGTTTACCAAAGTGTGTGACGTGGAACGCCCCTACATTGCCCTGGCCGCGTCAAGCACCGGGACGCTCTATGGCATCGCCGATACGGGACAGCTCTACACGATTGACAAGTCAAATGGAAAATCGGAATATATAGGCGAGACAGGACTGACGCCAAAGTACGCCCAGGGACTGACTTTCGACCCCAACACCAATCTGCTCTACTGGGCATATATGGAAGAGGAGAAGTCGGGCCTCTATCAAGTCAATACCCAAACGGCCACGGCATACAAAATTGACGACATGCCTAATCTTGAGGAAATGATAGGTCTTTACATCCTTAAAGACTCCATTCATGCTCAAGCTCCGGCAAGGGTCACCGAATTGAAGTTTGAACCCGCATCGGCGGGGGCGACCGTTGGAAAATTATCGTGCGTGGCCCCGCAAACGGCAGCCGGCGGCAGTGCCTTGACTCATGATGTGCAGGTCACCATCTTCTGTGGAGATGAAGTGTTGCTGCAAGAAACTGTTCATCCTGGGGCAAAAGTAGAAAAAGATAACGTGTCGTTTGACCAAGAAAGCCTGTACACAATCTACGCTCAAGCCTCTAACGAGCATGGAAGCAGCAGCAAATCGACGCTCACTACCTATATCGGTACAGATATTGCCGCAGCCCCCTTGGATGTGCAGTTGGCAATCAATGACCAAAAAGCCAGCTTGACATGGAAAGCGCCACAAAAGGGTCTTCGCGATGGCTACATCAACCCAGCCTCATTGAGGTATAACATCATGAGATATGACGGCAGCGACACCGGAGTGTCCGTGGCGCAAACAGAAGTTGGGGCAAGCTCTTTCACCGAAGACATACCCTCTGCCACTGCAAAGTACCGATATAGCGTGACCTCGGTCTCTGACAAAGGCGATGGGGGTACCTCCTACTCCAACGAGGTGCTGTCTGTGGGAGCCTATGAGCTGCCCTTCTACGACAATTTCAGCAACGGGGAATTGTGCAACCAGTTATATACCTTTATTGATGTTGATCAAGACGGGCATGACAACACCTGCATGTGGTTCTGGAAAGAAGACGAAAAGCTGATGCAATATTGCTCTGACAAGCAGCATCAAGGCAACGACTGGCTGATTACTCCGGCCATCCACCTGGATGCGAAAAACCTGTACAACCTCACTTTCAATGTCAACATGGGCGCTCCCTCCAACTTGAAAGTTACCATCGGAACATCACCCAATCCCGCTGACCATCAAACTATTCTTGACCTCAACGGCATTCACGACCCATGGAAAACGGAGTATCATGCCAGCGTCAAAGTGCCAAAGGACAGCATCTATTACGTGGGATTCTATAACTATAACGATCCAGAGAGCTTCTATTTCAACCTATTCGACGTGAAGGTAGAGAAAGGGATTGAAACCGCTCTTCCCGATTCGGTGGCAAACTTGAGCGTTATACCTGCCGAAAACGGCGAGGTGTCGGCAAAAATCTCTTTCAAAGCCCCCAGGCTACGATTGAACGGGCATGACATGCCTGAGCTATTCGACATGCTGATTTATCGCGACAATGAATTGGTGAAAACGATTCCCGTATCGCCAGGACAGCAGGTTGACGATGTGGACAAGCCTGCTCAAGATGGAGAATACACCTATCAGGTCATGGCGCGTATAAACGGTAAAGAGGGCTTGCCTGTGTCGCGTAAGGTTTGGGTAGGGCACGACATCTCAGAACCCGTGCGTGACTTGAAGGCCATGACCATCGATAACAATTTACACGTGAAATTGACTTGGGCACAGCCCGAAAAAGGCGTACACGGTGGCTACTTCAATCGTGATGAAGTCACCTATTCTGTGTGGCGCAGCCTTGACGCGAAAAACTTCGTGCAGGTCGCAACCAGCCTGAAGAAACTCAACTACACCGATAGCCAAATCGAGAAAGAGCTCGCAGGCGCTCAAGACGCATTCTACTATGCAGTCACAGCCGATACGAAATCGGGCAGCAGTGAAGTAGAACCCATTTTCATTGTGGTCGGGAAACCTCATGACTTCCCCGTAAGCGAATCATTCCCAGATGGGCAATTCAACATCAGACCATGGACGATTAAAGCGATAAACGGCTATTTCTCCTGGGAGTGCATCAGAGATGATGTAGAGGGCGGAGTCTACTCTCAAGACCAAGATAATGGAATGACGAAATTCTACAACATCGCTGGAGACAATGAAGTCGACAGCCGGCTCATTTCGCCAGCAATCTGCCTGAAAAAAGCCCAAAAGCCAATGTTCAGCTTCTTCATGTTCCACTGGCTGGATTCAACAGTAGAGAGCGACAATCACGCAACAAAGGTCGTGATTGAAGTTGCCCCTGAGAATGGCGAGTTCGAGGTGGTTAGTGATACGATTACGGCAGCCTATCCAGTCTATGGCTGGGTGGAGCACCGCATTCCATTGGCTCCGTATAAAGAATACAGCCACATCAAGATAGGCTTGAGAGGGTCAACCGACAACGATTGGATGTACTACTACGTTGACAACATACATATCGACGAGCAATATGAAGAAGACTTGGCAATCTCGGAATTGAATGGTCCAACTGAGACTCATGTGAACGACACTTGCTACTACTCAGTGAAATATTTCAATAGAGGACTGAAGGAAGTTGATGACTACAAGATCAATCTCTATCAGGATGGCACCCTCGTCAACTCGCTGGCTGGAGAACCCATCACGCCTGGTGAGATCAAGGAAATTGAAATCCCGTCCTTAATCTATTCCACCAAAGCCGGGGAAGAATGCGACTACTATGCCGAAATCGCATTCTCTGCCGACCAGGAGCCGGGCAACAATCGCTCGGGGCACGCCTATACCAAAGTCAAGGATTCATGGTATCCTGGGGTTGAGCATGTGACTGCCGAAAGCAATCAAAATGACATTGTTATAGATTGGGAAGCTCCCGTCCTTCCTACTGCCGACCAAGCGACAGTGGAGGGCGTAGAGGGCTATGACGCCTTTATCCTCGACTACATCGGCAATTGGATCACCTATGACGGCGATGGCTTAGGCGCTGGAAAACTGACCGGCCTTCCCGAGTTTCCTAACACGGGCAAAAACCAGGCTTTCCAAGTGTGGAATCCGAGCCTGCTGGAGGGCGTGACCCCAGAGGCTTATCCTCACCTGCAGCCACGCAGCGGCAATCAGTGCTTCGTCTCATGGTATGCCAACGTGAGCATTGACGGCGCAACTCCATACAACAATGATTACCTTATTTCGCCCGAAGTGAAGGGAGGGACCGATGTGAGCTTCTACATCCAAAGAATCAACCCCAATCTTACAGGCGAGACCTATGAAATCATGTACTCCTCGACGACTCAAGAGCCTGACCAGTTTAAGAAAATCGTCGAAAAAGAGGCACCCGCCGACTGGGAA
This sequence comes from Porphyromonas vaginalis, assembly GCF_958301595.1. Taxonomy (NCBI): domain Bacteria; kingdom Pseudomonadati; phylum Bacteroidota; class Bacteroidia; order Bacteroidales; family Porphyromonadaceae; genus Porphyromonas; species Porphyromonas vaginalis. The sequence continues at coordinate 1,073,396 of NZ_CATQJU010000001.1, read as the reverse complement.
AAAGTCTCTGTCACACTACCCGACGATGCAAGATACTTTGCCATCAGGTATACAGCATCGTTAAAGACTGGCATTTTAGTCGATGACATCAGCTACACTTCTGGCCTCTACGCCTTAAAGGTGAGTGGTTACAACATCTTCCGAAATGGGCTGAAACTGAACAGTGACTTGTTGACCGAGACAACATACATCGACCACGACCTGCCCGATGGGAAATATGGCTATCAAGTCTCTGTGCTCTACAACAGAGGCGAGTCAAAGGCTTCCTTTCCCATCTACGTAGGCCATCACACGGGTGGCTTAGAAGACTTGAAGGCTGATTCAGATTCGGGGGTCAAATTCATCGTCGATGGCAACAAGCTCACAATAAGCACCTTGAATCCGGGCGAAGTGGTCATCTACTCTATAGATGGCAAAACCATACACTCGGGAATCCTTCAGGATACTCACACCTACTACTTGCCGGCAGGCGTGTATATGGTGACCATCAATGGAATGAATAAGAAAATTATCATCCAAGGATAAATCCACATTCCTCAACACTTCAGTGGGGGCGCATTGTGTGAAACGATGCGCCCCCACTTTATCTTTTCAGCCTGCGATTGAACCATAAAAATAGAGACGTAAAGGTCAGTTTTTTCTCGTATCGAGAGCTCGCCACCTGCACTCGCCTTATTGTACGACAACGGAACGAGTAGCGACATATCGGGACGCTCGTCTCGTATCGCGCGCCCCATCAAAACGCTCTGCGCGCCTATCAGAAACGAAGTCTAAAAACGCCAATTGACAACTAAGCATTGCAAAACGGTGGTGTTGAGGTGCGAAATATGAGCTTCCTGGGCTGTTGTCACTCGTTCGTAAGGATTATTTCACTACATTTGCCTCCGCAATAGTACTCTGCGAGCTATGATTACGGCTTCTGCATGGTGCGACTTAGTTAACGGGCAATAGTATATGAAACAGCAGCAATCTCCTCAGCGATATGATTACATCATCATAGGTGGTGGCCTCGCGGGGCTTTACTGCGCTTACTTTCTAGCGCAGCATGGGTCGGTAGCGCTCATTGCTCGACGCACCATCGAGGAGAGCAACTCCTACTACGCACAGGGTGGGATGGCTGCTGTCACCGACCAGAAGGACTCACCGACAGATCACTACGAAGACACGATCGTGGCGGGGCGTGGGCTCTGCATCCCAGAGGCGGTCAAGGTGCTGACAGACGAAGCACCCGACCGGATCAATGAGTTGATCCAGATGGGTATGGCTTTCGACAGCGAAGATGGACATCTAGCCCTCGGTCTCGAGGGGGGACATCACCATCGTCGCATCCTCCACGCGGGTGGAGACGCTACGGGACGACTAGTGACCACCTTTATGATCGAGCAGATCAGGAAGGCACAGCACATCACGATCTTCGACCATCACAGTGCCGTGCAGGTGCTACGCTCTGCTGACGGGACACATTGTCAGGGACTGGTAACCTATGACGAGCGCGCTCATCACTACGATACGATCCTCGCATCGGCTGTCGTACTAGCCACTGGCGGTGCTGCCGCGCTTTACTACCCCACGACCAATCCACCCACGGCTCTGGGCGATGGCTTGTGGCTAGCCAGTGAAGTGGGTGCCGAGCTGATGGACTTGGAGTTTATACAGTTTCACCCCACAGCTCTTTATCTGCCTGGGTACGCCTCTTTTCTCATTAGTGAGGCGGTACGTGGCGAGGGTGCTTACCTTGTAGACAAGCACGGTGAGCGCTTTATGCCCGCATTACACCCCCTCGCAGAGCTGGCACCGAGAGATGTGGTGGCGCGAAGCATCTTCCTCAAGATGCAAGAGGAGGGTACCGACCATGTACGACTGAGACTGAGACACATTGACCCGAAGCGACTGTTACAGCGCTTCCCGACCATCTCGGAGCACTGCCGCCAGCTGGGACTAGACATTACAGACGAGATACCCGTAGCTCCCGCAGCGCACTACACGGTAGGGGGCATCGGCGTAGATCTCAACGGATGTACTCGCCTGCCTGGGCTGTATGCTGTCGGAGAGGTTTCCTCGACAGGGGTGATGGGTGCCAACCGCTTGGCCTCTAACTCGCTCATCGAGTGTATCGTCTTCGGCAAGCGGATTGCTAACTATGCAATCGCCCACCCGACTACGCCTACTGAGACTGCGTCGCTAGCGACCCCGACGAACCTCCCCGACCTGTCGTGGAGCCTAGACAAAGAGCAGATCTATGCGCTAGAGCAGCAGACGAAGATCAATCGACAGCTGGGCGACATACTCATGAGCCGGGTGGGGATCATCCGCTCTAAGGAGGGGCTCGTCTCAGCGCTCCATGAGCTACAGCATCTCTCAGACGGACTCGCAGAGGATGCACAGCACAGCATCCACGCCTACATGACTCGCAGACGGGTAGAGGTGGCGCACATGATGGCGCATGCTGCACTACTGCGTGAGGAGAGCCGTGGAGGTCACTACCGCAGCGACTACACGGAGACACTACCTGAGAGCGAAGCTTATCGAACGAGACTGCTCAATGGACAAATAACACATCAACCCATCAATTAGCACACAAGAGGTATGACTGATATATACAACAGCGAGGAGTTTGCCACGCTCATCGAGCTTGCTTACCGCGAGGATGCTCCTACGGGAGACCTATCGACACGCTACATACTGAGCGAGAGCGACCGAGCTATCGCCACACTGATAGCCAAGGACGACGGCATCGTCTCTGGACTTGAGGTAGCTTATATGGTCCTCTGTCGATGCACTCCTGAGGAGGAGATCACCTTTACATCAGAGTATGAGGATGGCGACGAGGTGTGCAAGGGCGATATCTTAGCCACCATCGAGGCTCCTTATGCGGACCTGCTACGGGCTGAGCGTATCATGCTCAACTTCATGCAGCGCATGAGCGGCATCGCTACCTACACCCACCAATGTGTGCAGTGCGTCGCTGGTACCAAGACACAAATCCTAGACACCCGCAAGACAGCTCCGGGACATCGCCTCACGGACAAGATGGCGGTACGCGACGGCGGGGGAACTAACCACCGAGCTTCGCTCTCTGACATGGTGATGCTCAAGGACAATCACATTGCCATGGCGGGTGGCATCTTGCCTGCCGTGGAGGAGGTGCGTCCTCATCTGCCGATCTCTATACAGATTGAGGTCGAGACCACCACACTGGAGGAGGTGCAGGAGGCTATAGACGCTGGTGCTGACATCATCATGCTGGACAATATGGACATAGAGACGATGCGCCGTGCCGTCGAGCTCATCGATGGACAAGCTAAGGTAGAGGCTTCAGGCAATATGACGGCTGAGCGTCTAGCTGCCGTGGCTGCTGTCGGCGTGGACTACATTAGCATTGGAGCACTGACCCACTCGGTACGTGCTTTCGACATTAGTATGAAGATCAAGCCGATCCAATAAAAAGGCTTGACACACTACCAACTACACACTAACTGACTACTTACACATGACACAACAACAGATAGAGGCTCTCTATGCAGAGATTCGTACGCTCAAGGAGCAGAAGAACGCTGTCATCCTAGCGCACTACTATGCTCGCCCCGAGATACAGCGTATCGCAGACCATCTAGGCGACTCACTGGCACTCTCACAGATCGCTGGCGAGACGGAGGCGGACATGATCGTCTTCTGCGGAGTTAGCTTCATGGGTGAGACCGCAAAGATCATTTCGCCCAATAAGAAGGTGCTCTGCCCCGTACCACATGCTGGCTGTACCCTCGCTGAGGGCGCCACGGCTGAGGGTATCAACACTTGGCGCGTCAAGCACCCCGACGGCATTGTGGTCAGCTATGTCAATACGACAGCAGCTGTCAAAGCGGTCACCGACTACTGCGTGACCAGTGCTAATGCCCTGAAGATCGTACGCGCCCTCCCCACGGGTCAACCGATCCTCTTTGGTCCTGACAAGAACCTCGGACAGTACATCATGAATGTAACGGGACGGGAGATGGATCTATGGCAGGGAGCTTGCTACGTGCATGCTGACATCACCTCCGAGCTGGTTCACACGATGCTCGATCAGTATCCCGAGGCAGAGATCCTGATACACCCTGAGTCGGTAGCTGCTAGCGACCAGTCGATCGTCGACAATCCTCGCTGCATCATCGGCTCGACCACCACGATCATCAATCGTCCTGGGGTCTCTGACCTGAAGCAGTACATCATCGCCACGGAGCCTGAGGTGCTGGCTGAGATGACGAGACGCTATCCAGACAAGGAGTTGATCCCCATCCTCCCCGACCAGGTCTGCGAATATATGAAGATGATCACCCTCGAGGGACTCCGCGACGCACTCCTCTACGAGCAGTACGAGGTGCATGTCGACGAAGAGCTACGCCAGAGAGCGTGGCGCTCCATCGAGCGGATGCTCCAGTTCTAACTACCTGCTTTAGGACATAGACACCACTTCACAAGAGAGGTGTAGCCCTTTGTAGGGACGCTCGGCTCGTGCGTGTAGCGACCTGACGTGTAACTCTTTGTAGGAACGCTCGGATAGTGTCTAGTGAGAGGGCATCTGTCCCCGTTAAAACCACGATGCTGTAACTTTTGATGCAACGGACGCACGACCGTGCGTCCCTACAAAGGGTTACTCGTATTGTCAGTAAACCCGTGCACCCCTACAAAACAGAAGAAACGGATTAGTCGTCTTCCTAGAGAAGGCGGTTAATCCGTTTCTTATTTACCCCAAAATGGGATAACAGTCAAAACAACTAAATGTCAGACAGATATCCAATCCGATCGGAACATTTGTGGCATTTCGATCGGAACATTTGTGGTGCGTCCAGGTCAAAGTCACTACGCTCACACGGAGCGCAAGACTAGCGGGAGTTCATAAAGCTCTAACTGAGAGATAAGGGACAAGAGTCGATCAATCCTTCAGACAGGCAAGAGGGATGACCTTAACACCATCAGGTCTGGTATAGGCCATTTGCCCACCTGTCAAGATAATCAAGAGATCTGGCTCCCTCAGGGGTACTTGTACTTCTTGTTTGTTGTTTTCCTTGATGAGTCTATTTAATTCGAGAAGGTGCTCAGCACCCTCGTCTATCTCTCTGCTTCCAAGTTTGCACTCTATCAGGGCATATCTACCATCTTCAAGATGAAGTACTATGTCCGCTTCGAGTCCATAGCGATCCCGATAGTATGAGACATGACTATTTAGATCCATCGTATATGCCCGCAAGTCACGGATACACATCTGCTCGAAGATGAAGCCAAAGGTTTTCAGCTGGACAGACATCGCCTCTGGGGATACGCCCAGTGATGCTACCGCAATGGATGGATCACAAAAACTTCTCTTGGGGCTACTCCTGATGGCGGTTTTGCTGCGTATCGCAGGGCTCCACGCATCAATATTCTGAATGATAAACAAGCGCTCGAAAGCTCTTTCATAATCAGTAAACGTATCCATTGACCAGACAGTTTCTCCCGAGGATGCGACATCTGATAGCAAAGTCTTCTTTTGTGCTAGTGTAGAGATATTTCGCGCATAGGATCTCAATAAGGACTCAGCGACCTTGCTATCCCGTTGCTTCCCATCTATGCGAGAAATATCCTCGTCACACAAAGAGCGAACATAGTTTTTGGCAATCATCAGCTGTGCTTTTTCAGATCGAGCAAATAAAGATGCAGGCCACCCGCCACGAGATGCTGCGAATATCAGTCCCTCTATGGTTAGACTCGACCTCTTGCCATCGATATCATAGTCAGCCTCATCAAAGAGCCTTTGCAAAGAGACCTCTCCAGTGGACTCTCTTGACTCCCACAGACTCATAGGTAGCATCCGCAGCTTGGCTATTCTGCCAGTACCAGAGTGCAGTATCTCGGACTTATCTACAGTATTAGAACCTGTCAAGATAAACTGACCTGGGAGTCCCCTCTCATCAACTTGAGTACGTATAGCATCCCATAGGATAGGTGCATCTTGCCACTCATCTATCAAGACTGGAGGCTCTCCTCTAAGTAAGAGAGAGGGCTTAGAACGAGCTGTGGCGAGATACTCGGCTCTCATATCGGTGTCTTGCATCTTAATGATGCTTTTGGCAACTTGAGAGGCGGTTGTTGTTTTACCACACCACTTAGGGCCTTCGATTAGAACCGCTCCAAAAGCTTCAAGAAGCTCACAAAGCATACGATCAGATGTTCTTTTGTAATACGCTGCCATATCCAAATAACTTTATACGGCAAAGTTACTAAACATCAATCAAATAGACAATACGACCGGAACATTTGTGGTGTTTCAGTCGGAACATTTGTGGCATTTCAGTCGGAACATTTGTGGCGTTTCAGTCGGAACATTTGTGGTGCGTCCAGATCAAAGTCGCTACGCTCATACGGAGCGCAAGAGTAGCGGAGTATAGCGAAGTAAAGTTGCCACTTGTTTTTTTTAGAAGCGTTTTGTAACTTTGCTTTTAGAGCAGGGAGCGAAAGGAAGCATACTTTCGTTTCATCTTGATTGAGGGCACTGAGGCTGTATGTTGCTCTTCAAGATCCGATCACCTATGACTAGCAGTGCTCGAAAGAATGGCGTAGACCCAACTGCGTTATCAAAGGGGTGTAGACTTAAGACCAAACGTAAGCCACTCTCATATCATAAACCTCAATCTGTATTAGAATGGAAACAAGTAAATGGACCAAGTCTGGACTACTCATTCTAGCCCTCCTCTGTAGCATCTCGCTAATTCATGCCCAAAACAAACCTATCCTAGACTACACCGCACGAGGTGGTGCGGGCATTGTCACCCCGACCAATAATCTCCTATCGCCTATAGTCGCTAATGCCTCTATGGAGGTGAGCGGTTGGCTGAACAACCACTGGAAGGTGGGCGGAGAACTCTCATATACTCAGATGGAGCTCAAGAGTACACAGCCCCTGATCCCTCATAAGGAACGCCTGCTCAACCAACTATTCATAGGCCCCTCTATTGCCCTTAGTAGTCTGCGCGACAGTCGCTCAGGCTGGAGTGTTCAGGGCTCTCTCTCCATCGGCTATACCCTGCTCTTTAGGGACAAAACGAAAGATAGCACTACGCTACTTGGCGACTACGATGCGTTCAACAGCCTGCAGCACGGCTTCGGGTCAAATATCTCGGTAGACGTGCGTAAGAGCATCGGACACTATTATGTAGGTTTAGGCTATGTCTACAGCTCTCGTATGATACAAGTGGGACCAAAAGATCATCACACCACGACCGTTGTCACTATGGGTATGCCTCAGCTCGTCTTTGGCATGGCGTGGTAACCCATTCGCCCACTAGATGACGACAGCTCTCTAGTATAGCTAGCAACAATACAACGAGGGGACTCAATCGCTTACTAGAAGCGGCTGAGTCCCCTCGTTGGGTTGTTTGTCCGTACTAACAGCAAAAGATGATCACACGACATTGCCTCGCTTGTAGATCGGGAGTCGTATGCTGTGTCCGCTCCACGTTAGGACCTGTTGAGGCGTTTGCAAGCTACAGAGTGAGGCTGAGTGCAGCTGAGTGCAGGCTCGATGGTCTGTTCTATTACCTTTGCATCGTCTAATAATTAGACTTCGCCCAATCTCTTGGACTAGACTTCGCGAGTCTCACAAGTCACAATTTGTAGGGACGCACGGTCGTGCGTCCGTTGTGTCAAAGGTTACAGCGTCTGATGGTTGGACTGGTCGTGTTGATGTAGTTCGTGTAGGGGCGGACCTGCGTGTCCGCCCACAAGGCATATTGCGTTCCAACGAAGACGGACGGACACATAGGTCCGCCCCTACAAATTGTTATTCGTATTGCTGTTCGACAACGGATATGGTTTCATTTTGATACAACGGACGCACCGACAGTCTGCGTCCGAGCCGCGCGTCCCTACAGCGGGTTACACGTCTCGCTGTTCGGGGACTTGCTCGTCAGAAGCGCATCGCACGCTCTAGGCGTCGCTTGTCCTCGCGGTCGCGTATGGCAGCGCGCTTGTCATACTGCTTCTTACCTCGGGCTAGTGCAACGACCAGCTTGGCGAGCCCCCGCTCGTTAATGAAGAGACGCACGGGGATGATCGTATGCCCAGGGTTCTTCATCTCCTCCTCGAGCTTGCGCAGCTCCTTGCGGTTGAGTAGCAGTTTGCGCTCCCGTCGCTCCACATGATTGTTGTAGGAAGCGTAGCTGTACTCCGCTATATACATATTCTTGATCCACAGCTCACCACGCGAGAAGTAGCAGTAGCTATCCACGAGAGCCGCTTTGCCCGCACGTATAGACTTGATCTCACTACCAACCAGCACGATGCCTGCGGTGTACTGGTCGAGGAGCTCATAGTCATAGGTAGCGCGCTTGTTGCGTATGTTGATCGCTCGGGCGGATTGCTTGCCTTTCTTAGCCATAGCGGTGTGGGTTGGGGGCGATTGCTTAGTCTATCTTGTCAAAGCCAGTGTAGGGTCTCAGTGCCTTGGGGATGATAATGCCCTCGGGTGTCTGATTGTTCTCTAGTAGGGCAGCGACAATGCGTGGCAGAGCGAGGGCGCTGCCGTTGAGCGTATGACAAAGGGTAATCCCCTCCTCAGGGTCACGGTAGCGACACATCAGACGGTTGGCCTGATAGCTCTCGAAGTTAGAGACGGAGCTCACCTCGAGCCAACGCTCCTGAGCAGCTGAAAAGACCTCAAAGTCGTAAGTCATAGCACTCGTAAAGCTTAGGTCACCACCACAGAGGCGGAGGATACGATAAGGGAGCTCAAGCTCCTCAACGAGGCTCTTGACGTGTGCGATCATCTTGTCGAGCTGCTGCCACGAGTGGTCGGGACGGTCGATGGAGACGATCTCTACCTTGTCAAACTGATGCAGGCGGTTGAGCCCGCGTACGTCCTTGCCATACGAGCCCGCCTCACGACGGAAGCAAGGCGTATAGGCAGTGCAACAGATAGGTAACTGGTCCGCCTCTAGGATGACATCACGGAAGATGTTGGTCACAGGCACCTCAGCCGTCGGTATGAGGTAGAGGTTGTCCAGTTGCACGTGGTACATCTGCCCCTCCTTGTCAGGGAGCTGACCAGTGCCGACACCGGAGTCCTCGTTGACCATAATAGGAGGCTCGACCTCTTGAAAGCCAGCTGCCGTAGCTCTGTCGAGGAAGAAGTTGATCAAAGCGCGCTGTAGTCTTGCGCCCTTACCCTTATATACGGGGAAGCCTGCGCCCGTGATCTTGACTCCCAGCTCGAAGTCTATAAGGTCGTACTGCTTAGCCAGCTCCCAGTGTGGTAGCTTAGCATCGTCAGCTAGTGTCGGCATCTTACCACCCGTAGCGACGCAGAGGTTGTCCTCAGCAGAGGTGCCATGTGGCACGTCGGGGTGTGGCAGATTAGGTACGGAGAGTAGGAGCTGTCGCATGGTCTCCTCGGCCTGTCGCATGGTCTCCTCAGCTTGCTTAGAGATCTCTTTGAGTGCTTGCACCTCAGCTTTGAGCTGCTCAGTCTCCTCGCGGGCACCCGCTTTCATCTTCTCACCGATAGAGCGTGAGAGGACTTTTTGCTGAGCCAGGCTGTCGTCCTTCTTGTGCTGTGCATCGCGTCTCAGCTTGTCCTGAGCGATGATAGCTGCTATGGGCTCTTCTGCGGGAAAGTGCTTGACGGCGAGCCGCTCGATGACTCCCTGTGGGTCATCCAATATTTGTTTGATGGTAAGCATTACCTACTTCTTTGAGTTATTACGAGTGAGGAGCTTGTCACGCTTAGCAACAAGCTATGCTACAAAGGTACAGTTTCTTCTGCATTTATAGGCACAACCAAGGGAAGAACCCACACAAGCGTGAGTCCTCCCCTCATCAATATCTGACGAGCTACCTAGCTGGCTAAGCCCTCTTCAGGCTTTACTCGGCAGGCTGCTGAGCCTCAGGCTGTGCTTCAGGTGCTGGGGCTGGAGCCTCAGCAGCGGGAGTAGCGGGAGCAGCGGGTAGTGGTAACGTAGCCTCAGGTTGCTGAGGTAGCAGAGGAGCACTCTGCTGAGACTGCTCGATAAAGCTCTCGCTCTGCTTAGCCTGTACTTGAGGCTTCACAAAGAATGAGCTGGCAATGCTGAGCACGACCAAAGCTCCTGCGAGCGTCCATGTGGCCTTCTCGAGGAAGTCCGTCGTCTTGCGTACCCCCATGTACTTATTGCTCTCGCCGAAGCCTGCTGCTAGACCACCGCCCTTAGAGTTCTGAACGACGACGATAAGGATTAGCAGGATAGCTGCGATGAGGATCAGGATACTTAGAAAGATTTGCATGTCTACTAGTCTATGAATGCGTATTTATGAGTGAGAAGCATTGTCGATTAGCTTCTCGAGAAAGTTCAATTGAACTGCAAAGTAACTAATTTTTTCTGGAAATTTCAAGCTTAGCCCCTCAATAATTCGTTTTGCTCGCTCATAATGCCCCTGTTTGATGTAGATGGAGGCTAGTGTTTCGGTAAAAAGCGTATCACTCGGCTCCGCATCATCGGATGGCGGTGCCATAGGCTGCGGAGCGGCGTCGGCAGCTGACGCGCTTTCTGGTGAAGGTGTGGCGAGAAGCCCCGAGAGCGACATATCTGAGGGTGCCGACTCGTACTCCGCTTGTGAGAAGTAGTCTGGGGTATGCTCCTCCGTGGGGAGAGCTTCTGCCGTGTCGTACTCTAGCTCGTTCGAGAGCGGGCCTTCGCGCTCGGCCACCTTGCGCAGATATTGATCTACGAGAGCAAAGGAGTCTGATGGGTCGTGAGCCAGCACGGGCGTCAAGTCTGCTAGCGGCATGTGCAACCGAGCTAGCAGGTAGAGCTTCTCGCGACTAGGTAGGTGGGGAGCCCAACGCTGCAGCTCCGCTTCGTAGCGCAGGTCACCGAGGATCGACAGATTGAGTAGGTAGAGCATCACGATGCTCTGCGCATAGGGATAGGTCTCCACCAGCTCGGCCAGTGGCGAGAGCGTGTGGCGGCTGAGCTCCTCAGGGTGAGCCGTCAGCCTATTCAGCTCGTCTAGCGTCATCGTCTTCACTACCAGTCCTCTACAGTGGCGTTAAAGATCTGCTTGACCAGATCGTCAATCAGCTCATTAGCCAGCCCCTCCTGAATGTCTGAGAAGAGGTTGTTGCTGTCAAACTCTTGCGAGGAGGTAAAGGTGCGCCCTGAGAAACTCTTTTTCTCCTCAACCATATTGGTGTACGATACGCGCACGGTGATCGTGAAGCGTGTCATCGCCGAGAGCGCATCCTCCTGCATCGCCATAGGGGTAAGCTCATACCCGACGATGGCACCCTCGAGAACCAAGTCCCCATTCGTCTGAACTGGTTCAAGACGTGTATTACGTCGGAACTGATCTCTCAGTCGCTCCGAAAACATCTGCGACAGAGGCGGATAGACCAGCGGAGCCTGATTGGGAAAGTCCTCGATCGTCACCGTCTTGATACGCGTGTAGTCGATGGTAGCTCCATTGAACTTATACTTGATCGAGCAGCTCGTCCCCATCAGTAGGAGCATCACGACACCTATTATGTATAGTAGCTTACTCCTCACCATAGCTTCGCAGTTTACGGTATAGCGTTCGTGGCGATATGTTTAGCTCCTCAGCAGCTTCTGTCTTATTGCCCCCGTGTCGCTCCAAGGCACGCTTGATCAGTATGCGCTCAGCCTCGTCGATGGTCATCGGTCTGTCGGGTAAGAGAGACTTCTCTACAGATTTCTCTGTCAACTCCTTGTAAGGCTCTAGGTAAGGCTCTGGATCTGGCTCGGTCACCTCCTCGGCCTCAGTGTGCATGGGCTCCATCTCGGCAGGCACGAGCGTCGTATGGATCGGCTCGTAGTGAGGCTCCTGACGCATCGTGGCGATGGTCTGCTTGAGCGAGGTGATGTCTCGCTTCATGTCGAAAAGCACCTGGTAAAGTATCTCTCGCTCATTGGCAAAGCTACGCTCCTCCGACTGACGCTCCACGGGGACTAGCGAAGTGCTCAGCTCCTGCGGTCTCTCAGGCAGATAGCCTCGAAGGTCTTCAGCCGTCAGATGTCGGTCATACTCCAAGATGCTGATACGGTCTGTCAAGTTGCGCAGCTCGCGTATGTTGCCCGGCCAAGGGTAGCGTCGTAACAACTCTTCCGCTTCGGGCGTGATCTCGAGCATCGGGATTTGGTTCTTCTCCGCACTGAGCGAAGCAAAGAGCTTGAAGAGCAGAACAATGTCCTCCTGCCGCTTACGTAGCGGAGGCACTACGATAGGCACCGTGCTGAGACGATAGTAGAGGTCTTCGCGAAAGCGTCCACGAGCGATCGCCTCCTGTATATTGACATTGGTTGCAGCGACCACTCGCACATCGGTCTTGAGAGGTTTGCTGGCACCTACGGGGATAAACTCTCCCGACTCCAAGACACGGAGCAGACGAGCCTGCGTGGCAAGCGGTAGCTCCCCCACTTCATCGAGGAAGATAGTGCCCCCATCCGCCTCCTCAAAGTAACCCTTGCGGTCGGAGATAGCACCCGTGAAGGAACCCTTGCGGTGCCCGAAGAGCTCGGAGTCGATCGTACCCTCAGGGATCGCACCACAGTTGACCGCCACATAGCCTTGATGCTTGCGGAGGCTGTAAGCGTGTATGATCTTGGGGAAGAACTCCTTGCCGACACCGCTCTCGCCAGTCACCAGCACAGAGAGGTCTGTCGGGGCGACCTGTACGGCCGTCTCGATAGCTCGTAGGAAGCTCGGATTGCGTCCCACGATACCAAAGCGCTGCATCACCTGCTGTAGATCCACATTCATAGGTGCAAAGGTACTAAAATGAGCGACATCAAACCTCGCCTCTTCGATTTCGTACATTCCACCCGCTAATGCAATTTCTCAAGAATGATGTTTTTGATGACTTCATTGGGTGTCTTATAGTTTAGGTTTTTACGGGGTCTATTGTTTAGTAGGTTCTGAAAGCGTCTAAGGTCAGCGTCAGTTAAGTCTTCGAAAGTAGAGGCCTTAGGAATAAACTGGCGTAGCAGTTTGTTTAGGTACTCAATATGAGGCTTATCCCAGGATTGATAGGGGTGGGCAAAGTAGACGGGCGTTTTGAGAGACCTCTCTATGGTCTTAAACTTGGCAAACTCACTTCCATTGTCGGTTGTGATCGAGTGTAGCAGTCCCATCTTCTTGTAGTACCTCAGAGCTTTATTCACCTCTCTGGCGAGAGCTTTGGCATCCTTGCCATGCTCCAGAAGTCGTATGATAGTAAAGCCTGTAACACGCTCTACAAGCGTTAGAATTGCTCCTTTCTGCTCTTTGCCTATAATGGTATCCATCTCAAAATCTCCTACTCGAGCCTTCTGGTCAATGCACTCAGGACGAGTCTCTATGGACTTTCGCTTAGGCCAGTCTGTTTTTATTGGGACGGCAAGGCGTCGCTTGCGATAAGCTAGCCCATGCCTTGTGTGTTTGTAAAGCTTGCCTCCAGCTTTCTTGTCTTGATGCAGGAACTTGTAAATGGATGTCTTACCGACCATCGGCTTGCCTTCCAGCTTTCGCCTTCCAGCAATTTGCTCTGGAGACCATTTATGCTCTACAATGCACTGGACAATATCAGCTTTCATAGCGTTCGTCAATTTAGCTCTTGCCTTGTTCTTCCAGTCTTGTCGCTCTTTGGCAAACATCTGAGCCTGAGTAGGGCTATAGTTGCCAGCGGGTGTCAAGTTCCTCTTAATCTCTCTACAGATGGTGCTAGGGTGTACTCCTATGACCTCTGCGATCTTTTTTTGAGGCGTGTTAGTCTTCAGAAGAGCAGCAATTTCGTATCTTTGCGCTTGGGTTAGATGCATACTTGTATATAGCTAAGTTTTTGTTTCCACAGCAAATATACTGCATTAACCTTAAAGGGACGGTGAGCGCATCGTCCCTTTTTTCGTCTCGACAGCTCGCTACCTGCTCCTCCCGCCCTCCTAGGAGAGGAGGGGGCGTCCGGAGCAGGGCGAGCTCCACTCCAAATTGCATTTTGGAGTGGAAAATACGTTTTGCAATGGCGTTACCGCTCATTTCTATTTTATTGCTGTCCGATAAAGTTTCCTTCGAATGAAACTCCAGCTTCTTACCCATGAAACTTAGTTTCATCCAAGTGTTCCTGATAGTTAGCTCATTTCGGCTGGGCGACCAATAGAAAAGACCATAGCACCATACGTGGTGGTGCTACGGCTTTGAAATAGAATCGAGTAGGTCGGGAAACAAAAGTTTTCTAACCTACTTTCGGTATGACGGGCATGTCATACCAAGAAAGCGCCAGAGTACAAGCGACTCTGACGCATTCTCTCCAATCACATACTAAATGTAGCTTACGCTCCACTTAATGGGTCACGCTCCTGCACGGGCGTGATGGGCTCTGGTGCTATGTGGAAGTCGATAGACCAGAGGTATGCAGCGATGAGTTCGCTGTTGTTGTATGCCTGAGCATTCATCTCGCGGATACGTGCTAGGAGGGCATCACTCTTAGCGGCGTCTGCCTCCTGCACCAGCAGGCAAGTGTTGAAGCCCGGCCATACGGCGGTATCCTTGTGCGGGATGTCGAAGTTGCTCTCAGCGAGTGCCTTCGGGATGACTTGGTAGACACTTATCTCCAGCTCCCGCAGGAGCGACTCCATCTGCTCCTGCATACTGACATTGCAGGTGATATAGATAAATCTCATACTAGTTATTCTTAATGTGTTTCCTCAATCTAGTTACTCTGCGCTCTCTATTGAGCTTGCGCTGGTGCACAGCAGCATAGGCTGTGGGCACCAAGATGAGCGTCACGAGCATAGAGATCAGGAGACCTCCGATGATGGTGATGCCTAGCGGTGCATAGAGTTCCTTACCCATACCTCTACTGAGTGCCATCGGTAGCATACCGAGTATGGTGGTCATAGAGGTCATCAAGACAGGACGCAAGCGTGAGCGACCGGACTCCATCACCGCATCTCGTATCGTATAGCCACGACGCACGAGCATATTGCTGTAGTCCACGAGGACGATACCATTGTTCACCACGATACCTACGAGCATAATGAGCCCGATGAAGGTCACGACACTGAGCGTGGTACCAGTAATGAGGAAGGCTAAGATAACGCCTACGAGGGTAAAGGGTATCGCAAAGAGGATGATAAAGGGATCGAGCAGCGACTCAAACTGAGCAGCCATCACCATAAAGACTAGGAGCAGTCCGATGATGAAGATAAGTGTGAGCGAAGAGAAAGTATCACCCTGATCCTCCACCTGACCGCCTAGCGAGACGGTTACCCCTTGTGGTGTCTCGAGCTCATCGATGATCTGCTCCGCAATCTTAGCGCCATCCCCGAGCGAGATGCCGTTGAGGTTGCTTGTGACCTTGACATAGCGCTGCTGGGTGAGTCGCTCGATCTGTACGGGTCCCTCCTTCTCCTGAATATCAGCCACGGCAATCAGTGGCACCTGCTGTCCCAGAAGGTTGGTCACCTGCATCTCGCGCAGCTTGCTGATTGAGTTACGATAGTCAGGCGCATACTGTATGCGGATATCGTAGTCGGTACCATCTTCGGTATAGGCACCGGCCTTAGCTCCATAGAGGTTCTCGCGTACCTGTATGCCGATCACGCCTGGGTTGAGAGCCATCTGAGAGGCTTTGTCCTTGTCCACGCGGATGTGCACCTCACGATTGCCTGCCGAGACAAGCGCCTCAACATTGGCAAACTCAGGGCACTCCTTCGCCTTGCGCTCGATCTCAAAGGCAACTTGATTCATCTGGTCGATGTCTTTGCCATAGATGACAAACTCAATCGGCGCTCTATTGCCAGTCAGCGCGGTCGCCATAGCACTACCACCAGAGACGGTCACCTTCTCAATCTCAGGGATCGCCTCAATGAGCGGACGTATATCGTCTGCTATCTGCTGACTACTGCGCTTACGCTCATCGACAGGCTTGAGGTGGCAAAAGATGGTACCGATGTTCTTACCCTCTTTAAAGCCGACGGCAGTCAGGACGCCATCATCGGTCTGTCCCGTGATGCTGGCGATACCACCCTCGGCAACCTCTGGCACTTGCTCCTGCAGTAGCTGGACTATCTGATTACCGACTTGCTCTGTGAGCCTGTGTGAGGTACCCTGCTCCGTCTCAAACTGGATAGAGACAGAGCCCGCATCGATGTCGGGTATGTAGTCCGTACCGACCGCCTTACCTAAGAAGAGGACTAAAACAAAGATCACTAGCGCCGACACGAGGGTGATGCCCTTGTGAAAGACTGCCCACCCGAGGAAGTTGCGGTAGACACGCTCGATGCTTTGGAACATACGCTCGCTCCAGTTGTAGAGCTTGCCGTGCTTCTTGCCTTCGCCATTGCGAGGTGCGGGCTTGAGCAAGACGCTCGAGAGCATCGGGGTCAGTGCCAGTGCGGTAAAGAGGGAGGTGATCATACAGGTCACCGTCAGGACGGCTAGCTGCTTAAACATCACACCGACGATACCGCCCATGAAGACGAGCGGGAGGAAGACGACGATTGTGGTCAGCGTCGAGGCGGCAATGGCTAGTCCCATCTCCGAGGCTCCAAACATGGCCGCTTGCTTGGGCATGGCTCCTCGCTCGATGTGCTGCGTGATGTTTTCGAGTACGACGATGGCGTTGTCCACCACCATACCGATAGCGATCACAAGTGCTACGAGTGAGAAGATATTAATCGTGTAGCCCAGCACATTCATGACGATAAAGGCCGAGATCAGCGACACAGGCATCGTCAGGAAGACGATGAGACTAGACTTCCACTCTCGTAGGAAGAGCAAGACCACTAGGGTCACGAAGATTAGAGCGTACCAGATTGACGAGCTGAGATTGTTGATTGAAGAAGTAACCAGCTCATCCGAACCTATCACCTCAAAGATCTGCACATCTGAGGGTAGATCCTTCTGTATCTCAGTGATCTCAGCACGTACTGCGTCGACCACATCGACCGTATTGGCCCCAGACTGCTTCTGTACGAGCAGGGCAATACCCTTGCCTATATGGTTAGAGGCTGAGGCATCGGTCTCCTTAAAGGTATCTCGGACGGTAGCGACATCTTTGACACGTACTACCCTACCATTGACCGCCTTGATGACTGTATTCTCCAGCTCCTC
Source organism: Porphyromonas vaginalis (assembly GCF_958301595.1). Lineage (NCBI taxonomy): Bacteria > Pseudomonadati > Bacteroidota > Bacteroidia > Bacteroidales > Porphyromonadaceae > Porphyromonas > Porphyromonas vaginalis. The sequence goes on along the minus strand of NZ_CATQJU010000001.1, from coordinate 1,056,302 downwards.
GACGCTCTCGTACTTGCCAGGCATACGCACGGAAAAGTCGTAAGCACCCTCCGTGACAAAGCCCGAGGGTACGTTGATGTTGTTTGCCTTGAGCATCATCGACAGCTGCGCCACCGACATGCCATAGGCCTGCATCCTCGTGGGGTCTATCTCGACACGTATCTCACGCTGAGGCTGTCCTAGATAGATGACCGTACCGACGCCGTCGACCTTCCTCAGAGCTGAGGCGATCTGATCCTCGACGATATCCTCCAGTCCGTTGTAGTTCTCGTCCGCATTGACTGCGTAACCGAGGATAGGCATCATGGAGGCGTTAATCTTATAGATGATCGGCGTATAAGCTTGCGACGGCATACGGGACTTAACCAGCTCGAGGAGGTCTCGAGCATTGTTTGCCGCAGCCGTAATATCCTCCTCCCACTCGTAGCGGAGCTGTATGAAGGAGACATTCTCCTTAGAGATAGACTTGATCTCGACGAGGTTCTCCGCCGAGGAGAGCACTGCCTCCAGAGGCTTGGAGACCTGCTCTTCGACCTCTATCGCTGAGGCTCCTGGGTAGACCGTGATGACCGTCAGGGAGGGGAACTCCATGTTTGGCATCAGGTCTAGCGGTAGCTTCGTCAGCGAGAAGACACCGATGACCAGTATGGCGACGAAGATCATCGCCGCCGCAATGGGCCGTTTTACACCAAATTCGGGAAGTTTCATAGGCTTACTTCTTCACCACGTTTACCTTAGAGCCATCGCTGAGCTTGTTCTTGCCATCTACGATGATGGTGTCGCCGCTCTTGACCTCATTGCTGTCTACGTAAACCCAACCGTCCTTAATCTCGCCACGCTTCACGGCGATGCGGCTCACGGTCGTGCCATCTTCGTTGAGCTTGAAGACAAACTCCTCAGCCGTACCCGCCAGACGATAGATCGCATTGAGGGGTACAAATAGTCCCTCGCGCTCGGGCAGGGCAATAGAGACATTGCAGTACATGCCAGGCTTGAGCCGGTTGTTGCTATTCGGGATATTGACCTCTACAGAGGCGGTACGCGTCATCGATGAGAGGACTGGAGAGATGTAAGAGATCTTACCCGTAGCGGGCTCATCGGGATAAGCGTCGAAGATGATCGTGGCTTGCTGCCCCTTCTCTATATAGCTCAGATCCTTCTCATTGACCTCGATGGTCGCTTTGAGTGGATTGATCTGGCGCAGCTCGACGATCCCGCTCTCGAGCTTGAGATCACTGCTGAGGCTGGGGGTGAAAGCGTAGGTCTCACCCTCGTTGATCATGATCTCCGTGATGACTCCGCTAAAGGGTGCCACGATGGAGGTATTCTTCTTGAGCATCGCGACCTTAGCGACAGAGGCATCGTACTTAGCCTTGACATGGTCGTAGTCCATCTGGCTGATGCTCTCTTTCTCTCTCAGACGTGTGACACGGTCGAAGTCGCGCTTGATCGCTTCGTTCTCCACCTGTGCCTGTAATAGCATCTCGTCCGACATCTCTACGATGACGGCCCCCTTGGGTACAAAGCTCCCCTTGCTGTAGCGTATGCGCTCTACCTTGCCGGGTAGCGCGGTGCCTAGATTGGCACTCTTGGAGGCTTCGGCTGTACCAGAGAAGCGAACGCTCGGCATAAAGGTCATCTCTTTAGCCTGCGCGATGGTTACGGGGATCACTTTGTCCGCTTCGGACTTCTGATCCTGATCTCCTTGCTTGTTGCAGGCAGTTGTGGAGCCTAAGGTTAGCAGGAGTAATATCGTTGGGAGCAAGTAGCTCTTAAGTTCTTTAGTATGCATATTGTGATGTGATCTTTCTATCTAGTTCTGATCTTCTATTTATTTCTCCTCTTGGGGCTGTGTATGCTCGGTCGCATACTGATAGAGCGCCCCGGTGGTCTTCTCAAGCTCAGAGAGCGTCACGGCAGCCTCTACGCGGGCGTCGATATCTTCGGAGGCGGCTTTCTCCCACATAGTCTGCGCCTCGAGGATGTCACGGACGCTGTTCATCCCCTCCAGGAGGTTGTTTTTGGTAATGCGGAGATTCTCCTCGGCCTGCTCCTTCGAGAGCTTCGTCAGCTCCATCTTCTTAAGTGCCTCGGCATGCTTAAATCTGTTTTGCTGTACCTGCAGGGTGATCATCTCCTGAGCATCTTGCAGCTCCAGCTCCGCCTTGGCTACCTCTTGGTCGGCTATATGTACCTGGTGTATCCGATCTCCCCACGTGAGGATGGACACCTGTACACCGATGCCTACCATCCAGTCTCCTCCGAGATTGCTCTGGCTACCCTTGTAGACGTTTGGCTCGACCCAGTTGTACCCAGCAGTAAGGAAGACGTTGGGGAGGAACTGCGACTTGACCATCTTTCTTGCCGACTCCGTGAGGGCGAGCTTGCTGCGCAGCATGACGATCTCAGCCCGCTCAGCATTACTGCTCTCTAGTGCCAAGAGACGACTGCTCAGCTGCTCCTCGCTAATGATCTCACTATCTAGCTCAATCTGCTCAGCCTCTAGGCCAATGATCTGCCCGAGTAGCATCTTGGAGAGCTGGAGGCCGTTTTGCGCCTTCACGAGGGTAAGCTCCGCTTCGTTTTGCTTGACCTGCACCTTCAGGACTTCGTTTCTAGTCGTCATGCCCTCGGCGTAGACATTCTCCAAGTCCTGCACGAGGTGGTCTAGGAGCGACTTGTAGGTCTGAGCGAGGCGCACCTTCTCCTGTACAGAGAGGACGCGCCAGTATGCCTCATCGACAGTGGCTAGGACGTCAGCCTCCTTCATCTTGACCTTCTCATGTGCTAGGTCGGAGGTGTAGCGCGCCATCTTATTTGCCTCGACAATCTTACCGCCCATAAAGAGTGGCTGACGTAAGGTGAAGCCACCCGTATAGATCTCCCGAGGAGCGACACTGATGAAGTCTAGCGGCATCGATAGCCCCGGCGGTGTCACTCCTGGGATGTTAAAGTCGATCGCAAAGGGGCGCAAGGCTCTATCCCCCGGATTAATCCACGCCCCAGCGAAGTCGACGCGTGGTAGATACTTCGTCTTGGCCGACTGGACTAAGTAGTCGGAGGCCACGGCATCTGCCTGCGCCATCTGTATCTGCTTGTTGTGTTCTAGAGCGAGGTCTCTACACTGCTCTAGCGACATCGGCTCTTGCACTTGCTCTTGGGTCTGCGCCTCGGCACGCCACCCAAAGGTAAAGACAAGAGCCGTGCCTAGGAGAAGAAAACTCCTCCCATTAAGTCTATATCTCATGATTTGCTAATGTCTATTCGTTACGACATCACTTAGTGGTGGGATCGTAAGCTCCCTGATACCACTCCTTAAACTCTTTGTTTTTCGCTTTGCTTACTACGATCTTCTCTGGAGTCTCTATGTCGAGGGTCACCGTCAGCTTGCCACCGAACCAGGTCGACATACTCTGTATCGCACTGTGTGCCACGATGTACTGCCTGTTGGCTCGGAAGAAAAGCCTCGGATTGAGCTCCTGCGCCATCTTCTCTAATGACAGGTCGACAAAGTGCTCCTTCCTATCCGTCGTCACTATGACCGAAGCCTTACTATCTGCACGTATGTAGGCGATCTTGTCCACCGATATAGGGATCAGCTTATCTCTCCACGGGATCAGGAAGTGGCTCTTGTAGCTCATCTGCGACTCATTGAGCGCCTGCATCATCTTAGCCATCAGAGCTTGGTTGTCTACCCTCTGCTCCGTATGACTAAACCGCTTCACCTTATCTAGAGCTCTCTGGAGGTCTCTCTCCTTGATCGGCTTGAGGAGGTAGTCGATACTGTTGACCTCAAACGCTTTCAGCGCATACTCCTCATAAGCTGTCGTGAAGATGATCGGACAGGTCACCTCAATCCGCTCAAAGAGTGAAAAGACGGGTCCATCTGCCAGGTGAATATCCATAAAAGCCAGATCAGGCTCCGGATGACTCCCGAACCACTCGACACACTCAGATACACTCTGCAGCATGGTCAGCACCTCTATGTCAGGGTCTATCTCAGTGAGGAGTGCTTGCAGCCCAGTGGCGGTAAAGTACTCATCCTCTACGATTATTACTCTCATATCAGTGATTTGGCTTTGGGTTCGACTTCTTCTAAGCTTCGGATCAGGGGCAGGGAGACCGTAAAGTGTCCATCCTTAGAGACAATATCTATATCCTTGCCAAAGAGCAAGCGATACTGCTCCATCAGGTTGTCTAGACCTACGCCCGTGCTACCCGACTTGCTATCCTCTCGCAGCTGGATCTTATTGTCCACCACGATCTTTCCCTCTCTGGTAGTGATGTAGATAGTCAGCGGCACCTTGGCACTAGCTATATTGTGCTTGATCGCATTCTCCACCAAGATCTGTAGTCCCGATGGGATGACATAGTAGTCTAGATACTGCTTATCCACATTCCACTCCACACGCAGCCCGTCGAAGTAGCGGATACACATCAGGTAGAGATACGAGTGGACAAACTCTAGCTCCTCCGAGAGACGCACCACCACCTTGTCGCGCATCGTGTGCCGAAAGACGGTCGCCAGCTCCTGCACATAGGCTCTAGCACGCTCATCATCGCGACCTATCAGCCCGTTGAGCGTGTTGAGGCAGTTAAAGAGGAAGTGCGGGTCCGTCTGGTTCTTCAGTGCCGTATACCTGTTTTGCAGATTCTCAAAGTCTAGCTCCTGCATACCGACCACTGCCAGGTGATTTTGCTTCATCAGATAGATGGTCATAGTAAAGAGGAAGGTCACCACGAGGATCACCAAGTCCTTGACATACTGCATCGCAGCATAGGCATGATAGCTAAAGAGATCTCTAAACCACCAGCGCTGTAGTCGAGACAAGTAAGGCGAGATGAAGATCACCCCCACGAGTAGTCCCAGCAAGATCAGCCAGAGCTGATACTGACGTATCTCGTATCTATTGATCGCCCAGGACTGGATGCTGAGCAAGAGATAGAAGAAAACCATATTGACCAGTAGCGAGGCTAGCGAATTTAGCGATAGGATCGCTCCTAGGTCAATCTTTCGGTTCGTATCCAGCAAGCTGTAGTAGTAGATCGATGACGACAGCATCACAAATGCCAGCAAGAAGCTGATGATCAGCGTAGCCAGTAGCACGCTCTTGCGCTCATTGCTGAGCAGTATGAAGCCCTTGCCTTGTCGCCGTCTCAGGCGACCCGTTATGATGCGTCTCGTCATATACCTCTTGTCTACTCTACGTGGCGGCTCTGCCACTATCAGTATGCTCGTGCTAAGGTAGCAAGAAATAGCGGAACCCTACATCCCCCTCCCCTCTTAGGGCGACGGAGATAGGGTCCCTATTTCTTACTTGACACTAGAAGCGATAGCCCACACCTACCGTAAAGACGCTAGCATTAGCCTTGTAAGCGTCATCCTTGAGAGAGGTGCCAAAGCGAGAGGCGACATCGTTGACTGTCGACTTGAGATCGTCTACCTGATTGATGAAGCCATACTTGTAGCCAGCGTTGATCTGGATACCATTGGCAAACTCATAGCCCAGCTGACAAGCGACACCTACGTCCCATCTCTGGAGTGCTGACTTGTCGTTGTGCTGCTCATACAGATCTATCGGATCCTTCTTAAATGGACCAAACTCGATCTCATCAGTCTTGGCAGAGAAGCCTACACCGACGTAAGGGCCTACACCTCCGTAAAACTGGCCTTTGCCTAGCTCTACCTTACCCAAAGCGTACACCGGAATCTGCATACCCCACTGGTTGATCTTATTCTCTAGTGAGACAGGACCTGCCTCAGCCTTGATACCTGTGCCACGGTAGTAAAACTCTAGCTCAGGCTGGATAGCGAAGTTCTCGTGTAGATTAATCCTCATAAACCCGCCGAAGTCAGCTCCAGGCTTAACCTCTGTCTTGAGAACGTTAAAGTCATCACTCAGGATCATACTAGAGCAGTTGACACCAGCCTTGACACCATAGTTGAGTGATGTGGTCTGTGCGACAGCTGAGACAGCCGTCATACCCATGAGGGCGGTTGCTACGATAGCGATGATGTTGCGTTTCATACTTTCTTCTGTTTGTTTCGTTAGACTTATACGTTTCTGTTTCGAGTCCTGTAGACCTATCCGATCGCAATAGATCAACGAACTCTGGGGCAAAGGTAGAGAACCAAAAATGCCCCTACAACCCTTTACCTACCGAAACGCACATTGAGATGACCGAAACGACTGAAACGCTTACCGAATAGGACCGACTATTAATCGCCCTGTCTAGAAATATCCCCAATAGCTCCGTGTCTGGGGGGGAGGGCAACTTTCTCCATAGCGAGGTCGATGAACTCATTTATGAGACTTTGCAGAAAGGATGAAGCGCAAGGCGCTGAGGGTGAGGTCTGAAGGGAGCACACCTCCGTATGTAACCGAAGCCGAATTCCGAAAGCAACACCGCGATTCGCCTTTTTGCGACAGTCTCCACTTGTCTAGAAAGTAAGCTTCACTCGGCAGGGGGCAGTTGCTGAGCGATCCAGTGTGCTATCTTCGCCTCTGAGGAGATGCCGCGAGTGGCGAGAGCCTCCATGTCGATGATCTGATGCGCACGGCTGTAGATCGGCTCACGGAGACGCATCGCTTCCTCGACATGTTGCCGTAGCGCCTCTCCCGTGAGGTGCGCCACGGAGGGGCGGGTACGCTTCGTCAGCTCCAAGCGCTGAGCTAGCTCCTCACTGCTATAACGTAGGTACAGCACGGTGCCACTCTCTAGGAGGAGGTCCATATTGTCATGGTAGATGGGCAGCCCCCCGCCCGTGGCGATGACCGCATCGGGGAGTCCGGCGATCTCCTCTAGGATCATCCGCTCCTTCTGGCGAAAGTACTCCTCGCCATGTAGCCGGAAGAGGTCAGACACCCGCTGACGGAAGCGACTCTCGATGTAGATGTCCGTATCTACGAATTCATAGCCGAGCAACTCCGCCAGAGCTCGCCCCACGGTGCTTTTGCCAGCACTCATATAGCCTACTAGGTAGAGGGTCATCGCTTGAGCTCTGGGTAAGCAATACGTGAGTGGTAGATGGTGGCGAGCTTCTCAGCAAAGACATCCTTGATCGTTTGGATATCCCTAAAGGTCAGCGGTGTATCGTTGAGCAGTCCATCAGCGACGATTGAGTCAATGATCTTATTGACATGTGCTATGAGGGTCTCCTTGCTGAGATCCTTGAGGCTGCGACTGCTCGCCTCGATAGCGTCCGCCATCATCAGGATACCCGTTTCCTTAGTATTCGGATTGGGTCCTGGATAGGTAAACTTATCCACATCGACCGTTTCGTCGGGATGCTCGTTGCAATACTGGTTGTAGAAGTACTTCGTTATGCCTCGTCCATGGTGCATACGGATAAAGTCTTGTATCGCCTGCGGGAGATTGTGCTTTTGCGCCATAGCCAGTCCATCGGTCACATGCTTGATGATGACCTCCGCACTCTCTGTGGGAGAGAGCTGGTTGTGCGGATTGATCGCGCCCTGATTCTCCGTAAAGTATGCTGCATTGCGCATCTTGCCTATATCGTGGTATAGCGCGCCAGCACGTACGAGGCGAGCATCTGCACCGATAGCGGTAGCCGCATCGCTCGCTAGGAGTGCCACCTGCATCGAGTGCTGGAAGGTACCAGGAGCCTGCTCCGAGAGCTGCCGTGGTAGCGGACGATTTACGTCACTGAGCTCTACAAGCGTTATGTTCGACACATAGCCGAAGGTCCTCTCGATGAGGTAGATGAGCAGGTAGCTAAACATGTTGAAGATCAGGTTAAAGGAGAAGTATAGCAGATTGCTCAGGTCATTGCTGCCCAGCGTGCCCCCTGTCATCAGCGAGTAGCTACAGGTCATCACATTGTATATTACGAAGATCAGGAAGGTAGCACGGATGATCTGCGCTCGTGAGGAGAGAGATCGAAGGCTAAAGACCGCCACCAGACCAGCGACAAACTGTATGATGACAAACTCCAGCGGAAATGAGACATAGAGCGCACAGATCAGCACCGTGATGAGAAAGACGTAGATCGCCGTACGAGACTCAAAGAAGGTACGCACCAGTATCGCTACCGACACAAACGGGATCGCATAGACCCACGCTCCCAGCTCATTGCGGGCAAAGATGATCGTCAAGATCGCATAGATCAAGATCAGTAGCGAGAGGAAGAGCGTGTTCTTGTACTCCTTGACAATCTGCGGTCGGTAGTAGAAGAGGAAGAACCACAGCCCCAGCAGTAGCGAGGTTATAATCAAAAAAGTCCCCACACTCATCGGCAGCACCTGCCGCAGGGTGCCCTCTCGCTGCTCCTCCGTGACACGACGCAGTGACTGTAGGATGTCGTACTGATGAGGGCTCACGATCTCGCCCTTACCGATGATGCGCTCGCCCTTTTGGACCACTCCCATAGACTTAGAGAGATTGCGCAGTTCATCGTCGATCACCTGTTGCGTCTTAGCCTCGTTAGGATAGACATTGACCTCGATATACTTGCTGGGGTCAAACTTGCGGACGATAGACTTACTCATCCCCTGAGGTAGTCTCTCAGTAGCTTGCTGGTACGCCTCCATAGGCGTTGAGAAGAGCGTCGCAGGCGTCAGACGGCTCACCTGATCGGCGCTTAGTAGCTTAACCTCCAGCACGTCCTCCTGCCTTAGCTTAGAGGCTATCTCCTCCTCTATGATTCCATTGCGATAGAGATCCCTGAGGTAGTCACGGATGTAGAAGTAATAGGCATCGTCCGTCACCTCACGGCTCCACTTGCTGCTCCAGTCCTCATCCCACTTGCGTAGCATCTTACTACCCGTGATCGTGTCAATCTGATAGTAAGGCAAGATCGTCTGGCGCACGCTGTCACGCTCCCGCTGTATCATCTCGTCCGACTTGTAGATCGGGAAGGTAAAAGGCGCCACCAGTAGCTCCTCACCCACCCACGGCTTACCCTCCACCACTTGGTACTGAAAGGTCTCCTCATCATGTGGCGAGAGCAGGGTGATAACCAATGCCAGAAGGATAAAGGTCAGCAGGGCATATAGGTGTGTCGTCTTGAACTGTGTCATAGTCTTGTGTGCTAATGTGGAGGAAGCTACTACCCCTCGCGACAATCTCTACCGCAAAGGTACTAAATTAGAGGTTAGAGGTTAGAGGTTAGAAATTAGAGGTTAGAGTGAATCAGAGCTATCGGAATGAATCGGACATCTAGCTTCTAATCTCTAACTTCTAACCTCTAATCTCTATTTACATATCTTTACGGGGAAATTCGTCCGATTTCCTCCTTTCTCGAACATCCACGTGGAAAATCTCAAATCTCCACGTGGATGTTTTTTATTTTCCACGTGGGCGTGATTCATTTCTTCCGAAGTTTCATTTCATTCCTCCGAAGTTTCATTTCATTCCTCGGAGGAATTTTTTATTCTCCACGTGGGGATTTCGAAATATCCACGTGGAAATCACTTTTCCCTGACACAGCTCCGCTTTGATATGTAGTCAGACCTAAATTATTGTAATGCACCAGTCCTGATAGGAGCTGTCGGAGCGATCGGAGCCATCAGAGCGACCGGAGTGCTAGTGCCCTAGTGCCTCTAGCCAACAGCTAACAGCCAAAGGCTAAAGGCTAACAGCCAATCTCTTTTTTCCGTACCTTTGTGGCGATAAGACGAGGCTCGGTAGCTTAGCTGAATAGAGCGTCAGATTCCGGTTCTGAAGGTCGTGGGTTTGAATCCCACCCGAGTCACTTAACACGACTGCTATACACAATGAGAAGGGAGACACTCCACCGTTGGAGCGTCTCCCTTCTTTATAGATAGGCCGTAGGTCTGGCCTTGCTCTACCTGGCGACTAGGACGGACATAGGCTGGTCACCTACGACTAGGATGTACAGCCCGCTAGGGATGGAGCCAAGTGCTAGCGTGGCGGAGCCTTGGCAGTCGGTCTGATCCGTCAGGACGAGCACTCCCGTAGTATCGTATAGGAGTATTGTAGCTTCGCTAGCCCCACCTCGCACGAGTAGATAGTCTGTGACAGGGTTGGGGTAAATCTCTAGAGCTGGCGTTGTGACGCGCTCGATGCGATCTGCCTTCTGGAAGGTCACCTGGACTATCGTTGCTTGCTTGACGACAAAGCTCTTGCTCTCGGTGCAGTCTACCTCATTGACAAGTATCTGCGCGAGCTTGTATCCCTCATCTGGGGATGCAACGACTGTAAGCGTGGTCCCCATGGGGACTGCCTTTAGGTCTGAGTAGCCTGTGATAGAGGCTGTACCGCCAGTGCCGATCTTGAGGTCTACCGTATAGGTTGATGCGCTGGGATCAGCTCCAGGGTAGTCCTCGTTGGTCTCTGAGAGGACGACTCGCCACCCCCGTTGCGTCGCAATGGCTACGTCGCTCTTGAGACAGATGTTGCCATCTTCGGCTATCTTATCTAGAGACTTATGCACCTGCCAGATGCCAGGCTGTGTATTGCTCCTATCAGGGAGACTCTCAGCGAGAGCTTTCATGGCCTCGCCTTTGATTTGATTCCTAGCACAGGCTAGGAGTGATAACTTAGGGCAGTGCGAGAGATCTAGGGTGGTCAATTTATTGGATGAGCAGGTTAGTATCGTCAGATCCTGGCAGTTCTCTAGTGAGATAGCTGTGAGATCATTACCCCAGCAAGCGAGCTGTGTGATGCGCCCACGTATGGTAATGGTCTGACTGGTGAGGGTGTACTTGATATGGGAGCCATCAAAAGGTACTCCATCGACCCCCTCGATGGTGAAGTCGTCCTCAGCCTTGATCATTAGAGAGATCTTCTGACCTATGGGGCGACTGGTGGTGAGGGTGATGGTGGCTTGCTTGGCTTGGGGCGACTCCTTGCCCTCGTACTCATCTTTGGACATAGTGAAGCCCACCTTCCAGTTCTTAGCCTTAGCAATAGCTACGTCCGTATCGTAGCACACATTGCCATCAAAGTCTATCTCGTCTCTAGAGAAGTAGAGGGTCATCTCACCCTGCTTGAGTCCCGTGCGGTCGGGTAGGCTCTTCATGAGCTGAGTCATAGCCTCGCCTTTGATTTGATTACTAGAGCAGTCGAGTGAGCTGAGGCTGGAACACTCTACGAGCTCTAGTCTCTCTATCTTGTTGGTGTGACAGCTCAGTGAGGTGAGTTTAGGACACTTGTAGAGGGAGAGGTATACGAGGTTGTTGCTATAGCAGGAGAGCTGCGTCAGATTAGGGCAGCTGATGAGGTCCAGCTCTTGTAGCTTGGAGCTACTACATCCGAGAGAGGTGATGTCACCTCGTATGGTGACAACTTTGTCTAGGAGCGTGTAGGTCGCTTTCTCCCCGACAGTGGGCTCCTCTATGACACCTTCTATGGTGACATCGCCGACAGCCTGGATGGTCAGCGATATCTCCTCAACGCCCTCACTGGGGGTAATCATGATGACACCCGTAGCTAGTCCAGAGTAGTCTGTCTGAGAGGATACAGCACGCACGAGCCAATTCTTGCCCCGAGCTATGGCTACATCGCTGGGAAGGCATATATTGCCATCTTCGTCTATCTTGGTCTCATCAAAGTGTACTCCAAACATGCCCGCAGGCTCCATACCTGTACGATCTGGGAGAGCCTGCACGAGCTGAGTCATGGCCTGCTTGCGTATCTGATTTTTGTAGCAAGAGAGTGTCTGCAGTCCCGTACATGCAGAGACGTCTAGTGAGGATAGCTGGTTGCCTCCACAGTTGACCCAGGTAAGGGTGGCCGTCTGTGGTAGCTCGAGCTGCGTGAGCTGATTGTCAAAGCAGTCTAGACGTTCTAGAGCCTTGGCGGTGGTAAGGTTGAGAGTTTTGAGTTTGTTCTTAGCGCAGTTGATCTTCTTGAGCTTTTGGAGCGGTGCTAAGTCTATAGAGGCAAGTTGATTTTGCTGTACATCTATGAGTTGCAGTTGTGGAGTCTGAGAGAAGTCTAGCGACTCAATCTTATTGATGTAGCAGATCAAAGAGTCAAGGCTAGGAGCATGCGAGAGGTCGAGAGCTGTGACTTCATTATTGAAACAGACAAGCGTCCGTAGCGTGGGGCAGTCTGTCAGCTGGAGTGCCGAGAGGTTGTTACTACTACACTGTAGCTTGGTGATCTCTCCTTGTATAGTGACCTGCTGGCTGGTGAGGGTGTAGTTCTGATACTTACCTAGCACAGGTGTCTCTTTGACTCCCGCCATCTGGACAGCACCAGGCGCCTCGATGATTAGTCCTATCTTGCTCCCGATCTGGCGACTCGTAGTGAGCGTGATGGAGCCATTGAGCGGGGCTTCTTCGCCTTCGTAGGCTGGATCTTTTAACTCTTGATCAGCATAGGATACGACCCAGTTCTTGCTGGTCGCAAGAGCGACGTCACTCTTAAGGCATACATTGCCATCTTGAGGTCGCTGGGTAGGGTTAAAGTGCACCTTAAACTTGCCCTTGGTACTCTTCTGCGAGCGGTCAGCGAGACTCTTGATAAGCAGGGTCATCGCTTTGCCTCGTATCTTATTATTGTAGCAGACGAGATTGTCCAGTGCAGGACTCTGTGAGAGGTCTAGCTCGGTGAGTAGGTTGTCACTGCAATTGAGAGTTCTGAGCTTGGTGCAGTGAGACATGTCTAGCTTGGTGAGCTGATTCTTAGAGCAGTCGATAGCAGAGAGGAGAGAGCCCTGAGGAATAATTATCTCGGAGATCTGGTTGTCTTGGCAGCGGATGGCTGAGACTCCAGGACAGGAGGTTAAGTCTAGCTTGGTGAGCTTATTGCCGTAGCAGTTAAACCATTTGAGCTTCTTGAGGGGAGTGAGATCCAGCTCGGTAAGCTGATTGTTGTAGCAATTGAAGTTCGTCAGCTTGACACAGGCGGTGAAGTCTAGCTCGGAAATTTGGTTATCTCCGAGGAAGAAGCTCTCGAGCGTAGGACACTGGATTAACTCGACCTTAGTAATCTGACTCTTGCCACAGTCAAAGCTCTTGATAGATCCTCTCAGTACGATAGTCTGACTGGAGAGTGTGTACTTCACTTTCTTATTACCGATCTGGGGGGCCTCCTTGACACCCTCGATGGTTATGTCTTTGAGCTTAGGATTTTCAGCTATGAGCTTCATGTCAATGGTTTCACCGACAGCGCGTGCCGTGGTGAGCTTGATGTAGCAGCCCTGAGACTGCCTGAGTGCTGTGGTAGCAGCATCTGCTGGAGTCTGTGCAATCCCCTTGGCGGGAAGAGCCAGCAGCCCCCAGAGCAGTAGCCCGAGCGTGAGTAGCGGGGCGATAAGAGTACGTTTCATATCAACTTGTTTTTACTATATATAGACGAATCTAGCGGGAGAGGAGCTAGCTACTGATGCTAAAGCCATCATCGTTGTCCTCTCCTCATTTTAACATCCAAAGGTATCTCAAAGATGCTAGGCGCGACGAGCTTTTTCATACCCAGTTATTAGTATTCTGACATTTAGACTTAGCAATTTAGGCGGTCTCCAAAGACTTGAACACCCACACTCACTGCAAGGTGTGACGCGAAGGCATTTGTCATTGCGATCCTACGCAGTTGCTCCAAGAGCGCAAAAAGTACTACCTTTGCGCTATAACTATACATTAATATAGAGAGTACATTCACAGTATGGAACGAGTCGTCAGCGGTATCCGACCTACCGGTCATCTACATATAGGCAACTACTACGGAGCTATGCGTAGCTTCCTAGAGATGCAGGAGCAGTATGATTGCTACTTCTTTATCGCTGACTGGCACTCGCTGACCACGCACCCACACCCGGGAGACATCGTGCAGGATACAGACACGATCCTCGCGGAGTACCTGGCTTGTGGACTCGACCCAAACAAGGTGGTCCTCTACCGTCAGAGCGATGTACCTGAGGTGCTGGAGCTATACCTTTACCTGAATATGAACGCCTATCTAGGCGAACTACAGCGCACCACCACTTTTAAGGAGAAGGCGCGTAAGCAACCGGACAATGTCAATGCTGGTCTGCTCACCTACCCGACGCTCATGGCGGCCGACATCTTGCTGCAACGTGCCGTCAAGGTGCCTGTGGGCAAGGATCAAGAGCAAAACATGGAGATGGCGCGTCGCTTCGCTCGTCGCTTTAATACGATCTACGGCGTGGAGTACTTCACAGAGCCTGCCTCGTGGACCGCTATGTCTAAGCCAATCAAGGTGCCGGGGCTCGACGGCTCCGGCAAGATGGGCAAGAGTGAGGGCAACGCAATCTATCTCTACGAAGATGACAAGGCGATCACGAAGAAGGTGATGCGCGCTGTCACGGATGCTGGTCCTACGGAGCCAAATAGCAAGCCCTCGGAGCCGGTGGAGAACCTTTTCACCATTATGGATCTGGTCTCTGCGCCTGAGACGGTAGCACACTTTCGCCAGTCCTATGCGGACTGCTCCATACGCTACGGCGATCTGAAGAAGCAACTAGCAGCTGACCTGCTTACTGCGACAGCACCCATCCGTGAGCGCATCCTAGAGCTCTCTAGCGACAAGGAGCAGCTACACCGAGTAGCTACCGAGGGTGCTATGAAGGCGCGTGAGAGTGCTCGCAAGACCATCGAGGAGGTCAGAGAGATCATTGGATTTGCTCCGACACTCCGATAACTATTCACAAACAACTATCGACTAATAACTAACCACTTATAGACTAGATATGGACAGCAATAATAACCGTCCCAACCCACTTATCGCAAGAGGCACCGTCATACGCGTTCTCCCTGTACAGGAGGGTGTCAGCAAGTCAGGCAACGCTTGGCGCAGGGGTTCTTTTGTCATAGAGACCGACTCACAGTACCCACGTACCATCTGCTTCAACATTTGGAATAATCGCATCGACGAGTATGCACTCACTGAGGGTGACTTCGTCGAGGTGCGCTTTGATGTAGAGAGCCGTGAGTATATGGAGCGCTGGTACACAGACGTGACCGCTTACAGCGTCTCCAAGGTAGACCAAACAGCAGCTGCTGCGCCTGAGGCTGATCCCTTTGCAGGCAAAGCTCCCTACGTAGAGGGCGGTGCAGCATCAGCTCCTAGCACGGGCTTCGCTTCGCAAGCTCCTGAGGCTGGGGCGCAAAACCAGTTTGGTGGCTCTTTTGACCCAGCCGCTGGTGACAACGCTGACGACCTACCTTTCTAAGCACTATCTCTGCATCGTATGCGCACGACACTCCTCGTAGTGGGTGAGACCTCTTCGCCAGAGCTACACCGCCTCATCGAGGAGTATCGGCAGCGCATCGGTGGGTATATACCTTTCGACATAGAGGTCTTGCCCGACCCTAAGCGGCGCAAGCAGCAAGCCTCCATAGCAAATCAGCAACAGGCGACCTGCGAGGCTATTGCCTCCGTGATCACACCAAGTGATCTGGTGGTTCTGCTCGATGAGCGGGGCAAGGAGTACACGAGCCGTCAGTGGGCAGAGCAGTTGCAGCGCTATATGAATAGCGGTGCTAAGCGACTACTCCTGGTGGTGGGCGGGCCCTATGGCTTTACGCCGGAGTTTAAGCAGCACTTCGGGCAGCAGGCTTGGTCGCTCAGTCGCTTGACACTGACGCATGAGATGGTGCGCCTCTTTGCCGTCGAGCAGATCTACCGAGCCTGCACGATACTGCGGGGAGAGCCTTACCATCACGACTAATTAGAGTCCCAATCACATGATACCATTCTTTGAAGAGGCCGACGTCGCGGTCACGATCTGTGACCGTGAGGGGCGCATTATAGAGATGAACGAGCAGTCGCGTCAGGTCAATCTTAAGCCAGGGCAAAGCTTGATCGGCAAGAATGTCCTCGACTGCCACCCAGAGCCGGCACGCTCGCTACTCGCTGACATGATGGCGCACCAGACGAAGCATGTCTACACCATCACAAAGGGCGACAAGAAGAAGCTCATCTACCAGATCCCGTGGTACGAAAATGGCGAGTACGCTGGCTTTATGGAGCTATCGATGATCATCCCCCACGAGATGGCACACTACGTACGTCAGGTGCCACCGGAGAAGAAGGCTTAGCCATGTCTCGCAGAGATCGCCTCAAGCTTTACTTCCTCCTCATCTGGTGGATAGCCCTCAACGTGTGGGTCTGGATCCTACAGCGTGCCCCCTTTGACTGGATACGTGTCGGCTCCAGTATCGGCACGCTTGTGGTAATCGCACTCCTCGCCTGGATATGGCATAGGAACTACCGCACCGAGCAGGAGCGTCGTGCTCTAGAGCAGTCTGAGGACGAAGAGAAGTAACCATTGCCACATCTCTCCTATTATTATATATGTCTCGTAAGCTCACACCGATACGCTGTACGCCCCAATACTATCACAAGATATGGGGTGGAGGTCGTCTTGCCCCTACGGGAGGCGACAAGCAGATTGGCGAGGTGTGGCTACTCTCAGCCCTCGCAGGGCAGGAGACCCTCACAGAGGGTGCCGACTACGAGGGAGCTCCGCTAGACTCTTTGGTATCTCGCTATGGCGATCGCCTACTAGGACCAGGACAGACAGCACGATGTGGTGGAGCTTTCCCCTTATTGATCAAGCTGCTAGACGCAGCGACAGATCTCTCTGTACAGGTACACCCATCGCCAGAGGAGGGGGGCAAAGATGAGATTTGGTACTTTCTAGAGACGGAGCCGATGAGCCGTATCTGTCTCGGACTGACCGAGCCGATGAGTGCCGATGCCTTGCGCTCCGCCATCGAGCGTGGTGATCTGATGCACTACCTGCACTGGGAACCTGTGAGATCAGGAGAAGCTATCGCCCTACCGGCTGGTACGATCCACGCACTAGGGGCTGGCTCGATGCTGATTGAGGTGCAAGACACGAGCGACACGACCTATCGTCTCTACGACTACGATCGAGTAGACGACGAGGGTACCAAGCGAACGCTACACATCGAGGAGGCACTCCGCAGTGCGACACTAGAGCCGCATAAGCTAGACGCTCGTCTCCTACCCTTGGATACGCCACGCTTCGTCTGTCACGAGGTGATCGCCACACCAGACTCATCTCAGCTCATCACAACCGATGGAACGAGCTGTGCGATCCTTGTCGGTATCTCTGGAAGCTTGCTACTAAGCGGTGAAGACACAGAGCAGTGGCAACTAGCTCCCCACGAAGCGCTCCTGCTCCCCGCTGAGACGCTCCCGATGCAGGTAGCACCGGGCGAGGGAAAAGCCTTGATGATAACCTTAACGCCCACAGAGCTATGATACAGATCGATGACAAGGTGGTGAGCTTTGAGATCCTTGAGGAGTGCTTCGCCTGCGACTACGCTGTATGCCGTGGAGCTTGCTGCGTGCATGGCGATGCGGGCCCTCCTGCCACAGAGCATGAGTGCCGTAGCTATCAGCGTCATCTCTCGCTCCTTGAGCCGCACCTAGCTCCCGAGGCGTGTGAGCTGATCCATCATCAGGGCGTGAGCTACACGGACATAACTGGCGAGCGGGTACTCTCTATAGTGAACGGCGAGAACTGCGCCTTCACGCTTCACCCCACACCGCCCGAAGGGGTACGCTGCGCTATCGAGTGGTATACCTCGACCCATCCCGAGGTGCAGCTAGAGAAGCCGATCAGTTGTCGCCTCTACCCTATCCGTGTGCGTCAGTTCAAGTACTTCTCGTCCCTACATTACGACCGCTGGGACATCTGTCAGGCGGCTGTGGAGCGAGGCCGCAAGCTCGGCATCAAGGTCTACCAGTTCGTGCGTGAACCGCTGATAGCAGCCTTCGGGGCACACTTTTACGATCAACTCGTCGAGGCGGACAAGCTACTCCAAGAGGCGCGACGCAAAGAGGCGGAAGATAGAAGAGACGCCAAGCACTGATTGACTCCCGAGGTAGGCTCTCGCATAGCTCATGAAAAGAAAGAATCATCTCTACCGTAGCTTCTTGCTACTCCTCGTTGGCGGTCTGCTAGCGTATGGACTCTCGGAGCTACTCGTCGCTGTCGGCCCTATCGCGGGCTACCACTTCAAGGGATTCAACCCGCTGAGTGACCTCCTTGACACGACAGCAAACCAATCGTCGGAGACGCTCTCCATACCCCTAGACGAATCTGACAACCCTCTTGATCCGAAAGAAGCTCTGGAGGGCTCCACTGGCGCAATAGGAGATTCGACCGGTCGTACGCAAGTAGCTATCGACACGCTTCCTCCGCTAGAGCTCTCCAGCCGTCTAGTAGACTACTCTGAGGGGCAGAGTGCGTTGCGCCGCCTACGTGCTGCACTACGGGAGGGGCGCTCGAGGGCGGTACGTATCGCTTTCGTCGGTGACTCCTTTATAGAGGGCGACATATTGGTAGAACCCTTTCGTCAGGCACTCCAGCAGACTTATGGCGGTCAAGGCGTGGGCTACGTACCACTCACCTCGCCAGTGGCTCGCTTTAGGCAGAGCATACAGCAGCGCTTTGAGGGGGCTTGGCAGGAGACTTCTGCCAATAAGAGTAAGTCTCGCTCCCTCTTTACACTGGCAGAGACCTTTGCCACAGCAACCGCTACCGCCTCCACAAGCTATAAGCTAAAGAGTGCCGCCGACCGTGTGACGCTTCACTACGTGAGCGACTCGATCCCGGTGGCGATCACCTACGGCATCAATGGTGGCGAGCATCAGCGTGCCGAGCTACCCGCTAGCCACGGAGCTATGGCCGAGTACACCCTGCCGCAGAGGGGCGTCAAGCGGGTTGAGCTTGCTACCGAGGGAGGCGATGGCACACGCTTCTATGGCGTATGCTTCGACGGTATAACAGGCGTCGCTGTGGACAACTTCAGTCTCCGTGGCTCCTCTGGCATAAAACTCAATGCTGTCTCCTCAGCTCTGACGATGCAACTCTCACGCTTCCGCCCCTACGATCTGATCATCCTTTCCTATGGGCTTAATGTGGTAAGTGCTCAGGACAATAACGACAGCTACGACTGGTACTACGCCGCCATGGCTAAGAGCATCGAACATATCCAGCAGCTCTACCCACACGCCACGATCCTACTCATGTCGCTCTCCGACCGCGCCACACTGCGTGAGGGTGAGATCCACCCGCTCAATGGGGTGGCTCGTGTGCTCCGCATACAGCACCGCTTGGCGCAGCGCTACGGGCTCCTCTTTTGGAATACGCATGAGGCGATGGCTTCGCTCGGCGGCATCAAAGGCTTTGTGGACAAAGGATGGGCGGCAAAAGACTACACCCACATCTCTATGGCGGGTGGGCGGCAGCTCGCTAAGTTACTCACAGCAGATCTGATCGGCGATGAGGAGTAGCAGATTGATACGGATCAGTTGTGTCGTCATAGGGAGCCTACTCCTTATGGCGCAGACGCTTATGGCACAGCTCATAGCCCCCGCTGGTTACCTCGATAAACTTTGGTCCGCTTGTGACGAGGCGAAAGCGACTGGGCAGACTATCTCGATCATCCATTTGGGCGACTCGCACATACAGGCAGGACACTTCACCATGCCGATCCGTCAATCCTTTACACAGCGTTGGGGCAACGGTGGAATGGGTTGGGTAGGTCCTTTTCGCTTGTTGGGAACCAATCCGCCTATCCACACGGTGATACGAGCCTCCTCAGCAGGCACGTCAGGCGTTAAGATCACCCAGAGAGACTACGATCGGGAGAGTCCTACGGGTATGGTGCTACAGACGAGGCCGAGTGGTGCCATCACCTACACCTTGCAATGTGGTGGCGGGCAAACCTTCGACCGCATCGTTATCTACCGACAGCGGGGAACGCAACCTTTCACCTTGTCTGGCATTAACTCCTGCGAGATCGCTATTGCTCACGACACTTTGACCACCGAGCAGATCGTCACCGACACGCTCCTCGTGGGTCGTTACGTAAGCTCAGCAGAGGTGACCGCTCCTGCCTCGGCCGTCTGGTATGGCGCTAGCCTGGAGCGTAGCAGCGGTGGCGCACTCGTCCACACGATCGGCTACAATGGTGCTACCTACTACACTTACAGCAAGGGAAGCTTCACTAGTTCCGTTGCCACCCTGAGTCCTCGGCTGATCATCCTTTCGCTGGGCACTAATGAGTCGATCGCACGTCAGTTCGATCGCAACAACTTTGGCGCGGAGGTCGCTCGGCTGGTACGCAGGCTCCAAGCGAGCAATCCCGACTGCGCCATCGTCCTCACCTCGCCTCTTGCCAACTATCAGAAGATCCGCACAGCTCACAAAAGTCGTCGTGGCAAGCGTAGGCGTCGTCGCACTGTCTACCGCACCACCTACCGCGCTAATGCCAACTGCCAGCTCATTGCCGACGAATTACAGCAGCAAGCTCGGGAGCTGGGGTGTGGCTACATCGATCTCTTCGCCCACTTCGGTGGAGCGGCGGGTGCTGCACAGTTACTCTCTAGTGGCATCCTCTCTGGCGATCGCGTTCACCTCACCGCTACTGGCTATAATAAGGTAGGCGAGGCGATTGCTACCGCCCTTCAAGACGACTATAAGCAGTGGTGCCAACGCTCCCCCCACGTCACCCCTCAAGCCTCCGAAGACTAACCTCCGTATGCTCACCCCCTATCTCTCACGAGCTGCCGAGCTACTCACCTACGATAGCTCCGCACCAATGCTCTTCAATAGTGGACTCTTTCTCGTCCTCTTCCTGCTCTTCCTGCCGCTCTACTACCTGCTGCGTAGGCACACGTTGGCACGGATCATCTATGTAGTGTGCTTCTCCCTCTTCTTCTACTACAAGAGCAGTGGCTACTACGCTACGATCCTCATCATGACCGCCACGGTCGACTTCATCATTGGCCACCTCATAGCATCCACACCAGAGCGCAAGGTCAAGCGCCGCTGGCTCACGCTCTCCCTCTGCTTCAACCTCGGCATGCTCGGATACTTTAAGTATACCAACTTCCTCCTCGAGCTCTTCACCCCGCTCGTGCAGTGGATCGGCGGATTGGTTGGGCTTGGCGAGGTAAGCACGACACAGCTAGGTCCGCTCGACATCTTTCTCCCCGTTGGCATCTCCTTCTTCACCTTCCAGTCGCTCAGCTACGTCATCGACATCTATCGAGGCGAGATACGTCCGCTGAGACGCTGGGTCGACTACCTCTTTTACGTCTCCTTCTTCCCTCAGCTCGTCGCGGGGCCTATCGTACGTGCCAAAGACTTTATCCCGCAGATCTACAAGCCCGTATGGGTCACCAAAAAGGAGTTTGGCGAGGGGCTCTTCCTGATCCTCTCGGGACTCATCAAGAAAGCGATCATCTCCGACTATATCTCGCTCAACTTTGTGGATCGTGTCTTCGATGCCCCTACCCTTTACAGTGGCTTCGAAAACCTTATGGCCATCTACGGCTACGCACTCCAGATCTACTGCGACTTCTCCGGCTACTCCGATATGGCTATCGGCATCGCCCTGTGGCTCGGCTTTCGCTTTAATATCAACTTCGACTCTCCCTACCGCTCCGCTACCATCACCGAGTTCTGGCGACGCTGGCACATCTCCCTCTCCTCCTGGCTGCGAGACTACCTCTACATACCGCTCGGGGGAAGTCGTCGTGGTCGGCTGCGCACTTATCTCAACCTTCTGATCACGATGCTCCTCGGCGGATTATGGCACGGAGCCAGCCTGCGCTTCATCCTTTGGGGTGGTATGCACGGCGTCGCACTTGCCCTGCACAAGCTCTATATGCAGATCTGCCCGTGGGCACGCCCCGATGGAGCCTCTATGGGACGGCTGAGACGCTACCTAGGCATGTTCATCACCTTCCACTTCGTCTGCTTCGCGTGGATCTTCTTCCGTATGCCAACGATGGAGGGCATCGGACAAATGTTTGAAATGATACGGTACGAGTTCCACCCCGAGATCATCCCGCAGTTCCTCGAGGGCTACTGGCTCGTCGTGACGCTGATCGTGCTAGGCTTCGTAGCCCACTTCGTTCCGCAGCGCGCCTTCCGTCCCCTCGAGCGTAGCATCAGTCGCATGCCGCTCGTCGGTCAGGCGCTCCTCTTCGCCCTCGTCGTGCTGCTCGTCGTCCAGTTCCAGAGCAGTGGTGTGCAACCCTTTATCTACTTTCAATTCTAGCCCTTGGCTGTTGGCCTTTGGCTGTTAGCTATTAGCTATTGGTTCGTGTAACCCGCTGTAGGGGCGGACTTGCGTGTCCGCCCACAAGGCATACAGCACTTCAACGGGGACGGGCGGACACATAGGTCCGCCCCTACAAAGGGTTACTCGTTTCTCTAACCTCTAATCTCTAACCTCTAATTTCTCTACTTATTTAGCTAGTGGTTCGTGTAACCCGCTGTAGGGGCGGACCTGCGTGTCCGCCCACAAGGCATACAGCACTTCAACGGGGACGGGCGGACACGTAGGTCCGCCCCTACAAAGGGTTACTCGTTTCTCTAACCTCTGATCTCTAACCTCTAATTTCCCTACTTATTTAGCTATTGGTTCGTGTAACCCGCTGTAGGGGCGGACCTGCGTGTCCGCCCACAAGGCATACAGCACTTCAACGGGGACGGGCGGACACGTAGGTCCGCCCCTACAAAGGGTTACTCGTTTCTCTAACCTCTAATCTCTAACTTCTAACCTCTAAGGTCTAACCTCTAAGGTCTAATCTCTTTTTTCCGTACCTTTGAGAAACGCTACCGCAGTGAGGCGGTGGCGGGCTCTTATAGCACCAACACTTAACCCAATATATAGTATGTCTTACCCAATCATGACTGCCGAAGAGGCAGCGAGATTAGTTCACGATGGCGATCAGGTAGGCTTCAGTGGCTTTACGCCTGCTGGTTGCCCTAAGGTAGTGCCACAAGCCATAGCTCATTACGCCGAGGAGGAGCACGCAGCAGGAAGGCCCTTCCGCATAAGCGTCTTCACGGGAGCATCGACAGGCGACCGCCTCGACGGAGCCCTAGCACGTGCTCATGCGATCAAGTTTAGAGCACCCTATCAGTCTAACAAAGACCTACGTGCTGAGATCAATAGCGGTGAGGTAGCTTACTGCGACATGCACCTCTCGCAGCTAGCACAGGAGATGCGTGCTGGCTTCTTTGGCAAGATCGATGTGGCTATCGTCGAGGCTGCCGAGCTAACGGAAGATGGTCAGCTGGTACCCACCACGGGCGTCGGTATCCTACCCACCATCTGCCGTCTCGCAGACCGGATCATCGTCGAGATCAATGACCGTCACCCCGCCAAGATACGTGGACTCCACGACATCGCTGAGCCTCTTGACCCACCCGCACGTCGTGAGCTACCTATCTACAAGCCCTCTGATCGTGTCGGCAAGCCTTACGTACAGCTCGACCCGAAGAAGGTCGTAGCGGTCGTCAAGACTAGCGAGCCAAACGATGACGGAGGCTTTGCGCCGCTCGATGAGGTGACGCAGGCAATTGGAGACAATGTCACGAAGTTCCTCGAGGAGGAGATCCGCACGGGACGCATCCCCCGTGAGTTCCTACCGCTACAGAGTGGCGTAGGCAATATCGCCAATGCGGTCCTAGCCTCCGTAGGCAAGAGTCCTAAGATCCCACCTTTTGAGGTTTACACCGAGGTAATCCAGGATGCCGTCATTGGGCTGATGAAGGAGGGTCGCGTTAAGTTTGCTTCAGGCTGTTCGCTCTCGGTCAGTCGCGATGTTATCCTAGACATTTATCAGAACTGGGACTTCTTCAAGGACAAGCTACTCTTGCGCCCGGAGGAGTACTCCAACAACCCAGGCATCGTGCGCCGTCTCGGGGTCATCACGATGAATACCGCTCTCGAGGCAGACATCTATGGCAACATCAACTCAACGCACGTCCTCGGCACTAAGATGATGAACGGTATCGGTGGCTCGGGCGACTTCACCCGCAATGGTTACATCTCTATCTTCACCACGCCCTCGACCGCTAAGGGCGGCGCTATCAGCGCTATCGTGCCGATGGTGAGCCACGTGGATCACAGCGAGCACTCGGTCAAGGTACTCATCACTGAGTACGGTATCGCCGACCTCCGAGGGCTCTCTCCACGACAGCGTGCTGAGCGCATCATAGAGAACTGCGCCCATCCCGACTACCGTCCACTGCTACGTGCTTATCTGGCTCAGGCTTCGGAGGGACAGACACCTGTTTGTCTGGAGAAAGCCTTCGCCTTCCACAAAGCCCTGGCAGAGTCAAAGGATATGCGCCAAGCTAAACTTTAATCGCTAAAAGCAACCGCTCCTCGCCACTACCATATAGTAAGTGACGAGGAGCGATCACAACGACCCACAAGACCTGACACGCTTATGTCTTACATACTCAACCTAGGGGGACGCGCCTTTGACCTGTCGGAGCCTGTCGTGATGGGCATCCTCAATGTGACGCCAGACTCCTTCTATGCGGGTAGTCGCAAGCAGACCGCCGAGGCGATCGCTGAGCGCACCCACGAGATCGTCCAGGAGGGAGGGCGGATCATCGACATCGGCGCCTGCTCGACACGTCCGGGAGGCGAACTGGTCGATGGCGAGGAGGAGCTACGCCGACTGCGCCACGCACTAGAGATCATCCGTGCCGAGGTGCCCGACCTACCTATCTCGGTAGATACTTACCGTGCTGACGTGGCGAAAGCCTGCGTCGAGGAGTATGGCGTGGAGATCATCAACGACATATCTGGCGGTCAGGCCGATGCGAAGATGTACAGCACCGTGGGGGAGCTGGGCGTCGCCTACATACTGATGCACCTAGAGCACAACGTCGAGGGGATGCATCAGGTAGTGGACTACAAACCCTCTGTAGAGGTGTGCGTGGCGGACTACTTCCGTCGTCGCCTCGAAGAGCTTCACGACTGTGGTGTCAAGGATGTAATCCTCGACCCCGGCTATGGCTTTAGCAAAAGCATGGACGACCACTACCGCCTGCTCACGCATCAGCGGGAGGCGCTGCAAGAGTTTGCCGAGCCAGTACTGGTTGGCTTCTCCCGCAAGCGTATGGTGCAGACGGTCATCGGAGCCGATGCCATGCACTCAGGCGATGCGACCAATGTGCTACACACTTACGCTCTGATGGAGGGCATCGCACAGATCATCCGCACCCATGATGTGCGTCTCGCTGTCGAGGCGATCAAGGTGACCGACATGATCCGCAAGCATCTCCCCGACGCTACGGGGGCGAGTAGCTACACCCACTGGCAGAGACCGCTAGAAATCCATTAACTATCACGCTTAGAGACTTAGGACTGTGACGCTAGACTGGTTATCCTTCACGCTTGTCGACCTCTTTGACATTATCCTCTCGGCACTCCTCTTCTACTATGTCTATCGGACACTGAGAGCGACCGCCTCGAGAGCGCTGATCTTAGGTATCTTCACCTTTATCCTCGTGTGGGTCATCGTCTCCAAGTGGGCCGGCATGATCCTCTTGGGAGGTATCCTAGACGAGCTGGTCGGCACGGGTATGCTCATCCTGGTGATCATCTTTCAGGAGGAGATAAGACGCTTCCTAATCACGCTAGGGAGTACCAATAGGTGGCGCTTCTTGCGGAAGATCTTCAAGGGGGATGATCAGAGTGCCCAAGAGGAGCAGCGCTGTGTCGCAGCACTCGTCCTAGCCTGCATGAATATGGCGCGCAAGAAGGTGGGTGCCCTCATCGCTATCCAAGCCAAGCAGGAGCTCACCGCCTACCTCCACACGGGAGAGGTCTTTAGAGCAGATGTCAATGCCCGCCTGATCGAAAACATATTCTTCAAAAACAGCCCGCTCCACGATGGTGCCATGATCATCGTCGACAACGACATACGAGCCGCTGGCTGTATCCTCCCCGTCTCCAACGATCCCAATCTCTCTAAAGACTTAGGTCTACGTCACCGCAGTGCACTAGGACTCTCGCAGGCCACAGACTGTCTCGTCATCGTCATCAGCGAGGAGCGTGGCAAGATCTCTCTAGCACAAAACGGAGTCATCGACGTCGACGTCGACATCGACACGCTGCGCCAGCGACTAGACGCCATCTACGCCAGCTAGCCCAGACACATATAATATATAGGTTAGAAGGAATGCACCGAGCGTGCGTTCCTTCTTTTCGTTTTCCGGCCCGATCGTATCGTGCTCTCCTCATGGTAGGTTATTGCTATCCCGTAAGAGTTATTTGAGGAGGCTGTTGCAAAAGTCAACAGTCTCACAATCTTGCTTGCAAGATTGTCTAGACTTTGCAGAAAGGATGAAGCGCAAGGCGCTGAGGGTGAGGTCTGAAGGGAGCATACATCCGTATGTGACCGAAGCCGAATCCCGAAAGCAACACAGCGATTCGCCTTTATGCAACAGTCTCTTGAGGGGGCGAGTAGATCACTCTACAGAAATGAGCTAACTATCAGTACCACTTGGGTGAAACTAGCAGGGCTGACGCATTATAATCGTCTTTTCAGAAGCAACCCATTAGCGACAAGCGAGGCATAGATGCGCTCATTATATATAATGTGTCACCCATGGATTGGCTGTTAGCTGTTAGCTGTTAGCTATCGGAACCATCGGAGCTATCAGAGTGATCGGATCTCTAATCTCTAACTTCTAATTTCTAACCTCTAGCATCTTTACATATCTTTACGGGGAAATTCGTCCGACACCCTCCTTTCTCGAATATCCACGTGGGGAATCTCAAATCTCCACGTGGATATTTTTTATTTTCCACGTGGGCGTGATTTATTTCTTCCGAAGTTTCATTTGATTCTTCCGAAGTTTCATTTCATTCCTCCGAAGAATTTTTTATTCTCCACGTGGGGATTTCGAAATATCCACGTGGAAATCACTTTTCCCCGACACTGCGCCGTACCGATATGTAATCAACTCTAAATTATTGCAACGAGCCAGCGTCGAATTTGCCCAGCCAAGAGCACTAGCACTACTAGCTAACAGCCAACAGCCAACAGCTACACATGAGCGACCTGCGAGGAGTAGAGTGGTCGATGAGATCATTATATATAATGCGTCAACCCTGGTGAAACTGGAGTTTCATACGGAGGAAACTTTGTCAAGTTAGCGACACTTCTTTCCGAAGGCGAGCTTGCGCCACATATTCCCTTGTCAGCGAAACGAAACAAACGAGTAACCGTATGATAACATCGCCGCGCTACCTTTGCAGCGTAAGATTTGAAACAGGACACACTTCGTATGCTACACAAGGCGCTTTTCTACACACTCGCCCTCTTGACACTCTTCACCGCTGGCACTGCACTAATGGCTCAGCCTCACGGGCAGCCTATCCCTCACAGCGAGGCGGATCTACGACTAGGCACCCTCACGGGACGCATCGTCGACGAGCACGGCGAGGGGCTCATCGGAGCTACCGTGCGCATCA
This sequence comes from Porphyromonas vaginalis, assembly GCF_958301595.1. Lineage (NCBI taxonomy): Bacteria > Pseudomonadati > Bacteroidota > Bacteroidia > Bacteroidales > Porphyromonadaceae > Porphyromonas > Porphyromonas vaginalis. The sequence goes on along the minus strand of NZ_CATQJU010000001.1, from coordinate 1,029,075 downwards.
TCGAGACAGGCGGCGGACAGGTCACCGACTTCGATGGCAACTACTCTCTACGTCTGAACCCTGGCACCTATACCGTGGAGATCGCTTACGTGGGCTACGCTACCAAGCAGATCAAGGAGGTACACATTACCGCTGGAAAAGAGACGAACCTCTCGGTTGATCTCGCCATAGCGGACAATGTCCTCGGCACCGTCGTCGTGACTGGCTCCTACAAGACGAGCAATACGGCGGGTGCAATGAAGATACAGCAAAGCATGCCTCAACTCTCCACGGTCGTATCGAGCGAGATGATCGGTAAGACGGCCGATAAGAACCTCGGCGAGGCGCTCAAACGTGTCACGGGCGTCACCACGATGAGCAATAAGTATGTCGCCGTGCGGGGTATGGGCGAGCGCTGGAACGAAGCTTCGCTCGATGGCATCCCACTACCCAGTACGGAGAGCAATGCCAAGGCGTTCGGCTTTGACCTGATCCCTACCTCGCTCATAGACAATGTGACGGTCCTCAAGACGGCTACGCCGGATGTTAGTGGCAACTTCTCGGGCGGTCTTATCCAGATCACCACGAGAGACATTCCGACGAAAGACTTTATCTCCATCAGTGCCGGCACCAGTTACAACTCGCTCAGCACCTTCCAGACACAGAAGTACCGCATCAGAGGACAGTGGGACTGGCTCGGCTATGACGACGGTCGGCGCGCCCTCCCTAAGGGACTCCACGAGATACCTTTCGACCCGTACAATCCCGTTCCCGAGCTCTTCGAGCAGAGCAAGCGACTGACCACCGACAACTTCACCATCCATGAGGGCAAGACCCCGCTCGCGCAAAACTATCAAGTCTCTCTCGGCAAGAGCTGGGACCTCAACAAGAGCGGCAACCATCGGCTCGGCTTGATCGCCTCGCTCACCTATCGCAATACGCAGCAGCAGACCATCATCGACCACATAGAGCGTGGCGAGTGGATGAATGCCAAGCAATATAATAAGGTACAAGAGAGCTTTGTCGATACCGGCATACGCAATAGCGGAGCTAACTACAAGTACAACACGACCCTTGCGGGCGTCCTCAACATCGGTTGGCAGCGGGGCACTAATCGCCTCAGCCTGCGCAACACCTATACTCATAAGTATGACAACGACCTCTCAGAGCTAACCGGTCTGAGTGACGAAGACCCCAACCCCGAGAGCAATCCTTACCGACAGCAGGTCAACTACCCGACCTTCCAAGACCTTTTGCAAAACAAGCTCAGCGGTAAGCATCAGCTAGGCGAGTCACTCCGCCTCGACTGGGCGCTAGCACACACCTACGTACAGCGCAATCAGAAGGACGCCGCTTTCACACAGCAGGTGAGCCGACTAGACGAGGCTGGAGCGCGTCACTTCTACAATCAGGTGGGTGTGCAGTCGGGGACGCTCTTCCCGCTAACCCGTGCTTGGTACCTCAACCATGAGCGAGACTTCAACGGACAGGTCAATGTGGAGCTACCCTTCGACCTCTTTGGCAATGACTGGACGCACAAGTTCAAGGCAGGGTACGACGGCGCCTTCAAGGAGAACCGCTTTGAGTTTTGGGAACTCTCGATGCACCTCTTCAACACACGAGGCTTTGACTTCACCACCAGCACGATCGCTGATCTCATCAAAGAGGAGAACATGCGCGACGGGGGCTTCGCCTGGGATCTCAAGCGACTACAAGGTGACGGACGTATGTACCACGGGAGGGTCATTCAGAATGCCCTCTACGCTATGCTCGATGACCGATACAGCGAGCTACTACGCCTCGTATGGGGGCTGCGTGTCGAGCACTACCTCTACCAAGAGCTGAGCAACCCCTCTATGTCGATGGGCGAGCTAAACATTGTCGAGCAGGATCGCAAGGAGAAGCCGGTGGCTATCATGCCGTCGATCAATCTCACGATCACACCGATCAAAGACCTCAACGTACGACTGAGCTACAGCCGCAACACGGTACGCCCACAGTTTATGGAGCGCACAGCTTACCGCTTCTACGATCCCTTCCTCGGCGGGGAGATCTTTAACCAGAGCGTCATATCGACGACTGTAGACGGTGCTGACCTCCGTGTCGAGTGGTACCCCGGCGCTGGCGAGGTGATCTCCATCGGTGGCTTCTACCGTTACCTAGACAAGCCTATCGAGCGCATCGCTCAGAAGACCGCCTCCTTCGCCCGCTTCTACATGCTGATGAATAGCGACAAAGCGCACAGCTACGGCGTCGAGCTAGAGCTTCGCAAGAACTTTGGCTTCATTCCCCTAGGCTCCTGGCTCGAGCACCTTTACCTCAATGCTAATGCGACCTTCACCCAGAGCATCGTCACCGGTATGGTCTCACGTGCCGACGAGCGTGGTATCCTGCACTGGGTGCCCGTCACACAGCGCCGACCGATGTACAGTCAGGTGCCCTATATGTACAATGTGGGTCTCTCCTACGAGAGCGAGACCTTTGGGGCCAATCTCACCATGAACCGCTCTGGACGCAAGCTCGTCCTCAACACGAACCAAGCCTACGAGCAGGAGTACGAGGCACCCTTCAGTCAGTTCGATGCACAGCTCTCCTACACCTTCCCCAAGTATGGCGTGACCATCAAGGTCAATGGTTCTAACCTACTCAACGCTAAGCATATCATCTACACCAACCATGTGGACGACTTCGAGCGTGCCGCTGACAATAATCAGATCCTAGACACCATGAGACATGGCACCTCTAGCGACTACGACCCAGGTCACGACAACGTCGTCTACCAGTACCGCGACGGCATCTCGCTGAGTGCCTCCGTTAGCTGGACTTTCTAAAGAATCAGAGATACTAACACTTTAATTATCTATCATAATATCATGAACAAGACAATCCGTTTACTAAGCCTCGTGATGGCTACCCTCATGAGCCTAGCACTACTTACCTCCTGCGACGAAACAGGCAATGAGCCTAATGGAGGTGGCGACAACAACAAAGTCACTGGTCGCACCATCGGTGGCAAGGAGCTCGTAGTCGTCGAGGGACGCATCAATGGCAAGAACAATCACTGGACAGCTGACAAGGTCTACGCACTCAAGGGCATCGTCACCGTACCAGCCAGTGAGACGCTCACCATCGACGCTGGTACCACCATCATCGAGGAACCCACACCATCAGGTGCTACGGGCGTACTCGTCGTAACTCGTGGCGCTAAGATCATGGCCGAGGGTACCGCCCAGAAGCCTATCGTCTTCACCTCCTCCAAGGCTGTCGACAGCAATGCAGGTCGCCCCGCTCCTGGAGACTTCGGTGGTGTCATCATACTGGGTAAAGCTAAGGTCAATACCCCGACCGACGCTCAGTTTATCGAGGGCCTCAACCAAGGTGTCGAGGAGTACCGCTACGGTGGCGACAACGATGAGGACAATAGCGGTGTACTGCGCTACGTACGCATCGAGTACGCTGGCTTCATCCTAGGCGACAGCAACGAGATCAATGGTCTCACCTGCGGTGGCGTAGGTCGTGGCACCACGCTAGACCATATCCAGGTTAGCTGGGGGCTAGACGACAGCTTCGAGTTCTTCGGTGGTTGTGTCAATGCTACCCACCTCGTCTCCTACGCTTGCGACGATGACAACTTTGACTTTGACAACGGCTTCACCGGTAGCATCACTTACGGCGTAGCTATTGCCAACCCCGCCTCGACACACTCCGACAGCAAGGGTAAGTCTGACAGCAACGGCATCGAGCTAGACAACAATGCTAAGGCTCAGGACGAGACCTTCTCACTAATCCCTAAGACGCACCCCACACTGACCAACGTCTCTATCATCGGTGCATCTACCCGTGTAGCCAACGTCCACAACAACTTCCAGGGCGATGCCTACAAATACGCAGCTCGTGTACGTCGTGGTGGTCAGATCACGCTCAAGGACTGCATCCTCACCGGTTATCCTAAGGGCTTCGTCCTCGACCCCGATGCCGACAAGATGGAGCACAGTAAGATAGAGGGTAGCTCCTTCCACGGTTTTGACACTGCCTTTGAGATCAAGAACGGCTCCGCCAAGCCCGCCACAGGCATCATCGAGGTGGTCAACAAAGACTCCGCAGCTACCTTCGGCATGAAGGCTCCTTTCGGCACTCCAGCCGACTTCACAGGAGCTCAGGTCGGTGCCTTCCCTGCTAGCAAGGGCAACTGGCTACAAGGCTGGACCGCCTTCTAGTCGTCTCTCTAGACGCACAAAGCACTAACCAAATAGGGACGGACCTTGTGTCCGTCCCTATTTTGTTTGGTGGTCTTTCTGTGATCCGGCTTTTGGCTACTACGTCTCGGGCTGTTGTGAGATTGAGCCTATACGACAGTTAACTCAATAAGCGTAAGGTCGTCTAGCTCTTTTGGGACTTACTAACTTCTCCGACCCAGAGAGAGACTATGAGGAGTAGCTGCAGCGCAAAGGCGTAGATCCAATATCTATCTAACCAGAATAAGAGGCTAAACAGAGGGAGTATATAGCTAGTGCCTAAGACTATGAGGAGCTTTTTGATACCTATGATTGGGTAGTCTCCATGATTAACCTTGCGACAGACCCAGGCGACCAGTACGATCAGTAGGAATGTGACCGAGAGTGCTAGACTCTTTGCCATCTGCACATGAAGCTCACTAGAGGCTTCTCCTAGAGAGGAGACCATCAGCACCCAAGCGGCAATGAAGGAGCAAAACCATGAGAAGTTGCTATCTAGGTGGAATCTGTTTTTCATAAGGATCGTACTACTTTTCTTTCTGCATTGAGTCTGGCTACAAATGTACGAATTGTCATTCAGCTCCCCAACTTCGCACATCTTACGTATAACGCACCCCATAGAACACACGACTCGCTCATCCCGTATGCAAGTGCGCACGAGATGAGCGAGTCGTGTACCTAAGGTTGCTGGCTAGAGTGGCTCCTAGCGAACGACCTTGAAGGTCTGGCTACCAACCTTGATTAGGTAAGAGCCAGCGGGGAGTGTAGCTGTACTGATAGTAGCCACGCCCGCTACGGGCTCTACGACCTGTAGGCATTGCCCCTGTAAGTCATAGAGAGCTACGGCGGTCGTCGCATTGGTAATCGTCCAGCTCATATCGTCACAGACCAAATGACTCTGAGAGGGTGTCGCTAGGGGCTCTAAGCCGAGTGGCTTATTGGACTCATAGACGAATGTCCCGCCACTGTCCACATCGGTCGCCACGGCGTCTTTGGAGCCATTGTACAGTAGCGGATAGTTGAGAGCCTCTAGGTTATAGTTCTTAAATCCATAGAGGAAAAGACGTGCCAACGTGGGGAGAGGATAGTAAGTCTTAGCGGCTGGTTGTCCCGTCTTAAATGTAAACTGATAGATAAACCCGCCACTACCTAGGGCTACTAGATTGCCCTTGTCATCATAGTCAAGAACCGTCTCAACGAGATCACTCCCCGCCTTGAGATAGGAGAGCCCTAGCATGTACCTCCCATCTGCGTCAAAGGTTATCTCCTCTGACTCAAAGGGGCTTCCGTCTGGATTCACGGCTGTGCGCTTGTAGAGCTGCCCCCTCTTGTTGTATTCGAGCGTAGTGGTAAAGCCTTCGTACCACTCAAAGGCATTAGGATCCAGAAAGTGAACCGTAGCTTTGCTCGGTAGTCCCTCGGCACTATATTCTATATTAAGCTTGTAGTCCTCCACGAGAGTAGTATCCTCGGGGTTGGTGTTGAGGTTGTTCCAGCGCACGAAGAGGGTCATCTGCCCCTGGTCGTTGTATGTATAGCAGTAGCGCCTGGCGATGACTAGGTCGTCAAAGCCACTACGCTCTCCATACTCCACCTGCTCGATGCACTGGTGCTTGTCATTGTAGAGATAATCTAGGTATAGCCCTGCTTTGCGTTGTCTCGTTATCGTATCCGTCTCGAAGTAGCTACAGCGGGTGATGTCGTTGTGGGCATTGTATTCAAATTCAATATCCTGATCACCAAAGACGCCGACCACCTTAGAAAGACGATAGGTGGCTTGATCTGGTACGTGGTAGAAATCGCTGAGAGCCTTCAGATTGTTTTCCAGCATCTGAGCGGATAAAAGTATGGTGCTGCCTAATAGTAGGTAGAGGAGGCAGAGAGTCCTGTGTAGTGCTTTCATATTGAGAAGTGATGTTGTAGTCTTTGTCTAAAGAGATAGTTTGAGTGTTGTCTCACCGATCGTAAGGAGGTAGAGACCAGAGGGAGTACTGGTAAGGTCTATCTGCTCCGTGCTAGCTCCCGTAGCCACGGTAGTGAAGATAGTCTCGCCGAGCCGTGTGTACAGTGTAATAGGAGTGCCAGCAGATGCTCCAGTGATGGTCAGGTGATCTGAAGAAACCTCTACGGTGTAGCAAGTCTCTCCTACTGGGCTACTGACTGCATTACTATTACCCACTCTAGTGAAGGTCGCCTCAACACGGACGTTGTAACCATCTATGAAGAAGTATCGGTCCTCTAGGATGTCCTCCCCGTTAGCTCTAAGGTACTTAAGCTCATAGCCCTCATCTGGGGTGCAGGTGAGCTGTACTTTGGTGCCGTCTGGCACAGCATTGAGGTCGGGGCAGTCGGGCTTTACCTCGCCCTTGCCCAGCTTAACGATCGTCACCTTGTAGGTGTCCACTGGGATAAGCTTGTAGGAGGCACTGATCTCTACATCACTCGCTACGGAGATATACTTCTCAGCCGTAATGTCTTTGTCTCCAGCCATTAGATGCTCTAACTCATAGCCCTCATCGGGGGTGCAGATGAAGTGTAGGATAGCCCCCTCGGGGACCTTTGTGAGGTCATACTCTCGCTCCTTTACTGTAAGGGTACCGTGCTCAGGCTTCTGAAGTGAGACACGATAGCTCTTGACAGGGCTAAAGGTTGGCGTGACGGTGACATCAGCCTTGACGATGAGTGTGCGGGTGTTGGTAATGTCCTCTGTACCTGCCATAAGCTTGGTCAGGGCATACCCATCCTCAGGCTCTGCGGTAAAGGTCACTGCGCTACCCGCCAGGAGGTGCGTCAGGTCTACACCCTCGGGAGCTACGATGCGGCCATGTTCAGCCTGAGCTATGGTTACCTTGTGATAGCTCTGCTGGGGAGCGATGATTACTTTGCCCGCATACTCCTCCTTGCCATCGAGGGTGATGGACATTACCTCGTTGAGCTCTGCCACCTTAGCACCGCTGGGGGAGGTGATAGCACATCCCTCGAGGGTTAGCTCCTTGAAATAGCCGATAGAAACCATCCCATCGTCGTGGAGGGTTGATGCGGTGACATAAGCTTTGTCAATCAAAAGGAGAGAAGAGACGAAGTCGCCCACGAGTCCGCCATTGAGCCCGATGGCTGTAACGGATACCCCATCGGCAATGGTCAGGCTAGCCCCAGATCGACAAGCATAGGCATAAGCCTGCTCAGAAGTAATGCTGAGAGAGCCAGAACCTGTAATGCGGACGGACGAACGCATCGTGATGGCGTCATCAGAGCCTGTGCATACGAGCTGGTTGGTGCCCTCGACCTGTATAGTTATTTCGTCAGACATCCAGCCTGTGAGTATCCTCGAGATGGTATTGATCTGGACATCTCGCAGTGTGAGCGTCCTAGTTGCAGCCGTCCAGGAGACGGAGCCCTTCTGGTCTGCCGGAAGTAGCTGAGCCTGATCTGTAGCGGGGTCAAAGGGCTTCTCCATAAAAGTCATCTCCTGCGCACCCACTGGGAGGGTGAATAGCCACAAGGATAGGGCTACGCCAAAGAGCTTTAGGAGCCGTAGTAATTGTTGATTCATTGATTGATTGCGTTTTGATGTTTGTATAGCACGTAGCGTAGTCGTCTTGCTACTTCTTATCTACCTGTATGGCATACTGGATTGTGATGTAGCCACGGTGCTTCTTGTTGTCCTGATAGTCTAGGACGCGCATGCGTACGATCTCTCCAGAGGCTGAGCGGACGAGATAGATACCGTTGTCTACTATGACCTGAGGTGGCATACCCTCCTGCCAGATAGCTCCCTTGTTGAGATAGCTGCCATAGCCATCACACTCAGAGGAGAGGAGGAAGTTAGCCTGCTGCATCTCATACTTAGTCCTATGAGAGCCGAGCCCATCATCTTCAAACTGCATCAGGAGTAGCCCCTCACGATCTAGCTCCCACTGGTTATCCTTAGGTGTAGGTATTTCCTCTGTAAGGATCTTCTGCTTGGCAATGCGCACAGCAGCGCCCTTGCCTTTGCCCGACACTCCACCATTGGTCTTGAAGTCGTAGCGGTGCAGGCCGAGATCCCACGAGAGGTCATTGGCTGGGTCAGTCACCTGGACCAGCTCACCAGTAGCAAAGTTTAGGTAGACCCACTTGGTATAGTCAGTCGCATCGATGGTCATTCGCTTGACCATCCACTCCTTCTCAGGATTAGCAGGTGGTGCGGCGGGCGTGTCTGGAGTGTTAGGGTTTTCTGGCGTAGGCTTCGGCGCAGGCTTGTCACAAGCAGCGCACAGGAGCAGTACCAAGAGTGTAAGTAGTGAGAGTTTCTTCATAATAGTTGTTTTGCTTTTATCGTATTTCAAATTGGCTGTGCAAAGGTACTATTTGACATCTATGCTTATCAATACCTACTTGAAGGTATTTCCATACTCCTCGCACCAGTTTCTACGCACTCGCCTGAGGAGGGTGTGCGTCTAGTGCCACTAGTAGCACTAGTACCCCTAGCTAACTTTGTGCTATGCGTTGCAACATTTCGGCGACTCACTCGTCTTAATGATGTACGACGCTCTTCTGGACCGTTAGTCCGAGCGGAATACAGTTACACATTGAATAGTTTTTAGTTTACAGTGATTACAATGGATGGAGCCACTTTCATACAGACCTACGTCCCCCTACGGCCGACGATCTTACAGGTCTGTATGGCTCTTCTATCCAACGAGATGGAGGCTGAGGATGTGACCCAAGATGTGCTCATCAAGCTCTGGGAGCAACGAGACCATCTAGAGGAGGTCGCCTCACCGAAAGCTTACGCCATCCGCATCGCTCGCAACAAATGCATCGACACGCTACGGGCGCCAGCACAGCGTCTGCGCAATGCGGAGGAGCCCACAGAACTAGAGATGCCTCTAGTCACGACGACACCCCAAGAGCAACTCATAGCCCAGGAGCAGCTAGCACGCATCGACGACTGGGTCGCTACGCTTCCTGAGCAGCAGCAAGAGGTGTGGAGACTACGACAGGAGCTCATGCTCACCAACGAAGAAACCGCCCAGCGTATGGGACTCAAAGAGGTGACCGTCCGATCAATGATCTCACGACTGCGCAAGGAGGCACGAAAGCTTTTTGCAGATATGGAGGCGTAATCCGCATACCTTATTATATATAGAATACAGAAGCCACTATGATACATTCATCACACGACATAGATCAGCTACTAGAGCGCTACTACGACGGGTTATCCACGCCCGACGAGGAGTTTGTCCTCTACCTAGCACTCCTTCAGGAGGAGCCAGGATCGCCATACTATGCCGATCGTATGCTCCTAGAGGCTACACTGCAGCGTGCTGCCTCACAGACGAAGAGCTCAGAGGCAGAGCCATCCCTATCCTATCAAGCCACCCCTCGCTGGAAGGTGTGGGTGCGTAAGTACGCAGCCGTCGCTGCCGTACTACTCATCGGTGGCGTAGGGGTCTCCGTCTTCCAGTGGGGACGCAATAGCCGACAGGCAGAGCTATCCCTTCGCAATGGTCAGCCCATACCGCAGGAGCAGGTCAATGAGTATACGCTCGCTGCTCTCACCAAGCTGGGAGACTGTGTAGAGCTATGCTCTGAGCAAAATGAGCAGATAGACCAACTCTTCGGTCGCCTACAAGACTCTTACCAGAGCTCGATGGAGAAGATCCCCTTTGTCTCAGAGGGTGGGTGGACCCTGACGGGCAATTGATTTCGTCTATGATTGCAACAATCTGCTCTCTCAAACGACTTATATATAGAATCTCTGATACAGACACGTACAGATTATGAAAGCATACATTACTCATCTCTCACGTCTGAGCATCGTCACGCTCACGATGCTCCTCCTGATGGGACTACCCGCAGTAGCACAGCGTGGCTCAGCCCGTACACGTATCAACACGTCTAGACTCATGGAGATCAAAAACGTGGATGTCATATATATATCCCCCGCAATGCTCCAGAGCGTACCCAAGGCGAGCCTTAAGATAGACGGCGCTGACGCTATGTCAGGCATCATGGACGGCATCACATCGATACATATCTACACCTCCTCCGACCGCAAGGCGATACAAGAGCTACGTCGTACCTTCGCCCCTATCACAGAGCTACGTAATGCTGACCTGGAGCAGCTAATGTATGTCAAGAACGAAGACGGCGTCGTCAACTTGATCGGACAGTTACAGGGCGACAACGCCTCCGAGCTATACATGATCGTCACGGGCGATGACGAATACACGGTGATCAATTTCTCGGGGAGCTTCTCCCGTCGACAGCTCGAAAAGGCGGTCACCCAAGACAACAGTCGCAGGCACAAAAGGTAACTCTTGTCTCTTGTACACCTAGACCCATCTACTTAACCTTTCAATAAGTACCTACAAACGGGCTACACGTAACTGTAGCAACTTGCGAAGCGTGACCATACGTGAGTACCGTACACACTTCATACACGGCGAGCCCATAAGGCTCCGTGTGGCAAGACTGTTTTGTGATTAGTTTTAGTTGTAAATTGAACAGAAGCGACGAGAGGGAGCCCCACCACGGGGACTCCCTCTCTTTTGACTTGATAGAACTATCGAATAGGTCTACACCATGCCTTTAGTATTGACTCAAGGCAAAGGCGGAAGCTCCTGTGACAGCAATGATAATTGCGTATATGATACCAATCACTGCTCCCGCGACGGCTGAGATAATCGCCCACTTGCGAGCGTTGCGGCTCGAAGCATTAGCACCCTCGTAGTCGCCCTGTAGGAAGCGAGAGGAGACCTGCGTTGAGTAGACGATGGCGACGATTCCACCAGGCAAACAGCAGAGGAGCGTCACGAGGATGCTCCAGACGAGGTAGTTGGGAGGCATAACCTGACCGTTTGGCGTCTGAGGCTGGGGATTGCCATAGGAAGGAGCAGCGTTGTAAGCCGGCGCCTGTGGAGGAACTGTGGGCTGAGCCATCTCTGGTCCTGGAGTCTGTGGTGCAAAGAATGAGCTAAGCTCAGCGACCTGCTGTGCCGGCATCCAGTCACTCATGCCCTCTGTCCATACAGGAGTCTCAGGGGTGAGCTGCTGTGTAGCCAGCTGGTCGATGGTAAACGGGCCACTCTTCTCCCCATTGATGACGAGATAGTACTGTTTCATAGTCTATATGTTTTGTGATTAGAGTTGGGATATATGACTTGTCTTCATACAGTGTCCAGAGGCATATCCAGACTTAGTCGTAAGCGACTGACGATGCTTTTGGCGATGGGCGCTGTAATCTGCCGTTTCTTGTGCGAAGTTAAGCAATTCTTACTATTCGATCCTATGCGCTCTTCTCCTGCTACTCAGTACGCTCCAGTAGCACCACATGCTCAACCCCTATGGTTATGGGGAACATATCCACGCTCGTAGATGGAAACATATCAAAGATTGGCTCTCGTTTGTAGGAACATATCGACTGTAATTATTTCATTTTCAAACCTTTATCGATAGCTTCCTGAATAATCTTATGACAACAAACTCCCAACGGATTGTTTTCTTTACAATTAGAATTTTTCATTGCCCCAGTGATGGCATTTACTTCTTTTACGGATTTCGCGCCATGCTTTACAACTGCTTCAATTACCTGATTTTCTGTTACTTCGCTACAATAACAAGCATACTTAGGATCTGCATCTTTCTTAAACCAGATAGGAACTCTAACTTGGTCTTTCAAGAATTTTATTTCATTATCTAAGTTATAGTAAACAACGTCGCAGTCCTCGTTCATGCAAATCTTATATTGATCTCCGTTAACAGCATTACGATAATCATCTACCACTAGATGTTCAACAGTTACTTTACTAACGGAAATCCCTTCATTATTACATACAGGACAATTGTCTTTAATTTGATCCGGCTTTTCTGTTTTGCATCCACAACAACATTCATTATTAATCTTCATCTTCCCCTATTTCTATATCTAAATGATGTTCTGTATTTAGTTTGGACAACAGAGCTACCGTCTCCACGTGATGCGTATGGGGAAACATGTCGACAGCGCAAGCCTTCACGGCTCTGTACTGCCCCTCAGCCGTAAGAAGAGCTAAGTCTCGTGCCTGGGTCGCAGGGTTGCAACTGACATAGACGATGCGCTGTGGAGCCGCCCGCAGGATTACCTCTACGACGGGCGCATCCATACCTGCACGTGGCGGGTCGGTCACCAGAACATCAGGACGACCATGCGCTGCGACGAAGTCATCTGTCAGGATAGCCTTCATATCTCCAGCGTAGAATGTGGAATTGACAATCCCATTCTGGTCTCTATTGACAAACGCATCCTCGACAGCCTCTGGCACATACTCGATCCCGATGACAGAACGACAGCTTTGTGCCAAGTAGTTGGCAATCGTCCCAGCACCTGTGTAGAGGTCGTAGACCACCTCATCGCCCGTGAGCTGAGCATATTCACGCACCTTCTCATAGAGTCGCTCCGCCTGCCGACTATTCGTCTGATAGAAGGACTTAGGTCCGATACGGTAACGCAAGCCGTGCATATCCTCCTCGATGTATGGCGCGCCGCTGTAGAGCTGCGCTGGGAGGTCGGCTAGGCTGTCGTTGAGCTTCGTATTGACCATGTAGTAGAGTGACGTGATCTGGGGGAAGCGCACACGCAGTGCCTCGAGGAGCTGTACGCGCAGCTCCTCGGTGCCCTCAGCAAAAGCAATCAAAACCATCAGCCCGCCCAGGGTCGTGGTGCGGATCAGGAGCGTTCGCATCACACCCTCGTGCGCTCTCTGGTCGTAGTAAGGGTACTCCTCCCAGCGCGCTAGGCAGTAGTCATTGAGATAGTCTCGTATCTCCGAAGCTATCGGGTCGGCTATCTGACAAGTCACGCCATGCAGGTCTAGTACCTTGTCAAACATACCAGCCTTGTGAAAGCCCACCCCGCAAAGCTCCTGTTCGCTCGCCTCCTCGGGCAAGCTTTTGAGCTCCTCCTCGGTGAGCCAGCGCTTCTTGCTAAAGGTGAACTCGACCTTGTTGCGGTAGTGCCACGGATCCTCACAACCTACAATCGGCTCGGTCTCTTCGATTGCTATGTGTCCGATGCGGGTCATCGCGTCTGCAGCTTGCTGCGCTTTGCCACGAAGCTGCTCCTCGTAGGGTAGCTGCTGCCACTTGCAGCCGCCACAAGTGCCAAAGACCTCACAGCGAGGCTCCACACGCAGTGGCGAAGGTTCTAGCAGCTCCTCGATGGTGCCTGTCATATAGCTCCGCTTGGAGCGACCTACACGTATGCGACAGCGGTCACCTGGTGCCGCATAGGGGACGAAGAGCACCTTGTCCTCGACATGTGCTACACATTGCCCCTCGGCACCCATCCGCTCGATGAGTACATCGTCTAGATATCTAGGCTCTTTGCGACCTCTTGCCATAGGCTACTTGCGGGCTAGCTGCTGCTCGACGAGAGAGACGTACTCATCAGCCAGTGCCGAGGCAGCCTCCTCGGTGGGAGCCTCCGTATAGACACGGACTATCGGCTCCGTATTGCTGGGACGTACCTGCACCCACGAGTCGTCGAAGTCGATCTTCAGACCATCCTCTGTCAGGGGCTTCAGCGAGGCGACCTCACGCTCTAAGTTTGCAAAGAGGGCTACCGCATCCGTCCCCGCAGGTAGCTCCACACGACGCTTGCACATGGCGTAGTCGGGGTAGCGCTTACGTAGCAGGCTAACTGTCTCGCCGCTCTTTGCCAAGTGCGTGAGGAAGAGCGCGATGCCGACGAGCGCATCGCGTCCGGCATGCAGATGCGGATAGATGACACCGCCATTGCCCTCGCCGCCGATGAGTGCATCGGTCTCTCGCATACGCTTGACCACGTTGACCTCGCCGACCGCTGCGGGCGTGTAGCTACCGCCATGCTGCTCGGTGATGTCGCGCAGAGCGCGTGTCGAACTCATGTTGGAGACCGTGTTGCCACCCTCATGATAGCCTAGGAGGTAGTCAGCGACAGAGACCAGTGTGTACTCCTCGCCAAAGGGGTGCCCCGTCTCGTCAATGATCGCTAGGCGATCCACGTCTGGGTCGACCGAAAAGCCTACATCGGCACGTGCTATGCGTACCAGCTCGCAGAGATCTACGAGGTGGCTGGGTAGTGGCTCCGGGTTGTGCGCAAACTTACCGTCGGGGGTGTCGTTGATCCCTCTCCACTGCTTGACGCCCAGTGCCTCAAAGAGCGGGGGCAGAGCGATAGCTCCGACCGAGTTGATCGGATCGTAGGCGACAGTCAGCTCAGCCTTGCGGATAGCCTCCACGTCCACCTCGGGCAGTGCGAGGATTGCGTCGATATGCTTCTGCAGATACGAGTCGGTCGAGATGACCTGTCCCAAATCTTCTACCGAAGCAAAAGGCACGGTGTGATCCTCCGAGAGACGTAGCACTTCGTTGCCACGATCTGCATTGAGGAAGGTGCCGTCGCTACCTAGGAACTTCAGCGCGTTCCACTGGATCGGGTTGTGCGAAGCGGTGATGATGATTCCGCCGTTGGCACGGTGTCCTAAGACAGCCATCTCCGTAGTGGGTGTCGTAGCCAGTCCTATATTGATTACATCGCAGCCCATACCAAGCAGCGTGCCTATGACCACTTGCTGCACCATCTCTCCCGATAGTCTGGCGTCGCGTCCCACCACGATGGTTGGTCTGCTGATAGACTCGTAGAGCTTGATGTGCTGTGCATACCCCACGACAAAGTGTGCTATCGTCAGTGGGTTGAAGCCGTCTGTCGGAGAGCCTCCGACCGTGCCACGTATTCCAGAGATTGATTTGATGACCGTCATAGTTTTGATTAAGTGTGTTGTTGCAAAAATGAATAGTTTGCGTCCCGTATCACGAGACAGCACCTAAGAGGTCCGTAGGACGCTAGGCCTCCTCTACAAACTGGTACCATACCTCCTCGCAATACATCGGTGCACCCGCATTGTATGCGACATTGGGCCCGAGGAGGAAGGGAACGAGAAGACGTATCCTAGCACCATCGCCCACCATCGTGAGCGGATAGGCGACGCCCTCACACATTAGCGCATCGATGGAGTGGCCGTATTGCTCTTGGATCAGCTTATAGTGGACAGAACCCGTACGGTCGCGGGTATTGACGTAGATAAACTCCGTAGACTGCTGGTAACCCTTAGAGAGGTTGTCAAAGGCGTGGTTGTAGTTTGGTGCGATGAAGCGACCTTTCATACGTAGCATGACGCGCGTACGCTCAGGCTTGGCCAGCTCGCCACCTTTGTTGAGGACCTGCATGTAGACGCCATTGGGGAACTTGTACCACACATTGGGGTCAAACTCGCGCTGCTCCTCGGCACCCTCCTGCACGTTCATTCCTTGCTCCTGGACGAAGTTGTCTATCATCTTCTTCTCGTCGCGTAGCATCTCCGAGAGCGACTTGATATGCTGCTTATCGCGACAGCTGGTCAAGGCACCCTGCCCCAGTAGGAGCATCAGGACGAGTGTCACAAGGGTGGTGATGGTATGGTTTGTTGCTTTCATATATCTATTGTCTAATCTCTAATTTCTAACTTCTAATCTCTAACAACCCGGGTAATCCTGTACGAGCTGGCGCAGTCCCTGCCACACGAGTGCTAGCGCATCCGACAGCGTGCCTTGGTACTCAGCACCTGCAGCGTTCAGATGCCCGCCCCCATCAAAGAGTTTGCTCGCCACCTCATTGACAGGCAAGTTACCTTGCGAGCGCAGTGAGATCTTAACTGGTTCGTCGGGATCACGTTGCTCCCTAAGGAACGCAACTGCTCGTATACCCGCCACATCAAGGGGCACATTAACAAGACCCTCTGTATCTCCAGGCTCTATGCCAAAGCGGTCAAAGTCTTCCTGTCTGAGCGTAAAGACCGCCACCCCTAGATCGAGGTCGTAAGTCGTGCGCTCGTTGATGATATAGCCGAGGAGGCGCTGTCGGCTCAGCTTGTCACTCTTGAAGATCCGTAGCACGATCTCCTCATGCCTTGCACCGACCTCTAGGAGATGAGCGATGGTCCTAAAGAGCGTCGGCGTAATCTGGCCATGTCGCAAGAGTCCCGTATCGGTATAGGTCGCTGCCAGCAAGCAGGTCGCCATATCGGCACCGCCATGTAGCTCTAGCTCTCTCGACTCACCACCAAGTAGCTCCGCTATGAGGAAGCCCGTAGCACACGCCGAGGTGTCGCTATACATCTCATCGACCAGTCCCATCTCAGGCTCTGGATGATGGTCTATCATCACGGAGCGCACCTCGGGCTTACGCACGACCTCAGCGATCAAGGGCTCAAGCGGGTTGCCGATGCGCCCCAAATGGTTGAAGTCGACCAAAAGCAGTAGCCTAGCTTGAGCCAATATATGACGTATCGGCTCTAAGTCGCTCTGCGGTGAGAGCTGATGTATCGTCTCAGCGCCAGGGAGCCAGAGGAGGTTGTCCGGCATACGCCCCACGACCATGATAGAGACCTCGTTAGCACCGCGTGCTAGCAGATAGCTACGTAGAGCCAAGGCACTGCCTATGCAGTCCCCGTCGGGCGACTTGTGTCCTACGATGACGACACGACGCTCACCCTCGCCTCCTAGGGAGGTAAGATCCAGAGTGTCTGATAAAGGTCTATTGCTCAGCTGCGACATAGAGATCGGGAAAGGTATACACCCGCAAAGATACGAAATTAGAGGTTAGATGTTAGAGATTAGATTCGAGTGGCACTAGTAGCCCCTAGCCTACGGGCAACAGCCAACAGCCAAAAAGTAGGGGAAATTCAGCGCCGGCTCGTTACAATTATTTAGATCTGACTACATGTCGAGGCGGTGCTGTGTCGGAGAAAACTGATTTCCACGTGGATATTTCGAAATCCCCACGTGGAGAATAAAAAATTCTTCGGAGGAATGAAATAAAACTTCGGAAGAATCAAATGAAACTTCGGAAGAATCAAAACGCCCCCACGTGGAAAATAAAAAACATCCACGTGGAGATTTGAGATTCCCCACGTGGATATTCGAGAAAGGAGGGAATCGGACAAATTTCCCCGTAAAGATGTGTAAATAGTGGTTAGAGGTTAGAGACTTTCGCTAGGAGGGCTAGTGATCCCAGTGGCACTAGAGTCTCTAGTCTTTGGCTTTTAGCCTTTTGCCGATTTCTAGCGATAGAGATAGGTGAGGAGAACGAGTAGACTGGCGAGCAGCGTGACAGCGATGACGATGCGGATGGTGCGTCGGAGTGTCTGTGCAGTGACAGGATGGATCGGGGTGCCGATATAGGGCTTCTCGACGAGCATACCGTGGTAGATGTTGGGCCCGCCAAACTGCACCCCAAGGATACCCGCCAGAGCCGACTCGGGATAGCCCGAATTGGGACTAGCATGCTTGCGTGCATCCCGCCACACGGTGCGCACGGCTCGCCGACTCGGAGCCACGAGGAGCATCAGGAGCGCCGTGAGACGAGACGGAATATAGTTCGCAGCGTCATCGAGGATACGTGCCGCAAAGTAGCCGAAGTCTTTGTAGTGCTGATCTTTGTAGCCGATCATGGAGTCGAGCGTATTGATCATTTTATAAGCCATCATGAGCGGCACCCCACCCAGAGCGTAGAAGCAGAGCGGAGCGATGACGCCGTCGGAGAGATTCTCCGCAAGTGTCTCCAGCACAGCGGTGCGGATCTGCGCAAAGGTGAGCTGCGAGGTGTCACGACCCACGATCCACGAGAGACGCTTGCGAGCCCCCTCGAGGTCGTCAGCCACCACATAACGCTCTACCGCCAAGGCTTCGCCGATCAAGCTCCGCGGGCAGATCGCAAAGAAGAAAAAGATCGTCTGCCAAGCCAATAAGACGTAACGATAGTCCGCTAGGAGCCATTCGACAGCATAGAAAAAGCCCCAGACGCCCAGCACGAGCGTGAGGGCGAGGAGTGTGCCTTTTGCCTTCTGATGGGGCGGATGGTTGAGCCACCGCTCGCCCCATGCGATGAGCTGCCCAAAGAGTCGTATCGGATGGAGTGCCCAGCGGGGATCACCGAGGAGCAGGTCGAGGAGCAGGCCGAAGAGTAGCGGGTACATACTATAAGTAGCTTGACAAACCACGGAGCAACGCTTGACCAGCTTCGGGAGACTGCACCGAGAGGCGGAAGTGGCGAGGCGTGAGCGAGCGGAAGTTGGCCGCATCTCGGATCAAGACTCCATGCTGCGTGACGAGGTACTCCTTGAGCTGAGCGGCGGCGCCTCGGTCCTCATCTAGACAAGCGAGGAAGTAAGGTGTAGGACTGGGTATCAGCGAGACACCGGCGATCTGCGCCTCCTCGTGAGCGAGGTGCTGCGCCTCCCGCACCAAGCCCGCAGCATCAGGTAGCAACTGCTCGTAATGCTGGCAGATGTAAGCACCCGCCTCTAGGGCAAGGGCATTGACGCTCCACGGTGAGCGAAGTGGCTCTAGGCGTGCCAGCAAGGAGGGGTGAGCAACAATGTAGCCGAGACGTATGCCTGGGAGCGCAAAGCTCTTGGTCAGCGAACGAACGATGATCAGATTGGGGTGATGCGTCACTTCGTCTAGGAGCGTCACTGGCTCGGCACAGAGCTCGGCGTAGGCTTCGTCCACGATCACGTAACTATCTGGATGCGCCGAGCAATAGTTGAGCAGTGCAGCTCGATGCGAGATCTCACCATCGGGATTGTTTGGCAGAGCACTCCAGAGAAGGTCCACAGAGGCACTTTGGCTGGCTATATCGCTTGTCGGGATATAGGTAATGTGATGGCGATAAAGCTGGCAAGCGTCCTCATACTCAGCAAAGGAGGGAACGGTGATGAGCGTCTCGCCTCCCGCAAAGAGATGCGCTAAGAGGTAAAAAGCCTCCGTTGATCCACTGGTCACTAGTAGCCAGTCGGGATCAAGGTGCCAGTGCTGTGCCAAGAGCTCCCGCAACTCCTTCGCCTGAGGGTCTGGATAGTGTGTCAAGCTCTCTAGCCTCCCTGAGAGATAGTCTATAATTTCGCCCGCATGATTGCGGTAAGGTACATTGCTAGAGAAGTCGTAGCGCACGAGCGCTCCGTAGCTGTATCGGTCGTCCCCGTGTCCTACTATCATACGTTACGCAGACTTTGTAGCATATACTCTATGTCTAGATGCTGACGCATGTGCTCGGCGAGGCGGTCGTAAGCCGCTTCGCGTGTAGCAAAGGTGCGCTCTAGGTGGAAGGTTCGATCCGGAGCTACCTCGTGCAGGATCTGCTGCACGATCGCTTCATTGTCCCAGATGCCGTGCATGTAGCTACCCCACAGGCGAGGAGAGACCCAGTAGCCGTCGGGCGTTTCACCAGCCCTCATAACTACCGGTGAGTCGGGCGCATCGACGGGCTGCGTCACCCCGCAGTGGATCTCGTAGCCCTGACAATCGGGAGTACCCGTAGGGAGGTAGGTAAAAGTGGAGGTACGTACCGCTTTATTGCTCTGCAGCGTGGTCTCTGTGGGTAGAAGTCCTAAACCACAGACGGTACGCGGCTCGCCCTCGACGCCATCGCTGTCGGTGATGCGCAGACCCATCATCTGATAACCGCCGCAGATGCCATAGAGTGGCCGGCCCGCCTTGTGGTGAGCCTGGATGACCGCATCGAGCCCCTCAGCTTGTAGCCAGAGGAGGTCGTCGATCGTGTTCTTACTCCCGGGGAGCATGATGATGTCCGCCTGGCGCAGCGCCTCCGCATCGGAAGTGAAGTAGAGCGTGACGCCAGAGATGAAGCGTAGCGAGTCAAAGTCGGTGAAGTTGGAGATGTGAGGCAGTCGCACCACTGCCACATTGAGTGTGTCGGGTCGAGGCTGCGCAGCGTAGCTATCGATGGAGACCCCATCCTCAGCATCTATCTGCATATTGGGCAGGTAAGGGAGCAGCCCCACGACTGGCACTTTGGTCAACTCCTGAATGATCTCCCGCCCCGAGTCAAAGAGCGAGCTGTCGCCTCGAAACTTATTGATGATGATCCCCTTGATCGCAGCGCGCTCTGCAGGGGGCAAGAGCTCGATCGTCCCGTAGAGGCTACCGAAGATCCCCCCACGCTCGATGTCTGCCACGAGGTAAACGTCAGCACCCGTACGCAGTGCCACCCGCATGTTGACAATGTCCATGGGCCATAAGTTGACCTCCGAGATGCTGCCGGCACCCTCTATCACGATCGGGTTGTACTGGCTCGCTAGCCTGTCGAACGCTTTCATCGCTTCTACAAAGAGAGGCTTGCGCTGCTCCGCATTGAAGTAAGAGCGTGCCGACTGATTGCCCACCGCCTTGCCATTGAGGATCACTTGCGTCGTCTGATCGGCCGTCGGCTTGAGGAGGATCGGGTTCATATCGGTGTGACAAGGTATGCCACACGCCTCCGCCTGCACTGCTTGCGCACGACCTATCTCGCCCTCTTCGGGGGTGGGATAGCTATTGAGCGACATGTTTTGCGCCTTAAAGGGAGCAGGCTTATACCCCTCCTGCAGCAAGATACGACAGATGCCTGTCGCCACGATGGACTTCCCTACGTCGGAGCCTGTTCCGACGAGCATGATCGGCTTTAGCTTATTCATATTGATAGATTTCTCCAAAGTTAACCTCTTGCGCCATCGCTTCGCTAGGCGAGAGCTTGCCCAGCAAAATACGATAAGCGCGAATGACCCCTGCGTGCGTCACAAGCAGCGTCTGACGATCCTTGTCCCGCTCCGCCTCAAAGTCTGCAACCCGCGCCAGTAGGTCGTCGTGACTCTCGCCCTCCGCTGTCTTAGCGTGCCAGTAGTCGGCAAACCAGGCTCGTCCCGCCTCTTGCTCGTAGACCTCCTGCCAAGAGAGCCCTTCCCATGCGCCAAAGTTCAGTTCGCGCAGTCGCTCGTCCTGACAAGTGGTCAGTCCCTTGGTCAGGGCTATCGCCTCAGCGAGGACAGCACAACGGAGCGATGGACTACTGTAGATCTTGTCTAGCTGAACCTCCCTCAGCTCTGCGACGATCTGCTGCGCATAGCGAGGGTACTCCTCCGAGAGTGGCACTTCGAGCCAGCCGTAGCAGATGCCTTTCGGTAGGGCAACAGGGGTGTGACGCACGAGGTAGAGACTCATACCGGTCAGGCGTAGATAGTTACCACAAGTGTGACCAGCAGTAGCGTCAGCTCAGCCAAGCAGACGATAGCTCCCAGCACATCGCCCGTGTGTCCGCCGATACGCTTGTTGCTAATACGCATGATCAGTAGCGACTGCCCTATCATCAGCACGGGAGCCACAACGGCAGCCTGCCAGGGCAGGAGCAAGAGGGCTAGGAGTGCCCAGACAGCCGCTATGAGTAGCGTCTTCGTAGTGACCGCTTGTCGCAGATGCGTTGCCTTGCTCGCCTCGCCACTCTTACGTGCGTAGGTCGAGAGGCGCATCACGAGGATGGGCATCCAGCGCGCCACCACAGCCATAGCCACGATCGTCCCGATGGCGGTCTCGTAAGGTATGTAGCTCAGCAGGACGACACGGCTCATGAGGAGCATCACCAGCCCCAGTATACCGTACACGCCTGTCGCGCTGTCCTTCATAATGCGTAGCGTCGTATCCCTATCGTGATACCCTCCGAAAGCATCGCAATAGTCCGACAAGCCATCCTCATGCATCCCGCCCGTGACAACTAAGCCAACGATCACGCTCATCACCGCAGCCACCGCATTTGGTAGATAGTAGCCAGCCAAAGCGTAGATCCCCGCCATCACAGCTCCTACGATCGCTCCCAGCAGAGGAAAGTAGCGAAAGGACGCTTCCATACGTTCCTCACGATACTCCACGTGTCCCACCGGTATGCGGGTGTAGAAGAGTAGCGAGAGACGAAGCAGGTCCCACTCAGAGCGTATCGTGCGCCACAGATGCCAAGCCATAGGTCAATGAGTCTCTTTTCTTGTTAGTCTACACG
Organism: Porphyromonas vaginalis; assembly: GCF_958301595.1. Taxonomy (NCBI): domain Bacteria; kingdom Pseudomonadati; phylum Bacteroidota; class Bacteroidia; order Bacteroidales; family Porphyromonadaceae; genus Porphyromonas; species Porphyromonas vaginalis. Next base: position 1,006,995 of record NZ_CATQJU010000001.1, on the reverse strand, counting down.
GCACACCGCCGCATCGTCAAAGCCGCGCATATTATTCATAAAGGCAACGGCCGACTGAATGATCGGATAGGCAACGAGTGCGCCCGTACCCTCGCCGAGGCGCATCTCTAGGGACAAGATCGCTTCTCCGCCTAGATAGTCGATCATCGCTTGGTGTCCTGGCTCTTCGGAGGTGTGAGCGAAGAGTACATTGTCCACAATGCGTGGCTCCATCTCGTGTGCCACCATAAAGGCTGAGGTAGCGATCACTCCATCCGCAAGGATCAGCATACCCCTCTTATACGCCTCTAGGACACCGCCACAGATGGCGGCAATCTCTAGCCCGCCCATCTGCGACAATAGCTCCATAGGACTCTGCGGATTGTAGCGTGCAGCCACCGCCTCGAGCACCTTCGCCTTATGCTCTAGCCCTGAGCCACGCAGTCCCGAGCCTGGGCCAATGATCGAGGTGATAGAGCGTCCTGTGATCTTGTGTAGGATCAGCGTCGCTGGCGAAGTATTGCCGATGCCCATCTCGCCGAAGGCAATCACATTAGCTCCTCGCTCCGCCTCTTGCGTCACACACTGAGCACCGATCAGCATTGCCTCAGCACACTCCTCGGTCGTCATAGCTGGCTCGTGAAGCATATTGCGGGTGCCGTGCATCACCTTAGCCGACTCGATACGACAAGTCTCAGGAAAGTCGTAGTCGACGCCAACATCTATGACACGCAGACGAAAGCCATTTTGCCGTGCCAAGACACTACAAGCTCCGCCCCCCGAGACGAAGTTGATGCATTGCTGCCAGGTGATCTCCTTAGGACAGGGACTCACGCCCTCCTCGACGATCCCATGATCTGCGGCCATCACCAGTAGCACGGGATCGACCAGCTGAGGCGTCACGCTATGCTGTATCATGCCCACCTTGTAGGCGATGCGCTCTAGTTGCCCCAGCGAACCCTTTGGCTTCGTGCGACTGTCGATCCGCTCTTGTAGTGTCTCCTCAAAAGTCATATCTCTCTATATAAGTCTGAAATCAATTCCGTCCGTAAAGCTCTGCCAGAGACCATCAAGTAAGCTTCGTCAGCCGTGGCAGATACATATTGGTTGACCCATCCCTGCAGATCTACGAAAGCTCGTGAACCCGCATCGGGAGCGTGCAGGCTCATACCGATCTCGTTGCTCACCACGATGAGCGTATCCGCCTCGCAGTGATGCAGCAACTGCTGCCACTCACGACGCGCCTCGCTGAGCGAAGCCTCAGCGTCAAACTCCAAGTCGCTGTATATATTCGTCAGCCACAGCGTCACGCAGTCTATCAATACGACACGCCCTGCTATCTGCGTCTGGCTCAGGTAGCGCGGCTCCTCGATAGTAGTCCACTCAGGTCCCCGATCCGCTTGGTGACGCGCTATGCGACGCTCGAAGTCCTCGTCCCAGTGACGTGCCGTAGCAAGGTATATCGGCCGGTCAGAGAGCGAGCGCGCCAGTCGCTGAGCGTAGCCACTCTTGCCACTGCGTTGCCCACCCGATATGTAGATCACTCGAGGGCGCTGACAAAGCTTGCCATCCTCATATAGACGATAGTCCCCATTGGGTAGGAAAGTGATCTCCTCCACCTTGTCTAGAGGTCCGCCCTGGAGCAATGCCTCTAGCACCCTCATGGTAAAGCCGTGCCCCATGAGCAGTACCAGATCCTCTGTATTGCTGTGCCGCTGCTTTAACTCCTCCAGGAAGCTCTGCAGACGCTCCGCAATAGCCTCCACCGTCTCGATCTCGTTTGGCTCCTCCTCTAGTGGCGGGAGCTCAACAAAGGGGCGCCCCTCCCATCGTCCGAAGGCACGCTCGCGCAGTCGTTCGTCCAGCACCAAAGGAGCCTTACAGCCACTCGACGACATCATCAGCTCAGCCGAGCGGCGTGCCCGTAGCTGATCACTACTATATATATGTGTGATGGGGCATCCCTTCAGTCTGTCCCCCAACTGTAGACATTGCGCCACCCCTCGTCGGGTCAGCGTGCCAGCTGTCTGCCCCTGACAGATAGAGCGCAAGTTCTCCTCCGTCTCTCCGTGACGTGCTATAAGCAATCGCATAGATCAGTCTCTAGATTAAAAAGGCTCCTTACAGAAGCCTCATGCAAAGGTAACGAATTTAGCGGTTAGCTGTTAGCTCTTGGCTGTTAGCTCTTGGCCGTTAGCCTTTGGCTGTTGGCTATTGGCTAGTGCTACTAGAGCCCCTAGCACTCCGATCCGCTCTGATCCACTCCGATAGCCAAAAGCTAACAGCTAACAGCCAAAAACCAAAAACCAAAAGCTCTCCCATTTGCAAGATATTTATTACCTTTGGCGGTGTTAAACTACTTCGAAACTTAACTAAGCATTCCAATGAAAGCAACTTATCTATCACTCACACTAGCTCTCATCTCGCTAGTTCTCTTTACATCTTGTGGCCCTGAGGCCAACAAGCCCACCCCTGAGGTGACCAGCATAACGCTCCAGAAGTCTGCTGCCACACTGCAGACTGGAGAGACGCTAGAGCTCACGGCCACCGTCTCACCGGCTGATGCTAAGGTGACATTCTCTTCAAGTAACACCGCTGTCGCAACAGTTTGCGAGAAGGGTGTCGTCAAGGCTATCGCACCAGGCACAGCTACCATCACGGCTCAGGCCGGTGACAAGAAGGCTACCTGCACCATCACTGTCATTGAGGGCAAGAACGTTTCTATCTTTAACAAGCTAGATGGCAAGAAGTACCCCTCAGGCAGCACCATCGACTACGTAACAACTATATCTGAGGAAGATGCTGGGAACTGTGACCTAGACCTCCTCTTTAGCGTCATCAAGACGATGAAATACAAGACTGAGATAACCTTCGACAATGAGTTCGATGGATTTATCTGCATAGGTGAGTGCGAGACGGTCAATAACATAAAATCCTATAAGGCTGATGCTACAGAGTACACAGCAGATAGCGAGAAGGGCCCTATCAAGAATAAGGGTGATATGACTGGTGGTTGGCTCCACTTCAAGCTCTCTACACCTGCTGGTGAGACCTACAAGAACCGGATCGTCGTCAAGCTCATCCCTGAAGATGGTAGCGAGACTCTCTCTTGGACGATCAACGTCGCAATCACCGTCAAGTAACACACACCTAAATCAATAGACACTGATATGAAGCACGTTCTAACTATACTACTATCCCTCATAGTAGTCACTCTAGCGCAAGCCCAGCTACCTCAGGTCGAGCTCAAGGATCTACAGAACAATGTAGTCAACACGAGCGAACTGAGTAACGACGGCAAGCCCTTTATCATCTCATTCTTCGCCACCTGGTGCAAGCCTTGTCTCCGTGAGCTCAAGGCGATACACGAGGAGTATGTAGACTGGCAGGAGGAGACGGGCGTCAAGCTCATCGCTGTATCGATCGATGAGGGGCAAAACGCTGACCGCGTCAAGCCGCTAGTCGATGCGCTAGGCTTTGAGTACGAAGTCTTACTGGATCCCAATGGAGACTTCAAGCGAGCTATGAATGTCAATATGATACCCCACGTATTCGTCATCGATGGCAAGGGGCGTGTCGCATTCTCTCATAGCGGATACACCGATGGTGGTGAGCAAGAGCTCATCGCAAAGGTGCGTGAGCTACTACAAGCCACAGAAGAGTAACTAGATCATAGCACAAAGTAAGAGGAGAGACCTAGCACCCACATAGAGTGCTAGCATCTCTCCTCTGAGATGTTTTGACAAGCTAACGGACCGAATACGATCGATCCTTCTATTTTTCAACCCTCCTTTTTTTTAGACACAATCTATATGCGATATACGCTACGCATCGTACGGCACCTTTGCATACTATCCTGTATGGGCCTCGCTACACTAACGGCCCTCACGGCTCAAAGTGATAGCGAGTGGAAGCCTTGGGACAAGTTCTCCCCCTCCTTTAGCGTGCAGAGCGATATGCTCTTCTCTCTAGACAACAAAGCTAACGGGTACAAAACCTGGATGGGCAATAGCTACGTAACAGGTACCCTACGAAATAACTACCTCGAGCTAGGACTTCGCTACGAAGAGCTACTACGACCCATGCCCGGTCACGAGCCTGAGCAGGGGCGTGGCATACCACACCTACACCTCAAGGGCTTCGTAGGCAAGTATGCTGAGGTCACGCTGGGTGACTTCTACGATCAGTTTGGATCAGGCATCCTCTTCCGCAGCTATGAGGAGCGTACCTTAGGCATTGACAATGCCGTACGAGGTGTACACGTATCTCTCACTCCATACGACGGCGTACGACTCAAGGGATTCACAGGTCAGCAGCGCAACTACTTCGACCGCACCTTCCGCCTATTCAACAAAGATCGTGGCTTCATATCAGGTGCTGATGGAGAGCTCGCTATCCACCAGTGGGTACCAGCTCTACGAGACAATCAGATGACGCTCACACTAGGCGGTGCTTATGTCAATAAGGTCGAAGGCGATGAGATCATACCCGTAGAGACGCCCGCAGGGATGACAGGTCCCATGCGACTCAACCTGCCCCGTCAGGTGCACGCCTTCGGGGGGCGCGCTAAGTTTACACTCGGTGGATGGGTACTCAACGGCGAGTACGCCTACAAGAGTAGCGACCCCACAGCGACCAACCACTACATCTACTCTCCCGGCTCTGTAGCTATGCTCTCCACCTCCTACTCACAGCGTGGGCTGAGCCTCCTGCTACAAGCTAAGCGTAGCGAAAACTTCAACTACCTCTCGGCTCGCTCTTCTGTCGGTACGCCTCTACATATCAACCACCTGCCAGCCTTTACCGCTAATCATACCTACACCCTCGCAGCACTCTACCCCTACGCTACACAGCCTGATGGCGAGTGGGCTCTACAGGGTGACATACGCTATACCATCCCCAGAGGTACCCTCCTAGGCGGTAAGTATGGCACTGGACTACGAGTCAACTATGCACATGTCAGAGGCCTCAAGAGCGTCGCTACAGACCAGCTTCCTCTAGATGCGGAGAAGAACAAGCTCTATGGCACTGACGGCTATCAGCACCCCTTCTTTGGCATGGGTGAGCTATACTACTCGGACTTCAACTTCGAGCTGAGCAAGAAGTTCTCTCGCACCGTCTCCATGACCTTCGAGTACTACCACCAGATCTACAACCAGCAGGTCGTCGAGGGGCACGCCATCAATAACCCGCTCGTCTATAGCAACATCTTCGTCCTCGACGGCAAGTTTAGACTAGCTCCTCGCTACACGCTACGCACCGAGCTACAGTACCTATACAGTCGTCAGGCTGAGGGTAGCTGGCTCTTTGGTCTGGCCGAGCTATCAGTAGCACCACACTGGATGATCTCCCTATCGGATCAGTACAATATAGACGCCACCAAGGAGCACTACTACATGGGCTCACTCACCTACGCCAAGGGCAATCACCGCCTACAGCTCGGCTACGGACGTACACGCGCTGGTATCAACTGCTCTGGGGGCGTATGCCGCTATATGCCCGAGACGAAGGGTATATACCTAAGCTACAACGGATCATTCTAATGCGCCGCCACTTCATTATCACATTTGACCATTATATCAAGATGAAACTATATACACGCTATACAATCCTCTCAGCTCTAGCTCTCATCCTTATGGCAGCCTGCAAGCCTATGCCTGAGAGTGAGCGATTCATTCCCAATGAGATCGAGACCACAAAGGGGCGCTCCGTACTCATCGAGGACTACAGTGGTGTGGGCTGTATCAACTGCCCGGGCGCTGCTCAGACGATCACCGAGGCCGCACAGCCACATGGCAACAAGGTAGTCATCGTTGCGATACACGGGAGCAATACCGGCATCGGCACACGACCCAAGGAGGACCCCAAGGGGCTATACAATCTCGAGGCAAAGACCTACTTCGAGCGACTCCATTCGGACAAACTACCTGTTGCGACATTCAATCGTCGTCCGCTAGCCAGCAATGGTGACAAAACCTTTAGCACCAGTGCTGCACAGTGGCCTGGCGAGATGCAAGCGGTGCGCGAGCTTCCGCAGCTCTACAAGATAGACCTGCAGGTCTCTGAGAGCAACCGCAAGGTTACGGCACAATGCACCGCTACCGCTCTAGAGGGTGCCGAGGTAGCTACAGATCCAGAGCTATACCTACAGCTCTGGCTCATCGAGGACGACATCATAGCTCCCCAGCACTTTTCAGCTAGACTCCAGGAGGACTACCAGCACAATCACATCTTCCGTCAGACGCTCAACGGCATCGACGGAGAGGCTTACCAGCTGGGCAAGAGCTACGACAAGACCAGCGCCATCGAGCGAGAGGTCATCAACCCCGACCACTGCTCCGTCGTCGCTATACTCTACGACCACAAGACTGGCGAGGTCTACGAGGTCACAAAGGCTCCGTTACGGTAATCCCCAGCGACCAATTAGTCAGCTAATACTCCTAAACGAAACGCAGACCATCAAGACACTCATCCGTCTTGGTGGTCTGCGCTTTTGTTAGCTGTTAGCTGTTAGCTACTACTGCACCCTGTAGGGACGCACGAGAGTATCTAGCCGTGATTGAGTCCTGTAGGGACGCACGATCTGTGCGTCCGTTGTCGAACCAACTTGAAGATGTAACCTTTGACACGATGGACGCACAGAGACGAGTCCTGTAGGGACGCACGAGAGTATCTAGCGGGAGGGCGTCCGTTGCGTCAAAGCAAGACGCCCCGCTCCGATCACTCCAATCACTCTAACTTCTAACCTCTAACCTCTAATCCGATTTTCTACGTAGAAATTAAAAAGCCATTCCTTGGAACTCGTATGCGCAACCGAATCAGTGCAATAGCATGACGACATCCGTACGCACGCAGTGTCCCTAGTTTGCAACTCCCTTGCAATTGATTTGGCGTATCTTTGCCTATAGAGAAATATCACTCACTATGAAACAAACTACCGAATATATTCCCATCGTCGGCATGCACTGCGCCGGATGCGCTGCTGCCGTAACAAACAAACTGCAAGGTGTCACCGGTGTCCTCGAGGCCACCGCACAGATAGACACCCGCTCCCTATACATCGTGTACGACGCCGAGCAGATCACCCGCGAGCAGATCGCTGACCTGGTCGCCTCACTAGGCTTCTCACTCATACTCACAACAGACGAGACCGAGGCCGTCAGCCAAGCGTTGGAGCAAGAGCGTCGCTCAGCGCGTCAGCTAGCATGGCGCACAGCCATCGGCGCAGCTCTGACCATCGGCGTCATGATCTGGATGTATCTACTCGGAGGTGTCGGCGAGCATTGGGTCGCCCCGCTCGTCGCACTCGTGGCATACATCTATGTCTCAGGACCTTTTCACTGGAGAGCCGTGAAGCAACTAAGACGGGGCGTCATGGGCATGGACACATTGGTCTCCCTCAGCACCACCTGCTCCGTCATCGGATTGATCCTCGCCTACGGCTCCGAGGGGCATCAGCTACACCTCTACCTCGATGCGCTGGTCATGATCCCCGCCTTCGTACTCATCGGCAAGTGGCTCGAGCAGCGCGCCACAGCCTCCACAGCTAGTGCCTTGCGGGCACTCCTCGACTTGACACCTCGTGAGGCGTCGCTCGTCGTCGGTGAGGAGACAAGACGCGTGCCACTGCAGTTGGTACAGCCCGGCATGACCGTGCGGGTACGCCCTGGCGAAGCGATCCCTGTCGATGGCGTAATCACTTCGCAAAGTGCAACCCACATCAACGAACAAACCATCACCGGTGAAGCAGAGGCTGTGGAGCGTGGCGAGGGTGACAAAGTCTTCGCTGGCACCATCTGCCTCTCCACCGCCATAGAGGTGCGTGCCGAAAGCGTCGGCGCCGACACCGCGCTGGGACATATCGTTGCAACTGTGCGCAAGACCTTGGCGGACAAACCTCCGCTACGTCTCTTGGCCGATCGCATCGCACAATACTTCGTACCCGCCATACTCCTCCTCGGGCTACTCACCTTTGCCCTATGGCACTGGGTCGTAGAGCCAGGCGCACTCGATCTAGCTGCACGCTACGCTATCTCCGTCCTCGTCATCGCCTGCCCCTGCGCTTTGGGCTTAGCCACACCCACCGCACTGACCGTAGCTGTCGGCGAGTCGGCTCGGAGGAACATACTCTTTGCCGAGGCCACGGCACTGGAGACGTTGCCCCGTGTCGAGGCTTTCCTCCTAGACAAGACTGGTACCCTCACCCTGGGCAGCCCCTCAGTCACGGAGCTGCAATGGTTCATCCCCGAGGAGAAGCGCGCCGCCATGCTCTCGCTCATCGTCTCTGCCGAGCAACACAGTCTGCACCCACTGGCGCAAGCGATCGTCGCTTATGGCGAGGCGCAGGGAGCGACGACCAGCGAACTGACCGTCACCGAGCAACCAGGGCAAGGCTTGCTCGTCACGACGCCTGAGGGTGAGCTGCGCATCGGACGCGCCTCGTGGATTGCCGAGGGGGGCGTTGCGTCGGTACCCTCTTGCGACCTCACTGGCTCGCTCGTCTATGTGGCGCAGGGGGCCCAGCTCGTCGCTATCATAGCTCTCTCGGACACGCTCACACCGCACGCTGCCGAGACGATCGCACAGCTTAAGGCACAAGGCAAAAAGCTCCTCATGCTCACGGGAGACCGCAAACCCGAAGCGGAGCGCATCGCTCAGCAAATAGGAATAGACACGCTACATGCCGAGCTCATGCCTCAAGACAAAGAGACTATACTAGCCTCCCTACAAGAGCAAGGCCTCGTCGTAGCCATGGTAGGCGATGGCGTCAACGACGGACAGGCACTAGCTCGTGCCGACGTGAGCATAGCACTCGCCGGGGGTAGCGACCTAGCCACCTCGATGGCGCAGCTGGTCATCTCCAAACCCGACCTATCGCTCCTCGTCGAGGCTACCGAGATAGCACGACAAACGGTACGCACGATACGCTTCAACTTCCTCTGGGCACTTCTCTACAACGTCATCGCCATACCGATCGCTGCGGGGCTCTTCACACGATGGGGCTTGACCATCACGCCCGCCATCGCGGCGGCTGCCATGGCGCTCAGCTCCATCTGCGTCGTCGTCAACAGCCTCCTCCTGCAGCGCCGCATAGCCACGCGCTAGCCTTTGGCCGTTGGCTGTTGGCTACTACTGCGCCCTATAGGGACGCTCGAGAGTATCTAGCGGGAGGGCGTCCGTTGTCGAACGATCTTGACGACATTAGCCGTGACTGAATCCTGTAGGGACGCACGATCTGTGCGTCCGTCCCCGTTAAAACCACGATGCTGTAACTTTTGACACAACGGACGCCCTCCGGCTAGACACTCTCGTGCGTCCCTACTTTAAGTTTGCAGAGTGAAAAGAAATCGACCCGAGATTAGGTCAGTTGAACGGGTTGTTCTTACCTTTGTTGTAGTAAGGTAAGGACAGCAACCAGAGGGTAATCTATCGTCCCTACGAGGCTTCGAGCCTAAGCTCTGTTAGAGACCCTCTGGAGTTCAGCTACTCGAGACTTATTAGAAAGAGAGGCTCAGAGCCTAATTAAAGTAATAGCCTAATGTAGCCTAGCTGCCTTATCAAATATTCAAGTACAAAGTTATGAAATACTACTTTATTGGCATTGACGTATCCAAAGAGAAACTAGATGCCACCTTGATTCACTACGAATCAAAATCAGACAGCGAGCAGCAGCTCGCCTACACCACTGTAGAAAACAACCCTAAGGGGTTCCGGAGCCTCGTCTCTTGGAGCAAGAAGAACGCTGGTCGAGGAGTCAAGACCGACACCATGCTCTTCTGCTGCGAGACTACAGGAGGATACGATCGCGCACTCTGCGACTGGCTCTACGGCAATGGTCTAGACATCTGGCGCGAGAGCGCCCTGCAGATCAAGCGTAGCATGGGGCTGCGCAAAGGCAAGGATGACAAAGCCGACTCGGAGATGATCGCTTACTACGCTCTACGCTTCCGCTCCAAAGCCACTCTCTATAAACCTCTGGACGGAAACATGCGTAGCCTACGAGACCTCTTCCTCTACAGGCAGTCACTAGTTGCTGAGAGGCAGGCTAAGATAGTTAGCTCCAAGGAAAAACAGTACATCTCTAGCGAGTCTAAATCCGACAACTTCATCTACCGAAATGCCCAAAAAGCCATTGACCTCTTGACCCAAAGCATCAAGGAGTGCGAGCGCCAAATGCTCGAGATCATCAAGGAAGACGAGGAGATGTACCGCAACTACCTACACCTCATTTCCTGCAAAGGAGTGGGGCTCGTCACCTCTGTCATGCTGATCATCTACACCGACAACTTCAAGAGCTGGAGTCCCAAGAAGATGGCTAGCTACTGCGGTATAGCACCTTTCTACGAGAGCTCTGGGAGCTCAGTCTTTCACAAAGCCAACACAAGTGGCTACAGTAACCGACGGCTAAAAGGAATCTTGACCCAAGCAGCCCGAAGTGCCATAACTCATAACCCAACATTAAGACAATACTACCTACGCATGAAAGCCCAAGGTAAGCCCTACGGGGTCATCCTCAACAATGTCAACAATAAGCTCGTACACATTCTCTTCTCTTTGGTTCTGCACGACTGCGACTTCGAGCTGGACCACGAAGCGAAGAGAGCTCTTCGAGCCTAGTCCAAGGAAGGAAAGTCTCCGCTCGGGGAGCGCCCCCGCGGCAAGGGGTGGGAGCCCCCACCCCGCCGAGCGGTTCACCCGAAGAGAAGCGAGTCCTCCGAGTCAAGTTCAGAAAGGAAAGTCTCCGCTCCGGGAGCGCCCCGCGGCAAGGGGTGGGAGCCCCCACCCCGACGAGCGGTCCCCCGAAGAGAAGTAGACCGAGCTTGCGAAACGAGAAAAAACTTCGCTTTTTACTTGCACATGAACTTAGAAAGCAGGACGACATGGGGGGATGACGGGGACGAAAGCAGGACGACGTTTCACTCCGACACCTCCGATCCGCTCTTTGCGACTTTACATATCTTTACGGAGGGATTCGTCCGATTCCCGCCTTTTGCGGATTTCCACGTGGAGATTTGAGATTCTCCACGTGGATGTTTTTTATTTTCCACGTGGGCGTGATTTATTTCTTCCGAAGTTTCATTTCATTCCTCCGAAGTTTCATTTCATTCCTCCGAAGAATTTTTTATTCTCCACGTGGAGATTTTGAAATATCCACGTGGAAATCACTTTTCCCCGACGCGGGACCGTTTTGATATGTAGTCGGCTCTAAATTATTGTAGCCAGCTGGCGTTGATTTTTCCGAACAACTAGAGGTGTGCCTCCGGATAGCGAGCATCCCACCAGGTGGGGTCGTCCTTGAGCCACTTCTGGAACCACGCGAAGAGCGTATTCGTCCACTCGATCTTCTTCTCGGGAGCCGTGATGATGTGATCTTCGCCATGCACCTTGACAAAGGCGACCTCACGACCCAAGATCTTCAGAGCGTTGTACATCTGGATGCTCTCGCCGATGGGGACGTTCGTGTCGGCCGTGCCGTGGATCAGCAGTAACGGCGTGTGGATCTTGTCGGCATGGAAGAGCGGACTCTGCTCCGTGTAGAGCTGAGGATTATTCCACGGATAGCTGTTGTAGCTCGCCACCGTACTATAGCCGATGCCCCAGGTACCCTCGCCCCAGTAAGAGGAGAGCGCACTGATGCCCGCATGGCTGATCGCTGCCGCAAAGATGTCGGTGATGGTCTGCAGGTACTGCGTCATAAAGCCTCCGTAGCTAGCACCCATGCAGCCGATCTTCTTCGCATTGACATAGGGGTGCTCTTGGCAAAACTGCTTCGTCGCAGCCACAATCTCGTCGGCCGTTACCTTGCCCCACGCATTGACGTGGCGAGCCGCATACTCCTGACCGAAGCCGGTGGTACCGCTCGGGTTGAGTGTGAGGACCACGTAGCCCTGCGCTGCATACATCGGCAGTGAGTAAGAGCCCTCGAAGAAGCGAGTCGTCGGCGAGGTACCTCCATAATAATAGACGATCATCGGGTACTGCTTCGTAGCGTCAAAGTGAGGCGGCAAGTAGTAGCGTCCCTCCACCTTGTCGCCATTGGGCATCGTGTGTACCCAGTCGCTCATGGTACCCAGCTCTAGATCCTGCATCTTGCTCTTAGCGAGGTCGTAGAGGAGCGTCTCACGCTTTCCTCTGAGCGTATAGAAGCGATCTGCATTCATCGCACTCTGCCCATAGTAGGCGAGCTGACTAGCGTCATCGCTGATGTCAAAGGAACGCACGAGGTCTTCCGTCGTAGCTACCTGCTCGATCTGCTTGCGTGTAAGGTCGAGGCGGTAGAGGGAGATGCGGTCTTTGTTTTCCGCTGTAAAGTAAGCAACGGGCCGGACCGTGCTGACCTTGACCCGCTTGATGGCAGGGTCAAACTCCTTGGTCAGGGGCGTCGCCTGCTGACTCTGGCGGTCATAGAGGAAGAGCTGACCATCGTATGTATTGGTGATCATCCCCTCAGGCAGATTGCGCCCGATCCCATCGAAAGCATTCGCATCACCCTGTATGAGTAGCACATGAGGCTGCGACGTGTAGGAGATCGACGAGATAGAGCGCTCCTGGGTAAAGAGTGGCTTGACCTCTAGCGTCTCTAGGTTCATCGTATAGAAGTTGCTCTGAGAGAAGGGGATCTCGGTGATATCCTCCGATGTGCTCAAGATGATCTCACGAGCGTCGGGACTGACATCATGTAGATAGGTAGAGCGATGGCCGAAGGTGAGCGGCTGATAACGACCGCTCTCAAGGTCGTAAAGGGCGAGGAAGGTGCGCTTGCGAAAGTCTGCCATACGGTCATAGCGTCCCAGTACCTGCTCGGTGATCTTGCCTCGTGCGGGGCCCTCCTCCTCGATGGTGTAGAGCAATTGCTTGCCGTCAGGGAGTATAAAGAAGGAACCAGTGGGGATCTGCTCTGCTACGACACGCTCCTCCTGCGTCTTGGGATCGTAGCTGATCAACAGCCGTCCATCATCTGTCGTAAGCGTGCGGTAGAGCTTGTCTTCTTTGGGCATCCAGCTGGCGAAGCGATACTCCTCGCTTAGCGTGGAGAGGAGCTTATCGCCTTGGTACAGATAGGTGCGGTAATTGCTCTTCAGAGCGTTCGTCTCGCGCTCTATGAGAAGCGTATAGCGACCCGTAGGCGACACAGAGACTGAGTAGAGATTGCGACCTGTCATCATATACTCTAGACTCAAGTACTCCTTGTCGTCGTGACGTAGCTCTATTTGGCTGTCAGCCTTGGCAGGGATGAGCTTCATACGATACTGCGCCGGCTCGCCCCCCTTGGTGAGTAGCTGCAGCGTGAGCAGGTGCGACCGTCCAGGCGTCAGCGTGAGTGACGCAGGCGAAGCCAGCTTTAGCTCGCTCTGATACAGCGTAGCAGACGAGAGCTTGGCACCATCGAGTGCTAAGACAAAGGGTACCGACGCCTCGATCTGTAGCGTCGCCTGCTCATAGCTCGGCGTGCGCAGGCGTACCGCATAGGTCGTAATCGCATCCTCTGCGGTGCGCAGCGTGACGACGCCCTCCTTCGCAAAGGGCAGGGTGCCATGCGCCTGGCTCAGCTTGATATGGTTCACCGGCTTGAGTAGGTCGGTAGCGTCGTACGCCTTGCCCTGCACATCGAGACTATCCGAGATAAACGGCATCATCACCCGATACTGCTGCACCTGTAGCGGTACGATGGTGAGGGTGTCTGGTTGATCCGTCGTAGCTGACGGAGCTGCCGCTGGTTGCTGAGCGGTCGTGTAGAGCGTCGCGAGCACCCAAAGCGGAAGCATCGCAAGGAGTCGTAATAAGTCTCGTTTCATATCCTGTTGCTGATTATTTTACCTAGATAGCGGTGCTCCGTAAGAGCTCCGGCTAAGTTTCCACGCCACAAAGTTAACCTTTTGTTTTCTCTTAGGAGAAAAGATCGGAGTGTAATTAGAGATTAGAGGCTTTCTCTAGAAGGGCTAGTGTGGCTAGTACCTCTAGTGCCACTAGTAGCACTAGTGCAACAGGTGATCCCAGCCAACAGCTAAAAGCTAACAGCCAAGAGCCAACAGCCAACAAAAAATAGCTGTTAGTAGTTCTGAGGAGAGTGCGTAACCAGTCGGCACGCAAGTTCCGCTGCTACGCCTCCTCTCAGTTTTCGACAGCTACTATATTAAGTTACTGGTGAGTCAAACCGTCGGGATGCACGAGATGTGCGTTCCGACGGTCTGCGTTCTGATGGTCTGCGTCGTGAGGGGCGGGGACGCCGTTGTGGAGCTGGACGGGGGCATGCTCGACGTTGAGTTCGTCGTAGAGGTCGGCGTCTAGGAAGCGCTGCAGGAGCTGTGCGCCTCCCTCGACGAGGAGCGACTCGATGCCCTGACTATGCAGGAGCGTGAGCAGGTCGCGCACCTCGCCCGTCGTGGCGAGGCAGGAGACGTGGGGCGGGTATTGCCCATCGGACACTTGCTTGAGGAGTGCAGGCGGGAGGAGAATGATCGTTGGTGCCGTAGCGTCTTGTAGCATACGCAGCTCGGGACGAGGTAGCCGACTGTGACACCAGAGGAGACGGATCGGCTGACCGCCACTACCCGAGCGATTGGTCAGGAGTGGGTCGTCCAGCTCGGCCGTGTGATGCCCCACCAAGATAGCGTCGTGAAGTGCTCGCAGATGATGCACCGAGTGCTGGCGGAGTGGCGAGCTGAAGATGTAAGGCGCATCGCTCGCATCGTGACGCAGGCGGTCGATGTAGTGGTCGGCACTCTCAGCCCACTTGAGCGTGACGTAGGGGCGTCCTAAGGTTTGCGCCACGAGGAAGTGGCGGTTGAGCGCGATAGCCTCTTGCTCTAAGCATCCGACCGAGACCTCTATACCCGCTTTGCGAAGGCGTGCCACGCCTCGTCCGTCCACTTTGGCAAAGGGATCCAGCATCGCGATGACCACTCGGGCGGGTCGCAACCCCGCAATGAGTTCTGCGCAGGGTGGTGTCTTGCCGTAGTGAGCGCAAGGCTCTAAGCTCACATACCAGGTCGCCTCGCCGATAACGCTCCGCAGCTCCTCGGGGACGCTACGCCACGCCATCACTTCGGCATGGGGAGCACCGGCGTAATGGTGGTAACCTTCGCCAATAATCTTATCTTTGTAGACAATTACCGAGCCGACCATCGGATTGGGACTGGTGCGTCCCTGCGCTAAGGCTGCGAGTTGCAGACAGCGCTGCATATAGATCTCGTCTGGTGTGGTAGGTGCTGTATGTTTCATCTAAGTAAAGGTCGCTACAAAATGAGTGAGGCTATGATAGTTGCTGGTATGACGCTGCGTGATGCGGCACTGGCGATAGCGGAGGCGCTGCCTGGGTACTATGCCGAGGTGCGGGAGCGTCGGGCTATGAGCGAGATGCTCCTGCAGCATATCACCAGGCTCAGCCAGACAAGCTATCTGCTTGACCACAAAGTTAGACAATTGTCCGACACGGAGGCCGCTTGGCTCCGGCAGGCGCTCGAGCGACTGGCGCACGATGAGCCGATACAGTATATCTTAGGGGTGACACCCTTTGGCTCATTCGATCTAGCGGTCGGCAAGGGGGTGCTCATACCACGCCCCGAGACGGCCGAGCTGTGCGAACTGATCCTCGCTCGTCACCCCGCCACGGTGGCTCCTCTGCGACTCCTCGACGTGGGGTGTGGCTCTGCCTGCATCCCTATCTATATAGGTAGCGAGCGCCCTCAGTGGAGCCTCTATGCGATGGATCAGTCAGAGCAGGCGCTAGGCTATGCAGAGCAAAACGTTCGCCAGACAGGTGTCGCCGTCCAGCTCTTCCGTGGCGACCTCTTCGCCTGGTGTCAGGGGAAAGGTATCCCCGCCAAGCTTCCTCCGATAGACCTTTTGGTGAGCAATCCGCCCTACATCCCCGAATGCGACCAAGCGACGATGCGCCCCAACGTACTCGTGGGAGAGCCTCGTGAGGCACTCTTCGTACCAGATGCCGATCCGCTCCGCTACTACCGAGCACTCGTGACGCTCGTGCCACAGATCCGCTCGCCTCACGCACCATGTACGCTCTACTGCGAGACACATCACCAGCTGGCGCACGAAGTGGCAGCACTGTGCGAACAGGCGGGAGCAGCTTCGTCAGAAGTGCTCAAAGACTTGACGGGTCGAGAGCGATTTGTACAAGCCACTTTTCAGTAAAAACGAAACCATGGACACCGATATACTCAACAAAGCCAAGTACTACTGCGCACGCGCCGAGCGGTCGCCCCGCAATCTGCGCCTCTTCCTAATGCGTCGGGAGGTACCCTCGGACGAGATTGACGAGTATCTCGCCCTGCTCCAAGAGGGTCGCTACTACGACCCGCAGCGCTACGCCGAGAGCTACGCCCGCACACGCTATCGCGACATGAGCCAAGGCCCTCGCAAGATACGTCAAGCACTGCGTATGCAGGAGGTGCCGACAGAGATCATCGACGCGGTGCTGCCAGAGATCATCGAGGCGGAGCAGCCGAACTACTCCCTCGCGGAGCTACTCGAGAGCAAGCTGCGTCGCACCTCGGCACGGACGCCTCGTGCGCTCTTTGACAAGATGATGCGCTATGGTGTGGGGCGTGGCTACCCCCCGAGCGAAGTGTACGAAGCACTGCAAGAGGTGCTCCAGAGGATGCGAGAGGAGGAAGAGGATAACGAGTCGGAGGAGGAGTAAAGTGTAAAAGCAGCCGTACCTTGATGAGCCACAGACCAACGAAAAGCCCCTCCGCAGGACGCATCGCCCCGCCACCGCCACAAGGATGGCGGGCGACGGCTCGTGAGTCGCTCCTACAGCTCCTCTACCCGCGCTGGTGCCCTGTCTGTCACACGCTACTCCCGCCGAATGCTCCGCCCCTCTGCCTCACCTGTCAAGGCGCACTGGGACGCTATCACGAGCGTACGGTCGGTGCGCTGGACCGTCTGCGTGGTGCCCACCCGATGCCTCGCAGGGTGCTGGCGCCCTATCTCTATGCTCGTGACGATGCGATGGCACTGATCGTCCACGACATCAAGTATCACGGCAATAAGCCACTCGCAAGGTATATGGGTCGCCTCATGGGCACGCTCCTACCGCTAGAGCGGGAGCAGGTAGACTACATCATACCTGTGCCGCTAACGCCGGCCCGCACACTGGAGCGAGGGTATAATCAGGCTGTACTGCTGGCCGAGGGAATCTCTTCGGTCACGGGTATCCCCTATCTGCCACACGCTTTGCGACGTACGCGCTTTCAGGGTAGTCAGACGCATCGTGACCGCACGCATCGTCTGGAGGCTATGCTCGGGAGCTTCACTCTAGGTAGCGAAGCGATCCCCCCAGATAGCCACATCCTACTTCTAGACGATGTGCTCACGACTGGAGCGACCCTCACGGCTGCGCTCAATGCCCTAGCGGACACGCCCCTAGCACAAGTCTCTGTCGGCGTCCTAGCGGTCGGCACGGTAACGGCGTAGTTGGCTATTGGCTGTTAGCTGTTGGCTATTGGCTGTTAGCTGGAGTGATCGGAGCTATCAGAGCTATCAGAGCTATCAGAGCTATCAGAGCTATCAGAGCTATCGGAGCCATCGGAGTGATCAGAGCCAACAGCCAAGAGCCAAGAGCCAAGAGCAAACAGCCAAAGGCCAGCAACTAACCTCTTTTTCGTATCTTTGTAACCATAAGAATTAGGACAAGAAATCATTATGGCATCACAAGAAGACCTCTTTAAGAAGATTGTATCCCACTGTAAGGAGTATGGGTTTGTCTTTCCCTCATCTGATATTTACGATGGACTGAGCGCTGTCTACGACTACGGTCAGAACGGTGTAGAGCTTAAGAACAACATCAAGCGCTACTGGTGGGAGGCGATGACACGCCTGCACCCCAACGTGGTCGGCATCGACTCGTCGATCTTTATGCACCCAGACATCTGGCGGGCATCGGGACATATAGATGCTTTCAACGATCCATTGATCGACAATAAAGACTCCAAGAAGCGCTACCGCGCGGACGTTCTCATTGAGGATCAGATTGCAAAGATCGAGGGTAAGGCGGAGAAAGAGATCGAGAAGGCGCGCAAGCGCTTTGGAGACTCCTTTGACGAGTCTCTCTACCGCACGACCAATCCTCGTGTCAAGGGGTACCTCGAGCAGGCGGAGGCTCTGCGCCAGCGCATGGCAAAGGCACTCAACGATAACGACCTCGAGGAGCTACGCCAGATCATCATCGACGAAAAGATCGTCTGCCCCATCAGTGGCACGACAAACTGGACGGAGGTGCGTCAGTTTAACCTGATGTTTGCCACCGAGGTTGGTTCGACGGCCGAGGGCGCTTCGACAATCTACCTACGCCCCGAGACGGCGCAAGGAATCTTTGTCAACTACCTCAACGTGCAGAAGACGGGACGCATGAAGCTCCCCTTCGGTATCGCACAGATCGGTAAAGCCTTTCGCAATGAGATCGTAGCACGTCAGTTTATCTTCCGTATGCGTGAGTTTGAGCAGATGGAGATGCAGTACTTCGTACAGCCAGGCACTGAGCTGGAGTGGTTTGAGTATTGGAAGAAGCTGCGCCTGCACTGGCACTACGCTCTAGGCTTCCCGCAGAGCGACTACCGCTACCACGATCACGAGAAGCTGGCGCACTATGCCAACGCTGCGACCGACATCGAGTACCTCATGCCCTTTGGCTACAAGGAGGTCGAGGGGATCCATAGTCGTACGGACTTTGACCTATCACGCCACGAGGAGTTCTCGGGCAAGAAGCTCCGCTACTACGATCCCGACACGAAGGAGTCTTACATTCCCTACGTCGTGGAGACCAGTATCGGTGTGGATCGTATGTTCCTCTCTGTGCTCTGTGGCTCTTACAAGGAGGAGCAGACAGAGAATGGCGAGACCCGTGTCGTGCTTTCGCTACCGCCTGCACTAGCACCGGTCAAGCTGGCTGTCCTGCCGCTCGTACGCAAGGACGGGCTGGATGAAAAGGCACAGGAGGTGGTCCGTCTCCTGCATCTCGACTTCACCTGCCAATATGACGAGAAGGATAGCATCGGCAAGCGCTACCGCCGTCAGGATGCTATCGGTACGCCTTACTGCATCACCGTGGATCATCAGACGCTCGAAGACAACACAGTCACCCTACGTGACCGCGACACAATGCAGCAGGAGCGTATAGCTATCTCTGCGCTACATGACCTCATTGCCGAGCGCACTAGTATCAACACCTTACTCAAGAAGATCGAAGATGAAATATAATCTATCCCTGAGAGCGAGCCTCCTAGCACTGCTCTCGCTGCTCCTACTCACAGCTTGCGAAGATCCTATTGATGCGACCACTCAGTGGCGGATCAATAATGAGAGTTCTTTCAATGAGTATGGCTCTAAGGAGGAGTACTCCAAAGCCTCTATCGAAGGCTCCTCAGCCTACGTCTATATGAAGTGGCTGGCTCATGGCGAAGGCAAGGAGCACCCCATCGAGACCTCACGCATCAAGTGCCACTACGAGATGCGTCTGCTCGTAGGCGACAAGGTGGTCGATGGTAACTACGGGTCAGAGCGTCCAGCCGAGTTTGCGATCAATCGTGGCCCGAAAAATCAGCTCGTCGAGGGAGCCCGCATAGGTCTCCAGCAGATGGTCGTAGGCGATGAGGCGGAGATCATCATCCCCTGGTATCTAGGCTATGGCGAGAGACGCTCTGGCGAGATCAACCCCTACACGGCACTGAAGTTTCGTGTCAAGCTCGAGGAGATCATCCCCGAGAGCCAGCGCTCGGCGGTGGCTGAAGACTAGACTTGTCCTACTGTAAACCTTAAATCTATACACTATGAAGATACTACTGACTAACGATGATGGCGTCCATGCGCAGGGGATCCGTGAGCTGGCGGAGACGCTTGCCCAGATAGCGACGGTGACGGTCGTCGCCCCCACGGAGCCCCGCTCGGGAGCCTCTTCGCAGATTACCTCCCGCACACCGCTACGGCTCTCCTTTATGGAGGAGAGTGCGCAGCTCCCCTATCAGCTCTACAGTTGCTCGGGTACGCCCGTAGATTGTGTCAAGCTGGCTCTTAATACGCTCTTTGCCTCTGAGCTGCCAGACCTGGTGATCTCAGGGATCAACCATGGGCGCAACGACGGCATCTGCGCCATCTACTCAGGTACCGTGGGAGCTGCCATAGAGGCCGCCATAGCACGTATACCAGCGGTTGCTTTCTCGCTAGCTAACCACAGCGACAAGTGCGACTTTAGCGAGGTATGCGCTTTTGCCAAGCAGTTCATCCCGCAGGTGGTCGAGCATGGGCTACCGCATACGACGATGCTCAATGTCAACTTCCCGAAGGGTTCTGCCAAGGGTATCAAGTGGGCACCACAAGGTACGGGTCGCTTCGTCAATGAGTATATGCGTGCCGAGACGCCGCACGGCACTCCTGTCTACTGGATGCAGGGCGATCAGGTCGATCCCGATCAACGTACGGGGACGGATCACTACTGGCTCATCGAGGGCTACGCTACGATCTCACCCCTGCAGATCGATATGACAGATCACCCCTTCCTAGAGCAGGTCGCCCAGCAGTGGCCGCTACATCTCTAGAGCAATAGACAGACAAGCTATGAAATACCTCCTCATAGCTGGCGAAGCCTCTGGCGACGAGCATGGTGCACGGCTCATCGCCTCACTCAAAGCGGTCGATGCGAAGGCCGCTTTTGCCTTTATTGGGGGGGACAAGATGGCGCAGCAGGCGGGTGTAGCTCCCCTTTACCACTACCGTGAGATAGCGGTCATGGGCTTCACGAGTGTGCTGCGCAGTATGAGCAAGATAAGACTAGCAGCGCGCCTACTACAAGAGGAGATGCGCTCGAATCCGCCTGACGTAGTCATCCCGATCGACTACGGAGGCTTTAACCTGCGCTACACGCTCCCGATGGCGCATCGTCACGGCGTGCCAGTGGTTTACTACATCCCGCCTAAGGTGTGGGCCTCTCGTCGTAGACGCATCAAGCGTCTCCGGAGCTACACGGATCTCTGCTTGACGATCCTCCCCTTTGAGGCGGACTACCTCTCGCAGCGTGGCGTCAATGCCCGCTACGTGGGCAATCCGAGTATACAGAGCGTGGGCGAGCTACTGGATAGCAATGCTAAGCTGTGCGATACGGAACGACCTTACGTAGCACTCCTCCCAGGGAGTCGCGAAGCTGAGATAGCCCGTAACCTACCGATCATGCGCCGAGCGATAGACCTCCTACCCGCTCCCTGGCGAGCCGTCATCGCAGGAGCACCGAGCATCGATCCAGCGCACTACACACCCTATCTCAGTGAGCGCATAGAGCTCGTCATCGATGAGACGCTCCCGCTCTTGGCTGGCGCCTCGGCAGCGTTGGTCACCTCCGGGACAGCCACGCTTGAGACAGCACTCATAGGCACCCCACAAGTGGTCGCCTATCGTCTCCCTGCAGGGCGCTTAGCGCGTTGGGCGTTCGACCATCTCCTGCCGATCCGATACTTTTCATTGGTCAACTTGATTGCCGAGTCTCCCGTCGTCGAGGAACTGCTGGGCGATGCTGTGACAGCGCAGCGACTAGTTCAAGCGCTGACGCCACTTCTCGATCGTGAGAGCACAGCCTATCAGACGCAGCAAGCGCAATATCGTATGGTGCGCCAGCGACTAGAGCCGTCACGAGTAGCCTCGCAGGTGGCAGCCGAGAGGATCTACCACGCGCTCTCTACGCAGTGGAAGTCGGAGGAGTAGCTGTGTGCCGTCTCGCCTACTCGAAGCAGAAGGTGAGCATGATCATCCGCCCCGTACCACGGCGCAATGCATTGGTGTAGCGCATGCTAGCACCCTCATCCAGGTCGGGTCTGTTGTGACGGATCAGGTCAGTAAAGCCAAAGTCAAAGCGTAGCTCCGGCGAGAGCTTGAAGTAGCGCAGGTAAATGTCGCACCCTACGCCAAAGGTCCAGCCCGCTGAGAGCGGTGCGAACTGCAAGGGGGCACCCTTTTTCTGACCCATGTGTAGCAAGCCGTAGACGCCCCCCACGAGATATGGGCGGGTGTCGTTAAAGCGCACAGAGCTGTACTTAACCAGCAGTGGTAACTCGATCTGACTGTTGCGCATCGGCATCGATTCAAAAGCCTCGTCGCCCGTTGCCTCCCAAGACCTAAAGAGCAATCGCTGCTCCCCAAAGTGTAGTGTCGGAAGCAGTCGTATACTCCAGTCCATGTGCGGGTTGTAGTTGGCTATGACCCCTACGCTAAAGCCTGGACTATAGCTCGGCACTGCCGCATAGAGCGTTTGCGCCTCCCCCTCCGTCGGGCCTAGGTTGTCGATGATTAGATCCTCCACATGCACTCCCACGTGAAATCCCCAGTTAAATCGTCTATGATCCGCATAGGGTCGCGTCATCGGTCGCGCCGTCTGTGCTGAGAGCGTGGTAGCCATCGGCACCAGTAGCAGCAGTAGCAGCAGCCCCACCAGCCCATGGCGACGACCTAGTGAATAGGTATGATATGTACTTGCGTCTTGCTTCACAAAAGAGTAATTGACTACGTGATTCAAACGTCTATCCGGCAAAGATATTGTATATTTGCCTAATTTAAGCACCCAAACATAGTAAAGCTCATGCAGGTATACAATCTATCCGAGAGACCTTCACTCCTGACCCACTTCATCTCTGAGATACGAGACCGAGAGATCCAGAGAGATCCCCTACGCTTTAGAGCAAACATCGAGCGCATCGGCCACATCATGGCTTACGAGCTGAGCAAGCAGCTCCACTACCAGACACGTCCCGTGGAGACGCCACTCGGCACTGCCCCCACAGCCGTACTAGACGAGCAGCTCGTCGTGGCAACGATCCTCCGTGCTGGACTACCCCTTCATCACGGCTTCCTAGACTTCTTCGATCGTGCCGAAAATGCTTTCATCTCCGCCTATCGCAAAGTCAAGGATGACGAAGACTTTGACATCCATGTCGAGTATGTTGCTGCGCCAGACTTGACTGGCAAGGAGCTACTCCTCGTTGACCCGATGCTCGCCACGGGAGGCTCTATGCATCTATCCTGGCAGGCGCTCCTCAAGAGCTGTGGCACACCTCGCCACACCCACATGGTCGCCATCGTGGCTAGCCAGCAAGCTATCGACTTCCTCCAGTCTCAGTTTGACGACAAGGATCCCGTCACACTCTGGGTGGCTGTCATCGACCCAGCACTCAACGAGCATGCTTACATCGTCCCAGGACTAGGCGATGCAGGCGATCTAGCCTTCGGTAGTAAGCTCTAAAAGAGTAGCTCCGTTGACTACACTACGCGACATAGAGCTCTTGGCTCCAGCCTCCTCGCTCGAGGGTGGTCTGGTGGCACTCTCGGCGGGTGCCGATGCGGTCTACGTAGGCGCTCCTCAGTATGGTGCTAGGAGTGCTGTCGGGGTCTCGCTCGAAGATATACGGCAACTCTGCGATGCAGCTCACAGCTATGCCGCACGAGTCTATGTAGCGCTCAATACGATCCTCACTGATAGTCAATTAACGCACGCCGTCGAGATGGCGCATCAGCTCTACGAGGCGGGCGCAGACGCACTCATCATACAGGATCTCGGACTACTCACCCAGGAGCTACCGCCTATCCCGCTACACGCTAGCACGCAGTGCCATAATCACTCGCTAGAGCAGCTGCAGATGCTCTCCGATCTAGGCTTCGAGCAGGCTGTCTTGCCACGCGAGTGGAGCTGTCAGGACATTGTGGCGGTGCGCGACAAGACCCCGCTGCGACTAGAGGCGTTCGTCCATGGGGCACTCTGCGTCTCTTACAGTGGTCGCTGCTTTATCTCCGAGGCACTCTCGCAGCGCAGTGCCAATCGGGGGCAATGCGCTCAGTACTGCCGCATGACTTATGATCTCGTCGATGCTCAGGGACAAAAGCTACGCCAGGGCGAGCACCTACTCTCTCTGAAAGATCTCAACCGCACCGAGATCATCGAAGAGATGATCGATGCGGGCGTCAGCTCCTTCAAGGTGGAGGGGCGACTCAAGGCGATCCCTTACGTGCGCAACGTCATCGCCCACTATCGTAGAGTGCTAGACGAGATCTTGACTCGTCGTAGTGGCGAGTTGCGACGTCCCTCATGGGGAGTGGCGGAGTACACCTTCACGCCGCAGCCTGAGGCGACCTTTGCCCGCCCCTTTACTAGCTACAATACGCCCCTCGGTTCGCCTATTCCTACCGACAGCATCACACCCTTTAGCAGCAAAAGCCTCGGTCAGCCGATCGGTACGGTAATCCAGAGCCGAGGCAAAGAGCTAGAGATAGCACTCCTGAGCGACGACATCATGCTCGCTAATGGCGACGGGGTGGTCGCTTACGCTATCGACAAGAAGCTCATCGGAGCACAGATCAACCAAGTGACGCCCGCTAGGCGAGCAGGACACTATCGTCTGCGTCTCTCCCAAGCGCTAGAACTGCCACAGGGGTCGACGCTCTGGCGCAACCTCAATCATCTCCTAGAGGCTCAGCTCCTACGCCCCGATGCCTCTACCCGCACTATACCGGTGTCGCTACATCTGGAGGCAACGCCCGACCGGCTCGCACTACAAATGCAACTCACGGAGGCACCCGACCTGTCGATCACACGTAGCCGATCGGTCACGCTAGAGCCTGCGCAGCGAGACAATACGGCTCACGTAGAGCGCACCCTTCGCAAGCTCGGCGACACACCATACAGAGCTACAGAGGTGACCATAAAGTTATACGGACTCTTCGTCCCGCCCTCGCTCGTTGCGGAGCTGCGACGAGAGCTCGCGGAGGAGCTGCAGCGTCAATGCATCGCTCTAGCACTACAGCGCAGAGATGCCATCGGTAAGCCACTACAGCAGAAGCGCATCGACCGACTCCACACGCCAGACCCTACGGCACGTCAGCGGTATGGTCTGCCCGACACGCTAGACTTCACCTACAATGTGGCCAATGAGTCGGCACGTCAGCTCTACCGCCAGCTAGGCGTCTCAGGGAGCATCGCTCCCGCCCTCGAGGTTGAGCGTCCCGAGGGATCAATCCCCGTGATGTTTACCCGTCACTGCCTACTGCATCAGCTCGGCTACTGTACACGGACGGGGCGCAAGCCACCCTTTGCGTTGCCACTCTATCTAGTCCGTGGGCGAGATCGGCTGCGCGTCGCAAACGACTGTCGCCACTGCATGATGACCCTGTGGCTAGATTCTCCTCAAACTAATCTCTGATCTCTAACTTCTAACCCCTAGCACCTTTACATATCTTTACGGGGGAAATCGTCCGATTCCCTCCTTTCTCGAATATCCACGTGGTAAATCTCAAATCTCCACGTGGATATTTTTTATTTTCCACGTGGGCGCGAAATAAAACTTCGGAGGAATGAAATGAAACTTCGGAAGAATCAAATGAAACTTCGGAGGAATTTTTTATTCTCCACGTGGGCATTTCGAAATATCCACGTGGAAATCACTTTTCCCCGACACCGACTCGTATCGATATGTAGTCAACTCTAAATTATTGCAGCGATCTGACGTCGAATTTGCCCAGTTTTTTTTGAGGGGGGTTGCTGTTGGCTAGAGCTACCGGAGTAATCGGATCTATCGGAGCCATCGGAGTAATCGGAGTGCTAGTGCCAACAGCTAACTTCTAACTTCTGATCTCTAATCTCTTTTTCGTATCTTTGTCCCAAGTCTATTTTTCACTGGTAGATTATGCACAGACCTAAGACCCCTACCCGACTAATTAGATGGGTACTTGCGATGACGATGGTGTGGCTCACGAGCTGCGCTAGTCGTCAGGCGACTGTGACTCCGTACGTGGCTGACGAACAGCCTGCGAACGGGGTCGTTTACTATCTACCGAAGACACAACTACGTATACACTTTGTTATCTCAGAGGAGCAGTTTGAGCCTGGTGCACTGGTCGCTTACGCTTCTAGGTATCTAGGTGAGAGCTATGCGACGCAGCCCACGACACGCTACCAGATAGAGCGTGTGGCGATGCACGCTCATGGCGTACCCGACACGACACAGAGCTATCTGATCCAGTCGGTGGCGACACCCTCTGTCGAGCAGCTGGTGGCACTAACGCCCGAAGGGCTGCTCTACTCACTCCACGGCAAGGCGTACAAGCCCTCCACGACAGACTACCTCGCGGACTATCCTAAGGGGGTAACCCAACAGGAGGCTAGCCAGGCACTGCCTCAAGAGTATGCCCTAGCGACCTCACGTGCCAAGCAGGCTGAGGTGGCGGCCAGTAGACTCTTCGAGCTACGAGAGCGCCGTGTGGAGCTGCTCTCGGGTCAAGTCGAGACGATGCCGTGCGACGGGCCAGCACTCAAGATGGTTCTAGACGGACTGGACAAAGAGATAGCAGCACTGCAGGCACTCTTCGCTGGTCGTACTACGAGACGATACTACGAGGAGATCGTGGACGTACCCATTGACGAGCCGGCCTCACAGCAGGTGGTGGCTCGCTTTGCGCCACAGTACGGCTTGGTCGACAAGGCAGATCTCTCGGGAGCTCCTATATACATAAGTGTCGAGGCACTAGATCATCCCACGCAGCAGAGCGATGCGGAACTACATAAGTTGACCAAGAGCAAGGCACTGCGCTACATCGAGCCAGGACGAGCTCGTGTAGCACTACAGCTGCCCGAGCGGAGCCAGGCGATCATGCTAGAGTTCTCGGTGGCGCAGTGGGGGCGTACAGCACTCCTAGAGCACAAGCTCGGTGCTGACAAGCTAGGCCAGCTGCCCTACACGATATACTTCGACCTCACGAGTGGCTCTATCAAGCTGATCGAGCTACCGCAGCAATGAATAACTTGAAAAATACTAATCTATAAACGAACCATTCATATGGAAAATAAACACCCCAAGGGGCTTATCGTATTGGCCCTAACGAACATGGGAGAGCGCTTCGGCTACTACACGATGCTAGCCATATTGACGCTCTACCTACAGGCGAAGTTCGGCTTCTCCTCGGCAACGACTAGTATGCTGTATGGGACCTTCCTAGCGCTGGTCTACTTCCTCCCAATCTTCGGTGGTATCATAGCTGATAAATGGCTCGGATATGGTAAGACCATCTTTACAGGTGTCACGATCATGTTCGCTGGTTACCTCCTCCTGGGGCTACCTTTTGGCTCTGGAAGTGCAGGTATCACGATCATGCTCTTGTCCCTCTTCCTGATTGCTGCTGGTACGGGACTCTTCAAGGGTAACCTACAGGCACTCGTGGGTAAGATCTATGACGACCCACGCTACTCTAAGGGACGTGATATGGCGTTCTCTATCTTCTACATGTTCATCAATATCGGTGCCTTCTTTGCTCCTAGCATGGGTAACTGGATTACGAACAATGTACTAGCTAAGGAGAACTACTTCTACGATGCAACCGTTCCTGCAAACTACAATAAGCTCAACGACGAGACGGTCGATGCTGACGCCTTTATCGCAGAGCTACAAGCTAAGCACCCTGAGTATGCTCAGCTGACGGCTGAGGAGCAGGCTCAAAAGATCTCAGCTGCTAAGAAGAAGGCTGGCGTCATGTTCCCCGAGGACGAGGCACAGGTTCTTCACGACCTACGTATAGCAGCTCTCCGCCAGTATACTAAAGCTGGGCTAGTGAGTGATCCTCAACTGCAGATCACAGATGCCGACCATGAGATCCTCATCAGTCGCAATGCTAAGGACGAACCAGCCAAGTTTGCTATCAATGAGCGCGTGGCTATGCTGCAGATCCCAGCTGAGTGGACGGCTGATCTAAACAACAAGCTCAATGCGGAGCGTGAAGACAGAGGTGAAGCAGCTCAAGAGTTAAGCTTCGAGCGTGCCTTCGGTGAGCACTATGTGTCGACGACCTTGTCACAATCTTATAGTCTCTCGTTCTTTGTGGCTTGTATCAGCTTGATCATATCTATCTTGGTCTTCGTACTCTGTCGTAAGACCTGGAAGGCAGCAGACGTAACCGTCAAGCAAGCTAAGGCTATGGCAGCACAGGGCGACAGCTCAGCGCATGTCGTCGAGATGTCTAAGGCTGAGGTTAAGGAGCGTCTCATCGCACTAGGACTGGTCTTCTTCGTTGTGATCTTCTTCTGGATGGCTTTCCACCAGAACGGCTTGACGATGACCTTCTTCGCACGAGACTATACCGTATCACGTGTAGACGCTGCGGGCTATATGCCGTTTAGTCTACTGATGCTGATACCTTTCATCTGCTTCATGTACGGTATTTATCTCTCTACCTTCGGACTACTAGGCGGTAAGAAGAATGTCAAGACAGGCTTAATCCTCGTTGTGCTAGGTATCGCTGGTCTCGCTGGTGGATACTTCGTAGACATCAAGCCTATCGGTGATGCTCTGAGAAACATTACACCTCAGATCTTCCAGCAGTTCAACCCATTCTTCATCATCCTGCTAACGCCTATCACGGTAGGTCTCTTTGGTTACCTAGCCAGTCGTGGTAAGGAGCCCTCAGCTCCTCGCAAGATAGGTATCGGTATGCTCCTAGCAGCTGTTGGATTCTGCGTACTACTGCTTCCAACGATTATGTACGCACTACCCGCTCCTGCTCATATCCATGGTACCAGTGATACGCTCGTATCGCCTAATTGGCTGATCGGCACCTACTTCGTACTGACACTTGCGGAGCTCTTCCTTAGCCCGATGGGTCTTTCCTTCGTCTCTAAGGTAGCTCCTCCACAGTACGCTGGTCTTATGCAGGGTGGCTGGCTCGCAGCAACCGCTATAGGTAACCTGCTCGTCGGCGTGATGGGCTCTCTCTGGGACAAGATGCCTATGGGCTGGTTCTGGGGCGTGCTAATCATCTGCTGTCTACTCTCTGCCGCTTTCATATTTGCTGTTATGAAGCGACTCGAGCGCGCTACGGCAGACTAAAGAGGCTGTACTATGAGATAACAGTCTCCAACAAAAGACTGTATCAATTCTCCACCAATAACGATGGACGTATCGCAGACTCCTTTACTAAGCAAGGGGTGGGCGATGCGTCCATTCGATTATAGATATACAATAGAATGCTCATGAGACCTTTATCAGACATCGTTACCTCTCTCTGCTCTTCCGATCCCGTGGAGGTAACACAAGAAGAAGCACTCCAACTCGCCAAAGAAGCAACTAGCGAGGCTCTCTACGAGGCAGCCCACCGCGTGACGCGGCACTGTATGGGAGACGCTTTCGACACTTGCTCGATCATCAACGTCAAGAGCGGACACTGCTCCGAGGATTGTCACTGGTGTGCGCAGAGTGCTCACTACCATACGCAAGCGGAGGCCTATCCGCTGCTGGATGTCGAGCCGTGCGTGGATGAGTCACGAGCCAATCGTCAGGCGGGCATCGGGCGCATCGCACTCGTGGCCAGTGGACGCGGACAGAGTGATCGGGAGATAGAGCGTATCGCGCAGCACTATGAGGCGATGCACCAGGCGAGCGACATCAAGCTTTGCGCCTCTATGGGACTGCTAACGAAGGAGCAGCTCCGACGCCTGCACGAGGCGGGTGTCACCACCTATCACTGCAATCTAGAGAGTGCTCCGTCACACTTTCCCAAGCTCTGCACGACCCACACGCAGGCAGAGAAAGAGCAGACCATTCGTTGGGCTCGGGAGGTAGGGCTGCAAGTTTGCTCGGGAGGGATCATCGGCATGGGCGAGACGATGGCACAGCGCATCGAGTTCGCCTGCTATCTCCGTTCGCTCGCCATACGCTCCATACCTATTAATATACTCCAGCCGATCGCTGGGACGCCACTAGCCGACGAGCCTCGCCTGACGGACGAGGAGTATCTGCGCACGGTGGCACTCTTTCGTCTGATCAATCCGACGGCTTTCCTGCGCTTTAGTGGGGGGCGGCTGAGGCTTTCGCCAGAGGTGATGCGCCAAGCTATGTACATCGGCATCAATAGTGCCATCACGGGCGACATGCTGACGACCAGCGGTATGCAGGCGCGCGAAGATATGCAGCTCATCGCCGAGATGGGCTATCGCAATACCAACGAAAAGGATTGGCGTACCGAAGAAACCGCTTAAACTATGAAGCAATACGACCCAACAGTCCAGCAAGCCTTAGAGTGGGATCACAAGCACCTGTGGCATCCCTACACATCAACAGAAGATCCGCTACCAGTCTACCCCGTATCACACGCCGAGGGGGTACGCATCTACCTAGCCGACGGCACAGAGCTGATCGACGGCATGAGCTCCTGGTGGTGCGCTGTGCATGGGTACAACCACCCTGTGCTCAATGCTGCCGTGGAGACGCAGATAGGGAAGATGAGCCACGTCATGTTTGGCGGGCTAACGCATCAGCCAGCCATAGCACTAGGCGAGGAACTCCTGAAAATGCTTCCCGATGGCTTTGATTGGATCTTCTACGCAGACAGCGGTTCGGTGGCTGTCGAGGTGGCGCTCAAGATGGCGATCCAGTACCAGCAGTCCCTCGGTGAGACGCAGCGAGACCACTTCGTCACCATTCGTCGAGGCTACCACGGCGACACCTGGCACGCTATGAGCGTCTGCGACCCTGTCACGGGGATGCATAGTATCTTCGGCACGGCACTACCACAACAACACTTCCTCGCACCGCCCTCGGTCAAGTGGGGCGAGCCGTGGCGTGACGATGCTATGGAGCCTCTCCGTCAAGTGCTCGCTCAGCACGGCGAGCAGATCGCAGCACTCATCTTAGAGCCTATCGTGCAGGGAGCCGGCGGTATGTACTTCTACCATCCCAACTACCTCGTGGAGGCACGCAAGCTGTGCGATCAGTATGGCGTGCTGCTCATCTTCGACGAGATAGCCACAGGCTTCGGACGTACGGGACGTATGTTTGCGATGGAGCATGCGGGCGTCTTGCCCGACATCGTCACCCTCGGCAAGGCACTCACGGGAGGCTATATGACGCTCTCCGCCATTGTCACGACGCAGCGCGTCGCTGAGACCGTTTGCCGTGGTGAGGCGGGCTGCTTTATGCACGGCCCCACATTTATGGCCAACCCTCTGGCTTGCTCCGTAGCTCTCGCCAGCCTGCAGCTCCTGCAGCGGGAACCAACGCTAGAGCGTGTTGCCAAGATCGAGGCGCAACTGAAGCGTGAGCTAGCACCCGCCAGCACCTTCGCAGGGGTCACTGAGGTGCGCGTCCTCGGCACTATCGGCGTGATCGAGCTAGATGAGCCGGTCGATATGGCCTTTATGCAGCGACGCTTTGTGGAGCTTGGCATCTGGGTACGACCTTTCGGCCGGCTCTGCTACATCATGCCCCCATACATTATCCAACCCGACGAACTCTCCCAGCTCACCGCAGGCTTGCTCACGGTCGTCCAGGAGATGGTCACGAGACAATCACGATAAAAGTCACGCAGTATGAAACAAACGATAGTCATTGGCGCAGGTATCACAGGTCTCACCACGGCACTCTACCTACGGAAAGCGGGACTGCCCGTACTCGTCCTCGAGGAGGCGGAGCGCGCAGGTGGACAAATCCGCACTTTGCAGGAGGAGGGCTACACCTTCGAGACGGGACCTAACACAGGGTCGATATCTTTTCCCGAAGTTGCCGAGCTCTTTGCGCTCTTGCCCTCAGGCTACGAGGCCGCCACACCAGCGGGCAACTGTCGATACATTTATAAGAAAGAACGGCTGCACCAGCTCCCTTCGGGTCCTTGGAGCGGGCTCACGACACCACTCTTTACGCTAGGCGATAAGTTTCGCCTGCTCGGTGAGCCGTGGCGCAAGAAAGGCAACGATCCCTACGAGTCTGTCGGCTCTCTTGCGAAGCGACGTCTAGGCAAGAGCTTCCTGCAGTATGCCGTCGACCCCTTCGTCGGGGGCATCTACGCCGGCGATCCGATGAAGCTAGAGACCCGCCACGCACTCCCCAAGCTCTACAACCTAGAGCAGGAGTATGGGAGCTTCATTCGTGGAGCTATGGCAAAAGCCAAAGAGCCCAAGAGCGACCGTGATCGCCTAGCCACCAAAGAGGTCTACTCAGCACGTCACGGACTGGAGACAATGATCCACGAGATGGTCGAGCAGATCGGCACGGAGCATGTCCGCACGGGAGCCCTCGTCACCTCAGTCAGACAGGGGGCTGCAGGCGACTGGCTTGTCACCTACCAGCAAGGCGGAGAGCTACACGAAGTCTCAGCCGAGCAGGTGGTCTCGACCGTAGGTGCCCACGCCTTGGCGAGCTTCCTCGGCGAAACCCTCCCAGACGAACTCTTATCGCCCATTACAAGTCTCTACTATGCGCCGATCGTCGAGGTGGCTGTCGGCTTTGACCATAAGGTCAGCAACTATCGTGGCTTCGGTGCGCTCATGCCTTCGTCAGAGCCGGTGGACATCCTCGGGATTCTCTTCCCGTCCGACTGCTTTGCCGACCGTACACCGACCAGCGAAGGGGTACTCTACAGCATCTTCATGGGAGGCGCACGACGCCCCGACTTAATCGATATGGAAGAGAAAGAGCTACAAGCTTTGGCACTCAAAGATCTCTACAAAGTGCTCGACATCGACCCACGCATAGTGCCTAGTATGGTGCATATCTCGCGCCACCGCCATGCGATCCCGCAGTACGGTGCCGACAGCGAGAGACGCTGCGCAGCCATTGCGGAGGTAGAGCATCGTTACCCGGGGCTCATCATTGCGGGCAATTGTCGGGATGGTATCGGTATGGCGCACCGCATCACGCAAGGCACGCAGGTCGCCCAGCAACTAATCGCCGACAGCAATCAGTAGGTCGGCAAGAGTCAGAGTCACCATCGACTGCACGACAGGCACCGCCCGTAGTGCTATGCACGGGTCGTGACGACCCGTGAAGGTATGTGTCACGCTCTCTCCATCGGTCGTGAGCGTCTGCTGCGGACGGGCAATGGTAGGGGTCGGCTTAAACGCTACCTTCATCACCAGATCCTGTCCCGTCGTGATCCCGCCGAGCGCACCGCCATTGTGATTGCTGCCGAAGGTCACCATACCCGTATCGCTCATCGCGAGCAATTCGTCTAGCACGGCACTACCCCGCTGCCCCGCTAGGTCAAAGCCATCGCCAAAGGCAAAAGCACGACTCCCCGGTATGCTCATCACGGCATAGCTCAGGAGTGCTGGTATACGGTTAAATACGGGGTTTCCAAGGCCTGCAGGCACACCACGCACCACACAGCCCACGACACCGCCCACGCTGTCTCGATCAGCTTGTACCTTAGTCAGGTAAGTGGCTATCTCCTCATCTAGTGTCTCATCAGGACAGTAGCAGAGGCGGTCATAAGTATGCTCTAAGGGGTAGGTCGTGTAGTCGCCAGCTAGCGACAGAGTACCCACCTGCTGTATGAAAGCCTGCACCGTGACGCCTCGCTCCTGCTCTAACCATTGCTGAGCAATGGCTCCCGCCACCACGCGAGCGACCGTCTCACGACCACTCGACCGACCTCCACCAGGCTGTGGCTCGAGACCATACTTAAGCCAGTAAGTCAGGTCGGCATGATTTGCTCTAAAGGGTTTTCCTAGCTCACTCGTGGCGGTGGCGTAGTCTTGCGAGCGAGCATCCTTGTTTTGTATCACGAAGGCTATCGGACTCCCCAGCGTCCGTCCCTCGTCAGTCAAGCCTGAGAGCCAGACCACTTCGTCTGGCTCTCGGCGTTTTGTCGTAGATCGTGAGTAGCCCGGACGACGTAGGTTGACAAAGTGCTGCACAGCCTCCCGATCGATCCGGAAGCTCGCAGGCATACCATCGAGGATTCCCCCCATGGCCACTCCGTGCGACTCCCCAAAGGTGGTCAGTCGCAGATGCCGTCCGAAGCTATTCATCGTGTGATTGCTTAGTGGCAACCGCTACAGCAAGAGCAACCACCCTCGTGATCGTCGCCGTCGCAGCAACCGCCCGCATGGCCCGAGAACTGTGCCGTCAGTCTCTGACGATCCTCCTCAGTGGCAGGACGTGCCTCTAGGACAGATCCGATGAAGTGTAGCGTCTGACCAGCCAGCGGGTGGTTAAAGTCCATCGTCACCGTATCGTCGGTGATCTTCTCGACGATGCCAACCAGCTGATTGCCTTGGTTGTCGAGCATAGGGACAGCATTGCCCTCGAAAACGACATCTGAGTGGAATTCGCCCTTCTCGTTTTTGAAGAGATCCTTCTCCAGCTCCAGGATGTAAGCGTCAGAGACCTCTCCATACGCCTCCTCGGGCTTGAGGGTAAAGTCAAACTTGTCGCCAGGCTCTAGTCCCATCAGTTGCTTCTCGAAAGCCTCCAGTAGAAATCCAGCTCCGACGATCAGAGCTAGAGGAGCCTCGGGAGTAGCCTTCTCGACGATGTCTCCCTTTCCTTCACCTGTGTAGAGTTCGTATTCGCAGGTTACGTAGCTATCTTTTGTAATCTTCATGTTAGGTATACTTTGTTCGTGATAAAATG
Organism: Porphyromonas vaginalis; assembly: GCF_958301595.1. Classification (NCBI taxonomy): domain Bacteria; kingdom Pseudomonadati; phylum Bacteroidota; class Bacteroidia; order Bacteroidales; family Porphyromonadaceae; genus Porphyromonas; species Porphyromonas vaginalis. The sequence goes on along the minus strand of NZ_CATQJU010000001.1, from coordinate 972,634 downwards.
CGGTTCAGGCACCGCAGCGACTGTCACATCGCATCGGTGCTACCGCAAAGGTACGAATTTAGAGATTAGAGACTAGGGGTTAGAGGTTAGAGACTAGAGATTAGGGGTTAGAGGTTAGAGACTAGAGAGCGGAGTCCCGATGGCTCCGATAGCTCTGATAGCTCCGATCACTCCAGCTAACAGCCAAGACCCAGATTCTGAAGATTCAGATATTTATTGTACCTTTGCCCTCCGAAGCTTATCTCCCAAGTGTGAGCAGCTCACCGATTGCTACTTGATCGAGACAAGCCCTTGCGGTATCCACGTGGTGCTAGACGAGAGGAAGGCCTTTCGCTAGCCCTCTTTCACTACTATTTAGGAGGAAGGAGAGCCACGCCCCTGCAAGATTATTAACTACTTAAACGCAACAAAGCAATGAAAAAGGATCTACATCCTGAGAATTACCGTCCAGTGGCATTCAAAGATATGTCCAATGACGAAGTCTTCATCACGAAGAGTACTGCCAACGCTAAGGAGACTATCGAGATCGATGGCGAGACCTATCCGCTCATCAAGATAGAGATCTCCAATACGTCTCACCCCTTCTACACGGGCAAGGCTAAGCTCGTTGATACGGCAGGACGTGTCGATAAGTTCATGAGCCGCTACGGCAATCGTGGTAAGAAGGCTGATAAGTAAGCCACATATCGCAGTCTGAGAGCACCGTCTGCGTCTCTCGGCTTCACCTAAATCACAAAGCACGCTACAGACCCTTGAGAGGGGTGTGTAGCGTGCTTTTCGTATCTGGAGGCTGTTGCATAAAGGCGAATCGCTGTGTTGCTTTCGGGATTCGCCTTCGGTCACATACCGAGGTATGCTTCCTTCAGACCTCATCCTCAGCATCTTGCGCTTCATCCTTTCTGCAAAGTCTTCTGCAAAGTCAGGACAATCTTGCTCGCAAGATTGTGAGACTGTTGACTTTTGCAACAGTCTCATCTGACAGCTTTTGTCCGCAAACTCCTAAAGCGACGGCTGTCCCATTCCTCTTCGCCCCGCTCAGCGCACACCATAGCGTATGGACAACAAAAAAGACGCACCCCAAATGAGGAATGCGTCTATCATTAGTTGCGGAGACAGGACTCGAACCTGTGACCTTTGGGTTATGAGCCCAACGAGCTACCACTGCTCCACTCCGCGATCGTTTGTACCTGCAAAGGTACGAAGAATATCTGAGACCGCCAAACGCCAACCCGACCTTCAACTCCGCAAACCGCATTACAAACGGCCAACTCCTGTTTTGGAGATGCTGGGGTAGGTGTGTGGAGGTGTCGTTGCGGGGCAGGGTGCGACAAAATCTTGGGATGAGTCTTTTTTTTCTGTACCTTTGTGATACACATGGTGACGAAATGACGCACGACGAGCAACTACAGGTGGATGCACTCTACCAGAATGCTCTGCGACTCATCGAGCAGCGTGATGCGCTGCAACAAGAGATAGAGGCGCAGCGCAGGGAGATAGCAGACCTCAAGGCACGGCTCAGTGAGCGGTGTGATGAGCTGGAGGGACTCGAGAGTCGCAACCGGCAACTCTTGATGGCGCGTGCGCTTATCGTCAGTGGTACTGATATGGGCATCGCTAAGGAGCGACTGTCTCAGATGATCAAACGAATGGACCAAAGTATAGCTCTCCTAGAGCTACAACATAGTACAGCTACAACTCAGCCTCACTAATGGCACAGATGGATCTGCATAGCACTAAACCAGAGCATCGTCAGGACGAGATGCAGAGTATCACGCTACTTGTCGATGGTATCGCTATCCCCATCGATGTGCCACGCAGCGAGGAGCCTTACTATCGTCGTGCACAGCATACGATATCGGCTCTCGTCAAGAAGTATCGTGCAGCCTACCCGCAACCTGCGGAGAGCGATGAGCAGTTGCACTGGCTTATGGCGGCTGTGGATATAGCCGTACAGTGTGAGGTACTCAAGGAGAGTAATGACACGACAGAGCTGCTGAAGCGTCTCTCTGAGGTAAATAGCCTACTAAAGCGACAGTTGTAGGCTGCGGGAGGACGTCTCTTTCCTTTGTTAGCAAGGACTGGATGTATAGCTGGGATCCACGCGTTTGACCACTAGGACTTCTCTCATTAGGGTGAGTCTGTATCTCTACCGATCATGTCAGAGACATTGTGACGGATTAGATATACACACTTTAGTGATAACGATTTATGGAGATTAGCATATACCTACTGATACTATTCATATTATTAGCCCTCGTCGTAGGCGGTGGAGCCGTATGGCTTGCCGTGATGCGCCTCTACAAGCAGAGAGCGGAGCGCATCCTAAAAGAGGCCCAGGAGAGTGCCGACCAGGTTATCCTCGAGGCTCATAAGACTAAAAAGAAGGAGCTACATGAGGCTGACAGCATCTTAGAGAAAGCTAAGCAGGATGCTGAGATAATTAAGCAACAGAAGGTGATCGAGGCTAAGGAATACGCCTTGCAGCTCAAAGGGGAGCTGGAGGAGCGTTTGGCCGATCGCACGGCTCAGGTACAGAGCCGAGAGACTACCCTACAGCAGCTCGAGCAGACGCTCACAGCACGTACCAAGCAGCTGGAAGATGCCTCGACTGACCTAGAGCGTGAGCGCAAGCAGATGGCTCAGCAGGAGCAGTTAGTCGCTCAGAAGCAAGAGGAGCTAAGCGCCGCCATCCTCACACAGCAAGCTAAGCTGGAGGAGATAGGTGGCCTATCCGCAGCGCAAGCTCGCGAGCAGCTCATCGAGTCCCTACGCCTAGAGGCTCGTGATCAGGCGGCTGCCTACACCGCAGAGGTGATCGAAGAGGCTAAGATGAATGCTTCGCAAGAAGCTCGACGACTGATCGTAGCGACGATACAGCGTATCGCTACGGAGACCTCGGTAGAGAACTCTGTCTCTGTCTTTCACATAGACAATGACGAGGTCAAGGGACGCATCATCGGTCGTGAGGGGCGTAACATACGCGCTCTAGAGGCTGCCACGGGTGTGGAGATCATCGTAGATGATACGCCAGAGGCTATCGTGCTCTCAGCCTTTGACCCAGTGCGCCGCGAGATAGCTCGTCTAGCTCTGCACCAGTTGGTACAGGACGGACGTATACACCCGGCTCGCATTGAGGAGGTGGTAGATCGTGTGAGCAAGCAGATCGAGGAGGAGATCATCGAGACGGGCAAGCGGACGATCATCGACCTCGGTATACATGGTATGCACCCTGAGCTGGTACGTCTGGTGGGTAAGATGAAGTATCGCTCGTCTTATGGGCAAAACCTCCTGCAGCATGCGCGTGAGACGGCCAATCTCTGTGCGGCGATGGCCTCTGAGCTGGGGCTTAATGCTAAGAAAGCTCGTCGTGCAGGCTTGCTACACGACATTGGCAAGGTGTCTGACGAGGAGCCTGAGCTACCACACGCTATACTCGGCATGAAGATCTGTGAGAAGTACAAGGAGAAGCCCGACATCTGCAACGCCGTCGGTGCTCACCATGAGGAGGTGGAGATGGAGACGCTCCTCGCCCCTATCGTGCAGATCTGTGACTCGATAAGCGGTGCTAGACCAGGGGCTCGTCACGAGATCGTCGAGGCATACATCAAGCGTCTCAAAGACCTCGAGCAGCTGGCACTCTCTTATCCAGGCGTGGTCAAGACCTACGCGATCCAAGCGGGTCGTGAGCTGCGTGTCATCGTCGGTGCCGATGAGATCGACGATCAGGCTACCGAGACGCTCTCGGCAGATATCGCTCACAAGATACAGACCGAGATGACCTACCCAGGACAGGTCAAGATTACGGTGATCCGTGAGACTCGTGCCGTGAGCTATGCTAAGTAGTGAGCTTATGACCAGCTCTAGTATCGATCTATACCATAGTACAAGCCCCCGGAAGGTGATCCTCCCGAGGTCTCAAGCTACGATATAAAGAGTCAAACGTCTAGAAAGGCAGATGCGTCGCAAGGTAATCTCTACGGTCGATAGGTACGTCTTTACCCAGTTTCTGGCCACCTATTTCTTCTCCATTGTCCTGATCTTGGCCGTGGCGATAGCCTTCGACGTAACCGAAAAGCTAGACAGTCTTTTACAGCCGGAGGTCCCACTACGAGCCATCATTTGGGACTACTATGCGAACTTCGTTCCTTACTATGCGAACCTCTTTAGTCCGCTCTTTGTCTTCATAGCGGTCATCTACGTCACGTCGCGTCTAGCAGAGAATAGTGAGATCATAGCCATCCTGAGCTGCGGTGTGAGCTTCCGTAGGCTTCTCAAGCCGTACATGATGGGCGCTGCCGTGATCGCGATACTGACTTTCCTCTTGAGTAGCTTCGTCATACCGCCGGGGAATCGCATCAGGATAGACTTTCAGAATAAGTATATCAAGGACAAGCGCATCACCTACGCCAATGCGATCCAGATGCAGGTGGCGCCCGAGACCTTTATGTTTATGTCTTATTACAATGATGAGAGCAAGGTCGGGTACACCTTTTCGATGGATCGCTTTGAGGGCAAAGATCTCAAGAGTCGCGTGATAGCGAATAGTATCGTCTACGACACCCTCCACAACTGGCAGCTGGAGGACTATACGATTACATACTTTGGCGAGAGGCAAGACTCGCTCCGTAGGGGCAATCAGCTAGACACCATCATACCGATCACGCCCAAGGACTTTCTCGTCACCGAGGGGGATGTCGAGATGCTCACCACGCCACAGCTATACCACACGATCGAGCAGCAACGTATGAGAGGAGCTGCGACACAGCTCTACGCTATCGAGCTACACAAGCGCATAGCGATGATCCCCGCCTCCTTCATACTAACGCTCATGGGCGTCTCGCTCTCGGCTCGCAAGCGCAAGGGCGGCATGGGGCTAGCCCTCGCGGTGGGACTGTCGCTCAGCTTCCTCTACATCCTCTTCATGACGGTCACCTCCTCCTTTGCAGTCACGGGAGCCATGTCGCCAATGGTCGCAGCTTGGTTACCAAACTTGGTTTACCTAGCCATCTCCTTCGTACTCTACCGTCTTGCACCGCGCTAGTGAAGAGACTAGCGACGCCAGAAGGCTGGAGCGAAGAGACTCAGCACGGTGAAAAGCTCTAGACGACCCGCCAGCATAAGAAAACTCAGCACAAGGAGGTCAAAAGAAGAGGCTCTCGAAAAGTTGAAGACGTAGTCGCCGAAGGCGGGCCCCACATTGCCGATGGCTGTGACAGAGGCTGTGCTGGCAGAGATAAAGTCATTGCCTGTGAAGGTGAGACAGAAGGTGCCTAGGAAGATCAGGGCGATGTAACCAAAGAAGAAGCCCATCACCTTGTAGACCACTTCGTCGGGGACGCTCTTGCCATTGATCCGCAGAGGAGCCACAAGGCTCGGAGAGACGCGGTGGGCAATCTCCTTGGGGAGTGTCTTGGACATGATGACGAAGCGGATCACCTTGAGACCGCCCGCCGTGGATCCAGCACAACCACAGATGAGCATGACGAAGATCCCGCACAGCATAAAGAAGGGGCCCCAGCTACCATAGTCCGCATAGACATATCCCGTGGTAGAGATGAGCGATATAATCTGAAAGAAAGCGTCGCGGATAGCTTTCCCTAGGTGAGGCTGTATCTGGCTGATGACAAGGTGTAGGGTCACGAGCGTAGCTGTGACAAGGATGATGCCGAGGAACCAGCGGGTCTGCTCGTCCTTGAAGAGCTGCTTGACCTGCCCCTTGAAGGCAAAGTAGATGAGCGTCATGTTAAGGCTACCGATCACCATAAAGATCATCAGTATCGTCTCAAAGTAAGGACTATTGATCACCTCAAAGGGCTGATCATAGATAGAGAAGCCACCTGTCGAGAGACAAGTGAAAGCCATGCAAGTAGCATCGAACAAAGGTATCGGCGTGAGTCGTAGCAGCACGATCAGCACGATCGTCAGGAGCGTGTAGACAGCTGCCAGTCGTATAGCGACCTCCTTGATGCGTGGCATAAAGCGGTCATGATCTACGCCCGTCACCTCGGCTTGATAGAGGAGTCCGATGTCTTTGCCCAGCACAGGACTCAGTGCTAGAGAGAAGACGACGATGCCGATACCGCCCTGCCACTGTATGATGGAGCGCCAGAAGAGGATCCCCTTGGGGAGGTGCTCCACGGAGGTAAAGGCCGAGGCGCCCGTAGTGGTAAAGCCCGAGACCGACTCAAAGAGCGCGTTACTAAAGCGTGGCAGATAGCCTCCCACCAAGAAGGGGATCATACCAATCAGTGCCACCACCAGCCACGTCATCGACACGGCAAGCATAGCCTCGCGACGACCGAGTTTGTCGCTGTGCTTCAGCCGTCCACAGAGGAGTAGCACTATGCCTACCAGCAGGGATATCCCTAGCGTGACCAAGAGTGGCACTACAGTGTAGTCTCGCATGATGAGCGATACGACAACACTGAGGAGGAGGAAGATACACTCGATCAGACAGATACCCCCCACGATGCTCCCTACGAAGGGTAGATTGATACGTCTCATGAGCTTGGTTGGATCAAAAAGAGAATAGAGAAATTAGAAAGCCGAGGGGCTTTAGTCAAATAGCTTAGAGAGCTGCTCCATAGGTGTATTGGTACAGAAGACCACGACGCTGTCGTAGGGCTGTATCTCCATATCACCGTCGATCAGCATCGGCACACCATTGCGCACCAGACCTCCGAGGGTGATACCCTTCGGTAGATCCAGCTCTTTGACCGGACGCTCAGTAATGGTAGATCCGCTCTTAGCCTGTAGCTCCGCTACATCGGTGTGAGCGATGGTGAGCGACTTGACGGTCTTCGTGTCGGAGCCGAGGAGTGCGTGAAAGATGTTGCCCGCAGCGATCACCTTCTTATTGATGATCGTACCGATGTCGAGCTTCTCAGCAAGGGGGATGTAGTCGATGTTCTCCTCTTTAGCGATCGTCTTAGCCACCTGAAAGCGCTTGGCAGCAAGACAAGCGAGGATGTTTGTCTCCGAGTTTTCCGTTAGTGCTACGAAGATGCTCTCCTCGTCCAGTCCTATCTCGGAGATCAGGTTAAGGTCACGTCCATCGCCATCGTAGAGCTTGACATTAGAGGGGATCTCATCTTCGATCTCCTTGATGCGCTCCAGATCTCGCTCGATCAGGTGAAAGTCGATATTACTCGGAGCCTTGGAGACCGTACGAAGCGCAATAAGGCTACCCCCGAGGATGACCACTCGCTTCACGGGACGCTGATCCTTGTCGCAGTACTGACGGACGAGGTCTATGTCCTTATTGAGACAGGTGAAGAAAACCACGTCACCATGCTCTATGACCGTCTGACCATCAGGTATGAGCGTCTCTTCGCCACGCTTGATAGAGACCACGTGAAAGGCTTTGTCGTCTAGACCCTTGGTCCAGCTCAGCGGGCGCCCCACGAGGATGCTTCCCTGTCGCACCTTGACACCCACGAGGACGAAAGCTCCATTGAGTAGCTCCACATAAACTCTCGCCCAGGGGTGCTTGAAGCTGTTGGCTATCTCCTCAGCGGCCAGCTCCTCTGGGTAGATAAGCTGGTCTATACCGAGACTCCCGAAGAAGCGTCGATAATGCTCCGCCAGGTAGCGGTGATTATTGATACGAGCTATGGTTCGCTTGGCACCCAGTTGCGCCGCAAGCATACAGGCGAGTAGATTCTCCGCCTCGCCAGGCATCACGCTCACAAAGAGATCGCAGTCATGTACCTCCGTCAGCTGCAGATCCTCCAGCTTCGTTGGGTCGCCCACGATCGTGTAGGCATCAAACTTGCGCTGTACACGACGCAACAGCTCCTTGTCAGAGTCAATGAGAGTCGTGGACTGCTGCTCTTCGCCCGATAGCTTATAGGCTAGGTGAGTACCCACCTCGCCAGCACCAGCAATAACTATTCGCATAGCTCAGCTTTGATTCTATTATATATTGTGTCGGCATCAATGCCGCAGTAGCGGCGTTGCTCGGCGACAGTGCCTTGCTCAACAAAAGTGTCGGGCAGACCAAAATGTATCATCCGTCCTCGGAAGCCCTGACGCTGTGCCAGTGCGGCGATCCGCTCGCCTACCCCACCGATGAGCGTACCCTCCTCGAGCGTGGCAATGCGGTCGTAACGCTCTAGAGCAGTCGTGATCAACTCTTCGTCTAGAGGCTTCGCAAAGATCAAGTCATAGTGCGCCACCTCAACACCCTCAGCGAGCAGACGCTCACGCACCTCCTCGGCGGTCACACCGATGGTGCCGATAGAGAGCAGAGCGATACGTCCGCCCTCGTGCAGTACACGTCCCTTGCCTATCGGTAGAAGCTCCGCAGGACAGTGCCAGTCAACTAGCGAACCCTCACCACGCGGATAGCGGATAGCCATAGGCCCCTCCTGCCCCTCGTAAGCGGTACGCATCAGATGACGCAGGTAGTGCTCATTCATCGGAGCTGCCACCGTCATATTCGGGATGGTACAGAGATAAGCTAGGTCGAAGGCTCCCTGATGGGTCGCTCCATCCTGCCCGACCAAGCCCGCACGATCAATGCAAAGAACTACATGGTAGCCAGGCAGGGCGACGTCATGTATCAGCTGATCGTAAGCACGCTGTAGGAAGGAGGAGTAGATGACACAGAAGGGGATCATCCCCTCACGCGCCATTCCCGCGCTAAAGGTGACCGCATGCGCCTCCGCAATGCCCACATCATAGCTTCGCTCAGGGAAAGCTTGCATCATCACATTCAGCGAACTGCCCGACGGCATCGCTGGCGTGATCCCCACGATCCGCTTGTCCTCGGCAGCCAGCTCGGTGACCGTCGTCCCAAAGACCTCTTGAAACTTCGGCGGGTGTGCGCCTCGCTCGCTCTTGATGCGCTCTCCCGTCTTCACGTCAAAGCACCCAGGAGCGTGCCATACGGTCGCATTCTCCTCAGCCGGTTTATACCCTTTGCCCTTGATTGTCCTGAGGTGTAGGATCTTCGGCCCCCGCATCGGGAGGATACGTCGTAGCGTCTCCACGAGATGCTCTACGTCATGCCCATCTACAGGACCGAAGTAACGGATCCCTAGGCCGTCAAAGAAGGAGGAGTGGTTTTGCGTCAGGAGCGACTTGACACTGTTGTTGATCCGCTGGATGTTTTTCTTGCGACGATCGTTCATCAGGTTCATCTGTCGCAAGCCACGGTAGAGGTCGTAGCGGATTGTGTTGTAGGCGTGGCTGGTGTTGAGGTCGACAAGATACTTATTGAGCCCGCCCACATTGGCATCGATCGACATGTTGTTATCATTGACCACCACAAGCAGATCGTTGGGATAAGAGCTCACATTGTTTAGCCCCTCGAAGGCTAGCCCGCCCGTCATCGATCCATCACCGATGACAGCCACGACATGACGCTCCTCCTGCTTGAGCTTAGCAGCGATTGCCATACCTAGCGCTGCGGAGATCGAGTTCGAGGCATGCCCCGCGGGGAATGTGTCGTACTCACTCTCGCTCGGGAGCGGAAAACCCGAGAGTCCGCCCCACTGTCGTAGCGTCTCAAAGCGATCGCGTCGACCAGTCAAGATCTTGTGCCCATAAGCTTGATGCCCCACGTCCCAGACGATACGATCGTAGGGGGTGCGACAGACGTAGTGTAGAGCTACCGTGAGCTCTACCGCACCCAGACTAGAACCCAGGTGACCCGGCACATGCGAGAGCACCTCTAGCTCATAGCGGCGCAACTCACGGCACAACTCTGGGAGCTGCGAGAGAGGTAGCTGACGTAACTGATGAGGTGTATCGATCTGCGAGAGTATAGGATAGTCGCTAGCGTTCATGATGTCGTGTGTATCTATTCGAAGAGTAGCTCCTCCGCATTGACAGTCGCTGACTTACGTAGCAAGCTCCTGCCAGGTGCCTACCCTTCTTATCTTATGCAAAGATACTAATATGCGACAACACCTCAAACGAGACCGTCCCCCAGCTAGTGTACATAGACACTAGCTGGGGGACGCCTTTTTTCTGTAGTTAAGTGTGTAGCGACCGTGTGCGATGGCTACACGCTAGAGGGTGTGGAGGTAGCGAAGCCCTAGGGGCGACACCTCCGTGTGTATCTTAACCCTCGATAGCGCCTGATGGGCAAGCTGCAGCGCATGCGCCACAATCGATGCAAGTATCAGCGTCGATAGAGTAGATATCGCCCTCAGAGATTGCGCCTACGGGGCACTCATCGATACAAGTGCCACAAGCTACACAGCTGTCAGTGATTACGTGTGCCATAATTTTATTGGTTTTAAGTTGAGTGTATAAGATTATCTATGATGTTACCACCGCCTTGGGACACCAAAATAGGTTATCTCTCATGCTTTGGTAGTGCAAAGATACAACAAACTTCTGAGAATACCTACTTCTAGGTATTGGAATGATGTTTTTTTCTTCGCAAAGGCTAAAGATACCCTGCGGCTACCTGCTTATTGGGATGCCTCTCCAGCTTGTCCCCTACCCTTCGACCTCGCTACCGATCATCGTTGCCGAGGTGACACGCTCCACACGCACGGTCACTAGCTTGCCGATCTGGTTATGACCCTTGGGGAAGACGATTACCTTGTTTTGTTGGGTACGCCCGAAGAAGTCATCGCGCGAGCGCTTGCTGTAACCCTCGATGAGCACCTCAAAGCTCTTGCCCACATCACGCTCATTGCTCTCGAGGCTCAGCTCGTTTTGCAGGGCGATCATACGATTGAGCCGCTCTACCTTGACCTCCTCGGGGACATCGTCGACGAGATGACGCGAGGCGTAGGTGCCGGGACGCTCCGAGTACTTAAACATGAAGGCACTATCCAGCCGTGCCAGCCTCATCACCTCCAGCGTCTCCTGAAAGTCCTCCTCCGTCTCACCCGAGAAGCCACAGAAGACATCAGTACTCAACCCGCAGTCGGGCATATATTCACGGATACGATCCACACGCTCTAGGTACCACTCACGCGTATAGCGTCGGTGCATACGCTCTAGGATGCGATTACTACCGCTCTGCAGGGGGAAGTGGATATGGCGACAGATGTTGGGATAGTGGCTCATCTCCTCGAGCGTCTCATCCTTCATATCCTTGGGGTGAGGCGAGGTAAAGCGAATGCGCATCGTAGGCACCGCCTCAGCAACGCTGCGCAGCAGATCAGCAAAAGTGTAATTGGCGCCCGTCTCAGACTGCCAGCAGTAGGAGTTGACATTTTGCCCTAGGAGAGTTACCTCACGGTAGCCCTCTTGCGCCATACGCTGCACCTCTCGGATGATACTCTCGGGATCACGGCTACGCTCACGACCTCGTGTGTAGGGGACGATGCAGTAGGTGCAGAAGTTGTTACACCCACGCATGATCGAGACGAAGCCACTGATATGCAAGCCTGGGAGACGCACAGGGATCACATCGCTGTAGGTCTCACTCTTCGACAGCTCAATGCTAATAGCCGGCTCACCCGCCTCAGCGGCAGCTATCAGGTGCGGCAGATCGGTGTAAGCATCAGGGCCTGCCACCAGATCCACGCCATGGTCCCGTATGAGCGTCTCCTGCACACGCTCTGCCATACAGCCCAGCACACCAACGATCTGCGGATGCCCCGAGCGTTTGCGCTGACCATTGAGATTGTCCAGACGACGTATGATACGCAGCTCCGCATTGTCGCGCACCGAGCAGGTATTGATGAGTACGGCATCCGCCTCATCGATCTGATCGGTGAGCTGATAGCCCGCCAGTTGCATCTGCGCAGCTATGATCTCGCTATCAGCCACATTCATCTGACAGCCGTAGGTCTCGATATAGACCCACTTGTTCTCTTGCTCTACTCTCTCGGTCATAATAAGCGCAAAGGTACGAAATTACCACGTAGAGCAGTGAGCCACTAGCGGAGGTAGTCCTCGGCTAGCGCAACCCAATAGGAGGCGCCGATCGGAAGCAGTTGCTTGTTGAAGATAAACTTAGGATTGTGTACCATCGGGGTCTCGCCATTACCTATCATTAGGTAGCAGCCCCGCTGCTTCTGTAGCATGAAGGCAAAGTCCTCGCTACTCATATAGCGTGCGCTGGGGTAGACGACCCGCTCCTCGCCAAAGGTCTTGCGCGCCACCTCGGCAGCATAGCGCGTCTCCTCCTCGCTATTGATCAGGACGGCTCCAGGCTGCCCCTCGGTGATCTCATAGGCACAGCCATAACTCTCGGCTTGGTGCTGCGTGATGGTGCGGATGCGCTCCAGCACCTGAACGCGCGTCTTTGGCTCCATATTGCGGATAGAGAGTCTGAGGGTAGCGCTGTCGGGGATCGTATTCCCCGTATCCCCTGCGAGAAAGGCTCCGATAGTCACCACGCTGTGATGCCAAGGGGATACATTGCGTGAGACGATGCTCTGCAGAGCTAAGACGAGCGAGGCCCCTGCGACGACGGGGTCGATGCTAAGCTCAGGCATAGAGCCATGAGAGCCGCGACCCATGAGCTTGATCTCCCAGTTGTCCACGGCAGACATCATCTCGCCAGAGCAGAAGTGTAGCGTGCCGAGGGGCAGACCAGGCAGATTGTGCATCGCATAGACCGCGTCCACGGGAAAGCGCTCGAAGAGCCCATCGGCAACCATTGCGGCACCTCCCTGCATCGTTTCCTCGCCGGGCTGAAAGATGAGTGTGAGCTTACCATTGAAGTGACCACTCTCGGCCAACTGCTTGGCAGCTCCGAGGAGCATCGTCGTATGTCCATCGTGCCCGCAGAGGTGTGCATGCCCCGGGATGCGACTACGGTAGGGCAGGTCGTTTTCCTCCTGTATAGCTAGTGCGTCAAACTCCGCACGGATGCCTAGGGAGCGCGTCCCCTCACCACGCTGCATCGTAGCCACGATGCCGAGCTTGCCGATACCCTCCGTCACTTCATAGCCAAAGTCGCGTAGCCTCTCGGCGATGATGCGAGAGGTGTCGTACTCTTGCATAGCTGTCTCTGGAGCTTGATGAAAGCTCTCGAACCACTGCTCCATATCTCGGCAGATGGCTTCACTTATCTTAGATTTCATAGTTGTGTGTGTCTATATATTAGTTGTGTCTATGCCTCAGCCTGCTTCTTCTGCTTGGGTATTGTCAGAGCTATGGATAGGATAGCGAGGAGGAGCAGGCCTATATTGAAGGACATGGTCACCATCGCTGCGTGACGGAAGTTGAGGTTGCCCTGCTGCCCCACGAAGTTGATCAGATTGCCTAGCAGTTCGATCGGCTCTCCCGACACTTGGATGCCATTGTAGATAGCCTGTGATATGGCCAGTCCGAAGGCAGCGCCAAGGGACGAAGCCATCTTGTAGATGCCGGATCCTTGTCCCGAGAGATCTCGAGGTAGGCTCGATAGTGCCGCATCGGTCGAGGGTGTCGCATAGAAGGCTAGCCCAGTACCAAAGAGGACGTACGCCACACCCGTCAGGATCATATAGACGCCCGTCATGAGCTGCGTCTGAGACATGAGGATGATTGAGACGATGATCAGCATACAGCCCCAGATCATCGGCTTGCGAGGCCCAAAGCGCTGGAGGAGCTTCTCACCCACACGGATGAAGAGCAAGATGGAGACCCCATAGCCGATGGTCAGGTAGCCCGCCGTGGCGGGATCGATACGACCGCCCTGCTGTAGTACGCTGAGCGACACGACGAGTACGCCCGCTGTGGCATTGAGGATTAGGTTGGATATGGTCGCTCCTGTGAAGGTCTTATTGCGAAAGAGGGCAAAGTTCATAAAGGCGCCCTCTCGTCCATGCTCCACATAGATGAAGACCACTATAGCAATGACCGAGATCGCTATACTGGAGAGCGAGTAAAGACTGAGCCAGCCCCAGACGGGCGCATTGGCGATGAAAAGCTGTAGCGACAAGATACCCACAAAGAAGGTGACAAAGCCGAAGATGTCAAATCGCTTCGCTTGTTGCTGCTCGGCACGACTCTCTGGGAGCCCCTTGATGAGCAGCAGCCCTATTATCGCAAATAGGGCGCAAACGTAGAAGATAGCTCGCCACCCCAAAGTGCTGATCATAAAGCCTCCGAAGAGGGCTGCAAAGCTAGAGCCTCCCCACGTACCCATACTCCAGAGACTGACTGCGCGCTGTCGCCCTTTGCCACTCCAGTAGACACCGAGGAGGGCTAGCGAGGCGGGCATGATGCACGCACCCGAGAGACCTTGTAAGGCTCTACCCGCGATAAGTATCGGTGCTGTCAGAGCGCTCTGAGCGGGTGTCAGCGCGATGCACAGAGCCCCTAGGATAGCTGCGTAAAAGCCCCAGCGAATGAGCTTGACACGTCCGAGGCGATCGGCCAAGCCTCCGAAGACCACGATAAAGAGGCCGCTCACCAGCGAGGTGACCGACACGGCAAAGCTAAGCGTCGAGATGGAGAGTCCCAGCTCCTTGTTCATATCCACATGGATATTGAGGAGCGTCATGGCAAAGAGCCAGAAGGAGAGCAAGCCAAAGATAAATCCGAAGAGGACTCGATCGTTGCCTTGGTAGGTTGTGGGGGGTGTCTGTTGCATCGTGTAATGGGAGAAGCGCATTAGCTCGCTTTCTGAGTGCTAAAATACGCTTTTTCTCTGATTTCTCTCACCTCCTACTAAACGGCGCTCATAGAGGTTTGGCGCTAGTTGCTGACCCGCTCCCTCTGGATTCGCTTGTAGAGGACGACGTACAGAGCGACAGCAGCACCCTCAGAGATGATCGTCATAGCGACGATAATTGGCTGTTGCTCCAGGTCGTAGAGCCATCCCATCAGGAGCGAGCCGAGGAGTAGCGACAGACCGTAGACCGTGTTAAAGATTCCGAACCCTATGCCACGCTTACTGAAGGGCGTGATGTCTGCGATGGCGGACCTCATGACCGTCTCGTGCGCTCCCAGTACGACCCCCATCAGCACCATGCCGATCCAGAGCATACTCACCGAGTGAGACAAGGTTAGTAGTGGCACGAAGGCTGTCAGAAGCGGAACAATGAGCAGAATCAAGACGCCTCCCGTCTTGTGCCTCAGCTGGCGCTTCAGGCGGTCGTAACCCTTTCCGATGAAGATTGCGACGAGGGCATCCACCGCCATGGCTACAGCGTAGAGGATCGGCACCATCCCATCAGAAACTATCTGCTGCGTCTTAAGATGATAGCCTATCAGGCTGAAGTTGATTAGTCCGAAGGCAACGAAAAAGGTAAATGCCGAGTAAATCCAGAAGATTGGTTGTAGGCGAGGGGGCTTTTGGGTGGTGTCCACCTCCGGGGTGAGCTCCTCTCGCACAAACTTGCGATGCACCAGGGCGAGGACTACCATCAAGATGATAAAGGGAATAACCAGCAACTGGTAGCCTAGCTGAAAAACCTCTAGCCCACTGCTCCCCACGAAGTAGAAGAGTGCCGTAAAGATGAGAGGTCCTAGGAATGCGCCCAACTGATCCAGTGCCTCCTGAATGCCGAAGGCGTACCCCAAGCCTATCTGATTCTCTGCGACGGCTGAGAGGATTGTGTCTTTAGCTGGGCTGCGTAAGGCTTTGCCTATTCGCTCGAGGAGGATAAAGGTGTAGAGCCACCCCCACGAGGTGGTCAAGCCCATCAGAGGAATCACCAAATGCACCCCATAGCCTATGAAGAGGAAGAGCCAGTAGCGCTTGCTCTTGTCCAGCCAAGCACCTGAGAGCAGACGCAGCGCATAGCCGAGGAACTCGCCTAGCCCGAAGACTAGTCCCACCTGTGTCGCTGAGAGCCCCACCAAGCTGAGGTACTGCCCGTTGACACTACGAGCAGACTCATGCACAAGGTCACCCAGCATGCTGACTACTCCAAAGAGGAGTACGATCGTCAGTGCAGGAGAGCTACTCCGCAAACCTATCTTTCTTCGTTGCTTTGTCACTACTTATACTACTAGTGCTCAGTCTAGTAGTTGACCTGCTAGGCTGTCTGATTACGTCGTAAGACCAAAGTTACGACTATAATCCCACACCGCCTAGTGTCCGCAAGTCGGGACGCTCACCGCTAACCTCTCGACTTCTCCCTCGGCTTTGCTATCGGCTTGCTATGGTGGCAGGCAGAGCAACCGGCACAGCCTGAGGCTCCTCGCGGTCGGCGGATCAGGCGCCACACACTACGAATGATGTAGAGCAGTGTGATTGCGATAATGAGGAGTACAATGATTGTCTGCAGATCCATAGTGACACCTATATTATATAATGAGTAGTCCTATCAGTCGTGCCAGATAAGCGACGATCCAGGCCAGTACGCAGGTGTAGACGACCACAAAGAGCCCCCACCAGCCACTGTTGAGTTCCTTAGAGACGGCCACCACAGTGGCAACACAAGGAATATAAATAAGGACGAAGATGAGGAAGCAGATCGCTATCAGCGGTGTGTAGAGAGGCTCTCCCGTGACGGGGTCTTTCTCTTGGCGCATCTGTCGGGAGAGCGCTGAACTACCCACGGCAAAGTCTTCGCTATCCTCGTCGACCGTCTCATTACCCGTATAGATGACGCTGAGGGAGCTGACGACCACCTCTTTGGCCGGTAGGCCAGCCACAAGTGCTACGCTGAGCTTCCAGTCGAAGCCGAGCGGTGCTAGGACCGGCTGCACCGTCTGCCCGATGCGTCCTAGGTAAGAGCCCTCTTGCTGCTCCATGTGCGCTTGACGCTCTATCTCGGCGACCTGCTCACTGCGCTCGCCCTCAGAGAGCGTACTCTGCTGCTGCACCTGAGCTATCTGCTCCTCCGCACGAGACATCACCTCCTCGCGAGGATAATAGCCCAGAGCCCAGATGATGACTGACGCCACGAGGATCACTGATCCCATCTTGTGGAGGTACTCACGCGCTTTGTCCCACATGTGTATACCCACAGCACGCGCCATAGGGATACGATACGGAGGTAGCTCCATGACGAAGGGGAGATCCTCCGACTTGAAGAGTACGCGGCGGAAAAGCTTCGCCAGTAGGAAGGCCAGTAGCACACCCAGTGCGTACAGCCCGAAGAGTACCAGCCCCGCATGCTGTGGGAAGAAGGTACCCGCAATGAGTATGTAAACTGGTAGTCTGGCACTACAGCTCATCAGCGAAGTGACTAGTACCGTGATGATACGGCTCTGCCTGCTCTCGATGGTACGGGAGGCCATCACAGCTGGCACATTGCACCCGAAGCCCATGATGAGTGGGATGAAGGACTTGCCGTGCAGTCCCATGTGGTGCATTAGTTTATCCATCAGGAAGGTGGCTCGAGCCATATAGCCCGTGTCCTCCATGATGGATATGAAGAGGTAGAGGATGAGGATATTCGGTAGGAAGACGAGCACACCGCCCACGCCACCGATGACACCCGTCACCAGTAGATCTCGCAGAGGTCCTGGAGCCATCATTCCATAGATCCACGCACCGAGAGCATCTACGCCCGTCTCGATCCAGTCCATTGGGAAGGCTCCCAAGGCAAAGGTCGCCTCAAACATGATAAAGAGGAAGGCGAGGAAGATCGGATAGCCCCAAATAGGGTGTATGAGGAGGTTGTCTATACGATCCGTCATGGTGCGTATGCGCCGCTTGTTCGGGCGGTAGGTCTCTCTGAGCGCGCCTGCGATGAAGCCGTACCGCTGATTGATGATATAGTTCTCCAGGTCCTCCTCGCTGGAGTGGTTCTTGCGCAGCCTATTCTCCTCGTAGGCCGTGGCGGTGAGGAGGTACTCACCCTTCGCTTGCTGCTTGATAAAGCTCTGCGTGTGCGGATCCCCCTCGAGGAGCTTGACCGCTAAGTAGCGCGGAGACAAGTGGTCGGGGAAGGTCGCATGCTCGGCGAGCTTCTCCTGAAGGTTTGCTATGCTCTGCTCGAGATCCGTCCCGTAGTTGATCTGCAGGAAGCGACGATCGGCATAGAGATCTTCATCAACGAGCTGGCGCACCTTATCAAAAAGCTCAAAGACCCCCACACCCTTGCGGCAGATGGTCGGAACCATCGGCGTGCCGAGGAGGTGGGAGAGCTGCTGTATGTCGAGCTGATTCTTCTTCTGCTCGAACTCGTCCCACATGTTGAGTGCGATAACCATCGGGATGCCCATCTCGCGTACCTGCACAGCTAGGTATAGCTGACGCTCTAGGTTGGTCGCGTCGAGCACATCGATGACCACGTCGGGACGCGTCTCCACGTTGGTCAGATAATCACGAATGTAAAGCTCTTCTGGCGAATAGGGCGATAGCGAGTAGGTACCGGGGAGGTCAATCAGTTCGTAGCGAACGCCTTGATAGTCGAAGTGCGCCTCCTTTGCCTCGACAGTCACCCCGCTGTAGTTGCCGACACGCTCATGCGCCCCACTGGCATGGTTGAAGAGGGTCGTCTTGCCGCTGTTGGGATTACCTATGAGTGCTACCCTCAGCGAGCGGGAGATGGCGACACGATCGGAGGCTGCGCTCTCTGTAAGTGATGCCCCCGCACCACCATGTACGAACGTATGTGCCAGCGGTGGCAGCTCCTCCGCAGAGGACGACTGGTCGATGAGCTCTACCGTGATGAGTCCAGCCTCTTTGCGACGCAGCGAGACGTTGTAGTCCATCAGCCGATAGTAGATAGGATCTCGTAGCGGAGCCGCTTGGATCACCTCCACAACCTGCCCCTGCACGAAGCCCATCTCTAGGATACGCTTGCGAAAGGCTCCATGCCCGCCGACCGATAGGATACGAGCCCGGTCGCCATTATGTAACTCCGACAATTTCATGCGCCACAAAGTTAGCAAAAGCTGACCGAGTGCTCAGATTTAGACACTACCTAATAGTAGGTACTTTCTTTTTCTGGGGGGCTCATTATATATAAAATGTGTCAGCCCATGGATTGGCTGTTAGCTATTGGCTGTTAGCTATCGGAACCATCGGAGCTATCAGAGTGATCGGATCTCTAATCTCTAGCTTCTAATCTCTAACTTCTAAACTCTAACCTCTAATCTCTATTTACATATCTTTACGGGGAGATTCGTCCGATTCCCTCCTTTCTCGAATATCCACGTGGGAAATCTCAAATCCCCACGTGGATGTTTTTTATTTTCCACGTGGGGGCGAATCATTTCTTCCGAAGTTTCATTTGATTCTTCCGAAGTTTCATTTCATTCCTCCGAAGAATTTTTTATTCTCCACGTGGAGATTTTGAAATATCCACGTGGAAATCAGTTTTCACCGACACAACCCCGCATCGATATGTAATCAACTCTAAATTATTGCAACAGCCCAGCGTTGAATTTCTCCAGCCAACAGCTAACAGCCAACGGCCAACAGCCAGTAAACTACATGGGGAATAAAAAATATCCACGCGGAAATTGCGAGTTTCCACGTGGATATCTATTTGTTGGGCTAACGACGAGAGCGATCGTGCATTGCGACCGCTCGGAGACGATCACCGACTACTTAGCGTAGACGACGATATCCGTATGTAGCACGTGCGTCTAGCTCCTCCTCGATACGCAGTAGCTGGTTATACTTAGCGATGCGGTCGGTGCGGCTCAGCGAACCAGTCTTGATCTGTCCCGCATTGGTTGCTACGGCGATGTCAGCGATGGTGGTATCTTCGGTCTCACCTGAGCGGTGCGATACGACCGCTGTGAAGCCGTGACGATGTGCCATGTCGATCGCGTCGAGCGTCTCTGTGAGCGTACCGATCTGGTTGACCTTGATCAGGATGGAGTTAGCGCAACCCTCCTTGATGCCTCGGCTGAGGTAGTCCACATTGGTCACAAAGAGGTCGTCACCGACGAGCTGCAGGCGGTCGCCTAGCTTCTCGGTAAGCAGATGCCATCCCTCCCAGTCGTTTTCGTCCATACCATCCTCGATGCTATCGATGGGGTACTTGCTGACGAGCGTCTCTAGGTAAGCGACCTGCTCGGCGGGAGTGCGCTGCTGACCCTTCTCACCCTCAAACTTGGCGTAGTTGTAGACGCCCTCATGGTAAAACTCGCTAGCGGCGCAGTCTAGAGCGATGGTTATGTCGCTACCAGGCTTGTAGCCAGCCTGATGAATCGCCTCGATGATGCTATTGAGCGCATCCTCTACGCCATCGAGCTTAGGAGCGAAGCCACCCTCGTCACCTACGGCAGTGCTGAGTCCACGATCGTGGAGCACCTTCTTGAGTGCGTGAAATGTCTCGGCACCCATGCGGAGCGCCTCGCTAAAGCTCTTGGCACCGATGGGACGGATCATAAACTCCTGAAAAGCGATGGGAGCATCGCTATGTGCACCTCCGTTGATGATGTTCATCATAGGCACGGGGAGCGTGTGTGCGTTGACACCACCGATGTAGCGGTAGAGCGGTATAGCTAGTTCGTCAGCAGCAGCCTTAGCGACAGCTAGCGAGACGCCTAGGATAGCGTTAGCACCGAGCACACTCTTGGTATCTGTACCATCTAGGTCTATCATCTTCTGGTCTATCTCACGCTGCTCGAGCGCGCTCATGCCGAAGAGAGCTGGAGCGATCACCTCGTTGACGTTTTCGACCGCCTTGCGGACGCCCTTGCCGAGGTAACGGCTCTTATCGCCGTCACGTAGCTCGAGTGCTTCATGTTCCCCTGTAGAGGCTCCACTGGGTACAGCGGCACGCCCCATGGCTCCGCTATCTAGGATGACCTCTACCTCCACTGTTGGATTGCCGCGCGAGTCTAGTACCTCGCGCCCTTTGATGTCTACTATTTGCATATCTGTAGATGCTTTTGTGTGATTCGTAATATCCTTTTTAGTCGAAGCAAAGGTAGTAAATCTACCCGAGGTGACAAGCGACAGAGCCCTCGACGTGTAACTCCGTCGTAGGGACTCACGGCTAGTGTCTAGTCGTGACGAAATCCTGTAGGGACGCACGATCTGTGCGTCCGTTGTGTCAAAGCGAGACGTCGTCCGTTGTGTCAAAGGTTACAGCATCGTGATTTAACGGAGACGGACGCACAGATCGTGCGTCCCTACAGGACGACGTTTCGCTTTGACACAACGGACGCTCAGACCGAGCGCCCTACAAAATCGTTACTCGTACACCATTAGTGTGTCTTTTTCCGTATCTTTGGGGCAGTAAAAGAACACAATAATTTAATAGAACTACTATGGAGATACCTTTTTCCGAGGCATACCGCATTAAAATGGTAGAGCCGATACACAAGAGTACGCGCGAGCAGCGCGAGCAGTGGATTAAGCAAGCACACTACAACTTATTCAGTCTCAAGTCGTCGCAGGTCTTTATCGATGTCCTCACGGACTCTGGTACGGGCGCTATGAGTGACCGTCAGTGGGCGGGCATCATGGTTGGCGATGAGAGCTATGCGGGTGCTTCCTCTTTCCAAAACCTCAAGGATGCTGTCGAGAAGATCTGCACCTTCCCCCTCGTGATCCCTACACACCAGGGCCGCGCTGCTGAGAATGTGCTTTACTCGGCTACGCTCAAGGAGGGCGACATCGTACCGGGCAACTCACACTTTGACACAACGAAGGGGCACATCGAGTTTCGCAAGGCTGTAGCCGTAGACTGCACGATCGATGCGGCTAGCAATACGGAGCTAGAGCTACCCTTCAAGGGTGAGATGGATCTGAACAAGCTGGAGGATTGCTTCAAGAAGTACCCCAAGGAGCAGATCCCTATGTGCGTCCTGACGGTGACCAACAACACGGCTGGCGGTCAGCCTGTCTCTATGAAGAATGTACGTGAGACGAGCGAACTGTGCCACAAGTACGGCATACCGCTACAGATCGACGGCGCTCGCTTTGCTGAGAATGCTTACTTCATCAAGACTCGTGAGGAGGGCTATGCTGACAAGTCGATCAAGGAGATAGTCCGTGAGATGCTCAGCTACGCTGACATCATGACCATGTCTAGCAAGAAGGACGCTGTGGTCAACATGGGTGGCTTCCTCGCTATGCGTGACGAGGAGCTCTATCACAAGTGCTCTATGTACGCTGTAATGAATGAGGGCTTCCTCACCTACGGCGGTATGAACGGCCGTGATATGAACGCACTGGCTATCGGTCTGGATGAGAACACGGAGTTTGACATGCTAGACACGCGCATCCGTCAGGTAGCTTACCTTGGCAGCAAGCTAGACGAGTACGGCGTACCCTATCAGCGTCCTGCTGGTGGACACGCGATCTTCCTCGATGCAAAGAAGATCCTGACGCACGTCCCCAAGGAGGAGTTTATCGCTCAGACGCTCGGCATCGAGCTATACCTAGAGGCTGGCATCCGTGGCGTCGAGATCGGCTCTATCCTAGCAGACCGCGATCCTAAGACGGGTGAGAACCGCTATCCTAAGCTAGAGCTACTCCGCCTTGCTATACCACGTCGTACCTACACGAACAACCACATGGACGTCATCGCAGCTGCCTGCAAGAATGTCTATGACCGTCGTGAGTCGATCACACGTGGCTACGTCATCACCCGTGAGCTGCCTGTGCTACGTCACTTCACGGTAGAGCTAGAGCCTGCTAAGTAAGCACGCTACGTAGCGGCACATACAATATATAGAGTCCCCTAGAGGTAAGAGCCATGCTCAGGACCCTCTGGGGGACTCTATTACGTGTAACGATATGTAGGGACGCACGGTCGTGTCTAGCGGAAGGGCGTCCGTCCCCGTTAAATCACAATGCTGTAATCTTTGACACAACGGACGCACGACCGTGCGTCCCTACAAATCGTTACTCGTCTTGATATCCTACAATCGACAGTCTCCATTTTCGTATCTTTGTGGCGACCTACTAGACTATGAAAGATCAGTACCCCTCCCAATGGCTCGAGCGTGCCGTAGATCAGCTCTCCCTCCTTCCTGGCATAGGGCGCAAGACTGCTATGCGTATGGCGCTGCACCTGCTTCGTCAGCCGCCCTCCTATGCGCAGCATCTGGGGGAGGCAATCATAGACCTTCGCCAGAAGATCTGCTATTGCGAGCGATGCCACTGTATCAGCGACAGCCCGCTCTGCGACATTTGCTCCGATCCGCAGCGAGACCAGAGCACCGTCTGCGTCGTCGAGCAGGTGAAGGACGTGCTGACCATCGAGCAGACGCACCGATACAAAGGTCTATACCACGTCTTGGGCGGAATCATCTCTCCGATAGATGGCATCACACCAAACGACCTGGAGATTGAGTCTCTCTACGAGCGTGTCCAGGAGGAGCCTGTCCGTGAGGTGATCCTCGCCATACGATCGACCCTAGAGGGTGACACGACCAACTACTATATATATAAGCGTCTAGAGTCTACGGGTGTGCTGGTCTCGCTCATCGCACGGGGTATCTCTATCGGTGACGAGATCGAGTATGCCGACGAGGTGACGCTCGGGAGCGCCATCGCGAATCGCACCCCCTTTGACCAAGTGAAGTAACTCCCTATGACATCCAATAATACAGAGCTAGAGATAGAGCAGCTGCGCAAAACCATCGAGCAGCACAACCGCGCTTACTACCTAGACAATGCCCCGACCATTAGCGATGCGGACTACGATGCGCTGATGCAGCGACTCCTCACGTTGGAGGCGGAGCACCCTGAGTTTGCCGACCCTACCTCGCCATCCCTCCGTGTAGGACGGGATCGAAACGATGCTTTCGTTCAGGTGGCGCACGAGCGGCCGATGCTTTCGCTCTCAAATACGTACAACTACGACGAGATCGCTGAGATCTGCGAGCGTACCGACACGCTCCTAGCTACGGACGATGTGCCGTGGGTGGCGGAGATGAAGTACGACGGCTCCTCCATATCGCTGATTTACGAGGAGGGGGTGCTGGTGCGTGCCGTGACGCGAGGCGACGGGACGCTCGGCGATGACGTGACGGTCAATGTGCGAACGATCCAGTCGGTGCCGCTACGTTTGCGCCCAGTTGCGGAGCATCCCGACTACACGATGGGGCGCATCGAGGTGCGGGGCGAAGTGCTACTGCCCTTCAAGGAGTTCGAGCGACTCAATGGGGAGCGTGCGGCTGAGGGCGAAGCGCCTTTTGCCAATCCGCGCAATGCGGCTGCTGGTACGCTCAAGACGCTGAACAGTCGTATCGTGGCGCAGCGCCGTCTGCTCTGCATCTGCTACTACCTCTATGCGCTGGACGACGAGTCTCGTCTGCCGGACAGTTACTATGAGCGGATGAAGCTCCTCGAGGAGATGGGCTTTGACACGGGCGTCGCACCATTTAGAAGTAGCGATCTGTCGGCGCTATACCATTATATAGATGAGTGGGACGTGCAGCGGGGCGATCTGCCCTACGCCACGGACGGTATCGTCCTCAAGGTGGATAGCCTCGCACAGCAACGCGCGCTCGGCAATACGGCGAAGTCGCCACGATGGGCTTTTGCCTACAAGTATCAGCCGGAGAACGCACGCGCAGAGCTTCTCTCGGTGGACTACCAGGTGGGTCGCTCAGGTATCGTCACGCCTGTGGCCAATGTGGAGCCGGTCCTCATCTCGGGGACGGTGGTGCGTCGCGCTACGCTACACAACGAGGAGTTCATCAAGAGCCTCGACCTGCACTACCATGACTACGTATACATAGAGAAGGGGGGCGAGATCATCCCTAAGATTACTGCCGTGGAGACCAGTCTCAGACGGCCCGAGGCGGAGCCTGTACGCCTGCCAGAGCGTTGTCCCGCTTGTGGTGCGCCACTTCAGCAGATCGATGGCTCGGTGGGCTACTACTGTGTCAACAGCTACGCCTGCCCGCCACAGATCATGGGACGCATCGAGCACTACTGCACACGACGAGCTGCCGACATCAACGTGGGCCCTGAGACGATCGACGCGCTCTTTGACAGACATCTTATCGAAAACATCGACGACCTCTACAAGCTCACCGCAAGCGACTTGGCGCAACTACCGAACTTTAAGGAGAAGTCGATCAATAACCTTCTCGCCAGCATCGAGCAGTCGAAGAGTCGTCCCTTCGCGCGTCTACTCTACGGCATTGGGATCCGCTATGTAGGCGAGGGAACAGCGAAGACGCTGGCACGACACTTTCAGAGCATCGAGCGTCTAGCTCAGGCGACCGACTACGAGCTGCAAGCTCTGCCCGATGTGGGACCGAAGATAGCGGAGCAGGTCGTTTACTTCTTCTCGCTAGAGCGTAACCAGCAGTTGATTGCAGAGCTACAGCGCTGTGGTGTAGTCCTAGAGGAATGCTCCGAGGAGACGACCGATACGCCTCAGTCCAACCGCCTCGAAGGCGAGCGGATCGTTATCTCAGGGAGCTTCACCCAGCACAGCCGTGACGAGTACAAGCAGCTCATCGAGCAGCACGGCGGCGTCAACGTGGGGAGCATCTCCGGCCGTACGACCTTCGTCCTGATGGGTAGCGATATGGGTCCCTCAAAGCGTGCCAAAGCGGAGCAACTCGGCATCCCGCTCGTCACGGAGGAGGAGTTTCTCGCTCGCCTCAACTCTTAGTCGTCCGGTGAGATTCGTTTGATATGAGCTGGAGTGCATACTATCGGAGCTGTCGGGAGCATTACAGGCCTTTGCTGCGGCTGGGCCTGCCCGTGATCATCGGACAGGTGGGACTGATCCTCGTGGGCTTTGCCGACAATGTGATGGTGAGCCATCACAGCCTAGACGAGCTGGCGGCAGCTTCCTTTGTCAATAACT
This sequence comes from Porphyromonas vaginalis, assembly GCF_958301595.1. Taxonomy (NCBI): domain Bacteria; kingdom Pseudomonadati; phylum Bacteroidota; class Bacteroidia; order Bacteroidales; family Porphyromonadaceae; genus Porphyromonas; species Porphyromonas vaginalis. Next base: position 947,087 of record NZ_CATQJU010000001.1, on the reverse strand, counting down.
TTCTCAACCTAGTCATCATCTTCGGGATGGGCTTCTCCTACGGTCTGACACCGCTGGTGGCAACCAATAAGGAGTGGGGACGCTCCGATCAAGTGGCGCACTACTTAGGGCATAGCTTCTTGCTCAACCTCTTGATCGCCCTCTTAATCGGCGGGGGACTCCTACTCCTCGAGGGGAGTCTGGAGCTGTTCAACCTACCCCATGAGCTACACGCCATAGCCCTACCCTACTACCGTATCCAGATCTTGGGCTTTATGGTGGTGATGCTTTTCAATACGTTCAAGCAGTACACCGAGGGGATGGGAGATACGCAGATCCCGATGTATATCACCCTAGCGGGCAATGTGCTCAACATCGGTCTCAACTACCTTCTCATCTATGGCAAAGGGGGCTTCCCCGAGTGGGGCTTGTATGGTGCTGGCATAGCAACGCTGAGCAGTCGTATAGCGATGCTGCTAGCAATCGTTGCTGTGACTGCTCTGCTACCACGCTATCGTGAGATCCTGGAGCGGTTGCGGCGCTTGCGCTGGTCGTGGCGTGAGGGGATGGCACCATTGCTACGACTAGGCACTCCCGTAGCACTGCAGATGGGTATGGAGGCAGCTTCCTTTTCGATAGCGGTCATCTTGGTCGCTCGGATCGGTACGTCAGCCTTGGCAGCGCATCAGATCATTGCGACAGTCAGTACGCTGGGCTTCATGGTCTACTACGGCATCGGCGCAGCCACAGCGATACGTAGCAGCACGCTCCTAGCACAAGGAGAGCGACAAGAGACCCGCCACGTGGCTAGTGCGGGCGTCTACCTCTGTCTCTTTGTAGCAGCTGTGATGATGCCACTCCTAGTTCTGTTTCGCGAGCCAGTGGTGCGCCTCTTCAATGCCGATCTCTCGGTCGCTGAGGCGACTTACCTAGCACTCATTCCACTCTGCATCTACCAGATAGGCGATGCACTACAGATCATCTATGCCAATGCGCTCAGAGGGATCAGTCGTGTGACGGTACTGGCCCCCGCAGCTGCTCTGTGTCACCTGATTGTGGCGCCTGCTATGGCGTGGCTCTTCGGCTTTAACATCGGACTGCATGGTGCGCCACTGCAATTGATGGGCATTTGGTTTGCCTTCCCCGTGAGCCTCACGCTCTTGGGGCTCATCCTCAGGTACTCCTTCCGTAGGGCGACTCGATAGCAAGCAACTTATAGTTAAGAGAGAGGGGTAGACTCTGTACGGAGTCTGCCCCTCTCTCTTTTATTGATACACCTCGAGAGGGCGATAGCACTCCCGATGGTATCCATGTGCGTAGCTAGTGCTTACTTCTTGTTGATGTCTAGAGCTGAGCTAGGCTTAAACTTGATAGACTTGCTAGCCTTGATCTGGATTGTCTTGCCAGACTGTGGGTTGATGCCCTTGCGAGCAGCGCGCTGAGAAACGTAGAATGAGCCAAAGCCTACGAGTGTAAGGCGCTCGCCCTTCTTCATCTCCTCGTGGATGGTCTCTACCATAGCCTCATAGACAGCCTTTGCGTCCTTCTGAGTTAGCTGAGCCTTCTCGGCAACAGTCTTGATGAAATCTGTTTTATTCATAGATAAACTTGTTTATGATTAGTAATACATTTGTCCTACATATAGGTTCTTGCGAATAGCTCTGACGACTTGCGAAGTGGCTCTCTAGAGTCGTTCTGCTTGATGTTCAGTTCTATTCACGCCTCAAAGATAGTGGTTTTTTCGTTCTCTGCAACTATTTTGGGCAAAAATCTCTCAATATCCTCTTGTTAAGAGTCATTTTATGGTCAAATCGGGGGCATTTGTTCGTTTTTCTTCGTTCCGAGTCGATATCCTTCCCCCCCCCCGCGAAGAGAAAGCGAGGACTCCAACGTAAAAATTCTAAATCTCCACATGGAGATGGAGTATTGCTTACGATACGTACCACGATGCGACCACCTGCTCCTCAGATTGTAGCACTCCGAGCAGTGTGCGCATGGAGCCGTCGGGCATCTCACAGTTCGCTCGTCTACTGAGTCTAGAACTTTTTGTACATTTGTAGCAGAACCAGTGCAGCTCCGAGGTCGTCCAGGCCTAAGAAACTACGATAGACTTATCAATATAAAACCAACCAATACAGCTATGGCTAACAACAAGAGACTTTATCGCTCTCGCGAAGCATGGATAGGAGGCGTATGTGGCGGCATCGCAGACTACTTCGGGTGGGATCCGACGATCGTACGGCTCATCTACTTAGTGCTTACATTTACAACTGCTTTTGCGGGCATCCCCATCTACGTCCTGTTGTGGATTTTCGTCCCACTAGAGCGGTATAGAAACCGTTAAAGGCTTTAGCACACAGCACTATGAGTTATCCTTTATTACATGAGCTGCTCGACCTAGTCGAGAGGTACGAAGAGTTTCGTGGGAATGCAGAGCAGTCAATGAGCAACTTTTTGCACTTTGCCGATCAGTCCCTTGAGCAGCAAAAAAGCTCCGAAGAACCTAAGACAGGGGCACATCGTCATGCCTATCTCAATGCGATGATCGCTCGTGACATCAGCTTCGTCTACCGCTATATGCGTAGCCTCGTGCGTAAAGCGATCAAAGATACACCCCTGCAGACCATCGATGAGTATTCCTACCTCATCACACTCATGGCAAAAGGGGAGATGACCAAGACCGAGCTCAACAACTACAACGTAGTCGAAAAAACCTCTGGGAGTGAGATCATCCGTCGTCTACTCAAGGGAGGACTGATCTCGCAGACGCGCAATCTACAGGATAGACGTAGCTTACTCCTCAGCATCACCCCTAAGGGGCGAGAGGTAGTCAAGGAGCTACTACCGCGTATGCAGCAGAGTAGCGATATACTCCTACGAGATCTCTCGTGGGACCAAAAGATCTTCCTCCACTCACTCCATGAGCAGCTCTACGAGAGCAATCATCCACTCTTTCTCTCAGAGCGAGATACGGATCTAGCTGAGCTAGTCCAGAAGATGCCTATCGACCATCACGCACGCTAACCGCCAACAAGGAGTGCTCCCTCTAAACTCTAATCTCTAACTTCTAAGCTCTACCCTGACCATGAACCATCTGAGTGATCTGCTCAAACTCTTTACAACCACTTATCGCCACAAGACCCTCCTACGCTATATGGATCGGACTCCTGAGGAGCAGTGGCACGAATGGAGCGGAGAGCAGTTTGCTGAGCAGATTATGCTGGCGGCACAGGCTCTCGTACGGGCTGGTGTGCAGCCAGGCGACCGCGTGGCTCTCTACTCGCAAAACATGATGGAGGGCATCATCACCGAGCTGGGACTGATGGCTATACGTGCCGTCTGCGTACCCCTCTATGCCACTTGCTCACCAGAGCAGGTTGCCTACATCACGGAGCATGCAGGAGTCAAGCTAATACTCGTGGGGGAGCAGTTTCAGTACAACAATGTCTACCCACTCCTAGCGACCCACCCTACACTACAGCAGCTGGTCATACTAGACGAGCGAGTGGTGCGTGATCCAGCCGACGAGCGGAGTGAGTACTTTGATACCTTCCTATCGATGGGCGATGCGATGCCCTACGAGACAGAGGTGCGGGCGCAGCTGGGTGCTGGCACGGCCGATGAGACAGCTGTCATCATCTACACCTCAGGCACCACAGGCACTCCCAAGGGAGTACAGATCACCCATCACATGATCTTAGCGCAGGTAGAGCGGCACCAGAAGCTCTTCCCGACGCTAAACGATCATGACGTCTCGGTCAACTTCCTCCCGCTGAGCCATGTCTTCGAGAAGCTCTGGGTCTACTTTTGCCTTGCCACTGCTATCAAAGTGGTTGTTGTGACGAACCCAAAGCGCATCATGGAGCTGATGCCACAGATACGCCCCACGGTGATGTGCAATGTGCCACGATATTGGGAGAAAGTCTACCAAGGCGTACAGGAGCACATCGAGCAGGCGAAGCCTATGATGCAGCGCATCTACAGGAAGGCACTACGCGTGGGGCATAGGTATCATATCGACTACCGCATCCATGGGCGCAAAGCTCCGTGGGGCCTACGCATCTCCAACGCCCTCTACCGCTACACCGTATTCTATATCCTCAAGCGTGTCTTAGGACTGGAGCGAGGACGCTTCTTCCCGACAGCAGGGGCTCCCCTCTCGAATGAGATCAACGAGTTCCTGCAGTCGGCCGGCTTTAACATTGTCGTCGGCTATGGGCTCTCCGAGTCCTCAGCCACAGTCTCTTGCTACCTACTGGGGCGCTACGTCATAGGCTCCGTCGGGGAAGTCGTGCCAGGCGTAGAGGTACGCATAGATCCCGAGACGCAAGAGATACAGCTACGTGGCGAGACTATCACGCCTGGATACTACCACAATGATGAGGCAAATGCTGCCGCCTTCACCGAGGACGGGTGGTTCCGGACGGGCGATGCCGGACGGCTCGAAGGGAGTACACTATTCTTCACCGAGCGGATCAAAGAGCTGTACAAGACGAGCAATGGTAAGTACATCGCTCCGCAGCAGATCGAGTCACTCCTGAGTAGCAGTCCGCTCATCGAGCAGTGCGCTGTGGTGGCCGACGAGCGCAAGTTTGTCGCAGCACTGATCTATCCGAACTACGAGCAGCTACGTCGTCGACTCCGTGAGCGTGGTCAGGAGGCACTGGCCGATCTCCCCACGGCAGATCTAGCGCAGCGCAGCGAGGTGTGCGACATGCTCCTAAGTCACATAGAGCCCCTGCAGGCGCACCTAGCGGGCTTTGAGAAGGTCAAGCGCATCGCCCTGCTCGCCGAGCCATTCTCCATCGAGGCGGGTACACTTACCCCGACGCTCAAGCTGAAGCGCAAAGCGATCCTCGAGCAGTACGCCGAGCTGATCGAAAAGCTGTACCTTTGACCTCCCATTTCACACAATAAATCAAAGAGCGCGCGCCACACCATCGTGACATACGCTCTCTAGACAACACTATATATTATGATAACACAGGACCAACTAGCAGAGCTGTTGGAGCGCACGAAGGCGCTGGGGAGGTATCTTTGACATCGACCAGCGACGTGTCCAACTAGAAGAAGAGGAGCTCCGGACACAAGCTCCAGACTTTTGGGATGATGTGCCACGAGCCCAGCAGCAGATGCGACGTGTGGGCGAGATACGCTCATGGATCGAGGCTTTTGAGGCTGTCGATGCCGCAACGCAAGAGGTGGCTCTGGCGTACGACTTTTACAAAGAGGAGGCCATCGAAGAGCAAGATGTGGACGACGCCTATGCCCGTGCCATCAAGCTGGTCGAAGACCTCGAGCTGCGCAATATGCTGAGCGCTGAGGAGGATCGCCTAGGGGCTGTCCTCAAGATCAATGCGGGTGCGGGTGGCACCGAGAGCCAGGACTGGGCCTCTATGCTGGTGCGTATGTACCAGCGCTGGGCAGAGCGGTCGGGCTACAAGGTGACCATCACCAACTGGCAGGACGGCGACGATGCCGGCATCAAGACGGTCACCATGCAGATCGAGGGCGAGCTGGCTTACGGCTTCCTCAAGAGTGAAAACGGCGTGCACCGCCTCGTACGCGTCTCTCCCTATAATGCACAAGGCAAGCGAATGACTTCGTTTGCTTCAGTCTTTGTCGTACCCCTCGTGGACGATACGATAGAGGTCGAGGTGAACCCCGGCTTGCTCTCGTGGGATACCTTCCGCTCGAGCGGAGCTGGCGGGCAGAATGTCAACAAGGTGGAGACGGGCGTACGCCTCCACTACCAGTACACCGACCCCGACACAGGCGAGACGGAGGAGATCGTGATCGAAAACACTGAGACCCGCTCACAGATGGACAATCGTGAGAACGCTCTGCGCCTCCTGCGCTCGCAGCTCTACGACAAGGAGCTGGAGCGTCGCCGTGCTGCTCAGAGCGAAGTCGAGGCAAATAAGAAGAAGATCGAGTGGGGCTCCCAGATACGCAGCTACGTCTTCGATGATCGTCGTGTCAAGGATCACCGTACGAACTATCAGACTTCCGATGTCAACGGGGTCATGGATGGCGATCTAGACGCTTTTATCAAGGCTTACCTGATGCAGACGGGAGCTGGTACGACTAATGAATAAGTAACCCTCTATGATCGTCTGTATCGCTGAGAAACCGTCCGTAGCGCGTGACATAGCCAAGATACTCGGAGCCACTACAGCTCGCTCGGGCTATATCGAGGGCAATGGCTATGCCGTCACCTGGACCTATGGTCACCTCTGCACGCTCAAGGAGCCAGAGGACTACCAGACCAGTTGGCAGGGATGGCGACTCGCTTCGCTGCCGATGATCCCAGAGCGCTTCGGCATCAAGCTGATCCAGGAGGAGCACATCGAGCGGCAGTTTGCCATTATCCAAGAGCTAGTCTCGCAAGCTGAGCGTGTGATCAACTGCGGCGATGCAGGCCAAGAGGGCGAGCTGATACAGCGCTGGGTACTCCAACTAGCGGGCTGCACCTGTCCCGTGGAGCGTCTCTGGATCTCCTCGCTGACGGACCAGTCAATTCGCGAGGGCTTTGCCAACTTGCGCCCCAGCAAAGAGCTAGACACACTCTACTACGCTGGCTTGGCACGAGCCATCGGCGACTGGCTCCTAGGGATCAACGGGACACGTCTCTACACCCTCACAGATCGCTATGGCGGTCGGCAGCGAGGTGTGCGCTCAGTAGGTCGTGTGCAGACCCCGACACTGGCACTGGTCGTTGACAGACAGGCGGAGATCGAGAGCTTCGTACCGGTCACAACCTACGAGATGCAGACCACTTACCGGGGGACGCTCTTTAGGGCAGACACAACGCAAGAGGTCGAGGTGACCTTTGCCGAGCGACAGCAGGTTGAGGAGCTGATCGAGCGAATCGCTAAGGAGCCACTCGTCGTGCAGGCGGTCGAGCAGAAGAAGTCGACGGAGTACCCGCCACGACTCTTCGACCTCACCTCGCTACAGGTAGAGGCAAATAAGAAGTTTGGCTACACGGCTGAGCAGACGCTCCGACTCATACAGTCTCTCTACGAAAAGAAGGTGACCACCTACCCACGTGTCGATACCACCTTCCTACCCGAAGACCAATACCCTAAGGTGGGAGAGACACTCCAAGGCATTGCACGGCATGCGGCTCTCGGGGGCTTCATCGCACCGCTACTGAGCAGTGGCAAACCGCTGAAGAAGAGCAAGAAGGTCTTTGACAATAAGAAGATCACCGACCACCATGCGATCATCCCAACAGGACAGCTGAGTAGCGGACTCACGCCCGATGAGGAGCAGATCTACCTCCTTGTGGCACTGCGCTACATAGCCGCCTTCTACCCCGATGCTAAGGTCTCGACGACCACCGTACGCGCTACCGTCGAGGAGTACCCGCTACGCGCCTCTGGCAAGACGATCCTCGTGGAGGGATGGCGTGAGGTACTCAAGCCCGACAGTGGCAAGGAGGGAGACGACACCACTGAGGGTGCCAAAGAGAAAGACAAGGAGCAGACACTCCCCCCCTTTAAGGAGGGCGAGTCGGGACCGCACGAGCCATCGATACGTGAGAGCACCTCTACGCCACCCCGCTACTACACGGAGGCAACGCTCCTACGTGCTATGGAGACGGCAGGCAAGGGTGTCGAGGATGAGGAGCTACGAGATGCGCTTAAGATGAACGGCATCGGTCGCCCCTCCACACGCGCAGCTATCATCGAGACGCTCTTCAAGCGGGGCTACATAGTTCGTGAGGGCAAGTCGCTACGTGCCACGCCGGCTGGCATACAGCTGATCGAGTCGATACAAGATCCCCTACTCAAGAGTGCCGAGCTGACGGGTCGCTGGGAGCTCAAGCTACGACAGATAGAGAGTCGGGAGTACGACCCAGGACAGTTTCTCAACGAACTCAAAGCACAGGTCTCTACGCTCGTCTCTGAGGTGCGAGGCTTCTAACTAAAGTCCTCTAGAGGCTCCCCTCTAATCTCTAACTTCTAATCTCTAACTTCTAATCTCTAACCTCTAATCTCTAACCTCTAATCTCTATTTACATATCTTTACGGGGAAGTTCGTCCGATCCCCTCCTTTCTCGAGTATCCACGTGGGGAATTTCAAATCTCCACGTGGATATTTTTTATTTCCCACGTGGGGGCGAATCATTTCTTCCGAAGTTTCATTTCATTCCTCCGAAGTTTCATTTCATTCCTCCGAGGAATTTTTTATTCTCCACCTGGATATTTCGAAATATCCACGTGGAAATCAGTTTTCCCCGACATAGCACCACGTCAATATGTAATCGGCTCTAAATTATTGTAACGAGTCATCGTTCGATTTTCCCCAGTCAGAGGTGTTGGCTGGAACTATCGGAGCTCTAACCTCTAATCTTTAAGCTCTAACCTCTAACGAGGTATCTACTTATTCCGTATCTTTGTAGCAATGTCGTGAATATCGCATGAAACAACTCCCCAACACCCTACTCACGCTACTCCTCCTCAGCGTCCTAGCATGGACCCCGACGAGGCTGTCGGCTCAAGAGAACTCTACGTCACGCTCTGCGAATGACTTTACCACCACCATGGCAGTGATGGGGAGCGTACTGAGCAACGTGCGCAACTTCTTTGTGGACACGGTCGACCTGACCACGCTCTACGACGGAGCACTCACCTACATGCTACAACAACTGGATCCCTACACGGTTTATTTCAACAAAGAGGAGACCCAAGCCTTTGAAGAGAGTACGACAGGGCTGTACGGAGGTATCGGGGCGATACTACGACAGCATCAAGACTCGGTCGTCATCATTGGCTCGCTCATGCAGGGCAAAGCGGCCGACAAAGCAGGGCTACGCCCTGCCGACATCATCTGGCGCATCAACGGCAAGGACTTCTCTCACACGAAGGTAGTCGATGTACGCAACGAGCTACGTGGCGAGCCGGGTACACCGATCACGCTCGTAGTGCGTCGTCCTGGGTATGCGCAGGATTCACTGACGGTCATCTTCGATCGTGAGCGCATCGACCTAAACCCCATATCTTACACAGAGCTCCTCGCTGGTCGTATAGGCTTTATCTCGGTAAACACCTTCTCCACGACTACCAGTCAGGAGTTTCTCAAGGCTTACGACCGCCTGCAGAAAGAGGCTGGTGGCAAGCTAAACGGGCTAGTCATAGACCTCCGCGACAATGGTGGCGGGCTGATGGAGCAAGCGATACAGCTGGTCAATCTATTTATCCCTAAGGGGCAACCGGTAGTCTCACTCAAGGCACGCTACCCGCAGCAGAGCAACAGCTACAAGACAACTAAAGAGCCGCTTGACACAGAGCTCCCACTCGTCGTGCTAATCAACGAAGGCTCGGCCTCTGCCTCGGAGATTGTGGCGGGTGCCTTACAGGACTATGACCGTGCGGTGATCGTGGGGCGCAAGAGCTTTGGCAAAGGCCTGGTACAGGGGACGCTCGAGTTACCCGATGGCGGACTACTCAAGCTGACTACCGCTCGATACTACATACCTAGTGGACGCTCGATACAGAAGCTCTCCTACAACCATCGTGGAGGTGCTGAGCAGGTCAATGCGACCGATTCGCTAGGTACACCCTATCTAACTGCGGGCGGACGGACCGTCTACGCTGCCGGAGGTATCATGCCCGACATCGTCTGCCCGTCAGACTCGATCCCATCGTTGCTAGGTACCCTGCTCTTTGATGCGATCACCTATGACTTTGTCACCGACTACCTACTGACGCACAAAGCTCCCGAGCGGAGTACGCTCAGGAGCTTCGACCTCGGAGACGAGGCGTATGCAGCCTACAAGCAGAAGGTGATAGAGAGCGGTTTCACCTTTAAGTCTATCGCTGACGAACTGGTCAAGAAGGTGGTGGAAGCACTCAAGGGGGAGCAGCGCTACGATGAAGTATCGGACGAGTTTGCCGCTTTTCAGAAAAGTCTCAAGGCCGACACGCCTCGGCTGATGAAGACTTACGAGAGCTTCATCCGTGACTACCTCAACATGGAGATCCTCTCACGCTGCTACTACGATGAGGGTAGGCTCGAGTACTATATGTCTCGCGACAAAGTAGCACAGCGCGCTGTCTCGCTCCTAGGAGACTTGACCACGTATCATCAGTTACTCAAGGGAAAGTAACATCTCAGTCACCTCTCTATAGGCCTCTTGTGACACAGACATCTCATCACTATATACGCTACATTATATCAAGTAAAAAGCTTATTGTACAATGAATTGGTTTGAAAACTTATTTGTCGGCACGGGGATAGCGCACTCTGTCTTCCTGATAGCCCTAGTCATCGCCGTGGGGATGCTCCTAGGACGCATCAAGATCGGCAAGGTCTCCCTAGGCGTCACGCTGGTACTCTTCGTGGGTATCTTCTTTGGTGCTCTAGGGATGCAGATCGACCCTGGCGTCCTACACTTTGTCAAGGAGTTTGGACTGATCCTCTTTATCTATGCAGTCGGTCTACAGGTGGGTCCTGGCTTCTTTCCCTCGCTCAAGAAGGGAGGTCTGAAGCTTAACCTACTAGCCGTCCTAGTCGTCATGCTCGGTGTGGGCGTCACTATCGTCATCAAGTACCTCTCGGGACTACCTATGTCGACGATGGTCGGTATCCTCTCGGGAGCCGTAACGAATACGCCTGGTCTAGGTGCTGCTGAGCAGACCTACACAGACATCATGGGTACGTCCGACCCCTCCATAGCGATGGGCTATGCAGTCGCCTACCCGCTGGGGGTGATCGGCATCATCCTCTCTATGATGGTGGTGCGCGCCGTCTTGCGCATCAACCTACGCAAGGAGGAGCAGGACTTCGTCTCTCAAGATGATGCATTGGAGCATACGGCACGCTCAGCATCCTTTGTCGTGGCAAACCCCGCTATCTTTGGTAAGTCTATCATGGAGCTCCTCTCGAGCTACTTCACGCATGGCGACATCGTCATATCACGACACTACAGTCATGAGACGCAAGAGATTACGGTCGCTAACGGGAGCACCATCCTGCAGGAGCATGACCGCGTCTTCGTCATCGGGCAGCCACATGAGCTGGATCATACAGAGGCAATCTTCGGACAGCGCATCGAGATAGATCGTAAGAAGTGGATCCCCACGGGGTCAAACCTCATCAGCAACAAGTACACTATCACCAAGAAAACGCTCAACGGCAAGCGTCTCGGAGAGCTACAGCTACGTCAGATCTATGGTGTCAACGTGACCCGCGTGACCCGTGCAGGTGTAGATCTCGTAGCACATCCTAGTATGCGCCTGCAGATGGGTGACCAGATACGTGTCGTAGGCTCAGACGCTTCTGTCAACAAGGTGCGTGAGCTGGTCGGTGACTCGCAGAAGCATCTTAACGAGCCGAACCTAATCGGCATCTTCATCGGTATCGCACTCGGTGTGCTCCTCGGCTCTATTCCCTTCATGTTCCCCGGCATTCCACAGCCTGTCAAGCTAGGCCTAGCGGGCGGTCCCCTCATCGTAGCTATCCTACTGAGCAACTTCGGGCCTAAGTTTGGCATCGTAACCTATACAACACAGAGTGCCAACCTCATGATCCGTGAGATCGGCATCGCACTCTTCCTCACCTGTGTCGGTATTGGTGCGGGCGATGGCTTCGTTGATACCATTGTAAATGGGGGCTATCACTGGGTCGGCTACGGCTTTATCATCACCATCATACCGATGCTGGTCGTCGGCTTCCTCGGCAAGAAGCTCTTTAAGGTCAACTATCTCACCCTCTCTGGCGTGATGTCTGGTAGTATGACCGATCCCCCTGCACTCGCTTATGCCAACGGACTCACCGAGGAGGATGCTCCCGCCGTGGGCTATGCGACGGTCTACCCACTGACGATGTTCCTCCGTGTCTTGACGGCACAGATGCTCATCATATTTTTCGTAAGCTAAGAACCAAATAACCAATTTAACTATGGCAAGTCGTAGAAAACTAAAGCAAGCAATACACACAGAGGTTGAGGAGATGCTCTTTGACCTATCTATCCTCTACTCCGTAGCTCCCGAGGAGCGTGAGTACGCCATCGAGCAGCTCATTATGAAGGTGATCGATGCTGAGAGAGACTTCGTCGCTCGCATTTCGCACACAGACGGCAAGGGTGAGCCTAAGCTCGTCCGCAACTACTACCACAAGCTCCGTGAGGAGTACACACACTTCGTCAACGAGATCGAGGGTGAGGTTAACAAGCTCTGCGATGAGCTTCTAGTTCCCGAGGCTTAGTCTGTCGCATGAAGCTAGCACGGCTCATACTGCGCTGGTGTGGTTGGCAGCTCCTCGAGCCAGCCACCTATCCACGCCAGAGCGTCATCTGTGTAGCTCCCCACACGAGCAATATGGACTTTATATGGGGCAAGCTATACTACAAAGCGGTGGGACAGGGAGCGCACTTCTTGATGAAAAAAGAGCTCTTTGTCCCGCCACTCGGCTGGATCTTTAAGGCAATGGGAGGCATCCCGATAGATCGTAGTCGCAAGGGAAATACAGTCGGGCAGGTCGTAGATCGCTTTCGAGCTAAGGACGACTTTGCGGTGGCAATCACACCTGAGGGTTCGCGTAAAGCTCGAGATAGGTGGAAGACTGGCTTCTACCATATCGCTGAGGAGGCTGGCGTACCCATACAGCTGGCCGTCATCGACTATAAGCGTAAGGTGCTGGGCATCTTCGAGCAGTTTGTCCCGACGGGCGACCTCGACAAGGACATACTATATATAAGGAGTAAGTACCACGCCGACCAAGCAAAGAAGCCTCACCTCTTTGCGGAGTCATAAGGAGTCCTCGACATGGAGCACGAAGCTTTACAGATCTTCCTCGCACAGCGTCCCATCGTCTGGACAGATCCCGAAGCAAACCTTCGCCTCATGGCAGAGGACATACGCACAGTTGCCGAAGGGGGGGCGCACCTCGTCGTCTTCCCCGAGGTGATGCTCACGGGCTTCAACCTCAAGGTGGCTCAGTCAGCTCGTCCCTGGCAAGGGGCTGAGCTGGAGCGTCTTCGAGCCTTGGCGCAGGAGCATCAGATAGCGATCGCCTCCTCAGCCTTCGTATGGGACGATGAGACGCAACCGACACACTACTACAACCGCGCCTACATCATGCTCCCTGACGGATCGATCTATGCGCAGGACAAGCGGCACCTCTTCTCCATGGCTGGCGAAGATCGCCGACTCACGCCAGGCGACGGCTACGACATCGTCACCTATCGTGGCTGGCGCATACGACTGATCACCTGCTACGACCTGCGCTTCCCCGTCTGGTGCCGCAACCGCACCCACACGGACGGATCGCTCGACTACGACCTCCTACTCGTCGTCGCCAACTGGCCTCGTCCCCGCATCACCGCTTGGCGCGCACTCCTACAAGCTCGTGCCATCGAGAATGTCGCCTACGTCATCGGTGTCAACCGCATCGGCTCTGACCCCTTTGGCACCGACTATTCAGGCGAAAGCTTAGCCTACGACTACCTCGGGCAGCCGATCTGCGAGGTGGAGCCATACGCAGACCAACAGCTCAGCGCCACACTAGAGCGAGAGCCTCTGGAAGCCTTTCGGCAAAAATTCCCCGTATGGCGCGACAGCGACACCTTTACCATTCACTCCTAACGTACTATGACCGCTCTAACTTCTTCGTCCCGCAGACCGCTCCTGAGCCTGCTATCGCTCCTGCTCCTGCTCCCCCTCCTAGTTGGTTGCCACAAAGCAAGTCAGCAAGAAGAGGAGACACCAGCACCACGCATCGTCTCGCTCGTACCCTCTGTAACCAATCAGATCTACGACCTCGCGTGTGACTCGCTCCTCGTCGGCTGCACCTCTTACTGCACCAAAGCGATTGCCGACAGCGTCCCCATCGTAGGCTCTGCCATACAGACCAATCTAGAGCTACTCATCGCACAGCGTCCGACCCTCGTCTTCGCCTCAGACTTCACCGCTCCACAGACCATCTCCGCCCTAGAGAACGCTGGCATCGAGGTCGTTCAGTTCACCAACCCCGCCAGCTACGACGCCATACAGGCGCAGTACCGCCAGATTGCCACGCTAGTCGGCGCGAGCGACCGTGCCGAGGCTCAGCTCGCAGAGATCAACCAACGCGTCGACTGGCTCAAGGAGCTCAATGCGGTACGTCCTTGGCATCCGCGCGCCTTCATGCAGATAGCTTTTGACCCGCTCTTTGGTGCCTCCACATCGACTTACATGAACGATCTGATCACCTTCAGCGGCTGTACAAACATTGTCACCATGGCGGGCAATGGTCAGCTCAATCTGGAGTATGTCGTAGAGCAAGACCCCGAGGTGCTCTTCCTGATCACCAATCATGGTAGCGAGAGCGGATCAGAAGAGTCGTGGCACAAGCTGCGCTCGGTCACAGCTGTGCAGCAAGGCAACTACTGCCCGCTCCCAGGAGAAGTCGTCAGCCAGCCCACGCCACAGCACTTTGTCGAGGCACTGCAGCTGATGACTGACTACCTTAGTGAGTAAAAGGACCTAGCCCCTCCGCCCGCCTAGAGTTCCCCTCATCTAGCAAAAGTTCTTTTCCCCATGCCTCACCGACAGACTCTTGCGAAGTCTTATTGGACGCTTCCACTGATGGTGCTGCTGCTCCTCTTTGTCGCCATCCTGTCGCTACATGTCGGGGCGCATCCCATCTCTCTCTGGCAGCTCTCGGAGATACTCTCCGACCCCACCTCGGTCGAGTACACGATCCTAATGCAGCTACGTCTGCCACGCATCATCAACGCCATCTCCATCGGTGGCGGGCTAAGCCTCTGTGGAGCTATCCTGCAGGGGCTTTTTCGCAACCCACTCGTCGAGCCGTACACCCTCGGCATCTCGGGCGGTGCTTCGCTCGGAGTAACGCTCGCCATCGTCTTAGGCTTGTCCTCCGCCTTCTTGACGCTCCCCGCCTTTGGCTTCATCGGGGCCTTGGTCACCATCTTACTGGTCTATGCCAATAGCTACCAGCGTCACGGGCTAAGCGTGCAGCGCATGCTCCTCGTCGGTGTGATGGTCAGCTTTATGGCTTCGTCAGGCGTCATGCTCCTCCTCTCGGTAGCTCGTGCCGAGCAACTCTCCCGCATCATCTTCTGGACGATGGGGTCGCTACAAGAGAGTAAACCGCTCATCGTCTGGGGCATGCTCCTCTTCACTTTGCTCCTCCTAGGGGTCAGCTACCTCTTCGTGCAGTCGCTCAATGCGCTTCGTCTAGGCGAACTCAAAGCGCAGCAGCTCGGCATCGACACCCGACGGGTCGTGTTGTGGCTCTTCGTACTCAGTTCGCTGCTGACTAGTGCCTGCGTCGCCGTCGCTGGCGTCATCGGCTTCGTCGGGCTAGTCATCCCGCAGGCGACACGCATCCTTTTAGGCAATGACTACCGAGTCCTCCTCATCGGGAGCTTCATCAATGGCGGCATCTTTCTCATTCTTTGCGATATGTTGGCACGCACCATCCTTTCGCCCATCGAGCTGCCGATAGGCGTCATCACTGGCTTGATCGGTGGCGTCGCCTTCCTCTACCTCATTCACCGCACCAGACGCTCGCACCAGATATGACCAGTCAGACGATCTTACGTGCCGAGCAACTCATCTGTGGCTATGGTCGCAAAGCGGTCATCGGCCCCCTCGACCTCGCCATAGCTCGTGGCTCCCTGACCGCCATCATCGGGCCTAATGGAGCGGGCAAAAGCACCTGCTTCAAAACCCTTACGGGCGTCCTTCTCCCACTCTCTGGAAAGATAAGTTTGCTCGACAAACCCCTCGCCCACTACACCCTCCGTGAGCGTGCTCGCCTCGTCTCGATGGTCAATCAGCAGATCACGCCTCAGCCACTCAGGGTCTACGACTACGTCCTCATGGGACGACTGCCCTACTTCAAGCGCTTTCAGATCGGTTACAGCGAGGAGGATCACGCACGCTGCACCCACTACATCGAGCGCACTGGCATCACCCGGCTAGCCGACAAGCGACTCGACGAACTGAGCGGTGGCGAACAGCAGATGGTCGCCATAGCACAAGCACTCACGCAGGAGCCACAGCTCCTCCTCCTCGACGAGCCGATCTCGCACCTAGACATCGGCTACACGAGCGAGATCATGCAGCTCCTCGAGACCCTTCACGCGGAGGGGCTGACGATCCTGATGATCCTCCACGACATCAACATAGCCTCCGAATACTGCGAGGAGCTCATCCTCTTTGGTTCCGATGGCCTGCTAGCGCACGGCACGCCCCAGACGGTCCTTACCGCGGCGCACCTCCAGACGGCCTACCACACCACCGTCCTCGTGCAGCCCGCCCCCGCCTCCGGCCGACCCTACATCTACCCCCAGCGTCGCTAGCGAGCCGCTCTCCTTCGTGGCTCCCAACCTTCATACCCTCCAATACGCCTGAGACATTGGTGCCAATAGGGTGGAACTCTAGTCCCCCCCTGTTGGCACTCCAGTTTCTTCCGTAGGAAACTATTGGCGGGTAGACTACGGCTGAGTTAATCCCCTAGATTTCGGTATCTTTGTACGGCAACTTTGCAGAGGGGGACATCACAGCGATAGCTTTGCCCACCTCGCTATCAGAAGCAGAACAACAAATTCATCTATACAAATACCACTCTATGACACAAGAATCATTCATTCGCCTAGATGGCAAGACCACTGCGACCGAGATCAAGAAGGAGATTGCCAAGGAGGTACAGCAGATGGTCGCTGCGGGGCAGCGTCCGCCCTGTCTAGGTGCTATCATCGTGGGGCATGACGGTGCCAGCGAGACCTACATAGCGAGCAAGATCAAGGCTTGCGAGGAGGTCGGCTTCATCTCGCTGACGAAGCGCTTTGACGAGTCGATCACGCAGGAGGAGCTGATCGCTGAGATCGAGCAACTCAACAAAGATCCCGAGGTGGATGGCTTTATCGTCCAGCTACCACTGCCGAAGCATATTGACGAGCAGGCGGTCATTCACGCAGTAGACTACCGCAAGGATGTGGATGGTTTCCACCCGATCAACGTGGGACTCCTCAGCCTTGGCGAGCCATGCCTCGTGCCAGCCACGCCTAAGGGGGTCATCGAGCTACTCAAGCACTACAACATCAGCACAGAGGGCAAACATGTGGTAGTCCTCGGACGAAGCAACATCGTAGGCAAACCAATCGCGCAGCTCTTCCTCCAGAAGGGTGCGCAGGGTAATGCGACCGTAACGATCTGCCACAGCCGCACGAAGGACATTGCCTCCATCTGCCGTCAGGCTGACATCGTGGTCGCTGCGATCGGCATCCCGCTCTTTGTCAAGAAGGAGATGGTCAAGGAGGGCGCCATCGTCATCGATGTGGGCATCACACGTGTTCCCGACGCAACGAAGAAGAGCGGCTCTCGCATCGTGGGCGACGTCGACTTTGACGAGGTAGCTCCGCTCTGCTCTTACATCACGCCTGTGCCAGGCGGTGTAGGTCCTATGACCATCATCACGCTGATGCGCAATACAATCCTGGCCCGCCAGCTACGCCAGAAGTAATCTCTCCTTATGTCCCTCCTCGATCTCTGGCACGATCATCCGCGCATCGTAGAGCTTCGTCAAGCCCTACAGCAGGATCATTGTGTAGAGCTCGAGGGGGTGACCGCTTCGGCACCCGCCTTTATCCTCGCCACCTTGGCGCGTGAGCACCCTTATCTGGTGATCGCCGAGGATGCCGACAGTGCGGGCTATATGCTGGGCGACTTAGAGGCTCTAGGGGTCAAAGCTTACTACTACCCCTCAGCCTTCAATAGACATATTAAATATGGTCAGCGAGAGCCGGCGCAGGAGGTGCTGCGTGCCGAATTGCTCGCCTGCCTTGCTGCGGGCGATACACCGCTGATCGTCTCTTACCCCGAAGCTCTTGCCGAGGCGATACCCTCCCAGCAGGAGGTGTCACAGAGCTGCTTCACACTCAGCGTGGGCGATGTCATCAGCCGTGACACGCTACGAGAGCGACTACTCGAGGAGGGCTTCGAAGAGGTAGACTACGTCTACAGCCCTGGACAAGTGGTCTACCGTGGTAGTCTCGTGGACATCTTTTCCTATGGCAGCACCTATCCGTATCGCATCGACTTCTTTGACGATGAGATCGATAGCATACGCCGCTTTGACATCGAGAGCCAGCTCTCTGTAGATCAGTGCGAGCGTGCCGAGATAGCACCCGCACTACAGGTCAAAGGCGATGCCACTGGCGGAGAGACCTCGCTCTTGTCGCTCCTTTCTCCTGACTACCAACTCTGGATCAGTCGCTACGAGTCGCTCTCTGAGCAGTGGAGAGCACTCTACGATGCGGAGCTGGCAGTGGAGTACGAGGGTGCTTTTGCCACGCAGGAGGAAATGCGAGCTCTACTACTCCCACCTGACAAACTCACGGCTGAGGTAAAGCAGCGCACGAAGATCCTAGCTACTCCGACGAAGGGGCTGTCGATCGTTGACCGACGGATCACCTTTACAACCAAGCCACAGCTACTGATCCATCGACACTTTGACCTATTGGTCGAGGAGCTGCAAGTGCGCAAGCGGGGCTTCTTCAAGAGCTTCTTCCTCTCCGAGTCGTCGGCACAGGCGCAGCGTCTCAAGGAGATACTCATCGAGCGCGAGGCCGAGGAGCTACTCCCCGAGTGGGTGCCACTAGTCGTCCACGAGGGCTTTGAGGACAAGGACTTGGACGTCTTACTCCTGACCGATCATCAGGTCTTCGACCGCTACCACCACTACCAGCTCAAGAGCGACCGCATACGCAATGCCGATGCGGCCATCTCGCTCAAGGAGCTACACGCCATCTCGCCTGGCGACTACATCGTCCACAGCGACCACGGCGTGGGGCAGTTTGACGGGCTCCTCACCACGGAGGTAGACGGCAAGCCACGTGAGGTGGTCAAGCTGGTTTACCAAAACAAAGATGTACTCCTCGTGAGCATCCACAGCCTGCACAAGCTCTCGAAGTACCAGGCGCAAGAGGAGGGCTCGCCACAGCTCAGCAAACTAGGTACGGGAGCCTGGACAAAGCTCAAGGAGCGTGCGAAGACCAAGATCAAGTCGATCGCTCGTGACCTCATTGCGCTCTATGCAGCGCGCAAAGAGCAGCCGGGCTTTGCCTTTTCGCCCGATAGCTACCTGCAGCACGAGATGGAGGCTTCCTTTGCCTATGAAGAGACGCCCGACCAACTGAAAGCGATCGAGCAGATCAAGGCGGACATGGAGAGTAACCGTCCGATGGATCGATTGGTCTGCGGTGACGTGGGCTTTGGCAAGACAGAGGTGGCGATACGAGCAGCCTTCAAGGCGGTCGCCGACAGCAAGCAGGTGGCAGTCTTGGTGCCGACGACGATCCTAGCTTATCAGCACTACCAGACCTTTAGCCAGCGACTCGAGGGGTTGCCCTGCCGTATCGAGTACCTATCAAGGGCTAAGAGCGACAAGCAGTCGAAGGCTATCCTAGCAGATCTAGCGGAGGGACGAGTAGACATATTAATAGGTACGCACCGGCTACTGGGCAAAGGAGTCACCTTCAAGTCTCTCGGACTGCTCATCATAGACGAGGAGCAGAAGTTTGGCGTCAAGGCTAAGGAGCAGCTCCGCAAGCTTCAGGTCAACGTGGATACGCTCACGCTCTCGGCGACACCGATACCCCGCACCCTGCAGTTCTCCCTGATGGGTGCTCGTGACCTCTCCAACATCAATACGCCTCCGCGCAATCGTCAGCCGGTCACGACACGACTCATTCGCTGGTCGCAAGAGACCATCGCCGACGCTATCGGGTACGAGCTAGCACGCCACGGACAGGTCTTCTTCGTTCACAACCGCATTGAGTCGATCCACGGCGTGGCGGGACAGATCCAGGAGTGCGTCCCCGGCATCCGCATAGCGATTGCCCACGGGCGCTTGACCCCAAGCGAGACGGAGCAGATACTCCTAGACTTTGCCGAGCGCAAGTACGACCTACTTCTAGCCACGACGATCATCGAGAATGGCATCGACATGCCCAATGTCAATACGATCATCATCAACTCCGCTCACCGCTACGGACTGAGCGACCTGCACCAGCTCCGCGGACGTGTGGGGCGTGGTAGCCAGCGGGCATACTGCTATCTGATCACCCCTCCGCTAGGCACCCTCACAGAGGCTGCCTCACGGCGTGTCAAGGCTATCGAGAGCTTCTCCGATCTCGGCAGCGGTATGCGCATCGCTCTGCAGGATCTAGACATACGAGGTGCCGGCAACATATTAGGCACCGAGCAAAGTGGCTTCATTGCGGATCTAGGCTTCGAGACTTACCGCAAAGTCTTTGAGGAAGCGGTGCGAGAGGTCAAGCAGGAGGACTTTGCTGCGCTCTTTGCCGCTCAGACGGAGCAACAGGCCGAGCTGGGCAATGCGCTCACCGACACCACGATCGATACCGACCTCGACCTCTCCCTACCCCACGAATACATACCGCAAGACAGCGAGCGCATCTTGCTCTACCGTGAACTAGACGAGCTGGAGAGCGACCGCGAACTAAAAGACTTCGCCGATCGCCTACGAGACCGCTTTGGCGCACTACCACCGCAGACCAAGGGGCTTCTCATGGTACCCCGTCTGCGACGGATGGCCAGCCACCTTGGCATCGTCAAGGTATCGCTACGTCGTGAGCAGATGATCCTCTTCCTACCGCCCAGTGGCTCGGCATACTATCAGAGCAAAGCCTTCGACATACTCCTCAAGAGCGTGGCTAGCTACGGCAAAGCGTGCGAAGTGCGCGAGACCCGTGAGGGTCACCGCAGCGTCAAGTGGCATAACGTCACCACCGTCTACCAAGCCGACAAAATCCTCTCGACGCTCTACAAAGCACTCTTCGCTCGCCCTGACAAATAAATCAATAAGTCATGTATGTAGGCAACTACACAGCTCTGTATTATCACATTGTTTTCTCAACTAAGGGGAGAAAGCCTTTGCTCCCTCCTAATGTTCAGCAGAGACAACGCTTAGAACACTATTGCTATTCAGGTCTGTGATGAAGACGGCACTAAGAAATAATAGTTGGACAATGACCATAGCATTTGCTTCGATTGAACTCCCAATCATAATCTTTCTATCATACTTTTCGTTGGCTAGTAAAGAGGGTCTGATGGAAATATATCATAGCAATCCTTTGGAGGTCACTCTCATTAAAGGATCTGTCTCGTTTGTTATAACTTCATTCGTGACCTCTTTAGCCATGTTGCTCCTTGCCATCATCAAAAGAATACTATTGAACGTCAAGACTACCAGGGAGAAGTTGTTCACTTCGTTGTTGCTCAATCTCATTGTTATAATTATTGAGATCATTGGCGTCTTAACATACAAATTGATCACAAACGGATATATCTGATTATTGCCGTCTGATGAAATATGAGGCTCATCCTCCGCTGAAAAACTTTTGCCAGACAGCTTTGGCTAAAGACACATCGCTCAGAGCTAAACAGCAACTATTTCTCTCTTATTAGGACTACGCCTGTAGCCCTACAGCGGGCTATACGTCCCGTGCGTCTTTACGGAGAGCAGACGACCGCTTGCGGTCGGACGCTTCGTAGCCGTCGGTCGGAGGGGCAACAGCCCCGAACGACCGATGGTTAGGTGAACGTGCTAGAAGATCGACCCCTTGAGGGTCGGACTAGACGATTGGGTGTCAAGATATTTGTCGTTATTTCATTGGTAGACATTGCCAAGGAAATACGAAAGTCCATCGCGCCTAAGCTCTAGTGGACTCAAGATGACCCTATGCCCCACAAGCTCCCCGACACCCCCCAGATAAGAAAGATAGGACAAATGAATACATTTGATAGTTGAGCCTACAACCTTTCCAGGGGTGACGCATTATATATAATGATCTCATCGACCACTCTACTCCTTGCTGGTCGCTAATGTGTAGTTTCTGAAAAAGCAATTATGATGCGTCAGCCCTAGCTGGGAAAAATCGACGCCGATTCGCTACAATAATTTAGACCTGACTACATATCGAAACGGCATTGTGTCGGGGAAAAGTGATTTCCACGTGGATATTTCAAAATCTCCACGTGGAGAATAAAAAATTCTTCGGAGGAATGAAATGAAACTTCGGAAGAATCAAATGAAACTTCGGAAGAAATGAATCACGCCCACGTGGATGTGGTTCCCTGAAAATGGTTGACTTTTTTTTTGTTAAAACGGATGTCGGTTGACATCGTTTTCGTCGTCAAACTAGAATGAGTTGTCTTGACTTTTCAAAGATACTGATTTTAGTTGACTCTGGCAATTTGGGGTAGTTTTTCGTGGTATACCCCGGGCTTGTTTTTTTTCTTTTTTCAAATCGGACAAACACCCCGTTGGTAATGCAACTGACTAAGCCAAACGCCTGTAGCATAGCGGAGGGCGTTTGGTGTGTCAGGTGCATTGCCGCTCTTTGTGTTCCGATTGAAAATGAAAAATCCAGTCTCTTCTTTATTTGCTGATATAAGTTCTATTTAGCTGGTTACTAGCTCCTTTGACTCTTTGTCTTTTCGAGCTTTCTGAATCGCGTCTTCACGATAGCTGCGCCATCGCTTCTTCAGGGGACCCGTACATTCCCTAGCTTCTTGTGGGGTCATATAGTCGATGCTCATATGAGGGCGAGTAGTGTTGTAAGTCTCTATAGCTTTGCTGATTGCACTTTCCGCTTCAGAGATGTTATGGAACACTTTGCCCATTAAGAGTTCGTTCTTAATGGTGCTGTTCACCCGCTCTGACTGGGAGTTCTCTTTGGGTTCTCCTGACTCTGTCATGCTGATCTGTATTCCTCTTTTCTTGAGTATCTTAGTATACTGCAGACTGGCATATTGAGTGCCTCTGTCGGAGTGGTGAATGAGATCGGAAGCGTCCTTTCTGGGGAGCCGCTTGAGGGCTTGCTTTAGTGCCTCGCAGGGGTATTCTGAGGCGAGACTGTCCCCTAGACTATAGCCCACAATCTCCTTCGTATAGTTATCCAAAATCAGGGATAAGAAGCAGAACTCAACCCTGTTGTCCCCTCGCTCCAAGGGGATGTAGGTGATGTCGCTGCTCCACACCTGATTTGGACCATCGGGGATAAGGTCCCGAACGAGGTTGGGGTAGGTGGGCTGGTCGTGGCTGGAGTCCGTGGTGCGGGGAGCTTTGTAGCGCCTCGGTATGCGGACGTAGAGCTTGTGCTTGCGTATGTAGCTCACAAACTTATCTCTGCCAACGGGATAGCGGGCTCCCCACTCCCTGCAATACTGCATCCAAAGCGATACGCCTCCAATACCTGGATTGCTTTTACGTGCTTCCACAATATAGCTTATCACTATAAACTCAAGCTCAGATTCTCTCAAGGGCGTGTCGGACTTGAGGTACTTGTAATAGGCTTGTGGACTCTTGTTCAGTGCCTTGCAGACCTGCTTGATTGGATGTTCATATTGATCTTTCACAGCTGTCACAACTAGTGGCCATTTTTTTTTTGCTCATCGATGCTGTACACCTCCAAGCAGGTCTTGAAGACATCTCGCTCTAAGCAGGCTTGGTCAAGAGCTTTTTCGAGCTCCATGATACGTGCTTTCAGAGCGACATAGTCGTCCTTGCTGAGTTCCTCAGAGGGGGTGCATCGTGGGGGTATTCTCTTTTTGTTCATAGCTTTAGCCACTTCAGGGTTTTCTTGCTCAAAGATACGAATCCAATTGCGAATCGTACATGATGTTACCTGATACTGGCTCGCTAGAATCTTGATTGAATAGCCATTTACGTAGTAGCGCTTGAGTGCCTCAAGCCGTTCGGCCGTTGTGGCATGTCCCTTGGTTGGGCGATTTGTTGATCCCTTCGTGGGCTTCGACTTCGTGTCTTTTGTCTGTTTCATTGTACTCATAGTTATATTACTTACGAGTCAACTTTTTTCAGGGTAAGACAGGAGTCGTGGAGCCTGGTGTAGGTGACCCGCTTGAGCCTCGTAGCATCGCCTTCGACAGACCATTCTTTGCCTCTATCGTACACCCCGAGACGGGCAAGATACTCTTCATCGCTGCCATCAACACACTACGCTGATGATGCGTACTAAGCGCACATATACACTAAGCAGTTTAACTATAAAACGTTTCCCCTATGAAAAGAATCACATCAACCCTCCTGCTCCTCGTAGCAGGACTATTCGCCCTCACTAGTTGTGGCTGGGATAACCCCATCACGGGCGGTGACACGCCTCAGGAGCCCGAGCGGATCTCGCAGTGGATGCTCCCCATAGAGCGTTACGGCATCACCCTCGATGAGGCAACTCAGATCGAGGAGGGACGTGGCAACAAGGTCGAGCGCTCAGACGAGCTGATGACCCTCACCGCTACGCCTCAAGACACCAAGGTGGTACAAGAGATCGTCTACTACTTTGATCGGGCTGGCCACTATCAGGTGGCTCGCGTAAAGTTTGCTTCGCAAGAGAGTGCCAAGCAGTTCATCGATGAGTATCTGCTCAACAACGGCTTCGTCAAGAGCAACCTTCGCACCGCTAAGGCTTCGGAGGAGATCTACATCAGCGCACCACGCGGTAGCCAGGTCTCTTCAGTCATCCTCGTGGATGGTGAGCAGACCGAGCCAATCTTCTGGTGGACTAACAATGACAACAAGAAGACCAACTGGCTACGTGTCGATCCCCTTCAGGATCAGACTACTGGCATCTGGATGCCGCTCCTACCTTACGGAGCTACACTAGAGATGGTTCAGCTCTTTGAGGCACGTATGGGACATACATTCGATGCCGAGGCGAGCAAGCCTGATAGGGGCGTCTACAAGTTCAAGACGGGTCACGAGGTGTACACACAGACCACCTATTGGTTTGACGTAAAGACGAACCACTTCCTCGAGGAGAGCAAAGTCTCTTGCGATACGCTCCATCGCCCCACGCCTGAGCAGCTTGACGCTTACCTGAAGGCTCAGGGCTTCAAGCCTACAGGCCTCAAGGACAAGGAGGGCAACCCCATCTACTACGACAAGAGCATCAAGCTCATTGCCAACGTAGATATGAATATCCCTAAGGCCGCCGAGGCTAAAAAGACTTTCCGCCCAGGTATCCAGTACTATACCAATAGTGATATAGAGCAGCTTCTCCCCTATGAGGAGGTAGACTTCCCGATGCCACTCTTTGGCTTTGAGAAGGAGAAGATGGAGGATATCATGAAGAAGTATGGCGATCAGGACTACACGGCAACGGTTCTGCCGGAGCTTGCCGCTGATATGCCTTTTCCAGCCGTACAGACACGTAGCAAGTACTTCCCGACCATTATCTTGTGGCCTAGTGACAATGACGAGTCGCTCTATGGTGCAGCGATGGTTATCTGTACAGATCTCAAGGCACTCCGCTCTCCATCGCTCATAGATCGCTTGGAGCGTCGTGGATTTGTCTATGACAAGACGAGATCCATCCTACTGCCCACCTATATCAACGAGCAGGAGGGCGTCATGGTTCAGATAGATGAGGGGACCATCATCACGGGTTTCAGCTTCAGTCCTATTGAGAACTTCAAGAGTGCGTCTGTCCCCATGGCACGTCGTCTGAAGCGATAGTGCTAGACCGAGCGATATAACATCGACAACAATAATGCGGGCGGGCTCACCATGTAGTGAGTCCGCCCGTTGTCGTCTAGAGAGTTTGGGAGAGTGGCTGAGGAGGAGTCGCTCCCCTCATCGCCTGTATCGTCCTCTACTACTTATACATACGAGTTCCAAAAACAGTTCCCCTCTTGGAACTTTTTAGTTCCAAGAGGGGAACTTTTCGGCTCCAAGGGAGGAAGCGTCTATTAGCTAGTAATAATTCGTACCTTTGTAACCTAGGTAATACAAAAGAATAACTATGAGCCACTCCTCACTGATTAGCGAACTGAAGGCGCGTGGGATGATTCATAATATCATGCCAGGCACCGAAGAGCAACTCACAGAGCATCTGACGACGGCCTACGTGGGCTTTGACCCGACGGCTGACTCGCTCCATATCGGTCACCTTGTCGGCGTGATGATGCTCCGGCACTTGCAGCGTGCTGGACACAAGCCGATAGCTCTACTGGGTGGAGCTACCGGTATGATCGGCGACCCCTCGATGAAGTCCCAAGAGCGCAACCTACTAGACATGGATACGCTCCGACACAATCAGGAGTGCATCGGTCGGCAGCTGGGGCACTTCCTCGACTTTGAGTCTGACGCTCCCAATAAGGCACTTCTGCTCAACAACTATGACTGGATGAAGGACTACAGCTTCCTCAACTTCATCCGAGACATCGGTAAGCATATCACGGTGAACTATATGATGGCGAAGGACAGCGTCAAGCGTCGCCTCGAGGCAAATGCTGAGGCGGGACTCTCCTTCACCGAGTTCTCCTACCAGCTCCTCCAGGGCTACGACTACCTGCACCTCTACCGTGAGTACGGCTGCCGTGTGCAGATGGGTGGTTCGGACCAGTGGGGCAATATCACGACTGGTACGGAGCTGATACGCCGTATCGATGGCGGCGAAGCCTTTGGTGTGACCTGCCCACTGATCAAGAAGGCTGACGGCACAAAGTTTGGCAAGACAGAACAAGGCAACGTCTGGCTAGATCGTCGCTACACGTCGCCCTACACCTTCTGTCAGTTCTGGCTCAACGTCTCGGACGAGGACGCCGAGCGTTTTGTCAAGATCTTTACCAGCATCCCACTAGAGGAGATCGACTCACTCATAGAGCGTCACCGCCAGGCACCGCATGAGCGCCTCCTCCAGCACACGCTTGCCGAGGAACTCACGGTCATGGTACACGGACGCGAGGACTACGAGCAGAGCATGTCGGCCGGGCAGATACTCTTTGGCAACAACACGCACGACCAGCTGCGTCAGATGTCGGAAGAACTACTCAAGGAGGTGATGGCAGGCGTGCCGCACTACGATGTGGCCCGGACGCTCCTAGAGCAGGCAGACGGCGTCAAGCTGCTAGACCTACTGGTAGAGCATGCGCCGATCTTTAAGTCCAAGGGCGAGCTGCGCAAGCTGATCGCTTCGAACGGCATCAGCCTCAACAAGGAGAAGGTTGCTGACCAAGAATGTGTGGTTACCACCGATGACCTGATCGCAGGCAAGTATCTGATCGTGCAGCGAGGTAAGAAGAACTACTACCTCATCACGGTCTCTGCCTAGCACAAAAAGGGAAGCCCTATGCTCCTCTCGGTCGTTCTAGTCAACTACAAGGTGCCACAACTGACCATCGAGGCGGTTCGCTCGGTGCTGGCTAGTTGTCGTCAGATCGAGGGCGAAGTAGAGGTGATCGTGCTGGACAATGCTTCGGACGATGACTCGATGGAGCGTCTCCGCACAGCCTTGGGCGCAGAGCCTAGGGTGAAGCTACTGGAGAGTCCGACGAATGGAGGCTTTGCCCGTGGCAATAACCAAGCGATTGCCGAGGCGCGTGGAGACTATCTCCTGTTGCTCAATCCTGATACACTAATCGGGGAGTCAACGCTCGCCTACTGCTTGACCTTCCTCCAGACCCATCCCGAGGCGGGTGCCGTGGGGCCTCGCCTCATTAACCAGTCTGGAGCGATGCACCCCGAGAGCAAGCGGGGCGTGCCTACGCTGTGGCATAGTTTCTGTCGCTTCACACGTCTCTACCGCTTGGCACCTCACTCTGCATGGCTCAATGGCTACTACCAGGGGCATCGCTCGTCCGACGAAGTGCAGCAGGTGCCGGTGCTGACGGGTGCCTTCCTAATGATGCGACGGGCACTATACCTAGCGGTGGGTGGACTCGACGAGCGCTACTTCATGTATGGCGAGGACATAGATCTCTGCTACACGATAGAGCGAGCGGGCTACCACAACTACTACCTCCCCACGCCTGTACTACACTACAAGGGCGAGTCAGAGCAGGCCGCCGACAGGGTGCGCTACGAGGAGAACTTCTACGGAGCGATGCGCCTCTTCTACCTCAAGCATCAGGGGGAGAGTTGGTGGAGCCGGCACGTGACCACGCCACTGGTACTTGCTGCCATCAACGTGCAGCGGCGCTTGGCGCAGGGGCGGCGCAAAGCGAGAGCTTCGCACGTCACGCTACCTGCACCGCACACAGTTTCGCTGACACTTGCCGAGCTAAGTGCAGATGTAGAGGCTTTCCCCCTAGGGACTCGACTAGAAGTGTCGCTGGCGGGGGCTTCGTACGATGCCCTGCTAGAGACTATGGAGCGCTGCGCTGCGCGGAAATACCTATTTAGAGTAAACCCATAAGACTATTTCGCTGAAGCTATGAAGCACAAACCGATTATCATAGGCGTAGCGGGCGGCACTGCCTCGGGCAAGAGCACCCTAGTGCGCCGTCTGCAGGAGACCTTTGTTGATGAGGATGTCGTAGTCCTCAGTCACGACTACTATTACAAGGCGCACGATGAGCTACCTCTGGAGCAGCGTGCTAAGCTCAACTATGATCACCCCGACGCCTTCGATACGAGGCTGATGTGCGAGCAGATAAACCAGCTTTGCGAGGGGCACAGCGTGGAGCGCCCCGTCTACTCCTTTGTCAATCACAACCGCATCCCCGAGACGGTCACCATAGATCCGCCTTGTGTGCTGATCATCGACGGCATCTTGATCTTTGAGAATGAGGAGCTACGTGACCTGATGGATGTCAAGATCTACGTACAGACGGACGATGATGTGCGCCTAGCACGACGCATACAGCGCGATGTCAAGGAGCGGGGACGCAGTGTCGACTCAGTCATCGAGCAATACCTCACGACGGTCAAGCCAATGCACCAGCAGTTTGTCGAGCCCTCACGACGCTACGCTGACCTGATTATCCCCGAGGGAGGCTTTAACTCCGTAGCGGTGCGTCTGCTCATAGATAATGTGCGCTCGCTCCTATCCTCAAGAGCTAAGCATTAGAGGTTAAATACTTAGCGGACAGATGTTGGATCAGATATTAGGCTTTGACTTCTCAGCTTTCGTATGGTCTGAGGAGACAGTGACGAGGATCCTAGACTTCATTGGGACCTTCGCCTTCGCTATCTCTGGCATACGCCTAGCATCGACCAAGCAGATGGACTGGTTCGGAGCTTATGTGCTGGGTGTCACGACAGCTGTGGGCGGAGGTACGCTACGTGACTTATTTCTCGGCACGACCCCCTTCTGGATGCTGCAGCCCTCCTATATGATCATTACCTTTGTTGCGTTGCTCTACGTATATATCTTTAGGAAGATCGTGATTCGCACAGCGCCGACAGTCTTTATCTTTGATGCTATCGGACTAGGACTCTTTATGGTGGTGGGTGTCGACAAGACGCTTGCTATGGGTTTCCCCAGTTGGGTGGCTGTCATCATGGGTACCGTGACAGGCTCCTTCGGAGGTTTGTTGCGAGACATCATCCTCAACGTGACCCCACTCATCTGTCGCCAAGACATCTACGCCTTGGCCTGCATCGCCGGAGGAGTCATCTACACCCTGATGCTCCGCTTCGTACCTATAGATACGGTCTACGCACAGCTCATATCAGCTGGTATGGTCATCCTGATACGCATCCTCGCAGCGCACTATCACTGGCACCTGCCCCAGCTCAAAGGGATCGACAGCTCCCATTAACTTATAGATCTTATGAAAAACATTATGACCTTCCTACCCCTTGCCCTCACGCTCCTACTGGCTTGCCAGCCCTCCACTGAAAGCAGTGCCGAGGTACCTATGGACACGATCACAACCGTAGACACTGTCGTGGCTGAGCCTCAGCCTGAGCTTACGGCTGAGCAGATCGTCATAGACCGAGAGCTAACCTTTGACAAGTATACGCTCGAGGACTCCTATGAGTATAAAGATGAGACTCGCACCATACAGTGGGATAAGATACGAGAGCAGCTCCTCCGCATAGAGCAACTACAGGCTGCGCCTCATCGGTGGGGTGTACTGCAAAACTATAAGAACCTAAACGGCGAAGCTCCCCTCACGAAAGTATGGTCTCGCGATAGCTACAAGCTAGTCTCTGACTCGCTCGGTGTGGAGCGCTATCAGGCGGTGCCACTCTACGCACCCACAGACACCCTCAAGCCCGAGCTTTATGGTCGCGACGGGACGCTCATAGCGATGACCGATACCCTAGGTAGCAAGTTCTGGCAAGGCAAAGTCGAGTCTCCCGAGGCGGAGTGGTATGTGCCACGGCGCTACATACAGCTACTGAAGCCTGACGTCACCTTCTCGCACGTGGTCGTAGTAGATCGCAAGAACCAGCACATCGTCGTGCTGGAGCGTCAGTCGCCAGCGCACTACCTCGTGCGGAGTATCAACCCCGCCACGACGGGGCGTCACAAGCCGCCCCACGCTAAGGAGACACCTCTAGGCATCTTCCTCCTACAGCAGAAGAAGTCAAAGATGTTTTACACCAGTGACGGCTCCAGTCGCATCGCCGGCTTTGCACCGTGGGCTAGCCGCTTCACTTGCGGAGCCTATATACATGGTGTGCCCGTAAACAATCCCAAGGGTAAGATCGTCGAGTACAGTCCGTCACTTGGCACGACCCCCCGCTCTCACATGTGCGTCCGCAACGCCAGCTCTCACGCTCAGTTTATCTATGACAACTGCCCCACGCTTGCCACGCTCGTCGTCGTTATCGAGTGACCCTTTGCGGAGGGGCAGGCTTGCGGGGTGAAAGATTATTTGTACCTTTGCAGGCGAAATGCATCGTCGTACTCATTGTCGCCCCATTGAGGTGGGGCCTTGGGTGGCGAGGATGTTATGAATGTCTCACAAATAACCTCATAACAAAATGTACCTAGACAGTACCAAGAAGCAAGAGATCTTCGCAAAGTACGGAGCCTCTGCACAGGACACCGGCAGTGTCGAGAGCCAAGTAGCTCTCTTTACTTATCGTATTCAGCACCTCACGGAGCACCTTAAGGAGAATAAGAAGGACTTCTCTACGTCACGTAGCCTGAAGATGCTCGTAGGTAAGCGTCGTCGTCTGCTAGACTACCTCGCCAAGAAGGATATCGAGCGCTATCGTAAGCTCATCGCTGACCTTGGCATCCGTCACACGACGAAGTTCTAAGCAGCGCAGCAAGCCGAAAGTCCTAGGTGGAAAATTAGCTGCGGGAGGAGATCCCAAAAAATAATTTCCCCGAAGCTATTGCAGATTCAAAAAGTTTTCGTACCTTTGTACTCACAAATCGGCAGGACACCCTTTAGCACCTCTCGGAGGTTAGGCTGAGTAGCGTCTTTTTTGGGATACTCATAGTAATACAAGAGGGGCATAAGAGGGAAGGTCCGAAATGCGGAAGTAGCTCAGTTGGTAGAGCACAACCTTGCCAAGGTTGGGGTCGCGGGTTCGAGTCCCGTCTTCCGCTCTTCGAAAGACAAAGATATTGGTTTAGAGTAAGAACAGATAAGCGTAGTGAGCTACATGGCTCCTACGCTTATCTTGTTTTATGACGGTTCGCCTAGAGCCGTAACTAGCCAAGCTTTCCACATCTCCTTAGACTGAGAAGGTGTATATTTGCAAGTAGAGACTGTTGCAAAAGTCAACTGTCTCACAATCTTGCTTGCAAGATTATCCGGACTTTGCAGAAAGGATGAAGCGCAAGGCGCTGAGGGTGAGGCCTGAAGGGAGCACACATCCGTATGTGACCTAAGCCGAATTCCGAAAACAACACAGCGATTCGCCTTTATGCAATAGCGTATTTTCCACTCCAAAATGCAATTTGGAGTGGAGCTCGCCCTGCTCCGGACGCCCCCTCCTCTCCTAGGAGGGCGGGAGGAGCAGGTAGCGAGCTGCCGAGACGAAAAAAGGGACGATGCGCTCACCGTCCCTTTAAGGTTAATGCAGTATATTTGCTGTGGAAACAAAAACTTAGCTATATACAAGTATGCATCTAACCCAAGCGCAAAGATACGAAATTGCTGCTCTTCTGAAGACTAACACGCCTCAAAAAAAGATCGCAGAGGTCATAGGAGTACACCCTAGCACCATCTGTAGAGAGATTAAGAGGAACTTGACACCCGCTGGCAACTATAGCCCTACTCAGGCTCAGATGTTTGCCAAAGAGCGACAAGACTGGAAGAACAAGGCAAGAGCTAAATTGACGAATGCTATGAAAGCTGATATTGTCCAGTGCATTGTAGAGCATAAATGGTCTCCAGAGCAAATTGCTGGAAGGCGAAAGCTGGAGGGCAAGCCGATGGTCGGTAAGACCTCCATTTACAAGTTCCTGCATCAAGACAAGAAAGCTGGAGGCAAGCTTTACAAACACACAAGGCATGGGCTAGCTTATCGCAAGCGACGCCTGGCCGTACCAATAAAAACAGACTGGCCTAAGCGAAAGTCCATAGAGACTCGTCCTGAGTGCATTGACCAGAAGGCACGAGTAGGAGATTTTGAGATGGATACCATTATAGGCAAAGAGCAGAAAGGAGCAATTTTAACGCTTGTAGAGCGTGTTACAGGCTTTACTATCATACGACTTCTGGAGCATGGCAAGGATGCCAAAGCTCTCGCCAGAGAGGTGAATAAAGCTCTGAGGTACTACAAGAAGATGGGACTGCTACACTCGATCACAACCGACAATGGAAGTGAGTTTGCCAAGTTTAAGACCATAGAGAGGTCTCTCAAAACGCCCGTCTACTTTGCCCACCCCTATCAATCCTGGGATAAGCCTCATATTGAGTACCTAAACAAACTGCTACGCCAGTTTATTCCTAAGGCCTCTACTTTCGAAGACTTAACTGACGCTGACCTTAGACGCTTTCAGAACCTACTAAACAATAGACCCCGTAAAAACCTAAACTATAAGACACCCAATGAAGTCATCAAAAACATCATTCTTGAGAAATTGCATTAGCGGGTGGAATGTACGTAGTCTCAAGTAGAGAGAGGCCGATCGGATCACTCCGAAACTTCCGATAGCTCAGATACCTTCCGATCCCTCTCTAACTTCTAATCCCTAATCTCTAACTTCTAATCTCTAACTTCTAACATCCAACCTCTAATCCCTATGCACGAATTGGTTTGTCCGAATTGCCATCAGCCGTTTAGTATCGATGAGCGTGGTTATGCGCAGCTGCTAGAGCAGGTGCGTGGCGAGGCTTTTGACAAGGCGCTCGCTGAGCGCGTGGCGCTGGTCGAGGAGCAGAGCCGACAGGCCCAGCAGCTCGCTGTGGCACAGGCTGAGGCGACGCTCAAGGAGCAGATCTCAAAGCGAGACAACGAGCTGGTACAGCTCCAGAGCAAGCTCGACGCTATGGGCGAGAAGAGCCAAGCGGATCTGAAGCTAGCTCTGGCCAACAAAGAGCAAACGCTCATCGAGCTGCAGGCGCAGCTAGCGCAGCAAGAGAGCCTACGAGACAATGAGCGCCTGAAGGTGCAGGCCGAGAGCCAGAAAGCACTACAAGCTAAGGAGCAAGAGATCACAGCATTGCAGGCTCAGGTGGAGCTACAGAGCAAAGAGGCTCAGCTAGAGGTCAAGCAACTGCAAGAGCAACACGAGCTAGAGAAGAAGGTGCTAGAGCAAGAGGTAGACTTTTACAAAGACCTCAAGTCTCGCATGTCCACCAAGATGCTGGGTGAGACACTCGAGCAGCACTGCGCCTTGGAGTTTGAGCAGAAGCTGAGACCCTTTTATCCCAACGCATACTTTGAGAAGGACAACGACGTGGTCGGTGGCACCAAGGGAGACTTTGTCTTTCGTGACTATGCCGATGAAGGTGAGCTAGAGTACATCTCCATCATGTTTGAGATGAAAAACGAGTCTGACACGACCTCCACGAAGCATCGCAACGAAGACTTTCTCAAGAAGCTTGACGAGGATCGACGCAAGAAGGGGTGCGAGTACGCCGTCCTCGTGTCGCTCCTGGAGGGCGACAACGAACTCTATAACGGCGGTATCGTCGACAAGTCACACCGCTACGAGAAGATGTATGTGATCCGTCCCCAGTTCTTCGTGCCACTCATCACGCTCCTCGTCTCCGCCTCACGCAAGAGCCTCGATATACGCAAGCAGCTCTTCGAGGCGCAGCGGCAGTCCATCGACATCACACACTTTGAGGAGAAAGTGAAGGACTTCAAGAACAGATTCGGGCGCGACATACGCTTAGCAAATGATAAGTTTCTGAAGGCGATCAAAGAAATCGATACCTCTATCGAGCATCTGCAAAAGATCAAAGGGCTTCTTATGGGTAGCGAAAACTACTTGCGCCTAGCCAACGACAAGGCGGAGGAACTGACCATTCACAAGCTCACCTACAAGAACCCGACGATGCAGGCTAAGTTTAAGGAGCTCAAAGCGCAGCGAGCACTTGAACAGCCGTCAGAGGATTAGGCTTCCAAACACGATATATAGAGAGGGGACTCGACCGCTACCGTGCGATCGGGTCCCCTCTATCATTAAGAGACTATTGACTTTTGCAACAGTCTCATTTAACTGCGCTAGACG
Organism: Porphyromonas vaginalis; assembly: GCF_958301595.1. Taxonomy (NCBI): domain Bacteria; kingdom Pseudomonadati; phylum Bacteroidota; class Bacteroidia; order Bacteroidales; family Porphyromonadaceae; genus Porphyromonas; species Porphyromonas vaginalis. The sequence goes on along the minus strand of NZ_CATQJU010000001.1, from coordinate 912,727 downwards.
AGTGGCGGGAGGTCGGGACGTGTAAGGTAGTCGGCGACGACCACTGGGTAGTAGGCGTGCTCCAGACGATGGATGCGCTCAGCGAGCGTCTCGACCGTGTCGTCAGGGTGAACCGCTAGGCGCACCTCGCAGAGCGTCGAGCCACGGTCAAACTGTTCGTCGATGAGGTGGATCGTGATGCCGCTCATGGCGCAGTGCTCCTCTAGTACACGCTCATGGACGCGATCGCCATACATCCCTTTGCCCCCATAGTCGGGTAGCAGCCCTGGGTGAATGTTGAGGATGCGCTGCGGGAAAGCGCGTAGCAAGCTCTCAGGCACCAAGCCGAGGAAGCCCGCGAGGACGATCGCAGTCACCTGATATTGCTCTCGGAGTTGCTTAGCAAATGCGGGCTCACGCATCTCCTTGCGCTGGAAGGTGAGGGACGGTATGCCCAGTCTCTCAGCACGCTTGAGAACTCCAGCGTGGGGGTTGTCGGTCGCTATGAGCGCGACAGAAATGTCGTCGATATGAGCCAGATAGTGGACAAGTGCCTCCGCATTTGTTCCATTGCCTGAGGCGAAGATAGCTATGGTTTCCATTTTTATTCGTACATTTGTTGCACATAAGGGGCGCATGTGTGCAAAATGCAGTGGCATCTACACGCTTTCACGCCTCTTCTGTACAAAGGTACAGCTAAATCTGCGGATGCGCTACGCCTCAGAGCCAAGCGGTCTGCACCGATGCTTTACCGATCTAGTATGACTAATCAATTATTCATCAAATAACCTATTAAGCAATGAACGCAGAAGTAGAAAGCAAGGTCAAAGACCTAATCGCAGACAAGCTCAACGTCGAGCTCTCAGAGGTAACTCGTGAGGCCAACTTCACGACCGATCTTGGTGCTGACTCACTCGACACAGTCGAGCTGATGATGGCCTTCGAGAAGGAGTTTGATATGACCATCCCCGACGAGGAGGCTGAGGGTATCAAGACCGTTGGCGACGCTATCGACTACATCGAGAAGCAGCTAGCATAAGCACCTCGAGGAGTAGACACCGTGCTCTCCTCACCATGCGATACAGAGGTCTCATCGCATAGCTAATGCGACCACCTATATCCTCTGTCGTATATACATAGCCCGAGGGCAAGTCTCAGATCTCCCAGCATGGGTGCTGGGCTTGCCCTTGTGCATTTTCCCACATTCAGTTTACACCGCTAGAACCTGTTGCTTGTAGCAGCAGATTCCTCATATCCCTGACGCTTGACTTTGATATAGCCTATGCAATTTAACAGAGTAGTCGTGACTGGCCTAGGTGCCATCACCCCCATTGGCAATGACGCTCCTACCACTTGGCAAAATCTGCTAGCTGGTAAGAGTGGAGCAGCTCCCATCACACAGTTTGATGCCTCCAAGTTCAAGACCCAGTTCGCCTGTGAGGTCAAGGGTTTTAATCCAGAAGAGCACTTCGACCGCAAGGAGGTACGTCGCTATGACCGATACACTCAGCTCGCCCTCGTGGCAACAAAAGAGGCGATTGCAGACTCAGCTGTAGACCTAGAGCATGTCGACAAAAACGAGGTCGGCGTCATCATCAGCGCGGGTATCGGAGGGCTAGAGACCTTCCAGGAGGAGATCATGCAGTATGATCCCGAGCGAGGGCCTCGCTTCAACCCCTTCTTCATTCCGAAGATGATCTCCGACATCGCTGCTGGACTCGTATCGATCGAGTACGGCTTCCACGGACCCAACTACAGTGTCGCCTCAGCCTGTGCCTCCTCGACAAATGCGATCATCGATGCCGCTATCATGATACGTCTTGGCAAGGCAAAGATGATGGTGGCTGGTGGTAGTGAGGCTGCAGTGACGGTCGCTGGTATCGGTGGCTTCAACGCCATGCACGCTCTCTCCACACGCAACGACTCTCCCGAGACTGCCTCTCGTCCCTTCAGCGCAAGTCGTGACGGCTTTGTGCTAGGCGAGGGTGCTGCTATCCTTATACTAGAGGAGTATGAGCATGCGGTCGCTCGTGGTGCTAAGATCTATGCTGAGTTCGCTGGCTTCGGTCTATCGGCCGATGCATATCACTTGACCGCTAGCCACCCGGAGGGACTGGGTGCCAAGCTCGTGATGACCCGCGCCCTAGAGGATGCTGGCATGAAGCCCGAGGATGTAGACTACATCAATGTTCACGGTACCTCGACACCCGTTGGTGACGCTTCAGAGGTCAAAGCAATCCAGAGCGTCTGGGGCGACAAAGCTTACGATCTCAACATCAGCTCCTCAAAGTCTATGACAGGGCACCTCCTCGGTGCTACGGGAGCTCTAGAGACCATGGCTATCGTCAAGTCCATCCAGGAAGATGTCGTCACACCGACCATCAATCATGAGCCAGGCGACGAAGATGATCAGATAGACTACAAGCTCAACTTCACCTTTGACAAGGCGCAAAAGCGTACCGTCAACGTAGCCATGAGCAATACCTTCGGCTTCGGAGGCCACAACGCCTGCGTCATCTTCAAGAAGGTTCAGTAAGCGCACACGCACCGTATCAACTCATGACACTATATCAGCGACACCCCTTCACGCACGTTACTTTAGAGTCGACGAGTGTGGAGGGGTGTCGCTCTTTTTGCTCCTTTAGACAGACAGTGCTATGAGTTTGATGAGACGCTCTAGGACTAGGATGTGGCTTCAGGAGCTAGGTGAGCGTTGGCTGCATTGGTGGCGCGGCATACGTAGTGGCAGCTCGCAGCGCACGCCCAATCTGACCACACTCTTCGATCGGATAGGCATCGTGCCAGTCCGCACAGACCTCTACCTGCTAGCGATGCGTCACCGCTCCTGCACGATCATCGGGGAGGGTGGTGAGAAGCTCAATAATGAGCGACTTGAGTTCCTCGGTGATGCAGTCCTCGAAGCCTCTATCTGCACCTACCTCTATCATCTCCATCCCACATGGGACGAAGGCGAACTGAGCAAGTGCAAGAGCTCGCTCGTGAGCCGTCCCGTCAATAACGAGGTGGGGCGACGTCTGCATCTAGAGCGTTATATCGTCATGGTGCCGAGCGCATTAGACAACTCGGTAGACATCTACGGCAACACCGTGGAGGCACTCATCGGAGCCATCTACCTCGATCAGGGCTATGCCCGTACGCAGGACTTCGTTCGCGACTTTATCCTCCCCACCTATCGCGATATGCAGGCGCACACGGTGGCGAGCATTCAGAACTATAAGAGCGAGCTCATCGAGTGGGTGCAAAAGCATCACCTCTCGCACGAATTCCGTCTCGAGGAGCACGATATGGCGCCACACGATCACTTCGTCTACAGCGTCTGGATCGATGGCAAGCCCGTAGGGCGCGGTGCTGGCAGCAGTAAGAAGCGCGCTCAGCAGGAGGCAGCGCGTGACACCCTCGAGCTACTCCAGCAGGCCTACTCGACGATACAGCACCGCAAAGGCTAGCCGCACGAACTCTGCGTCCCCTTCTCCCGCGTCTGCTACCGCATCCTCACATATCACTACACGTCTCATGAGTCCGCTGTTTCGAAGGGTTACAGCATTAAGTTTGTTACCCGTCCAGGCTGGTTCGGGGGGCGAACGCCATCTCGCTAAACACTCCCGATCCTTCCGATAGTTCCGATCCCTAATTTCAAATCTCTAACTTCTAACCTCTAGTCTCTATTTACATATCTTTACGGGGAAATTCGTCCGATCCCCTCCTTTCTCGAATATCCACGTGGGGAATCTTAAATCTCCACGTGGATGTTTTTTATTCCCCACGTGGGGGCGAATCATTTCTTCCGAAGTTTCATTTCATTCCTCCGAAGTTTTATTTCATTCCTCCGAAGAATTTTTTATTCTCCACGTGGGGATTTCGAAATATCCACGTGGAAATCACTTTTCCCCAACACAGCACCGTTTCGATATGTAGTCAGTTCTAAGCTATTGTAACGACTCGGCGTTGCGTTTACCTAGCCAGAGCCGATGTATCATAGTCTCTTTTTTTTTCAGGAGCTACACATGAGCGACAAGCGGGGCTTGGATGAACTCATTATTATAATGTGTCAGCTGTGAAATGTGACGCGACGGCATACGCTATCAGGGCTGACGCATTATAATTCCATTTCGAAGATTTCCTCTGGAGTCATTCGTGCAAGCTTTTTCCTCAGGCGTAGCGTTGATGTGCCTTTGAGCTTGTCTTTAAGCCGTTGAATGATAGTCAGGTTTATCTTGTTTATAATGTTCATGTTCTGAGCTGCGTTGCGGGCTCTCTTGGTAGAGTAGTCCTCTCTAAAAAGCATATCCAGCATATAGTGTAGCTTGTTTTCCACAGCCCAATGCTCACGTATTAATTTGAAGATCTCCGCTCCGTCTGTCAGGCTAGAAATATAGAAGGTGGTTTCGGTGCTGGACTTATCTGTCTTCTTGTCCGTCCGTACTCTTGTCATCATATGGATACTTTTCAGCCCTTTCCATTTGTCTAAAGTCGAGTCTGGATCTAGAGATAAAGGGTTTACGATGCTACTCATCGTGCGTGTTTCTATTCGCCCGTGACCAAAGTCTTTCTGCTCTTGATGCACGATATGAGCATCGTAGAGGGGACAAAAGAAACTTTGCATCTCTTCCTTCGTTAGTTTCTGATTATCTTTAACTTGGAGTAGGTAGTCACCACCCTTCCCGACCACTGCGGTTGCTATATCGGTTTGAGTGCCGATAGCGTCAATAGTGATGACGGTGTCTCGCAGATCTAGAGCCTTGAGAATTTCTTTGATGGCATTGATTTCATTAGACTTAGTGGAGATATATACCTGAGCCAATGAAGCTTGCTGCTGAGGGTCAAAGGCTGTAACGCAATGGCTGTCGGCATCGAAGTCTAGCTTCTTAACGCCTCGCATCGTCTTACCATCTAGACAGATGTGCTTGCCCGTTGTTATCTCAAAGCTTTCCTCCAGGAAGGCTTTGTAGACTAGCTCTATCTGATTGGGATCAAGAAGACTGATAGCCCGATTGAGCGTGTCGTGAGAGGGGACTCCCCAAGAGCTCGACTCTCCTGATATACGCTCATATAGAGCCTCCAGATCAACCTTGTACTCCTCTGCATAGTCTTCTATTTCGTACCAAGAGGAGCAGCCAGAGAGAGTAGCTGTGAATACCGTCGTAAGGATGTATCCTAGGGGGAACTTTTTGCATCGATTTATGCGTGGATCTTCGACCATTAGAAGCTGATTGAATATGCTCATAGAGATTACTCATTGTATTGATTATCAGTTATAAAGGTACGAAAAACCTACGACATGGACAAGCTTTTTGAAGAGAAAAATGAAGAGTTTTTGCGACTATATTGAGTTCACTTTTTAGGCCTTTCATTCTCCCTCTTAAGATCACAATCAGCTTGTCATTTATAATGCGTCAGCCCTGCATACGCCATCTCGAGATTATTTCGTACATTTACGGAGCCTAAAATGCGGAGATGCGACCTTATCGCAAGCTTCGCTCTAGGCGATGACAATATAATACGCTAGTAATGAGCTGTAAATCGTTTTCTATCCAAGTTGCCCGGACCGCTCCCATAGCGGGTCTAGTGCCTTGGTCTGCTCCTAGCCTATCCACTCTCCCTATGACAAAAAAAATAAAACAATATAATGACGAACGAATGGCAATACACTCCCTTCACCCGAGAGGAGGAGGTGGGTGGCTCTCAACTGGCGCATGCCTTGAGAATACCCGCTGTGGCGGGACGCCTACTCTATCGTCGTGGTATCCGTACGGAAGCAGAGGCACAGCGATTCTTTCATCCATCGCTGGAGGATCTGCACGACCCCTTTCTGATGCAAGATATGGATCTAGCGGTCAAGCGTCTCAACAAGGCGCTAGGACGCAAGGAGCATATCATGATATACGGCGACTACGATGTAGATGGCACGACGGCTGTATCTCTAATCTATAAGTACCTCCGCTCGGCGGGGTGTAGCGAGCATCTGCTCAGCTACTATATCCCCGGACGAGACGATGAGGGCTACGGTGTATCCTATCGAGGCGTGGATCATGCCCACGAGATAGGTGCGACACTAATCATCGTGGTGGACTGTGGCATCAAGGCTATCAATGAGATAGCCTATGCTAAGACGCTGGGCATAGACTTTATCATCTGCGACCACCACCACCCAGACGACCAGTTGCCCGATGCAGCGGCCGTCCTAGATCCTAAGCGACCAGACTGTCACTACCCCTTTGAGGAGCTCTGCGGGTGTGGCGTGGCGTTTAAGTTTATGCAGGCCTTTGGGATGAACAATGGCTTCCCCTCGGCTTCGCTCTTTAAGCTCCTAGACCTGGTCGCGGTCAGTATCGCTGCCGATCTGGTCTCTGTGATGGATGAGAATAGGATCCTGGCGCACTACGGGCTGCGTCAGCTCAATCGCAATCCATCGATGGGACTCAAGGGGATCATCAAGACTTGCGGTCTCGAGGGACGTAAGATCACGATGGCCGACATCATCTACAAGATCGGGCCGAGGATCAATGCCTCGGGACGTATGATGAATGGCCGCGAAGCGGTTGATCTCCTTCTGAGCAATGATGCGAAGACGACAGCCCGCATGAGCGAGCTGATCGACGAGTACAACGTGCGTCGTCGTGAGCTAGACCGCTCTACGACTGACGAGGCTATGCAGCTCCTACAGGTCAATCCCGAGCTGGCGCATCAGCCCATCGTAGTCCTCTACCAGCCTGACTGGCACAAAGGGGTCATAGGGATCGTCGCCTCGCGTGTGGCCGAGTATACCAATAGACCGACGATCGTGCTGACAGGCACGAGCGACCGGATCGTGGGCTCGGCGCGAAGTGTCGGCGGGATAGACATCTACAGTATCATCGAGGAGGCTAGAGATCTGCTCTTAAACTTCGGTGGCCACACTTATGCCGCTGGGCTGACCCTCCTGCCAGACAAGCTCCCCGACTTTCGTGCTTACATACAGGGAGTCAATGCGGTGACAACTAGTGACCGAGCACAGTCCACACCGATAGAGATCGATGCCGAGATAGAGCTGCGTGAGGTGACGCAGAGACTCTACACGACGATACAGCGCTTTGCCCCGTATGGGCCGGACAACTACCAGCCCCTCTTTGTGACGCAGCAACTCTATGACGGGGGGGCGAGCAGAGCTGTGGGGCGCAATGGCGAGCACTTTAAGGTAGATGCTATACCTACTCTGGGGTCTAAGAAGCACTGCCCAGGGATCGCGTTCAACCAAGCACCAGCCTTCCGCTTCGTTAAGAAGTCTTCGGCGGGGAGAGCGAATGCGCCCTTTGCCCTTGTCTACCAAATAGATGAAAACCACTTTAACGGAGTTGTCTCTCTGCAATTACTAGTCAAGGATGTCAAACCTCAACGACCCGGAGAGGACCTCTTTGCCTCCCAGCGATGAGGTGGCAGGCAACTCCTCTGAGCACAGCGAAGCTGTCGACTGGGACTTGCTCCTCGAGGAGCAGGAGGACCTGTGGCGTGATATAGCGACCGATCCGCGAGTTGACACCGAGCACGAGCAGCTAGGCGAGGCGACTACGCAGCCAGCGAGCGACCAACTAGAGACATCGCAGACCGCCTCTGCAGACGATGAGACTACCCCCCTAGGAGTACTTCATCGCTACTGGGGCTACCCCGCCTTCCGGCTCAAGCAGGCGGAGATCATCGACAGCGTCTTGGCGGGACGAGACACGCTCGGGCTGCTACCCACGGGTGGAGGTAAGAGCATCACCTTTCAGGTGCCGACGATGCTACACGACGGACTGACGCTCGTGGTCACACCGCTCATAGCACTCATGAAGGATCAGGTCGATGGCCTCAACAAGCGGGGCATGTCTGCCGTGGCTATCCACTCGGGCATGGAGTATAAGGAGATCCATCGTGCCTTGGACAATTGCCTGTATGGCGGGTGTAAGTTCCTCTACCTCTCGCCTGAGCGACTCAGCTCGCCGCTCTTTCTCGCCTGTCTACCCGAACTACCGATACAGCTGATCGTGGTGGACGAGTGTCACTGTATCTCGCAGTGGGGCTACGACTTTCGCCCTAGCTATCTGAAGATCGCAGAGATACGTCGCTACTACCCCTCGGTCCCTTTGCTGGCACTCACAGCGACCGCTACTCCTGAGGTGGTGGCGGACGTGATGGCGCGTCTGAGCTTTCGTGAGCCGCATGTCATCAGTAGCTCTTTCGCACGGGACAACCTGCAGTATATCGTACGCCCCACAACGGACAAGGCGACGGAGCTCCTCCATATCCTCGCCTCGACGAGTGGTAGCGCGATCGTCTACTGTCGCAATCGCAAGAAGACGCAAGAGCTGGCTGAGATGCTACAAGAGGCGGGCGTCTCGGCACACTACTACCATGCAGGGCTGACGCATGCGGAGCGAGAGATCAAGCAAAACGCCTGGATGGCGGGAGAAGTGCGTGTGATGGTCTGCACGAATGCTTTCGGCATGGGCATAGACAAGCCCGATGTGCGTCTCGTGGTGCACTGGAGTATGCCGGTGGCTCTGGAGGAGTACTTCCAAGAGGCGGGGCGTGCGGGGCGTGACGGGCTACGCGCTTTTGCCGTGGTGCTATATGAGCGACGGGATCGTGGCATGCTCCAGCAGCGGGTGCAAAACGAATTTCCCGACAAAGCTTACATCCGTGACATCTACGATACCCTCTACAGCTACCTAGGGATAGGTCTCGGCGAGGGCATGGAGCGTAGCTATGAGATAGATCTAGAGGCGTTTGTACGCACGGAGCATCTACACCCGATACGTAGCTTGAGCGCACTGCATATCCTCGAGCTGGCGGGCGCCTGGGAGCTACTCCTCGACGAGGCACGCTCACGGCTCATCGTAGAGGTTTCTAGAGAAGAGCTATACTACATCCGAGGCTTGTCCGCCCAAGATGACAAAGTGCTACGAGCTGTCTTGAGAAACTACTCGGGACTCTTTGCCGATTACGTCTTCATCGACGAGCGAACCCTCTCCATACAGACCCACCTGACGGGAGAGGAGGTCTATGACAGCCTAGTCCGAATGAGCCAGCGAGGCATCATTCACTACGTCCCGCGCAAGCGTTTGCCCCGTATCCTCTTCTACACACGGCGGGAGCGCAAGCACCACTTCCTCATACCCCCCGAAGTGTACGAGCTGCGCAAGGAGGCGATGACCAAGCGACTCACCGCCACGATCGCATACCTAGACGGTCAGCAGGGGTGCCGACAGGCGATGCTCCTACACTACTTCGGCGAGGAGCTGGCTGAGCCGTGCGGGCGCTGTGACCTTTGTCTAGCTCGTAAGGCGCACTCCCAGCGTAGTGAGGAGGATCTAGAGACACGCCTCAAGAGTTTTCTAGAGCAAATGGAGGTGCCTTCGCTTACTTTGCAGACTTTGGCTAAGAGACTTGAGGTCAAGCCGAAAGCTTTGCTCCCGATCCTGCAGCAGCTCCTTGAGACAGACGACCGCTACCGTACCGACGGGGTACATCTGTATAAGAATAAGTAATCGAAGAGTGACCACGATATGATCCTACACCCACACGCTAAGATCAACCTCGGGCTGCGTATCTTACGTCGCCGACCAGACGGCTACCACGACATCGAGAGCTGCATGCTCCCCATTGGCTGGGCGGACCAGCTCACGGTAGAGATAGCTGCTGGAGCCACGGCGGACTCATACGAGATAGCTGGTCTGGCAGGCGAACTACCCATCGAGCGCAATCTGATCTACAAAGCGGTGCAGCTACTCCGAGCGCACCACCCGGAGATACCTCCGCTACGGCTCAAGCTTGAGAAGCGAATTCCGACGGAAGCTGGTATCGGCGGGGGCTCCGCCGATGCCGCCTACACGCTCCTAGCGATCAACGAACTGTGCCGCTTAGAGCTTTCTCCAGAACAACTGGAGACGCTGGCTGGAGAGCTCGGGAGCGACTGCCCCTTCTTCATCCAGTCCCGCCCCATGCTGGTCACAGGCCGTGGCGAAAGGCTCACACCGCTCACGATGCCGTCCGCACTCCTCAGCAAATGGCTCCTCGTCGTCAAGCCCCCCATCGGTATGAGCACTGCCGAGGCGTATCGACAGGTGACACGCCACCCCGAGGCGGAGGGCAAGCTCGCTGCACTACTAGAGCAACCGATAGCGCAGTGGCGTGAGCGCATCGTCAATGACTTCGAGTCCGTTGTCTTCGCGCACTACCCCGCGCTAGCCGCTCTGCGAGACACGCTCTACCGCCACGGCGCCCTCTACGCCGCCATGTCCGGCTCCGGCACCGCCCTCTACGGCATCTTCGCCGACAACCCGCTCTCGTCGCCCACCGCCACCGTCCCCTCCTCGCTCGCTGCCCACCTCGCCGACCTCCCCGTCTGGCTCGAGCGCCTCTCCTAACCTCCTCCAGCCCGTGGCCCTGCCCTCCCCCGACGTCACCCTATAGAGACACACGGTCTGAGCGTCCAGTCGGAGGAAGTCAGTCCCGTCAGAGCGAGACATATAACCCGTCATCGTAAAAGCTGGACGTTGTAACCTTTAGCGGGGACGGACGCTCGGGTGTGTCTAGAGGGAGGACGTTCCTACATTGGGTTACAGGCGTTATTCTAACCCTATTCGCACAAGTACCTCGAGATTTGTGTGATCGAGCGATAGGGAGGAAATGCGCTATGCGGTCGGTTTTTTGTAAGTTTGCAGAAGTAATTGAATTCATCAACTATAGATACCTATGAATATATTCCTTCTACAAGCAGCACAGCAGGGTGCTCCTGCCTGGACTTCGCTCGTCTTCTTTGCAATCATCATCTTGATCTTCTGGCTTTTCTTCATCCGTCCGCAGAGCAAGCGTCAGAAGAAGCTGCAACAGGAGCGTGATGCGCTCGCTGTAGGCGATGCAGTCATAACGGCTGGTGGTGTGCATGGCGAGATCCGCAAGGTAAACGAGCAGACCTTTGAGGTAGAGATAGCTCGTGACGTGCGCATAGAGATTGCCAAGAGCTCGGTCTATCCGCTCGGCACGGACCCCAACGCCCGCTAATAGCCTCTCCGAACTCTTAAGACGGGAGCGGTGCGACTCAATCTGACCCCTAAGCCTCGCACAGGTGGAGATCCTGTGGTGCGTAAGCAGCGTGTTCCTCGCTTGAGACGACTGCTGGGGATCGCTGTATGGGTACTCTTAGCGACCGCCTTATGGTTTATGCAGACGCTCTCACGTGGCACGACCTCGATAGTCCATGTACCAATCGTATATGAGGAGATGCCGGGAGAGATAGGACTAGAGGGGGATCAGCCGACGGCGTTAGATGTCAGCGTCTCGGCAAAAGGCTCTCAGCTCCTCTTCCGCTGGATGAAGGGCGTGCCTCCGATTTCGCTCTCTATGCCACAGCGAGTGCCGCAGGGAGGGCGCATCCTCTTTAGCAGTGCCGTCTTGACACAGAAGGTGCGGGAGAGCCTGGGGAGCTCTATACAGATCCGAGACATCTATCCTAATCAGATTTCGCTGCGCGCATATCCTCTCCAGAGGAAAGAGGTGCCAGTGGTGAACCATGTGTCGGCCTCTGCAAAGGATGGCTATATGGTACTGCCGCTGACGATGACTCCTACGACGGTCGAGCTGTATGGTAGTCGTGAAGCCCTGGCGGGGATTAGCGAGATACATACCAAAGCGTTGACCTACAAGAACCTGTCGCAAGACAAAGCGGTGCGGGTGCCGTTTGAAGAGATCCCCCACGTCTATACCTCGCCCGATAGTGTGCAGTTGCAGATCTCAGTCGTCGAGCTGACGGAGAGACGCATCGAGCTACCTGTCGAGGCGCTTAACACACCCTCAGGCTTTGTCGCTAAGTTGCTCCCAGCTCGTGTCTCTCTGACCCTGACGATGCCTATCACAGACTACAATAAGCCTATCGGGGACAAGGTCTCGGTGGTGGTCGATCTGCAACAGCTCGCAGAAGCTGTGCAGCAGGGCGAGAAACGACCGGAGATGCTACCCGTGAGAGTCGAGGGACTACCCGACTGGGTGGTGCGCGCTATGCCCTCTCCCAAGGCGGTACAGTATATCCTAGAGACTGCTGAGCCGTAGTGGCTACTGGACATGACCGAAAAGCAGCTCACCTCCTCCTCAACGCCCCCTCGCATCTTAGGATTGACAGGAGGGATCGGTGCGGGCAAGAGCTTCGTCGGTCAGATGCTTGTCGAGGCGGGGCTACCCCTGATGGATAGTGATGCGGTAGCTCGTGGAGCTTACACCGAGAGCGAGCAGGTGCGTCAACAGGTGGTCGCATTATTAGGTGCAGAAGTTTATAGTCCAGATGGAAAGCCTCGCTATGATGAGATCGCTAGCAAGGTTTTCGCACCATCTGATGCGGGTAAGTCGCTATTGCACCAGCTAGAGCAGATCATTCACCCCTATGTGTCTGAGAGACTGACGGCGTGGGCGATGGAGCAGGATTCCCCCGAGGGGTGGGTCGTCCTAGAGAGTGCTATCTTGTGGCAGTCAGGCTTCTATCGTCTCTGCGACGCTGTGGTCGTCGTGACGGCGCCTGAGGCGGTGCGTGTGGCTCGTGTCCAGGAGCGCGACGGAGCCTCCCGCGAGCAAGTGCAGGCCCGGATCGATCGTCAAGCGTCGTACACCTTTACAGCTCTGCAGCAGAGGTATCCTGAGCTCCCTCTCTATCAGATCAATAATGATGGGGTGCAGGATCTGGAGGAGCAGGTGGCGCAGCTACGCTCCCATCTAGCCTCTCTGTAGATTGGTCTTGCGTGTATGGAGAGCTCGGTCGGGTTGTGGACGTTGACTCCCTTTGGGGTAGATCGAGGAGCAGAGGATATCATCTTACTATTGCTCCTCATACTGCTCTTACTCCCAGCACTGATGCAGATGTGGGTCGGCTCTCTCTTGTCCCGCTCAGTAGATGCGCTACTATATAATAGAGGACACATTTTCTTTCGCAGCTTAGTACATCGGGTATCTGTCGGTACCTATGCGATCCTCGGAGGGTTGCAACGTCATCTGCTGGTCGGCGTAACTGGTTATCTGCTACTACGCTACTATGCTGGTCTTCCCTCTGGCGAACTGTGGACGACGCTCTCGCAGGTAGGGCTGCTAGCACTCTGCAGCTTGATCCTAAGCGGACTGTACCTAGGTATCAACCGTCTGCTGGCGGGGATCTATCTCGACTCCGCCTTTTACCTACACTGGGTGCGTCACTACGGCATCTTAGAGTGGCTGTGGCCGCTGCCTCTCTATCTGAGCTCCTTGCTGCTACTGGCGGGCGTCTGGCAGGGGGTCGCACTATGGCTGACGATCTCTGTAATCCTCTTATGGCGCCTTGCGATCATCGTGCCCACAGCACGCTGGCTTGGGGAGGCTGGGGTGACTCCTTTGCTTATTTCTTTGTACCTTTGCAGTCAGGAAATGGCTCCTCTTGCCTATCTCATAGGCTTTGGAATGCTGATCCTGTGAAAGAATCTATCATATACCATTAGCCCCTGCCTGTGCGTATGTCCCGGATTAAAAAAATACTTATTTCTCAGCCCGCTCCACTGATGGCCAATCCCTACACCGAAGTCGCTGAAAAGTATCAAGTGGAGCTTGACTACAAGCAGTTCATTCGTGTCGAGACAGTTGAAGCAAAAGAGTTTCGCCAGCAGCGCATCAATCCATTGGATTACACAGCCATCGTCTTTACCTCTCGTACTGCTATCTTGCACTTTTTCACCCTGATGAAAGAGATGCGCATCACGATGCCAGACACGATGAAGTATTACTGCAGCTCAGAGATGTCCGCGCCATACTTACAGAAGTTTGTCAATTACCGCAAGCGCAAGGTCTTCTTCTCACCGACAGGACGTACCGAAGACCTTGTCAAGGTGATTGTCAAGCACAAAGGGGAAAAGTATCTCCTCCCCGTCGCAGAGGAGCACAGCGCTAAGCTCTCCGACCTGCTGACAGAGGCTGGGATAGACTATACCAAGTCGGTCATGTACCGCACCATACCTCGTGAGCTAGAGCTTGAGAAGCCACTACCTTACGATATGATCATCTTCTTCAGTCCCGTAGGGATCACCTCGCTCTTTGAGAATGTCCCTGACTTCAAGCAAGAGGATATGATCATCGCTACAGTAGGTCCTAAGACCGCACAGAAAGCTGAGGAGCTAGGGCTCAGAGTAGATATCAAGTCTACGGGCAGTCGTCAGGATCCGCCGATGCCTAAGCTACTTCACAACTACCTTGCCGAGCAAGAGGGATGACTACGGAGGAAGACTCCCCTCGCTCCCACCAGAACCAACGTCTACCCAAAGGTGAGCGACTCTATCTGCGTGAGGAGATAGAGCGACTGCATAGTTGCGGGCGTTCGTTCGTCTCCTACCCCATTCGCATCGTATGGCTTGCGGAGCCTATCGCCACGGAGACGCCAGGAGAGCAGGCGCAGGTGGCCGTCATGACCTCGGTCGCTAAGCGTCGCTTCAAGCATGCAGTCGATCGCAACCGCATCAAGCGCATGACCCGCGTTGCTTATCGCCTCCACAAAGCTCCGCTCTGGCAGACTGCGACACAGCACCACTGTACGATACGAGTGGCACTACAATCTGTCGCCAAGACGATGCCGACCTACTCGGAGCTGGAGCAAGCGGTAGAGCGAGCCGTAGCACGTATCGTCAAGGAGATAGAAAAAGCTAACCCGACCTCCCCCGCTACTGAACCCGCAACCGATCGTCAGGAGCAGACTGCACAAGCTGAACAAGACAACGCACAGCAACTCTCGCTAGCGGTACGCCTGCTGAGCTATCCTGTCAAGTTTTATCGTCACTTTATCTCACCGCTACTGCCACCCAGCTGTCGCTTTACGCCGACCTGCTCGCAGTACGCACTAGAGGCTCTGAGGGTGCATGGAGCTCTGAAGGGAAGCTGGCTAACTATCTGGAGACTCTTACGGTGTAACCCCTTCAACCGACATGTGGGTTACGACCCCGTGCCACCACGACAATGAGCCAGGAGATCAGAGCAGCAGAGCAAGGCACAGGCCGTCTCAAACTTCTAGACTGCCACACGCATAGCCCCGAGACGGGCTGCCAAGCAATTCGCTCGCTCACCTACACAGAGTGGAGACTGTTGCAAAAGTCAACAGTCTCACAATCTTGCTTGCAAGATTGTCCTGACTTTGCAGAAAGGATTAAGCGCAAGGCGCTGAGGGTAAGGTCTGAAGGGAGCATACCTCCGTATGTGACCGAAGCCGAATCCCGAAAGCAACACAGGGATTCGCCTTTATGCAACAGTCTCGAGTGGAGCGGAGGTGTCGCAATCGAGGAGGCCCAGCTCTACTCGATAGGCTTTCATCCCTGGTCACTGCCTCCAGAGCAAAGTCTGACAGCACTCATTGATCAGATGCAGAGTTGCCTGGCGTCTGCTCCTCAGATCGTCGCTGTCGGCGAGTGTGGCATCGACAAGGTGCGGAGCAATGCAACACTCGCAGAGCAACTCGTCTGGCTAGAGGCGCAGATGCGCTTAGCCTGTCAGCTACATCGCCCTATCCTCCTACACGCGGTACGTGCGTGGGCTGAGATGATTGAGCTGCGTAGTCAGATGGCGCAAGAGTTTGCGCAGCTCCCCCCGATGGTGCTACACGGCTTTCGCGCTAGAGGAGAGGTGGCGCAGATGATGCTGAGCAAGGGCTTTGCGCTCTCCTTCGGCCGTCGCTACGATGCTGAGGCTTTGCACTTAGCCTATGAGGCGAAGGCACTCCTCGTCGAGACCGATGAGATCCCCAACGGACTTACGCATCGAAAGGCGATAGAGGCGACCTACACTCACCTCGCCGAGGAACTAGCTACCACGCCAGAGGCTTTGGTAAGCCGAGTGGTGGCGACTCCATTCTGGCAGCAGATCGAAGGTTAAGCCCTTCGAGATACTAAGCTCTTTGCGCTAAAAGCACTATCTTAGTTCCCAGATTAGCCCTAATAGACGGAATGCAATGACAGATATGAACCCGCTCGCATGCTCTCCAGAGTATCAGAGGCTTCGGGAGCAGTACGAGACGCTCGTCGCGGACTACACGGCACTCGTCTCCCAGTATCAGGAGATGACCGATCACGAGGCGCCTCACCTATCTGCGCTCTACATGCACTACTTCGGCAAGTTGCTGTACACCCAGTTGCGTCTAGGGCTCTCCTTAGCCACGCTCCGCTTCAGGCGGTCGCTCCTGCAGGCTTACATCAATCGAGACGAAGCACCCGACCTCGTCGAGATAGACAAGCAGATGGCGCAGCAGCGGCTAGAGTTTCATCAGCTCCTGGAGCGAAAGCTAGCTCAACTCAAAGCGGCTAAGGAGTATTGGGACAGGCCGCACCTCTCTTCCCAAGAGACCAAAGAGCTCAGAGAGATCTACAAGACCCTAGTCAAGCGACTCCACCCAGACCTCAACCCACACTATACGGAGGAGGACAAGCGACTCTTTCTAATCACGGTGAAGGCTTATCAGATCGGAGACCTACCGCAGCTACGAGCTGTGCTGGCTCTACTAAATAAGGAGAAGCACTCGGAGGAGCTCCCCTCAGATCCTGAGACGCTCTCGGCTGAAATCGAAAAACTACGAGAGAAGAAGAGTACCCTCGAGATTAGGATGGCCAAGCGGTCGAAAAGCTTCCCATTTGATCAAGAAGAGTTGCTGTCAAGCCCCGTAAAGATACTAGAGAAGCAAGCTGAGCTAGAAGCAATCATACAGGAGCTCGAAGCGAGCGAGAAGGAGCTGCAGACGATCATCACACTGATGGAGGAATATAAGTCACATAATCTATGAGTAACGAGATCATACCAGTCAGTCCCGAGCTACTAGCGCTCATTGGCACTGAAGGCATCAACGCATTAGGACTACCCAAGCGGGAGATCTTCCTCCTAGACATCGTAGTCGCTGGGACCACCTTCTGCCCTATCGTACAGGAGCTTTACCCTACGCTACTGCCTGACACAGTGCTACGTATGGTACGACAGCCGCAAAACGAGTACGACGAAAACGCCATCGCCATCTACTACGAGGAGCACCGCATAGGCTATGTGCCACAAGAGCTCAATCTAGTCATATCACGGCTGATGGACGCTGGCAAAGAGTTTTACGCTCGGGTCGTCCAAGTCAAGAAGATCAACGAGTGGGTGCGCATATCGGCCAAGCTCTTTATGATCGAGTAAGTGCTACGCATTCGATTGTTTTGCGGGGGACAGCTCTTTGGGGGTCTGCCTTCTTTTCGGTACTTTTGTAGCGATGCAATCAGACATCCCCGATGGATAGGCACAAGATAAATACGATAGCAGTGTATGGGAGCCACGCTACAATGCGGCTCACGGACGATGTGACGGCACTACTGACGGCACTCGCAGAGCATGGTGTAGACCTTTACATAGAGGCACCGCTCTGGGAGGCGCTGCAACAGGCGGGCATCCCTGAGGGTTATCCGCAGATGTGGCCGGGTGGCGAAATGCCCTATGGCGACATAGCTCTGAGTCTCGGAGGGGATGGTACCCTCCTGCGAGCTGTGCACAAGCTGCGAGATGTGGAGCTGCCTATATGGGCGATCAACTGCGGGCACCTCGGCTTTATGACCGAGATGGAGCCACGAGAAGCTCTGCATCATCTTGATGACCTACTGGCTGGGCAATACGATATAGAGACTCGCTCGCTGATCGATGTAAGTGTGGCGGGAGAGCATGTTGGCACGGCACTCAATGATCTAGCGGTGCAGAAACGAGAGACTGGATCTATCATCAAGATACGTGTAGATCTAGACGGCGACTTGCTAGCCGAGTACGCTGCCGACGGCTTGGTCGTGAGCACGCCCTCGGGCTCGACGGCTTATGCGCTCAGCCTGGGAGGTCCTATCGTGACCCCTCAGTGCCAGACGTTGCTGCTGGTGCCGATAGCACCTCACACGCTCAACATGGCTCCGCTCATCTTCCCCGATACCAGTGTGCTGACGATGAGAGTCTCCTCGCTACATCCTACCTTCTCTATCGTGATCGATGGTAATCTGCGGGTCTACGATTGTGGTGTCGAGATCGTTGCTCGCAAGAGTGACAAGCGAGCCCATCTGCTGCGCCTCTCACACAAGCCTTATGCTCAAGTAATTCGCGAAAAGCTCCTTTGGGGTCGTGACTTGAGATAGAAAGTCTGTTTTGAGTAAACTTTCCGTAAAAGCGTGACTATCAACCTTCTGAGCTGTGTTTCCCGCGGTATAATCTCTATTTTGGAGAATTTTCTTGCGAGAATCTTTTGCCAGAAGAAAAATTTGTATTACCTTTGCATCACAATTGCCCGAGAGCCGAACATTCGGCATTAGTTGGCAAGTAGCTACTGGCCCTTTCGTCTAACGGTTAGGACGTCAGATTCTCATTCTGAAAATAGGGGTTCGATTCCCCTAGGGGCTACAAGTAATCGCTGGTATGCATTGTTTCGCTTAGCGAGTCTGGCATATCGACCGTACACCAAGTAATTAAGTATCACAAGAATGGCAAATCATAAATCAACGCTGAAGAGAATCCGTCAGAGTTCCACGCGTCGCCTTCGCAATCGCTATGCGAGCAAGACGTCGCGTACGATGATCAAGCAGTTTCGTGCCATGACCGATCGTCAGGAAGCTGAGCAGGCTTTGCCGAAGGTATATTCTACGCTAGATCGTCTAGCTCGTAAGAATATCATTCATCGCAATAAGGCTGCGAATCTGAAGTCCAAGCTGGCTCTTCACCTCAATTCTCTCTAGTCTACGACGACACATCGCAATACTGTATCAGTTCGCTGAGGATATAACTCTATATTAAGGATACTGGCGCAACGATTTGGCCCTTTCGTCTATCGGTTAGGACGCCAGGTTTTCATCCTGGAAAGAGGGGTTCGACTCCCCTAGGGGCTACACATAGAGCCTTGCCAGCCACCTCCCTTTCCTCTAAGTCGCTTTAAGACACTAGACTGATACCACAAGCGAGTATATATCAAAAAGAAGAGGAGTGTTCTTGGACAAGATCGAGAGCACTCCTCTGATTTTTTACGCTAGAGCAGGTTGGTGTGAGTTGCTTTATGCACAACTTATTCACCATGCACACACGCTCTCGGAGCTATAGCATGATGCCTCATCGCAAATCACTATAAGACCCATTACTAAGAATACATGACTAAAGCAGAAGTTGTAAAGAGTATAGCTGACACGACAGGCTTAGACCGACAGGAGGTACTACAGGTCGTAGAGGCTTTTATGGATACAGTCAAGAACGCTATGAGCCAGGGAGACAATGTCTACCTCAGAGGCTTTGGTAGCTTTGTCGTCAAGGAGCGCGCAGAGAAGACTGCTCGCAACATATCCAAGCAGACGACGATCATCGTACCAGCTCGCAAGGTTCCTACGTTCAAGCCTTCGAAGGCATTCACAGCCATAATCAAATAGTATCCCAGGGGTGAGTCGAGGCAGATAGTCCTGAGGAAGACATCGGTTGCTTCTGCATAGAGGCTAGCTACGGACCTCATGACCTTGGATCCAATATAGACCAATTCAAAAGAATCAATTATGCCAAACGGTAAGAAGCACAAGCGTCGCAAGATGTCGACGCACAAGCGTAAGAAGAGACTACGTAAGAATCGTCATAAGAAGAAGTAGTAGGCGCTCGGTCGAGGAGACCGTATGTGATCCCTCCTAGGCGAGCAGATCGTCTTAGGGAGTCCTAGTCTACTCACTAGATAGCCATCACAGTATGTATGGCGATCTAATCTTGACGAACGAAACGTACCAAGCAAGCCGTCATGACCGACCTCTCACCGATGAGGGGCTGGTTGTGGTTGGCTTCGTTGCATAGCAACTCATTCCATCATCCTGCAGTAGTCACCTCTCACGGCCATCTGTCGGGGTCTGTCGCATCAATTAGCAGACTCTATAGAAGATATACCCCGTGATACGAGAGCTACGGCAGCATCTGTAGACCACCCCTCTCTGTGTATCTAGTGACTCCCTAGAGTCTCGATCGAGATACGCATAGAGACCAGCTACTCCAGTAGAGGTGTAGCGATTAGGTACTTCGACAGCTCACCAGCTCGGGGCAGTGCAGTGGCACGACGTAGCTGTGAGACAGAGGAGAGAAGAGGCGGGTCATACTAGACCT
Organism: Porphyromonas vaginalis; assembly: GCF_958301595.1. Taxonomy (NCBI): domain Bacteria; kingdom Pseudomonadati; phylum Bacteroidota; class Bacteroidia; order Bacteroidales; family Porphyromonadaceae; genus Porphyromonas; species Porphyromonas vaginalis. Next base: position 892,609 of record NZ_CATQJU010000001.1, on the reverse strand, counting down.
CTACACGTTTCCAATCTATTAATGCACAGATTATTTGAGACACCGTGAATAGTGAACTAATCATCGATGTAAAGCCCAAAGAGGTGTCTATGGCAGTGCTCGAAGATGGCGAGCTCGTAGAGCTACGGACGGAGAATCGAAACATCCGCTACGCTGTCGGAGACATCCTGCTCGGCGAGGTAGACAATGTGGTCAGAGGCAACAACGCCGCCTTCGTCAACATAGGCCCCATGAAGAACGGCTTCCTTCACTACAATGATCTAGGCAAAGTATTTGGAGCGACAACTCACTTATTAGAAGATATAGCGGAAAAGAAGAAGGTACCCCCCATTGACAAAGTCAAAGAAGGTACCCCCCTTCCTAAGGATGGCAATATCATCAACTCGGGACTCAAGAAGGGAGACAAGATCCTCGTTAAGGTAACACGCGAAGCCTTTGGGACGAAAGGACCTAGCCTCTCAGCAGAGCTCTCCATAGCGGGTCGATTTCTAGTCTTAGTACCCTTTAGCGATCAGGTAGCCATCTCTAGCGAGATACGCTCTACAGAGGAGCGTACGAGGCTTAAGACGATCGTGCAGAGTGTCATCAAGAGTGGCTACGGAGCCATCATCCGGACGCAAGCTGCTGGCAAGAAGACTCAAGAGCTCGTCGAGGAGATGATGGATCTGATAGATCGATTTGAGACAAGTATCAAGAAGCTGGTCCGTGCCAAGGCTCCTACACAGATTTACGAGGAGCGAAACCGTGCTATCAACCTCATCCGAGACTCCTACAACAAGACCTTTACCAAGATCGTCGTCAACGATCCAGACTACTACAAGGAGCTCAGAGGTTACGTAGCCGACATCGACCCAGGTAGAGAGCAGATCGTCACGCTCTATGAGGATGACAGTAAGCGACCCCTCTTTGATGCTTGTGGTGTGACAAAGCAAAAGAAGACTCTCTTCGGGCGCAAAGTCACCCTACGCAGTGGAGCCAACATCATCATCGAGCAGACCGAGGCTATGCACGTCATCGACGTCAATAGTAGCAAGAAGGCTCGTCGCACCTCAGGACAGGAGGAGACCGCCTTTGATGTCAATATGGCCGTGGCAGACCTCATCGCCCGACAGATCAGGCTGAGAGACCTCGGAGGGATCATCGTAATCGACTTCATCGATATGAACGAAGCAGCTCACAACAAGGAGCTGTACGAGCACATGGTGAAGCTCATGGCAGACGACCGCGCTACCCACAAGATACTCCCGCTGAGCAAGTTTGGGCTCATGCAGATCACACGACAGCGTGTCCGTCAGGCGACCATCATACGCACCGAGGAGACCTGTCCTACCTGTCAAGGCACGGGAAAGATCAAGACCTCCATCACCTTTACCGATGATCTAGAGGAGGTCATAGCCCAGCTGACCTCTGGCGATAAGCCGATACGCAACTTCGCCATGCATCTACATCCCTACGTCGTCGCTTATATCAAGAAGGCTCCCCTCTTGGGATCTTCTATCTTTACTAAGTGGAAGAAGAAATACTCCAAAAACATCAAGCTGATCGAAGATCAAGATGTAGCACTCCTAGACTACAAGATCTACGACAAAGATCGTAATCTAGTAGAGCTAGAGAAGTAATAACCAGCTACACAGAGTAGCTATACGATAAATAAGCAAAGAGTCCCTGCGAGAGCATCCATACCCTCGTAGGGACTCTTTTTTTACGTCGTCTCGTGCCATCACAATTTGCAAGACTCAGAATATTGCTCTATATTTGTGGTAGCAAGACACCGATAGGTGCATGCACAGCGTGATCTTAGTACATAGTATATGTAGACGGCGCAGACCCATAGCCGCACTGCTCGATACGGAAACTCTTCAAATTTAATCGACTATTCCGAGATCATTCTATCTACCTGATGACCGGCCTCGACAGACTCCTCGTGAGTGTGTGAGCACTCGTTGCTCCAGTGGACTTCAGAGGGTGATGGATCCTCAAAACTTGTATGTTCTTCGGAGTTTTTCTAATCCGCAGTGCGGCTTTTTTGTGCCTGTCGCCATAGTCGGCAGGCTTTTTTGTGTCCGTACTTATAGGAGCGGGGAGAAGAGGCGAGCCAGTGCCTCTAGACTTCGTATCCAGAAGGAGCGCTCACTCCACTCCTCCAGAGTTAGCTGATGACACTCCTGGAGATCCTCCTCGAAGGCTTCGCTCAGCTCCTCAGCTATCCGCTTGTCATAGACGAAAGACATCACCTCTAGGTTGATCTCTAGGCTACGAAAGTCCATATTAGCACTGCCGATGCCTACGATGCGCCTATCTACCACCAGCAGCTTAGAGTGTAGGAAGCCCCCCCTATAGCGTCTCACATCTACGCCCGCCTGGAGCAGTTGTGTCAGATAAGAGTCTGAGGCACGCTGCGTCAGATAAGAGTCGCCGCGCTCAGGCAGCATGACGGAGACATGTACACCGCGCAGAGCGGCACTGCACAGGCTCATCAGTAGCCCCTCTGGCGGGAGGAAGTAAGGGGTCTGCACTAGAATCTCCTCGTGAGCTATCGAGCACGCCTTGATGAAAGCTTGTTCGATCGTCTGCCAATGCGCTTGGGGCCCATTAGTAAGAAATTGCATCGCTATAGGGTGCTCGTAAGAAGCGCCTCGGTCGATCTCTGCGAAGTAAGGCTCTAGGTCAAAGTGCTTGCGCACCGCCACAGCCCAGTCCACCAGAAAGACACGCTGCAGTCCCGCCACCGCACTACCCTCGATGCGAAAGTGTGTATCCCGCCACTGTCCCAGCTCATTGCCCTGCGTATAGTACTGCGCCACATTCATTCCCCCGAAGTAACCGATACGCTGATCTATCACCACCACCTTACGATGGTTGCGGTAGTTGATGCGAAGATCGAAAAAGGGGAGACGCACCGGAAGAAACGCATAGACCTCACCACCTGCTCTCCGTAGCGGCCTCCAGAAGCCCTTCAAGTCACTTCGGATGGAGCCTAGACCATCATAGACCACGCGCACCTTGACCCCCTCGCGAGCTTTATCCACCAGTAGATCACGCAGCTCGACTCCTAGCTCGTCAGACATTATGATGTAGTACATCAGATGGATCTCCTGCCTTGCCGAGCGAATATCCTCAAAGAGCTGTCGGTACTTATCCTTCCCGACCGTGATCACCTCCATCGAGGAGGCTGCCAGCACCGTACGATCGTCACTATTGTAGAGTAGCTTGCCCAGAGAGCTGTAGTAAGGGTTCTCTAGGATCGCTTGGTGAAAGTCAAAGTCCGTATGCTCCACAGGCATACGATTGATTTTCTTCAGAAAGTCCTTAGGTATCAGCTTCATCGAAGCCGTCGAGCGACCGAAGAGCAGATAGAGTATCACCCCCACCACTGGCAAAAAGAGCACGACCATCAGCCACGAGAACATCCGATAGATGTCATCGCCCCCCGTCAGGATCACCACCACCACGCCCACGACGAGGAGCGTGTATAGGATAGTCAGTACAGTCGTCCACATAGATCGTCACTCTAGGAGCCAGCCACTGTAGCAGGCTCACTATCGCAAAGGTAGTAATATTCCCTTGACCATACGAACTAGAGACTTTTTCCTATAGGGCAAATTCACCGCTGGCTCGTTACAATAATTTAGATCCAACTACATATCGATACGGTGCTGTGTCGGGGAAAAGTGATTTGTCCTCTCCTGAAATAGTACACAGTTGGGAAGCCAACCCCAACAACTATGAAAGAAGAAAAAAGTAACCGAGGACGAAAGGGATATCCCCTAGATTTCAAGTGGAGAGTCATTGATGACCTCCTAGCCACTGGCGAGAGCATCGCCACGACCAGCCAGCGCTACGGCATTACCACACGCACCATTCGAAATTGGTTGCGTACCTTTGGAGTAGAGTTACCCAACCAAAGCAGCAGTAGCACTATGAGCAAGACAAACAAGAACAAAGACGTAGATCCAGAGTACGCAGAACTCAAGCGCGAAAACGCTCGCCTCAAAGCAGCCCTCTTCCAGGCTGAGAGCAAGGCCTTAGTCAATAAGACACTACTCGAAGAGGTCTTGAATCGCTACCATATTGATCTAAAAAAAAAAGACCGATTTGCAGCCGTGAAAACGCTTGAATCCGCCAAAGTGAGAGGTCAAAAGCTCTCCATAACCTACCTTTGTCAGCTACTAGAAGTCAGCCGCAAAGGCTACTACAAGCACACCTTCACAGAGCAAGACGAAGATGTCAAAGTAGCCTCCGTCCTACACTATTGCCAGTATGTGCGCGGTCAACTCCCCAAAGCAGGCGTAGACACCCTCCAGCAGTGTGCCAACGAATACTTCAAAGGGACCTTCCAAGTAGGTCGCGACTGGCTATACAAAGTATTAGGAGCCAACGACATGCTACTGAGAAGTCGCAAGCGCAAGCGTCCACCCCAGACGACCAAGGGCGTGGTCAATCACGGCTTCCAAGACCACCTGAACACCACCCCTAAATACATCGCCACAGACCATTGCCGGCTCACCGTCTCAGACATAACCTACGTCAAATGTTTAGGGGGCTTCGCATATCTCTCCCTGACGATGGACGCTTATAGCCGCATCATCACCGGCTTTGACCTGCAGCCCACGCTCTCCACAGAGGGCCCCTACAACGCACTAAGACAGACCGTTGACTTCTACCAGAAGCATGGCTTTGACCTCAAAGGGCTCATCTTCCATAGCGACCGAGGCTGTCAATATGTCTCCAAGCAGATGACCGACTACGAGGCCAGCCTAGGCATCGTAACCAGTGTCACCCAGACAGGCAACCCTCTCCACAACGCTATGGCAGAGCGACTTAACGGGATCATCAAGAACGACTGGCTCTACAACTTCGAGGATAAGCCCATAGATCAAGTTCGAGAGATCCTCTCGCAAACGATTGCTCTCTATAACACAGCGCGTCCTCATCGAGCCATCAACAAGAAGACTCCGATGCAGATGCTCATACCAGATTACCCCAACCCTATAACCACACAACCCTCTAAGAAACAGACATCTAAGAACAATTCACCAAAAGCTCCGAGCCTCAAATCTCCGAGCTCATGCCGCTTAACTCCACACAAAGACCTATCTTTGTGTACCTCCGCAGTAAAAACGACCACAAGTCGTGTACCCCAGCAAGAGCAAAACTAACAAATGAGTACACTCACAGGACTAACAAAAATGACCCGAGTACCATCTCAGTAATACCTTCCCAACTGTGTACTTTTTTCAGGAAGAGGACAATTTCCACGTGGATATTTCGAAATTCCCACGTGGAAAAGAAAAAATTCCTCCGAAGTTTCATTTGATTCTTCCGAAGTTTCATTTGATTCCTCCGAAGTTTTATTTCGCGTCCACGTGGAAAAAGAAAAACATCCACGTGGAGATTTGAGATTCCCCACGTGGATATTCGAGAAAGGAGGGAATCGGACGAATCTCCCCGTAAAGATATGTAAAGGTGCTAGAGGTTAGAAATTAGAAGTTAGAGATTAGAGATCCGATCACTCTGATAGCTAACAGCCGATAGCCAATCCATGGTTGACACATTATGTATAGTGACCTTATTGATGCTTCGCTGGTCGCTCATGTGTAGCTTCTGACAGAGCAATTATAGAGACGGCTGACTTTTGCGACAGTCTCATTATAACGCGCCAGCCCTGGGACGATACGTTTTCAAACGCTCTCCGCTACTTGATTTGCAGAGTAGTCGGTGGCGACGATAAGGCGTCACGCCTCAAAAATGTGTACCTTTGTGCAGATTAGCCCGTCTCTATGTGCAGCTCGCCTACGGGTAAGGCTGGCGACGAGACTGCGATGGGCTCGCCTCCTTATCAGATCAAGACAGAAGACAGTATAGAATAGAAAGATGATTATAGTCAACGACCTCACGATACAGTTTGGCAAGCGCGTGCTCTTTGCCGACGTCAACCTTAAGTTTACCCCGGGCAACTGCTACGGCATCATCGGTGCCAACGGTGCCGGCAAGTCGACCATGCTCCGTATGATTAGCGGTGAGCTAGATCCGACACGTGGCTCTGTCACCTTCGGACCCGATGAGCGACTCTCGGTGCTGAGTCAGGATCACTTCGCCTTCGACGAGTACACCGTCATCGACACCGTCCTGATGGGGCATGACAAGCTCTGGCAGATTATGAAGGAGAAGGACGCTATCTACGCTAAGGAGGACTTTTCTGACGAAGATGGTGTCAAGGCGGCTGAGCTGGAGGAGCAGTTTGCCAACCTCGATGGGTGGAACGCTGAGAGCGAGGCGGCAGCCCTCTTGAGCGGTCTCGGCATCAAGGAGGATTTGCACTACCGCCTGATGGGCGACATTAGCGGTAAGCAGAAGGTGCGTGTGCTGCTAGCACGCTGTCTCTTTGGCAAGCCGGACAACCTGCTCCTCGATGAGCCGACCAACGACCTAGACCTAGAGACCGTCTCCTGGCTCGAGGACTACCTCTCCGAGACTGAGAGCACCGTCCTCGTGGTGAGCCACGACCGACACTTCCTCGATGCTGTGTCGACCCACACGGTGGATATAGACTTTGGCAAGGTGAGACTCTTCGCCGGCAACTACAGTTACTGGTACGAGTCTAGCCAGTTGGCACTCAGACAGCAACAGCAGCAGAATAAGAAGCTCGAGGAGAAGAAGAAAGAGCTCGAGGAGTTCATCCGTCGCTTTAGTGCCAACGTGGCAAAGAGCAAGCAGACGACCAGCCGCAAGAAGATGCTGGAGCGTCTCGACATCAACGAGATCGAGCCGTCGTCACGCCGCTACCCAGGCATCCTCTTCCAGCCTGAGCGTGAGCCTGGCAATAAGGTGCTAGAGGTCAACGATCTCTCGGCTGTGACAGACGAGGGGGAGGTACTCTTCAAGGGGTTGACCTTCAATGTGGAGCGAGACGACAAGATCGTCTTCATCAGCCACGACCCACGTGCTATGACGGCACTCTTTGAGATCATCAATGGCAACCGCAAGGCGCAGCAAGGTAGCTACGAGTGGGGACAGACGATCACGACCGCCTATCTGCCACTGGACAACAGTGCTTACTTCGACACCGATATGACCATTTTGGACTGGCTCGGACAGTTTGCCAAGGATACGAACGATGTCTACCTCAAGGGCTTCCTAGGGCGTATGCTCTTCAGCGGTGAGGAGGTGAACAAGCGCGCCTCGGTCCTCTCGGGAGGTGAGAAGATGCGCTGCATGATCAGCCGTATGATGCTCCCCCCAGGGGCTAATGTGCTGATCCTCGACACACCGACGAACCACCTGGACCTAGAGTCGATTCAGGCGTTCAACAACACGCTTATCTCCTTCAAGGGGAATGTGCTCTTCTCGAGCCACGACCACGAGTTCATCCGCACGGTGGCAAATCGTGTCATCGAGCTCACTCCAAATGGGATCATCGACCGCATCATCAACTACGACGACTACATCACCGATCCAAAGGTCGCTGAGCTACGCGAGAAGTACTACAACGCATAAAGAGACCACACGCCTATGGCTCGCATCCTCGCTATCGACTACGGCACCAAGCGCACGGGGCTGGCGGTGACCGATCCGCTACAGATCACTCCGGGGGCGCTCGACACAGTGCCCACGCATCAGCTCCTCAACTATCTGGCGGACTACCTGGGGCGTGAGGAGGTGGAGACGATCGTCCTCGGCAAGCCGACACAGATGGACGCAACGCCCTCGGCGACCTGGCAGGCGATACAAGCTTTGGCTAAAAAGTTGCAACATCTCTACCCTCAGATACGTCTGGAGTATGTGGACGAGCGCTTTACCTCTGTCTTGGCGCAGCAGACGATCCGCGAGGCGGGCATCGGCAAGCAGCGTCGCCGACAGGACAAAGGGTTGGTAGATCGTGTCAGTGCGACCATCATCTTACAAAGCTATCTGGAGAGCTTGCGTATGCTTCACTAAAACAGAGAATTAACCGATTACACTTATGGCTAAGACCTTACCTATATACCTTTACGGACAACCAGTGCTTCGCAACATGAGCGAGGATATAACGCCTGACTACCCGAACCTCTCAGAGCTGATCGAAGATATGTGGCAGACGATGTACGAGAGCGACGGCATCGGGCTGGCAGCTCCACAGATCGGGCGCAACATACGTCTTCAGGTGATCGACGCGACACCTCTGGCTGAGGAGTACCCTGAGTGTGCCAAGCTCAAGCTAGTCATGATCAATGCGCACATGCGCTCCCTGAGTGAGGAGACTTGCTCGGAGGCTGAGGGTTGTCTGAGCTTGCCTGGCATTAACGAGCGGGTCGTACGACCTAAGTCGATCGTGGTGGACTATATGAATGAGCAGTTTGAGCCACAGCACCTAGAGCTCTCGGGCTTTGCCGCTCGGGTGGTGCAGCATGAGTACGATCACCTAGATGGCAAGCTCTTTGTGGATCATATCTCGGCGATGCGTAAGCGCTTGATCAAAAAGAAGCTACAGCATATAGCCGACGGGCGGGTACGTGTCGACTATCCCGTCATGCGCAATCCGATACATTAGCCCTTATGCGCCCGCTACTACGATCACTTTCTTTGCTGCTCTGCACGCTCTGTGTGTGGAGTGCTACGCTCTGGTCGCAGATAGATACAGAGCGGGTGATGACGATCGGGCGCAATGCGATCGGCTTCAAGGACTATGTGGTCGCCATCGAGCACTTTAACCAAGTGATTGAGGTGTCGCCTACGATGGCCGATCCGTACTACTACAGAGCTTTTGCGAAGCTTATGCTGGGCGACTATGCGGGTGCCGAGCGAGACGCGACGCTCTGCCTGGAGCGCAACCCTTTCCTCTCTAGAGCCTACATGGTACGGGGGGCGGCACGGCACAATCTGCAGCACTATGCGGAGGCGGCGACAGACTATGCGCAAGCGCTCAAGATCACGCCAGACGACTTTTACCTCTCGTTCAACTTAGCGGGCTCGCTCTACGGAGCCGAGCAGTATGAGCGTGCCGACTCGGCAGCACACGCCTTGACGCAGCGTCACCCGAAGGAGGCGCGAGGCTACTTCCTCGCAGCGGAGATAGCTTTGCGACGGCAAGACACAGTCGCGGCGGAGGGACGGATAGCCGAGGGCTTGGCGATAGACTCGCTGAGCGCTGCGCCTTATCGGATGCTCTCGACGATTGCTTACCTGCGGGGAGACTACGAGGGGGCGCTACGCTATCACGACAAGAGCATAGAGCAGGAGCCAGGCCAAGCTAGCGACTACATCAATCGTGGACTGACACGCTACAAGCTGAAAGAGTACCGCGGTGCTATGGAGGACTACAATCAGGCACTCCTCCTAACGCCTCACGATGCGGTCGCTCGCCACAACCGCGCCTTGCTACGTATCGAGGTGGGCGACCTGCAGGGAGCTCGCGAAGATCTGCTAGAGGTGGTGCGTCTGCAGCCGACCAATCTGACGGCACACTTTAACTTAGCTTTGGTACAGACTCAGACGGGACAGTATCGTGAGGCGATCGAGACGCTAGACTATATATTAGGCCGTCGACCTGAGTTCCTCTCGGGTTACTATCAGCGCTCGGAGGTGAAGCGTCTGCTCGGGGATGCTGCTGGAGCCGACAGAGACTACTGGTTCGCCTACAAGCTAGAGCGTGGGCAGGTCAAAGCACCTAAGCCAACCATTGCCGACAGCACCGCTTCGAGTGTGGCTAGCGAAGAACTATACGCACTAGATCATCACGCAGAGCTACAGTCTGCGAGCAGCGACGCGACGCCCTCTTCGATTACTACGGGAGGCAATTCACTACGCGGATCGATCCAAGAACAAGCCACTTCGTCAGAGGCTTGCCCCGCTTACGAGCTGACCTACTTCGTGCAGAAGAGTCACGACAAGCTTTTGCCTCGCTCGAACTTTTCCGCAGAGCTAGAGGCGTACAATGAGCGCACGGGCTACCAGCCTCGTCTCTTGCTTGCCGTCGGCACGCAGTCGCTAGACAGTACGCAGCTCCATGTCGTGCTGGAGGATATAGCGCGCCTGCAGGCTAGTGGTGTAGAGCAGACGGCCGACTGGCACCTGCGTATGGGCATCGACAAGCTCCTGCTGCGAGACATCGGCGAGGCGGTCTCACAGTTCAACGCTTGTCTCGAGCTGGCTCCTCAGCAGCCACTCGCGCTTCTCGCACTGACCACGGCGCGCCTCATGCAGGCGGAGACGCTCACAGACGCTAAGCAGCAGACGATCATGTACGACTTGGCAATGCGTCAGCTCACTACAGCCATCGGCCATGCCCCGCAGATAGGCTATCTCTACTATAACCGTGCTCATCTGCACCAGTCGCTGGGACATAGAGACCAAGCTATCGCAGACTACACCAAGGCGATCGAGCTACTGCCCCAAGCTGGCGAAGCTTACTACAATCGTGCTCTGCTCCTGGAGCAGCAGGGACAGCATGAGCAGGCGATAGATGACCTGAGCCGTGCAGGTGAGCTGGGCATCTATCAGGCTTATTCTCTCATCCACACTATCCAGACACGCTGATGATATCCGTTCAAGACCTTACGGTAGACTTTGGTAAGCAACTCCTCTTTGACTCGATCAACTTTGTCATCAGCAAAGGCGAGCGAGTCGCACTCGTTGGGCACAACGGGGCGGGTAAGTCAACCTTGATGAAGATCCTCGTCGGCATCGAGCAACCGACGAGCGGTGTCGTCAGCCGCCCCCGAGACCTCTCCATAGGGTACCTACCACAGGTCAAAGAGCTTGTCGACCACACCACGCTGCGTGCGGAGGTTGAGGAGGTCTTTAAGGATGTGCAGTCGCTCAATGATCAGTACGACCGTCTGAGCGAAGAGCTAGCGACACGCACCGACTACGACTCGCCCGAGTATCTAGAGCTGATCGAGCGTCACGGACATCTCACCGACCTGATACAGATGCATCACCCGTCGCAGTACCTTGCCGAGATGGAGCGGACGCTCCTCGGACTAGGCTTCGAGCGGAGCGACTTCGACCGGCCGACGCGTGAGTTCTCCGGCGGGTGGCGTATGCGTATTGAGCTGGCGAAAGTGCTGCTGAGCAATCCCGATCTGCTCCTCCTCGATGAGCCAACGAACCACCTAGACATCGAGTCCATCGACTGGCTCGAGCACTTCCTCATCGCCCGTGGGGTCACGCTCCTGCTTGTCTCGCACGACCGCACCTTCCTCGACAACGTCACCAACCGCACCATCGAGATCGAGCTGGGACGCATCTACGACTACAAGACCTCTTATAGCCACTACGTCACGCTACGTGAGGAGCGTCTGGAGCAGCAGAAGCGAGCTTACGAGAATCAGCAGAAGAAGATCCAAGACATCGAGTCCTTCGTCGAGCGTTTTCGCTACAAGCCGACGAAGAGCGCACAGGTGCAGAGCCGCATCAAGCAGCTAGACAAGATCGAGGAGATCGAGCTCGACGAGATAGACACACGGCACATCAACTTCACCTTCCCGATGGCGGGGCGCAGTGGCGACTACCCAGTCATCATCGAGGAGCTGGACAAGAGCTACGGCTCCCTCTCGGTGCTACGAGGCGTCTCGATGACCATCAAGCGTGGTGAAAAGGTCGCCTTCGTCGGGAAGAACGGCTCCGGCAAGTCAACCCTCATGCGCTGCATCATGGGACAAGAGGAGTACACCGGCAAGCTCCAGATAGGGCATGGCGTAGAGGTCGCTTACTTCTCTCAGAATAGGGCGCAGGAGCTACCTGCCAACCAGACCATCCGAGACGCTATCGACAGCTTGGCGCGTGGCGATATGAGACTACATATCAATGATATGCTGGGTGCCTTCCTCTTTGGCGGGGAGGTAGCCGACAAGCCGATCAGCGTACTCAGTGGTGGCGAGCGCGCTCGTGTCGCTATCATGCAGATGCTCCTAGAGCCGGCCAACCTGCTCATCCTCGATGAGCCGACCAACCATCTGGACATCCGAACCAAAGAGATCCTCAAGCGAGCCATCGCAGCCTTCCCTGGGACGGTCATCGTCGTCTCGCACGACCGTTACTTCCTCTCGGGGCTAGTAGACCGCATCTTCTCCTTTAGCCATGGAGCCGTACGCGAGTGTATGGACGGCCTCGACGGCTATCTAGCCACCCTCCACGAAGAGCTCAACCAACAGCCCTCAACCAACAGCCAACAGCCAACGGCCAATCGCCAGCCCCAGCTCGACTACCAGCAGCAGAAAGAGCAGCAAAAGCGCTTGCGCACCCTACGCCGCACTGCCGAGAGTCTCGGTGAGCAGCTAGAGCAACTCAAGAAAAGCCTTGCTGAGCTAGAGCTGCAGATAGCTACGGCAGCCACCCCGCAGCTCATCGATCAGTACACCCAGGTCAACAAAGAGATCCAAGAGATCACTCCTCAGTGGGAGGAAGCCGAGTTTGCGCTCATGGAGTACGAGGAGGAGATCCAACAGTAGTAATTAGCCAGCCAATCCGTGAGACAGTTCCTCAAGCTCTTCGGCAAGTATATCCGCCCCTACCGTCACTACGTGACAGGAGGCATCATCGCCAACATACTCTCGGCGCTGCTCAACCTGCTCGCCTTCTCGCTTATCATGCCGATCCTGCGCATCCTCTTTGGCATGGATCAGACCACACCCGTCTACCATGCGCTCGACGGCATCAATTGGTTACGGCCCTCGGAGTGGAGCGTGGCGATAGACTATATCGTGGGCAACTTCAACTACTACGTCTACCAGCTCATCCAGCAGTACGGCCCCGCTCGCACGCTACTCCTCCTCTGCATCTACCTCGTCGTCATGACACTCATCAAGGTCGGCGTCACCTATGGTGGCATCTATATGCTCGTGCCGATCCGTACAGGCGTGGTCAAGGATCTGCGCAATGAGTTCAATGCCAAGCTCCTCCGGCTGCCTATCTCATTGATCAGCGAAGAGCGCAAAGGCGACCTCCTCGCCCGCTTCTCGGGAGATGTTGCCGAGATCGAGTACTCCATCATCAACCTCCTAGAGAGTCTCATCAAGAACCCCATCCTCATCATCATCTACCTCGTAGCGCTCTTTGCGATCAGTTGGGAGCTCACCCTCTTCGTCCTCATCGTCCTGCCGATAGCCGGTTACGTCATGGGAGCCGTGGGCAAGCGACTCAAGCGAGACAGCCTCGAGGGGCAGACGCAGTGGGGACGACTCATGAGCATGGTCGAGGAGACCCTCTCGGGGCTGCGCATCATCAAGGCGTTCAATGCGGAGCAACAGATCTCTGACCGCTTTACTAAAGCCAACGAACAGTATCGACGCACCATCTCGCAGGTCTATGCCAGGCAAGGCTTAGCGCACCCCATGAGCGAGTTCCTCGGCACCACAGCCATTGCGATCATCCTCTGGTACGGCGGTAACTTGATCTTTGCAGGCGATAGCTCCATCACGGCCGATGCTTTCATCTACTACCTCGTAGTCTTCTACAGCATCATCAATCCCGCCAAAGAGCTAAGCCGTGCCTCCTATTCGATCCAAAAGGGGCTCGCCTCGATGACTCGCATACAAACCATCCTCGACTACCCCGAGCGCATCACAGATCCCGCGGAGCCACTGCCCGTTACCTTTGAGCGGAGTATCTCTTACGAAGATGTCTCCTTCCGCTACCAAGAACCCTGGATCCTACGCCACCTCAACCTCACCATACCTAAAGGTCAAATGATCGCACTCGTGGGAGCCTCTGGTGCCGGCAAGAGTACGCTCGTAGACCTGCTGCCCCGCTTCTACGACGTCACCTCAGGGCGCATCACTATCGACGGCACCGACATACGGCAGGTACGGGCGAGCGAACTAAGAGAGCTCATAGGCTATGTCAATCAGACGCCGATCCTCTTCAACGATACGATACGCAACAACATCACCTTCGGCATGGAGCGCGCCGTCAGCGACGAGGAGGTGCGCACTGCTGCTGAGGCAGCCAATGCGACCGAGTTCATCGACCAGCTCCCCGAGGGACTCGAGTACAACATCGGTGACGGCGGCAGCAAGCTCAGTGGCGGGCAGCGTCAGCGCCTCAGCATAGCACGAGCTCTGCTCAAGGACTCGCCCATCCTCATTCTCGACGAGGCGACCTCGGCGCTCGACAATGTCTCCGAGCAACTAGTCCAGGAGGCTATCCAGCGTCTCGTCAGCGACCGCACCACCATCGTCATCGCCCACCGCCTCTCCACGATTATGCACGCAGACCTCATCTGCGTCATGCAGGAGGGGCAGATCGTCGAGCAAGGCACCCACGCAGAGCTGCTCGAGCGCGGCGGACTCTACGCCCAGCTCTACCAGATACAGTTCAAGGAGTAACGATCAGTTTAGGTGCGAAAGACACCGACAAGTCACCAGAGAGAATCGAAGCGTTACGACCTCTCACAAGAATAGCCACGTAGATACTTTTGCAAGCAGTCTCACGTAGAGAATCTCAAATCTCCACGTGGCTGTTTATTCTCCACGTAGGCGCAAAAAAAATCTTCGGAAGTTTCATTTGGCTCCTCCGAAGTTTTATTTCTTCCCTACGAGGGAAACGCAATTTGATCGGACAGTGTAGCGATTAGCGTGTCTCTACTCTTTGTGAGCCGCCTGCAGTAACTCTTCAGAGGTGACTCCATTTTTGAGTGCCTTACGCAGGGCTGTAGGCGAGTAGCCGTAGTTTTGGGAGCAGTAGCGTGAGAAGCTCGATGGCGAGCCAAAAGATAGTCTAGCAGCAATCTCTCCGATGGTCAGATCATAGTCCTGGATGAGGAATAGGATCTGCTTATTGCTCTGCGTGCGAATCCACTGCTCAGGGGACTCCCCAAATTCCTCCCTAAACTGCTTGTAAAATGTCGATGTAGCCATATAGACTCGCTCCGCAAGGTCAGCGACTCGAATATTGCACGTGAAGGCATTGATCACATCATTGTGAAACTTCGACACCCCTAGCACGGGAGAAAAGAAAGCAGCCAGCTCCTCACGGCTATAGTAGGCCCGTAGATTCCAAAAGAGCTCCTTGACCTTGAGTTCATGCAGATAGGCACAAAGGGCCTTGTCTTCAAGGTAGACCTTCAGTGTAGCGAGCATAGAGGGTATAGCTCCCCGCACCTCTAGAGGATCAGGATTGTATGTGACCGTCTCCTTGAGCTCCTTGAGCTGCTGCAGAGTGATCTTGTCACAGAGGAAGTCTAGAATGTCAAAGTAAGCACTCAGCAACATGCAGTCACGACTCAAGGCTGCATGTACAGAGGAGCCGCGAGGGATAAACTTCATTTGCCCCACATGTAGCTCACACAGATCGTCTCCACTAGCTAGACGCGCGGAGCCTTGTATGCAGAAGAGGACAGAGTGGTACTCAGTCTCACCTTGATATAGTTGCAGCTCAGAGCCATCGACCAGTATCCAGCCAGTATTGGCTTGTGTGGCATAGTGATGGCAAGAGAGATGTTCAGGCGGATCGAATAGAGCCATAAGAATCTTCTTAAGGTTAATGAATCAGTAGGAACTTGCCAGCTAGCCGTCTCTCGAAGGACTATCATAAATCCAGCGACTTAAGATAGCTCCACGTATCTAGCTACAAGCCCTCTCACGTGACCCCTCCGTCAAGGGGGTGTTTACTCAGAAGGGGCCTCACTCGCTCGGGAGAAAAAAGTCCTAAGAAAGTACATCGGTACGCCCTTTCTAATTCAAAAGTAGTAAAAACTTCTGTAACTACAAAATAAAGATCGCTGGGCTGACGTATTACAATCGCTCTATCAGGAGCTACAGACAAGGACAATCGAGGCATAGATGAGCGCATTATAATAATGTGTCACCCCTAGCTGGGAAAAATCGGCGCCGACTCGCTACGATTATTTAGAACAGGTTACATATCGATACGGGGCTGTGTCGAGGAAAACTGATTTCCACGTGGATATTTCGAAATCTCCACGTGGAGAATAAAAAATTCTTCGGAGGAATGAAATGAAACTTCGGAAGAATCAAATGAAACTTCGGAAGAAATGATTCGCCCCCACGTGGGGAAGAAAAAATATCCACGTGGAGATTTGAGATTTTCCACGTGGATATTCGAGAAAGGAGGGAATCGGACGAATTTCCCTGTAAAGATATGTTATTAGAGATTAGAGGTTAGAAGTTAGAGATTAGAGATCCGATCACTCTGATAGCTCCGATGGTTCCGATAGCTAACAGCCAATAGCTAACAGCCAATCCATGGGTGACACATTATATAGTGAACTCATCCAAGCCTCGCTTGTCGCTCATGTGTTGCTCCTGAAAAGGCGGTTATAATGCGTCAGACGTGTGGTAGGCGGTGAGCGGTATGCCGTTGCACGTCACTATTTAGTACCTTTGCCAGCGGTTGATGTATCATCACAAGCCAGCTCGCGTTATTATAGCACATGTCTAGCTCTGTCATAGTCCCTCGCTCGCTCTTGCGACTGCTCCTCCTGCTCTGCGTAGGCGTGGCGGTCGTGTCGTGTGCGACGCAGGTGCGACGTACTGAGTCGCCCGTAGCTACACCATCACCGACGGAGCAGCTAGACACGGTCGTGGCAGATCTATCGGCAGATACAACCCGCTTGCTGGACACACTACCCACTTCCCCTGCGATAGACTCCGTAGCAACGACCGTCGACAGCCTCGCCATCAAGGCGGATACGACGCTGATGCCCACGGCTGCAGATACGTTAGCTAGTAACGCTGAGACGCCTGTCGCAGAGAGCGACTCGGTCGAGCTCTTTAAGCTAGAGGCGCCTGTGACCTTCTCTGCAGAGGATTCGCTCGTCATGACGGGCGATAATATGATGTACTTCTTCGGTCCGAGCGAGGTCAAGTATCAGACGATGAGCATCGAGGCAAACTACCTCAAGATCGTCGCCGATAGCTCTGAGGTCTATGCGCAGTATGTCCTGGATAGTCTAGGCCAGCCGACCGCTAAGCCAAAGTTTGCCGATGGGGATCAGAAGTTTGAGAGTACGACAATGAAGTACAACTTCAAGACAGGTCAAGGCTTCATCACAGACGTGACAACCCAGCAGGGCGAGGGCTATCTGACGGCTACGCAGACGAAGCGACTCAAGGACAATACGATGTACCTCAAGGATGGTCGCTACACCACTTGCGACCAGCACGATCATCCGCACTTTTACATCAACCTGACTCGTGCCAAGGCTAAGCCTGAGGACAAGATTGTCACGGGGCCTGTCTACCTGGTTATGGCGGACGTGCCGCTCTACTTCATCGGGTTGCCGTTTGCCTTCTTCCCCTTCAATGAGAAGCAGACCTCTGGTATCATCATGCCGAGCTACGGTATCGACCAGTCACGAGGGCTGTATCTGACGCATGGTGGCCTTTATCTCAATCTGAACGACTACTGGGACCTGACGCTCACGGGCGATGTCTACACCAACGGCTCCTGGGCTGTCAATGCGTCGTCAAACTATCGCAAGCGCTATAAATACAATGGTAGCGTGCAGGCGGGATACATATCGACGGTGCAGGGAGACAAAGACATCCCCTCGACCTACAGCCGCTCACAGGATATATCGCTCAGATGGACTCACTCGCAAGACCCCAAAGCGGATCCGCTACGCAATTTCTCAGCGTCGGTCAACTTCTCGACCAGTAGCTACAACCACAACGCTACCCAAGCGGTCTACAACCATCAGCGACGCGCTGAGAATACTAAGGGCTCTAGCATTAGCTACCGCCGGAGCTTTGCGAGCATACCGCTCTCGCTGACGGGTGCCTTCAACATTGATCAGCGCTCGCGCGACTCGACCATCAGTGTGACCCTGCCGAACCTCTCGCTCTCGCTCTCGACGATCTACCCCTTCAAGCGAAAGAACCGCGTCGGCAAGGAGCGTTGGTACGAGAAGATCTCCCTCAGCTACAACGGCTCGCTACGTAACAGCATCACTACCAAGGAGAATCTGATCCTCAAGAGCAATCTGGTCAAGGACTGGCGCAATGGTATGCAGCACTCGATACCTATCTCCGCCTCCTTCGACCTCTTTAACTATATCAAGATCTCTCCTTCGATCAGCTATACGGCCTACTGGTACACCTCGCGCGTGGAGAAGCAGTGGGACGAGGCGCAGCAGCGCATCGTCGATGCAGACACTACTTACGGCTTCTATCACTTGAACAACTTCAGTGCGTCGCTCTCGATGAGTACGACGCTCTACGGCTTTTACAAGCCGTGGCAGAAGCTCTTTGGCGATCGTGTGCAGATGATCCGGCATCGTCTGACGCCCTCTATATCACTATCGTATGCTCCGGACTTTGGCGATCCTTTCTGGGGCTACTATCGTGAGATAGACTATGTCGATACGCTGGGGCAGGCACACAACTTCATCTATACGCCTTACGAGCGAGGCATCTTCGGCTACCCAGGGCGAGGCAAGATGGGGGCGATCAACTTCTCCTTTGACAACAACGTGGAGATGAAGTGGCGCTTGCCGAGTGACTCGACAGCCGTCGAGGAGCAGTTTAAGAAGATCTCGCTCATCGATCAGTTTGGTCTCCGCTTCTCCTATAATATGGCTGCGGACTCCTTCCGCTGGAGCAACCTCAGCACCAACATTGCGATAAGGCTTACGAAGACTTTCGTGCTGCGTCTCTCCGCCTCTTTTGATCCTTACGAATGGGACTACTACACCGACCCACAGGGCAATGTGAGACCCTATCGTGTGGACAAGTTGCGCCTGCTCAATGGACACGGTATCGGCGCTTTCCTAGGCACGGGTACGAGCTTCAACTACACCTTTACACCGCAGACCTTCAAGAAGATCGGCAACTGGATCGATGGACTCTTTAATAAGAAAAAGAAATCGGCTGCCACTGACGATGAGACTGCTAAGTCGCCTGCGGATGACCCGACGGCAATGGGCGGTAGACCAGGCGCCGACGGGATGGGTCTCGACGGGTCTCCAGGTGGTGGACCGCGCAGTAGTTACGGCCAAACGGACAATTGGGACGATGACGGCTACTTGAAGTTTGACGTGCCGTGGAGCTTCTCTTTCAACTATAGTGTCAATGTGGTACAAGACAGAGAGAAGTTCAATACACACCGC
The DNA here is from genome assembly GCF_958301595.1 of Porphyromonas vaginalis. Classification (NCBI taxonomy): domain Bacteria; kingdom Pseudomonadati; phylum Bacteroidota; class Bacteroidia; order Bacteroidales; family Porphyromonadaceae; genus Porphyromonas; species Porphyromonas vaginalis. Next base: position 873,561 of record NZ_CATQJU010000001.1, on the reverse strand, counting down.
CGGGAGTTTGACTACAAGTTTACGCAAAACCTCTCCTTCCGCGGACAGCTACAGCCTACGCCAAACTGGAACTTCTCCTTTGACGCCAACTACAACTTCGACCTGAAGAAGCTGACTGGTATGACCATCAATATCACGCGAGACCTGCACTGCTGGTCTCTGACGGCGAGTGTCATCCCGCTCGGTGCCTACAAGTCGTACAACGTCGTGATCGGTGTCAATGCCTCTCTACTCCGTGACCTCAAGTGGGAGCAGCACAGCCTGCCTACCTATGGTGGCAGTAGCTGGTACTAACTCCCTACACAACGATCAGAACACAACGCCTATGCACTCATTCGATACATCACCTCGGATACAGATTCCGCCCGTGACACTCAACCTACTCATCATCAACACAATCTGCTACATTGCTCAGCAAGTACTGCCCCGAGTGGGCATTGATCTGACGGGACTCCTCGGGCTGCACTATGTGACGGCTCAGGACTTTCACATCTGGCAGCCACTGACCTATATGTTCCTTCACGGGAGCTTCACGCACCTCTTCTTCAATATGTTTGCGCTCTTTATGTTTGGCACGACCATCGAGCGCACTTGGGGTGCTAAGCGGTACCTGCTCTTCTACCTGGTCTGCGGACTGACCGCAGCGCTCTCGCAGGAGCTCGTCTGGGGCTTGACGACCGTTCGAGAGGTGGCGGGCTATGAGGTGATCGCCTTCCCCGATGGCACCCGCATGGCTACGAGGTTCTTTATCAATCAGCTCCTGACGATAGGTGCTTCGGGAGCTGTCTTTGGGCTCCTCCTCGCCTTCGGCTGGCTCTACCCCAATGCAGCGATCTATCTCTTCTTCATCCCCATACCAATCAGAGCTAAGTACTTTGTCATCGGCTACGGAGTGATCGAGCTCCTTCTCGGCGTGGCAAATCTACAGAGCGACGTGGCACACTTTGCCCATCTGGGGGGCATGCTAGGTGGTCTGCTACTCATACTGTTGTGGCGCAAGCAAGGCAAGCTGTACAATGCGTTTGGCGAGTCGTATAGATCCTAATCGGCAAGTTCTGTGGGGCATCACGCTCCTGCTGGTAGCCTTCTGGCTGGCGGACTTTATCGTTCGTCAGCTACCTGCACCGCTACCCACGCAGTGGACGCGCAGTGTCGTGGATCAGCTCTACCTCTCCTGCTCGCCTGATGCTCTGTGGCGTCGCCCCTGGACGATCGTCACCTACACGCTCCTGCACAATAGTGGTCTGCACCTCCTGCTCAATCTGCTCTTGCTGTGGCTCTTTGGCGAGATGCTGCTGCGCCTCAGCGGATGGCGGCAGTTCGTCTGGAGCTATCTCGGGGGAGCTATCGTAGGTGGAGGCGCCTTCGTGCTTTTCACCACATTGCTACGTAGCAGTGGGGTGCTCCTACTGGGGCTACCGCTCGTGGGTGCCTCCGCATCGGTCATAGCACTCGTAGGCTATATGATCGGCTCAGCTCCTCGCGAAGAGATGCCCTTACCCTTGATCGGATCGCTCCGTGTGTGGCAAGTAGGGCTCTTCGTCTTCCTCCTCCTACTCCTCGCCTATGGCGGGTACAACGTAGGCGGGCTGATCGCTCACCTCGCTGGCATCCTGTGGGGCTGTGGCTTAGGGCTATACCAGCGTCGGCGACAGCGCACTGCACGGCAGCAAGAGACCCTACAAGATGCTCAGGCAGCTCGTTACCGCCAGCTTCTAGACAAGGTGCAGCAGTCTGGCTACCAGAGCCTATCTGACGAAGAGCGTGAGCAGCTCATCGAGCACAACAATCAGTGGCTTGACCAGTCAGACCAGAACTAATCATGCAATCTCAACCTATGGATAGCACCACGAAACCTCCAGTAGCTCCTAGCCCAAAGAGCCAGGAGAGCCAGCAGCCCGCCAAGAGACGTACCCTCTGGGGTATGATCCGTGGCTTCTGGCACACCTTCGTCTCCTTTGGTAATTTGCTCCTCTTGCTGCTCTTCGCGGGCGCCTTGCTGAGTCGCTACATTTCGCCGACGACCATTATCCTCTCGGCTTATCTGGGATTGCTTTTTCCTCTGCTCTTTGCGCTGGTCGTACTGCAGGCGATCTATTGGTTTATCATCCGCGCTTGGAGTCGCGCCGCGATCAATACGGTGATGCTCCTCATCTCCCTCCCCACGCTCCTGCTGTACGCCCCTCTACGACTACGCCAGACGCCTCCGATCGATCGGGAGAACTGGATCAAAGTGGTGAGTCTCAACGCCAACGCCTTCCAGTTTGCCAAGCTAGGCCCACACGACTACCACCCCACCACGGAGTATCTCGCCGAGAGCGATGCCGACATCATCTGCCTGCAAGAGGCATGGCTCAGCTCAAACAAGTCGAAGTACATGTCTGAGCGGAGATTGCAGCGCATCCTCAAGGCGTACCCCTACTACAGCTCAGCCTATGCGGTCAAGGATCACGGCAGCCGCCTCATCGTACTCTCCAAGTATCCCATCCTATCGACACGCCCCATAGATCTGCACTCCGACTTCAACGGGGGGGCCGTTTTCACGATCCTTGTTGGGGAGAAAAAGCTCGTACTGTACAACCTACACCTAGAGTCCTTTGGCTTTACAAAAGAAGAGCAGGCACACTACTTCCAGCTAGCGCAGGAAGTCAACCCCAAAGGCTTCACCCAAGCCCTCGGCGTACGCTTCTCACCAGCCTTCAAGCGTCGTGCTAAGCAGGTCGAGCAGATCTATCAGGATGTCAACTATCAGGAGTCACCCTACGTGCTGATCTGTGGCGACTTTAACGACACGCCGATCTCCTACACGCATCATCGCCTCTCGACGGGACTGCACGATGCGATCGCCACGACAGGGCGAGGGACCAACTACAGCTACTACTTTAAGTCGCTCATCGGCGTACGGATCGATCACATGCTCTACAGCGACCAGATCGAGGCACGAGCCGCTTACGTAGACCGCACGGCAGAGATCTCCGACCACAAGCCGATCATCTGCTACTTCAAGCTCAAGTAGTCCGTCCATGTCGCAACTCGCCCCCGAGGAGACGAGTAACGGTTTGCGGCACCTAGGTCGACATCCACGCGAAGATCAATCATTAGCCTAGCTAGCACCCTCTATCAGCTCTGAAGAAGTCCGATTTAGCTGGTGGGTATGTGCTATTTTGTATCTTTGCACTCAGATACCTATCGGAGAGCGTCGCCTAGAGCGTAGTAGCCTCGCGATGGACCTCTCACTACAGTAATACGCTTCTAATGAAATACAAGCTCCCCAGGAAGGATGAACTTCGTGCCCGCCTAGCAGCTCTGCCTGCTCAGGCCGCTGACCTACTCACTAGTCGTAAGTTTTGGTACGAACTGGTCTTGATGACCGTTGCCATGTTTATCGGTGCCATGGCGGTACACTACTTCCTCGCACCTAGTGGTCTGATCGTCGGCTCGGTGACGGGACTAGGCATCGTACTGGAGCGACTGCTACCAGTGATGTCGCTGGGGTCCTATATGTTTCTCATCAATGCGATCTTGCTACTGCTCTCCTTCATCCTGATCGGCAACGAGTTTGGTGCTAAGACTTGCTACACGGCACTGATCTTAGGGCCGTTTGTCGACTTGATGGGGTGGATCGATCCTGTCAGTGGGTCGATGTTTGCTCAGGAGGTGCATGGCCAGATGGTGGCTAATCCAGGGTTTGACTTGGTCTGCTTCATCTTGGTGATGAGTGCGGCGCAGGCGATCCTCTTTAGCATCAACGCTTCTACGGGAGGACTAGATATCTTGGCCAAGATCTTCAATAAGTTCCTCCATGTGCCACTAGGTGTGTCGGTAACGATCGCTGGAGGTCTGATCTGCTGCTCCGCCTTCCTGACCAGTCCTACGGGCTTGGTGATCATGGGTCTGGTGGGTACTTGGCTCAATGGCTTGATCCTCGACTACTTTATGACCCGCATGAGCTCGCGGACACGTGTTTACGTCATCTCCAAGGATTGGGAGCATATCCGTGACTATGTGATCCACACGCTCAATCGTGGCGTGACGATCCACCCCGTGACGGGTGGCTACTCGGGCGAGGAGCACAAGCAGCTGGAGTGCATCTTGACGAGAGATGAGTTTGGCAAGCTACTAGATCATCTGCGTGCCGAGCGTATGGATCCCTTTATCACCTCAGACCCAGTCAGCGAGGTGTACGGACTATGGCGTAAGAAGAGCCAGCTTGAGGAGCTTCCAGTCGAGACGGATACGCCTGATGAGAGCACCTTTTAGTATTAACCGATTCAGCTAGAACTATGTCACCTCTTACGAAGTCGCTTGCGGCTATCATACTCCTACTATCACTCTCGCTCGGCTCGCTGATGGCGCAGGAGCCTACACCCGATGCTGAGCTAGAGGCACCGCATGACAAGAAGGTATCGCTCTCGCTAGAGGCGCGCGGGGACTATCAGCGCATTTATCTAGGCAGCCAAGCGGACAAAGCGGGTTCAGGCTTTAAGGGCAATATCGCCAACGTCATACTCAGTGGCACGCTCTCGCCAAAGTTTAGCTACCTCTACCGACAGCGGCTTAGCTCGATCAATCTGGACCGCACCTTCTTCGAGTCTATCGACTTCCTCTACCTACAGTACAACCCGATCGAGCAGCTCAGTGTCAAACTCGGCAAGTGGATCGTCTTCGTCGGTGGGTGGGAGTTTGAGCCAGCACCGATAGATGTCTTCCAGCTGGGAGAGTTTTGCTATCACATGCCCGCCTATCAGTGGGGCGCTACCGTGAGCTACACATTGCCCAATGGGCAGGACAACCTCCATGCGCAGGTGATCCAGAGTCCTTATCGCAAAGACTACGAGGCGAGGAGCGGACAGCCAGCCGACATGTATGCCTACAACCTCATCTGGACGGCGCACCACGACTGGTTTGTACCGATGTGGAGTGTCAACTTTATGGAGTATGCGCCTGGACGCTTTATGAACTATGTCTCGCTGGGCAACCGATTTCAGCTGACCCGTCGCACATTCATCGATCTAGACTTGATGCACCGTGCGCCACTAGACGGGGATGGCAAGAAGCTCTTTGCCGACTACTCTATCTACGGTCAGCTAGCTTTCCACCCGACGAACCAGACGAAGCTCTACCTCAAGGGAAGCTACGATCAGAATACGAGTGGCTTTCACGCAGACTACGGGGTCACCGATGGCACGCAGATAGCTTGTCTCGGTGGCGGTGTCGAGTACTCACCCATCCCCGAGGTGCGTCTGCATGCACATGCTAACTACGCCTTTGGCACCAACACGAACCCGCAGGCCGTGCTGCATGATCAGCGCACGCAGATCAACGTGGGGGTCACCTGGCGCATGAAAGTACTCTAACACCTTATACGATATACTATGAGCCTTTACAGACAGCTTAGCGAGGCAATCGCCTCGACACTACATACCCTTTACGGTCTCAACACGACCGCTGATGAGATCACGCTGACCGCCACGCGCCCTGAGTTTGAGGGGCATGTGACGCTCGTCGTCTTCCCCTACCTCAAAGCTTCGCACAAGTCTCCCCAAGAGACTGCCGAGACGATCGGTGCCAAGCTCCAGGAGCAGACAGACCTCATAGCGTCCTATGGTGTGGTCAAGGGCTTTCTCAATCTCACACTGACCGACACGGCGTGGCTTTCAGCCCTACGAGAGATTGCCGAGACTCCACACTATGGTCACATCACGCCGACAGAGCAGTCGCCACTCGTGATGATCGAGTACTCCTCACCAAACACCAACAAGCCACTCCACCTGGGGCACGTGCGCAACAACCTACTCGGCTACAGTCTCGCTCAGATCCTGGAGGCGAGCGGTCATCGTGTGGTCAAGACAAACATCGTCAACGACCGCGGCGTGCATATCTGCAAGTCCATGTTGGCATGGCTACGCTGGGGCAATGGCGAGACGCCTGAGTCTTCAGGCAAAAAGGGCGACCACCTCATCGGGGACTACTACGTGCGCTTTGACAAGGAGTATCGTGCCGAGCTAGCGCAGATACGTGCTGCGCATCCTGACTGGAGCGACGAGGAGGTAGAGGCTAAGTCGCAGCTCATGGCTGATGCGCGACAGATGCTCCGTCAGTGGGAGCAGGGCGACCCTGAGGTGCGTGCGCTATGGCGCAAGATGAATGAGTGGGTCTACAAAGGCTTTGACGAGACTTACAAGCGTATGGGTGTCTCCTTTGACAAGATCTACTACGAGAGCGACACTTACCTCGTAGGCCGCGAAGAGGTCTTGCGCGGTCTGAAGGAAGGGCTCTTCGAGCAGCATGAGGATGGCTCCGTATGGGCCAACTTTGAGGCGGAGGGACTAGACAAGAAGATCCTCCTACGCAGTGACGGCACCTCGGTCTACATCACCCAAGACATCGGCACCGCCAAGCTCCGCTATCAAGACTTCCCGATAGACCAGATGGTTTACGTCGTGGGCAACGAGCAGGAGTACCACTTTCAGGTGCTATCGCTACTCTTAGACCGCTTGGGATATAAGTGGGGCAAGAGCTTGACGCACTTTAGCTACGGTATGGTCGAGCTACCTAATGGCAAGATGAAGAGTCGCGAGGGTACGGTGGTCGATGCGGACGATCTGATGGACGCTATGCGCGACACCGCCCTAGAGGTGGCACGGACAGCCCAGCAAGCTAAGGGTGCAGAGCTAGCTACCGAGCCGACAGCCGGAGAACTACGCACCGCCGAGATGGTCGGTCTAGGCGCGCTCAAGTACTTTATCCTCAAGGTGGACCCAAGGAAGAATATGATGTTCAACCCCGAGGAGTCTATCGACTTCAACGGCAACACGGGTCCTTTCATTCAGTACACCTACGCACGCATCTGCTCGCTCCTGCAGAAGGCTGACGAGATGGGCTACAAGCACCAGCTCCCCGAGGGTGGCGCGTTAGCACTCTCATCGTACGAGACGGCACTCGTCCAGCAGCTACTCGACTATCCGACAGTCGTCCAGGAGGCAGCCGAGAGCTATTCGCCAGCCCGCATTGCCAACTATACCTACGACTTGGTCAAGGGGTATAACCAGTTCTACCACGAGTGCTCTGTGCTGCGTGAGGAGGACGAAGCGCTACGTAGCATGCGTCTGCAGCTCAGCAAGACCGTTGCCGAGACGATCCATAGTGCTATGGGGCTCCTCGGCATCGAGTTGCCCGAGCGTATGTAGTTCGCTTTGAGAGCTTGACTCTTGAGGTGTATGGAGACCACTCTCTACACAGCACTGCCACGGGATAATCGCATCGCTCTGCTCGCCTCGGGAGGCGTGGATAGTAGCGTGGCGATGCATCTGCTCGTCGAGGCGGGCTTTCGCCCAGATCTTTACTATATACGTATCGGCATGCAGGACGAGGATGGCGGCTACCTCGACTGTCCTGCTGAGGAAGACATCGAGCTGGTGACGCTCTTGGCTCGTCGCTACGACCTGCACCTAGAGATCATCGACCTGCACCAAGTCTATTGGGATCGTGTGGTCTCCTATACGATGGATGCTGTCAAGCGGGGGCTCACGCCCAATCCCGATGTGATGTGCAATAAGTTGATCAAGTTCGGAGCTTTTGAAGAGCGTTGTGGTGCCGAGTACGACTACATTGCCACGGGCCACTACGCTACGATACGAAAGACGGCAGAGGGCTTGACCTTCCTCGGCACCTCTCCCGACCCGGTGAAGGATCAGACCGACTTCTTGGCGCAGATCGGCTTTCGACAGATGGAGCGTCTTCTCTTCCCTATCGGTCATTTGCCCAAAGAGGAAGTGCGTCGCATTGCCCTCGAGGCGCATCTTGTCAATGCACAGCGCAAGGACAGCCAAGGCATCTGCTTCCTAGGACAGATCAACTACAACGACTTCATCGAGCGCTACTTAGGCACTCAGACGGGCGACATCATAGACCATGAGACCGGCGAGAAGATCGGTGAGCATCGTGGCTACTGGTTTCACACCATCGGGCAGCGCAAAGGGCTGGGGCTCTCAGGCGGTCCGTGGTATGTCGTGGCGAAAGATGTGGATCACAACGTCCTCTACGCCTCACGAGGCTACGACCCCAAGACGCAGTACGGCACGATCATCGAGACCGAAGATATGCACTGGCTCACGGTCGATCCGTGGCTCTGGACGGAGACCCCATCAGATCGTCCGCTGGAGGTCACCTTCAAGATTCGTCACACGCCCGACTTCACCGCGGGTCGCCTCGAGCGACTCCCCTCGGGGGGCTATCAGCTGGTCAGCAGCGTGCCGATACAGGGTATCGCCGCTGGGCAGTTTGCCACCATCTACGATCCTCAGCGTCAGCTCTGCTGGGGCAGCGCACCGATCCGCTCGGGTCGCTAGTCGTCGCATTCGAACTTCGTCAGCCCTAGATTTCTGAGATTTTCGTCTCTTGTCGCTTTACATATCTTTACGGGGAAATTCGTCCGATTCTCTCCTTTCTCGAATATGTCCTCTCCTGAAATAGTACACAGTTGGGAAGCCAACCCCAACAACTATGAAAGAAGAAAAAAGTAACCGAGGACGAAAGGGATATCCCCTAGATTTCAAGTGGAGAGTCATTGATGACCTCCTAGCCACTGGCGAGAGCATCGCCACGACCAGCCAGCGCTACGGCATTACCACACGCACCATTCGAAATTGGTTGCGTACCTTTGGAGTAGAGTTACCCAACCAAAGCAGCAGTAGCACTATGAGCAAGACAAACAAGAACAAAGACGTAGATCCAGAGTACGCAGAACTCAAGCGCGAAAACGCTCGCCTCAAAGCAGCCCTCTTCCAGGCTGAGAGCAAGGCATTAGTCAACAAGACACTACTCGAAGTGGTCTTGAATCGCTACCACATTGATCTAAAAAAAAAGACCGATTTGCAGCCGTGAGACAGCTTGAACACGCCAAAGTGAGAGATCAAAAGCTCTCCATAACCTACCTTTGTCAGCTACTAGAAGTCAGCCGCAAAGGCTACTACAAGCACACCTTCACCGAGCAAGACGAAGATGTCAAAGTAGCCTCCGTCCTACACTATTGCCAGTATGTGCGAAGTAAGCTCCACAGGGCAGGCGTAGACACCCTTCAGCAGTGTGCCAACGAATACTTCGAAGGAACCTTCCAAGTAGGTCGCGACTGGCTGTACAAAGTCTTAGGAGCCAACGATATGCTGCTGAGAAGTCGCAAGCGCAAGCGTCCACCCCAGACGACCAAAGGCGTGGTCAATCACGGCTTCCAAGATCACCTGAACACCACCCCTAAATACATTGCCACTGACCATTGCCGGCTCACCGTCTCAGACATAACCTACGTCAAATGTTTAGGGGGCTTCGCATATCTCTCCCTGACGATGGACGCTTATAGCCGCATCATCACCGGCTTTGACCTGCAGCCCACGCTCTCCACAGAGGGCCCCTACAACGCACTAAGACAGACCGTTGACTTCTACCAGAAGCATGGCTTTGACCTCAAAGGGCTCATCTTCCATAGCGACCGAGGCTGTCAATATGTCTCCAAGCAGATGACCGACTACGAGGCCAGCCTAGGCATCGTAACCAGTGTCACCCAGACAGGCAACCCTCTCCACAACGCTATGGCAGAGCGACTTAACGGGATCATCAAGAACGACTGGCTCTACAACTTCGAGGATAAGCCCATAGATCAAGTTCGAGAGATCCTCTCGCAAACGATTGCTCTCTATAACACAGCGCGTCCTCATCGAGCCATCAACAAGAAGACTCCGATGCAGATGCTCATACCAGATTACCCCAACCCTATAACCACACAACCCTCTAAGAAACAGACATCTAAGAACAATTCACCAAAAGCTCCGAGCCTCAAATCTCCGAGCTCATGCCGCTTAACTCCACACAAAGACCTATCTTTGTGTACCTCCGCAGTAAAAACGACCACAAGTCGTGTACCCCAGCAAGAGCAAAACTAACAAATGAGTACACTCACAGGACTAACAAAAATGACCCGAGTACCATCTCAGTAATACCTTCCCAACTGTGTACTTTTTTCAGGAAGAGGACAATATCCACGTGGGGAATCTCAAATCTCCACGTGGATATTTTTTATTTTGTCTTACCCTGAAAAAAGTTGACTCGTAAGTAATATAACTATGAGTACAATGAAACAGACAAAAGACACGAAGTCGAAGCCCACGAAGGGATCAACAAATCGCCCAACCAAGGGACATGCCACAACGGCCGAACGGCTTGAGGCACTCAAGCGCTACTACGTAAATGGCTATTCAATCAAGATTCTAGCGAGCCAGTATCAGGTAACATCATGTACGATTCGCAATTGGATTCGTATCTTTGAGCAAGAAAACCCTGAAGTGGCTAAAGCTATGAACAAAAAGAGAATACCCCCACGATGCACCCCCTCTGAGGAACTCAGCAAGGACGACTATGTCGCTCTGAAAGCACGTATCATGGAGCTCGAAAAAGCTCTTGACCAAGCCTGCTTAGAGCGAGATGTCTTCAAGACCTGCTTGGAGGTGTACAGCATCAATGAGCAAAAAAAAAATGGCCACTAGTTGTGACAGCCGTGAAAGATCAATATGAACATCCAATCAAGCAGGTCTGCAAGGCACTGAACAAGAGTCCACAAGCCTATTACAAGTACCTCAAGTCCGACACGCCCTTGAGAGAATCTGAGCTTGAGTTTATAGTGATAAGCTATATTGTGGAAGCACGTAAAAGCAATCCAGGTATTGGAGGCGTATCGCTTTGGATGCAGTATTGCAGGGAGTGGGGAGCCCGCTATCCCGTTGGCAGAGATAAGTTTGTGAGCTACATACGCAAGCACAAGCTCTACGTCCGCATACCGAGGCGCTACAAAGCTCCCCGCACCACGGACTCCAACCACGACCAGCCCACCTACCCCAACCTCGTTCGGGACCTTATCCCCGATGGTCCAAATCAGGTGTGGAGCAGCGACATCACCTACATCCCCTTGGAGCGAGGGGACAACAGGGTTGAGTTCTGCTTCTTATCCCTGATTTTGGATAACTATACGAAGGAGATTGTGGGCTATAGTCTAGGGGACAGTCTCGCCTCAGAATATCCCTGCGAGGCACTAAAGCAAGCCCTCAAGCGGATCCCCCAAAAAGGACGCTTCCGATCTCATCCACCACTCCGACAGAGGCACTCAATATGCCAGTCGGCAGTACACTAAGATGCTCAATAAAAGAGGAATACAAATCAGCATGACGGAGTCAGGAGACCCCAAAGAGAACTCCCAGTCAGAGCGGGTGAACAGCACCATTAAGAATGAATTCTTAAAGGGCAAAGTGTTCCGTAACATTGATGAGGCAAATCGCGCAATCAGCAAAGCTATAGAGACTTACAACACCATTCGCCCCCATATGAGCATCGACTATATGACCCCACAAGAAGCTAGGGAATGTACGGGTCCCCTGAAGAAACGATGGCGCAGCTATCGTGAAGACGCAATTCAGAAAGCTCGAAAAGACAAAGAGTCAAAGGAGCTAGTAACCAACTAAATAGAACTTATTTCAGCAAAGAGAGAAGAGACTGGATTTTTCATTTTCAATCGGAACACAAAGAGCGGCAATGCACCTGACACACCAAACGCCCTCCGCTCTGCTACAGGCATTTGGCTTAGTCAGTTGCATTACCGACGGGGTGTTTATCCGATTTGAATAAGAAAAAAAAAACAAGCCCGGGGTATACCACGAAAAACTACCCCAAACTACCAGAGTCAACTAAAATCAGTATCTTTGAAAAGTCGAGACAACTCATTCTAGTTTGACGACGAAAACGAGGTCAACCGACATCCGTTTCAGCAAAAAAATAAGTCAACCATTTTCAGGGAACGACATTTTCCACGTGGGCGTGATTCATTTCTTCCGAAGTTTCATTTCATTCCTCCGAAGTTTCATTTCATTCCTCCGAGGAATTTTTTCTTTTCCACGTGGGCATTTCGAAATATCCACGTGGAAATCAGTTTTCTCCGACACTATACCGTATCGAAATGTAGTCGGCTGTAAATTGTTGTAACGAACCAACGTCGAATTTCTCTCGCTAGAATTGATGCATTTGATAGTTGAGTCTACAGCCTCTCGAAGGGGGGAGGTTGGTGCATCTCCTATTTTTGTACCTTTGTGCTACTCACTACAATAAAAAAGAAGCGGCCTCCGCTATGAGAGACCGCTAGCTTGTTATTTTCACTATGACTGATCAGGAGATTATAGTACACGACAAGACCTTTGTACCATACATCAAGGGAGAGCAGCTGCGTGCAGCCTCACGGCGACTAGCGGAGCAGATACGCCAAGACACGGAGGGACGTGATCCACTCTTCGTCTGCATTATGAACGGCTCCTTCATGTTTGCCGCAGAGCTACTGCAGGCGATCAATACCACTGCGGAGGTGGCCTTCGCACGCTACTCGAGCTACTCTGGCATGGGGAGCACTTACCAGCTTAAGGAGGTGATGCCCGTGACGGCACCTCTAGCGGGTCGTATGGTCATCATCATAGAGGATCTGATCGACACGGGCTTTACGATGATGAAGCTCAAGGAGAAGTTTCTTGCCGACGGTGCAGCTGAGGTACGCATAGCCACTATGCTACTCAAGCCCGAGGCGCTCCAGTGTCCTATCCATGCCGACTATGTGGGGATGGAGATCCACAACAGTTTCATCGTTGGGCACGGCCTCGACTACAATGAGCAGGGGCGTATGCTCGATGATATCTACATACTTAAAGAGTAATCATACAGGAATAATCATACGGTCCACAGAGACCATCTAAACCAACTTCTATCTAAAAAGCAATGATCCACGTAATAATCTTCGGCGCACCAGGTGCTGGCAAGGGTACACAGAGCCAATTCATCGAGCAGCATTACCACCTAGAGCATATCTCTACGGGCGACCTACTCCGACAGGAGATAGCTCGCCAGTCTCCTCTAGGCAAGCGCGTACAGAGTATCATTTCCCAGGGGCATCTAGTAGATGACGATACGATTATCGACCTTATAGCCAATGAGCTGCACCACCTACCCAAGGGTATCGAGGGTGTTATCTTCGATGGCTTCCCCCGTACGGTAGCTCAAGCGGAGGCACTCGATGCGCTCCTAGAGAAAGATCAGACGAGCGTGGATTGCTTGATCGAGCTCAAGGTCCCCGAAGAGGAGCTACGGACACGCCTACTCAATCGTGCTAAGATCGAGGGACGTGCCGACGATACGCCTGAGGTGATCGCTGACCGCATACGCGTCTACAGTGAGCGCACACTCCCGATCGTGGACTACTACCACCGCAAGGGGGTACACTACGAGGTGCCTGGCGCCGGCTCCATAGAGGAGATCACGGAGGCTATCTTCGTATCGATAGACAAGAGCTTACAGCACAACAAGTAAATCAATGGCAGGTGAGAGCAACTTTGTAGACTACGTCAAGATCTATCTTCGCTCGGGCAAGGGCGGTAGAGGATCGGCACACTTTCGTCGTGAGAAGTACATCCCAAAGGGTGGTCCCGACGGAGGTGACGGTGGTCGTGGCGGTAGCATTTATATAGAGGCCAACCAAAACTACTGGACGCTCCTACACCTGCGCTACAATCGTCATATCATCGCCGAGAGTGGCGAGGCGGGCGGTGCTAAGCTACAGACGGGTGCTGATGCGCCTGATATTGTGATCGAGGTGCCTTGCGGGACGAGCGTGCATGACGCCACGACGGGAGAGTTTATACTAGATGTGTCGCAGCATGGTGAGCGGCACCTCCTCCTCCCAGGCGGTCGTGGAGGCAAGGGTAATAACTTCTTCAAGACCTCGACAAATCAAGCACCCCGCTACGCACAGCCTGGCGAACCAAGTCAGGAGCGTCTCGTGGTATTGCAGCTCAAGACGCTGGCCGACGTGGGGCTGGTCGGGCTACCCAATGCGGGTAAGTCAACGCTCCTAGCAGCACTCTCAGCCGCGAAGCCTAAAATTGCGGACTACCCCTTCACCACGCTACAACCGAACCTAGGGATGGTCTCCTATCGTGACAACCGCTCTTTCGTCATGGCGGACATCCCCGGCATCATCGAGGGTGCCGCCGAGGGTAAGGGACTAGGGCTTCGCTTCCTCAGACACATCGAGCGCAACTCGATCCTGCTCTTTATGGTGCCTATCGACAGTCCCGACATCATTGCCGAGTATCGGATGCTATGTCGTGAGCTGGAGGAGTACAATCCAGGACTGATCGACAAGCGACACATCCTAGCGATCACCAAGATAGACATGGCAGACAGCGAGCTTATCGACCTCGTCTCGGAGACGCTACCCGAGGATGTACCGACGATCTTTATCTCTGCCGTGGCACAGCGAGGACTGACTGAGCTGAAGGATCTGATATGGCGAGAGATCAACGCTCCCTCACTGCATGACCCGAACGAGATCCTGCGCCAACCGCTCAACGACCGCACGACACAAGAGGACGATGATCCAGACAACCCGCTACCTAAGCTAAAGGTGGAGGAGGATCACGACCTCATAGATGACATCATCTGGGAGGAGTAACTGCCTACTAAGGATGATGGTCACAACACTTTATCTTATCACTACTAACCTAGCATATATCCTATGAACTATCATCAATACAGTACCCCTGAGCTAGTCACGACGCAGCTCGCACAGTTTATCGCTGAGGCCGTTGAGGCGACCGAAGGCGACTTTCATCTAGCCCTCTCACTAGAGGAGCATGCGGAGGTCTTGGCAAAGGCACTCACCTCAGAGCCTTGGCGCAGCCGTATCGACTGGCAGCGGGTACACTTCTACCTCCTTCACGAGCAGCTGGGCGGAGCTGATCTAGCGCATCGCACGCTACTGCAGCGGCTGCTCTTTGATCCGCTACAGATCCCTGCGGAGCATATCCACGCTGTGGAGGAGGCTGCACAAGAGCCCGCACAGGCTGCGACAGCTCTGCAGCAGCATGTAGCAGAGCGTGTGAGCCACCTAGGGGGGCGTCCACAGTTTGACCTAGCCCTCCTCGAGATGGGCGTAGATGGTCATCTCGCTGGGGTCTATCCCGACCAGGTGGAGCTGTATATCTCAGACGACGTCTTTGCGCCCAACGAGATGACCTCCGAGCAGGGTGAGCAGCGTCAGCTGGTTACCGTGACGCTTGAGGCGCTCGAAGAGTCTAAGCGACTGGTCTTCCTCGCACTGGGACAGGACGTGCGCCACGCTGTGGGACACATTATCAATCTGCTCCCCGAGGCGAAGGCTTATCCCGCCAACTTCCTTGCGGCAAAGATCCCCTGGGTACATCTTTTTGCCGATGATCAGGCGATGCGTGAGAAGTCGTACGCGATCTATTAGTCCTCTGTATGAAAGAGTTTATCAAGACTTCTCAATCGAGTGAGCGCACGATCCTCGTGGGGCTCATCACTCCCGACGTGTCGGAGACGCAGGCGGAGGAGTATCTTGATGAGCTGGCCTTTCTCTCAGAGACTGCGGGTGCAGAGCCTGTGGCGCGCTTCTTACAGCGTCTTGACACGCCAAATCCCGCCACCTTTGTGGGCAAAGGCAAGCTCGACGAGATCGCCGAGTATGTCTCTGCCCACGAGGTGGGGCTGGCCATCTTTGACGATGAGCTAGCACCCAATCAGCTACGCAACATAGAGCGTCAGCTAGGCATACGCATCCTCGACCGCACCTCGCTCATCCTCGACATCTTTGCCACGCGAGCACAGACGGCACACGCCAAGACGCAGGTAGAGATGGCGCAGTACCAGTACATGCTACCACGTCTGACCCGACTATGGACGCACCTCGAGCGACAGCGTGGTGGTAACATCGGGCTACGTGGCCCAGGTGAGACGCAGCTAGAGACCGACCGACGGATCATCCTGCGCAAGATCTCACAGCTCAAGGAGCAGCTCAAGAAGATCGACAAGCAGAAGAGCGTACAGCGACAGAACCGTGGCAAGATGGTGCGTGTCGCCCTCGTCGGCTATACCAATGTGGGTAAGTCTACGCTGATGAATGTCCTCGCTAAGAGCGACATTTTTGCCGAAAACAAGCTCTTTGCGACGCTCGACACGACCGTTCGCAAGGTCGTTTTGGGCAACCTCCCCTTCCTCCTAGCCGACACGGTGGGCTTCATACGCAAGCTCCCGACACAGCTGGTAGAGTCGTTCAAGAGTACCCTCGACGAGGTACGCGAGTCAGACCTCATCCTGCACGTTGTGGACATCTCCCACCCGGAGTTCGAAGATCAGATAGCGGTAGTCACCGAGACACTCCGAGAGATCGATGCTCTGGGTGACAAACCGCAGATACTCGTCTTCAACAAGATCGATGCTTACCAGCATATCCCCAAAGATCCTGACGATCTGACACCCGCGACCAAGCTCAACCGCACACGCGAGGAGCTAGAGAAGAGCTGGATGGCGCGCATGGGCAACGACTGCACCTTTATCTCGGCACGTACAGGCGAGGGTATGGACGAGCTGCGACGGCTCCTCTACGAGCGTGTCAAGGAGATCCACATACAGCGCTATCCTTACAACGACTTCCTCTACCAGGACTATAGCGATCTGATGGACGATGGCGCAGAGTAACCAGCTCACACGATGGCAGCGACTACGGCTTCGGCTGATGCGCTCTACATTGCGGGGCTTGGCACGCTTGCCCCGCTCTTTCGTTGATCGCGTACTAGTCCCTACCCTCGACTGGCTGCTCTATCATCTCGTTAAGTACCGCCGTCAGGTGGTAGAGGAAAACATTCGCCTCACCCTCACACACCTCTCGCCTGCTGAGCAAAAGGAGGTCGGCAGACGCTTCTACCGTCATCTTGCGGAGCTCATGCTTCACGAGGCGCACTACGCTTACGGCTCAGACGAGCAGGTGCGCCAGCTCTTTCGTCTCGAGCAGACGGAGCTACTGGATCAGCTCTACGAAGCGGGACATAGACAGCTCTTCGTCCTCTTGGGGCACATTGGTCCCTGGGAGCTGATGGGCTCCTCGGCACTACACCTAGACCAGAGTCGCTATCAGCTGCATGTCATCTACAAGCGACTGCACAACCCTATCGCCGATCAGCTCACCCATGAGATGCGAGAGCAGCATTACGCCCAGTGCATTGAGATGATGCAGCTGGCTCGTACGATGGTGCGTCATCGCAGCGAACAGACCGATGAGCGTATGCAGATCTACTGCCTACTAGCCGACCAATCGCCGGACTACGAGCAGGTGCGCTATGCTACGTCGCTCTTCGGGCGCACCACCCCCTTTGTCACAGGGTGGAGTCATCTAGCCATCAAGTTGCAGATACCGATCCTCTTCTATGAGATACGTCATGACGACCAGGCTAAGCAATGGGTCGGCACCTTCAGGCTACTCTGTGAGCACCCGACCGACAAGCTACAGCATCAGCTCGTCGACGACTATGTGACACTGCTAGAGGAAAACATTCGCCTAGCACCCCACCGCTGGCTCTGGAGCCACAAGCGCTGGCGCTTTGACCCACACGACTTCCCGCAGATGGTCTACTCACCACGATGCGACGACTTATCATTATAGTACGCTGATGCCTTCACATACCGCCATCGCCAGAGAGCGCGCTCTCGCCAGTCGCCTAGCACGCTTTGCCTCTCGCTACTTCCTGCTGATCGTCGTAGCGGTAGCCCTTGTTGTCGCCCTCGTCGTTGCCCTCACGGGAGCTTATCCTCATCGCACGCCCGAGACGCTACTGGCTCGAGACATACTGACCTACCAGCCCCTACTGCTGACGGTCGCTGTGATCCTCTCCATGGGGGCGGTACTACTGCCGTGGCTTGAGGCAAAAGGGGTGACCCGTACTACTGGAGCAAAGCTCGACTACCGGCATCACTTCGTCCCCCTCCTCTGCTTTGGCTTAGGCTATGCCAATCTATTGCTCGGGGTGGTCGATAGCTACCTCGGACTGCAGACGCTTTTCCTCATTGGAATGATTGTGGACAACCGCTGGGAGGAGCGAGCGAACCTCTGTCGTTCACTCCGCCAGCGCATTGTCTTCCCCTTGGCTCTCACAGCTGCACTCTATATCCTCTATACAGCAGTCGTTGTCGTTGGCTGGTCTGCAAATAAAGAGATTGCGCTCGACTATTGGAGCCGCGAAGTCTGGCTACTCGCGATCCCCCTTTACTTCCTCATATATAGTGGTCCGTCGAAGTATCTTACGCAGAGCTTTTGGCAAGCGGTCCTGCGCATTGCATGGGTCTACTTGGTCGTCTTCCTCATCTTCTATTACAGCGTCCTGATCAGCTGTGGCACCAGTCCGCTCATCACGCTCACACTCAACAAAGGCTACCTCAACGAGGCGGGCTTCGTTACCGATAGCTCCCACATGCTGATGCCTTTTACCTTCACGCACTACACCTATCTAGGCGTTTACCTGCTGATCCCCGTCGTGATGAGTATCTGCAGTCGTGAGCACTCGCTACGCCTCCACGCCTACGCTGTGCTACTCGCCATCGTCCTCTACGGTTATGCCCTGCAAGCACGCTACCTGCTGCTCATGGCTGTCGCTGTCGGTGGGTATGCGCTCCTTTATCAGATCACAGTGCGGATAGAAGGAGCCAAGCATACGGGTCGCCTGGCTACTTACGTCATACTCTCCGGAGCTCTCCTCCTGACGCTCGTCTACACCACTTCGCCCTACCTGATGCATGGTTATTTCGACGGCACGGTACGCAACGATGCGCTACTGGTTAGTTATCAAGCAGTCCAAGAGGTACCCATACTGATCGGTGGTGGACTAGACTACGCCTACACGCTACTACAGACGCTACCCTTCGGGACTGCTGAAGAGCCACATCTCTTCCACTTTCATAATCAATATATGCAGACGCTCGTGCAGAGTGGTATCATCGGACTCTTGCTCTGGCTCTCGCTCCTCGGCTCCATGCTCTGGATAGCTCGTAAACGGCACCATAGTGCCCTCATCGTTGTGATCTCGCTCTGGATCATCCTCTGCAATGTAGACCTCGTGAGCTACATCCCCGAGTACCTCATCGGGATGCTCGTCCTCCTCTGTCTGGCACTCTCCTCAGATGTCTCTCTTGAGAAAAGCGTAAGGACAGTCCCTATATGTGAGTAAAATATGTATCTTTGTGGGTGAGGTCAGGTGGTGACACATCAAGCCTTGTAGGTAAAACAACAGATACACTAGATATGGCAACAAAGAAAAAGATTCAGTTTAGCCTCGTATACAGAGATATGTGGCAATCCTCAGGCAAGTTCCAGCCACGTGCTGAGCAACTAGCAGCGATCGCACCGCTCATCATCGAGATGGGTTGCTTCGCTCGTGTCGAGACGAATGGTGGAGCCTTCGAGCAGGTCAAACTACTCGCTGGCGAAAACCCTAATGACGCTGTACGCGCCTTCACCAAGCCGCTCAACGAGGCAGGCATTAAGACGCACATGCTAGATCGTGGTCTCAACGGACTACGCATGTACCCCGTACCGGCTGACGTCCGCAAGATGATGTATCGTGTCAAGCATGCGCAGGGGGTAGACATCACACGTATCTTCGACGGTCTCAACGATCCGCGCAACATCATCCCCTCCATACACTATGCCAAGGAGGCGGGCATGACCGCTCAGGCGACACTCTGTATCACCTACTCACCGATACATACGATCGAGTATTACTCTACGCTAGCCGACAAGCTCATCGAGGCTGGTGCTGACGAGATCTGTCTCAAGGATATGGCCGGCATCGGCCGTCCTCACTTCCTCGGGCAGCTCGTCAAGTCGATCAAGTCTAAGCACCCCGACACGATCATTCAGTATCACGGACACTCAGGTCCAGGCTTCTCTGTAGCCTCTATGCTAGAGGTGTGCGAAAACGGCGCCGACATCATAGACGTTGCCATGGAGCCTATCTCTTGGGGTAAGATCCACCCAGACGTGATCACCATCCGTGAGATGCTCTACGATGCGGGCTTTGATGTACCTGAGATCAATATGGACGCCTACATGCGCGCTCGTACTATGACGCAGAGCTTTATCGATGACTTCCTAGGTTACTTCATGGGATCGACCAATAAGGAGACCTCTTCGCTACTAGTCGGTTGCGGTCTGCCAGGCGGTATGATGGGTTCGATGATGGCCGACCTCAAGGGCGTCCACTCAGGTATCAATATGTATCTGCGTAATCACGACCAGCCAGAGCTATCGATCGACGATCTACTGGTCAAGCTCTTTAATGAGGTCGCTTACGTATGGCCACGTGTCGGTTATCCCCCACTAGTCACCCCCTTCAGCCAGTATGTCAAGAACATCGCTCTGATGAACGTCTACAACATGACGCAGGGCAAGGGTCGCTGGCTCGCCATAGATCAAAACATGTGGAACATGATCCTCGGCAAGGCTGGTCGTATCCCCGGGAAGATCGATCCCGAGCTCGTGGCTCTCGCTAAGGAGAAGGGCCTAGAGTTTTCCGATGCCGACCCACAGCAGTTCTACCCCGATGCGCTGGAGGACTTCCGCAAGGAGATGAAGGAAAACGGCTGGGAGTTCGGTCCCGACGACGAGGAGCTCTTCGAGTTAGCTATGCACCCCGAGCAGTACAGACGCTACAAGAGTGGCGACCTGCGTCGTGAGTTTGAGGACTCTCTCGCTAAGGCTAAGGCTGATGCACTAGCTAAGAAGGGCTTCGACGAGAGCGACATCAAGAAGGCTATGCG
Source organism: Porphyromonas vaginalis (assembly GCF_958301595.1). Classification (NCBI taxonomy): domain Bacteria; kingdom Pseudomonadati; phylum Bacteroidota; class Bacteroidia; order Bacteroidales; family Porphyromonadaceae; genus Porphyromonas; species Porphyromonas vaginalis. The sequence goes on along the minus strand of NZ_CATQJU010000001.1, from coordinate 852,873 downwards.
TGCTGGTACGCAGATGATCCCTGCACCAACGACTGGAACCGTCCTCTGGGAGGTCGATCCGACCGAAGGCTCGATGGCACCAGCTACAGGCACGGAGTATGTCACGGGTCAACCCTTCTGCTACATCGAGACTCCATTTGGTCAGATAGAGCGTGTTAATACGAACTTCACGGGCAAGCTCATCGAGGTGTGTGTAGGTCAAGGTCAGACCGTCCGCAAGGGCGACGAGCTAGCCTACATCAAGCCCGCCGAAAAGGAGGAGCACTACCCCGACTATCAGCCCCCGATCAAGCGTATCGAGGAGGAGGCTACGACACGTCAGCGTGAGCGTCGTCCTCTAGGACGCTAAGCCTTGTAATAGACGCGACATCGTGTAGCCCGCCTTGTCGGGATGCACAGAGATAAATAGATCAGCAGGCTCTCTAGTCAACGTACCAGAGAGCCTGCTTTTGTATTTACTGCCTAGCTCTACCCAGAGAGCTAGTAGAGATTTAGCTCGTTCTAATTAGAAGCGATAGCCTAGACCTACGTAGAAGTTCATATTGTTGACCTTCACCGCATCAAAACCGGAAGTGTTGAGTAGGCCATACTCGAAGCCTAGGTTGACACCAAACTGACGATACTCGAAGGCAGCCTGCATACCGACACCTAGGTCGAAGGGCTTAAGGACCTTGGGATCTGTCTTGTATGGACTGGTTTCACCATTGTTGGTCGCCTCATCAGACGCCTTGGCATACTCTCTAGCCGCATCAGCTAGCTTACCTTCTCCAATTACTGTGGTCTTCTGAGAGACTTTTCCTAGGAATCCGTAAGAGAACCAAGGACCAGCTTGGATAGAGACCGCCATGTTGGGAGCGACAGCTACGCGGTATCCTACATGTACAGGGATCTCTACGTTGTGCAGCCATGTAGAGGAGACGACCTTCATAGCGTAGTCAGTCGTCTTGGGTAGCTCGACCGTAGCCTTAGCACCACGGCTGAGGAAGTAGAGCCCAGGATTGATGTAGAAGCCATCTGAGATGGCGAACTCGACACCAGCACCGACACGATAGCCGGTGAGGATGTCTCCATCATTCGTTTCTCCATTCGCCTTGCCAGTCATGTTGGAGAAGTTAGCACCAGCCTCCACCTTGATCGTGGGACGCATCTGAGCTGTAGCGAGCGTAGTAGCTGCGAGCAGTGTGATGAGTGCTAGAATTACCTTCTTCATAGTAAATAGGGATTATGTGATACAAAAGGGCGACCCGCTCACAAGTTGAGTAGGTCGCCCCATAAGCTTCGTTAAAGAAGTCGATTTAGGTCGCTATGATTAGAAGCGATAGCCCAGACCTACGTAGAAGTTCATGTTGTTGACCTTCGTCTTAGGAGTCTCGATGTTTGAGGTGTTGAGTAGACCATACTCAAAGCCTAGGTTAACACCAAACTGACGATACTCGAAGGCAGCCTGCATACCGACACCTAGGTCGAAAGGCTTGAGAGGAGCCTTTACAGTTACACCAGCGACAGTCGTGTCCTTGTATGGGTTGTTGTCACCCTCGTTGAGCTTATCGACAACCTTCTTTGCAGCATCAGCAGCGAGACCCTCACCAGTTGCCTTGTAAACTCTCTTACCAAGGAATCCGTAAGAGAACCAAGGACCAGCCTGGATAGAGACAGACATGTCGGGAGCGACAGCTGCGCGATATCCTACGTGTACAGGGATCTCGACGTTGTGGAGCCAAAGCGTAGCATCGGCCTTGGCACCAAGCATCTCGATAGCCTCGCTCTTAGCACCACGGCTAAGGAAGTATACGCCAGGATTGACGTAGAAGCCATCAGCAAAGCCGAACTCAGCACCGACACCAGCGCGATAACCGATCATCATCTTGCCATCGGTTGACTTGTCGTCGACCTTAGTCGTCTGGTTAGAGAAGTTAGCACCAGCCTCTACCTTGATAGTGGGGCGCATTTGAGCTGTAGCAAGCGTAGTAGCTGCGAGCAGCGTGACGAGTGATAGAATTACTTTCTTCATTGTTAGTTGATTATTGGATTGTTAGTTGGTTACAAATCTTGCTAAAGATGCTCCTGCTCATAGCCACCAAATACGCTTATTTAGCGGGGTAGAAACACCCTTACAGAGGCAAATATACGGAAAAAACATTACAGTGCAAGTTACGCCTCATGACTGACCCTTATATATACGATGAGCGCATCGACCTCTCTACTCCTTGCTTGTCGCTAATGTGTCGCTTCTGAAAAGGCTATTATAATGCGTCAGCCCTGCCCCGCTTAGACCCGTACAAAGAGTACAAGCACCCCGCTATAGAGACACCCAGCTCGTGATATTCGCAGAGGCTAGCCCCCAAGTCACTAACCGCTTTTTTCGTACCTTTGGAGAGCATTCAGTAATTATGGTCGCACGAGACGACCTTTCTTTCACTCTATCTCATTCTATCTCATGACTAGAAGAAACTTGTTTCGTAGCCTCGTGGCTCTCATTTTCTCTACATTAGCTCTGCCTATGACTGCACAGCAAGGGACCAAGCAGATGACTCCAGAGATGCTCCTCACGATGCCTCGTGTAGGGAGCTACGCTCTAGCGCCTAATGGTAAGCAGGTCGTATACAACGTGTCCCAACCCTCTATCCAGGACAACAACAGCCGCACCTCTATCTACCTCATCAATAGCGATGGTTCGGGACGTACCGAGCTGACCGCACCCTCCGCTGGTAGCGAGTACACTCCACGCTGGAGCCGTGACGGCAAGCAGATATACTTCATGCGTGGCACCGACCAGGGCATGCAGCTCTTCGCACGCACCCTCAGTGATGGTGTAGAGCGTCAGCTCACCGCTATCGACGGGGGCATCGTCGACTACCGCTTCTCACCCGATGAGACGACGCTGCTCTACGTGCAGGACATCAAGGCTCGCCCCGTTGTCACGGACGTTTATCCTGATCTAGACAAAGCTGACGCACGCATCATCGAGGATCTGATGTACAAGCATTGGGACGAATGGGTCTCAACGATGCCACACCCCTTTATCGCAAAGGTTACGGCACAGCCCATTACCAAGGGGCTGGATCTACTCGAGGGTGAGCCGTATGAAGCTCCTATGCGTCCACACAATGGTATCGAGGATATAGCTTTTAGTCCCGATGGCAACCTCATCGCCTACGCTTGCCGCAAGAAGACAGGCCTGGAGTACAGCCTCTCGACCAATAGCGACATCTACCTATATAATGTGTCGACTGGCGAGACGACCAACGTTAGCGAGGGCATCATGGGCTACGACACGAACCCTGTCTTCAGCCCCGACGGTCGCTCGCTCATCTGGATCGGCATGGAGCGCGACGGCTACGAGTCTGACCTACAGGTCATGTATCTCTACGACTTGGCTAAGAAGCAGTACCGTCCCCTCACGGCCGACTTTGAGTACAACATCTCCAATCCCACTTGGAGTGCCGACAGCAAGACTATCTACTTCATCACCTGCCGCGAGGCGCTGACCCATCTATACAGCTATCAGCTGTCTAATGGTAAGATCAAGCAGATCACCGATGGGCAGTACGACTACACCGGCTTTGATATCAATGACAAGGGCGTCTGCGTAGCCTCTCGCCAAGCGATGACCTACCCCACAGAGCTCTTCATGGTCAACCTGAAGAACGGCAAGGCTACCGCACTAACTGCGGAGGACAAGCCAATCATGAGCCAGCTAGGCGACCTAACTTGCGAAAAGCGCTGGATGCCTACGACCGATGGCGGTAAGATGCTCACATGGGTCCTCTACCCACCGCACTTTGACAAGAACAAGCAGTACCCCTCCATCCTCTATTGTCAGGGTGGTCCGCAAAGCACCATTAGCCAGTTCTGGTCTTACCGCTGGAATCCACGACTCATGGCGGAGCAAGGCTACATCGTCATCCTGCCCAACCGTCACGGCGTGCCAGGCTTTGGCAAGGCGTGGAACGAGCAGATCAGTGGCGACTACAGCGGGCAAAACATCCGCGACTACCTCACCGCAGCGGACTTGATGCGTAAGGAGCCCTTCATCGATCCTCATCGTATGGGCGCTGTCGGCGCTAGCTACGGTGGTTACTCGGTCTACTACCTAGCAGGTGTACACGAGGGACGCTTCGCAGCCTTCATTGCACACGCTGGTATCTTCAACCTCGAGGCGCAGTACCTTGAGACTGAGGAGAAGTGGTTTGCTAACTGGGATATGGGTGGTGCTCCTTGGGAAAAGGACAACGCTACGGCTCAGCGCACCTTTGCCAATTCACCTCACAAGCTAGTCGACAAGTGGGATACACCTATCCTGATCATTCACGGAGAGCATGACTATCGCATCCTCGCTTCGCAGGGTATGATGGCCTTTGACGCAGCCAAGATGCGTGGCATACCGACGAAGATGCTCCTCTTCCCCGAGGAGACGCACTGGGTCCTCAAGCCTCAGAATGCACTTCTGTGGCAGCGCACCTTCTTTGACTGGCTCGATCGTTGGCTCAAGAAGTAAGAGACCGTGATAGATACACTCGTATTTGATTTCGGAGGCGTCTTAGTGGATCTCCAGCCGGAGGTGTCGCTAAGACGCTTTCGCGAGCTAGGCGTCCGGGATATCGACGAGATGCTCAACCCGTACCGACAGCTCGGCGTCTTTCACGACCTGGAGATGGGTCTCGTGGGGCGCGAGGAGTTTGTCGCACGGCTCAATGAGCATGCCGGCACAGACCTGACCGATGAGCAGATCAATGAGGCGATCATGCTCTTCCTCAAGGGAGTCCCTCAGTACAAGTTTGACTACCTAGAGCAACTCCGTAAGAAGTACAAGATCTATATCTTGTCAAACACCAACCCCTACATCATGGCTTATGCCCACAGTCCGCACTTCCTCCCCGCCACGGGGCGGACGCTGAGCGACTATGTGGACAAGGTCTACGCCTCCTGCGAGATGCACACGATGAAGCCAGACCGAGCTATCTATGAGCAAATGATAGCCGACAGTGGCATGGTGCCTGAGCGCACGCTCTTCATCGACGACAGCACGGCCAATCTAGAGGCCGCAGCAGCACTGAGTCTGCAGACACTCCTAGCGGTCAATGGCACCGACTGGCGACCTGACCTAGAGGCTCGTCTGCAACACGACTAGACCTCGCTAGAGGAAACCCTTAAATGTATGAAGGCTGTGGATATCCACAGCCTTCGTACTTTATAGAACTCAATTAGGATGAACCGCAGATCGACTGACCTAGAGTCGGAAGCGGTAGATGAAGTGCAGCATGGCGTAGCGCCCGAGGCTGTTGGACCAGGTGTCGCTAATCTCCGTAGCGGTGACCTGACGCGATATGCTCTGCTGCTCGTTGAGTAGGTCATACACCTTGATACGTAGGGTCGCTGCTTGATCCTTCAGGAAGGAGTACGAGAGCCCAGCACTCCACAGTACGGAGGCGACATTGTAGGGCTCTTGGTATCCGACCCCTTGTGTGTAGATCGCCTCGCTCTCCACCTTGAAGCCTAGCGGTAGCGTCACCGATGCATCGCCTCCAGCACTCCAGTCGTAAGTGTGTGGCGAGGTGGCAATCTGTATACTTTGGCTGCCGTAGTGGTATCTGACGCCTCCCTTAGCGCGTAGGTAGAGCCAGCTATTTGAGTAGGCTAAGGAGAGTTTGGGCGAGAGCGTCCATGAGTGCGCTCCATTGATCACACCATTGATGCGCCCTATGCGGTAGTTGTACGCCGAGCCGAGCGTGACCGCTAGCGACAGCGACTTCGTAAAGAGGGGCGTGGTAAAGGAGCCGTTACTACGTACCATATACTCTCCCCCATCGGCATTGATGTAGGTGATCTGTCGGCGCTGTGTCTTAGCGTCAACCGTCTGGTCGCTGATCACGGCGTGGTGGGTATAAGCCCCAAAGAAGCGTAGATTGATCGCTTGGCTCGTACTAGGAATGAAAGTGCGAAACATGCCAAACAGCTGATGCTGGTAGCTGGGGCGTAGGTCTGGATTACCTACGATCGACTCCCGCAGATTGGTCGCATCGGGGAGCGTGTACATCTGCCCTGCAGAAGGCATCTCCGAGCGTCCCCAATAGCCTAGGCGAAGCATCGTCTGCTTATTAGGCGTGTAGCGAAAGTTGAGTGATGGAGCCCATATCGTCTCACGGCGCACGAGAGGCTTTTGGCTCGCAAGCTGCGATTGCTTCGTCGTCATCCAGGTAGGGCGGACACGTAACCCTACGGTCAGGTCAATCAGCTTGTTTGCCACTTTGATATCTAGTCCTCCACTGAGCGAGCTCAGGCGAGTACTCATCTTCGTATCCATCGTGGCATCGGGCTGCGTCCAGGCAACCGTAGCGTCAGGCTGCTTGTAGTCACGCTCACTGCTGCGTATGCGGTCGCCCCACTCTAGTTGTGCTTGTAGCGAGAGCAGCTCTGTGAGTGGCTCTACGTAGCCCGTGCGTATGCGGTAGTTGAAGGTCTGACTGCGATCCTCCAGGAGTGTCTGCTTTGTCTGATCACCCTCGATGGAGTGAAGCGTCGAGTGGCTCTCTGTGCTAGCGTTGTCGCCGAGGAAGCCTCCGTTGAGCTGTAGGCTCAGGGTGCGTCCCTCATCGTTGAGCTTATGCCCTAGGAGGAGCATGTTGAAGAGGCGTAACCCACGATGCTCTCGAAGATTCTCCTGACTGCCTCGATGCAACTCGCTCTCTTCGCTATCCGTAGTGCGATAGTCGCGCGCCTCCTGATCCATGCCCCAGCTGTAATGTATAGCAGGGCGGTAGATCAGCTCCGTACGGTCTGTCGCTTGCCACTTGATATAGGCATCGCCCCCTAGATTGTGCCCTCGGCGGAGTGCCTCGGTCGTCTCATTGGTAAATGTACTGGGGCTGTCGGGTAAGAGGTTTTCCGTTTCGGTGCGTGCCGAGAGATTGTTTTGAGAGTAACCATAGCGTGCATTCGCATTGATCTCCAGCTGTTCATTAGGCGTGTAGGTCTCATCAGCAGCGATCTGTGCAGAGGTGGTGATACCTTGTGGTCTGAAGCCACCACCACGTCTACCGCCACCACGTCCCCATCCACCAGAGCCACGGTCTAGGTCCAGGTCCGAGAGTCCCTGCCCGTTTGTATTATTACTGCCAGCGATGAGTGTCGTCTGGTGCTGCTGGGAGAAGTAGTTGAGCATCCCGTTGAGCTCATAGCGGTTGTCCAAGCCGTAACCCGCCAGAGCGTGTCCGAAAGTACCCTGTTGCATATCAGGCTTCGTGCGGATATTGAGTACCGTCTGCTCCTCATCATCGTCAAAGCCCGTGATGCGCGCCTCGTCGCTCTGCTGGTTCAGCACCTCTAGCTGATTGACCACATCGGCAGGTAGATTGCGCATAGCCACCTTCGTATCTCCGCTAAAGAACTCCTTGCCGTCGAGCATAATCTTCGCCACCTGCTGTCCGCCGATGGTTATTTGCCCATTCTCGTCAATCTCTGCTCCAGGGAGACGCTTGACTAGATCCTCGAGCATAGCGCCTTGTGGCACCTTGTAGGCATCAGCGTTGAAGGCGATCGTATCACCTCGCACGGTCATGTCGGTCGCTTTACCCTCTACGACCACCACCTCTAGCAGATGCTCATCCTCCTCGAGCCGTATGACTCCTAGGTCTATCCCAGCCGTGATCGTCAGGTTCTTTTGGTAGTTTTGATAGCCTATGTAAGAGACCTCTAGAGAGAGTTGCTCCTGAGGCACCTGAGCTATCGCAAAGCGCCCCTTGCTATCGCTCGTACCGCCCGCCACGAGCTGCTTGTCGCCAGAGGGCGTGACCCGATAAAATGCCACGTTGGCACCCACCAGAGGAGCCTTGGCGCCGTCCCGTACGGCACCTCGTACGGTCGTGACCACTTGGGCGGGTAATGTAAGGGATAAAGCGTGAAATATCAGGAGTAGGCAGAGACTCCGTAACGGTATCTGTCGCATAGCGTGTCGTGTGTATGTCCGTATGTCTGTGTGTGTCTCCGTCTTAGAGGGCCTCAACTGTCGAAAGATTAAAAAAAGCCACCCGCTCTGAAGAACGGGAGGCTTGCTTTGTTGCTACTGATCAGTACCTCTAGAAGTGGAAGGAGAGGTCAGCACCGAAGGTGCGTGGCTGCGCCTGCTGGAGGAACGAATTGCCAAACGACTGGAAGTAGAAAGTCGCATAGCGCGTGTCCGTCAGGTTGCGCCCCCAGATGGCTACGGTGACATAGGGGAGACGTACGCCGAGACGTGCGCCGAGCGTCATGTAGGGGTCTTGGCGATGCTGATTCTCTGAGTCCCAGTAGATAGGGCCATTGCCACGTAGCTCTACCGAGGCGAGTACGCCCTTGAGCCAGGAAGTCTGGATAGGCTCATTCAGCTGGAGCATCGTGGCGTAGGTATGCGCTGGGACGTAGGGGATGTAGTTACCCTCATAGTTTACCTCTATTGGCGCACCACCCTTAGGATTAGCACGGCTCGTGAGGTAGTCTTGGAAGGTAGCGTGCGTATAGCCATACTGCGCAGAGATCGTGAGCGAACGCCAGATACGTGCCTTGACACTCGCCTCAGCACCGAGCGAGAGTGCCTTGCCGGCATTGACCGTCGTGCGTCCCGTACCGGTGGTCACGAAGCGTGCCACCTGTAGGTCTCGTATCCAGGAGCCGAAGAGCGTAGCCGACACAAAGAGGCGATCTTGTAGCGTCAGGAGACGTCCGCCCAGCTCTAAGTTGTAAGCATGCTCAGGCTTGAAGGCGGCTAGGTTAGCATCGCCCGTCTGTACCTGTGGCTGCTGCTTACCCTGTGACATGACGAGTGCCATCATCTCATGCTGCGCCTGCTGCATCAGCACCTCGGTCATCATCTGCTCATTGTATCCACCTGTCTTGTAGCTCTTAGAGGCTGCCACAAAGAGGTAGCTACCAGCCGTGGGGCGATAGCTCAGAGAGAGCTTAGGTAGGACCTGGAAGAAGTCTTGATAGGCTCCCTCACCCACCAAGCGGCTGGTCACGTCAAAGTGCCTCTTAGCCTCAGGCTTAGCCTTTGGAGCTACCTCTAGCCCTAGGCTAAAGTCGCTGTCGAAGTCCATCGCCTGGCGCTCAGCGTCGATACGCAGACCTAGGTTAAGGTCGAAGCCTGTCCAGCCAAACGGCTCGTGCAGATTACTCTCGTGATAAAGGGCTACTCCATAGCTACTCTTGTCAAAGAGGTTGTGGTTGACTCGCTCCTTAGAGGCGTCGACCATCATCTGTACAGGTACTTTGTCATTCTTATTTGCCCTATTTAGTCCAGGCTGTATCATAGCCATCAGTCCCTCGGGACGTATCGCTACGGGGACCTCTAGGTGGTTCATCTGGTATATACCATTGAGCCCCAGCGTCCAGTTGTAGGTCATCTGCTCCTTATTGCGCAGGATGAGGTCGGCCGTGACGGCATCTTGACGTTGCTTTTGATTGATCGTAAAGATATCTCGAGCCGTGTAGTCCTGATCCATCAGCATGTTGTCTCGCAGCGCTTGGTAGCTAGCGGTGAAGTCTAGTCGCACCTCGTCCCAGCTCTTGTCATAAGCTAGACGCGCCTCCCCGACGGTGCGATCGTAGGATCCTAGGGCATTGTAGTTGATAGGCATCGTCTCGCCACTCTTGGGGTTGATCATCGCATAGGGGAAAGCACCCTGCCGTACACCATCCCATACACCCGCAAGGCGCAACCTCTGCGAAGCATCAGGACGCCACTCGAAGTGCATGTTGGCACCATACGCCTCCTCAGCATCAGCAGGCCTGCCATCAAAAGCATTCGTGTAGAAGCCGTTATTTCTATTGTAATATCCCCCAAGGGCGATACCCACCTTAGAGTTAAAGGCGTGTGCTAGTCGCGCAGCTCCCTCGACGATCCCATGATTACCCGCTCTAGCACGTACATCCAGTGCGGGATCATCAATAGGCGAACGAGAGGTCAGGAGAATCGTCCCCGCCATAGCGTTGCGCCCGTATATGTTGCTCAGTGCACCGCTCATCACCTCTACAGACTCGATGCCGAGGAGGTAACGATTGATCGAACTGTTGAGCACGGGGACGCCATCGATAAAGAAAGCGGTGGACTGCCCGCCACTACGCGTGCCGATACCACGCATGTAGATCGGTGAGGTGAGACGCGAGCCGTAGTCAGGCATGTAGAGATTAGGGACTACCGCCGTCAAGTCAGACAGGTGCTTGATGTCGTACTCACGAAGCATCGTCGGAGTCACGAGACTCATCGCTCCAGGCGTACTCATCAGGAGTCCTACCTGACGCAGTAGCGGACGATGGGTTAGGACCCTCACTTCGTCCAGTTCGTAGGTCATCGTCGAGTCTGCGACAGTAGGCATCTCGTCGATAGCCCCCTGTAGTGGCAAGAAGAGTAGACTCGCCAAGGGGATAAAAAGTAGTTGTCGTAGGTTCATCATATACTTACATTTTGCATTACTGCGTGCAAAAGTAAGCAACCGTCATCGAATAAAGGGCCAATTAGTGCAGAGCTGTACCATAGATCGCAACTAAATCAAAATTGCCCGCCGCTTAGTTGAGAAACGTATCTTTTGGCACCATATATCGGCACGCTTGCGAGAGATTTTCCCTTGAGCCCCTCTTGAGACTGTTGCAAAAGTCAACAGCCTCCTCTTATTAAAAAGAGATCAGATCGTAGAGCACTTAGACTCCACGACCTGATCAAACTATATATTATAAAGGCTTCTAGATGCCAGACATTCCTCCAGAAACGGCTGCCATCGAAGTTGCAAAAAAGAGCATCCAGATAGCGTAAACTATGCCTACGAGCAAGCCAACACAGGCCGAGACGATGATCCATATACGAGCCTGACGACTAGCATATTCAGCGCCCTCGTAGTCACCTGCGATGTATCGAGAGGAGACTTGCGAAGAGTAGACAATCGCCACGATACCCCCGACGAGGCAGCAGAGGATGGTCACGGCGATACTCCATGCGAGGTAGGTCTGGGGCATAGGAGGACGCTCGGCTGGTGTACTATACTGCGGAGGACGATTGTACTGCGGCGCGCTATGATACTGCGGTGCTCCATAGCTAGGGGCACTGTAGCTGGGCGGTGTCTGAGCAGTCGTTGTAAAGAGTGAGGCGAGCTCGCTCACCTGACGAGCAGGTGCCCAGTCGGTCATACCCTCGGTCCAGACTATCGTATCGGGTGTGATCCCCATCTCAGCCAGCTCCTCTAGGGTGTAGGGGCCAGCTTGCTGGTCATTGCGAATGATATAGTATTGCTTCATCGAAGATTGATTAGTTTGTACACCACAAAGGTAGCACTTTCGGAGTTGCTAGCAAATAGCTGAAAGAGGTGACTGCGTCACCATGCGTCACGCCCCATTGATTCATCCGTTAGTGATCCATCCAATTAGTCCTCCAATGAGACCTACTAGGAATAGCCCTAGATAGGTGAAAGCTGGGATTCTAACCCACAGGCGAGCTTGACGGCTAGCATGGGCAGCACCCTCATAGTTGCCAGCATAGTAGCAAGAGGAGACCTGTACAGAGTAGACAATCGCAACAATTCCTGCTATGCGACAGAGAAAGATAGTTACAAGGATACTCCAGACGAGATAGGTCGGTGGCATAGGAGGACGAACCGATGGTCGACCCTCCAGGCCTGCAGTGTCGTAGCGAGGAGCTTCAGTCGCCCGACCAGATGGCTCCTGATAAGGAGGAGGCGTCTGTGCGGTCGTGGAAGCAAAGGGGCTGTGTCAATAGTCCATTTGTCGTTTGAGAGAGGGGGGAGGCTGGGAATTTTGTTAAGCAGCGATGCTGAAGACGTTTTTCGACAAGTAGGGCTTGAAGTGTGTAAAAGTGATCGTCTCGGAGCGCTCAACGCCCTCTTTGCCTCTCGAAGTGGCGTCTTGAGAGGGTAAAGGGTCATTTTCTTGCGTTTTCTTGAGTTGGGCAGCCACTTTTTTGAGATTGAAGGCTATGGCGAAAAAGGCAAAGTCCATCAGAACTTTGTCTTGACCGAAGTGACGGAAGCGCCGATAGTGCATGTTGTTTTTCATCTGTCCAAAGACTGACTCGGGTTCCACAGATCGTCGCTTTCGATGCTTGATGCCTTTATCTGAGGTGAGCAGTGTACGAGCTTTTTGCTTGTAGCTGTTAAGGCGATGGTTCACGCTGATCTTGCGCCTATCTTCTTTTCCTTTGTAGCATTGACTTCGTAATGGGCAACCTCTACAGTTTTTTGCTTCGTAGATAGAGCTCTCTGAAGTATAGCCCGTGCTGGTCTTTGTGGTCGTAGTCTCACGGAACTCTAGATGCTGTCCCATCGGGCAGACGTAATAGTTTTCCTGAGCGTTGTAGTATAAATGCTCTGGGAGAAAGGGGTTGTTTTTGTAGCGTGGACGCTGCTCTTGATGAAAGTAATTGTACTTGACGTAAGCATCCATTTCAGACTCGTCCATAAAGCGGTAGTTCTCCTCTGAACCATAGCCTGCATCAGCTACAACCGTGGTCGGCAGATGATCGTAACGCTCTTGAAAGCTTTCTACAAATGGTATGAGAGTACAGGTGTCCGAGGGGTTGGGAAAGAGAGCATAGTCTGTGATAATTTGGTTTTCTGTAGCAATCTGTAGGTTGTACCCAGGCTTAGCGAGACCTTTACCTTTGGCGTCTTCTTTCATACGCATAAAAGTCGCATCGGGGTCAGTCTTAGACATAGAGTTGCGCTTGCCTAGTTGGTCGAGACGTTGGTCGTACTCAGCTAGCTTGTCTCGGTGCTCCTCTAAGGTTTTAATCTGCTTTTTGCGCTTTCTATGTTCGGCTTTCGCCTCTTTGGTTTCAGGAGCGGGTTCCTTGTCAAGAGCTTCCTTGAGCTCCTCCACGATAGAGGTCAGCTCAGTCGGAGTAAACTCTACGACCTCTGGCTTGGCTTGCTGATCCTGGATGATGACATCATCGACTTGTTGCAGTAGGACACGCAACTTCTCCATCAGGTTTGACCGATAGCGCTCTACGTTCTTTCGCCAAACGAAGGTGTATTTGTTTGCCTTAGACTCGATCTTTGTCCCATCGATATACTCAACATCTAAAGAGATCAGACCTCTCTCTGCTAGTAGGAGTACCAGTTGTGTAAAGATCTCATTGATCTCTCGCTTGACACGATTGCGAAAGCGATTGATCGTGACGAAGTCAGGCTTCTCACCACCAGCGAGCCAGATGAAATGCGTATCTCTGAGGAGGCGCTTTTCCATCTCACGGCAGGAGTATACATTGTTCATATAGGCGTAGATGATCACCTTGAGCATCATCTTAGGGTGATAGGGGCTGCGACCCATCGTGTAGTAAAGTTTTTTGAATGGCTCTAAATCCAAACCATCCACAATAGCACTGATGAAACGCACAGGATCATCCTCGGCAATGTCCTTGTCGACTCTTTCTGGGAAAAGGACTATCTGATTCTGTATATAGGGTCGGAAGTGTCGTTTTTCCATTAGTTAGGAACCTCTCGTTTATTCTGCTAAGTTACTAAAAACTAACTAGATAAGCAAGTGTTTAGCTCTAAAATAAACACCGAAAGATGCAAGATCCTCTGTCTTTTACTTTCTGCTGGGGGAGAGACTTTTGACACAGCCCCACCTGATAAGCGGGTATCCAGTCAACTATATCCTCAGCCCAGACAATCGTGTCGGGTGTGATCTCCATTGCGGCAAGCTCCTCCAGCGTATAGGGTCCAGCGGGCTGATCATTGCGAATGATGTAGTATTGCTTCATGAGATTACTCTTCCATACAGCCAAAGGTACTAAATGTTTGTAGACAACGAATCTCCCCCAGCACCGCAACACGCACCATGACGACCGACGGCTCATCTCGAAAAAGTGCCATCGCTACTCGACCGAGTTGAGGTGCGAAAGTTTTCCAACGGTGGAAAGAAAAGTTTCCAAGCTTGGAAAGCAAAATTTCCAGCGTTGGAAATTATCTTTTCCACCCTTGGAAATTTTATTTTCCAAGGGTGGAAAGCTTTTTGGAAAACAGCTGTTACACTGAGATATAGGGATAAATAGAACGCTCCCGACGAGGAGCGTGCCTCATCGGGAGCGTTGCATTAGGAGACTGTTGCATAAAGGCGAATCGCTGTGTTGCTTTCGGGATTCGGCTTCGGTCACATACGGAGGTATGCTCCCTTCAGACCTCACCCTCAGCGCCTTGCGCTTCATCCTTTCTGCAAAGTCAGGACAATCTTGCTTGCAAGATTGTGAGACTGTTGACTTTTGCAACAGTCTCATTAGGTGCACTCTCAGTCGTAGTGCACGCAGAGCGTCTGCGCTAGCGGACTTAGTTCATCGCCCAGATCTCCTCGTCGGTCGGCACGTGAACGTGTGGCGACATACGAGCGATGCGAGAGATGTTGAGTAGGTGCTTGTAGGTAAGGTTCTCCGAGATAGAGTTATTGCCCCAGCTACCGCAGCCTAGGGTTGTGGTCACGGAGAGACCGTTTTGGATCGATCCGCCAGCCGTGATCGAGCAGGGAGCGTTGACGATGAGACGCGATATGGTGATCTCGTCGCCAGCCTTGATGATGTTACCCTGATTGTTCGAGTGGATGCCTGCCGTGTGGCCACTACCCTCCATCTTGAGGTTGGTATTAGCCAGCTCGATAGCCTCGTCAAAGTGCTTGTAAGGCAGACAGGTCATCACGGGGCACATCTTCTCCTTGCAGATAGGATCGGCCGTGCCGACGCCCTTGGCGGGCACGATGAGCATGCGAGTACCCTCGGGTACGGAGATGCCGGCGAGCTGAGCAATGTGCTGTACGCTCTTGCCGACCACGTCACGGCTGATGGTGCCGTTGACGAAGAGCGTATTGACCATCTTGTCATGCTCCTCAGCTGGTACGAAGTAAGCTCCGTGATCCTTGAAGGCCTGGAAGATCTCCTCCCGGTGCTGCTCAGGATAGATGAAGCACTGCTCACCAGAGCAGATGATGCCGTTGTCGAAGATACGTCCGCGGATGATGGTCTCGGCAGCTTCGTTGTAGTCGATATGCTCGTCGAGGATGACCTGCACGTTGCCAGCGCCTACGCCAAAGGAGGGCTTGCCCGAAGAGTAAGCAGAGTGTACCATACCCATACCACCCGTAGCGACTACGACGTCGACGGCTGCCATAAGGTCTTGCGTGGCTTGGATAGAGGGCTCGGTGACGCACTGGATGAGGTGCTCGGGTACGTTGAAGTCCTTAAGACGCTCCAGTATGAGCTGGATGGTATGTGCAGAGCAGTTCTTAGAGCGTGGGTGTGGCGATACGATGATAGCGTTGCGTGTCTTGAGTGCGAAGGCGATGTTTGCCATCGGTGTGACGATCGGATTGGTCGTCGGGGTGATAGCAGCGACGACACCTACGGGCTTAGCGATCTTGATGAGACCGGTCTTCTCGTCGATGTCTAGTACGCCCATACTCTTCTTGCCCTGGAGGTTGCTCCATACGCCTTTTGACTTGTTGCGGCACTTAGCTACTTTGTCCTCATAGACGCCCATCTCGGTCTCGTCGACCGCTTCACGAGCGAGCATCTCAGCATTGTCATAGACGACACGACAGAGAGCCTTGACGACCTGGTCTACAGCGTCCTGGTCGAAGCGTGCTTGGTAATCCTTCTGTGCCTCTCGTGCTAGAGAGACCATTTCTTTAATATCCATAGATATGGTTGTTTATAGATTGAATTGTATGATAGCTTTATTAGTAGAGAGCCTTGTAGATGTCTCTAATCTCGTCCCGTGTGAGGGGGGTGTAGTTGTTTGCTAGGAGGCGCTGCTGCGTAGCGAGGACTGCATCGGCAAAGCCTTCGATCTCCTCCTCCTTCATACCGTAGGTGTGAAGCGGATTCTTGGCGATCAAAGCTGAGAGCAGTGTGTCGATCTCGTCAAAGAGCGTGGCGGGCGTACAACCCATCAGCGTGGCGAGCTTCTCCTTGAGGAGCTTCATCTGACCAGCTGGAGCCTTGCGCTCGTAAGCCTTAAAGACCTCGGTGAAGAACTGATAGTTTGACTCACCGTGGGGTACGTGATAGGTGCCACCGAGCGGATAAGAGAGCGCGTGGACGGCACCAACACCCGCATTGCCGAAGGCGATGCCGGCGAAGTTGCTCGCCATAATCATCTCGCCCATACACTCGAAGCGGTAGTCGGGGCCCTTGTCTCGTATCTTCTGGAAGACCGGGATGATGATCTGCCAAGCTGCTTCGCTAAAGATAGCGGTGTAGGGATTGCACTTGGGCGAGAGGAAGGACTCCACAGCATGTATCAGCGCATCGATGGCGCTGCAAGCGTAAAACTTGAAGGGCAGCCCCTTGAGTAGCTCAGGGATGATGACCGCATTGTCAGCTACGATGGCATCGTCGGCGAGTCCCATCTTCGTCTGGCGGCTCTTGATCTCAGCGATGGAGATATTGGTCACCTCGCTACCAGTACCACAGGTCGTGGGGATGATGATGAGCTGCTTCTCCTTGACGAGCGGGATCTTCTTGTCAAAAGCGTCCATCACGTCTGTCAAGCCACGCAGCACGAAGAGCTTGGAGATGTCGATGACCGTGCCACCGCCTACGGCTATGACACGATCGAAGTCCGTGCCCTGGAGGTCGTGGAGGATCTGATTCATCATCTCCTCCGAGGGCTCTCCTGTGCCGTAGTGCTCCTGCATGACGAAGTGGCAGGGTAGCTGGGAGGCTTTCATAAAGGGCTCGTAGAGGAAGTCATTGGTGATGACTAGATCACGCTCCCCGAGTGCAAAGGCTTTGGCAAAGTCTGCAAAGGTCTCGAACTGGTCGATGACCGTCTTGAGCTTGAATAGTTGCATAGTAAGAATGTATTATTATAGTTTGAATCTTCTCTTGCACTCCGCCTCTAGCTCGGGGCGGAAATTGGGATGAGCGATAGCTGTCAGTGCCAAGGCTCGCTCACGGAGCGACTTGCCCTTGAGGTGCGCTACACCATACTCGGTGACGATGTAGTCTACGTCGTTGCGAGAGGTAGTGATGGCAGCACCCTCCGTGAGTAGGGGTACGATGCGAGAGGCGGTGCCTCGACGTGCCGTGGAGGGTATAGCGATGATGCTGCGCCCGCCCTTAGACCAAGCGGCACCACGCACGAAGTCTACCTGTCCGCCTGGACCGCTGAACTGTCGCAAGCCCATAGCCTCAGAGACCACCTGCCCCATGAGGTCTACCTCGATACAGCTATTGATGCTCACGAGGTGATCGTTTTGGGCGATGATGCGCGGATCGTTGACATAGTTGACGGGACGCATCTCGATGGCTGGGTTGTTGTGCGCAAAGTCGTAGAGCTCTTGCGTACCCATGAGGAAGGTAGCAACCACCTTGTTGGGGTGGAGCGTCTTGCGCTTGCCCGTGATGGTGTTAGCCTTGATGAGCTTGACCACACCGTCAGAGACCATCTCGGAGTGGATGCCTAGATCCTTCTTATCCTTGAGGAAGAGCAAGACAGCATCGGGGATTGCTCCGATACCGAGCTGGAGCGTGTCTCCATCCTGTATGAGCTCTGCGCAGTTGCGTCCGATAGCCTCCTCGACCTCTCCGATGCGTGGCAGGTCAAGCGCGTAGAGTGGGTAGTCGGCCTCGACGATATGTGTGAGCTGAGAGATATGTATGAGGTTGTCTCCGCCTACGAATGGCATCTGCTTATTGAGCTCTCCGATGACGACTCGCGCCTGCTCAGCGGCGGGCTTGCTATAGTCACAGGAGGTGCCGAAGCTGCAGTAGCCCTCCTCGTTAGGATAAGAGAGCTGCACGATAGCCACGTCGGGGTGAAAGACTCCCCCGGGCTGCATCATCGAGGGCACCTCGTAGAAGTAGGAGGGGACGAAGTCAGCGCGCTGCTCATCGACAGCGGGACGCGTGTTGGCACCGACGAAGTTGGTCACGAGTCTGAAGTGCCCCTCCATCTCGGGTGCTGTGTAGGGGCTTTCGCCCAGGGTGACCATGTGGAAGATGCGGACGTTGTGAAAGTGCTCATAGTTTCGCGCCAAGGCAGCGACGCACGCTTGCGGTACAGCGGCCGCATGAGATAGTACGACGAAGTCACCGTCCTGTATGTGGGAGACCGCTTCGTCTGGAGAGATACTGCTAAATGGGATAGACATAGATAGAGATTAGAGATTAGAATTTAGAGGTTAGAGATTGGCTGTTGGCTATTAGCTGTTGGCTTTAGTGACTCTAGCTAACAGCTAAGAGCCAATAGCCCTTACCTCCGTATGATCCGCAGCGCCTCGGCGATGAGTTCGTCGCTGACACTGTCGTCCACAGTTACCGTTAGGGTGGGGAGCCCTAGCTCGCTGCGTAGCGTCTCCTGCACTACCTCTTGGATCGTACTACTGAGCGAGGGGCATGCTTGACAACTCCCCGAGACCTTGACGAAAACTTGTTCGCCAGCGACCCTCAGCAGTGCTATGTCGCCCCCGTGTGCTTGGAGCTGGGGACGCACACAGCTACTGATGATGGTCGTGATCTCGTCTACCCTAGAGGATAGATCTGTCATAAGAGATAGGGACTACTTGCCCTGAGGCTTATCTAGAGAGGTGTCGATATGAGCTATCTGACGAGCCAGCTCCTTCTTTGCCTCCATATTACACTGACGCGAGATCATGATGCGCTGAGCCTGTGGCGAGCCAGCACCATGTAGACTCTCCGTGCGGTAACCTACGGCTGCGGTACCGAGCGTGAGGTTCTCGATCAGACGTAAGATGCGCATACGATTCACCGTGTCCGTACCCTTAGCACCAGCGAGGTACTTACGTACGAGTGGCCCAACCTCCTCGTGCTGCAGGTCAGCTTGGCTAGGCATCGTAACCATCAGACCGCCTGCTATGTCCTCAGCGAGACGGGTGATTTCGTAAGGATAGCGGGTTACATTCTGCTTACATACGTTGGCCAGAAGCATATCGATCAGGTAGTTGCCCGACTTCGTCTTCTTGCCCTCAGCCGAGCAAGCGATACCGCAAGCGTAGAGCGTCTCATTGAGGTGAACCATCTCGATCAGCTTGTCCTTGATGTGCGAAGCCCGAGGCACGCCGTTGTAGTCAGCAGCCAGAGCTGCAGCACCGATCAGGACGTCGCCCACACCTACCTTACAGCCACCATAGGACTGACGGTGATAGCCAGCGAAGCGCTCGACAAGCATATTGGAGAACTGATACTCGCGGCACATGAAGACACGCTCCATAGGTACGAAGACGTGATCCATGATGAAGAGCGTCTCATGACCTCCGAAGGTGGAGTTACCCAGGTCAATGTCTGCGCCCTCCTCCATCTTACGCGTGTCGCAAGACTGACGACCGTAGATGATCGTCACGCCCTCCGCATCACTGGGGATGGCAAAGGAAACAGCGTAGTCTGCGTCATCCTCACGCATTGAGCAGGTAGGCATGATCAGGTGCTCGTGCGAATTGACCGATCCAGTCTGGTGAGCCTTAGCCCCCGTGACGACGATACCGTCAGGGCGTATCTCGTTGATGTGTACGTAAAGGTCGGGATCCTCCTGCTGTGAGGGTGAGAGGCTGCGGTCGCCCTTAGGATCGGTCATAGCACCATCTACGACGAGGTCGTTGTCCTGGCAGTACTGTACATAGTCTCTGAAGCGCTGGTGATAGTTAGTGCCACACGCCTCGTCCATCTCATAGGTGGTAGACCAGATAGCGTTGAAAGCATCCATACCGACACAGCGCTGAAAGCAGCTAGCGGTTTTCTGGCCGAGGAGACGCTGCATCTTGACCTTCTTGACGAGGTCCTCAGCACTCTGGTGAATGTGGCAGAAGCGATTGATCGTCTTGCCCGTAATATTGGAGGTAGCGGTCATCAGATCCTTGTACTCCTCCTGCTGTGCCAGCTCATAGGTCATCGCTAGCGAATTGAGCGATGGACGGATCATGGGGTGGTCGACGGGGTTGTCGATCTTCTTGCCCATGAAGTAGACATTGAGATGGAGAGCTCTAAGGCTCTCAATGTACTCTTCGCGTGTTTTCATAACTTCTTTTCTGTATAAAGTGAATAGAATCGTCGTGCGTCAGAGTAGGACGATCGAGATACAGAGCAGAAGTCATGGGCAGCAGCACTATCCTACAGCTCGGAGCCTGCCAAGACATCCTGGCTGGCAGTAGGGTGTGACTGATGCGTGTAGACACAACGAGAGGGAGCCTCATAGTCAGTCTTGCTGCTATGGACTCTATCATACGCACTATGTGAAGCCATATATGTCCCGCTGTCATTCTTTTTATTTCCTAGCTCTGAAAACAAAAGTCCTATGGCACAGGCAGGTCTTCTGACTTCTCCCTAGTTCGTATAGCTCACATCGAGTCGTACAAAACGGGCGATACCCTGGGTCTTCCCATAGCTACCTACGGTACCTTCACGCGAAGGCTAGTAGGGGTCGTGCTACAGTGACATCATGATGCAGGGGCGCACTTCAGGAGTTACAGCTGAGAGTACAGTCTTGGCTTCGCACCAAGTTCCCTATTCAGACGGGGTAACAAGATTGGTTGTTCCTCGTACACCTATGCACCGCAAAGGTACATAATATATTCTAATCCAACCACAAGAAGCTGTTGGCTGTTGGCCGTTGGCCGTTAGCTGTTGGCTAGATTCACTGCTGCCACTCGAGCTACTAGAGCCACTAGCCAACATCTAATTTCTAATCTCTAACTCCTAATCTCTTTTTTTTAATATCTTTGCCTAGAGCTGACGCAACTCAGTAGATGCTACGAGTTTAGTACGATGACTCACCTTGACAATTGCTATCTCGTGTAGCAGAAGACACTAAGCATAGGAGAAAACATAAATCCATAATACAAACAAACATGAAAAGGATTAGATTACTGCTAGGATGCATCCTATTTATTTGCCTGTCACTATCGCAAAGCATGCTTCTGACAGCTCAAGAAGACCTTGTTGCAGAGATGAATGGCACCTATGCGACGGGATCAGAACTTAACCTATGGGTGTCATCTCG
Source organism: Porphyromonas vaginalis (assembly GCF_958301595.1). Taxonomy (NCBI): domain Bacteria; kingdom Pseudomonadati; phylum Bacteroidota; class Bacteroidia; order Bacteroidales; family Porphyromonadaceae; genus Porphyromonas; species Porphyromonas vaginalis. The sequence continues at coordinate 831,886 of NZ_CATQJU010000001.1, read as the reverse complement.
CTCTGGCTCTATCCGAGTCGACTATGGCAATGGCTCAATCACTGAGCGACAGGTCTCTACAGACCCTAACATGCCGACGAAGATCAACAGCTACACGACAGAGGGCAAGTCGGTCAAGGTATACGGCCGCGACCTGACGGCTCTACGATGCTTTTGGAACAAGCTTACGTCTCTCACGCTCCACGCTCCAGAGCTAGAGGTACTCATCTGCCACACAAATAGCATACCCTCTCTAGACCTGACAAGTAGTCCTAAGCTACGCATACTAGATGCCACAGAGGCGGGGCTGACGACCCTTCAGATGAACGGTCTGACCCTAATCGATACGCTCGTATGTGATGGCAATGAGTTAACACAGCTAAATCTGGGTGGCATGACACACCTCAAGCTCTTGGAGTGCTACAAGAATAAGCTATCACAGCTGGATCTCACCTCTTGTGCAGATCTTGTCAAGGTGTCTGCTCACAAAAACCAACTCACGACACTCAACGTGTCTGGACTGACCAAGCTAGAGGAAGTCTCTTGCTGGAGGAATAAAATAGCTGAGCTAAATCTCTCTACAGCAACTGCTCTCAACGCTCTAGACTGTAGCGAAAACAGCCTAACCAAGCTTCTAGTCAATCCATCGGCTCCTATTAAGAAGATCGAACTCTATGACAATCAACTCTCAGAGGATGCTTTTAATAGCTTTATCAAGAGCCTGCCCGATCTATCCGGACAAGAGTCTGGTACCCTCAAGGCTGTCAAAACAAGTACTACAAGCCCCGAAGGAAATCAAGTGTCTACGCAAGCCATCCGAGAGGCTAAAAGCAAAAATTGGCGTATCTACAAGGGATATGATGAGATAACACTACCTATGCCCCATGCGACCCTGACGACTAGCGGTGTCTCTCAGTGGACTATATCTGCACAGCTAGCTGATGAGTCACAACAAGACAAGGTATGGATCGATTGGAACAACGATGGCATCTGTCAAGACAATGAGCGAGGTCTCCCTGATGGCAAACATGACGTAGAGGCTAAAACCATCACAATATATGGAGATCTAGAGAGGCTATTCTGTTATGAAAACGCCCTGACAGACATAGACGTATCCGCTCTCCAAAGCTTGAAGAGCCTAAACATTAGTGACAACAGCTTGACTCAGATAGACCTCTCTCACAATCCGCTCATTGAGGAGCTGTGGATGCAAAACAATCAGTTCACAACGATCGATCTATCACACCAGCCAGCTCTCGATAATCTCAATGCATCGAATAATAAGCTCACAGAGATAACCTTCGCTCCTCAGTCAGCAACGAATCGTATCGATCTGTCTAACAACAAACTGACGACTATAGACTTATCAAATACGCCTCATCTAGCCTTGCTCAACTGTAATGACAATCAACTGAGCACTTTCGATGGTTCGCCTGTCGGGAACTTGAGCTTCCTATATCTAGCAAACAACCAGTTTAAGGCTTTTGACCCCACAAACCTACCTGAGCTTATAGAGTTAAATCTCAATGGCAATCATCTCTCCAACATCAATCTAAAAGGTCTCGATTGGTTGACCAAGCTACTCCTAGCTGGCAATAACATATCCACCATCGATCTCACAGGCTGTCCTGATCTAGCACAGCTCAACCTTGCAGAGAACCCCATAACCGACTTAGACCTAACCCCATGCGGTAGCATCTTCTGGCTCAATCTATCTGGATGCGGGCTGAGTAGCGTAGATGTCACCTCTCTATCTTACCTCTCTATGCTATATCTCCCCTATAATCAGCTCACCGAGCTAACCCTGCCTACTGAGTGCGAGGAGCTTGTAGCTCTAGATATAGAGGGCAATCAGATCAGAGGTGATAAGATGCAAGCTCTCATCGATCAGCTTCCTAACCTAGAGTATGGTGTAGGAGAGTTTTATGTAGTCGCTCAAGACAGCCTCTATGGTAATGCCATCTCCACAGATCAAGTAGTGACTCTTCTTCAAAAGTCTTGGAAAGTATTCCAAAGCACCAAGACTCAGCCAAAGTATATCGAATTTGCGGGCTACACGATGTGTCCTGTACACCTCACAGTAGGAGAGCATGGCACTGCCTCTATTGTAAACTATCAGCCCTACAACGAGGTTCCAATGGGTGTCCGTTTACAGCTATCTGTGACACCTGAAGCTGGCTATAAAATCCAGTCGATACTCGTCAATGGAAAGCCTCTAGAGGGGATGGAGTTCGAAGTGCTTCAGGAGACTAACGTAGAGGTCATCTTCGAAAAAGAGACTGCTCTGCAATCCCCAACAGACGCCTCTGTCGCGCTCTTTCCTAACCCCGCAACAAACTACATTACCGTCCGCACGGCTATCGGCAGCACTATCGAGATCTTCGCTAGCGATGGCACACTGGTAGACACAACGCAGACCGACATGCCAGAAACTACCATCTCCGTAGCACAGCTGCCAGCAGGACATTACGTAGCACGGATCACCGAGCGTGATGGTAAGACGGTACTAATGCCTGTGATTATCCGATGAGCTTCATCGTCTCCCAGACTGCGGACTAACACACGCAGATTCCATCTATAGAGCGACCCCTGTAGGAGTGCATACTAAAGCATTCCTGCAGGGGTCACTACATTCACTGAATGTCGCTACGCTAGCTAGATGATTGTCAAGCGAGTGTAGAGCGCAGGGACTCGCTCACAGCGCGACCTCGACCACGTAGTCGATGAGACCTGCGGGGCGACGGATAGTCAGCTGCAGCGCGCCACTATCAGTACGCGTATAGGCTATCGGCTCACGTGTGATATAGTCCACCACAGCCGTTGGGGTCTGCGGCAGAGAGATCTCGATCTGCTCCACATCTTCAAAGATATGGAGGTAGAGCTTCGCCCCCTTTGTTGTGGAGACACCCCAAGGCTGCTCGGCAATGAGCCCTGCCTGGCTCCCATAGATCGTCTCTCCATAGCGATCCATCCAGTTACCGATCCCGTTGAGCCGCTCGATGGCCTGCTCGGGTAGCTCGCCATTGGGCTGTGGTCCCACATTGAGTAGCAGATTGCTTCCCTTGGCAGCAGCGCGGACTAGTAGCTCGACCAGTTCGGCAGTACTCTTGTAGTTTGTATCAGCGACCTTATAGCCCCACATGCCATTCATCGTTTGGCACATTTCGAGAGGCAAGTGGCTGATCTGCTGCCCCGAGAGACCCGCTTTGTTTTCGCCTGGCAGGTCGCGCTCGAACATCTGAAAGTCTTCGCCCTCAAGCGGCGAGATATGATGATTATTGCCTATCAGACAGCAGGGTTGAAGCTTATGAATGTATGCGTATAGCTCCTCCATCCTCCAGTCAAACGGGATCGAGTCGCTGTCGTGATCCCAATAACCATCTAGCCAGATAGCCCCTACCTCGCCGTATCGGGTCAATAGCTCGTGGAGCTGCGCCTTCATAAAGGCAAAGTAGGAGTCATAGTCAGACGCCATAACTCGCCCCGTGTGCAGTCCTGTCCTACCTAGCGGATAGTCTGGGCGGATCCAGTCGAGGATCGAGTAGTAGAGGTGCAGCTTGAGCCCCTCGGCCTTACACGCCTCGGCAAGCTCACTTAGCACATCTCGCCCGAAGGGGGTAGCGTCGACAATATTGTAGTCACTCGTCTCCGTATGATACATCGAGAAGCCATCATGATGCCGCGTCGTAAAGGTCACATAGCGTGCGCCTGAGCGCTTGATAGCCTGAGCCCACGCCGTAGCATCAAAGCGTATCGGGTAGAAGCATGAAGCAGCCTTAGCATACTCATCTTTGTTGAGCTTGCCAGAGTTGAGATACCACTCCCCCTGAGCATACATACTATACAGCCCCCAGTGAATGAAGATGCCTAGTCGGCTCTCCTCAAAAGCCTCTCGCGCCTGCAGATTGCATGGCGACGGTGTGTAGCTACGCTGAGCAAAGAGGGCTCCGCACCCTACCAGTAGCATAACTATCCATAGTAAGCGTCGTCTCATAGTTTGTTATTCGTTGCCTATATCGATTGACTCCGCAAACTTACGAAAATGATTCGTGACGCACCCCACCCCAGTTAAACACGAGACTGTTGACTTTTGCAACAGTCTCACACAGGAGCGCATCTAATCTCTGACGCCTTATAATCGCTCTGTCAGGAGCTACACATGAGCAACAAGCGAGGCTTGGATGAGTTCACTATAATGGTGTGTCACCCATGGATTGGCTGTTAGCTATCGGAACCATCGGAGCTATCAGAGTGATCGGATCTCTAACTTCTAGCTTCTAAACTCTAACCTCTAAACTCTAACCTCTAATCTCTATTTACATATCTTTACGGGGAAATTCGTCCGATTCTCTCCTTTATCGAATATCCACGTGGGGAATCTCAAATTTCCACGTGGATATTTTTCTTTTTCCACGTGGGGGCGAATCATTTCTTCCGAAGTTTCATTTCATTCCTCCGAAGTTTCATTTGATTCCTCCGAAGAATTTTTTATTCTCCACGTGGAGATTTTGAAATATCCACGTGGAAATCACTTTTCACCGACACCGCGCCGCATCGATATGTAATCAACTCCAAATTATTGCAACGAGCCGACGTTGAATTTACCCAGCCAAGAGCTAACAGCCAACGGCCAATCTCTAACCTCTAAATTCGTACCTTTGCATGAGGCTGATACAGGTCAGCCGAGGCTACGGATCTACAATGAAGACTCACTTTGACATTATCGTAATTGGTGCAGGGCATGCTGGCTGCGAGGCGGCGTGCGCTACGGCGCGCATGGGTGCCTCGACGCTCCTCATCACGGGAGATATGAACAAAGTGGCGCAGCTGAGCTGCAATCCCGCCATGGGCGGCATAGCCAAGGGGCAGATAGTGAGAGAGATAGACGCACTTGGCGGTTACACTGGACAACTGTCTGACGTCGCTACGATACAGTGGCGCATGCTCAACCGTAGCAAGGGACCAGCCATGTGGAGCCCACGAGCGCAGCTAGACCGTATGCGCTTTATGGAGCTATGGAGAGGCCAGCTAGATCAGACGGATCGCTTGGCACTCTGGCAAGACTTCGTCGTAGATATAAAGTTTGGCGCAGAGGATGGTAAACATCTGGTAGTGACACAGTTGGGCATTACCTTTACAGCGGCAAAGGTTATCCTCACGGCAGGAACTTTCCTCGGGGGGCTGATGCACTTCGGTAAGACGATGATCCCTGGCGGACGCATTTCAGAGCCGGCCAGCCACGGCATCACAGAGTGTCTCGTAGCGGCGGGGCATCATGCGGATCGTATGAAGACGGGCACACCTGCCCGCATCGACGGACGCTCCGTAGACTGGTCCCTCGTAGAGGAGCAACCAGGTGACGAGGAGGCAGGACAATTCAGCTTCCTCCCGATGCAACGGAGTCATCTGCGACAGCGCTCCTGCTACATCCTCTATACCAACGAAGCTTGCCACGACATACTCCGCGCTTCGCTCAGCGACTCACCACTCTACAACGGTCAGATACAGAGTATCGGCCCGCGCTACTGCCCCAGCATAGAGACGAAGATTGTCAACTTCGCCGACCGCACGCGCCATCAGCTCTTCCTCGAGCCCGAGGGTGAGGAGACGAACGAGTACTATCTCAACGGCTTTAGTTCGTCGCTCCCTATCGATACACAGATCCGAGCTTTACAGACGATCCCCGCACTGCGAGATGTACAGCTCTACCGCCCAGGCTATGCGATCGAGTACGACTTCTTTGACCCTCGTGACCTGCACCACACGCTGGAGAGTAAGTTGGTCCCTGGCCTTTACCTAGCTGGTCAGGTGAACGGCACCACTGGCTACGAGGAGGCGGCTGGACAAGGTCTCCTCGCAGGGATCAATGCTGCCCTAGCTCTACAAAAAAAGGCTCCGCTCGTGCTGAGACGAGACGAAGCCTACATAGGTGTCCTCATTGACGATCTCGTAACCAAGGGGGTCGACGAGCCGTACCGCATGTTTACCTCACGCGCTGAGTACCGCATACTCCTACGTCAGGACAATGCCGACCTACGACTGACGCCCTATGCGGAGCAGCTGGGGCTAGCTACCACAGAGCGACTGAATCGCCTCGAGCAGATCAAAGAGGGCATAGCAGCTCTAGATAATCTCTGTGCTAACTACTCTGTCAAGCCGGAGGAGGTCAACGGCTACCTCACCAGTCTAGGCGAGAAGCCACTAGACTTTGGCACTAAGCTCATCACCCTACTCCTTCGTCCGCACGTTTCGCTCAGCGGTTTGATCGCCCAGTTAGACGATTTCGCCATGCAAGTGGCAACTTTGATCGGCGATGACGAGGAGATTCTCACTCGCACCGAGACCGCCATCAAGTATCGAGGCTATATCGAGCGGGAGGAGCAAGCCGCGCAGAAGCTTCACCGCCTCGAGTCGCTGACGCTAGGCGACAAGCTCGACTACCAGCAGATTGCCGCACTCCCCATAGAGGCTCGCGAGAAGCTCTCTCGCATCCGCCCCGCCACCATCGCTCAGGCCGCCCGCATCCCAGGCATCTCCCCGAGCGACATCAACATACTCCTAGTTTTATTGGGACGATAGCTCACCGTTTCACGTGAAACAATCAAAATGAACCGAGACGAAATCAAAGCTATCCTCCCAACCATCCCGCAAGAGCCAGGATGCTATCAGTACCGCAACAAGAACGGGACGATCATCTACGTGGGCAAAGCGAAGAATCTGCGCAACCGCGTCTCTTCGTACTTCAACAATTCGCCCAAAAACCCAAAGACGACGAGATTGGTCAGCGAAATTCGCCAACTAGAGTATTTTGTGGTCAATACCGAAGCAGAAGCTTTGGTCTTGGAGAATAACTTGATCAAGACCCACCTGCCGAAGTACAACATACTACTCAAGGACGACAAGTCCTACCCTCGTATTGTCATCACGGACGAGCCGTTTCCCCGTATCTTTACCACAAGAAAAGAGGTGGGCAAGGGGGACTACTTCGGCCCCTACCCCAATGTGGCGATGGCGCACACCGTCATTGAGCTAATTCATCGGGTCCTCCAGCTACGCTCATGTCGCTACGCTTTGACCCCCGAGGTGGTGCGGGAGCGACGGGTGGATCTTTGTCTGCAATACCACATCAAGAAGTGCGGTGGCCCTTGCCAAGGGTTAGTCTCGGCCGAGGAGTACGCCCATGCGGTGCAGCTAGCCCGACGCATCCTCAAGGGAGAGATAAACATCCTCATAGAGGAGGAAGTGGAGGAGATGAATCGCATGAGCGAGCGACTGGAGTTCGAGCGAGCCGAGCAGCATCGTCAGAATATTGAGACGCTACGTCGCTATTCGGGCAAGCATGTTGTCGCGCCAAACATTCGCGAGGCAGATGTTTTTGCATACGATGAGGACGATGTCAATGGTTTCGTCTGTATGATGCAGGTACGCCATGGGGCTGTCGTCTTAGCGCACAACTTAACCTTCAAGAAAACGGTCGACTCCACGCAAAGCGACCTGCTCACTTACCTGATAGAGGAACTAAGGCAGCGCTTCGGCAGCACAGCTCGTGAGGTAATCCTGGCGGAGCCTGGCGAGTGGGAGAGCGACAGCTATCGGATCACGGTACCACAGCGGGGCGAGAAGAAGCAAATCCTCGAGCTAGCTCAACGCAACGTCTCACGCTATCGCTGGGACTGCTACAAGCGTCAGGAGAAGCTCAACCCCGAGCAACGAGCCACACGTCTCCTCACTACCATGAAGAAGGATCTAGGCATCGATCGCCTACCCCGCCACATGGAGTGCTTTGACAATTCAAACATACAAGGCACCAATCCCGTGGCTGCGTGCGTGGTCTTTAAGAATGGTAAGCCAGCGAAGAGCGAGTACAGAAAGTTTCATGTGAAAACAGTCGTCGGGGCTGACGACTATCGGACGATGCGTGAGATCATCTACCGACGCTATCGCCGTGTGCTGGACGAGGGGCAATCGCTCCCAGACCTGATCATCATAGATGGCGGCAAGGGGCAACTGCATGTCGCCTGCGAGACGCTCAAGGAGCTAGGCATCTATGACAAAGTGTGCGTCTTCGGTCTTGCGGAGCGTTTCGAAGAGCTATACCGCCCTGGTGAGTCGGAGCCTTTGGTCTTGGATCGTCGGTCAGAAACGCTCAAGGTGGTCTGTCATATACGTGACGAGGCGCACCGCTTTGGTATCACTTTCCATAGAGATAGTCGCTCGAAGCAGCAGACGAAGAGCATCCTCGATGAGATACCGGGCATTGGCGCACGGAGCAAGGAGACATTACTGCAAGCCTTCAAGACGCCCCAAAGAGTCGTCAAGGCTAGTCGTGCCGAGCTTATCGCAACCCTCGGCACGAGCAAGGGCAACAAGCTGTACAATCACCTACACCCCGACGAATCTACAGAAACAACCTAGAGAAGAAACAGAATGAAAGCACTTTTACAGCGAGTCACCCACGCCTCTGTGTCGATCGACGGCAACTGCGTTGGGAGCATCCAGCAAGGCATCGTCCTGCTCCTCGGCGTCGGCTACGAAGATGGTTCCGAGCAGATCGAGAAGCTCTGCCAGAAGGTGTGCAAGCTACGCATCTTCGATGACGAGGAGGGCGTAATGAACCGTTCACTACTGGACATTGGTGGCGAAGCGCTTGTCGTGAGCCAGTTTACGCTCATGGCAAACTGTCGCAAAGGCAACCGTCCGAGCTACATTGAGGCCGCCAAGGGTGAGGTATCGGAGCCGCTCTACGAGCAGTTTGTCGCTAAGATGCGTCTCATCATGGGCTCAGATTCAATTAAAACCGGTAAATTTGGAGCCGATATGCAGGTAGAGATACATAACGATGGACCTGTGACCATCATCCTAGACACCGACACGCTCTAATGGACGCTACTAACAAAGTAAAAGAAACGACGCTAGACGAGCTGCAGCAGCTGGTCGACGAGTGGATACGCACCTACGGTGTGCGCTACTTCGACCCGCTGACCAATATGGCGATCCTCACGGAGGAGACGGGCGAGGTGGCACGTGTTATGGCACGGCTCTACGGTGAGCAGAGTGCTAAAGCGTCCGATCATCTCGACCTTGCGGACGAGCTGGCAGACCTGCTCTGGGTGCTCACCTGCATTGCCAACCAGTGCGGAGTCAATCTACAGGAGGCACTTGAAAAGAACCTCCAGAAGAAGACAAAACGCGACGCAACCAGACACTTAAACAACGACAAGTTACGCTCTAAGCAAGCAGATACAACAGAATAATAAACCTTCAAACAATACAAACCAATGCATCAGATAGACAAATACCATAAAGCAATCTCGCTCTACGAACCTATCGAGGGAGATGTTACCGCCAAGGTACAAGCAATCATCGACAAGCACTATAAGGAGTGCTACACACCAGAGGTCCTCAAGCTACTCTACAGCTGTATAGACCTAACCACGCTGATGGGAGGTGATACCGACGAGAGCGTCACCAAGATGGTCGCTGGAGTTAACGACTTCGAGACTAACCATCCCGACATACCCAACGTAGCCGCCATCTGCGTTTATCCCGCTCTGGTGCCTACGGTCAAGGCGACGCTCACCTGTCCCGATGTACGCATTGCTTCGGTAGCTGCAGGCTTTCCCGCTAGCCAAACCTTCCCAGAGATCAAAGTTGCTGAGGTCTCTATGGCTGTCGCCGAGGGTGCCAACGAAGTAGACGTTGTCCTCAACCTAAACCGCTTCTTATCAGAAGACTACGACGGCGTCTGCACCGAGATCGAGGAGCTCAAGGACGCAGCGCGTGGAGCGCACCTCAAAGTGATCATCGAGTCAGGTCTGCTCGCTGATCCACGTCAGATACAGATTGCATCGATCCTGTCGCTCTACTCAGGCGCAGACTTCATCAAGACCTCCACAGGCAAGGAGTATCCAGGCGCTTCACTGGAGGCCGCTTACGTTATGTGTCAGACGCTACGCAAGTATTACGAGCAGCACGGTGAGCGTCGTGGCTTCAAGGCGAGCGGTGGTGTCCGCACGCCAGAGGACGTGGTCAAGTATTACTGCATCGTCAAGGAGATCCTTGGCGAGGAGTGGCTCACCCCTGAGCTCTTCCGTCTAGGTGCAAGCAGTCTTGGCAAGAATCTCCTCAAGGCGATCGAGGGATAAGAGACAAATTAAAAAGCTATGCCCCACCACACCGATGAAAGTGGAGAGGGGCATAGCTTTTTGCCAAATCTGCTCACCGCAAAGCCACAGAGAGCAACAAAAGAGCCAAACGGCCCGAAACTAGCCAAAACGAGAAACTACAGAAGATGCCTCCAATATCGACAGAACAACTTAACTATCAAGGCGTTTACCCCTCACAAGAGGCCATTAAAGCGCAAATTCCTGACGATTTTCTGACCGACTCGGGACTTTGTACGGGATTTGAGCAAGCATTCCGCCGTTTGTTGGGTGTCGAGCGAACGATCCATCTGACCTCTTCGCCACAGGTAGCACTTACCGCTGCGCTGCGCATGTTGCAGTTGCGGGAGGGTGAGTCTCTTTTCGTGCCAGCTTACTGGCGCAAGGAGTATGTCGACTGTTTGCTTGCGATGCGGTTGCGTCCGATCTTTGTAGAGGTCACCTCCTTCAACATGGCGATGGACCCGCTCCTCCTCGGCAAGCATCTCGAGCGCATGACCAATGCGGGCACTCCCCTACCCCGCGCCATCATTGTGGCGCATGCTCACGGCATCCCCGCCAATATGGAGCTCCTCTGCTCCGTGGCGCAACGGTACAATATGACCATCATCGAGGACTGCTCGCAGGCGCTCGGGAGTTCTATCGATGAGCGAGCATGTGGTACCTGGGGGCAGCTCTCTTTCTTCTCCTTCTCCACGGGCGAGATCATACAGGCTGGGATGGCTGGCGCGCTCAGTTGGTCCGAAAACCGTAGTCTCTCCATCGATGCACCTTATCATAGCTGGAGTGCTCAGGAGAAGCTCTCGATCGAAGCTTGGTTACGCCCCTATCCGCTAGCCCCTCTGCAGGCGGCAGTCTTATTGCCTCAGCTAGCGCAACTCAAAGAGGTCATAGAGAAAAAGCGTCTCATGGCTAAGCTCTACCGCAAGTACCTCACGCAAGCCTTCGGTCTCCGCTATCTAAGCTGGCCAGAAGACGCACCGCACAGCTATCGACCTAATTATAGTAGTCAGCCGATACATATCGAGCCCACGATGCTTCACTTCTCTCGTCACGAGCTCGGGCGGGCGCTGCAGGAGGAGCGATTCGTCCCGCTCCTACCGCCACTAGAGAGTCTCAGCGAGCTGCCCGCACTCCACGCCTACAGCAGTGTAGTCAGTGGCGTAGCGCAGAGCATGGCACCCGATCTACTCTACCTGCCCAACGATAGCACGCTGACAGGCGCCCGCACCTTAGAGGTTGTCGAAGTCATTCGTCAGCTCGTTTACAAGTACAATAGCTAATCATCTTACGATGTCCACCCCTTTAGAAAAAGAAATACGTAGTCGTCGCACCTTTGCCGTCATAGCGCACCCAGATGCGGGTAAAACAACCCTCACCGAGAAGCTCCTCCTCTACGGAGGTGCCATCCACGTAGCTGGAGCCGTCAAGAGCAACAAGATCAAGAAGAGTGCTACTAGTGACTTTATGGAGATAGAGCGTCAGCGTGGTATCTCCGTGGCAACCAGTGTCATGGGCTTCAACTATAAGGACTACAAAGTCAACATCCTCGATACCCCTGGTCACCAAGACTTCGCCGAAGACACCTACCGCACGCTCACCGCTGTGGATAGCGTCATCATCGTCATCGACCACGCCAAGGGTGTCGAGCAGCAGACGCGTCGCCTCATGGAGGTATGTCGTATGCGCCACACACCCGTCATCGTCTTCATCAACAAGCTCGACCGTGAGGGACTAGACCCCTTTGACCTCCTCGATGAAGTCGAGCGAGAGCTCGGCGTCGTGACTACACCGATGGTTTGGCCCATAGGCATGGGCGACCGCTTCAAGGGCGTGTACAACATCTTCGACCACGAGCTCAACCTCTTTACGCCCAATAAGCAGCATGTCGTCGAGGACCTCCACCATATCGAGAGCCTCGACTCGCCCGACCTCGTACAGCATATCGGCTCCGCCGCTGCCGAGCGACTCGCCGAGGAGGTCGAGATGGTCGAGGGCGTCTACCCCACGTTCGACCACGACGCTTATCTCGCTGGTGAGCAGGCTCCCGTCTTCTTCGGCTCGGCACTCAACACCTTTGGTGTGCGTGAGCTACTAGACACCTTCGTACGTATCGCACCCTCACCCCAGCCCGTACAGGCCGAGGAGAGAGAGGTAAGTCCTTACGAAGAGACCTTCACCGGCTTCGTCTTCAAGATCCACGCCAATATGGATCCCAACCACCGCAGCTGTATTGCCTTTGTGAAGGTCTGCTCAGGACGCTTCGAGCGCAATGCTTACTACCGTCACACACGCCTTGACAAGCAGGTGCGCTTCTCCTCCCCCACCGCCTTTATGGCCAATAAGAAAGAGGTCATCGATGACGCCTATGCTGGTGACATCGTAGGACTCCCCGACACGGGCCTATTTCGTATCGGCGACACCCTCACTTCAGGCGAAATGCTTCACTTCAAGGGGCTGCCAAGCTTTAGTCCTGAGTACTTCAAATATATTGAGAATGCAGACCCGATGAAGCAGAAGCAGCTCATCAAGGGTACCGACCAACTGATGGGCGAAGGTGTAGCGCAGCTCTTTGTCAATCAGTTCAACGGCAGACGCATCATCGGTACCGTCGGTCAACTTCAGTTCGAAGTGATCCAGTATCGCCTACTCCATGAGTATGGTGCCGAGTGTCGCTGGGAGCCGCTGCATCTCTACAAAGCGTGCTGGATCGAGAGCGATAATGCTGAGGAGCTGGCCAACTTCAAGCGTCGCAAAGCTCAATATATGGCTCTAGACAATGCAGGTCGAGACGTTTACCTAGCGGAGAGTAGCTACATCCTGCAGATGGCACAGCAAGACTTCCCGCACATCCGCTTCCACTTCACCAGCGAGTTCTAATGCATCTCTGCTCGCGACCCGCTGCCTAATCAGGGTCAAAAAAGGTCTCGTTCATAGACCAGTCAAAGATACTATCGCAGGCTACAGACTCATGTTGAGCTCGGCACTCTAGAGCTCCCAACATTAGTCTGTAGCCTGCAAACATTTCAGCGGGTCCTAGACTCCGCAAATCTCACGAGCGACCCTTTGTAAGAACGGACAGACCGCAGCAATTACCCACTTTTAGGTATTGGGAACGAGGAGAATAGCTAGTACTTTTGCGTGTACATAAAGTTTTGTTTACAACACGCATGAGTACCTATCCGCATCATCGCTCTTGGCTGGGTCGCACGGTATATAGCCTCATATTAGTCGCACTATCATCGACCGTCTACACGCTCGTCGCTCAGAGCAATCCTGGGCGACGCACCTACAGCGCTGTGGTGCTAGACGCTACGTCGCATGAGCCACTCATCGGTGCCTCACTGTGGGTTGAGGAGCTACATCAAGGCGTAGCTACAGATGCTGATGGTGCCTTCACCTTGTCTCTACCAACCAAAGGGGAGTACCATATCAAGGTAAGCTATGTAGGTTACAAAGACTACACCCTCCGCTATAGTAGCAAGCGGGCGAGCCAAGCTCCTCAGCGTATCCTCCTCTCAAGTGCTACGGCGGAGCTAAACACAGTTTTCGTTCACGGTAAGGGGCAGACACAGCGACTGCGTGAGATCCCCTCGTCCATCACCGTCATCGACACACGAGAGCTGCACGGTACGGTCTCTTCGCTCAATGAGGTACTCAACCGCTCTATGGGGGTCAAGGTGACCAGCACGGGTGGCATCGGGAGTACTTCCCGTATGATCATACAGGGGCTAGACGGCAAGCGCATTGCTATCTTTGTCAATGGGGTACCTATCGGGAGCTCTGATCAAACTAGTCTTGATGCCTTTGCTGTAGACCAGATAGATCATGTAGAGGTGTACAAGGGGATCATCCCCTCGTGGCTCGGTGGCGAGGGACTAGGTGGAGCAATCAATATAATCTTGCGTCACGAGGAGCAACAAGACCATCTAAGCGCCTCCTATGAAGTAGGCTCCTTCCATACGCACAAGGGGAGCTTGCGCGCCAATAAGTACTTGCCCGCTCTCGGACTGAACCTTTCCCTTGCTCTCCAAGGGCTTTACACGGACAATGACTATACCTTTGACTCCCCCTTTGAGCAAGGACTGGTGGTACGGCGAGATCATGACACCTATGCGAGCTATGGAGGCTCTCTGTCCCTATCCCTGCACAAGCCGTGGATAGACCATCTGTCGCTCTCGCTAGGTGCTGATCGCACCTATCAGGAGATACAGGGAGGTGTCCTCAATCTGCAAAACAACATCCAGCATGCCCACACCCACACGACGAGCCTACAGGGTGCGCTATCAGTCGCAAAGAGCATACTAGATGGCAAGCTCTATCTAAGCTCGACAAGTATCGTCGCGTACCAATTGCTGAACCACGTGGACACCTCACACTACTGCTACGACTTCGCTGGGCGCACCTTCCCCAGTGGCTCCGGTCAAGGCGAGATAGGTAGCATGCCCAATGACTCACATGACCAGCTCATCAACATACAGGAGCAGCTAAACCTGCGCTACCAGCTGTCGCCCGCTCATCGTCTCCTAGGCAATATCTCCTACCGCTTCGCTCGACGTGATCCCCACGATGAGCTAGCCAGCAAATATACCAAGCTCGCTGTGAGTGGCTACCCTGGGTATATACACTCTCTCATATCAGGTTTGACACACGAATGGAAGCTATGGGACGAGCGCATTACCAATGAACTGGGTGTGAAGCATGTCTACTTCTACTCTGCAGTATCTCCCCTGGGCTTCACCATCTACGAGCAGGATGACGCTCCACTCACCAGCTCACGCTCCGTATGGGGCGGTAGCGAGGCTATCTCTATCAAGGCTCTCCCCAATCTCACGCTCAAAGGCTCTACGCAATACACCATGCGCACCCCTCGTGCCGAGGAGATCATCGGTGACGGTGTACTCATCTACCCCTCGCCTAAGCTAGCACCGGAGCGGAGCCTTAACTTCAACCTAGGCGTCAACTGGCTCTGCAACCCTGACGACTATCCCAACTGTCGCATCGACCTCAACGGATACTATATGAATGTGAGGGATATGATCAAGCTAGTCATGGAGAGCCTTATCATGAAGTACACAAACTTCGGTCAGGTGCGCATAGCAGGCGTAGAGGCGGAGCTCTATGCCAACCTCTTCCCTTGGCTGACCATTCGCACCAACATCACATATCAAGATGCACGTGACAAGATGAAGACAGCGATCGGGGGCGGTCAGAACTTCCACTACAACTATCGTGTACCCAACATGCCTTACCTCTTTGGCAATGCGGAGATCCGTCTGCAGGGCGACCAGCTACTCCTCTCCGATGATCATGGCGAGGGCTTTATAGCGTGCGAGTACACGGCACCCTTTAGCTATGGGTGGGAGGCGAGCAAGGTGAGCCGACTACAGGTACCTCGCCGATGGAACTTCAACATGGGAGTGCAGTACACGCTCTTTCAGCATTACCACCTAGCTCTAGAGGTCAACAACCTCTTCAACACAAGGCAGTGGGCGGAGTATCAGTACCCACTCCCGACACGCTCACTACGTGCCAAGCTCCAGGTTACATTCTAACTAATCAAGATGACTATAAACCTAATAAATAATAGAACGATGAAGCATCTTAGCTTACTAATCATGACCGCCCTCTTAGGGCTAGTCACACTCAGCTCATGTCAAAAGGAGGAAAACACTCCGCAGACGCAGGGAGTCAAGTTTATCTACGCCTCACAGGTGGAGAATGCCTTCCAGCTCACGCCCCTAGCCGACCTCGCAGAGGGCGTGCAGACGTCATTTGACAATTCACAGACCCTCCCCGTGGGGCACCTCTTTCTAGAGAAGTACGGCGACTACATCTACGCCATGTCAGGCAGTATGTATGGCTTTGGTGGCGAGCAGACGCTACGCAAGTATCAGATGAAGGATGGTAAGCTACAGGAGGTTGCGACACTCTCCTTCAAGGGCTCTCCCAACGTCCTTGAGGTCATCTTCGCCAGCGATACGAAGGCTTACGGCGTGACCTGCGCTAGCCGTGGTCAGCTCGTCATCTTTAACCCCTCCACCATGCAGGAGATGGGCGAGATAGACCTCTCTCCTTATGCTGCTACAGACCCCAAGGCTGAGGCTCCTGACAAAGATCCCGACGCTGGGACTGGTATCGTGCGAGATGGCAAGCTCTTCCTCTGTCTCAATCAGACAAAGTCCATGATGGAGCTATACGATGAGCCAGCCTCTGTGGCGGTCATTGATGTCGCCACGGACAAGGTCGAGAAGGTCATCAAGGACGCTCGCGTACAGAGCCTTGGCATGGTCGGACACACCAGTGCCATCCTCGACGAGGCAGGTAACATATACTTCTATTCAGGACCTCGCAGTGCCATGTTTGGCAAGCCTGAGGGTATCTTACGGGTCAAAAAGGGCGAGACCGACTTTGACAAGGAGTACTACGTCTCCGTGACCAAAGCTGATGGCGCAGAGCCTACCTCTTATGGTATGACGATGACCTACTACAAGGGCAAGGTCTACTTCTTCCTGGAGAAGCCTTCGCTCGTTGTCGATCCCAACGACAAGACCTTTACCAAAAACAAAGACTTCGTCCCCTACGAGCTAGACCTCAATAGTGGCAAGGGCAAGATACTCCCACTGCCCGGATCTAGTGGCTGGAGTGCTAATGCCACCATCGCCTACAACGGCAAGATCTACTTCGGCATACACGCTAAAGACGGTCTGGGCTTCTACAGCTACGACCCAGCTACAGGGCAGGGCAGCAACAAGCCCGTAGTGACTACACCTGCTGGCATCTATAAAATCATAAAGCTCTAAACAAACTATGAATAGACAAACTCGCACCGCCCTCCTATGGGCTTTCATCCCGATGGGATACATCTTCCACACGCTCTGTGAGCTGATGCCACTCTTTGCTGGTCTCAGCGTAGCAACGGAAGAGATGACCACAGAGATGCTCCCAGCCATGACAACCTTCACGGGATGGGCACTCTACTTAGTACCACTCGTTGGTCTGCTCTGTAGCTGCTACGGCAAGCGACGCTGGAGCACTATCGTCAATTTCGTACTCGCTTGTCTCACCCTACTGCTCAATATCTGTCACCTTTGCACAGACCTCCTACCCCACTTCTCCTGGGCACAGGCAGCTATACTACCATTCGTCTGCGTCGTCGCTGCCCTACTCGTCATAGATCTTTGGAAAGAGCTACGCACGAGCAAGGCTCAATGAGCGCAACGCTTTGACGGTTAGACAGAAGTTAGACAACAAGAACGAGAGGAGGCTGTCACATTAGTTGATAGCCTCCTTTTGTATGCGCTTATATCTCCTAAAGTGAATAAGAATCCGTACCATCTGATAAACGCTCCTCCCTTGGAACTGAAGAGTTCCTCCGCTGGAACTGAAAAGTTCCTCCCTTGGAACTAAAAAGTTCCAAGAGGGGAACTATTTTTGGAACTCGTATATGCTACTAAGACAGGACGATAGGAGCGATGCTTATGATGCCAGCTTCGCTCCTCCGCTAAGTGGGACACGACAAACTAAGTTTGAGCTAGAGGACGACGAGACCGGCGAGGAGGAGCTGCAGCGTCGTGACGAGGAGGACGAGGAGCGGAAGCAGGTAGCGCCACGCATAGCGAGAGAGCTGACCCGCCCAGGGGGTGATCGGTATGATGACCAGCGGTACGGCTAGGAGAAGCGTGGAGCGCATCGTCTCTGTCTGTACCAGTGCCAGCAGGAGGACGAGGGTCGTCATCAGAAGTAGCGCTCTTTGTCGGTACCAGGTGACGACATGACTACCTCCACGAATGCTTTCCAGCCCGATACGCGCTATAATAAGCAGCAGGGCTATAACACCCCACCCTATCCACTCGAAGGGCGTAGCGGGGCTTAGGAGCGTCTCTACGCTGATCTGTAACTGTGCGTAGAGGCTTAGCAGTGGCGTAGCACCTTGCCAGAGATAGAGCGTAGGCAGTACGAGCCAGAGGATCGCTATGAAGCCACAGAGATAGGCGAGGTAGGCGCGCAGTCGACGCACCTTCATCAAGGCAAGGAGCGACAAGCTCAGCGGTACGATCAGAAGTAACGGAGGATAGAGCAGGACGGCTATGCCCATCATGAGTCCTGCGAAGGTGAGCGTCTGGCGCCGGTCAGGACGATTGTAGCAGAGCATCTGCAGGTAGAGCGATATGAGCAATGCGGGGAGCGCCCAGACGGACCAGCTGAGCGTAAAGAATGCGGTGAGTGGCACCAAGAGCATCGTCTGCAGGAGCTGTAAGAGCGCTCGCTGACGAGGCGTGATGAGGAGGAGCTGTATGGCTATGCGGTCTGACAGTCCGAGCGTAGCTACGAGCGCCAGGGAGTGAGAGACAAAGCCCACGAGCAGTGCTGTACTATCAAGCTCTGGAGCGAGCAAGTACCACTGTATGACGGCACAGAGCAGCCAGACGACTACCATCGTAAGGAGTGCCAGCGGTGCGGGGAGCGAACTTCTATAGCGTTGTATCATCTACTTATAGCGCTCAGCGATCAAACTGTCTAGATAGTCGTCTAGTTGCGACATATATTGGTCGAAAGTGTAGGGCAGTAGCGAATGCCTCGTGACTCCATCACGGCGCTCCCCTATCAAGTCATAGAGATGCCGCAAGGCTCGTGCTATATCCTCTGTATCTAGCGGGTTCAGTCTGTAACCCTCCCGCTCAGAGCGAACGAGTGTGCAGGAGCCCGCTACCTCGCTCACCGCTACTGGGAGACCAAGGGCCAGTGCCTCGGCAACCGTAGCTCCAAAGAGTTCGTTTGTACTGGGCAGTATCAGCGCATCCCCAAGGCCGTAGTGCGCATAGAGGTCACTCCCCTGTTGCTTGCCGGCAAATGTGACACGCTCCTCTAGCTTGAGCATCGTAGCTTGCTGACGTAGCTCCGCATCCATCGGTCCATCGCCCACCATCAGCAGCTGGAGGTCTAGCCCTTCGTCGATAACTAGTCTGAAAGCCTCTAGGAGGCGTGGCAAGTTCTTTACCTTATCAAGCCGCCCCACGTAGAGGATTATCGCCCGCCCGTCAGGGAGAGCATAGCGGGAGCGTAGTGCTGTGGTCTGCGCCTCTGCTAGTGCGACCTGTCGCTGCAAGTATTGCTCATCTTGTACGATCGGTAGGTAGTGCCACTTCGATAGTTCTCCATGGTATAGATCTCGATAGCGATCCTTCACCTGCTCGTTGCATAGGATCACCCCATCGATGCGATCTAGCAGCCAGCGCTTAGACCAGTAGGAAGAGTCAGCGATAGTAGCCTCGGCCATGACCATATTGTCATCGCAGATAGAGACCAGCCGTGGTAGGGGACGTGCGGAGCGTCCACGCAGTAGGTAGAGCATCCCTGTCAGGAGATTGAACTCACTACAGAGGATCAGGTCATACGGCTTGCGCAAGATACGCAGAATCTCGGGACGCAGATTAGGTAAGAGACGCCCCCCAGGGGCTAATAGCTTATAGTCAAACTGTATGCGCTCCCCTTGCTGTGCTAAGTTAAAGTCTTGCTCTAGTGGCTGACCATACTCTAAGTATAGCTCTACATCGTACCGCTTGGCCAAGTGAGAGAAGAGGTCTATCCGATAGGGAGCCAGTGCTCTATGAATGATCAGTATGCGAGGCGTGTACTGCATTTCGTCAGCAGCTGCTTACCAGTTGTCCCAGTCGAGGAGATCTGACGAGGGACTGTCTGGCTCCTCATCGTAGTCGAGTGGCTCATCATAGTCGAGAGGCTCATCATCCCACTCCTCTAGAGGTGCCTCCACGACTGGTGCCTGGAGGAATTGCTCTAGGTCCCGTCGCTCACGCTTGGTCGGTCTGCCAAGGCCCTGTGCACGATCCACATAGCCCGACATACGCTTCATCTCTAGCAGCTCGTACTGCTCAGGAGGCGTCACATTGAGTATATACTCAGGGACGAGCTTAGCACCCATACGATTGGCCGTGGTCTGCAACACCTTAAAGGATAGCGTCACCGGAGGCTTGCGCACCGATATGATGTCGCCCGCCATGACCATCTTAGCCGGTTTGGCAGTCACATCATTGATCGCTACCCTACCCTTGCGGCAAGCATCCTGCGCTATGGAGCGCGTCTTGAAGATACGCACCGCCCAGAGGAAGCTATCGATCCGTACAGGTCTGCTCATGGCTTGACTAGTTAAAGCTATTCATCGTCCGCTCCACACCTATCAGGCAGAAGCTCTCGATCATCTCATCGGTACGCTCTAGAAGGCGAGGCATGTCAGCCAGCTCCCCCTCGGGAAACTGCGCCAGCACATACTCTATCTGCTTACCCCTCGGATAGTCATGTCCTATGCCAAAGCGTAGTCGTGGATAGCGATCCGTGCCGAGTAGCTCGGTGATATGCTTCAAACCATTGTGCCCGCCTGCACTACCGCCCGGCTTCATACGAAGCGTGCCGAAGGGGAGTGCCAAGTCATCGAGACAGATGAGGATGTTTTCTATCGGCACCTTCAATTCCCGCATCCAGTAGCGCACGGCTGTGCCGCTCAGGTTCATATAGGTAGATGGTTTGAGGAGCGTCAGCTGGACATTCTTAATGCGTCCTGAGGCTATCTCCCCGTGGCGAGCCGTAGACCATGTCCATCCCTGCTTGTCAGCAAGATGGCTCACCATACGAAAGCCTATGTTGTGTCTCGTGCCACGATACTCCTCCGTAGGATTACCGAGCCCGACGATTAGGTATTGATTCATATTGCGATAGATGTCAATGAGCGCGAGACCGCATCGCTCAGTCTCACAGAGAGCCTATCTGCGCCACTGTATAGGACCACTTACAGATATCTCTGGTAGGAGGTTCTCTCGGTCTATATCTACGGGATCAAGCTTGTGGTTAGGAGCGATAGGTGAGAGCTTTGGCTCAGGTACCATCACAGAGCCCTCCTCGATCAAGTCATTCATCTCAGGCACACGCCCAGCGCTCAGATAGCGACTGGAGAAGTAGGCGCTGCGACTCAGTCGCTCGATGATGATACCACGGCTATTAGTACTATGCATCATAACCGGATCGCCATCTACGACATCGATGACCATCGCCACATGCCCCACACGCGCGCTGTTGCGATTACGCCCCTTGAAGAAGAGTAGATCTCCCGGTAAAATCTCCTCTCTCTTGATTTGCTTGACATAGTTTGCTTGCGTAGCGGATCCACGTGGCACAGTGATACCATATCGTGAGTATACGTATGATACGAAGCCCGAGCAGTCCATACGCCAGGGCAGATTACCTCTATATCCATACGGCTTGCCTAGTAGCTCCTTGCCTGTATCGATCAGATCAGCGACCAGCTCTTCGTGTGCCGTTTGCGCTTTTGTATCTCCCACTACACGATGTATGGGGGGGCGCTTTAGTATAGGGCGCTTAGAAGTCATACCGCTGGGACTCTTGGCTGCACATTGACTCAGGAGCAATGCGAGCAGGAAGGTGCTTAGGAGCAGTCTGATAGATCTAGGTTTATAACTCATCCAGTATGTCGTTATAGCTATGGGTAGCTGTACATTTGGGGCAAAGGTACTAATTTCTCGCTGCAAAAACAAATGACCTACCCCGACCCCGACCGCCCGTACATTCCACCCACTAATGCAATTTCTCAAGAATGATGTTTTTGATGACTCGTATTTTCCACTCCAAATTGCAATTTGGAGTGGAAAATACGCTATCAGAGAGCAATGGCTAAGTTACTAGTTCGAAGGGTTGGGAAAATTCTGTGCTGAAGATAAGATAGAATCTCTCTAGCCTTAGACGAGCTTGATTCAGAAAAAGCGGATATCCACGTGGAGAATAAAAAATATCCACGTGGGGATTTGATATTTCCCACGTGGATATCTGTAGAGGCTGTCACTTCTTGTGACGCTCTCCTGACCTATGTCATGATTTGGACTATAAGCGGTGAGGGTTTGCTACCTCTTGACAAACTTGTAGGTGGCATCTCCTACCTGTACGATGTAGGCTCCTTGTGGTAGATAGCCTACGTAGATAGAGCTATCGTCCTGGTCGTACACTTCGCTCAGGAGCTCCTCACCAGAGGCTGCATATACCTTCAGTAGGGTAGCGGGCATGTCCTCAGCGAGACGTACGTAGAGACGCTCGTCTGCGGAGTTGTAGTAGATAGCTGTCTCGGCCGTAGTGAGTTGTGTCACGGAGACGGTACTTCTACCAGGGTATGGCTGTGGATCACCAGCATTACCATTCATGAGCACCCAGCCCTTGTCGGTAGCGACCTTGACTTGTCTATCGGTAATGTCGTTTTTCTCCTCTGTCTCCGCCATGTCGATGGCGATGAATCGGCCTGCAGCGAGGAAGCTTGCATCCAGTAGCTCGAACTTGGGGATCGACTCCACAATCACCTGCATAGCATGCTCATCGATGGCATTGACGGTGATGTCAGCGTACTGAAGCTCCTTACAAGCGGAGAAGTCTAGCTTGGTGAGTTTGTTCTCAAAGGCGATGAAGTCTCGCAGTAGGGGAGTCTTCGTCAGGTCTAGCTCGGTGAGCTCATTCCTCTCGCAGTAGAGCCTCTTTATCATAGGATTGTGCGAGAGATCTATCTTTTTAAATCCACAACTAGCCATATTGATGTACTCGAGCTTGGTGTTCTTTGAGAAGTCTGGATCGACGGTAAGGTTTGTTTTCTTGATCGTAAGCATCTTTAGCTCAGGAAGACTAGAGAGGAAGTCAAGCGAGGAGAGCTTCTTGTTGTTATTGAGATTCAGCTCCTCTAGTAGAAGATTCTTTGATAGATCTAGTGTGGTCAGCTTGTTCCCTCCGAGGTGTAGCTGCTTGAGCTTGGGGTTGTGCGAGACGTCTAGTGACTTCATCCCTATTAGGTCAGCCTTAAATACCTCTAGATTGGGTAGCATAGAGAGATCTACGGTCTTGAGATCATAATTCTGACTGCACTGTATGAGGGTAAGCTCGGGACACTTAGAGAGATCTAGTGAGGTAAGCGCCATCTTTTCACCATGGAATACCTTTAGCTTAGGGTTGTGTGTTAGATCTACTGAGCTGATTTTATTACCGCTGAGTACAACCACCTCAAGCTCTGGTAGATTAGAGAGATCTATCGCCTTGAGAATACAATTCTGCACTCCAAGCTCTTTGAGCTTAGGATTCTTTGAGAGGTCTAGCTCCTTAATCACAGTTGAGTGGCAGAAGAGCTTGTTAAGGTTAGGCTGCCCAGTCACGTCGAGCTCCTTGATCCCTGTCTGGTAGCACCATAGCTCCTCGAGGGTATTGATCTTAGAGAGATCAATAGCGGTGAGGGCTGTCTTATTGAGATTGAGGTAGGTGATCGGACCATAGATAGTCGTCTTGGTCAGATCTTTGGGCAGGTCGATAGGTCTCTTTTCCGTTCCCTTTTGGATCTTCTCATTGTCCTGGCACTGACCGTCACCATTGAGGTCTATCCAGCAGCCGTCGACGGGTGCGATGACGCCTATGAGCAGCGATGCGTTTTCGTCATCGGTGATGAAGGTGAGATCGACGCTGGGCTCCATGAGCGGTGCCTGAGCTTTCGTCTGTGTAGCTACTCCTAGCAGAGTCATGGCGAGGAGTAGGAGTAAAGTGTAGTTTTTCTTCATTATGATTATAGTGTGTGTTTAGTAAATAGTGCTGATCTACAAAATGAGCGATAGCCCATGGATCAGACGAACCATCTCCAAAGGTACGAAAAAAGGGGATAGGAGCGTCTCAACCCTTTGTCGCTAAGCGCGCTTGCGGTAGGTGAGGATGGCGGCCGTGCCGTTGACTACGGCAAAGACAGAGAGTGCCGTCAGCTCGCGCCATAGCTCGGTGAAGGCGACTGGCTTGAGGTAGTAAGTGCGCATCAAGATACTGTAGTGCGTGAAGGGGTGCGACACGGCTAGGGCACGTGCCCACGATGGCATTCCCTCGATCGGGGTGAAGAGCCCACCGAGGAGGATGAAAAACATCAAGACGAAGAAGAAGGAGAACATCGCCTGCTGCTGCGTATGCGCAAAGTTGGTGATGAAGAGTCCCAGTCCGCTCATAGCGAGGACGTAAAGCATGGTGCCGACGATCATCATCCCGACATTGCCTTGGGGCCATAAGCGGTATAGCAGTCCGACGATAGGGTGCGCCAGGAAGACCATGAATATCGATATGACGATATAGGGGAGTGCCTTGGAGAGCATGAAGATGAGCGGGTGGATCGGCGTGACATTCATCTGCTCGATGGTGCCGACCTCCTTCTCCTGCACCATATTGAGTGCTGGGAGGATGAATGCGGTCATCGTAATGAGCATGGCAACAAGACCGGGGATGATATAGTTCTTGTAGTTCACCTGAGGATTGTAGCGGTTGACCTCAACGATGCGGATCGGTATGGTGGCTAGCTCCTCTATTCCTGTGGACTCGTTGAGCTGAGTGACAAACTGCTGTACGATCTGCTGTGTGTAACCCCCGGCGACGGCACCTTTTGTAGCGTTAAAGGCATTGATCCGTGCTTCGATCTGAGCCTTCTGATAACGCATGAGCTGCTCCTCAAAGCGTGGCGGGATCGTTATGATGAGATCGGCCTGACCTTCCTCTATGAGCTCCATACCTTCCTGAAGGGTAGGGGGGAGCTGGCCCTGCCAAGCGTTGACAAAGTAGCCCGAGCTAAAGAACTGCTGCTGTAGTCTCTGTGAGAGCGACGTATGATCGTGATCGATGACGACGGTCTGCAGATTCTTGATATCCGTAGTCGTAGCAAAGGGGAGGAGCATCAAGACGACGATAGGGTACATGACGACCATCCCGAGTAGCAACCTATTGCGGAGCAGGTTGTATATCTCTTTGCGTATGAGAGCTAGTAGCATAGGATATCAGGGAGGGTTTACTCTAGTTTCTTCTTAAAGTTGAGCAGCGCTAGGATGACTAGTACGACGCTCATACCCGTCATGATGAGCGACTCCCAGAGGATCGAGGACCAGCCGAGACCCTGTATCATCAACTTTTTGACCGCTATGGAGTACCATGTGGCGGGGATCGCACGGGCGAAGTATTGTAGCACTATCGGCATACTCTCGATCGGAAAAAACATGCCCGAGAGCATCGCTACGGGGAGCAGTAGTCCCGCGCCACTGATGAGCATGGCGGCGGTCTGATTGTCCGTTATGGTGCTGATGAGCATGCCGAGGAGGAGCGACACGAGGATGAAGAGGAGCGACACGAAGAAGATGGCACTCACCGACCCTAGTAGCGGCACTCCCAGCACGAAGCGTGACAAGAGTAAGATGGTGACCACGTTAAAGATGCTCAGCGTGAAGTAGGGGACGGTCTTAGAGAGCAGGATGGTGATCGGATTGACGGGCGAGGTGAGTAGGACCTCCATAGAGCCAAACTCCTTCTCCCGAACGATCGAGACAGAGGTCATCAGGGCGCAGATAATCATCAAGACCAAGCTCATGACGCCTGGCACGAAGTAGTAGGGTGCCCGCATCTCGGGGTTGTAGAGTAGCGTCGTGAAGGTCTCTATCTGGTAAGGTCTCATGGTCGCCATACGCATCGCCATGAGCGCGCCAAACTGTTCTAAGTACTCCTGCACAGTCGTGTAGATAAGCCCCTGTATCTGCGCACTGATGAGTGCTGAGGTATTAGGATCGCTCGCATCAAGACGGAGCTGCACGGTAGGCTCAGTGCCTGCGAGCAGCTCTTTGTCTATGTCGTTCGGTAAGACGATGATGACGTGTGCTGCGCCTGTGCGTAGTGCCTCGTCCATATCTTCGTATGGTGTGATCAGGCTCACGGAGCCTACTGCATCGCTCTGGTCAAGATGTGTGAAGAGTCTCTCGACAAAAGGGGTGCGCGTCGGTGTCGCCACGACCACATCGATCTGCTTTACCTCAGAGGTGAGCGCAAAGCCGAAGGCTAGCACCAAGACGATGGGCATGCCTATCAAGAGCATCAGCGTAAGCGGATCCCTGAAGATGTGGATGAACTCCTTGCGGACGAACTTGAAGAAGACGCGCATGATTGGCTGTTAGCTATTGGCCATTGGCTAGAGTCCCTAGTGCTCCTAGTGCCTCTAGTGTCACTAGGAGACTAGATAACTACAGTTTGTAGAGGAAGCCCTCGGCGACCTGCTCGGCGGTCTTACGACCCGCTACCTCCTCGAGTAGTCTGAAGGCAAAGGGCAGTGCCAGCGCCGGACCACGTCCCGTGACGATATGTCCGCACACCTCTACATCGGCACCTGTCAAGACGAAGCCTGGTACCTGCTCCTCAATGCCTGGATAGCAGGTCGCACGCATCTTGCCGTCACCGATACCAGCTGCGCCTAGTACTCGTGGAGAGGCACAGATAGCAGCGATCGTACCGCCCGCCTCGTGCTGACGACGTATCAGCTCGAGGAGTGGCTCACACTCATTGAGCTTGGTCAGCCCGCCAGGTAGGGCGATAGCCTTGGGGAGCGCACCGCTCTGTAGCTCCTCGAGGAGCATATCTGCTTGGATAGTCACATCATGCGAGCCTCTTACAGCGAGAGAGCCTGTGATGGATACTGTGGTAACGGGTTGATTGCCACGTCTGAGTACGTCAACGATGGCGAGTGTCTCGACCTCTTCGAAGCCCTCGGCGAGGAAGACTAGTATGTTGTTCATGTTACTCATGCTGTTTGTTGTGAAGTTGTTAGGTAATTAAGAGTTTCTTGTCAAGGTTGCTCAGCAGCTAACCCTTGACATCAAAGTGATAGGTGATCGTGCCCTTTTGATCAGGCACACCACCCAAAGCGTTAAAGCGAGTCTTGCGAGCTGCCTTGACAGCCGCCTCTCGGAGTGCACTGTCTACCACGTTGGTACCACGCAAGCGGACCTTAGCGTCAATCACTTGTCCAGCAGCATTCACCGTGATCTCGACGACGACTGTACCACGTATGTCGGGGACTCGTGTCGGCATGACAGGTCGTCCGCCATTACCCACGATAGAGCGCCCGTCGAGCGACCATCCAGCGGAGGAACCAGCCCTCCCCTTGTCAGCGACACCGCTACCTGCGTCGCTCTTGCCCGTACCAGACTCAGCGCCTGTCGGCTTCTTACGATCGAAGAGTCCAGCCACCTTGCTATCCACATCACGCTCAGAGGGACCAGTAGGCTTTTGCACGGCTTGGGGCTTCTCTTTCGTTGGCGTAGCTCGTGCAGGCGTAGGCGTAGGACGTGGGGTAGGGGTAGCCTCAGGAGACTTAGGTGCTGGCTGTTGCGGAGGCGCAGGCTGTGCACTCTCAGAGGCAGCAGAGGCAGGACGAGCAGAGGTAGATGCGGCAGCCACCAAGTCTCCTTGATGCTCGATCTTGTCGCCAAAGTCTGGGTCTACACCTACGGAGATCCATATCTCCTTATCTCTCGTGTGCTTTTGCTCAGAGGCATCCATACTGAGCCAAAAGAGCAAGCCCACAACGAGTAGATGTAGCAGCAAGGCTACACCTCCAGCGATCCATCTATCCGAGCGAACCTTAGACATCTCTCTCCGTCTCGTTATCTTGTAAAGCTTCTGTCGCCAAGATCATACGTAGTCCAGCGGTAGCCGAGGCGTTGAGTACCTTGACAATCTCACCATACGACACCGATCTGTCGGCGTAGAGGACTACGTAAGGATCCTCCTCGTCGTCGTGTGCAGCTCCTATCTCGTAGAGTCTAGCCTCTAGCTCCTCGACAGGTAGCATCGTCACTTCAGGTGCACTCTCTGTGGATATGTAGTAGTAGCCCTCGGCATCTATGGTGATGCGTGCTACAGGCTCTTGCGTTGTGGCGGTCGACTGCGAGGAGGGTAGATTGACCTTGATCGCATTCGGTACCACCAGCGTGCTGACCACCATAAAGAAGATCAGCAGCAGGAAGATGACATCGGTCATCGATGCCATGCTAAATACAGATATATGCTTACTGCGTCTCTTGATACTCATGAGCTTAGCATTAAGGGGTGTAGCACGATTGCTTACAGTTCGTTGATCACATCCATAAAGTCTAGCGTATTAGCCTCTAGACGATTGACGATGCGGTTGATCTGTCCGACCAAGTAGTTGTAGAGGAAGAGCGTCACAATACCGACGATCAGACCGCCCACGGTCGTGACCAGTGCTTGGTAGATACCGCTCGAGAGGAGCGATACATCGATACCGCCAGGCGCATTAGCTAGGTCAAAGAACGCCTGCACCATACCAGTCACTGTACCTAGGAAACCAATCATCGGAGCACCTGCAGCGATAGTTGCTAGCAGGGGTAGTCCACGCTCGAGACGTCCCACCTCGTAAGAGCCTACGTTTTCGATAGCGGGGAGCACCTCAGAGGCAGGCTGGCCGAGACGCTTGAGTCCCTTTTCGATCATGTGCGCCTCGGGAGTGTTCTTTTCTTTGCAGAGGGCTATCGCACTATCTTTGCGTCCCATCTGGAGGTAGTCTTTGATGCGTGCGATAAAGGAGTCGTCAGGACGATTGACCTTGCGCAGCTCGATATACTTAGCTACAAAAACGTAGATAGCAACGAGCGAGAGAAGCAGAAGGACGATCATAATCCATCCGCCAGCGCACGCCAGCTCCCATAGAGACATCGTAGCGGGTTCGGTAGCTGTCTGCTCAGCTACTGTATTGGCAATCTGAAGTATAGGATACATAAGTTATTCTTGCAAGGATATGTTTATGAGTTAGAGTGAGCTTGTTTGAGATACTGTGCGATCGTCTCCTCGAGACCTAGGTAAAGGGCATCACTGATGAGTGCATGTCCTATGGAGACCTCATCTAGTGGCGTCACATGCTGGACGAAGTATGCGAGGTTGTCACGACTCAGATCATGACCCGCATTGACTCCTAGACCGACGCGGTGAGCCACCTGGGCAGCCTCTGCAAAGGGAGCAACGATCACCTTCGGATCGCCACTCTGCGCCATCTGCGACGCATAAGGCTCCGTGTAGAGCTCCACACGATCGGCACCGATCTCTGCGGCAGCCTCTATATGTCGTGGGTCGGTACCAACGAAGAGCGAGACACGTATGCCCGCCTGCTTCAGACGCTCGATGATCGGCCTGAGCAGGTCACGACAATCAGCCACCGCCCAGCCACTATCGGAGGTGAGTGCATCAGGCTTGTCAGGCACGAGCGTCACCTGCTCAGGACGTACCGAGCAGACGAGGTCGAGGAAAGAGTCAGAGGGATAACCCTCGATGTTAAACTCCGTGGTGACCACCTCCCTGAGGTCTCTCACATCTTGATAAGTGATGTGCCGCTCGTCAGGTCTCGGGTGTACCGTGATCCCCTCGGCACCATACTCTTGGCAGCGACGTGCTGCCAGTACCACATTAGGCGTGTCTCCGCCACGAGCGTTGCGGAGGGTCGCTATCTTGTTGATGTTAACGCTTAGTCTCGTCATCTATAAATGTCAATCTACATTTTCAATGCTACAAATATATAGCTTTCTGACGAAATGGTCGTTTTAGACCCAGCACCAGCCAGGGTTGACATATTACAATAATTTAGACCAGACTACATATCGATACGAGGTTATGTCGGTGAAAAGTGATTTCCACGTGGATATTTCGAAATCTCCACGTGGAGAATAAAAAATTCTTCGGAGGAATCAAATGAAACTTCGGAGGAATGAAATGAAACTTCGGAGGAATTGAATCGCGCCCACGTGGAAAATAAAAAACATCCACGTGGAGATTTGAGATTTTCCACGTGGAGATTCGATAAAGGAGGAGATCGGACGAAATTCCCCGTAAAGATATGTAAATGGGGATTAGAGGTTAGAGGTTAGAAATTAGAGGGCAAGGCTGACTCATTTGAATCAGCCATGAACGCCAACAAGCGATTAATCTTTCGTTAAGTAGCGGTCAGTCCATCCGAATATCCCTACCTTTGCACAAAGTTCTAACTTCTAACTTCTAACTTCTAACCTCTAGACTCATGACTTCTACAATGCAGCAGCGACTCTTCGCTCTACTCTTTGCTCTGACTCTACTCCTAGGTGGCACTTCGATGCATGCGCAGGAGCGGGTACGCGTTACTTTCACCGGCTTCATCCAGGCTCTCGCGCAGTATGGCTCCGAGAGCGACTACATCAGGGTCGGTAACACCACGGCTCCTTACGACCAGCCCACCACGAGGATGGGAATACGTCGTGGACGAATTGCGGCTATAGCTAGTTACGGAGACCTGGCTGCCAGAGTAGATGTAAATGCTAACGACCAAAAGATCTCTATCTTCAACGTCTATGCCGAGTACAAGCCTCACTGGGCTGAGGGCGCTTTCGTCAAGGGAGGTCTCATGACGCCAAGCTTTGGATATGAGCTACCTTATAGCTCTAGCAAGCGAGCAGCCCTTGAGCGATCACTCTATATATTCGATCTATTCCCTGGAGATATTGATATGGGACTAGAGATGGGATACAACGGCACACTAGGTCAGAGCAAGCGGTGGCAGCTTGAGTCCACTCTCTCTATCCTATCAGGCAATGTGGACAAGGGAATGAACAAAAATCTCCCTAACCTAGCTCTACGCCTAGCTCTGACCGAGCAGGACAACAACCACGCTGTCAGCTTCGGACTCTCGGGATACGCTGGCACTATGCCTACGCCTGGAGGATACTACGCCTTTGACAAGGGAACGGCTACCCTTAAGAAAGATCGCATGCTACGTACCTACGGGGGTGCCTTCCTCACAAGTACCATCAAGCATCAAGGCGGGCAGCTGATGCTCACCGCTGAGGGCATCATGGGCTTACAGCCTGGATGGCAAAACGCTAATCTAGCAGTGGGTCCCAAGGCTAATCCTACACCTGGCAATGACCTCTTCGTGCAGCGTCACTTCATCGCGGGTATGGCACAGATTGTGGAGCGTATCAAGCCTATTGACCTAGAGCTCTTCGGTCGGTACGCATACTATGATCGTAATAGACACTTCGACCCGAAGGCTGTGCAGGATCTCAAGCTAGGTCAACTGTCGGCTCGTACTGAAGGACGCTCACATCAGCTCTCGACTGGGGTCAACTATTTCTTCCAGCAGGATCACCTACGCCTGTCACTCCAGTACGACTGCTTCCTCCGTCAGCAGATCGAGCAGCAAGCATTCGTTGCTGCCAAGCCGCTGCACATGGTGACCGTGGGAGCTCAGTACAAATTCTAGTCACGCTCCCGACAGCTCATATATCATCATCTATATATGATATCTGTATAGCTTATCTCTATATCTACTCTTGATGATGATAATGGTGCGTCAAATCTGTTCATAACTCCCCCTGTGCAGGAGCTAATGACACTACTATCCTATCCTCTCTAGTCGGCTCTGGTAGCTACTTAGAGGATATAAAAAGGCGAGACGATCGTGAGCAGTTACGGTCGTCTCGCTCTCTATCTGTACCTGTTCATAACTTGATCAAAACTGGTTGATAACTCAGCGGTAACTTATTTGCATAATTGAAATCTTTTCGTAGCTATACAACTTCCCGAGATAAGCAAATAAGTTAGCCTTGAGTTATTGACGAGTTATGAACAGCTTTTTCAACAGAAAAATGGGGGTTATGAACAGCTTGTTGACACCCTCAGCGGACGCTGATAGTAATTAGCTTATGTATTGCGTTTAACAAAACATTTAGATATATTTGCCCTCACATTGCTACGGATATCAACTCAAAATTAAAATAAGACTATTATGAAGAAAGTACTCTTTGTAATGCTGCTATCCCTATGTATGGGATCTTTAGTCCTAGCACAGGACGAACCAACGATCATCACCCAGCCACCAGCGGGAGATACGATAGATCTCTACCGGACGACGACTGGGTTTGAGTCTGTCTACTACTATGCCATAGCAGACTCCAGCTCTGGCGACTGGCAGCGAATGATATTCGGCAATGATGGGGCGGTGTATCTAGAGAATCCACTCAATACACTCTACACGAAAACATGGATAAAGGGTTCGCGCTCTGATGGCGATACGATCTCCTTTCAACTACCTCAAGCGATTTACTCTGAGGATGACATCTTCAATGGTGGTAAGAGTTACGGATATCTCTACCGTATACACCCTGTTTCTCAAGATGGCAAGGACACATTCCGCCCTAATGAGGGAGAGGATAATCAAGTGCTACGATATGTGTGGCGTAACGATTCACTCATCATGATAATCCCCGAGGGTGAGATGATCGGTATGTGCAAGGCTAATGGAGCCTGGACAAGCTATGCCGAGGGATCTTATAAGGCTGTACGCAAAGCTAATAATACGATCGCACCATCTGCTGGAGCCAAAGTGTGGGATGGACTCATGCTTTATATGGATATGGAGGGTAAGTCGCAGCTATATCCTGTGAAGTATGCCTTCGATGGCAACGATGTGTACCTAGGAGATCTATCTGCAAATGTAAAGGGACTATGGATCAAAGGTGTAAGAGAGGGGAGTACAGTAACCTTCCCGCCCACATCTTATGTAGGTATAGATACTAAGACTGCCTGCTATGTATACGCATCCTCAGCAGTCTTGGGCAAAGGCGTAGACGAGATGGGCAACGAGTTTGACAAGCCTTGCTTTAGCTCGGATCCTCTAGTCTTTACATACGATGAGGAAAAGAACTCCTTAAGTACTAAGGGGATGCTCATGATACATAAGAGTATAGACGATGATCGCAGTACCAATATCTTCGACTCTTATCGCTATGCTCTCATCAACCTGTGGGACAAGAGACCAGCAGCACCGATGCCTCCCAAACTTACCGCTTACCAACCATACGACCCGAGTCCATACGGTGGTCCTGGTGGCTTGCAGTTTAGTCTAAGCTACTACTCTGCAGACTTTAACTACCTCGACCCATCTCACCTATACTATAATCTATATATAGATGGGCAGCTCAAGACTTTTAAAGCTGAGGAATATAAAAATCTCGAGACAGATATGACAGATGTGCCATACTCATTCCACGATCAGTACGAGTTCTATAAGTATGATGAGAATGATCGCACTATCTACTTTTACCAAGAGGCAAAAGAAAAGGTCGGAATGGAGGCTCTCTACATAGACGGGGATATACGTCTCGGCTCTGGCATAACGGAATATTATATCAATGGCGAGAATCCCAATAGCATCAGTGAGCCTAGTACTACGTCAAGGACGACCACTCTCGTGGAGTACTATGACCTATCGGGACGCAGAGTAAGCACTCCAGACAAGGGTGTCTATATACGCAAGACTACTTACTCTGATGGTACCCAAGAGATCCAGAAGATCATCTTGTAACCCCCATAAAGAATGAAGCCTAGGTAACGCATTACCTAGGCTTCGTCTAGCTCAAAGAAAGATACCCATATAGTATAACACTAATTGCTCTCTACTCAGATGAAACATACTTATACCTTGCTCGTAGCACTACTCCTTGCGATGGTCTACTCTTGCTCGGAGCCTATGTCTACTCCGAACCCCACAACGATAACTCTGACTCCTGAACTACTAACTCTACAAGTGGGAGAAAGCCAACAGCTGACCCTCACATGCACCCCAGAGCGAAAGGACTACGTTGTTTCCTATCAAAGCAATAATCCAGCCGTATCCGTCGATGCTGATGGACGCGTAGTCGGTGTCTCCGTTGGTGAGGCTATCGTTACTGCTCAGGTGGGAGACAAGACAGCCTCTTCACGAGTTGTCGTACAGGCTGGGTCTACACCAGCACACACCTCTCTAAGCTTGAAGACAGACCAGCTGGAGTTATTCGTAGGGCATTCAGCACAGATTGAATACACTATAACTCCGGAGGATGCACTCGTCACTTTCTCTAGTGATGAAGCTGACATCGCTACTGTAAATGATAAGGGGCTAGTGACGGGTCGCTCTAAAGGTAGTTGTCGCATAGCGGTGAAGAGCGCTGATACGACAGCTTATGTCTCTGTTTCTGTACATGAAGAGGGTATTGCTAGGGAGCAAGAACTGCCTCTGATGAAGTTTCAAGTGGAGCAAGATGCCTCAGGTAAGGTGACAGATGCTGAGGTTTTGGCGTATGAAGCTGCGCTAGGACGTAAGATGAAATCTATACAGTATGACGATGAGCATACGCTGAGAGCCTTTGTCAATAAAGAGCTTAACGTGATAACCACTGCGGTCTATGCCATTGACGCCATTGATGGTGGTCAGTTGATATATGCTTATGGTAAGGAGTCGACGACTTATTGCCCTGTGACAAAAGAGATGTTAGCTCTCCTAGGCTTTACCGAGTTCACAACTCATACGATCAATGGGTATCCCAATCCTGCATTACGATCTATCAATGACCAAGACCCGACACTCTCAGTACTCTTGCTAGACGAAGAGCGTCCAGACCTCAATGCAACGATGTATATCGAGTTTGCAAAAGATAACTACTCCAAGAGATTAGACCCTAAGCATCCGATAGTTCCTGAGAGCCGTGACTTCCCCGCTGTCAGTGAGTTTAACTCTCATGATGAGGAGCTCATCAAGGGTGCTGAGGAGAAGATAGGATATAGAAACTTTGATAAGTCACAGTCTAAAAAGGGAAATCTAGACTTCGAGCATAAGCCTGACAAAATCGCTCAGACAAACTTCGAGTGGGTCTACTATGTCAACAATGCTCCTAGCGGATATCCATACATCAATACCCAGCTCTTCTGCATCCGAAATCAGAAAGATATAGAGTCTGCTGCCATGAAGCAGTGGTTTAGTAATAATGGCTTCAACCAGAACTATACCATTACAGAGACTGGAGCAGTCCGTGCTTACAATGCTAGTGGTGACTTGTGTCAAGCCTTCATAGAGATTTACGACAACAAGCCCTTTGCCAAGCTACAGATCATCCTACAAAAGGATATACCTGCTGGTATCTCTGCATCAATGAGACCTCTCTCAAAAAGACTCCCAGCTCGCCGATAATCATCACCCGAAAGATATATAACTATGAAAAAGCAACTCCTTATCATCCTCTCTCTCTTGCTAACCCTTACAGCATGCGAGAAGCCAGTCGGAGTATATCTGACTATCTCTCTCTCACCCGAAGCAATACAGCTCAAGGTCGGAGAGAAGTATCAGCTGACAGCTACTTGTACCCCTGAAGGCCTTGATCCTAGAATCGTCTTCAAGAGCCAAAACCCGCAAGTAGCATCAGTGTCCAGTCAGGGTGTCGTCACAGCTTTGTCTACGGGCGAGGCGATCATCACCGCACAGCTAGGCGATCAGGTGGCTACCTCAACGGTTACCGTCCGCAATGACTCAGAGACCGCACTAATCGTAGAGACGACAGAGCTAACACTTAAGAAGGGTGAGACGCGTCAGATCGTCTATAGGGTATCTCCTCAAGATACCCCTGTGACCTTTACTAGTGATAACCCATCAGTAGCTAAGGTAGATGAGCTGGGTGTGGTGTCTGGTATAGATGTAGGGAGCTGTCAGATCAGTATACAAGCTGCAGATACAGTCGTTCGGGTGCCAGTCTCCGTAGTCGCTGAGGATATTCCTCAAGAACTGCCTCTACTAAAGTTTGATCCAGTCAAAGAGAACTGGGTCATTGTAGACAAAGAGATACTAGGCTATGAAAAGAATCTAGGGCGTACTCCTCAGGATATAAATTGGGATCATGAGATACCTATGCCTGGGTTTGTAAATACTGAACTAAAGACTATCACAGCGGTCATCTATGGTATGACTTCAGAAGACCCTCTCGGAGATGTCATAGCAGCATATAGCAAGGAGACGCTCCAAGACTGCAGTAATACGCGCAAGATGTTAAGTCAGCTAGGCTTCAAGAAACTGAATAAAGAAGAGCTTACGTTTGGGGGCAAGACCTTCCCCGTACTCCGAGGCACTCACGAGAGCAATCCTCAGCTGACTGTCTTCCTAATGGATGACGCCTATCCAGAGCTACAAGCGACTATGTACATAGAGTTCGCCTTAGCAGCTCCAGAGGCTCCGATGGATGCTGAGCATGAGATCATACCTGATGCGGTAGACTTCCCATCTGTAGAGGCCTTTCGCAAGAAAGATGTAACCGGTATAAAAGCTTTCGAGACGGCTCTAGGGCTGCGCCACTATGCTCCAGAATATTCGTCCGATACTTCGCTAGACTTCGAGACGCTTGAGGACAAAGTTTCCAAGACTAATATTCGGTGGGTCAACTACATCTGTGAGTCTCCCAATGGTGTTCCCTTCATCAATATGCAGTTACTATGTATATCGGGCGAAGAAGACTTGAAGTCTGAAGCATTTAAGTCCTATCTAAAGGCTAATGGATTTGGTCTAAATTACACCTATACAGATGGTGTCGTCAACGCCTATAATGCTCATGGAGACTTCTTGGGGGCCTCCATAAAGAGTTACGAGGATGGCACGTTTTGTCAGATACAGATCCGTCTTAAAGAAGACAAAAAGAAAGCTTCGTCTCGATTGCTATGGCTACAGAATCGGAGACATCATAATAAGAGAGTCAGGTAGTAGTAGCCCTCATCGGACGCCTATACCAGATCGCCGTGAGGATCGCTGTACGTACCAGTAGATAGCTGTCGAAAGCGATCCACAAGGCGGTCATGCCGAGTGAGTTATAGAGCAGATAGTAGAGCGCAAAGAAGACAATACTCGATCCGATCATAGACCACTTGAGACCTGACGAGCGGGTCGTGCCTGCGTAGATACCATCCCAGAGGAAAGCACCGAAGCCTACTAGCGGGATCAGTGCTGCCCAGAGATGGTACTGCCTGGCGTAAGCGATGATTTCATCGTGACTACTCAAGAAGCGTAGTAAGCCATCGGGATAGAGCGCAAAGAGGAGCGCAGCGAGGAGTGACAGGACGATGCCTATGGCAAAAAGACGACTTATCACTGCGTTGAGTAGGTCTATACGCCCCGCGCCGTAGAAGCGTCCCGAGAGCGATTCACCGGCATAGGCAAAGCCATCCATAAAGTAACTGAAGATACTGAAGAACTGCATCAGCAGCGCATTCGCTCCCACAGCGATCGCACCCTCACGGACACCGGCGTATGTGAAGAAGAGCGTGATACTACTGAGTAGCAAGGAGCGGAGCATCAGATCGCGTCCGAGGATAAGGTAGCGTCCGTAACCCTTCGTATCGGTGAAGTGGCTGAGCCTCAGATGACGCACGAGATAGCGATACCTAATGAGTAGGGTGGTGAGTAGTAAGAGTGCCTGGCTATACTGCGCTACGCAGGTGCCGATAGCGAGTCCCTCGACACCCATCTGATAGTGGACGACGAGCGTATAGGAGACGAGGAAGTTGACCACCAGTGCGCTCATCGAGGCAATCATGGGGATGCGGGTGTTTTGCATACCGATGAACCATCCATTCAGCGCATAGATCATCATGACAGCAGGGGCTGCCGAGAAGATGATCTGGATATATTGCTCTGCCTCTGCGCCTAGACGCTCAGCAGCGCCACCTGTCACGACACCGCTCAGGAGCGTGGCAAAGGGGGAGATGATCAGTACGATGATCGTGCAGAGGAGTGCCATCGTGATGCCGCGAGCCAGCTGACGATTGATGTCAGAGCTGTCTTGCCGGCCATAAGCCTGAGCTACGAGTCCCGTCGTGCCTAGCCGTATGAAGCCAAAGAGCCAGTAGATCGTGTTGGTGATGGTAGCCGCTACGGTGACTGAGCCGATAGCTTCGGGGTGAGCCATGTGCCCCGCCAGCCCTACATCGATGAGCGAGAGCAGCGGGACGGTGATATTGGATATGATGTTGGGGATCGTGAGCTGCAGAATGTGACGATTTAGCCTTTGATCCTCTACCTTAGCGCACATTTACTCTATAGCTATCTGTAGTTCATCTTGCCACTGAGGGGGCGTGATGCCGTAGCAAGCCGTTATCCTATCGGTCGCCAGCACGCTGTAAGCAGGACGCTCGGCAGCCGTGGGGTACTCAGCCGTAGGGATCGGAGTCAGTTGCGACAAGTCGTACTCAGGCAGATGCGTGGCAATCGCCTCATGGGCCAAGTCGTACCACGAGCAGATACCTCGGTCGGCATAGTGGAGTAGGGGCATGCGAAAGGTACGCTCGGTATCGTAGCAAGCGACGATCTCACAGATAGCTCGTGCCAGCGAAGGGGCCGACGTGGGCGAACCTATCTGATCGTTGACGACGCGCAGCGGCTTTCCCTCACGAGCCAGCCGTAGCATGGTGCGAACGAAGTTGTGTCCCCACGGAGCCCAGAGCCACTGCGTGCGAATGACTAGGTGCTGCTCAGTGGGATGCGTCGGGTGCATCAGGAGTGCTAGCTCTCCTTGACGCTTGGTGCGACCATAGAGACTCTGCGGATTGGTACTATCCTCCTCGTTATAGGGCGTACCCTGCTTCCCGTCGAAGACATAGTCTGTGCTAATCTGTATGATCGGCAGACGGCTCTCCGCCAGCTGTGCCGGCAGTAGCGCATTGAGTGCTAAGAGGTCACGATAGTGTACCGGATCTTCGGCTAGGTCTACCTGTGTGAAGGCAGCGCAGTTGACCACCATCGTCCAGTCGTAAGCGACGGACTGCTCTTCCCAGAGCTTGATCGCGCGGGATACGCACTCTGTGTCGGTGTAGTCGAGCTGCTCATGCGTGTAGCTGACCAGTTCGTAGGGATTGCTCCGCTCTGCCAGCTCTCGTGTGATACTGCGTCCTAGCTGTCCCGAGGCACCGAGTAAGATGATACGACCTCTGCTCATGATTGTGGCTTCTCTTGTGGCTCCTCCTGGTGATGCTTGCGATGGTACTCCTGATCAAGGAGGGCAAAGAGCGCGCTGATCTGCTGGTAGACACGCGTGTCAGTAGGGGAGTGCTCAGCTCCTGCCGCGCTGCTCCCTATGAGTCCCTGCATGGTGGCGTTGTAGAGGATCGTGCAGAGGATCTCTATCTCGCCCATCTCCTTGGCGTGTGGATCTTTTGCTCTAAAGGCGACGATCGTCGGTAGGACTAGTATGTAGCACCCTTGGTAGACGATGTTGCGCTCATCTTGGCTCACCTTCTTGTGTATCGCCTCGCATTCCGCAAGTAGCTGCTTCGTGACGGGAGCGTGCTGACCGCTGAGGATCTGCGCGACAGACTCCTCGCTGAGTAGCTCTTTCATCAGACTTTGTCTGAGAGGATCGGACTGCATCAGATGTTGCTGGAGTAGCTCCAGTGGTTGTTGCTGTCGCGTGAGGATACGTATACTCTCCTCAGCGATCCATAGATGTATGATCTGAGCCGTGTACTCAGGTACGTCAGGCAGTAGCCCAGGAGTATTAGCTTGATTCGTCATAGTATTAAAGTGAAGCGTTGCGGTGAGCGATCAACTTGCGTACGGGGTAAACAGCCGCTAGGTACCCAACGGCAAAGACCAGTACAAGCACCACGAGTAGATCCGTCAGTCGTATAGCTACTGGATAAGGTTGCGACTCCAAAGCCAGATCGATCGTGAGCCACCCAAAGTGCATCTGGAGCAAGCAGAGGACGATGCCGACAGCTATACCACCGACGGCGCCGATGAGTGTCACCATCAGTCCCTCCAGCTGGAAGGTGCGTCTGATCTCTCGTGGCGTCTCGCCGAGTGCGTGTAGGATCGCTATATCCTCCTGCTTCGATATGAGGAGCATAGAGATACTAGCCATCACATTGTAGGCAGCTAGTAAGAGAATAAAGGCAAAGATGAGCGACGTGATCCACTTTTCGATAGCCACGAGACGCATCAAATGCGGCTGCTGCTCAGCGCGGTTGCGGACGAGGTACTCCTCACCCAGCTTCGTCGCTATTGCTTTCTGGATAGCCCCCTCGTCTGCGCCCTCATCCAGCTTTAGAGCTAGACCGTGCGCTTGGTTTTCGTCAAGCATCAGCAGCGAACGTAGCTCAGAGAGCGGGATGAAGATCGAGTTGTCGTAGACCACATTGTCGGTAAAAAGCACCGACACGGGCACACCCTGCGAGCGTCTCAGCGAAGTCATCGGCATGATCGGGTTGATGTATCCCTTGCGCTTGGGGAGCGTGATAATGAGCGGATCCGTGTCGTGCGCTATCGCGTTGAGGTTGATGGCTATCGAGGCCCCAAGATTGTATTGCCCAGGATGTATCGCTATGTCGCCACTGTACAGGTATCGCTCCATATTAGAGATGCGCAGATAGGCACTATCTACACCATATAGATGCGCCGCGGAGAAGCTCTCGCCCTCCGTACGACTTACCAGACCCTCGCCCCATACCAGCGGAGCGATCGATTCGATCCCTTTTATCGAACTAATCTCTTGGGTCACCACGCCTTGGTCCAGGGGTGCTTCGTCCCCCTTCGTGATCAGTAGCTGTGGATCCAGTCCGACCACCTTGTCGAGGATCATCTGCTGGTACCCATTGTAGATAGATAGCACGCAGATCATCGTCATCGACACCACGGCGATGGCCAGCACGCTCACGCGGGTGACTATATTGATAGCACCCAGCTTCTTGTGGGCAAAGAGGTATCGCCAAGCGATAAAGAAGGGCAGACGCATCGTGTGGAGCTAGCGAAAAAGTGAGCTAGAGAGCGTAAGCTATTGCTCTAGTAGCTTGTCGATACGCTCCAGATAGTCTAGCGAGTCATCTATATGGTACTCCATCTCGGGGATGACTCGTAGCTGCTTGCCTGTGCGCTGTCCCAGCTCGTAGCGGTAGCTACCAGCGTTGTCCTGTATGTACTTAAGAAGTTCGTCAGCACGCTCTGAGGGGAAGATACTCAGGTAAATATGAGCTCTGCTCAGGTCGGAGGTGACACGCACTAGGGTGACGCTCACGAGCACTCCCCGCAGTTGCTGCGTCAGTGGGCGAAATATCTCTCCCATCTCCTTCTGTATCAGTCGTGCTATCTTCTGTTGTCTTCTTGTATCCATAGTGTCATCAGTCGTTATGCATACAAAGATAGCAATTAGTGAGATACCAAGAGGGGCGGTGGTGATTGAGAAATTAGCCTTATCTTTGTGGTTGAGAGAGGGAGGAGATCTTTCGTACCCCCTTCAGTACTACTAATCTAATAACCCTATAACGAACCTATGAAAAAAATTCTATTTATAGCGCTCCTGATGACTTGCAGTGTAGCTCTCTTTGCCTCTTGTGGCCAAACGAAGGACTGGCACCTCAGTGAGCAATGTATGAAGACCCTGAATGATCGCTATGCCAACGCCCGCATCCTAGAGGTGGACTACGACGATGGCATGGTCGAGGTGGAGATACGGCACGATAAAAAGAAAAAGGAGGTACTCTTCACCAAGTCCTGTGAGTGGGTCTCCACGAGCTGGGAGGTGGCTCAGAGAAACGTCCCTGGAGTCGTCATGAAGGCACTCCAACAGAAGTATCCCAATGCACGTATTGACGATATCGACTTCATCGAGATGCCTCAGGGCTCTTACTATCGCTTTGAGATAGAGTGGCGAGGTGATCGTGATGAGTACGTCTACATCACACCTCAGGGGGTGATCACCGAGGTACGCGTCTATCACAAGTAATCCGCTAGACACAACATAGCAATAACGCACAAGGCGGGCTAGACCACGTGTCTAGTCCGCCTTGTGCTTGCTGTTGGCTGTTTGCTAGAGCTATCGGAGTGAATCAGAGCCATCGGAACGATCTAATCCCTAACCTCTAATCCGATATAAGTTTGACTTATTAAGGGAGCGTCTGGGCGTAGCTGAGTGTGGAAGGTATGGTTGGCCATCCCTCTTTGATCTGCTCTACGAACTGTGTCAGGGCGCCTAGGAACTTGAGGTAGTAGACCGACTGGTGCGCGAGGATGTGCTCTAGAGTGTCCTGAGCATAGGGTGTCTGTATACTGCCTCGGTGATTCATATTGCGACAGAGGTAGATCTCCTTGAGGAGCTTGGTCTGCTCTAGGTAGACACTATAGTCTGAGTTCTTCATCATAGCTTTGTAGCCTACGAAGTAGACGACAATGCGCATCTTGTCGTTGGCGGTTTGCTGGCTCAGTGGTGTCTTGCACTTAGTGCTGGCCTTATCAGAGAAGAGTAGCCGTGCGATTGTGTAGGTTGAGTCGGTACGATTTGCAACGGAGAGCTGGTCATCCTTTAGTCCTCGGCTATTGACATAGGCTGAGCAGTGCCACATGGCGGGGATGAGACTCTGCAGGGAGGTGTCGGCAAAGAGACAATTTGTGATATGCTCTAGCTGCTGGTATAGTGCTAGTGCAAAGTCTCCAAAGCACCCCTTGCGTCTGAAGGCCTCCATACGGCAGAAGTCCTCTACGAGACAGTCGTTTTGTAGCTCGCTCGGCATATCTGCATAAAACTCTTGTGCCTGGCGCTGGACTACCTTAGCGATACAGTACTCGTATATCTCCTCCAGCTGCTCCCCGCTAGCGGTAGATAGCTCTGCGACGGGAGCTATCGATAGATGCTTGCGAAGCTCCTTGTCGAAGGCTTTGTCCTGAGCGCATAGGCGGACGATCTGTGCGATGATTTTTTGCTGCTTGTCATTCATAAGTACTATTCGCTGAGTAGGTCTGCTAGGTCTTGGGTCAGCTGATCTAGGTCGACGGGTGGAGCGGGATGGTGGGTCACCTTGTCCTGGCGATGTATGAGCCAGAAGTGCTGCCCCTCAGGTGAGAGACAGTGTGAGATGGCGAGAGCCTCTTTGTGCTGCTCCTCATGGGGTGTCAGCACTTTATTGACAGAGGCCAGCACCTTATGTCCGCCTAGGGTAAAGGTCGCATATCGGTGAGAGGAGGTGGCGGCGGAGTCTGTCTGCTCCTGAGGTGTGGAGTGGAGGATCTCCACGAGCGTATGGTTCTTTTGCTCAAACTCTAGGAGAGGTGTCGTCTCTAAGTAAGCGATGCTGTGCGTCATATTGCGTGTGTCACGGAGCTGTCCTGTGAGGCGGTCAAACTGTGCTTTGAGCCGTAGGTAGACGGAGTCGCTCTCACCCTTGACCATCTTGAGGTACAGGAGCTTGCCCTCGATAATGTTGGGCATCTGAGGCATTCCCTTCTTGAGATGCCCTTTGTCTGCCTGATACTTGGGATAAAACCTACTGCAAGCCGTATCATAGCCATACCGCTCCCAAATGTATAGCAGGTTGCGCAGGTCTCGTACATAGTGCTGTGAGACATTGAGCTTGTCACTGACGATGATCCCCGTGACCTCTTGGCGGGCACCTCTCTTCTGTAGTCGTGTCTTCGACTGATTGATGACAAATCCCTGCCCCGTGATGATGCGCTCTAGCTCTCTCCTGAAGGCGCCGTCTGGCTGATATACGTGGTGCATAGAGCTAAACGTAATATCATCGGCGTAGCGTGAGTAGTGGAGTCCGAAGCGCCGAGCGAGTCCAGCTAGTCTCCTATCGAGTGTGTCGCAGATCATATTGCTGAGGATAGGCGATGTGGGAGCACCCTGAGGTAGTACATACTGCACGTCGCCATCCGCTAGATCTACGCGCATAGCACATAGCCCTGCCAGTATGTTGGCTATGGGACGCTTGAGACCTAGAGGGTCTAGCTGTATGCGCTTCCAGACGCGTGCCTGGTGGATGCTCGGGAAGAAGTCTTGCAGGTCTATGTTGAAGACATATATCTGCCCTCTATGTAGGTCTGCATTGGTTACTACAGAGCGCCCCTCGGTAAAGCCCATAGCGTGAGGTGAGGGCGTGTAGAGTGCCTTAAATATCTCGTTGACGTACCGCAGGAGCAGCTTGAAGGTTTTATTCCTCGGAGCTGTGATCACCCGTGAGCCGCCAGAGCGCTTAGGGATCTTAAAGGTCCTGTATCGCAGCTCCGTATGGTTGGGGTTGCAGTAGTAGTTGATGTTGGTAGTAGTAAACGGGTGATACCTATCGGCCATACCCTCTCTCTCCATCTCATCCCACTTCATCTGGTTGAGTAGCCTGAGGAGATCCGCTTTGGTCTCCATAAGTCTTGCTTGTGTAGCTATGCTGTTTCGATCCATCTTTTTGTGGGGATTGTCTAGAGGGGAGGCATTGCAGTCGGGAGAGACAGACTCTATTTCCTTGTATAAAGGAGATCTTTAGATCTCATAATCATCAATCACCAATCACCATAATCATGATCATGATTGACTTCAATGTAAAAACATTGACTTTAACTACCAGCCATTGTTATCCCACAGGCTCATGGAGCTAGTGGGACATCATGCGAATACGCATGACAGAATCAAATCTGTATCTATCTCATCCGACTGTCAAAGACCTCGTCTTCGTCCGTACATCCAAGTGTATCGACTATCTCGATACGCCTCTTGAGGACAAAGGTACTACATCGTTGCGAACTCTATCTACGTAGTCGCAAAAGCACCCGTTAGCGGGGGTGGGGGCTAATCAATATTCCAGTAGATCTCTGGGTCGCCCTCGAAGG
This sequence comes from Porphyromonas vaginalis, assembly GCF_958301595.1. Classification (NCBI taxonomy): domain Bacteria; kingdom Pseudomonadati; phylum Bacteroidota; class Bacteroidia; order Bacteroidales; family Porphyromonadaceae; genus Porphyromonas; species Porphyromonas vaginalis. The sequence continues at coordinate 787,423 of NZ_CATQJU010000001.1, read as the reverse complement.
CATCGTTGATCACATCATCGCTATAGCCTGCTACATCCTGAGCATAGCTCCCTGAGTACTCACCATACTCACGACCGTAGTCGTCTAGATACCACATGTCTTCTTCGTTCATCATATTATCTTCTGTTTTACTGGTTATATTATCTTCCTTAACTATATCGGCAAAAGCGAGCTCTCTCACCATCTTGCCACTAACAAGGGGGATGCTCTGAGTATTCTTGCCGTAAAAGTTCCTAATCGAGTCATACTCCATCGGCACTACTAGCTCTCCAGTCTCATCGATGACGCCCCACTTCTTCCTACCTGCGGCATCATGCCCTATGACTCGTGCTAGTCCACGATCGAAGCCATCGATCCAATTGTACTCTCCAAAAGGAACCACCATCTCACCCGAGCTTCTTACTACACCATAATGATAATTGATGTCTTGCACCATGTAGAGATCCTGACTATCAATGGGTGGCAGAAGCGTGCGGTACTCGAGTGGTAAGACTATCTCTCCTGTACTGTCTATTAAGCCGTAGAGTGTCGTGAGGCGACCCTGGTGGATAATATCCTTTGCCACCTTGATATAGCCTAAGTCGTCTTTGTACCCTGGACTGTACATATCATACTGTGGCTTGACGACGACCTCTCCCTTCCTATTTACGAAGCCTATTTTCTTACATTCTAAGACATCGTATCGTATGAAGGGGATCAGCTGCCGATCATCAGTAGAGAGATCATATTGCTGTGCAGGGACGATGATAGCATCGTATTGGGGCTGTAAAGAGTATTTTTCCATAGTTGTTTTGATTACTTCCTTTACGTTGACATTGCAAAGGTAGGACGTGACTACGAACTCTATCTTCGCAAATTCTGATACACTTCACTCAGTGTCTCTACATATCTTGAGGCTTTGCTCTGGATCTCTTCAGGAGATAAGACTACAAGCTCTGCCCCGAAGCTGGTTAACTCGCGGATCAACTCGTAGTTTTCCTTACAGTAGATGCGAAAGTAGCTCCCCGCCTCAAGGGTGGGGTAGGCTGCTCGTAGAGACACGCTCTCCTCCTCTGTGAGTTGCTCCTGTGAGGCGTGGATTGGCTTCGTAAGCACATAGTCTCTCGAGACATTACTCACCCAAAAGATGATCTCATGTAGCGGACTATCGTCGTATAGCGTCACACCGATGATTTCATCAAAGTGATGCCAGACCTCCCCACTACAAGGCACATACAGGTGAGATGGCAGAGGGTGGCAACGGTCGATGCGATCTAGAGCAAAGGTGAGTAGCTTACCATCTTCCTCTGCGGCTGCCACTAGAAACCATCGACGATTGTACTCCTTCAATAAATAAGGGTGGATGGTCGTGGTGAGCTGCTCTTGAGGCTGCGCAAAGGTGTGATAGTGTAGCTCGACCACCTGCTGCTGAGAGATAGCGGTAAAAAGTTGCCCAAATAGGCTAGAGCTAGAGAGCGGACTCTTAGCAAGTGACACAATGCGCCTATCTACGCTACTCTCCACACTCAATCCTAGACGAAGAGACTCAAGATGATCCAGATTAGGCAGCCCGTCAAACTGACCCATCAGAGAGAGTGCCTCACGCAGCAGATACTTCTCATCATCAGAGAGTTCCTGCTTGAATATGGAAAACGACGGATCGGCATAGCGCAGGCAGCGCTTGGTGACACTCTTCTGCTTGTCTATGTTGTAGGCCGATACGCTATACCTGTCGATCTCGACCATAAAGGGACTGTCATACTCCAGATAGCGTATGTCCCCCTCGATAGTCCTTCTTACCACACCATTGGTGTCAGGGTCAATCTCGGCTAGTCGCCTATTGACCTCTTCGGTTAGATCATCGAGCGAATAGTCATGATACCGATTGCTCAGTAGCTCATCGAGTATCTGGTATCTAGTCATAGCATTCTTATTGACGGGCATACTATTTATGTTCTTTTGCTGAGCAAAGGTAGGAGCGTGTTACGAAGCCTATCTTCGCGTTTCTGTGGACTACTCAGCATGTCGCATATTATCTACCGAGTAGATGTAGCAAAGCTACTGATAATTTCGTTTTTGCTGTCCAGTTAAAGCTTTTTGAGAGAAGAGTTGACGCATTATAGACAATGAGTTCATCGATCTCTCCACTCCCCGCTTGTCGCTCATGTGTAGCTGTTGGCTGTTAGCTAGTGGTCGTGTAACCCGCTGTAGAGACGCACGGCAGTGTCCAGCCGGAGGGCGTCCGTCCCCGAACCAGCGAGACTATGCTGTAACTTTCGTTCTACAACGGACGCCCTCCGACTAGACACTCCCGTGCGTCCCTACAGGAAGTCGTCCGGGTGCGTCCCCACGTCGCCCTGCTGTTGGCTGGAGAATTTCAACGTCGGATCGTTACAATTATTTAGAGCTGGCTACATATCGAAACGGCGCTGTGTCGGGGAAAAGTGATTTCCACGTGGATATTTCAAAATCTCCACGTGGAGAATAAAAAATTCTTCGGAGGAATCAAATGAAACTTCGGAGGAATCAAATGAAACTTCGGAAGAAATGAATCGCGCCCACGTGGAAAAAGAAAAATATCCACGTGGAGATTTGAGATTTCCCACGTGGATATCCGAGAAAGGAGGGAATCGGACGAATTTCTCCGTAAAGATATGTAAATAGAGATTGGAGGGTAGAAGTTAGAGATTAGAGGGGTGACACATTATAATAGATAATACTTTTGCCACACCTCCCCCACACATCTACCCGAAAACGACAAAACGGGTACACGTTGTTTCTGATAGGACCTTGTTTAGTCCAGAAGATTTTTACTCTACGACATATAATAGGAGAGACGGTAGTCTTGCGATCTTAGCTCTCCTCGCGCTAGTAGGCGAAGCGCGATGACTGTGTGAGCCTACTCAGTGAGGAGGGTCAGGAGGCGGGAGCCGTCGGGCTGCGCCTCGATGTGGATGACAGCGGTGTCCTCGGGGAGCAGGGGGGCGATGACGTCGGGCCACTCGATATAGCAGCGAGCGCCTGAGCGGATATACTCGGCTAGGCCTATTTGGTCGGCATCTGCGAGGTTCTCCAGACGGTAGCAGTCTATATGATAGATAGTTTCGTCGGACTGAGTCGTATAGACGTTGACAATGGCAAAGGTGGGGCTATTGACCACCTCCTCTTCGCTGGCGCCATCGAGACGGCACAGCTCGTGAACGAGCGTTGTCTTGCCCGCGCCTAGATCTCCCTGGAGGGCGATGACGGGGTAGTCGGCAAGACGTGTGTGTACCTCCTGGGCGATGCGTGGGAGGTCGGCGAGAGATTGTAGTGTGAGACGCATATAGCTAATGGTATTAACGAGGCGTGAGCGTGATACAGGGCACGAGCATCTCCTCCATAGAGATACCTCCGTGCTGGAGCGTGTCACGGTAGTAATTGACGTAGTAGTTATAGTTGTTGGGATAGGCGAAGAAGTTCTGCTCGTAGCAGAAGACGTAACTGTCTGTCAAATGGTTGACAGGAAGACCTATATCCTTTGGTTTGCTGGGTGCGTAGGCCTCCTTGGCGTCGAAGGTGAGGCTTTGGCCTAGCTTATAGCGCAGATTGGTCGAAGTGTTGCGATTGCCGATGATCTTGACTGGCTTGCGGACGCGGACGGAGCCATGGTCGGTGGTCAGGATGATCTTGGCGCCCATCTGAGCGACTTGCTCGAAGAGCCGATAGGTGGTCGAGTGGCGGAACCAACTCTGCGTCAGGGAGCGGTAAGCGGCCTCGCTGCTGGCAAGCTCGCGGATCATCTTGCTCTCGGTGCGAGCATGCGATAGCATATCGACGAAGTTGAGGACGATGACGTTGAGCTGATTGTCCTCCAGCTCGTTGAGCTGAGCGAGGACTCGCTCGCCGAAGGAGGTCTCGTAGACCTTGCGGTAGGCGAAGCTGTAGGGCTTGCGGTAACGCTTGAGGAGGCTTGCGATCATGGGCTCTTCGTTGAGATTTTTGCCCTCTTCGCTCTCCTCATCGACCCATAGCTCGGGAAAGGTTTTCGTAATCTCTAGAGGCATGAGCCCTGAGAAGATCGCATTCCGCGCATATTGTGTGGCTGTCGGTAGGATAGCGGTGTACATGCCATCGTCGAAGGTGAAGAGTCCGCTCAGCATCTCCTGCACAGCGAGCCACTGGTCCCAGCGGAAGTTGTCGATGAGGATTAGGAAGACATGCTCGCCACGATCTAGCATCGGGAAGACTTTGTCTCGCATCAGCGTGTGGCTCATGAGCGGAGCGCGCTTAGGATTTTGTATCCACCCCTCGTACTCCTTAATAATGAACTTAGCGAAGAGTCTATTCGCCTCGTCACGCTGCGACTGAAGCGTCTCCGCCATATCGGGGAGGTAGTTGTCTACCTGCATGACCCACTTGGAGATCTCCTTATAGATAGCCATCCACTCGTCGATGGTGCCAGCACTATTGATCCGTAGGGATAGCTCACGGAAGGCTTGTATGTAGTTTTGCTGTGTAGCCTCAGTGACGATCTGCTCTCGGTGCAGTACTTTCTTGAGCGAGAGGAGAAGTTGGTGGGGATTGACCGGCTTGATGAGATAGTCGGCTATCTGACGGCTGATGGCCTCATTCATCAGGTGCTCCTCCTCGCTCTTGGTGACCATGACGACGGGGAGGTAGGGGTAGAGCGGAGCGATGCGTGCGAGCGTCTCTAGTCCCGACAAGCCAGGCATCTGCTCATCGAGGAAGACTAAGTCGTACGACTGCTCTTGCAGCAAGTCGAGGGCGTCGGCACCACTCACGCAGGGGGTGACCTGATAGCCGTGCTGCTCGAGGAATATGATGTGCGGTCTCAGGAGATCTATCTCGTCATCGACCCAGAGTATCTGTATTGCGGACATAGATGCGTAGCTTATTGTTGGAGTGATTACTGCTGGCAGTACCAGTCGTAGAGCTGGGGGATGCCGACGGCGAGAGGCGTCGTGGCGGTGTAGCCGAGGGAGGTGAGACGCGTCAGGTCGAGGAGCTTGCGGGGGGTGCCGTCGGGCTTTGTGCTGTCCCACTCGATGCGCCCCTCGTAGTGCGTCGCCTCAGCGACGAGCGTGGCCAGCGTGCGGATGGATACCTCTTCGCCCGAGCCGATGTTGATGTGCGTATTGCGGATCTCTCGCTCGCCGGCGGGGTATAGCTCCTCAAACGACACCCGCTCAGCAATGGTGATGCAAGCCTCCGCCAGGTCGTCGCTCCACATGAACTCACGCAGTGCCGACCCCGTGCCCCATAGCTGCAAACTGGTAGGCGTGATGCCGTATCGTGCTAGCTCTGCCGTGAACTCCTCCAGACTACTCTGCTCTGTCAAGCCCTCGAGCGGACGCTGCGCCACGTCCCGCCGTAGTGCTGCTAGGTCGCCACGGAGCAATACGCCCGCCAGGTGTAGCTTGCGGATCATAGCGGGCAGGACATGGCTATTGACTAGGTCAAAGTTGTCTTCGTAACCATATAGATTGGTCGGCATGACCGAGAGATAGTTCGTGCCGTACTGGAGGTTCATACTCTCGCACATCTTCATTCCTGCGATCTTGGCGATAGCGTACGGCTCATTGGTGTACTCCAGAGGTGAGGTGAGTAGCGCATCCTCACGCATTGGTTGAGGCGCAAGCCGAGGATAGATGCAGCTACTGCCGAGGAAAAGCAATCCCTCGACACCATTGCGCAGCGCAGAGGTGAGGACGTTTTGCTGAATCCCCAGATTGTTCATGATAAAGTCGGCACGGTAGGTCTGATTGGCCATGATCCCGCCCACATGCGCTGCTGCGAGGAAGATGTAGTCGGGTCGCTCCTCACGCATGAAGCGCTCTACCGCCACTGCGTCCAGTAAGTCTAGCTCTTGATGCGTGCGTGTGATCAAGTGCTGGTAGCCTCGTGCTTGCAGTTGGCGGAGTATCGCCGATCCTACCAAGCCGCGATGTCCAGCCACATAGATGCGGCTCTCAGGTGTCAATTGTTTCATAGCTTCTTACGCTCTTCTTTGGCAAATAGCTCTAGATCACTCTCGACCATACGCTTGACCAGTTCCTCGAAAGGTGTCATCCGTGGGTTCCACCCGAGGCGCTCTCGTGCCTTCGTTGGGTCGCCCAGGAGCGTCTCCACCTCAGCGGGACGGAAGAAGCTCTCGTCCACAGCGACCAGCACGCGCCCCGTGGCACGATCTACCCCCTCTTCGTGAAGCCCTTCACCTCGCCACTCGAGGTCGATGCCGACATAGCGGAAGGCGAGTGTGGCAAACTCCCGCACCGAGTGCTGCTCGCCCGTGGCGATGACAAAGTCCTCGGGCTTTTCGTTTTGCAGCATCAGCCACATACAGTAGACGTAGTCAGGCGCGTAGCCCCAGTCGCGGAGCGCATTGAGATTGCCTAGGTAAAGCTTGTCCTGCAGTCCCAGCTTGATGCGTGCTGCGGCCATTGTGATCTTGCGGGTGACAAAGTTCTCGCCCCGTCGCTCACTCTCATGGTTAAAGAGGATCCCGTTGACCGCAAACATGCCGTAACTCTCCCGATAGTTGCGAATGATCCAGTAGGCATAGAGCTTAGCGCAGGCATAGGGCGAGCAGGGGCGGAAGGGCGTCAGTTCATTTTGCGGAGTCTCTGCCACGTGACCATATAGCTCACTCGTGGAGGCTTGGTAGATGCGTACTGACTGGCTCATGCCTAAGATGCGCACCGCCTCGAGTAGTCTGAGGGTGCCGATGGCAGTCACATCGCCGGTGTACTCTGGCACGTCAAAGGAGACCTTGACATGGCTCTGAGCCGCTAGGTTGTAAATCTCCGTAGGGCGCACCTCTTGGATGATGCGTATGAGCGACGAACTGTCCGTCATGTCGGCCCAGTGCAGCTCTATCTTGCGTCTCTGACTCTGGTCACGCACCCAGTCGTCGAGGTATAGGTGCTCGATGCGCGCCGTGTTGAAGTAAGAGGCGCGGCGTAGCGTGCCGTGCACCTCGTATCCCTTAGATAGAAGCAGCTCAGCGAGGTAAGATCCGTCTTGCCCCGTGATGCCGGTGATAAGAGCTATAGGTCTAGACATAGATGTCGCATTATCGATTCAATCCCAAAGGTACGAAATTTGAATTTCCTCCATAGGAAATGGATTTGTCGTGAGACGAAGAGGTGAGCAGATTGGGCTATTTTTGGTATCTTCGCATAGAAAACAGAAATAAGCAATGGCACAGAATATAAAAGTAGGAGACACCATCCGCTACCTCAATGCGTCGGGCGGTGGTGTCGTCAAGCGCATCGAGCGTGGTGTGGCGTGGGTCGAGGGCCCCGACGGCTTCGAGCTACCCACACCGCTACATGAATGTGTCGTGGTAGACAGCCGCGACACCTTCGTACCAGCATACAAGCCCCCCGTAGTGAAGCGACAAGAGCCGACAGTGCAGCAACCTAAAAGCAGTGCACCCATAGCGACTCCAGCTACACCAGAGCCGGCGGCGGAGGCCGAACAAGACTTGAGCTTTGTGGCACCCCTCTCCAAGGGACCTTGGTTTGACCGCTCAGGAGGCGAGCAGTTACAGGTGCATGTCGCCTATCTGCCCGTATCGTACGAGCACTTCGGACAGTCGCCCTATGAGACCTATCTGATCAACGAGAGCAACTACCATCTCCTCTTCACTTATAGCACGACAACCTCAGCGGGAGGCTACAAGCTCCGCTCAGCGGGCGTCCTAGAGCCGGATATGCGGGTGCTCGTTGAGGAGTTTGATGCGTCAGAGATCAACGACCACGCTGTCTCACACTTCCAGTTTGTCGCTTACAAGCCCGAGCGCACCTATCGCTCCATGCCACCCGTAGAGCGTCAGGTGCGTATGGATGTGGTCAAACTGGTGAAGCGTCACGCCTTTCGTGAGAATCCCTTCTTTGACGAGGATGCGCTTGTGATCCCCGTCCTAGAGGCGTACGATGGCACCCAGCAAGCTCTCGCCGAGGAGCCTGCGCCAGCGTCCATGCCAGCAACGAATCGTCGAGGAGCTTTGCCACAGCGTGCTATCGAGCGTGCGGAGCAGGCGACGGCTACACAAAAGGCTCCGCAGAAGGCACCGCAAAAGCCTACCAAGAAGAGTGTGGCTAAGCCTCAGCCTGAGGCCAAGCGTCCTGAGACTCCAGCGGCTCCACAGGCTGCGCCTGCAGCTCCCGAGCAAACCATCGAGAAGGTGGGACTAGAGGCAGAGCGTATCCTCCCGAATGCTACGGGGATGACTCCGCACGAGGTGCTACTCTTTCAGTTGAAGAACTTTCGCCGTGAGCTAGACAAGCGTCTAGATCGTCGTGGCAGCAAGGTGATCTTCATCCATGGAGCTGGTCAGGGCGTCCTGCATCAGCTGATCATCAACCGCATCGAGCAGGACTACCCGATGGTGCAGTATCGTGACGTTACGTTCGACGGCTTCCCGATGGGCGCTATCGAAGTCACCATTTCAGCAAAGTAACGACCCAATGCTAGAGATCGAGCGCAAGTACCTCGTCAGTCGTGATGACTACCTCCGAGAGGCGTCTCACCACCACCATATCCGTCAGGGCTATCTGACAGCAGATGGGCGGGTGACGGTGCGGGTGCGCATCATCGATGAGGAGGCGCGACTCACCTTCAAGGGAGGCTCCACCCCCGACGGACTCATCCGCTCCGAGTGGGAGTACGCGATTCCTGTCGCTGATGCTGAGGAGATGCTGCGCCAGTGCGCTAGCAGTAGCCTCGAGAAGGTGCGCTACTACGTGCCTTATGAGGGTTTCGTGTGGGAGGTAGACCGCTTCGGCGGGCGGCTAGAAGGCTTGGTCATGGCAGAGGTAGAGTTGACGAACCCCGCAGATCGTCCTGCGCTCCCCCCATGGCTGGGGCGCGAAGTGACGGGCGACCCGCGCTACTACAACGCTATGCTAGCGCAAGAGCTGACGCCACCACCCACCACCTAAGAGAATCAACGTAATACACTATATAAAGATAACTACCTATGACAACTCACCTAAGAAGAGTACTTCTACTCCTGCTTACCAGTCTCACCCTCTCGGCCGTGGCACTGGCCGACGGAGGTATGTGGCTACTGGAGCAGATGGCTGACCAAGCTGACGAACTCCGAGCTAAGGGGCTACAGATCCCTGTGGAGGAGATATACAATCCTGACGGCCCCTGCTTGCAGCGTGCGGTCGTAATGTTTGACGGAGGCTGCTCAGGCGTCTTCGTCTCGGACCAAGGACTCGTTTTGACCAACCACCACTGTGGCTACGATCAGATACAGAGCCACTCTGCCGTAGAGCACAACTACCTGCGTGACGGCATTTGGACGCAGTCCATGCGTGAGGAGCTACCCTGTCCTGGACTGGAGGTGATCTCTATCGATAAGATCACCAACGTGACCGACCAGGTGAATAAGCTGCTCCAGAAGTCTCCCTACAAGGAGGACCCGATGGCGGCTTTCTCCATTGCGACGCTCACCAAGATGATTCCCGCGATCGTTGGCGAGGAGGCAATGAAGCAACCTGGCATTCGTTACGAGCTGAAGCCCTTCTACGGGGGCAACCGTTACTACCTCTTTACCAAGAAGGTCTTTACCGACGTACGGCTTGTAGCGGCTCCGCCCAGTGCTATCGGTAAGTATGGCTCCGACACGGACAACTGGATGTGGCCTCGCCACACGGGAGACTTCTCTATCTTCCGCGTCTATGTGGACAAGAACAATAACCCCGCCGACTACAGCGCTGACAATGTGCCGTACAAGCCAGAGCGCTTTGCCGCAGTCTCTACTTCAGGCGTGCAGCGTGACGACTTTGCGCTGATTATGGGCTTCCCTGGCACGACCAATCACTTCTTCACAGAGGCGCAGGTGGACGAGTGGTCTGAGATAGACAATAACATACGTATCGAGATGCGTGGTCTGCGTCAGGAAGTGATGCTGCGACGTATGCTTGCTGACGAAAAGGTCAACATACAGTACGCTGCTAAGTATGCTTACTCGCAAAACGGCTATAAGCGCGCTCAAGGTGCCAACTGGGCAATCCGTACTCGCAACCTACAAGCGACTAAGCGTGCGCAACAGGACGCGCTGGCTAGCTGGGCTAAGGCAAACAATCGTCCTGAAGTGACCAAAGCTATCCAGACAATCGCTGACTGTGTCGCTGCCCGTCGGGAGGCGCGTCGTGTGCAGTGGTACCTCATGGAGGGTATCCTGACGCCGATCGAGTTCCTACAGATCCCGCTCGTAGATGGTCAGAAGCTCCAGCAGTGGAGCGACCCGAAGGTGCGCGAGGAGATCATCAGCGAGCTGCGTAGTGGCTACGTGGCCTTCTATAATAAGGACTACGACCCAACGGTCGACAAGGAGGTTGCGACAGTACTCCTGCAGCGCTACACGGAGCGTATCGATGAGGCGCACTGGCCAGAAGCTCTTCGCGAGGGCGTGGCTCAGTATGGCTCCGTACAGGCTTATGTAGCTCATCTCTTCGACAGCTCGATCTTTGCTGATCCTGCACGCTTCGACGCTTTCCTCAAGACTCCCTCACGTGAGCAGCTCCTAAGCGATCCGATGATGCAGTTTACGGTCTCTACGATCAATCTCTTTGTCCAGATGCGTGAGCAGCAGGCTGCTTACGATGATCCGATCAAGCTGGCTCACAGAGACTACGTGCGTGGCGCGATGGATATGCAGGGCGCGCGCAAGGTGTGGCCCGATGCCAACCTGACGCTCCGCTTTACCTACGGCAATGTGCGTGGCTACACGCCTCGCGACAACGTCTACTACGGGCATCAGACGACCCTCACAGGTGTGATGGAAAAGGAAGACCCCAACAGCTGGGAGTTTGCCCTGCCTGACCAGATCAAAGAGATCTACAAGCAAAAGGACTACGGCGTCTATGCGCTACCGAATGGCGAGATGCCGGTCAACTTCTGCGCTACGACCCACACGACGGGCGGTAACTCGGGTAGCCCTGTCTTCGACAGCAAGGGGCGCCTCATCGGGCTCAACTTCGACCGCAACTGGGAGGGTGTCGGTGGCGACATCGAGTACCTACCAGACTACCAGAGGAGCATTATCCTAGATATACGCTACCTCCTCATGCTGGTCGACAAGTATGGTCACTGCCAGCGTCTGATCGACGAGATGAACCTTGTTAAGTAACTGCCTATGGAGACACTACAACTAGAGGAGCAGATCGTCAAGATGCTCCGCACCGTCTACGACCCTGAGATCCCTGTCAATATCTACGACCTAGGTCTCATCTACAATGTGGATATACAGGAGGAGGGTGCTAAGGTGGTGATCACGATGACACTCACGGCGCCCAATTGCCCGGCCGCAGACTTCATCCTGCAGGATGTACAGATCAAGGTCGAGAGCATCAAAGGCGTCAAGCGGTGTGACATCGAGCTCACCTTCGACCCACCGTGGGATAGCTCGATGATGTCCGAAGAGGCTCAGCTGGAGCTGGGCTTCCTCTAGGGCAAAGCGTTGCTGATACCCTACCTATGGGAGCTATATACTTTCTCTCAGATGCACACCTAGGGTCGCCCTATCACGACGATCCTAGGCGTGCTGAACTACGACTAGTCGCCTGGCTACGCTCCATAGCGGACGATTCCGAGGCGGTCTACCTGCTGGGCGATATGCTCGACTACTGGTTTGACTACAAGTATGTCGTGCCGAGGGGGGCGGTACGCTTCCTCGCTGCTCTGGCAGACCTCGTGGAGCGGGGTGTCGAGGTGCACTACATCATGGGCAATCACGACCTCTGGCTCACCGATTACTTTACCCAGGAGCTAGGCGTCATCGTGCATCGTGACACGGTCGTCTGCCAGCTCAAAGGACGCACCTTCCGCCTGTCGCACGGACATCGGGAGTATGCCCTACGCTACAAGAAGGAGCGGTGGCTCTTTGGCATCTTCGAGAGCCGACTAGCACGGCGTCTCTATGCTGCGATCCACCCTCGCTGGACGGTCGGCTTCGCACAGCGGTGGGCTTACCGCAACCGCCTGCGACAGATGCGAGCTGCCGACGATCCGTCACGACCTGGCTACAATCCGCAGATGAATGTGGAGCGCGACGAGTGGCTCGTGCAGTACACCAAAGAGCTGATCCAGCAGCATCCCGAGATAGACTACTATATATATGGTCATCGTCACCTGCTGCTCAACCTCTCGCTCCCCGATGATCGTCGCTGCATCATCCTCGGCGACTGGATCCACTACAACTCTTATGCTCGCTGGGACGGTGAGTCGCTCACCTTATCGCTCTACGACGCGCAGTAAGAGACTGTCGCAAGAGTCAACAGTCTCAGTAAACAAAACATCGGCTCATCTCGAAGGACGAGGTGAGCCGATGTTTGTATTTACTCAGGAGTCAGCTAACTGACTAGATATGAAAGGGACGCACGGAGTGCCCCATCTGACGATAGTCCTCGACAACCAACTTACCGTCGTCAAAGATGCCCGCAGCACCCCCGCCGATCCACACGTAGTATGCTGATTTGTCACCATCAGGCGTGCTAGTCCAGTACCAGCCACCGATGCCTTCATCGTCTAGGATGTCTCCATTGAGTTGGCCCGCAAAGGGGAACTGACGCTCCACATCATTTTGCTTATCCTGAGCCCAAAAGCTCTCCTGAGCGATCTCTTCAATAGTCCCGTCAAAGCTCTCTCCGAGCGGACGCACGGTGACTGTCAGGAAACCTCCATCCTTCCCTTCTGAGACTTGGTAGCGGTAGGCGGCTAGGAACTTTTTGTCTTGAGCTGGGGGGAAGCCTTCCTCGGCAGCAGCCTTAGCAGGAGCTAGGCGGAGCGCATAGGAGATACCATTGCCCATATTCTTGTAGTCAGAGCTATAGGTAGCTTTTGTGTTACCTATCTGAATAGCCTCCTCGACGGCTAGGTGCTCGTTAGCGACCACGAAGATAAGCGTAGGATCCTCCAGATCAGTTACAAGCGGGATGATCCCAGCCCACTCATATCGTGAGCCCAGGTGCGTGCCTTGTGGCACTGCCGTGAGTGCCTCTGAGTAGGTGAAGAAACTCTTCGCAGGGTCACCCTCGAGGACAAGATTCTCTTCAGAGATATAGTCGAGAGGCGTGGCAACCTTGAAGAAGGGAGGGTCGACAGGATCGACTGGTTGTGGCTCTTTGTCACACGCTGCGAAAGCTCCCAGCACTAGTGTTAGTAGGGGTACTAAGATGATAGACTGCTTTATCTGGATCATATTATGGATGGATTAAGTGATTTCGCTCTTGCTGAGACAGGTAGCTCACCTCATCTCACCGCAAATCTACTCAAAAAAAGTGGACAATGCTACACACGCTCCAGACTCTGCAGGGCTAACGCATCATAATCGCACTTGCAGGAGCTACACATAGCGACAAGCGAGGAGTAGATAAGTTCACTATAATGGTGTGTCACCCATGGATTGGCTGTTAGCTGTTAGCTATCAGAGTGATCGGATCTCTAATCTCTAGCTTCTAATCTCTAACTTCTAACCTCTCATCTCTATTTACATATCTTTACGGGGAAATTCGTCCGATTCCCTCCTTTCTCGGATATCCACGTGGGAAATCTTAAATCTCCACGTGGATATTTTTCTTTTTCCACGTGGGCGCGATTCATTTCTTCCGAAGTTTCATTTGATTCCTCCGAAGTTTTATTTCATTCCTCCGAAGAATTTTTTATTCTCCACGTGGAGATTTCGAAATATCCACGTGGAAATCACTTTTCCCCGACACGGCGCCGTTTCGATATGTGATCTGTTCTAAATTATTGTAACTAGTCGGCGTTGAATTTTCCCAGCCAGACTCTGCAGGTCAATGAGACGATTCTGCTGCGCGATAGTCTATCGGCTTACCCTGACACAAAATTGCATCGAGTCTTAAGAGAGTCTATTTACTCGCTGATGGTGCTGAAACCCGCACCAGCTCTTCAAAAGAAAGGTTGACTACTTACTGATTCCCCTGTGGGGATGTTTTTAGGTCTCTTTCGTTTGTTGAAAATAATCACTATCTTTGCCAACCGACATGTTGCTCAGTCTTGTTAGAGACACTTGTTCGTCACAAATATCTCTGAGTGACCAAACAACATCTTACAGGAGTAGCTCTCGAGTTATACTTTTGTAGAGTGGTTCGAGAGGTGGGGACTCCACTAAATTCCTAAGTCTATAATCAATAATCAAAACAAGATTGTATATGAAACGAATATTACCACTTATGCTGACGCTGCTCGTGATGGTGCTCACTGGTACCGCACATGCAGCTGTGGCTAACTTCATGGGGGGGGCGGCCCCCAGCTCTGCGCTCGATAAGACGGGAGAGCTAAGAGAGCAGACGATGTACACGGTGAACTACTCCTTATCTGACCCCAAAGTCAAGATGAAAGTTTCCTGGACCGACCAAACAACCTATGTAGAAACCCAAGTCAAGAGTGGAGACAAAGTACCAGCTGGTACCGACGTGATGTTCTTTGTTTTTCTTGAGGGTGGCTACGAGATGGAGAGCTGGATCATCGATGGAAACCCCGTGCCTCTAGATGAAACCTTCCCCTGGCGACAGATTATAACGATCAACAAGGATATTACTGTGCAAGCTATCGTAAAGATGGGTGCCCGTAAGTATAAGATCTCCCTCGGGAAGGGTCAAGGAGGCAGTATCGAGGGTAAGTACGTAGACGAAGAAGGCTATAATAGGACCTTTGACGGCGAACAGGATATCCAAGAGGGTACAGAGGTCTCTATCCGTGCGACACCAGATCCTAACCGTATGGTCGACAAGTGGTATCTCAATAGGAAAGAGGTAGCATCCTCAGCTGAGGATCCTAACCTCTACGTACTGACAGTGTCAGAGCCTGCTACGGTATATGTCACTTTCAAGGAAGGTAAGTCTGGCTATGTAGTCAACTATACTGCTGACGAGCATGGATCGATCGAAAAAGCCGAGGTATACCTACCTTCTGGCATTACGACCTTCACCTCTGGAGAGTCTATCTCTGCGGGAGTGAAGGTGAAGTTCACCGCTAAGCCTGACAAGGGTTATGATGTGGACATGTGGTATGTCAACGATCAGCCTGCAGAGGCTTTCTATGCTGGCAAGACTGAGTTTGAGACCACGGTCCAAGGCAAGATGGATGTCAAGGTTACCTTTAAGAAGGGTGCACCGGCACAGTATCCTGTCAGCTGGGAGATAGAGGGTGGTCTCTTCGTGGCCAAGTACAAGGCTGAAGGCTCTGATAAGTGGACTGCCATAAAGAGTGGCGAACGTGTACTCGATGGTACAAAGCTGACCCTATGGGTGAACCCTGGAAAGAATGAGGTCAAAGAGTGGTACATCAATGGTGAGCTACGAGAGGACCTAGCAGGAGCCGGCATCAAGGAGACCGTCATTACCATCGAGGGTGCGACCAAGATCAAGGTGATCTGTGGCCCAGCAACTCCAGCACCCGCCTCCTACACGCTTACCTACTCAGTGTCACCTAAGGAGCAGGCTAAGCTAACCGTCACTAACGCTAAGACCAAGGAGGCTATCACCTCTGGCTCTAAGGTTGTAGAGGGTACCCAGATCACCTGCCAGCTAGCAATCCCCGAGGGATCTATGTGGCAGCTGGAGAAGTGGACCATCGGTGGCAAGGACTACACAGAGGGTGCTAAGAAGTCAACCATCACGCTGACCATCGATAAGGATCTAGATATACAAGCAGTACTCCTAGATCACACCTCTGTAGCGGCTCCTGCTCACACGAGCTATGCAGTCTCTATGCAAGAGGGTATGCTCGTCATCGCAGGTCTCGTCACGCCTACTCAGGTAGACCTATACAATACGGCAGGCGAGCTCATCCTATCACGCCAGATGGAGACGAGCACGCTAGCTATCGGTGACCTACCTCAAGGTGTCTACTACCTCGTCGTAGCTGGCCAGTCGTACAAAGTCATCAATAAGTAGTCAGTCTAGTACAGACTGAACTAAAATCAAAGTCCACCACGACAACCCGTCGTGGTGGACTATGCACGCAAACCAACGTACTAAACATCAAATACGTAATTAGATTAATGAACAAACTAACTTTCAGCAGTCTCGGTAGAGTGTGGCATACCCTATGCTTACTCCTCTGCTGTGGACTTATCTCAACGCTTTCCCTAGCTGCACAAAACGTCCCTGAGGGATGGAAGTTTAGACTAGGTGCTCCCGCACTAGAGTCTCCAACAGGTGTGACAGCAAATGGATTCACTGCAACTTGGAGCAATGTAGAGCCTCAGCAACTTAACGATGATGGCACGGCCTGGAATGATGTCTTCTTCCGACTGATTACCACTAGAGAGATCGAAGCTAAGAGTGATGGCTACTACGACATAGCCAAGGCTACTATTAAGCCTAACCCATCTGGCCAAAGCGAGTCGATATCTTACACTCAGGCTTATCTAGACAAGCAGCTCTCACAGACGGACTGGTTCGGTGCACTGCTCTACTGGACACCTAACGGATTCTCTATCAACGCTAAGGACCTAGAGAGCTCAGGCCTGCCTGATGATGCTATCGGTGGTAGCGCACGACTCACATCTCCCGTGATGGATCTAACCAACGCTGATGGCAAGTACACCGTCGAGTTTACCGTCAAGGCACTACAAGCCAGCGGTAGCAGTGTCAAGATGAAGATCTTCGGCTATGGTGAGGAGATCAGCTACATAACGGGTGTACCAGGCGTTCAAGAGTTTACACTAGACAATGATGGTAAGGAGCATAAGTATAGCTTCGACTTTGAGGCAGGTACTTGGTGCCATCGTATCGTCATCGAGATCAATGAGTATGCGGAGGTCGAGTTTTCCAAAAACTTGGTCGTCAAGCAGCGTCTTAAGAAAGGCGATAGAGCTTATAGAAGTACCTCTTACTTTATCATTCCCTTCGGCGCGGCTAAGTCTAATCGTGACAACCCAGCAGGTCTATCGGGCCCCGAGATGTATCGAGTTCAGTACTCGTATACCTTCGAGGGTATGGATAGTCGCTGCCTAGATCTAGCAGCTGCAAAGGCCGATCGTGAGCGTATCGCCTATCGTATGCTCTCCACTAATAACCGTCCTGGCTATGGCGACAAGCGTAACCTCAGCAAGTCTATGTACTCTGAGCCTGCTTACTTTGACAACTTTGAGGATCCCAACGACTATCTTTATGTAGGTTACTGCAACTATGAGGCTCCTAACTACGAGGCAGTAGAGCCTTCAGGGGTCACATGGGCTGGCTACCATGGTGGTGCTATCAAGCTGACTAAAGAGAAGCTCAAGGATCTTGTCGGTGCTCAGGTCGTCGGTTTACGATTTGCCTCTGCTGCCTCTCTGCAGAAGGATCAAGTAAACAATGAGCCTGGCTTCTACACTCCGAAGCTCCCTTGTATCTTCCTCGCAGAGTCTGTACCTACATGGGATCGCACTGACATCAACAACATAAAGCTTATCACTCCCTGGAAGCCTATCCAAGTTACTACGGTCGATAAGTTTAAAAACGGGTGGAATACGCTCTTCTTTGACAAGCCGTATGAGATCAAAGCTGAGAGCGAGTTCTTCGCAGGAGCTTATGCTTATGACGCTGCTGGCGTGGGTGGTATCCTCGTCAGAAGCTATCAGACACCAGGTGTAGATCCTAACTCTGCTTGGATAGCCTCTAACTGGAGTACCTATACCATCGAAGAGGCTCAGTTTAATACTAAAGTGAGTAAGGCTGATGGTCCTCTCTTGATGCAACTTGTCATAAAGCCTAAGAGTGCAGATCCTACGGTACAGAACCGCGGTGAGATCAGCAATCTTCAGGTCCCTGCCTTCATCTATAGCGATGAGGAGCTCAAGCCTACGGTAGAGCTCTTTAACTCTGGTATCAAGGCTATCACTAATATCAAGGTGGAAACAGATCTCGCTGGTAAGAAGCAGACGCAGACTGTCGCTCTTGATAAGCCACTAGCAGCTTCAATCAGCAAGGTAGTCGCACTACAGTCTATCGACCACGAGGGCATCTCTGGCAAGGCACAGCTTGCCGTCAAGCTCCTAGAGATTAACGGGGTAGCTCTCAAGACACCGATGACTCTGACAGCTGGGCTAGAGATCCTCAAGCGTGACGAGGCCTTCGAGCGTACGACGCTTGTAGAGATCTTTACCTCCGAAAAGTGCCAGTACTGTCCAGCTGGTGTCTCTACAATGGAGAGTCTGATCGATAACCCTAGCAATGCTAAGATCAAGGAGCGCCTTGCCATCGTATCGCATCACGCTTTCTTCCAGCCAGACTTTATAATGCTACCCTATAGTAAGGAGCTAGCTCCATTCTATGGTGTCAAGAGCGCAGCTGGAGACATCTCGCTAATTAAGCCGAGCTCTCCGACGATCATGTTCAACCGTAAGCCTCTCCCCGCACTGGGCGATGCTAAGGGTCAGAACGGTTCTGTCTATAGCATTATAACCAATCAAAACGAGCTTAATAAGGTGGCTGAGGCAGCTGAGGCAAATCCCGCAGCAGTCTTTGTAGAGGTCAAGCCTTGGTTCAAGAAGGAGAGCAATACGCTGAACGTCCTCGTACGGGGTCGTGCCTCTGCACGCTTGGATCGCTCTCGTCCAGTCTACCTGACCATCATGATGACTCAGGATCGTATCAAGCCTCGTAATCAAGCTGGCAGTATGCCTGCGGGCTTTATGCAGACCAACGTGCTGCGGTATGTCGATGAGGGTGGCTTTAAGGGCTCTGAGGTGACCTTTGATGAAAAGGGCAACTTTAATGTCGTTAAGGACATCCCTGTCAAGACTACTGATGCTAAGAGTGGTACGCTCCCTGAGAACCAGTTCCTCCTAGAGGGTGACAACAAGAGTGTCGAGGATGTAATGAAGGAGGTCAATGTCATTGCCTTCCTACACTACTACGAGCAGCTCCCCACCAATGACAATGTGGTGGATAATGATCAGCGACTCCTCAAGAATGAGGTGCTCAACGCAGCACAGCGTCGAGTCTCCTTTACGAACTTTGATAGTGTCGAGGAGATCGCCTCTCAAGATGTCCAGGTGACTATCGAGGAGGGTGCTGTACGTGTCAACGTCCCTGTCACAGAGCTTCAGGTGTACGACATGACAGGTCGTCTTGTACCCGCTACGGGACTCACGGCTGGAGCTTATGTCGTACGTCTCGAGCTACAGGACGGCTCCGAGATGTTTACTAAGGTTGTTGCCAAGTAAATCGTAATCTAGAATGCTCTCCTAAGTCACGGCTGTGTATGCTGACTTATGGAGAGCATTCTAGCTTTTCTAATTACCCATCAAAGCTTATACTATATATAACAGATACAGACAATGCACTATTTGAATAAACTATCAATAGTCTCACTACTACTGCTGAGTGCAACGGTTTCGCTCTTTGGTCAAGACTTCTTTTCGGGAGGAGATGGCTCTAAAGAGGATCCGTATAAGATCGCTACGGAGGCAGACCTACGTACATTAGCTACTGAGGTCAACGACAAGTACAACTCTTTCGCCGGTCGCTACTTCAAGCAGACAGCAGACATTACCTTCACGTCTGACAAAGCTATACTGCCTATCGGCGGACCGATCCTTGATGACTTCGACCGCCCCAATGAAATGTGCTTCCAGGGGACGTATGACGGCGATATGCACAAGATCTACAACCTCAATCTCTATGATGAGCGTCAGCTTATCGAGGGTGAGGAGGTTTACATGGGTGTCGGCCTCTTTGGTGTACTAGGCGATGGAGCGACGATCAAGAATGTAGTCATCGCTTCGGGGCGCATCTATGGCTTTTCAGCCGTTGGTGCTATCGCAGGTAAGATTAAGAACAACTGTACGATCACCCGCTGCAAGATCGGTCCCGATGTACGTATCATATCTTGGGCTAATGCCGGAGGTATTGCTGGTACTTCACTCGGTGAGGGAATGAAGATCATCGAGTGTGTCAACTATGCCAATATCGAGGTGTATGGTCAAGGAATACACAAGTCTGCAGGTGGTATCATCGCATCGTCAGCAAACACGACCATCGAGGGCTGTGCCAACTTTGGAGACATCTGGGCTAAGGGTGGCTTCGCTGGTGGTATCATAGGCGTTATGCCACAGTCTACGGCTGACTTCATATTTAAGTATCCTGAGATCCGGAGCTGTATGAATGCTGGAGATGTCTCTGCTATGGATCCAAACGCAGGAGGTCTGATTGGAGCTACTGGATACAACCTGTCAAATGACCTCATAGGTCCCGTCCCTCACCAGCTCATCTCAAACTCTTATAGCTATGGTCAGACGATGGTCACTTTCACCGACACCTATGGTCCTATATGTGCCTTTTACGCAAAGCGCTTCCCGCTCTCTGTGTCTAAGACTTTCTACAACAAGGATCGCTACGTAATGAAGAAAGGAGAGAACAGTGCAAACGCCGAGCTTGCCTTTTCTCTTGGAGAGGCAAAGAGTCACGCAGAGATTCTATCTCCCGACTTCATCACAACGCTCAACGAGGATGGTGCGTCAGACTTTGAGGCTGATAAGCATAAGATCAATGGCACAATGCCTATCCTCAAGTGGATCAATGATACCTACGATGCAGAGATCGACAAGCCCAACCAGTATCGTAAGGACATCCCCTACACGAAGGTCAAGCAGCGTGCGGGTTCATTCTTCAATCCCAATCGCTCTGGAGACTTCATCATCTACGATATGAGTCGTCTGACGCCTAATATCCAAGCTAAGTCACTAGGAGCTAACCTAGACAAGGGCTGGGTAGGTCGTGTCCTGCCGATACAGGGAGGCAAGTCATACCGCTTCTTTATGTCGACCTCGGCATTCCGTCGAAACCTCAAGGAGAATGGTATGTATGAGAAAGATTATTCCAACAAGCCTGCTGATCACTGGCTCATCACACCTGCCTTTACGGTCACAAGAGATGTCCCCTGGTTCCACTGGGTAGGAGCTTCGGAAGATGGAGGTACCCCTTCGACCTACGAGCTTTATGTCGTAGAGGGAGCCGATGAGCCTATGCCTAGCGAGATCCTTAAGACCCAGCCTATCTATACGGTAGAGAAGGAGGAGGGAACCCAAGTGCTTAAAGAGACTATCACAGTAAAGGAAAAAGAAGGAGAGCGTGAAGAGGAGCGTGTTTACAACACCTTTACAGCGCACAAGGTAGACCTCTCTAAGTACAATGGTAAGAAGATCAGACTCGCCTTCAGAGATAGCTCTGTAGATAAGTTTAACCTCTTCATCGGTCAGATGAAGATGGCTCAGGCTAACGCCATCACTACGGTGGAGGGTGCAGCCAACTGTCTCATCGAGGTATCTGAGCAGACGCTCTCAGCTACGCGTGCCGAGAGCCTCTTGACGCTGTACAGCATCTCAGGTCAGCAGCTAGCACAGGCACAGGATCAGCTCGTCTATCGTGGCCAGTCTGGTGTCTACATCCTGGTCGTATCTGATGCTACGGGCTACACAGAGAGACGTAAGGTAGTACTCTACTAGTCTTATACAATAAAGATCGGCCTCAATGAGCTTACGTAATAGCTCCTTTGGGGTCGATCTTTTCTTTTACATCACATATCACTAAATCCTTTTTCTATGAAACGAACGATTACCCTCTTACTAGCTTTTATGGCTTTGTGCGGAGCGATGGGCCTGTCGGCTCAAGAGCTACAGACCCGCAAGCCTCTAGTCAACCCACGGAATGCTGGTGCCGAGATTACCGTGGTCTCAGGAGGCTCTGGGCTTCGCTCTACCTTTATCTCTCCCGCAGAGGCAAAAGGCGATCTGACCCTCTTCCTCAAGGAGGACTTCTCTCTAATGACCGCCGGTAGTGAACAGGCACCCGACACGGTCGGTACGATCTGCGCTCCTGATGGAACGTACAAGTATCGTGTCTGGCAAAACATCGATCCTCAGTATACGCACTGGCGAGGCTGGGGTGGTACATTTGATGGTCTAACCTTCGAGGAGTGTCAGGGCAAAGGCTCCACACACGCAGCTGGTGGCGCGATACATCTAGGTAGCAAGGAGGCCGCCAAGCTCAATACGCCTCCGCTAGATCTGATGGATGTCACGCTACATGAGGATGACCTAACGAGTGACAACATCATCGTCCTACGCTTTAGAGCCAAGGTGACACAGCCTATCGATCCTAAGCTCTGTGAGGTAAAGCTCTTTGTCGAGTCTTCTGAGACCTCTTGGTATCGAGATGGTGATAACCCAGTCTACAAGGGTGAGTGGAGCGTACTGCGTCGTCTGACTCCAGAGATTACGGACCTATCGACAGAGTGGCAGACCTATGAGATGGCCTTCGCAGGTGCTGGCCATAGTACCATCATCAACATGGGCTTTCAGGTGATGCCTCTGAGCCGTGAGATAGCTGATGCGGGTGGTTACCACTTTGACATGCTCCTAGACGATGTCGAGGTGTACAAAATGAAGCCCTTCCTACCCATTCCTAAGGTGACGGGCTGTACAGACTTTACGGCTGATAGCTTTGTCGCTAATTGGGCAGCTGTCGAGGGTGCTGATAGTTATCTCGTAGATGTCTACTATATGGCTGTCGATGAGACGGTACCTCCCAATCAGATGGGACAGCGTCCTATGATACGCAAGGACTATCTCACGGGGCAAAAGGTGACCACCAATAGCTACAAGGTCACTGGAGTGGATCCTCAGTATACTTACTACTACAATGTACGAGCTGTCAAGGGGGATAAAGAGTCTTACCACTCAGTAGACCAAGAGGTCAGTGGACTCTCAGCTCCAGAGCTACAGACGGTCTCAGATCTGACTGCAGATCACTATGTCGCCTCGTGGTCAGAAGTACCATCAGCAGGTCGATACTTCTATATGGCTTACCATGACAGACGAGTATACACAGGCTCAGAGGTTACACTGATCGATGAGGACTTTACGGGCGTCAAGGATCTAGAGGGCAACGAAACCGGGTGGAGCGTCGACAATCCTCCCACAGGTAGCTATGCTAAGGCATATCCTACAGATCTCAACATGCCTGGCTGGGAGATGTACTCGTATGCCCCCTGTACGGACTATGTGGGCTTCGACGGGTGGCAGTTCATCAACCATGGCGCTAGTGCCTCTATGCAAGCTCCCGAGCTAGACCTCTCGCACGGAGATGGTGTGGTCGATGTATCCGTAAGCCTATATGGTGCCTACGACTTGACCAGCAATCAGTTCCCACAGGCTGCGCTCGCACTTTTCAACTACAACGAGGAGACTGAGCGATATGAGCAAGCTGATCTCGTTTACGTTGCTGAGGAGGAGCAGAAACCAATTATCAATCAGTGGCAAGACTACTCTGTACAGCTCAGGAATGGTAGCAAGCGCTCCATCATTGCGCTCTTTGCCGTCAAGGGCCCAGAGTATCTCTTTGTGGACAACTTCAAGGTAACGCAGTACTTCAACAAGGGAGAGTCTTATCTGGCTCCATACTTTGGCGAGCCTCTCCATGATGGTACTTCAATCACTGTTTCTGTACCCACTCATCTGCAGCAGGATGCTCTCTACCACCGCGTCAGAGCCGTTAAGGCTAATGATAAGGGCCTGATCATGAGCCCATTCTCTAAGATGGACGAGATCCGTAAGGCTACAGCTGTGAGTCAGCTGGTCCTGACGGAGCCTAGTGCCAAGATGATCGAAGGCGTGCTAACCATCGTCAATCCTAACGGCGACTCTGTACAGGTGTATGACGTGACAGGACGAGTACTCTATAGCTCAGAGCAGGCAGATAGAGAGTTCGACCTTACACTCCCTACGGAGCAGTCCTACATCGTACGCATCGGTAGCCAGCTCTACAAAGTTCGCTAGTCGCAAGCGCACACACGCTGTAAAAAGCAATAGCCACGTGGGGATTGGTAGATTTCCACGTGGCTGTTTTTATTATTGCTGTCCGATGGAATAAAAGACATTTCTTCCGCCGAAAATCTTTTATCGAACAGCCATAATAAGAATTAGTCGAAACAGAGTTGTTGCAATCTGCTTTAGTTTTTGTAACTTTGGACGATTTTATCGAGGTATAAGACAATAGAACTAAGTAATCAGACGATTTTTTTATGATCAATCCGGTCAACAAGACAATCACCCTACCCGATGGTCGCACGATCACCATCGAGACGGGCAAGCTTGCCAAGCAAGCCGACGGTGCTGTCACCGTCACCATGGGCTCTACCGTACTACTCGCAGCTGTAACAGCTGCCAAGGAGGCTAAGCCCGATGTGGACTTTATGCCACTGCAGGTAGAGTACAAAGAGAAGTTTTCAGCCATAGGTCGCTTCCCCGGAGGCTTCACACGCCGTGAGGGGCGCGCCTCAGACTATGAGATATTAACTTGCCGACTAGTGGACCGCGCACTGCGTCCACTCTTCCCCGATGACTACCATGCAGAGGTCTATGTAAACATTATCCTCTTCTCCTCTGACGGTGTCGATATGCCAGATGCACTCGCTGGACTAGCAGCTTCAGCTGCTCTAGCAGTCTCTGATATCCCCTTCGGAGGTCCTATCAGTGAGGTACGTGTGGCACGCATCGATGGTGAGTTTGTCATCAATCCTACTTTCGAGCAGCTAGAGCGTGCCGACATTGACCTGATGGTCGCAGCAACACTCGACAACATTATGATGGTCGAGGGCGAGATGGAAGAGGTCCAGGAGGAGGAGATGCTCGAGGCTATCAAGGTGGCTCACGAGGCTATCAAGGTACAGTGCCAGGCTCAGCTAGAGCTCTCGGAGGCTGTCGGCAAGATGACCAAGCGTGAGTACCCAGCTGAGGAGCAAGACGAGGAGCTACGTGAGCGTATGCAGCGTGAGCTCTACGACAAGATCTACAAGGTCGCTACCGCTGGTACCGACAAGCATGCTCGTGGCGATGCCTTTGAGGCGATCGTCGAGGAGTTCAAGGCACAGTTTACCGAAGAGGAGCTCGAGCAGAAGGGCATGATCATAGACCGCTACTACCACGATATGGAGAAGGCGGCTATGCGTCGTATGATCCTTGACGAGGGCAAGCGTCTCGATGGTCGTCGCACCGACGAGATACGTCCTATCTGGATCGAAACGGACTGCCTACCAGGTCCTCACGGATCGGCTATCTTCACACGTGGTGAGACGCAGTCGCTATCCACAGTGACGCTCGGTACTAAGAGTGATGAGAAGCTAGTCGACGATGTACTCAACTACGGCAAGGAGCGCTTCCTCCTGCACTACAACTTTCCACCCTTCTCTACAGGCGAGGCAAAAGCTTCGCGCGGCATCAGCCGTCGTGAGATAGGTCACGGTAACCTAGCACACCGTGCGCTCAAGCGCATGATCCCTGCGGACTATCCTTATGTGATCCGCGTGATGAGCGACATCCTTGAGTCCAACGGTTCTTCCTCTATGGCAACGGTTTGTGCTGGTACGCTCGCTCTGCGTGATGCGGGTGTCCAAATGAAGAAGCCAGTCTCGGGTATCGCTATGGGTCTCATCAGCGAGAACAAGGGTACCAACTACGCTATCCTCTCCGACATCCTAGGCGACGAGGATCACCTCGGCGATATGGACTTTAAGGTGACGGGTACGCGTGACGGTATCACCGCTACGCAGATGGATATCAAGGTGGATGGCTTGAGCTATGAAATCTTGGCAAAGGCTTTGGCACAGGCAAAGGCTGGTCGCCTCCACATCCTAAATAAGATCGAGGAAGCACAGCCCGAGGCTCGTCCTGATATGAAGCCTCATGCACCACGCATTGAGACGCTCCGCATCGGCAAGGAGTTCATCGGGGCTGTCATTGGCCCAGGCGGTAAGATCATCCAGGGTATCCAGGAGAAGAGTGGCGCCACGGTCAACATCGAAGAGGTGGACAACTATGGTATCGTCGAGATCAGTAGCTCTAACAAGGAGTCTCTCGATGCGGCTATGGCTATGGTACGTGGTATCGTCGCTACCCCAGAGGTAGGCGAGGTCTACAAGGGCACCGTCTCCTCAGTGATGCCGTACGGTTGCTTCGTACAGTTTATGCCTGGCAAGGATGGACTACTCCACATCAGCGAGATAGACTGGAAGCGCTTTGCAACGATTGAGGAGACAGGTCTCAAGGAGGGCGACACGATCGATGTCAAGCTCATTGAGATCGACCCCAAGACGGGTAAGTTCAGTCTATCACACAAGGCACTCCTACCTAAGCCCGAGGGCTATGTAGAGCCTGAGCGTCGTCCACGCCGTGAGCGTCGTGATGATGGCGAGCGTCGTGAGCGCCGTCCACGTCGTGAGCATCGTGACGAATAGACGATAAGAGCTAGAGCGACTGCGTCACCATACACAGTAGCTCTACTAAGCTAAATACAGGAAGTCATCAACCACAAATACTCTTTCGCGACCCCTGCTACCAGCATGTTGTGAGCGAAAGTTGTGGTTGGTGATTTCTTTTTCTATAACTTTGCAGCGGATTAGACAAGCAAGTTTGTATGCCAACCCCATCGACAGGTACCAAGTCAAACTATCTCGGGCCCTTTATAACTATGGTGATCATGATGACCGTCATCGGCTTCATCACGAGTATCAACCAGCAGTTTCAACTTCCTATCAAAAGTGCCTATCTGCACTCCGCAGGTGGCTGGACCAATAGCTTTGCGACGCTACTCATCTTCGCCTTTTTCCTCTCATACCTAGTGCTAGGACCTACCTCAGCACGCTTTGTGGAGCGACATGGCTACAAGATGACCATCGTCAGGGGCTTGGTCATGCTGGCGGGAGGTATCCTACTCTTCATCCTCTCGGCACTGCTCTTCATGCACACCTCGCTATGGATCACGCTCTCTGAGACGGTGCAGCTGCCTGTGAGCTATCTGATATTCCTCCTCGGCTCCTTCGTATGTGGAGCGGGTATCACCTTCATGCAGTCGTCGGTCAATCCTTATCTCATCGCCTGCACGGTCCCTGGCACCTCCGCTGTACAGCGGCAAAACATCGGTGGCGTGGGCAACTCGACGATGACTATGCTGGCACCACTCTTCGTCTCGATGGTTATCTTCGGTGGGGTGGACGATCTAGAGGCTCTGCAGATCCAAGAGGTGATCCTGCCTATGATCATCCTAATGGGTGTCGTGCTGATACTATCCTACATTGTCAAGCGACTCCACGTGCCACACATCGAGGGGACGACGAGTGGCGAGGATGCTGAGGTAAGCTTCAAGACTGTGTGGCGCATACGCCGTGTGCGACTCGGCTGTATAGCACTCTTCTGCTATGTGGGTGTCGAGGTCTGCATCGGTGCTAACATCATCCTATATGGGCAAAACGACCTCTCACTGAGCTATAGTACTGTGGCTCTCTACGCTACTCTCTACTGGGGAGCTATGCTAGTAGGTCGCTTCGTAGGTAGCTTCCTAAACCGTGTCTCTGACCGCAAGCTACTATGGAGTACCACGCTACTCTCCGCTATCCTCATCCTGATCGCTGTCGTGACCAATCAACCTTACTGGCTCATAGCCGTAGGACTATGTCACTCGGTCATGTGGGGTGCCATATATTCGCTAGCACTCAAGGAGCTAGGGAGCCTAGCCACGAGAGCCTCTGGCGTACTGCTGATGGGACTCATCGGAGGGGCACTCTTACCATTCGTACAGAGCTTGCTAGCGGACCTCCTCGGAGGGTATCACTACACATGGCTACTCGTCGTAGCAGGCGAGCTGTACATGCTTTACTACGCTTTGGCTGGCTCCCGCTTTAAGGAGCAGCAGGCGTAATCAATCGGATTCTATTCACTTTAATCAATCATACGAATATGAAAAAGTTTATGCTAATCGTAGCTGCTGGTCTAGCACTAGTAGCTTGTAACACGGAGAAGAAGGACGCAACTACTACTGTAGACTCTACCGCTATTGTCGCAGAGGCTCCTGTAGTTGCTGAGCCCGAGGTCTTCAACTACGCTACGGCTGACGGCAAGCAGCACTTTGAGCTGACTGTCACTGGCGAGAATCGTGAGACAGCAACGCTCAAGGATATCGAGGGCAATGTCGTCTACGAGCTGAAGAACGCTGTCAGTGCTGATGGCGCTAAGTGGGAAAGCGAGGAGGGTGTCTACTTCTGGACGAAGGGCGATGCCTTCTACTTCGGCAAGGGCGACAAGCAGATTTGCGAGGGTGCTCTAGTCGTAGAGGCTCCCGCTGCTGAGGCTCCCGTAGCTGAGTAATTGCAGCTAAGACTAAATATCATGCGAAGGCAAGCTAGTGACCTCATTAGCTCGTCTTCGCATGACTCTATATATTAGTATCACCGCTTGACCTATGCTATGGCGAATCCTCTCAAGCGCTGGTGGACTTCGCTAGGACATAGCGTCCACTCGCCGACAGCCTTTCGGCTTATCACCTTAGTGCTAGATCAGCGCGGCGTAGCCTACTACCCAGAGCATCTAGAGGAGCTACCCGAGGGTGCCGACCAACTAGACAACCAGCAGAAGCAACTAGCTCTGCAGCTGCTCTACCAGTGGCCCCTCACGCAGCTCGTCACGCAGTATGACAAGGCACTAGCCTACGATCGCGCACTCATCTTATGGCAAGGCGCTACACTAGCGGAGATGCCGTGGGGGAGTGGCTCGATCCTTTGGCATATAGGGCGGAAGGTGCCAAAAGCCTTTCGCCAGAGAGAGGCTGGCATGATGGTCGACTATGCAGGCGGACAACTACTCTTCCTAGATCATAAGTTGCCCCGCCAAGACTTCTGGACACGTATCAGACATTAACCCTATTACCTACTCAAATAAGCTACAACTATGAAGAAAAGCCCCGTATATACTCGCCGTGGTGATGACGGCACCACAGGACTCGTAGGCGGTACTCGTATCTCCAAGGGACACATACGCCTCGAGTGCTACGGAACTATCGATGAGCTCAACAGCCATATCGGCGTCCTTCTCGCTGAGGACCTCACAGATGAGACGCACGACTTCCTACTGCGTCTACAGCATATCCTCTTTAACGTGGCAGGTAGCCTAGCTACACCGCCCGATCAGGAGGAGTACCTCGCAGCTATGCGGATCGATCCGACGGACATTGAGAAGCTGGAGCACAAGATCGACGAGCTGGACGCTACGCTCCCACGTCTCAAGGAGTTCGTCCTCCCCTCTGGTGGACGCTCCGCAGCACTTTGTCACGTCTGTCGCACCGTATGCCGTCGTGCCGAGCGCAACATCTACCGCCTTCGTGAGGAGAGCCGTGTAGATGACCTGATCGTTCGCTTTGTCAATCGTCTGAGCGACTACTTCTTCGTCCTCGCCCGCACAGAGGCGGTACGAACGTACGGATCGGAGGTCACCTGGAATCGAGGGTACAGCACCCTGTAACTCACCTGAGCCTGTTGCAGCAACCAACAGGCTCTTTTTTTGTCGGGGCCGCTCACTCACCACTCCTTTAGTAGACATCCCGACTACGCAAATCTCTTGAGACATGTAGCCCCCCGACAGATCGTTACTCCTAGTTGTCAGAAAAAGTTGATAGCCACGTGGCTATCCGCTTTTTCTAAGGCAAAAGCGGATCGGAGCATAAAAGATCCGAATATATAAGGTTCGGACCGGACCTTCCTAGCATCTCACTGTAGTAATTCTCATCAGCGAGCATCAAGCTATTGCATATAACGAAATATTATTCTACATTTGCATCAAGTCATGTCACTTTGTTGCTATCAGCTGTAATGAAAGCGAAATGATCGGGAGCATCTAGAATGGTCGCCTCTCTACGTAAGAATCTTTATACCAATCAAATATCTTAAACACGTTAAGCTATGCGAAAAATTCAACTACTGATTCTTATCCTGTGTACCTTGTCACTAGGAGTGTTTGGACAGGGAATTACGATCACGTCAGGGCCTGAAGTCCTTCCTGATGAAGTCAATCACTACGCAGTCAAAGGCGTCAGTGACAATGGTCGCTACATATACGGAGGCTGGGGTAACCCTGTCTATGTCAGCTTCGTATATGATACGGAGAGTGACAAAGTGGAGGTTCTCGAGGCCGAAAGCCGGGAGGGCGTACAGATAATCAAGGTTCTCTCCGATGGGTCTGTCATCTTGGTCTACTCACCACAGAAGGCTTGCGAAGCCTATATACGTACACCGCAAGGTAAGGAGATCGCCCTTAAAGCACCCAACTCCGACCATGGTCTCATGCCATCAGATGCTACGGAAGATGGTAAGTGGATCATCGGAAATAGTCAATCTCTAGATGCGCGCAGCCATCAGCCAGTCATAGGTGAGCGTCAGGCAGATGGCACCTATCTCTTTACCGCTCTACCAGAGCCAGAAGAGGATCTGATGGGTTGTAAGCCTCAGTACAACAAAGTGGAGGCTATCTCTCCAGATGCGCAGATACTAGTGGGTCGCCAGAATGGTCGCTCGGGCTTTGAGATGCAGTACATCAAGTGGACTCGACAGGCTGATGGTAGCTACACTTATACTTTGCCTATGGAGAAGCTCTTTATCAATTCGGACAAACCCAAGCCTGGTATGCCACCTATCTACGATGAGTATGTGACCGCAGAGCCTGGCACGCCTGAGCGCACTGAGCAAGAGGATCGCTACAATAAAGCCTTCGAAGAGTGGTTGAAGAAGTGCGATGAGCGTACGGGGCAGTACACAGCTACGGTCATGCAGGTGACCCACTTCTCTCGTCCTCAGATGAAGTTCTGCACGGCACTATATGAGAATAGTAGTGAGGGCGGTAGTATGCCCCAGCTAAGGCCTTTCGTCTGGGATGTGACGACAGATAGCTATCAGATCTTAAAGCCAGAGAGTGACTTTGCGCTTTGCGCCTTTGATGTATTGTATGATGGGAGTGTCGTCTGCCTCTCCAATCCTGGGATGCTCTTCTGGAGAGCTCATGCAGTAGATCCGAAGAGCAATAAGAGCATACCGCTCCTGCAGTGGATTAAAGAGCATTCGGGCAGAGATCTATCGGACTTCTATGCTAACCAAGTCGATCCGATGATGAACTCTGTATGTATCGGCATTCCGCGCATCAGTGGTGATGGTAAGACGATCGTCTTCTATACGATGAATGGTAATAGCGACCTGGAGATCGAGTTCTTCAATACGATAATTCGCTTACTAGGCAGTGCTTATACAGCCAATGAGGCTCCTCTAGCCTATGAGACTAATGCAATCGAAGCTTATATAGATGGGCGCAATCTCATCATCTCTAAGGGTGCGCTGGACATGCCCCTGACTATCTATCTATACGATGTGT
Organism: Porphyromonas vaginalis; assembly: GCF_958301595.1. Taxonomy (NCBI): domain Bacteria; kingdom Pseudomonadati; phylum Bacteroidota; class Bacteroidia; order Bacteroidales; family Porphyromonadaceae; genus Porphyromonas; species Porphyromonas vaginalis. The sequence goes on along the minus strand of NZ_CATQJU010000001.1, from coordinate 756,228 downwards.
CGGGAGAAGTAGTCTGGAGTACTACGACACAGGAGAGGCAGATCTCTCTACCCGTGTCTCTACCAGATGGTAAGTACATAGCACGCATCATCACTCCGAGTGGTGCCAGCAAGGTACTACCAGGTATCGTACGATAGAATCTGCCACGTAGTGGTGAGTCACAGTGTGATCACTGCGACTCACCGTACGTGTCCCCAAAAACTACAAGCAGGGTACACGTGGCAAGCGATATGTACCCGAAGACGACAAAACGGGGACACGTCATCCTAGGTGTGCCAGGGCTGACGTATTACGATCAGTTTGCTTGGAGCTGTATAGGACGATAACGGGGGAGTGTGGACCGAGCACCTCTACGTATCCCTACGGCTAGATTCTATCTACTCAGACATTCACGGAGACTCGGATCTCTCCCGAGGAAATCTACAAATGAGACTGTTGCATAAAGCCGAATCCCGAAAGCAACACAGTGATTCGCCTTTATGCAACAGTCTCAAAATGAGAGTTAGCCCCCCTCTTATAGTGTGCGGTGGTCTATGTAGACGGTATCGGCAAAGAAGGCGCCTCGCACCCCATCGGGATAGCGGTCTACGACGATGACCGTAGGGTGAGCGATGGAGAGAAAGCGTGCTAGCTCTTCGCGGGCCTGCTGCCGTGCGTTGCGGATGTAGCCTGCGCGGTATACTTCGTTGATGAGTCGCTGCGGGATGCGCCGCTTGGCTCTATTCTCTTGCTCTGCGGTGAGTGTCTTCGTGGTAAAGCCTTGGCGGAGCGGATGTACATCGATCACTGTGTAGCCTATCTCGTGCGGGGTGACCTCTTCGGGGGGGAGCTGTACGTAGAGCGTGTCGCCCTGCAAATGCGTGGGGAGCTTGTCTATATCGAAGTCTATGTAGGTACGCGCCTGTATGACGTAGGCTAGTACCACACCATCGATGGTATCGACCATGGGGATCTCTTGGTAGCACTCGCCTGTGGAGAGCTTGAGGATCTCCTCGATCGAGCGAACGGTCATAGCGTGCGTGACTACATCGTTGTAGTCCTCGCTCTGACTCTTGGAGCAGCTACGCCATAGGAGTACGATACCGACTAGAAGCAGTATCGCTAGGAGTATGTAAAGTATACGCTTAAGCCATTTGCCCATAAGACTGAGGAGCTACTGTGGTGAGGTGGTCTGTGTGTTAGGCTGTATGAGTGCTGAGCCTCGCTCTACGATGACGACCGTAGGCGGTAGCTCGTAGGAGAGGAGGAGCTGTGTGAGCCATCGGCGTAGCTTCTCGATAGAGCGTTGTCGTATCTGAGCTATGAGCTGATCGTTGGAGGTGATCTCCTGCTGGAGTACTTGGTAGGCTCGATCCTTGACACGCGCACGGTCTTGCGGGGTGATAGCGTTTCGGAGGGGGGCTACATACTCATACTCGGTCCGTAGCGTGAAGTCTCGCCCTCGTAGCTCCACCTGTATGGGAGATATGTAGACGGTGAGCTGCTGTTGCTCTTTGTCGTAGCTGACGTCGTCTGCTGAGAAGCCTGTCAAGTCGGTATAGCTCACCAGTGTGGCATCAAAGGAGTAGATGCCTACACGGTTGCCTACCTTCGTTTGATTGCTCAGCCATGTGGCGAAGTCCTTGAAGCTACTGATATCGTAAAAAGATATCTTGGGATCCTGCAAGGTGACCGCCTTCTGGAGGGTGGTCTCTGTAAGTAGTAGCTTGCCAACGCTCTGGTACTGCTGTACGATCGCCTCTTGTAGTAGCTCTTCGGCTGTCTTGCGCTTGGAGCAATTGGGCAGGCTCACGAGCAGGCAGAGGAGTGCTGTGAGTAATAAGAGGCTTTGGTGCCGAAGATGCTTCATAACTTTGCAGTACTATATAATAGGTGCAAGATTACTGCTCGACAATCTTGAGGACAGCGGGGAGCATCTCTGCTATGTCGCGAGCTATCATACCGCGTGGCGAGTGTCGCTCGCCATAATGATTGGCCGTCAGCCCATGGATGTAAACGCCTAGCGGAGCTGCCTCAGCGGGTGTGTAGCCCTGCGCTAGGAGCGAGAGGATGATGCCAGTGAGTACGTCTCCACTGCCGGCGGTGGCAAGGGCTGGTGAGCCTGAGCTGTTGAAGATAACCTCGCCAGTGGGGAGGCAGGTAGCGGTATTAGCCCCCTTGAGTACGACGATGATCTCTTGCTCCATGGCTAGCTCCTGCGCTTTGGTCAGGCGGTGATGATCATCGAGAGAACTCCCTGTGATGCGGTCTAGTTCGCCAGGATGTGGTGTGAGTATGGTTTCCTTGGGCAAGACGCTCAGCAGCTCGGGGTGGAGTGCTAGGAGGTTCAGCGCATCGGCATCGAGTAGTAGGGGAGTCTCGGGCTGTATGTTTTGCAGTAGATGCTCCAAGAGATGCAGTGTGAGCGGGGCTGTGCCAATGCCTGGCCCCATGGCTATAGCCTGGTAGTTGTGCAGATCCTTAGGCAGGTTACCAACGATGGTCTCCTCCTTGTCCCTCTCCACGATTGCCTCGGGGAGGAGTGTGTTCGCTAGCTGCGCCAGTGAGCTAGGTAGATGCATCGTGAGCTTGCCTAGTCCCGAGCGCATGGCGCCCATACTAGCCAGCATAGCTGCGCCTGCCATCGCTTCGGAGCCTGCGATGAGGAGGGCGTGTCCCTGCGTGCCTTTGTGTGCAAAGTGCGAGAGAGGCTTCAAGGCTCTATGGGCATCCTGCGGGGTGTAGAGATAGTAGTCGGCTTGGATGGCGGGGTCGTCATCCATGTTGAGACTGAGCGAGAGGATGCGTAGCGTGCCCGTGTAGCACTCATTGTCTGATAGGAGTAGAGCTATCTTGGGGCTTTCGCAGGTGAGGGTGTAGTCCGCCTTGATGATCGCCTGGAGGTTGTTCTCGCTATTGTCCTTGTCGTAGAGCCCTGAGGGGACATCTACGGCGATGACTGTGGCTGGCGAAGCGTTGATAAGTTGCTCTACCAGCACCGCAAAGCCACCCTCGAGAGGACGCGAGAGACCTGTGCCAAAGAGCGCATCGATGACGAGCGTCTGAGCGGTCAAGAGTGGAGGCTGAAACTCATCAGCAACAATGGTCAGGGCGTCTGGGTGAAACTCCATTAGCTTCGTCTGCTGCCAAGCACAAGCCTCCGAGAGCTCGTCCTCTTGTTTGCAAAAGAGGTAGCAGTGCACTCGGTGTCCCTCCTGCAGGAGGCGTCGCGCGATGGCTAGTCCGTCCGCTCCGTTATTGCCAGGGCCTGCGAAGACGTAGATGATGCCTTGTGGCAGCCCTGAGATACTCCTCAGCTCTGCGACAAAGCGCTGAGCGACACGCTCCACGAGGTCGTGGATGGAGAGATGATCACGCTCGAGGATATAACTATCCGTGGTACCCCATTGGCGTCCGACGAGTATCTTTTTCATTGTTTCAGCTGTTCTTTAGTTGGTTGATGGCGACTTGGCTACGGTCTTGGATCTTTTGTCTAGAGCTAATCCATCGATCCGCGGACTATACCGCGCTTGCTGTCGCTGATGAAGTTGTAGATGAGGTCGCGCTCGTAGCACTGCGGATAGCGACTCTGTATCTCTACGAGTGCCTCGCTGTTGTTGAGTCCACCCTGATAAAGTGTGCGGTAGACGTCGTTGATGAGGAAGATCTGGTCGTTGGTGAAGCCCCGGCGACGTAGTCCTACGATGTTGATACCACAGTAAACGATCGGATCGCGCCCCACGAGACAGTAGGGTGGTATGTCCTTGGTCACCTTAGAGCCTCCCTGTATCATCACGTGCTGCGAGATGCGTACGAACTGATGTACCAGTACGGCACCGCTGAGGATGGCGTAGTCGTCTATCTCGACCTCTCCAGCGAGCTGTGTCGCATTGCCTAGGATGATGTGATCCTTGAGGATGCAGTCATGCGCTACGTGTGAGTAAGCCATGATGAGGCAGTTACTCCCGACGACAGTGGTGCCACGCGAGGCGGTACCACGATTGACCGTGGCGAACTCTCGGATGGTGGTATGATCGCCGATGACAGCGGTCGTCTCTTCACCTTTGAACTTAAGGTCTTGTGGTATACCTGCGATGACGGCGTAGGGATGTATGTGACAGTCGCTACCGATGCGCGCTCCGCTGCGAATTATGCAGCCTTGGTCTAGGATTGTGCGGTCGCCGATGACCGTGTTGGCCTCGATGGTGACAAAAGGTCCGACCGTCACCTCAGCTCCTATCTGTGCCTCAGGATGCACCTGAGCAAGAGGAGATATAAGCGTTTGAGCCATATAGTGGATATGATTGTTTACTCCTTATTCTTTACTATCTGAGCCATGAAGTCGGCCTCACAAACGAGCTGGTTGCCCACGAAGGTCAGTCCTCTGACGCTGGCTAAGCCACGACGCACCTCACTGGTGAGCATCACCTTAAAGAGGAGGGTGTCGCCTGGCACGACCTTGTTTCTGAACTTTACATTGTTGATCGTCAGGAAGTAGGTTGAGTAGCGCTCAGGGTCTTCGATACCGCTGAGTACGAGTAACCCAGCGGTCTGCGCCATCGCCTCAACGATGAGTACGCCTGGCATAACTGGCTCTGTGGGGAAGTGACCGAGGAAGAAGGTCTCGTTGAAGCTCACATTCTTAACCCCCACGATATGGTCCTTGTCTAGGTGGATCACCTTGTCCACAAGGAGGAAAGGATAGCGGTGTGGTAGGAGACCTTTGATCTGGTTCAGATCGAGTACAGGTGTCGCATTGGGATCATAGACGGGCGGCTGTGTCTCCATCCCTTTGATCTCCTTGCGGATCGCCCGTGCTAGCTTGTTATTGATCTTATGGCCAGGCTTGGTTGCTATGATATGCCCCTGCACGAAGATGCCAGCCAGGGCTAGGTCGCCTAGTATGTCGATGATCTTGTGACGTGCGGGCTCGTTCGGGATGCCCTCCTTGGGGTTGATCACGCCTAGCTGATTCACTTCTGCTATAGGACGATGCAGAGCCTCTGCCAGTGCCTTGGCATCGCTCTCTGAGAGTGGCTCATCGTTGATCACCATCGCATTGGCTAGGTCTCCACCCTTGATCAAGCCCTGACTGAGGAGAGGCAGTATCTCTCGTACGAAAACGAAGGAGCGTGCCTCGGCGACCTCCTCGCCATAGCGACTGAGGTCACGCAGCGAAGCGTATTGGTTGCTCAGTAGTGGGGAGGCAAAGCTTATGTGCGCCTCGACGCCAAGCTGATCTGATGGGAGAAGGAGAATGGAGGCTCCTGTCTCCTCATCTTTCACCTCGATAGGCTTACGTACCACAAAGACCTCACGAGTAGCAGACTGCTCCTTGAGTCCCGCCTCTTGAATCGCCTGCACATAAGGCTGTGCAGAGCCGTCTAGTATAGGCGCTTCGTCACCATCGACCGTGATGAGACAGTTGTCCACACCGAGCGCATAGAGTGCACTGAGGCAATGCTCGAGCGTAGAGACCTGCACAGTGCCACGCTCTATACGAGTAGCACGCTGCGTCGTCGTGACATAGTCCGCATAAGCGGGGATCACGGGGTGCCCCTCGAGGTCGGAGCGACAGATCTGGTAACCACTATGGGGCTCCGCAGGGGAAAGGGTCAAGGTGCGTTTGGCTCCTGTGTGAAGTCCTACACCTTGGAAGGTGAGTGTCGTAGCGAGTGTGTACTGATTCATAACGTGAGTGTGTCTGCTTTTACAAATGTGTCTATTTAGTTTCCGCGGAGGCTTGCTCTTCGAGCTTGTCTACACGGCGCATCAGCTCAGGGAGTTTAGGCAGCATTGCGAAGGCACGTAGTGCCTTGCCCACAGGCATGGCGGGAGCACCCATTACGACGCTGTGCGACTGGAGATTGCCCAGTACGCCCGTCTGCCCACCGAGCTGCGAGTGGTCGCCCACGGTGAGGTGACCAGCTATGCCCACCTGACCGCCCAGCTGGCACCACTCCTTGATGTGTGCCGAGCCTGCTAGTCCCGCCTGGGCGGCGATGACTGTGTGCTCATCGACGGTGCAGTTGTGCGCAATCTGTACGAGGTTGTCGATCTTAACCCCCGAAGCGATGCGCGTCACGCCCATCGTAGCGCGATCGATGCAACTATTTGCACCTATCTCCACGTTGTCTCCTATCTCCACATGCCCTATCTGCGGGATCTTGTCATAGCCATGATCCGTAGGGGCAAAGCCGAAGCCGTCGGCGCCAATCACTGTGCCCGAATGAATGCGGCAGTGATGGCCGATGATGCTATCTGAGTAGAGTGTGACCCGTGGATGTAGTGTCGTGTGGTCACCAATAGAGCAGTTGGTCCCGATGACGCAGTGCGCCGAGATGATGACCTGCTCTCCCAGCTTAACATCCGCTTCGATGCAGACGTACGGGCCGATGATGCACTCCTTGGGGATCTCTACCGAAGGGTCTACGATAGCCGTCGGGTGGACGCCCGTCCAGTGAGGCTCCTGCTGAGAGACGTAGAGCCGCATCAGCTGTGAGAGCGTCTCGTAAGGGTTTGCCACACGGATCAACGTCGTAGAGCAAGGCTGTGTCGGAGCGAACTTCTCGTCGACGAGCACCGCCGAGGCATGTGTCGTGTAGAGATAGGGCTCGTACTTCATATTAGCGAGAAAGCTCAAGTCACCCGCCTTCGCCTGCTCAATGCCTGCGAAGCCTTGTAGCTGAGCTGTGCCGTCGCCTTCTATCGTACCACCGATTAGCTTGGCAATGTCTGCAACTGTATACATCTACCTTATTATATTAGTCTATGATACCCTTGTCAATGAGCGTCTGCTCCATCTGGCGCGCTAGGTCAGAGGCTGCCTGCGCAGAGGCAGAGGCAAAGCGCTCGTCATTGCCCGCATAGATGATGCCTCGCGAACTATTGACGATCAGTCCGCAGTCGCTCGTCATCGCATGCTCTGCGACCGCCTCTAGGCTACCCCCCTGAGCACCTACACCAGGAACGAGGAGGAAGGCATTTGGAGCTACCGCCCGCACACGCTGCATCAGATTGCTCTGCGTAGCACCCACGACAAACATAATATGGTCTGCACCCTCCCAGCTCAGAGCCGTCTTGAGTACCTGCTCAAAGAGACAAGTCTCCTCGCCCGTATGGAGCATCTGAAAGTCCTGCGCCCCCTGGTTGCTCGTCAAGGCGAGTAGGATCACCCACTTGTCGCTATACTCTAGGAAAGGCAGCACACTGTCGCTACCCATGTAGGGAGCCACGGTGAGCGCATCGACCTTAAAGTTCTCGTAGAAGGCACGCGCATACATCTTGCTCGTATTGCCTATGTCGCCACGCTTAGCATCAGCGATGATCAGCTGCTCGGGATAGTTCTGACGTATGTAGTCCACCGTATCGCCAAAGACCTGCATACCGAAAGCCCCAAGGGTTTCATAAAAAGCCAAGTTCAGCTTGAATGCGATAGCGTACTGTGCTGTGGCATCGATGATCGCCTTGTTGAAGTCCAGAATAGGATTATCCCCCTTCAGCAAGTGCGGAGGCAACTTCTGTATATCTGGATCGAGCCCCACGCAGAGGTAGCTACGCTTAGCTCGTATTTGTGCTATGATTTGCTCGCGATTCATGAGATAGTCTTCTGTTTATTTGAAGTGAGTAATCGTATACGGTCTACTAAGGTAGTGAAAAAGTATCATATAGGAGTGTCAAAGCTAAGCTCCCAAGCGTTAGTCGGAATCAGAGGGCGGCCTCTTTGAGGCGCTCCGTATTCTCAGCGACGATGAGTGCGTCGATGATCGGCTGCAAGTCGCCACCGAGCACGCCAGGCAGGTTGTGTACCGTCAGACCGATGCGGTGGTCGGTGACACGACCCTGCGGGAAGTTGTAGGTGCGGATCTTAGCCGAGCGGTCACCCGTCGAGACCATCGTCTTACGACGTGAAGCTATCTCGTCGATATACTTCTGATGCTCCTTGTCATAGATGAAAGTGCGAAGCCGTGACAGCGCACGCTCCTTATTCTTCGGCTGGTCACGCGTCTCGGTACACTCGATCGTTATATCCTCCACGACACCCGTATTGGGGTTGCGCCACGGATAGTGGAGACGAACGCCAGACTCCACCTTGTTGACATTCTGTCCACCAGCACCACTAGAGCGGAAGGTGTCCCACTTGATCTCACCCTCGTTGATGTTGACCTCAAACTTGTCAGCCTCAGGCAGTACCGCCACGGTCGCTGCCGAGGTGTGGATACGTCCCTGCGTCTCCGTCTGGGGGACACGCTGCACACGATGCACACCACTCTCATACTTGAGCGTACCGTACACGCCCGTACCTGTAACATTGAGTACGATCTCCTTGTAGCCACCCGTGCCGCCCTCGGTGTAGCTGCTCACGGTGACATTCCACCCCTTCGTCTCGCAGTAGCGCGAGTACATACGGAAGAGGTCACCCGCAAAGAGTGCCGCCTCGTCACCGCCCGTGCCAGCGCGTAGCTCGACGATAGCGTTCTTGTCATCCTCTGGATCGTTCGGTAGGAGGAGCAGCTTGATCTCCTCCTCCATCTTAGGGATCTCCTCCTTAGCCTCAGCGAGCAGTTCGCGCGCCATCGCTTTTAGCTCCTCATCGCTGTCAGCGTCTTGGAGCGTACTCTCGGCCTCCTCTTGTTGTGTCAGGAGCTGCTTGTACTGCCCGCCAGCCTTGAGTATCTCCCCTAGGTGGGTGTATTCTTTGCTAAGGGTGGCAAAGCGTCTGCCGTCAGCAATGACGCTAGGGTCGGTGATCAATGTCTCTAGCTCCTCGTGGCGTGCCCCCAGAGCTTCTATGCGGTTGAGTAAATCGTTCATATAGGTCTGCTAAGTGATGTAAGGGTCTAGGACTATCGCTCCACTGTGCCAAAGGGCGTAACGAGTGTCAGGCGGTTCTGGTCGGCCGCCTCGACACGACCGATGATCTGTGCATCGATGTTGAAGTGTCGCGCCACGGCGATAGCCTCTTCAGCCTGCTCGGCGGGCAGGTAAGCCTCCAGGCGGTGCCCCATGTTGAAGACTTGGTACAGCTCCGCAGCGTCAGCTCCACTCTCCTCGGCAATCATCTGGAAGAGCGGAGGAACCGGAAGGAGATGGTCCTTAATAATATGTTTGTTGGTGACGAAGTTCATCACCTTCGTCTGTGCGCCTCCTGTACAGTGGATCAGTCCATGTATGGCGGGGCGCATCTCTTTGAGTAGCTTCGCCACAAGTGGTGCGTAGGTACGTGTGGGGGAGAGGATCAGTTCGCCGACTGTCAGCCCTGTGCCTGGTACCTCAGCGAGTAGCTCACGGCTACCACTGTACACTAAGTCATCAGGCACAGCGGGGTCGTAGCTCTCGGGAAACTTCTCAGCAAGTGCGTGAGAGAGTATATCGTGCCGTGCAGAGGTAAGCCCGTTGCTCCCCATACCGCCATTGTAACGCTCCTCGTAGGTTGCCTGTCCATAGGAGGCAAAGCCGACGATCACGTCTCCGTCAGCGATGTGCGCATTGTCTATGATGTCGCTCCGACGCATACGGCAGGTCACGGTGCTGTCTACGATGATCGTACGGACCAGGTCGCCCACGTCAGCCGTTTCGCCCCCTGTGAGGTAGATCTCCACCCCTAGTTCACGCATCTGTGCTAAGATCTCTTCGGTGCCATTGATGACAGCTCCGATCACTTCGCCAGGGATGAGCTGCTTGTTGCGCCCGATGGTCGAGGAGAGGAGCATGCCCGAGGTGGCACCCACGCAGAGGAGGTCGTCAAGGTTCATCACGATTGCATCCTGAGCTATGCCTCGCCACACGGAGAGATCGCCCGTCTCTCGCCAGTAGATATAAGCCAGCGAAGACTTCGTGCCAGCCCCATCGGCATGCATGATGTTGCAATAGTCAGGATCACCACCCAGTATGTCAGGTAGTATCTTGCAAAAGGCTTGCGGGTAGAGTCCCTTGTCTATGTGAGCAATAGCCTTGTGTACATCTTCTTTTGCGGCAGAAACGCCACGACGCATATATCGGTTCATAGAGACCTTAGAGATTAGAGATTAGACCTTAGAAGTTAGAGATTAGCGGAGTCGGAGTACGTCGCCCTCCTCGGGTACATAGTCGTAGTCTAGGTGGTTCATACGATAGAGACGAGCGAGGCGTATGCCGTAGCGCTGTGATATGTCGTGCATCGACTCACCCACCTGCACCACATGATCGGGATAGTCTGGCGTGGCGCGCCTGTTCTTGCGCTCCAGATAGATCACATCGCCAGCCTGAATGGGGAAGTCTACCGGCATATCGTTGTAGTCGGCTAAGCGCTTGAGACTTATGCCCATCTCACGAGCGATCGACTCAAGCGAGTCACCCTCGTTGGCAAGTACATATAGGAGTCCGTAGCTAAAGAATCCCTCATGCGTGAGCTTCGTCTTAGGATCATCGTCAGAGGGCGTATAGGTCGGTGCGGGGCGACCCGACATCCAGCGCGGATAGCGTCCACGATCCAGCTCGTAGAGCTCGTACTGCTCAATCACCTTGATGAGCATATTAGCGTAGCCCTTGTTCGTCGCATAGCCACACTGCTGTAGCCCCCTAGCCCAAGCCTGATAGTCCGTGATAGGGTAGGTGTATAGTACTTGGTATCGAGGTTGCTTGAGGAAGTTGGAGTGATCCTCGTAGGAGTCGCCCACAGAGCGGTACTTGCGAAAGCACTCTCCCTTGAGATCATCATCAGCATAGATACGCTGTCCCTGCCAAGCGCGGTGGCACTTGATACCGAAGTGGTTATTGCCCTCACGCGCTAGGCGACTAGATCCAGCTCCCGTCTCGATCAGTCCCTGCGCCATCGTGATGCTCGCGGGGATCTTGTGACGCTTCATCTGGCGGATGCACTCATCGGCATAGGTACGTATGTAGGTCTGGTAATTAGAATTCATCGGAGCCTGCCCCCACGCTGTGGCACAGAGCAAGAGCAGACAAGCTATCGAGAGCAGAGACCGTGACGAATCGGTAAGGAGCTTCATAAGACTTAATTCTAGAGATGTATAGCTAGGCACCAGAGACTCCTCGCCCTGCGGAGCAGGTAAAGCAGTAAGAGCCACTTGAACTACAAAGGTACTAAATAGATCGGTAGTCACAGGTTAGCGTAGATTCAACTATCAAATGCATCAGCACTGGCTGGGCAAACTCAACGCTGGTTCGTTACAATAATTTAGAACCGGCAACACATCGAAACGGCGCTGTGTCGGGGAAAAGTGATTTCCACGTGGATGTTTCGAAATTCCCACGTGGAGAATAAAAAATTCTTCGGAGGAATGAGATGAAACTTCGGAAGAATGAAATGAAACTTCGGAAGAAATGAATCACGCCCACGTGGAAAATAAAAAACATCTACGTGGAGATTTGAGATTCCCCACGTGGATATTCGAGAAAGGAGAGAATCGGACGAATTTCCCCGTAAAGATATGTAAATGGAGATAGAGGTTAGAGTTTAGAAGTTAGAGATTAGAGATCCGATCACTCTGATAGCTCCGATGGTTCCGATAGCTAACAGCTAACAGCCAATCCATGGGTGACACATTATATTATATGTAGTGAACTCATCCAACCCTCGCTTGTCCTCATAGGTAGCTCTTGACAGTGCGATTATGATGCGTCAGCACTGGATCTCTGGTACTATGTCGTCTAATACCAAATAAAATAGGTATCTTTGTAGACCGATCGTTACTACGGCTTTACTAACAACTTTATTACCTATATATAGTATGAAGAATTTGGACTGGTCATCATTGGGGTTTGGTTACCTCAAGACCGATTACAACGTACGCTGTTACTATCGTGATGGCAAGTGGGGTGAGCTAGAGGTCTCTTCAGAGGAGACGGTCACGCTACACATGGGCGCAACCTGTCTGCACTACGGTCAGGAGGCTTTTGAGGGTCTCAAGGCTTATCGTGGTAAGGATGGTAAGATCCGCCTCTTCCGTGTCGAAGAGAATGCTAAGCGTATGATCCGCTCAGCTGAGGGTGTCGTTATGGCTCCCGTACCCGAAGAGCTCTTTATCAAGGCTGTCAAGAAGGCTGTCGAGCTCAACAAGGACTACGTACCTCCCTACGAGAGCGGTGCTTCACTCTACATCCGCCCACTCCTACTTGGTCTCGGCGCTCAGGTAGGTGTCAAGCCAGCTCCTGAGTATCTCTTTATCGTCTTCGTATCTCCCGTAGGTCCTTACTTCAAGGAGGGCTTCAAGCCTACGCCTATGGCTATCATGCGTGGTTATGACCGTGCGGCACCTCTGGGTACTGGTACGATCAAGGTCGGTGGTAACTATGCTGCCGGTATGGTACCTACTGTCTTGGCTCACGAGAAGGGCTACAGCGCTTGCCTCTTCCTCGATGCTAAGGAGAAGAAGTATATCGATGAGTGCGGTCCAGCTAACTTCTTCGGAATTAGAGACAACACTTACATCACGCCTGAGTCTACCTCTATCCTGCCCTCTATCACGAACAAGAGCTTGATGCAGCTCGCTGAGGATCTCGGTCTGAAGGTTGAGCGTCGTCATGTACCTGAGGAGGAGCTAGCAACCTTTGAGGAGGCTGGTGCTTGTGGTACGGCTGCTGTCATCAGCCCGATACTACGTGTCGATGACCTCGATGAGCACAAGACTTACGAGATCTCTAAGGATGGCAAGCCCGGTCCTATCTGCCAGAAGCTTTACAATAAGCTACGTGGCATCCAGTACGGCGACGAGCCTGATACACACGGCTGGGTCACCATACTAGACTAAAAAGGCTACTCGCCTCTAATCAACCACAAAAAGGCGCATCGAGCATCACTGCTTGGTGCGCCTTTGTTAGCCGTTGGCTGAGCTATCGGAATGATCAGACCTCTGATCTCTTACCTCTAATCTCTAACCTCTAACTTCTAATCTCTACCTACTGATAGGTATTGAGTGGTCGGCAGATCATTCGTATCTTTGCTGATGGTATCTAGTTACAGTAACACACCTACCAAAAACTAATTAGTTTATGAATCCTCCTACTCTCCTCAACCACCCTTTCGACGCTCAGACCTCTCTGAGTAAGTTGATCTTGACGCACTATGACCTGCTCATGGTGATCACCCGCTTTGGCATCCCTCTAGGCTTCGGCGACAAGAGTGTTGATGAGGTGTGTCGGGCTAATGGTGTCGATACGAATACGCTCCTCGCTGTCGTCAACATGCTGACGACGCAGTCCGATACGATCCCAGAGGAGCTACTACAAGAGATCTCGGCTGAGTCGCTCATAGTTTATCTGCAGCGATCACATCACTACTTCCTGGACTACAAGCTTCCAGATCTGCGAGGAGACCTTTTTTCCGCAGTCGAGGAGGGCTCGCCAGAGGTCGCTGCCCTGATACACCGCTTCTATGATGCTTATGTCGAGGAGGTGCACAAGCACATGGGATACGAGGACGAGGTGCTCTTTCCCTACGTGCATCGTCTGCTAAAGGGTGAACGCGATAAGAAGTACTCGATCGATGAATTTGAGAGCAGGCACGACCATATAGAGATGAAGATCACCGATCTCAAGAATATCCTAATCAAGTACTACCAGTCGATGGGAGACTATGCGCTGACGAATGTCCTGCACGAGCTTTTTACCACCGAGAGTGACCTGATGTGGCACAATCATATTGAGGACTGCCTCTTCGTACCGCTCATCAAGCGGATTGAGGAGACACTCCAAGCTCGCAACGGACACGCATAAACAATCTAAACGGATGCAACACACGATACTAATCATTGAGCCTCACAAGCTCCTCGCCTATGGCTTGCAGCTAGCTCTACGTAGAGGCTTTCCCGACTCTTCCGTACAGCTATGCGTGGATCTGCTCGACCTAGATGCCCTGAAGCAGCACATTACCTTTATTGCGCCTGACATCATCATCGCCAATCCGCTCCTGACGGGCGTACAGTACAACCCTGATCTACTCCCCGCGGGTAAGGAGCCGACAATCGTTGCGATCAATCACAATCTACTCCCAGAGGATCTATACAAAGGCTACAGCTTCGTCTGTCTACCAACGGTCGAGCCGCAGAGCTTGATACAGCAGATACAAGAAGCGGAGCAACCTGATACGGACACTCTGGAGAGCGAAGAGGCAAAGCAAACGCCTCTCTCTCAGCGAGAGTGTGAGGTAGTCACTTGGGTGGCACGAGGGCTGACCAATAAGGAGATAGCGGACGCCCTGCACCTCTCACCGCACACGGTCGTAACGCACCGGCGCAACATAGCCGCCAAGCTTGACATCCACTCGCCTAGCGGTCTGACGATCTACGCCCTGATGAACAATCTGATCTCTATGGATGAGGCTAAGGGAATCTAAACCCCTAGGCTTCACTATAGACATCACATAATGCTTTGTGGTGCTGAAAGCGCGAAGGTCTATGGATGATGCGCTTTAGCCAAGCGACACGATAATACGATAGCCACGTGAGAAGTTACGAATTCTCACGTGGCTATTTTCTATTCTCCACGTAGGCGAGAAATGATTCCTCCGAAGTTTCATTTGATTCTTCCGAAGTCTTATTTCGTCCCCACGTGGGGATCATTTCGTCCCTCCGGAGGGATTTAGAAATCCCACGAGGAGATTCTATTTTGTAATGTATCTGCTATAAATCCCCCAGAGTCAAATTGAGACTGTTGCATAAAGGCGAATCGCTGTGTTCCTTTCGGGATTCGGCTTCGGTCACATACGGAGGTATGCTCCCTTCAGACCTCACCCTCAGCGCCTTGCGCTTCATCCTTTCTGCAAAGTCTAGACAATCTTGCAAGCAAGATTGAGAGACTGTTGACTTTTGCAACAGTCTCAAATTAGCGGGGCCACTCGACCACCTCTAGGTCGTGTGGTCGCCCTGAGGTGATCTGCAGGCGTATGAGGGTGCGACTCTGGTGCCAGCCACTGCGCCCTACAGCCCCGGGGTTGATGTGGAGTAGTCCTGGACGGGACTTGTCGGGCAGCACCTTGAGGATATGACTATGCCCCGAGATGGTAATCATGGGATGCTCATGCCACGGCGTAAGATAAGGCGCCAAGACACGCTCATAGTGTCCTGGATAGCCACCGATATGCGTCATGACCAGCTCCACACCAGCCACCTCTGTATGAATCACCTCTGGAAGCTGTGTATGTAGCGTAGCGTCATCGATATTGCCATACACTGCTAGCGTGGGGGCAATGGTTTGCAACCGCTCTAGCACCTGCGGAGCGCCGATGTCTCCTGCATGAAAGATCAGATCACACGCGGCTAGTGCCTTGCAGATCTGATCATCGATGTATCCGTGCGTATCGCTTAGGATGCCGATACGCTGATGCGCTTTCATAGAGGCTGTTATTGCTTGCTATCCTTGTGACCTCCGGAGTGACCTTTACGCTGTGAGGAGCGACCTTTGCCCTGGGACTTACCTCGTCCGTGACCTTTACCTTGCGATCTGCCACGTCCGTTGCCTTTGCCTCTAGAGGAGCCACGACTATTACTGCGCTCGTTGGGGGCATAGGTAGGCGCCTCGCCTAGTGAAGGGTCGAGAGGAATGCGGTAGATCTCCTGCTCGAGGAACTGCTCCAGACGTGCGAAGTCTTGCTGATCACTGGGCGAGACGAGCGTGATCGCCAAGCCCTTGCCGTCGGCACCACGTGCTGTACGGCCGATGCGGTGTACGTAGTCCTCAAAGTCGCGAGGCACCTCATAGTTGATCACGACCCCAATGTCGTCTATGTCGATACCACGCGCTACGATGTCGGTGGCGACGAGTACTTTGGTGCGTCCCATGCGGAAGTCTCTCAAGACCTCCTCGCGACGCTCTTGCGACAGGTCCGAGTGCATCTCTGCAACGGGCAGTCCATCTCTAGTGAGTGTCTGAGCGAGTGCGTGGACAGTCGCCTTGGTCCCCGCAAAGATGATGGTGCGTGAGAGCTCCGACTCGGGATTGGCAAAGAGAGATCGGATGATCGGGAGCTTCTGCGCATCATAGCAGATGTATGCGGTCTGCATGATCGACTTAGGAGGCTTTGCCACAGCTAGCTCAACGAGGACGGGATCTACGAGGATGCTCTCTGAGAGCTTGAGGATCTCCTTGGGCATTGTAGCGGAAAACATCACATGCTGGCAATCCTCGGGCAGTGCCTTGTAGATCTCCATAATGTCTTCGTAAAAGCCCATGTCGAGCATACGATCAGCCTCGTCTAGTACGAAGTACTGTACATGCGATAGGTCGCACGCTCCGAGACGTAGCATCGAGAGGAGTCGCCCTGGGGTAGCGATGACGATGTCTGCTCCGAGTGCCATGCCCCGTCTTTGCTGCTCCCAGGCGATGCCGTCGGTGCCGCCGTAGATGGCGAGGGTAGAGACTGAGACGTAATAGCCAAAGCCTTCGACCTCCTGATCGATCTGCTTGGCGAGCTCTCGTGTGGGCGCCATGACGACGGCTCCGAGATGCTCTTTGGGTAGCTCTTGACGTGCTACCTTATTGAGAAAGGGAAGCAGATAAGCTGCCGTCTTGCCCGATCCAGTCTGCGCACAGCCGATGACGTCTCGCCCCTCTAGGAGTGGGGGGATCGTCTCCGATTGGATAGGAGAGGTCTCCACAAAGTTCATCGCATCCAGTCCGTCGAGGACCTCATCCTCTAGATCTAGTTCGTAAAAGTCCATCAGCTTATCATCTTATGTGAGTAACGGAAGGTATCACTGCCACAAAAGCCTCTCTTGCACGGCTCGTGATACACTTTAGGGGTAAAAAGCGAGACGCAAGTCACAGGGGTAGGGGATGCACTCGATGCTCTTCCTACCATCTGCGCCTTGCGTCCGATTGTTTTAGAGTGAAAACTCTTCGCCAGTCTTAGCGTGATTACTTATTGACCTCAGCCATGTGAGCGATGAGGCAGAGTATCTTGTTAGAGTAGCCCCACTCATTGTCATACCAAGCGACGACCTTGACAAAGGTATCAGTCAGAGCGATACCAGCCTTAGCGTCAAAAATAGAGGTGTGTGGATCGCTCACGAAGTCCTGGCTTACAACCTGCTCGTCACAGTACTCCATGATCCCCTTGAGATTGGTCTCAGAGGCCTTCTTCATAGCAGCACAGATCTCGTCGTAGCTAGCACCACGCTTGAGCTGTACTGTCAGGTCTACGACAGATACGTCCATCGTAGGTACGCGGAAGGACATACCCGTGAGCTTACCATTGAGCTCGGGGATCACCTTGCCGACAGCCTTAGCAGCACCTGTCGAGGAGGGGATGATGTTGCCGATAGCCGAGCGACCGCCACGCCAGTCCTTGAGTGAGGGACCATCGACCGTCTTCTGCGTAGCCGTAGCAGCGTGTACGGTAGTCATGAGCCCCTGCTCTACGCCGAAGTTGTCGTTGAGCACCTTTACAAGCGGAGCGAGACAGTTGGTCGTGCAAGAAGCGTTAGAGACGAACTGTGTACCAGGGACATACTTCTCAAGGTTGACACCTGTGACGAACATAGGTGTATCATCCTTAGAGGGAGCCGACATGACGACATACTTAGCACCAGCCTCGATGTGTCCCTGTGAGAGCTCCTTGGTGAGGAAGCGTCCTGTACTCTCTACGACATACTCTACGCCAGCAGCGCCCCAGTTGATCAGGCGTGGCTCCTTCTCGGCTGTCACACGGATCTTGCGACCGTTGACTACGAGCATGCCATCCTGTACGTCGACTGTGCCGTCGAAGCGTCCATGTACAGAGTCATACTTGAGCATATATGCCATATACTCGACATCGATGAGGTCGTTGATTGCTACTACCTCGAGATCATCACGCTTCATCGAAGCGCGGAAGACTAGTCGACCGATACGACCAAAACCATTGATACCTACTTTTGTCATGAGAGTTATATTGTATTTTTAATGTGTATGCAAAGCGTTTGCACAAAGGCGGAAAGCTCCCCTAGGAGGGAACACTCCTATTACTCGTACAAAGTTAAGCATTAAATGATTGCGGTGCAACCTTTCGCCATCGCTGAGCTTGTACCACGCCCCATACAGACAGCACAAAAGGAGCCGTCAGCGGGATCAAACCTGCATAGAGAGCGAGTAGCTCTAGGAGTACAGAGAGCACTACGGAGACGACTGCGTAGAGCAAGTGTCGCTCGCTCGTACTGGCCCAATAGATGGCACAGAGCACGGCGTTGTAGCCTAGCAAGCCTTCGCGCCATACAGTCTCCGGTACAAAGGGGATCGCAAGCATCGGAATGAGGACTCCCAGCAAGGTGTAGAGAGCTTTGCGACGTGACTCCCAGACGATAGCCAGGAAGAAGAGGATGCCGGTCAAGACATTCGCCTGAAACATCACCTGCCCGACACTATCCCCAAGTGCTACCCCGAGCATCCGCCACTGTGACTGCCCCTCCTCTAGCTGCGCCACAGAGTCGAGGAGTCCTACCCCTTGCGGAGCTAGCATGCTCACGAGGAGTAGCACCCACACAGCGATGATAAAAGGTGCTGTCAGCCCGGGTAGCTGAGCATGCCGGCGGAAGGCTCGCGCCAACCATGTGGAGAGAGCAGCTCCGACCACCAGCAGAAGGATCGAGAGCCAACTGATCTCCCAGTAGACTCCTATGGCGATACCCACCAAGGTGCCGTTGAAGCCGTAGAGGCCATCGGCTATCTCCGACTTCGTGTCTCGCCAGAGCGAAGCGACCGCCCTAGAGACCAAACAGCCCAGGAGAGCTAAGAGTGCGAGCTGCCAAGAGTTGCAGAAGAGTCCTACCAAGATCAAGGTGCCTGACAAAGCACTTTGCAAGAGAAACACTTGACTGAACCCCAGTAAGAGAACCTTTATCTCCTGAAAGATCGTCTGTATGCAACCTCCTCGGTGAGGAGCGGTAGAGCTTTTCGTCATAGTCAGTCGTAGTTATTCGAAGCGAAGTGCCGTCGTCGGTGAGATCCGCTGGATGATGCGTGCTGGGAGGAGTAAGAGCAGGAGACAGAGCAAGAGCGTTGCCACGTTGACCACGATCCACGCCACAGGGCGGATGCGCATCGCAACGTGCGAGATGTAGTAGACATTTGGGTCGAGCGTGAGCCATTGCCACTGGTACTGGCTCCAGATGATGACGCCCGCCAGGAGGTTGCCCCAGAGCATCCCCCAGGCGATGATGCGCAGAGCAATCGCCAAGCTCATCGTCGTGAGCGATCGGTAGGTCATGCCGAGTGCCTTGAGCAAGCCGATGGTCTGCGTCAGGTCTAGGATAATGATCAGGAGCGCGTTGATCATTGTAAAGGCTGCCACCAGAGCCATCAGCACCAGTAATATCTGCACATTCGGACGTAGCGAGTCGATCCACTGGTAGACCCCACCATTGATCTGAGAGCCAGTGTAGATTCCTAAGGTCTCATGTGTGACGCCTGGCTCCGAGAGCGACTGAATTAACTTGTCTGAGAGCGAGGTCTCCATATCTAGGAGCGAGCGGTCCGTGTTCTTTGCGAGGATCTCAATGCGTGTGTACTGATCTTGTTGCCAGTCCCCTACACGTCCTAGCAGGTCGTTGGTCACATAGGCAAGTGGCTGCGCCGTATTGGTCAGTTCCAGTATCGCTATCAGCGTAAAGGAGCGCACAGAGACCTTGTCACCTAGGAAGTAGAGCACGACCTTGTCACCGATCGTTAGTCCGAGCTTCTGCGCAGAGGCTTTAGGCAGGACGATCGGATTAGCCCCCTCAGCAAGTGTCGTGTCGGACAAGTCGCCCATAGCGCAGAGTGGCTCGAGGAATGTGAAGTCGTCTACCCCCGTGACAGCCACCCCCTGATAGGTACTGTCGGTCTTGATCATGCCGACAGCTGTACGGACGGGGCGCACGGCGGCTATCTCAGGCATCTCGTTCATCCGCTGTGTCATCTGGGGCGTGAGGGTGATCACATTGTCTAGGTCTATCGGCTGCTTGCCATACTCGCAGAGGATCACATCGCCTGTCACGAGCCGCACCGTATCACGGACGCTGTACTGAAAGCCGTCCATGATCGCAATGCCTAGGAGCATGACCGCTAGGCTCAGTGCTATGGCTGGGATCGCAAAGCGCACCAAGGCGTATACCTTGCTGTGATGACGATTATCGCGACTGTATAGCTGGCGAGCCAGCCAGATGGGTAGTCTTAGTCTCATGCTTCCTCTTCGATAGCGGCTAGTTCAAACCAACGCTCAGACGCCTGCTCCATCTCTTGCTGCGCCTGTGCGATATCCTCACCCGCTTTGAGCAGCTCTTCGTTGCTAAGGCTCCCCGAAGACATCCGCTGCTCCAGTTCCGCAATGCGTCTCTCGAGCTGCGGGATCTGCTGCTCCAGCTGCTGAAACTCTTGCTCCTCACGATAGCTGCGTCGCTTCTTTCGATTGCCTTGCCGAGTCGCCTGACTGGCTGCGGGTGCAGCACTTTTGGTCTCCTGTGGCGTAGCCTGCCCAGCAGCTTGCTGCGCTTCGACCTCTTGCTGCAGACGATACTGGGTAAAGTTGCCCGGGAAGTCGCGAATATGCCCTCCCCGCTCGAAAACGAAAAGGTGCTCCACGAGCTTGTCCAGGAAGTAGCGGTCGTGCGTCACAATAATAAGGACACCCTCGAAGGAGCTAAGATAGCTCTCCAGCACGCCCAGCGTTGTTATGTCTAGATCATTCGTCGGCTCATCGAGTATGAGCAGATTAGGGCTAGCCATCAGCACCGTACAGAGATAGAGTCGTCTGAGCTCACCGCCACTGAGCAGCGATACAGGCGTGTAGATACGATCACTGGTGAAGAGAAACCTCTGCAGTAATTGCGTAGCTGAGACCGACTGACCTGTCACAGGATCTGTAATGTGACTGGCTATGTCGGAGATTATGTCGATCACCCGCTTGTCTGGGGCGTAGCTCGGTAACTTCTGCCCGAAGTAACCGACCTGCACCGTCTCGCCGATAAGCACTGACCCGCTGTCAGGCTCTAGCTCGCCGATGATCATCTTAAGCAGAGTCGTCTTGCCACAACCATTGGGCCCGACGATGCCGACACGATCTCTGCGTGAGAAGGTGTAGTCAAAGTCTCGGATGAGTGGCTTCGACTCCTCAAAGCTCTTGGAGACACCCTCCAGCTCAATCACCTGCTTGCCTAGGCGAACGGACGAATGAAGAGGCTCGATGGTCGTCTGCTCACGCAGTATCTGCCGCGCCTGAGAGAGTTCAGACGAGAGCTCTGCAAAGTGCTCCTTGCGGGCGCGCTGCTTACCACCTCGCGCTTGCGGGGTAGCGCGCATCCAGACCAGCTCCTGACGATAGATATTAGCCAGGCGGTCACTCGTCTGCGCCATTTGCTCTAGACGCTCCTGACGTTTGGTGAGGAAGGTCTCATAGTTGCCCTCATAGTTATAAAGCTGCTGCTGATCCATCTCCACGATACGGGTACAGATGTGATCGAGGAAGTAGCGGTCGTGAGTCACCAGTAGGAGCGTGAGCCGTGAGCGCGAAAGGTAACCCTCGAGCCACTCGATCACCTCTAGGTCTAGGTGGTTCGTCGGCTCATCGAGGATCAAGAGATCAGGCTGCTGGAGCAAGACTCCGGCAAGTGCTACCCGCTTGACCTCACCGCCAGAGAGCAGCTCCATAGGACGCTCCACATCAGTGATACGTAGGGCGTGCAGTATGGCTGTCGCCTCCTGTTCATATTGCCACGCGGAGAGACGATCCATATCGGGTAGAAGTCGCTCCTGAGCCTCCGCATCGCCTCGCTCCACGGCACTCTGCCAGGCACCCACGAGATGCGCCGTGGGGTCATGGGGCGAAAAGACCGCATCAATCACCCGCACCCCCTCTGCAAAGCGATGTTGCTGAGAGAGGTAGCCGATGCGTAGCCCATTGCGTCGCGTGATCGTCCCGCTGTCTGGCTCTAGCTCGCCCATGATGATACGTAGTAGCGAGGACTTGCCCGTCCCATTGACCCCAACGAGCCCTACCTTGTCACCCTCTAGGAGCGAGAGCGAGATGTCCGCAAAGAGGACTCTATTGCCGAAACTTAGAGAGACATTATTCAGCTGTAGCATATTGAACTTTCGATTTATAAGATTGCGCTCGGGTGAAAACCTCTGTCACATAGCGCACCGTGTGATCGCCATTAGCACGACCATGCTGCACGAGTGGATGGTTGTAGTACTTCGGCTCGTTCAGGCGAACCATATAGAGCTCCACAGAGCCGTCCCAGCGATCAGGGTCTAAGCCTGCGTCCTCCGCCAGACGACGCGCATCGAGGACATGCGCACTGCCCGAATTGTAAGAGGCGAGGGTAAACTTCATCCGTTGCTCCGGATCAGTGATATGGGCAAAGGCGCGACCGAAGTCTTGCAGCGCCATGCAGGCTATGCGGACGGAGCTCTCGGCATGCTTGAGCTTAGCACGACTGTATCCATAGCGACGCCCCGTAGCGGGCATGATACCCATCAGCCCCGTGGCTCCTCCCATGCCGACGATCTCTGCACGAAACTTGGACTCCTGATAAGCTATCGCCGCTAAGACACACCAGTCCCAACCATACCGCTCACCATACCGCTGAAAGAGGTAGTCCCACTCAGAGATCATACCCTGACGCCTGGGAGACTGTGCTTGTGACTTGTCTGCCAAAGCCTTAGACGTCGAGGTAGATTTTGTCGACACCACTATTACGTCCTCTTCTTCGTCGTCTTCCTCCCCTTCGTAA
This sequence comes from Porphyromonas vaginalis, assembly GCF_958301595.1. Taxonomy (NCBI): domain Bacteria; kingdom Pseudomonadati; phylum Bacteroidota; class Bacteroidia; order Bacteroidales; family Porphyromonadaceae; genus Porphyromonas; species Porphyromonas vaginalis. Next base: position 733,567 of record NZ_CATQJU010000001.1, on the reverse strand, counting down.
AGATCGAAGAGCTGCAGCCTGTTTGCTTCCACATTGGGCCATATCGAGTCATCGTCCAGCAGGTACTCCAGCGCATAGAGTGTGCTGTACTGCTCCAGCTCTTCGTAGGCCTCTCCAGCCCCCACCTCCGCAATCGGCACATCGTGCCATTCCGTCTGAGAGCGGGTCTCTACACGATCCGTCTTAGTCTGAGGTGCTCGATAGACCACGGCAAAGTAGTAGACGACACCCACGAGGACCGCCCCCCATAGCGACAGCGTTATGGTGCGTAGGAGCCTCCTCATACGAGTCGGATCACGACGTATCTCATCTCTTCGAGAGCATTTCATGTCGCTAAGGTACGAAATTAGAGATTAGAGGTGAGAGATTAGAGGTTAGAGGTTAGGACTGACGCATTATATACAATGAACTCATCGACCTCTTTATTCTTCATTTGTCGTTACGTGTAGTTCCTGATAGAGCGATTATGATGCGTCACCCCTAGCTTGGAAAATTCGACGCTAGCTCGCTACAATAATTTAGAACCGACTACATATCGAAACGACACCGTGTCGGGGAAAAGTGATTTCCACGTGGAGATTTTGAAATATCCAGGTGGAAAAAGAAAATCCTCCACGTGAGCGCGAAATAAAACTTCGGAAGAATGAAATGAAACTTCGGAGGAATCAAATGAAACTTCGGAGGAATTTTTTGACGCCCACGTGGAGATTTGAGATTTTCCACGTGGATATTCGAGAAAGGAGGGAATCGGACGAATTTCCCCGTAAAGATATGTAAATAGAGACTAGAGGTTAGAAGTTAGAGATTAGAGGGGAGAAGTTAGAAATTAGAGGGCAGGGGTGACACCTTATTATATATAGTGAACTCAACCTCCCTGACGCTTCCCGATTTCCTCCCGAGGAGAGACGTGTAGCCCATTTGACGTGTAGCGAAATGTAGGGACACCCTCCCGCTAAACACTCACCGTTCGTCCCTACACCAGCTACTCGTCCCTTCCTCTTGCTCAACTCGCAATAAAGGTATAACTTCGCAGAAAACATCACTCACACGGCCGAGCCTTCACAGCTTCCCCCACTTCTAATCTCTAGCCTCTGATCTCTAGCTACACTATGAGCAAACATCTACGCATCTGGCTCTTCGTTCTCCTCGGCACGCTCCTCACTTTCACCTCCCTCCTCGCCCAAGGAGTCATCACCATGACCACCTCTCAGAGGGTCGGTGAGGAAATCTATTTGGGCATCAAAGCCAATGGCAACGTCACCATTGAGGGGGCTCAAGAGGCTGGGAAAACGGACAATCTCGATCGCAAGTCCCACAGGATTACTAGCCAAACGATCACCATCCGTGGCGACGTAACAGAGCTTGACTGCTCTTGGAATCAACTGACCAACTTGGACGTCTCGGGCTGTATCGCTTTGACAGAACTTGTGTGCGTTTTCAATCAACTAACGAGCTTGGACGTGTCGGGTTGTACTGCCTTGAAAATGCTTTCCTGCTCCAACAATCAACTGACGAGTTTAGACGTGTCAAGGAGCACCGCCTTGACAACGCTTGACTGCTCCTTCAATCAACTGACGAGCTTGGACGTGTCAAAGAGCACCGCCTTGACAGAGCTTGGGTGCGCCAGCAATCAACTGACGAGCTTGGACGTGTCAAAGAACACCGCCTTGGAAACGCTTTACTGCAACTACAATAAGCTGACTGACTTGAACATATCTGGGTGTGCTAGGTTGGTTGATCTTTATTGCTTCAGTAACAGTATCAATGGCAAGGCTATGACCAAGTTGGTGAATAGTCTTCCCAATCGAAGGAAAAAAAGTAGGGGTGTTTTTTTTGTGATAGATCGCTCCTTTGAGAAAAGGGATAAAAACAGGTGTAGCGCTGCTGACGTAACTACTGCAAGGAAGAAAAACTGGGAAGTTCTATAGTAAGAGCCTTCTGGCTTGGTGAGCTACGTCTAGTCCGACCCGCAAGGGGTCGACCTCCTACCACATTCGCCTATCCATCGGTCGTTCGGGGCCGTAGCCCCTCCGACCGACGGCTACGATGCGTCGGACCTCTAGCGAGGTCCTTTCTTATCAGAGTGATCGGAGGGATTTAGAGGTTAGCGATTGAAGGCTAGAGCGAGACGAGTAACGATGTGTAGGGACGCACGGGAGTGTCTAGCGGGAGGGCGTCCGTTGTGTCAAAGCGAAACAGCGTCGGGGTTTTAACGGGGACGGGGCTGTGTCAAAAGTCTCTCCCCCAGCAGAAAGTAAAAGACAGAGGATCTTGCATCTTTCGGTGTTTATTTTAGAGCTAAACACTTGCTTATCTAGTTAGTTTTTAGTAACTTAGCAGAATAAACGAGAGGTTCCTAACTAATGGAAAAACGACACTTCCGACCCTATATACAGAATCAGATAGTCCTTTTCCCAGAAAGAGTCGACAAGGACATTGCCGAGGATGATCCTGTGCGTTTCATCAGTGCTATTGTGGATGGTTTGGATTTAGAGCCATTCAAAAAACTTTACTACACGATGGGTCGCAGCCCCTATCACCCTAAGATGATGCTCAAGGTGATCATCTACGCCTATATGAACAATGTATACTCCTGCCGTGAGATGGAAAAGCGCCTCCTCAGAGATACGCATTTCATCTGGCTCGCTGGTGGTGAGAAGCCTGACTTCGTCACGATCAATCGCTTTCGCAATCGTGTCAAGCGAGAGATCAATGAGATCTTTACACAACTGGTACTCCTACTAGCAGAGAGAGGTCTGATCTCTTTAGATGTTGAGTATATCGATGGGACAAAGATCGAGTCTAAGGCAAACAAATACACCTTCGTTTGGCGAAAGAACGTAGAGCGCTATCGGTCAAACCTGATGGAGAAGTTGCGTGTCCTACTGCAACAAGTCGATGATGTCATCATCCAGGATCAGCAAGCCAAGCCAGAGGTCGTAGAGTTTACTCCGACTGAGCTGACCTCTATCGTGGAGGAGCTCAAGGAAGCTCTTGACAAGGAACCCGCTCCTGAAACCAAAGAGGCGAAAGCCGAACATAGAAAGCGCAAAAAGCAGATTAAAACCTTAGAGGAGCACCGAGACAAGCTAGCTGAGTACGACCAACGTCTCGACCAACTAGGCAAGCGCAACTCTATGTCTAAGACTGACCCCGATGCGACTTTTATGCGTATGAAAGAAGACGCCAAAGGTAAAGGTCTCGCTAAGCCTGGGTACAACCTACAGATTGCTACAGAAAACCAAATTATCACAGACTATGCTCTCTTTCCCAACCCCTCGGACACCTGTACTCTCATACCATTTGTAGAAAGCTTTCAAGAGCGTTACGATCATCTGCCGACCACGGTTGTAGCTGATGCAGGCTATGGTTCAGAGGAGAACTACCGCTTTATGGACGAGTCTGAAATGGATGCTTACGTCAAGTACAATTACTTTCATCAAGAGCAGCGTCCACGCTACAAAAACAACCCCTTTCTCCCAGAGCATTTATACTACAACGCTCAGGAAAACTATTACGTCTGCCCGATGGGACAGCATCTAGAGTTCCGTGAGACTACGACCACAAAGACCAGCACGGGCTATACTTCAGAGAGCTCTATCTACGAAGCAAAAAACTGTAGAGGTTGCCCATTACGAAGTCAATGCTACAAAGGAAAAGAAGATAGGCGCAAGATCAGCGTGAACCATCGCCTTAACAGCTACAAGCAAAAAGCTCGTACACTGCTCACCTCAGATAAAGGCATCAAGCATCGAAAGCGACGATCTGTGGAACCCGAGTCAGTCTTTGGACAGATGAAAAACAACATGCACTATCGGCGCTTCCGTCACTTCGGTCAAGACAAAGTTCTGATGGACTTTGCCTTTTTCGCCATAGCCTTCAATCTCAAAAAAGTGGCTGCCCAACTCAAGAAAACGCAAGAAAATGACCCTTTACCCTCTCAAGACGCCACTTCGAGAGGCAAAGAGGGCGTTGAGCGCTCCGAGACGATCACTTTTACACACTTCAAGCCCTACTTGTCGAAAAACGTCTTCAGCATCGCTGCTTAACAAAATTCCCAGCCTCCCCCCTCTCTCAAACGACAAATGGACTATTGACACAGCCCCCTACAGCCGTTACACGTCCCGAGCGTCACGATAATGGTTACCCGTCCGATTGCTCTGATAGCTCCGACACCTCCGATAGCTCCGATCTCTTCCCCTCTAATCTCTACTCCCGCTTGTCAGGTCAAAAAGTTTTTGTACCTTTGTCCCCGCTATACCTACTGTGGGTAGCTGTGATGTGCGACTTGGTCGTAGCTGCAGTGTCTTATAGCAGGGTAGCACGAGAATCATATTTGTAAATCAAGAATTAAGTAAACGAGAAGTTAATGCCTACTATCCAACAGTTAGTAAGAAAGGGACGAGAGACCTTTGAGGAAAAAGGTAAGTCTCCAGCCTTGGGTTCATGCCCACAGCGTCGTGGCGTCTGTGTCCGCGTTTACACAACCACCCCTAAGAAGCCTAACTCGGCTATGCGTAAGGTGGCTCGTGTGCGTCTGACCAACGGCAAGGAGGTGAATGCCTACATCCCCGGTGAGGGTCACAACCTTCAGGAGCATAGTATCGTATTGGTGCGTGGCGGTCGTGTCAAGGACCTGCCTGGTGTACGCTACCATATAGTGCGTGGCGCACTCGATACAGCTGGTGTCGATGGCCGTCGCCAGCGTCGCTCTAAGTACGGAGCTAAGCGTCCTAAGGCGAAGTAAACTAGTCGCCTAGATTGAGATGCCGTGGCGAGGTGCTGGATGGCCTACTATCCCCCTCGGCCTGTTACTCCCCTCTAGCGGGTGAGTATACTATAATATAATAGGTACATCAGCGAGTACCTCTCCCCACAGAAAAATCTAACTACACTCCTTGTAGCAGGGTGTCTGAGCTCTCTAGAGAGTCGTACATGTCTAGCGTAGGAGTGCAATCTAAATCTAGTAACCACATTTGTCCCCGTGGTTCTATTTGGATGAGCTAATCCTTGGAGATCAAGGATAGGTTGAGTAAATGCTCCAGAGGGAGCGTTGAAGACAACAGATCATTATGATGGCAACCCAAATAAGACGACGAGACAATAGTATAATATCACGAAACAATGAGAAAGGCTAAGCCTAAGAAGAGGCAGGTACTGCCCGATCCCGTATTTGGAGATCGTCAGGTCACAAAGTTTGTGAACCACCTCATGTATGATGGCAAGAAGAGTCTTGCATATAGCATCTTCTACAGAGCCCTTGATATAGTCAAGGATAAGATGTCGCAAGAGGAGAAGAGCGCCCTAGAGATCTGGAAGGCAGCTCTCGATAATGTAACCCCCCACGTAGAGGTTAAGTCTCGTCGTATCGGAGGAGCAACCTTCCAAGTGCCGACAGAGATACGTCCAGAGCGTAGGGAGTCTATCTCCATGAAGAATCTAATCATCTTCGCCCGTAAGCGTGGTGGTAAGACTATGGCTGACAAGCTCGCAGCAGAGATCATGGATGCCTACAATAGTCAGGGTGGTGCGTTCAAGCGTAAGGAGGACGTACATCGTATGGCTGAGGCTAACCGTGCCTTCGCACACTTCCGCTTCTAACCTACACTAACCATAAAATCTATGTCTGCAATTCATTCTAAGCTCGAGCAAACTCGTAATATCGGCATCATGGCACACATCGATGCTGGTAAGACGACGACCTCTGAGCGTATACTTTTCTACACCGGACTAACACACAAGATCGGAGAGGTACACGATGGTGCCGCTACGATGGACTGGATGGCGCAGGAGCAGGAGCGTGGTATCACGATCACCTCGGCTGCTACTACGACCTTCTGGACCTATGACGATAAGAAGTATAAGATCAATCTGATCGACACTCCGGGACACGTGGACTTTACCGTTGAGGTAGAGCGTTCACTCCGTGTCCTTGATGGTGCCGTGGCTACGTTCTGCGCCGTGGGCGGTGTACAGCCTCAGAGTGAGACTGTATGGCGTCAGGCTGATAAGTACAAGGTGCCACGCATCGCATACATTAATAAGATGGACCGTTCGGGCGCAAACTTCTACGAGGTGCAGCGTCAGATGGTTGACATGCTCGGAGCTAAGGCCTGCCCTATCCAAATCCCAGTAGGGGAGGAGGACTCCTTCAAGGGGGTTGTCGACTTGATAACCATGAAGGCTATCTTCTGGCACGATGAGACTATGGGTGCTGAGTACGAGATCGATGAGATCCCTGACAATCTTCGCGCCGATGCTGAGGAGTGGAGAGATAAGCTCCTAGAGACGCTCGCAGAGACTGACGAGACTCTCATGGAGAAGTACTTTGATGATCCCTCTACGATTACAGAGGATGAGATCCGTACAGCTATCCGCAAGGCTACACTAGCGATGGAGATCTTCCCGATGCTCTGTGGCTCTTCGTTTAAGAATAAGGGCGTACAGACGCTCCTAGATGCTGTCTGTGCTTATCTACCCAGTCCTATGGATACGCCAGAGGTGGTAGGTCATGCACTAGACTCTGACAAGGAGGAGGTGCGTGAGGTCGATCCCGACGCTCCTATGAGTGCACTAGCCTTTAAGATCGCTACCGACCCCTTCGTAGGTCGTCTCTGCTTCTTCCGCGTATATAGTGGTCACATTGACGCTGGTAGCTACGTCTTTAACTCTCGCTCTGGTAAGAAGGAGCGTATCTCACGCCTCTTCCAGATGCACTCTAATCACCAGAACCCGATGGAGACTATCGGTACGGGTGATATCGGTGCTGGTGTAGGCTTTAAGGATATCCGTACGGGTGACACGCTCTGCGATGAGAATGCACCGCTCGTACTGGAGTCTATCGACTTCCCCGATCCTGTGATCGGTATCGCTGTCGAGCCTAAGACGCAGAAGGATATGGATCGTCTTGGTGTCGGTCTTGCTAAGCTCGCTGAGGAGGATCCAACATTTGTCGTTAAGACCAATGAGGAGACGGGTCAGACCGTCATCAGCGGTATGGGTGAGCTGCACCTAGACATCATTATAGACCGTCTGAAGCGCGAGTTCAAGGTTGAGTGTAACCAAGGTCAGCCTCAGGTGGCTTACAAGGAGGCTGTCACTCAGACTGTGGACCTACGCGAGGTATACAAGAAGCAGTCTGGTGGTCGTGGTAAGTTTGCTGATATCATCATCAAGTTTGGTCCAGCCGATGAGGACTTCGATGGAGCTCTACAGTTTGTCGATGAGGTCAAGGGTGGTAATATCCCGAAGGAGTTTATCCCCTCTGTCCAAAAGGGCTTTGAGAAGGCTATGAAGAGTGGTGTCCTCGCCGGCTATCCTCTAGATAGTCTCAAGGTGACACTCGTGGATGGATCTTTCCACCCCGTAGACTCAGATCAGCTCTCCTTTGAGGTAGCCGCTATGATGGCCTTTAAGGAGGCTTCAGAGAAGGCTAGCCCCGTGCTTATGGAGCCTATCATGCAGCTTGAGGTGGTAACGCCTGAGGAGAACATGGGTGACGTGATCGGCGACCTAAACAAGCGTCGTGGTCAGGTCGAGGGCTCAGAGGTCAACCGCTCTGGCGCTCAGGTTATCAAGGCTAAGGTGCCTCTAAGCGAGATGTTTGGCTATGTGACCGCCCTACGTACGATCACGAGTGGTCGTGCCTCTAGTACGATGAGCTTCTCACACTATGCAGAGGTCTCCTCGTCAATAGCTAAGAAGATCCTTGAGGAACTCAATGGTCGCGTTGATTTGATAAAGTAATAATCTCACAATATAGTAATGAGCCAAAAGATCAGAATCAAGCTGAGGTCTTACGACCACATGCTCGTAGACAAGTCTGCCGAGAAGATCGTCACGGCCGTACAGAATACTAATGCGCTGGTCAGTGGTCCTATACCACTGCCCACGCATAAGCGTATTTTTACGGTGAACCGCTCCACCTTCGTCAATAAGAAGAGCCGTGAGCAGTTTGAGCTAAATGCTCACAAGCGTCTGATCGACATCTACAATGCCTCAGCACCTACGATTGATGCGCTGATGAAGCTGGAGATGCCCAGTGGCGTAGACATCGAAATTAAGTATTAACCAGAGTAATCAACTACAGAAATGCCAGGATTATTAGGAAAGAAAATCGGAATGACTTCCGTATTCAGTGCCGAGGGCGTTAATGTGCCATGCACTGTCATCGAAGTAGGTCCTTGTGTAGTGACTCAAGTAAAGACTGCTGACCGCGATGGGTATGAAGCGATCCAGCTGGGCTTTCAGGATGCTAAAGACAAGCATACGACACGCCCACTGCAGGGACACTTCAAGGCAGCTGGAGTAACTAACAAGCGCCACTTGGCCGAGTTCATGGGCTTTGGATCAGATTACAAGCTCGGTGATGAGATCACCGTAGAGCTCTTCAACGACACCCACTATGTGGATGTGCACGGGACGAGCAAGGGTAAGGGATTCCAAGGTGTAGTCAAGCGTCACGGATTCGGCGGTGTCGGTCAGTCGACACACGGTCAGGATGACCGTCTACGTGCACCCGGTGCTGTCGGTGCCTGCTCTTACCCTGCAAAGGTCTTTAAGGGTACACGCATGGCTGGACAGATGGGCAATAAGCGCGTCACGGTACAAAACCTCGAGGTGATCAAAGTAATGCCCGAGCATAATATCCTCGTACTCAAGGGTAGCGTGCCTGGAGCTAAGGGTTCAATCATAGCAATAGAGAAGTAATGGAACTATCAATCTACAATATACAAGGTGAAGATACGGGACGTAAGATAGCCTTGGAGAGCTCCGTCTTTGGCATAGAGCCCAATGATCACGCTATCTATCTAACCGTCAAGCAGTACCGCGCTAATCAGCGTCAGGGTACGCACAAAACCAAGGAGCGTAGTGAGATGAGTGGATCTACACGCAAGCTATTCCGCCAGAAGGGTACGGGTGGCGCACGTCGTGGTGATATCAACTCTAACATCCTACGTGGTGGTGCGCGCGTCTTCGGACCTCGCCCACGTAGCTACAGCTTCAAGCTCAACAAGAAGCTCCGCCAGCTAGCACGTCGCAGTGCCCTCACCTACAAGGCTCAGGACAATCAGATCATGGTACTGGATCAGCTCTCTTTTGAGGCTCCCAAGACCAAGTCTTTTGTGAGCATGGCAAAGGCACTCAACGTAGATGGTCAGAAGACTCTCTACGTGGTCTCACAGATAGAGGATACGGTAGCACTCAGTGCTCGCAACATCCCAGGTGTTAGCATCATACGTGCTCAAGATCTCAATACTTATTGTGTGCTGGATTGTCGCAAGATAGTCTTCACAGAGGATGCTCTAGCACAGGTCAATGAGATGTTTTAAGTCGAAACACACTAGTAGAGCATTGATATGGGAATCATAATCAAACCAATAATCTCAGAGAAGATGACAGCAATCACTGAGAGCAATCAGCAGCGCTACGCCTTTTTAGTAGCACCCACTGCAAACAAGATTGAGATACGTAATGCTGTCGAGAAGATGTACAACGTCAAGGTCGATAGTGTCAACACCTGTCGCTACGATGGTAAGCGCTCTAGTCGCTATACCAAGTCGGGTGTCATCACGGGTCGTAAGCCAGCCTTCAAGAAGGCTTTCATAACGCTCCAGGGTGAGGATACAATCGATTTCTTTAGCAATATATAAGCAATGGGAATCCGTAAACTAAAGCCCGCAACGCCGGGGCAAAGACACAAAACTATTGGTGCATTTGACGCCATCACTGCCAGTGCACCAGAGAAGTCTCTTGTAGTTGGAGCTCGTAAATCGGGTGGTCGTAACAATACTGGTAAGATGACCATACGCAACGTAGGTGGTGGTCACAAGCGTAAGTATCGTCTCATCGACTTCAAGAGAACTAAGGATGGCATCCCCGCTACAGTCAAGAGTATCGAGTATGATCCAAACAGATCATCTCGCATCGCACTCCTATACTATGCCGATGGAGCTAAGAGCTATATCATCGCTCCTAACGGACTGACTGTAGGCCAGCAAGTGATGTCAGGTGAAAACGCAACACCTGAGGTAGGTAACGCACTACCACTAGCTAAGGTACCTGTCGGTATGATCGTGCACAACGTGGAGCTACGCCCTGGTCAGGGTGGTAAGCTGGTACGTAGTGCTGGTGCCTTCGCACAGCTGGTAGCTCGTGAAGATAATTATGTCGTACTACGTATGCCTAGTGGAGAGACTCGCCGTATCCTCGCTGCATGCAAAGCTACGATAGGTAGTGTCGGTAACTCTGATCACGCACTCGAGAGATCAGGCAAGGCTGGCCGTACACGCTGGCTAGGTCGCAGACCACGAGTACGCGGTGTGGCTATGAACCCTGTCGATCACCCAATGGGTGGTGGTGAAGGTCGTGCCTCTGGAGGACACCCACGCTCACGTACGGGTCTATACTCTAAGGGTCTTAAGACGAGAGCTCCTAAGAAGCACTCCTCTAAGTACATCATCGAGAGAGCCAAGCGTAAGAAGTAATCATTGTATCATTTAAGCAAGAACTAAACACATGAGTCGTTCACTTAAGAAAGGGCCATTTATCAGCGTCAAGCTCGAAAAGAAAGTTTTGGCTATGAATGAAAGTGGCAAGAAATCAGTCATCAAGACTTGGTCTCGCGCCTCAATGATTTCTCCAGACTTCGTGGGACATACGATCGCCGTACACAATGGCAAGAGTTTTATACCTGTATTTGTTACAGAGAATATGGTAGGTCACAAGCTCGGAGAGTTCGCTCCTACGCGTACCTTCCGTGGTCACTCTGGCAACCGCTAGTTAGCACCCTGTAATAAATCGAATCAAAGTAATTATCACACATGAGTGCCAATAATCAAGATACAATAGAGACGACGGCTCAGGAGACTGTGACACAGGCCGCTGTAGCTAGACTACGCAACGTGCCCACATCTCCCCGCAAGATGCGTCTAGTCGTCGACAATATAAGAGGCATGGAGGTAGAGCGCGCGATGGCTACCCTGAGATTTAGCTCTCGCCGTGTAGCTGCTCAGCGTGTTGAGCAACTCATACGTAGCGCTGTCTCTAACTGGGAGCAGCTCAACGGTCGTAAGGCTGATGAGGGTGAGCTCTACGTCTCCAAGGTTTATGTAGACGAGGGCGTCACGCTCAAGCGTCTACGCCCAGCCCCACAAGGCCGTGGCTACAGAATCCGTAAGCGTTCGAATCACATCACCGTGTGGGTCGACCAAATAGTTAATAACGTAGCTAAGTAACTGACATGGGACAGAAAATTAATCCAATAGCAAACAGACTCGGCTACATACGTGGTTGGGACTCTAACTGGTATGGTGGTCGCAACTATGGCGATACCCTAGTAGAGGATGACCGTATCAGAAAGTACCTGAACACAAGACTATCTGGTGCTCTCGTAAGCCGGATCATCATAGAGCGCGCCCTCAAGGTCATAACCATAACAATATGCACCGCTCGTCCAGGCATGATCGTCGGTAAGGGTGGTCAAAACGTGGAGAACCTCAAGGCTGAGCTCAAAAAGGTCACTAAGGCTGACAACATACAGATCAATATCTACGAGGTGCGCAAGCCAGAGGTCGATGCCGTCATCGTAGCCAACGATATAGCACGCAAGCTAGAGGGGCGTATGTCATACCGACGTACCGTCAAGATGGCTATCGCAAACGCTATGCGCGCTGGTGCTGAGGGTATCAAGATACAGCTCTCTGGTCGTCTCAACAATGCTGAGATGGCTCGTGCAGAGCTATACAAGGAGGGACGCACTCCGCTACATACACTACGTGCAGACATCGACTATGCTCAGACTGGAGCTCTCACCAAGGTGGGTATGATAGGTGTCAAGGTCTGGATCATGAACGGCGAGGTATATGAGCGCCGCGATCTAGCTCCTGATCTCTCACAGCCACGCCGTCAGGCAGGGCGCCGAGGTGGTGACTCTCGTGGCGAGCGTCGTGGATTCCGTCGTGGAGGACGCAATAGATCTAATCGCTAATCAAAGACCACAGCTATGTTACAACCTAAGAAGACTAAATTTAGAAGGCAACAAAAGGGCCGCATGAAGGGCAATGCACAGCGTGGCAACCAGCTCGCATTTGGTTCTTTTGGTATCAAGAGCCTAGAGAGTAAGTGGATCACAGGCCGTCAGATAGAGGCCGCTCGTATCGCAGTAACGCGCTACATGCAGCGTCAAGGACAGGTCTGGTGCCGCATCTTCCCCGACAAGCCAATCACAGCAAAGCCTGCTGAGGTGCGAATGGGTAAAGGTAAAGGTAATCCCGAGGGATTCGTCGCTCCAGTGACTCCTGGTCGTATGCTCTTTGAAGTAGAGGGCGTACCTTACGAAGTCGCAAAGGAGGCTCTACGTCTGGCCGCTCAGAAGCTACCAGTCACGACAAAGTTCGTCGTACGTCGAGACTTCGACGCTGCTAATCCTAATGTTTAATCCGCTAGACCTTATACAGCTATGCAGATAAGCGAAATCAAAGAGCTCACAACGGAGGAGATCCGTGAGCGCATAGAGGCTGAGCAGGCTTCCTACCAGCAGAAGAGGATAGACCACTATGTCTCTCCAGCTGAGAACCCTGCAGCTTTTAGAGAGCAGCGTCGCACGATCGCTCGTCTCAAAACTGTCCTCGCTGAGCGAGAGACAAATAACTAACCCTGCAGAATAGACTGATATTCACATGGAAAGAAAACACAGAAAAGAGCGCATCGGGATCGTCACCAGCAATAAGATGGAGAAGACCATCACCGTAGCCTCGCGCTTCAAAGAGAAGCACCCTATATATGGTAAGTTCGTCAGCAAGACTAAGAAGTACTATGCACATGACGAGAAGAATGAAACGAACGTCGGTGATCGTGTCCGTATCATGGAGACACGCCCTCTGAGCCGCACCAAGCGCTGGAGACTCACCGAGATTATAGAAAGAGCGAAGTAAACTATGATACAGCAAGAATCAAGACTCAATGTAGCAGACAATAGTGGTGCTCGCGAGGTACTCTGTATCCGTGTACTCGGTGGCACCCGCCGCCGCTATGCTTCGGTCGGAGATGTCATCGTGGTGACTGTCAAGAGTGTCATCCCCTCTAGCGATATGAAGAAGGGAACTGTCGCTAAGGCTCTCATCGTAAGAACCAAAAAGGAGATACGTCGTACAGACGGCTCCTATATCCGTTTTGATGACAACGCCTGCGTACTACTCACCCCCAATGGAGAGCTACGTGGTACACGTATCTTCGGACCAGTAGCTCGTGAGCTACGTGCCGTCAATATGAAGGTCGTGTCTCTAGCTCCTGAGGTCCTTTAACTTATAGAGAGAATAGAGATGAGCAAGTTTCATATCAAGAAAGGCGACATCGTCATGGTAAACGCTGGTGAAGACAAGGGCAAGACAGGACGTGTCCTCAAGGTACTTGTCAAGAAGCAGCGTGCGATCGTCGAGGGGCTTAACATGGTATCTAAGCATACCAAGCCCAATGCACAGAACCCCCAGGGAGCTATTCTCAGCATGGAGGCTCCAATACATATATCTAACCTGAATGTGCTAGATCCTCAGTCTGGCAAAGGAACGCGTATAGGACGTCGCCGTGATGACAACGGTAAGCTAGTACGCTTCGCTAAGAAGTCAGGAGAAGTAATTAAGTAACTATGGCACTGACAGTAAATCTTAAGAAGCTATACAACGAGCAGATCGCTCCCGATCTGATGAAGCACTTTGCCTACAAGAGTAGCATGCAGGTGCCTCGCCTAGAGAAGATCGTCATCAATCAAGGCCTGGGCATGGCTACGGGTGACAAGAAGATCATCGACGTCGCAATCGATGAACTCACACAGATCACCGGACAGAAGGCAGTAGCAACATACTCTCGCAAAGATATATCCAACTTCAAGCTGCGTAAGCAGATGCCTATCGGTGTCATGGTGACACTGCGTGGTGACCGTATGTACGAGTTCCTCGAGCGTCTCGTACGTGTCGCACTCCCACGTATCCGTGACTTCAAGGGTATCAACTCTAAGCTGGATGGTCGTGGTAACTATACGCTAGGCATCTCGGAGCAGATCATCTTCCCTGAGATCAACCTCGATAGTATCACGAAGATACTAGGAATGAACATCACTTTTGTAACCTCGGCTCCTACCGATGAGGAGGGCTTCGAGCTACTCAAGCGATTTGGACTTCCCTTCCGTACTACTAATAAGTAAGATACATATAGGTTTATGGCAAAAGAATCAATGAAGGCCCGTGAGGTCAAGCGCCAGAAGCTCGTTCAGAAGTATGCGAAGCGTCGTGCTGAGCTCAAAGCTGCTGGAGACTATGAGTCTCTGCAGAAGCTACAGACACTACCTCGCAACTCTTCGTCTGTGCGTCTGCACAACCGCTGCAAGATCACGGGACGTCCCAAGGGTTATATGAGACAATTTGGCATCAGCCGTATCCAGTTCCGCGAGATGGCTTCTGCTGGTCTTATCCCAGGGGTGAAGAAAGCCAGCTGGTAAAAAATCTCTCGTCGACACCCATCTACGAGGACAGAAACTCTCATAGAGAGATGCAAGTCATCTATAGAGAGTTCTAGGGCTTAGATATACTACGCTGAGAGCGAGTTAGAGCATCATACACCGCCTGTCTGGCAGGTGCGATATGCTCTTGACAGGCTCCGAAAGTTTTCATAGTATCTAGACTATTTGTATCTTTGCCTAGAATTGTCCTCTCATATATCTCCTCTAAACAGGGAAAATGTATGAGATGCTCGCACTCTTTGGAGTGAGAGCATGGGGCGATGACTGACAGCGAATCAATTAAATATTGTCTGGGGTAGCCTGTCTCTTACAGCTCTCAACCTCGGTACTCGTGACTCTATAACTATATGATGATCACCTCCTTCATGCAAGAAGTGGAGGTCTTAAGATAGATGAGTAGACGATACCTCGGAGAGGAGCTATAAGCCAGTTAGGAACCCTCCAGATCAATTTAATCTTAATACACAATGACAGATCCAATAGCAGATTATCTCACCCGATTGCGCAATGCAATCAAAGCGGGTCACCGTGTGGTAGAAATCCCAGCTAGCAACATCAAGAAGGACATCACCAAGATCCTCTTTGACAAGGGCTACATCCTCAACTATATGTTTGAGGAGGAGGGATGCAAAGGAACCATCAAGGTCGCCCTCAAGTATGACCTCTCTAACAAGGTCAATGCAATCAAGTGCCTCAAGCGTGTCTCACGCCCAGGCTTACGTAAGTATGTAGGCTACAAAGATATGCCTCGCGTACTCAATGGACTAGGTATCGCCATCCTATCTACATCTCACGGCGTCATGACAGACAAAGAGGCTCGTGAGCTCAAGATCGGTGGTGAGGTACTATGTTATGTATATTAATCCTCCTTATAGCAAAGCAATATGTCTAGAATAGGTAAACTACCCATAGCTATACCACAGGGCGTGACCGTCTCTCAGGAGGATCACTACGTAACAGTAAAGGGCCCCAAGGGTGAGCTCAAGCAATATATAGATCCTCGTATCGAGGTCTCAGTCGAGGATGGCGAGATCACACTCACACGTCACTCAGATGAGCGTCAGGAGCGCTCACTACACGGTCTCTACCGTCAGCTAATCCATAACATGGTGACGGGTGTACACGAAGAGTTCACCCAGACGCTCGAACTAATAGGCGTCGGTTACCGTGCTACCAATCAGGGGCAGATCCTAGAGCTATCACTAGGCTTCACACACGCCATCTATCTGGTACTGCCAGACGAGATCAAGATCGAGACGCAGATGGTGCGTAATCAGACCCCTAAGATCATCCTAAAGTCTTGCGACAAGCAGCTACTAGGACAGGTCTGTGCTAAGATTCGTTCATTCCGCAAGCCAGAGCCTTACAAGGGTAAGGGTGTTCGCTTCCTCGGTGAGGAGGTACGTCGCAAGTCTGGTAAGACAGCTGGTAAGTAAGTCGTATCCACTATCTAAGTAAAGAGTCATATGAACAAGAAAGCACAAAGAAGAAAGCACATCAAGACACGTGTGCGTGGCAAGATAAGTGGTACATCTCAGAGACCACGTCTGTCTGTGTTCAGAAGCAATAAGCAGATCTACGCACAGGTCATCGACGATATAGAAGGACGCACCCTAGCGAGTGCCTCCTCACTCAAGATGGAGACCTCTGGTACTAAGAAGGAGGTAGCCGCTCAGGTAGGACAGGAGATAGCTCGTGTAGCTCTGGCTGCTGGCATTGATACAGTAGTTTTCGATCGTAATGGATATCTCTATCATGGTCGTGTCAAGGAGCTAGCAGATGCAGCTCGTACAGGAGGTCTTAAATTCTAAATCATAGAGCACATCATGGCAATAGCAACAAATAGAGTCACAGCTACCAATGATCTAGATCTTAAGGATCGCCTAGTAGCTATCAATCGAGTAACTAAGGTCACGAAAGGTGGTCGCACCTTTACCTTTGCTGCGATTGTTGTCGTCGGTAACGAGGACGGCGTCGTAGGGTATGGTATGGGTCGTGCCAGCGAAGTGCCTGCAGCCATCGCCAAGGGCGTAGAGGCTGCTAAGAAGAATCTTATACGCGTACCCATTCACAACGGCACCATACCTCATGAGCAGATCGGTCGCTTCGGTGGAGCTCGAATCTTGCTGCGTCCAGCTTCTGCCGGTTCGGGAGTAATCGCTGGAGGTGCTATGCGTGCGGTACTAGAC
This sequence comes from Porphyromonas vaginalis, assembly GCF_958301595.1. Lineage (NCBI taxonomy): Bacteria > Pseudomonadati > Bacteroidota > Bacteroidia > Bacteroidales > Porphyromonadaceae > Porphyromonas > Porphyromonas vaginalis. The sequence continues at coordinate 716,863 of NZ_CATQJU010000001.1, read as the reverse complement.
AGTGTAGGTGTTACAGACGTCCTTGCAAAGAGTCAGGGGTCGACTAACCCTCACAACCTCGTCAAGGCCACCATCGCAGCACTTGCTGAGCTACGTAGCCCCTTGATGGTTGCTCAGAGCAGAGGTATCTCTGTAGAGCGCGTGTTTAAAGGATAATCACCTAGACAAGTAAAGAGTATTATGGCAAAAATCAGAATCGAGCAAGTCCGTAGTCGCATACGGTGCAACAAGTCTCAGAAGCGCACCCTCGACGGTCTAGGTCTTCGCAAGATGCACCAGATTGTAGAGCATGAGGATACCCCTCAGATCAGGGGTATGGTGGCCAAAGTACACCACTTGGTTCAGGTCGTAGAGTAATAAAATATAGACAGATAATAGCAATGGACTTATCTACACTTAAGCCAGCCGAGGGCTCTGTCAAGTCTCGTCGTCGTATTGGTCGTGGTCAGGGCTCTGGCCGTGGTGGTACGTCTACACGTGGACACAAGGGAGCCAAGTCTCGCTCTGGATACAAGCATAAGGTCGGATTTGAGGGTGGTCAGATGCCTATACAGCGTCGCCTACCTAAGTTTGGCTTCAACAACATCAATAGGGTAGACTATCGTCCTGTGAACCTAGCAGCTCTCGAGCACTTGGCACAGGATACTACATTCTTCCCTAATCAAGCAGAGACAGCCGTCATCACCAAGGATATACTAGTCGCTGCTGGTCTAGCCTCACGTAATGATTTAGTAAAGATCCTAGCACAGGGTGAGCTGACACGACCCATACAGGTCGAGGCCGACGCTTACTCAGCACGTGCCAAGGAGCTCATCGAGGCTCAGGGAGGATCGATACAATAAGATAAGCTGATATGCGGTTAGTAGATACAATTAAGAATATATGGAAGATTGAGGATCTGCGTAAGCGGATTCTCATCACCATCCTGTATGTGGTCATATACCGACTAGGTAGCTTCATCGTATTGCCTGGAGTCAACCCCGATACACTGACCAGTCTAGCCAGCCAGACCAGTGAAGGTCTGATGGCACTGCTCAACATGTTTTCGGGAGGTGCCTTCTCCAATGCTTCGATATTTGCTCTAGGTATCATGCCTTACATCTCGGCAAGTATCGTGATGCAGCTGGCAGCGATCATCATCCCCTCTATGCAGAAGATGCAACGAGAGGGTGAGAGCGGACGACGCAAGATCAATCAGTGGACACGCTACCTGACGGTGCTGATCCTCTTGATTCAGGCTCCTGCCTATCTGTTGAATCTAGACATGCAGCTGCGCGCTGCTGGAGCGTCGCTACCTTCGGGCTTCATGTATCGTGTATTTGCTACCGTCATACTAGCTGCGGGCAGTATGTTTGTCCTTTGGCTGGGTGAGCGTATTACAGACAAGGGTGTCGGCAATGGTATCTCATTCATCATCCTTATCGGTATTATAGCTCGTCTGCCTCATGCGCTGATAGCTGAGTTTAACTACCGTCTCATCAGCTCATCGGGAGGACTTGTGGCATTTCTTGCTGAGATCGTATTCCTACTGTTCGTCACTGCAGGAGCTATCCTACTCGTACAGGGTACACGCAAGGTGCCCGTGCAGTATGCCAAGCGTGTAGTGGGTAATAAGCAGTATGGAGGTGCACGTCAGTATATCCCTCTCAAGGTGAATGCAGCCAACGTGATGCCTATCATCTTCGCTCAGGCGATCATGTTTATACCTATCTCACTGGCTAGCTACTTCACAGGAGGTGATGGTACGCCCTCACGCTTTATCCAGGTATTGTCTGACAATACAAGCTTCTGGTACAACTTCATCTTCGCTACGTTGATCATCCTTTTCACCTATTTCTATACGGCGATCACGATCAACCCCACGCAGATGTCTGATGACCTCAAGCGTAACAATGGATTTATCCCAGGCGTCAAGCCCGGGCGTAGTACACGAGACTATCTCGATGGTATCATGGATCGTATCACACTGCCTGGAGCACTCTTCCTCGCACTAGTTGCTATCATGCCAGCCTTTGCTCAGATACTGGGTATTAGCTCGGCGTTTGCACAGTTCTTTGGAGGTACATCACTGCTCATCCTCGTAGGTGTTGTCCTAGATACGCTACAGCAAGTCGAGAGTCACCTCTTGATGCGTCACTACGATGGTCTACTCAAGAGTGGACGTATCAAGGGACGTACGGGCTCTGTGTCAGCATATTGATACTCCACAGGTAGTGTTGTTTCAATTGATTATATTCGAATAGATGATTTACCTAAAGACACCAGAGGAGATAGAGCTTATGCGTGTGGCCAACAGACTCGTTGGCGAGACCTTGGGAGAGGTGGCAAAGCACATCGCTCCAGGAGTTACCACCAAGCAGCTAGACACGATCGCTTATACCTTTATATGTGATCACGGAGCTACTCCTGCGTTCTTAGGTTATGGCGGCTTCCCAGCTAGTATCTGTACTTCGATCAATGATCACGTGGTGCATGGCATCCCTTCAGATCGAGAGATACTACGAGAGGGAGACATCATCTCCGTAGATTGCGGTACGCATATCAACGGCTTTACTGGAGACAGTGCTTATACCTTTGCCGTAGGGGAGATCGATCCCGAGGTAGAGCGTCTGCTGACGGTCACTCGCGACTCCCTCTATCTAGGTATCAAGCAGGCTGTCGAAGGTCATTATGTCGGGCATATCGGAGCGGCAGTCCAGCGTCATTGTGAGGCACAGGGCTATGGCATCGTCCGCGAGCTAGTGGGACATGGTATCGGGCATGAGATGCACGAAGATCCCAACGTCCCCAACTATGGTCATCCAGGATTTGGTCCCAAGCTACGAGCAGGTATGTGTATCTGCATCGAGCCTATGGTGACGATGGGACGGCGCAAGGTCGTCTTCGAGTCCGATGGGTGGACCGTCCGTACGCACGACGGCAAGCCCGCAGCGCACTTTGAGCACTGCATAGCTATCATGCCAGATGGGCAAGCTCCGCAGATCCTATCTACATACGAGTATATCAAAGAAGTCTTAGGCACACGAGAGTTTTAATATGGCCAAACAAACTGCTATTGAACAGGATGGAGTCGTCCTCGAGGCATTGAGCAATGCTATGTTCAAGGTCCAGCTCCAGAATGGGCATATCATCACGGCACACATATCGGGCAAGATGCGTATGCACTTCATCCGTATACTGCCAGGAGACAAAGTCAAGGTAGAGATGTCTCCGTACGACCTCACACGTGGTCGTATCTCCTATAGATACAAGTAACCAAGTCATAGCGACAATCAGAATAAGAGCATACTATGAAAGTCAGAGCATCAATCAAAAAGCGATCAGAAGACTGTAAGATCGTCAGACGCAAAGGCCGTCTGTACATCATCAATAAGAAGAATCCTAAGTTCAAGCAGCGTCAAGGATGAGCTTAGGGATGATCCTCCACATATCATCTAGGATGACGGAGAGTCAGCTTATCACGCAACAAACATCACACAGTATATAGAGTATGGCAATAAGAATCGTCGGCGTCGATCTGCCGCAAAACAAGAGAGGTGAGATAGCCTTGACCTATATATATGGTATAGGTCGTAGCAGTGCTGCTCGCATCTTGGATGCTGCAGGTGTCGATCGCAACATCAAGGTCCAGGATTGGACAGATGATCAGGCTGCAGCTATCCGTGAGCAGATATCCAATGGCTACAAAGTCGAGGGTGATCTGCGTAGCGAGACACAGCTCAACATCAAGCGTCTCATGGACATCGGCTGCTACCGAGGCATCAGGCATCGTATAGGACTCCCCCTACGTGGACAGAGTACTAAGAACAATGCCCGCACACGTAAGGGTAAGCGCAAGACAGTCGCTGGTAAGAAGAAGGCAACTAAGTAATAGAACCACCTTATGGCAAAGAAAACCGTAACAAAAAAGAGAGCAGTCAAGGTCGATGCCCAGGGGCAGGCGCACATACACTCTTCTTTCAATAACATCATCATCACCCTCACCAATAGTGAGGGTCAGGTCATCAGCTGGTCATCAGCTGGTAAGATGGGATTCCGTAGCTCTAAGAAGAACACTCCCTATGCCGCTCAGCTCGCAGCTCAAGACTGCGCTAAGACAGCATTTGATCTAGGGCTACGCAAGGTCAAGGCTTATGTCAAGGGCCCAGGCAATGGTCGTGAGTCCGCTATCCGCACCATCCATGGTGCTGGTATCGAGGTGACTGAGATCATCGACGTCACACCACTACCACACAACGGCTGTCGTCCTCCTAAGAGACGTAAGGTCTAGTTGCTACAAGATAGAATCACAGCTACCTATAGAGCGATCACACCGACCTTGTAGTGTTAGCTAGGAGAGTCTGCAATAAGACTTAACCCCTACTTAATCTACAGAATAGGCTGCCTAGTCAGTCCTTGGTGCCGGTCGCACATAGCAAGCTCCACAGATAGGTCTTAGCTTAGACATAGACTCAAGATAGTGACTCTGTAAGTCGACAGACGTAGTGTGAGATTGATGCGGTTGCTCATTTACTTTCCCTCTTATTCTAATCGCATCGCGGCTGCTCTATATGCGCCGTCACTTCTAGACTTACTACTTGAGATATGATCCCAGCATCGACCCCGACACAGCAGAGAGAGGCCCTGCGCCCCCGAGCGTTCTGTAGAGCAGATGTATGGAGTAGCATTAAAATGAAATAGAACAATGGCAAGATATATTGGTCCTAAGTCCAAGATCGCACGAAAGTTTGGTGAGCCCATCTTTGGTGCAGACAAAGTCCTGAGCAAGAAAAACTACCCTCCAGGTCAGCACGGCAACAACCGTCGTCGTAAGCAGAGCGAGTATGCACTCCAGCTCCGCGAGAAGCAGATGGCCAAGTACACCTATGGGGTCCTAGAGCGTCAGTTCCGCAATCTCTTTGAGAAGGCACAGCGCACCTCAGGCATCACAGGTGAGGTACTGCTACAACTCCTCGAGTCTCGTCTAGACAACGTAGTCTTCCGTCTAGGCATTGCTCCCACGCGTGCTGCTGCACGTCAGCTCGTCTCTCACCGTCACATCGTCGTAGATGGTGAGGTGGTCAACATCCCCTCCTACACGCTCAAGCCCGGACAGATCGTCGGTGTACGTGAGCGTGACAAGTCTATGGAGGTCATCGCAGACTCTCTCGCTGGGTACAATCATAGCAAGTATCCATGGCTAGAGTGGGATGCACGCACCTACAGTGGTAAGTTCCTCAACGTACCTACACGTGAGGAGATCCCCGAGCCCATCAAGGAGCAGCTCATCGTCGAATTGTATTCTAAGTAACCCTCTACTCTATGGCAATATTAGCATTTCAACAACCTGATAGCGTCCTCATGCTGGACGCTTCGGATCACTACGCCAAGTTTGAATTTAAGCCTCTAGAGCCAGGCTATGCTATGACCATTGGCAACGCCTTGCGGCGCATCCTCCTCTCATCACTAGAGGGGTATGCAATAGCTTCTATCCGTATCGAAGGTGTAGAGCATGAATTTGCTACTATTCCAGGGGTATTGGAAGATGTAACCCATATCATACTCAACCTCAAGCAGATCAGATTCAAGGCAGCTGTCGAGGATCCTCAGGAAGAGACCATCACGCTCCACGTCACAGGTCGTAGCACCTTTCAGGCTGGTGACCTCAATCAGGTCTTGACAAGCTACAAGGTACAAAACCCTGACTTGGTCATCTGCAATCTAGCTGAGGACGCTGACTTCACCATAGAGATACGCATCAACAAGGGGCGTGGCTATGTCGTCTCCGAGGAGAACCGCCGCGAGGACGATCCCGTCAATACGCTCCCCATCGATGGTATCTACACCCCGATCCGCAAGGTCAATCAGACCACCGAGGCCTATCGTGTAGATCAGCGCACCGACTACGAGAAGCTTGTCCTGGAGATTGAGACCGATGGCACGATCCACCCGCGTGAAGCACTGCGTGAGGCTGCGACGATCTTGATCTCGCACTTCGCACTCTTTACGGACAAGGAGTTTGAAGTCGAGCTCCCAGAGGAGGAGCCTGATCAGCTCTTAGACAATCAGTTGATGAAGGTTCGTTCGCAATTGATGACAGACCTAGCGACCACAGATCTCTCTGTTCGTGCGCTCAACTGTCTCAAGGCTGCGGGCATCTCCACGATTGCCGACCTGCTGAGTAGGGATCGCGAGGAGCTCTTGAAGATCAAAAACTTCGGCAAGAAGTCGCTCATCGAGATCGAGCAATTCTTAGCAGATCAGGATCTAGACTTTGATATGGATCTCACACCCTATAGATTAGATAATGATTAATCCCTCTTATGAGACACAATAAGAAATTCAACCATCTAGGCCGCTCCAAGGCACATCGTGAGGCTATGCTTGCCAATATGGCTAGCTCGCTCATCATGCACAAGCGGATCAATACTACAGTGGCCAAGGCTAAGGAACTGCGCAAGTTTGTTGAGCCTATCATCACTGCGGCAAAAAACGACACCACCGCATCTCGTCGTCTAGCCTTCAGCTACCTGCGTGACAAGGAGGCCGTCAAGGAGCTCTATGGCACCGTCGTCGACAAGGTCGGCGATCGCCCTGGAGGTTATACACGCATCCTACGCACGGGACTACGTCTTGGCGACAATGCCTCTATGTGCTTTATCGAGCTTGTAGACTTCAACGACAACATCGCCAAGAGTGCCTCTGCTCCTAAGAGTGAGGGCAAGAAGCGTACACGTCGTTCACGTCGTGGTAGCGGTGCCGCTAAGGCTGCTGACCAGCAGGCTCCAGCTACAGAGGAGACTGCACAAGAGTAGTAGTAACCCACTAGGAGCATTTACGAGACAGAGCTACACAGTCCACCATTTTACACGATGGAGACTTGTGTCAGCGAGTGAAGGTTGATAGAGATCCTTTCCACTCGTCTTTGCTTAGAGTAACAAATAGGAGAGGGAGTGCCGAGCTTATGCTCGACGCTCCCTCTCGTCATATCTCTACGTGCTACACGTAAATCTTATTCAAGTAGCCATACATCCCCTTATTCTCTCTAGATCTCCAAACTAAGCGATCCGATGAAAAGAGTGCTTGATCAGTCTTATATAGAGGTTACTCGAGAGATTTGCGGAGTTGAGACCCTCGTTGGTTTAGAGCTGACTGTATAGGAGTTTGAGATATGAAAAGAGATGGCTCAACTGCTGCGTAGTAGCAGTTGAGCCATCTCTTTGTTTTTTTAGGGGACTGATCCTTTGATCAGATTGGTATAACTCTTTTACTGAGGATCGTCAGATGCAGCTATACCTGATAGCCTTAAGATATATACTTAGTTGGGTTTAGTGATTTGTAGGAGGTATTGCTTGAGATCTGTATCAAAGAAGACTTCGCACTTAATCCCTTGCGCATTCATAGCAGAAATGGCATGAAATCGGTCATCATATTGATAATTCTCTGTAAAGCCATTATTAGCCAGCCACTGTTTTAGTTCTGCAGATTGTAGCTCTGTATCGTTGCTGAGACAATTGAGACGGCACATAATGTAAAGACCAGTGTACTTACCAAATGTGTAGCGGACGTAATGAAAGTTAGACTTCTTGAGGTCCTCTGCCTTAGTATTGAACTGTAGCTTGGTGTCACTAGAGTAGAGAGCATTGAACTCCCGAAGACCTAATGTTTGCTCAAAAGCCTTGATCTTATCGTGATCCTTTGTCTCTAGCTGGGTATAAGAGGGGAAGTCTTGGGCGTCAGTGATGACTCCATGATCCTTTTCGATATCGTTATCTGACGACACGTTTTTGTAGAGTAGTCTTACTTGTAGTGTTGTGTTAAGCTCCGTGTTGGGCTCGTCTAGAAGTAAGACAGAGACCTTAGAGTCATCACTTTTAGTAGCTGTGAGGGTTGCAGTACCATCATGTGATCCTTGAGTAAAGGAGTTAAAGCCAAGTTCGGAAAGCATCGCTTTTGTTTTAGGACAATCAGCGAGTGTCTCTTTGCTAAAAGCTACAATCATAAGATGCTGACCACTCTCCAGGTCGTAGATGACACCAGGGACAGTCTTTAGAGCCGTGTTGGCAAAGCCTCTAAATCTCTTGCCCTGTAGAGCTAGCTCTGTAGGGGTACGACCTAGAGCCTGCTCATGATCCAGTACGTCTTGACTAGTGATAGCTCCTTGAGTATCTGTTTGAGGATCGAAGTTGAGAGTGGGTAACTCGTTAGTTGTGACCTCTGAGAGCGTAGTGAACTCAACCTTGGTGAGTGGTCCCCACTCGTTGTTGCCGTTCTTTGCTATGGCTAGCGCATAGTAGGCGGTGCTTGGTTTGAGGTCATTCCAAGCAGAGATATACGCCTCTGTGTGGTATGGCAGAGCCATACTCTCAGGGCTCTCCTTTAGGTACTCAAGTATCTCAGTCTCGTTGTACTTAGCTTTCTCGACAACGACCTCTCGATACGAAGAGGTGTTTTCATCGGGCGTGTTGACAATTATCACTGCAGACTCGGAGACCTCCTTGATCTTGACGTTTACCTTAGCAGTCTGGGAGGTACCCTTCTTAGCTGTCGTAACCTTAAACTCTTGGACATCGGAGTACTGACCGTCCTTATCTATTAGGACTACAAAGACAGAGTAGCTAGTGCCTGCGATAAACTCAGTCATGTTACTTGTTTTCTCACCCTCGTGGGCTTTGTGGGTCTCAAAGTCTGTACCATACAGTACAATGTAGTGCTTGAGGTCTGGGATGTGCATCATTTGAATCATTTGATCTCGCGCAGTCGCATCTGTTAGGTCATTGAGGAAGAAGTAACCAGCGACATCTGCATTGGGCTTTAGCGTAGCAGTGTAGCCAGTAGGCGTGATGTCTGTGAAGTCGACCTTGATCTGTGGGTCGCCAGCGAGCTTGCCCTTGGGTACTTTGAACTCAACGCGCTTGACGTTGCCTGGACAACCAAGCTCGTCATATGGGAGGAAGAGTGCCGTGTAGTCATACCCTTGCTGCATGCCAGAGAGGTCGTACTCTTTGCCCCCCTCAACGTTAAAGATCTGCACGCCCATACGAGCAGCCATCTCTGGGGTGAAGAGACTGAGACACTGCATGTCGTTCATCTGAGCGATCATAAAGCTCTCAGGCAGGATCACCTTGATGCTTCGAACGTCACCCCCTACGTCGCCTACCTTGAGCTTCATTTTACCAGTCGTACCATCTGCGTGTGGTGTGACGGTGGGGTTGAGCGTGAGGTCTACCTCGTCTGAGAGGAACTTGATACTATCGATATGCTCTACACGGTAGGGCAGTATCTCGCCACTCTTAGAGTAGATGAGCATGCGCTCGTTGCTCTGAGCCAAGACGAGCGAAGGAAGTAGGGCCAGGAGCCCTACTAGGATAATGTGTAGTATTTGCTTTTTCATTAGAGAGTTATCTTGAGGGTGTTGTGTACGTTTGTGGTAGCGATGTATAGCCCGCTAGGCCATTGGGTAGCATCTAGGATGCACGTAGTAGAGGTGATGGCCTGCTGTGAGACTAGCTGCCCATCAGCGGTGTAGATGTAAAGTGTCTCATCGCTGGCTGTAAAGCCCTCGAGGTGGAGCTCCTGCCCCACCTTGTAGTAGCTCAGAGTAGCGGCCGGAGCTAGCAGAGGCGATGCGATGTGGGTCGTGTTGTCCTTGCGGTCTTGAGCAAAAAAGAGCTTGTCGATGTCGTTGATCTTCAGCATCTCGGGTGTAAAGTGCTGGCTGGCATCGCTGCGCTCTACTTTGATAGCACCAGTCTCAAAGGTGATCTTGCTGATTTTGGTCAAGTCGTAGCACAGCTCCTTATTCTCAGTCGTCTTGACTACTAGTGTCGTGGGGAGTGCTTGAGCGGTCACCACTTGAGGTAGTAACAAGAGCCAGAGTAGAGGGGCAAGTACGAGTCCTTTTGTAACTCTTTTCATAGCTGTTTGTAAATTGAATTGATTGTTTTTGCTTGGAGAGCAAATCAGTGCGTGATCACGATTGTCACTCTCCCTCAGAGTTGGCAAAGGTAGCGTTTTTCGGCGACCTATCACCGAACGCCCAGTTTTGGGAGAAACTCAATGTCGGCGCGTTGCAATAATTTAGAGTCGATTACGTATGGATACGGTTCTGTGTCGGGGAAAAGTGATTCCCACGTGGATATTTCGAAATCCCCACGTGGAGAATAAAAAATTCCTCGGAGGAATGAAATGAAACTTCGGAAGAATGAAATGAAACTTCGGAAGAAATGATTCGCGCCCATGTGGAAAAAGAAAAATATCCATGTGGAGATTTGAGATTCCCCACGTGGATGTTCGAGAAAAGAGGGAATCGGACGAATTTCCCCGTAAAGATATGTAGATAGAGATTAGAGGTTAGAGCTTAGAAGTTAGAGATTAGAAGCTAGAGATTAGAGATCCAATCACTCTGATAGCTCCGATGGTTCCGATAGCTAACAGCCAATAGCTAACAGCTAACAGCCAATCCATGGGTGGCACATTTATATATAGTGACCTCATCTATGCCTTGCTTGTCGCTATGTGTAGCTCCTGACAGAGCGATTATAATGCGTCAGCCCTGTGTCGATGGGTGAGCTGTTCCTTTTTTCATTACCTTTGTATGGGAGGTTATCGATACTCTTTAGAGCGGATGCTCGCAGACCTCCGATATTCAACTAAAGACTAGGTATATATATGGCAAAGAAAAATGAGAGGATCGTTGTCACTCCTCCTATTACAGACGTCGAAGCGAAAATGAAGGCGCTGGAGACTACGATGGGACGCATACAGAAGCAGTTTGGCAAGGGCTCTATCATGAATATGGCAGATGATGCTGTGGAGGATGTGAGTGTGATCCCCTCGGGGAGCTTGACGCTCGACATAGCTCTCGGTGTCGGGGGGTACCCTCGTGGACGTATCATAGAGATCTTTGGACCGGAGTCTTCGGGTAAGACGACGCTGGCTATCCACGCTATTGCCGAGGCGCAGAAGCTGGGCGGTATCGCTGCGATCATTGATGCGGAGCACGCTTTTGATCCGACTTATGCACAGGCTCTGGGAGTGGACATTAGCCGTCTGTGGATCTCTCAGCCTGATGATGGTGAGCAGGCTCTAGACATCGCGGAGCAGCTGATTCGCTCGTCGGCGGTGGATATTCTTGTTGTGGACTCGGTTGCTGCTTTGACGCCTAAGGCAGAGATAGAGGGTGAGATGGGAGATACGCAGGTGGGTCTGCATGCACGTCTCATGTCTCGTGCTATGCGCAAGATCACGGCTGCCGTGAGTCGCTCTAAGACTTGCTGTATCTTCATCAATCAGCTACGTATGAAGATCAGCAGTGGCTATAGTCCTACGGGTCCTAGCGAAGTGACGACAGGTGGTAATGCGCTCAAGTTTTACTCCTCTGTGCGTCTAGACATACGCGCCTATAAGCAGATCAAGAAGGGTGACGATGTGGTCGGTAAGGTGACGAATGTGCGCGTGGTCAAGAACAAGGTGGCTCCTCCCTTCCGTCGTGCTGAGTTTGACATACTCTTCGGTCAGGGCATCAACCGTGTAGGCGAGATTATTGATGCGGCTACTGATATGGGCATCCTCAAGAAGAGTGGCTCGTGGTTCTCCTATCAGGGCAATAACATAGGTCAGGGTCGTGATGCGGTCAAGGAGCTGCTCGATGACAATCCCGAGCTGGCAGACGAGGTGGCTCAGCAGGTGATGGATCAGCTAGCTCATGAAGGTAAGCTACACCTTTCTCCAGATGCCTCTGAGGGTGCGGAGGGCGAAGATCTAGACACGACAGATCAGCTGGTCGATGAGGACTTTGATATATAAATAGTCAGAGGGGCGTGGGGTGTGTGAGTGCAGACTCTTGCACCCTGCGCGTCTCTCTGATCTACGCTATCAGATAGAGCTGGGTCTATTACGGCCTGGTAAATTGACAAAGCATAGTTACCATGACAGCTCCACATCTTCCTAATGGTTGGCAGCGACTCTCTGATCGTACGGATGACGAGTATACACCTGAGTGTATCTCTGTGCTCCAAGAGGACGAGATATTTGTCTTCGGCAGTAATCTGCTAGGACATCACATGGGAGGTGCTGCACGTACTGCGCGCCTCATCTTTACTGCAGAGATGGGAGTCGCCGAGGGCTTGACGGGGCAAGCTTATGCCTTGCCGACTCTGGGTAAGGATATGCGTCGAGTGGCTCCCGAGGCTCTGCGTGCGAGCCTCCAGAGGTTGATACTCTTTGCCCTAGATCATCCTATGCTCACGTTTTACCTTACGGAGGTGGGGTGTGGCATCGCTGGGTGGTCTGCAGAGGAGGTGAGTGCCTTGCTGTGGGAGGCTGTGCGTGAACTCTCGGAGGAGGCTTATGAGCTACGAGCTATGCCAGCTAATCTCGTGATCCCGAAGCGATTTAGTAAGTCGTGAGTCTCTCCGTAGATCGTCTCTCTCTCTCGGGTGAGCAGTACACTCGATGGTGTGCTGAGATCCCCTCGCTACCGCTCTACCTGCAGCCGTGGTGGCTCCTAGCAGCATCGGGGATGGGAGAGATGGATGTACTCACTACGACGGGGCGTAAGGAGGGTGCTCCGACGCTTATATGGCCTCTCTTTATGCCCACACGTCGTCACCTGATTGTGCCTCCCTGCTGTCAGTGTGCTGGTCCTCTGAGTGATCGTCTGGGGGCGGTGGGGGAGAAGCCTTTCGATCGGGATCGATACATTGCTCATCTAGCAGCTATGCAAGCTCTGAGCGAAGCTCTGCCCTCATCACTACGCTATATAGAGGCGCACCTGCCGCTAGACTACTGGGACTGGCTACCATGCGAGACGCCTGCGGGAGCATGGCGTAGCTCGATTGCTTATACCCACCTTCTTGACTTGACGCAAAGTGAGCCTCAAGCATTGTACAATAGTTTGATCCGCCGGAAGGTGCGCCGTGCTACTGCTTTGGATCTGCGAGAGATTTGGGCTGAGGAGACGAGTGTGTCAACCTGCGCGGAGATGCTGGTGGACCTTTGCCGTGAGAGTCTGCAGCGTAGCGGAGGCGATCGTCTCTGTGCCTCCTCGCTGAGACGACTTGTGGCGGCTGCTATGGCGCGTCGGCAGGGTGCTCTCTTATTGCTACTCTCCTCGCAGACGGGTGAGCCCGTGGCGGGAGCCTTTGTGGCACATCATGCTGGCACTGCCTACTATATTGCGGGTGGACAGGCGAGAACGCCTGAGGGAGAGGATGCGATGGCGCTACTGCTGGATAAACTGATCACATGGAGCCGAGAGGCGGGGTGTCACACCTTCGACTTTGAGGGATCGATGCAGCCAGGCATCGCCTTTTTCTTTCGCAGCTTTGGGGCTGTGCCACACCCTTACCTACGCTTGCAGGCGGGGCGACAGACACTCGCTATGCGTCTGCAACTGCGTCGGTACTATCTACAGCATCTCTATTGAGCTCGTTTAACTTGTAAGCTATCGATCTATATGCGACACTACGAGGCGACAGAATATATCTTATCGTTTCTACTTGGAGATGCGACTCCGCTCGACATCTCGGGCAAGATCCGCATCGCGCGTCATGCGCAGATGCAGCACTCACCAGACTATGTCGCTTACTGCCGTCCGGAGGAGGCGGAGCCGTATCATCGTGTGGTGATTGTGCCGTCGGGCTTTTTTGACTACGAGCAGTATGGCCGTGCAGAGTCGATGCCTGAGCTGCCTCTGGCGGAGTGGCACGGCATGCCTCTGCTCTTTGGAGAGCCTCGTGAGGAGTATATCGACACCCCGTATGGTAGGCGTCTGGTGATCTATGCTGACTTGGTGGCTAGTAGCTTCTTCTTGCTATCACGCTACGAGGAGATGTACTATCGTCAGCGGCGGGATGAGCATGGACGCTTCCCTGGGCGTGAGTCGCTGCCATACCGTGCGGGCTTCTTGGAGCGTCCGCTGGTAGATGAGTATGCTGCGGAGCTACGACGCCTGATGAGCGAGATAGGCCTGGCGGTGCAGCCGATGGTACAGGGCTTTAGCTCGGTCTCTCTGACACATGACCTTGATCAGCCCTACTATAGCTCGGGTGTGCGGGGCTTCCTGCGCTTGCTACTCAAGGAGCGCCTCCCCCTGCGGGCTGCTTATCGCAATACTTTCTCACGAGCTAGCGAGGATCTCTTCTTTAGCTATGGACGCTTCCTCGATTGGAATGTGGAGACCCAGCGTAAGTGCGCAGCTCCTGTGCGAACGATCTTCTTTATCAAGACTCCCAGCCCGCATCCACTGGACAAGCCTAACTATACGCTGCGCAATCGCAAGATAGCAGCGATCATGCGGTTGGCTCGAAGGCGCAAGGTGGAGTTTGGACTGCACCTAAACCTCTACTGCTCTGAGCATCCTGAGGCGGTGGAGGCTGCTAAGATAGAGCTAGAGACGGAGCTAGGTGAGTCGGTCATCTACTCGCGCCATCACTACCTAGCGGTGCGTGAGCCAGAGGATTACAATGCACTCCTTGGTGCGGGTCTCTACCACGACTACTCGATGGCTTATGCCGATGTGGCGGGCTTTAGGCTAGGTACCTCACGGCCTGTGCGCTTTATCAATCCGCAAAGTCTAGAGGTCACAGACCTGATCCTGCATCCGCTCACGGTGATGGACTACACGCTGCACGATGAGAAGTATATGCACCTAGACTACGCAGAGGCTGAGCGTGTGGCTGTGGCCATGGTCGATCAGACGTACAAGTATCATGGAGAGGTGACGCTACTCTTTCACAATGAGAACTTGCTGCTAGACGATCCGCACATTTACCACACACGTCTGTACCGCACCCTACTGCGACAGATTATCAAGCTCTCGCCAGCGTCTGATATCGTTGGGTTATAGTCTTTGCTCGCCTATGAGTCCTCATCGTATCTTGCTACTGACTGACCTGCTGCCCCCGCAGTTTGCGCCCCGTATCACGGCACTCTTGCAGCGGCTCCCCGGGGATGACTGGCAGGTTGATGTAGTGAGCGAGGAGATACGAGGAGAGCACCTCGGCTCTCACGGCTCTGTGGAGCAAAAAAGTAGCTTGCCGGCACATCGCCTGGAGCGGGTGCCACTAGCTCCTAGACGGGGCAGAGCACTCTACGCACTTGCAGATGCGCTATGGCAGGTGAAGAGCCAGCGCTTCGTACGTCACTTGCGACAGCACTACGACTTGACACAATATGCGCTGATCGTGGGGATGAGTTATCGTACATTCCCACTACCGGCGGTCGCTCGCTTGGCACGGCAGACGAGGCTACCCGCCGTGATGGACTGTCGAGACATCGTCGAGGAGTATACGCCAGAGGGCTTTCTACCAGCACCGCTACCACGGTGGGTGCCTCTGCGCAGAGAGGCTTATAGTTGGCTGCGAAGACAATTTATCAAAGCTCGTACAAAGGCGCTCAAGGCAGCCACAGTTATCACTACTGTCTCTGAGTGGCACCGAGATCAGTTGCAGCAGCTACACCCAGAAAAGCAGGTCGTCTGTATCCCTAATGGTTATGACGAGAGACTTTTTGTCGCACAGCCTGAGGAAGCTCCTCAGTTGCCTTTGCGCATTGTTTATACAGGTCGGCTCCTTTCTCTCGAGATGCGTGACCCGACGCTACTCCTAGAGGCACTGCAAGCTGAGGCGCTGAGTAGGTGGGTTAGTCGTGGTGCTGTCGAGGTGCATTGGTACTGTGACAATGCTTCGCAGCAACTTCTAGAGAGTCTCCTAGAGCGTTATAGCGATGAGGTACGAACTTGTCAGCACTTTCACGCTATGGTGCCTTATGCTGAGGTACCGACGCTGCTGGCTCAGGCAGACATGCTCCTCCTCTTGGGTCGTCGCGAACAGCCTGAGGGCCCTCACGGGATGGTTACGACCAAGCTCTTTGAGGCGATGGCAATGCGTCGACCTATCCTGATGGTGGAGAGTGACGAAAGCGTTGTGGCTCAGAACCTCAGAGCACATGGAGGAGCACTTGCGGCTACTGAAGTGGCGCAGGTGGTAGAGTTTGTTGCCCACCATTTAGAGCGTCTGGAGCGTGGCGAGGTGTTGCCGATAGATACCTTTACAGAGCACTATAAGCAGTATACGCGAGCAGCAATGGCGGAGGCTTTTGCGCAACTCTTCGGCACACTCGTCTGAGTGCTTTCCCTTTGTCCAGTCAGGCATAAATGCATCAAGCCCAGCAAACGAAGAGTCTGCTGGGCTTGATCTGTATAGGCGTATAGCCTATGCAATGCTTATTAGTAGTTTTCAGCCATTGGCTCGAAGAACTCCTGTGGATGATCGCAGGCGGGGCACTTAGCTGGAGCTTTCTTAGCCTTAACGACGAAGCCACAGTTGCGGCACTGCCAGTAGATCTCCTCGTCACGCTCGAAGTACTTGCCAGCCTCGACACGCTCTAGGAGCTTGAGGTAGCGCATCTCATGCTCATGCTCAGCCTTAGCTACGTTGCGATAGACGGCTGCAATGGTCTTGAAGCCCTCCTCCTCAGCGATGTCGGCGAACTCAGGATACATCTCCTCAGCCTCGCAGTGCTCACCAGCAGCGGCGGCCTTGAGGTTCTCAGCGGTGGTGCCGATGACTCCAGCGGGGAAAGCAGCGGTGATCTCAAGCTCACCACCCTCGAGGAACTTGAAGAAGCGCTTAGCGTGCTCCTTCTCCTGATCAGCAGTCTCTAGGAAGACAGCCTCGATCTGACGATAACCCTCCTTGCGAGCTACTCCGGCGAAGTATGTATAGCGATTTCTAGCTTGTGACTCTCCAGCGAATGACTTCAGGAGATTCTGTTCGGTACGTGTACCTTTGATTGACTTAGTACTCATATATAGGTATTCTAAAGGTTGAATGGATTCATTACCACCACAAAGATACCTATTTATTATGAGTTCTGCAAATATGCCCTGAGAAACCACACAGCCCGCATCATATAAGCAAAGCCCCTAGAGCGATTAGGAGATCGTCTAGGGGCTTGCGTCTTGTTGCTTAGCGGAGTGGGGCGCTTATGCCTCTTCCTGCTCGATAGCTAGTTGTCCACGGTAATAACCACACTCAGGACAGATGGTGTGATATACGTGCCATGCTCCACAGTTGCTGCACTTAGCTAGTGTGGGAGTTGCTGCTTTGTCGTGCGTTCTACGCTTGGCAGTGCGCATTTTGGACTGCCGTCTTTTGGGATGTGCCATTGTTTATCTATTTTATTATTTATCCTTCTCTTGATGTAGTGAGTCACGCAGCGCACTGAGCTGATCCCAGCGACTATCCGTCTCTCGCTCTGCCTCGGGGTCGAGATCATCTAGGATGGCCTGCATATCCTCGGCACAAGCTCCATCAGGATGCACTCGGCTGATGGGGAGTGAGAGCACGATGAGGTCGTAGATCAAGTCAGCACAGTCGAGTGAGGGGCTGTGACGCGGCACGATGATCTCCTCATCGCTTACCTCCTCGTACTGGTCGCCAAGCTTGACAACAATATGTTGAGACATCTCGATGCTCATCTCTAGGGGAGCTAAGCAACGATCACAATGTGTCTGAACAGATCCTGTGAGCGTCAGCTGAAGGTCGAAGGTCTCTCCGACCCGATCCACGCGGATGGCGCATGCTACGGGACCTCCGCTGAGGTCAAACGTAGGGCGTGACTGTAGAAAAGCTGAGTCCACAACAAAGTCTTCGGTCGAGACGCCTTGTGGCAATCCCTTGAAATATATCGTATAGTGACCTCCGTGAGACATAGCGTACTACAACTTCTCTAAAAAAATGCTTCCAGAGTGACACCATAAGGTGTACTCTAGGGGTATGAGCGCAAAGGTACAGAAAAATCGGTAGACGGCAAGCGACTGGCGGTTGGCTATCAGGGTTGACTCATTATATATTATTGCTGTCCGACTACTCGATTTCGATCAATCTACAGTTTCTTACCTATGAAACTTTTGGTTCACCCAAGTGGTACTGATAGTTAGCACCTTTCTGCAGAACGATCTACTCGATGCCTCCTCAAAAAAAGCTTTCATCGGATAGCCATAATATATATAATGTGTCAGGCCTGTATTAGCCGAGATTAGTATTTCTTAGTTGAATATACATGGCACTAGTGCTTCTAGGAGCAGATCTCTCAGGGCTGACGCATTATAAATGACAAGCTGATTGTGATCTTAAGAGGGAGAATGAAAGGCCTAAAAAGTGAACTCAATATAGTCGCAAAAACTCTTCATTTTTCTCTTCAAAAAGCTTGTCCATGTCGTAGGTTTTTCGTACCTTTATAACTGATAATCAATACAATGAGTAATCTCTATGAGCATATTCAATCAGCTTCTAATGGTCGAAGATCCACGCATAAATCGATGCAAAAAGTTCCCCCTAGGATACATCCTTACGACGGTATTCACAGCTACTCTCTCTGGCTGCTCCTCTTGGTACGAAATAGAAGACTATGCAGAGGAGTACAAGGTTGATCTGGAGGCTCTATATGAGCGTATATCAGGAGAGTCGAGCTCTTGGGGAGTCCCCTCTCACGACACGCTCAATCGGGCTATCAGTCTTCTTGATCCCAATCAGATAGAGCTAGTCTACAAAGCCTTCCTGGAGGAAAGCTTTGAGATAACAACGGGCAAGCACATCTGTCTAGATGGTAAGACGATGCGAGGCGTTAAGAAGCTAGACTTCGATGCCGACAGCCATTGCGTTACAGCCTTTGACCCTCAGCAGCAAGCTTCATTGGCTCAGGTATATATCTCCACTAAGTCTAATGAAATCAATGCCATCAAAGAAATTCTCAAGGCTCTAGATCTGCGAGACACCGTCATCACTATTGACGCTATCGGCACTCAAACCGATATAGCAACCGCAGTGGTCGGGAAGGGTGGTGACTACCTACTCCAAGTTAAAGATAATCAGAAACTAACGAAGGAAGAGATGCAAAGTTTCTTTTGTCCCCTCTACGATGCTCATATCGTGCATCAAGAGCAGAAAGACTTTGGTCACGGGCGAATAGAAACACGCACGATGAGTAGCATCGTAAACCCTTTATCTCTAGATCCAGACTCGACTTTAGACAAATGGAAAGGGCTGAAAAGTGGTTCATCCGAGATTCTGTGTGATGACCTGATCGTGGAGAGCAAAAAGTCTTAGTTGAAAGTAGTCCATATCTCTGTATCCGTAGGCAATCCTTTTGAGGACTTTGATCTTGTTATTGATTCCTTCGACCACCCCATTGGAAATGGGGTGATCATACCAATTTAGAATGCCCCATTGATAGAGCCGGATAGTTTTAGCTATTTGTTTGACATGCCTAACACCCGAATCGTCTGCTTGTTCGAGCCACTTCTTCAAAAACGACTCAGCCTTTTCTTTTGAGGTCTGCTGCCAGAATAGTCTAAGATCTTCTTTGAGGTAGTATGCTATAGCTAGAGGCTTGTTCATAGCCAGCACATTCTCTAACCTTGTGCGATGAAGCGCATCCATTACGTCTGCTCCATTTGCTAGAAGTAAATACCTAACTCCTTTGATAACCTTACGCTTATTGAGATCTGTCTCCTCTCTATATAGGTCTTTGCGAAGAGCATCGATCTTCTGATTCATCAACTTCATAATATGAAAGTGGTCTAAGACTATCTGAGCTTTCGGTTGATACGCCATCACTGCGCTTATATAGGCTGGGGAAAGATCGCAGCTGACTGCTTCAAGCGTTATCTTTCTACGTTTGAGCATTTCCCAAAAAGGGGTTAGGGCTTCTTTGTCTTTACCTGGATGACTATAAACAATCCGTCCCGTGTCGTGGTCTACGACAATGGTTTCGTAAATGTGTCCTTTTCTAACAGCAAATTCATCTATGCCGATGCGTTTGAGTCCTTTTAATTTGGGGCTTTTGTATCGCTTGTTTAGGTAGTCTTTATGGATGCTTTTGATTAGATCCCAGCCGACACCTAGATGGTTCGCAACAGCCTTAATCGTTCCCATTCTAAGTAAGTCAATGACATGCTGCGCAAATCTATAAGTATAGGACTTGCCTTTCAATACTCCAGGAATCTTTTGCCAGCCATCCCAATGGCAAGAGGTGCATTTATAGCGTTGGTTCGTCAGCTTGAGATAGCAACGGCGGGAGCCAATAGGTAAGGTTTGTATCTGTCGCATTCTTGTTCCATTTTTGAGCAAGGTGTAGGAGTGGCAATGGGGGCAATAACAAAGCGGACGTGTGGAGCGTACGTGTATGATTGTTTTGTTACCTTTGTACTCGCAACGAGTATTGACAACGTCTCGTACTCCAAAGCTGTGATATAGGAAGCTGGTTTCTATCATAAGTACTAACGAATAGTATTGGTTAACTTTTTCAAAGGTACTAAAGATAGAGCCAGCTTCTTTCTTAGCCCACGATCAGGTCATAACACAAAATCTCGGATGATCCTTTTTTATTTTCCACGTGGGCGTGATTCATTTCTTCCGAAGTTTCATTTGATTCCTCCGAGGAATTTTTTATTTCCTACCTGGGAAATAAAAATTCTCCACGTGGAGATTTTGAAATATCCACGTGGAAATCACTTTTCACCGACACAGCCCCATTTCGATATGTAGCCGGATCTAAATTATTGCAATGAGCCAGCGTTGGGTTTTCCCAACCAAAGCTGAGCCTTGTATAGTTGCTCTGCTTGACTGTTTTGATTACCTTTGAGTTTGATTACGCCTTTGCGATAAAAGATTACCTTTGCACTGAGGGTATGACTCCTGGCGATGAGCGATCTGGATAGGAGACTTAGTGCTGGGTGTCTTGCCTGTTATGTAGCAATGTCTGACGCAAAAACATTATCGCATCATGGCTTTTAAGAACTGTACCAAGTGCGGAGCCTCAGTCCCAGCTGGCTCGGCGACCTGCCCACAGTGTGGCAACCCTATGGGTCAAAGTACGAACAATCCCAAGCGAAAGATGTGGACGATCATCATCGCGGCAGCTGTCGTTGTCGTGGGGTTGTGTTGCGTCCTCATCCGTACTCTGTCTAAAGGTTGTGCTAAGGAGTCACCCTCAAGCGATTTGGACCTAGCAGGCATCGAGCAAAGCGACACGACTGGTGTGGAGGGCGAGATAAACGAAAACTTTGTCCAGCTAACTCCTGAGTTTATTGAAGCCATCCAGAAGTATGACGATCTAAGCCTCTTTAGCGAGGGGTATGCAGCTGTCTGTAAGAATGGCAAGTGGGGCTACATCGACAAGACGGGTCGGGAGGTGATACCGTGTCAGTATGATTGGGCCAATCCCTTTCATGAGGGGCTAGCCTCTGTGCGGATTTCTTATGACTCAGGCTATGGCTTCATCGACACCACAGGGTGTGAAGTGATCCGACATCGTCCGGAGATAGAGATACCAGGCGAGTTTTCTGAGGGGCTGGTGGTTGTCATAAACGAGTATAATGATCACTTTTTCGTCCTAGACAAGGAGGGACGCAAGGTCTTTCAGGGTGCTTATGGCGATGGTCCCTATGTCCCCTATACTAGTATCGGTATGGGACCTTTTGCCAATCCAGCTTATATCGAGAAGTTCATTGATGGTAAGCTCTACATTCCTAAGGGTGAGTCAGGATACAAAGTCTATAACGCCGAAGGGAAGAAGGTCAAAGATGTGAGTGACAGCGAGATGGAGCGGATCACAAAGCGCACCATCGCTGGCCAAGCTCAGACCTTCACGCACACGCTCTACACGGGTAAGATGTATGGCACAGAGACGGCTGAGCTATACCTCTGGGGCGTGAAAGATGCCAACGGCAAGATAATCATCCCAGCAGAGTATGATCAAGCTAGCATCTATCTCTGGCCAAAAGAAATAGACCTCTCTAATGGTGTGATCCCTGTAGTCTTGGTAGAGTATGGCGAGCTTAGTTTTCTACAAAGGCAGGCCATCTTCATCCCTGGAGAAGGCAGTAAGGAGTATCACGGCTATGTGGACCTAAAGGGTCACGACACCTTTCCCAAGGGACTTAAAGGGCGATGCAAAAAGTCCAGGCTAAGAGCTATCGAGCTCTACAAAGCTACAGAAGCTGCTGAGGAAGCCGAAGCGGAAGCAGCAAGAGCAGTGGCAGAAACATCAAAAGCCGTAACAAACGCACTAGGAGATGATGTAGCAGTAGCAGCAGACGAATAAGCCGTAGTAGCAATGGTAGACGAAGCAGTACTATGGGTGGATGAAGACTGGTAACGTATAGTAGGCCTAGAGACTGAGGGCTTCTCCAAATACGCAAGCAGCCCCCTCACCATACGTGGTGGTAAGGGGGCTGCGGTTTTCGTCTCAAGGAGCAGGCGAAGTGTCGTCTACTACCCATTGGAGACTGTTGCATAAAGGCGAATCGCTGTGTTGCTTTCGGGATTCGGCTTCGGTCACATACGGATGTATGCTCCCTTCAGACCTCACACTCAGCGCCTTGCGCTTCATCCTTTCTGCAAAGTCTGGACAATCTTGCTTGCAAGATTGTGAGACTGTTGACTTTTGCAACAGTCTCCATTGAGATACTGTCACTGGGACAGCATCATGAGATCAAGGTTTACTGGTCATCCTCATTGACGATTGCTAGGAGCTTGTAGCACAGCTCGTCTTTCTTCTCATAGGACTTGTCGAGGTATGAGGCGACATACTCCTCTTCAGTCTCGTACTCGGAGTCAACAAGAGCTTTGATGGCCGCATCCTTATTCTCCTGTGTAGAATCCTCTAAGTATCGCAACATCTCGGAGGGGATGTTCTGTACATCGGTCGATGATATGAACGAACCGTCTCGTAGCGTCACGTTTTTCACCTCATACTTGATCGTGTATCGATCATAGATGTCAGGCTCATCACTAGAGACGTAAGTCCAATAAGTAGAATTAGACCGTGTGCAATTCTTCAGTCTCTCTAGCTGCCAAGTGCCTGTGGATCCATAGTTCCACTGTTCATTCTCCTCACTCCATAGTCCGAAGTAGACCTCACAATCCTCTATCGCACCATTGGGATAGGCTATATCCACCCAAAAAGCTGGATGATACATGGTATAGTAAGAGTCGTCATCTCTTTGATACGTCGTATGGAAGGTGAGCTGGATGTAAGCACTCGGGTCATGCTTTTTGTAAAACTCAGTCCACTCCTGCGAGAGTGTCCCAAACTTTGTCTCGTACTCCTTACTATAGTCCACGTATTCAGTTCGGGCTTCACCTTGGAGCTTTTGCTTCTCCTCTTGGCTATTGATGTAGTCTAGGTAGTCGATCATCTGCTCGTAGGTGATGGAGCGATAGGTATCCTCCTCTGGCGTGCCGACGACCTTATCGCGTATCTCATTGAAGAGGCTCCTGTACTGAAGGAGCTGTGGGCAGCTCTCCCGCTTTGCCTCTAGTTGCTGCTGTGTCAGTGGCTCCAAGATACTCTTCTTGAGGATTCTCGCCTCAGACACAGTGTTCCACACGAAAAGACCTATAACTAGAGCTGCAACGACTGAGCCCCCGATGATAAGACCATTCCGTAGTCTCTTCTTAGCCTGTGGAGACATAGGCTTCTTCTGACGAGGAGCCTCGGAAGGAGTGGGCTGAGGCTGTGAGCTGGAAGCCGTCGGTAGCTTGACCTCAGCATTGCTACAGTAAGGGCAGGTCTTATAGCTATTAGGGACGAGGTGTCCACAAGTAGGACACCTCCTCACATTTACTAAGTTTAGCCTAGTCATATCTACTCCTCGTTAGTGGTGGAGGTACTCTCTGTAGCTGACCCTGTGACAACAGAAGATACAATCGGCTCTTCTTGTTTTTGGGTGCCACTAGCCAGTGACTCCTCAGCCTCTGGCATCACTGCTGCGCGGTGTATGTCGCCAAGGTCTGATACATTGTTGGCCACGAGGGCTCTGATCAGTAGTCGCTCTGAGATAGCGTGAGCAGACAGTATGATCGGATAGCTGATCAGGAAGAGGATCAAGCACAATAGAGGGATTGCGAGTAGACCTCCGAAGAGAATGATCAAGAAACCTACAAAGTCTCCTCCACCGGAAATGAGTGCAAGGACATAGAGGATAAGATAGGCTCCCATAGTTGAGACAAAGAGGTATATACCATTCCACTCCCCCAGGCATCTGACGATGTGAGCACATACGGGGATGGCCTTGATCTTGTCTCCGACCCTAACTGTGGCATAGAGATCACGCTGCCTATTACGCCAATAGAAAAAGCCGAAGAAGCCCAGAGCCAAGAAGTAGACGATAAGGACAAGTACCCCAAGGTAACTCACGATAGTGGCCCATCCCCCCAGAGAGTCGATAAAGTCATTAACCGGAGGGATGAACAGGAGTACGATAGGTAGGAACACCGGGAGGAAGGTAGAGACCCCGATTAAGATGTAAAACACCTTGATAGGACTCCGGAAGAATCGTCCACTGTCGATGTACTGCAAGAGACGATCCACATACTGCTTGATTAGTTTCATAGTTTATTGGTGTTTAAGTGATAGTCAGTCTGTACGAACGAGCCGCAATTTCTTCTCTTCGGCGACTAGAGAACGATCCTCTTGCGTCACAATACGTTTCGTTTGAGGACAAAGATAAACACTTAAATCTGAAAATGCAATAGTTTGTCAACAGCTAGACTCCAGCTAAGCTTAGCGAAGAAGAAAAACGAGGCGTAAAGGTCAAAAACTGATATCCACGTGGAGTGTTCGAAATCCCCACGATAAGCTTTAGTCAGGGGGGAGTGCTGTCATACATTCGTCTTGTATAGTTGCTCTGCTTGACTGTTTTGATTACCTTTGAGTACGCTTTTGCTATACTGCTTGAAGCTATTCAAGCCATCTCACTTACTAATCCACGTCACGATATGACTACGACTAACGAACCTCACCCCTCAGCTCCCGAGGAAGACTCTCCAGATGCTCCTCGAGATGAGCAACGCATCATCATATACAACAGCGAGGACGGGCGAGCTAAGGTCACGCTCTATGCCCGAGATGGTAGCGTCTGGATGAATCAAAGCCAGCTCGCAGAGCTTTTTGACACCTCTATCCCTAACATCAGTATGCATATATCAAACATACTGAAAGATAGAGAGTTGGTGCGCGATTCAGTTATTAAGGAGTACTTAACAACTGCCACAGACGACAAGCAATACAGCGTCACCTTTTACTCCTTAGAGATGATTCTTGATTCCCTGGGTCTATGGCACAGCTACCGCGAAAAGAGTATCTTTGCAGTAGTAGAGACTACGTCTCATAGACTCAATCAACATATTACGAAGATGACACAGATAGCAAGATGGTTTACAGCACTCACCCTGACGCTCTTACTAGCCGGGTGTGGCGTCGTGCCGATCACCGGACGACAGCAGCTCAATCTTGTGTCGGACGCTGAGATATCGGCGGCCAGCGCACAACAATATAATCAGTTTATTCGCAAGGCGAACGTGGACAACAACTCGCCCCAAGGACAGCAGACGCTCCGTGTGGCGAAGCGCATAGCACAGGCTACCGACAACTATCTACGCAACAACGGATACGACCAGATAGCGCAAGCGACACAGTGGGAGTTTAACTTCGTCCGTGATCGTCAGGTCAATGCCTTCTGTATGCCTGGTGGTAAGATCGTCGTCTACAGTGGATTGCTTCAAGCGACGCGTCCTACCGATGACGAGCTAGCAGCAGTCATAGCGCACGAGGTCTCTCACGCTGTGGCTAAGCATGCCAATGAGCGCATTAGCCGTGAGATGCTTACGCAGCTAGGCGGACAGGTCTTGACAGGGATGGTCGGCTCGAAGAGTGCAGCGCTCGGGGGCATCCTGCAGCAGGTTTATCCGATCGGTTCGCAGCTCTTGGTCTCGCTTCCTTATGGTCGCAAGCAGGAGTATGAGGCGGACAAGATCGGCATGGTCTTCATGGCTATGGCGGGCTACGATCCTGCAGCAGCCGTGACGCTCTGGCAGAAGATGGCACAGCAGGGACAGAAGACACCTGAGTTCCTCAGCACTCACCCGAGTGATCAGAACCGCATACGAGCCATCCAGGAGTTCCTCCCCGAGGCACGTCAATACTATAGCGGTCCTGGTGTTATGTCGCAAGGACCTAAGGTACAGCTCAAGTCGCTCCACAAAAAGAGTAGCAGTCAAGCGGCTAGCCAGCTGAGAGACAGTGGAAGCTCTTCGTCTGCTAAGCAGCAGGACGGAGGAGGCTTTCACTATGAGCCTGTCAATCGCTAATGAGCATGTGGGAGCGAGGCTTCGTCCACTACTATTACGGTACGGGCAAAGGTAAGAGTACCGCAGCCATGGGACTGACCATGCGCACGCTCGGTCATGGTGGGCGGGTCTACATTGGGCAGTTCATCAAGACGATGCGCTACGGTGATGTGCTCTTTCTGGAGCAGCATACGAAGCGTGAGGAGTGCACCATCGAGCTGTATGGATCGATGTATGGCGGCACGGGCTGCCTGATAGATCACGCGGCTAGTCCTCAGGACGTGCAGGCTGCCGAGCAAGGGCTGGCACGAGCTGTCGAGCAGATGTGCTCGGGACTGTACGATCTAGTCATTTGGGACGAGGTCTCTATGGCTGTCGGCTTGGGGTTACTCAAAGTAGAAGATCTCATCGATGCCATCAAGCAGCGCCCCGAAGTGTGCGAACTGGTCCTCACGGGACGACAATACTGCGAGGAGTTGCTCCCACATTGTCAGCTTGTCACTAACTTTGCAGAGGTCAAGCACTATTACCAGGACGGAGTCTTATCTCGCACTGGGATCGAGCATTGACCCACTTAGCTTTTAATTCTTATGATACGTATCACACAATATATCTTACCGCTACTTTTCGGCCTATTGCTGCTTTCTTGCAATAAGGACCAGCAGAGCCAGCAAACGAATCAGGAGGAGCAGGAGACGCCCCGCGTGGCTACGCCATTTGAGGCGGATAGTGCGTACAACTTTGTGGCCAAGCAGGTCGCCTTCGGGACTCGAGTCCCAGGATCTCCGGGACATACCGCTTGTCTTGCGTGGATGAAAGAGCAGCTGACACAGTACGGTGCCACGGTTGTGGAGCAAAGCTTTGAGGCGACAGCACATGATGGGACGAAGCTTCCGCTGACCAATCTGATCGCTTCGTACAACCCCTCTGCCTCGCAACGCATCCTCCTCATGGCGCACTGGGATACACGTCCCTGGGCCGACAAAGATCCTAATGCTGCCAACCATACGCAGCCAATCCTTGGCGCAGACGATGGAGCTAGTGGCGTAGGCGTCCTACTTGAGGTGGCTCGGCTACTAGGCAGTGTCGCGCCGCCTCAGACGATCGGCGTGGACATCGTGCTCTTCGATGGAGAGGACTACGGTGCTTACTCAGACGAGGAGAGCTGGTGTCTAGGCTCTACCTACTGGAGCAAGAATCCGCACGTGGCTGACTACCAAGCGATGGGCGGCATCCTGCTAGATATGGTAGGCGGACGTGATGCGACCTTCTACTGGGAGTACTTCTCCAAGAGCTACGCACCGCAGCTACTTACGAAAGTGTGGAGCAAAGCGGTCGAACTAGGCTACGGATCCTACTTTTACCAAGCTGACGGTGGGGGCTTGACCGACGACCATGTGCCCGTGATTCGCAATCTCGGCATCCCCTGCATTGATATTGTCAATTACGATCCACGGAGCGACGAGGGCTTTGCCCCCTATTGGCACACACTACAAGATAACATGAGCAACATCTCGGCAGAGACGCTGGGAGCTGTCGGGCATACCGTCATGGCGGTGCTCAAAGATCTAGATGCTCACTGATTAGACTTATCAACTTATGACTATAGACGAACGACAAGAGGAGCTCATCTCACAGTTTGAACTGGTAGACGACTGGATGGATCGCTACCAAATGATCATCGATCTGGGCGACCAGTTGGAGCCTGTCGATGATGCGGAGCATACGAGCGAAAATCTCATCGACGGCTGTCAGAGCCGGGTGTGGATCATCATTGCTCCACAGGAAGACGGCACGCTACACCTCAAGGCAGATAGCGATGCGCTCATCACCAAGGGCATTGCCGCTATGCTCCTCTACTGCTACAATGATCAGCCTGCGCAGGCTATCGTAGAGACACCTCTCTACTTCATTGACCGACTGGGACTCCAGTCACACCTCTCACCGACACGGAGCAACGGGCTTCAGTCGATGTATGAGACGATCAGACGACGTGCTCAGGAGTTTCTGAGCCTCTAAGAGATAGATTATGACCCCTTTTAGACAGATTGATGTAGCCGACCGCTCCACAGTCTTTCCTTATATATATTATGCTGCAGAGCCTATCTGCGATATCTCCTTTGCCAACCTTTATGGCTGGGCGGTGCAGTACGAGACTTCGTGGGCTATCGGTGGCACACAGACGCTGGTGATCCGCTTTCGCTCCCCACGCCGAGACCACCCCGTATACCTCTGCCCCTTCTGTCGTGACGACAACTCGTGGACGATGACCATCAAGGAGCTCATGGAGATCTCCGAGCGGGAAGCTTATCCACTCGTCTTCATGGGCGTGACTTCGAGTTGCAAGGAGCGACTGGAGAAGCTCTTTCCCGATGAATTTGTCCATATCCAAGACGATGACTACATCGACTACGTCTATCTCAGAGACAAGCTCGCACGGCTCAATGGCAAGAAGCTTCAGTCGAAGCGCAATCACATCAACCGCTTCGAAGCTACCTACCCCGACTACCGCTACCTGCCCATCACCACAGACGATCTGGAGCGTGTCGCACACTTTGCCGATGAGTGGCTGGCGCATGCCGAAGCGACGGGCGAGCCTGACCCTAGTCTGCATGTGGAGCGAAAGGTCATACAGCGATTCCTCGACAACTACGAGGCGCTGGAGATGCGTGGCGGTATGATCGAGATCGGCGGCGAGATCGTTGCCTTTACACTGGGATCGCCCATCACGGAGGACACCTTTGACGTGCATATCGAGAAGGCGCGCACCGACATCGACGGCGCCTATACGATCATCAATCGTGAGTTCGCTCGCAGCATCCCTGAGCAGTACACTTATGTCAATCGGGAGGAAGACCTCGGGCTGCCCGGCTTGCGTAAGGCAAAAGAGTCTTATCGTCCTGAAGTACGCCTCGTGAAGCACACCTGCGTGTGGCGTCGCCCAGAGTGGGCTGGTGAGCTGGAGTCCTAACCATGAGACTAAAGGCAGAGACGCAACGACTCTACGAGGAGATCTGGCGCACCACCTTTGGGGATAGCGAGGACTTTATCGCGCTCTATAGTCGTACTACCTTTGACCCACGTCGCACCCATCTGCTCACCGCTCTAGACCAGAGCCAAGCACTCAGTCATGTGCAGTACCTCCCCTACCTGATGCGCTACCGTGACCAGTGCTGGCGCGCTGGTTACATCTCAGGCGCAGCCACCGCGAGTGACCAGCGGGGCAAAGGACTCGTACAGCACCTCATGCAAGCAAGTCACCAGCAGATGTGGCGAGAGGGTTGTCTCTGCGCCTTCCTCATACCGGCCGAGGAGTGGCTCTACCAGTTTTACCGCAAGATGGGCTACGCCACGCTCTATGGCAAGCGATGCACCCCCACGCCAGAGGCGAAACCCTCAGACCTCCCATCTATTGAAGCTTGGCAGCACTACCGAAGTTGGCAGGCAGCACTCGCCGAGCAACACCCTACCGTCACGCATAGTTACCTTCAGTGGCGCACGCTCCGAGAGAGCTTAGCACTTGAGGACGGAAGCATAGGCACGATTGGAGAAAGAACCTACTATTATTATAGAGATGCCGAGGGAGAGACGCAAAGCGTCCTAGCCATCCCTCCAGCAGAGGAGCCAGCCGACGGAGCCTTTGACCTGTCCGCGCCCTTTGGTATGTTGCGTCCACTGCGCATCGCTGAGCTGCTAACGTGGGCTATTGAGCTGGGCGTGCTAGAAGAGGATCCGCTCCTCCCCGCTGCGCTTTATCACGATGAGCAACGCATCGTCTTCGACCTGCTCGATGAGCAAATCCCGACGAATAGCGGTCGCTACTGCGTCTTGCGCCAGCGTCGCCAGCTACTCTTCGCACCGCGTCCTAACGATCGTCTCATCAACCCGCTCACACCCGATCAGCTGCTCGCAGCACTGCCCACCCTCCAGCATACGTTGGTCTACGCGATGATGGAGTGATCCCCCTATTTCCTAGATAAAAGCCTTTAGTGAGTATTGCTGTCCGATAAAAGTTTGAAAGGGCACATCAATGGCGGCTTGCTACAATAATTTAGATCCAACTACACATCGAAACGGCGCCGTGTCGGGGAAAAGTGATTTCCACGTGGATATTTCAAAATCTCCACGTGGGGAATAAAAAATTCCTCGGAAGAATGAAATGAAACTTCGGAGGAATCAAATGAAACTTCGGAGGAAATGATTCGCCCCCACGTGGAAAAGAAAAAATATCCACGTGGAGATTTGAGATTCCCCACGTGGATATTCGAGAAAGAAGGGAATCGGACGAATTCCCCCGTAAAGATATGTAAATAGAGATTAGAGGTTAGAGGTTAGCTCATTTCTGCAGGAAGATCTACTCGATTCCCCCCTCAAAAAGCTTTTACCGGACAGCAGTATTTAGCGAGTGATCGTCTGGGAGCGACCTTGTAGGTTGCCGGCAGACTGCCGTGTTGTGGTCGGATTGTTACGAAGAGGCGAGCCACTTCCAGTGCCGAAGGGCTGCGTCTGAGTCTTGCCCTGCTTGTTGTCTTGCCCCTTCTCCTGTTCCTTAGGAGGAGCGCCTATCTCTACATTTTCGCCACGCGCTCGCGCCTCTCGCTCCTCGGCACGTGAGGGGAGTCCCATGATCTTACGCTCACGATCTGTCGGATTCCAGCGCTTGCCGTAGCGCTCTCGCATACGCTGCGCATACTCGACGTTGAGATCGCGCTTTTCTGTGCCTGTGTTAGCACGACTGCCTTCTCCCTCAGCTTGCTTATCTCCCTCCAGCTCTTTCGGGCGCTGCTCTGCTAGGGGCGTACCATCGTATGCCCACTTCTGCTCCGTGGCAAAGCGCGCCTGTACATTCACCGTCTGAGGCAGATAGCGCACAGGCTCAGGAGGAGTCACTGGGTAGACGCCACCATCCCAAGCGCCATTGCCATTAAGGTCCACATAGAGCTTGAGGAAGTAAGCTCCAGGAGCTAGCTCCGTAAAGGTGACTAAGCCCGCACTATCGGGCTGAGCAGTCGCCAGCACCTCCTCTTTACTACTGAGTAGGTAGACGTAGAGCGGACTCTCCGTGGGGTAGCCTGTGAGCGTGACTGCGAGAGAACCCACTTCGGCCGCAGAGGCGATCTTGAGATCCTTCTGTGCCGGAGCACTGACACCACCATAGAGTCCCGTTATGGCAGCGGTATCTACGGTGAGTCGGTAAGTAGTCCCAGGCTCTTTGGCAAAGTCTACCAGCCATCGACAGCGTCGTATGCTGTCAGGTCTTAACTGACAGGAGATAGGCTGTGGTACCGAATCGACCAACTTAGCGAGCTGTACCAAGGTCGTGTCAATGCCCAGGATCGGCACATCGTAGCTAATCCAGAGGGAGTCACGGGACGTCTCTTTGTTGATATCATCGAGCGAAAGGAGCGTGACAGCTCTCGGATCATTCTTTGGATCCGCTAGAGCGGTGGAGTCACTCGCCTGAGTGAGGCTGTCGCTAGCCGTCTGAGGTGTGGCTATCTTCGGTTGTTTCTTTGGCTTAGCTTTAGCCTTAGCAACCTGCACTCTAGGTGCTTGTAGCGTCATCGTGTCGAGCTTATTGATCGGACTACCTATCGAGTCAGTCGTAGGATAGGCAAATGCCACCACCACGGAGTCTCTTGCCAGTGAGTCGTGAGGCGAGAGCCAGTAGACGAGACTCTTACGATCTGTCGAGAGGTCAGGATAGTAGCTCGTGGCGGTCGTCAGGTAGTCTGGCGAGAGGATCGTAAGCTGTGGCAGCGTATCAATAGGCTCTGTAAAAGTCGCCATGAGCGACATCGAGTCACGTCTCGTAAGTCGCTCGAGACGGATAAGATTCGTCTTCGGACGTGTCAAGAGGAGCACCAGATCGTTAGGCAGGTAGACGTAAGGCGAGACGCTGTCTGTCGCCGCCGCAGTACTGTCTGCCGATGCTGTAGGCTCGTTCCCCTTAGAGAGCAAACTATCTGCAGACGCTCCCAGCGAGTCGGCTACACTTTGCAACGAGTCGGCCGTATTTCGAAGCGAGTCCACCTTTGTCTCCTTTGTTTCCTTGGCGGGCATGAGAGCCGAGCGGTGTACCACCTCGGTGCGGAAGCTGTCGGGCGTGATCGCAAAGCTCTCGTTCGGAGCGTTGTAGCTATAGCTACGATCCATATCGATGAGCGCGATGGCGTAGTAAGCTCCGTCTCGTACGTTCTCTAGGGTAAAGCGCCCCTGATCGTCCGTATAAGTCATGCGGGTCATCGGACGGTCTAGCGTATCCACAGGGAGTGGCGTCGCGTAGACACCCGCTAGGATACGCGGCACCGGCTGTAGCGTGTAGGCATCGAGTACTTGACCCGCCACCTGCATCGTATCTAGATAATCGCCAGTACTAAAGGCGTAGACATACTGCTCGATGTAGTTACCCTCGTTGTAGTCCTTGATAGCACGATTGAAGTTGATCGTGTAGGTCGTGTTCGCGATGAGGCTATCTTGGTACGTGATGACCAGCTGCTTCTGATTGACCAAAGCCTTCGGCGGAATGCGCTGTGGTGGTGAATAGATCACCTTATCCTCGCCTCGCTCAAGTTGTATGTACTCATCGAAAGTGATGCGCACACGATGCGACGTAACATGCGTACTACCCTCCTCAGGCGTGCAACGCACTACACGAGGCGGGGTCATATCGTAGGGTCCTCCCTCTGGCGAAGATTGCTTGGCACATCCCACAGCTCCTAGGATAAGGAGCAGGAAGGTAACTAAAAGCGTGGAGAGCTGCTGGTGCGGATGAGACATATATGGTGGTGGCTATATAGCTTTAGATAGTTCCCTCTCGGAGCAGTTGTGGTGTATCGCCCGTGCAGTCGATGATCGCCCCATGACCACCAGGAGCCACACCTCCATCGATGATCAGGTCCACCAAATGCCCATAGTACTCCTCGATGAGCTCAGGGTCGGTCAGGTAGTTCGTGTCGTATCCCTCTGGCAGGTCTGGCAGCGAGCCCGTCAGGAGCGGCTCCTCCAGCTCCTCCAGTATGATGCGTGTCACGGGATGCTTGCAGAGCTGCACGCCCACCTCCTTGCGTTGGCGAAAAGGCGTCGGGAGCGTCGTCGTCGGAGGCAGTATATAGGTAGCAGGCTCGTACTCGCCCGACTTCATCAGAGCAAAAGTATCGTCTCCCAGCTTAGCATACTGAGCCACCTCGCCTAGGTCTTGGCACATGATCGCCAAGGTGTGACGCTTGCTGTCTACCCCTTTGATCTGGCACACCTGCTCCACGGCACGCTTCTTCAGCGCCGAGCAACCAAGCGCATAGCCTACACCTGTAGGGTAGATAATCACTCCGCCACTCTCCAGGCATTGGACCACCTCACGCACCACAGCGTAGTCGGGGGTGTCCGCATAGATCTTCGTTAGCATAGTGTATTAGAGCGCATAGAGGTAAGCGATCTCCTCCGCCCAGAGCTCAGGCACGGGCGTCTCTAGGACGATCGGGATGTTGTCTAGATGTGGGTCGTCCATCAGCATTTTGAAAAGCTCTGTACCCATAAAGCCCTTGCCAATAGACTCATGACGATCCACACGAGTGCCCAAATCCTTCTTGCTATCATTCAGATGAATGGAGCAGAGCTTGTCGTAGCCGATGATATCGTCGAAGGCTTGCCACATAGCCGTGTAGCCATCGGCCGTGCGTATCTCATAGCCTGCCGCCAGCGTGTGCGCTGTGTCGATGCAGACACCCACACGGCTAGTATCCTCAACGAGCGAGATGATGTAGGCGAGCTGCTCGAAGGTGTAGCCCACGTTGGTCCCTTGACCTGCCACATTCTCCAAGACCAGCTTAACTCCCTCCGACTCGGCCAGCACAGCATTCATCTCAGCGGCTATGTACTCCATACACTGCTCCTCAGAGATCTCCTTGAGGTGACTCCCTGGGTGGAAGTTGAGCAAGCTCAGCCCCAACTGCTCGCAGCGATGCATCTCATCGATCATCGCATGGCGACTGCGCTGACGCTTGGCAGCATCCGCATTACCTATATTATATAGGTAGCTCGCATGAGGTAGGATATGCTCGCGCTGTATGCCCACCTGGTCACAGTTGGCGATAAAAGCATCGATCTGCTCCTTGGTGTAGGGCTTAGCATTCCACTGCCGCTGGTTCTTGAGAAAGAATGCGAAGGCACGCGCGCCCAGTTCGCCAGCACGCAGAGGAGCCTCCTCCACGCCACCAGCTGCGCTCACATGCGCTCCGATATATTTATTAGGATGTTTGGTATAGCTCATGATGAAAACAGTTAGTCGTATAACCCTAACTCTCGCAAAGATACAGAAAAAGCAGCGAGCTATCCTCTCCTCCGATTAGCCTCGACTTCGTAAATCCCCAAAATGAAAATAGCTCCCTGCGCACTGCAAGGAGCTATTCATAAGAGTGATGTATCACTTGTGACCTCGGAGGGGCTCGAACCCTCGACCCACTGATTAAGAGTCAGTTGCTCTACCAACTGAGCTACGAAGTCAATCCTCATTCAGGCGAGTCACCAGCGACTTCCTTCCTGAACCGTGATGCAAAGGTACAACTTTTTCTGAACACTGCAAGCGTTTGCCCCACTTTTTTTTGCTTCGAGCTGAAATTTCTTCCAAGTCTTCTTCTCTCGCACTTGAGTCCGAGGACCTATCCTCCATAAATATAGACTGTTATGGTTTGGATACTGCGAGCCTCCCTACAAATAGAGCCTGTTGATTTTTGCAACAGTCTCAAATAAACTCAATGCCTCAACGACTAGTCACTTTCGTGTGTCCCGACAGTACTCGTCGCACGTACGAGAAGCTCGATCTCCACGTGGAGGTTTTGGAGTTTCCACGTGGGAAAGGAAAAACTTCTCCGAAGTTTCATTTCATTCTTCCGAAGTTTTATTTCTCCCCTACGTGGAGAATGAACGATAGCCACGTGGGGATGTGACATTTCCCACGTGGCTATCGTTAGTAATCAGGATTGATATAATCCGTCGCGTTACGCTTCCTTGCCGAGGAGTATCTCGAGGCACTTAGCAGCTGAGTAGGCGACAGGTGTGCCTGGGCCGAAGATAGCTGCCACGCCTGCCTTGTAGAGGAAGTCGTAGTCCTGAGCTGGGATAACACCGCCAGCGGTGACGATGATATCAGGACGTCCGAGCTTGCGTAGCTCCTCGATGACCTGCGGGATGAGCGTCTTGTGTCCTGCTGCCAGTGAGCTGACGCCAAGGATGTTGACGTCGTTCTCGACAGCCTGACGAGCACTCTCCTCAGGAGTCTGGAAGAGAGGACCCATATCGACGTCAAAGCCGCAGTCGGCATAGCCAGTGGCTACGACCTTAGCACCACGGTCGTGACCGTCTTGTCCCATCTTAGCTATCATGATACGAGGCTGACGCCCCTCACGCTGTGCAAATTCCTCGGCAAGCTGCTTGGCATACTCCAGCTGCTTGTCATGTCCTGACTCTTTTGAATACACGCCACTGATCGTTCTAATTACTGCACTGTATCGTCCGACGACTGCCTCACAAGCATCGGATATTTCGCCTAGCGAGGCACGTAGACCTGCTGCCTTGACAGCCAGCTCGAGGAGGTTGCCCTGCTTGGTGCGTACACACTCGGTGATCTCCTTGAGAGCAGCCTGTACAGCCTGCTCGTCACGATGAGCGCGTAGGTCCTCTAGACGAGCTACCTGGCTCTGACGTACGGAGGTGTTGTCGATCTCTAGGATCTCTATCGGATCCTCGTGCTCTAGGCGGTACTTATTGATACCGATGATCACCTGCTGGTTGGAGTCGATACGAGCCTGCGTACGTGCGGCTGCCTCCTCGATACGCATCTTGGGGAGACCAGTCTCGATAGCCTTGGCCATACCACCGATCTTCTCGACCTCTTGGATATGCTCCCAAGCTCTGTGAGCGATCTCGTCCGTGAGGGTCTCTATATAATAGGAGCCACCCCATGGATCGATAGAGCGGCAGACCTGCGTCTCCTTCTGGATGTAGATCTGCGTATTACGAGCTATACGAGCTGAGAAGTCGGTCGGCAAGGCGATCGCCTCATCGAGTGCATTGGTGTGTAGCGACTGCGTGTGACCGAGGGCTGCTGCCATAGCTTCGATACAGGTACGCCCCACGTTGTTGTAGGGATCCTGCTCGGTGAGCGACCATCCAGAGGTCTGGCAGTGCGTGCGGAGCATGAGCGACTTAGGATTCTCAGCACCAAAGCTCTTGACCACCTTAGCCCAGAGCATACGTGCGGCACGCATCTTAGCGATCTCCATAAAGTGGTTGACGCCGATACCCCAGAAGAAGGAGAGACGTGGCGCAAACTTGTCCACAGGGATGCCTGCGTTGATACCAGCGCGGAGGTACTCGATACCGTCGGCGATGGTGAAGGCGATCTCGATGTCGGCCGTAGCACCAGCCTCCTGCATGTGGTAGCCGGAGATGGAGATAGAGTTGAACTTAGGCATCTTCTGCGAGGTGTACTCAAAGATGTCGGCGATGATCTTCATCGAGAATTCAGGCGGATAGATATAAGTGTTGCGCACCATGAACTCCTTGAGGATATCGTTCTGAATGGTACCAGCCATCTCCTCGAGCTTAGCACCCTGCTCTAGTCCAGCATTGATGTAGAAAGCGAGGACAGGCAAGACGGCTCCATTCATCGTCATGGAGACAGACATCTTGGCTAGCGGGATACCATCGAAAAGCACCTTCATATCCTCCAGCGAGCAGATAGAGACGCCCGCCTTACCCACATCGCCCACGACACGTGGGTGGTCAGCATCGTAACCACGGTGTGTCGGGAGGTCGAAAGCGACTGATAGTCCCTTCTGACCACTTGCTAGGTTACGACGGTAGAAGGCGTTACTCTCCTCAGCCGTTGAGAAGCCAGCGTACTGACGTATGGTCCACGGACGGAACGGGTACATCAAGCTATACGGGCCACGAAGGAAGGGGGGCAGACCCGACACGTAGTCGAGGTGCTCTAGCTCCTCTATATCGTCAGCCGTGTAGACTGGCTTGACTTTGATCTGCTCTGGCGTAGTCCAGTTCGCCTCTAGAGCATGCTCCTTGCCCCACTTAGCGGCATCGGTGCGTCCAAACTGAGAGTGACTCAGGTCAATCTCTTTATATAATGGCTTTGTCATTTGTGTGTGTTTCTTAGAGGGTTACTACGCTAGTCCAAAGAGCTCGTTGAAGTGCTGTAGAGTCTCCAACACGTTACTACGGACATGGATAAAGTGCTCGATGCCGAGAGCCTGCAGTTGCTCCGTACAGGCGGGATTGCCCGCTACGACAAACTGCGCTCTACCGTCGAGTAGACGGAATGCCTCAGGAGCGTAAGTCTCATACTCATCGTCACTAGAGCAGAGCACCACGATGTCTGCCTTAGCAGCGACAGCTGCGTCGATACCCTCTTGGACTGTCTCAAAGCCGAGGTTGTCGATGAGCTTGTAACCGGCACAGCCGAAGAAGTTGCCCGAGAACTGTGAGCGAGCGAGTCTCATGGCTAGATTACCGATCGTCAGCATGAAGACGACAGGCTGCTTGCCACGCTCCGTCGTCAAGCGGAGCTCCTCAAACTGATTAGCACCACGATCAAAGTTGAGAGGCTGTAGACCCTCCTGCTTTTCTCCAGCAGAGCAACCGCACCCCGTCGTGATGACAGCGGGCGTCGCGAGCTTCTCGTGAGCAGTCTCTGTGAAGTTCGGGAATTCGTTGGTACCTAGTAGGGTCTCCTTGCGCTTTGCGACCGCTGCGTGACGCTCTGTATTGGCCTCCTGGAGGTCATGCTGTAGTGCGCCTGTGGTGACAAAGCTCTCGAACCCGCCCTCGCTAGCACTGATCTCGCCAAAGAGCTGCCAAGCTTGCTCGGCGATCACATTGGTCAGCGTCTCTATGTAGTAAGAACCAGCAGCCGGGTCGACAACCTTGTCGAAGTGGCTCTCCTCGCTCAGAAGGAGCTGCTGATTGCGTGCGATACGCTCGGAGAAGTCGGTACTCTCCTCGTAAGCAATGTTGAAGGGCAGGACCGTGATCGAGTCGACACCGCCCAGTGCGGCCGACATGGTCTCCGTCTGCGAGCGGAGCAGGTTGACATAAGCGTCATAGATGGTCATATTCCACTGCGAAGTGGTAGCATGCTGGCAGATCTTAGCCACATCGCCCTTGTACTGGTCACCATGCGCCCCGATAATCTCGGCCCATAGCCAGCGTGCCGCACGGAACTTGGCCATCTCCATGAAGTAACTCGAGCTGATGCCGAAGTGGAACTTGATCCTCGGAGCGATCTCCTCGACCTTGTGACCACGAGCCACCATTTGGTCGAGCACCTCAGCGCCCCACGCGAGTGCATAGGCGAGCTCCTTGACGATACCTGCGCCAGCGTTGCTCAGCATCGAGGCCTCTACGATGTAAAGGCGCATCTGTGGGATAGGCTTGGCAATGTTGTAGAGCTGCTCTAGCGTGTCGTAGCGCTTGTTGTCGACGACGCCCTTCACCAGCTCTCGCTTGAAGGGGTTATACTCGATAGCACCTCTTACGGCTGCACCGTCGATCTGATGCTTCTGCACGTAGGCAACGAAGAGTTCTGCCAGCTCGACCGTACGGGAGATACAGGTTGAGAGATTGATCTCGACGGCCGTCAGGTCTATTCCCTTCAGGAGTGTCTCTAGGGTCTCGGCAGAGAGGATCGTCTTAGAGATGTTGAACCCTAGGGAGGTGACTCCCTTATTGAGTATATCTAGAGCCTTAGCATTCGCCTCGGCGGGATCCTTAACCTTAATGTCTTGGCGTACGAGCCACTCATTGTTTAGCTTCGTCGATCGCACGTAGGGGTATTCACCAGGTAGTGCTAGACGTGAGGCATATTGAGCAATGTCTTCGCGTCTGTACATAGGCTGTAGGTTAAAGCCTTCAGGCGTACGCCATACGAGCCGCTTGTCAAAGGAGGCACCCTTGAGATCGACTGTGACTTTCTCCAGCCACTGCTCTTTGCTTACGGGGGGAAAATCCCCAAAGAGCCGTTCTCTTTTATTTGCCATATCGTATATGTGTGTGTTGTGTGAATTGATTACGCAAAGGTGTAACAATGAGGACTCTCTCCTATCCGATAGAAGCTAGTCGACCGTGTTGCTACCCGCAAAGATAACTATTTCTATTCAATAGAGCGTCACCAGTGCCTATTGTCATCACAACAATAGGGCCAAAGGCTATAGATCAGCGAAGCTCTTGCGACGCAAGACGAAGTCGCGTCCGAGGTACTTCTCACGCACGAGAGCGTTATCAGCGAGCTGCTCGGCCGTACCCTGAAAGAGTACCTTGCCTTCAAAGAGCAGATAGGCACGATCAGTGATGCTGAGCGTCTCATTGACATTGTGATCGGTGATCAGGATGCCGATGTTGCGCTGCTTGAGCTTAGCTACGATAGACTGTATGTCCTGCACAGCAATCGGGTCGACACCTGCAAAGGGCTCGTCGAGCATGATAAACTTAGGGTCGATAGCAAGGCAGCGAGCTATCTCGACACGTCTACGCTCACCTCCCGAGAGTCTATTACCCTGATTGGTGCGAACCTTGTGAAGTCCAAACTCATCGAGCAGTGTCTCCAGTCTCTCGTGCTGCTGCTCCGGTGTGAGTGGTGTCATCTCTAGCACCGCCTTGATATTGTCCTCTACCGAAAGCTTTCTAAAGACCGACGCCTCCTGCGCTAGATAGCCGATCCCGAGACGGGCGCGCTGATAGACCGGGAGCTTCGTAATATCCTGTTCATTGAGAAATATCTTACCCCCATTAGGTACGACTAGTCCCACCGTCATATAGAAAGTGGTCGTCTTGCCCGCACC
Organism: Porphyromonas vaginalis; assembly: GCF_958301595.1. Lineage (NCBI taxonomy): Bacteria > Pseudomonadati > Bacteroidota > Bacteroidia > Bacteroidales > Porphyromonadaceae > Porphyromonas > Porphyromonas vaginalis. Next base: position 676,893 of record NZ_CATQJU010000001.1, on the reverse strand, counting down.
ATTAGGGCCTAGCAGTCCGACGATCTCCCCTTGGCGTAGCTCGATAGAGACATCGTTGACCACCGTACGACTACGGTAGCGCTTCACTAGATGCTCCGTACGCAAGAGCCCCGTCTCACCTTTGTGGCGATCAGGCGAGAGTGCCTCAGCGGTATCTATAGTGTCTGTCATAAGCTATACAAAGAGTAAGATGAGTAGCTGTGCGGTGATGATACGGACGAACATGCCGAGCGGATAAACCGTGGCGTAAGCGACCGTATGTCTGCTGCCCTTCAGCCTGTCGCCGACCACCTCCAGAGCCATCGGGTTCGCCATGCTACCACACACCACACCACACATGATGGCGTAGTCACCCCGCTTGCGACGTAGCATATACCAGCCGACCAGCAGGATCGGGAGCACCGTCAGCAAGGCACCATAGCCGAGCCATACCAAGCCACGTGTGCTAAAGAGGATGTCAAAGAAGCCAGCACCCGACGAGAGTCCCAGACAGCCCAGATAAAGGATCAGTCCCAGCTGTCGCACCAGCAGACTGGCACTATTGGTGATGTAAGTGGTCACATGCATACGAGGCCCGAAGGCTCCCATGAGGATACCGATGATGATACCGCCACCAGCCAGCCCCAGTCGTATAGGCAAGCTCACACCAGGGATATAGAAAGGTATCATACCAACGAAAACGCTGATGAAAAGGCCGATGAAAAGCCCCAACAAGTTGGGAGCATCCAAGTCCTTGATCTCGTTGCCAATCTTTGCTGCAACAGCATCGGTAGCCTCTTTGGTCCCCACCACGGTCATGCGGTCTCCTAGTTGCAGGTGCAGATCGGGCGATGTGAGCAGCTCGATGCCCGCACGATCGATACGTGTCACATTGACCCCGTAGTCATTGCGCAGGTGCAAAGCACTAAGGCGCACGCCGTTGTACTCCTTGCGTGTGAGTACGAGTCGCCTCGATACGAGACTCTGATCCACACTATCCCAGTCAATGTCGGAGCGGTTCCAATCCTTCTCCACCTTCTTACCAAAGAATAGCTCCAGCCGAGGCACCTCCCGCTCGTCCGAAACGATCAGCAGGCGATCACCCTCTAGTAGTTGTGTCGAGGAGTCGGGAGACAGCGCCTTACCGTCACGCCATATACGACTGATCACAAAAGGCGTCTCAGCAACCCGTGAAACCTCCGAGATAGTCTTGCCGACCACCCCCATATTCTTCACTTCGTACTCGCTAAAGAAAGCAGCATGCTCCTCATCATCAGACTGCCCCTTGGCACGTTTCTTGGCTAAGGGGGCGAGTACATAGAGGGCTAGTATGACACCCACCACACCAAAGGGATAGGTGATTGCACACGCCAGCGCCATCTCAGCCAGCATGCTTTGCCCCTCAGTCCCGACGCTTGGCAAGCTACTCTGAGCCGCAGCTAGCGCAGGTGTATTGGTCGTAGCACCCGACAGGATGCCTACCCACTGACTGATGGGTAGCTCCGAGACGAAAAAGAGTCCCACGACGAATGCCAAGTCGACCAGCACAATGAGGAGCGAGTCGATGTTGTCCCGTATGCCACCCTTCTTGAGTGAGGGGAAGAAAGCTGGTCCCACCTGAAGACCGAGGGCGTAGATAAAGAGGATCAGCCCAAAGTTCATCGCAAAGTCTAGCGTCCTCGCCTCTAGCGTGATACCCCAGTAAGAGAGCAGGATACCGACGAAGAAAACAAAAGTCACCCCCAGTGAAATACGGGCTATACGAATACGAGCCAAGAGCAATCCCACCAGAGAGACTAGTGAGATCACAATAATCGATTGAGGCACCGATGGTATTACGAAGAGTTCGTTGAGAAAAGCTCGCAGACTATCCATACATGTATTTAGAAATAGTAGGTCAGCCCCCTACTTGGGGAGCCTAGCAGACGGGAGCGCACATCGTCTAGACGAAACGTCCCAATAGTTGCGCAAAGATACACAGAATCAGATTAACAGCGCATACGACTAACTTCGCACATTCCAGGTCAGCAACATAAGTACGCAGTTATCTATAATTGAATTGCTAACAGGCACAATTTCTTTGATTTAACTTAAACTCTTCTTTGTTATCATTGAAGTTTTACTGCTCCTTTTTTCTGTTTGTGGGCAGTGTTTAGGGTAATAAGGAACTGCTTTCAACATCCGATGATCTAGCCAAGAAGTTGGAAGTACTTATCAAAGAAAGAATGAAGGGTGGTATTCCGAAATACCGGAATATCTCCCTTTTGATTTACCGCTTTTTGAACTTGCCACCTTTCAGGTCACTCTCCACTATACTCTTATTGAGTTTCTCTCGGAGTTCATCGAGGAAATGGGTGCGGTTGTCATCCTTCCGAAGCTTCATATATACGTCGTAGCAAGTCTTTACTTCCTTTTGAGCTTTACTTAACACTTTCCGTAATTCCGCCACCTTGACCATTCGTGTTGTTGCTTCCTGTACTGAGGTCGTCATTGACGATTGTGTGGCGAGCCTTCGAAACGTTCTGTTTCATCTGACCGAAGTTGTAGGTTAGGTTGATGCCGACGCTGAAGTTACTGCGAGAGACTATAGTTGTCACGTTATTGCCTGGTCCATGCCCATGTATGTTTAGTCTCATTACAGGCGTGAAGGGGTTCTGCACGTAGGCACCTACGGTGAGGAGATCCTTGAGGAATTTCTTGCTGATGTTGACGTTGTTCCACCAGAGGTTGTAGTTGTCCATATTGAGTGCTACACCTTGCTGTACGTAGCCTCCTGAGAGGGTGGCAGACCAACTCTTGGGGAGTGTGAACATAGCCTGAAACCACAACTGGCCGCCCCAGCCTCCATTCTTCCATGCATAGATGTTCGCAGTGCTGTTGATCTTGCCAAAGGACTCGAAGGAGTGATAGCCATACATCCCTCCTCCCATGATGCGTAGCCAGAGGGTAGGCATGTAGGAACTGTAGAGTGTGAGGATGGTGCTCCAGTTGCGCCCGATATTGCCCCAAGTGAAGTGGATCAGTTTAGGATTCGAGGGGTCTGCGAAGTTGTAGACGCCTATAGCATTGTTGCATAGTTGACCGATGAGCGATGCTTGTAGCATGAATCGATTGCTAAAGGTGCTGAAGGAAAGTGTGCCCGAGTGGCGATGCTCATTCTCCAAGTTGGGATTCCCGTACTGGATCTCATAGGGACTTCCTTGATTGCGTGTCGGATTAAGTTGCATGATATTGGGACGTGCTACATTAAAGCGATATGCGAAGCCGATCTGTTGCGTTGGTGAGAAGTTGTACGAGAGATTGACCTCTGGCACCCAGTCGAGGAACTGGTTCTTGAAGTTGTCCGATGGATTGTTTGGGTAATAGATATTGTTTAGTCCATACTCCCCACGCACGCCCGTCTTGAAGCCAAAGACTCCAACATGAAGAGCATAAGAGGCATAGGCTCCGATGATCTGCTGACGGTATCGCATCGCTCCAGCTGAGGCAATCTTCTGGTCGAAGGCTCCTCCTGAGTTCCATTCGCCTTCACTTCCTACACGAAATAGGTAGGTGGGATCTGTATTGCCAAGGCGGGCGATGTACTTCACACCAGTCTCGAGGGTGTGCATCTGCCCGAAGGGGCGTACGTAGTCGATTTGTCCAGTATGTTCGTGGAGGTTGCCTCGGTTGATAGTTTGTTGCTGGAGTAGTCGCTCAGTGGGTATGAGATAGTTTATGCTCATTAGCTCATCAGCCTCTGTGGGGTTGCCAGCATAGCGGTAGGAGAGGGTGAGCAGCTCGCCCTGCAGATCGGTGGAGTGCTGGTAGTCCACCGAGGTCTCGATGGTGCTGTAGAGCGACTTGGTGGAGGAGTCGTACGTGGTAGTGCTGATGGGGGCAGCCATAGTAAGGTCCTGCGGAGCGTAGTCGTGGCTGGTAACTTTGGAGAGGGATAGGCTGTTGACCCGCATCAGGGAGAGGTTCGCCGAGAGGAGGTCGCGGGGCGAAATGTCGTACGAGGCGGATAGGTTGCCCATGTGTACCTTGGCGTTGTTGCCAGTACTGGCATCGGAATGGCTGAGCGCAACGTCGGAGGTGCGGGTGGTTAGGACGGTCTGCGTGGTGTGGGGCATGTAGTTGAAGTTGTACGAGCCGCTGAAGCCAAACTTCCCCTTCTTGCCAGTCAAGGATAGGCTACCATTGCCGCCTACCTTCTTGTTGGTGTAGTGGGTGCCTACAGTCACAGAGCCTGCCAGTCCCTCCATCTCTTCCTTGCTCTCGGTCACAATGTTCAGGATGGCACCTACTCCCTCAGCATCGTACTTCACGCCGGGGTCGGTGATCACCTCGATGTTCTGCACCAGAGAGGCGGGGATGGAGCGTAGCACGGTGGAGGGGTCTTGATCCATCATCTTGGATGGCTTGCCGTTCATATAGATTTTGAAGGATGAGGAACCCTTGACCTGTATATTGTCTTGCCCATCAACGGTCACGAGTGGCACCTTGCGCAGCATATCGAGGAGGGTAGAGCTCTGAGCCGAGGGGTCGTCCTTGACACTATAGGCTATGCGGTCTATATCCACCTTGAAGAGTGGACGGGCGGCTACGACCCGCACTTCGTCCAGCTCAGTAGTGCTCTCCTGCATCAGGATCACTACGGGCCGATCGGTGCCGTACTCTTCGGGAAGTATCGTTACCTCTTGGCACTCCATCCCGATAAAGGTGGCTACGAAGCGGTACTCGCGCCCCTCCTCTAAGGTGAAGATGAAGCGGCCAATGTGGTCGCTCACCTGGCTGAGCGTGTCGAGCTGCTCACCTCGCTGAGTGATGGCGTGGACGTTGGCAAAGGGTACTGGGCTGCGATTGGTCGCCATCAATACGGAGCCAGATACTTGTTGCATTTCTATAGATTTCTGTTGTGCAAAGGTGGTCATACTATGTGTAATCACCATTGTAGTCAGCAAAAAAAAAATAAAAACCAAATTATTCATATGCATTTATTTTTCCGCACATTCTAGTGTCAAGTGCAACACGGTTACAAATGTAGGAAAAAACTTCATAGGGAGTTTTATAGCCTAGTTTTTTTCGCTTTCACTTCGGGGCTGACGCATCATAATCGCTCTGTCATGAGCTACACATAGCGACAAGCAAGGCATAGATGAGTTCACTATATATAAATGTGCCACCCATGGATTGGCTGTTGGCTGTTAGCTATTGGCTGTTAGCTATCGGAACCATCGGAGCTATCAGAGTGATCGGATCTCTAATCTCTAGCTTCTAATCTCTAACTTCTAATCTCTAACCTCTAATCTCTATTTACATATCTTTACGGGGAAATTCGTCCGATTCCCTCCTTTCTCGAATATCCACGTGGGGAATCTCAAATCTCCACGTGGATATTTTTCTTTTTCCACGTGGAGGCGAATCATTTCTTCCGAAGTTTCATTTCATTCCTCCGAAGTTTCATTTCATTCCTCCGAGGAATTTTTTATTCTCCACGTGGGGATTTCGAAATATCCACGTGGGGATCGCTTTTCCCCGACATTGCGCCGTCTCAATATGTAATCAGTTCTAAATTATTGCAACGAGCCAGCGTCTAATTTTGTCCAGACAGGGCTGACGCATCATAATAGCTCTGTCATGAGCTGCACGTAAGGGCCAGCGAGGAGGAGTTACCTTCCCCCTCCAGGTCACAAGTAGCGATGACGTAGCGAGACTCCTAGCGTCAAGTAGCTCTGACGATAAGGCTCGCAGTGGAGCCGGAGGAAGAGTCCCAGCTTGTCAAGATAGCGTAGTCGAGGATAGGCCTCGAGACCTGCCTGCAGATGAGCATAGCTCTGCTCTCCCGCAGCCTTGTCGTAGCCGATACCGAGGCCATAGCTGTGTCGTAGCTCTAAGTATCGCCACTGGTAGAGGGGCACACCCACAAGGAGATCGCCATGGAGTGTGGGGTGCTCCTTGTCAGGTCGTAGTGAGAGCTCTGCAGCATAGTTGAGAGAAGCGGTCTGCCAGCCAAGCTGCGCGCCGACACAGCCAGCACCGCCCGACAAGTGGCGACTGCACAGGAGTGATAGGTAGAAGTAGTCGTCTGGGATCTCTCGACCTACAGCTGGCGTGTAGCGCCCGAAGATGAGATCGCTCATGAGGTAGCCCACATGTGCCATCGAAACTCCTATGAGTCCGCCCCAGAGGACATCAGAGTACCAGTGACGGTTATTGGCCATGCGTCCGAATGCGACAGAAGTGGCAAAGAGGTACTGCAGATGAGACAGCAGCGGGTAGTCGGCACCATACTCTAGGTTAAAAAGCTCGGCTCCGAGGAAGGCTGTCGCGGTGTGTCCCGAGGGAAAGCTATTAGCCGTAGATCCATCGGGACGCATGCGCTGTACCCCACTTTTGACTGATAGGACGATGGTGGCGGTTCCTAGGGCACCTATAGCATCGGCTGTCAGCATCTCACCCCATGTGCGAGAGCGTCCCGTGGCGCCACCACAGCGCATAGCCAGTTGTAGTCCATAGGAGGCAAACTGCATGTGGTCGTCGTAGTGATTACGCCAGCGAGTACCTAGGAGTGAGTGACGAGTCGTACGGATAGCTACATCACTATGATGTAGTGGATATGCCGCAAAGAGAGCTCCAGGGAGTAGCACGCTGAGGGGATCGGGCGAAGGAGCTAGCGTATCTAGCGAAAGGGCTAGTGTATCTGATGAGTTACTCTGCGCCACTGTCCAGTTACAAGGGCGTAGGAGGAGTAAGAGGACGAGGGTAAGAAGCGTAAGACGTCGCATAGAGCTCTAAAGTTGTCTTAGATCAGATTACGACCTATACCCCATGCGACGATGATCGCAAAGATGATCCAACTGGCGGTACGGCCTGAGAAGCGGCGGTAGAGTCTCTCAGCTCGCAAACTATGAGGACGGGTCAGCTCCAACATCACGAGGAGGACAAAGTAGATCAGAGCTGGGATGAGCAGGACGTTGAGCTGTAGCACCCGTCCTAAGTCGCCATGGAGCAATGCGTGAATGCCTCGCATGGAGCCACAGCCTGGGCATTGCCACCCCGTGAGCTGCAGGAAGGGGCAGCGCGGTATCTGCAGGCTCTCGGGGGTATATAAGTAAAGCACCACTCCCCCTACCAGCATACAGCCTAATAGAGCGAGCAGTGCTTTATTGTGTCCGTTCGTTGCGGGCATATCGCCTCGGCGTTGACTTTACTTCAGATTGTCAAAGCCTCGTCCGTAGACCCCATGCACAGTCCCCTCCGAGACGAACGCATCGGGGTCGATCTCCTTGATAATACGATTGATGCTCTGTAGTTGAGCCTTGCGGGTGACTACCATGAGGATACGCATCTCCTCCTGCGAGTAGCCTCCGTCAGCATGCACGAGTGTACAGCCACGGTGCAGGCGCTGGGTGATAGCCTCGTTGATCTCTTTGTACTTCTTGCTGAAGATAAAGAGCTGTATCGAGTGCTTATTGCTATTGGTCCAGTAGTCGAGCGTCATAGCGCAGAAGACTACCTCCACGATTGAGAAGGTGAGTAGCTCGGCACCGAGCTGTGGATCTTTGCCCGATATATATACATTGACAAAGTAAGAGGTGGTCACGATCGTCGCATCGATCAGGATCATAGCGCGCCCCAGTGAGAGCGTTGTGTACTTGTTAAAGAGGGATACAATGACATCCGTACCACCCGTACTGCCATTCACGTGGAAGACCAGAAAGAGGCCACTACCGCACAGGATACCACCGATGATAACCGCCATAAAGCGCTCTTCTCTGAGCAGAGGCCCTACATTAGGTATGTTGTCTGTGAGCCAGTGGCTCAGATTGTGGTACACCTCTGTATTAGGATCTCCAAAAAGAGCTTGACCGATAGGAATGGCTATACCCATCAGGATGACCCCGATGAGGGTCTTGACGGAGTAACGCCATCCTAAGAAGATGATCGAAACAATCAGTAGCCCGACGTTGATGATGTTATAAGGGATAAAGGCGGGGATATTTGTAGCGATCTGTATGATGGTCGTAACACCCGCTAGTCCGCCCGTAGCGATCTCCTGCGAGAGGACGAAGCCCGCCCAGCCGAGTACATAGAGACAGACACCGAGTACGATAAAAAAGAAGTCGTGGACGAAGTACCACGCTTTCGCTCGATTACTATTGGGAACTGCTAAAGCTTGAGTCATACTATATGATTTGTTTTCTAGAGATAGATGGAATAGTCTTCCCTTGGCCCCGCGCAAGTACGACAGGACCCGAAGACTTTATCATTACAACACAATGTTGACAATGCGCCCCGGCACGACGATCACCTTCTTGAGGGGCTTGCCGTCGATCCACTTGATCGTATCGGCATGCGCCAGCACCTGCTCCTCGATCTGCTCCTTGGAGAGACTGGCGGGGAGCTCAAGGTTAAAGCGCACCTTACCATTGAAGCTGACAGGATAGCGTACCGAGTCCTCAGCGATGAGCGACTCGTCACACTGGGGCCAGGCGGCCGTAACGATGCTTTCGGCTGAGAGCGTCTCGCTACTGCATGTAGCGCGCATCTCCTGCCACAGCATCTCCGCGATATGGGGGGCAAAGGGCGAGAGGAGGATCACCAAGGGGCGTAGCACCTCTAGCGAGGTGGTCTGCGCCTTCTGTAGCTCGCCCACAGCAATCATAAAGGCTGAAACGGAGGTGTTGAAGGAGAGTCGCTCGATGTCTTGCGTGATCTTCTGAATCAGCTTATGGATGGTGCGGAGCTCCTCGCGGCTTGCCTGAGCCTCGGCTGAGACAGCGAGCTGCCCCTCCCCGTCGTGGTAGAGCGACCAGACACGCTTGAGGAAGCGGTACACCCCATCGATACCATTTGTATCCCACGGTTTGCTCTGCTCCAGAGGTCCGAGAAACATCTCGTACATCCTGAGCGTATCGGCACCATACTGATCGATGATTTCGTCAGGGTTGATCACGTTAAACATCGACTTACTCATCTTCTCCACAGCAGAGCCACAGAGATAACTGCCGTCCGCCTCAGTGATGAAGGTGGCGTCGTGGAGATCGTCACGCCACTGACGGAACGCCTCCTGATCGAGTACGTCGTTCTGCACTAAGTGTATGTCCACGTGCATCTGCGTCACATCGTACTGCTCACGCTGCGAGTAGGTTACAAACTGATTTGTCCCCTTGATGCGGTAGACGTAGTTAGAGCGTCCCTGGATCATTCCTTGGTTGACCAAGCGCTTAAACGGTTCATCCTCGCAGACGACCCCGAGGTCATAGAGGAACTTATTCCAGAAGCGGCTATAAATCAAGTGACCCGTAGCATGCTCAGTACCGCCAATGTAGAGATCCACTTGGCGCCAGTAGCTATTAGCTTCGGACGAGACCAATGCAGACTTATTGTGCGGATCCATATAGCGTAGGTAGTAAGCACTACTCCCAGCGAAGCCTGGCATCGTGCAGAGCTCGTAGGGATAGCCCTCCTCAGTACACCAATGCTTAGCACGCCCGAGAGGAGGCTCACCACTCTCCGTGGGGAGATACTTGTCCACCTCGGGAAGGGTCAGTGGAAGCTTGTCGAGTGGTAGCGTGTGCGGCACGCCCTCCTTATAATATATAGGTATCGGCTCGCCCCAGTAGCGCTGACGACTGAAGATGGCATCACGCAGACGGTAATTGATCCACTTCTTGCCCAGACCGTGTTCATCGAGGTAGTGACACATATAGTCGATCGCCTCGGAGACTGGTTTGCCATTGAGGAGCGGCGAGTTGATTAGTTCGCCCTCTTTGCTGTCGAGGCTTTCGCTCCAAGTGGACGGGTCGGACGCTTCGCCACCCTTTGGCAAAACAACCTGACGTATCGGCAAGTCAAAGTGCCGTGCGAAAGCAAAGTCTCTCGAGTCGTGCGCTGGCACCGCCATGATAGCGCCCGTGCCATAGCCCGCTAGCACATAGTCGCTGACCCAGATCGGGATCTGCTCACCCGTGAGCGGGTGCTGTGCGTAGGAGCCCGTGAAGACACCCGTCACCGAGTGATCTGCCTGGCGCTCACGCTCCGTGCGGCGCTTCGTACGATCTAGGTATGCCTCGACAGCCTCACGTTGCTCTCCTGTAGTTAAGTCTGCTACCAGGCTACTCTCGGGAGCTAGCACCATGAAGGTGACTCCGTAGAGTGTGTCGGGACGGGTCGTAAAGATCTCGATAGGCAGCTCACCACGAGCGGTGCTAGCCTTAAAGGTAACCGACGCTCCGACCGACTTACCGATCCAGTTGCGCTGCATCTCCTTGAGCGCATCGCTCCAGTCGAGCTGATCCAGACCCGCCAGCAGACGCTCCGCATAAGCAGAGACACGGAGGCTCCACTGCTTCATCTTGCGCTGCACTACTGGGTAGCCACCACGCTCGCTCACGCCGTCGCTCACCTCGTCATTAGCGAGGACGGTACCGAGCTCAGGACACCAGTTGACCACACTCTCCCCAAGGAAAGCCAAGCGGTAGTGCATCAGCCACTCCGACCGCTCCGCTTCGCTCGCTGCTTGCCACTCCTCAGCCGTTAGCTCCAGTGGCGTACTGCTGTAAGCGGTACAGCCCTCTGTGCCATGCGCCTCGAGATGCTTGACCAACTTGTCGATAGACTCGGCACGATCGGTGGCCGTGTCGTAGTAATGGTGGAAAAGCTGTATGAAAGCCCACTGCGTCCACTTGTAATACTCAGGATCGCAAGTGACCACCTGACGGCTCCAGTCAAAGCCAAAGCCAATATTGTCCAGCTGCTCACGGTAGCGAGCGATGTTGACCCGCGTCGTCTCCTCAGGGTGGCGATTCGTCTGGATAGCGTACTGCTCAGCTGGCAGGCCGAAGGCATCGTACCCCATCGGATGCAGCACGTTGTACCCCTGCAGACGCTTATAGCGAGCGTAAATGTCAGAAGCAATGTAGCCTAGCGGGTGCCCCACATGTAGTCCCGCTCCCGAGGGATAGGGAAACATGTCGAGTACGTAGTACGAAGGCTTGTCTCGGTCTATCTCTACCCGATAAATATCAGCATCCTGCCAGATGCGCTGAGCCGACTGCTCTATGTCGTGGTGATTGTAATCCATACAGTTCTCTCGATTATAGCGCAAAGGTACGAAATTAGAGATTAGAGGGTAGAGATTAGAAGTTAGAGATTAGAGAGCTAGTGCCACTAGGAGCATTAGTGACCCTAGCCAACAGCCAAGAGCCAACGGCCAGAGAGACAGTGAGGGAGACTCACTGCTGAGTCTCCCTCGCTATTTTGTCACCTTACGCAGGTGATGAAGTAGGCTTAGACGATTGCTTTACTTGATCTCCCAAGTATCCTCCGTCATGAGTAGCTCACGGAGTGTGCGTACCTTGTTCTTTGCCTTTTGCTGATCGATCTGATCTTGGACAGCCCAGTCGTAGGTCGGGCCCTCGACATCACGTATGACACCCATAGCGACGGGGAGCCCGTCAGCACCGTTCATAGCGGCAAGCATCATGTGTAGGAAGGGATTAGGCTCGTGCGCATCGTGTGTCAGCACATCGTCGAGCGTGTAGCCATCCTCGCCGATCGTCACAGCACGCAGCTTGAAGCCGTCTAGCACGAGACCGCGCTGCTTGTCCTCACCGAAGAGCATCTTCTCGCCATGCTGCAGGACGATCGTCTTGTCAGCACGTACGGCTCGGTCGCTGATAGCAGCGTGTGCACCGTTGTTGAAGATCATACAGTTCACCAGTACCTCTGTGACTGCAAAGCCCTTGTGCTTAGCACCTGCCAGTAGGCAAGCGGTGAGCGTAGGCTGATCGACGTCGAGTGAGCGTGCGAAGAAGTTGCCACGAGCACCCATGACCAGCTCGGCTGGCTCGAAGGGATCCTCGACAGTGCCGTAAGGCGAACTCTTGGTGACGAGTCCACGAGGCGATGTAGGCGAGTACTGTCCCTTGGTCAGTCCGTAGATGCGGTTGTTGAAGAGGACTTCATTGATATCCACATTGCGTCGTACGGCATGGATGAAGTGGTTACCACCGATAGCGAGGCTATCGCCATCGCCAGACATCAGCCATACGGTGAGGTCTGGACGAGCCACCTTGACGCCCGTAGCAACGGCAGCACCACGACCATGTACGGTGTGGAAGCCGAAAGTACTCATATAATAAGGTAGTCGCGAGGAGCAGCCGATACCTGAGACGACGACCGTCTCATCGGGAGCTATGTCTAGCTCAGCCATCGCCTTATGGACAGCAGCTAGGACACCGTGGTCGCCACAACCTGGGCACCACTTGACGGGTGATGCGTTTTTGAAATCCTTGGGGGCAAAGCGTAGTGTGCCCTTCTCTAGATTACTATTTGTTTCAATCATAGCAGTTGTGGTTTTTACAGTTGCTCAGCGAGTATCTCTTCGAAGGCAGTGACGAGGTTGCCCACCTTGAGGGGTTGTCCCTGCACTTGATTGTACTGATAAATATTGGCATCAGAGACCTTGTTGCGTAGTAGCATGGCCATCTGACCGAGGTTCTGCTCAGCGACGACGACACGTGGGTAGCGGCGTAGGATCTCCTCGGTGTTCTTAGGCATAGGATTGATAAAGGTAAACTGCGTGTGTGCTACCTTGTGCCCCTTCTTGCGAAGAGCCTGGCAGGCATCACTCAGGTGTCCATAGGTACTACCCCAGCCGACGATGAGCAACTCAGCATCATCCACATCACCCTCTACGGTGAGCGGTGGGATCACCTCTGCAATGTGCTGTATCTTGTTGTGACGCTGCAGAACCATCAGCTTATGGTTAGGACCATCCGTGCTGATAGCACCAGTCTTATTATCTTTTTCCAGACCACCTGTACGATAAGGCAGTGAGCCAGCTCCTGGTATAGACCAGTAGCGTACGAGCGTCTCTGGGTCGCGCATATAAGGCATCCACGGGTCCTCACCCTTGTACTGATCTACGTAGTGAGGCTTGATCTCGGGATACTTCTCGTAGTCAGGTATACGCCATGCCACCGAGCCATTACCCAGATAAGCATCTGAGAGGAGGACGACGGGCGTCATGTGCTCTATGGCTATCTTGACTGCATAGTAAGCAGCGTCAAAGCACTTAGAGGGAGAGGTAGGAGCGATCACTACCATTGGGGACTCACCATTGCGCCCATACATAGCCTGTAGGAGGTCGGTCTGCTCTGACTTCGTAGGCATACCTGTCGAGGGACCACCACGCTGTACGTCTACGAGTACGAGTGGTAGCTCAGCGATGACGGCGAGGTTGAGTGCCTCACTCTTGAGCGCCACACCAGGTCCTGAGGTAGAGGTGACACCTAGGCGACCAGCGTAAGAGGCTCCGATGGCTGTACAGATACCAGCTATCTCATCCTCAGCCTGCATCGTGATCACATCGAGAGACTTGTACTTAGCGAGGAAGTGTAGGATGTCTGTGGCGGGAGTAATAGGATAAGAGCCCAGGAAGAGCTTGAGTCCAGCACGCTCAGCACCAGCTATGAGTCCGAAAGCGGTAGCCTTATTGCCCGTCACATCTAGGTATACGCCAGCCTCCTGTGGTGCGCCCTCAATGACAAAGGGAGTGCCTACCGAAGCATGGGTATTAGCCGCATAAGAGTATCCCCCGTGGAGGGCTGCTATGTTGGCCTGACGGATGACTTCCTTCTTAGCAAACTTCTTGCTGATGAAGTGCTCCGCCTGCTCGAGGGGTCTGTCGAATAGCCAAGAGACGATACCTAGGGCAAACATGTTCTTGCATCTTAGTCTGCCTCTAGCGTCCATATCTATATCCTTGAGCACCTCCTGGACCATCGTGCTAATGGGGCAAGCGAGTACTCTATCTGGGTTGAGTCCTAGCTCTTTGATAGGATCATCTGTCTGGTAGAGAGCTTTCTTGAGATCCTTCTCTCCACAGGAGTCACTATCGATGATGATGATCGAGTCGTGACGCAGATTCTTTACATTGACCTTGAGGGCAGCGGCATTCATCGCCACCAGTACGTCCGCATAGTCTCCAGGCGTATGGACCTGATCATGTCCGATACGTACCTGAAAGCCCGATACGCCTCCCAGTGTACCTTGAGGAGCACGGATCTCAGCGGGATAGTCGGGGAACGTCGAGACCGAGTTACCATACATCGCTGACATATCAGAGAAGATGGAACCCGTGAGCTGCATACCATCGCCCGAGTCGCCTGAGAAGCGTACGACTACCTCTTCGATAATTCTTTTGTTCGGTTTGTCTGTCATAATTAGGATGAATAAAAGGCGTAGGGCTCAACTCCTTGAGAGGGTGATTGAGCGAGACCTTCCTAGCAATAGACCCCTACATAAAAACTTTTGCACACCATAAGACTATGCCCTATCTCCTACAGTCGAGGGGGGCTGATGAGCAAACGCTAGAAATAGGGGAATACTAGCAACTGCCACAGCACCTCCACTGTAATTTGATCGGCACCGTCACATGGACAGCACAAAGGTACGACTTATTTCGCTGATACTAGCCTTTTTTAGGTACGAAAGTACCGACACTCACTTCCTCGCTCACGAAACGAGTATACGCAACAAAGCCCCCAGCAACGACAACCGTCACTAGGGGCTTTGCTCTATAGGGCAGACGTAAGCACCTACTCCGTCAGGCTGCGGTAAAAGTCCACATAAGCCTCCGCATGATCAGCCGCTGGACCTGGGTACTCCAGCACCTTGTGGTCAGGCTCGGAGTGTAGGTACTTGATCAGCTCAGGAGAGACCTTTTCCTGCCCGAGGATCACCCCATCAGAGTAGTGGATCGCCATACGTCGCAGCGCATCGGGCGTCACCTCCCCCTGTAGTGGCGCCAGCATATCGCCCGTGATCTTGTCAAACTCGAGCTTCTTAATCAGATCGTCACCGATCAGCCCCTCCTCCTCATTGCCATCGACCGAAAAGATCACCTTGGCACGCTCGAAGTATGGATCGTCCTTGTAGGCTGTCTTCAGGTAGACTGGTGCCAAGGCTGAGAACCACCCCAGACAATGTATCAGATCAGGTATCCAGCGAAGATTTTTAATCGCCTCAAAGACCCCGCGAATGAAGAAGATACTCCTATCCGCATTGTCACTAGGAGCACCCTCCGAAGCTGGACCAAAGAGACTCTTACGCCCGAAGAGATCAGGATTATCGATGAAGTAAACCTGTATACGTGTAGAGGGTATGGAGGCAACCTTGATGACGAGCGGGTGGTCATAGTCATCGACGATGACATTGATACCCGATAGCCTGATCACCTCGTGGAGCTGATTACGACGCTCATTGACCAGTCCGTAGCGTGGCATAAAGATGCGCACGTCATGCCCAGCATTTTGTATATGCTCAGGGAGGTAACGAGCGACATGTGCGAGGTCACTCTCAGGCAGATAGGGGAATATCTCTTGAGATATATAGAGTACTTTTTTGTCTTTGGCAGCCATGATGAATTCTTTTCGTTCTCCACAAAGATACTAAAAACTAGCGAGACGGGCCGTTCCCCACATAAACGAGACTCGCCGAGAGGCTGGTACCCAGAGCGGGACTTGAACCCGCACGACCGCAATTGGCCAAGGGAGTTTAAGTCCCTCGTGTCTACCGATTCCACCATCTGGGCCACAGCACGACATGCTGCATGCGATGAGCCTGCACGCCCACCGCGCGACAAAGGTACTGAAAAAAGAGATTAGACCTCACTAGAGGTTAGAGATCTGCCAGGGCTGACGCATTATAATTCCATTTCGAAGATTTCCTCTGGAGTCATTCGTGCAAGCTTTTTCCTCAGGCGTAGCGTTGATGTGCCTTTGAGCTTGTCTTTAAGCCGTTGAATGATAGTCAGGTTTATCTTGTTTATAATGTTCATGTTCTGAGCTGCGTTGCGGGCTCTCTTGGTAGAGTAGTCCTCTCTAAAAAGCATATCCAGCATATAGTGTAGCTTGTTTTCCACAGCCCAATGCTCACGTATTAATTTGAAGATCTCCGCTCCGTCTGTCAGGCTAGAAATATAGAAGGTGGTTTCGGTGCTGGACTTATCTGTCTTCTTGTCCGTCCGTACTCTTGTCATCATATGGATACTTTTCAGGATCATCCGAGATTTTGTGTTATGACCTGATCGTGGGCTAAGAAAGAAGCTGGCTCTATCTTTAGTACCTTTGAAAAAGTTAACCAATACTATTCGTTAGTACTTATGATAGAAACCAGCTTCCTATATCACAGCTTTGGAGTACGAGACGTTGTCAATACTCGTTGCGAGTACAAAGGTAACAAAACAATCATACACGTACGCTCCACACGTCCGCTTTGTTATTGCCCCCATTGCCACTCCTACACCTTGCTCAAAAATGGAACAAGAATGCGACAGATACAAACCTTACCTATTGGCTCCCGCCGTTGCTATCTCAAGCTGACGAACCAACGCTATAAATGCACCTCTTGCCATTGGGATGGCTGGCAAAAGATTCCTGGAGTATTGAAAGGCAAGTCCTATACTTATAGATTTGCGCAGCATGTCATTGACTTACTTAGAATGGGAACGATTAAGGCTGTTGCGAACCATCTAGGTGTCGGCTGGGATCTAATCAAAAGCATCCATAAAGACTACCTAAACAAGCGATACAAAAGCCCCAAATTAAAAGGACTCAAACGCATCGGCATAGATGAATTTGCTGTTAGAAAAGGACACATTTACGAAACCATTGTCGTAGACCACGACACGGGACGGATTGTTTATAGTCATCCAGGTAAAGACAAAGAAGCCCTAACCCCTTTTTGGGAAATGCTCAAACGTAGAAAGATAACGCTTGAAGCAGTCAGCTGCGATCTTTCCCCAGCCTATATAAGCGCAGTGATGGCGTATCAACCGAAAGCTCAGATAGTCTTAGACCACTTTCATATTATGAAGTTGATGAATCAGAAGATCGATGCTCTTCGCAAAGACCTATATAGAGAGGAGACAGATCTCAATAAGCGTAAGGTTATCAAAGGAGTTAGGTATTTACTTCTAGCAAATGGAGCAGACGTAATGGATGCGCTTCATCGCACAAGGTTAGAGAATGTGCTGGCTATGAACAAGCCTCTAGCTATAGCATACTACCTCAAAGAAGATCTTAGACTATTCTGGCAGCAGACCTCAAAAGAAAAGGCTGAGTCGTTTTTGAAGAAGTGGCTCGAACAAGCAGACGATTCGGGTGTTAGGCATGTCAAACAAATAGCTAAAACTATCCGGCTCTATCAATGGGGCATTCTAAATTGGTATGATCACCCCATTTCCAATGGGGTGGTCGAAGGAATCAATAACAAGATCAAAGTCCTCAAAAGGATTGCCTACGGATACAGAGATATGGACTACTTTCAACTAAGACTTTTTGCTCTCCACGATCAGGTCATCACACAGAATCTCGGATGAACCATAAAAAATATCCACGTGGAGATTTGAGATTTTCCACGTGGATATTCGAGAAAGGAGGAAATCGGACGAATTTCTCCGTAAAGATATGTAAATAGAGATTAGAGGCTAGAGGATAGAGATTAGAGGAGACTGTTGCAAAAGTCAACAGTCTCATAATGCGTCGTCCCGTACCGCCTAAATGCAACAAGAGCAGCCCATGTTATATGAGCTGCTCTCGCAGTAGGTCTTGATGACCTTGGTCGGGATGACTGGATTCGAACCAGCGACCTCACGCCCCCCAGACGCGCACTCTAACCGGACTGAGCTACATCCCGTATTTCGTTGTGCAAAGATACAACTTATTTTTGGACTAAACAAGCGACCTCGGCCCTAAAACTTAGCTCTCCTCTCCTAAGAGGTCGGGGCGGAGAGCTTGCGTACGGGCGACCGCCTGCTCATGCTCCCACTGCGCTATGCGTGCTTCGTGGCCGCTGAGGAGGATCTCAGGTACGCGCCACCCCTTGTACTCAGCGGGGCGGGTGTACATAGGCGGTGTGAGCAGGCCATCCTGAAAGGAGTCGCTCAGCGCACTATCCGCATCGCCTAGGACGCCTGGTATGAGCCGAATGGTCGCATCGGCAATGATCGCTGCCGCTAGCTCACCACCTGTCAAGACATAGTCCCCGATGGAGATCTCACGCGTGATGAGATGCTCACGGATACGATGGTCGATCCCCTTGTAGTGACCGCAGAGGATGATGATGTTCTCCATGAGACTCAGCTCATTGGCGACCGCCTGCGTGAGTACTGGCGCATCGGGTGCCGTGAAGATAACCTCGTCGTAGTCACGCTGGCTACGCAGCTCGGTGATGACGCGGTCGATTGGCTCGATCGACATGAGCATACCGGCAGCGCCACCGTAGGGGTAGTCGTCGATGCGTCCCCAGCGATTGGTCGCATAGTCGCGGAGCTGATGTATATGTACCTCGGCAAAGCCCTCACGCTGTGCTCGCCCCACGATAGAGGTCGAGACAAACGGCTCGATCATCTCAGGCAGTACGGTGATAATGTCTATGCGCATATAGGCGTGTGGTCGAAATAGTCAGAGTAATCGAAATGAAATCGGAGTAACCGGAGGTGACGAGTAACGATCGGATTGTTCCGATCACTCTGATCCCTCCGATTACTCCGATCACAACCTCTCCTCGCTTATGCGAAGGTCAGCTCCTGGATCAGACGGGGGCACTTAGCCCACTTGTCGATCATGAAGAGGACGTAGCGGATATCTACCGAGATAGTGCGCTGTAGGTCAGGCTCAAACTCGATGTCGCCACTCATAGCCTCCCAGTTACCATCGAAGGCTAGACCGATCAGGTTACCATTCTTGTCGAAGACAGGGCTACCTGAGTTACCACCCGTGATATCGTTGTCCGAGAGGAAGCAGGTGAAGAGGTGATTACCCACACCGTAAGGTGCGAAGTTGGCAGGATCGCTCAGCAGCTTGAGGATCTCAGGCTGTACGGCAAACTCGCTGCTGTTGGGGTTCTGCTTCTGGAAGACACCACGCTCCGTCGTGAAGTGGTAGTACCACGCACCATCACCTGGCTCGTAGCCGAGGATGCGACCATAGCTCATACGCATCGTGAAGTTAGCGTCTGATGGACGAAGTGCGTTAGGCTGGAACTCGCTCATAGCTGCAAAGAGCTCACGCTTACCCTTCTCAATAGCGTGGTTGTACTCCATATACTGATTGATCAAGGTCGAGTAGTACATCAGTACGCTCTGGACGAGCTCCTGTACAGGGTCGTTGGCTAGAGTCTCCTTGACTTTGTTCGGATCCATAGCCAGTACGGCCATCATCTTATCCTCATAAGGTACGACGCTATTGGCAAAAAGCTCCTCAGCATAAGCCTTGTAGTCACCGCCAAAGCGCTCGTCGATGATCTGATAGATGAAGGGCAGATTGTCAGCAGGTAGCTTCGTACGTAGTAGGGCGAGCATAGCCGGGAGTACCTCACGATCTAGGTTGGGGAGGTAATCCTTGTAGAGGTCTTTCAGCTCCTTCTTGTCGCCAGAGCCTGCAGCTACCATAGCTTGATAGCCGAGCCATACGATCTCGCTACCGCTCAGCATCGTCTCGATTATATAGTTGAGCTGACGATTGTAAGGAGCAGCCTCCTCGTAAGCACGCTTCAGGTCGGGTAGGATATTGCCGTAAGGCTTGCCTGTCTGAGCGACCCACTGAGTGAATGCCTCCTCCTCGGCGCGCTTGCGGTCTACGACGTGGAGCTTCTCGAGACCACGGTTCATACCGATAGAGTTCTTCCAGTAGTTCGCACTCTGTGCATACTTACTAGCGTACTTGATGCGGGTAGCTTGGTCAGCGTCCATAGCGCGCTTCCAGATCTCCTGCTTGACGCCACGTGCCTCGATGCGGGGTGCGTTCTCATTCTCGATGCGATCGATGACACCGTAGGAGGTGAGGTAACGATCGGTAGAGCCTGGGAAGCCAATGGTCATCGCGTAGTCCTGCTCCTGGTAGCCCTGGAGAGAGACTTTTGTATAGTAGACAGGACGGTAAGGCTTGTTGCTAGCAGCGTACTCAGCGGGCTGGTTGTTAGCATCAGCGTAAACGCGGAAGACGCTAAAGTCGCCCGTGTGACGAGGCCACATCCAGTTGTCCGTGTCACCGCCAAACTTACCGACGCTGCTCGGTGGGGTCATCACAAGACGTACGTCCTTAAACTCGTCGTAGATGACGACATAGTACTTGTTACCAGCGTAGAAGGGGGTTACTTCGACAGCGTCAAAGGGAGACTTCGTGTACTCCTTGACGATCTCCTCAGAGACCTTGTCGATTGTCTCCTGACGCTGAGCCTCATCGGTGATGCCAGCGACAGCCTGCTCGATGCGAGCCGTCACGTCGATCTGCGCACGCAGGTACTTGACAGAGAGCCCTGGGATCGGTAGCTCCTCACGGAAAGACTGTGAGGCGAAGCCGTCACGTAGGTAGTCATGCTCTACGGTACTCTGGCTCTGGATGGCATCGTAACCGCAGTGGTGGTTCGTGAAGAGTAGTCCCTGGTCGGAGACGGTGATACCAGTACAACCACCGCCGAAGATGACCACGCCACGTGCTATCGATGGCTGGTCTAGATTGTAGAGCTGGTCTAGGGATAGGTTAAAGCCCAGCTCACGCATGCGAGCTTCGTTTTGCTCGTTGAGCTCACTGAGTACCCACATGCCCTTGTCGGCACGTGCTGTAGCACTGCACACGAGGAGTGCACAGAGGGTTAGGAGCAAGGTCTGTAGTTTATTCATAAGACGCTTATCTATTAAAGTTAGTATTCTATTCTGCTTAGTTAGTTCGTCAGGATCAGCTCGAGCGCATCCGTTTTGGTACGTCTCTGTAGCCACTGCTCGAGCTTGTTACGCTCGGCCGGGGAGATGCGATGCGATGGGGTCGTCACGAGGATATGGAGGACGGAGTCTTGTCCTTGGATAAACTCCATCGAGGGCATGAGCCGCACCTTGCTAATATCGGTAAATACCGCTTTCGCCTCATCGCTCACGTCGTGCGTTAGAGACTTGTAGTAGTCGTAGCGCAGGAGCGTACGACGCAGCGAGTCGATCTCGGCACGCTGCTCAGAGGCGGTGCGCTCAGACCGCTCGTAGAGGTCACGCAGCAGGACGCCGCCCAGCTGCTCGTAGTCCGTAGGAGCCTCGTTGTCGATCCCCTGGTGCACCTGTAGGTCGAAGTTAGACAGCCCATAGCTAGGCAGTAGGGTAGCTATGCTGTCTATCGTCTGAGCCGAGAGAGGCTTGCCGATCAGGACTACGTCTATGTAGGCACGCTTGTCCCCATCCGCTCGTATGAAAGACTGACGGATCACTTGATGAGCTGGGGGAGCAAAGTGGTCTGCGACAAACTGCTTGGCACGCTGCTCCTGATAGGAGTCTCGCACCAGACGGATACTTAAGTAGATACTCGGTATCAGTGTGCAGACGGCGATCACCGTGATCCAGCGATAGCTACGCTTGCGCATATCGCCCGAGGCGACTGCCTTCATCGGGAAGCGCATGATGCGTACCATCACGAAGGTGGCGAAGGCGATAAAGACCGAGTTGATGATGTAAAGGTAGATAGCACCGAAGAAGAATGCCCAATTGCCCGTAGCCAGCCCAAAGCCCGCTGTACAGAGCGGTGGCATAAGTGCCGTAGCGATAGCCACGCCGGGGAGTACCTGCCCCTTGCTCTTGCTACTACCTGCTATCAGTCCCGCAGCACCGCCAAAGAATGCAATCAATACATCATACAGCGACGGCTCCGTACGTCCCAGCAGCTCACTGCCGGGCTGATCAAGCGGAGTTAAGAGGAAGTAGATCGTAGCTGTCAGGATACTGAAGAGCGTCGTCAGGGCGAGGTTGCGCAGCGACTTACGTACGAGATCTAGGTCGGCAATGCCGAAGCCCAGTCCGAAGCCGATGATTGGGCCCATCAGCGGGGAGATAAGCATTGCACCGATGATGACCGCCGTCGAATTGACATTCAGACCTATCGAGGCTACGAGGATAGCGCAAATGAGGATCCAGAGCTTGGTACCACGAAACTCCACATCCCCCTTGAGCGACTCGATGGTTGCCACATCGCCCGCCTTATCCTCGCGGAAGTCTAGGAGTCGACGCAACCACCGCCAGGCACTCATCCACCAGATTTTTTCCTCTAGCTGTTTGTCGGTTGTCTGTTGGCTGTTAGCTGTTGTCTGTTTAGCTGTTGTCTGTTTGGCTGTTGGCTGTTGGCTGTTAGCTGTTGGCTGTTTGTCGGTTGTCTGTTGGCTGTTAGCTGTTGGCTGTTTGGCCGTTGGCTGTTGGCTGTTGGCTGTTGGTTGTTTGGTGCTGGCCGTTGGCTGTTGGCTGTTAGCTGTTGGTTGTTTGGTGCTGGCTGTTGGCTGTTGGCGCGTAGCTGTTGGTTGAGACGTTGGGGTCGTCTTAGAGACGAGGGTTCCCTTCTTATTAGCGATGGGTTGGTCAGTCGCAGCCTTGTCGTGTGAACGATGACTGGTAGTCGTATCGTGTACTACCTTATCATACATAGGAGTCATCGGGCAGCTAGACAGCTCGTCAGCCATCGGCTCGTGATGCTGATGGCGAGAAGACTTTTGCTGAGCGACCAGACGCTTCATGACGTCGATCGTAGGAGAGGAGTTTTCAGAGGAAGGCATACGATGATTGCGACCAAGTATACATACGGGACTGCTAAGGTACTCATTTTCTTCCATAGCAGACACCTCTCGGCCTCTAGCTTCTAATCTCTTTTTTCGTACCTTTGGGTGAAAGTTGATAGCTCTATATAGGATATCTCTCAAAACTCACTCTTAGCTCTATGACAACAAATAGCAAAGACCCTAACGACTCCCCCAAGGCATCATCTGCGACCCAGTCTTGTGATCAGACCTCTCCCGAAGATCTGACACAGAGTCGTGCGAAGCATGGAGAGCCTGTATATCGAGTCTCCTTTTGGACTCCTCGCACCTCGCTGATCACGCTGATTTTCATCCTGATGCTGATCATCGGCAAGCATGCGCTCCCCTATATGAGTGGCGTGCTGGGTGCCTTAACCATCTACGTCCTCCTGAGAGGTCAGATGAAGTGGCTCGTCGAGCGTAAGCGCTGGGGTCGCAGTTGGGCTGCTTCGCTGCTGACGGTAGAGGCGATCTTTTTCTTCCTCATTCCACTGATGGGGATCGTCTTGATGCTGATCGACCTCTTCTCCACCTTTGACCCAGAGTCGCTGAATGTGTTGACGACGCAAGCGCAGGAGGTGATCAAAGATGTAGAGGATCGCTTTGGCATAGAGCTGTGGAGTAATGAAAACTTACAGAAGCTGACGAGCTTCTCGACCACGCTCGTAAAGGTCCTACTACAGGGGATGTCTTCATTCTTCCTCAACGCTTTTATCATCCTCTTCCTCCTCTACTTCATGCTACGAGGTTATGACCACTTTGAAGCAGCGGTGGAGGAGCTACTACCCTTTACAGAGCGCAATAAGAAGACAGTCTCTAACGAAACCATAAGCATCGTCAAGAGCAACGCTATCGGCATCCCGCTCTTGGCTATTGTGCAGGGAGTCTTTGCTTACATAGGCTACCTGATCTTTGGGGTGGACAATGCACTGCTCTTTGCTGTACTAACGACCTTTACGACCATCATCCCAGTACTTGGCACGATGATCGTATGGGTGCCGATAGCAGTCATCATGGGGATCAACGGTGACTGGCTCAACGCGATCCTACTAGCTCTCTACGGCTTTATTGTCATCGGAGGCGTGGACAATGTAGCGCGCCTACTCCTACAGAAGCAGATGGCAAACATTCACCCGCTGATCACGATCTTCGGAGTCTTCATCGGTCTCTCACTCTTCGGATTCTGGGGCGTCATCTTTGGACCGCTGATCCTCTCCCTGATTGTACTCTTTATCAATCTCTATCGTCACGACTTCGTACCTGGATCGAAGGCTAAGCCGACCGCCTCTACAGATCTTCAGGAAGCAAAGTCTCTCGAGCGTCTCTCTAAAATTGTACAAAACAACGGTCTCTCAGCACTGACCAAGTCAGAGCAGGAGCGGTACGAGGAGGCGCACACGGACGATGATAACCCTAAGGCAGATGAGTGACAACTTCATAGTATCAGCACGCAAGTATCGCCCGCAGACTTTCGATGAGATGCTCGGGCAGGAGGCTATATGCCTCACGCTCAAGAGTGCCATCAAGCAGGGCAAGATAGCGCACGCTTACCTTTTCTGTGGTCCCCGTGGTGTGGGCAAGACCTCCGCAGCACGTATCCTAGCTCGTACGATCAACTGCGAGCAGCTCACCCCGCAGGGGGAGGCGTGTGGCGTATGCCCTAACTGTCAGGCGGCGCTGAACCAGCGCGCCTTCAATATATACGAGCTGGATGCTGCCTCCAACAACTCGGTGGACGACATACGCCGTCTCAACGAAGATGTCTACATACGTCCACAGCAAGGCAAGTACAAGGTCTACATCATCGACGAGGTGCACATGCTTTCGTCGGGAGCCTTCAATGCTTTTCTCAAAACGCTTGAGGAGCCACCAGGCTATGTGGTCTTTATCCTGGCTACAACTGAAAAGGACAAAGTCCTCCCAACCATCCTCTCACGCTGTCAGGTGTACGACTTCAAGCCGATACCGCCTGAGCAGATCGCTGAGCAGTTGCGCCGTGTGGCAGATGCCGAGGGTCTCCAGTACGACCCACGCTCTTTCGACACGATAGCGCGGATCGCTGATGGGGGTATGCGCGATGCGCTCTCGCTCTTTGACCGCTTGGCTAGTACAGCGCAAGACGGGGTCATCTCCTACGAGCAGACGCTGCAGACGCTCAATATACTAGACGACGAGTACTACTTTTACTTCACTACCTACCTATATAGTGGTGACTACAAGCGTGCGCTCTTACTCCTCGACGAGCTCCTCGGCAAAGGGGTAGCCATGCGTCAGCTGATCATCGGACTAGCCGACTTTATGCGCAATCTACTGGTGGCTCGAACCCCAGAGACGGTGCAGCTCTTCCCCTATACGGGCGTCCATGCAGAGCGGTTTATGGCGCTAGCTCAGCAGATCCACCCGCTCTTTCTCTACAAGTCTATCTCTAAGCTTGTCGCCTGTGAGCGCAACTACCGCTCATCGCAAGCTAAGCGACTCCTAGTCGAGCTGACGCTCATGGGAATCTCGGAGATGTGTGGTGCGTTTAAGAATGCTGCGGTTGCTCCGGCGACAGTAGCGACAGCTCCTAGCCAGCCAGCCTCAGCAGCTTCTGAACCCGCCCCGCAGCCCGCCCCAGCGTCTCCAGCCCCGCAAGAGAGTAGCGTGCAGACGCCACCAGCTACTTATCAAACTGCGCCTACTCCTGGCGAAAAAAAAAAGACTCCTCAGCTAGCAACTAGTCAGCCAAAGCAATACACTCCGACAGGCTCCTCCCTACGCATATCAGCTCTTAAGCGTCAGGCAGAGGAGACGCTCACGGCACAACAAGCTTCTGTAGCCGAAGCGGACGAAGACTCAGATGCCTCGGAGACAGGACAGCGTGATGAGCCAGTCACGCCCGATGAACTACTCAAGTGGTGGTTCGCATTTGCCGATGAGGAGCTGATAGACGATGCCTACCTCTCACAGCTACTCCACACGGTGACACCAGAGTTGCAGGCACCTCATGGGCTCAAGGTCTCCTTGGTGAGCAACATACAGCTAGAGTCGTTCGAGCGAGTCGAGCGCTCCTTGCTGCGCTACCTCAAGGCTAAGCTACACAACGACAATCTCACGCTAACGACAGAGGTCTCAGCTGTGGAGCAGACACAGCACGCCTCGACAGCGCAGGAGCGTGCGGCTTACTATATGGAAAACTACAAAGAGGTGGCCTACCTGACGAAGACGCTCGACCTGCGTGTCAAGTGACGACAAGATAGCTCATGGCGAGAGACTCTTTCGTCCACCGATCCCGCCAGAATCGAATGTGCCTGGTTTAGATCTCTCCCGCCATCCCTAAAAACAGGAATTAGCTGGCGTTTTTTCTGCTCTTCGAGTTTATTTGTACCTTTGAGACGATATCTTTAGGACTATCTCTATGAATAGACTCAATACGGCTCGTCCCTGCACGAGCATGCTGTCTTACGTCAGTTGCGTATGCCTCTCTCTCGTTGCGCTCCTGCTGACTCAGCCAGCTGTGGCTCAGCTTGCGACACCTCTCCCTGCTACGATAGTGACGGATCTAGGGAAGCGTCAGGCCACACTACGCAGTGCTTCAGGGGCTTATCAGCTAGAGGCGACCTCTCGTACGGAGCCTGCTAGCTCGCTACGTCAAAGTGAAGAGACCGCTTCCTCGGGCCTACGACTCCTAGAGCTACCAGCAATAGAGTACCGTCAGCTGCCTGAGAGTCAGTTGTGGGGAGACTGGATCACGACTGCTTCGGGCGAGCGAGCTTGGCAGGGCGTATTGCAGCTTGAGGAGGCAGGCTGGAATACGCTTTACTTTGGCGACTACCAGCTGAACCGTGGTGATATACTTATCATTGCAAATGAGGAAGGCGAGGTGCGAGGTGCTTTTACCGAGGCAAACAATGTCTCGTCTCATAGCCTTACGACCGCTCCGCTCTATGGTGAGCGACTCATAGTCTACTACTATCCCGCTAATGGCGAGCGCAGAGCTCTCCCGTGGCGCTTGTCGACCGTTACGACCGCTCTGCTCTCTACCATCGGTGAGGAGCTACCGCCTCCAAACGGTGATCATAGGGGGGGAGGCTCTCCTTTCTTTATCGTGAAGGGGCTGGAGTGCGCTGAGGCTACGGTGCGACACCCTGAGGTGGAGCGCATCGCTCGTAGCGCAGTCTTGCTCGTGGTGCGAGGGCGGTTCTTCTCGTCAGGCACCCTAATCAATAACAGCCACCAGGATGGAGAGGCACTCGTCCTGACCGCAGCCCACTGTCTCAACAATAGCTATCAGAGCAGAGACCTCGACTATGTACGTCAGAGTGCAGAGCAGTCGGTCTTTTACTTCAACTACTTTAGCCCCACGGGCGACCCTCTCATTAATGGCATCGAGGAGCAAACGCTAGCCGGCGCCGAGCTGGTTGCCCTCAATGAGGAGCACGACATGTGCCTGCTCCGTATCACAGGTGTGAAGCCAGATGTGCCACAGGGACAATGTGCTATACCGCCCAGCTATCGTCCTTACTTCGCTGGGTGGAATGCAGAGCGCGACTTCCCTGTGCCTGTCATCGGCATCCATCATCCGTTAGCCTCCGTACGTCGCTACAATAGAGCGGACGAAAAGCCTACTCTGGAGAGCTACGATATGGCCTCCGTGCCAGTCCGATGGGTCAATTCGCACCTCTACATTAGGAAGTGGGATGTCGGGACGACAGAGCGTGGCTCCTCGGGGTCGGGACTCTTTGACAAGAATCATCACCTCATCGGTGCTCTCTCTGGGGGAAGCTCTGTCTGTAGTGCTCCGAACAATGACTACTATTACGCTCTGAGCGAAGTCTTCACGGGCTACTCCGACGATAAGTGTCTGAAGCCACACTTAGCCCCAACGAGTGACCAAACTATACTAGAGGGACTAGATCCTTTTGCCGCAAAGCCGCCTGTGCGTCTCTCACATCAGCTCTATAGTCTGATGCGTGACAACGTGCTGATACGCAGGGACGACGCCACGATCGGGGGAGTCGCTGTGCGCTACGACATCGACACCTCCGTGCAGTATCTAGGCTCTGTGCTGGTTCTAGGCGCTATGCAGGAGTGGACACCTGTGACCCTGGCTATATATGGCGACGAGGAGGGCAAGCCTGGCAAGAAGCTCTACGAGCAGACGTTGCCAAGGCCTTCGTATCTATTAGTAAATGATGCAGGACAAAGTCCGCAGCAACGAACGCTCTCGGATGCTTTCCAAGCCTTCTTCCCTGCTAAGGAAGACACTCCACTGACACTCTCTGCCGGCACTTACTACATAGCACTAGAGGGGAACGAGAGCAAGGCTCTGTCAGCACCTTTGCTTATGAGCAAAGCGCAGCTACACGACACTCCCTATGCGTGGCACCTCGTCGGCTTCAGCTGGGAGCCGGCACAGATAGGCGGAGCGCCTTACCTAGGGCACTACTGGATAGACCCGATCGTCCTGGGCAGTCTCAAGGCGGGCGGAACAGCCGCTATAGAGTCTGTGAACGAACCTCGTGTGATGCTGGCGGGGGAGCGTCTCTACCTCCTGCTACCAGAGGCGTGGCTCGCGGGAGGTACTCCGGCTGAGGTAGAGCTATATAGTGCTGCTGGGCAGCGCATCTTGTCGCTGCCACTGACGGACGTTCGCTCATCGCTATCTCTTGCCGACTACGCACTGCAGTCTGGCGTTTACATCGTACATCTAACCGGAGCTGGAGAGCGGTATAATTGCAAGCTCATTCGCCCGTAACCACTTAACTAGACAGTTTACTTACACACTTAACATATATGCGTACAATATCCTCTACAGCCATCACAGACTTGGTGGAGAAGCTTTGCATAGAGGCTTGTGTCAACCTTTCGCCCGACATAGAGGCTGCCATGCAGCAGGGCGCAGAGCAAGACCGCTCGCCTCTAGCACGAAACGTACTGAATACGATCATCGAAAACGTTCACATAGCGCGCAGCGAGCGTGCCCCCATGTGTCAGGATACGGGTATGACCGTCATTTTCGTCGATATGGGACAAGATCTGCACGTCGAGGGTGATCTGATCGAAGACGCCATCAACGAGGGCGTCCGCAGAGGCTATGCCCACGGCTACCTGCGCAAGTCCGTCGTGAGCGACCCGATACATCGACACAATACGGGCGACAATACGCCCGCCGTCATCCACTACTGCATCGTGCCAGGAGACCAAATGCACATCACCGTCGCTCCCAAGGGCTTCGGCAGTGAAAACAAGAGCGCGCTCTCCATGCTTACCCCCAGCCAAGGAGTAGCCGGCATCAAGCAGTTTGTCCTCGACACCATCTCCCACGCTGGGGGCAACCCCTGTCCGCCGATCATCGTCGGTATCGGCATCGGTGGTACGATGGAGCGCTCTGCTGAGCTAGCTAAGCGTGCTCTGCTACGTCCTATCGGTGATCGTCATCCCGATCCCGCCGTCGCTGAGATCGAGGAGGAGCTACTCCAAGAGATCAATAAGATGGGCATCGGCCCAGCTGGCTTCGGTGGAGACACCACCGCCTTAGCTGTCGCCATCAATACGGGTGCGACACACATCGCCGGGTTGCCCGTAGCGGTCAATATCAGTTGCCACGCGACACGTCACGCAGAGGGTACACTATAATATATAGAGACATGGAAGAGAAGAAGATACTCAGAGCCCCCTTTACGACAGAGATGATTACTCCGCTCAGAGCGGGAGATATGTGCTACATCTCGGGGACTATATACACAGCACGTGACGCAGCGCATCTGCGTCTTGTCGAGATGCTAGAGCGAGGAGAGGAGATGCCTTTTGACTTCACAGGGCAAGTCGTTTACTATGCGGGTCCTTGCCCGGCTAAGCCTGGACAACCCATCGGCTCCGTAGGCCCCACTACAGGAGGACGTATGGACGCTTATTCGCCAACGCTCATAGCCCACGGGCTACGCGTGATGATCGGCAAGGGCTTGCGTAGCCCAGAGGTCGTTGACGCGATCAAGCAGTACAAGGGCGTTTACTTTGCCGCCATCGGAGGAGCTGCTGCTCTGATGGGCAAGTGCGTCAAGGAGGCCGAGGTAATCGCCTTCGACGACCTAGGTCCCGAAGCGATCCGCAAACTACGTGTCGAGGAGCTCCCCGTCATCGTAGCCGTCGACAGCCTCGGAGGCGACGTCTACTCGCTCGGCCGCTCGCAGTACGCCCGCCGATAATCAGCAAGGCTTTCTTAGTATGAGCCTGTCGAGTAAGTGGCGCTTTTGTCCTTTATTCGGCAGGCTCAGCACGTTTAGGCGCCAGGTTCGGCA
Organism: Porphyromonas vaginalis; assembly: GCF_958301595.1. Lineage (NCBI taxonomy): Bacteria > Pseudomonadati > Bacteroidota > Bacteroidia > Bacteroidales > Porphyromonadaceae > Porphyromonas > Porphyromonas vaginalis. Next base: position 647,035 of record NZ_CATQJU010000001.1, on the reverse strand, counting down.
GGGCTGACGCATTATAATCGCTCTGCCACCCCTGCTCTCTCACTTCTAATCTCTCACTTCTAACCTCTAATCTCTAATAACATATCTTTACGGGGAAATTTATCCGATTCCCTCCTTTCTCGAATATCCACGTGGGAAATCTCAAATCTCCACGTGGATATTTTTTATTCCCCACGTGGAGGCGAATCATTTCCTCCGAAGTTTCATTTCATTCCTCCGAAGAATTTTTTATTCTCCACGTGGGGATTTCGAAATATCCACGTGGAAATCACTTTTCTCCGACACGCCCTCGTATCGATATGTAGTCAGCTCTAAATTATTGTAACGACCCAGCGTTGCGTTTTTCCTGACCATAAGACCACACGTACTTTTCCATTCCAAAATTTATTGTACCTTTGCTTCCACAATCCGAGGGGGCTAGTGACTGTGGTAGCATAGTCGCAGGATAGTCGCCCGAGGAGGTGCTATGCGGAAATAGCTCAGTTGGTAGAGCATCAGCTTCCCAAGCTGAGGGTCGCGAGTTCGAGCCTCGTTTTCCGCTCTGTAGTAAATGGGACGGTGCTTAGGTGCCGTCCTATTTTTGTTATCCCATAGCCACGTTTAGGTGCTTTCGCAGTGTGGCGCCGAATAGTTTTTTGGACAATCAGAAGGGTATCTGTTTGTCAGTAGTATATTTTAGCGTAACTTTGTGGCAATCTAGACTACGTGAAATAATAACGATATATCAAATATACTCATGCAGAACAAAGGATTTGTGATCCTCTTCGCCTCTCTACTGACGATCATCTGCGCTTTCTACATCTCCTTTACCCCTGTGGTAAGGCACTACGATCAGAAGGCGCTGGCGATGACCGCAGCTGGCGAGGATGGCAAAGCGTATCTCGACTCAATGGCCAACGAGAAGGTGTGGTTTGGCTACACGCTCAAGAAAGCCCGCAACCAGCAGATAGGGCTCGGACTAGACCTCAAGGGCGGTATGAACGTCGTCCTCAAGGTCAATGGACGTGACCTCCTACGCAACCTCTCGGGGCATAACCAGTCTCCTGCTTTTATCGAGGCTATCGATAGAGCTGCTAAGGAGGGTGGTAATGACTTCGTTGAGACTTTCGTAAAGGCTTACAAGGAGCTCGAGCCCTCAGGCTCGCTCGCTGTCATCTTTAGCAATGGCCCCCTCCGTGATGTTATCTCCCCTAAGTCTAGCGACCAGGAGGTTATCAAGGTGCTTCAGGAGAAGTACAGCAGTGCTATCGACGCTGCCATCAACGTCCTCAAGACGCGTATCGACCGCTTTGGTGTGGTCGCTCCAAACGTACAGCGCATAGAGGGCCAGGGGCGTATCCTTGTCGAGCTACCTGGCGTTACAGAGCCTCAGCGTGTCCGTGAGCTACTACAGCGCAGTGCTAATCTGCAGTTCTGGCGTACTTACACCTATGATGAGATCGCTAGCGATCTCGTCGACGCTAACAACCGTCTCACCGCTATGGCAAATGGCAATGACCTGACGCCTGCCGATACGACCGTTAATGCAGCTGACTCGACAGCCACGGTGGCCGACTCGACAGCCGTACAGAAGCCAGCTACTGGAGGTGTAGAGAATGTCCTCTTTAGCAAGCTCAACGTGACCAATCGTGGTACCATCGTGGGCTACGCGCGTCGTGCTGATCTAGACAAAATCGATGAGATGCTCGAGGAGGCACAGAAGCAGAAGGTGATCCGTGAAGATCTGATGCTGCTCTGGGGCAACTCACCTATCAAGGACCCCCAGACAGGCAAGGAGACGGATATCTACGAGCTATACGCTATCCGTGGTAACCGCAATGCACTCCCCGATCTAGGTGGTGAGGTGGTCACCTCGGCACGTAGTGAGGTGCGCAACGACCTTGGTCAGAACCGCCCCGTCGTCACCATGACGATGAATGATGAGGGTGCCCGTAAGTGGGCTCGCCTGACGGGTGACAACATCGGCCGAAGCATAGCTATAGTCCTCGATGGCGTCGTCTACTCAGCTCCTAATGTCAATTCGGAGATTACGGGTGGACGCTCTGAGATCTCAGGCCACTTTACCGTCGACGAAACGACCGACCTTGCTAACGTCCTTAACTCTGGACGTATGGAGGCTTCTGTCGAGATTGAGCAGGAGAGTGTCGTTGGTCCGACCCTCGGTAGCGAGTCTATCAAGGCTGGTATCATCTCCTTTATCATTGCGATCATCCTACTGATGATCTATATGTGCCTCGCTTATGGTCTCATCCCAGGTCTCATCGCCGATGGCGCTCTGATCCTCAACAGCTTCTTCACGCTCGGTGTCCTGGCCTCTTTCCACAGTGTCTTGACGCTGTCCGGTATTGCGGGACTTGTGCTGACGCTCGGTATGGCGGTGGATGCCAACATCCTGATCTTCGAGCGCATCAAGGAGGAGCTACGTGCTGGCAAGTCTATGACACGTGCTATACAGGATGGTTATGGCAATGCCTTCTCAGCAATCTTTGACTCCAACCTTACGACCGTCATCACGGGTGGTGTACTCTATGCCTTTGGTACAGGTCCTATCCGTGGCTTCGCTACGACGCTCATCATCGGTGTCATCGCTTCCTTTATCACGGCGGTCTTCCTGACGCGTATCGTTGTCGAGGCACTCGATAAGAAGGGACGTATGGACAAGGTCACTTATACGACCTTCCTTACGCGCAACCTGCTCAACAACCCAAGCTACAAGATCCTGGAGAACCGCAACAAGGGCTTCATCATCTTTGGCTCTATCCTAGTGCTCGGTCTCATTGGTTCGTTTGTATGGGGTCTCAATAGAGGTATCGAGTTCTCAGGTGGTCGTAACTACATCGTTGCCTTTGAGCAGCCAGTCTCTTCGGCTGAGGTGCGTGAATCACTCATGAAACCCCTAGAGGAGCATGTCCTCGTCACCTCCATCGGTACGGAGGGCAACCAGGTTCGTATCTCAACCAACTATGGTATCGGCATGACTCAGGAGAGCGAAGACGAGGAGCTACTCGTCATCGGTAAGGTCTTCGAGGGAGTCCAGAAGTTCCTTCCACAGGGTACCACCCAGCAGCAGTTTGTCGACAACTATGTCGTCAGCTCACAGCGCGTCAGCCCGAGTATGTCTAAGGACATCTCTCGTCAGGCTATCATAGCGGTGGTCCTCTCCCTGATCTTCATGGGACTGTACATCTTGCTCCGCTTCCGCAACTGGGCCTTCTCGCTAGGTGCCTTTGCTTCTGTGGCTACTACCACGCTCCTCATCGTGGCGAGCTACATACTGCTCTGGCAGATCATGCCCTTCACGATGGAGCTGGATCAAAACTTCATCGCAGCACTACTAGCGATCATCGGATACTCGATCAACGACGTGGTCGTCGTCTTCGACCGTGTCCGTGAGACGCTACACAACTATCCGAACCGCGAGGAGAAGCTGGTGATGAACGAAGCTCTCAATAGTACGCTAGCTCGTACGGTGCAGACTTCTTTCTCAACCTTCCTAGTGGTCTTCATCATCTTTATCCTCGGTGGAGCCTCTATGCGTAGCTTTACCTTTGCGCTACTCATCGGTATCGTCTATGGTATCTTCTGTACGCTCTTCGTCGCATCGCCTATTGCTTACCTAGTACGCAATAAGCAGCATCAGAAGAAGCTCGCAGCAGCTAAGAAGTAAGCACACCTCTGCTCGCTCTCAAGGTAGAGCAAGGTAAAAACAAAGTCGGAGCCTACCCACACGATCGTGGATAGGCTCCGACTGCTTTTGAGACGGTGGTGCAGAGACGACTCCCTCTAATCTCTAACTTCTACCCTCTAACTTCTAATCTCTAACCTCTAAATTCGTACCTTTGTGCCATATCTAAGATACTTATCCTCTTATGACATCAAAAGTTTCAGATCAGCAGTGCACTATCGCGCAGTCGGTAGCTCATCGTTTGCTCGCTATCCAGGCTGTCGAGCTTCGTCCAGACGCACCCTTTACGTGGGCCTCTGGGTGGCTTAGTCCTATCTATTGTGACAACCGCAAGACGCTCTCTTATCCTGCGCATCGCAGCTACATCAAGCAAGCCTTTGCCATCCAGGTGAGCGATCGCTACCCCAATGCTGAGGTGGTAGCAGGCGTTGCCACGGGAGCTATCTCGTGGGGAGCCTTGGTGGCAGACGAGCTGGGGTTGCCCTTCGTCTATGTACGCTCCTCGGCTAAGGATCATGGCAAGCAAAACCTCATTGAGGGTTATCTGCCCGAGGGAGCTCGTGTCGTAGTCATCGAGGATCTGATCTCTACAGGCGGTAGCAGTATGAAGGCTGTCGAGGCACTACAAGCAGCAGGCGCACAGGTCGAGGGACTCATGGCGGTCTATACGCATGGCTTCGCTGAGGCCGAGGCGCTTTTCGCCAAGGCAGGTGTGGAGATGCGCACCCTGACTGATTACAACGAAGTGATTCGCCAAGCTGTCTCTGCTGGTTACGTCTCTGAGCATGACTTAGAAATGCTTGCTCAGTGGCGCGAAAACCCGAGCCAGTGGGGACGATAGCATTGACGACACCTTTAAGCTTACACAACCCATTCCTATGACGATACAAAGTCAGCCCGTCGCCTCTACGTATAGTTGTGAGGCGATCTATCGTAAGATCAGCGACCTGTCCAATCTCGAGGAGCTACATCAGTTGCTGGAGGAAAAGCAGGTCAAGGTCTCTTCACTCACTAGCGACCGCTGCGAAATACAGGCGCAGGTGATGAAGTTCCCGGCAGATCTCGCACTCGTTGTCTCGGAGCGTATCCCCACCGAGGAGGTTCGCTACCAAATCGAGCACGATATGATGCCCGCCAATGTCTCCATACGACTCACGTCTCAGGAGACGGGAGGTAGCACCTTAGTTGTCTCACTAGATGCTAAGCTCAACCCCTTTGTCGCTGGCATGGTAAAACCTCACCTAGAGGAGGCTGTGCAGTACATTGCCAACATGCTGGGACAGCTGCGCTACGACGCATAGTCTAAAGCTAGAATCAAAACAAGGATGCAGGGTATCCGCATAATGCTTTTATCGCTCATGACGCTCCTCCTACTGGGGTGTCAAGGCGAGGTGCAGTACGCCACGCCCCTGCGTCCAGTGCACTATGAGTTATACTTCGCCACTAATGGACGAGCACTCACAGCCACTGGGGGGTATATGCGCATCACGAGACCCAGCACAGCAACCTCAGCCATCGGCTTCGGAGGCATCCTAGTCATTCACGGCTTCGCAGGGAGTGGCACGGCCGATTACTACTACGCTTACGACCTTGCCTGCCCTAAAGAGCTGGATCCCACGAACGCTTTGATGGTCAATGAGAAGCTCGAGGCGGTCTGTCCGAAGTGTCACAGTCGCTTTAGCATTGTCTATGGCGGGGGAACGCCCATCCAAGGGCCTGCCCAAAGCCCCCTCCTGCCTTACCGTGTCTTACCCATCGATGGGGGTATACTGATCACTGCACCTGAGCTATGAGCAAGCTAGTCCGACACCTTCTCTGCCTCCTCGTCTTGTGGAGCCTCCTAGCGACAGCCGTTAGGGCGCAGTCGCGCTACGATTACGACATACCGCTACCCGGCTTTGACAAAGATCCCCACGAGCTCATCTATCGTGGCGAGACGCTCCACAGCTATCTGATCAATCCCTACACGGGCGCGCTCTATGCGGCACGTCCCGATACGCTGAGTACGCTCTTTCACGATCAGGTGAAAGCGGAGAGCCGCTCCATCGTGATGGCTTACTTAGGAAACTTGCGCTCTCCGTGGGTCGATATGGACTACTTCAACCGACTGCGCCCGCAGCATCGCTTCCTATACGACCAGACGCTCTCGGGCTTCGTATGGGACGAGTCTAATAGGCTTTTCTATCGCACGAAGACCCCCTTCTCCAAGCTCCTTTATCAGCGCAATGGAGATGCCCAGAGACGCGAAGAGCAGTTTGACGGGACGATCGCCTTCAACCTCAGCAAGCGGCTAGCGATGGGAGCCGACTTCAACTACACCTACTCGCCAGGCTACTACATAGGCAACCGCACCAAGAGCTGTGACTATCGGCTATTTGCGACGCTGACACTAGACCGCTACGAGGCGTACCTCTCGGGCGGGGGCAACTTCGCACGGATCACGGAGAATGGCGGTATCATGGAGGATGCCTATGTCAATGACCCTACACGGAGCAACTCTGGCCGGCGCAATCTGGAGAGCCACGAGATACCCGTTCGTCAGGCAGAGCGTGTCTGGAATGGTATCGACGATGCTCACTTCTTCCTCTCGCATCGCTACAACTTCGGCTCCTATCGTCCTCGCAGTGCCAGTGACTCGCTGACCATCTTTGGCGAGCGTCGCACCGAAGCCGATACGGTGCGCTTCGTGCCGATAGCTAGTGTAGGGCATCTCTTGAGCTTCAGGCAAGGCATCCACCAGTATGTGAATCGAAACCAAGCTACCTGGGAGCAGTACCCCAACCACTACTCCTATATGCACAAAGGTCCCTCGGGTGCGCTCGACTCGCTCTACGTATTGCCTGAGGATAGCACCCGACGGTGGCAGCTGGACAATAGCTTCGTCCTCTCGCTCCGTGAGGGCTTCAGACCATGGGTCAAGTTTGGTCTAGAGGCTTATGTGCGGCTGGAAAACAAATACTACTACACCCCCGACTCGATCTATCGGGAGCGACCCGGACACAGCACCATGGACGTGGTCGTGGGGGGACGCATAGCGCGTACCTCGGGACACTTGCTCAACTTCGATGCGCAGCTCGAGAGTACCCTCCTAGGCGAAAACATCGGATCCATCTTGGCGCAAGGCGGTATCAGTACTTCGTTCCGTCTCTGGAGCTTCCCCGTAGGACTGCGTGCCTGGGGCAACTTCGAGAATCGTCGTCCGGATTACTTCATACGGCACTTTCACGGCACCTTCCACCGCTGGGACAGAGACTTCGGCTATGAGCGTCGGCTAGCCTTCGGAGGGCGACTCACACTCGACAAGCTGGGCACCTCGCTAAGCGTCGAGACCGCCACCCTGCAGAACCAGCTCTACTGGACTTCGCAAGGGCTCGTCGAGCAGTGTGCTGACCCGATACAGATCCTCTCGGCACGCCTGCAGCACGACTACAAGTGGGGTTGGCTCGCCTGGAGACTGCAAGCCCTCTACCAGCTCTCCACACGTCAGGAGGTCGTGCCTCTGCCTACGCTCAGCCTCTACGGAACCGTCTACACAGACTTCCTATATGCTCGTGTCTTACGCATCATGCTCGGCGTAGACTGTCGCTGGCATACACGATACTACGCGCCTTACTATGAGCCTGCAGTCATGCAGTTTGTCAATCAGACGGAGACGAAGTATGGCAACTTCCCCCACTTGAACGCCTTTGTCAGCTTCCAGCTCAAGCGTGCGCGCTTCTTTGTCGAGTACTACAACCTCGGTGACCTCTTTATCTCACCCTCGGAGCGTTTCTCCGCAGCGCACTATCCAATCAATCCGCCCATCATCCGCCTCGGCATCTCGCTCGACCTAAACAAGTAGTACGCTGGGTGCGTCCGTTGTCGAACGGCAAGACGTGTAGCCCTTTGTAGGGACGCTCGGTCGTGCGTCCGTCCTTGTTAAAACCACGATGCTGTAACCTTTGATACAACGGACGCACAACCGTGCGTCCCTACGGCGGGTTACTTGTCTCGCATTGATGCAGCGACTCGCTTTCTATCGTGCTTTATTTGTGGTATATACGAGTTCCAAAACCCGTTCCTCTTTTGGAACTAAAAAGTTCCAAGGGAGGAACTCTTTAGTTCCAGCGGAGGAACTTTTTAGTTCCAGCGTTGGAACTTTTCGGTTCCAAGGTAGGAACCATTCATCGGACAGCTGTGATTTCGTATCTTTGTCCCGTAAGGCGGAGACTGCAGGTGTGGTCTCGTCGCTACATTTACTGCATAACGAAATAGGCGTATCCTCGATGAATACACATCAACGACAGCTAGCGTGGTGGCTCTACGGCGGGCTAATGCTCATCTTTGTGGCACTCTTGTGGTGGGTCGCTGCTACTGACCAGGCTATGACTGGCCCTTCGGAGGCTCTCGTCACGCCTCCTGTAGCTATGACCGAGTCCCTGAGCGAAGCTCCCGAATTGCCCACCCTTTCGCCTGCGGGTGAGGCTTCGCCGTGGCAGTCGTTTGTGAGTTCAGTCCGTGCTCATGCAGCCTCAGACATAGGGATGTTGCTGATCCAGTTGGTCGTCATCCTGCTCGTGGTACGTGTCGTCGGGTGGATCTTCGCACGATTGCATCAGCCGACGGTCATCGGAGAAATCCTAGCTGGTATATTGCTCGGCCCGAGCTTGCTGGGAGCCGTTTGGCCAGAAGCGATGGAAACGCTCTTCCCTGTGCACAGCCTGGGCAATCTAGAGTTGCTCAGTCAGTTCGGACTGATCCTCTTCATGTTTACCATAGGTATGGAGCTGCGTATGAAAGACCTCAAGGGTCAGGCGCAGCAAGCTTTCATCATCAGTCAGTCGGGGATTATCTTTCCCTTTATCCTAGGCATCCTCCTCACTTATGGGCTGTACAGTCGCCCTGAGCTACTGAGCGAGGGGAGTAGCTTCTTGTCGCTCGCTCTCTTTGTGGGCATCTCGCTCAGCATCACCGCCTTCCCCGTCTTGGCGCGTATCATCCAGGAGCGCTCGCTCTCGCATAGTCACCTAGGCCGCTTGGCACTCTCGACCGCAGCCATGGGAGACATCGTGGCGTGGCTCATGCTGGCGGCCATCATGGCGGTCAGCCAGGGGGGGAGCTTCACGAGTGCCCTCTACAATATGCTCTTCCTCGCGCTCTATCTGGCGGTCATCTTTGGCATCTTGCGACCACTCTTCGGACTCCTCGGGCGGCGTGTGAGACATCGTGAGGTACTCTCCAAGTCGCTCATGGGGCTCATCTTCATCCTCCTCATGGCGAGTGCCTACTTCACCGAGATCATGAGTATGCATGCGCTCTTTGGCGCCTTCATGCTGGGGCTTGTCATGCCTGAGAACCTAGACTTCCGAGTGATTGTCAAGGAAAAAGTCGAGGACCTAGCACTTTTGCTCCTCCTGCCGCTCTTCTTCGTGAGCTCAGGTTTGCGCACAGAGCTGGGCTTGGTCAATACGCCTCAGCTGTGGGGCCTCTTCCTGATCTGTACGCTTGTAGCGGTTATTGGCAAAATGGGCGGCACCTACCTAGCGGCACGAAGCTGTGGCATACAGCGCCGCGAAAGCCTTTACCTAGGGGCTTATATGAACACCCGAGGGCTGATGGAGCTGGTCGTACTGCGCATCGGACTGGACCTAGGAGTCCTCTCGACCGTTCTCTTTACCATCCTCGTGATGATGACGCTCGTGACTACCATCATGACCGCTCCAACGCTGCAACTAATCGACTGGCTCCTTAAGAAAAAGAAAACACCGCAAAGCCTAGAGCACGCGACAGGTCAGGTGCTCATCTCGTTCGGTCGTGCTGAGACGGGCGTGACGCTCTTAGAGTTCTTCCATAGGCTCTGTGGTGGCACCTCTCCACAGGTGGCCTGTACGCTGATGCACGTCACCACGGATACAGACATTAGCACCATCGATGCGGATCACTACTACGCCAGTAGCTTTGCCGCGCCGATGGAGATGGCCAAGCAGCTAGACCTCTCCGTGGAGCGTAAGTATGAGATCGCCGAATCGGTGCCCGAGGCGGTTCTCTCGCACGCCAATCATATCCAGAGCAACCTGCTGCTCCTCGGGGCAAGTGTCAACCTTTCGCAAGACAAGAAAGACCGCGACCTAGTCGCATATAGCGATAAGCTCACCCGCAGGTGGAAAGTTATGACTGGTCGCCGTCGTCAAGCTAAGAAAGAGCAGAACTCGCACTCCTTTGAGGAGATTATTGCCACTTTTGCTCATGAGGCACCTTGCTCGGTGGGTATCTATGTGGACAATGGTCAGACCCCGATAGCACATCCGCTCGTGTTGATGCAGCGGCCTGAAGACAAAGAGCTACTACTCGTTGCCGAGCAGGTGACGGAGCGTGCCGATAGTCCGATCACGCTGATGCCACTCTCGTCACACCTTGCTAAGCCTGCGACAGAGCTCTCGGATCGTGTGTCGTGGAGCGGGGAGACTTTTGCTGAGCAAGTTGATCTGACCACTTACGACTTCGCCTTCATCGCTTACGATGCGTGGGCAGCCCTCATGCCAGCACAGCAAGAGCTACTCCAGCAGTTGCCCTCTTACCTCATTCTAGACATTGACGAGGCGACCATCGAGTTGCCGACGATACATCGCCCTACTACGGGAGCCGTCTCTTATCTGGGTAAAGTCTCTTAACTATGAAACGTCAGAGAGGTACTCCTCGCCAAGCAAAGCAAAAGCAGACCACGCCACTCTGGGCGCAGCAAGACCCGTGGCTCGCACCTTACTATGAGACGATAGAGGCGTGGCAAAGCTATATCGCAGTGCGTCGGCAGCTCTTTGTCGGCTCGCAGAGCCTTTCTAGCTGGGCGTGCGGACACCTTTACTTTGGGCTGCACCGCACCGAATCGGGGTGGACACTGCGTGAATTTGCGCCAGCGGCTCAGGCGGTCTACCTGCTTTGCGACGCTAACCAGTGGCGTAAAGATCCGAACTATCGATTTGTTGCCAATGAGGAGCGACTAGGTGAATGGCTCCTCGAGCTACCCGCCACAGCACTACACCATCTAGACTACTACAAGCTCCTTATCTGCACCGATGATGAGGAGCTAGAGCGGATCCCGGCTTACGCACATTATGTGGTGCAGGACCCGCGTGACTATAGCTTCTGCGCTCGTGTTTGGGCTCCCGAAGAGCCTTACCTGATGCAGGCGCCAGCACCTCAGCGTCCCGATACCTTGCTCATCTATGAGTGCCACATAGGGATGAGTGGCGAGGAGATGGGCGTTGCGAGCTACGAGCAGTTTCGCACGGAGCGACTCCCCTACATCGTCTCGGCGGGCTACAACACGCTCCAGATCATGGCGGTGCAGGAGCACCCGTTCTATGGCTCGTACGGCTATCACGTCTCCAACTTCTTCGCTCCGTCCAGTCGCTTCGGCACGCCCGACGACCTCAAGCGCCTGGTTAATGAGGCGCACGCCTTAGGGCTCTACGTCATTATGGACTTGGTCCACTCGCATGCCGTGCGCAACGAGGCTGAGGGCTTGGCGCGCTACGACGGCACGCGGACGCTCTTCTTTCACGAGGGGAGCCGTGGCGAGCACCCGCAGTGGGACTCGCTCTGCTTCGACTACGGCCGTGGTGAGGTGGTACACTACCTCCTCTCCAATTGCCACTACTGGCTCACGGAGTACGGCTTCGATGGCTTCCGCTTCGATGGGGTCACCTCGATGCTTTACGAGGACCACGGCTTGGGGCGACCTTTCCTCACTTATGCGGACTACTACAATGGCAACGTAGACCGAGATGCGCTGACCTATCTGACGCTCGCCAACGAACTAATCCACGCTGTCAAGCCCTCGGCGACGACCATCGCCGAGGAGGTGAGCGGACTGCCAGGACTGTGCGAAAGTCAAGCCACAGGCGGCTACGGCTTTGACTACCGCCTGGCGATGAATGTGCCGGACTACTGGATCAAGCTGATCAAAGAGCAGCCCGACGAAGCCTGGAATCCGGAGAATATGTGGTACGAACTGCGCAATCATCGTCCTACGGAGCGAACGATCTCCTACGCTGAGAGTCATGACCAGGCACTCGTCGGAGACAAGACTATCATCTTCCGACTCATCGATAGCGACATGTACTGGCACATGCAGCAGAACGACTACAACGATCGGGTGATGCGTGGCATAGCGCTCTGCAATATGATCCGTCTGATGACCTTCGCCACGATGTGCGGTGGTTATCTCACCTTCATGGGCAATGAGTTTGGACACCCCGAGTGGATCGACTTCCCTCGTGAGGGCAATGGCTACTCCTACCAGTACGCTCGTCGTCAGTGGTCACTACAGGCTAATGACTTACTGCGCTACAAGCAGCTAGCGCACTTTGACAAAGGGATGCTCTCGCTCTGTGGCTTGACGCCCCGCTTTGCAGAACTCTCGGACTACTGCTATCACAGCCACACGGAGCGACAGGTTATCGTCTTCATGCGAGGTGACGGCTACCTCTTTGCCTTCAACTTTAGCCCCACGGAGAGCTACGTCGACTATCTCATCGAGGGCGTGCCAGCGGGGCAGTACGAGCTTCTCCTCGACAGCGATGCGGTCGCCTGCGGAGGCTTCGGACGTATCGATGCCAGCGTCACGCACCACACCCGCACCACCGCCGAGGGTGGCACCGAGCTACGACTCTATCTGCCCTCCCGCTCAGCGCAAGTCTACTGTCGCAAGCCGTAACAGCCCTTTCGTAAAAACAGCAAAGGCGCATAGTTCACGAGAGCTATGCGCCTTTGTCTAGCTTATGTGTAAGTCTTACTTCTCGAACTCGATGTCGATGTCGAAGGACTCATGCCAGGGCAGTCCCTGACGAGCCACCTCCTCGAGGAAGGGATTTGGGTCAAACTGCTCGACGTTGAAGACGCCAGCGCCACCCCACAGACCCTTGGCGAGCATCAGTGCGCCCGTCGTAGCGGGGACACCCGTCGTGTAGCTGACACCCTGCGTGCCGGTCTCACGGTAGGCTGCTTGGTGAGAGCAGTTGTTCCATATATAATAGGTACGCTCCTTGCCGTCCTTGACGCCACGAATACGGCAGCCGATAGAGGTCTCGCCCGTATAGTTCTCGCCCAGCTCCTTAGGATTGGGTAGGACAGCCTTGAGGAATTGGATCGGCACGATCTCCTGGCCATTGTAGTTGATCGGCTCGATGCTCGCCATACCAATGTTTTGGATCACCTCGAGGTACTTGAGATACTCCTCACCGAAGGTCATCCAGAAGCGCGCCCGACGTATCGTGGGGAAGTGCTTGACGAGGGACTCCAGCTCCTCGTGGTAGAGTAGGTAAGACTCGCGTACGCCGATGCCTGGGTAGTGCAGCGGACGATGTATCTCCTGAGGCTCCGTCTCGATCCACTCGCCCTCGTGGTAGTACTTACCCTTTTGGGTGATCTCACGGATATTGATCTCTGGGTTGAAGTTGGTCGCAAACGCCTTGTGGTGGTCACCACCGTTGCAGTCCACGATGTCGAGGTAGTGTATCTCGTCAAAGTGATGCTTGGCAGCGTAAGCGGTGAAGATACTGGTCACACCTGGGTCAAAGCCACACCCTAGGACGGCAGTCAGCCCAGCCTCCTTAAAGCGGTCGTGGTAGGCCCACTGCCAGCTGTACTGATACTTAGCCTCGTCAAGGGGCTCATAGTTTGCCGTGTCAAGGTAGTTGACGCCTGCCTTGAGACACGCCTCCATGATGGTGAGATCTTGGTAGGGGAGTGCTACGTTGATGCAGATGTCTGGACGGAAGCTTTCGAAGAGCTTCACGAGCTGCTCCACATCGTCCGCATCCACCTGTGCGGTCTGGATCTTGACGTTTTGTATCTGTGCTGCGATAGCGTCACACTTAGACTTAGTGCGGCTCGCCAGCATAATGTCAGTAAAGGTCTCAGCATTCTGAGCCACTTTGTGAGCTACTACGGTGCCTACGCCACCAGCTCCGATGATGATCACTCTTGTCATAGAGGTTGTATAGTTAAAAGCGTTAGAGATTCATGAGGTTTATGGTAGCTATGCCGACCATCCTTTGCGGCTGCTCAAGCGTCGTCGCTACTTTGCTCTGCCAAAGATACGAAAAAGAAGTTAGAGATTAGAGGTTAGAAGCTAGAGGTTAGAGCTTTTTCTAGTAGCACTAGTGGCTCTAGCCGACGGCTGATATCTTTTTATTATCTTTGTGGTATAATCAGTAGATAGGAATCATATATGAAGTTTACCGTCAATAGCAACGAGCTCTCCACGCTCTTGCAAAATGTAGGGCGCCTTGTCCCTGCAAGCAATGTCTCTATGCCTGCACTGGCCAACTATCTCTTTGAGGTGACTCCTGAGCGGATCTCCGTGACGGGAGGCGATACGATGATGCGCTCGACTGGTGTGATCGCTCCGCTGGAGTGTGATGGCGAGATGCACTTTCTCATAGCTCCCACACCACTACTGGACTATATCAAGTCACTCCCTGTACAGCCACTGACCATGGAGATGCAGACGACCGAAGAGGGCGCACGCTTTATCCACCTGATCCACTCGACGGGATACCTAGACATACCCATCGGCGACGCGGATCTCTACGTCTCTAGAGAGTCTCCCGAGGATACCGAGGGGGCTGCGATGATGAGTATGAATAGCTCTAGCCTCCTGGCTGGTATCTCGGCGGTTCTACCGGCTGCCTATCCCGACACATCGCGTGAGCAGCTACATGGCGTGCACTTCGTCATGCTCACGGACCGTCTAGAGCTCTGCGCGACGGACAATGTGCAGCTCGTACGCTACATAGACTACGATGCACGGATCGTCGAGAAGGAGGGCGAGGTAGCACAAGCTTCGCTGAGGGATCCGAGCTTCACGCTCCCGATCAAGGTCTCTAGCTTCCTACAGTCTATCCTACCGAACTTTGCCAATGAGGAGGTACTCGTCATATTCAATAATAAGCAGGCGGAGGTGCGCTTCGGCACTTACAATGTGGTTTCGCAGGTGAGTGTGCTGGACTTCCCCAACTACAATGGGCTACTCCCCGATGCGATGACCTATATGATCGAGATCGACGGACAAGTTTTGCAGCGTGCCACAACTCGTGTCAACTATCTGAGCAATATCGTCGGGCTAGGTGCCGACTCGAGCCTGCTCTGTATCACCTTTGAGGAGCATGCGATGGTGATGAAGGGAGGCTTCTACGCACAGGGTGCGAATACGCCTGGTGTCGATGTCGAGGAGCGTATCCCCGTGGACTATCCCGAGCAGATGGAGGGGATGCAGATCACCTTCAAGACGAACACCTTCATTAAGTTCCTCAAGGCGTTCAATGCTGAGAGCTTGCAGCTACACATTACCAATGCCACGCAGCCGATCATGATCACACCGACCAAGGTGGCTGACCAAACGGACCTGCGAGGTATCACAGCTCCCGTACGTATCTAAGGACCCCGAATTTGCATAGACTATGAAGTTACAGCTGGATCGTCCGCTAGTCTTCTTTGATATAGAGGCTACGGGACTAGATATTACGAATGACCGTATCGTCGAGTTAACCATTCTCAAGCTGATGCCCGATGGAGAGCGGATCGTGCGGACACGACGCTTCAATCCGGAGATGCCTATCCCAGCCGAAAGCACAGCAATACATGGCATTACGGACGAAGATGTGCGTGACTGTCCGCCCTTTAGAGCTTGTGCTAAGAGCTTAGCGGAGCTGATCGATGGATGCGACCTGGCGGGTTACAACTCGCAGCGCTTTGACCTGCCGATGCTCGGGGAGGAGTTCCTCCGTGCTGGGGTGGAGGTGGACCTGCTCTCTAGGCAACATATAGACGTGCAGACGATCTTTCACAAGATGGAGCCGCGGACGCTCGAGGGCGCTGTGCGCTTCTATTGTCATCGTGAGCATATCGGAGCGCATGGTGCTGAGGCAGACACGATCGCTACGCTCGATGTGCTACTGGCACAGCTGGAGAAGTATGGCGACGCACTGCCAAGCAGTGTCAAGGAACTCTCCGACCTGACCACTTATCATCGCAATGTAGACCTCGCTGGGCGCATTGTGCGAGACGATAACGATGTGCCGGTCTTTAACTTTGGCAAGCACAAGGGACGCTCTGTCGAGGAGGTTCTACGCGAAGAACCCGGCTACCTCAGCTGGCTACTACAAGCGGACTTCTCACGAGACACAAAGCGTCAGTTCCTCCTGATCAAGGAGCAGATGAAGCCTTAGAGCCGTCACGCCACACGAGAGATAGCCATGCGCTTACAGAATAAGCATATAGTCGTAGGGATCACCGGCGGGATAGCCGCCTACAAGAGTGCCTCGCTCGTACGCCTGCTGATCAAGGAGGGAGCCGAGGTGCAGGTGGTTATGACGCCTGCCGCTAAGGAGTTCATCACGCCGCTGACGCTCGCCACGCTCTCGCAGCATGCGGTGGTCTCAGACTTCTTCGATCGTCGGGATGGTTCGTGGCATAGTCACGTGACGCTGGGCACTTGGGCTGACCTGATGATCATAGCTCCCGCCACGGCTAGCACGATCGGTAAGATGGCGCACGGCATTGCCGACAATATCCTCGTGACCACTTACCTAGCGATGCGCGCTCCCGTGCTGATCGCCCCTGCGATGGATCTAGACATGTGGTCTCACCCGACGACCGCCCGCAATCTGGAGATACTGGCGCAGGACGGTGTCGCACAAGCGTTGCCCGCCGAGGGCTTTCTCGCTAGTGGACTGACTGGGCGGGGACGTATGCAGGAGCCGGAGGAAATCTTAGAGCAGGCGGTCGCAATGCTCACCGCTAAAGCGGAGAAGCTACCCTTAGCAGGGGAGTGCGTCACCATCACAGCTGGACCTACCTACGAACCGATCGACGATGTGCGCTTCATAGGCAACCATTCGTCGGGACTGATGGGTATCTCACTGGCGGAAGCTTTGGCACGTCAGGGGGCCGAGGTACATTTGGTCTTAGGGCCAACGCATCTCCGTCCCACCAACCCGCAGATTGTCGTACACCCCGTGATGACTGCCGAAGAGATGCTGGCAGCAGCTCAGGAGACCTTCGGGCGTAGCTCGATAGCGATCTTTGCAGCGGCAGTGGCTGACTACCGACCCGAGGAGCGCGTGTCTGGAAAGATCAAGAAGGAGCGTCGTGGCGGGGAGCAGATGCAGCTCACGCTGACGCAAAATCCCGACATAGCAGCGACTCTTGGAGCGCAGCGCCGTGCAGGACAGTACTTAGTGGGCTTTGCTCTGGAGACCTCTGTGGATACAGCCGCAGCCGAGAGCAAGCTGCACAACAAACATCTCGATGCGATCGTGCTGAACTCGACGAGCGATGCGGGTGCGGGCTTTGGAGTTCCGACGAATAAGGTGCTAATCCTAGACAAAGCGGGCACTCGGTGCGACCTGCCACTAGAGAGCAAGGCGGTCGTGGCGGAGCAGATCGTAGACTTCGTGCTCAAGCATCGCACACAGCTCGTTTAGTCTTATGAAGCTCGATCAAATGAAGCGTTTTCTCCTAGCCTTAGTGAGACTGTTGCAAAGGTCAACAGGCTCACAATCTTGCTTGCAAGATTGTCCTGACTTTGCAGAAAGGATGAAGCGCAAGGCGCTGAGGGTGAGGTCTGAAGGGAGCATACCTCCGTATGTAACCGAAGCCGAACCCCGAAAGCAACGCCGCTATTCGCTTTTATGCAACAGTCTCTTAGTGGCACTACTCCTCTGGCTCCCTGCGCAGAGCCTAGCGCAGGAGCTGAATGCGCGTGTCACGGTCAACGTGGATCGTCTCGGCTCCTCTGCCGATCAGGCGATCGTGTCCGACTTGACCCAGCAGTTGACCGAGATGATCAACCAGACGCGATGGACGAATGCCACCTTCTCGCCAATGGAGCGGATCGAGTGCGCCTGGGGACTGAACCTCGTGAGCGTATCTGACGATGGTCTCTATACGGCCGAGCTAAGCATATCCGCACAGCGCCCCGTCTACGGAGCCTCCTATACGACCCCACTGCTGGTGCATCTAGACCGTGAGCTAAACTTCCAGTACGCTCCCTACCAGCCGCTCGTCTATGCGCCCACACAGATTGACAACAATCTCGTGGCGACGGTCGCTTTCTACGCTTATCTCATCTTAGCCTTGGACTTTGACTCCTTCGCACCTCTCGGGGGCGACTACGCTGCGCGACAGATGCAGCAGCTGGTGGCGACGGCTCAGCAGATGATGGACTGGTCAGGCTGGAAAGCTTACGCCAGCGACAACAACCGCTACGCCATCAGCCAAGCTTACAACGATCCAGCGCACCAGCCGTGGCGCAACTACTGGTACCAGTACCATCGCCAGGGACTAGACCTCCTCACGAGCAACTTACGTCGTGGCTACACCAATATATTAGAGCAGCTCTCCCTACTCGAGGAGACCTGGCAGGCCAACAGTTTGTCTCCACTCCTACAGATCTTCGCACAGACGAAGCTTGACGAGCTACCCCTTCTGGTCGAAGGTGCTCCACAGGATAGCCGCATGGCTGCTTACAAGACCCTCTCCAAGATCTTCCCAACGGAAGATAGCAAGCTCTCAGCCTTGAAGAAGTAACTACACTCCATGCTGCACAGCCTATACATACGGGACTACATTCTCATTGAGGAGCTTAGCTGCACCTTCCCCACGGGACTCATAGCAGTCACAGGTGAAACGGGAGCGGGCAAGAGTATCTTTGTCTCAGCCCTACAACTGCTGGCAGGAGGGCGTGCCGACATATCGACCATTCGTCAGGGCTGCCAGAAGGCGGTTATCGAGGGGGAGTTCACGCAGCTCAGCCCTCAGGTTATCGAATGGATGCAAGCGCAGGAGCTAGAGACCGAAGAGAGCTGTCTCGTACGTCGTGAGATACGACAGACGGGACGTAGTCGCATCTTTGTCAATGATACGCCCATCACCCTCGTTCAGCTGGAGGAACTGGGCGCACTCCTGCTGGACGTTCACTCGCAGCATCGCAACCTCTTGCTCCGTGAGGGCGCTTATCAGATCGCACTCATCGACTCGCAGCTAGGTGCCGAGGCGCAGCTTGTCGAGGCCTACCACAGCGCCTATCAGCAGTACCACGACAACGCCATACGACTCAAGAAGCTGCGCACAGAGGCGCAGCAAGCCGAGGCGGAGTATGAGCTGAACAGCCGAGCTTACGAGGAGATCGCTGCGCTCAAGCTCGAGCAGTACTCGCTCACTGACCTTGCCGACGAGGCGGAGCGACTCACCCACACACAGGAGATACAGGAGGGCTTGCAGAGCATCCTCGCACTACTCAACAGACCGCATAGCATCGTTGATCAGCTCACCACGGCGCAGGAGCAGATGGAGCAGACCGCTGCTTACCTTCCCGAGCTGACCAATTACACAGAGCGCATGCGGAGCCTCGTCATCGAGCTAGACGACATCGAGAGCGACTTGAACCGTCTGCAGGGCGAGGTCGCCTACAATCCTGCGCGCTTAGAGGAGATCAACACGATCCTAGGCGGAGTCAATGCTTTGCTCAAAAAGCACAACCTCCTATCCCCCGAAGAGCTCGTCGAGTACAGCCAAGAGCTTGGTGCCAAGCTCGCTCACACCGCTCAGTACGAGCAGGAGCTAGCCGCACTACGCACCGAAGTGCTCCAGCAGCGGACAGAGGTGCTCACCCTAGGCAAGCAACTCCACGAGGCGCGCGCCAAGGTCGCTACACAGATCGCACGGAGCGTCACCAAGACGCTCTACCAGCTGGAGATGCCGCACGCTCGCTTTGACATAGCACTCCAGCTCCTCGACAAGCCGACCGAGCGAGGCATGGATCAGGTCGACTTCCTGCTTTCAGCCAACAGCGATCAGCCACTCCGCCCAGTCACCGACATCGCTTCGGGCGGTGAGATAGCCCGACTGATGCTAGCACTTAAGGCTTTGCGCAGTCAAGCCGCCTCGAGCCACGCTGAGCTGGCCAGTTCGCCTGCTATCGTCTTTGACGAGATCGACACCGGCACCTCGGGCATCGCTGCCTCCCGCATAGGCGACATGCTCCACACGATGGGCGAGCACCAGCAGATCTTCGTCATCACCCACCTACCGCAGATCGCTTCGGCGGCCACCCAGCATATACTTATATATAAAGAGGAGACCAACGGCGAGACCCACTCGCACCTTCGCCTCCTCACACCCGAAGAGCGTATCAACGAGATAGCGCGCCTCCAGAGTGGCGACCAGATAACCCCAGAGGCTATCGCTGCCGCACACACATTACTTACAGCACATGATTAAGCAAAAACTCATCTACGGCATACACGCTCTCTCAGAGAGCCTAGCCTCTCATAGCGACATAGACAAGATCTATATGAAAAAAGGAGCCGCCACGGGCGAACTCCTAGAGATCAAACGCACCGCACGCGCTCAGGGCATACCTGTCATGGAGGTTCCCGCCGAGCGTCTCAACCGCTTCACACGAGGTGCCCACCAGGGGGTCGTAGCACTCATCTCGCCCATCACCTACACCCGTCTAGAGTTGCTCATACCGATGCTTTATGACGAGGGGCAGATGCCTTTTGTCGTACTGCTCGACGGGGTCACCGACGTGCGCAACTTTGGTGCTATTGCGCGTACTTGCGAATGCTCTGGGGTTCACGCTATTGTCATCCCCGAGCGAGACAGCGTCTCCGTTACGGCCGATGCGGTCAACGCTTCCGCTGGAGCACTCATGCGCATACCCGTCTGCCGTGAGCGTGACCTCGTGACCGCTTGCCGCTTCCTACGGGATAGCGGGCTACAGCTCGTCGGCGCCGATGTAGACGCCACGACAAACTACACCTCCCTCCCGATGACGCCACCCCTGGGCATCGTCATGGGGTCGGAGCAAAAAGGGATCTCCACGGGCGTCCTCAAGCAACTCACCGACCGCGTCTCCATACCACAGCTGGGACAGATCTCCTCGCTCAACGTATCGGTCGCTACCGGCATCATGCTCTACGAGGTCGTTCGCCAGCACAACGCAAACCTATAAAAGTTCACAATACAATCAGAAGTATACTATGAAAAAAGTAATTTCCACTCCAAACGCTCCTGCAGCTATCGGACCTTACAGCCAGGCAATAGCCTTCGGCGACATGCTCATCACCTCGGGTCAGCTTGGCCTGGATCCCAAGTCTGGTGCTTTCGTATCAGAAGATGTCTCAGCACAGACGGAGCAAGTCTTTCGCAATCTGAAGGCTATCCTCGACGAGGCTGGCTTTACCTTCGATCAGGTTGTCAAGACCACCTGCTTCCTCGCTGATATGGGCGACTTTGCTGCGATGAATGCAGTCTACGAGAAGCACTTCTCAGGTGCTTTCCCAGCACGCTCTGCCGTTGCTGTCAAGACCCTCCCCAAGGGCGGACTCGTCGAGATCGAAGTGATCGCACACAAGTAGAGTCTGTTGCAAAAGTCAACAGGTTCAAAATCTTGCAAGCAATTGTCCAGACTTTGCAGAAAGGATGAAGAGCAAGGCGCTGAGGGTGAGGTCTGAAGGGAGCATACCTCCGTATGTGACCGAAGCCGAATCCCGAAAGCAACACAGCGATTCGCCTTTATGCAACAGTCTGAGGTAGCATCGCCTGCTACACCTCAGTTAATAACAGAAGAACAGCACCCTGACCGCAGTCAAGGTGCTGTTCTTCTTTGGTATGACATGCCCGTCATACCGAAAGTAGGTCAGAAAACTTTCGTTTCCCGACCTACTCGATTCGTTTGTAGCGAGAGAGGGTCACGATCCCTCGACCTCCGGATTATGAATCCGACGCTCTAACCAGCTGAGCTACCTCGCCATCCACAGAGGGGCTTCCCCCTTAGACGATGCAAAGGTACACAATATTTTCGAACCAACCAACGCTTCGTGAAATTAGCTGTTGGCTCTTAGCTCTTAACGGTTAGCGATTGGCTGGTGTTACTGAGTCCTGTAGGGACGCACGATCTGTGCGTCCGTCCCCGTCAAAGCGAAATATCGTCCAGTAGGGACGCACGATCTGTGCGTCCGTCCCCGTCAAAGCGAAATATCGTCCAGTAGGGACGCACGATCTGTGCGTCCGTCCCCGTCAAAGCGAAATATCGTCCAGTAGGGATGCACGATCTGTGCGTCCGTTGTGTCAAAGGTTACAGCGTCGTGGTATTAACGGGGACGGACGCCCTCCCACTAGACACTCTCGTGCGTTCCTACAGGGTGTCGTCACGGCTAGTGTCGAGTCAAGATCGTTCGACAACGGACGCCCTCCCACTAGATACTCTCGTGCGTCCGTCCGTCCAGGACTCGGTCACAGCTAGTATCTAGTCGGAGTGCGTCCGTTGTGTCCGTTGGCTGTTGGCGGTTAGCTAGAGAAACTAGTGACACTAGAGGCACTAGTTCTCCGATACCTCTGATCGCTCTGATAGCTCCGATCGCTCCGACCCAACGCCAGCTTGCTACAATAATTTAGATCCGACTACATATCGAAACGGCACTGTGTCGGTGAAAAGTGATTTCCACGTGGATATTTCAAAATCTCCACGTGGAGAATTTTTATTTCCCAGGTAGGAAATAAAAAACTCCTCGGAGGAATCAAATGAAACTTCGGAGGAAATGAATGACGCCCACGTGGAAAATAAAAAATATCCACGTGGAGATTTGAGATTTTCCACATGGATATTCAAGAAAGGAGGGAATCGGACGAATTTCCCTGTAAAGATGTGTTATTAGAGATTAGAGGTTAGAAGTTAGAGATTAGAAATTAGGGATCGGAGAGCATCGGAGGAATCGGAGAGTTCGGAGGGGGAGAGATTAGAAGTTAGAGATTAGAGGGCTGACACATTAGAGACTGTTGCAAAAGTCAACAGTCTCACAATAGGTGTCCTCGCAGATGCGACCTAGGTACTCCTATATGTAATAGGTGCCCTCGCAAATTCGACCTAGGTACTCCTATATATAATAGGTGTCAGACACAGGGATGAGGCTCTCGGGAAAAAAAAACTTCTCCGAAAATTTGGCGGATTCGGAAAGTTGTAGTACCTTTGCACTCGCAACTCAAAAGAACGGGTCTTCGGAGGTGTCTGGAGAGCCTTGAGTAGTGAGCAAGTTTTGACGATTAGAGTGCTGCTTGTCAGCTTCTTTGTCGAGGTTTCAGATCCTAACGGATAGGGTGCTATATATAATAGTAGGTACCCTCGCGAATGCGATCTAGGTACTCCTATATATAATAGGTGCCAGACACAGGAATGAGGCTCTCGAAAAAAAAAACTTCTCCGAAAATTTGGTGGATTCAAAAAGTTGTCGTAACTTTGCATCCGCAACTCCAAAGAAAGGGTGGTCGGAAGTGTCCGATACATGATTGGAGGTTGGTGACGACGACAGCTGATCGAGGCGCTAGTAGAGCTAACTCAGAAGCTTGCTTAACACGAGCTTCCAGCAAACAGAAATCGATCGGCAAAAAAAACTTCTCCAAATATTTGGTGGTTTCAAAAACTTGTCGTACCTTTGCACTCACAATCCGCAAGAAAAAGCAGTTCGCTCTTCACAAGCTGAAGAGGTCTAGAGCTGGAGCTTCTAACGAGGGGCTACGCTTACGGGAATTATAGAAGCGATCTTTGATATATTTCATAACTAAGCAATCAAAGTGTAGTGGTCTAGATTACATCTAGATCGAGCAATACCTAAGACAATCAAAAATCTAGGTCTACACTGCGAGGACAATAAGCATAATAGCACAATAATCATCTTAGAGACAAGGCTTGAATAGGTGGCGCAAGCTACTGCGGGTCTTGTGTTATAACACAGAGAACAAACAAACAAAATACTAACAATGGAGAGTTTGACTCTGGCTCAGGATGAACGCTAGCGATAGGCTTAACACATGCAAGTCGAGGGGCAGCGAGATGTAGCAATACGTCGTCGGCGACCGGCGAATGGGTGAGTAACACGTATGCAACTTACCTCTTAGTGGTGAATAACCCGATGAAAGTCGGACTAATACACCATACTCTCCTTAGATCACATGAGAAGAGGAGGAAAGATTAATCGCTAAGAGATAGGCCTGCGTTCCATTAGCTAGTTGGTAAGGTAACGGCTTACCAAGGCAACGATGGATAGGGGGACTGAGAGGTTGACCCCCCACATTGACACTGAGATACGGGTCAAACTCCTACGGGAGGCAGCAGTGAGGAATATTGGTCAATGGGCGAGAGCCTGAACCAGCCAAGTCGCGTGAAGGAAGACTGCCCGCAAGGGTTGTAAACTTCTTTTGTATGGGATTAAAGTCGTCTACGTGTAGACGTTTGCAGTTACCATACGAATAAGCATCGGCTAACTCCGTGCCAGCAGCCGCGGTAATACGGAGGATGCGAGCGTTATCCGGAATTATTGGGTTTAAAGGGTGCGTAGGTTGCAAGGGAAGTCAGGGGTGAAAAGCTGTAGCTCAACTATGGTCTTGCCTTTGAAACTCTCTAGCTAGAGTGTACTGGAGGTACGTGGAACGTGTGGTGTAGCGGTGAAATGCATAGATATCACACAGAACTCCGATTGCGCAGGCAGCGTACTACATTACAACTGACACTGAAGCACGAAAGCGTGGGTATCAAACAGGATTAGATACCCTGGTAGTCCACGCAGTAAACGATGAATACTAGATCTATGCGATATACAGTATGGGTCTAAGCGAAAGCGATAAGTATTCCACCTGGGGAGTACGCCGGCAACGGTGAAACTCAAAGAGATTGGCGGGGGTCCGCACAAGCGGAGGAACATGTGGTTTAATTCGATGATACGCGAGGAACCTTACCCGGGATTGAAATGTAGATGCATGAGGCTGAGAGGTCTCTTCCCTTCGGGGCTTCTATGTAGGTGCTGCATGGTTGTCGTCAGCTCGTGCCGTGAGGTGTCGGCTTAAGTGCCATAACGAGCGCAACCCGCGTCGATAGTTACTAACGAGTTAAGTCGAGGACTCTATCGAGACAGCCGTCGTAAGACGTGAGGAAGGAGCGGATGACGTCAAATCAGCACGGCCCTTACATCCGGGGCGACACACGTGTTACAATGGTAGGGACAGCGAGCAGCCATCTGGCGACAGAGAGCTAATCTATAAACCCTATCCCAGTTCGGATCGGAGTCTGCAACTCGACTCTGTGAAGCTGGATTCGCTAGTAATCGCGCATCAGCCATGGCGCGGTGAATACGTTCCCGGACCTTGCACACACCGCCCGTCAAGCCATGGGAGTCGGGGGTACCTGAAGAGCGTGACCGTCACAGGAGCGCTTGAGGGTAAAACTGGTGACTGGGGCTAAGTCGTAACAAGGTAGCCGTACCGGAAGGTGCGGCTGGAACACCTCCTTTCTGGAGACACGAGGCACTGAGAGGTTGAGATATAAGAGGAAGCGATTCCTTAGTATCGAGATCTCATCAAGACCTATCTCTAAGATTGGTGCTATTTTTCTTACAAGTCTATCAGACGCAGTGAGGCATGGATAGGAGATCGTCAAGTAGGTAACACACAATAAAGACAGTATTAGTTATGAAATCCATATAACATGGAGCATCGATGAAGCGAGAGCGACCCTGAGGCAACGCTCAGAGGCTGTCAGCTGGATAAGCAGGCAGGAATAGAGAGCGGTCTCGAGACGTCGTCCACGTGTAGAGCGATAAACCCATGAATAGGATATACGCCCTAGGTCATGCTGAGGTATGACAGACTAGAGAGTCCTATAGCTCAGTTGGTTAGAGCGCTACACTGATAATGTAGAGGTCGGCAGTTCAACTCTGCCTGGGACTACAAAGGGACGATATCTTGTATATCTTATAAGTAAGATGGACGGGGGATTAGCTCAGCTGGCTAGAGCACCTGCTTTGCAAGCAGGGGGTCATCGGTTCGAATCCGATATTCTCCACACGGATGCTAAGACGGAGCGCAAGCGAAGCGAGGCATCAAGTGATCTTTGACATACGTAGCAATAGAAACAATAGAATAGAAACGAGTAACGAGCGTACTTAGCAATAAGTACGAACAAACGAATACAAAGCGAGTAACGATTTTAGATCGTGCGCTAAGTAGTATAACTCAACTGAGATTGTATCGACGTAAGTTGATGCAAGGCTCAAGGCGAAAAGTTATAAGGGCAGATGGCGGATGCCTAGGCTCTTGGAGGCGAAGAAGGACGTGATAAGCTGCGATAAGCTGCGGGGATTGGCACATACGAATTGATCCGCAGATTTCCGAATGGGGCAACCCACTAGACTGGAGGTCTAGTATCTCGCAAGAGAGGTCAACGGGGGGAACTGAAACATCTCAGTACCCTCAGGAAAAGAAAACAAAAGTGATTCCCTTAGTAGTGGCGAGCGAACGGGGAGTAGCCCAAACCGCAGATGTTTCGGCATCTACGGGGTTGTAGGAGTAACACTAATGTACTATACACTTGTAGAAGAACGACATGGAAATGTCGACCATAGAGGGTGACAGTCCCGTATTTGAAACGAGTTTATGGACAGAGTTACCACCTGAGTAGCGCGGGACACGAGAAATCCTGTGTGAATCTGCGGGGCCCATCCCGTAAGGCTAAATACTTCCAAGAGACCGATAGTGAACAAGTACCGTGAGGGAAAGGTGAAAAGAACCTCGATAAGAGGAGTGCAATAGACCCTGAAACCATCTGCTTACAAGCGGTAGGAGCCCCTTCGTGGGGTGACTGCGTGCCTTTTGCATAATGAACCTACGAGTTACCGTTGCCGGCGAGGTTAAGTACATGTAAGTACGGAACCGGAGCGAAAGCGAGTCTGAATAGGGCGATTAGTCGGTAGAGGTAGACGCGAAACCAAGTGATCTACCCTTGGTCAGGTTGAAGGATAGGTAACACTATCTGGAGGACCCAACCGGTAAGCGTTGAAAAGCTTTCGGATGAACTGAGGGTAGGGGTGAAAGGCTAATCAAACTTGGAGATAGCTCGTACTCCCCGAAATGCATTTAGGTGCAGCCTTTGGTGTTTCTTGTATGAGGTAGAGCGACTGATTGGATGCGAGGCTTTCACCGGCTATCAAGTCCAGACAAACTCCGAATGCGTACAAGTCATAGCCAAGGAGTGAGGGCATGGGTGCTAAGGTCCATGTCCTAAAGGAGAACAATCCGGACCATCGGCTAAGGTCCCGAAATCACTACTAAGTTGGACAAACGAAGTCAAGATGCGAAGACAGCTAGGATGTTGGCTTGGAAGCAGCCATTCATTTAAAGAGTGCGTAACAGCTCACTAGTCGAGGATTTTGGCGTGGATAATAATCGGGCATAAGTAGTGTACCGAAGCTGTGGGATGTGAATACATCGGTAGGGGAGCATTCCTATTGAGCAGAAGATACAGGGGCGACCTGTGTTGGATCGATAGGAAAAGCAAATGTAGGTATAAGTAACGATAAAGGGGGCGAGAAACCCCCTCGCCGAAAGACTAAGGTTTCCTGATCAACGTTAATCGGATCAGGGTTAGTCGGGGCCTAAGGATAAGCCTAATGGCGATTCCGATGGAAGAACTGGTTAATATTCCAGTACTAATATATTGAGTGATGTGGAGACGGAGAAGTGACACTACTGCCGACTGACGGAATAGTTGGTTAAAGGGTGTAGATAGTTGGTTTGTAGGCAAATCCGCAGACCGAGTCGAACCTGAGAGTACACTGCGTGCATGCACAAAGTGATAATGTAGGTAAGCCAGCTCCCAAGAAAACCCGCTAAACAATTGATATATTACCCGTACCACAAACCGACACAGGTGGTTGGGTTGAGTATACTAAGGCGCTCGAGAGATTCGCGGTTAAGGAACTAGGCAAAATGGTCCTGTAACTTCGGGAGAAAGGACGCCAGTGGCGACACTGGCCGCAGAGCATAGGCCCATGCGACTGTTTAACAAAAACATATGGCTGTGCAAAATAGAAATATCACGTATACAGCCTGACACCTGCCCGGTGCTGGAAGGTTAAGAGGAGATGTCATCGCAAGAGAAGCATTGAATTGAAGCCCCAGTAAACGGCGGCCGTAACTATAACGGTCCTAAGGTAGCGAAATTCCTTGTCGGGTAAGTTCCGACCTGCACGAATGGTGTAACGATGTGGGCACTGTCTCAACCGCGATCTCGGTGAAATTGTAGTATCGGTGAAGATGCCGATTACCCGCAACGGGACGAAAAGACCCCGTGAACCTTTACTATAGCTTTACATTGTACTTGGGTATCAGATGTGTAGGATAGGCCGGAGACTGAGAGTGGGGCACGCCAGTGCTTCAGGAGTCGCTGTTGAAATACGGCCCTTTTGATGTTTGGGTACTAACTTGCTTATTGGCAAGGACACTGTATGGTGGGTAGTTTGACTGGGGTGGTCGCCTCCAAAAGCGTAACGGAGGCTTCTAAAGGTACCCTCAGGCCGATTGGTAACCGGTCGTAGAGTGTAATGGCACAAGGGTGCTTGACTGGGAGACAAACAAGTCGCACAGGTAGGAAACTAGAGCATAGTGATCCGGTGGTTCCGTATGGAAGGGCCATCGCTCAAAGGATAAAAGGTACTCCGGGGATAACAGGCTGATCGCTCCCAAGAGCTCATATCGACGGAGCGGTTTGGCACCTCGATGTCGGCTCGTCACATCCTGGGGCTGGAGAAGGTTCCAAGGGTTGGGCTGTTCGCCCATTAAAGTGGCACGCGAGCTGGGTTCAGAACGTCGTGAGACAGTTCGGTCTCTATCTGTTGTGGGCGTAGAGATTTGCAGGGCTCTGACACTAGTACGAGAGGACCGTGTTGGACCGACCGCTGGTCTATCGGTTATGCCGCCAGGTGTAATGCCGAGTAGCTAAGTCGGGCTAGGATAAGTGCTGAAAGCATCTAAGCACGAAGCCGACCCTAAGATAAGATCTCATTGAGGGTGGTCAAAGACGATGACCTTGATAGGCTACAGGTGTAAAGACAGTAATGTCAAAGCCGAGTAGTACTAATTACCCGAACGATTCGCTAAGAGAGTTGAGTTATACGACTTACTTAGAGTGTATGCCTAAAAACGAAGCAGCGTATTCGTGAGTTTGCAGCTATGTTGACTCAATCGCTATCTAGAGTAACTATATAAGTCTACGTATGTCGCCCCATTAAGGTGGTTATAGCGTTGGGGATCCACCTCTTCCCATTCCGAACAGAGTAGTTAAGCCCAATAGCGCCGATGGTACTGAGTAAAATCGGGAGAGTAGGTAACCGCCTTTCCCATTGCAGAGTCCTCAGATAGGTACGATACCTGTCTGGGGACTCTTTTTTTGCTGTTAGCTTTTGGCTGTTAGCTCTGGGCTAGTGTTACTGCGCCCTACAGGACGAGGTGGGGATGATGAGGACGAAAACAGGACGACGTGGGGATGGAGGGCGAGGGACGCACTATGACTCGATACTAGCCGTGACTGAATTCTGTAGGGACGCACGATCTGTGCGTCCGTTGTCGTTAAATCACGATGCTGTAACCTTTCACACAACGTCCGTCCCTCCGATTTGATACTAGCCGTGACTGAATCCTGTGTAGAGACGCACGAGAGTGTCTAGCCGGAGGGCGTCCGTCCCCGTTAATACTACGATGCTGTAACCTTTCACACAACGTCCGTCCCTCCGATTTGATACTAGCCGTGACTGAATCCTGTAGGGACGCACGATCTGTGCGTCCGTTGTCGAACGATCTTGACGATGTTTCGCTTTGACGGGGACGGACGCACAGATCGTGCGTCCCTACAGGACGACGTGGGCGAGGGACGCCCTCCGACTCGACACTGGCCGTGACTGAATCCTGTAGGGACGCTCGAGAGTATCTAGCCGGAGGGCGTCCGTCCCCGTTAATACTACGATGCTGTAACCTTTCACACAACGTCCGTCCCTCTGACTCGACATTCCCGAGCGTCCCTACAGGGTGCAGTAACACCAGCCAAGAGCCAACAGCTAACGGCCAAAAGCTAAGAGCCAATTTCAGAAATACCGAATATGTAAAGCGAAATACTGATTTTGTAAAGTCCTATTTCAAAAAAGTGTTGTACCTTTGCCCTTGAACGTATACATAAGACCCATATAAAACTATGCGATCACGCATTCATAACATAGTCTTACTCGCTAGCATGCTACTAACCATCGTAGCAATCACTAGCTGTAACCGCTCCCCTCAGGGGAGTGATGAGGAGCTGACACTCCTCATCGCTCCCCTCAGGGGAGTGATGAGGAGCTGACACTCCTCATCAAACTCTCACCTACACACCCTTTCCGCACTATAGAGCAGGGCGCAGCAAACGACTCCTACACTGTAGGCACTTACAAGTCTATCACCCTCTTCTTCTACGATGCTCAGGACAACCCCACCGAGCCTTATCGTGTCGAGCTTAAGAGCGATGCGGATATAGCTGAGGCTATGGGCGATGGCTACAAGATGAAGGTGCGCCAGTCCGTTGCCCAAGTCTCTGCCGTTGCCGGACGTAGCGGTGTCTTGAAGCCCGACAACCTCAATGCATTATCTATATATGACTTGCAGACCCTAGGTGGGGCTGACGATGCAACCAACTCATTCCTGCGTAGCGTACCCTACGTAGCTTCCAAGGCTCCAGTAAAGCCCCTCCCATCAGATCCCAACAAGCTCACTGTAGATCTTGAGCCTAAGCCCAACGTGGCACGACTAGAGGTCTCGGGCGATATAACCATACCTACAGAGTCGCAAAAAACAATCGCTGACTGGATTGTCAATAATAAGATGATTCCTTACGCTAAGGGTGCTACCAATTACTCTTACGTAGCCAGCCCTTGCGAACTCCCGATACGTTATATCGAGGACTTCACCATACGAGGCATATACCTTAATAATTATAAGGAGACAGTCGGAGCTGCCAGCCGCAACTTCCTTGCCTCTGACAAGTACGATACAACAGGCAAAGTCTGGACAGGGCATCGCACAGAGATGCACACCCTCTTTGGTGCGCTAAATGAAACCAACGATTACGCTAAGACGATGACCACCGGCAAGGTAGACGCTTATCAGATCTACCCCGGCGAGGACACTGATCCCGAGGCTCTAGACCACATCATCGTAGAGGTCGAGTACACACTACACACCCGTGTCGGTTACTTCGACGCATTTGTATATAATAAGGACAAAAGCGACTACGTCTATGCTTGCTCTCGTGTAGAGACAAAGCCCGTGCAGAAGCTCAGACGCTTCATCACCATACGTAAGTTCCTCGTAGGCGAGGGAGCTAACGAGAAGTCGCTCGTCTCCTTTGACCCCGGCAAGATATACCGCATCAACCTTAACTACCTCTCTCCGCTTTTCTCGATGAATACCAACCCGGGCATTGAGAAAACGGACGATATCACTGAAATCACCCCACGCCGTGAGCGTACCGACGAGCTGCCCGAGGAAACCACCGCAGCGGTACTTGTCGATGTCTCCGGCTGGACACATATCAACATAGACACCGAGCTAGACTAAACACAAAGACCCAAACGAAGAACGAAATGTAGGGGCGGACCTACGTGTCCGCCCGTATGATATACAACGCTCTGACGAGAGCGGGCGGACACATAGGTCCGCCCCTACAGATTCAGATCCCATACATCCCCACAAATCGTTACTCTCTCCAAACCAGACAATAACCAAATAGTATATTCACTTTTAATCAACAAACAAACTTTATGAAGTACATGAAGATGGCCGCCATCGCCATGATGGCACTAGCTCTGTTCTCCTGCAACAAGAAGGACGAGCCAAAGAATGAGGATGCAATCCTCCGTATCCGCATCAACGACTCTCAGCTACGCACTCTCGAAGGTTCTATCGCTACTGGTGATAAGACTGAGTGCATGACAGACGTCGTCCTAACACTAGACAATGGTGAGGAAATCACGCTAGATGCTACTAAGCTTGCCCAGGCAAAGACCGACGAAGGCTACAAGCAGGATGTGACCCATGTAGTCAACACGGTTGCTCTTACTGCTAATGGTAAGATCGAGGCTACCACAGACATCACGACGCTTCAGGGCAAGATTATCAAGACTGAGGGCATTCAAGAGTCTGACTATAGCAAGGTTAT
This sequence comes from Porphyromonas vaginalis, assembly GCF_958301595.1. NCBI lineage: Bacteria > Pseudomonadati > Bacteroidota > Bacteroidia > Bacteroidales > Porphyromonadaceae > Porphyromonas > Porphyromonas vaginalis. Next base: position 615,293 of record NZ_CATQJU010000001.1, on the reverse strand, counting down.
TCCTCTAGCAGCTGAGGCTACACAAGTAGAGGTATCAACTGTTGGCGACAAGACTGTCTACACAGTTACCCTCGAGCCTAAGCCTGCTGTTGCTCGTCTAGAGGTCTTCGGTAAGATCACTCCTAAGGATAACAATGAAGGCAAAAATGCTTTCGAGTCTATCACAGTAGAGCATGTCTATGTCAACAACTACCTCTCTACCATCGCTGGTACTCGCCATATGTGCGTAACCAATGGTAAGGACGGCTTTGCAGCTGACCCTGCTCTCCAGGATGCAATGAACGATGAGATCAAGAATGCTGAGCTAAACGACTTCGTAGCTGGTGACAAGGTCGCTGGCTACCAGCTCTTCCCCAAGAAGGCTGCTGAGAAGGCTGAGGGCGAATTCTTTGATCACGTTATCCTCAAGCTCAATATTAAGTATACCCAAGCTGCTCTAGACGCTAAGCCTGAGCTCAAGGACATGACTCAGCGCTACGTCACAATCGTTCGCTTTATGAAGGAGCAGACGAAAGACCTCGACGGTGGCTTCGAGGCTGGTATGGTCTACAAGCTGAACCTTGATGAGCTCAGCAAGGACTTCAAGACTGGTGATGATGGTACGCCCGATCCTAACAACCCTGACACTCCAGATCCAGAGCCCAACCAGAAGAAGCAGCTCGTTGTCAAGGTTAAGCCTTACACTTGGACGGCTGTCAACATCAAGCCTGACGTAGACGGCAACGGTTACAAGAAGTAATCACGCCTGACGTACTGACACGTACGTCTACAATATAGTTTCGCGGCGTGGCTCTCGCTCCACGGCGGGCGGAGCCACGCTAGCGACACTAACCTTTCCCCAACACAGTCACTGACTATCCCACACACTAGCTACTAGCCACTATCTACTAACCACACTAGATTCACTAGTCCCACTAGAAGCACTAGAGACTCACAAGAGACGAGACCCACTAGAGACCCCTAGCCTCTAACCTCTAACCTCTAACTTCTAATAACCAATCCGCTCCATCACAGCAATGGCAAAGAAAGTACTACTATTACCCCTCACAGTGCTACTCATGACACTCCTCTCCTCATGCGTTTATGAGGATCTGAGCAGGTGTCCCGAGCCACGACTGCGCTTCGTCTACAATGCAGACGGCAGCGACAACGTCCTACCTAACTACATCCAGGATGGCTACCTCTACCTATACGATCAGGCTGGAGCGATATGCTATACCAAGCAACTCACACGTCGAGACTTAGCAGAGGGGATACAGCTACCCGTCTTGACACTCGAACCCTATCGTGTAGTTGTCTGGGGCAACGTCACAGACCGCTCACAGATAGCTAACACAGACCAGCTCGCCAAGGCTGACATCACAGCACAGCCCGACGACAAAGGCATCTACCGAGGCACCGACTCACTATACCGTGCCGAGGCAATGCTAGACCTGTGCAACGATCCGCAGGGCGAGTACACCGTACCCTTCTCATCAGCTCATATCGGGCTCGATGTCGTCGTCAAGGGTTATGACACATTCCACCCCGGTGCGGGTGCGCCACAGATAGAGATCCTATCGGGCGGTACGCACTACACCTTCGTCGAGCATCCCGCCGGCATACCATTGCCCGATGCTCACAAGACCTTCGTCCCTACCCTGGGGCACTCCGAGCGTGACGACATGTATCGCGCACGCTTCGACCTCTTCCGCTTCACCGATGCCCAGGCGCCCGTGCTGCGACTCATCGACAGCAAGTCTGGCAAGGAGATTAAGCGCATAGCGCTCACCGACTACCTCAAGAGCCACAATCTCACCTTCGACAAGCTCCACGAGGCCAACCTCCCCTTACTGATTACCTTCACAGGCACACTAGATATAACGATCAACCCCTTCGTATGGGGCAGCATCAACATCAAGCCTGACAAATATAAGTAGAGAAATTAGAGATTAGAAGTTAGAGGCCAGAGATTAGAAGTCCGATGGCTCTGATAGCTCTGATAGCTCCGATAGCTCCGATCTCCCCAAAAGCAAGAAAAAACCACAATAACTATATGACACGTCTGACTAAATACACCATTCATCTCATCAGCGGCTTGCTGCTCGCTCTGCTCACCGCAGGGTGCGTCGCCGACCGCAACGTGAGCGACTGCGTCGCTGAGGGCGATGAGGTCGACATCGAGTTCGCTCTCAAAGTGCCAGCACTAGAGACTTCTCTGCGCCAGCTCTCCGACGAGCAGGAGAGCCAAGTCAAATCAGTAAAAGTTTTAGTCTTCAATACGCAAGACGCCTCAGGGCAGACACTTGCCGAGGAGGACGAGACTTTCGCTTATGTGGCTAAGATGACCACGACCAACTTCACACCCGATCAAGACGGTGTCACACACGTTGTCTGCAAGCTCACGGCTTCTGACAAGCCCATGCGCATCGTCTGTATCGCCAATTACGACGTTCCCGAGTCCATTCTCACCGTGGGCACTGCCAAGAAGACCATTCTTGAGCATGCTCAGATGACGAGGAACTTCACCGAGAAGTGGCCTACCTCTGGCGACAAATACCACATCCCTATGTGGGGTGAGAGCGATGCACAGCCCGTCAATAAGGGTACACGCTTCAACAGCTGTGCCAAGCTCGCTTATGGCAATGCTGGTCAGAACAGAAACAACGAAGGTGTCATCCACCTCGTTCGTGCCTTAGCACGTGTCGATGTGGGCGTCAACTTTGAGGCCGACCCCTCTAGCCAGACCGCTGCAGGTAGCGAAACCTTCAAGATCAAGTCGGTACGTGTCTACCGCTACGCCACCTCTATGTACGTAGCTGGTACGCAGGCGACCGCCTTCAACTTTGACGGTAAGCGTCGCAATGCCCTTCCCCATACACCCGAGGGTGTCCAGGCTGCTAAAGATGCTAAGCCTCTTGAGTTCACCGCTCAGACTGTAGAAGATGAAAAGGGTTACGTCCGCAACATCTACATCCCCGAGATCAGCAACCATCTCGATAATGGTCAGAACAAGGGCAAGGGCGAGCGCATCTGCCTTGTCGTCGGTGGTTTCTACAAGGGTGCCAGCAAGCAGACCTACTATCGTGTCGACTTTATCAAGCGTGAGACCAAGTCTCCTAACGACATCATCACCAAGCAGCTAGACATCTTGCGTAACTACCGCTACCGCTTCAACATCACCGATGTAAAAGGTCCTGGTACAGACACGCCCGAGGAGGCGCTTACCACTGAGCCGGTCAACATCAATTGGGACGTACTCGTTTGGGACGAGGGTGAGATCGACGAAATCATGTACGACGGACAGTACTACCTCATCGTCTCCAAGGATAAGTTCCACTTTGGCAAGGATGCTACTAGTGAGAGCTACACCATCCGCACCAACTGGGAAGGGGGCTACCAGATCGTCGACAAGGACGGCAACGAGTGGCCTAAGGCTGCCACAGATCTAGAGGGCACTGACAAGTGGGCATACTTCACCGCTACGGGTAGTCAGAAGGAGATCGACAAAGATATGACCAGCACGGTCAACGTCCTCGAAAACAAGAGTGGCGCCGATCGTTCTATCCCCGGTCCAGAGCAGATGAATGATAAAAATCAGCAGCAGCTCTTCGTCAAGGCCGGCCGCATTTGGTGGCCTCTGCAGATCACCCAGAGCAACAAGATCGAACTCGACATCAAGCTCTACGAGCAATTGAAGGACCCTAAAACAAACAAAACATACTTCGAGCCGACCTCACACATAGAACTCAAGAATGGTGAGACGAAAATAGTCAAGGTGGTATACACTAAGGGAGCAACTCTAGAGCGACAGCACTTAGTCTCTGGTGAGGAGCATTTTTATTGGACTCTAATTGAGGATAAGTCAGAAGAGGGCTGGGCAACCTTTACAGTAGAGATGCCTAAGGACTCAGCTCCCGATGGAGTTATGGGTATCACAGAGGCTTCACGCTTTAGAGTTGATAAGCAGGGCGCTACGGCTCACGCAGACCTCAATGTGTCTTTCCTTAAGTATGATGCTGTCCCATATAGGGATAAGCAATTAACTGACAATATGACACTTCGTCAAGCGGGCTATGTACTGATTAACGAACCAGGTAAGTTCTATATCAAGGCAAATGCTCCTTATAAACTTGAGGTGGTCACGATTACTCCTTCTAGCACGAAATCCGTTAGCAAAGAATTGGTCGTGCATAAGTGGAAAGAGAACCTCAAAATATATGAGGCTCTTGCAGGACACCTAACTGGAGATAGAATAGATTTCCAACCTTACGATTGGATCAATCGAGAGAGTGGCTTACCTCAAGGAGACGATAATATGCTCTATGCAGCAACAGTCCTGCTACGTATAAGCCCGACGTCTACTGACAAGTCGTTCAAGCCTCGAGAGTTTACAATCCGATTGACTGCAGGTATCATACAGCCCGAGGCGAACTGCTACATTATGAAGTCTACACAGAAGGTCCCTATCTTGATCCCGCTCTCTCGTATCAATACTGCTGCAGAGTGGTATTCGCAGTGGGAAGAAGAGGCTGAGAAGATTGTTGAGGATCACATAAGTACTGCTGGTAAGACATCTATTTCCAACGCTCAATATAAAGCTTATGTCGCTGATGGTAAGTCTGCACTACCTAGACTCGCAGCTACAGAGCCAGTCGAAGCCAATGTAATCTGGAGTACTATCACATCTAGTAGTACGCATAATCCTGCTGACATCAAGAGTGGCATTAAGATACTTAAGCCCGTTACTGTAGATGGTGAGAGATACTTACTCGTTGGCTTGACGGCTAAATCAAAATATGATGTTGGTAATGCTGTCGTAGGCGTGCATCGTCCAGAAGATAAAGACAAGTTCCTTTGGAGCTGGCACATTTGGGTCGTTGATGAGTATCCTTGGAAGCCCGTATCTGGAAGATCTGCGATGCCTTTCTTAAATCGCAATCTAGGTGCGATGTTTTATGGACATGGGTACTTTGCAGGTGGTGTAAGCTTGAACTATACGGGACTATTCTATCAGTTTGGTCGCAAGGATCCTTTCTATATTGACACCTATCCTGTTGTTCAACCAGATAAATTCTCTAGAAAGTACCCAATCTTCTTGGGTAACAAGAATGATGCTAGTGATAAAAGTAGGTATGCAATGGCTGCGTTGAAAGCTACCTATGGAGGGGCATATGCGCGCTATACGATGAAGCAACTCATCCGCTATCCATATCTCATAGCGACAAGAGACGCTAATGATGGTTATATCCTAGAGATGCTGGGGGCTAATGAAAACTATATGTGTGGAACTACCTTGTGGCAAGGACAGGGCGTTTATACACGTCACGATGATCGCGCTAGAAATAACATACAAGCAGCGACGGTCAAGACCCCGTTTGATCCATCTCCGTATGGTTGGAAAGTACCCTCTATTGGTCGTCTTGAGATGAATAAGATCTACAATATAGATCCGATGTTCCTAACGAACAACTGCGTTATTAAGGGTGGATTTGCTCCCAAAGGAATAGACCCAATTCAGTATGTCCCCGATGGATGGGCTATGCTACATACAGCTACTACAGATATTGGTAATGTTGGCAATAAAGCCATCTTCAATAATGGATCAATCATACTGGAATGGAATGCCAGTCAATCTAAATGGGTTCATAGGAGTAGCACTGCCGCTAGCATTATGAATGCTCAATCTGCTGGTTTACCTGTCCGTTCGATTTTGAATGAGAATGAGACGGACTTCCAGATTTACACAGAGGAGGGCTTCTATGATGCAGCCCGCTAATCGCACCGTCCGTCACGGCACCGCCCGCTAACCGCAGGCACGCCGTGACCGACACGACGGCACACCGCCCCGCTAACGCGGACCACTGTGCCGACAAACCACCCCGAGGGGGCGCCACCTGCACATTCGCAGGTAGCGCCCCCTCGCTCGTTACAATAATTTAGAGCCGAACACAGATCGATACGGCGCTGTGTCGGGAAAAAGTGATCCCCACGTGGCGATTTCGAAATCCCCACGTGGGGAATAAAAAATTCTTCGGAGGAATGAAATGAAACTTCGGAAGAATGAAATGAAACTTCGGAAGAAATGATTCGCCCCCACGTGGGGAATAAAAAACATCCACGTGGCGATTTCGAAATCCCCACGTGGAAATCCGCAAAAGGCGGGAATCGGACGAATCCCCCCGTAAAGAAATGTAAAGGTATTAGCCGTTAGCTGTTGGCTGGTTGGGTGTTGTTACTGTGTCCTGCTTTCTAAGTTCATGTGCAAGTAAAAAGCGAAGTTTTTTCTCGTTTCGCAAGCTCGGTCTACTTCTCTTCGGGGGACCGCTCGTCGGGGTGGGGGCTCCCACCCCTTGCCGCGGGGCGCTCCCGGAGCGGAGACTTTCCTTTCTGAACTTGACTCGGAGGACTCGCTTCTCTTCGGGTGAACCGCTCGTCGGGGTGGGGGCTCCCACCCCTTGCCGCGGGGGCGCTCCCCGAGCGGAGACTTTCCTTCCTTGGACTAGGCTCGAAGAGCTCTCTTCGCTTCGTGGTCCAGCTCGAAGTCGCAGTCGTGCAGAACCAACGAGAAGAGAATGTGTACGAGCTTATTGTTGACATTGTTGAGGATGACCCCGTAGGGCTTGCCTTGGGCTTTCATGCGTAGGTAGTATTGTCTTAATGTTGGGTTATACGTTATGGCACTTCGGGCTGCTTGGGTCAAGATTCCTTTTAGCCGTCGGTTACTGTAGCCACTTGTGTTGGCTTTGTGAAAGACTGAGCTCCCAGAGCTCTCGTAGAAGGGTGCTATACCGCAGTAGCTAGCCATCTTCTTGGCATTCCAGCTCTTGAAGTTGTCGGTGTAGATGATCAGCATGACAGAGGTGATGAGGCCCACTCCTTTGCAGGAAATGAGGTGCAGGTAGTTGCGGTACATCTCCTCGTCTTCCTTGATGATTTCAAGCATTCGGCACTCGCACTTTTTGATGCTTTTGGTCAGGATGTCGATGCCCTTCTGAGCATCTCGGTAGATGAAGTTGTCGACTTTAGACTTGCTAGAGATGTGCTGTTTTTCCTTGGAACTAACCATCTTAGCCTGTCTCTCGGCAACTAGAGACTGCCTATAGAGAAAGAGGTCACGTAGGCTACGCATGTTCCCGTCCAGAGGTTTATAGAGAGTGGCTTGGGAGCGGAAGCGTAGGGCGTAGTAAGCGATCATCTCTGAGTCGGCTTTGTCGTCCTTGCCTTTGCGCAGACCCATGCTGCGCTTGATCTGCAGAGCACTTTCGCGCCAGATGTTTAGGCCGTTGCCGTAGAGCCAGTCGCAGAGTGCGCGATCGTATCCTCCTGTAGTCTCACAGCAGAAGAGCATGGTGTCGGTCTTGACTCTTCGACCAGCGTTCTTCTTACTCCAAGAGACGAGGCTCCGGAACCCCTTAGGGTTGTTTTCTACTGTAGTGTAGGCGAGCTGCTGCTCGCTGTCTGATTCAGATTCGTAGTGAATCATTGTGGCGTCTAGTTTCTCTTTGGATACATCGATGCCGATGAAAAAGTATTTCATAACTTTGTACTTGAATATTTGATAAGGCAGCTAGGCTACATTAGGCTATTACTTTAATTAGGCTCTGGTCCTCTCTTTCTAATAAGTCTCGAGTAGCTGAACTCCAGAGGGTCTCTAACAGAGCTTAGGCTCAAGGCCTCGTAGGGACGATAGATTACCCTCTGGTTGCTGTCCTTACCTTACTACAACAAAGGTAAAAACAACCCGTTCAACTGACCTATTCTCGGGTCGATTTCTTTTCACTCTGCAAACTTAAAGTAGGGACGCACGAGAGTGTCTAGCCGGAGGGCGTCCGTTGTGTCAAAGCGAAATGTTGTCCCACGTCGTCCTGTCATCCCCATGTCGTCCCCCCACGTCGTCTCCCCACGTCGTCCTGTAGGGACGCACGATCTGTGCGTCCGTTGTAGAACGACCGGGACGTCGTAACCTGAACGCCGTAAAACTTAACGACAACGGACGCACAGATCGTGCGTCCCTACAGGACACGGTCACGGCTATTTTCTCGTTTCGGAAGTATTGCTGTTCGATGAAATAAAAGACTCTTCTTTCCGCTGAAAAACTTTTATCGGACAGCAATATGATCGGACAGCAATATGATCAGACAGCAATATTATCGGACGGCTATATTGGGTAATGTAGGTCCCTTGGGGTCGTATAAGGGAGGTGGGGACTGTCATCTCGTCTTTTGTACAAACAAAGAAAGGGGACCCCGCGAGAGAGATCCCCTTTCGAATCAAGACCTAATTGAATAGGTTAGAAGATAGCCGTGAATACGTTTTCGGATCCACTGACTAGCTTGGCCCCGAGCTGTGGCTTCGCCTGGGTGTTCTTGACATCCCAAATATAGACGTTGCCATCGTAGCTGCTAAAGTTGTTACCGACTGGTGTGATAGCGAAGTAAATCTTACCATCGCGGATGGCAGCCTCTTGGTACTGGAAGAAATAGGTATGGCTTGGCACCTCTAGGTTCAGCACCTCTCCTGTATTGATATCTACTCGAGCAATGCCCCAAGGGTATTGAGGTATCTCATTACCGTGTGGGTCGGTGTAGTTGGTAATAGGCTTTGCATCTCCCTTTTCGTAAGGTACAAAGGCGATCCCATTGCCAGCGTAGAACCAGCCAATGCTTCTGGCCTTACTGTGTCCGCACTTGCCTGCGATATCGATGGACCAGTCTTGGTACTCACCATCCTGGATCTTGAGCATATAGACCTTGCCACCCTCAAAACCTGTTAGCTGGTAGATGGTTTTGCCATCCTCAGCGAGGAACATATTGCGAGAGCGATAGCCAGTGGTGGAGCCTACCTCCTCTTTATAGAATATGGTCTTTGGGTTCTTAAAGCTTGGGTAGTCAAATATCAAGGTTGCGGTCTTGCCGGTCGACTTAACCGTTTTCTTTCCTGGCACCTTGTCGAGCGACTCAATCTTACTGATCTGTGCACCGTAGTAGATCTTACCTCCAGTAATTACAGGGGTGTGGATGCGAGAGATGAAGTAGCCTTGCTTATCCAACTCGGGTAGGCTGACGTTGCCTTTATTGTTGTTGCCTAGCTTCATCAAGGTGTTATCGAGGATCACGATGTTGTAGGCGCCACCAATAGATGCGGCAGTGCCTGTAGCATCCTTGCCGAGTTGCTGGCCGGCAGCATCGAAGCGAACGGGGCTGATCTCGTGAACGGAAGAGTAGTGGGTACCTGGCAGCAGGGCAAAGCGCATATTGCTATTACCGATCACATTCTGTGAGCGTACGGTGGTGCGCAGCTCAAACTTCTTAGTAGCCTTGTTGTAGATCACATTGGTGATATCGCCTACACGATAGGTGAGGCTGTAGAGGAAGCCATCGCTACTCCTATAAGCGTGTGGTGCTCTCGCATCGGAGACCAATGGGAAGGCATCCTTACCACCTACGATGGTCACATTGGGATCATCGAGCTTGTCAAACTGGTGGAGGTAGAAGTTGTTGGTGCGAGTGTTGTAGCCTACGGTATACCCAATGTAGAAGTCAAGGTTGTCCTTGCTCTCGTACGTGCCTGCAGTGGTGATGTCGGCTCCGACGATGTTTGTTCCATTACCTGGACCTACAGGGTCGAGACGCTGCTGTTGCTCATCATCGCAACTGGAGAAGAGCGTGACGAGGAGCGCAGAGGCCACTACGGTAAAGAGGTTTTTGATAGTTCGTTTCATACTATTGTTTTCTATAAAGTGAATAAAGTGTTGTCTCTTATTGCAGTGTATAGACCAGCTTGCCAAAGAAGGCACGACCGGGCTTTTGCAATGCATAGTTGTCGAATATCTGCTGATTGAAGATGTTCTTTGCGTCAAAGCTGACGGTGAGTGCCCCCTTGAGCAGTGTATAGCTGACGGATAGGCTCACTGGTGACTGATGCGGCACATAAGGGGTGCTGTAGATCACAAGATCTACGGGGAACTTGCTTACGTAGAATAGATTGGTACCGAGAGTGAGGGTATTGCCTTCGGCTCCGAGATTGGGTATCAGGTAGCGGAGATTGAGATTGGCCTTGTGTGGAGGCTCGTGCCGTAGGGGCAGCCCGTAGATCGACTCGTTGCGATTATTGTAGGTCGCCTTAGTATAGGAGTAGCTCCCGGTGAGGAAGAGCTTATCCCATAGTGAGAGCGAGCACTCGGTGTCAATGCCACGGCTCAGGATATTGTCCACATTTTCGAATTGCGAATAATCGGCCAGAGCCCCGATCATCACCTTCTCTCGAATCATATCACGTGTGTCACGCACGAATAGCGTACCCGATCCGCTGATGCCTAGAGGTCCTAAATGGTAGGTGCCAAAGTTGGTGCCGAGGTTGAAGTTATTGCTTCGCTCGGGCTTTAGATTGGGCCTCTGAGAGACGTTGGAGGCGACATTGCCAAATAGCTCTAGCTCGCTGGGGAGTCGTATGGCCCGCTCGGCCGAAGCGTGTAGATAAAGACCATCTAGCACCTTGTAGGAGAGGGTACCGCCCACTCCGTGAAAGGATGTGGCACTCTCCACGTGGGTATTCTCCAGCTTACCAGTCGTGGGGTTAATCAGCTCCATGATGGCGTGTACCTGCTGGTAATACTGCTTATAAAAGAGAGAGTTTTTCAGACGTCCCTCTAGCCAACTATCCTCAAGGGAGAGGGAGGCGATAGACTTCAAGGATCTCTTATTCTGGTCGGGCGGGGTGATGTACTTAGGCACTAGCGGGTCGTGACTATCACGTAAGAAGTAGGTGCCTTGCCACCTAGCTGTGAGGGTGTGGTGCTTTAGGAAGGTATAGACCAGACTCGTGCGAGTGGTAAAGGTATTGCTAATATCAGTCTGCAGCGAGGGCCCCCCTGTGATGGGGTTGCGCACCTCTGCGCCAAAGTCGGTCTTAATAGGCTGGTTATTGTCATCAACAATGGGATGACCACTCCAATCGTAACGATAGGGGACGGTATCTACCACCACTCTATGATTATTGGTATAGCCTAGCTGGAGGTCGAGGGAGAGACCATCGGTGAAGATATCATCCTTACGGTAACTGGTCTCTACGGCCACCATGCGGCTATTCCTATGGCGATTACCATAGACTCTATTCATGCGAGCACCGTGCTGTATCTCTTTGTAGCCGCCCGAGGCGATCACGTTGAGGGAGAGCTGATCCACCCAGCTGCGGTCATTCAGACTTAAGGCCAAGCGGGTACCATAGTCGCGATAAGCATCGTGAAAACGACGTGCCTTATCGACCTTGGTCACTTGTCCATTGCCATGCTCATAGACGATGTCATCGCCCCACACCCAGTAGTTATTCTTGCTATAATTGTAGTAAAGCGAAGCGGAGAGCATAAAGCCATTCCCTAGGTAATAGCTACCATAGAGATTGGCAAGGTGGGTATTGAACGACCCCCCAGAGTAGGAGACAACGAGCTGATTGCTCTTGCGATTCTTAAGGATGATATTGATGGCCCCACCCAGAGCATCGTCAGAGAGATAGGCAGGCACCACCCCTTTATAGACCTCTACGCGCTCAATCATCGAGGAGGGGATACTACGCAGGGAGAAGCTACCTCCATAGCTACTCTGAGGGACACCATTGATGAATGTGCGGATCGATTCGCCCGACATACCATTGATATTGACATTGGTGCGAGCCCCTAGACCACCACTACTGCGGATGCGAGTGCCGGGGAGCCGGTCGAGCACTTCGGAGGTGGAAAGGCTAAACTTACTAGTCGCATCTAGCTCCAACACATTAACCGAGAAGCCACTCAACTCGGTACGTCGCTTTGCCGATGTACCCGTCACCACCACTGTTCCCAGCTCCGTCTGGCTAGATTTCACCTGATAGCGGAGCTCAAGAAGCGGCGCATTCAATACGATCTTGTGCTGCTCGGGCTCTATGAAGAGAGAGGTGATGTTGAGGAGGTACTTGCCGCAAGGTATGTCGCGTAGCTCAAAGTTACCATGCTCATCGGTGAGGGTGTGATAACTTGTGCCGTCGAGCGAAATGGTAATAGCTGCAAGGTCCTCACTCCCGGCGCCCTCCAATCGTCCACGGATTGTACCTACTTTTGGGGATTGAGCTTCTGCCGTAAAACTCAACATCCCACCGATAAGGAGGAGCAAACAAATAATATTGCGATAGGCATATCGCTGTATAAGGCTGTATATCACGACCTTTATGGATACACTCATTGTGAAGGGGAACTCGATTTTAATGTGCTTCACAAAGCTACCCCCATATCTCACTCCCCGCAATACCTAAAAGTAGCCATTTCCCTCGTCCATCACGCTGAGCAATAACTCGATCAACTTTAGGCAGAGATCACTTATGATGATATGCTTGAATACAGAAACAGGGTGCCAATCACTACGTGACTAGCACCCTGCTATTCGTTGCGGAGAGGGAGGGATTCGAACCCCCGGACCCGTGAAGGTCAACGGTTTTCAAGACCGCCGCGATCGACCACTCTGCCACCTCTCCTTGCTTGACGACTGAGGGGATAGGCTCTCCTCACCTAGCGAGCATACATCTTGGCCGATGTGGATGCAAAGGTACTACAATTTCTCAAATAAACAAACAATCTCGATGTGCGTACATTCCACCCGCTAATGCAATTTCTCAAGAATGATGTTTTTGATGACTTCATTGGGTGTCTTATAGTTTAGGTTTTTACGGGGTCTATTGTTTAGTAGGTTCTGAAAGCGTCTAAGGTCAGCGTCAGTTAAGTCTTCGAAAGTAGAGGCCTTAGGAATAAACTGGCGTAGCAGTTTGTTTAGGTACTCAATATGAGGCTTATCCCAGGATTGATAGGGGTGGGCAAAGTAGACGGGCGTTTTGAGAGACCTCTCTATGGTCTTAAACTTGGCAAACTCACTTCCATTGTCGGTTGTGATCGAGTGTAGCAGTCCCATCTTCTTGTAGTACCTCAGAGCTTTATTCACCTCTCTGGCGAGAGCTTTGGCATCCTTGCCATGCTCCAGAAGTCGTATGATAGTAAAGCCTGTAACACGCTCTACAAGCGTTAAAATTGCTCCTTTCTGCTCTTTGCCTATAATGGTATCCATCTCAAAATCTCCTACTCGTGCCTTCTGGTCAATGCACTCAGGACGAGTCTCTATGGACTTTCGCTTAGGCCAGTCTGTTTTTATTGGTACGGCCAGGCGTCGCTTGCGATAAGCTAGCCCATGCCTTGTGTGTTTGTAAAGCTTGCCTCCAGCTTTCTTGTCTTGATGCAGGAACTTGTAAATGGAGGTCTTACCGACCATCGGCTTGCCCTCCAGCTTTCGCCTTCCAGCAATTTGCTCTGGAGACCATTTATGCTCTACAATGCACTGGACAATATCAGCTTTCATAGCATTCGTCAATTTAGCTCTTGCCTTGTTCTTCCAGTCTTGTCGCTCTTTGGCAAACATCTGAGCCTGAGTAGGGCTATAGTTGCCAGCGGGTGTCAAGTTCCTCTTAATCTCTCTACAGATGGTGCTAGGGTGTACTCCTATGACCTCTGCGATCTTTTTTTGAGGCGTGTTAGTCTTCAGAAGAGCAGCAATTTCGTATCTTTGCGCTTGGGTTAGATGCATACTTGTATATAGCTAAGTTTTTGTTTCCACAGCAAATATACTGCATTAACCTTAAAGGGACGGTGAGCGCATCGTCCCTTTTTTCGTCTCGGCAGCTCGCTACCTGCTCCTCCCGCCCTCCTAGGAGAGGAGGGGGCGTCCGGAGCAGGGCGAGCTCCACTCCAAATTGCATTTTGGAGTGGAAAATACGTGTGGACGTCCGCAAATAGTCACGTGGAGACGGATCATCGCGCGATGCCGTGCTGACATGCTCTGTTCTCCAGGCTGTGAACCACGACGTCTGCACGCTCTTCGGGTGTTAAGCTGGTCTAGGGTCTGGGGGGAAAGCTATTCATTTGTGCTGATTTCGCTATCTTTGCACGGAAAGTGCATTAGGACGGGGCGTATCCATTGATGCCCGACTAGGACTCTCGAACGTGTGGGCGTAGCACGCTCTATTTATACCCAATAGGTTAGTAGCCGTATGAACTATCTCTTGCGATCGGATCGTTGGTTTGTCTCGCGCTATGCGAGGGTACGAGGATGGAGACCTTCGGGGCGTCTGCTCTCGTCGCTCTCTCTATTGCTGGTGCTACTTGTTGGGTGCGCAGGCTCCGACACGACGGCACAGCAGTTGCCGACCCACCTACTAGACATCTGTAATCAACGCACCGACATCCTACTCCAGGAGGCGACGCAACAGATCGAGAAGATGACGATCGAGGAGCAGATCGGGCAGTTGATCATCCCCATCTGGGAGCCTCGCTATGACTCGGCCTCGCGAGCGCGCTATCTGCAGCTTATTGACAAGATTCGTCCAGGGGGCATCCTCTTTCGCAAGGGGGAGCCCTACGATCAGTATCGGCTCACCCGTCTCCTGCAGGAGCACTCACGCATACCGCTGCTAATCACGGCTGATGCCGAGTGGGGGCTGGCGATGCGTCTCCAGGGGACCATACGCTACCCACGTATGAAGCTACTGGCTGATCACTGCACGCCCGAAGAGATGTACACCCTCGGGCAACACATGGCGCAGCAGTGCCGTGTGATGGGCATCCATGTGAGCTTTGCGCCCGTGCTGGATGTCAATAATAATCCGAAGAATCCGGTCATCGGCACCCGTAGCCTAGGTGCTACGCCCGACATTGTGATCTCGCATGGACTAGCCTTGGCGAGAGGCCTGGAGGATGGCGGGGTGCTGTCGGTCGCTAAGCACTTCCCGGGGCATGGCAATACGGATAAGGATTCGCACAAGACACTCCCCACCGTATCGGGCAGTCTAGAGGAGCTCGAGCGGGTGGAGCTAGCCCCCTTTCGCGCCTACATAGAGGCGGGTCTCGGGGGAATCATGGTAGCACATCTCTCGGTGCCAGCTCTGGAGCCTGATGTGACCTGTCCCTCCTCGCTGAGTCATGCTGTCGTGACGGGGCTGCTACGTGAGCAGTTGGGCTTTAAGGGGCTCATCTTCACCGATGGCCTGGAGATGCGAGGCGTACAGCGTGCTGAGGGTTTGCCCATATCTGTGGCGGCTATCCTAGCGGGCAATGACCTGCTCCTGGGGCCTCTAGATCCTCTGCAGAGCTATGAGGAGCTACTCTCTGCTTATCATGCGGGCATTCTCTCGGAGGAGACGATCCGAGATCGCTGCCTGCGCATCCTCTGCTACAAGCTCTTGCTCCATGCGGGAGAGATGGTCGAGCGTCCTATATATAATGAGGAGGAGCTATACGAGGCGCTGCATACGCCAGAACTGCTCTCCTTTGCCAAAGAACTGCAGAACAAAGTATCTCAAAAGAAATAACATTCACAGCTGTCTAAACAAGCGTAGTATGATAAAGAAGAATTCCTCTCAGACGATGAATCCCGTCTGCCCACCCCTACAGTTTGACACCGCCTCATGGTTTGCTCCCGAGCTGACGAAGCTGGCTGAGCATCTTAACGATCGCATGGTCGAGATGATGCGCTTCTATCCCGAGAGCGACTACAAGACGCTACGGACTATGATCTCCAAGCGCAATGAGCTACATGTAGACAATATCGTGATCACGGCTGGTCGTACGGCTGCTTTCTACATTATTGCGGAGGCTTTTGCGGGGAAGCGCGGCGCTATCCTCGTCCCCTCGTACCAGCACTATGAGCTAGCGGCTAAGCGCTATGGCTGGCAGCTAACCTATATTCCTGAGGATGTAGAGACGCAGGAGATAAAGCTCGAGGGTGAGGAGTTTTGCTGGATCTGCTCGCCGAATAGCTCGACGGGACGCTTTCGCTCCCGGGCTGAGCTACTGGAGCTCATCAGTGCTCACCCTCAGGTCTTCTTCATCGTAGATCAGTCCTATGCGTCCTTTACGACACAGCCTACGCTTACGCTGAGTGATGTGAAGAGCCACCCGAACATTATCTTCGTCAGTTCGTTTACACAGACCTATGGTTTGCCCGGGCTGCGCATAGGCTATGTAACGGCCGATAAGAAGGTT
Organism: Porphyromonas vaginalis; assembly: GCF_958301595.1. NCBI lineage: Bacteria > Pseudomonadati > Bacteroidota > Bacteroidia > Bacteroidales > Porphyromonadaceae > Porphyromonas > Porphyromonas vaginalis. The sequence goes on along the minus strand of NZ_CATQJU010000001.1, from coordinate 599,260 downwards.
ATCAAGGAGATCCAAAAGGTGATAGACCCATGGTCGGTCAGCACGATGGCGGTCGAGGTGGCGAAGTATATCTTGATTCACCCAGCGCAGTTTACGCTCCCGATCCGTAAGTGGCAGCGCAATGCGCTCGAGTTAGAGACCAAGCTTCGCCAGATAGATGGTATCGAGGTGATGCCGAGCGATGCGCCCTTCTTCTTAGTCCAGATACACTGTGCCACAGCAGCTGAGCTGGTCAAGTATCTGCTGGAGGAGCACAACATCGCGCTCTACGATGCGACCAAGTTGCGAGGCATCAAGGGTGAGATGGTGCGTATCACCTCTCGTGATGCGACAGACAATGCGAAGCTCGTAGAGGCTATCACAGCCTTTTGTGAGTCTAGGTAAGAGGCTCTGAGAGGGCTTTTCGGAGGAATGTGCGATAGCATTTTGTACCCGACTACCATACTTAGACTAATTATTTATTGCTACCTTTGTAATTGCGAAAGTTGTTGCAAGGTGAATGACAGAGTCGATGAAGTCTGAATGTATAGAGCGAAATGCTACCATAACTGCCATAGAAGGTGGGGAGGTGCGTCTCACGGTGCTACGTCCGTCAGCTTGTAGTAGTTGTGCGGCTGCAGGGCATTGCCACGCCTCGGAGAGCCGTCTAGAGACGATCACGCTCGATCGCTCTCAGCTGCCTGGCGAGGTGGCTGTCGGTGATCAGGTCTCTCTGGAGATGCGTAGCTCGTTGGGTATGCGCGCTGTACTTCTCACGATGGTCGTCCCTACGATTCTCATCATTGCTGTAACCATCATTCTAAGCTACCTAGAGCTAGGTACGCTGGCTCAGATATTGATCGCCTTGGGTGTAGCCGCCGCATATATGCTCCTGCTATGGCTCTTACGTGACCGGTTTGAGCGAACCTTTGCCTTTACCGTGCGAAAAAAGTAAGTTCATACACACTCCTATGACAATACTACCCACCATACTTGTTCTTGTAGTGATAGCACTCATCAGTGCCGTCCTACTTTTTATCACCTCCAAGAAGTTTGAAGTAAAAGAAGATCCGCGCATCGGAGAGGTCGCTGAGGTACTTCCTCAGGCCAACTGCGGTGGCTGTGGCCATCCTGGCTGTGCCGGCTTTGCTAAGGCTTGCTGCGAAGCCTCCTCTCTCGAAGGGCTCTGGTGCCCCGTAGGCGGAGAGCCGGTCATGACCAAGGTGGCAGAGATCCTCGGCCAGACCGTTGCCAAGAGCGACCCGCTCGTAGCGGTCGTGCGCTGTAACGGGACCTGCGAGGCGCGTCCACGAGTCAATACTTATATAGGAGCTAAGAGCTGTAAGATCGAGTCGACTCTATACAGTGGCGAGACGGGCTGTAGCTACGGCTGTCTAGGCAATGGCGACTGCGTCGCTGTGTGCGACTTTGATGCGATCCACATGAATCCCGAGACCGGCCTTCCCGAGGTGGACGAAGATAAGTGTACCGCCTGTGGATCTTGTGTCAAGGCTTGTCCGAAGATGATCATCGAGCTCCGCAAGAAGGGGCCCAAGGGACGCCGTCTCTACGTCAGCTGTGTCAATAAGGACAAGGGAGGCGTGGCACGTAAGGCTTGCACCAACGCTTGTATCGGATGTAGCAAGTGCTTTAAGGTATGCCAGTTTGAGGCAATCACGATAGAGAACAATCTCGCTTACATAGACCATCAGAAGTGTCGTCTATGTCGTAAGTGTGCGGCTGAGTGCCCGACGGGAGCTATCCATGAGGTCAACTTCCCGCCACGCAAAGAACCTGCAGCAAAGCCAGCGCCCGCCGACAAGCCAGCTCCAGCCATGGCAACAGCCGCTGCCTCTGCAGCTCCTGCTGCTACCTCCTCAACAGCATCTGTACCTCAGAAAGATTAACACGAAGCTATGGCAAAGACATTTAGAATAGGGGGTATCCATCCCCATGACCATAAGATCAGCGCCGGGGTACCTATCACCGTTGTCGCTCCTCCAGACGAGGTGGTCATCACATTAGCACAGCATATTGGTGCGCCCGCCACCGTTGCCGTCAGCAAGGGCGATAAGGTGCGCGTAGGTACACTCCTAGGCAAGGCGGGAGGCTTTGTCTCGGCAAACATTCACTCCTCCGTCTCTGGTACCGTCACCAAGATCGACCAGATCACTGATGCGAGTGGCTTTAAGAAGCCCGCCATCTTTATTAAGGTCGAGGGCGACGAGTGGGAGGACTACATTGACCAGACAGACACGCTCATCACGGAGACCGATCTGGATGCCAAGCAGATCATCGATCGCATCGCTGAGATGGGTATCGTCGGTATGGGTGGTGCGACCTTCCCGACGCATGTCAAGCTCTCGCCTCCTCCTGGTCAGAGTGCTGACTACGTTATCATCAACGCCGTCGAGTGTGAGCCTTACCTCACGAGCGACGATGCGCTCATGCGTGTCAAGGCGATGGAGATCATGGTTGGCTGCGCGATCATCATGAAGGCTGCCAATGCGCCACGCACGCTCATAGGCATTGAGAATAATAAGCCCGACGCTATACGCATCATGCGTGACGCTGCGGAGCGCGCTAAGGAATTCCTCCCCGAGGGACACAGCATCGCCGTCGTACCGCTCAAGAAGCGTTACCCGCAGGGTGGCGAGAAGCAACTCATCGACGCCTTGATCCGCAAGCAAGTTGCCTCAGGTGCGCTACCTATCTCTACAGGTGCTATCGTGCAGAACGTCGGGACCACCTTCGCCATCTACGAGGCGGTCATGAAGCACAAGCCTCTCATCGAGCGCATCATCACAGTCACCGGACGAGCTATCGCACACCCCTCCAACTTTAAGGCACGCATCGGTACGCCTATGCAGACGCTCATCGACGCTGCGGGAGGTTATGCAGAGGAGCCAGGCAAGATCATCGGCGGTGGTCCTATGATGGGACGTGCACTGGTCAGCACCGACATACCCGTTGCCAAGGGTTCGTCAGGACTACTCATCCTCTCTGCCAAGGAGTCGACACGTCCCGAGATGCAGGACTGCATACGCTGCGGTAAGTGCGTATCGGTCTGCCCGATGGGACTCAACCCCGCCTTCCTCATGCGTGACACCATCTACAAAGACTGGGAGAGCACCGAGCACAACTACATCGCCGACTGCATCGAGTGCGGCTCTTGTAGCTATACCTGCCCAGCTGGACGTCCGCTCCTCGACTACATACGTGTCGGCAAGCAGACCGTCATGGGTATCATGCGAGCCCGCAAGAAGTAATACACACTGAGACAGATCACCGATCCTCATCATCGACTACGATATATAGCTTATGGCACAACAAGTCATCGTATCACCCTCACCGCATATCCATAGCGGTGACACCATTAGCAAGAATATGTATGGGGTGCTGATTGCTTTGATACCAGCATTCCTCGTCATGCTCTACCAGTTTAGGACAGACGCTCTACTGATCACCGCTATCTCGGTAGCCTCCTGTATGCTCACGGAGTGGGTCATCACCCGCTTCTTCCTGCATCGCCCTTGCCGTCTGCTCGACGGCTCGGCACTCCTGACAGGCGTCATCCTAGCCTTCAACCTCCCCGCCTCGCTCCCCTGGTGGCTCGTCCTCATGGGTGGTGTCGTCGCTATCGGCATTGGCAAGATGGCCTTCGGCGGACTGGGCAATAACATATTCAACCCCGCACTCGTCGGACGTGTCTTCCTACTCATCTCCTATCCTGCGCAGATGACCACCTGGAAGCTCCCCGCCCGCCTTGCCGAGCAAGCTACCGATGCGGTCTCTGGCGCGACACCTCTAGGCATACTCAAGTCAGGAGCCATCGATCAGTTGCCCGACTCGTTGCAGCTCCTCGTCGGCTTCAACTTCTCCTCCATGGGAGAGGTGAGTGCCATCGCTATCCTCATCGGATTAGCTTATCTACTCATCCGTCGCATCATCACGTGGCACACGCCCGTGGCTATCATCGTCTCGGCTTTCGTACTGAGTGGCATCATGCACCTCTACGACCCAGCGATGTATGCTAGTCCCTTCTTCCACCTGCTGACGGGAGGTCTTCTCTTTGGCGCAGTCTTTATGGCGACCGACTACGTCACCTCGCCTATTTCGCACCGTGCGCAGCTCATCTACGGCTGTATGATCGGACTACTCACCGTCATCATCCGCTTGTGGGGCTCTTACCCTGAGGGTATGTCCTTTGCCATCCTCATTATGAATGCATTCACCCCACTACTCAACACCTACATCAAGCCACGTCACTTCGGTCATGTGGTCAAATCTAGAAAGGAGGCTAAAAGATGAAGAAGCTACCCTCTACACTCCCCAATATGATCCTCTCACTCGGGATCATCTGTCTGATCATCGCTGGTATCTTAGCTTTGGTCAATGTGGCGACCAAAGATACCATCGCACAGGCCGAGACGAAAGCTAAGGTCGAGGCGATCAAAGAGATCGTCCCTGCCTTTGACAATAATCCTTACGAAGAGCAAGACACCGTCGCACTCGAGAGCGAGCCTCGTCCACTCATCGTCTACCCCGCTATGCAGGGCGGACAGCCCGTTGGCTACGCCATCGAGACCTATACCGACGCTGGCTTTGCGGGGCATATAGACATCATGGTAGGCTTTGACATGCAGAGCCAGATCGTCGGCTTCAAGGTGCTCAAGCACGAGGAGACCCCAGGACTAGGTGCTAAGATACAGGAGTGGTTCACCTCTCCAGCACCTAATGCGGACCTCATCCGTGACGTACGTGGGCTGGATATGAGCCAAGCTTCGCCACTCAAGGTCTCTAAGGACGGTGGTAAGGTCGACGCCATCACCGCAGCGACCATCTCCAGTAGAGCCTTCATTGATGCCCTCGAGCGAGCTTACCGAGTCTATCAGAGCGTCATCGGTGAGGGTGGTTCCACGGCACAGCCCACCGAGAGCAGCTGTGCGCTCCCCGAGCGAGAGGTCATCGATAGTCTCTTCAATACGCTCCTCCCCGCTTATCGTCTTGTGGACAAAGCGAAGACCGGCACCACCGACGAAGGCACTCCTTGGCTGATCCAGAGCTACGGCACCAATGATATGAGCGAAGCGACAGGCCTACTCGTCGTCACTACCAGTGATGATGACTACGAGGGGCGTTGCCTTCCACTGCTCGTCTGCTTTGACAATAATGGTGCGCTCGCAGCTTTTGCCATCGCTGATCTTAATGCCAAGGGCAAGCTCATCTCCATCAGCAATGTCTATGGCGGCAACCAAGACCCCGCTACCACCAAGCCCTCGAAGCAGTCTCTCATCGGCAAGAAGGTCACACCCGCTAGTCTCAAGCTACGCCAAGATGGCGGATCTATAGACGCTGTCTCAGGATCTACAGTCTCTTCGCGCGCTATACTCCAGGGTATCGCCCGGGCGCAGCGCATCTTTGTAGAGGCTTCTGCCAACGAATCAACTAAGTAATGCACCGCCATGAATAAGTATATCAAGACAATTACCAATGGTATCATTACGGAGAACCCCACCTTCGTGCTTCTCCTCGGTATGTGTCCTACCTTGGCGACCACCACATCGGCCATCAACGGACTCAGCATGGGACTAGCCACCACCTTCGTGCTTATCTGCTCCAATGTGATGATCTCCCTCCTGAAGCGACTCATACCCGACGCCGTACGTATCCCCGCCTTTATCGTCGTCATCGCAGGCTTCGTGACCGTACTGCAGATGGTCATCAAGGCATACCTACCGGCACTCGATCAGAGTCTGGGTATCTTCATTCCGCTGATCGTGGTCAACTGTATCGTCCTCGGACGCGCTGAGTCGACCGCCTCTAAGAGTAGCGTCGGCATCTCCCTCTTCGACGGTATCGGCATCGGACTAGGCTTCACCATCGGACTAACCCTCCTAGGCATCGTACGTGAGATGCTCGGTGGCGGTTCATTCTTCGGTATGACGGCCTATCCCAACGACTTCTCCGCACTGCTCTTCGTGCTGCCTCCGGGAGCCTTCATCGCTCTAGGACTACTCATTGGCATCTATCACGCTATCACAAAGAAGCAATAGATCAAACCCACGAGATGCAACGGCTACTCCGTAGCCACAGTTCATCACACAGACACTTACTACTATGAAATTTATCATCATATTCATCGTTGCAGTCTTTGTCAACAACGTAGTCCTCTCCCAGTTCCTCGGTATCTGCCCCTTCTTAGGTGTCTCTAAGAAAGTCTCTACCGCCACAGGCATGGGAGCTGCTGTCACCTTCGTCTTGCTACTAGCAACGATGGTTACCTGGCTCGTACAGTCCTATATATTAGTTCCCCTGGGACTCGAATTCCTACAGACCATCGCCTTCATCCTCGTCATCGCCACACTCGTGCAGATGATCGAGATGATCATCAAGAAGATTTCCCCTGCGCTCTATCAGGCACTCGGCGTCTTCCTCCCGCTGATCACGACAAACTGCTGTGTACTCGGTGTCGCTATCCTCGTCATCCAGAAGGAGTTCACCTATGCTGAGTCACTCATGTATGCTGTCTCCATCGGTATCGGCTTCCTCCTCGCTATGGTCATCTTCGCTGGTATCCGCGAGCAGCTAGCCAAGACCGGCAGCACGCCACGCGCTATGAAGGGCACTCCCATCGCCCTCATCACCGCTGGTATCCTAGCGATGGCCTTCATGGGCTTCTCAGGTCTAGCCAGTCTCTAATATCTAACTTCTAACCTCTAAGTATCCATGTGGAGAATGCAATCTCCACGTGGATATTTTTTACTCCCCACGTGGGCGCCCCCCCCCTCTGATCTCAAGTTCGCAATCACTTGCTGGAGTCTGAAGTGCCATGACAAGCTCTCTGGGATGAAGTCATGCTAATGAAAAGTCGCTTACGTGGCAAGATTTGTATACCTTTGTGGCAGGTACATTTTCACCATATAACGAACCTATCATTAATATGTCACAAGACAAGACCATACGTTGCCTGATCATCGGGTCAGGACCTGCTGGATATACAGCTGCCATCTATGCTTCACGAGCTAATCTCTCTCCCATACTTTATCAGGGACTACAACCTGGCGGACAGCTCACTACGACCACTGAGGTGGAAAACTTTCCTGGCTTCCCCGAGGGTATCACGGGGCCTAAGCTCCTTGATCAGATGCGCCTGCAAGCAGAGCGCTTTGGCACAGACATTCGCTCTGGCGAGGTCACACGCATAGACCTATCGCAGCGCCCCTTTAAGGTAGAGATCGACGGCTCTACAGAGCTGACAGCGCACTCAGTCATCATCGCCACGGGTGCTCGGGCTAAGTACCTCGGTCTAGATGATGAGAAGAAGTATGCTGGCATGGGCGTCTCGGCATGCGCTACGTGCGATGGCTTTTTCTATCGCAAGAAGCGTGTAGCCGTCGTAGGCGGTGGCGACACGGCTTGTGAGGAGGCACTTTACCTAGCAGGCATTGCGGAGCAAGTCTACCTGATCGTGCGCAAGGATCACCTACGTGCCTCTAAGGTGATGCAGGAGAGACTCTTCGCACGGGAAAACATTGAGGTACTCTTCGAGCACAACACCATCGGGCTCTTTGGCAACAATGGCGTGGAGGGTGCTCACCTCGTATATAAGAAGGGTACCCCTGAGGAGGCCAAGCGCGATATAGCGATCGATGGCTTCTTCCTCGCTATCGGACACAAGCCCAATACGGACTTCCTCGCCGGTCAGCTAGAGCTAGATGCTGCGGGCTACATCGTAACACGAGAGGGGAGACCGCTCACCAGTGTCGAGGGTGTCTTTGCTGCTGGTGACGTGGCTGATCCACGCTATCGTCAGGCGATTACCTCTGCTGGCACTGGCTGTCGCGCTGCGCTCGAGGTGGAGAAGTATCTCCTCGAGAAGGGGCTATAAGACTACGACAGCACACTCCGCTCCGCTCTGATTGAAATTCATCTAACACAATTAATATGGATATGAACAAGCAGTGGACCTTTTGGGCAGCCTTGGCGCTGGCCGTTGCCTTTGTACTAGGCATTTGGATCGCCGGATCGACCTATCTATCGGTCCGCAAGCAGCGTATCGTCTCGGTTACGGGCAATGCAGAGCAAGACTTCGAGAGCGATCTGATCGTCTGGACAGCCTCCTTTCGTGTGCAGCGGGCTACGCTGAGCGATGCCTATGCGGAGATAGAGCGAGAGCGCACTGTCGTACAGGACTACCTCCAGAAGGCTGGTCTGAAGGCTGACAGTTACTCCTTCGGTAGCCTAGATGTGTCGCAAAACTACAGCAATGGCTACGACACGCATGGCAACTATCAGCAGGTACCCAACGGCTATACCCTCACGCAGGCTGTCACTGTGACGAGCGGAGATCTAGACGGCGTCGAGGAGCTCTCCAAGAGTATCTCCTCGCTCATCTCGCAGGGTGTGGAGATAACGAGCGAAGCTCCCGACTACTACTACACGAACCTCAACGACCTCAAGCATCAGATGCTACGCCAAGCCTCTGAGGATGCGCTCAACCGTGCTGAGGAAATCGCCTCTGGGAGCCATGGTAAGGTGGGCAAGCTACAAAATGCCTCAATGGGGGTCTTCCAGATCGTTGGCAAGAACGCTGGCGAAGACTACTCGTGGGGTGGAGCGTTCAACACCTCTTCACGCCAGAAGACCATCTCCGTCACCGTCCGCGCTACCTACGCCCTCCGCTAGGAGGTACACACGACTGACCCTGGCTATTGGCTGTTAGCTGTTGGCTGTTAGCTAGTACTACTGAATCCGTTACTGACGACCTGTCGGGACGCTATCGGTGCGTCTCGACAGGTCGTTCTTTTGTGAGTCGCTTTCACAGCCTTGGTATCACTACCATTTGTGCCAAATAATCAGTAACTTTGTGGCGGTTTACGCTATGAGTAAATCACTACACGATGACAATCACTCCAACTACCTCCTCTGCTTCTGACTCAAAGCAAACAATCTTAGACCGCCGTTATCTGCGTATGGCTCGTATATGGGCCGAAAACTCCTACTGTCAGCGTCGACAAGTAGGAGCTCTCATCGTACACAATCAGATGATCATCTCTGACGGATACAATGGTACACCTGCGGGATTTGAGAATGTCTGCGAAGATGACGAAGGTATCACCAAGCCCTACGTCCTACACGCTGAGGCTAATGCTATCACTAAGGTGGCAGCCTCGGGCAATAACTGCACGGGCGCGACTATCTACATTACCGCCTCTCCCTGCCTGGAGTGCGCTAAGCTGATCATCCAGAGTCGTATACGTCGTGTCGTGTATGGCGAGCAGTACCGGCTCACCGATGGCGTCGAGCTACTCGAGCGCGCGGGCATTGAGGTAGTCTACATACCGCTAGACGAGGTCTCGTCTACGGACCAACCCGCAACCCTTTAGTATAGGTACCTATCTAGATAAAGAACAAGTGGTAGATATGCGTCGTCAGTATAAATATCTAATCTGTCTCCTTGTGGGGGCACTCATTGGCGCTGCTATTTTTTGGCTCATCTCTCGCTATCGCAATATCACGCACGCTGATAAGTTTGACCAGGTGCTGCAGCTTGTCGAGAAGTATTACGTAGACTCGGTCGATATCGAGCAGCTACGTACAGACATACTCCCCTATATGCTAGGGTCGCTGGATCCGCACTCGACCTACATACCGCCTTTGGAGTCAGAGCGCGAGGAGCAGAGACTAGAGGGGCAGTTTGAGGGGATTGGGATCATCTACAACATCATCACCGACACGATCGTCGTGGACCAAGTGTTCGCTGGCGGACCCTCAGAGACCGCAGGCCTAGAGCCTGGCGACCGCATCTTAGCCTGTGACGGCAAGAGCCTCCTCGGGGAGCGCAACAACCAAGACACCATCACCTCAGCACTCAGAGGACCAGAGGGGTCGGTAGCACATCTGTCGATACTACGTCGCCAGATGCGACGCAAGGTGAGCGTGGTACGTGGCCCCGTACCGATACGAAGCATAGATGTATGCTATATGCTCACGCCGACCATCGGACTGATGCAGATCACCACCTGGGCGCGTACCACTTATGACGAGTTCATCCAGCAGTGGGGTGCGTTGCAGCGGGCTGGAGCCAAAGCTCTAGTCCTCGACCTGAGAGACAATACGGGAGGCTATATGGATGCAGCCGTCGCTGTCGCCAATGAGTTCCTCAGCAAGGATCAATTGATCGTCTACACCGAGGGGCGCACCATGCCTCGCGAAGATGTGATCGCCAATGGCGAGGGCATGCTCCGTAAGTTGCCCCTAGTGGTGCTGGTCAATGAGAATAGTGCCTCGGCCTCTGAGATCTTTTCGGGAGCGATGCAAGACCACGACCGAGCAATGATCGTAGGGCGACAGACCTATGGCAAGGGCTTGGTGCAGCAGCCTTTTACCTTTTCAGATCACTCTAGCGTACGTCTCACGGTGGCTCGTTACTATACCCCCTCGGGGCGTAACATACAGCGACCCTACGAGCAGGGCAGTCTCTCCTCCATCGAGGAGAGTCTGATGAGCGTCTCAGGCATCAAGCCCGTGGGCGACTACGCCGATACGCTCTCTCTGACCAAGCACAAGCAGCGGGAGTATCATAGCGACAAGGGGCGGCTCCTCTTCAGCGGTTATGGCATCATGCCCGACATCTTCGTACCGCAAGACACCGCGATGATCAATGCTTATGCAGCACGTCTGATCATGTCTGGAGCCATGCAGGAGTTTGCCTTTTACTTCGTAGACTTAAATAGAGAGAGCCTCCGTGAGCTCGCTTCCGTACAGGAGCTACTCGCTTTGCTCGCTCAGGAGAAGTCGCTAATCAACGATCTAGCCGCATACGCTGCGGAGCATGGTATAGCCCAGCGACCACAGATGCTACGCCAAGCCGCACCGCGCTTGCAGCAACAGATGTATGCTTTGATAGCTAATCATCTCTTTGGCACTACGGGATTCTATCAGGTGATGTCTCAAGACGACCCGATGATCAGTAGCGCAGAGCAGTACCTAAAGGAAAATTATCACACACGATGATGAGTTGTGACAGAGTGAGAGAAGAGAAAAAAGCCTTACGCCACACCATCCGCACTAAGATGCGGAGCGAATGGACCGAAGAGTACAGACAGACAGTCTCAGAGCGTGTCTGTCAGCAGATAGAGACCTTTCTACCCTTCGTACGTAGTCATTGCGTAGCACTCTACTGCGCCTTGCCCGACGAGGTCGACCTGACCGCTATCCTAGAGCGCTACCAAGGCGATAAGCGGCTCCTCATACCTCGTGTAGAGGGTGACGATATCAACTTCTACAGCTATCAGCCCGAGTCGCTCATCACCAGTGACGACTACAAGATCCTGGAGCCCACCGCCGACGTCGAGGAGGCGGTAGATCCCGCCGAGATAGAGCTCATCCTAGTGCCTGGAGTCTCATTCGACCTGCACGGGGGGCGTATGGGCCGCGGCAAGGGGTACTACGATCGCTTTTTCGCACGCTGTCCCCACGCCCTTCGTGCCGCTGTCACCACCTCGCTACAGATCGTTGAGCAGATACCGCTCGAGCCGTGGGACGTAGCGATGCACTACATCATCACCGACAGCCGAACCTACGAGGTGCGCGACTGATGTTAGCTGTTAGCTAGTACCACTGCGTCCGTGACGGTGTCCTGTAGGGACGCACGATCTGTGCGTCCGTTGTAGTACAGCAAGACGTCGCCATGTAGGGACGCACGAGAGTATCTAGCCGGAGGGCGTCCGTTGTAGTACAGCAAGACGTCGCCATGTAGGGACGCACGAGAGTATCTAGCCGGAGGGCGTCCGTTGTAGTACAGCAAGACGTCGCCATGTAGGGACGCACGAGAGTATCTAGCCGGAGGGCGTCCGTTGTAGTACAGCAAGACGTCGCCATGTAGGGACGCACGAGAGTATCTAGCCGGAGGGCGTCCGTTGTAGTACAGCAAGACGTCGCCATGTAGGGACGCACGAGAGTATCTAGCCGGAGGGCGTCCGTTGTAGTACAGCAAGACGTCGCCATGTAGGGACGCACGAGAGTATCTAGCCGGAGGGCGTCCGTTGTTGTACAGCAAGACGTCACCATGTAGGGACGCACGGTCGTGCGTCCGTCCCCGTCAAAGCGAAACATCGTCAAGATCGTTCGACAACGGACGCACAGATCGTGCGTCCCTACAGGATTCAGTCACGGCTAGTATCGAGTCATAGTGCGTCCCTCTCCCTCCATCCCCACGTCGTCCTGTAGGGACGCACGATCTGTGCGTCCGTTGTGTCAAAAGTTACAGCATCGTGGTCTTGACGGGGACGGACGCTCAGATCGTGCGTCCCTACAAAGCGCAGTATCACCAGCCAACAACCAATAAAAGCTTCCCCCCACCACAGCTCTTAGACTGCGATGGGGGGAGTCTTTATTGATTAGTAGGCTATAGGCACGCTTGGTGCGATAGCCTTTGACCAGCGACTACATATTATAAGAGTGCATCGAGACCACACTTAAGGTCTGCGATGATGTCCTCGACATTCTCCAGACCGATGGAGAGACGTACCATGCCCTCGCCTATGTCAGACGCAGCACGCTCCTCGGGCGTGTAGGGCGAGTGGGTCATGCTAGCTGGGTGCTCGATAAGCGTCTCAGCATCTCCGAGGCTCACGCAGAGCGTAGCTAGGTGGAGGCTATTCATCAGCTTGCGACCAGCCTCTAGCCCACCCTTGAGCTCGAAGGCGATCATAGCACCTGGTAGGCGCATCTGCTTTTGAGCTAGCTCATACTGTGGGAAGCTCTTGAGCCCTGGGTAAGCGATCGAGGCAATAGCGGGGTGCTGCTCGAGGAACTCAGCGACACGCTGTGCATTAGCGCAGTGACGCTCCATACGTATCTCTAGTGTCTTGAGACCACGAGCTATCAGGTATGCCTCAAACGGGCCTAGGACTGATCCCGTCATATCCTTGACAGCAAAGAGACGTACCTGGTCGATATACTCCTTGCGACCAACGACAAATCCGGCGATCACGTCCCCGTGACCATTCAGATACTTGGTAGCTGAGTGTACCACGACATCAGCCCCGAGCTCTAGAGGACGCGTGATGAAGGGGGTGCAGTAGGTATTGTCCACCATCAGCACAGTGCCCTCCTGACTATGAGCTATCTTGGCAGCGCCTTCGATATCTGTCAGGTACATGTTAGGATTGGCGGGCGTCTCGATATAGACGAGCTTCGTATTGGGGCGCATAGCCGCCTTGATCTCATCCAGATTGCGCGCATCGACGAAGGTAACCTCTACGCCAAAGCGTGAGAGCCCATGCTCGAGGAATGAGTAGGTGCAGCCGTAGAGCGTCTTACCAGCGACGATATGGTCCCCAGCCTGTACCAGCGGGTAGATAGCTGATGTGATCGCACCGATACCTGAGGAGGCACTGACGCACGCCTCACCGCCCTCTAGCGAGGCGACCTTTTGCTCAGCAGCTGTGCAGGTCGGATTGCCTAGACGGGTGTAGATGTATCCGTCTTCCTCGAGGGCAAAGCGTCTGCCCCCCTGCTCTGCAGAGTCAAAAACGAAAGTAGAGGTCTGATAGATAGGAGTAGCCAGCGTACCGTGCTGATTGCGCTCGCTACCAGCATGGATGGCACGCGTAGCGAAGCCCATCTGCTGTAGTTCTTTTGGATCAATCATAAGCGTTATCTAAAAAGTTTGATGATTCGGTACGAAGGTACGAAAAATAGCACTCACGACTACCTTATATGATATCGCTCTTGGCTGTTGGCCGTTAGCTGGTGGCTGGTGTTACTGCGGCCCCACAGGACGACGTCTCGCTTTGACACAACGAACGCACTCCCACTTAACACTAGCCGTGACTGAATCCTGTAGGGACGCTCGATCTGAGCGTCCGTTGTCGAACGATCTTGACGATGTTTCGCTTTGACGGGGACGGACGCACAGATCGAGCGTCCCTACAGGACGACGTGGGGATGGAGGGCGTCTGTCCCCGAACCAGCGAGACGATGCTGTAACTCTCGTTCGACAACGGACGCACAGATCGTGCGTCCCTACAGGACGATGTGGGGATGACGAGGACGAAAACAGGACGACGTGGGGATGACGGGACGGACGCAGGACGACGTATCACTCCGATAGCTCCGATCCCTCTAACCTCTAATCTCTAACTTCTAATCTCTAGCGTCTACCCTCCAAACTGTTAAATACCGAGATTGTCAAAAGATATACCGAAAATGGCAACACCCTAGAAGCTTTTGTGTCGTACCTTTGCCCCCGTAGAATATTCACTTTAATAACTAATCAAACCAATTCAACTATGAAGAAGTTTATGTATGCAGCGTTGGCTGTCGCAGCAGTTCTGCTCTTCGCAAGCTGCAAGAACGACAAGAACCAACCCAATGATCAGGAGAAGGCTGATGCCTTCATCTCCTTTACCTTCAGCCTACCACAGGGTGGCACAAGAGCTGAGGCAGGAAGTGTCAATGATGCAAATGCTAAGGACACCTACGTAGGAACCGAGGCTGAGCAGGCTATCAAAGATGTCCGCGTCGTACTCTACGATCCAGACAGCAAGGAGGCTAAGTATGCTCTAGACTACAACATTAGCTCTAATGGCACTACAATTGAGGGCGATGGCCTTGCTACCAACCCAGCTCAGGCTTCTACGATTGCTCGCTTCACCACCAAGGCTGAGGGCGTTGTAAGCCAAGAGTATCAGATGCTCGCTATCGTTAACCCAACATCTGCTGTCAAGGCTGCCACTGCTCAGGGTAAGTACCTAGCAGACGCTCTAACAGCTATCGAGACAACCGTTGATGACCTCAAGGCTAATGGTATTATGATGTCTAACGATCGTGGTCTTGTTACAGTCGCAACGAATCAAATGAAGGCTACCGACGCAGAGGCTGAGAAGGCTCCTGTAGCAGTCAGTGTAGATCGTATCCTCGCTAAGGTATTCGTAGGTGGCAAGCCTACATTTGAGAATGGTAAGCTGACCAACATCAAGTGGGGACTCAACGTTACAAACAAGAAGACCTACATCTTCCGTCAGTTTGGCAAAACTGCTCTAGCAGGCTTTCCAGACGAGACCGCTACAGATGCTAGCACACGCTTCGACCGCTACGCTAAGGATCCTAACTATCTCGCAAGTGAGTTCAACAACGCAGACTTTACCTACCTAGAGGGTAAGCCTGAGCTAAAGGGTACCTTTGGCTACGATGATGCTAATGGTCAGTACTGCCTCGAGAACACGATGGACGCTCCTATGCAGAAGCACCAGGGTACGACCTCATTCGTCCTCAGTGGTACTTGGACTCCTGACGAGCATGATGGCATCACCTTCACCGAGGGTGAGACATGGTACAGCTATCAGGGCTTTACCTTTACAAAGGATAAGATGCTTGCGTATAAGAGAATCATCGAGGATAATACTAACACCAAACCTGAGATTGACAAAACACCTGCAGGCTTTAAGGCTGCTCTTAAGGCTGCTCTCGAGGGTGGTCTGACTGTTGATGCTCAGGGTGATGTTACTGCTTCTGGTACTTTCAATGGTATCAAGGCTTACAAGGATGGTGCTTGCTACTATCAGACGAACCTGATCCGTCACTTCAATGATACTCAGTCTAGCAAGGATATGGGTTACGGTCGTTACGGTGTCGTACGTAACAACATCTACAAGATCAACATCTCAAAGATTTCTCAGCCAGGTGAGCCTGATGTAGTCAACGAGAAGGATGACGACGAAAATGACGACCCAACGAAGGTCTTCGTCTCATTCGACATCACGATCAATCCTTGGATCGTTCGTACACAGGATATCGCTCTGTAATCCTCCCTTACTGCTCTTTGCCAGCAGTCTAAAGTAATGGCATCATCCTATGAGGGGTTGAATGTTCCCCTCATAGGAACTATTCACATAAAAGAGGGCTAAAGCCCCACACTGACACTATGGTTTCACACAGTCTATCTCGATTGAGACTATTATATATAGGAGTCCTGCTCCTACTAGGCTTGAGCTTTGTCTCTTGCGACAAGTGCATCTACGAGGATCTGTCCACCTGTCCCCTCCGTGTGCAGCTACGCTACGACTACAATATGCAGTACGTAGATCGCTGGCATCGCGAGGCCGAGGATGTGCATCTCTACATCTTCGACGAGGCGGGGCACTTTGTCTCGGAGATGATCGATGCGGCTGCACCTTACAAGGAGCAGCAGACCTTCGAGCTACAGCTCGCCCCGGGCAACTACACCATCATGGCTCTCTGCGGTCACCGTATGGGTACCCTCTATGAGCAGAGCAAGCTACAGGCTGGCACCTCGACCATGCAGGACCTACTCGTGCAAATCTCGAGAGCTGAGGACAAGCGGATCGCTGCCGAGCTGCCACCACTACTCTACGGCGTCTCCAAGGAGGTTCAGGTGCTAGGCGATGGCAGCCGTCTTATCGTCGTGCCGATGGCTAAGTGGACCAACAAGATCCGCCTCGTCATGCAGGACATCTCGGAGGGTGGCAAGTCCAACATCAAGCTCGACAACTACGACTTCCGCATCACCGCTCCCAACGGTCGCTACAACGGCGCTGGCGAAGTACTCACCGACGATGTCCTCACCTACACCCCTTACTATGCTGAGCAGCTCAAGGGGACGGGCGGTATCGCTGTCGAGCTCAACACGCTCCGCCTGCTGACCAAGCAAGATCAGCGACTCATCATCACGGAGCGCGCTACGGGCAACACCCTCCTCAACGTGGATCTGCTGTCGCTACTGCTACAGACGAAGTTCCACGCAAACAACAAACTCTCCGACCAAGAGTTCCTAGACCGCGAGGATCGCTACGCTATCATCTTCGCCTTCGATGGTCGCCCCGTGACACAGGAGACTTTCCTAGCGGTGAACGTATGGATCAATGGCTGGCTCATCCGTGAGCAAGACCATAATATATAATGTGTCTAACCTCTCGAGCTACAAAGCCATGACGAAATGCAATCTATATAGCATACAAGGAGGCTCCCGCACGATCCTCGCGTGGCTGCTCTCCACGATGCTCCTGCTGGCTGGTCTGACCAGCTGCGTGTATGAGGATCCCTCCGCCTGTCCCCCCGAAGTGGAGGGCGGAGACTTCTACCTCTCGATGAGCGTGGCGCCGCAGTCCACCTTCCGTCAGGGAGAGGTGCCTCTACCTGAGCTACAGGAAAAGCTCAAAAATGCGGAGAATAAGGTCAAGTCTGTGCGTGTCCTCGTCTTCGACCACGCTACGGGCAAGTGTCTAGTCAACCAGATCTTGGATGGCTATACACAGCCTGTAACCAATGGCACGCCTTGGAGCCATCCTGTCCTTATCCCTGGAAATGTGCAGAGCTTTGACTTCTATTTCGTTGCTAATGAGGCTTCGAAGACTTACAACCTGACGACAGCCCTACAGGGCGTCACCGAGCGTGAGCAGCTCTACACGCTTCCTGGACTGACGAAAATTCCCTGGCAGCCGGAGTTTCTCCCCAGCTTAGCGGATGGTGGTAGCGGTGAGGACGACCTCATCCCGATGACCGCTATCTGTCCCAATGTCAGCATCGATGCCATCAAACAGATGCTCGGAAAGGGTACCAAGCCGGACCCCTACCGCTTCCTAGCCACACCGACGGAGCGACATCCCGTACGACTGACGCGTGTGCTGGCGCGTATCGACATCACGATGCCCGACATGATTGCCAACAGCGTGCTGGGCGACCCCACCTCGGATCAGGTGCTTGTGCTAGACTATATAGAGGACTTTGAGATGGCACTGTACAATGTGCCACGCTACTTCGCTCTTTTCGCCTCGCGTTACTACGACAAGGACCAGTGGACCACGACGCTCTATAACCCTATCAGCTCCAACTACTACCGGGCTCCTCAGGGTGGGCAGGACTGCTACTACATAGAGCGAGACAAGAACAAGGTGCAGCGCAATATGGCTAGCACTGGAAGCACTGGTCATGCCATCGGCGAGCTCAGCATGTCTGACTACTACACGACAATCTACGTGCCAGAGTTCATTCGCCCAAAGAGTGCCGATGCGGGGCTAATGCCCGCCCAACTAGCAGCGATGCAGCTCAGGCTCACCTTCCAGGTCAATGAGTGGGACCCCAAGCACCGCACTGGCTATCAGGTTGGCAGGCATCCACTCAAAGACAAATTTGACGACCGCACCACGGAAAAGACCGGTCAGCTCGCAGCAAACAATGCGGGCGTGAGCGAGTACTCCGTCATCCGCAATACCTGGTACCAGATCAAGATCACGCAGCAAGACTTCGAGTAGTCGTGCCTTGACGCAGATACCCTTTATCCAACCTATGTCTCATACGCTATGAAACGATATAGATACATCACCCTCTCCCTCCTTCTTCTCCTTCTGTCGCTCTCCACGCTCTCTGCGCAGGAAACATTTCAAGGTGCAGATAAGGATTGGAACTACCAGTTTGAAGTAAAAACGACCCCCTCTTACTGTCAGAATGAGGGTACGATGGAGATCAAACTGCTTATACAATTTAACGGAGCTCCGCTGAGGCTCTCTCAGATAGAGCAGGTGGAGTACGAGGTCAAGGATAAGGAAGGTCATAGTTACACAGTCGGTTACAAGCCAGCACCAGCTCCTAAAGGGGCTCTTCGGATAGAACAACTACCAGGGCGCGATGACTACCGTATCTTTATTAGACTGATACCTAAAAAAGAAGTCAACAAGTCTGTCGTTGAGACCAACCTCCTCAGTGATGTAAAGATCGAAAACAAGTATGTAGCACTGGAGGAGACCCAGGTGAAGTTTGATGCCTATCGCTTGCCTTGTAGACCATACGGTAGCTTTCATATCGTAGCGCGAGGTGGTACGCAGAGACCTCCCGTCTTGAATATTAAGCAGGCTCCCGATGACTTTACAGGTGCTAGGACGATACAACCCACTAAGCGGGAGGTCAAGGGAGATACAACCCTCTACCATTTTGAGTATAGCGGGGCGCTGCCACAAGGTACTTACGAATACACCTTAGAGAGTGACTGTCGAGAGACTACTGCCAAGTCGTTCGCCGTCTATGGTCCTACGACCAACCTGCCTACGGTGCCATCGGATTTCAAGATCCCCTTTGACATTAAAAAGATGAGCGGTAGAAGCTGCTCAGGAAACATTGTTGAGCTTAGTGCGAACTTTAATAAGGATAAGTTAGGACTACGCGAACTCTTTAAGGAGATGAATAGGGGCTATCAAGGAGATTCGGAGAGATACTTCCCTGAGTATGCGGACTCCTTCCCCTCTACCTTCGTTAAGAACTACGAGGTGGCTATTGTCACCCAGCTAGAGTATGAGAAGCTCACGAATGGAACTCTAGATGCCAGCTCTCTACTTTGGAGTGACCAGAAGGGATCTCCTTCTGAAGTTTATGTTAGTGAGTCTCCGGATGGTATTCAGCTTGTCCTCTCTTACAAGTTACCTCAGTCTATGTCACTCCAAGAGCTTGAAGAGCAAAAGGCTCTTCCAGTAGCCTTGCTGATACGTATCAAGCGGCCCAACGAGGGGTGTAACGACTATATCACCATTCCAGTCCGAGTGGACTTAGACTATGTAGGTGGAGGAGAGTCTGGAGGCGGACGCTTTCAGATTCTTGAGACGGAAGACACCTCTGACTGTTCGATAGGTCAGATTGTATGGTTCCAAGGACGGAACTTTTGTACACTACGATTTAAGTATTATGAGCTAGCCGATGGCGAGAGCAAACCAGCTCCTGGAGCTAAGCCCGTACACATATCAGACGATTTTGGATCATCAATCTCTACACTAGTAGACAAGCGCTACACTTTTGAGGGATATGATCCGACGAAGCGTTACTACGTCGAGGTAGAGGGAACAGACCTCTATGGCAAGCCCATCACGCCTAAGCCTAGTCTCATCCTAGCACCTACGAACAAGAAGCCTACAGAGAATCGTCTCTACGACTTCTCTAGCATCTACGCCCACCTGCCTCAGCCGATGACGGATAGAATAAGGCTTGGTACTCTTACAGCCTATTTAAGCCCAGGTTATCATACCTATCTCTTTACCTTTGGCGGAAATTCTCTCAATGCTATGGCAGGTATGGAGATCACGCTCGTCCAGGCTCCCGAAGGGTATGAGGATTATCGCCGTGCGTGTGAGAGCTACTACTACCGTACTCCTGACTCGACTAATACTAAAAACCCTTATGGTGGTGGTATGATTGGACTGGGAGAGAAGATTAAGATGTCCAATACCTTCACAGGTCCTGGAGGAACTGGCACGCCTGAGAAGTTCTACCCATTTAGATTTATCTATAAGGTAGGCAAAAATGGAGAGCGCGTAGTCTACCCTTACGAAGATAACTCTGCTAATCCAAGTGCTCTTAAAGGTGTCATAACTAACGATCCAAAGATGGATGACTACTTGAAGAAGCATCCGATGCCTCGTGGTATCTACCGTCTCAAGTTTGAGCATCCTTGTCAGCCGGGAGAGTCCTTCTATATCAATCTGGATATGAATGAGCCGGACTTCAACCCTGAACTCACGGAGCTCATTAACCCTGTCGTGGATCGTGCCTCTTGCGATGAGGTGCGCATCTATCCCTTTGCTGATGGTCGTCTAGACTATGGTATAGACAAGAAGACTGGTAAGCCTCGCAACGTTGTCTTCCTAGTCTCAGGTCTTCCTGGAGGTAAGTCAAAGCGTTTCTACTTTTACCCCTATGATCGTGAGGGCAACCAGCTAGACCATACGAAGTTCTATATCCCTATCAAAAATGTAGACCTCCCAGTCACGCTCAACTTCCGCTACTTCTATCCATTGCCTAGTTGGCAGTGGATAGACTACGATTGTAATAGGTGGACTCACAAGGTAGACTCTGTTGGTGTCAACCAGTTTGTCAGAGGAGAGCTGGAGAGAGGGAATGTCGGTAATGGTTATTACAAGCTGCCTCTTGTTGGATATGATCCAACCAATGACCAAGATGATTGGGGTGAGGATGGCTTTTCGTGGAATGCTTGGTGGGCATGGCCTTGGGATGACTCAACCATCGACGTTAATGTGCCGATAAAAAGGGAAGAGCTGACTCCCTCGTACGCACGTCCTACCTATGTGGGGTATCGCTGCTCTAAGGAGACGGGCTATATGGCGTTTAAGCTCATCAACATCCCGAACAAGGTTGGTACCGTGGTCCTCAAAGATGGGGACAAGGTCATCATAAGCTCAAATATTGAGGACTTGCCCGAAGACCTGATGGTCAAATGGGATCTTAAAGCTGAGTCGGGTAGTGAACTCAAGAATGAGTACAAGCTGGAGATTAAAACCAGTCTATGTGGTGAGACGAATATGCAGACGGAGAAGTTTACCGTCAAGCTCGAGGACATCTCTGAGGGTATTGCGGTGACCGTCTCTCCGCAGGGTGCTCACTGTCCTGGCGATATAGTGACCCTGACAGCGACCAATCTAGGTGTGCCGGATGGTGCGTACCAGTGGACCTTTGACAATGGAGACACCGACTCTGGACGTACTATCCGCCGTAAGGTGTCCGCTCCTCGTGTAGTCGATGGTAAGGCACACTACGAGAGCTACACGCTGACCGTCAACGGAACTAGGTGTGGTATTAATACGAGTAAGGGTACGATCTCTGTCTCTCCAGACGAACTCTGGTGGATGCCGGACCTTACTGGGCAGGGGCATGGAACTGTGCCTCCGGGTACGGGTAAGGAGGAGACGCCTACCGATCCACCTCACTCAGACGCTAAGTACTATGACTGGCATAACCCCGACAACTGGGTATTCCTCCACGAGGGGAAGTTTTACCCAGCTAAGGCGGTGCCTACGCGCTGTACCAATGTACATATTATGAATCTGTCTCAGTTCGAACTGGGACCTGTAGGTAGTAAGCTTCGGGCACAGCCGGATCTCGCTAAGGAGGTGACCCCGCGTGACCTTTACGGCGAGCCGACCTGTATCGATATCACCTTCCACTCGGGAGCATCTGTCTTCAATATTCAGCAGCTCAACTACCGACGGGCTATGGTACGCTACAACTTTGGCGTAGCTGATGGTACAGAATATAAGAGTGACAGGCGTATCTATACCACTGAAGATTGCAACACCGATGAGTGGCTCTATGGTCGTAACGCGCTCAACCTGCTGTCTGCTCCGCTCTACGATATCTATGCGGGCGACTACAGCTTCAGCGCCTCGCCCTACACTTATCAGCTTGGCTTCAAAACGGAGCGTGCGGGTAAGAGTATAGCGGCACAGTTTGACGCTAGTGCCTTCAACGATCCCTCGCCACTACAATCTATCTCGATGGCAGGCAATAATAACAGCATTGCTCTGATTGTGGCTGGAGACGAGCAGGGCTTCAAGAGCCGAGAGGGTAAGAGTGCCATTGTGGAGCGTCGTGGTATCTTGGAGCTACCATACTTCGACAGACCAGACGTGGCAAAGCCTTTCTACCATCAGACTTACGATGCTAGCACGGGGCAGACGCGCTTCCAGTACTTCGATGGCAAGGCAAAGCGCTTCCGTGGTTACTACTCGGATGCTCAGCGCACCAAGATGGCTTACCGCTTTATCTTTGAGGACCCCGCGACGCAGCGTATCTCTAAGCTCGCTGACGGTACCGAGGTTTACACGATGGATGTGAGTGCTACCGCTGCTGGTCAAGAGGTGATGGTGGGCAATCCATTTATGGCACCGCTAGAGGTTGTTCCTTTCCTAGAGGCTAATAAGGAGGTCATAGAGCCTTATGTAAGACTCTTGCATTCAGTTGATGTAAAGGGCTATGAGCCTCTGAACCTAGATGGTAAGGTTACGACCTGTCATCAAGCTACAGCAAAGGATAAGAAGATCAATCCGCTCGGAGCCTTTGTGGTCAAGTTTAAATCCGATGTTGGTCCCGAGGCGAAGTTGGTCTTCCCGACGACTGCTCTCGACTCCTACGCTAAGCAACATCCACAGAGCAGTAGCAGCCTACGTAATACGAGCGGTGACGCTACAGCGGAGACTGCACGCTACCTGTCGCTGACGCTACAGAGTCGCTTGGGCAAGGATCGTGCGCTGGTCGTTTATGGCTACGAGTCTGGCTCGGTCGATAAAATGCTCCTAAGCACGGAGAGTCGCTATCCCTCGATAGCTATCGTTGACCCGGCGGATGGTCTCCATAAGGATCTCTATGCTGACGATGCGGCTACGGGTCACTACGAGCTAGCCACACAGGTCTCCGAACCCATCGATGTGACGCTCTCGCTCGCTGGTAGTGTGATGGGGCACGTTGTGACGGCTCGTCTGATAGACTACAAGAGCGGTATGGAGCATGACCTGATGGGTGGTAAGAGTTGCCAGATCAAGCTCTTCCCCGATGATGCCGAGGGTCGTCTGGAGCTACGTGTGGACGGCGACTTTACGTCGGTCGCTCCGATGGTTGAGCCTACAGATGAGCTGCAGGCACAGTACAGCGAGGGTATGCTGACTGTCCGTACGGCACAGGAGATGTCATCCTTACGGCTTGTACAGGGTGACGGTATCACGGTCTACACGCAGTCGCTACCTGGGCTGACGGAGTACAGCGAGCGTATCCTCCTCTCGTCAGGTAGCTACGTCGTTGAGGCAATCGGCACGGACGGTGTCGCACGCCGTGCGACGCTCGTCGTG
This sequence comes from Porphyromonas vaginalis, assembly GCF_958301595.1. Classification (NCBI taxonomy): domain Bacteria; kingdom Pseudomonadati; phylum Bacteroidota; class Bacteroidia; order Bacteroidales; family Porphyromonadaceae; genus Porphyromonas; species Porphyromonas vaginalis. Next base: position 575,633 of record NZ_CATQJU010000001.1, on the reverse strand, counting down.
AAATAGCGGTTGGCTGTTAGCTATTAGCTATTGGCTGTTGATTAAAGGTTAGTAGTTAGAGGCACTGGTACTAAGTACTGGTGCCTCTTATCTTTTTAGAGAGGGGAGTGGATCGGAGTGTGATTAGAGGTTAGAGATTAGAGATCGGAGTGGATCGGAGGGCTAGTGTGGCTAGTGCCTCTAGTAGCACTAGTGCAACTAGTGAGTCTAGCCAACAGCCAACAGCTAAAGAAGCGCAGGAAGTTTGAGTAAATAGTTCTAAACCGATCCAACATGTAGCAAATTATTGCTATTGCGTACTAAATAAATAATTACTACCTTTGCTCGCAATAGGTTCGAAATCGTACTGAGTATAGCGCGATTTGTACCAAAACGGCTCATATTCACAACCATCATAAACTCAAAAACAATGAACCACCGACTACTTATTGCTGCGCTACTAGCTCTCCTCGGGATGGCTATTCATGCGCCACTATCAGCTCAGGAAGCTGCCGGGGAAAATGTCATCACCTTGAAGCTTACAGAGCTTCCCACCAACGATGACGACGATCCTATGCCTCTCTCACTAAGCATACAGGGTGAGGGTGCTATAACCATCGAGGGGGTCAAAGAGGCTTACGCTTCAGATCGTACCTCATACATGCCTACAGGAGTAGACATTACGATACGTGGTGCTGTCAAGTCCATTAGCTGCAACTACACCGGCGAACTCACAGCGGTAGATATTACCAACTCCAAAACGATTGAGAAGCTTAGCCTCAAAAACAGTGGCATTACGGATCTCCGCGCTAAAGGCGTTAGCTCTCTTAAGTCTCTGAGCTGTGGATTTACTCCGATACCTGCACTAGACCTGAGCGGCTGCACAGGACTGAAGAAGCTCGAGGCCGGATCCTGTATGAAGCTCACGAGCGTCACCCTCACCGGCTGTACAGCCCTCGAGGAGATAGAGTTGCAAAATGGCGAGATAGCAGCACTAGACCTCACGGGTCTGACCAAGCTAAACAGTGTAGACGTATCACGTAATCCGCTCAAGACGCTGACACTCACTGGACTCAGCAGCCTCACGACACTAGACTGCAAGCAGAGCGGTCTCGCCTCGCTAGATCTCTCCGACTGTACTGCGCTAGAGTATCTCACGGCCAATGCTTGTGCAGAGCTTGCCTCGGTAAAGCTACCTAAGTCTGACAAACTCAAGTATATCTACCTGCAGGAGTGCAAGCTACAAGAGATAGATCTCTCTAATCATGCGGCACTCACTCAAGTCTATCTAGAGCGTAATAAGATGCTCACCAAGGTCTCGGTAGCCAACTGTGCGGGCCTTAAGTTGCTCAGCCTGCACCTCTGTGCGCTACCCGCTGAGGCTACAGTTGCTCTTCTAGAGCAACTCTCTGACCATAGTGCTGAGTACAACGAGACAAGCCCTGCCTACAAGATTTTTGCAGCAGGGATCAAGGTTACCTACAAGGAGGGTAACGTCTGGTCACCCAAGGCTGCTAGTCTAGCTAGACGCAAGGGGTGGGCACTCTTGACTAAGAATGAAAACTCTTACGAGTCTCCTATGCCACTCATTGATGCTTATGCCAAGGTCACGATCGAAGAGGCAGAGCATGGCAAGATAGCGCTAGAGGGTCTGGACACCCAAGATCTAGCTTACCTACCACAAGGTATGACCTACAAGGTGGTCGCAACCCCTGAGGCTGGCTACGAGCTAAAGGAGCTCAAGGTCAATGGTGATGTCGTAGAGGGGCTAGAGTTTCAGCTCTTTCAGGATAGCAAGCTCACCGCTACCTTTGCAAAGGCTGGGGATGTGACTTACGAGTACTATCTGACTAAGGTAGAGCCTACGGTCTCTACGGCTCCTATCTACACCTACGGCTATGACGAAAACAAAAATTGGACCTCTCGCACGGTGACGAAAGAAGATGGAAGCATCTCCTCTCACTATGATATACGATATGATCAGCAGGGTCGTATATCAGACATTGACATGACGCTCTCTTTCGACTACGCAAAGGACGGTAAGTCCAGTCAGCGAGTTCACTACACATACGATGAGCAGGGTCGTCTAGTAAGACGCCAGATGAAGCTCTTTGACAAAGATATGGCTGATACCAAGATCGGCTACCGTCCCGAAGGTCAGATAGACTACTGGGTAGAGCAGAGTGCCAAAGTGATGAATGACTACATCTACAACGACAAGGGACAGCTCATCGAGGAGCATTTTGGCGAGGCTACGGGAGCAGATACAGATCATCCCACCGTCTCGACACCCACGGGCAAGATCTTCTACAGCTATAACGATAAGGGACATAAGTCAGAGGTCAAGTATACTTCTATACAGAGTAACTGGCTCTACCTAAAGGGTGAGCAGTACGCATGGAATGAGCAGGGACTGCTCTCAAAGATCAAAGCGGTGAACTATGGCTACGAGCAGGGTGAGACCGATCCTGAGAAGGGTAAGGCTGAGACCTTCTACGAGCTACGCTTTCAGTACGCTGACAAGGCTACGACCAAGGTCTTCTGGCCTATGCTCCCTATCACAGAGGAAAACGGAGGCCCGGGCGAGTTTAGCTATGACCTCAAGGGTTACTGCACGAAGGCTGAGTACTGGAGGTATGGTTATGGTGATCCGAGACACTCCTGTGACTTTGTCTATGTCTTTGAGGCTTCACCACGTCACCTCCAGGAGCTAGTAGACAGAGGCTCCACAACGGTACAGTACGCTTACGGTACGATCACAGCTGAGGGCGCAGCCCTTGAGGCGCTTCAGGTATACGACACCACGGGTCAGCTACTTCGTGACTACCGCACAGCTCCTTGCCAGCGCATCGACATGGGCGTCTCTGAGCTACCTGACGGACTATACATCGTTCGCACCATCTCCTCTGACAGCACACAGACTGACAAGGTGGTCATAACACAATAAGCAGGACACACTATGCTTCACTCTTTCATAAGGCGAGGACTCATGACTATGCTCATGGGCCTCGCCCTATGCTCTTTACAGAGCTATGCAGCTTCCCGTATCCTATTTACTACGGCTCTGCCCGTAGGATCAACGATCACTCTTGCCATCTCTGCCGATGGTGCCGTGACGGCGCAAGGCCTAGCAGGAGCGATCCTCGCTGATGGCAAGGCACACAGCTACACCATCGAGAGTGCTGAGGTGAAGCTCTCAGGAGCCATCACAGCGATCACGCTCTCGCACCAAAAGCTCTCAGCACTGGACGTACGTCAGGCTAAAGAGCTGGCGGAGCTACGCTGTGACAATAACAACCTCACCGAGCTAAACATCACTTACTCCAAGGCGCTCCAGCGTCTTGACTGTACCTACAACCAGCTGGAGCGTCTCGACATACCTACGGCCTCGTCTCTCAAGGAGCTACGTCTCAAGGGCAACTATGTCAAGAGCCTAAGCCTGGATCGATGCCCTGACCTAGAGATACTAGACTACTCGGACAACTACTACCCTACAGCAGTAGATCTTAGCAAATGCACGAAGCTACAGCAGCTAGACATTGCGAAAAACAAAATTCGCTCGCTAGACTTAACGCAAAACGGAGCTCTGCACACCCTGGCATGTGGTGACAACGAGATCACTTCCCTAGACGTAGCGCACCTAGCTTCCCTAGAGCGTCTCTCCGTATCTAACTGCTCAGCCCTTGAGACGCTGACGCTGGGAGAGCATCCTAACTTGCTCCTTCTAGATATCTACGGCACCAAGCTGCAGAGTCTAGATCTAGCTAAGTATCCACAACTCGAGGAGCTCTCCTGCGCTTATGCCAAGCTCACGAGTCTAGATCTCTCACACAGCAAGCATCTACGCGTGCTGAGCTGTAGCAAGAACCCCTTTAAGGGGCTCGATGTGACACACTGCCCGCTGCTTGAAGAGCTAAACTGTGGCGACCTGCAGATATCCTCTATCGACCTGAGCAACAATCCTAAGCTTATCTCTCTGCAGATGGGGCACAACAACCTCTCGCAGATAGATCTATCGGCGCAGAAAGAGCTTAAGCGGCTACACCTCTTTTACAACAACATCAGCTCCCTCGATCTCTCCGTACAGACTCATCTAGAGGAGCTACTATGCAACAATAATCGCATCGCAGACATAACACTCCCGGCCAACGCTCCACTGCGTCAACTGGATATCTACGACAATCAGATCAAGGAGCCGCAGATGGCTCAAATCGTTGACAAGCTGCCCGATCGTACAGGGATGACTAGAGGACTCTTTAAGGTGGTTAATACACCCAGTACTCTAGAGGGCAATGTGTGCCCCAAAGCCCTTGTGGATCAGGCACTAGGTAAGCAGTGGCGCGTGGTGGACTATGCGGACTTTGCAGACTTTGGTAAGGGACTTGACTACCGTGGCTCTGATGCTCCAGATATGGGCGAGGGGGTGATCAAGCTCACCTTTGACAAGGCGGGTAGCACCATACAGCTCACCCTTTGGGGGCTAGGCCTGATCGAGTCTACTGGCACGACCAAGCCTATCAGCAACTCAAAGGAGCCTGTCACCTACACCCTAGAGGGCACAGAGCTAATCCTACGTGGCGATGTGTACAGACTGATCATCAGCGGAGCCACTATTAAGGGTATAGAACTAACCAAGGCTCACTACCTACACGACCTGGAGCTACACGACTATCAGCCAGCCTCTATCCAGCTGACTGACCTGCCACACCTCGAGACGCTCAGGCTACACAATAATCAGCTTACAGAGATCCAGCTGAGTGGTATGCCGCTACTGAGCCTGCTCTCTTGTTACGGCAATAAGTTGACCGTCGAGGCGGGTAAGAAGATCATTGCTAGCCTGCCCAAGCGTCTTGAGGAGGAGCGGGCGACGATCCTTTGGCTTAATAGTCAGGGAGAGAGTGCTGACAACGCATTCCAGAAGGAGCTTCTTTACCTTGCTCACGCACAGGGCTGGGAGATGAGCGACTACCTAGGAGGCACTCGTGGCGACAATGGGGCACCTATTGGCTTCCCAATAGCAAATGAGCCTCTCCCCGCACCTACGACTGAGTCGGCTCTGCGGGTGAGCGTCGCTCTAGACATGCTGCGCATCACCGCTGTAGCAGATACCCCAATCGCACTCTATGATATGACGGGGCAGCTACTGCTGCAGACACACTCTGACTCCGATGGGCTATGCGACATACCGCTAGTAAGCATCACAGAGGGACTCTACATCGTCGCTACACCCGTTGAGTCGGTCAAGTGTCTCATTCCTTAATAAGAGGACAGCTGCTTCAATAGCACAGGGGAACGTAGGCTGCTCATAGCAGTTTACTAAAAAGCAGAGGCTCGTCCCGATTGGGGCGAGCCTCTACGCTTGATGTGTGTCGGTCCCTTTACTCGCCAAAGAATGGCTCGAGGATGATCATGAGATTCTCCATAAAGAAGCGTACCGATATGGCTAGCAGGACGACCCCAAAGAACTTACGCAGGATGTAGATCCCACCCTTGCCAAGCCACTTCTCTAGCAGCGACACCGTCCGTAGCATGAGGTAGATACAGACGACGTTGAGGAGGATAGCGATGAAAAGCGTCGAGGTCGCCGTCCCAGAGGACTTCATTGTTAGGATCGCTGTAAAGGAGGCAGCACCCGCAAAGAGCGGGAAGACGAGCGGCACGATATCGGCATTGCCCGAGGGATCATCGTCTTGAAAGACTTGTATGCCGAAGATCATCTCGACAGCTAGCACGAAGAGGACGATCGAACCCGCCACGGCAAAGGACGAGACATCCACTCCAAAGAAGCCTAGTAGTGGCTCACCGACGAAGAGGAAGGCGATGAACATAAGGCACGAGATGATGGCTACCTTGCTGGGGTGAAAGACTTTACCCTTCTCCTTGAGACTCAGTGCGATCGGTATAGCTCCGATGATGTCTATAGAGACAAAGAGGATCATAAAGGTGGCGAAGAAGCTCGACAGTGTGAAGTGCGAGAAGTCGTCTAGGATACTATTCCAAAGATTTTCCATAATAGTTTTTTCGTCTAATGGTAACTAGGGGAAAGTTTTCGTCTGCAAAGGTACGAAATCGCCTCCCAACCAATAGTGTCCTAAACGTTTTTTGCGGGCGATGGGTGTAAGATAGCTGTCAAGCGGGTCAATCGCCCCTTGACATTTGCTGTAAAAACGGGGGTATCCCCCCTATGCTATTTCGGTCTCGTCTGGAGGCGGTGAAAACGGCTCATTTATCCACTGAAAGAGGCCGATTTTGGCAATAGTGTCCTAAACGTTTTTTGCGGGCGATGGGTGTAAGATAGCTGTCAAGCGGGTCAATCGCCCCTTGACATTTGCTGTAAAAACGGGGGTATCCCCCCTATGCTATTTCGGTCTCGTCTGGAGGCGGTGAAAACGGCTCATTTATCCACTGAAAGAGGCCGATTTTGGTGAACGTGTTGAGTCTCAAGGATGCTGTTAAATTGGAGAGACACCAGGGGTGTTTTGCTATTCGCTTGAGATATTGAAGTAAGAGAATCGTAATCAGAGCCGTCCAAATCTGAATCTCGACAGCGTTTTGAGAAGTTCCCAGAAAACTCTTGATATGCAGGTTTTGCTTGAGGTTTCTAAAGAAGATCTCAATCTTCCAACGTGAGCGATATAGCGCTGCAACAGTACTGGCTGCATGCGTAAAGTCATTGGTATACAAGTCAATCGTGTAACCTCCTTGAACATTGTAGATGCCTATTCTACGAATCTTCTTAGGGTACTTGCTCGCTGTCTCTACACCTGTCAGTCTCACCTCTTCATCTATCAGTATCTCTTGAGATGTCGTATCAGGCAAATCTCTCTCCCTTATTGACTCAAATTGGATGTTGTCTCTTCCTCTGACGATGAAAATCACACCTGTGCTGTCCCAATGATTCAGAAGCTCAGTATCGCTGTAGATTCGATCAGCTACAACGATGGTTCCTCGGGCAAAGGGGAGCTTTTTGGCAATCGTATTGTCGGCTCCCTTGCCATTGCTTATACAGACGAATTCAGGCAGAAGTGTCTCAAAATCAAGCACTGTATGCATCTTGACGGCTCCTTTCGTATGAGTATAGAGAGCCCAGTCATACATACTGAGACATAGGGACATTAGGGTTGAGTCTAGAAGACAAACCTTCGCCTTCAGCCGTTTCTTTATCTGCTTGAGATCTCCGTGCTGTCCCAAATATTGGAAGAGTGCATAAAAGACATCTTGGAAGAATTGGGAACTCCTATTGGCGTTTTGGTAACTGATGTTGGATTTGGAGGGAGCTCGTGATAGACCTAGGTGGTTGAGATTGCCCGTGGCAGATTGTAGCCCCTCTGAGATTTGACGTAGCGACACGCTACTCGAGAATTGGCTGAAGATCATAGTCACCAAATGGCTCCACGAGTTAAAGCCTTTTGCATGCTTGTCTGTGCCATGCTTCTTGACTAATCGTTGGATGATTTCTCGAGGTATGAGTCGGATTACTTGTGCGAATAGTGTTATATTTGCCATTGAAAAGGGTGGTTTGTGACAGCTCTCACTAGCTGTGTTTTTCTTCTCAATTACAAACCTACCCTTTTCTCTTTATCCTGCAAAACGTTTAGGACACTATTGCGATTTTGGTGAACGTGTTGAGTCTCAAGGATGCTGTTAAATTGGAGAGACACCAGGGGTGTTTTGCTATTCGCTTGAGATATTGAAGTAAGAGAATCGTAATCAGAGCCGTCCAAATCTGAATCTCGACAGCGTTTTGAGAAGTTCCCAGAAAACTCTTGATATGCAGGTTTTGCTTGAGGTTTCTAAAGAAGATCTCAATCTTCCAACGTGAGCGATATAGCGCTGCAACAGTACTGGCTGCATGCGTAAAGTCATTGGTATACAAGTCAATCGTGTAACCTCCTTGAACATTGTAGATGCCTATTCTACGAATCTTCTTAGGGTACTTGCTCGCTGTCTCTACACCTGTCAGTCTCACCTCTTCATCTATCAGTATCTCTTGAGATGTCGTATCAGGCAAATCTCTCTCCCTTATTGACTCAAATTGGATGTTGTCTCTTCCTCTGACGATGAAAATCACACCTGTGCTGTCCCAATGATTCAGAAGCTCAGTATCGCTGTAGATTCGATCAGCTACAACGATGGTTCCTCGGGCAAAGGGGAGCTTTTTGGCAATCGTATTGTCGGCTCCCTTGCCATTGCTTATACAGACGAATTCAGGCAGAAGTGTCTCAAAATCAAGCACTGTATGCATCTTGACGGCTCCTTTCGTATGAGTATAGAGAGCCCAGTCATACATACTGAGACATAGGGACATTAGGGTTGAGTCTAGAAGACAAACCTTCGCCTTCAGCCGTTTCTTTATCTGCTTGAGATCTCCGTGCTGTCCCAAATATTGGAAGAGTGCATAAAAGACATCTTGGAAGAATTGGGAACTCCTATTGGCGTTTTGGTAACTGATGTTGGATTTGGAGGGAGCTCGTGATAGACCTAGGTGGTTGAGATTGCCCGTGGCAGATTGTAGCCCCTCTGAGATTTGACGTAGCGACACGCTACTCGAGAATTGGCTGAAGATCATAGTCACCAAATGGCTCCACGAGTTAAAGCCTTTTGCATGCTTGTCTGTGCCATGCTTCTTGACTAATCGTTGGATGATTTCTCGAGGTATGAGTCGGATTACTTGTGCGAATAGTGTTATATTTGCCATTGAAAAGGGTGGTTTGTGACAGCTCTCACTAGCTGTGTTTTTCTTCTCAATTACAAACCTACCCTTTTCTCTTTATCCTGCAAAACGTTTAGGACACTATTGCGATTTTGGTGAACGTGTTGAGTCTCAAGGATGCTGTTAAATTGGAGAGACACCAGGGGTGTTTTGCTATTCGCTTGAGATATTGAAGTAAGAGAATCGTAATCAGAGCCGTCCAAATCTGAATCTCGACAGCGTTTTGAGAAGTTCCCAGAAAACTCTTGATATGCAGGTTTTGCTTGAGGTTTCTAAAGAAGATCTCAATCTTCCAACGTGAGCGATATAGCGCTGCAACAGTACTGGCTGCATGCGTAAAGTCATTGGTATACAAGTCAATCGTGTAACCTCCTTGAACATTGTAGATGCCTATTCTACGAATCTTCTTAGGGTACTTGCTCGCTGTCTCTACACCTGTCAGTCTCACCTCTTCATCTATCAGTATCTCTTGAGATGTCGTATCAGGCAAATCTCTCTCCCTTATTGACTCAAATTGGATGTTGTCTCTTCCTCTGACGATGAAAATCACACCTGTGCTGTCCCAATGATTCAGAAGCTCAGTATCGCTGTAGATTCGATCAGCTACAACGATGGTTCCTCGGGCAAAGGGGAGCTTTTTGGCAATCGTATTGTCGGCTCCCTTGCCATTGCTTATACAGACGAATTCAGGCAGAAGTGTCTCAAAATCAAGCACTGTATGCATCTTGACGGCTCCTTTCGTATGAGTATAGAGAGCCCAGTCATACATACTGAGACATAGGGACATTAGGGTTGAGTCTAGAAGACAAACCTTCGCCTTCAGCCGTTTCTTTATCTGCTTGAGATCTCCGTGCTGTCCCAAATATTGGAAGAGTGCATAAAAGACATCTTGGAAGAATTGGGAACTCCTATTGGCGTTTTGGTAACTGATGTTGGATTTGGAGGGAGCTCGTGATAGACCTAGGTGGTTGAGATTGCCCGTGGCAGATTGTAGCCCCTCTGAGATTTGACGTAGCGACACGCTACTCGAGAATTGGCTGAAGATCATAGTCACCAAATGGCTCCACGAGTTAAAGCCTTTTGCATGCTTGTCTGTGCCATGCTTCTTGACTAATCGTTGGATGATTTCTCGAGGTATGAGTCGGATTACTTGTGCGAATAGTGTTATATTTGCCATTGAAAAGGGTGGTTTGTGACAGCTCTCACTAGCTGTGTTTTTCTTCTCAATTACAAACCTACCCTTTTCTCTTTATCCTGCAAAACGTTTAGGACACTATTGCCTCCCAACCCTCCAAATGAGTCCCTAGGGGGACGCCACGAAACGACTCCTGTAGGGACGCACGATCTGTGCGTCCGTTGTAGAACGAAAGTTACAGCATCGTCTTGGCTGGTTCGGGGATGGACGCACAGATCGTGCGTCCCTACAGGACGACGTGGGGGATGGACACACAGCGAGTGTCGAGCCGGAGGGCGTCCCAACAAGGCGCAGTAACGTACGCAGAGGCACTGGCCAACAGCCAACAGCCAACAAACGAACGGACGCACCGATGGTCTGAGTCCAATCGGTGCGTCCAGTCGTTACAGCAGTGGCTCTGTTTACTTGCCTTGCTTGGCGACGCGCTCTTGGTCGGCGATGAAGGCTGCGAGACCGCTATCGGTGAGCGGGTGCTTGAGCAGACCGAGGATAGCCTTGAGCGGGCAGGTGGCTACGTCAGCACCGACGCGCATGCAGTCGATGATGTGCTGCGTGTGGCGGATGCTAGCTGCGAGCACCTGCGTATTAAAGCCGTAGGTCTCGAAGGTCTCTACGATGTCGGCGATGAGCGAGACACCGTCCGAGCTGATGTCGTCGAGACGACCCACAAAGGGCGAGACATAGGTAGCTCCCGCCTTAGCAGCTAGAACAGCCTGACCGAGGTTAAAGATGAGCGTACAGTTGGTCCGTATGCCCTCCTTGGTGAGCTGGCAGATGGTCTTGATACCGTCTTGGGTACAGGGTACCTTGACCACGATGTTCTTGTGTAGGGCAGCTAGCTCGCGTGCCTCGGGGAGCATCTGCTCGTAGGTGGTGCTGAGCACCTCGGCACTGACATCTCCGTCTACGATATTGCAGATCTTGAGGTAGTGCTCACGGCAGGCTGCATCACCAGCGATGCCTTCCTTAGCCATCAGTGAGGGGTTGGTTGTGACGCCATCGAGGACACCGAGCGCTTCGGCTGTGCGGATATCATCGAGATTGGCTGTATCGATAAAAAACTTCATAATATGGGGTATAGGTTGAGATATAAAATTCTATTCGTGCGAACCCTCAGAGTATTTCTCAGGATTCATAAACCAGTCGGCATACATGCCGTAGTCGTGTGCCGTGCGCTTATTGAGCGACTGGCTCTGCTCGGGAGGCACATCCTTGATATACTTAGCGGGCGTGCCAGCGTACATCGTGTAGGGCGGGATGATCGTATTGGCTAGGACGACCGCCCCAGCAGCTACGATAGCGCCTTCACCGACCACTGCGTTGTCCATGACGACGGCACCCATGCCGATGAGCGCATAGGCACCCACCTTGGCACCGTGCAGGATCACGTTGTGACCTAGTGAGGCGTAGTCGCCTATCTCGCATACGGAGCGCCCGTGGAGCGTGTGGAGTGTGCAACCGTCCTGTATGTTGACGTGATTGCCTATGTGGATGCTATTGACATCGCCACGTAAGACTGCGTTGAACCATACGCTGCACCCTGTGCCCATCACTACATCTCCGATGATGCGTGCACCCTCGGCGACGAAGGTGCCCTCCCCGAGCTGAGGCGTAAAGCCCCGCACGGGGATAAGGCTTCCTGCTGGATATTCGTATGCCATACCGATTAGAGGGGTAGGGTCTTATTGCGTAGCCACTCAGCCTCCTCAGGGGTGAGTAGGGGAGAGAGCTCCTGGTAGACATGCTCCTGATAGCCGTTGTACCAAGCTATCTCCTTGTCAGTTAGGAGAGACTTGTCTACGAGCGCATTGTCTAGGTAGCAGAGCGTCATCGTCTCAAAGCCGTAGAAGGTGCCGAACTCGGTCTGCTCCTTCTCGACCGTCAGGATCAAGCTCTCGATGCGGATACCATACTGGTCCGCACGATAGAGCCCAGGCTCATTGCTGGTAAAAGTGTGCAGATGCATCGGCGTCGGATTATTGTCCGTGCGGATGTTTTGCGGACCCTCGTGTACATTCATAAATACACCGACACCATGTCCTGTGCCGTGCCCGTAGGAGAGACCTCTATCCCAGAGTGCCTTGCGAGCTAGTATGTCTAGCTGGTTACCGCGAGTACCCTTGGGGAAGCGTGCCGTAGCGATTGCTATGTGTCCCTTGAGGACTAGCGTGAAGTCAGTGCGCTGCTGGTCGGTGACAGGCCCGAGAGCAACCGTACGGGTGATGTCTGTTGTACCGTCGATGTACTGTCCACCGCTGTCTAGTAGGAGCATGCCTTCGGGTTCAAGCTTGTTGGCACTCTCGGGCGTAGCGGAGTAGTGCACGATAGCACCGTGTCCCTTGTAGCCGCAAATGACGCCAAAGCTGTCGCTGACGTAAAACTCCTGCTTCGCACGGAACTGCTGGAGCGTCTCGCCGGCCGTGTACTCGTCGACATACTCGCCCTTTTTCAGAGCCTGTTCGAGCCAGATGAAGAAGCGAGTCAGGGCGACACCATCACGGTGCATAGCACGGTGGATGCCAGCTATCTCCGCCTCGTTTTTGATCGACTTGAGGTGCGTTATGACCGAGTCGCCTGTGATGACGGGACGATCGCCCAGCTCCTCACGGACACGCTCGGTCGTGCGCTTTGGATCGACCATCACCTTGAGGTTAGCTGGCAGCTTGCTGAGGAAGTCGTAGAAGGTGTCGTAATCGCGAACCTCTACACCCTCGCCATTGAGTATCTGACGTAGCTCGGGGACCGTCTTCTCGGGCAGTGCAAAGAGATAAGCCTGCTTATTGTCGATAAAACCAAAAGCGATGCCCACGGGATTGTAAGAGACGTCGTTGCCCCTGATGTTAAAGCTCCAGCAGAGCTCATCGACCATCGTGATAGCGACTGCCTCGGCACCATAGCTCTGGTAAGCCTCGCGGATACGCTGCAGACGGTCACGGGTGCGCTCGCCTGAGAACTTGACATCCTGTAGGTAGAACGTATTGGTTGGCACGCCTGGTCTGTCGCTCCACACCTCTTCGATGAGGTCATACTGAGAGACCAACTTGATGCCATGGTTTGCTAGCGACTGGGCAAGCGGTGCGTACTCGGCCATGGAGTAGCAGGCACCATCGACCCCGACGACGGCTCCCTCGCTCAGGTGGGCAGCAAGATACTGCTGGATCGTAGGGGTGTCTGGATCGTCGCCACGTTGTAGCGTCATCTCGCTACCTTGCAGCTCATTGGTCGCCTGCAGGTAGTAGCGTGAGTCGGTCCACATGAAGGCTTTGTCTAGCGTCACGAGTGCTGTGCCGGCAGAGCCAGTGAAGCCACTGATCCAGGTGCGCGACTTCCACCGCTCGGGGGTGTACTCGCTCAGATGAGCATCGCCACTAGGTATGATGTAAGCATCTATATGATGCGTGCGCATCGCTTGGCGGAGCGCCTCGATACGCTGATTGGTAGGATTGTTTGTTGGCATATATATGATTGTTTATTCTTTGAATCTATGGGTTTGGGTCTAGGTTTGGGTCTAGTCTGCTAGCGGCTGATGCTCCGGGCGGAGCAGGTCTAGGACCGTCTTGACAGGGGTAAAGGTATCGCTCGGCACCTCGACGAAGATCGTGTTCCAGTCGTGCATAGCTCCATTCCAAAGTCCTGGATGCTCCAGTGCTTTGAGCGGACGCCCCTCGACGCTCTTCTCACTGATGAATGCGGTCTGCGGATTGACATACTTGTGCAGGTCAAAGGGGTTGCCTTCGTAGTCTCGTATGTAGCAGCAGAGGTCGACCGGGTTGAAGTGGGTTCCCTCGCGCATCATCTCAAGTGCCTCGGGGTTGTTCTTGTCCACCTGTACGCTCTCTAGGATCTGCAGCGAGGTGGTGCCGTCGGCTTCGCGCACTAGGTAGGGGCCACCGCCAGGCTCGCCCTCGTTACGCACCATACCGCAGACTCGTATCGGGCGATTGAGCTTGCTCATCAGCTTAGGGATCAGCTCCTCCTCGCTGAGTAACTCGGCGTGCGGGATCTGTATGCAGAGCGTCTCATCGAGAAAGGTCAAGATCTCTTCCGTCAGAGCCTTGCTCACCTTCGCGCGCTTGAGTTGTTGTAGATAGCCGAAGATGCGGTCACGTACTGCGAGGAGGATACCGCCGAGGAGCTTTTTGTAGAGTACCGTATTGCTCTTCAGATGGTCGGGCGTGACGTTGTCAATGTTTTTGATGAAAACGACTGAAGCGTCTAGACGTCCGAGATTGCCTATGAGCGTGCCGTGCCCACCGGGGCGGAGGAGCAACGTGCCATCAGCACGGCGGAAGGGGGTGCCGCGCTCTATATCTAGAGCGATCGTGTCGGTGCTAGACTCCTGGACACTATAGGTCACCTGGTAGCGACATCCGAAGAGATCCTCGAAGCTCTGGATGCGTCTATCCACGAGAGAGCGAAAAGCCTCTAGATGCTCTGGCGATACGGTGAAGTGTAGTCGTACACGTCCGTGGATGTCTTGCGCATAGAGTGCGCCCTCGACCATGTGCTCTTCGATAGGGGTGCGCTTGGTGCCATTGGGGTAATCGTGGAAGAGGAGCATCCCCTTAGGTAGCGAGCCGTAGCTCATGCCGTGCGTGTCGAGGAGGTTGTCGATGATCGTGCCGTACTGCTCGCTCTCGACCAACTTGCTCATGGTGCGCCAATTGTTGCGCAGACAGGTCTCGCTCAGCTTCTCATAGAAGGCAAAAGACTCTAGATGATCCACAAACGTCTGCTGGTCAGGTGTCAGGTCATCGTGCGAGATCTGCTCTTCCTTGGGGAGGCCATAGAGAGCCTTAAACATACGACTCGCTGCTCCCGAGGCCGGGACGAACTTGATGACGTCAGCCTCTGGCTTCTGTAGGTAGTCGTGCCACAGGTCGAGGTACTGAACCATCTCGTCAGTAGCTAGGCGCACGATGCCTCGCTCGATCTTGGCCGAGTCAACGATAACAAGGTAGGGCGTCCCCTCGACGAGTAGCTTGAGCTGTCGCTCCGCTTCGCTGTCGGAGATGCCCCGCTCAGCGAGGTAGCTGAGGTCTTCGGGGGTAAATGCTGTGGTGTCGGACATACGCTGTAAGGTGTCAGAATAATAGGCACCTCAAAGATACGAAAAAGTAGCTAGAGGTTAGAGATTAGAAGTTAGAGATCAGAGGTTAGAAGGCTAGTGGCTCTAGTGACTCTAGTGCTACTAGTGACTCTAGTAATTCCTCTCTTGGAACTTTTTAGTTCCAGCGGAGAAACTTTTCATTTCCTACGTAGGAAAACAAAGTTTCCAAGGCTGGAAAGGTTTTGGAAAGCTGTAGGGAAAACTCATTGTCGACAGGCTTCAAGCAAATAACCCTGTGTAGAAGCGTATTCCTACACAGGGTTATTTGTATGAGGGCTGCTACGCGTCAGTTGTTGAGCATTTGCTTGAGGGTGTCGAGCTGCTTGAGAGCGTCTAGGGGCGTGAGGTTGTCGATGTCTAGCTCGTTGATCTTGGTGCGGACTGCCGTGAGGACGGGGTCGTCTAGCTGGAAGATAGACATTTGCATGCCTCCGCTCTGAGAGGTGCTGGGGGTGGCTGAGTCGGGGGCTTGGTCGTTCTCGGTGCGGTAAGCCTCTAAGTGCTGGAGCACTTCGCCAGCTCGCGCCACGATCCAGGTGGGCATACCGGCCAACTTCGCCACCTGGATGCCGAAGCTGTGCGCTGAGCCGCCTGGGACCAGCTTGCGGAGGAAGAGCATCTCGCCATCGATCTCACGTGCCGAGACGTTGTAGCACTGCACCCGCTCGAGGTGGTCGGCAAGCTCGTTGAGCTCGTGGTAGTGCGTGGCGAAGAGCGTCTTGGCACGTCCCTGCGTCGTGCTGTGCAGATATTCGACGATAGCCCACGCTATGGAGACTCCGTCGAAAGTACTGGTGCCACGCCCCAGTTCGTCAAAGAGGATCAAGCTGCGAGGGGTCAAGTTGTTAAGAATGCTGGCGGCCTCCTGCATCTCAACCATAAAGGTGGACTCGCCCACGGCGATATTGTCCGAAGCACCCACACGGGTGTAGACCGAGTCGACGATGCCGATGGTGGCTGAGGTGGCAGGCACGAAGCTTCCCATCTGCGCCATAATTACGATGAGTGCCGTCTGGCGGAGCAGGGCACTCTTACCGCTCATGTTCGGACCGGTGATGATCATGATTTGGCAGTCGATGGGAGAGAGCTTCACATCGTTGGGAATGTAAGGTTGCCCCGCTGGGAGGGTGCGCTCGATGACTGGGTGGCGTCCGTCAACGATCTCTAGGTCGTACCCATCGTTGAGCGTGGGGCGACAGTAGTCATACGCCTCGGCAACAGCAGCCAGCGAGGCTAGGACATCGAGCTGCGCTAAGATCTGAGCATTTTGTAGGAGTTGGTTGGCAAACTGCTGAAGCGTCCCAATGAGCTTCGCAAAGAGCTCCTGCTCTAGGGCTAG
Source organism: Porphyromonas vaginalis (assembly GCF_958301595.1). Lineage (NCBI taxonomy): Bacteria > Pseudomonadati > Bacteroidota > Bacteroidia > Bacteroidales > Porphyromonadaceae > Porphyromonas > Porphyromonas vaginalis. The sequence goes on along the minus strand of NZ_CATQJU010000001.1, from coordinate 559,297 downwards.
GATACGATCTTCGGCGCCGAGGATCTTCTCTTCGTATTCCTTTAGTTCTTGGGTAATGTAGCGCTCGGCACTGACGAGCGTTTGCTTGCGAATCCACTCTTCGGGCACTTGCTCCTTGTAGGTGTTGCGCACCTCGAGGTAGTAGCCGAAGACATTGTTGAAGCCGATCTTGAGACTGGCGATGCCGGTGTGCTCGATCTCACGAGCGAGGAGGTCGTCGAGGTATTGCTTGCCCGACTTAAGCAAGCGTCGCAGCTGGTCTAGCTCTTCGCAAAAGCCCTCGGCGATGGTCATCCCCTTGCCGATCTGCTGCGGCGCCTCGGGGTTGAGCTGGAAGGTGATCTGCTGGCACAGTTGCGTGCAGGGATCGAGTAGCGAGCAGAGTGCCGTGAGGGTCTCTTCGCCTTCGTCTAGAGCTAGCTGGCGTATGGGTGCAATGAGGGCGATGGAGAGTCCGAGGCGAACCACTTCGCGGGGGGTGATACGTCCCATGGCGACACGCCCCACGAGGCGCTGCAGGTCGCCTATCTCCTTCATTTGGTCGGTGAGCTGGGTGCGTAGCTGCGGATTGTCCACAAGGTTTGCGACAATGCTCTGGCGCTGTTGAATCGCTTGGAGCTCTTTTAGCGGGAAGGCTATCCACTGATCCAGCAGACGAGCACCCATCGGGGTGACTGTTTGATCGAGGATCTGGCGGAGCGTGGTGCCACCCGCATTCATCGGGGTGGTGAGCTCCAGGCTGTGCGCCGTAAAGCCGTCGATGCGCACATGGCGCTGCTCGTCAATCCGCACGATGCGGGTGATGTGACCGATCTCGGTGTGCTTCGTCATGTCGAGGTAGTGAAGCACGGCACCCGCCGCGGTGATCGCTAGCGGGAGGGTGTCGATGCCGAAGCCCTTGAGCGAGAGCGTGCCGAAGTGCTGCAGGAGACGCTCACGGTTGTTGCTCTCGGAGAAGATCCAGTCGTCGTAGTCCGAGAGATGCCCCTCGGGCTGGAGGAGTCGCTGCAGATGGTCACGATGCTTGCGCTCGATGAGGATCTCCTTGGGGTTGTAGCCGGAGATGAGCTTGGCGAGTACCTGATCGGTGCATTCGGTGGCGTAAAACTCTCCCGTTGAGAGGTCGAGCAGTGCCAAGCCGTAGCGGTTCTCCCCTTTAGCTTCAGGGTAAACGGCTGCGAGGAAGTTGTTTTGCTTGCTCTGGAGGACATTGTCCGTGGTGACCACGCCCGGGGTGACGATCTCGGTGATGCCCCGCTTGACCAACTTATTGGTCAGCTTCGGATCTTCGAGCTGATCGCAGATAGCCACCCGCTTGCCCGCCCGCACCAGCTTAGGCAGGTAAGTGTCGAGCGCATGGTGGGGAAAGCCCGCCAGCTCGACATGCTGCGCCGCTCCGTTGGCACGCTTGGTGAGCGTGATGCCGAGGATCTTAGACGCCTCGATGGCATCGTCGGAAAAGGTCTCGTAGAAGTCGCCCACACGAAAGAGCAAGATAGCATCGGGATGCTTCTTCTTGAACTGCAAGTACTGCCGCATCATCGGGGTCTCGGCGATCTCTTTCTTAGCCACGGGATAAATAGTCTATTAGGTCGTTATAGCCCCAAAAGTACCAAAAAAAAGCATACGCCTCAATTCGGCAACCCCCTAAAGTAGGGGAGGAAAGCTAGAAAAGGAACTAGAGTAGGCCCTCTTGGCGGAGGCGGTCACGCACTTCGCTGGCGGAGGTGTAGCGCTCGATCTGCTCGATGAGTTGGCGTAACTCGACAAGTTCGTCGCGCACCGCTTTGAGCTGGGCGATCGCCTCGGCACGTTGCTCCGCCTCTTGGGGGGTGTGTCGGAGAGTCGCCTTGGCACCGTCGATCGTCAAGTTGGACTCTCGCAGTAGGTGACGGATTACTTGCAATTCGCGCAGATTATCCTGCGAGTACTTGAGCCGTCCCGTGCTACTGCGACGTACCTGCACGGCAAAGGTGTTGACCCAGTAGCGCACCGTCGACTGCGCCTCCTCAAGCATGTCGGCTACCTCTCGATGGGAGTAGTAGAGCTTTTTGCTGTCCATACGCACTTACGCTTTGCGGGGTTTGAGCTTCTCCTTGAGGTAGTGACCCGTGATCGAGTCGGGGCAGGCGGCGACCTCTTCGGGGGTGCCAGCCACCACGAGCTGTCCTCCCTTGTCGCCCCCGTCGGGCCCTAGGTCGATGATGTAGTCGGCGCTTTTGATCACCTCCATGTTGTGTTCGATGATCAGCACCGAGTGCCCCTGGTCGATCAAGTCTCGGAAAGCGGCAAGGAGCGTAGATATATCGTGAAAGTGTAGCCCCGTGGTCGGCTCGTCGAAGACAAAGAGCGTGTGCGGCTCGTGGTCACGACCGAGGTAGTAGGCGAGCTTGAGGCGCTGGTTCTCACCGCCCGAGAGCGTCGAGCTGTTTTGCCCTAGCTGTAGGTAGCCTAGGCCAACACGCTGCAACCCCTCGAGGAGACGAATGATCGAAGTGGTCTGGTCGGCTGGATACTTCGTAAAGAACTCAATTGCTTGGTCCACCGTCATCTCCAGCAGGTCGTAAATGTTGACCCCGTGGTAAGTTACCTCGAGGATATTCTTCTGAAAGCGTTTCCCCTCGCACGCATCGCAGACCAGCGTGATGTCCGTCATAAACTGCATCGGCACCTCGACGACGCCATCGCCCTTGCACACTTCGCAGCGACCGCCCTCCTTATTAAAGGAGAAGAAGTAAGGTTTGTAGCCCATCTGCTTGGCCAAAGGTTGGTCAGCGTACAGTTCGCGGATCGGCGTAAAGGCATCTATATAGGTGACCGGATTGGAGCGTGTGCTACGCCCCACGCTGTTTTGATCCACGTAAAGGACCTGCTCCACAAGGTCAACGTCGCCCGTCAGCATACGGCTCTGCGTCTCGCGAGGACGCGCATTGATGATGCGTTGCAGCTCCTCCACAAGGAGGTCGGAGATGAGGGTACTCTTGCCCGAACCGCTCACGCCCGTGACCACCGTCATGTTAAAGAGCGGGATGTCCACGTCGAAGCCCTTCAGATTGTTCTTATGCACCCGGTGCATCGTCAGCTTGCGCTGCACCGGGCGACGATGCTTTGGCACGGGTATCTCCTCGCGCCCCGTCAGATAAGCCGCCGTGTAGCCTGGCGTCTTGGACGTTATGTCGCTCGGCTTGCCGTGGTAGATGACCTCGCCACCAAGACGACCCGCATCAAGCCCCATGTCGATCAGGTAGTCGGCCGCACGTATCGTCAGCTCGTCATGCTCCACGACGATGACCGTGTTGCCCTGGTCACGTAGCTCCTTGATGACGGCGATCAGCCGATCGGTGTCCCGGTCGTGCAGTCCGATGCTCGGCTCATCTAGTATGTACATCGAGCCGACGAGGCTGTTGCCTAGACGTGTCGCTAGATTGATGCGCTGGCTCTCACCGCCCGAGAGCGTGTTAGAGCGTCTGTCTAGGGTCAGGTAACCGAGCCCCACGCCGTCTAGTGTGCGGAGTCGGTTGCGGATCTCCTTGAGTGGACGCTCCGCAATTTTAGCCTCCTCGGGATTCTCTAGTTCTTGGGCAAAGAAGGTCAATGCCTCACGGATCGACATTTGCCCGATCTGGTGAAAGTTCTTACCCATATAGGTAAAGAGCAGGGCATCCTCCTTGAGTCTACCGCCGTGGCAAGCGTAGCACTCGCTTTTGCCCCGATAGTGCGCCAGTCGCACACGGTTCTGGATCTTGTAAACGTCCTTCTGGAGCATGGCGAAGTAGTCGTCGATGCCGTAGAGCGTCCCTTTGCCCCAGCCTCCGCCTTCGTGTCCGTGCCAAAGCAGGTCACGCTGCTCTTGCGTTAGCTCAGCATAGGGTGTGTGGATGGGGAAGTCAAAGCGCTTCGCCTCGTGCATGAAAGCTTTCGCCCACTCGGAAGATTTAGCCCCGCGCCAGCAATCCACGCACCCCTCGTAGAGCGAGAGGCTGTCGTCGGGGATCACCCGCTCAGGGTCAATGCCGAGGATCGACCCAAAGCCTCCGCAAACGGTGCAGGCACCCGCAGGGCTGTTGAAGTTGAAGAGGTCTGGCGTAGGCTCCGTAAAGGTCCGCCCATCCGCCTCAAAGCGTGCGCTAAAGTTGCGTCGGCCCTCGCTACTCCACGCACCCGCACTATCTTGCCAGCGCAGGGCGCAGGTCTCCCGACCCTCGTAGAGCGCTATCTCGATAGAGTCCCCGAGGCGCGACTCGTAGCTATCGTCACCCGTGCGGACGGTCAGACGATCCACGATCAACTGCACCTGCTTCGCCTCGCGTAGCTCTTTATTGCTCACATCCTCGATACGATAGATGGTATCGTCAATGAGGACACGGTTGTACCCCTGTCCCTGTAGGAGCATCAGATGCTCGATGAGACGTCGCCCCTCAGGCGGATAGAGATCTGCTAGGATGTAAAGCTTGCTATCGGTCGGAATCTGATGAGCCGCCTCGACCACATCGGCAACGGTGTGACGCTTGACCAGCTCACCACTGATAGGTGAGTAGAGCTTGCCCACACGAGCCATCAAGACACGCAGGTAGTCGTCGATCTCTGACGAAGTGCCTACGGTAGAGCGTGGATTGCGACTGATCACCCGCTGCTCGATAGCGACGGCAGGCGGGAGGTTCTTGATCTGGTCGCACTCAGGCTTCTTCATACGCATGAGAAACTGCCGTGCGTACGACGAGAGACTGTCCACATAGCGGCGCTGCCCCTCAGCGTAGAGCGTGTCGAAGGCGAGCGAACTCTTGCCCGATCCGCTCACACCTGTGATGACGACCAGCTCCCCACGTGGTATGTCGAGGTCTATACCTTTGAGGTTGTTGACGCGGCAACCACGGATTATGATGTCATTGAGGGGACTCCTTTTCATAGCTACTCCTTTTATCAAAGCAAAGATACGAAATTAGAGGTTAGAGATTAGAAGCTAGAGGTTAGAAGAAGGTGCGGAGTGCTAGTGCCTCTAGGGCCTAATCTCTAACTTCTAATCTCTAGCTTCTAACCTCTACTCGTCACGAGATGCCACAGCTCACGTACCCAGAGGACGAGCGAGGAGCCGACGAAGATGATGACCCAGTCGATAAGCTTGAGCCCTGTCACGTTGAAGAACTGCTGTATCCCTGGCATCTCGACCATCGCTATCTGACCAATGAGGATGATCGCAACGATGGTGAGCAGTCCGCGACACCCCTTGAAGTGAAGCGCACTGCGCCCCGTCTCGAAGGCGCGCGCATTGAAGATGTAGAAGAAGTGCGTCATCACGAAGATGGTAAAGAGGAGCGTCTGCTCGTACGCTGAGACATGTCCCTTGGGGCCGAGCTGCATCGTGAGCAGGTCCGTCAGCTGCGTCACATCGGTGCGCTGGAAGATATAGAGCAGCACTAGTAGCATCGCAAAGAAGAAGCCCCCCACACCGATGATCTCACGCAGCATCGGGCTGTTGAGGATGAAAGCGTTGCGGTCTCGTGGCTTCTCCCGCATCACGCTCTCAGAGGGTGGTAGCGAGGCGAGCGCCATCGCGGCAAAGGTGTCCATGATCAGATTGATCCAAAGCATCTGCGTGACGGTCAGCGGGGACTCCGTACCCATAAAGGCTCCACAGAGAACCAGTAGACAGGCGGTCACATTGACGGTCAACTGGAAGAGGAGGAAGCGCTGAATGTTTTGATAAAGTGAGCGTCCCCACATGACGGCTTTGCCGATGCTGGTAAAGGAGTTGTCGATGATCGTAATGTCAGACGCCTCCTTGGCAACGCTCGTGCCATCGCCCATGGAGAGCCCCACGTGTGCCGCACGCAGAGCCGGCGCATCATTGGTCCCATCGCCCGTGACAGCCACCACGTGACCATTGTTTTGGAGCGCCTCGACGAGTCGCTTCTTGTCCATCGGACGCGCTCGAGAGATAATCTTCAGTTCGTTGACACGAGCTAGGAGCTCTTCGTCAGAGAGCGCTGCGAAGTCTGGCCCCGTGATGATGCTCTTTGCTCCATCTCGGCTGTCGTCCCACAGACCGATCTGACGAGCTATCTCGCGTGCCGTGCCGGAGGTGTCGCCCGTGACCACCTTCACATCGATTCCAGCATGGACACACTCCTGCACCGCAGCGGGCACCTCCATGCGGACGGGGTCGGCAATGGCGACTACGCCGATGAAGCGGAGCTTGCTGGCGGTCAATTGACCAGATACAATCACCGAGTCGCCCTCCTCAACTAATTGGTAGGCAAAGCCTAGCGTACGCATGGCACGATGCTGATACTCGGCCAACTGCTGCTCCAGCTCCTCACGGCTCACAGCAGACTCAGCGCATAGGTCGAAGACGATCTCGGGGGCTCCTTTAATATAGAGTACCTGCTGGCCTTGCGATGCAGGCGACTCAACGAGTGTCGCCATGTACTTGCGCTCAGTGGAGAAGGGCACCTCAGCCATCGTCTCTGCCTCCTCTCGCAAAGAGCGGTAGTCTACGCCCTGACCGTGAAGCCATAGGAGCAGAGCGCCTTCCGTTGGATTGCCCAGTACCTGTGGATTGGCGGGGTCGGAGAGATCGAGCGAAGCGGTTGAATTGACCGCAATGCCCTCGTGGAGTAGATCCTGAGGGGTGTCGCCGTAGAGCTTCATCTCGTCGACACTCATCTGGTTTTGCGTCAGCGTACCCGTCTTGTCGGTGCAGATGACGGTCGTCGCGCCCATCGTCTCGCAGGCGTGCATCTTGCGCACTAAGTTGTTGGTCCGTAGCATGCGACGCATACTGTAGGCTAGACTCAGCGTCACCGCCATCGGCAAGCCCTCTGGCACTGCCACGACGATGAGCGTCACAGCAATCATCAAGGTCTGCAAGATGTAGGCAAAGAAAGGTGTCACCTGCTCTAGAGAACCGAAGAGGTCGGTGCCATTGGCGACTAGGTAAACGATGACACGCCCTATGACGATGAGGGCTGCGATGCCGTAGCTCACCCAAGTGATCCAGTTGCTCAGACCGTCGAGCTGCTCGCTCAGCGGGGTCTTGACGTCATCCGCGATTTGAACCGCTTCGAACACCTTGCCCTGCTCCGTCTTGTCGCCCACGGCGAGGACCTCGCAGATGCCGTGCCCCTCCATCACTTTGGTCCCTTTCATCACCTGATCGGTCGGGTAGGTAGCACTCTTGTCAAACTCCTCGGGATGAACGCTTTTGTTGCAGAATGGCTCTCCCGTGAGGGTAGACTCGTCCATTTGTAGCATCGTCGCCTCAAGTAGCTGGCAGTCGGCTGGCACCTCCTCGCCAGTGCCTAGGCGTACGATGTCGCCCACGACCACCTCCCGGCGTGGCACCTGCGTCACGTTGCCATTGCGGATGAGGGTCACCAGCTCGTCGTCATGCACCTGATTGAGGATGGTGAACTCCTTGTCTGCCTGTAGCTCAAAGTAAAAGGCAAGCCCCGTGGCGAGCAGGATCGCCACGAAGATACCCACCGGCTCGAAGAAGACCTCGGCACCCTCTCCCAGCCTAAAGTACTCGTAGCAGGAGATGCCGATAGATAGTCCGCCTGCAATCAGCAAGATGATGATGAGCGGATCGGCAAATTTCTCCAAGAACTGCCGCCATAGCGGTGCTTTCTTAGGGGGTGTCAGGATATTTGCGCCATGCTTCTTGCGGCTCTCCAGAACCTGCGCATCCGTTAGTCCTATATAGTGGTGTCTTTCTTCCATTAGTCCGTGAGTACTTGGCAAAAGTACGGAAAAAAGCCTCGCCCCCCTAAGCTGTGCTCTTAGAGAGGCGAGGCTTTTCGTTGTGCTCGATGAGGGTTTACTTCAGCACCTCATCAAGGAGAGCGTCATCCACGAGGAAGGGGATGGTGATGTGGTAGAGGTCAGAGTGCTCCTCGTTGAACTCGCGAGAGGTAGACAGCGCATTCTCATTGCGAGCCCACGCACGGCGAGCGACACCGCCCATGACATCCCACGTCATAGCCTGACGGAGGATCTCGTCGACACGACGGCTACCATCGAGGACCATACCAAAGCCACCGTTGATCGCCTTGCCGATACCGACGCCACCGCCGTTGTGCAGAGCGACGAGGCTCATACCACGAGCACAGTTGCCCGCAAAGCACTGGACAGCCATATCGGCCATGACGTTACTACCGTCACGTATGTTGGACGTCTCACGGAAGGGGCTATCCGTACCGCTCACATCGTGGTGGTCACGACCGATCATGATCGGGCCGACCTCGCCACGACGTACCATATCGTTGAACTTGAGGGCGATCTTCAGACGACCCGCAGCATCCTGGTAGAGGATACGCGCCTCGGTACCGACGACGAGCTGATTCTTCTCAGCGTCACGTATCCATATATAGTTGTCACGATCCTGCTCACGACGATCCGGATCGATGCACTCCATAGCGGCGTGATCGGTCTTGATCAGATCCTCATGGTCGTGGCTGAGGCATACCCAGCGGAATGGACCATAGCCGTAGTCAAAGAGCTCAGGACCCATGATGTCCTCTACGTAGCTTGGCCAGATGAAGCCATCCTTGTCGTCTACGCCATTGCGAGAGATCTCCTGGATGCCAGCATCAAAGCAAGCCTTCATAAAGGCATTACCATAGTCAAAGAAGTAAGAGCCACGAGCCACCAGAGCCTTGATAGCCTCGTAGTGACGGTGTAGACCCTTGTCCACCTCTTGGCAGAAACGCTCTCTGTCGTGTGCCAGCAGATCCGTGCGCTCCTCAAAGGTAAGCGAGACAGGGCAGTAACCACCCTCATAGACAGCGTGACAGCTCGTTTGGTCGGAGAGTAGGTCGATATGTACATTGTGCTCGACGCAGTACTCCAGCAGGTCGACCACATTACCGTGGTAAGCGATAGAGCAAGGCTCACCAGCCTTCATCCCCTGCTCAGCAAGCTTAAGCGCCTCAGGGATCGTCTCAGCGATATGCTTGACCCAGCCCTGATTGTAGCGAGTCATGATGCGAGACATATCCACCTCAGCCGTGATAGAGGTAGCACCTGCGATGTCGGCAGCCTTAGGCTGTGCACCACTCATACCGCCTAGACCAGAGGAGATAAAGAGCTTGCCAGCGAGGTTGCCACCGCTCGGGATATGTAGCTGCTGACGACCAGCGTTGAGCAGCGTATTGAACGTACCGTGTACGATACCCTGTGGTCCGATGTACATCCAGCCACCAGCGGTCATCTGACCATAGTTGGCGACGCCCATCTGAGCAGCTATCTCCCAGTCCTTGATATTGTCATAGAGACCGACCATCATCGAGTTTGTGATGATGACACGAGGAGCTGAGGGGTGCGAAGCGAAGAGTCCCAGCGGGTGTCCGCTCTCGATGACAAGTGTCTGATCCTGCGTGAGCTCCTCGAGGTACTTGATGATGAGGCGATACTGGAGCCAGTTTTGGCACACCTGACCTGTCTCACCATAGGTGACCAGCTCATAAGGGTAGAGCGCTACGGCGTGTGAGAGGTTGTTGTGGATCATCACCTGGAAGGCCTTACCCTCGATACACTTGCCCTTGTAGCTATCGATAGGACCCGCCTTGAGATCACCCTCGGGGCGATAGCGATAAGCGTAGATCTTACCACGCTCCTTGAGCTCCTTGAGGAACTCGGGTGCTAGCTCAGCGTGGAGCTCTTTAGGTACATAGCGCAGCGCATTCTGTAGTGCCACACGTGTTTGTGCAGGGGTCAAGCTGTAGCCCCTATCCGGTGCTCGACGGATGCCCTCCTCAAAGGTGGGGTACTTGGGCAGTGTAGCATCAAGCGTAAACTTACAGGTTCTCTTCATATTTACTGGTTGTAATCTTAATTTCGTGTCCCACAAAGATACTAAAACTCGCTGATATGGAGACATAACGATTTTCAACCGAAATGGGCGTCACCAGACGCCATAAAAGAAGCGAGCCGTCTAGCCTCTCTCTGAGAGTACTAGTCAGCTCGCTTGAAGTATGTCTTAAGGGGAAGGTGTGGGGCAACAGTCGATTGCTGCCTGTAGATAGAAGTCTTTACGCACCACTCTGGGCTAGCTCGAGTAGGTGCTGTATCATCTCTTGATGATGCGTGGAGCGTCTCGCTTGTGCGGCATCCTTTAGAGCCTGAGAGAGCTCTGTGGGGGTGAGATAGGGTAGTCGTATATCCATAGTCGTCTAGTCTTGTGGTGGGGAGGGCGATGCTGTCAGCCCTATAGGCTACAGCTTGCGAAATCCCCTTACACAGACTAAACGCTTAGACGGGCGCAATATTGCGCTCTCGTACCATCTTGCGCAGATTGATCAGAGCATAGCGCATGCGTCCGAGGGCTGTGCTGATGCTTACCTCGGTGCGCTCTGCGATCTCCTTAAAGGGGATGTCCTCATAGATCCTCATCTTGAGTACCTCTCGCTGTGCTTCGGGTAGATCCTCTACACAGAGCGATATTTGGTGGTAGAGTGCCTCCTGATCATCGAAGAAGTCCTCTGGGAGTTCACTCGCAGGTGTCAGGTCGAGGATCTGCTGATTGGTATCGTAGTTGGTCACGTAGAGTGTCCGCTTCTCCTGGCGGAAGTGATCCATCATCATATTGTGTGTCAGGCGCAGGAGCCAAGCTTTGAACTTGCCCTTGGCATGGTACTTACCATCTTTTAGGGTACGCATCACCTTGATGAAGACCTCCTGAAAGAGATCGTCAGCGACATCGCTATCAGCGATAGTCAGATAGATATAGTTATGTATGTCAGTTTCGTACCGACGGAGGAGCTCTGCAAAAGCTCTATCACAGCCCTCACAATATTGGCAGACGAGCTCATCGTCGCTGCACGTACGGAGTGTGGTCATATAGAGAGTATCCTTTGTATTTATAAAAGGTAGCTGTCTATCCTATAGGCTGTGATTACTTTGTGATTACTATTACACCGCAAAGTAACCAAATCTCCCCGAGATATGCAAATCACGAGGAGCTTTAGGGTCAAAATAAAAGAAGGCGTGGGGTGCTTTAGTCCTCTCCAGTAAATATCTCAGAGGTCTCACCCGTTGCTGAGGAGACATCTTTCATCCGGAGCGTTAGGCCGACTGTCTTGAAGAGGATCTTGAGGTCTAGTGCCAAGGAGAGGTGACGTACATACCACGCATCATACTTAAAGCGATGCTGGTAACTCAGATTGTTGCGACCATTGATCTGCGATAAGCCTGTGATGCCAGGGCGCACCTCATAGCGCACGCGCTGTGCTGGTGTGATCTCTATCGCGTTGCCCTCGATAGAGACACTGATGATCTCCACCTTCCTGCGCTCCGTAGGGATCTGACGGTAAGTAGCCAGGAAAGGGCGAGGACCCACGAGACTCATATCGCCTCGCAGTACATTCCACAGCTGTGGTAGCTCGTCGATGGAGGTCTTGCGGATAAACCGTCCCATAGCGGTCAGTCGCTTTGCATCGGGGAGTAGATTACCTGCAGCGTCTCGCTCATCGGTCATCGACTTGAACTTGTACATATTAAAGAGCCGCTCACCTCGTCCAGGTCGTGCTTGGGAAAAGAAGACCCCCGCCCCCTTATTGGCAAAGGACATCACCACGATCACCACGAGAAGCAGTGGCGACAGGATGATGAGTCCTAGCAAAGAGCAGATGACATCTAGGAGTCGCTTGAGATAGTTACGATACATACCAGTCTATGCTACAGGGGGAAGTATGTGAGCGATCAAGCCGAAGAGCCAGGGGGCACGGTGGGCTATACGGATGAGCGGAGCACCCTTACGACCCGCGTAGCGCATGAGGAGCTTGTGGTCTCCTGACTGCTCCATACGCTGCGTGTACGCTTTGAGTTCGGAGACCTTGCCATAGCGAGCGACCATGCGTAGGCCTGCTCGGTAGAAGTCTGAGGCTAGCGTCAGGTAGGCTGAGTGTAGATCTTTTATCTCCTTGGCGCACTCGATCAACCTAAAGGAGCCCTCTAGGCGAGAGATGCCTCGGAGATGAAGTGTGTTGGGATTGTGAATTGTAGACTCTGCTCTCTGGTAGTAGTAATAAGCTACGATAGGGACGAGTAGCACTCGCTCGGCAAAGGCTGTGTAGTGCCAGTAGAAAAGTGCATCCTCATGGAGCAACCCCTCCATAAAGCGTGCCTGATGCTCCTCCAGCATGGTGCGTCGCCACAGAAAGGGACAGACACTGCCCGACAAGTTGCGCTGCGTCAAGAGTGCTCTCCCGTCGGTACACTGGAGCTGGTCGAAGTCATGCACCGAGATGTCCATCCACTCTGAGGGGACCTCCCCCTCTTCACTACGATTGCGTACGCCAAAGCAGAGCATATCGTACGACTCCTCGGCAATGAGCGAGAGAAGGTAATCAGCTGCAACACTATCTACCCAGTCATCGGCATCGACAAACCATACGTAGGCTCCCTGAGCCACCTCCAAACCTCTATTGCGCGCGGCTGACTGTCCTTGATTGACTTGGGTGATGACGCTGATGGTCTGCTCTGGGTGCTGCGCTTGGTAGTCGGTTACTACCTCTAGTGTCTCATCCTGGCTCCCGTCATTGATCACGATGATCTCCAGGGCTGTCGTAGCGTTAGGGATAGCGACGAGGGAGTCTAAGCAACGGGCGATGGTCTTCGCACCATTATATATAGGTATGATGACAGAGAGGGGTAGTTCTACACTCATAGCTTCGCTTCCTTAGGAATATAGCGTGCATTGACCTCTTTGCGCTCAGCATCGCACCACCAGCCCCACTTGTTGAAGTACTTGATCATCGAGGAGATGTGGTGGCATAGGAGCTTAGCATCGTGATAAGAGCCTCGGCTGTGGACATGCGTGATCTTAGCTTCAGGTTGACAGACCGTCTTGGAGATCTGCCCGATGCGCCTCGAGAGATCGATATCCTCGACATACATAAAGAACCGCTCATCGAAGCCCCCCACACGCTCCAATATCTCCATGCGTGTAAACATGAAGCAACCAGACAGGTAGGGTACCTCTACGGGTGCGCTATAGTCTAGCCAATGCATCTCGTAGCGCCTATTGATCTTGTTGCGTACCCACTGGCTGAAAGAGAAGCGACGCAAGAGCACATCCGACGGTCTGGGTAAGAGCTTGCAAAGTTGCTGCGGACGACCATCAGGGTAGGAGACAAAAGGTGATACGAGTCCCACATCCTCGTGCGCCTCCATATAGGAGGTCAGGGTGTCTAGCACAGTCTCGTCAAAGCGTACATCCGGATTGATGATCACATGGTATCGTGCTCCCTGATCGTGGGCTAGGCGTATGGCTATGTTGTGCGCCTTGCCAAAGCCTAGATTGCTCGGCTGATGCTCATAGTAGATACGACCGTCGCCAACGGGCAGGTCTGCTAGAAAGCGCAACTCATCTGTAGGCGAATTGTCAATCAGGTAGAGACGCTTGTCGGTCACAACACGTGGCTGTGAGGGCGTTCGAAAGAAGTCCTCAATGATCTGCTCCACAAAGAATGCATTGCTCTTGTAGAGTACTATAGAGCCAGTTGTTAGCACCTAATTATTATCTACGCTAGTTATGAGTTATCCAAGATACTTTCGCAGGAGCTGCTGATAGATGCGATGGTACTGTAGAGCCATGCGCTGGCGACCATACAGACGTCCCATCTCCAGAGCTTCTTGTCTATCAAACGTAACAGAGGGTGCTTTTAGTATACAATCGGCACACTGAGATACACTTCCTAGGTCAAATCGTAGAGCAGTCATCTGTGGTACAGACTCCAAAATCTCGCCAAAGATAGGCAAATTCGAGTGAATGACCACGCATCCCGATGCAACGCCCTCTATGACATTGAGTGGCAAGCCCTCAGCATGACTAGCTGTGATCAAGGCATCTGAGGCCCCTAGGTAGTCCGCCACACGATCGGTAAAGCCGACAAACTGAACCTGCTCACCGAGAGGCTTCGCGAGCTGCTTGCAACTTCTCTCTAGAGGGCCCTTGCCGAGGATTAGGAGACGTAAGTCACTCGGCAACTGGCGACGTCTCTTCAGACGACGCAAAGCGCGCAGTATCAGCTCTGGGTCTTTGCGCTTGATGAGTCCCCCGCAATAGGTGATGATATAGCCTTGCTCGGGGAGTGCTAGCTGATGACGTAGCTGCGCCTTTTCGGCGGGAGTAACGGGAGGCGTGAAGCGTTCGTTGTCTATCCCATTGGGAGCAACATAGACACTGACCTTGGAGGGAAGTGACTTGCGGTAGTAGTCACGACAGACGTGCGAGACGCAGACCACCTCACGGTGACGAGACAAGGCACGCATCAAGCGACGACACATATAGCCTCCGATCAGACGCCCCTTGCCGTAGGTGAAGTCAAGCTTAGCGATGTTGTGCTGTGTAGATAGCAGTATGTAGCGGTGTGTCAGATAGCTGGTGACGATGTCTGGCTGGTAGGTGTGACTATGCACCAGTGTGATGCCGTAGTGCTGTAGGCACTCATCGAGTAGCCTTGCTGCAGAGCGGGGAAACAGCTCTAGCTGCCCACGTGTGAAGCCCAGCTCGATGATCTCGCATCCCATCGCTTGCAGTTCGTCAGCCATCGCCTCGCCCTGGGGCTCTAGAGAGCAGAGCTGTATGATATAAGGCTTGTAGTAGCCCTCAGGTAGTCCTGCAACAATGTCTCGCACCACAAAGAGTGGACCTTGCGGACGGATCTGATTCACCACAAAGGCGATCGCTCTAGGCGATGTAGACTCATTGGTTACCATAGTGTAGGGGTATAGATGTAGTCGTCATAGATCCAGCGGTAGGTGTGGAGGGAGCTGCCTGGATCCATCACACTATTCATGGTCAGGATCAGAAAGAGTAGCATCACGCCTATGGTGGCGATACGATAATTCTGATCTTTTACGCGGTATAGGACGTTAGGCAGTGCCACGCAGATCATAATGCCGGGGTTGTACATAAAGCGCATAGCCACGCTTGAGGAGAGGGTACAGTTGTAGATCATACTGCTGAAAGCAATGAGCAGGATCGCTAGACAGGTCACTCGATCACGCTCCTTATCTAGATAGAGCGACCCGATGAGTAGTAGGACCGCCATCCCGTTTTGAGTCAATATGTTGATCCACCCTTGATGAGTGTCCAACCCCTGAGTGGATATGTAGAAGGCGTATCGCTCTGGTAGTATTGGCTCCAGTGCACTCCCGACCACCTTAAAGAGCGGGTTCCCCACAGCAAGCGTCACTACCAGCAGGGCTGTCAAGACGCGCCAGTCCCACCGTATCGACATCAGCGGTAGGAGGAGCAACCATATCACCGAGGAGCTGTGTACCAGACAGGAGAGGACCACCCAAAGGAAGAAGCGCCAGTAGCGTCGCTCCACATAGAGATGAAAAGCTGCAAAGGTGATCATCAGGGCGAGACACTGTCGCACACCATTGAGCGTCTCTAGATACCCAGTACCCCAAAGGACGAAAAAGAGAATCCCCAGCGGATAGGAGATAGAGAGTCGCTGTATGCCCCGAAAGAATAGAGCGATCGTAATGGCCGAGGTAAGTATCATAAAGGAGCGAAAGCTCAGTCCCACGGCGTGCATCCCCAGTATCACGCCTCGCCACAACGGCTCAAAAGCTTCAAAGGATTCGGACTTGACCCAGTTGTACCCGTTCTCATACACCTCGTAGTCCTGCCCCAGTCCGACACGCAGACCTGCAAAGGCGACCAGTAGGATAAAGGTGAAGAGCTGGTACAGCCCCTCGAAGCGCTGGTCTCTGTAGTACAGCGCCGTAAAGAGGAGCAGTAGGCTCAGCAAGATGATGTAGGGGATCACAGACCTATGTACTCTTTGATGCGACCTTGATGATACTTCGTACGCTTGTTATAGGGTGTCGCAAAGACACCCATATCCCACAGCTCTCGCAGTAGCGGTACGAGGGTCGCACGGCTTGTCTCATCCTGCACCCTATAGAGTTGCTTGGAGATGCGATCGCACAAGACCGCCCAGAGACATTGCTGCTCCCAGCACCTCCGCTGAACCTCAGATGCCGTCGTAGCATACTGCGGGAAGGTGTGGCAGATGCCAGCGATCCAATGAGTCATCTTGTGGCACTCTGTCGAGGCGCTAGTGATAGACTCCTTATTATAGTAGTAATAGTAGAGTGGCAACCGCGTGATGGTGACACGTGGGGAGCGGAGCATCAGGTCGCTCCACCAGGGGAAGTCCTCAAACTTCAGCCCCTCCATAAAAGGTGTCTCTACCGCTAGCTCTCGACGTATCAGATGGCGTACAGCGTAGAAGTAGCGGATGGGATCCGTGACACCATCGTGCCAGCGATGATTCGTCGCATGCCTTATCACCTCCGTCGTGCAGACCGCATGCACCTTACTCAGATCGTAGCGCTGAGACATACTCCAGGGCACTACATCGTCATAAGGCTGTCCCAGCTTAGCACGCAGGAGTAGCCGACGCTTGTAGATCATATCAGGCACCCACGATACGATGTCCGACCTATCACGCTCTGCCAGAGCCACTGCCAGCTCGAAGGTCTGCGGATGGATGAAGTCGTCCGAGTCCACATAGTTGACATACTTGCCTCGCGCCCAGGCGGTTCCAGCATTGCGCGCTGAGGAGAGTCCGCCGTTTTCCTTCGTTAGGATACGGAAGCGGCTATCACGCTCGGCATACTCTGCGAGGATGCTCGCCGACCCATCAGGGCTACCGTCATCAACGCAGATTGCCTCCCAGTCAGGCATCGTCTGCCCCAGGATGCTGTCTAGACAGCGACGGAGGTACCGCTCTACATTGTAGACAGGTACGATGACCGACACCTTGGGTGTATGGGCTACTGCAGGCTCTTGTGGTAAAGACATCTCGAGGTGAATCAAGGGATGAGCAACATGTTCTTAACCGCAAAGATACGAAATTAGAGGTTAGAAGCTAGAGATTAGAAGCTAGGAGCACTACCACTAGTGCCCCTAGCCAATAGCTAACAGCCAACAGCCAACAACCAATAGCAAAAAAAAATAGGGTGAATTCAATGCTGGCTTGTTACAATAATTTAGAGCCGAATACATATCGCTGCGGTGCCGTGTCGGGGAAAAGTGATTTCCACGTGGATATTTCGAAATTCCCACGTGGGGAATAAAAAATTCTTCGGAGGAATGAAATGAAACTTCGGAAGAATCAAATGAAACTTCGGAAGAAATGAATCACGCCCACGTGGAAAAAGAAAAATATCCACGTGGAGATTTGAGATTCCCCACGTGGATATTCGAGAAAGGAGGGAATCGGACGAATTTCCCCGTAAAGATGTGTAAATAGAGATTAGAGGTTAGAGATTAGGGGTCGGAGGTTAGGGGTGACACATTATATATAATGAACTCATCTATGCTATATCTCGCTTGTTGCTATGTGTAGCTTCTGACAGAGTGTTTATAAGGCGTCAGCCGTGAGCGCTCGGAGAGTTGAGATGTATTATTCGCAAAATCTTCGTACCTTTGAAGAGTTGTACGACAGAGGCTACATAAAGGCTGGTACTCATGGTATCACGCAGAGTATGCTAGGCGGGGAATTGCTTGGATCCTCTTTGCTCCGAGCGGTTCTGACGCTATGCTTGTGCCTAGAGGACAAGTGCAGGCTGCACGCTGCAGTAACTCTGTCGTAGCGGTGCCAAGACGTGGTGCCCCGAGCGACCAAAAACAATCAACGATAGTAAGTTCAAAATATATAAACACACAGATCTATGAAAAAATCAATCGATAAGGCAGGGCTCAAAGCTAAGCTGCACGATGGTATGTCTATCATGATCGGGGGATTTCTCGCTAATGGGACTCCTGAGCGTATTGTCGACGTGCTGGTCGAGAGTGGGGTCAAGGATCTCACGATGATCGTCAACGACACCTCTTATCCAGACCGTGGCTGTGGTCGTCTCATTGCCAATAAGCAGGTCAAGCACCTGATCGTCTCTCACATCGGTACAAACCCGATGACCGCTGAGCAGATGAACAATGGTGAGCTAGAGGTCGAGTTTAGCCCTCAGGGTACACTCGCTGAGCGTATCCGCGTAGGTGGCTGTGGTCTCGGTGGCGTCCTGACGACTACGGGTTTGGGCACGATCATTGCCGATGGTAAGAAAGTGATCAACATCAATGGCCAGGACTACCTCCTCGAGCTACCACTCCGTGCTGATATGGCATTTATCAAGGGTACTGTCGGTGACGAGACGGGTAACCTAGTCTACAAGGGTACTACGCAAAACTTCCAGCCTCTGATGGCTATGGCTGCTGACTGTGTCGTGGCTGAGATTGATGAGATCGTCCCCGTAGGGCAGATCAGCCCCGAGGCGGTACACACCTCTGGCATCTTTGTAGATTACATCTTTGAGTAAGTCGCACAGAGACTCTATACAACAATCGGAGCACTGTCGCAGGGGTCTCTAGGGAGACTCTCCTAGATAGGAGCTCTGACCAATCAATCACTTTAATTATCCCCAAAACAATGGCAAATCCAAAATCAATGATCCGTCTACGTATGTCTAGTGCTGATGCGCACTATGGTGGTAATCTCGTAGATGGTGCTAAGATGCTACAGCTCTTTGGCGATGTGGCTACTGAGCTACTTATCATACAAGATGGCGACGAGGGTCTCTTCTGCGCTTACGACAAGGTCGAGTTCCTCGCTCCAGTATATGCTGGAGACTATATAGAGGCTGTCGGTGAGATCACCCAGGTCGGCAATTCATCACGCCAGATGCAGTTTGAGGCACGCAAGGTGATCGCTCCACGTACCGATATCAGTGCTTCTGCAGCAGATGTACTTGAGGAGCCTGTCGTCGTATGCCGTGCTCATGGTACCTGTGTAGTGCCTAAGAAGTGCCAGCGCAAGTCTTAATCTATTTATCTCTCTAAAGCAGTAACTATCTATGGATAAACTAATCCTAACGGCAGCGATCTGCGGTGCCGAGGTAACCAAAGAGCAAAATCCCGCTGTCCCCTACACAATCGATGAGATCGTACGCGAGGCTAAGTCCGCCTACGATGCTGGAGCAGCTGTCATCCACGTACACGTCCGTGAGGACGATGGTACGCCTACGCAGTCCAAGGCTCGCTTTAAGGAGGCTCTGGACGCTATCTACAAGGTGATCCCTGACGTGATCATCATCCCCTCGACGGGTGGTGCAGTAGGTATGACCGCTGAGGAGCGTCTACAGCCTACAGAGCTGATGCCTGAGATGGCTACGCTAGACTGCGGTACGTGCAACTTTGGCGATGATGTCTTTGAAAACACGATCCCCATGATGCGTGCCTTCGGTAAGCGTATGATCGAGAATAAGATCAAGCCTGAGTACGAGTGCTTTGAGATGGGTCACCTAGACACCATTCTGCGTCTTGCTCAGAGAGGTGAGGTGCCTGGAGATCCTATGCAGTTTAACTTCGTGCTGGGAGTCTTCGGCTGTACACCTGCTACGGCTGACAATCTTGCTTGGCTGGTTAAGAACATTCCCGCAGGCTCTACCTGGACAGCTACCGGCATCGGTCGTCACGAGTTCCCTCTAGCAGCAGCTGCTATCGGCATGGGCGGTCACGTACGTGTCGGCTTTGAGGACAACCTATATCTCTCTAAGGGTGTCCTTGCTAAGAGCAATGGCGAGCTAGTGGCTAAGGCTGCACGCATAGCTCATGAGCTGGGTCGTGAGATCGCTAACCCCGCTGAGGCTCGTCAGATCCTTTCGCTGGCTCCTCGCCACTAAAAGGATATTGATTCTTCCCCCTATTTACTAATACAATCACACAATCAATCATATCAACTTTTATATGCAGAAGAAAGGAAACAAGTATGGCACGCACCGTGTCATCTCCCCTAAGGGCGTACTACCACAGCCCGCAGACAAGATCGACAACAACATGGATGAGATCTACGACAACGAGATCCTCATCGATGTACAGACGCTAAACATCGACTCAGCTAGCTTCACGCAGATCGAGGAGCAGGCTGGTGGCGACAAGGCAAAGATCGCCGAGATCATGATGGGCATCGTCGAGAAGCAAGGTAAGCACCGCAATCCAGTCACAGGCTCTGGTGGTATGCTACTCGGTACTGTCGAGAAGATAGGTGATGCCCTCAAGGGTAAGATAGACCTCAAGGAGGGCGACAAGATCGCTACCCTCGTATCTCTCTCTCTGACTCCTCTACGCATCGACAAGATCAAGGATATCCGTCCCGACATCGACCAGGTCGACATCGATGGTAAGGCTATCCTCTTCGAGAGCGGTATCTATGCTAAGATCCCCGAAGATCTGCCCGAGAATCTCGCACTCTCAGCTCTAGACGTGGCTGGTGCTCCTGCTCAGGTGGCTAAGCTCGTCAAGCCTGGCGACACTGTGCTGATCATCGGGGCTGGTGGTAAGAGCGGTATGCTCTGCTGCTACGAGGCTAAGAAGCGTGCTGGTGTCACGGGTAAGGTAATCGGACTATGCCACTCACAGCGTAGTACGGATCGTCTGAAGGCTCTCGGCTTCTGCGACTACGTCTTCTCAGCCAATGCAACACAGCCTGTACCTGTCATGGAGGAGATCGAGAAGCTCACAGACGGCAAGATGTGTGATGTCACAATCAATAATGTCAACATCACCGATACAGAGATGACCAGCATCCTCTGCACGAAGGATGATGGTGTCGTCTACTTCTTCTCTATGGCTACGAGCTTTACCAAGGCTGCTCTCGGTGCTGAGGGTGTCGGTAAGGATGTGACGATGATCGTAGGTAACGGTTACACCAAGGGTCACGCCGAGATCACACTGCAGGAGCTCCGTGAGTGTGAGGCTCTACGCAAGATCTTCACTGAGCTATACGCTTAAGTGAATGGATAAGAGATTAGAGCGCATCCAAGACGCTCTAATCTCTTACTCTTTACAAGTCGAAATTCAATCCCCTATCAATCACACACACAATGAACGAAAGCAGAAGAAAGGAATTCTTTCCTGAAGTCTCTGACGCTGATTGGAATGATTGGCACTGGCAGGTGCGTAACCGCATCGAGACACTTGACCAGCTTAAGAAGTATATCAAGCTAACACCCGAAGAGGAGGAGGGTGTACGTGAGTCGCTCAAGACGATCCGTATGGCTATCACGCCTTACTACCTGAGCTTGATCGACCCCAATGACCCTAACGATCCTGTACGTAAGCAGTCGATCCCTACGATCAATGAGCTACATGTAAGCCCTGAGGATCAGCTAGACCCTCTGAGCGAGGATGAGGACTCACCCGTGCCAGGACTAACACACCGCTATCCTGATCGTGTCCTCTTCCTGATAACCGATATGTGCTCTATGTACTGTCGTCACTGCACGCGTCGTCGCTTCGCAGGACAGAAGGATGCAGCCTCGCCTAAGGAGCGCATCGAGAAGTGTATCGAGTATATCGAGCAGACACCTGAGGTACGCGACGTACTCCTCTCTGGTGGTGACGCACTCATGGTCAGCGACAAGATGCTGGAGTACATCATACAGCGTCTACGCGCTATCCCTCATGTAGAGATCATCCGTATCGGATCACGTACACCCGTCGTATGCCCACAGCGTATCACACCTGAGCTAGTACAGATGCTGAGCAAGTATCATCCAATCTGGCTCAATACGCACTTTAACCACCCCAACGAGGTGACTCGCGAGAGCCGTGAGGCTTGCGAGCGCATGGCTAATGCAGGTATACCTCTAGGGAACCAGTCGGTGCTACTACGTGGCATCAACGACTGCCCCTCGATCATGAAGCACCTCGTCCATGAGTTGGTCAAGATGCGCGTACGTCCATACTATATATATGTATGTGATCTCTCGCAGGGTATCTCACACTTCCGCACGCCTGTCTCCAAGGGTATCGAGATCATCGAGGCTCTACGCGGACATACGTCGGGCTATGCTGTACCTACCTTCGTCGTAGATGCTCCAGGTGGTGGAGGCAAGACGCCTGTCATGCCAAACTATGTGATCTCTCAGTCGCCTCACCGTGTGGTGCTACGCAACTATGAGGGCGTCATCACGACCTACACAGAGCCTAGCGACTACAAGGAGGAGCCCTGTCAGTGCCCTGACTGTAAGAAGGCACGCCACGAGGGTGTCTACGGACTACTCACGGGTGATCGCCTAGCTATGGCTCCTGAGCATCTAGACCGCAAGGAGCGTAGCCGTAAGTGGCGCGAAGCTCACAAGGGATAAGCATCTCACGCCTTTGATTACGTAGCTCTCCTATTAGATCAAACTATCGACTGATGCCATTCATCGCAAACATAGCTCAACTCAAGAGTCTCGCTATCGTAGGGACTGCCAAGAATGTGGGTAAGACGGAAAGTCTTAACTACATACTCGGTGCGCTACGAGAGCGTCACCCTGAGCTGCAGCTCGCGCTGACGTCGATAGGCATCGATGGAGAGCTACGTGATCAGGTCACACAGACGGACAAGCCTGAGATAACCCTGCACAACGGGATGCGCTTTGTGACGGCTGAAAACTTCTTTCGCAAGAAGCTCCTACCAGCCGAGATATTTGACATTGATCGCATCTACTCCTCTTCGATCGGGCGGCTTATCTATGCCCGAGCACGGGGCATCGGCAAGACGCTCATAGCGGGTCCCCCCTCGACGGGAGGGCTGCGTCGTGTAGTCGCCCGGATGAATCAGGAGGGCGTTGATCTGACACTCATCGACGGCGCGCTATCACGTCTCTCACTAGCATCTCCCTCGGTAGCTGAGGGTATGGTACTTGCCACGGGCAGTGCTTACTCGGCTCAGCCCGAGCAGTTGATCAAGCGCATGCGTGAGTTGATGCGCCTGATACGTCTGCCCCAGCTGACCGACAGAAAGCTCGCGGAGCAGCTCGCAGAGGTGGACAAGGGGGTTCGTCTCATAACAACTGAGGGGGCTATCGTAGACCCAGGCTTTGCCTCGGCACTTACCCCCGACATGTGGCGTGACACGACTTGGCTAGCCGAGGGCGATATGCTCTACGTACCAGGCGTGGTCAGCGACAAGCTGCTGAGTCAGTTACGGCTCATCAAGCGGCATCGACAGCTTGTGGTCAAAGACTTTACTCGTATCTTTGCATCGGGACAAGCTGTGCAGAGTTATCTAGCTACTGGCAGGGAGATAAAGACTCTATATAGTAGTAAGCTCATGGCGGTCACCTTCAACCCGCTAGCCCCGTCAGGCTATCGGCTAGACAGTGAGCGCATGTGTGGGCGTCTATCCGAGGCTCTTGAGGTCCCTGTATATGATGTTAGAAGGCTATGAAAGACCTACGTAGTTGTATAGACCAAATAAGCGGACTGCGCTATGTCGTGGAGGAGATGCACTTCAACTCTTCTCCAGGACGTATGGCTATGCTGGCTACGCCCTGGAGTAGCGAGGTGGAGACTATCGAGCAGCGACTGGATGAGGTGGCTCGCTACATAGACTACCTCTCTGATCGTGAGCAACAAAAAGGCATGCAAGAGGTGGCGATACATCTCTGCGAACTGATGAATGTCTCGGGCTCTATCGAGACGATCAGACAGCCTCAGGTCATCTGTAGCGATATCGACCTCTTTGAGATCAAGCGACTCGCGCTCATCGAGGAGAAGGTGCGTCGCCTCGCCGAGCAGTATCATCTAGAGATCTTACAGTGCCACACACTCACTGAGGTCGTGGATATACTAGATATCGATGGGGAGCGACTACCGAGCTTCTACATTAGCGACAGCTATAGTGCAGTGTTGCGCTCTCTACGCAAGCAGATGGAGCGCACCTCCGAAGAGACCGAGCGAGACGAGCTAGCGGTCCAATGTGCTATCGAAGAGGATCGCGTACGGAAGCGGCTCACAGAGGCGCTACACCCTTACGCTGACCAGATAGAGGAGGCTCTAGAGGCTTTGGCACAGATAGACAAGCTTCACGCCATTGCTCAGTGGGCTTTGGCACATAGCTGCTGCCGTCCTAAGCCTATACGCTCTGGCGAGAGCACGCTGACAGATCTGATACACCCAGAGGTAGCTCATCACCTAGCTGAGCGACAGGACAAGTTCCAGCCAGTGACGATCTCCTATACAGATCAGCCTACGCTCATCACAGGAGCTAACATGGCAGGTAAGAGCGTCTTGCTTGCTTCGATAGGATTGGCGCAGTGCCTCATGCAGTTTGGCTGCTATGTGACGGCACAAGAGGCTCAGCTGGTGCCAGTCGATGAGGTGATCTTCTCCATCGGAGATGATCAAGACATCAAGTCGGGGCTCTCTTCCTATGGTGCCGAGATGCTACGCCTCAACCGAATCATCGAGTCGGTCAAGGGGGGTAAGCAGGTCTTAGCACTCATTGACGAGCCAGCCCGCACGACCAATCCAGAGGAGGGACACGCACTGGTGAGTGCCCTCGTACAGCTCTTCGCTCAATATGCTGTGCGAGCTATCATCACAACACATTACAGTGGCATCTTGGGGCGATGCCACAGATGGAGAGTACGCGGCTTCGTGGAGGAGCGTCTACGCAAGCCACTCGAGATCAACCA
Organism: Porphyromonas vaginalis; assembly: GCF_958301595.1. Classification (NCBI taxonomy): domain Bacteria; kingdom Pseudomonadati; phylum Bacteroidota; class Bacteroidia; order Bacteroidales; family Porphyromonadaceae; genus Porphyromonas; species Porphyromonas vaginalis. The sequence continues at coordinate 534,811 of NZ_CATQJU010000001.1, read as the reverse complement.
GCTCAATCGTTGTATCGACTACTCTCTCATAGAGGATACCCAGACCGATGCGCCTCACGAGGCTCTGCGCATAGCAGAGATACTAGGCATGGATAGGGAGCTATTAGATTTATGCGAAAAGAACTTAGCAACAAAGAATGAAGACAAGTAAAGTAGGTATAGACTTTGCCAAAGTGGACAAAGCACGCAGCGCCGCCGGCACTATCGCCGAGGAGGTGCAGAGCTTTGTTGACCGCTATACGACTGTTACGGTCGAGCGCACGCTCTGTCGCTTCGTCGGGATTGACGGAGTAGACGAGCATGATGTGCCTCTGCCCAACGTCGTCGTGACACATCTCAAGGAGCAGGAGGCTCTCTCAGACGGAGTTTTCTTTTACCTTGCCAACGCAATGCTGGCTACGGGCATGGATCCACAGCAGATCGCTGAGGGTGTAGCTCGTGGCGAGATCAACTTAACGCACTATCCGGCACGCAAGCCTGAGGAGATAGCCGATGTGCTAGAGCCTTACATCCTCAAGGGTATGCAGCGCATCGTCGAGCATAGAGAGCGCCGTGAGAACTACCTCAAGACGATCGGTGAGGGCCCTAAGCCTTACCTCTATGTGATCGTCGCTACGGGTAATATCTACGAGGACGTGATCCAGGCACAGGCTGCAGCACGACAGGGTGCTGACATTATCGCTGTGATCCGTACTACGGGACAGAGCTTGATCGACTATGTACCTTTTGGTGCTACGACCGAGGGCTTCGGTGGTACCTATGCTACACAGGAGAACTTCCGCATCATGCGCAAGGCGCTTGACGAGGTAGGCGAGGAGCGTGGCAAGTACGTACGTCTCTGTAACTACTGTTCGGGTCTCTGTATGCCAGAGATCGCTATCATGGGTGCTTTCGAGGGACTAGACGTCATGCTCAATGATGCCCTCTACGGTATCCTCTTCCGCGATATCAATATGCAGCGTACGATCATCGACCAGTACACGAGTCGTGTGATCAATGGCTTTGCCGGCGTCATCATCAATACGGGTGAGGACAACTACCTCACGACGGCTGACGCTATCGAGCAGGCGCACACAGTGCTAGCGTCTGACTTTATCAATGAGCAGTTTGCTCTACGAGCAGCCCTCCCTGAGGAGCAGATGGGTCTAGGACACGCCTTCGAGATGGATCCGATGACCGAAAACGGCTTCCTCTTCGAGCTGGCGCAGGCTCAGATGACGCGTGAGATCTTCCCCAAGGCTCCACTCAAGTATATGCCTCCTACGAAGTTTATGACCGGAAACATCTTCCGTGGTCACATACAGGATGCACTCTTTAACATAATAGGTATCTGGACACATCAGGGACTACAGCTCCTCGGTATGCCGACAGAGGCTATCCATACGCCTTTCATGAGTGACCGCTTCCTCTCGATCGAGAATGCGCGCTACATCTTCAACAATATGCGCTCCATCGGTGACGAGGTTGAGTTTAAGGAGGGTGGTATCATCCAGAGTCGTGCTCGTGAGGTGCTAGACAAGACGCTAGACCTCCTCGAGGAGATCAAGGGCGAGGGACTCTTTACCGCGCTCTCTAAGGGTATCTTTGCAGATATCAAGCGACCTCTCGATGGAGGACGTGGGTTGGACGGCGTCAAGCCAAAGAGCGAGCGCTACTACAACCCGACACTAGAACTAATGAAGAACCGTAAGATACAAGGCAAGCTATGAGTGGAGGACTATATTCAATGGAGTCGAAGGACTTTGACCGTACCCTCGACCTTTCGCAAGTAAAGCCTTACGGCGACACCATGAACGATGGTAAGGTACAGCTGAGCTTCACGCTGCCTGTACCTAAAGGAGCTGAAGCCGAAGAGGCTGCTAAGCTCCTACTCAAGGAGATGGGACTACAAAACCCGATGGTTGTCTTCTCAGAGGAGCTGACCAAGGGCTTTACCTTCTTCAATTGTTATGGTAGTTGCACCCATACGGTTGACTACTCCAATATTTACGTGCCCAAGGTCGAGTCGACCACCTGGAGCATGGAGGAGACCGACGAGTACATCCGCACCCACATCGGGCGCAAGCTGGTGGTACTAGGAGCTAGCACGGGAACCGATGCGCACACGGTAGGTATCGATGCGATCATGAATATGAAGGGCTTCGCAGGTCACTACGGCCTGGAGCGCTACGACATGATAGACGCTTACAACCTCGGTAGTCAGGTGCCCAACGAGGAGCTCATCGCCAAGGGTATCGAGATGAATGCCGATGCCCTGCTCATCTCCCAGACGGTCACGCAAAAGGATGTACACATCAAGAACATGACCGAGTTCATCGAGCTCATCGAGGCCGAGGGGCTACGCGACAAGATGATCGTCATCTGTGGCGGTCCACGTATTTCGCACGAGCTGGCTAAGGAGCTAGGCTTTGACGCTGGCTTTGGAGCTAATACCTTTGCCGACGATGTAGCGTCGTTTATCTGTCAGGAGATCGTGCGTCGTAAAGAGGCTGCGGGTAAGTAATATACCCACTTGGCTCCGCAAAGTAAGAAGTAATATAAATCAAGGTATAATACGATATGGAACTAGACAAGAATCAAGTCAGAGAGGTTATCGCCAAGCGCGTAGCCCTAGAACTAAAGGATGGCGATGTCGTCAACCTCGGCATCGGTCTACCCACGATGGTACCCAACTATCTCAAGCCAGATGTGCATGTGATGCTACAGTCTGAGAATGGTATGATCGGTATGGGTGGTGCTCCTGCTCCAGGCCAGGAGGATCCCCTTTGGATCAATGCTGGTGGTGGTGCTATCACCGCTGTACCAGAGGCTGCCACCTTCGACAGTGCTACCTCCTTCGGTATCATCCGTGGAGGTCACGTAGATGTCAGCATCCTCGGCGCACTACAGGTCGATGAGGCTGGTGACCTAGCTAACTGGATTATCCCTGGCAAGCTCGCCCCCGGTATGGGTGGTGCTATGGATCTGCTCGTAGGTACACGCAAGGTGATCCTTGCTATGACCCACACTGCAAAGGGCAAGGCTAAGATCCTCAAGAAGTGTACCCTACCACTCACAGCAGCTGGTCAGGTAGACCTCATCATCACCGAGCTATGCGTCATCGAGGTACGCAAGGGTCAGGGACTCTACGTCACAGAGATCCGTGACGGCGTCACACGTGAGGAGATAGAGGCAGCCACCGAGGCTACGCTACACTACGTGGACGATGTCAAGCCCATGCGTCAGTAGTCTTACGACACTACCCTTAGAGCCTGCCGTCTTCGGGCGGCAGGCCTTATCAAGCAACAACACACTATTATAGACAATCATATTTCAAACTATGGACTTTAGTAAGACCCCACAAGAGGAGCTATTCTTGCAAATGATCAGAGAGTTTGCAGAGAAAGAGGTCAAGCCTCTCGCTGCAGAGATCGATGAGCAGGAGCGCTTCCCCATTGAGACTGTTCAGAAGATGAGCAAGCTGGGCATCATGGGTATCCCCATTCCCAAGGAGTACGGAGGCGCAGGCTCTACCGTACAGATCTACACGATGGCTGTCGAGGAGCTCAGCCGTGTCTGTGCTACCACAGGCGTTGTCGTCTCTGCTCACACATCACTATGCTGTGATCCTATCATGAGCTTTGGTACAGAGGAGCAGAAGCAGCACTACCTCCCTAAGCTAGCTTCAGGTGAGTGGATCGGTGCCTTTGGTCTCACGGAGCCCAATGCTGGTACAGACGCTTCTGCACAGCAGACCTTTGCTGTCGAGGAGGAGGAGTGCTATATACTCAATGGTAATAAGATCTTTATCACCAATGCTGAGTACGCTCACGTCTATATCATCTTTGCCATGACGGACAAGAGCAAGGGCAACAAGGGTATCTCTGCCTTTATCGTTGAGAAGGACGACCCCGGCTTTTCTGTCGGTAAGCATGAGCTCAAGCTCGGTATCCGTGGCTCTGCTACGTGCGAGCTGATTATGGAGAACTGCCGCATCCCCAAGGATCGTCTCCTAGGCAAGGTGGGCGGTGGCTTCAAGGTAGCCATGCACACCCTCGATGGCGGACGTATCGGTATCGCAGCTCAGGCACTCGGTATCGCTCGTGGTGCTATGGACGAGACTGTCAAGTATACCAAGGAGCGCAAGCAGTTTGGTCGCAGCATTGCCAAGTTCCAAAACACACAGTTCCAGCTAGCAGACCTCAAGGCTCGTATCGACTGCGCTAGCCTGCTCGTACGTCGTGCAGCGTGGTGCAAGGACAATGGTCTCTCTTACAACCTAGAGGCAGCCGAGGCTAAGCTCTTCTGCGCTGAGACCGCTATGGATATGACGACAAAGGCTGTACAGTTCCACGGTGGCTACGGCTACACCCGTGAGTATCCAGTAGAGCGCATGATGCGTGATGCTAAGATTACCGAGATCTACGAGGGTACCAGCGAGGTACAGCGTATGGTTATCGCAGCGCACCTACTCAAGTAATGACCCCTTAGGACACTTATTAGACATATGAAGATTATAGTATGTATCAAGCAGGTACCCGATACCACTGAGATCAAGCTCGACCCCGTCAAGGGCACTCTGATCCGTGATGGCGTACCCAGCATTATGAACCCCGACGATAAGGGGGCACTCGAGCAGGCTCTGCTCCTCAAGGATCAGTATGGCGCTGAGGTCAGCGTGATCACTATGGGACCTCCCCAGGCTACCGCTATCATCCGTGAGGCATTTGCTATGGGTTGTGACAAGGGCTACCTCATTTCAGATCGTCGCTTCGGAGGTGCCGATACCCTCGCCACCAGCTATACCATCTCTCATGCACTCAAGACGCTTGACTACGATATCATCCTCGCAGGACGTCAGGCTATCGATGGAGATACAGCACAGGTAGGTCCTCAGATCGCTGAGCAGCTAGACCTGCCTCAGATCACCTACGTAGAGCATGTAGACTATGATGGCAAGAAGACTCTGACCGTCATGCGCAACGTCGAGGAGGGACACGAGACCCTAGAGGTCGAGACTCCCTGTATGCTCACCTTCCTAGCATCTGCTTATGAGCCTCGCTATATGAATGTCCCCGACATCATGACCGCCTTTGACAAGGAGATCACCACGCTGACGGCTGACAGCTTCCCCGTTGAGGAGGAGCGTCTAGGACTCAAGGGCTCTCCTACGCGTGTCAAGAAGTCCTTTACCAAGGGTGCCAAGGCTATGGGTACTCTCTACGAGGAGCTGACACCTGAGGAGGCTGCTGATTTGATTATCGAGAAACTTAAAGAGAAATTCATCATCTGATATGGATAAGACACAGTATAAAGGAATTCTAGTCTTCGCTGAGCAACGCGAAGGCGTCATCCAGAATGTAGCCTTTGAGCTCATCGGCAAGGCTCGTGATCTAGCCGATCAGATCAACGAGCAGGTCACCGCCATCCTATGTGGCTATCAGGTCAAGGGGCTATCAGACCAGCTCATCCATGCAGGTGCTGATCGTGTACTAGTCGTCGATGATCCCAATCTCAAGGATTATCTCACCGAGCAGTACGCACAGGCTGTCTATCACCTCGTCACCGTTTACAAGCCTGAGATCGTCCTCTTTGGTGCTACCACCATCGGGCGTGACCTTGCTCCTCGTCTCTCTGCGCGTCTACGCACAGGTCTCACAGCAGACTGTACGTCACTTGAGATCGGTGAGGACCGCAACCTCATGATGACCCGTCCCGCCTTCGGTGGTAACCTCATGGCAACCATCGTCTGCGATCAGAATAGGCCTCAGATGTCTACCGTACGCCCAGGCGTCATGCGTCGCAAGGCTGACGACAAGACACGCACCGGCGAGGTCGAGGAGGTCAAGGTACCCTTTGACGAGCGTCGCTTTAAGGTACGCCTCGTCAGCAAGAAGCACGAGACCAAGAACATGGTCGACATCACCGAGGCTAGCGTACTCGTATCTGGCGGACGTGGTGTAGGTACCGACGGTGGCTTTGACAAGCTCAAGGCTCTAGCACAGGTCATCAAGGCTGAGGTCTCCTCCTCACGTGCTATGGTCGATGCTGGTATCATCGGGCATGAGAGACAGGTCGGACAGACTGGTAAGACCGTACGTCCTGACATCTACTTCGCATGCGGTATCTCAGGAGCCATCCAGCACCTCGCTGGTATGGAGGAGTCGGAGTATATCATTGCCATCAACAAGGACAAGTTTGCTCCCATCTTCCAGGTTGCCGACCTCGGTATCGTAGGCGACCTGCACAAGGTACTGCCCGTCCTCACTGAGCGTCTCAAGACGCTTCAAGCTAACAAGAAGTAAAAACACCCTACACTGCCATGACAGACTTCCAGACCATACATTATAGTGTCAGTGCCAATGGGCAGATCGGTACCCTAACGATCGATCGCCCCGAAGCACTCAACGCACTCTCTACGCAGGTACTCAGTGAGCTAGAGATCGTCATCGATCAGATAGCTCAGGAGCGCACCGTGCGCGTCCTCGTCATCACTGGAGCCGGACGCTCCTTCGTTGCGGGGGCTGACATAGCCGAGATGGCAGAGCTAACGCCCCCGGAGGCACTCGCCTTCGGTGAGCGTGGTGCTCGTGTCTTTCGCAAGGTAGAGCTACTCTACTGCCCCGTCATAGCAGCCGTCAACGGCTTTGCACTCGGTGGTGGCTGCGAGCTATCCCTAGCGTGCGACCTACGCATCGCCAGTGACAAGGCTAAGTTTGGTCAGCCCGAAGTCGGTCTAGGCATCCCCCCAGGCTTCAGTGGCACACAGCGTCTACCCCGTCTCATCGGGGCAGGCGCCGCCAAGGAGCTCATCTACACCGCACGTGTCATCAAGGCCGACGAGGCACTCACTCTAGGACTGGTCAACCGTGTCGTAGAGCCTGACGCACTCATGCCCACCGTGACCGAGCTGGCAGAGGAGATAGCAAGCAAGTCGCCACACGCCGTAGCGATCTCTAAGCGAGCTATCAATAGGGGGCTGCAGAGTGATATCGATACAGGCATTGCCATTGAGAACGATCTCTTTAGCAACGCCTTCGCACATCCCGAGCAGCGCGAGGGTATGTCCGCTTTCCTAGAGAAGCGCAAACCACAATTCTAAAACTCACTAGAGCGTGTCGCACTCCTGTGGCACGCTCTATTTCAAACCAATAACTCTATGAAAATAGTCGTATTAGGCAATGGCACCATGGGTGCAGGCATCGTGCAGACGATGGCGCAGAAGGGTCTCGCCGTCACGATGAAAGGACGTAGCAACGAGTCACTAGACCGTGCTATGCAACGTATGAACAAAGGGCTTACCCGTCTCGTCGAGAAGGGCAAGATGACCGCCGAGGACGCTGACCAGATCATCGGACGTATCACCGTCACGACCGACTACGCCGACATCGCTCAGGCTGATCTAGTCATCGAGGCTATCTCTGAGGAGATGGAGGTCAAGAAAGAGATACTTCGCGAGATCGATGGTCTCGTAAAGCCCTCAGCAATCTTTGCTACAAACACCTCTTCGCTCAGCATCACCGAGCTAGCCAGCGTCACCAAGCGTCCTGAGCAGGTCATCGGTATGCACTTCTTCAACCCCGTACCTGTCATGAAGCTCGTCGAGGTCATCAGCGGTCAGTGCACCTCTGAGGAGACCCTCGAGGCTACACTCACACTCTGTGAGAAGCTTGGCAAGACTGCCGTCAGGGTGAGCGAGGCTCCAGGCTTTGTAGTCAATCGTATCCTCATCCCGATGATCAACGAGGCTATCGGAGAGTATGCCGATGGCGTAGCCACCGTTGAGGAGATCGATACCGCTATGCAGCTCGGTGCTAATCACCCCATGGGACCGCTCGCACTGGGTGACTTCATCGGTCTAGACGTCTGCCTAGCCATCATGGAGGTGCTCAACAACGAGTATGCAGACCCCAAGTATCGTCCACATCCCTTGCTCCGCAAGATGGTTCGTGCTGGGCAGCTCGGACGCAAGAGTGGCAAGGGCTTCTACGACTACTCTAAGTAGTCAGTCCTCTTAGTGGTAGCTCTACCGCATCAAGCCCAAAGCTAAGCACTAGAGCCACACACCTTTACCAGCGAGGGAGTATCACCAGCAGTGGTGGTACTCCCTCGTTTGGTTTGTAAAAAGAAACTGTTGCAAAAGTCAATAGTCTTATAAGACGTAGGGAATAGTCTCGTCATCAACTGCGACGAGAATCTTCTCCCCAGAAGCCATTGGCAAGGCTAGATCATAGCTCTCGACAAAGGAGGTCGCCTCCACGAGCTTCGTACCATCAGCACGATAAATGGTCAGATCGTGATGCTTACCGTCAGCTACACGTATGGTCAGTCCTAGCTGATTTCGAGAGATTTGCAGATCCAGAGGTGTAGTCCTAGACGCTTCAATCGTCTTATTGCCTGTAAAGCCATTGACAGCCTCACAGATACCTGAGTGGTGGAAGTGGTACACATCACCATTGGGCGCTGTATAGCATAGGGGTATGCGAGTCTCGTAGCCATAGCCTCCAGTACTCTCTTCAGTCCTAATACCCGTAAATAAAAAGCCAAAGGAGTAGCCGATGCCCTCTATCCAGTAAATTTCAGTAGATGGCAGCGGGATACCCGTCATATCCTTCATAATATAGACTAAGCGATCAGCATCATACATGTGTCTAGTCTCAATAGCTGAGACGACTAGCGTATAGCGACTTTTCGTATGGTCATACAGCGCTGTAGACCCATCAATGTCGTGAAGGGTCACTTGATCTCCCACCTTGAGGTTATAGTCCCAGAGCACATACTCAGGGACTTCACCTTTCTCCCCTCCTTTGACGCCACTCTTGTGTCGTGCATAGATCTTCCCGCCAGGTAGATCCTCTCTCAGGTAGGTGTAGGCGTAGCCGTAGTCTGTCTCATCACCTAAGACAAAGTAGGTCTTACCATCTATTGTCTCCAGCTTCGTCAGAGCGTATTGATCTGTACTAGAGTTCCAGTAGTTCCAATGTTCAGGCTTTTCACTGGTCTGACAGTATATGCCGAAGGTGACCTTGTAGACCAGCCATTTGGCTCCCGCCTGTATGGTGGGGATGGTTGGATGCGTCTTTGGGGTGGGCGGAGTCTCTTGAGCTGATAGGCCCCAAAGGCTAGAGATGAGAACAACTAATGTAGCTGTGATTCTAGTGATACGTCTCATAATTGTCGTGGTTAGGTTATAGTTTGTGGATTCTCAGCGTATTTATTGGTTGGTCGTACCTAGTGCAGGGGGAGCAATATCACAAGGCAAATCATTGTAAAGCAATGGACTAGTGCGGACTTATGTGCTTACGTCCGCAAGTTACACGATTTCCACTAAATGTGCAAAGTGTTTGCTCCCGCCCTCAGTTTTAGCAAAAGACAAGTCAACCATTCTTCAGGGATGGGCAAACGTCTCGTTGTGAGACGTTTTCCAAAAAACTTTCCAGCCTTGGAAAATAAAATTTCCAACGCTGGAAACTTTACTTTCCAACGCTGGAAAAATAGTTTTCCAATGCTGGAAACCTTCTGGAGGGCATGGCGTAACAGCCATTGCACGAAATAGTCGTACCTTCGCAGTGTCTTTAGGTAGACGGATCTATAGAATAGACGCAAATGATACCACAATACAAGAGTAATCCACCGCAGTGGACAGAGATATACAGCCAATCTAACCTCCCCGCAGAGCTACAATCGCTCAAGGACCTGACGATGAACTTATGGTGGTCTTGGCAACCACGGGCGATACGACTCTTTCAGTCTATCGACCCTGAGCTATGGGCGCAGACTGATGGCAATCCTCGCTGGATGCTTCACCTTCTGGGGGCGGAGCGTATAGCGGAGCTTTGCCAGGACCAGCACTTCCTCGCAGAGGTTCAGGCGCTGTATGATGAGCTGCAGGCTTATCTGCAGGAGCGTCCCGATGAGACGCGTCCCTCGGTCGCTTACTTCTGCATGGAGTACGGCATTAGCAATACGCTACACATTTACTCGGGTGGCCTAGGCATCCTCGCGGGTGACTATGTCAAGGAGGCGAGCGATAGCAACGTTCGGCTCACCGCCGTGGGGCTCCTTTATCGCTACGGTTACTTCACACAGAGCCTTGACCCAAGTGGTAATCAGGTGGCGCACTATGTGCCGCAAAACTTTCACAATCTGCCCCTTGAGCCCGTACTCAACGAGCGTGGTGAGCGTCTGACACTACATCTGGAGATGGCTTCGCTGCCCGTGGCTTGTCAGGTGTGGCGTGTGCCGGTAGGTCGCGTGTCGCTCTATCTGCTAGACACGGATGTGCCTGAGAATGGGGGTCTGGCGAAGAGCATTACCCACAGCCTCTATGGTGGTGACTGGGAGAATCGACTCCGTCAGGAGTACCTCCTAGGTATCGGTGGTACGATGCTCCTCAAGCAGCTCGGCATCACGTGTGATGTGTACCATATGAATGAGGGTCATGCGGCCTTTATGAATGTGGAGCGACTGGTCAATCTAGTGGAGGATAGGGGCTTGCCCTGTGACGTGGCACTGGAGGTGGTGCGCGCTTCTTCGCTCTATACGGTGCATACGCCTGTGCCAGCGGGGCATGACTACTTTGAGGATGCTTTGATAGATCGTTACTTCACGCCCTTCTATAGTCGTCTGGGTATCTCTCGTGATGAGTTTATCCAGCTAGGCAAGGATAGCCACGGGAGCGGCGGTAAGTTCTCCATGAGCGTCTTGGCACTACATACTTCGCAGGAGGCCAATGGCGTGAGCAAGCTTCATGGCGATGTGTCGAAGCGTATGTTTGCTCCTGTATGGGAGGGCTTTTTCCCCGAGGAGAGCCACGTCTCCTATGTAACGAATGGGGTGCACCTGCCTACCTGGGCAGCGCCTGAGTGGCAGCAGTTCTTCGTCCGTCACTTCGGTGCTGACTACCTGAACCATCAGTCTCAAGAGGAGATGTGGGCTAAGATCATGAGCGTGCCGAGTGAGGAGATACGTCAGATACGTCAGCGACTCAAGAGACGACTGATACAGCACATACAGAACACGATCATAGAGACTCACGGAGAGATAGGCCTTCCGCCACAGCTTGCTAAGGCAACGCTCGACGAACTAGAGGAGCGGGCCCTTTACATAGGCTTCTCACGACGCTTCGCTACTTATAAGCGTGCTCACCTGCTCTTTGAGGATCTAGAGGCTTTGGCTAAGATCCTGGACAACAAAGAGCATCCCGTTCGCTTTATCTTTGCGGGCAAGGCGCACCCGGCTGATGGTGGTGGGCAGGCACTTATCAAGCGTATCATAGAGGTGAGTCGTATGCCGCAGTTTGTCGGTAAAATCATCTTCCTGCCCGACTACGACATAGCGCTTGCCAAGACGCTTATCCCAGGTGTCGATGTATGGCTCAACAACCCGACACGCCTCATGGAGGCCTCTGGTACTTCTGGCGAAAAGGCAGAGATGAACGGAGTCCTCAATCTCTCCGTGCTGGATGGCTGGTGGTACGAAGGGTACAAGGAGGGTGCCGGCTGGGCACTCTCGGCAGAGCGTACCTACACGGATCCGCATCTGCAGGATCAGCTTGATGCCATGACGATCTATCAGCTCATAGAGCAGGAGATCGTACCTACTTACTATGCCGACATGCCGACTGGTTGCTCGGATCGCTGGGTAGACTATATCAAGCGCTCGATGCTCTACATCGCGCCACACTTTACGATGCGTCGCATGCTGGACGACTACTACGAGCGCCTCTACAATAAGTTGGCAGTACGCTCCGAGCTGCTAGAGCATCAGGGCTACCAGCAGGCTCGTAATATAGTGGCTTGGAAGCAACGGGTCGCTGCCACGTGGGATACGATCACCGTGCAGGAGGCGACCTTCGAGGGGGTCATGCGAGAGCCAAACTACAACGGCCAGCATAGCGATCCGACCTTTAGGGTGACGATTGATGCGGGGCAAGTGGAGGCTGATCTCGTTGCCGAGCTGATTGTTACGACTCGGGACGATCTGACGGGCGAAGTGCAGTATGTGGGCAAGGATCTCTTTCACGAGGTGATGCCACGCTTGGGGACGATCCGCACCTATGAGCTAACGGTGCCATCGGCTCAGCCAGGCAAATATCAGATAGCGGTGCGTCTGCGTCCTTATCTGCCGGAGCTGCCTCATCTGATGGACTTCGCTTACGTCCGCTGGATCTCGTTCTGAGTGATGGCCTTTGGCTGTTAGCTTTTGGCCATGATCAGGTAGCAAGTTTTGAAATAAATAATGAGAGGACTCAATCGCTGAATCGGGGCGGTTGAGTCCTCTGCTTTTATTCAGATATTCTTATGATAACCTATTGGTAGCAAAAAGACAACGAAGGGGCAATCGACAGACGATACCTTCGCGTAGACAATCTAGGAAACGCAATATATCGTAATCTACTATGAAGCAAAAAACACAATCCCTCACACGACTTGTCACGCTACTCATTAGCGCCATCATCTTGCTAGCCCTCCCACTAGAGGGGTGGGCTGAGCGTCCCCCGCTCAGTGTGAAGTCGCAGTACACGCTCCTCGTCTGTAGCGATCCACACATTATGGCTCCTGAGCTAGTCGTTCAGGAGGGCCCTGCCTTTGAGGAGACATTACGTAGCGATCGTAAGCTGCTCCTCGAGAGTGTGCAGATCTTTGATCAGTTAATAAAGGAGGCACTAGAGATACGTCCTGATCTCTTCCTCATCTGTGGAGACCTCACGAAGGATGGTGAGCTGGCTAGCTATCGTTACCTCACGCAGCGGCTAGATCGACTCACAGCGGCTGGTATCAAGGTGCTTGTTGTGCCTGGTAATCATGACATTAACAATCCCCTTGCTCAGATCTACCTAGGGGATCATACGACTGCTACGGAGCATGTTACTCCCGATCAGTTTGTCCAGATTATGGCACCATACGGGTATGACGCCTCCTCAAGTATCTCGAGAGGACCGGCGCTCTGCTATGTGTCAGAGCCACTCCCAGGGCTACGCGTCATCGGCATCGATGCTTGTCAGTACGATGACAATATCGCCAATAACTACCCCACGACGGCTGGCCGTCTTGATGAGGAACGCATCCAGTGGATCGAGGATCAAGTGCGACAAGCCAATGCTCAGGGCAAGCAGGTCATAGCGATGATGCATCATGGCATCGTAGAGCACTTCCCGGGGCAGTCGCTACTGGCTAAGGAGTATCTGATACAGGATTATGATCGCATCGCAGAGCGACTCGCCGAGGCTGGTCTGCAGTATGTCTTCACGGGACACTTTCATGCTCAGGACATCGCAGCCAAGAGCTACAACCAGAGCGTCATACATGACATAGAGACTGGATCCACAGTCACATACCCCTGTCCATATCGTTTGGTTGAGGTCACCCCGACAGAGCTACGTATATCCTCTCGTCAGATCGCCTTAGCGATGCCCTCTCAGAGAGCTTCAGAAGGTACGATCTCTTTGCAGGACTACGCTTATCAGCACCTGGAGCTTGGGATGAACGATTTAGTACGCTTCCTCACGGAGCATCTAGAGAGTCAGGATAGTGCTTCGGTTATAGCTCCTTATAAAGAAGTGATAGAGCAGGCTATACCAGAGCTAAAGCCTCTATTTATGGAGATCTATGCAAATCACCTGCAAGGTGACGAGCGGGGCCTGCATCACAATCCAGATAGTACGGCAAGGATGACGGAGCCATATCCGGGTGATCTCTTTGATCAGACGAAGGGGTTGATCCAAGGATTGGTGCCATCGCTAACTCAGCAGATAGAGCTCTTTGAGACGGCTCTATACGACACCTCAGAGTCGGACAATAACGTATCGCTGCCTTACGATCACACCGCTCGCCTGGATCGACAAAGACTTGCCAAGAGCAAGCCATAGAATATAGGATTGCTTCTTTAGTCTTTGGGCTAGACGTGCGAAAGGATCTTTCGGTAGAACTGTAGTACCGAGGGGGCGGTGCGTAGGTTATGTGGCTTGAGCGGCTGTGTGAGTGTCAGCCCCTCGAGCGTACGACAGCGACTGAGGGCGACGTACCCTTGTCCTGGGGCGAAGAAGCGACTTGGGTCGACCACGATTTGGTCGCACGTTTGCCCCTGCGCTTTGTGTACTGTGATAGAGTAAGCGACGATGAGCGGTAGCTGCGTGTAGGAGCCGGTCTGTCGCTCGACGATCTCTCCCTTCTCCTCGTCGTAGTCGTAGTCCACCTGCGACCAGGTGTGTGGCGTGACGATGATAGTCTCGCCATCGGGCGTCTTCACCTTGGCATACGGCTCCGTGATGTCGCCGATAGTCCCGCCGACGAGCTTCGTGATGACGCCCGTCGTGCCGTTGACCCACGCTCCGTCGGGGTGGTTGCTCACGAGCATCACCTGGGTCCCCACCTTGAGCGAAAATTCTTCGGGGACGGGCAGCGCAGAGGCGGGGATCTTGCCCTTGAGCTTGCCTCGGAAGGTTACCTCTTTGGCATCAAGCTGGGCGCAGCGAGACTGGTTGTACGTCTCCACATTGGCTCTGTGAGAGAAGAGTAGCACCGCATGCTGGTCGCTCTGGAGTAGCTCCTCCTGCCACTGCGGGGAGACGCGGCTGTTGAGCAGGGCGACCGTGTCATCGCTGACACGTCCTAGACGGATCTCCTCAAGTGCGGAGACGAAGTGCTGATCGCTCTGACGATACATGCGACGTAGGACTATGGAGATAGGTGCCAGTGTAGCGTAGGCGTGCGCCTCAAAGAAGTAAAAGCCGTCGCTCTCAGGGTAGGCGCGCTGCATCTCCTCCTGATCGGCTGTTGTCGTGACTGGCGGTAGCTGAAATGGGTCGCCCACCATGAGGAGCTGCACACCCCCAAAGGGCACCCGACTGTGCCTCACGCTGCGCAGGATACGATCCATGGCATCTAGCAGGTCGCATCGCACCATCGAGATCTCGTCGATGATGATCAGATCGAGCTGACGGATGAGCTCCCGCTTGTCCTTGCGGTAGCGGCGTGTGATGGCGGAGGTATGGTTGGCATCTGTCAGCGGTGCTAGCGGTAGCCGGAAGAAGCTGTGGATCGTCTGCCCATGGATGTTGAGCGCAGCGAGGCCCGTCGGAGCCAGCTTGACAAACTTCTTGTGAGTTACCTCGCAGTAGTGCTGCAGGAAGTAGGACTTGCCCGTTCCCGCACTACCTGTCAGGAAGAGACTCATAGAGGTTTGCTCCAAACATTGCAGGGCAGACATCTGCTCGGCATTGTTCTGATCGAAAGCTTCTGGGATAACGAGCATACCGCTACCTACTCCTCGTAAAGCGTCGGGTCCTCCAGTCCGTTTGCTACAAAAGCCTCGTGCCGCTCCCGACAGGTGCCGCAGCGTCCGCAGTGACGCTCGCCCCCTTGATAGCAACTGTACGTTTTGCCGTAAGGCACCCCAAGACGAGTGCCCCGAGCTACGATCTCAGCTTTCGTGAGCTTCGTGTAGGGTGCCACCAGCTTGACTCCATTGCTGGTGCCAGCCGTGATCGCCTCGCCCATAGGCTTGACAAAACTCTCACGACAGTCTGGGTAGATGGCGTGGTCGCCAAAGTGGTTGGCTATGAGTACCTGCTGCAAGTCTCGGCTCTCGGCCAACCCTGCGAGGACGCTCAGCATGATACCATTGCGAAAGGGTACCACCGTCGAGCTTATATTCTCCTCAGAATAGTCCCCGAGCTGCATCTCGCCACCCGAGAGGAGAAGGTCACTGCGAAAGTACTCCTCGATGAAGGCGAGTGGGATGATTAGGTAGGGTATCTCTAGCTCACGGCAGATAGCCTTGGCGGCGGCCAGCTCACGAGCATTGTGCTTGGAGCCGTAGTCGAAGCCCACAGCACAAGCCACCTCCTCACGATACTCGTAGAGGAGCGTCGTGCTATCCACACCGCCTGAGTGTGCGATCAGTGAATTGCGCATTTTCATTGTCTTATGTCTTAGTAAGAGCGAGCGATGATGACCCGGCACTTAGAGGGGCGACCAGTCACCATACAGCGACCAGGCTCTGAGGGTATGTCACGAGGTATGCAGCGGATCGTTGCTTTGGTCTCCTCCTTGATACGTGCCTCCGTCTCGGCTGTGCCGTCCCAGTGGCAGAGGAAGAAGCCGCCGTCCTCGATGCGCTCCTTGAACTCATCGTAGCTGTCGCAGATGTAGGTGCGATCCTTGAGGGACTGGAGCGAGCGGTTGTAAAGATTGCTCTGGATATCCTCAAGTAGCTGCTCAATATGTGCAGAGATGCCCTCTAGTGGCATGGTCTCCTTGGTGAGTGTGTCACGACGAGCCACCTCGACGGTGCCATGCTCCAGGTCGCGCATACCGAGAGCAAGACGTACGGGGACACCCTTCATCTCATACTCCGCAAACTTCCACCCGGGCTTCTTATTGTCGTTGTCATCAATCTGAACCGATACGCCATGCTGACGTAGCTCGCTGACGATCTTGTCGGCTGTCTCGTGGATGCGTTGCAGCTCCTCCTCGCTCTTGTAGATCGGCACGATGACCACCTGAATAGGTGCAATGCGTGGCGGCAGCACCAGTCCGTTGTCGTCGCTGTGTGCCATGATGAGTGCACCGACGAGACGTGTGGATACGCCCCACGAGGTAGCCCAGACGTAGTCACGATTGCCTTCCTTATCGAGGAAGGTAACGTCAAACGCCTTGGCGAAGTTTTGTCCTAGGAAGTGCGAAGTACCAGACTGCAAAGCTTTACCATCCTGCATCATAGCCTCGATGGTGTAGGTGTCGATAGCTCCAGCGAAGCGCTCGGTCTCACTCTTGACTCCAACGATAACCGGCAGTGCCAGCATCTCACGGGCGAAGTCCTCGTAGACACCAATCATCTTGCGCGCCTCAGCGATTGCCTCCTCTTGGGTAGCATGTGCCGTGTGACCCTCTTGCCAGAGGAACTCAGCCGTGCGAAGGAAGAGACGCGTACGCATCTCCCAGCGCACCACGTTGGCCCACTGATTACAGAGTAGAGGCAGGTCGCGGTAGCTCTGGATCCAGTTCTTGTAGGTACTCCAGATGATCGTCTCACTCGTCGGACGAACGATCAGCTCCTCCTCGAGCTTCGCATTGGGGTCTACCTCTACGCCATCGCCCGCCTCGTTGGTACGCAGTCTGTAGTGCGTCACGACGGCACACTCCTTGGCAAAGCCCTCGACATGCTCCGCCTCGCGGCTGAGGTAGCTCTTAGGGATAAAGAGCGGGAAGTAAGCGTTGCTGTGTCCCGTCTCCTTAAATCGGCGATCGAGGTCTTGCTGCATCTTTTCCCAGATGCCGTAGCCGTAGGGCTTGATGACCATACAGCCACGCACGGAGGAGTTCTCAGCCAGTCCGGCCTTTACGACGATATCTTGGTACCACTGTGAGTAGTTTTCGTCACGTGGTGTGAGTTCTTTGATCTCTTTTTTAGCCATGATGCTAGTCTATCTAATTTATTCTATTGGCAAAGGTAATGCTTTTAGCGATTAGAGACTAGTAGTCAGTGTCCTCGCAGGAGAATCTTGGCACTTGCCTTTTAGAGAAGCTTGTGTACCTTTGCTCCTAGAAACCAAATCACTTCAGACCTGAAGAATATGTCGACTAAGCATTTATCCGAAATACTAATGACCAGTGCTAAGGTTTTTACCCTAGTTGCAAGCCTGCTTATCCTAGGGCTACTTAGCTCTTGCGATGGACCAACTCCCAATAACCCCCCTATAGCTTCCTGTATCTCCTTTAGGATAGTCAATCTAACTCCTGAGGTTGTCCCCACAGATGAGCTGCATGTACAGGTTCGAAGAGTTGAGACAGGTCAATACCACGACTTAAGTGAGTATCAGAAGGGTAATGAGATCGTGCTACGTATCGGTACAATGATGTCTCCCACGCCACAACCACCAGTTCAAGATCCTGCGGCATGGTCTCATCAGAAAGAAACTTTTGAGGCAGACATATTAGTGTCTCGTGGGGATAAGCTTGTAGGAACGATTAGAGCGCAGATGGAGACGACTGAGTATAACTACAATGATGTGACACGACTGATCTCCTACACAGGATTCAAATCGGTAGAGCTCTTCTTACCCCCATATCAGAAGCTAGATTCAGAGGAGTTTTGGTACTATACTACCTTCAGAGTGAAGTTTTGAGAAGGATGTGCTGTAACCTTTAGTACCCCGGGAGTCAGTCACTCTGACTACTTATTCCATCCCTATCAGACTGTATCTGTTGTAGATACGAGTTCCAAAAATTGTTCCCCTCTTGGAACTAAAAAGTTCCAAGGGGGGAACTCTTTAGTTCCAACGGAGGAACCGTTTAGCCGAACAGCTGAAAGATAAAAGAAGCCCCCCTCGTCTTGTGATGAGGGGGGCTTAGTATTTTGTCGAGCTTCGATGCGAAGCTATCACGACTGCGAGATGAGTTGCTCTAGCTGGTCTACCCAGCGGGGTAGGCTGTCGCCCTCTTGCTGTGGCGCATAGCGTGCTAGCTCGATCTCTGAGAGGAGGGTGAGCCACGCGTTGACCTCTGCGTCCGCTACGCCCTGCTGCTTGAGTGCACTCGCTAGCTGCTGCCGTGTGAGGCTGGAGGTGGCTAGCGTGTAGTGATCTTGCAGATAGTGCGTTATGGTAGCGTAGAGTCGGGTCGTAGCCTCCGACTGCTGCCCCGCCTTGATGAGCTGACGTATCGCCTGGATCTGCTGCTCCGCCAGAGGCGTGGAGCGCTTCTTATGATAAGCGACATGGTCGGCACGGAGACGCTGATCGCTACGTATGAGCCAATAAGCGACTCCGCCACCGATGAGCAGGAGCACGTAGAGGAGCCAGTAAGCCCATCCGGCACGACTCCAGGGGCGCCATACGATGGTCGGAGCAGGCGCATCGTAGGGGTAGGGCGTATATCGCTGTGAGCTGCTTGCCTCTCCAGCTTTGCCCACTTGTGGTACATCGTTAGAGCCTTGCGCTACCTCTATACGGATAGGTGCTGTCGTGGCGGTACGGTAGCTATTCGTAGCGGGGTCAAAGTAGGGGAGGCTGACGGCAGGCACCGTCTGCTGTCCTGTGGCGTGCGGTATGATGGTGTATTCGTAGATGCGGTGAACCTCCGTATTGCCATTGCGCACCTCTTGGTCGTCACGGATGAGCTGTGGCTCATACACTTCAAATTTGTCGGACAAGCCTAGCTCTGGAGCTAAGAGTAGGGAGACATTGCCCCGCCCTGTGATCTCTAGTCGGTAGGTCATGGCGCGACCCGTCTCGTAGGTCGGGTCGGGTGCGGAGAGGGTACCCTTGACCTGGAAGGAGCCGACCAACTGATCGAATCCCTCGGGAGCTCCCTCTGGGAGTGGTCGCACGGTCAACTTCAAGGGTTGCGAGTGCAACTTCTTATGAGCCGTTGCGACAGCTTTATTGGCAAAAAGGTCTTCCTCGTTATCCACCTTCCGATTTACAGATACCTGGAAGTCATACTCAAAGGAGGGGATGACTAGCTCGCCACTACGCTGTGGGTAGGCGAGGATCTGCCAGATGAGTGCCTTGTACATGAGCCTGCCCCCGACGCGCTCTGTGGTGAGGCTGGTGTGCTGTAGCGGGATCTCCTTGGTGACGAAGTCAGTCACCTCGGGTGGCTTGCGGTCTACGCCTGCGAGGTTGCCATAGCGTGAGTAGAGGTAGAGCGATACGAGGACGGGCTGCTGTGTGTAGACCGACTGCGAGGAGACGACGGCACGCATATACATGTCTCGGTCTGCTACCTGTAGCGACTCGCCAGAGGCGATAGCCTGCTGCGAGAGCCCTTGCGCCTTGGCGACTTGTATGCGCCTAGATAGCGCCGTGAGGCTCTTCTGCCCGACTCGTAGCTGAGCAGCACTGATGGCATAGCTACCCGCCTTGGTCGCTTGCAGCGTATAGGTGATGGTGGTGTACTCTTTTGAGACGCCTCCGCTCATCTTGTGTAGTACGTTGAGTTGAGGTCCGTAGAGCACTTTCAGCCCAGAGGCAATCTGAGGAGCGGTGAAAGCACCTAGCTCGTGCGCTCCCGCAGCACGATAAACTAACTGGAAGGTCTCTCCCTCGGCAACCTGCTGGGGTACGATCACCGTGAGCTGTGCTAAGCCTGCGAAGGCGATGGCACAGAGCCAGATGAGTGTCAGGAGAGTGCGTTGTATCGAAGTGCGTAGGCGTAGCATTACCAGTTCTTCTTGTTCTGATTCTTTTGCTGTGGCTGGCGCTGGTTGATGCGCTGGCGTGTGTGTTGCTCTTGCTGGCGTAGCGCATCGAGGATACGGTCAGCCTGAGACTTGTCGAGGTCCGGCTCCTTACCTTGCGGCTGCTCTTGGGGCTGCTGGTCGGGAGGTGTCTGCGACGGATCGGACTGTGAGCCGCCACCACCGCCCCCGCCACCTTGCTGTGGGGGCTGCTTGTTGAGCTTGATCGCCAGGGCTAAGTTGTAGCGCGTCTCATCGTCGGTAGGGTTTCTGCGGAGCGACTCTTTGTAAGCTTCGATCGCTTTGTCATACTGCTGCGTGTCCATACAGCGGTTGCCCAGGTTGTGCCACGCTAAGGCTTGCAAGCGTGGATCAGCCTTGCTGTCGCTCGCTATACGCTGCCACATCTGCACGGCAGCGACCGTGTCGCCCGACATGTAGAGGGCATCGCCCAGACCGAGTCGGGCGGGAGCGTAGGTCGAGTCACGAGCCACGGACGAGAGATAAGCGGCGCGTGCTGACGAGTAGTTGCTCCGATTGTAGCTCTTATTGCCCCGCCGTGCGTCTAGACGTACGGTCTGCCCGATGAGCGTCAGGCTAGAGAGCAAGAGTAAGACAATATATAGAAGCTTACGCATCATGATGACCAAAGATTTGAATACGACTGAACAGGCGGCTCTTGCGGCGCATGATCCCATTGGCGAGCAGGAGCAAGAGGAGCGCAGCTAGCGTGGGGAGCGCATAGAGCTCCTCGATCTGCTCACCCTCGCCACTCAGATTGGCTTGGGGCAAAGTGCGGAGCTGGTTGACCAGCTGGTTGCTAATGGCACGGGGACTGCTACCGACGAAGCTCTGTCCGCCCGTGGCGTTGGCTATCTCTGCCGTGATCTCGGGGTTAGGCTTCGAGAGTACCGGCACGCCGAGCGAGTCGGTGAGGAGCGTTTCACCAATAGGAATGTTGGCACCCTCGGGGAGTCCGATGGTTACGACGTAAGCCTTGATTCCCTGCTTCTTGAGTCGCTCGATGCCCTCTTCTAGTCCGCCCTCGTGATCCTCGCCATCGGTCAGGATGATGACCGCTTTGCCGGCTCGTGAGGGCGCTGCGAGTGCTTGTGCGGAGCGCTCGAGCGCTTGCCCTAGATTGGTGCCTTGGTTGGAGACCATGCCAGGCTGTATGTCTGCGAGGAAGGTGCGAGCCGTCGGCAAGTCGGGCGTCAGTGGCAGACGTATGTAAGCGCCTCCAGCGAAGACGACCATAGCTACTCGTGAACCCGCCAACTCCTGCATCGTATGGGTCACAATCTGCTTGGCAAAGCCGATACGGTCGGGCTTGACGTCACGTGCCGCCATCGAGTTGGAGACGTCTATGCAGAAGGCTAGGTCGACACCGATCGTCTGCTGTGACGAGACGGGCGCATGGGTGTAGAGTTGCGGACGAGCCAGTGCCACGATGAGCAGAGCGATGGCGATGAGCTTGAGCGAGGCGCGCCACCAGTCCCGCTTGGCAGAGCGGTCGGGCATGATCTGCCGTAGCATCTGAGGCGTGGCAAAGCGCAGCTGCTGCTTGCGTTGCCGTCTCTGACCGACGATCATAACGAGTAGCAGTAGCGGTACGAGTAGCAGGAGCCACAGCAGGAGGGGATAGGCAAACTGTATCATGGGTTAGCTCGCAGCAAGGTGGTTCGTAATAAGAAGGCAACGCCAAGGAGCACGATAGCGAGCAAAGCAAAGAGCATGTAGCGCTCTTCGTAAGCACTCACCGAGCGAGAGGTGAGACGAGACTTCTCGAGGGAGTCGATCTCCTTGTAGATCTCGTGCAGCTTCGTCTCGTCGGTCGCACGATAGTAGTTGCCACCCGTCTGCTGGGCGATGTGTCGTAGCGTGCCTTCGTCAATCTGCACATCGGCCTCCACATACTCGGTGCCGAAGGCTGTCTGCACGGGGAACTTTGCGACCCCATTGGTTCCCGCTGCCACCGTGTAGATGCGTATGCCGTACTGCTGTGCCAGCTCAGCGGCCATCGAGGGGGTTATGTCGCCCGCATTGTTTGACCCATCGGTCAGGAGGATGATCACTTTGCTCTTGTTGTCGCTTCCGCGGAGCGTATTGATTGCCGTTGCTAGGCCTAGTCCTATGGCGGTGCCGTCCTCCAGTTGTCCTATCTCGGTGGTCTCGAGCATCTCCTGGATCACGCTGTGGTCCACTGTCAGCGGACAGAGCGTAAAGCTCTCCCCCGCGAAAACCACCAGACCTATATTATCATTCGGACGTGCAGCGATCATCTCGCTCGCCACATCACGCGCTGCCTCAAAGCGGTTAGGCTTTAAGTCTAGTGCCTGCATACTGCCACTGAGGTCCATAGCGAGGACCAGGTCGATGCCTTGTATCGATCGCTCCTCCCAGTGGTTGGAGTCTTGCGGGCGAGCCAGTGCTAAGATCATCGCCGCCAGTGCCAGTAGCTCTAGGGCAAAAGGCAAAGCCCGCAGATAGCTCCGCCATCCGCTTCCCTTAGGCAAAAGACGATATGCTGAGAGCGAAAGCTTTGCTTGGTGACGCTTGTTGTAGCGCATGTAGAGCAGCACCAGCAGCGGTAAGAGTAGGAGCGCCCAGAGCCACTCAGGATGAACCCATATCATAGCGACTTATCCTCCTTTCTGCTAGCTAGTTGATGCACCATCTCGTAGATACTGGTTGCGTCTTCGGCTTGCCATGCACGCTCCGCCCAAGTGTCGGCAAAGCGGACCCACTCTGAGTGGATCACCCACTGCGCTAGCGCACTCTGAGGCACTCCGTAGGGAGCCTTTTGGAGTAGCTGGGCTAGTTCGCGAGCGGTCAATTCGTCTATCTCCAAGCCTAAGCCTTCGGTCAGATAGCTTCGCAAGGCGGTGATCAAGCCATCGTAGTAAGCTATCTGCTCCTCTTGCTGGTCAAAGGGTAGGGCACGCAACGTGGCGAGCCTCTGGTCGAAAGTCTCTAAGGCGGTCAGCGGTACCACGACCACCTCGGGCTCGGGTCGTGTGCGCTTGTAGTGTCGGTACCACAAGATGAGGAGTACCACTATGACGATGCCCAGCACCACCCACGTAATGGGGTTCATGAGGACGAGGAGAATATACTCCCACCAGCGTAGCGAGACCGAAACAGGTGCTTTGATTGGGTTGTACTTGAGCGGTTGCGTCGTGTCCACCTCGGGCATCGTCACCTTGAGGTAAAGTGGCTTGGAGAAGTAGCTCTCCCCGCCCACCGTCACACCAAAAGCGGGTAGCTCGGCCATTCCCTCGGCAAACGAAGTGATAGTCATCAGCGCATTCAGCTGCACCTCTGTACCCTGGAGCGGTATCGTGTCGGTCACCTCAAAGGCAATCATCTCCGCCTGCCCCATCTGCCGCTCTTGGGGTATCACGAGGAGCGTGTTGTCGAGGTCATTCGTGCGGATAGTCATCTTGATCTGTGCATACTCGCCGATCTGAATAGTCGAGGGAGTCAGCTCAGTCGTGATGGCGACATCCTGTGCCGCCGCGAAGCTCCATAAACCTCCGCCGCCACAGATCAGTAGTATATATAATAGTAGACGATATCGCATAGATTAGCCTTAAGCATCTAGACTGGCACCCGCTGACTCTGTGCCTCTAGACCGTACAACGCCACAAAAGTACCGATAATTCACGAATAGGAGGTAAATACAGAGCTGACGTATTAGATACGATAAGCTCAACCACCTCTCTATTCCTCTCTTGAGACTATTGCAAAAGTCAATAGTCTCCTCTTTGACAGCTATCTTACACCCATCGTCCTCCAAAAACGTTTAGGACACTATTGAAAAATGGACTATTGTCAATAGTGTCCTAAACGTTTTTTGCGGGCGATGGGTGTAAGATAGCTGTCAAGCGGGTCAATCGCCCCTTGACATTTGCTGTAAAAACGGGGGTATCCCCCCTATGCTATTTCGGTCTCGTCTGGAGGCGGTGAAAACGGCTCATTTATCCACTGAAAGAGGCCGATTTTGGTGAACGTGTTGAGTCTCAAGGATGCTGTTAAATTGGAGAGACACCAGGGGTGTTTTGCTATTCGCTTGAGATATTGAAGTAAGAGAATCGTAATCAGAGCCGTCCAAATCTGAATCTCGACAGCGTTTTGAGAAGTTCCCAGAAAACTCTTGATATGCAGGTTTTGCTTGAGGTTTCTAAAGAAGATCTCAATCTTCCAACGTGAGCGATATAGCGCTGCAACAGTACTGGCTGCATGCGTAAAGTCATTGGTATACAAGTCAATCGTGTAACCTCCTTGAACATTGTAGATGCCTATTCTACGAATCTTCTTAGGGTACTTGCTCGCTGTCTCTACACCTGTCAGTCTCACCTCTTCATCTATCAGTATCTCTTGAGATGTCGTATCAGGCAAATCTCTCTCCCTTATTGACTCAAATTGGATGTTGTCTCTTCCTCTGACGATGAAAATCACACCTGTGCTGTCCCAATGATTCAGAAGCTCAGTATCGCTGTAGATTCGATCAGCTACAACGATGGTTCCTCGGGCAAAGGGGAGCTTTTTGGCAATCGTATTGTCGGCTCCCTTGCCATTGCTTATACAGACGAATTCAGGCAGAAGTGTCTCAAAATCAAGCACTGTATGCATCTTGACGGCTCCTTTCGTATGAGTATAGAGAGCCCAGTCATACATACTGAGACATAGGGACATTAGGGTTGAGTCTAGAAGACAAACCTTCGCCTTCAGCCGTTTCTTTATCTGCTTGAGATCTCCGTGCTGTCCCAAATATTGGAAGAGTGCATAAAAGACATCTTGGAAGAATTGGGAACTCCTATTGGCGTTTTGGTAACTGATGTTGGATTTGGAGGGAGCTCGTGATAGACCTAGGTGGTTGAGATTGCCCGTGGCAGATTGTAGCCCCTCTGAGATTTGACGTAGCGACACGCTACTCGAGAATTGGCTGAAGATCATAGTCACCAAATGGCTCCACGAGTTAAAGCCTTTTGCATGCTTGTCTGTGCCATGCTTCTTGACTAATCGTTGGATGATTTCTCGAGGTATGAGTCGGATTACTTGTGCGAATAGTGTTATATTTGCCATTGAAAAGGGTGGTTTGTGACAGCTCTCACTAGCTGTGTTTTTCTTCTCAATTACAAACCTACCCTTTTCTCTTTATCCTGCAAAACGTTTAGGACACTATTGGACTATTGTGGCTTGTTTAAGCGTACTCAACTCGACTCAATATTCAATCTTGTGTGATTTAACTACTTTGTATTCCTTGCTAATGATCAACATATAGTCATACTCACGCAGGTTCGTCGCCACAATAAAAGAGTAATTAATATGCTTTGTAAATCTCTGAAGCTTGTAGATCTCTGCTAGAAGTACTCCATCCATAAGGTAAGAGAAGAAAAGGCAGTACTTACTACTGCTTGACAACTTTCTGAAGTTACTATCAAGGATATCTGAATGAAAATCACCTCGGGAGAAGTTTTGCCTTTTTATCAGCATTTCCTTTTGTTCCTGGCTTTCAGCCACAGGGATATAGAAGAAGCAGTCTAGATCGTAAATAACGCTTGAAACTGCAATGCTATCTATATCCACATTTAGATCTCTTGAAATATAGTCAAGGACCAATAGTGTCCTAAACGTTTTTGGCGGGCGAAGGGTGTGAGATAGCTGTCAAGCGAGTCAATCGCCTCTTGACATTTGCGGTAAAAACGGGGGTATCCCCCTATGCTATTCGTTGCGCTTGACAAACGATACAATGGGTCATAAGTATAACTATGACTCATTTGTCCGCCAGCCTTGCCACTCTGTGGAAGTGGCGCATTGTTCTTTACGCTTAGTACGTTGCTCACGGCATCATAGCTGTAGGCATTGTCCATAATGGTGCCTGCCTTGGCATTGACCACAAGGTTCTCTAGTCGGCGATGCTGTGGGTCATAGGAGTAGAAAGTCTCCGCTCCGTTGCAGTACTTCAGATAGGTACGTTGCTCGAACTTATCGTAGCCAATCTTGGTGATGTAGTCATATCCGTATGACTTCTCACCACGGACTTTTTCAAGAAGACCTCCGAGGTTGTGTTGTAGGAATATGTAACTCGCCAAAGATTGCCGTTTCCCATACTGTTGTTCTTCTGTTAGTTGTTCATCGCAACATCAAGTGCTCATTAAATAGGTGTGGTGGCTTGCGTGTCATCAATTTGAATACCAGAAGAATCGAAAATATTATAAATCCGTTTCAGTTCACTGATTAACATAGATGAAAGAGAGTCCCATATAAATAAACTTGTTGAATCATCGCGATTACAAAAGTGTACCTTCTCATCAGTGGTCATATATAATAGAGAACCATCCCAATCATAACTGCCGATAAACAACATTTCTCCTGTTGAATTTCTAGGCTTATCATACTTATTAAAACTAATTAAACTATATGGTTGCCATGAGAAATCAACAGTTCTCACATAGTTAGAACGATATCCAAATAGACATAAGGTATCCCCAAGTATATTGAGTCCATTTGAGAAGTTGGTCAAGAAATCAACATATGAAGTTGGAATCTTTTTGCTAATACCATCTTCCATTTTTATTATTTCGTTTTTGTCTATTGGTGAATAGAGTCGATTCAGCCACGCACTTTCCGCAATATGCGGTGCTCTGCCAATTAGCAAAGCACCAGTTGATTTACTCTCTTCTATTCCTAAGAATGAAAATTTTAGGATTAATTCTTTTATTTCTGAATAGTCTTTCATATTTGAGTAACGTTTGATTCGGTATCCTGTTCAGTTTAATCACTGAACAGGACACCGAATTGTTAATCTTTATTCGGATTTCGGTTTAGTAACTCTCCATGTGTTTCGTTGCGGAAGTTCCCGCCGTGAGCATCAAGATGCTCAGGACGTTTGACAAATTCAATATTATTGGGATTGCCGGCAAATTCAGGATGATCTTTCACATTATTAATGTGATGACCTTCATATCCCTTAACCTTACCGGTTTTCAATAATTCAGCCTTTTCCGCTTTTGTCCAATAGTGTCCTAAACGTTTTGCAGGATAAAGAGAAAAGGGTAGGTTTGTAATTGGAAAGAAAGCACAGCTAGTAAGAGCTGTCACAAACCACCCTTTTCAATGGCAAATATAACACTATTCGCACAAGTAATCCGACTCATACCTCGAGAAATCATCCAACGATTAGTCAAGAAGCATGACACAGACAAGCATGCAAAGGGCTTTAACTCGTGGAGCCACTTGGTGACTATGATCTTCAGCCAATTCTCGGGTAGCGTGTCGCTACGTCAAATCTCAGAGGGGCTACAATCAGCCACAGGCAATCTCAACCACCTAGGTCTATCACGAGCTCCCTCCAAATCCAACATCAGTTACCAAAACGCCAATAGGAGTTCCCTGGGAACCTCTCAAAACGCTGTCGAGATTCAGATCTGGACGGCTCTGATTACGATTCTCTTACTTCAATATCTTAAGCGAATAGCAAAATGCCCTTGGTGTCTCTCTAATTTAGCAGCATCTTTGAGACTCAACACGTTCACCAAAATCGCCCTCTTTCAGTGGATAAATGAGCAGTTTTTACCGCCTCCAGACGAGACCGAAATAGCATAGGAGGGGCCAGTTTTTACAGCAAACGTCAAGGGGCGATTGACCCGCTTGACAGCGATCTTACACCCATCGTCCTCCAAAAACGTTTAGGACACTATTGATCTTTACCCATTATCCAGATACTCAAGAATATCTGTTTCTATCACTATTGAAAACAGATTTTTGACGATGTCATTCTCAGGGTAACTTTCAATATACTTTTCAGCTACAAGACAGCTCCTTTGCACAAATTGTTGCTGAGTTTCGCCTATTTCCAAGTTGCAGTACCAACTATCACAACTATCCGTTAAAAGTCCATTATTAAAGCAGTACACATCACCTCCCAGAATAGGGATGTGATTCTTTCTTAATCTAGAAATTATGTTAAGTGCCTGCTGTTTAGGGAATGCATAAGCATCTATCCCCAAACTCATCAATGAATAACCGTTCTCCACATTGGTTCTTTTTTCATTCAATAGTCTTATTGAAGAATTACGGCATTTAATGCCGTAATTCTATTTTGTTAATTAGCTTTGCGCACAGTCCAGTGTCAACTGCAACACGGTTACAAATGTAGGAAAAAAACGGCGTAAAGGTCAAAATGGTTGGTGAAGCACCAGGACTGACGCATTATATATAATGAACTCACCGATTCCTCTCTGGTCGCTATGTGTAGCTTCTGAAAAATCGATTATGATGCGTCATTCCTAGCTGGGGAAATACAACGTTGGCGCGTTACAATAATTTAGAACCAATTACATATCAAAACGGCGTCATGTCGGGGAAAACTGATTTCCACGTGGATATTTCGAAATCCCCACGTGGGGAATAAAAAATTCTTCGGAGGAATGAAATGAAACTTCGGAAGAATCAAATGAAACTTCGGAGGAAATGATTCGCCCCCACGTGGAAAATAAAAAATATCCACGTGGAGATTTGAGATTTCCCACGTAGATATTCGAGAAAGGAGGGAATCGGACGAATTTCCCTGTAAAGATATGTTATTAGAGATTAGAGGTTAGAAGTTAGAGATCCGATCACTCTGATAGCTCCGATGGTTCCGATAGCTAACAGCCAATAGCTAACAGCCAACAGCCAATCCATAGGTGACACATTATATTATAATGCGTCAGCCTGGGAGGTAAATAAGCACCGAAAGTTTCACTGAGATGAGAGATCTTTGTTCGGGCAGTGTGCTAGATGTTTGTTTAGATCTAGTGATTGTATCTTGCTGATAGCTAACGCCTATCGTGTGCTACGTGCGAGATGTGCCCCCTTGCAGATGATAGATGTCTGTATCATGAACAAGAGTGAAGGGAGTCTTCGGCCACTCTCGTTTAGTTAGATGCGCTTGCGGAAGAGCTGCGAGAGGACGGGGATGATGTCTTCGCCAGTCTCGGCGATGGCGTGGTCGATGCCCGACTCACGCATCAGATGCTCCCACTCGGCGGCAAAGGTCGTATAGTTGGTCGCGTACTGCTCACGAAGTCGCTCCGACGAGGTGTCCACGTAGCGACTTGCTCCCGTCTCTAGGTCACGCATGAGCGTCAGGCCCATAGCTGAGAGGTCGTAGTCACGTCTGTCCACAACGCGTATGGCCAGCAGGTCGTGCCTCCGAGCCGTGCGCTGGATCAGGGCGCGCTCCGCATCGGTCGGTGCCTCCGTGATGAAGTCACTCACGATAAAGGCTGAGCAGCGCTTCTTGACCACTCGTGAGAGCATCTCTAGGCTAGAGGAGATCTGCGTAGAGTGACGCTCAGGGCGGTAAGTCAGGATCTCGCTAATGAGCTGTAGTACATGCTTACGCCCCTGCCCGGCGGGGATGTAGCGCTCCACACGATCGGTGTAGAGCATCAGTCCGACACGGTCGTTATTGTGAATGCAGGCGAAGGCGATCGTTGCAGCGATTGTCGCCACCAGATCCCGCTTCGTCTCACTTGTAGAGCCGAAGTCTAGACTGTGAGAGACATCTACGAGGAGCATGATAGTTAGCTCGCGCTCCTCCTCAAAGACCTTGACATGCGGCTGTGCGTAGCGTGCCGTCACGTTCCAGTCAATGTCTCGCACATCATCTCCTACGTAGTACTCCCGCACCTCACTAAAAGCCATTCCTCGCCCCTTAAAGGCCGATCGGTACTGCCCAGCCAAGATGTTTTGGCTGAGACCCCGAGCTTTGATTTCGATGCGTCTGACCTTGCGTAGGAGATCCTGCATTTTAGAGATTAGAGGTTAGAAGTTAGAGATTAGACCTTAGAGGTTAGAGATTAGAAGCTAGATGTCCGATCATTCCGATAGCTCCGATACTTTTAGCTAATAGCTAATAGCCAATAGCCAACAGCCAATTAAGGTACCGGCACCACGTTGATGATTTCGTCGATCGCCTTGTCAGCACTCATACCGACAGCGTCGGCCTCGTAGCTCATGCCGAGACGATGACGCAACACGTCGTGGCACACGGCACGCACATCCTCAGGGATCACATAGGCTCTCTGAGCGATGAAGGCGTAGGCTCGTGCAGCTGCTGCTAGCGAGATCGACGCACGTGGCGAAGCCCCATAAGCGATCATCCCTTGTAGAGCGGGGACGCCCTCCGTCTGTCGTGTCGCCATCACTAGATCCACAATGTAGCGGAGTATCTTTTCGTCAAGATAAACTTGCTGCACCGCTTCGCGAGCTGCTAAGATCTGCTGGGCAGTCGTCACAGGCTTTACCGTGGGTAGCTGGCTAGCCAGATTCATCTCAATGATCTTCATCTCCTCCTCATGCGAGGGGTAGTCCAGCACCACCTTGAGGAGGAAACGGTCTACCTGCGCCTCAGGCAGTCGGTAGGTACCCTCCTGCTCGATAGGGTTTTGCGTCGCCATCACGAGGAAAGGCGAGGGTAGCGGATAAGTCTCTTCACCGAGCGTCACCTGTCGCTCTTGCATCGCCTCGAGGAGTGCACTCTGCACCTTGGCTGGAGCGCGGTTGATCTCATCAGCGAGGACAAAGTGTGCGAAGATAGGACCCTTCTTGACCGAAAAGGACTCACTGCGCTGACTATAGATCAGCGTACCGATGAGGTCGGCTGGGAGTAGGTCGGGGGTAAACTGTATGCGGCTGTAGTCTGCATCGATGAGCTTAGCGAGCGTCGTGATAGCGAGCGTCTTAGCAAGCCCTGGCACCCCCTCGAGGAGGATGTGTCCGTCGGCTAGCAAACCGATCAAGAGCGACTCCACAAGATGCTCCTGCCCGATGATCGTGGTGTGCATCCCCTCCTGCAGCTGGCGTATGAAGCCGCTCTGCTGGGTGATATATGCTTGACGATTCTCTAGATCTGATACCTGCGTCATAGTTTCTACTGATTAATGCTACAAAAGTAACGATAATCTTCGAATGAACGCTCTCCCCGCCTCCCAACCCTCGATAAAGAAGATTATCCGCGAAGAAAATAGGACTTTCCTCTAGTGAAGTTCTAAAGAGGTTACGAGGGCTATCCGTCTTACGACAGGTAGTGCATCTCGGCAAAACCGAAAAGAGAGACACCACACACCATAGCATGTCTATGGGGTGTGGTGCCGCTGTCGTATGTGTGGAGACGAGTGGCTGTGACGCCATCGTCTCCGTATGTGTGAGGATGCGCTTACTTGAGCGCAGCGATAGCCTTGTCGTAGTTAGGCTCCTGAGTGATCTCGGGAACTAGCTCCTCGTAGATGACCTTGCCGTCAGCATCGATGACGATGACGCAGCGAGCCTGTAGCCCAGCGAGAGGTCCGTCCTGCATCATCAGTCCGTAGCTCTTGCAGAAAGCAGGCTCTGAAGAGGGCACCGTGCAGCAGCGGAAGGTAGAGAGCGTCTCGACATTGTCCAGACCCTCAGCACCGCAGAAGCGAGCCTGTGCGAAAGGCAGATCCTGAGAGATGCAGAGGACGACGGTGTTGTCGAGCTTAGCAGCCTCAGCGTTGAAGCGACGTACGGATGCTGCGCAGACGCCCGTATCGATGCTGGGGAAAATGTTGAGGACGACGCGCTTGCCACGGTAGTCTGAGAGCTTGGCCGTGGAGAGATCCTTGCGGACTAGCTCGAAGTTGGGAGCCATCGTCCCTACCTTAGGTTGCTCACCAGAGAGCTTGACAGTGATCTTATCTTGAAATTTTACTGTAGACATAGTTTGTAGTGGTTTTATAGTTACTGTGTATTAAGTGTTTTACTGGTTATCGGTTTTGACGCCTATCTTGCCGAGGAGCCCCTCGATGTGGTCCATAGGGAGGTCGCCGAGGCTCTTGTAGGGTAGATCGTTGAGTGGTACGAAGAGTACCATCGGGATGCTCTGGACACCAAAGCGTGCGGCCAGCTGCGGGTTCTCGTCCACATTGACCTTGTAGACGACGAGCTGGTCGGCGTAGCGGTCGGCCACCTTCTGTAGCTTGGGAGCCAGCTGACGACAAGGACGGCACCAGTCGGTGTAAAAGTCGATGATGGCGGGCTTGTCACCTTTGTATACGAAGGTATCGGGATGCGCCTCAAAGTCGTAGATATGCTCGCGCATATAGTTAGCATTGATGTGCAGTATCTCTGCTTTGGCGTTCTCTTGCTGCTTCTTGCTCTGAGCAGTGCAGGCTACACTGAGCGTGAGTAGCGCAGCCATGAGCAGGAGAGACTTCTGTATGAATTGTGTTGGTTTCATTTGTTATACTCGTTAAAATCGACCTCTAAGATAGACAAAAGTCTCGACATCACCAAAAGCACATGCTACGATAAAGGTCGGCAACAGCATCAAATCGGGCCAAAACGACGAAAGAAAAGCGCAAGATCGGGCCACCTCTCCCGATCTTGCGCAAAAAGTAGCTCTTCTTGTCCCGATTAGAAAGCAAGCCAGCTCTCCGACGCGCATGGGTCGGGGAGCTGGCTCTGTGTGTAAAGGCTCTGTCTCTACAGGACTAGAGCGTTATCGTTGGGGTCTTGGTGAAGACGCCCATTGAACCTGGGTACGGGCTAGATACTAGGCTGTACTCAAAGTAGATAACCAGCTTAGCGTTGTAGTATTGATAGCGGTCGGCGTTCATAGGGGGCTGGTCGACCTTATCCTTACCCTTGTAAGTAAATCCGTGCTTCGTCATAAAGTCCTTGATGAGGGGATCATCGCCTGCAATTTTAGCTTTTTCCCAGTCTTGAGAGAAGATGTAAGTGATCTTCTCTATGGTTGAGCCACTTTTTGACTCGTAGGAGTAGCTCCTAGCTCGAGGTTTGCTGCGGTCAGCGGGATCCAGCTTCGTTACAAAGGGCATATCGACTACAATGGCATCATACGTATAAATTGAATCGGCAGTCCTAAACTTGACTTCGCAGTCGGGGTGTATCTCTCGCTCACGAGCGAAGATGGGGCTGTCCTTGCTAATCTTCTGACCGAAGACGTCTAGCAGTGGCAGGTAGAGTGCTTGGAAGGTTGGCTTCTCAGGGGTTGGCTCCTTGTGATAGAGATCGGGAGCGTCTGTAAAGGTGAGGCCGACTCCAGATGTCGTGCTAGAGAGAGTAAGGCGTACGGCGAGGTCCTTGTTGACAAACTTCTCCGAAGCGTTTTGATCAGAATCCTCGTAGGTGAAGCCGTTGAGCGCAAAGTAAGAGCGTAGTTCAGGCTGCTTACACATATCCTTTGTGAAGCGATCAGCTCGTACGAAAAATTCAGACTTGATCTCATCCCCAGGGATAATTTTGTAGTTAACGTAAGTGAGGTTGACCTTGTTAGGGTCGATAGCCTCATAGATGACATAGGTGTCAGTCTTCTTGGTCTGCTTGCGCAGTCCGAGGTTCTTCTCGTAAGCCTCGATCTCTTCAAAGGTGTAGGAGCTCATCTTGGTCTCCTTCTTGAGATAGGGGAAGTCTTTGATCTGTAGAATTTCTGTAGTCGTTGTGGGCTTAGTTGGCTCAGACTTGGGCTTGCAGCTACTCATAGCAAGGGTTATGCAGACGATTGCGGTGAGTGCTGCTAGGAGTCGTTGTAAGTTTGTCATGATTGAATAGGGTTTAAATGATTGTTTGTAAGGTGCTGTCTGCAGACGGTCTAGCCAATCTGTCGAGACTGCTGTCTAGTGTATGCAAAAAAGGCGAGGAGGCTCTCCGATGCGTTGTATCGCATTGGTTCTCCCCCTACGCCTTGTATAGCTACTCCTAGTCACTGTCTAGGAGTGATGTAGTATGTGCTACGGAGTCTTTATCCGATGATAACGATGTCTGTACCCTCTAGGATAGAGTCTCCAGCCTTGACTTTGATCTCGGTGATGGTGCCGTCGCACTCAGCGTTGATGCCGTTTTCCATCTTCATAGCTTCGAGTACAGCGACTTGCTGACCGCGCTTGACTTGCTGACCGACCTGTACGTCTACTGATATGATAACGCCAGGTAGGGGAGCCTTGACTGCCTTGCCATTGCCTGTGGAGGCTGGAGCCGCAGCGGGTGCGGGAGCTGCCGTGGCAGCGGGTGCTGTTGCAGGAGTAGGCTTGGCGACTTTCGGGGTCTCCTTCTTCTTCTCCTGTATGATCTCGACGCTGTATGGGGTGCCGTTGACCTCTAGCTGAGCTTGGTCACCCTCGATCTTGTCAATCTTGACGGCGTACTCTTTGCCATCGATCTTATACTTATATTCTTTCATAAGGGGTTTGATATGGGTGCTTAGCAAGCTAACGTGCTAGCCTGCTAAGGTACTGCCGTTTAGGATTAGATGTAATACTGCTTCTGTGGTGTGACACGCATGTTCTGTAGCTTGAACGACCAGGGGTCAAACTCCTTGCGTCGTATCGTGAGCTGGTAGGACTCCTCATCGTGAGGGGTGCCTAGAGCCTGCGCTAAGGCGAGTGCTATAGCAACCTCTTCGGGAGAGGGTGCTGTAGCGGCCTTTTTGGCTCTCTTGGCGGGTGCCTTCTTACCCTTTTCTATCTTTTTGGTAGCCATCGGTAGAAGGGGTTAGAGCGGTACGTTGTCATGCTTCTTAGCGGGGAGCGTCTGGCGCTTCGTGCGTAGTTGCTGTAGCGCACGGACGATGCGGAAGCGGGTGTTCCTTGGCTCGATGACATCGTCGATGTAACCGTAGGAAGCAGCATTGTATGGATTGGCAAAAGCATCACGATACTCTTGCTCCTTCTCCAGAGCTGTCTTAGCGGGATCATCGCTCGCCTTGACCTCCTTGGCAAAGACTACCTCAACGGCTCCTGATGGACCCATGACGGCAATCTCAGCAGAGGGCCAAGCGTAGTTGATGTCTGCGCGTAGGTGCTTAGAGCCCATCACGATGTAGGCACCACCATACGCCTTGCGTAGGACGACTGTAATCTTAGGCACGGTAGCTTCGCCGTAAGCGTAGAGGAGCTTAGCACCGTGTGTGATGACGGCGTTGTACTCCTGACCAGTGCCTGGGAGGAAGCCTGGCACGTCGACGAGTGTGACGATGGGGATGTTGAATGAGTCGCAGAAGCGTACGAAGCGTGCTGCCTTGCGAGAGGAGTTGCAGTCGAGGCTACCAGCCATCACCTTCGGCTGGTTGGCTACGATACCGACGCTCTGCCCGTTGAAGCGAGCGAAGCCGACGATGATGTTGCGTGCGTAGTCACGATGCACCTCGAGGAACTCGCCGTGGTCTACGATCGCTCCAATCACCTCGTACATGTCGTAAGCACGGTTTGGTGAGTCGGGGATGATCTCGTTGAGTAGCTCCTCGCAGCGGTCTGCGGGATCGTCGCAAGCGACGAAGGGTGGCTCCTCCATGTTGTTTTGTGGTAGGAAGGAGAGCAGCTGACGGATGAGCTGAAGGCCAGCCTCATCGTTGTCTACAGCGAAGTGTGCCACGCCACTCTTAGATGCGTGTACGTCGGCACCGCCCAGCTCCTCCTGTGTGACATCCTCGCCGGTGACCGTCTTGACCACCTTAGGACCTGTGAGGAACATGTAGCTGGAGTTGCGCACCATAATGTTGAAGTCGGTCAGTGCGGGCGAGTAGACCGCACCACCAGCGCAGGGGCCGAAGATACCAGAGATCTGAGGTATGACGCCCGAAGCGAGGATGTTGCGCTCAAAGATCTCACCGTAGCCGCAGAGAGCGTTGACAGCCTCTTGGATACGAGCACCACCTGAGTCGTTGAGACCGATACAGGGTGCGCCCATAGTCATAGCTAGGTCCATCACCTTGCAGATCTTGGCAGCGAGCATCTCACCGAGTGCGCCACCGATGACGGTGAAGTCCTGCGCGAAGACGTAGACGAGACGTCCGTCGATGGTACCACTACCTACGACGACACCGTCACCGAGGAACTTCTTCTTCTCCATACCAAAGTTCGTGCAGCGGTGCTGGACGAACATGTCGATCTCCTCAAAGGAACCCTCATCGAGGAGCATAGCTATACGCTCACGAGCTGTGTACTTGCCCTTGGCGTGTTGCTTCTCAATGCGCTCCTCGCCTCCTCCGAGACGAGCCTCCTCACGCTTGGCAAGGAGTTGCTTTATTTTCTCTTGTTGTACACTCATTATTCTATGTAGCGTTTGTTTGATTGGACGATATTACTTAGCGACATCCTTGCAGTCGCAGATCTCTAAGAGTATGCCGTGTGCACTCTTGGGGTGTACGAAGGCGATGTTGAGCCCTTCGGCACCTTTGCGAGGCTTCTCGTCGATGAGGCGTATGCCTTTGCCCTTGAGCTCCTCGAGAGCTGGTGCTACATCGTCAGATGATAGTGCTAGATGGTGGATACCCTCGCCACGCTTCTCGATAAACTTGGCTATAGGGCTCTCATCGCTCGTAGGCTCTAGGAGCTCTAGCTTGACTTCGCCTATCTTGAGGAATGCAGTACGCACCTTCTGGTCGGCGACCTCCTCAATGTTGTAGCAGGTTAGTCCGAGGACTCCCTCGAAGAAGGGTAGTGCCTCCTCTATGCTCTTGACTGCTATCCCAAGATGCTCGATGTGTGACAGATTCATACGCTATATTGTTTATTGATTTGTGTGTCTACTCAAAGGGTGAAGGGACTGCGCCCTTTAGACGGGGACAATCTCTCTAAAGATCATCACCCGACTGCAAATATAAGAATAATCGCTCACGTAGCGAAAGGGTTGGACACCCAAATGTCGATTTGCCCTCTAGAAAGAGCTAGATCAGGCGAAGGTGAGTGCGTGTACCAGCGGACGACTGGTCAGTTGTCCATCACGGTAAGCGACCTGTCCATTGACCCAAGTAGCTACGATGCGATGCGAGAAGGTGTAGCCCTCCAGGGGCGACCAGCCGCACTTGCTGTAGAGGTTCTCCTTAGTCACTGTAGTCTCTTGA
This sequence comes from Porphyromonas vaginalis, assembly GCF_958301595.1. Classification (NCBI taxonomy): domain Bacteria; kingdom Pseudomonadati; phylum Bacteroidota; class Bacteroidia; order Bacteroidales; family Porphyromonadaceae; genus Porphyromonas; species Porphyromonas vaginalis. Next base: position 497,772 of record NZ_CATQJU010000001.1, on the reverse strand, counting down.
TGAGGATCGATGAGGACTAGGTCTGCGTAGTAGCCTGTGCGTATGTAGCCTCGCTCACGGACGCCAAAGAGCTGTGCGGGTGCGTGTGCCATCTTCTCAACCACCAGTTCTGGCGACCAAAGCCCCTCGTGAGCCAGCTCCAGCATCATCAAGAGACTGTGCTGTACGAGCGGACCGCCAGAGGCTGCCGTGAGGGCATCGCCCTCCTTGTCGGCTAGTGTGTGAGGCGCATGGTCGGTGGCGATCACATCGATGCGACCCTCGACGAGCGCTTGGCGCAGAGCCTCACGGTCGCGAGCCGTCTTGACGGCGGGATTCCACTTGATGCGGTTGCCTAGGCGACTGTAGTCCTCATCGGTAAACCATAAGTGGTGGACGCATACCTCGGCGGTGATGCGCTTCTCGGGCGAAAGAGGGGCTGCAGAGAAGAGATTCATCTCCTCCGCAGTCGATAGATGTAGTACGTGTAGTCTAGCACCGAGACGCTTGGCGCGCTCTATGGCATTGTGTGAAGACTCGTAGCACGCCTCACGAGAGCGTATCAGCGGATGTGTCTCAATGGGTGGATGACCATCGTATCGCTGGCGGTAGATCTCCTTATTGCGTGTAATGATCTCCTCGCTCTCGCAGTGTGTAGCGATGAGCTTGGGCGCATGGGCAAAGAAGTAGTCGAGTGCCTCCTCGCTGTCCACCAGCATATTGCCCGTGGAGGCTCCTAGGAAGAGCTTGTACCCAGGTATCAGGGCTGGGTCAATGGCACACGCTTCGGGAGCGTTGTCATTAGTCCCGCCGAAGTAGAAAGCGTAGTTTGCCCAGCTTGTCTCCTGAGCGCGCTGACGCTTGTCGAGGAGTGCCTCGAGGGTGACCGTCGGGGGCTTTACATTCGGCATGTCCATATAGGAGGTGACACCGCCAGCCACGGCAGCACGGCTCTCGTGCGCTATGTCTCCCTTGTGGGTTAGTCCTGGCTCTCTAAAGTGTACCTGATCGTCGATGCAGCCAGGGAGTAGCCAAAGCCCGTGCGCCTCCACAATCTCTGCTCCTTGGAGTAGTTCGCTGGGGAGGTCAGACACTTTGTCGACACCTATATGTATAGACTCAATTCGCTCGTCGGAAAGGCATACGGAGCCGACGACCTGCCGACCTTCATTGATAATGGTCGCTCCGAGTATGATCTGTCTCATATTACTTAGCTGGATTACGACGCTTGGGGAAGCCCTTAAAGAGCTGCCAGTAGCGTAGCTTGAGAACGCCCGTGAAGGCTTCGCCAAAGATCGAACCATTCATCTTCGAGCTCCCGAGCTTACGATTGACAAAGGTGATGGGTACCTCCTTGATCTTAAAGCCTAGACAGTGCGCCGTGTACTTCATCTCGATCTGGAAGGCATAGCCCTTGAAGTGCACCTCGTCTAGTCTCATCGTCTCTAGCACCTCACGCCTGTAGCAGACGAAGCCAGCCGTCGTATCTCGTACTGGTAGCCAGGTGATGATGCGCACGTAGACTGATGCGAGATAGCTCATAAGTATGCGACCGAGAGGCCAATCCTTGACCCCTCCACCCCGCACGTATCGAGAGCCCACCGCTACATCGTAGCCCTCCTCCGAGACGGCGCGTAGGAGGTGTGGTAGCGCCGAGAGGGGGTGACTGAAGTCGCAATCCATCTCAAAGATGTAGTCGTAGCCATGCTCCAGTGCCCACTCGAAGCCTGTAAGATAAGCTGTGCCCAGTCCCATCTTGCCGGGGCGTACAATCAGGTGCAGGCGATCGGCGTAGGTCGTCTCCTGCTGTAGCGTACGCACGATCTCAGCGGTTCCGTCAGGCGAATTGTCATCTAGGATCAGCAGATCGAAGGCTTCGGGCAGTGCCAAGACGGCTCGAATCATCTCGGCGACATTCTCGCGCTCGTTGTAGGTGGGTATGATGACAAGGCTAGCGTGCATAGCGTGAAGGGTATCTGTGAGTGGTCATGCGTAGGGTAGGGAGCGCGACTAGATGCCCCCCTGCCACAGCACTACAAAGGTAGTAAAAAACTCTCTTCAGGTATCATGCATCAGCTCTCTGCGCTGTCTGGGATCACAGAGCCCTCTCTCAGCTCTACTTAGATGCGGTAAGCAAAGCCCGCAAAAGCGTAGATATTGTAGAGCGGAAAGGGCATCATCGTAAAGCTCCGATCTAGCGCTGGCTCGAAGCTCATATTGAGTTGTGCAGTCACACCGAGACGCTGATGAAAGAAGTAGTCGAAGCCTACCCTGACACCCATATCTAGCTTATTAAAGTGGTCTGACAGGTCGTAGTCGACGAGGTGATCTGGAGAGATGGGGTCGCCATTGAGCGTACCGTCTCCATCGAGTGTTACCTTAAAGCTCTGTTGCATCAGATAGGAGAGGTAGAAGCCTACCTGCATACGAAACTTATCTTTGCTCGTATGGTAGGCGACCAGCATCGGGAGCGTGAGGTAGTAGTTGATAAACTCGGTGCTGTTATTGCCCGTAAAGAGTCCCCACGCAGCTTCCTGCCCATCGCCTATATTGATACGCATATCTGTGGCATGGGTACAGACGTACATACCCTTGCGCTCCATCTCTAGTCCCGTGTCTAGGTGCCACCCTTTGGTGTCGGGGAGGTGGTAGGAGAGCCATCCCTTGATGGCGATGTTCATGTGGGGATTCCAAGTGTAGATCTTGTCGATAGCCTTCGGCTTGGGTAGGGGCGTGGTAGCTCCGACATTGAGACCAGCCTTGATGCCAAACTCTAGGTCGTCCTTGTCTTCCACAGGAGCTTGTGCCCTCAGTAGCGGTGCCGTAAGGAGTGCCAGCAGGAGGGTAACTATCCCTGTGTGTAGTTGCCGTGTAGTCATATCTGTAGCGGATTACTTCTTGGTGGGTATGCCTAGTGTCACAGTAAAGTCGTCAATGCGCAGGCGACTGCCGATAGCTCCGATGAATTCGTCGCCACGAGCACTAGACGAGAAGATAAGAGCCATACGGTACTTGCCTTTCTGCAGATCTATCTGCTTGTAGGCCGCCTCATTGACGATCTCCAGTTTGCTCTCAAAGGGAGTCCACACACCCTCCTTAGTAGGCTGGGGGTGTATCTGCACCTTTGCTAGGATGCGTGAATCGGTGTAGAGCGTCTTACCATTGAGGTAACTATTGTCTTGCGAGATATCGTAAAAGACGCAGGCGATCGTAGCCTCGTCCTGCTCTCCTTTGATCACCTGGTTACTCTTCTTCCCATCGACAAGATCTTTGCCAGGGAGCCACTGATAGTATCCCTTGATAGAGATAGGTATGGCAAAGACGGGCTGACCAAACTTTGTAGACTCTATAGGTTGGGTGGCCATAATGCCCTCATCCAGTGATCCGCAGTAGAGAGCTCCAGCGATGATGCCTTTGCGAACGATAGTCATTCCCCTAATGGTTTCCAGCTCAAGAGCTTGTCCCGTGCGACCAGATGTCAGAGGACGTACTGGAGAGGTGGGTTTTAGTGCTTTGGCAGCACCCACATTGCTTGCAGACATCCAGTAGGGGTCGCCCGCGAGTAGCTTCGAGAGACTCTTCTCTACGGGTAGCTGGTAGGTTCCCTTGGGCTTGACCCACTCGTCAAAGGTGAAGGTGACCTCCTTCAGCTCGATCTTGTCATCGGGATTAGGATCGGGATTAGGGTCTGGATTAGGATCGGGGTTAGGATCTGGATTGGGATTAGGGTTCGGATCGGGGTCGGGGTTAGGGTTAGGTTCTGGCTCAGGTTTGGGCTTTGGCTTGTAGGTGCCGTTTTCGATAGCGATACGCTTAGCCTTGATGGGGTCTTCGCCACTACAACCTGCCGCAATGAGGAGGGCGAGCGTGAGCAGGATGCCGAGAGTCCAAGAGATTCGTTTCATTCTGTACTATGTTTTACACTAGGATAGGGCAAAGGTAACTATTTCTAGCTATATAGCGAGGGTTACGTCCGACCAACGATCCAGCTAATGATTCGACCAATTCAGAGAGGACCTCTTACGATCTACTCCCCTTAGCACGATATCCACGTTGGGGGCGTTGTTTTTCTCGAAAAAAGTGGTAGCTTTGTGGTAACATCAACTCTTAAACGATTCAAATAGTATGACAAGAAAACTACTATCTTCATTACTCTTACTCCTTGCTCTGAGCTACGCAGTGACCGCTCAGCAGGCTGGGTGTAAGATCACGCAAGAGCCGAAGGCCCTACCTGCCGAGGCGTGCAACTTCTCCATCTACGGTACTAGCCCCAATGGGCGCTACATCTATGGTGGCAGTCCTAACTCGACAGCCTTCTGCTATGATACACAGCGAGACACCACCTCGCTCTTCCTCTCTGAGACGGGTGCTGAGAAGTATATGATCTACGCGGTCTCTGATGAGGGTGAGATATTTGTTGCTCAGGATGAGGTAGGAGCCTTTGTCTGCAATCTGGCACAAAAGAAGCTACACGAGATCAAGACTCCTGAGAGCGACTGGCCTGACGTAAGACCTGTCTATGTGACTCCTGACGCTAAGTTCCTCGTGGGGTACGTGATGGATCCGACCTACGCTCAGGCGAGTATGACGCTCCCGATCTATGGCACACGAGCTGAGGACGGCTCCTGGACGGTCAAGACACTCCCCGTGCTGGACAAAGACTATCTGGGCAACAAACCTAACTATACGCAGGCTTTCTTCTGCTCGTCTGATGGCAAGAAGATCTTAGGTCGACAAAACACCCGCAATGGCTCTGACAGACCACTCTTCTGGCAACTGGATGAGCAGGGACAGTATCAGTGCTCTACACCTTGCGACTCATTCATCTACAATCTAGATGCCCCACTGCCTGGTCCTGAGCCCGACTGGGACGACTTCGTAACGGCAGACTATGAGCAAGACTCGGTCCTATACAAAAATCAAGAAGCTGAGTTCAACAAGGCTTACAATGCTTGGCTAGAGGCGTATGATAAGGTGGTCAAGGGTGTTGCTCCTGATCAGGCTTGGCAGATTATGTCTCCAGCAAGTGGATACTGGATGATCTCTATCCAAGAGCTAATCGGTGAGGGGGAGGACTATACGACTGTCTCTTATCCTGGAGCATTAAATGTCGCTGATGGTAGCATCGAGCGGATCAATATCAAGGAGGCTTATGGTCTCGGCGGATTAGGACGTACCCAGGATGGTGGCTGGATCTGCTATCCCGATGGTAGTATGGATCCCAATGATCGTACGACTTATGTCGTTTATCCTGATGGTCGGAAGCTCACGATACTGGAGTATCTCAAGAGTGTGACGGGTAAGGATCTGTCTGAGTTCTTCACCTACTCCTACACGTCTGATGGTGAGACGGAGCAAAAGAGCATCACTGATATGGGGACCATCGCGATCTCTGCTGATGGCAAAACTATCGCAGCTTGCGCTGTGGACATGACGGGGACAAACTACTATCGCAATGCGTATCTACGTATTGACAAGCAATTCCTCGCTCAGCCTCTAGGCGTTGCTCCTGTAGAGCTGCAGCCTAACGGACTCTCGATCCGCTGGCAGGGCGATGCGCTTCTCTTCTCAGAGCCTGCTACGGGTACGCTCTATCTGTATGACATGGCCGGTCGACTACTAGACAGCTATACGCTGGTAGCTGCCTCAAGGCTCTCCCTGACAGACATAGCTCAGGGTCTCTACATTGGTCAGGTTGTCACGGAGCGTGGCGTTAGCACCGTACGATTCGTCCGCTAGAAGACGTATCTGATAAAACGGAGCAGTCCCGCAAGGAGACTACAGCGATGTAGTGCTCCCTGCGGGACTGCTTTATTTGTTGGTGCGAAGCTCTTGCTCGGCAGCGACCCAAGTGACGCCGACCGTCTTGATGCCCGCTAGTGTTGCCGCCCCGTTGATTGCCTTAGCTCAATGGTGTAGAGCCCCAGGTGAATCTACGGAGGCGAGGGTACGAGAGCCTCCGCAGAGCTACGATCCGAGCATAAGTGGAGCGTGCTGGGAGTCTCTAGTCAACTGTGTTATCGTACGATGAGCCATCCGCTATGCTCCTCGGTGATCACAAGGTACTTACCAGATGGATAAGTAGACAGATCTATCTCGCCGTGTCCCAGAGCATCTGCCTGAATGGTTGCCATACGCTTACCCTCTTGCGTATAGATAGAGATGTCGCTGTAGGGCTTGAGACCATACACTCTCGCTAAGTCTCTTGCAGGATTGGGTGTGATTGTGAGCTCCTGTCTCTTCGTCGGATCAGCTATGCTATTAACACTGCGGAATGTGACGGTGATCTCGACATCCTTGGTGACTAGGTAAACTTTGTCTTCCGTTATGTCCTGATCTCCAACCTTGATACTCTCTAGGTCATAGCCTTCGTTAGGTGTCGCCTCGACCTTTATCTCGGTAGCAAAGGGGATCCGCTCAGGGTCAGTCACGTCTAGTACTTTTGCTGTGCCGCCCTCTCCGACAGATAGTGTCACGTGGAGGAATGTTGTATCGCTCCCCTCGTATGGGATGAGATCCTTGGTCTCAGGGTTGAAGTCGTAGACAGTCCATCCCTTGGCGATTGCCTCTGCGACTTGAGCTTTGAGGATTACGTTTTGCTCGTTGTCGCTATGCGTATTGACTGCAACCAGTTTGGCAGACTTCTTTTGTGGCAAAGATGTCACGAGAGCCTGCATATCGTTGGGGTAGATACGATTCTCAATGCACCATAAACTGCCTAATTCGGGGTTTTGTGACAGATCTATCTTCTTTATCGAGTTATGCTCTACAGACATCACCTGTAGCTTAGGACAGTGTGACACATCAATCTCTTGTAGCTGATTACTCTCAGCTGCTAGTACGGTGAGCTGCTCAAGCTTAGAAAGGTCTAGCGCGGAGAGCTCGTTCTTGTAGCAATCTAGTCGTACGAGCTTGGTCTGTGCAGAGAGGTCTATATCCGTGAGCTTGTTATTGGCTACGAGTAGCCAGGTGATAGCTACGTTGTTGGCTAGGTTTAGGTGTTCTAGATTGTTATTTCCTAGATCTACAACCTTTACATTAGGACACCCACTCAGATTGATAGCTGTCAGCTGATTGTTGGCCGCCTTGAGCATTGTAAAGGAGGGGTGACTCTCTCCGAGCTTGAGGCTCTGAAGCTGGTTGTCAAAACAGTAAACCTCGTATAGAGCCTTACATTTAGATAGGTCCAGCTGCTGGAGCTTATTTTGCTGGCAGTAGAGTCCCGATAGGTTCGTGTTTTCTCCTATCTTTAGCTCCGTGAGCTGATTGTCTGAGCAGTTGAGCGTTTGTAGACATGAGATGCCAGATAGATCTATTGCTGTGAGCTTGATCTTTTTGCATCCTAGGTCGGTTATCTCCCCCGTCAGCTTGATCGTAGGCGAGGTCACCGTATACTGATTACCTTCGAAGGTTGATTCGCCCGTAGGGTTGAGTCCCTCGATAATTGGATCCTCCCAGTTGTCTGTCTCGAAGGAAAGCCAAATGGTGTCTCCGACAGAAGTCTCCGTGGTGAGCACGATCGTTGGGGTGGTGGTCTGTGTCTTATCGCCAGGAGTCTGAGCAGTAGCCAAGAGTGGCCATGTCAGGAGTAAGGCACAGAGCAATGTTTTCGTAGCTGTTTTCATGACTTATATCTGTTTTTAAGTTGGTGTCGTCGGTAGCTTACCTATTGATAAGAATCAGTGAATGAAGGAGTAACTCGGACTATTCACAGGCAAATATACGTAATTGCTTAGTACTATGCTACAAGCATTTGTCGAGCAAGTCTCACATTGCGGGCTCAGAAGTGGTGTGCGGGCATGATTGTGTAGCGGATATGGATAAAAAAGGAGGCTCAACCGCGGGATAGTGCGATTGAGCCTCCTAGGGGTATCGTCTGCTGGATCGGGTCAGAGAGTGTTCTCTAGACGCTAGAAGTTGACCGAAAAGCCCATGTCCAGGCCTATGCGATGAATTAAGCTGGGCCCTGAGTAGATGCCCATCTTGTAGTCAACGCCAGACCGCCATGCCACACGTGGAGTAATGGCGCAAGAGAGACCAGCACCGACACCGACAGCACCCCCGACGAAGTTGTAGCCCGAGAAGTGAATCATCTGGAGACCTCCGAAGGCATTCAAAAAGAAGTTCAAATTATTCTGAGAGGGGAAGTAGTACGCAACCTGTGGCCCTAGTCCGAGTCCCCCTAGCTCACCAGTGCCCTCGTAGTGGATCGTAGCTCCTACGGAGAAGTTGTCCTTGACGAACCAACCTATAGAGGGATTCACTAGTACATTGAAGACACCAATTCCTCCTTCGATGGCAACAGCCGATAGGCTGAGCGTACCAGTGACCTCACGACGTCCCGCCGTCCTCTGTGCCTCTAGACTACAGACGCTCAGGAGGCTAACGATGAGTGCGATAAGCAATGTTTTCTGTTTCATGTTACTTATGTTATGTGATTAGTAGCTGATTTCTTGCGGGGTTCCTCACAGATCTTGCAAGGATGTACCACAAAAGTACAAGTATTTCAATTAGCGATAAGCAGGGCAGTATGTGGTGTCGCATTATTTAGTACCTTTGCAGTCACAAGTAGGGATTAGTCTCCTATGGGGCGGTAGTCTCTCTCGGGATGTAGCACAGTTGGTAGCGCGCCACGTTCGGGACGTGGAGGTCGGAAGTTCGAGTCTTCTCATCCCGACTCAAGGTGATCGTCGAAGTCGTTCGGCCATCACCTTTTTTCTTTGCCCTCCCGTCACAGCTCGGCGAGGAGGAGGCTTCGTCGGGTCAGAGGGTTGGGAAGGTGAGCTCCCGCCCTAGGAGATGTATCTGAGCGGCTCGCAGCGGAGCATAGTCGATCAGCGGCTCTGCATCATGGAGCATAGCATCTCGACAGTTCATAAGTATCTTGCCGAGGAGGTTTTGCCCACGCCACTCGCCGATGGTTGACCAAGGTCCCAGTCTCATCTTGTCCTGCTCACGCTTTATGGAGGCTTTGTTCATTCCCTGCGCTGTAAGCTCGCGCTTCATCGCTGTAAGACGCTTTCTCAGCTCAGCATTGCGCATGCCCCACTTGGTGGCGGTGGCACTGGTCGCGTAGGTGCTGTCCTCGAGGAGCATCGCCTCTGGCGGGAAGGCGAGGAGGAGCTTGCGAAAAGCTTCGCTCGTCAGGCACTTCTGCCAGACCAGGTAGTGCATCCAAGGGACATTGAATGAGAGCCAGTCCTCTCGTCGCTCCTGCTCGTGCGCCTTGCGGATCTTTTTCTTCGCCGCCCAGCCATCATCACATGCGACGAGCTGACGCACGATGGCGGTATGCTCGGGGGTGCCTAGCGAAAACATGCCAGCGATGTAGGCGCACTCGCTATTGTGAAAGTGCACTCCCTGCAGGTCAAAGCCAAAGCCCGCGACCATGTTGCCCAGTGCCAACGACAAGCCACAACGCACGTCACCACCACGGCGGAAAGCGTAGCAGTCGAGCGTGGAGGCATCGTAGACCTCTTCAGGGGTCAGGGCGGTGAGTGGGTGATCCAGCATAAGACGTCTTCGTTAACAACTTTTACAAATACAAAGCTACAAATATTCCCCTCAAGGATCGACTTCTTTTTGTGTCAGTCTTCTTTTTTGCTACCTTTGTGTTACTTCTGACTTTGGCGGACGAGGGACGTGTTCCCCCTTCGCCAAGTAATAAACATGTCACTCATGACTACTGAAAGACCTTTACGCTATCCCGATCCACGCAAGTCTGCACGCTTTCTAAAGGATGTCCTACTCATCTTCGCCGGTGTAGTCGTCTACACGTTTGGCTGGACAGCCTTCATCCTCTCACAAGACATCACCTCGGGAGGACTGGCTGGACTGACCACGATCATTCAGCTGGCGACGAATATCCCAGCTAGCATGCCTTACAACATTATCAATGTCGGCTTGCTACTCCTCTCTATATGGATCTTGGGGTGGCGCTTCTCAATGAAGACGATTATCGCCGTCCTGATGCTTACCGCCACGATCCCAGTGGGACAAGCACTCTTTACCCCCATGGTGGGACAGGGACTAGAGGTGTATCACAATCTGCCCACCTGGCTGACCAGTACACTCCCCAACTTCGGGCCGCTCTTGGCTCCCGACGAGCCATTTGTCGCTCTGATCGTTGGTGCTGGGCTCTGTGGTGCTGGACTAGGTATTGTCTTCTCTGCCAATGGTAGTACTGGTGGTACCGACATAATCGTGGCTATCATCAATAAGTACAGCACGCTCTCTCTGGGACGTGCCATGATCTTTATGGATGCGATCATCGTCACGACGGGTGCCGTGGTGAGCCACTTCTTCGGACCTCAGTACAGCTGGGGTACGGCTTTAGGCAAGCTCGCTTTCTCCTTTATCGAGATCACGATCGTAGGGCAGATGCTGGACTACATCATGGAGGCCAACAAGCAGTCTGTGCAGCTACTCATCGTCAGCACCAAGTACGAGCAGCTCAGCGAGGCTATCACCCGTCGTCTAGGACATGGCTGCACCATACTCCACGGCGAGGGCGGCTATAGTCACCAAGAGATGCACGTGGTGCTGGTGACCATACGCAAGAGCCTGCGCGGAGGCCTCTACCAAGTGGTCAACTCGGTAGACCCCGACGCCTTTATCTCCGAGTCTACGGTGCATGGCGTATATGGACAGGGCTTTGACTCGCTCGAGCGGGTGACTGGACGAAAGAAGAAGTAATTTCCTCCCTCCTCCCCTTTTTTGAAACTAATTGATGGAATACAAACCAGACCTACTAGATAAGATAGACTGTCCTCGATGCAAAGGCCTAGGGTCACGCTGTTGCAAGCTCTCGACCTTTGACTGGCTAGCTGATCTGCCAGATGGCGTACAGCAGCAGGAGATCGTCGAGGTACAGTTCAAGAATACGCGTAAGAACTACTACCGCAACGTGGATCATCTCGACCTCGAGCGAGGTGACTATGTGGTTGTCGAGGCTGATAGCGGCGGCTACGATGTCGGCATGGTAGCTCTCACGGGGACGCTCGTCTCTACTAAGATACGGGCCAACCATGACGAGCAGTATGTGGACAATGCGAAGGCCATCTACCGCAAAGCTCGTCCTGCCGATATGGATCACTATCGTGCGGCTAAGCTACGCGAGCACCCGACGATGATCGAGTCGCGCGAGATAGCCACTTCGCTAGGACTAGATATGAAGATCGGCGATGTGGAGTATCAGGCTGACGGGACGCGCGCCATATTCTACTACATAGCGGATCAGCGAGTAGACTTTCGCAAGCTGATACGGCTCCTGGCGGACGCCTTCCACATACGTGTGGAGATGCGCCAGATAGGGGCTAGACAGGAGGCGGGGCGTATCGGGGGGATCGGTCCTTGTGGTCGAGCTCTCTGCTGCGCTACCTGGCTCTCACGCTTTAACTCCGTCAGTACAGCTGCGGCACGCTTTCAGAACTTAGCCCAAAACTCGCTCAAGCTCACCGGTCAGTGTGGCAAGCTCAAGTGCTGTACCAACTACGAGGTGGACGTCTATATGGAGGCAAAGAAAGCCTTCCCCTCGAGTCGTACGCCCCTAGAGACAGAGAGCGGCACTTACTACTTTAACAAGTGCGACCTCCTAGCGGGCGAGATCACTTATAGCCTGGCGCCTAAGAGTCTCGAAGAGCCTGAGACCATATCCGTAGAGCGGGCTAAGGAGATCATAGAGATGAACCAGCGTGGCGAGACACCAGAGACACTCTCTGACCAGCAGGAGGCTCCGAAGAAGCCTAAGGACATACTCTTTGACAATGCGATCAATCGCTTTGACCAGCCGAAGAAGCGTAAGCGTCGCAAGACAAATAGAAAGAGAGCGCGCAGCAACACCGATGCGCCTAGAGCGAAGGATGGCAACCCTACGAGTGATCGTAGCGAGGAGCCTACCAACGCAGCCGAAGAGGGCCCAGAGAGAGCCGATTCGCACGAGGAGGGTGCCACGCAGCCCGATCGCAAGCCGAGACGCAAGCCTCAGGCGGGTGGTCATCGTCGCCGTCCACGCACGAAGCCTCAGGAGGAGTAATCCACCACGACTAGATCTGTTGCAGCTATGAGCAGAGCCTGCAGAGGGTGCATCCTAGGGGGGCTAGTTTTGCTAGCCGTCCTGACGCTTGACTCTTGCCACTATGTAGCTTATCAGGAGCAGATGCAGACTGCGGAGCTACCACAAGCTGTATGGTCTGCAGAGCATCGGGTCACCTTCGACAGCTTCGTCGAGCAGTCGCGGACGCCCCACACGCTCTACCTCTACGTGCGGTACAACAGCCGCTACGCATACACCGCTCTACCGCTCACCATCGAGCTCCGCTCCGCTCTAGGGTGGCGTGCTACGACCTCCGTGACACTACTCCTCGCCGAGCAGCCAGGCGTATGGGCTGGTGAGGGCTATGCGCTACGTCAGCGACTATATAAGGTCAACACCTCGCTGCCCCCTCCTCACCCAGGGCTCTACACCATCGAGCTAAGGCAAGCGACGGGGCAGGCAACGCTAGCGGGCATCGAGACGGTCGGTGTCGCTTGGGTCGCTGCCGAGCAGTAGCTTCGCACAAACACAAATAAGAGACTGTTGCAAAAGTTAGCAGTCTCATAATCTTGCTTGCAAGATTGTCTAGACTTTGCAGAAAGGATGAAGCGCAAGGCGCTGAGGGTGAGGTCTGAAGGGAGCATACATCCGTATGTGACCGAAGCCGAATCCCGAAAGCAACACAGCGATTCGCCTTTATGCGACAGTCTCAATAAAGCAGTCCCGCAGGGAGCACTACATCGCTGTAGACGCCTTGCGGGACTGCTTCGTTTTATCAGCAAATCTTATGACTAGCCTGATATAGAGATGACCTGCTGCTACATACAGACCAATTTACTCTCTTTGCTGTGTCTGCTACCTCGGAGAGAGAGGTGTAGCAGGATGCGTGATTAGAGCTTGATGCCTGGTATAGGGCTATCCACGATCTCGCCCGCTGGAGTGATGAAGACCTCAATGTCGTTGCCACGCTCTAGCTCGAAGGCGTAGTACTGTCCTTGTGGCGTCTCAACAAAGTGAATGTCATCATCAATAACGTCGTTGGGGTAAGCCTTGGTTAGCGCATCCAGCACCGCTGCAGGTACCTCCTGCTTGGAAAGCTCCCAGCTGGTGTAGCTCCAGACGCTGCTGTCTGTGAAGTATACCTCCTTGTCACGACCCTCATGGATGATCTCTACCTCTAGCAGCCCATTCTCATAGTCTACATCTTTGATTTGGGCACCAGGATACTTTGACTCAATGATCTGTCGCACTGCATCTGGCAGGTTATAGCTTTTTGAGTCATTATGATTGTCCTGATCCTTACTTGGAGCGATGGAGATCTCTCCCGCTAGGGTAATATCAATCTTGATATCCTTCGCGCCCTTGAGCTCCAGCTCAAAGCGGTAAAACTCCTTGTCAGGGGTGATAAAGTGCTCGATCTCGTCAATCGTGTAGTTGGCATACTCAGAGTTCTTGAATGCCGTGAGTACTGCCTCAGGTACCTCTGATAGTAAGATGTCTTCTGTACATGTGGAGACCCACGTGCCGTCCTGCTGGAAGAGGATCTCACGCTGTATGCGACCATCTAAGATCTCTACCTCGATCATGCCATCCTTCTCATCAATCTCTATGATGCGCGCATCGGGATAGGTTTTCTGGAGGAACGCCTGTACAAAGCTTGGCACAGAAGCTACGATTTGACCCTCGTAGTCGTCGTCTAGGTCTGCCTCTGCACGTACGAGAATGCCGTCAACGCTATAGAAGAGATGCATCTCCTGATTGCCTTGCTCCACCTCGATGACATAGAGCGTCTCGGCGCCCTCGCGCTCGAGGCGTACGACATCGTCTACCTTCCACTCGGCATAGATGCTCTGCTTAAAGGCCTTTTGCACTGCTTCGGGTAGCTGATCAAAGTCCATCTCGCTCTCCTTGGACATGCGCCACGAGCCGTCTTGTGAGACAAACCACGCCTCCATGTCAATCTCGTTGTCACCTTGAGATGTGCCCGCTTGTCGGGGAGCAGAGGCTGGTAGCTTGAAAGAAGCTATGTCGTACTGTCCCTTGACGCGCCAGGTTACATCGGTGGCACTAGGGTAGAGAGCTGTGAGACTATTGATACTCTTCGTATTTGGCTCACTATGCTTTAGACCGCTGTCTTGATTACAAGCGACCAGAAGAAGCATACTAAGTACGAGCAGGGTTATTGCAAATAAGTTTCTTTTCATACGTTTTCGGGTTAATAGGGGGGGGATGAAACAAAGAAGCTGAACACCTCTCAGCTCCTCCACTAAGATACAAAAAAGAATCGAATGGGGCAAAATCCCGATATTCCTACCAGGGCTGACGCATTATAATTCCATTTCGAAGATTTCCTCTGGAGTCATTCGTGCAAGCTTTTTCCTCAGGCGTAGCGTTGATGTGCCTTTGAGCTTGTCTTTAAGCCGTTGAATGATAGTCAGGTTTATCTTGTTTATAATGTTCATGTTCTGAGCTGCGTTGCGGGCTCTCTTGGTAGAGTAGTCCTCTCTAAAAAGCATATCCAGCATATAGTGTAGCTTGTTTTCCACAGCCCAATGCTCACGTATTAATTTGAAGATCTCCGCTCCGTCTGTCAGGCTAGAAATATAGAAGGTGGTTTCGGTGCTGGACTTATCTGTCTTCTTGTCCGTCCGTACTCTTGTCATCATATGGATACTTTTCAGCCCTTTCCATTTGTCTAAAGTCGAGTCTGGATCTAGAGATAAAGGGTTTACGATGCTACTCATCGTGCGTGTTTCTATTCGCCCGTGACCAAAGTCTTTCTGCTCTTGATGCACGATATGAGCATCGTAGAGGGGACAAAAGAAACTTTGCATCTCTTCCTTCGTTAGTTTCTGATTATCTTTAACTTGGAGTAGGTAGTCACCACCCTTCCCGACCACTGCGGTTGCTATATCGGTTTGAGTGCCGATAGCGTCAATAGTGATGACGGTGTCTCGCAGATCTAGAGCCTTGAGAATTTCTTTGATGGCATTGATTTCATTAGACTTAGTGGAGATATATACCTGAGCCAATGAAGCTTGCTGCTGAGGGTCAAAGGCTGTAACGCAATGGCTGTCGGCATCGAAGTCTAGCTTCTTAACGCCTCGCATCGTCTTACCATCTAGACAGATGTGCTTGCCCGTTGTTATCTCAAAGCTTTCCTCCAGGAAGGCTTTGTAGACTAGCTCTATCTGATTGGGATCAAGAAGACTGATAGCCCGATTGAGCGTGTCGTGAGAGGGGACTCCCCAAGAGCTCGACTCTCCTGATATACGCTCATATAGAGCCTCCAGATCAACCTTGTACTCCTCTGCATAGTCTTCTATTTCGTACCAAGAGGAGCAGCCAGAGAGAGTAGCTGTGAATACCGTCGTAAGGATGTATCCTAGGGGGAACTTTTTGCATCGATTTATGCGTGGATCTTCGACCATTAGAAGCTGATTGAATATGCTCATAGAGATTACTCATTGTATTGATTATCAGTTATAAAGGTACGAAAAACCTACGACATGGACAAGCTTTTTGAAGAGAAAAATGAAGAGTTTTTGCGACTATATTGAGTTCACTTTTTAGGCCTTTCATTCTCCCTCTTAAGATCACAATCAGCTTGTCATTTATAATGCGTCAGCCCTGATATTCCTACAGGGCTGCGTACATTCCACCCGCTAACGCATTATATACAATGAGCTCATGGACCTCTCCACTCCTCGCTTGTCGCTCATGTGTAGCTCCTGACAGAGCGATTATGATGCGTCATCTCTAGCTGGGCAAATTTGACGTCGGCTTGTTACGATAATTTAGAATTGACTACATATCAAAACGGTGTCGTGTCGGGGAAAAGTGATTTTCACGTGGATATTTCGAAATCTCCACGTGGAGAATGAAAAATTCCTCGGAGGAATGAAATGAAACTTCGGAAGAATGAAATGAAACTTCGGAAGAATCAAAACGTCCCCACGTGGAAAAAGAAAAATATCCACGTGGAGATTTGAGATTTCCCACGTGGATATTCGAGAAAGGAGGGGATCGGACGAATTTCCCCGTAAAGATATGTAAATGGAGGTTGGAGGTTAGAGGTTAGAGGGCAGTGGTGACACATTGTATATGCCGACACATTAGATTATAATGAGCACATCTAGTAGTCCTTGCTTATCGCTCCTGAGCGATTATAATGCGTCAGCCCTGCGAGCCTAAGTCAAACCATTGGTGGATAGAGTTATTATTTGTATCTTAGCTCCCATAATAGGAAGCGACTAATACATTATTCTAATATAATTATGCAGAGCATAGACTCTCTCTCTATAATAGTCCCAGCTTATAATGAAGCTGGGACTATCGGCTTATCTCTAGAGAGATGTATCGAAGCCATACGAGCGTCCCAGCAAAACTGTCAGCTGATTGTCGTCGATGACGGATCAGCTGATGATACCACAGCGATTGCTAATGAAGTCCTGAAGGCCAGGTTTGCCGATGGCAACTACCAAGTACTCCGCTATGAGGTCAATCGGGGAAAGGGGTATGCCATACGACAGGGCTTGCCTCTGTGTGCGGGTGAATATGTTATTATCCACGATGCGGACCTAGAGTATGACCCCAATGACATCTTCAAGATGCTGAGCTATGCCATAGAGTCTGATTTGCCCGTCCTATACGGGAGTCGCTACTTGTATTCTGTAGCGCATCGCAAAGGGCGCTTCCCGACCTCTTTCTACCTTGGTGGACAACTCGTCACGAAGGTTACCAACCTGCTATACGGGCAGCGTCTTACGGACGAACCGACTTGCTATAAGCTTTTCAAAAGGGAGCTGCTAGTGTCGTTCGATCTGGAGTGTGAGGGCTTTGAGTTCTGTCCCGAAGTGACCGCAAAGGCAGCTTTGCGAGGAATAAAGATTGAGGAGATCCCTATATCTTACTTCCCGAGGTCGGTGGATGAGGGGAAGAAGATCTCTTGGCGCGATGGCATTACGGCCATCTCTACGCTACTTAAATATCGATTTAAGAAGAAGTCTCATGAAAGTAAGTAAGGTCCTTTGTAACCTTCTCGGAGGGTGTATTGCGGTGCTACTGATCTCCTACACTTTTGAGCAGAAGGGGTATCAGTTCGTCTGGTCTATGCTACGACGCAACTGGAAGGTGGCAAGCGAGTACAAAGAGTCCTCGCTGAGCGATCGCTACCAGATGAAGCTTGGCAACGGTTACGCTGTGTACAAGTATGTGCGTGACAAGACCCCTGAGGATGCGATCATCTATATTCCTGCGGCTAAGTACTTTCAGCAAGAGGAAATAGCCGGAGAGCCGTGGAATAAGCTCTGGGCGATGCGCTTCCTCTATCCACGGCAAGTCGTGACCTGTGAAGAGTATCAGATCAATCATCGGGTGCCAACGCATGTCTTGATCGTGGGCGAGGGGGGACGTGAGATGTTCCCGGCTGGTGCGCTTCCGCCATCCATCGAAGTTGCGATCGTGCCTCTAACAAACGACTCTATCCAATAACCTCCTTGTGCTATGCTATCCATTATACTATTCGTCATATTGCTGTGCTTGTCTGGAGTGACTCTCTTGAGTGTGGTAGGGAGAGGTTCGCTCAGTCGTGTCGAACTCGTCGGGCTATCGTTTCCCGTCGGCATGTTGCTTGCCGTCGGGCTTATGATGCTACAAGATCTACTGCGTCAGAGGCTCTCGCTCGTATGGGTCGTCGTGGGTCTGCTCCTCGTGCTGGTAGCGGGCTTACTGCTCCTATATAAGAGCAAAAGGCTCACCGCCAGCTTGCCTTCGCGGGCTACGCTAAAGGGGTGGTTGGGCAAGATCAACATTGTGTGGCTTATCTTCTTCGTCCTTGTGGTGGTCATCGAGGTGATGAACTTTAGGAAGTGTATGTTCTTCCCCACCTTTGATAGGGATAGCCTTGCTGGCTTTGACTCTTTGGGCTACCTCATTGCGCAAGAGCACACGATGTGTGGTCTCTCTGTCTTTAGTCCTGAGGAGAATCCGCTGATCCACAATGCGGGTAGCTACATCACCTACGCTCCGCTGGTACAACTCTCTTATAGCATAGTCTATATGCTGGGGGCTGAGACTTCTAAGCTGATCCCTGGGCTGTTCTTTCTTTTTTTCTTGATCTCGTTTTACGGTGTGCTACGAGATGTGGTGGGGAGTACGGGTGCCATCATCGCAACCTTTTTCGTCCTTATCACGCCAGAGATGATAGCCTTCTCGTCCCTCTCGGCAACCAATGTGATCCATGCGATCTACGCCTCACTTGGTGTGATCTATGCTCTGAAAAGTTGCTCTCGCGACAAACCGACTGCTGACTACGGACTCCTCTGGGTGAGTGGCGTGCTACTCTTGGGTAGTATCTTGACTCGGTATGACGGGATTGTATTTCCGATGGCGATGGGGCTTTACTTGTTATACCCAGTTTGTGCCAAGCGACTGAAGTGGTGGTACCTCATTGGTTGGGGGATGATCATACTCCTCCCCATGTGCTGCTGGTTCCTGCATCAAAAGTGGACAGGCATGTCCTCAGAGAGTATTGTCATCACCTCGCTCCTACGTGATGGCGATAAAGCCAGTCTGATCGTCAAGGGCTTGTGGGGGCATCTGACCAATACGCAGCTCTACGGCTGGAGCTTCTTGTTGTTGCTGATATCGCTGCTCGCCAGTCTACCGGTCATGATAAAGCGTAAGCACTGGGGGCGTCTAGGGCAAGTGACTATGGCCTTCGTATTGCCTTTGTTACTGTACGGTCTGCTACTCTACCATATCAACTACTCTTGGGATTCGATAGACAACGTGATTGCTTACTCTGCGAAGAGATACCTCTTTTGCTTTGTGCCGATTGCGCTGTTTTGCACCTTCACGCTAGATGCCTTCTACCTAGCGTTTCGCAAGGTAGAGTCGTGGTTCTCTTAGGGGACCCTCTTCACAGTCAACTATAAGTTATCAAGCTATGAGACGCAATTCGATTGGTACAGTGATCCTGCTGACGCTGAGCGTGATGCTTACGGCACTACTGCCCTGTCGTGGGCAGGGTGATGCGGAGCTGCCCTCCGATGCTGTGGTGGAGCCGTCACAGACTATCCCCATCATGTATATCACCACGGCCGATGGCAAGCCTATCATCACGAAGAAAGAGTACAAGCGAGCTACGTTTTACATTACCGACCCCGCTGGGAAGGTGAGTCTAGGCACTGCCGTAGAGCCCCTAGGGATGAACATTCGTGGCAGAGGCCACTCCTCGTGGAAGGGGGACAAGAAGCCCTATAAGCTCAAGCTGGACGAGAAGCTGTCACTCATGGGTATGCCGAAGAATAAGCACTGGGCACTCCTGAAGTTTTGGCCACCGACGATGGCTGGCATGAAGCTAGGCGAGCTGATGGGGATGGCTTGGACGCCCTCTACAAAGCCTATTGAGGTGGTGCTCAATGGCGACTATATCGGTCTCTACTTGTTGACGGAGACGATACGGATCGGGAAGAATCGTGTCAACATCTACGAGCAGCCAGACAATAACGAAGATGCAGCGACCATCCCGGGTGGCTGGCTGGTAGAGGTGGACAACTATAAGGAGCAGAACCAAATTAGCTTTAGAGAGAATGACCGCTGGATCATCAACATCACTTACCACTCACCGAAGGTGCTCTCGACGGCACAGCGGGATTGGCTGACTGATGAGTTTAAGGGACTCAACGATGATATCTATGCTCCGAACAAAGCGACTAGCCGCTGGAAGGATCGCCTCGATGTCGATGCGATGGCTCGCTTTTTCATCATTCAGGAGGTTATGGACAATCCCGATGGCTTCCACGGGAGCTTTTACCTACACAAAGATCAGGGCGAGGGGAGCAAGTGGGTGGCAGGCCCTATCTGGGACCTCACCTGTATGAATCGGGAGAAGACGGACTACACCTTTAGGATGAAGGTACACTACGCCTTTGCGCCTCACTGGATCGGGGAGTTGCTTAAGGATGAAGACTTTAGCTCAGCCGTCTGCAAGGTGTGGAAAGAGGTGCACCCCGTGCTTTCTGATGAGTGGATGCGCTACTTGGAGAGTTGCTTTGCCCCTTATGAGGAGGCTTATCAGCGGGACAAGCAGCGCTGGTCTAAGGGCGACTTCAAGCCTCTGCACAGCGCAGCGGAGGAGCTTACGACTGCTCTTCGGCGGAATGTAGACTGGTTTGATAATCACCTGCCAGCTACTCCTAAAGCCATTGCGCCCGTAGTGCCGACCGCTGGTCGTCACATCGTCTACACCATGTCGGGCGAGGTCGTGCGCATTGCTGATGACTACAGTGAGGCGATGCGTGATCTACCGCAAGGCGTCTATATCGTGGACAATAGCAAGGTGATCGTCCCGTAAGAGCGAGCTCGAAATGAGAGCGAGCGCATCGTAGGCTCTATTCTTTTGTCTCTGATGTTGTTTTGATGACATATTCCCACAGCGGATCCGCTCCAAGCTGGGTCGTATCCTTAGTCTGAGGAATAGATCTATCGGGAACAAGTCTCTTCTCTCCACATCTTGTCTGATCTGGACGCACAAAAGACTTGCTGCTAGTATAACCCTTAAAGCCACTATTGGGTAGCGTGAATCCGATTACATCTCCATAGTGACAAGGAGCAAAGGCACAAGGTGAACTTGCATCTTCAAGGATAAGGGCCACCCCTGCATCCTGTGCTACAGTTGCGAGCACCCCAGCACTACTGAAGGTCTTCTCTCCAACGAATATGTAGACGTCTCCCTTAAAAGTTCGTCGAGGAGTGTGGCTCTGATCGCGTGATATTTGACTTTGACCATCTGTAAGGATCAAGTCACTAAAAGTCTTTCCATCGATCATCTTCCCAGAGTACGCTTTCGGAATCCTCTCGGACACGGAGGGGTAGTTCCTCCTCCACAACTCAGACACTCGTAGCTGATATGTATAGTGTGATGCGTCCTCTCTTTGCGAAGGTAAATACTGAAGTAGCATATCGCCAAGCATGCTATTTCCTCCTGAATTGTAGCGGAGATCTATGATCAGTGTGTGCGTATGAAGCGAGTCCATCTTTTGAAACATCTGATCAATAAAGTCCGAAAAACGAGGTAGAGAGGATAGGTATGCCTCCTCTTGAGGGGTTAGTTTATAGCCACTTGGCTTAGAACTAGTAATGCGACTATACTCAGACTGATAGTCTTTCATAGCGTTCATCTGGAGGTAAGCAACTCCTGGAGCTGCCATCACGTCATACCAGTACAGAGCTTTGCGTGGAGCAGTAAGCGTGCTGTAATGTTTCGCATTTGGACTGCTATACAACTCCACTCTATCACTCACAGATATGGGCGAGATAAAGATGGAGTCCATATCAGCAAATGTAACTTTCAAAGTATCCAAGCCTAGAGATCTCCAATAGATACAGAATGAACCTAAAGCACTTACTTGCGAGAGCGAGTACTGCACATTGTCCGCACTAATATAGCGTCTGAGCGTATCGACAACATCTAGGATGGGGATGTCACAGATGGACTTAATCTCCTTTCCGACATAGCTCTGAAGGGTCTTAGGGGCTGTCATGAGACGCACCGTAGGGTACTCTTCGATTCCTAGCCTAATTGGGTAGTAAGTCTTAAACAGAGCGGTGTCAAGAGTCAGCGTAGTGTGACCGTCACCCATCAAACTCGTAAATTGCTGAAGAAGGAGGTACGAATCGGAAGGGGTATCGACATGCTTGGCTAGCTGATAAAACTTAGTTAGTTCACTATCCAGACTAATCGCAAAGCCCTCCTCAAGCATTTTGGGGTGACTCTCCTTTAGAAGTTTACCAAGTACTTGTAGATCCCTTTGAGTGGCATTCTCCTCGGTTAGAGTATCTTGGCTGGGGCTGTTTGCAAATGTGAGAATGTCTTGGGCGTAAGTATTGAACGCTAACAGACATAGACATAACGATCTCAGTAAATAGGGGACAAATCTACTCGTCATAGTGGTAGGACTTTGTGTGATTGATGGGTGAATGCACTTGATAGAGTGAATACTGAAGTAAAGGTACTCATAACTTGTGAGAAGGAGAGACTAACACTCGATTTCGCAAATCAAGTAACCCGCTGGGACGTGTAACCCTTTGTAGGGGCGGACCTGCGTGTCCGCCTGTCCTCGTCGAAGCGGAGTATGCCCCATGGGCGGACACGCAGGTCCGCCCCTACACAAACCACATCAACACGAAAAGTCCAGCCATCAGACGCTGTAACACCAGTATCATGATAGTGAGAGGTCCGACGAATCATAGCCGTGGATCGAAGGGGCAAAGCCCCGAACGACCCACGGACGCTAGACGCCGCCTGATTTATCGACCCCTTGTGGGTCGGACTAGACGAATTTACAACCTCCAGTCCGACCTCCCGCTAGGGGAGGTCGTCCCACCTTGTACGCCCCTATGCCCCCCAGTCGTTCGAAGCTTTGCTCCTTCGACTGGGGGCTATGATACGTCCGACCGCAAGCGGTCGCTTCCTTCGTCACCTGCACTCGTCTTATTATTGTCCGACAACGAGACGAGTAGCGAGATGTAGGGACGCTCGGACAGTGTCTAGCGGGAGTGCGTCCGTTGTGTCAAAGGTTACAGTGTCAATGCTTTGATAGCAATGTTCGTATTCCTGTACTACAACGGACGCACGAGCCGTACGTCCCTACAAATCGTTACTCGTCCAGCCATACTTCTTAGCGGCGAGTATGTAGAATTGCCTTTGGGCTTATTTTACTGCTCAAAAACGAATGCCGAAGTCCTCTTTGAACTGATTTAAGATGGGGCGCATAGTGCCTTCGTCCCAATTAGACTCTAGACCTCGTTTGTAGATAGAGATAATACGCTCTGCTACTGCCCAATCTCCACCACTCACCAATGCTTTCTGATGAATGCAGTGAGGAATATAGGTGTAGTATAGCCAATAGCTACTATTGCTGTCTTCCCCAGTGTAAGTAACCTCCTCTATTTGCGATACGTCATTCAACATTGTGCTATCCACATTTTCCGAGACATAACGTTCCTTCTCCTCCCAATAGCTTTCTCCTGTATATTCCTTGTGAATGACGCAGGCGACATACTCCACAAGCGCTTCGTTTAGCATGTATTTATCTACGGAGGACATCCAGGAAGCTTGATCAGGCTTCACAGAAGGGAGAAATAGGTGTGTCATCTCATGCGTTAATACACGAGAGTAATAATCATCAGGATCAACCAGCAGGACCTTGTTTTCGGTATCTGGGAAAGCTTTTCCATATACAAACCCCCAGCCATCCCACGACTGAACCATATGGGAGACAATTAAATCCACCTTTGTGGGGGAGGACTCCAATGGCTTCGTGAGCTTATCCAATGGAGGAACAATTTGCTGGAGTCGACATATAGCACTGTCTATGGGTGCTGTGTCCTTAAGAGGGAGGAGCTCCAGCTCCAGCTTGATTCCACTTTCATTTGTGAGTATGTGCAACTTATCGAGATGCTGGAAGAGGACGTCAATATCAATCCCCTCAATAGTCTTTTCTTTATGAAGAAAAGCAGGACGATATAAGAAAAAGATAGATGGAGCTGTAGATACGGTACAATCAATTCTTTTCAAGGCGGGATCTATTGGATCGGGAACCAGTGGTCTATCGGATCGCGTGTAAAACAACGCATCAGAAGCATCCACTGTGATACGCAATGAATCCTGAGGCTCGCCTTTCCGAGAAAAGAAATAATTCAATTCTTCCGGCATTAGAAAGTACGTTGGACTATAGTATTCGTCGTCCATTCTTATCTGAAAAGGAGGCAAATAAGAATATCTAAGGACTGCCCGATCGGAAAAGTTCTTATTCTCTTTCCATCGAATTGCCGGAGCTACAAGGAACTTTTCGAGATTAAACTCTCGTACATATTCTGCTTGAATATAGGACAAAAGGAGTACTCCTGCTACAGTTTGTGTCCAAACATAAGGGAGCATCTTAACAGGAGCCTGATCAATAAAGAAGGTGTCTGCTGGCGTAATAAGAGAGCTTGGGATAGTCTCAATAAATTGACAGTGAAGATATGGGTTCGCACACCATGTGTCATCTGGGTTTTCATTCATTTTTGCGACATAGTCAGAATAAAACGGTCTTATCGTTAGGGTTAGACCGTTGAAGTCAGTCGACATATTTTGTTGTGCCTGCATACATAAGGAGGACACGAGGAATAGAACTATAGCTATATAGCTAGTTCTCATAGATTTGGACAAGTTGTTAGGGTTTTGCATAACAGATGAGTGTACGTGATAGGGTGAATACTGCGGTAAAGATACTAATAATTTACAATTAGCAACGGGTGGAGGCTGGCACTCTTGCTGGCGAAGGGGCACAACAAAAGGAAGGCTCGCCTCATGAGGTCGTGTGGACCTGTGGGGCGAGCCTTCCTTTTCGTTGCTTATATCTATGAGGAGACTATATAGGGTACTCCTGAGATAATCTTTGCTTTAGAGCTACTATACGAGCTACTCTGTGAGGCAGTTGTTACTTAGCGGGAGCGGTCTCGGAGGTCTTCTCCTCGTCGATCTTCTTAGCGCGGTAGCTGGCGTCAGATCCAGTCTGACGGCTCTGTGCCTCGATCTCGTCATGCTCCTTCTGCGACATGACGAGGAGCTTGTCATACTCGGGTAGACCTGTACCTGCGGGGATGAGGTGACCACAGATGACATTCTCCTTGATGCCCTCGAGCTTGTCAGCCTTGCCCGAGATGGCCGCATCGTTGAGTACCTTGGAGGTCTCCTGGAAGGAAGCCGCTGAAATGAAGCCTCGCGTCTGTAGCGCAGCCTTTGTGATACCCTGTAGGATCTGATTGGTCGTGGCAGGCATCGCATCTCGTGCTACAGCGGGCTTGAGGTCACGACGCTTGAGCGAGCTATTCTCATCACGTAGCTTACGGCTCGAGATGATCTGTCCAGGCTTCATGGTGGTGGAGTCACCTGCATCGGTGATGACCTTCATACCCCATAGCTTGTCGTTCTCCTCGGTAGCATCGTTTTTGTCTACAATCTGCTGAGGCATCAGGAGGGTATCTCCTGGGTCGATGACCTGTACCTTGCGCATCATCTGGCGGACGATCACCTCAAAGTGCTTATCATTGATCTTCACACCTTGTAGACGATAGACGTCCTGCACCTCGTTGACGATGTACTCCTGTACGGCCGTGGGACCCTGGATGGCGAGGATGTCTGCTGGCGTGATAGCACCCTCGGAGAGGGGCATACCTGCACGTACATAGTCGCCAGGCTGTACGAGGATCTGCTTCGTAAGTGGTACGAAGTACTTACGGATCTCACCTAGACGAGAGGTGATGGAGATCTCCTGATTGCCACGCTTGACGCCAGCGAAGTCGATGGTACCATCGATCTCTGCTACGACAGCAGGACTCGAAGGGTTGCGCGCCTCAAAGAGCTCCTGAACACGTGGTAGACCACCCGTGATATCACCTGCACCAGAGATAGCGCGAGGTGTCTTGGTGATGATGTCGCCCTGTGTGATCATATCGCCATCCTCCTTGACTAGGTGAGCACCGACGGGGAGGTTGTACGAGCGAAGTACATTGCCCTGCTCGTCTAGTATCTGAGCTGTCGGGATGAGGTTGTTCTTGACACCTTGCTTGCGGATGATGACTATCTCCTTGTGTGAAGCACTCTCGTCGGTCTCGTACTCGAAGGTGACCTTCTCAACAAGATTCTCGAAGACAAGACGACCTGAGAACTCGGAGACGAGTGCCGTATTGTGTGGGTCAAAGTTGAGTAGCGTATCGTCCTTGCTGACGGTAGCTCCGTTTGCAAAGAAAATGGTGCTGGCATAGGGTACCAACTCGTGCTGCAGTATGACACCCGTCTTGGGGTCTAGAATGCGTAGCTCGGCGGTACGGTTGACCACGATGTGTGCGGGTCGCATATTGCCGTCTCGTCCAGCACGCTCCACGTCTACGTAGCGGATGTCTGAGTACTCGATAGTTCCAGAGAATCGTGCACGTACGGTAGCATCGGTCTCTTGGTTGCTTGCTGTACCACCAGCGTGGAAGGTTCGTAGCGTCAGCTGCGTACCCGGCTCACCGATAGCTTGCGCTGCGATGACACCGACCACCTCGCCGCGCTGTACGAGCTTGTTGGTAGCGAGGTTGCGACCGTAGCACTTGGCGCAGACACCGTTTTTCGTTTCGCAGGTGAGTACCGAGCGTACCTCGACAGTCTCGATACCAGCCGCGGTGATGGCAGCTACAGCTACCTCGTTGATCTCCTCACCCGCACGTACGATATACTCGCCAGTCTCGGGGTGCTTGATGTCATGGACGGATGTACGACCGAGGATGCGCTCACCGAGGGTGGCGACGACGGTACTATTCTTCATCACGTCAGCCATCTCGATGCCTCGCAGTGTGCCGCAGTCCTCCTCAGAGATGACGACATCGTGCGATACATCCACGAGACGACGTGTCAGATAACCCGCATCAGCCGTCTTAAGTGCGGTATCGGCCAGACCCTTACGAGCACCGTGTGAGGAGATAAAGTACTCCAGCACGGAGAGACCCTCCTTGAAGTTGGAGAGAATAGGGTTCTCAATGACCTGTCCGCCACCTGAACCACTCTTCTGAGGCTTAGCCATCAGACCACGGATGCCAGCGAGCTGACGAATCTGCTCCTTCGAACCACGAGCTCCTGAGTCCATCATCATGAAGATGTTGTTGAAGCCCTCATCGTCTTGAGCTAGCTGTCTCATCAGTGAAGCGGTGATCTTGTTAGAGACGTTACTCCACGTGTCGATGATCTGGTTGTATCGCTCGGTATTGGTGATAAAGCCCTCGTTGTACTGTGCAAAGATCTCCTCGACACGCTCATTGCCCTCAGCGACGAGCTTCTCCTTGTCCTTAGGAATGACGACGTCTTGCAGACGGAAGGAGAGACCACCCTTGAATGCCATGTAGTATCCGAGGTTCTTGATCTTGTCTAGGAACTGTGCGGTCTTGGCAAAGCCACACACCTTGATCACATTGGAGATGATAGAGCGGAGAGCGCCCTTACCCAGGGTCTCGTTGATGTAACCGACCTCGGTGGGGACGTTTTCATTGACCATGATACGTCCCATAGAGGTCTCGATGATCTTGCTGACGAGCTGACCGTCCTCGAGGACGTTGTCAATGCGTACGTTGATCGGTGCGTGAATGTCTAGCTTGCCCTCGTTGTACGCAATCCGAGCCTCCTCGACACCATAGAAGGTGAGTCCGCTACCCTTGACCCCCTTGCGGATCTTGGTGATGTAGTAGAGTCCCAAGACCATATCCTGAGAGGGAACGGTGATAGGTGCACCATTGGCGGGGTTGAGGATATTGTGTGAGGCGAGCATGAGTAGCTGTGCCTCGAGGATAGCTTCGTTGCCTAGGGGTAGGTGCACAGCCATCTGGTCACCATCGAAGTCAGCGTTGAAAGCGGTACAAGCCAAGGGGTGTAGCTGGATAGCTTTGCCCTCGATCATCTTGGGCTGGAAGGCTTGTATACCTAGACGGTGTAGCGTCGGAGCACGGTTGAGTAGTACGGGGTGCCCCTTCATGACGTTCTCAAGGATCTCCCAGATGACGTTGTCACGACGATCTACGATACGCTTGGCGCTCTTGACGGTCTTGACGACACCACGCTCGATGAGCTTGCGGATGATAAAGGGCTTGTAGAGCTCAGCTGCCATATCCTTAGGCAGACCGCACTCATGCATCTGTAGCTCAGGACCGACGACGATGACGGAGCGTGCCGAGTAGTCTACACGCTTACCGAGTAGGTTCTGACGGAAGCGACCGGGCTTACCCTTGAGGCTGTCAGAGAGAGACTTGAGGGGACGGTTGTTTTCGCCCTTGAATGCGCTAGACTTACGTGAGTTGTCGAGGAGTGAGTCGACAGCCTCTTGGAGCATGCGCTTCTCATTGCGAATGATCACCTCGGGGACGCTCTGCTCTAGGAGTCGCTTGAGACGATTGTTACGCAGTATGACACGACGATAGAGCTCGTTGAGATCACTTGTTGCAAAGCGACCACCATCGAGCGGTACAAGTGGACGCAGATCGGGAGGAATGACGGGTACGACCTTGAGGATCATCCACTCGGGGCGGTTGATATCCTTAGATGCGCGGAAGGACTCGACGACGTTGAGTCGCTTGAGTGCGTCTAGACGGCGCTGCTGTGAGGTCTCTGTCTGAGCTTTGTCGCGTAGCTCGTAAGAGAGGCTATCTAGATCTAGGTTAGAGAGCATCTCATAGAGAGCCTCGGCACCGATCTTTGCGACAAACTTGTCTGGGTCGCTCTCTGGCAGGTCGTAGTTGTCTGGGTGGCTCTGATCAAGCTCGTCTAGCTTAGCTTGATACTCCTCCTCGGTGAGGATCGTATTGACCTCTAGGTCAGAGACACCGCTCTGCAGTACGATATACTTCTCGTAGTAGATGATCGCCTCAAGGTCTTTTGACTTGAGATTGAGCAGTGAGGCGAGCTTGTTAGGTAGACTGCGGAAGTACCAAATGTGCGCAACGGGTACAGCAAGCTTGATATGCCCAGTGCGCTCACGACGCACTTTCTTCTCCGTAACTTCTACACCACAACGGTCGCAGATGGTACCACGGAAGCGTATGCGCTTGAACTTACCACAGTTGCACTCGTAATCTTTGACTGGACCGAAGATTCTCTCGCAAAAGAGTCCGTCACGTACTGGCTTGTATGTTTTATAGTCAAGAGTATTCGGATTCGTAACCTCTCCATGTGATGCCGCTAGGATCTCCTCAGGTGATGCCAGAGAGAGCCTAATGGATGAAAAGGTGGTCTTGCTCTTAGGGGCTGTCTTGTATGCCATAACTTAAGTCTGACTATATATAGTGTGTAAGGATAGGGGAGGGATTACTCAATATGTACGCTGAGGGCTAGACCCTTGAGCTCATTGAGTAGCACGTTGAGAGACTCGGGGAGACCAGGCGTGGGCATGTTGTCGCCACGTACGATCGCCTCGTAAGCCTTAGAGCGACCCACGACGTCATCACTCTTGATGGTGAGGATCTCCTGAAGGACGTGTGCCGCACCGAAGGCCTCCAGTGCCCACACCTCCATCTCTCCGAAGCGCTGACCTCCGAAGTTGGACTTACCACCGAGAGGTTGCTGTGTGATCAGTGAGTACGGACCGATCGAGCGGGCGTGCATCTTGTCATCGACCATGTGACCCAGCTTGAGGAAGTAGGTGACACCTACGGTCGCCTCCTGGTCAAAGGGCTCGCCTGTACCGCCATCATAGAGCTTCATCTGACCGCCACGTGGTAGACCAGCTTTGTCGGTCCAAGCATTGAGGTCATCGAGTGTAGCTCCATCGAAGATAGGAGTTGCAAACTTGACGCCTAGCTTCTGTCCAGCCCACGCTAGAACGGCCTCAAAGATCTGTCCTAGGTTCATACGTGAAGGCACACCCAGCGGGTTCAGGCAGATGTCTACTGGAGTACCATCTGGCAGGTAAGGCATATCCTCACGACGTACGATCTTGGATACGATACCCTTGTTACCATGTCGTCCAGCCATCTTGTCGCCGACCTGTATCTTACGCTTCTTAGCGATCAGGATCTTAGCGGTCTGGATGATGCCTGAGGGCAACTCATCGCCGAGGGTCTCATCGAGCTTGCGTCTATTGACCTCTGAAATCGTGACCTTGTCCTTCTTGATATAGTTAGCGATCGTCTGCTTGACAAGTTCATTAGTATGCTCGTCTTTGGTCCAGTCAGACATGCGCAGGTCATTGTAGTCTAGCTCGAGGAGCAGAGACTTGGTGATGCGCGTCCCTGCCTTGACCTTGACGACACCGATGTAGTCGACGAAGTCTGTTGCTGTGACCTTGTGCTTCTTGAGGATGATCTGCAGCTTGGAGACCAGCTCGTCCTTGAGTGCCGTTTGTAGCTTGGAGAGCTCCTCCTCGTAGCGCTGGTTGATCTTACGGGTCGCTGCTATACCTCCCTTACGATTGGCTCGTGAGTAGAGCTTCGTGTCGATGACGACACCCTTGAGTGAGGGCGAAGCCTTGAGCGAAGCGTCCTTGACATCACCAGCCTTGTCGCCAAAGATGGCTAAGAGTAGCTTCTCCTCAGGAGTGGGGTCGGACTCGCCCTTTGGCGTAATCTTACCCACTAAGATGTCTCCTGGTACGATGCGAGCACCGACACGAACGATACCGTTAGCATCGAGGTCTTTGGTTGCTTCTTCACTTACGTTGGGAATGTCTGCCGTAAACTCCTCCATGCCGCGCTTCGTCTCACGTACGTCGAGTGAGTACTCATCGACATGTATAGAGGTGAAGAGATCCTCTGAGACGACACGCTCGTTGAGTACGATCGCATCCTCGTAGTTGTACCCCTTCCAAGGCATGTAAGCGGCCAAGATATTGCGTCCGAGTGCTAGTTCGCCATCTTGTGTGGAGAAGCCCTCGGTGAGGATCTGCCCCTTGGTGACTCGGTCTCCCTTGCGGCAGACGGGGCTTAGGTCTATCGTGGTAGATTGATTTGTCTTGCGATACTTAGGTAGCTTGTAGGTAACCTCTGAGGGCTCAAAGCTGACAAGCTCCTCCTCCTCTGTGCGGTCATAGTCGACCACGATCTTGGTGGCATCGACATAAACGACCACGCCGTCGCCCGCAGCCTCTATCTGAGTACGAGAGTCTGAGACTAGCCTGCGCTCGATGCCTGTGCCTACGATAGGAGCCTCGGGTGTCAGTAGCGGTACGGCCTGACGCATCATGTTCGATCCCATGAGGGCACGGTTAGCATCGTCGTGCTCGAGGAATGGGATGAGCGAAGCAGCAATCGAAGCGATCTGCGTCGGAGAGACGTCCATCAGGTCTACCTCATCAGGCTCCACAACGGGGAAGTCAGCCCCATAACGCGCCTTGACACGAGAGCGGATGAAGTGTCCGTCGTCGTCTAGGGGAGCGTTACCCTGAGCTACGGTCTTGTCCTCCTCTTCTTCAGCCGTAAAGTAGGCAAGCTCGGAGTCTTCAAAGCTTACCGTACCCTTCTTGACATTACGATAAGGCGTCGTGATGAAGCCTAGTTCGTTGATCTTTGCATAGACACAAAGCGAGGAGATGAGTCCGATGTTTGGACCCTCAGGCGTCTCGATAGGACAGAGACGACCATAATGAGTGTAGTGTACGTCTCGCACCTCAAAGCCTGCACGATCTCGTGTCAGACCGCCAGGTCCTAGTGCTGACAGACGACGCTTGTGCGTGATCTCAGAGAGTGGATTCTGCTGATCCATAAACTGTGAGAGCGCGTTGGTCCCAAAGAAGCTGTTGACAACCGATGCGATCGTCTTAGAGTTGACTAGATCGACGGGAGTAAAGACCTCGCTGTCACGTACGTTCATACGCTCCTTGACCGTACGAGCCATACGACTCAGACCTATACTAAACTGGTTGTATAGTTGCTCGCCTACGGTCCTAACACGACGGTTGGAGAGGTGGTCGATGTCATCGACGGGAGCCTTACCATTGACTAGCTTGATCAGGTGACGTATGATCGCAACGATATCCTCAGCGGTGAGGATCTTGACATTGGGATCTATGTCTAGACCTAGCTTGCTATTGATCTTGTAGCGTCCTACATCGCCTAGGTCATAGCGCTTCTCTGAGAAGAAGATGTTGTTGAAGATCTCCTTAGCACTCTGATCATCGGGTGGAGTAGAGTTGCGTAGGAGGTTGTAGATGAAGTTGTAGGCAGCCTGCTCAGAGTTGGCTGAGTCACGCTTGAGCGTGTTAAAGATGATCGAGTAGTCCATGACCTCTTGGTCTGTAGACTCCTGATTAGATGTGGCTAAGTCACGACGTAGGAGGATGGTCTCGATACCATTCTCTAGGATGACCTGAGCGTTGTCTTCGTCTAGGATAGCATTTTGCTCTACGAGCGTATTGTATCGTGCGAAGGTCTCAGTCTCTCCTGTCTCCTCCTCGCTCTCCTCATCGTAATACTTCAGTATGACGGAGGCAGCTAGCTGTCGCCCATAGTTAGCCTGTAGCGACTCTAGCGTGACAGGGATCTCCTCAGCGATGCCAAAGAGGTCGAGGATGTCTTTGTCTGTCTCATAGCCGATGGCACGTAGGAGGGTCGTGATGGGGAGCTTCTTCTTACGATCGATGTAAGCGTATAGCTCGTTGTTCGTATCAGTAGCGAACTCGATCCACGAACCCTTGAATGGAATGATACGAGCCGAGTAGAGTCTCGTCCCGTTGTTGTGTAGACTAGATCCAAAGAAGACGCCTGGTGAGCGGTGTAGCTGAGATACGACTACTCTCTCTGCACCATTGATGACAAAGGTCCCCGCAGGTGTCATATAGGGGATCGAACCTAGGAAGACGTCCTGTACGGTGGACTCAAAGTCTTCGTGCTCGGGGTCTTCGCAGGTGAGCTTGAGCTTGGCTCTTAGGGGGACGCTATAGGTCAGACCACGACGCAAGCACTCCTCTATCGAATACTTGGGAGGATCGACGAAGTAGTCTTCAAATAGAAGCTTGAAGTTGTTGCGAGTGTCTTCGATGGGGAAGTTCTCAGAGAAGACTTTAAATAATCCCTCTTTCTTTCTACTCTCGGCAGGAGTATTGAGCTGAAAGAAGTCCTGAAAAGATTTGAGCTGCACCTCCAAGAAGTCAGGGTACTCCATTGGATGAGCAATAGATGCGAAGCTCTTTCTAGTATTAGTTGGTTTGGATGCCATCGTATGCTTCAGAGAGAAATGGTAAATGTAGGGGAGAGGAGCTGCTCTCACGAAGAGAGTCGGGGGAGCAGATACTCACTAGCGTGTAGCGAGCTACTACTCGAGAGATCGAGCTATAAGAGTCTAGCTCTAGAGACTTGTATCTAATCCTATCTGACAGTCCAAGACACCGCCTCAACGTGTAGAGAGCGTCACTTCGTACTGTGACAGCTTCATCTGTGGGTGGTGCCTCCAGAGAGCAAAAGATGCGAAAAGGCTAAGAACTCCCCCCATACGTATCGAGGGGGGAATCCTTAACCAATATGACCTGTGTCAGACAGGTGTCAAGCGGGTTTACTTTAGTTCAACCTCAGCACCAGCCTCCTCAAGTGCAGCCTTGAGAGCCTCAGCTGTAGCCTTGTCGACACCCTCCTTGATGTTCGTAGGTGCAGCGTCGACTAGCTCCTTAGCCTCCTTGAGGCCAAGACCAGCGTGCTCCTTAACAGCCTTAACGACTGCAAGCTTAGCAGCGCCAAAGCTCTTAAGTACAACGTCGAAAGAGGACTTCTCCTCAGCCTCTGCTGCAGCACCAGCTGCAGGACCAGCTACAGCGACTGCTGCAGCTGCAGGCTCGATACCATACTCCTCCTTGAGTAGCTCCTTGAGCTCGCTTACTTCCTTTACTGTGAGATTAACAAGAGTCTCTGCAATAGCCTTTATATCTGCCATGTCTGTATTGATGTTATATTTGTTTCTGATTGAAGTGATTTCTTAGATGTTTATTGCCTCTCGGCTAGGGTATCTAAGACCCCATGGATAGTGCCAGCTGCTGAATCAAGCTGCCCGAGTACGCCCTGAACTGGGCCCTCCAGCATAGCCACGATGTCAGCAATGAGCTCTTCGCGACTCTTGATATTGACAAGAGTCTCGAGTTGGTCAGCTCCGATGTAAAAGCCCTCCTGAACGTACGCAGCCTTTAGGTCGGGACGTCCGAGTTCTTTATTGTCGGAGCGGAAAGCCTTGATCGCTTTAGCAGGAGCATTAGCAACCTCTGAAAACATGACTGCTGTGTTGCCCTTGAGAGACTCATAGAGCTCTGCGTAATCGACAGATTCGATTTCGCTGAGGGCACGACGCATCAGCGTGTTCTTGACTACGACCAGCTTGACGCCACTCTTGTTGCAGAGACGGCGTAGTTCGCTCGTCTTCTCAGCATTGAGTGCCTCGATGTTGGTCAAGTAGAAGTTGGGGTAGCTCTCTATATAAGAGTGTAACTGCTCGATGACAGTTGACTTCGTTTCCTTTTTCATAGAATTGTGTTTCTTAGATGGTGAGACGTTATTCTACTACGGATACGACTGACTTGGGATCTACTTTGATCCCTGCACTCATTGTTGTAGAGAGGTAGATGCTCTTGATATAGGTTCCCTTAGCAGAGGAAGGCTTCAGGCGTACCACCGTATCGATGAACTCCTTAGCGTTTTCTCTAATTTGCTTAGGGTCAAAAGAGATCTTACCCACAGAGGTATGTATGATACCTGCCTTGTCTACCTTGAAGTCGATCTTACCAGCCTTAACCTCCTTGATAGCAGCACCGAGATCGTTTGTTACGGTACCGCTCTTGGGGTTAGGCATCAGACCACGTGGTCCTAGTACACGACCCAAGGCTCCAATCTTGCCCATGACGCTAGGCATGGTGATGATCACATCGATGTCAGTCCATCCAGACTTGATCTTGTTGATGTACTCATCGAGACCGACATAGTCGGCTCCAGCCGCTTGCGCCTCTGCTTCCTTGTCTGGAGTACAGAGTGCTAGGACACGTACCTCCTTACCGATACCATGAGGCAGTGAGACAGTGCCACGCACCATCTGGTTAGCCTTGCGAGGATCGACACCCAGGCGAATGTCTATGTCTACTGAAGCGTCAAACTTCGTGAAGGTTATCTCCTTCAGAAGCTTGGAAGCCTCATCTAGTGAATAGGACTTGCCTGCTTCGACCTTACTCGCTACTATCTTCTGATTTTTTGTTAGTTTACTCATTTCAGTTGATTGCGATTAGAGATTCTCAGGTTTCGTACCCGTCACACTAATCCCCATACTACGAGCTGTACCAGCGACCATTTTCATAGCCGACTCGACAGCAAAGCAGTTGAGGTCAGACATCTTATCTTCTGCTATAGCCTTAACTTGATCCCAAGTGACTTTAGCAACTTTGATTCGGTTGGGTTCTGCTGAGCCGCCCTTAGCCTTACTAGCCTCTAGTAGCTGTACGGCTACAGGAGGAGTCTTGACGATGAAGTCAAAGGACTTGTCAGCATAGTAGGTTATCACGACTGGCAATACCTTACCAGCGCGATCCTGAGTCCTGGCATTAAATTGCTTACAAAACTCCATGATGTTGATACCCTTAGCACCAAGTGCCGGGCCTACAGGAGGCGAGGGGTTAGCGGCCCCTCCTTTGATTTGCAGCTTAAGCTGCCCTGCAACTTCTTTTGCCATGTTGTTATTCGATTATATTATAAACAGATACACACGGAGGTCATCACTGCATCTAGGGTAGTATCCTCGTGGAGCGAGTAGAGGTCTTTAAGTTGGAAGCTAGACCACTGCTCGACGCTATCCGAGAGAGTTAGCACTACACCTATGTGAGCAACTATGAGTCGGTATGCTCGATCCGTAACAATCTTCTATTCCTTCTCGACCTGTGTGTAATCAAGCTCCAGTGGAGTCTTCCTTCCGAAGATCTTCACCATCACCTTGAGCTTTCTCTTATCACTCTTGACCTCATCGATTGTTGCTGAGAAGTCTGAGAATGGACCATCAATGATCCGTACAGACTCGCCAACGCTATACTCAACGTCAAAGCGTCCAGCACCCTCAGCATCGCGATCGGCTTGTCCCAAGAGATCCTGTACTTCTTGAGTACGCAGGGGCTCTGGAGATAGCTGACCATCAGTCATACGAGAGTTCAAGAAACCTATTACATTAGGTATCGTGCATAGTGTGTGCTCTGTATCTCCAACGAGTGCAGCCTCCACCAGCACATAGCCAGGCATGTAGGGGCGCTCTTTGACGACCTTCTTGCCATTGCGCTGAGAGACCACCTGCTCGGTGGGGACTAGTACACGACGTACGTACGAGCCTAAAGTTCCATTGGACTTAGCCGCTTCTATATACTCACAGACTTTCTTTTCCTGTCCGCTGAGGACACGAAGAACGTAAAATCTCATGGGTTGTGAATCTTGACTCATGTCTTTAGTTTAGATTAGATTCGATGATATAGAATACGGTTGATCCGTTTGTGACTACTCGGTAAAGCCTTTACTAAGAGATATGGATAAAGGGGCTTCACAAGCCCTGCCTAGAGTCTGCCGTGCTTGTGTCACACGTTTGCTCCTAGACTCTGCTTATCTCTCTAGGCTTAATAATATCAATGCTCTATACTAGATGCGCTGTCTAAACAAGGCCGTAGACAAACTGCATGAGCTGCTGGAAGACAAAGTCTACGCCTGCGACAAAGATGGCAATAATCACCGAGGCAATCATGACGACCACTGTGCTATTGATCAGTTCGCTACGACTGGGCCAGCTAACTTTGTGTACCAACTCGTTGTAGCAGTTTTTGGTGTAGGTACCTATACGCTTGAAAAAGTTCATAAGAGCATCTTATAGTTTGCACGGGTTGAGAGGCTCGAACTCCCGACACCAGGTTTTGGAGACCTGTGCTCTACCAACTGAGCTAAACCCGTATGATTTAGTATCGTCTCGTAGTGGACCCGTCTACTCAGATAGCGCAAGACGAGTTTTGTGCCGTGTGTGACTCCTGTCAGTCAGGAGAGATCCGGTCTGCTAGAGATGATGACTGTGGGGGTGAAAAACTCCTCATAACTCCCCCTCCCACTATGATCATTGCTCCGCGGGGAGCGAGTCTATATTTAGTGGGGGAGGGAGTTGGGAGAAGTTAGGTTGCTGACTAGCCTTAAGTAGGAACGAAAGGCTGAGTCAGCAAAGGTTTATTAGTCCTCGAGTGCAGTGATCTGACCAGCACCGACCGTACGACCACCCTCACGGATAGCGAAGCGTAGACCTACGCTACAAGCTACTGGAGAGATGAGCTTGACGTCGATGGTGACATTATCACCAGGCATTACCATCTCTACACCCTCTGGGAGTGTGATCTCGCCCGTTACGTCTAGCGTACGGATGTAGAACTGAGGACGGTACTTGTTGTGGAATGGTGTGTGACGACCACCCTCTTCCTTCTTCAGGATATAGACCTCAGCCTTGAAGTGATCGTGAGGCTTAACCTGTCCTGGGTGTGCGAGGACCATACCGCGCTTGATCTCGTCCTTGTCGATACCACGGAGTAGGAGACCTACGTTATCACCAGCCTCACCCTCATCAAGGATCTTGCGGAACATTTCCACGCCAGTTACGACGCTCTTCTTACCCTCAGCACCTAGACCGATGATCTGAACCTCGTCGTTGACCTTAACGACACCAGTCTCGATACGACCAGTAGCGACGGTACCACGACCTGTGATAGAGAATACGTCCTCTACAGGCATTAGGAAGGGCTTGTCGATGTCGCGCTCAGGCAGTGGAATCCACGTATCTACAGCCTCCATAAGCTCCATAACCTTCGCTACCCACGTAGGCTCTCCATTGAGAGCTCCAAGAGCAGACCCCCGGATTACAGGTGTATTGTCACCATCGAACTCATAGAAGCTGAGTAGCTCACGCATATCCATCTCTACGAGCTCAAGCATCTCCTCGTCATCAACAAGGTCACACTTGTTCATAAAGACAACTAGACGAGGTACGTTGACCTGACGTGCTAGTAGGATGTGCTCACGAGTCTGAGGCATAGGACCATCAGTAGCAGCAACTACGATGATAGCACCGTCCATCTGAGCAGCACCAGTAACCATGTTCTTGACATAGTCGGCGTGGCCCGGGCAGTCTACGTGTGCGTAGTGACGATTTGCAGTCTCGTACTCAACGTGTGAAGAGTTGATGGTGATACCACGCTCCTTCTCCTCGGGTGCGTTGTCGATAGAGTCAAATGAGCGAGCCTCTGTGAAGCCTGCGTCAGCTAGCACCTTGGTGATTGCTGCGGTTAGCGTAGTCTTACCGTGGTCTACGTGACCGATGGTACCGATGTTGACGTGTGGTTTCGTCCTTTGAAAATGTTCTTTAGCCATAACCTTGTTCTTATGTTTGTCTTAATCTTGTTCGTTACAAAGGCTAACCACCCTCCACAGTCTCACTTGGATCTGTGTGCTAGGTGCTGCCATATCTAGAGCCGATGCCGGGATTTGAACCCGGGACCTCTTCCTTACCAAGGAAGTGCTCTACCACTGAGCTACATAGGCATATTGTTGTGTGGGCAGTGATGGATTCGAACCACCGTAGGCTTGCGCCAGCTGAGTTACAGTCAGCCCCATTTGGCCACTCTGGTAACTGCCCGATTGCTGTTTCGATCTGTGTGGCCAAGGCACTTCTCACGCTTGAGAGAGATGAATGGCATCACAAACTGAGTGCAAATGTACGAACTATTTTGGAAACCCCCAAACTTTCGGGCAACTTTCTTTTCAAAAAGTGCGTACCAAGAGTGTGATAGTGCGTAGTAGATAGTGGATAGGGAGTCTCTCCCTCTAAGCTCTGATCAACTCTAGTCGCTAGCGAAGACCCGCTACTCACTATCTACTACTTACCAAAACTATTTATTTGCTTTAGCGCGATCTATCTGACGCTTGAGCGCATCGATAGCCTCATCGATAGCCTCCTCAAAGGATGCTGCTCCCTTCTCAGCGTAGTGGTCATAGCCTGGTACTGCTAGACGGATGGCAGCTATCTTACCTTGGGTAGCGTTTGACTTGTCTAGTCGCAGCGTGACCTCAGCTTTGCTAATGGTGTCGTCAAAGCGTGCAAGGCGATCGATCTTCTTTTTTGCAAACTCTTGGAGTGCCTCACTGGCATCAAACTGTAGAGACTGGATGTGTACGTTAATCATAGGTGATACTTGATTTTGTGCTCTAGGGTGAGCGTGATACAATTGTTTGAGCTGCTCGAAGGAGGTGTGCGTGTATCGAGTGGTCGTATCTAGGTTGCTATGCCCTAGTAGCTCTTTGATGGAGGTGATCGGAGCTCCAGCATTGAGCATCTCAGTAGCAAAGGAGTGTCTCAGCGTGTGAGCTCCTCTGCGGGGCAAGCCTGGCACAACATCGAGTGCTTTGTGTACCACTTGATAGACGTCAGCTCCTGAGAGCGGTCTGCACTTCAAAGTAACAAAAAAATAACGAGACTGACCCACTTTTTGCTCCTTTAATGTGAGATAAGCCTTCATTTGCTCTTTTAGGGCCTCTCCAAAGGGTACGATACGCTCCTTGCGCCCCTTACCCACCACGCGTAGAGACATGGAGGCGAGGTCGACTTGCTGCGTCTCTAGGCTAGCCACCTCAGCACGGCGCAGGCCTGTCTGGTAGATAGTCTCTATGATGAGCCGATTGCGTACCGCGAGAAAGTCCTCGGGATCGGTCGAGATCGTCTCTAGTGCATCCTCTATCTGGGCCTGTGTGAGGAAGGAGGGGAGTGTGTGCTCTCGCTTGGGCCCTCGCAGATAGCGGGTCGGGTTGTCGTCGATGAGGCCTCGTAGCTGGAGATACTTGTAGAAGGACTTGACGGCGCTCAGATTCTTGTTGACTGTCGTGCTGGTCAGCTCGTTGTCCATCTGCTGCATGATCCAGTTGCGTACTAGATCTCGATCGGCATCACCAGGCTGCCACTCATCGCTGGCCAGCTCCAGGGCACACTCCATATAGGAGGTGATGGCGGGGCGGTAGGTGGTGAGCGTGAGCGGCGAGGCGTTTCGCTCCAGTCGCAGGTACTCCATAAAGGCCTCCAGCGTCTGCTGAAGTGCTTCGGTCAGCATGATGTTTGTGGTTGATACGTGATTCCGAGGAGCTTACAGAGCTGTGGGGCAAAGTCTCCAAGGTTAAACGGTCTGGAGCACAGCTCTTCTAGATAAGACTTAACTCTTGGATACTCGCGCTCCATAAGAGGCGATACGTAGGCTAAGAAAAGTACTTGTCCGATGCTCCCTTTAGGGATCTGATCTGATCGATATGGATGCCACTCGCCAAAGGCTCCAGACGTAGAAAGAAAGAGAATAACTGATGGTGTCTCGGCATAGTAATCAATTATCTCCTTAAAGATATAGTCTTCATAGGAGACTAAGTTGTAGTACTGAGCTAGGTTGTCTCTACTGTCGCCATCTAGCTCCGTGGGCGGGTCAATGGTGTTTCGATTAAAAGGGGTAAAATCCTCTGGTACTCTATACCAAATGTTGGTGGCACTCCCCACTAGATGTATTGTGGAGACGAGTGGACGCTCCTCTGCACGGTGTAAGTGCTTTAGTACATCTCCATCGTAGGTGTGGCGCGCCGTCTTGGTCTCTAGCCCTGTCCGTAGATTGGTGTGGTAGGAGCGATCGCAGTCTAGGGCTAACTGAGGGGTTACGTCTAGCCCTATACCCACTCGAGGATAATTGCTCACCCAGTAGGAGTCATAGCCAGCTTCTCGTAGTATACCATAGATCGAGGGGTGTCTATCCCAACTCTCTGTAGACCCCTTAGGGCAAAGGCTAAAAGTCCAAGCCTTAGATAGTCCAAGATTATCAGAAGCCGCATAAGTACTATCCGAACGAAGAATGGCTCCTGTGTCTATCAACTTATCTAAGAGTGGTGTGTTCTCATCTACTTGAGGGTCATAGCAATGCATCAATTGCGCGTAAAGTTCATCAACCCATACGATTACTACGTTGTGTGGCTCCTTTTGCAGAGCACTTGAGGAGACTGATCCTGCCTTAGGTCGTGCGATATGGTAGTTCAGACCACTCTGAGCTATCTGTCGCTGTGCCAAGCCTTGCGCCACACAGATCCGCTCCGTTGAGGTGAGTATCTCATAAATTGGATCATTATGGTTGTAGTGGCTTATCATGTTTGCGACATGAGAGATGCTCACAATTAGTAGGATAGCACCCACTGCCCATTGCACTCCACAATGGAAGCGTTTCGACTGGTTACTTAACTTGTGCAGCTCTCTAATAGCATAGGGGAGAGCGATTGAGAGGGTTAGAGCGAGTACCAGTAGGGCACACTCTGTAAGTAACGACAGCCAGTCTATATGCATAGAGGTTAAGAAGCCTTGTGCTTCCTCTGGATTAGTCGCCATCAAGGGCTCTATAATTACATCGTTGAACGGCATCTGGTAGGTCTCTACTAGAAACCAATCAGTGAGGTGCATCACCAGGAGTCCCCCTAAGAGGACTCCTATCCAGATCCTTCTAGCCACTCGCCATGGTATGAATGCCGTGAGTAGCCAGCCTGTGAGAGCTATGCCCAGCATATTACATAGCATTCGCCAGTTATCTAGAGACAAGTATCCGCCTGAGCTATATAGTACAGACCCTACAATGCGTCCATTAAGCCATAATATCCCTATGATGAAAAGCGGCAACCACGATAACTGTGCTAATCGACTTACTACGCCTCGAGCGTAATTGTTTAGTCTATTCATTGTAGCTGGTTAGGGTATTTAGGTTCGAAGGCTACCTCCTCTCCCCACTCATGTACCTCGCGCGGGCGTGATGCGTCATATTGAGCAGACCAAAGCTCTATCTGGGGGGAGGAGTAGGGCACCTGTATCCCCATTAGACTAAGCAGTGAGTTGGTGAAGAGATCTGTCATAAAAGGTCTGTGACAGGCTCCCTTGACGAGCTTTACAATGTCTGGATTCTCTGCCATAAATTGATCTGACATATAAACCATAAAGGGAATGGAGAGTGAGTGCTGTGTCATACTATGGGCAGTACTGTGAGGCTCCAAGGGATCATCGTAGCGAGTTACTGCATGGTCGGACATGTATATGACAATTGAGGAGGTGTGACTGTAGTAACGGATTATCTCGCTGACGATCCAGTCATTGTACAGTACAGAGTTTATATAGTGAGCTGACTTCTCAGCCTCTTTAGATAGGAGGTGAGGCTCTATAGGGTGGATGTCTTCTGACTTGAAGACTCCAAACGGCTCGGGGTAGCGATCTTTATAGTCAATATGACTACCCATTAGGTGGACTAGGGTGAATAGATTCGTTTTTCCCCTCATGGCAATTGTCTTGTAGTCTTGCAGTAGAGGGAGGATCAGCTCATCATACTTCTTCTTTTCGGCACCTCTACTCCACAGCCAGGAGACTGTAGAGTCCAGTATATCCGTGCTAGCCAATGTGTCTGAGGTGTTTGCTATAACCGTAATGTCTGTCATATACTCTCCAGCTACCTCTTGATTGGTTGCCCAGTAAGTGCGGTAACCTGCTTGTGAGAAGGCTAGAGGAAGTGTGGAGGTCTCATCCCAAGGTCGACTAGGATTACGCGCATCTCTTATGGAGAAAACCTTGCGCAGAGACAAAATCGTCGTAGGGGCGCAAGAGACTACATCATCATATAGCACGAGACTACCAGCCTGCACGAGAGAGTCTAGATGGGGCGTGTCTTCAAGTGGATAGCCGTAGCAGTGCATATCCAGCCGACGTAAAGACTCGCCCATGATAACGACGACATTGTGAGGTGAGCTGACTTGATTGGTGATTGTCACTTCTGGTAGGTGGCTCCTTAGGTAAGCGAGTTTCTCCTTGGCGTGGCGCAC
Organism: Porphyromonas vaginalis; assembly: GCF_958301595.1. Classification (NCBI taxonomy): domain Bacteria; kingdom Pseudomonadati; phylum Bacteroidota; class Bacteroidia; order Bacteroidales; family Porphyromonadaceae; genus Porphyromonas; species Porphyromonas vaginalis. Next base: position 455,345 of record NZ_CATQJU010000001.1, on the reverse strand, counting down.
GGTTTTTAATCCCCCACGAGTTGTGGCTATATACCTATTAACCATATCCGCCGAGCGGTAATAACCATAAGAGTCTTGTAGCCTGACATCGACATCTCGTTGAGCCCGCACTGTGACGACTATATATGTGGGTACAGCAAGTAGTAAGATGCAGGCTATCAGACGCCAGGGGCGGAGGTCTTCTCTACGATATCGATAGAGCCATATAGCACCATAGGATGCAAGGGCTAGGATGAGTAACCAGCCGATCGCTTTAAGCCAGCTCATCGTGGGGATAGAGCTGAGGAGTAGGCGACTATCCACGCCCTCGCCAGGGAGCTGACGGTACTGTAGTGCAACGCTGTCGTTAAGGAGCACTTGCACATCCGTAATTAGGTAGTATTCGTATATGAAGAGGAGTGAGAGGAGTAAGACTACGACACCTGATAGTCCGTAGCGTATCAACTTACGCTGAGGTAGAGAGACGAGCAGTGCGCAACTCCCTACAAGGAGCACACACCCACCGAGCCAATTGACCAAGACCGATCCACTGACCAGCTGCCCAGATGTGTATAAGTATAGGCAGAGCAAAAACAACTGCATGAGTGGCAGGAAGAGCGCAAGAAAGGTCTGCTCCCGCATTCGCTCCCAGATCTTGCTTAGTCGCATTTGTATTGATTGCTTCATATAGCCTTTATGTCATTGTTCCTCTGCTATCTATGGCATGAAGACAACAAGTCGTGGACCTGGGACTCTTGCTACAATGCCTTATAGCTTATTGCCTTTTGGATCAAAATAGGAGAGCACATCCTCTAGAGCATAGAGGTCGTTGTGCTAAGAGGTTCGCATCTTGAATATGCATCTCCTGGCTACAGGCGTGACCATATCTATCGTTATGTAATGGCACCGCTGTAAGTTCTTTTGAGGTTAATGGCTGCATAGGGTTATCGACGAGGTCGTGTTACAGCAGAGGAAGTGGACGCCTCTTGCCCTGACGCATGAAGTAGATCTCGAGATTGGGGTCTTGCCCACGAAGGCCTGTGACGCGCTCGTTGAAAGCGTCATACAGGATCTCTATATTGCCTACCCTTTTGATAAGGCTGGAGAAGGCGTCGTAACGGATGTCGTAGCCTCCGATCCGTCTGACGCGGTCGGAAAGCATCTCGTAGTCTATCTCGCAGGTACCGACCCGCTCCAGTCGATCCGAGAGCATCTGATACTTAAATGTGTAGGGGCCAAATTGAGTCACTCGGTCGGAGAGAGGCTCGTACCTCACCTGCCATCCATAGGGGAGCTGGTAGACCCCGTCGCGGTAGGAGTAGGCGGGCTGACCTTTTGAGTCATAGATGATGACATCCTCCAGCATCCCATCACGCAGCACGACGAGCAGCTGCCTGCGCACTATGATGCCGATATGCCGGCCTGATATGCCCGCTCCGACAGCTGTCGGGGGCTCCTGATAGTCATAGGGGTTAGGTCGTCTATTGATATACTCCCACGTGCCATTGGGGTAGAGCATCACCTCATCGCCATCGCTCGTGATGGCACGCACCTGCGCCATAGCATAGGTCGCTCCTAGGAGTAGCAGGAGTGGTAAGAGTAGGGCCTTTAGGGTAAAGTGCTGCATAGTTGTAGAGCCTAGATGATATGTGCAAAGGTAGCAAAATAGAGAGAATAGTGTGTGGCAAAAAGTTCCCAGACTGGGAAAATTCAACGCTGGCTCGTTACAATAATTTAGGCTCGACAACATATTGAAATGGCGCTGTGTCGAGGAAAAGTGATTTCCACGTGGATATTTCAAAATCTCCACGTGGGGAATAAAAAATTCTTCGGAGGAATCAAATGAAACTTCGGAGGAATGAAATGAAACTTCGGAAGAATCAAAACGCCCCCACGTGGAAAAAGAAAAATATCCACGTGGAGATTTGAGATTTTCCACGTGGATATTCGATAAAGGAGGGAATCGGACGAATTTCCCCGTAAAGATATGTAAATAGAGACTAGAGGTTAGAAGTTAGAGATTAGAAGTTAGAGATTAGGGATCCGATCACTCTGATAGCTCCGATGGTTCCGATAGCTAACAGCCAACAGCTAACAGCCAACAGCCAATCCATGGCTGACACATTATACATAGTACCCTCATCTATGCCTTGCTTGTCGCTAATGGGGCGCTTATAGTGCGTCAGCCCTGTCTCTCTGCTTTATTTCTCTGCCAAGAACTGGGAGTGTGCAGTTGAGGTGGTGGCGTTACTTTGTAGCGTCAATTCGCATGACGTTCTTCGCAACATCTCGACCTTTGTTGCCAGGCTCTATGGTAAATGAGACTCTATCTCCTTGCCTTAGCTCGTTGAAGTCTGCATCTCCAGACACATCCGAAAAGTGGAAGAATAGATTTTGTGGAAAGTGCTCAATAAACCCATAGCCTTGCAGGACGTTGTTGATTACACCTACCAGTCTCTCTTTTTTCGGAAGTTCAGGTGCTTTGTAGACGGTGTTTTTGGACACAAAAAGTCCATTGATCAGTGGATCTGACTTTGAGACTCGATTGTCAATGATCTCGTGCATTGCAACTGGGTACGTCACCTCCTCTAGTAACTCTTGAGACGTTTGTGTTTTCATGGTTTTCCCAGTTTCTTCATTCGTGTATTCAAAGTCCCAACTTAAGACCATAACACGAGTCCCTAGTGTGTTTAGCTTCTTGATTAGAGGGACATAATCTCCGTCTCCAGCAATGAGGACCAACACACTAAATCGCTTATAAAAAGATTGTTCGAAAGCCTCTAGAGCTAGCCAGACGTCAATTCCCTTTTCCTGCTTTCCGCCACCTTGTTTGTTTTTCAAAGGAAGGTAGTGGGTGGTTACACCCTCTGCGCTAAGGATGTCGTCAAACAGACGATCATTAAAGAGCGTGTTCCCCTTTTCTTTTGCTTCGATAGCACTTAATCGGCCTCGAAAGTAGTGCGCGTCAACTATTTGACACTTTCGAGCGTCTATGCCTTCCTCTTTGGCTACTTTCTCTTTGATAAAGTGGTGTAATCCATTAATGTTCAATCGGCTTTTGCGCTCGTGGGAGTAAGTGTAGAAGTTGCTTACGTGTAGGAAGTAGTTTCCGTCATAGAATACGCCAATGCGAGTAAGTTTGTTGTCCTTTTCCATAATAAAGTGATGCTTAGATGGTACTGTAAGATGCAATCAATAACGTGTGATTGCCTTCTGCAAAGATATACGTTTTAACGAAGTTGTGCAAGTAGCAGAGTGGGGTAGATTTCCATACATTCCAGTGCCAAGTGACACGCGGTTACAAACAGAATAGAGGCGGGCAACCAGTCTTGTCGTGCTGTCTTAATTGCGGACTACTGGAAAGTCCCTTAGTTGGGAGGGTTGGGAGCTTTTTTGTATCTTTACGGAGCAAACAAAAAAACAAGAATACGTTACTATGGCAAATATCAAAGAGTATATAGCGGAGCATGAGGGCCGCTTTCACGAGGACCTGTACGGTCTCGTGCGTATCCCATCGATCAGCGCACAGAGCGAGCACAAAGCTGACATGCAGCGTGCTGCCGAGTATCTGCGTGACCACCTGCTCTCACTAGGTGTGCAGGAGGCGGAGGTGATGCCTTCGGAGGGCAACCCCATCGTCTTCGGACACTACAAGCAGCCAGGAGCGACGAAGACGATCCTCGTCTACGGTCACTATGACGTGATGCCCGTGGAGCCTCTGGATCTATGGGAGAGCCAGCCGTTCGAACCTGAGATACGCGATGGCCGCATCTACGCTCGTGGCGCCAATGACGACAAGGGGCAGATTATGATCCAGCTCAAAGGCTTCGAGACCGCTAAGGCACTTGGCTTGGTCGGGGTCAATGTGAAGTTTATCTTCGAGGGTGAGGAGGAGATCGGCTCAGGGAGCTTGTCGCCTTTCTGCCGTGAGCACAAGGATCTGCTGGCAGCGGACGTGATTCTCGTCTCTGACACAACGATGCTGAGCGAGGAGACGCCGAGCATTACGGCGGGTCTGCGTGGTCTGGCTTACTGGCAGGTGGAGGTGACGGGTCCTAATAGGGATCTGCACTCGGGTCACTTTGGCGGCGCTGTCGCTAATCCAATCAATGAGCTGTGCAAGATCATTGCTCAGATCGTAGACGACAAGGGACGCATCACGGTACCTGGCTTCTACGACAAGGTGTTACCACTCTCCGATGAGGAGCGCGCGATGATTCGCAAGGCACCTTTCTCCGAGGAGGCTTACTGCCGTGCGCTGGACATCCGTGAGACGCAAGGCGAGGAGGGCTACATCACGCTAGAGCGCAATAGCTGTCGTCCTTCCTTTGACGTGTGCGGTATCTGGGGTGGTTATCAAGGCGAAGGTGCCAAGACGGTGCTCCCCTCGAAGGCTTATGCTAAGCTCTCTTGCCGTCTGGTTGCTAATCAGGATCATGAGGAGATCTCCCGCCTGATGAAGGAGTATATCGAGCAGATAGCACCTAAGTCTGTACATGTAGAGGTGACGCCGATGCACGGCGGTGCGGGCTACTACTGTCCGCTAGACCTCCCTGCTTACCAAGCAGCTGCTCAGGCGGTCGAGAAGGCTTACGGGGTGGCTCCGCTAGCGATACGCAGCGGCGGTAGCATTCCGATTATTGCTGCTTTTGAAGAAATTCTCGGACTCAAGACGGTACTGATGGGCTTTGGTCTAGAGGAGGATGCGATCCACTCGCCCAATGAGAGCTTTTCGGTGGGCGTCTTCCGCAAGGGTGTCGAGGCGGTAGCTGAGTTTTACCGACTATTTAACTAAACGGGCATGAGTAGTATACTAATTAAGGAGTCGCTCATCGGAGGGGCGACGCAAGATCTCTTGATCGTGGACAATCGTATCGACAAGATCGGTACGGACCTGCTCCCGATCGATGAAGATACGATCATCCTCGACGGCCGTGACAAGGCGGTCGTGCCAGGACTCTGCAACGGACACACACACTGTGCCATGACGCTCTTCAGGGGGTATGGCGATGACCTGCCGTTGCAGACGTGGCTGGAGGATTACATTTGGCCAGTGGAGGCACACATGACGGAGGAGGATATCTACGTCGGTGCTTTGCTCGGCTGTGTGGAGATGATCCAGAGCGGGACGACCTGCTTCCTCGACATGTACACAGCGCCTGAGGCGACCGCTCGTGCGGTGCTAGAGACAGGCATAAGAGCTAATCTGAGCTATACGCTCTTCGATCGTGGCGATGCCGAGCGGGCACAGCTTGATCGCGACAATTGCTATCGCTATGAGCAGCTCTTTGCAGAGCTCCCTGAGCGGATCGGATGGAGTGTGGGACCACACGCTATCTACACCGTTTCGGGTGAGCAGTTGCACTTTGCCAAGGAGTTTGCCGAGGAGCATGAGATCCCCATTCACCTGCACCTCTCCGAGACAGAGCGTGAGGTGAAGGATTGTATTGCCGAGCATGGCACGACGCCTGTCCGCTATCTGGAGCAGATCGATGCGCTCTCGCCACGCTGCATCATGGCGCACAGCTTATGGCTGGACGATGAGGAGCTAGACATCCTAGCACGTCACGGCTGTACACTGGTTCACAACCCGGCGAGCAATATGAAGCTGGCCAGTGGTGGGCGCTTCCGCTACGAGGAGATGAAGGAGCGGGGCATCCCTGTGGCTATTGGTACGGACGGCTGCTCCTCGAGCAACGACCTAGACATGTACATCGCTATGCGTATGGCTTCGCTCCTGGGCAAGGTGTGGCGCTACGACCCGACAGCGGTCTGCGCTCCCGACATCTACCGCTCGGCAACGGAGGTGGGCTACGCTATGCTGGGACTCAAGGGCGGACGCATCGAGGAGGGCTACCTAGCCGACCTTTGTCTCATAGACCTCAAGGCGCCGAGCATGGTGCCTTGTCACAATCTTACTTCTAATCTCGTCTACGCAGGCTCCTCGACGATCGTCTCGACGACTATCGTGGACGGAGCAATCCTCATGCGTGACCGTGAGATCGTCGGCATGGAGCGCATCATTGAGATGGCTCGTCGCACGGCTCACGACCTACTTCACCGTAAGGGGTAAAGACCTATTCACTATCAAACGAACATAGACTATGGACTTTCAAAAATATCAGCAAGCAGCCGACTATATCAAGAGCAAGATAGCGGCACAGCCCCGCGTGGGCATCATACTAGGTAGCGGCCTGGGCAATCTAGCCAACGAGATCGCTAACCCGACCGTCATCCCATACAGCGAAATCCCCAACTTCGCACACTCGACCGCTATCGGGCACAAGGGTAACTTCATCTCTGGCACGCTGGGCGGTGTCCCCGTCGTGGCGATGCAGGGACGCTTTCACTACTACGAGGGCTACCCGATGGAGGTGGTCACGCTGCCAGTGCGGGTGATGAAGCTCCTCGGCATCGAGATCCTCATTGTCTCCAACGCTGCGGGCGGCATCAACCCGAACTTCCACGTGGGTGACCTGATGATCATCAGGGATCATATCAATATGTTGCCCAATCCGCTCATTGGTCCTAACGATGAGAACTTTGGGGTCCGCTTCCCCGATATGACGCGAGCTTACGATCGTGAACTGATTGCGCTCGCTGAGACCATCGCCCAGGAGCAAAAGCTGGCGCTCCAAAAGGGTGTCTACGTAAGCCTCACGGGTCCCTCCTACGAGACGCCCGCAGAGTATAAGTATTGGCAGACGGTCGGCGCTGATGCGGTCGGCATGAGCACGACGCCTGAGGTGATTGTGGCTCGCCATGCGGGTATCCGCGTCTTCGGCATGTCCGTCATCACCAATGAGGGGTGGCACTTCGAGGGAGACTACACGAACGATGGCGACGAGGTGGTCGCCGCCGCCAATGCCGCCTCCAAGCGTATGGGTGCCCTCATCGCAGAGCTCATAGCCCGTGCCTAACTCGATAGACGACGAGACGATCGCCTCACAGCTTGCCACCATACGTGCTGCGCTCCGCACATGCATGGACGGCTCTGTGGCGCAGTCGATGCGGGATTCGGGACTGGACTACCGCTACAACTGGGGCTGGACACGTGGCTATCTCCTAGAGCTTGCTGCGCAGTACCAGCCCTCCCGACAGCTTGCCGAGGCACTGCGGGACACCTCCGTGCGGGAGCTGCTGATCCTCTCCACGATGCTCTTCCCCCGTGAGGAACTTACGGAGCAAGACGTAGCGGCTTTCCTCGAGAAGGCAACCAATGTGGAGCTACAGGAGCAGCTCGCCTTTAACCTCCTATCATACGCGCCACTAGCCATTCGCTGGGCGGAGGAGGTTGTCTTAAGCAACGCTACAGATGAGTCGAGGCTCTACGTGGCGCTCCTGACCATCGCAAACTATACGAAGCGACAGCCTGACAAGCCTGTGCCTGAGAAACTGACGGAGGCTTTGGAGTCGTATGTTTCTGCCGAAAAGCTACCGATGCATTGTCGCCGTGTGGCGTATGATCTGCTGGTTACATTAGAAGAGCGCACTGCAAGCAATGAGTGACGCATACTTTATCTCAGAGGTGTCGTGGGAGGTCGCCAACAAGGTGGGTGGCATCTACACCGTCCTCTCGTCACGAGCAGGCGAGATGATGCATCGCCACGGGGCGGAGCAAGTTCTTTTCGTCGGTCCTCGTCTTCGACCGATGGAGGAGATGGTAGACTTTCGCACGAAGACCTTTTGCACCACCCTGCCCAGTCACATCTCGCTACTGGGCGTGGAGCTACCGATCACGCAGGGCTACTGGCTCACGCCTGGGGGTGAAGCGCAAACGATCCTCGTGGACTACAAGCCGCTCGTCATAGTCCGTGATCAGCTCTACTACCTCATGTGGCAGCACTACGGCATCCAGTCGGACCTCGGTTATGGCGACTACGACGACTCCTGTCTCTTTGCCCTTGCAGCTGCCGCGACACTGCTCGCTGTGACTCCGCAGCTCGCATCGCCTGGGAGTCAGCCGATAGCTATTTATAATGAGTGGATCACCGGCATGGGCTTGCTCTATCATCACCTGCAGCAGCCTGACCTGCGCTCGCTCTTTATCACCCACGCTACGACCGTGGGGCGCTCTATCTGTAGCAATGGCAAGGATCTCTACCGCTACTTCACGGGCTATCACGGAGACCAGATGGCAAGCGAACTGCATGTCGAGGCGAAGCATGCGCTAGAGAAGGCGGCCGCCCATACCGCCACCATCTTTGCGACGGTCAGCGAGGTGACCGCTCTGGAGTGTACACAGCTTTTGGAGCGTACGCCGGTGGTCTTGCCGAATGGCTTCCACGCATTGGCCACAAGTCGCTTTAAGACGAAAGCTCGCCAGCGACTAATAGACGCGGCCAGCCGGCTTTATGGCAAAACCTTTGACCCTGAGCGCACGACGCTCGTCGCTACCTCAGGACGCTACGAGTATCGCAACAAAGGAATCGACCTCATCGTTGCCTCGCTCGAGAGCCTCCTCCAGCAGCAAGCGAAGCTTTCGTCTGACCTCATCCTTTACTTCTTCATTCCCGCTTGGGTTGCCGAGCCTAGAGCCGACCTCGCCTATCTGCTCAGTGATACCGACCCAGAGAGCGGTATCACCCCGTTACAGTATCCTTACTTAACGCATTGGCTACACAACTTGCGGGAGGACACCCTCGCCGGACGCCTCGGCGCACTCCTCGAGAGAGGAGCGACAGCGCAGCACATCTATCCGATCTTCGTGCCCACCTACCTCGATGGTCATGACGGCATCCTAGACCTTCCTTATTATGATCTGCTGAGTGCCCTCGATCTGACCCTTTTCCCCTCGTACTATGAGCCGTGGGGCTACACGCCGCTGGAGAGCATCGCCTATGGCGTACCGACGGTGACGACCGACTTGTCTGGCTTTGGGCAAGCGATCCTAGAGCTCTATGGCGAGCCTGCTACAGACAGCCTGCAGCACGGCGTGCAGGTCATCCCGCGTCGTGATCATGACGACGCCTTTGTGACAAAGGCACTGGCGACGATCCTAGAGCAAGCTACCGCAGGACTCCCGAAGGCGTGCTACAAGCAAGCTCGGCAGACAGCCTCCCAAGCACTTTGGGCACACTATTACAACTATTATATAGAGGCTTACCGTCAGATGATGACGCTGAGCTAGTTGATCAGCTGCGTGCGACTATCCTGATCGGCGATGGCAGGCTCCTTCTCGGAGCGTGGCACCATGCTCTGGGCGAGGTAGTCAGGACGATTGGCGTAGATGTATAGGACGCTGCCCCCCTTGATCGCATCGATGATCGGACGCGCCAGTGCACGAGGCACTGCGGGGCAACCGTAGCTACGCCCGAGACGTCCCTGTCGGATGATCTGATCATTGACATAAGCGGCACCATGTACGACGATAGCACGAGCCCGTGCCTGATCGTTGTACCCACGCTCCAGCCCGTCAAGACGTAGCGAGTAGCCGTTGCTCCCGCTGTAAGTCTCATTGGTTAGGTAGAAGCCCAGAGAGCTCTGATGAGAGTTCGGTTGATTGGAAAAAGAGGTAGCGTAGTTCTCCCCGCTACCACGTCCATGCGCACAGAGCGTAGCGTAGAGGAGCTTACCCTGCTCCATATCGATGACAAACATACGCTCCTGAGTCGAGGGCTTGGAGAAGTCCACAATGGTGAGCCGTGAGCGATGCTTGTTTGAGATCTGATTGTATCCCCGCACGCCAAGACTAAAAGCCTCAAACGAGAGCCTCCCCTCCAGTCCCATCTGCTGGTAGAGCTGATTGATCTGCTGTCGCTCTGCAGAGGTAGGTACGACCGTCACACGGTGTCCCGTAGGCGGTATGTCCCACAGCGAGACATCAGACCCAGCTACGTAGCTAGGCACGAGTATCATCAAGATTATCAACCATCTAAGTGAAGAGCTGTGAAGCGTATGCATATCTAGTAAAAGGCTCATTAACGTGCCAAAGGTACGAAAAAACGAGCAGACTGCTAAGCTTAGCAATCTGCTCGTCAATTGTAGATATGGTCTCTAGGACTAGCCTTGTGAGAGAGCCTCTTGTCGGACTCGAACCAACGACCCCGAGATTACAAATCACGTGCTCTACCAACTGAGCTAAAGAGGCAAAAGGGCGAGCAATCCACATCGCGCCGCTACAACCCGCTACCCTTGCTGCGGTCAAGCCCTGGGGGATTCACAGGGAGCTGGCCGTGTGGCACTCGCCCGGATCACAAAGGTACGACAATTTTCTTAATATGCAAGTCTTGCCGGACCTTATTTGCGTGAGAGTCTGTCGACTACTTGTATATCTCGCTGAGTATCTGATCGATCTGCTCTCCGCGAAGATCGCGCTGCATAATGACTCCGTCAGGCCCTATGAGCATAATCTGAGGGATACCCATGATGCCGTACAGTGAGGTAGCGTGATTGTTTTGCTCATCGTAGATCTGTGGGTAGGGGATCTGTAGCTCCTTGACAGCCTGTAGATGGGTCTCGTGGCTATCCTCCCATACACCGACACCGAGTACGAGCAGACCCTTGTCCTTGTACTTCTTGTGCATCTGGATGAGCGTGGGTATCTCGTGACGGCAAGGACCACACCAAGAGGCCCAGAAGTCAACGAGCGCATACTGCCCCTGACCGACGTAGTCTGAAAGCTTGACCTGCTCACCATCTGTGGTGATGCCCGAAAAGTCTGCAAAGGGCTTGCCGGCTTTCGTATTGATCATCCCTTGGATCAGCTCTTTTAGCGAGGTATAGCTTGGGAGTCGCTTGACGTTTTCGCCCATCTCCTCAAGAGGCTGTTGAAACTCAGAGAGGTCGTCAAAGAGGTACATAGCATACTGCATAGCACGTAGTACGAGGGGGTTGTCTTTTTGCTCTGCAACATACTTACGGACTATCTCCTGACCAGCAGCCCGATCGATAGAGTCGGCCTGCATGATGACCATAATGTCTTGCTCGAAGGCGTTGCACGCATCGTTGGCGGGAGAGCCACTGACTCGTCCATCGCTGAGGTTGTAGTCTAGAGAGGTCCCCTCGTAGACAAACTGAGCGTTGAGCTGCGTACCCTCACAAGAGAGGAGGTAGAGGTACCCTTTCTGCAGGTTGTCTAGAGACAGGCTGGCGACTGTGTCCTGGATGACAATACTGTCGATCGGCATCTTAGGGTCAGCCTCGTCGTAGAGATAAGCTGTCAGACCAGATAGATTGCCCTCGAGCCCGTGGAGCTGTAGCGTCGTCTTCTTGTCGCGATTACAGCTGCTTAGCACTAAGAGCGAGCCTAGTACGACCAGCAGAGAGGAGAGGGATAGAGTTCGTTTCATATTATAGGTTGTTTGTTGATGATGACATAGACCGGGTGAAAGGTGAGTGTGACTCGACCTGACTCGTCTGCAAAGTTAGCAATATATTTATTCGTAAAGTCTCTGAGCTGCCTCGATGTGTGTATTTGTTGCGGCGCATTGGGTAGCTGTGCTGTGCCGGTATGGCGCAGATGTTGTAATACGGCTAGAGGATCGGCAAAGGGGATGACGAGTTGCTCCGCATGGATCTCGTAGGAGTAGCCAAGCTCCTGCAGCGTGCTGTGCCAGTTGGCTAGCGAGGGGTAGTGTAGTCCTTGCCCTGTGAGCTGTCGTAGCTCGAGGAGGTTGTCTGGGCCGAAGGTGCTGACGGCTACGGTAGCCCGTGCTGAGAGCTCGTGGATGGTGCGCGCTAAGTAGGCGCATGGGTCGGCGAGCCACTGTATGGCGCTACTGGAGACAAAGAGATCGACACCGAGCCCCTCTAGAGAGAGCTCGGAAGCGTCTCCCACACGTAGCTCGGGGTGCGGGTCTCTCAGTTTAGGAACCTGAGCTAGGAGTGCTGGGGATAGGTCGGCGAGGGTCCAATGGTCGACCTCTACGAGCTGATCTATACGCTTCGTCAGTAGACCAGAGCCCGTACCCATCTCAAAGGCATGAGCAAAGTGACGCTTTGCCTTAGGTAGATGCTCTTCAAGTAGCTGCACGAGCCGATCGATGACGAGTCGCTGTGGCTCGGCTGCCTCGTTGTAATGGGCTGCTGCACGGTCGAACTGATGGGCGAGAGAGGTCATAGATGCTGGGTGGGGTGGATGAATGGTAGGACTCACTGGTTTACTCGATGCCTGTCCACAGCTCTCTCCACGAGTGCCATAGGTCAAAGAGATAGTGGTACCCGTCGGGGAGTAGTAGGGTGGGGACATGGACTGCCTCCCATAGCGTGGAGAGGTTTTTCGCAGGGAAGATCTGATCGCGCTCTCCGATGATCGCCAGATCCCACGCTAGGCGAGTGTGGGGCGTTGTCTCGGGCTCTTCAGAAGTGGCTAGACTGTCGTAGACCGCTTGCAGTTCGTCGCGAAGCTCTGTGGTGGCCCGCTCGGAGAGGATGTCGTAGAGCTGCTTGTATCGCTTGCCGCCACACATACGGCGGTTGAAGCGCTGGCGGTTTTCGTCGGTTAGTCCTTCTAGCGTTCCTATAAAGATCGCTCTGGGTATACCCCACTGGTCGTGCATAGGGTAGGGCGAGCCAGCGACCGCTATCAGACGCCGTGCGCTGGGTAGTATAGACCAGTGCGGCACAACCTGCTCGGCAGCCCAGACACCTAGCGACCAGGCTACGATGGAGACCGCCTGGTAGGAGTCCCAGGGTAAGTCTGCGAGATCGTTGCTCAGCTCGAGGGAGCGATAGTCGTACAGTGCGAGTAAGTCGCACTGGTCAGGCAAGGTCAGGTGTGAGACCGTGGCAGGCGTCATGCCCCATCCGCAGAAGTATATGATGAGTTGGCGAGCGGGAGCCTGGTCACTGTTTCGCTGGAAGGTGTACTGCATAAGCTCTAGGCAAGGTGTGCTAGGATGACTTGGCAGAGCCGACTGACATCTGACGAGGTCAGTCCAGCGGTCAGTGAGATCCTCAGTCGCTCGGAGCCGACAGGTACGGTCGGAGACATGATGGGGCGGATGAAGTAACCCTCCTCGTGCAGAGCTTGCGCCACGGCTCTGGCTCGCTCACGACTCCCGCAGAGGAGTGGTATGATGTGGCTGTGCGGAGTGGGTAGCAGTTGCTCAGGGAGTGAGGCCAGCTCGTCGGTCAGTAGTTGCTGTAGCTCAGCTAGGTGCGCTCTGCGCTGTGTGAGGGTGGGGAGCGCTTGCCAGACGGCTAGTATCCACTGAATGATGAGCGGGGGCAGCATGGTCGAGTAGATGAGGCTTCGGGAGCGTGTGATGAGTAGTGTGCGTACCGCCTCAGAGCAAGCCACATAAGCGCCCATAGATCCGAGAGCCTTGCCAAAGGTGCCGACAAGGAGATCGATCTCGGGAAGTAAGCCCAGCTCTTCGCACAGCCCATAGCCATGAGCTCCACGTACGCCGATGGCGTGCGCTTCGTCTATATAGAGTGCTACCTTGGGGTATCGCTTCTTGAGGCCCACGAACTCTTCTAGCGGAGCCAGATCACCATCCATGCTGTAGATGCTCTCGGCCAAGACGATGATGTGCTGGCAGCTCTCGGAGCTGTGATGCTTCTCGATGAGACGCTGGAGATTGGTCACATCGTTGTGGCGAAAGCGCTCGAAGGGCAAGCCTGAGAGTCGTATCCCGTCGATCATACTGGCGTGGATCAGCTTGTCTGCTAGCACCACCATGCCAGGGAGTTTGAGTGCTGGGAGGATGCCTACGTTAGCATGGTAGCCACTGTTAAAGAGCAAAGCAGCCTCGTGCTGTAGCGACTCAGCGATGAGTCCCTCGAGCTGGTGCATCACCGCACGATCTCCCGAGAGCAGACGCGAAGAGGTAGAGCCTATCTCCTTCGCTGAGAGCCTCTCTAGGCTGTTGGTCAGGTCGGTCTCCCCAGCAAAGTGACAGGTAGCGTCGTGGAGAGCTAGGTAGTCGTTGCTGTTGAGGTTGATGAGTGGTTGTGGGTGCGCGTCATCGGGCGCTCTGTAGCGACCATCCTCTAGAGGCTCAATAGGGGTTAGTGTGCGGAGTGCCTGCTCGTCCCGTAGCGTGGCGAGGATCTGCTTTATATGTGACTCGAAGTGAGACATAGACCTTAGTTGGTGTGGCGTGCGTTTCGTCAGAGAGGACTTTTGCATAAAGGCGAATCGCTGTGTTGCTTTCGGGATTCGGCTTCGGTCACATACGGAGGTATGCTCCCTCCCTCCATTCTTATGAATAGACCTACACAGGATCTAGTAGCACGACGTGTGCCAACGATAGATACTGTGTAGGTCCAGATTAGTCAGACGCATGAACCTATTGAGTCGTCATGCGTGGCGACTGAGCGTCGCGCTGATTACTTCTTCTCTGCGGGGTTTACCTCTAAGAGAGTCACGTCAAAGATGAGCGTAGAGTAAGGCTCGATGGTAGACCCACTACCGTTAGCACCGTAAGCTAGGTCGTAAGGAATGTAAGCGGTTACTTGATCGCCAACCTTCATCAGCTTAAGAAGCTCCGTCCAGCCTGGGATAACCTGATTGACTCCGAACTCGATAGGCTCCTCGCTCTTGTCAAACTCGGTGCCGTCGATGAGTGTGCCACGGTAAGTTACCTTGACCTTGTCACCATCTACGGGAGACTTGCCAGTACCCTTCGTAGCGTAGCGATAAGCGAGACCTGACTTTGTCGTGATGACGCCGTCCTGCTTAGCAAAGTCCTCGATGGCCTTCTTGCCAGCATCGATGTTCTTGCCGAACTTCTCCTTGTTGTCGATCTCCTGCTTCTTATTGATGTAGTTCTGGATGTAGTTATACGCAGCCTCTTGATCCATTGTCATCTTGGTCGTATCGCCCTTGAGAGCATACTCAAGGTACTGAGTAAAGAGCTTAGCATCGAGGCCCTCTTTGGCGAGGCCTATAGCGGTCTGGACACCCTGGATCTGTCCTGCGAAGTAAGAGAACTTGGTCGTGTCAGCGATACCCTCCTTGAAGCCCTTGAGGAACTCCATCGAGTCTACAGGCATGCCCTGCATAGCCATCATCATAAACTGCTGACCTAGCTGCTGACCAGTCATATAACCCTGGATCATAGCTACGCTATCGCTCATGGCAGATAGCTCATTGTTGGTTTCACTCTTCTGAGCTGTCTTATTACAGCTGGCAAAGGCACAGACCATTGCAACCACTGCGAGGAGTGAGAGGATTGATTTCTTCATTGTAAGTTGTATTTAGGATATTTGTTTGCGATGTATCGTTCGGACTATTTGTCCGTTGGAGTAGCTAGAGGAATAGGCTCGCCCTTGATCACCTCTAGTAGCTCGATCTCGAAGATCAGCGTAGCATAAGGCGGGATCATACCGCCTGCTCCACGCTCACCGTACGCAAGACGTGCGGGGATGTAGAGCTTAGCCTTGCTGCCCTCAGGGAGTAAGCATAGACCCTCGGTCCAGCCTGGGATTACTTGCAAGAGTCCAAACTTGGTAGGCTCGCCACGATCTATGGAGCTGTCAAACTTAGAGCCGTCGATGAGCGTACCCGTGTAGTGCACACGGACTGTGTCCTCGACCGTAGGACGAGGTCCCTTGCCCTCCTTGATGATCTCATATTGTAGTCCGCTCTGGGTCGTTTTGACCTCGGGACGCTTCCCATTGCTCTCGAGGAAGGCCTCGTTCTTCTCCTTTGTCTCCTGCATCTGCTGCTCTTGGAGCTGCTGGAAGTACTTAGAGAGAAAAGCTTGCGCCTCCTCATTGGTCATAACGGTAGGTTGCTCTAGAAGAGCAGCCGAAAAGCCCGCTAGGAGTAACTCCTTATTCACTGGATCGCCAGGCATCTGGGAGAGATTCTGGGCAAAGCCGATACCATTAGCGACGCCTAGCGCATAGGCTGCTGTATCAGCCGATGTGATGAGACGTGGAGGCTCTGCAGCCGTGAGTACGCCTACGCCTACAAGTAGCGTCAGCGCAAGAGTTAAAATGCGATGTGTCATAGCTGTAATGTGTCTATACGATGTCTAGTAGCTCGATCTCGAAGATCAGCGTCATATTGGGGCGGATCACGTCACCAGCACCACGGCTACCGTAGGCTAGCTCGGAGGGTATCACGACGCGCCACTTACTGCCCACGGGCATCAGCTGTAGGATCTGCGTCCAGCCTGGGATGACCGCATTGAGCGGGAACTCAGCCGGCTCACCACGCTCTACGGAGCTGTCGAAGACGACGCCATTGATGAGTGTGCCGTGGTAGTGTACGCGCACCTTGTCAGTAGCCTTAGGCTTAGCACCCTTGCCCTCCTTGATGATCTCGTATTGTAGTCCACTGGGGAGCGTCACGACACCACTCTTGTGGCGCATGATCTCTTGGTACTCCTTGCCAGCAGCAGCGTTGAGCTCTGCCTCCTCCTGTTGCAAGCGCGTGAATAGCTGGTTGATCACCTCACGAGCTCGTTCGGTGGTCATCTGTGGCTCACGCTCAGCGAGAGCGTCCTGGAGACCTGCGATAAAGTCTTCAGAGGTGATCGCCTTGATTCCGGATGCTTTGAAGTTCTGGCCGATGCTTAGGCCTAGTGCGTAGCTTACTTCGTCTTGTGGCATGGGGATATTCTATCTTTAGTTGAGAAATACTCCTGCAAAGGTAGCAATTCTCCATGAGATGAGACTATTGTATAAAGGCGAATCGCTGTGTTGCTTTCGGGATTTGGCTTCGGTCACATACGGAGGTATGCTCCCTTCAGACCTCACCCTCAGTGCCTTGCGCTTCATCCTTTCTGCAAAGTCAGGACAATCTTGCTTGCAAGATTGTGAGACTGTTGACTTTTGCAACAATCTCGAGATGAGCATTCTAATGACTAGCGGAGAGTGACTCCCTCAGGCGAGATACGATCTCGTCGAGCGGACACTCCTGCTGCGTGCCGAGGGTCATATCCTTGATCGAGACCTTGCCGTCGCTCAGCTCTTGACTCCCCGCGATGATGACGTAGCGACAGCCTCTGCTGTTGGCATAGGAGAGCTGTTTCTTCATCTTGTCCGCTGAGGGGTAGACCTCCGTCGGGAGTCCCGCCCGGCGTAGCTGGCGCGCTGTGGGAAGTAGTTTCTGCAGCTCCTCCTCGCCAAAGTTGACGATGAAGATGCGCTCTTCGGGAGCCATCGCGGTCTCAAACTTACCCAGCGAAAGCATGATGTCGTAGATACGCTCTGCGCCAAAGGAGACGCCCACGCCTGAGACACCATCCAGCCCAAAGATACCCGTCAGATTGTCGTAGCGTCCACCACCGGAGATAGATCCCATCGGCGCATCGAGCGACTTAACCTCTAGGATAGCGCCTGTGTAGTAGTCCAGACCACGTGCCAGCGAAGGCGAGAAGGTTAGCTCCGTCATCAGGTCGCTCGTGTCGACATGATCCAGGACGTACTCGAGCTCTTCCAGCCCCTTGAGCCCTATCTCAGAGTCATCGAGTAGCTGTCGGAGCGTTGTCACCTTGTCCCGATTGCTCCCCTCTAGCGTCAGCACCTTGCGAACGGGTTCTAGCAAGTCGGGATCAAAGCCACTCTCGACGAGATCCGCCAAAACAGCCTCCGCAGAGGTCTTGTCCAGCTTGTCCATACAGATGGTCAACTGCGCTAGCCTGTCAGGAGCCTTGATCACCTCAGCAATCCCCGCCAGTATCTTGCGGTTGTTGAGTAGTAGTGTGGTACGCAGATCCAGCCGACGGAAGACTTCGTCGATCATATAGACAAAGTCCACCTCCGGCATCAGCGAGTCGGTACCGATGACATCGGCATCGCACTGGTAAAACTCGCGATAGCGACCCTTCTGCGGTCTGTCGGCACGCCATACGGGTTGCATCTGGTAGCGCTTGAAGGGGAAGGTCAGTTCGTTGCGGTGCATCACCACATAGCGAGCGAAGGGTACGGTTAGATCGTAGCGTAGCCCACGGTCACAAAGACGAGCCGCCAACGCTGCGGGAGACTCCTCAGCAAAGGTCTCTGCGTCAATCCCCGCCTTATAGTCGCCCGAGTTGAGGATCTTAAAGAGTAGTCGGTCTCCCTCTACACCATATTTGCCCGTGAGCGTAGTCAGCTGCTCCATAGCGGGCGTCTCGATCTGCTCGAAGCCGTAGAGCGCGAAGACAGAGCGTATCGTATCAAATATATAGTTGCGTCGGCGCATCTCCTCAGCACCGAAGTCTCTTGTTCCCTTAGGTATCGAAGGTTTACTCATAGCGTTTAGCCGTTGCGATTCGTTTGTATAGCGTTTGTGTTACGGGGTAGTCATTGCGCTCATCAGTTGGATAGTGCGTCTCCTCGAGCTTGGACCACTCCGCTAGGTTGATCTCTGGGAAATGTGTGTCAGCATCCGGCACGACTGTGTCGACCATTGTCAAGTTCAGGTGCGTAGCGTAGGGTAGGCCACTCTTGTAGAGCATCCCGCCCCCCATGATGTAGACGCGCTCGTAGCCCGCCTGCTGGCAATGCTGTAGTGCCTGCTCTAGCGTGGAGGTGACATAGTGTGTCTCGGCATCGCCCTCGGTCAAGGTGCGAGAGACCACGATGTTGCAGCGGTTGGGCAGTGGACGAGCTCCGATGGAGTCCCAAGTGTGTCGCCCCATGATGACCGCGTGTCCCGTCGTAGCCGCCTTAAATCGGCGCAAATCATCACTCAGACGCCACGGCATAGTGCCATCACGCCCTATCGCACGGTCACGCGCCGTCGCCACTATAATCCATATCTCCATACTCAGACAAACTAATTTGGGAGCTAAGGTACGAAAATTAGAGATTAGAGGAGAGAGGTTAGAAATTAGAGGTTAGAGATTAGAAGTTAGATTCTAGAAAATCTAGTGCCACTAGAAGCACTAGCCCCACTAGTGCCACTAGCCCTCTAATCTCTAGCCTCTAATATCTAAAGTCTAATCTCTAACTTCTAAAGTCTAATCTCTAATCAAAAAGGGGCGAACCATCGTTCGCCCCTTTTTTGATTCTAGTGTCTTACCACCACTCGGTAAGTCTCGCCCGCTACGCAGACTAGGTAAACCCCGTCCGCATAGGGTGTCAGGTCAATCTGCAGTGTGCCTCGACCATCGGCACGACCCGCATAGAGTCGCTCGCCAGTCATGCTGTGCAGCGTCACTTCGCTGGCAGGAGCTACACCCTCCACGATGACATAGTCAGTCGCTGGGTTCGGGTAAAGCTGGGTCTGCTGCGTGACGGTCGTCTCCACGCCTGTGTGATCCACAAACGTAGCCTTGACCTCCGTCACATCTGCGACCACAAAGCTCCGGGTAGCCAGGATATCCTCGCCGTTGGCCGTCAGCTCCGTCAGTACGCACTGCGCATTCTTGCCTGTAGCCTTCACCGTCAGAGTCGTACCATACGGCACTGCCTTAAGGTCTACTGGCTCAGCGATCGTGATATCTCCATGATCGTTGCTAGTCAGCGTCACTGCAAACGTCTTCTTCTCAAAGGTTGCCTTGACGGTCAGGTTGCCCTCGACGACGACCTTCTTCGTAGCGAGGATATCCGAGCCATTGGCAGTAAGCGCAGTAAGTTCGTAACCCTCGGCTGGCGTAGCAACAATCGTCAACTCTGTGCCGTAAGCGACTGAGTTGAGGTCGCTGGCACCCGTTGCGGTGATCGTACCCTCACCCTCCTTAGTTAGAGAGACGGCGAAGACTTTCTTAGCAAAGGTCGCTTTGACAGTTAGGTTATCCTTGACAACGACCTTCTTCGTCGCTGTGATATCAGCACCACCAGCAACGAGAGATTGAAGTTCGTAACCCATAGCAGGTGTCGCATTGATGGTCAACTCTGTGCCGTAAGCGACTGAGTTAAGGTTGCTAGCACCCGTTGCGGTGATCGTACCCTCACCCTCCTTAGTTAGAGAGACGGCGAAGTTCTTCTTAGCGAAGGTCGCCTTGACGGTCAGGTTGCCAGTCACAACTACCTTCTTGCTAGCTGTGATATCCGTACCACCAGCCGTAATGGATACAAGTTCGTAGCCCTTGGCTGGTGTCGCATTGATCGTCAGCTCCGTACCGTAAGCCACAGCACTGAGATTATCTGCTCCCGTAGCTGAGATCGTGCCCTCACCCTCCTTAGTCAGAGAGACGGCGAAGTACTTCTTCGTGAAGGTTGCCTTGACGGTGAGGTTATCCGTGACAACGATCTTCTTCGTAGCGAGGATATCCGTGCCGTTGGCAGTGAGAGCCGTCAGTTCGTAGCCCTTAGCTGGCGTAGCGACAATCGTCAACTCCGTGCCGTAAGCCACAGCATTCAAACTGCTGGCGCCCGTAGCGGATATCGCACCCTCGCCCTCCTTAGTTAGAGAGACTGCGAAGTTCTTCTTAGCAAAGGTCGCCTTGACGGTCATATTATCCGTGACAACGATCTTCTTCGTAGCAAGGATGTCCGTACCGTTGGCTGTGAGAGCCGTCAGTTCGTAACCCTTGGCAGGGGTAGCATTGATCGTCAACTCTGTGCCGTAAGCGACAGTATTCAAACTGGTGGCACCCGTTGCGGAGATCGTACCCTCGCCCTCCTTAGTTAGAGAGACAGCGAAGCTCTTCTTCGTGAAGGTTGCCTTGACAGCCATATTATCCGTGACGACTACCTTCTTGGTAGCTGTGATGTCAGTACCATTAGCCGTGATGGATACGAGCTCGTAGCCCTCAGCTGGGGTAGCGTTGATGGTCAACTCCGTGCCGTAAGCGACAGAGTTGAGGTTGCTAGCACCCGTAGCGGAGATTCTACCCTCGCCCTCCTTAGTTAGAGAGACGGCGAAGTTCTTCTTAGCAAAGGTCGCCTTGACGGTTAGGTTGCCAGTCACGACTACCTTCTTGGAAGCTGTGATATCCGTACCACCAGCCGTAATGGATACGAGTTCGTAACCCTCGGCAGGGGTAGCAACAATCGTCAACTCTGTGCCGTAAGCGACTGAGTTAAGGTTGCTAGCACCCGTTGCGGTGATTGTACCTTCACCCTCCTTAGTTAGAGAGACGGCGAAGCTCTTCTTAGAGAAGGTTGCCTTGACGGTCAGGTTGCCCTTGACAACGATCTTCTTTGTAGCTGTGATGTCTACACCACCAGCAACGAGAGATTGAAGTTCGTAACCCATAGCAGGTGTCGCGTTGATGGTCAACTCCGTACCGTAAGCCACAGCATTCAAACTGCTAGCACCCGTAGCTGTGATTGTACCCTCGCCCTCCTTAGTTAGAGAGACGGCGAAACTCTTCTTCGTGAAGATCGCCTTGACGGTTAGGTTCTCCTTGACAACGATCTTCTTCGTAGCGAGGATGTCCGTGCCATTGGCAGTGAGTGCCGTTAGCTCGTAGCCCTTGGCTGGCGTAGCGACAATCGTCAACTCCGTGCCGTAAGCCACAGCATTCAAACTGGTGGCACCTGTCGCAGTGATCGTACCCTCGCCCTCCTTAGTTAGAGAGACGGCAAAGCTCTTCTTCGTGAAGGTTGCTTTGACGGTTAGGTTATCCTTGACAACGATCTTCTTCGTTGCGAGGATGTCCGTGCCATTGGCAGTAAGCGCAGTCAGCTCGTAACCCTCGGCTGGAGTCGCAACGATCGTCAGCTCCGTGCCGTAAGCGACTGAGTTGAGGTTGCTAGCACCCGTAGCGGAGATCATACCCTCACCCTCCTTAGTTAGAGAGACGGCGAAGCTCTTCTTCGTGAAGGTTGCCTTGACGGTCAGGTTGCCCTCGACAACGACCTTCTTCGTAGCGAGGATATCCGTGCCATTGGCAGTAAGCGCAGTTAGTTCATACCCCTCTGCAGGCGTAGCGACAATCGTCAACTCCGTGCCGTAAGCCACAGCATCCAAACTCGTAGCACCTGCAGCGGTGACGGTACCATCACCCTCCTTAGCGAAGGTGACAGCAAAGCTCTTCTTCGTGAAGGTTGCCTTGACGGTCAGGTTGTCCTTAACAACGATCTTCTTTGTAGCTGTGATGTCTACACCTCCAGCAACGAGAGATTGAAGTTCGTAACCCATAGCAGGTGTAGCGTTGATGGTCAACTCTGTGCCGTAAGCCACAGCATTGAGACCATCTGCACCCGTTGCGGTGATTGTACCTTCACCCTCCTTAGTTAGAGAGACGGCGAAGCTCTTCTTCGTGAAGGTTGCCGTGACAGTTAGGCTGTCCTTGACAACGATCTTCTTCGTAGCGAGGATATCCGTTCCGTTGGCCGTGAGAGCTGTTAGTTCGTAACCCTCGGCTGGCGTAGCGACAATCGTCAACTCCGTGCCGTAAGCGACAGAGTTGAGGTTGCTAGCACCCGTCGCAGTGATCGTACCCTCACCCTCCTTAGTTAGAGAGACTGCAAAGCTCTTCTTCGCAAAGGTTGCCTTGACAGTCAGGTTGTCCTTAACAACGATCTTCTTCGTCGCTGTGATATCAGTACCATTAGCCGTAATGGATACGAGTTCATAGCCCTCAGCTGGTGTAGCGTTGATCGTCAACTCCGTGCCGTAAGCGACAGAGTTGAGGTTGCTAGCACCCGTAGCGGTAATCGTACCCTCACCCTCCTTAGTTAGAGAGACTGCGAAGCTCTTCTTCGCAAAGGTCGCCTTGACGGTTAGGTTGCCCTCGACAACGATCTTCTTCGTTGCGAGGATATCCGTGCCATTGGCAGTAAGCGCAGTCAGCTCGTAGCCCTTGGCTGGCGTAGCGACGATCGTCAACTCTGTGCCGTAAGCGACTGAGTTGAGGTTGCTAGCACCTGTCGCAGTGATCGTACCCTCGCCCTCCTTAGTTAGAGAGACGGCGAAGCTCTTCTTCGTGAAAGTTGCCTTGACAGTTAGGTTGTCCTTGACAACGATCTTCTTCGTAGCAGTAATGTTTACACCATCAGCCACAATGGATGTCAACTCATAGCCCTCTGCAGGAGTCGCAATAATTGTCAACTCCGTGCCATAAGGAACTTTCTTGAGATTGTCTGTGCCTGTGGTAGAGAACTCTCCCTCGCCAACCTTCTCTAGTGTGACGGCAAACGTCTTCTTCGCGAAGGTCGCCTTAACCTCGACAGCCTCCTTGACAGGCACCTTTTTAGAAGCTAGGATATCCGTTCCATTGGCAGTAAGAGCAGTTAGCTCATACCCCTCTGCTGGTGTAGCTTCAATTATTAGTTCAGTACCATAAGGCACAGCCGTGAGATCCTTCGCACCAGTCGCATTAACCTTACCCTCGCCCTCTTGCGTTAGCGTGACAGCGAAGTGCTTAATGCTAAAGGTCGCCTTAACCTCGACCGCCTCTTTGATAGTCACCTTTTGGGAAGCTAGGATATCCGTGCCATTGGCAGTAAGCGCAGTAAGCTCATACCCCTCTGCGGGCGTGGCGTTAATTGTCAGCTCCGTACCGTAGGGCACAGCCTTCAGATCCTCTGCACCTGTAGCGGTAGTCGTACCTTCACCCTCCTTCGTCAGCGTAACGACAAAGTTTCGTATCTTTTGGGTAAAGGTCGCTTTTACCTCGGTAGCTCCTTGGATAGTCACCTTTTTGGAAGCGAGGATATCCGTTCCATTGGCAGTAAGCGCAGTAAGCTCATACCCCTCAGCTGGCGTAGCATTGATCGTCAGCTCCGTGCCGTAAGCCACAGCACTGAGATCATCTGCACCTGTAGCGGTAATCGTACCTTCGCCCTCCTTCGTCAGCGAAACGACAAAGTTTCTTGTCTTTTGGGTAAAGGTAGCCTTAATGGTGAGGTTCCCTCTTACGGTCACCTTTTTCGTCTCTGTGATATTTATACCATTAGCTATAAGAGATGTTAGCTCGTACCCCTTTTTAGGATTTGCAATGATCGTCAGCTCCGTACCATAGGGAACTTCGTCGAGATTGTCAACTCCAGTGACTGAGAGATCGCCTTCACCATCTTGCTCTAAGCTAACTTTAAAGTCATTTCCCTTGAAAACGGCCTTGACGATGACATCATCCTTGACTACAAACTTCTTTGTTGCCGTTATATCTACTCCATTGGCAGTGAGCGCGACCAATTCATAGTTTTTATCAGGTGTCGCTACGACTGTCAGCTCTGTTCCATAGGCTACTACGCCTAAGTCTGTAGCTCCCGTAATAGATAGAGTTCCTTTTCCCTCGAGCGTCTTCGTTACAGAGCAGGTTCGATTGGGTTCTCCAGGGTATGATGATGACCAGTTTTTATACCTAGCCACATTCATATCATATTGATAGCAGAAGTTCTCTTCTGTGGGAGCACTCTTGTCAACTACATAGAGGGATCCATATTCATACCCTCTTCGATTGGGCAGGCTGTTGATAAGCTGAGACATCTCAGCACTCTTAATTTTGTTTCTTGCACAGCTCAGCGATTTCAGACTCCTGCAATCTGATACGTCTAAGCTGGTTAGTTGATTGTCGTAACAACCAAGATTCGTCAAGCTAATGCAAGCTGATAGAGGTAAGCTGCTCAGTTGATTTTTGTAGCAGCGAAGATCAGTCAAAGCAGTACAGCCAGTGACGTTCAGGCTGGTCAGTTGATTTCCCCCGCACTCAAGCTCTGTCAAGGCGGTACAGCCCGATACGTCCAAGCTGGTCAGTTGATTGTTGTAGCAGTAAAGCGTTGTCAATGCGGTGCAGCCCGAGACGTTCAAACTGGTCAGTTTGTCTCTAGTCCACGAGAATTCCTTTAGTGACTGGCAACTCGATAGGTTGATACTAGTCAGTGGGTTGCTGGAGCAGGAAAGCTCAGTCAAGGCGGTACAGCTTGATGCGTCTAAACTGGTCAGTTGATTCTCTATGCAATTCAGCTCTGTCAAGGCTGGACAGTCCGAGACATTCAAGCTGGTCAGTTGATTACCCCCGCAGTAAAGCCTTGTCAAGGCGGTACAGCCCGATACATCTAAGCTGGTCAGTTTGCCTCTAGTCCACGAGAATTCCTTCAGCGACTGGCATCCCGAAAGATTAATGCTAGTTAATGGGTTGTTGTAGCACTCAAGTTTTGTTAAGGCAGTACAGTCTGAGACGTCCAAGCTGGTCAGTTGATTGCTGGAGCAGTCAAGCGTTGTCAAGGCGATACATCCAGAAACATTTAAGTGACTCAAGATACCTGTTTTCCCACTTTTACCTGCACATAAAAGGGTTTTCAAAACCCTGTTTTGCGACACGTCCAAGCTGGTCAGCTGATTGCTCCCGCAGTCAAGAGATGTCAAGGCGGTACAATCCGACACATCCAAGCTGGTCAGCTGATTGCTCCCGCAGTCAAGAGATGTCAAGGCGGTACAATCCGACACATCCAAGCTAGTAAGTTGATTAGTAGAACAATTAAGCATTATCAAGGCTGTGTTTTTCGACAAGTCTAAACTGGTCAGTTGATTGTTGTAGCACTCAAGCTTTGTCAAAGAAGTACAGCCCGATACGTCCAAGCTGGTCAGTTTATTATTATCGCATTTCAGCTCTGTCACATCGCCTTGAATGATGATGGTTTGGCTTTTGAATTTGTAGTACTTGTAACCGTACCTACTCATTTGCCTAAACTCTTGAGCTCCCTTGATGGTGACGCCACCATTGGCTTGGATGGCCAATCCGATTGGCTCTCCGATAGGTCTGGAGGTGGTCATGGTGATGACGCCTTCGGCGAGGAGGGAGGTGGAGATGAGGAGCGAGCCGAGGAGGACGAAGAGCCAGATACGTAGTTGCTTGCTCATAGCGTGGTTAAGTAGTTAGTGATTAGTAGTTAGTGATTAGTGCTAGCGTGATGGGGAGCGGAGAGGGCTCTGCCGTGTGAGTTATATTTTCTGCGAAGTTATACCTTTATTTTGAGTTGAGCAAGAGGTTAGAAATTAGCTGTTAGCTGTTGACCTTTGGCTGTTAGCTAGAGCCATCGGAAGGAGGCAAACGAATAGCTTGCATCGTAAAAGCTGGGCATCGTAACCTTTGACAGGGACGTATAATGACTAGATGCTGTAACCTTTGATACAACGGACTCGCCGAAACGACTACTGTAGGGACGCACGATCTGTGCGTCCGTCCCCGTCAAGGCCACGATGCTGTAACTTTCGTCCGACAACGGACGCACAGATCGTGCGTCCCTACAGGACACAGTGGGGGCGGGTGCCGTGGGGTGACAGAGACGCAGTGGAGACGGACACTCTCCGACTAGACACTGGCCGTGCGTCACTACAGCGGGTTACTCGTTTTGCTGTACAACGATGGACGCCCTCCGAGTGGAGGTTGGGACGCAACAATAATTTAGAGTTGGGTACATATCGATACGAGGCTCTGTCGGGGAAAAGTGATTTCCACGTGGAGATTTTGAAATATCCACGTGGAGAATAAAAAATTCCTCGGAGGAATGAAATGAAACTTCGGAGGAATGAAATGAAACTTCGGAAGAAATGATTCGCCTCCACGTGGAAAAAGAAAAATATCCACGTGGAGATTTGAGGTTTTCCACGTGGATATTCGAGAAAGGAGGGAATCGGACGAACTTCCCCGTAAAGATATGTAAATAGAGATTAGTGGTTAGAGGTTAGAGGTTAGAGATTAGAGGGGAGATGTCGTCTTGTAGGGACGCACATCCGACTAGATACATCCGTGCGTCCATACAACGGGTTACTCGTATCGCTTTGATACAACGGACGCACGAGCCGTGCGTCCCTACAGATCGCTATACGTCTCGTGCGTCCCTATAAATCGTTACACGTCGGGTCGTTACGCCGTGACGACGGGCGCTGTCCGCCGACGACTATCGCGGTGACTAGTCGAGGAGCTTCTGTGCCTCCTCCTGTAGCTTAGCTTTGCTCTGTGCGCCGACGAGCTTGCTCACCATCTCACCGCCCTTGAAGAAGAGGATCGTTGGGATGTTGCGGATGCCGTACTGACTGGGCAGGTCGCTGTTTTCGTCGACGTTGACCTTGCCGATGATGATCTTGCCGTCGAACTCCTCAGCGAGCTCTTCAATCATCGGGCCGATCATCTGACAGGGACCACACCAGGTAGCCCAGAAGTCTAGGATCATCGGTTTGCCCTCAGCCATTAGACCGGCTATATTTGCATCTGTTATTTCCATTGCCATAGTTCTTGTGTATTTAGAGTTAGTATGAAATGTCTTCTATATAATAGGTGGGGACTATCCCTTAGCCGTCTGTACGGTACACTGGATCTGGTACTTCTTGACGATCTCTAGGAGCCACTTGCCGGGCTCTATGCTGGGTGCATACATGGTGGTCGTGTAGGGTACCATAGAGGAGCAGAAGGTTATCTCTAGCTCCGTCTTACCAGGGTGATCCTTGATTGCGTTGCCCAGCTCGATAGCACCCTCGAGGGTGTTGGGGCGGTCGAGTATCTCCTCTTCGCCGTCG
The DNA here is from genome assembly GCF_958301595.1 of Porphyromonas vaginalis. Taxonomy (NCBI): domain Bacteria; kingdom Pseudomonadati; phylum Bacteroidota; class Bacteroidia; order Bacteroidales; family Porphyromonadaceae; genus Porphyromonas; species Porphyromonas vaginalis. The sequence goes on along the minus strand of NZ_CATQJU010000001.1, from coordinate 428,128 downwards.
GCACCCTCTTCGTATGCAACCGTTGGGGTGGCATCGGCGCCCTGACTCAGATTGATCGTCAGCTGGATGCTCCTGAAGGCATCCTCAGTGATGTCTGAGAGGAGCTGCATGCTCTGCACAGTGCGGTAGAGGCGATTTGGATCGTATCGGCTTGGCGTGACGCTCATCTTCGCTAAGATGGCTAGTCCTTCCTGTGCAAAGTTACCGAAATTTACGTAATCCTGCCCAAAGAGCGGTATCTCGCCCGTGCCAGAGGTGTCTTCGATCTGGATAATGGCGTAAGGTTGGTTTTTCTTGCTAATGCCTTGACGCACCTTGGTGACTAGCCCGGCGCTGGTGAGCTGCGTGAGCCCTAGCTCGGCAAAGTGCTCTAGATCGGAGGCGGGGCAGTTGCAGATGTTCTCGATGATGAAGGCGTAAGGGTCTAGCGGGTGGGCGCTCAGGTACATACCTATATAGGTCTGCTCCTTGGTGAGTCGCTCTAGATGGCTCCATGGCTCCACATCCTTGGGGGGCATTGGCTTGGGAAGCTTGACACTGGGGTCGCTATCGCCAAAGAGTGAGGCCTGCACCTGCGTGCGCTCGCTCTCGAGGATCTTGCCGTACTGCATGAGTGCTGTGAGGAAGGTCTCGTCCTTGCCATAGGAGAGGCTGCTCGCGTTACTCTTAGCGATGGGTGCGAAGTAAACCTCTCGCTCGATGCCAAAGTTGTCGAAGGCACCTGACAGGATGAGTGCCTCGAGCGCACGTCGTGAGCAGTTGCTCAGGTCGGTGCGCTGGAAGAAGTCGTACACGTCTTGGTAGGGGCCATGCTCCTCGCGCTCCTGTATGATAGCCTCAGCGACGGATAGCCCGACGTGTGAGATACCTCCGAGGCCAAAGCGTATGACGCCCTCTTTGTTTGCCGAGAAGGCGGAGAAGCTCTCGTTGACGTCTGGCCCCTTGACCTCTAGTCCCATGTGCTGCACCTCCTCGAGGTACTTGGTGAGCTTGTCGGACTTGTTTTGGTTGCAGGTCAGTAGTGCTGCCATAAACTGTGCGGGGTAGTGCGCCTTGAGGTAAGCGGTCTGGTAGGCGACCCAGGCGTAGCAGACGGAGTGACTCTTGTTGAAGGCGTAGCTGGCAAACTTCTGCCATCCGTCGTAGATGCGCTCGAGGGTGTCACGTGGATGCCCCTTGGCGACCCCGTTTTCGACAAACTTGATGCGGTACTTGGCCATCTCTTTTTCCTTCTTCTTACCCATCGCCTTACGGAGGCTATCGCTGTCGCCTCGTGTGAAGTCGCCCAGCACACGAGAGAGGATCATCACCTGCTCCTGATAGACGGTGATGCCGTAAGTGTCCTTGAGGTAAGGCTCCATCTCGGGTAGGTCGTAGGTGATCTCCTGACGACCATGCTTGCGCTCGATGAAGGTGGGGATATTGTCCATAGGCCCTGGGCGGTAGAGCGCATTCATAGCGACTAGATCCTTAAACTCGGTCGGCTCTAGCTGCTGTAGGTACTTGCGCATGCCTGGGCTCTCAAACTGGAAGGTGCCGACGGTGTCGCCGCGTGAGTATAGGTCGAAGGTCTTGGGATCGTCGACGGGGATCGTGTCGATGTCTAGGTCTATGCCGTAGCTCATCTTGATGTTTTCTAGGGCATCGTTGATGATGCTGAGGGTCTGCAGACCGAGGAAGTCCATCTTGATCAGTCCCGTGGGCTCGATCACCTTACCCTCGTACTGCGCTACCAGCTTGCGCTCGTTGGTGTCTGGGTCGATGGCGGTAGAGAGGGGGACGACATCGCTGACGGGCGGACCGCTGATGATGACTCCGCAGGCATGTACGCCCGTGGTACTGGCTGTACCCTCTAGCTGACGGGCATAGCGGATCGTATTGGCTAGCTGCTCGTTCTGACTAACGGATGCCTCGCGAAACTCTTGGTTGTTTTGCACCATCCACTCGAGGTTGAGGTGCTTGACTCCCTCGGGTGCTCTATCGGGGATGAGCTTGCAGAGCCTATTGGCTTGGTCTAGCGGCAGCTCCTCGACGCGTGCCACCCCTTTGATCGCCCCTTTTGTCGCCATCGTGGTGAGCGTGATGATGTTGGAGACATGATCGCGACCATACTTATTGGTGACCCACTCGAGGACACGCCAGCGGTTCTTATCGTCAAAGTCAATGTCGATATCGGGCATGGAGATACGGTCGGGATTGAGAAAACGCTCGAAGAGCAAGCCGTACTTGATCGGCTCAATCTGGGTGATCGAAAGGCAGTAAGCGACCGCAGAGCCAGCTGCGGACCCACGACCGGGACCGACGCGCACGCCTAGCTGCCGGGCTGCTGCGATGAAGTCCTGCACGACGAGGAAGTAGCCGGGGAAGCCCATGTTCTGTATCACGCCCAGCTCCATGTCGATGCGCTCCTGCACCTCTGGGGGGACGGGGTCTCCGTAGCGCTTCTTGGCTCCCTCGTAGGTGAGGTGGCGCAGGTAGTCGTCTTCGCTAGCAAAGCCCTCGGGCAACTCGAAGTGAGGCATCAGCGGAGCGTGGTCGATGCTGTAGTACTCCACCTTGTTGCACACCTCTAGCGTGTTCTCCAGTACGTCTGGGTAGTCGGCAAAGATTGCCGTCATCTCCTCGGGCGACTTGAGCCACTCCTGCTTGGTGTAGCGCATACGATTAGGATCGGAGATGGGCGTATTGGTCGTCATACAGATCAGGTGATCGTGCGCCTCGGCATCTTCTTCGTTGAGGAAGTGGGTGTCGTTCGTCGCAATGACCTTGATGCCCAGCTCTTGTCCCATCTTGATCACCTCCTGAGCTACTTGTAGCTGCTTGCGGTAGGTCTCCTGACCACTCGGCGAGTCGCTATTCGGATGGAGCATGATCTCTAGGTAGTAGTCCTCACCGAAGGTCTCCTTGTACCACAGTGCCGTCTGGCGCGCCTCATCGAGACGCCCGTGCAGGATGTGCTGTGCGATCTCGCCGCCGAGGCAAGCACTGGAGGCGATGACCCCCTCGTGATGCTCTGCTAGCAGCTTCTTGTCGATACGCGGCTTGTAATACTCACCATGCTCCCACGCTATGGAGACCATCTTGATGAGGTTGCGGTAACCCTGGAGATTCTTAGCTAGGAGTATCAGGTGGTAGCCGCTGCGGTCTATGCTGCGGGTGGGGTTGTCGGGATCTTTGGCATCTTTGTCCTTCAGCTCGAGCGAACGGCGCGCTACGTACACCTCACAGCCTATGATCGCCTTGAAGAGGCTCTGCTCGATCGTCTTGATCTCCCCTTCGATGCGTGCGATCTCGTCTGCGTTAGACGCATCGGCTTCTAGCTCTTTGATCTGCTTGCGGAGCGACTTGATCTGGGCGAGCTTGTCGCCGTTGATCTTATCGTTGGCATAGTTGGTAAAGTTCTTGATGCCATACATAGCACCATGATCGGTGAGCGCAATGCCCGGCATACCGCAGGCGACCGCCTTGTCGACGAGCTTCTCGACGGGCGCCATACCATCTAGTATAGAGTAGTGCGAGTGAACGTGCAGCGGTACGTACATACGTGTCCCAGCCGAGGGACTATGGGGAGTGTCGGGAGTGTGATTCATGAGACTGAGCGTGAGATGTAAAGAGGTACGAGCGAGCTTCGGGTCGCTCTCTCGGGAGCAACGATGCCCCCGCAAATCCTCCCTACAAAGATACACTATTCGCCGCAAATGATCCCTGACGAACCTCCGTAATGTGTCGTCTTGTCGGGACGCACGATCTGTGCGTCCGTTGCGCCAAATCGTTACTGCGTCCGTTGTTTTAACGGGGACTATTTCAACCCAAGTTTGACGGGCGGTGCCGTTTGGGACTGGGCAGATGTTGATCGTTTTGTGGCGTTGCTTCTCTTTGTGGTCTATGGAAGTGCTTGCAGGCTACAGACAGACACAGAGTACACTGGAGCGCAGAGCACTGGGGGGAGGCATATTACCTTTGCATAGTCTATCTACTAGGAAGACGGCTTTGCACATTCCTCCCTCTACAGCATCTCTCTGAGTACAATCTTTGGGACAAAGAGATAGCGGGACCACCTCACCATCGTGAGATAATCCCGCTATCGGTATGTATGGTTGTAGTACTAGACTACTCCTCTTCTGGTGCTGACTCTTCGCTCTCCTCGTCCTCTGGCTCCTCGTCCTGAAACTTGAGTAGCGCGTTGATCTCCCTTTGGAGCTTGGTGTGTACCTTATAAAGCTCGTCGACAGAGAGAGGCTCCTGCTCGTCGAGCGTGACTAGCTCCTTAACCTTTGCTGCGAGAGCCTGCTCCTTGGCCTGCTCCTTAGCGGCAAAGAGCTGCTCACTGTGCTGCTCCATCGTATTGTTGACGAGGCTCTCGATGAATTCATCGTTGGAGAGTAGCTGACCGAGACCAGCAGCTTGTACTTGTCTCATGACACCCTCTCTGACGATCTGACGAACCAGTCCTTCGGAGACCTCAACGTCTAGCTGCTTGATGAGCTCGGCGATCATGCACTGGTAGCGCACGTAAGGCATAACCTGGTTGATGCGCTTGTCGTACTCCTCCTGAGTCTCCTCCTCTGTCTTTTCGTTGAGTAGGAGGGCTAGGTGCTTGTCAGAGAAGGGCAGCCCCTGGATCTGCTCGACGACATACTTGGAGACGACCGTGGTAAAGACATCGTTAGCCATCGATGCGTTGCGCGACTCCTGCATGTGCTTTAGCTCAGCTCTGAGTCCCTCCTCGGTAGTCACCTCGGTCGTTGGGCCGAGCATCAGCTTAAAGAGTTTCTCATCGATAGCGTGTGGTGTGTTGCGTAGGATGCGGTTGATCTTGATCTCAAAGGGGTTCGTGTGATCCTTGACCTCCTCCTGCTTGATCTGGAGGAAAGAGGCGATCTCGACCTCGCTGCCGTCATAAGCCTTCTGTAGGTCTATGGTGAGCGTGTCACCCTTGTGTGCCTTTAGGATCTCTGCGCGAACCTCCTCATTGGTCACATATTGTGGCATGAGGAAGCTCTCCTCAAGCGCGATGCCCTCAGAGGCGTGCTTGCCCTTGTCGTCTAGCTCCTGTACAGAGACGTAGAGGATATCTTTCTCCTGTACGTCCTCGACCTCGGAGCGCTCGCCAGCACTCGCCTGAGCGTTGTTGATCATCTGATCGATCTCGGCATCGTCGACCTGGACGGTGTAGTGGGGGAGTGTCACGCTACTATCGATCGTCTGGGGGAACTGAGGGAGCAGTCCCGTCGATATCTGTAGCTGGTAGTCTGTCTGCTCAGGCGTATAGCTATTGTCGTCTTGCTCCATGAGCAGACCGCCGATCGTCTTAATGCCCTGCTCCTTAAGATAGTTAACGGCCTCATCGGATGTGGCTCTGCTGACAACGTTAAAGCGCACAGCCTGACCGTACTTCTTCTCAATGAGTGCTGCTGGGGTCTTGCCTGGGCGGAATCCTGGCGTTTCAGTTGTCTTGCGCAGCTGCTTCAACTGATCGGTGACTTTCTCTTTAATTTCGTCACTGGTGAGCGTGATGTTCAAGAGAACCTGATCTTCCTTAAGCTCGTGTGATATGTTCATAGGACTAAGATGCTATATGCGTGTATATTTAGTTATAGAGGACAAAGGTACGAAAAAAGAGATTAGAAGTTAGAGATTAGATATCAGAGGTTAGAGGCTAGAGATTAGAGTCTGACCATTCCGATAGCTCCAGCCAACCGCTAGTTCTGACCATTGATCAGCGGCTGGGCATACATCTGGAGGAGCTGCGTGCGCAGTTCGTCGGTGCTGTAAGCGTCAGTCGGTGCTTTAGCAATCTGCTCATCGAGGTAGCGGAGCGTCTTCTCCTTGTCAGCTTCGCTGTAGAGCTCCTTCGGGTGCGCCTTGTCAGGGTGGAGGAGGTCGTAAGCGATGTAGTTGATCGGGTATAGGCGGTAGTTGCTATGTAGCTCCGTGTCGATGATCGTGGCGATGCGCGGGTAGAGTTGCTGCTTGGGTAGGGCTCGTAGCTCAGCCTCTAGCTCAGGCGTGATCAGCTCGTTGAGACGCGTGCCAACGGCAAAGTGTACGCGTCCCTTGTAGCCGAGTAGACCTGTCTTCATATTGAGCAAGTCCTCCTCGCCCCCCTTGACATACTGCTCGTTGGGGTGATGCTTGCGCCAGAGTAGCTCGCACGCCTTGAGAATGTCGCAAGGGTCGTACTCGTAGCTGATAGTGGTGGGGGCGATGTTGACCCGCATCAGCTGGGTCAGCGGGTCGCTGCTTTGCGAGGAAGCGATCATCTTGAGAACGCTCGGCTGTGTCTGGTCGCTATTGTCCTTGGCACGGCCCTCACGCTGGGCGATCCATACCGACTTGTGATCTTGCTGTATGCTCTGGTCGATAAAGGCAGAGAGCGCTTGAGCGGCTAGGAGCATCTGCCGGATCGGTAGCGAGCGACGCACGACAAAAGAGTCGTTGAGCTTGACGACTGCCTCGATCCACGGCCTGCCGAAGAGGTTGTCGCCGATAGCGATGCGTGGCATCAGATAGTTGCGCTCTCGCATGACTAGGTTGAGAAATGCGGAGTCGAGTATGATGTCTCTGTGGTTTGTGACAAAGGTCGTGGGCAGATCTCCGCCTAGTCTACTGGCTCCGCTAAGGGATACGGAGAAAGTGGTCTGCTTCGCCAGCTTGACTACGAGGGGGTAGGAGATGAGTTCCTTAAAAGCATCAACACTCTGGATGCTCTTTAGGTGCTGTAGGAGCGCAGTCGTCTCCTCCTCAGAGAGCAGTGCCGATAGAACGTGACGTAGCTCAGGTTGGTTGGCTAGCTGGGCAACGACAGCTGGCACCTCCTCGTCGAGGTAGGGACGTATAGAGTCGTACTCGTACGGCTGTGGGGCTGTGTGTGTGGTCATGATAGTTTGCTCTTGATGATACGTGTGATGAGGTCGCTCAGCTGTAGGCCAGCTGCATGTACCTGCTGCGGGATGAAGCTGGCCTCCGTCATGCCCGGGGTCGTGTTGACCTCTAGAAGCGTGGGGATGCCGTCCGCCTCGATGATGTAGTCTATACGTACGAAGCCGTAGCAGTCTAGTAGGTGGGCGATCGTCAGCGAGGTCTCCTGTACGCGCTGTGTCAGCTCTGGCGAGATGCGTGCGGGGGTTATCTCATCGCTCTTGCCGTAGTACTTAGCGTCATAGTCGAAGAAAGTGTCGTGTGCCACCACCTCTGTGACAGGTAGGGCAAAAGAGTCGTCGGGTAGGATCACGCATCCGCAGGTCACCTCGGTGCCGACGATGCACTCCTCGACGAGGACGTCGGGTGCTGCGGTGTAAGCGTCCGCCACGGCTGATGGCAGCTGCTCCCACTGGTCAATGCGCGTTGTAGCGATGCTGGAGCCTCCGGTGTTGGGCTTGACAAAAAGCGGTAGGCGCAGACGAGACTCGATCAACTGTTGCTCTTCGGGTGAGAGCTGTTGGGTGTGATTGCGGAGGCAGTGGGAGCGAGCGATGCGCAAGCCGTGATGCGCTAGGTAAGCGTTGCACGCCTCCTTATTAAAGGTCAAAGCCTCGCAGAGCACACCACCTGTAGTGTAGGGGATGCCGAGCATGTCTAGGTAACCCTGTAGGAGACCATTCTCTCCAGGGGTGCCGTGGATGGTAATGTAAGCTAGTGCGAAGGTCACTTCGGTTGCGCCAAAGCGTGCGACCAGTGCACGATCTATCGTTCCCGCCTTCCCCTCAGCGTCTGTCACGCTCCACGCGTCGGCCGTGATGGTGACTAGATAGGGAGTGAAGAGGGTTTGATCAATCTGCTTGAGGATCGTCTGGGCACTACGCTGCGAGACCTCCGCCTCGCCAGAGTATCCGCCACAGATGATCGCAATATTGGGTTTGTCCATAAGGTATGATGGGATATTGCAATGGTTCTTTTAGTTAGAGAGTTCGAGCGGTGCTACATAGCGTCTCCACTTGTCTATGAGCTGGCTCATATCGTCGGGCAGTGGTGCCGAGAAGTGCATCCGCTCACCCGTCACGGGGTGGTCGAAGGCGAGTGTCTCAGCGTGCAATGCTTGGCGGGGACAGATCTTGAGACAGTTATTGACAAACTGCTGGTAGGAGCTGGTGCGCTGCCCCCACAGGATCTGGTCACCGCCATAGCGCTCATCGCCAAAGAGCGGGTGGTCGATAGACTTCATGTGAGCACGTATTTGGTGGGTGCGCCCCGTCTCCAGTTCACACGCTATGAGCGTCACAAAGCCCAGTCGCTCCAGCTGCGTGTAGTGCGTCACGGCCGGCTTGCCTATCTCACTCGTTGGGGGGTAGACGGTCATGCGGGTCCGGTCTCGTGGATCACGGGCTATATTGCCCTCGATCGTCCCCTGCGGTTGGTCAAGCTTGCCCCAGACGAGTGCTTGGTAGCGTCGTCCCGTAGTTTTGAGGAAGAACTGTCTCGCCAGTCGTATCTTAGCCTCCGTACGCTTCGCCACGAGGAGTAGCCCGCTGGTATCTTTGTCAATGCGGTGCACCAGACCTACGGAAGCATCGTTCGGATCATAGAGCGGGTCGTTGCGTAAGTAGTAAGCAAGCGCGTGGACGAGTGTGCCACTGTAGTTGCCGTGACCAGGGTGTACAACCATGCCTGCGGGCTTGTTGACCACGAGCAGCTGATCGTCCTCATAGACTATGTCGAGCGGTATATCCTCCGGTGTGATCGACCAGTCCTGCTTCGGATGCGCCAGCATCATCGTGATGGTCTCCTGGGGCTTGACTTTGTAGTTGCTCTTGACAGGTTCGCCATCCACCCAGATGAGTCCCGCCTTGGCGGCAAGCTGTATACGATGGCGCGAAGTGTGTGGCATACGATCCACTAGAAAGCGGTCGATGCGTAGCGGTGTCTGCCCGGGATCTACCTGTACACGGTAATGCTCGTAAAGCTCCTCGCCGTGTGCCCCTGCGACCCACTGATCCTCCTCGTCGGTAGCGATGAGGTCAGCCTCTAGCTCCTGCTCCTCGAGGGAAAGTGACTCCCTATCGGGATTACATCCAGGACTCATCCTCGTCAGGCTCTAGAGAGTGTGTGGTCGAGTCGGAGGGGGCAACGTATCCACCCGCTCCCGAGATCGAGTCGTAAGGTGTGAAAGCTCCATGCGGTATGCTGTCACTAGTAGCCACAGAGACCAGGAGTATGAGTGGCGTGGCGAGCGGTACGCGGGTACCCGGAGCAAGGGCCTGTCCTGAGGGTAACTGCACGCCCATGACTAGGTTATCAAAGGACCCCGCTACGTAACTAGGGGTGATGTTTTCGAAGCCAAGGCTGACGAGACGCGCTCGTGCTTGTCGCTCGGATACATCGACGAGCGAGGGGATGATGGCGTTGCGAGGGGAGGAAGCGTTGAGCGTGAGGAAGATGATACGTCCCGCTTTGACCCGACTCCCCGCCTTAGGGCTTAAGTCGTAGACCGCCCCCTTGGGTACTTCTGTGGTGTAGACCGAGTCGATCACCTCGTAGCGCAGATCAGCTTTGTCTAGAAGGCTCACCGCCTCGCTTGCAGGGAGGCCATATATGTCAGGTATCTCGACAGATGATCCGTGGCGTGTGAAGAGATTCATCCAGACGAGTGCCAGGACGACAATGATGACTGACGCTAGGATCATCAGACCAATGTGGATCAGTATGGTAGGACGTCGCATAGGGTATATCTATTAGCGGAGACTATGCAAAGGTAACGATAATTTGATAGTGTCGCATCATTAGGGACTGTTGCAAAGTCAACAGTCTCACAATCTTGCTAGCAAGATTGTCCTGACTTTGCAGAAAGGATGAAGCGCAAGGCGCTTAGGGTGAGGTCTGAAGGGAGCATACCTCCGTATGTGACCGAAGCCGAATCCCGAAAGCAACACAGCGATTCGCCTTTATGCAACAGTCTCCATTAGGGTAAGACATGGAGTGGGACGTGTGTTCGTTCGCATGGCTGATACATTATAGAAATTAGAGGTTAGAAGTTAGAGATCCGATCACTCTGATAGCTCCGATGGTCCCAATAGCTAACAGCCAATAGCCAATCCATGGCTGACACATTATACATAATGCACTTATCTACTTCATGCTTGTCGCTCCTGTGTCGCTCCTGACAGAACGATCATAATGCGTAAGCCCTAGCTGGGAAAATCCAACGCCGGCTCATTGCAATAATTTAGATCTGACTACATATCGATACGGGGCTGTGTCGGGGAAAAGTGATTTCCACGTGGATATTTCAAAATCCCCACGTGGAGAATAAAAAATTCTTCGGAGGAATGAAATGAAACTTCGGAAGAATGAAATGAAACTTCGGAGGAATCAAAACGCCCCCACGTGGAAAATAAAAAACATCCACGTGGAGATTTGAGATTCCCCACGTGGATATTCGAGAAAGGAGGGGATCGGACGAATTTCCCCGTAAAGATATGTAAATAGGGATTAGAGGTTAGAGGGCAGAGATTAGAAGTTAGAGATTAGAGATCCGATCACTCTGATAGCTCCGATGGTTCCGATGGTTCCGATGGTTCCGATAGCTAACAGCCAATAGCTAACAGCCAACAGCTAATCCATGGCGGATACATTATATATAGTGACCTCATCTATGTCTTGCCTATCGCTCATGTGTAGCTCCTGACAGAGCGATTATGATGCGTCAGTCCTGTGCTCGTTCGGTGGAGGTAGTTGTTTGTTCCCAAGATTTTTGTACCTTTGCCGTCAGCTTTGCGTAATCTCTGGCAGGAAGAGAGACCGAGCCACTAGATCTAGGTCTCACCAGTCGCCTGTGTATATTGCGTTTAGCTCATAGCTAATCAAAAAAGTAATACAGCATTATGGACTTTATCAAGCTAGTCGAAGAAGACTTTAAGAGTGGCAAGCAGCTACCTAAGTTTGCCCCCGGTGACACGATCGTCGTGGACTACCGTATTAAGGAGGGTAACAAGGAGCGTATCCAGAAGTTTCGTGGTACGGTCATCCGCATCAGCGGTCATGGCGACCAGCGTCGCTTCACCGTACGCAAGATCTCAGACGGTGTGGGCGTAGAGCGTATCTTCCCGTTCAACAGCCCCTTTATCGAGGAGATCCACGTAGAGCGTCACGGTAAGGTACGTCGCGCTAAGCTCTACTATCTACGCAACCTACGTGGTAAGGCTGCTCGCATCCGTGAGCGTCGCACCCTCTCTGCCAGCGTTAAGTAACAGACGTCGCTAGCTCCAAAACAAATAAAAAGAGGCATCCCATCGGGGTGCCTCTTTTTATGTCTCATGGTGTGATCTCATCATCGTTCCATGGTCGGTAGCTGCTCTTACAGGGTGTACACAGCTATCAGAAAGCATAGCCGAGGCTAAAGAAGAAGCGTGAGGCACGGAGGACGTTCGACCGACTGAAAGAGAGTTTGATAGGACCTATCAGGGAGTCGTAGTCGAGATCTATGCCTGCTCCATAGAGGAGGTCACTGTTCCGCACATTGGGAGCCTGAATGTCCATGCCGACACTGACGTGTGGCGTGATGTAGAGAGACTTGATCGGGGTGTACTGGATGCCTAGATAGAGTGCTGCGAGATTGTTGACAGGGTACTCTCTGTATCGTAGCCCTGAGAAGATTGTCTGATTGTCCACACCCAGATTGGCAAAGCCCCCGAGGTGAAACTTCTGACTCAAGAAGAGGTAACTGTCGTAGTGAAAGCTCTCCAGCCAAGGCTTGCCGAGGTCTAAGTTGACCCCGCCGAAGATGCGACCATGTAGTGCTACCCTCCGGCCCAGTGGAGCGACTACATGCTCATAGATCGAGAGATGTAGTAGAGGCCCCTGTTGGGGGGATAAACTTTCCTCGGGATTGAGCATATTGTGAATCTGCTTCTGGCTCTCCGTGGCATCATCAGGGAGTGGGGAGAGCGCGTAGGCGTTCTTTAGCGTCAGCTCAGCCGTTAGGGCTAGGTGATTACCTCGTGTAGCAAAAGCCTTCCGATTCAAGCTGTTTTGCTGGTAAGCTAGGTTCATCGTCCAGGTGCCGTGGCGGTAGCTTAGCTTAGGTCGCTTGTTAGCCTGCATGAGCTGGTTGAAGTAGTTGAAGGGTATTGGCTCAAGGTTGGCCGCCTGTGCTGCTCCTGTCGTCTCATGGGCAAAGGGCGTCTGCGGTTGCCACAGATACATCAATCCGTACTGGACGCCGAGTGTTATCTCAGACTGAGGTGACAGGGCATAGCCCATCTTCAAGCCAGTGGCTATGGAGCCCTGATAGAAGGTTGCCTCGGTATGGTTCTCTATCTGCGAGAGGTAGCGTAGATGGAGGTCGTCATTGCGATCCAGACGTAGGGAGATGTAGGGACTGACCCAGTAGGAGTAGCTATCGTCAAACCACTTGTAGTAGCTAGCCCGCAGCTTGGGGTACTGAGATATGGCGAGCTTGGCTGAGAGGTGTGAGTTAGATAGGAGTAGGTCTCTGAGTGAGGTGTTGAGGATGATGTTTGCAGACTCGTAAGGGTCGTAGTAAGCTCCGACGCGGAGGAGCGCTTGTGGCTTCTTTTTGACAAAGAAGTGTAGTGTGTTCACCTCGTTGCTCCCCGTGGCAGTCGAGTCTGACTCATAGGTATAGTATACCTGCGCATAGCGGTTGTAGCCCATGAGCATGTCGATGCGCTGCTGGAGGAGGTCTACGGAGTCGAGGAGCGAGAGATCCTCCCCGATCACGCTACGAATGAACTCCGTCTCGGCTTGCTCTAGGGGCGCACCCCACTGATCCGTGATCTTGACCTGCTGGATCGGGATGGAGACCGTGACGAGCTGTCGCTTCTGATAGTTGATGCCCTGTGCGACTTGCTGCGCCTTAAGCGCGATGAGCTGAGGCAAGAGCTTGTGAGCCTCTGCCTCAGCGAGGGCTATGATCCGATCACGCTGACTAAAGTCTGCCGAGGTGTAGTCTCTGAGTGCTTGAGAGAAGTCTAGCATTACGTCTACTTGACTTACCTGACGCTCTACCTCCTTTTTGGTCAGGAGTGCATAAGACTGCTGGATGACACCGATAGAGCTGTGCTCTAGCTCCTCCGCATTTCGCAATCTAGCTCCCGTATAGCTGCCGATGACGAAGGTTGCTCCCATAGCACGCACCTCCTCGACGGGAAAGTTGCGATCGAGACCGCCATCGACTAGGAGCTTGCCATCGACAATGGCGGGTGCGAAGACGGCGGGGATCGCTAGACTAGCTCGTATAGAGAGTGGTAACGACCCAGAGGTCATCACGTAGGCTCCGCCACTCCCAGCATCTGAAGCTACGAGCTGTAGCGGTATAGGCATCTGGTTATACTCTTTGATATGCCGCACGGGGAAGGTGTAGCGCATCAGCACCTCCATCAGGTACTGCCCCTCAATAAGTGAAGAGGGAATCTTAGGGACACCTCGACGGATGGGAAACTCTAGGGTGTAAGTCCCGTAGTCCTCCTTCTCACACATATCTACCTTGTCATAAGGTAGACGATTGCTCAAGACACGCCCCCAGTCTTCCTGACGCACCATCTCTTTGATCTCGGCAGCACTGTAGCCCGTCGCGTAGAGACCGCCCACGACGGCACCCATAGAGGTGCCAGAGAGGTAGTCCACCTGTATCTGCAGTGAGTCGATCAGCTCGAGGAGCGCGATGTGTGCTAGTCCCTTAGCTCCACCGCCACTGAGTACTAAGCCGCAGCGCATCTGAGTACTGTCGCAGACGTGGTCGCTCTGCTGCCCCTGCATCGTGGTAGGAGTGCAGAGAGCTATGATACATAAGATTAGGCTAGTGAGTAGGATCGATGATTGTTTTGTATAGATACGCGAAATCATAGGTCGTGCGTCATTTGGGAGCGTAAGCAATGGATAGGGTGGGGTACAAATGTACGCTTTTTGGCAAACTGAAGTACTAGCGTGTGGATCGACGGATGCGGTCGCTTGAGGGTAAGTTTGTATCTTTGTCCCTATGAATGAACGTGCAGAGAGAATAGAGACGACCGACTCGATCATAAAGCGTGAGTTGGTGACGCTCCCCGAGGAGCTGCGTGACCCTAGCCGCTATGAGGTGATGGCTCCTGTGGGGTCGTATGAGAGCTTGAGTGCTGCGATACGTGCTGGAGCGAATAGCATATACTTTGGCATTGAGGCGCTCAACATGCGGGCTAAGTCTGCCTACAACTTTACGACAGATGACCTCTACCGTATCGTGGAGACCTGCCGGAGGAGTGGTGTGAAGAGCTACCTGACGGTCAATACGATCATCTACGATGAGGACCTGACGCTACTTCGCGAGATCCTCTACCATGCGCAGCAGGCACAGATTACGGCGGTGATCGCTGCCGATGTGGCGACCCTGATGGAGGCGCATCGCCTGGGGCTGGAGGTGCATCTCTCTACACAGCTCAACATTAGCAACTGGGAGGCTTTGCGCTTCTACGCACAGTTTGCCGATGTGGTGGTCTTGGCTCGTGAGCTGAATCTAGATCAGGTGGCAGAGATCAGACGTAAGATAGCGGAGGAGCATATCGTCGGGCCGTCGGGACGGCTGGTGGAGATAGAGATGTTTGCCCACGGGGCGCTCTGCATGGCGGTCTCGGGCAAGTGCTATCTGAGTCTGCACCATCAAGATACGAGTGCCAATCGGGGTAGCTGTGCACAGATCTGTCGCCGTGGCTACCGCGTCTACGATGATCGTCAGGGGGTCGAGCTAGAGGTGACGCACCCAAACATTATGTCGCCTAAGGATCTGAAGACGATCCACTTCATCAATAAGATGATGCTGGCGGGTGTCACGGTCTTTAAGATAGAGGGTCGCGCTCGTGGCCCGGAGTATGTCTCTACGGTGGTGCAGTGCTACCGCGAGGCTATAGACGCTGTCTGTGCGGGCACTTACGATGAGGCTCGGATAGTGCAGTGGGACGAACGGCTACGGGAGGTTTTCAACAGAGGCTTTTGGGATGGTTACTATCTCGGACAGCGGCTGGGCGAGTGGACACCTTTTGCTGGCTCTAGTGCTGTGCGTGAGAAGGAGTACGTGGCTCACATTGTTAAGTACTTTAGCAAGATAGGAGTCGCCGAGATAGAGGTGGAGAGTGGCGAGCTGGCACTGGACGATCGCATCCTGATCATCGGGCCGACGACGGGCGTGGTCGATATGACGCTCTCGGAGATGCGCTACGAGTTGGAGCCGGTCTCTCGTGCTACTAAGGGGCAACGCATCTCCATCCCTGTACCCCGTAAGGTGCGGGCGAATGACCGGCTCTACCTCTTTAGAGAGCGTACGGAGGTACAGCACTTCAGGGGGTAGGGAATAAAACTAGGAATAACCATTTTCACTAAAGAAACAACTATATCAGATGAAACAACCAATCAAATATCAGTATGGTCTCACGCTCAAGGTGCGAGACTATGAGTGCGACCTCCAGGGCGTGGTCAACAATAGCAACTATCAGTGCTACATGGAGCACACCCGCCACGAGTTTTGGCTGGCACTGGGCGATAGCTTTGCTGAGATGCACGATTTGGGCCTTGACCTCTTCGTTTACAAGGTCTCTATAACCTATCATCGCTCGCTACGGAGTGGCGATACCTTTCACACGGCACTGCGTGCCAGACGTGAGGGGGTAAAGCTCATCTTCGACCAGGTCATCGTACGTAGTGACGGTGTGAAGTGCGCTTCGGGCGTGGTCGAGGCGGTCGCAGTGCAGAACGGACGGACAACCCGTGGAGAGTGTTTTGAAGGTATCATGGCTCGTGCTGAAGCTTACAGCGAGAGTCATCCGTATGACTTAACGATCCTCTAGCGATGGCTGAGCTCCTCTTCCTCCTTTACCTGCTCTCTGTCATTGGGGGCATAGTGATCGTGCTAGGGGAGGAGCGCAGTGCGGTCTCTTCGATTCCGTGGTTGCTGGTCGTCATCTTTCTACCAGTCGTGGGACTCCTGCTCTACATCATCTTCGGCTACTCGCTGAGACGCAAGCAGCTGATCGATGTGGAGGTGAGACGGTCGCTCTCGGATGCTCCTGTAGAGACTAAGTCGCTGCCTAGCACGGAGGTCGAGGAGGTCGCCGATCGTAAGCTCGCATCGCTATCCGCTCTCATCGAGCGACTGACCGATACGCCCCTGACCACGACTAATGAGCTGACGCACTACGACGATAGTCGCGAGTGGCTTGAGGCTTGTCGGGAAGCTATCGCACAGGCGCAGCACTATGTCTACATCGAGCTGTACCGCATCGAGGAGGGCTTGTGGCTGGACGCTTTGCTAGATCTACTCGCAGAGCGCATTCAGGAGGGGGTAGTTCTCTACTGGCTCTACGACGACGTGGGGTCACGAAGCTTGAGTCGACGCTATCGCAAGCGGATGGAGCAGTTGGGCGGAGAGGTCGCTGCCTTTCTCCCCGTACGCTTTCGGCTGCTTACGAGCCGCGTGAACTATCGCAACCATCGTAACCTCGTGGTGGTGGATGGTGCCGTAGGCTTTACAGGGGGCAACGTGCTACTCTCGGAGCTGCAGCATTTGCCTCAAGGGGCGCAACCACTGGCGACGACTCATCTGCGTATGACTGGTGCCGTGGTACGGCAACTGGAGTACAGCTTTGCTCTAGACTGGTACGTGGCGACACAACAACTGCTCTCGCCACAGCAGAGCTCCGCTACCGTGACGACGGCCGATCCGATCAAGATGCAGATCTTCCCGACGCACCCTACGGACGAATTCCCCTCGCTAGAGATGATCTTCACGCATGCCTTCCTGCAGGCGCGTCAGTCGCTCTACATCGAGTCGCCAGTCTTGATCCCCACCTCTAGCATACAGCAGGCTCTGATCTCCACGGCGCTCTCAGGGGTGCAGGTACGAGTGATTCTTCCTCGCCGTGGTCGTAGCTGGCTGGCTTCTAAGGCTTCGCACGCCTTCTTTACCGACTTGCTACGGGCTGGCGTGGAGATATACTACTATGACGGCCTACGTGAGGCTACTTATGCGGTGATCGATAAGGAGCGTGTGGTGACGGGGACACCCTACCTAGACTTTAGAAGCTTTGAG
Source organism: Porphyromonas vaginalis (assembly GCF_958301595.1). Taxonomy (NCBI): domain Bacteria; kingdom Pseudomonadati; phylum Bacteroidota; class Bacteroidia; order Bacteroidales; family Porphyromonadaceae; genus Porphyromonas; species Porphyromonas vaginalis. The sequence goes on along the minus strand of NZ_CATQJU010000001.1, from coordinate 411,114 downwards.
TACAACTTCGATCTGACCACCATTGCCTACTCATCGGCGGTCGCACAGCAGTTTGTCGATAGCTTTGAGACAACACTCGCTCAGTGTCGTAGGGTAGTCCCACGACGCAATAGGTTGTGGAGACGTATCACTCATGGCGTGATGCGTCTGCTTACGCCTCTGATATGAGAGGCTCTTATCGCTTGTTTAAGAGTTCGTGTAGTGGCGGTAAAAACGCTACTAAAGTGCGTAGATCCACGCTCCAGCGAAGCTGTCGGATAGCGCGGAGACGGAGCGACGTAGCTCGCCTGCACGCTCCTCAGAGGAACTGATGCCTGCGATGACGAGACAGCGAGAGGACTCCTGGATGATCTGTAGGGAGATTCCTTCGGCCTGAGTCTGGTCTGCCGCTGCCTCTTCGATAAATTGCTCTGCACGCTTGGGCCCCTTGAAAACTCCAACGACGACAGCGTGGCTTCCTTGCTGTAAAGCTTCGTCGTGCGTGATAACTAGAGACGAGGATGCGGCATGCTCAGGAGTCGTAGAGACGATCTCTTCCTGTGTTTCAGCTTTTGGAGCTAGAGCTATGCTGGGCTTGGCTTGCTTTTGCTCTGGCGTCACCACGCTTGCCTCGTCGAGCCAGCCGTAGGGGACGAAGCCCGCACTGTAACGATCAGGATTACTGTCAGAGCTGATGGGTAGTAGGCAGAGGAAGCAGATAGCACCCGCTGCAGCCCAATTGGCCGCAGTCCGATTGATACGTATCGTCCAATACTTCCGATCACTCTTCGTCTCACTGGCAGGCGCCGTAGCGACATGATCGACTGGTGCGACGGCTGGGAGCAAGCAACTCTGAGGATAGAGCCCGTAAGAGTGTATCGATCTCAGCCCTTGTCGCTCCTGTACGGGAGTAAAGAGTAGCTCGCCGCTCTCCTGCAGTGTGAGGGTGCCGAGGTTGGAGCCGATGGTCAGGGAGCCAGACTGATATAGCTGGTGCCTGATCACGGTCACGTCGGAGTCTACCACTAGGCGCGCTCTGCGTACAGATAGTCCTAGGGTGCGTGCGTAGCAACTGTCTAGGATGCCGTCACGATCTACTAGAGAGGCGTTGAATGAGATGCGCTGCCCTGCAGGCGTGATGACATTGAGATCCTTGTCATAGAGTGGAGGCGTTTGCTCCACGATGAAGGCTCCTATCGTAGGGAGTACGACGCAGTCGTGCAGTAGTAGAGCTTGCTCTAAGATATCTCCGATGCGATACATTGAGATGTACAGGCTAAGAGTGGATGATTACGAGTCGAGAGAGGCTACATGTGTAGCACCCTCGAGAAGGGGAGGTAGAAGACTCCCGCTCCTCACCACAAAGTTAAGCAATCTCCACGAACTGGAGCATGTGGTGCGGAGCGGAAGTGCGGATAGTTGTCGTTAACTCTTTGGCGGCTAGTGACTCATCGAGACCTAGTCGTTCATTGAGGCGAGGAACTCCAAGTTGGTCTCCGTCAGCTCGATGCGCTGCTTGAGGAACTCCATCGCCTCTACCGTATTCATGTCCGATAGGTGGTTGCGTAGGATCCACATGCGCTGTAGCGTCGTCGAGTCTAGTAGGAGGTCATCACGACGGGTGCTACTAGCGAGGATGTCGATAGCGGGGAAGATACGCTTGTTGGACAGGCGACGATCAAGCTGTAGCTCCATATTGCCAGCACCCTTGAACTCCTCAAAGATGACGTCATCCATCTTAGAGCCCGTCTCGGTCAGAGCCGTCGCTAAGATGGTGAGACTACCGCCGTGCTCGATGTTGCGCGCAGCTCCGAAGAATCGCTTCGGCTTTTGCAGCGCATTCGCCTCGATACCTCCTGAGAGGATCTTGCCCGAGGTAGGCTGTACCGTATTGTAAGCACGTGCGAGGCGTGTGATCGAGTCTAGCATGATGAGCACATCGTGACCACTCTCGACCATACTCTTAGCCTTGGCGAGTACCAGCTCAGCGAGCTTCACGTGGTGGTCGGCAGGCTCATCAAAGGTCGAGGCAACCACCTCAGCATTGACATTGCGCGCCATATCGGTCACCTCCTCAGGGCGCTCGTCGATCAGGAGGATGATCATGTAGACCTCAGGATGATTGGCAGAGATCGCATTGGCAATGTCCTTGAGTAGCATCGTCTTACCGGTCTTAGGCTGAGCGACGATGAGTCCACGCTGTCCCTTGCCGATGGGGGTGACCAGATCCACGATGCGCATGGCGGTCTTGTCGTAGACAGCAGCAATGCCCTGCGACTCTAGCTTAAACTTGTCCTCTGGGAAGAGAGGCGTCAGCATGTCAAAGGAGACCCGATCCAGATTGTCCTTGGGGTGGCGACCATTGACGAGTAGGATGTTCTGTAGTAGGAAGTACTTTTCGCTACCCTTCGGTGGACGTATGCTACCCTCGACGACATCACCCGTCTTGAGGTGCCACTTCTTGATGATGTCTATAGGGACGTAGATGTCGTCAGGTGAGGGGAAGTAGTTGTAGTCTGAGCTACGGAGGAAGCCGTATCCCTCTTGCGACACCTCTAGCAGTCCGCTAGCGGTCAGGATATTGGAGAAGTCGTATGAAGTCTCTTCCTCCTCGACCTCTTTGCTCTTGTTGTGTTGCTGCTTACCCTTTTGTGCTGGCTCGTCAGAGTCTGCCTCAGCCTCTTTGTGACCCCTGTGATCATTGTGGGACTCGCCCAGCACCTCGCCCAGTAGTGAGTCTGCGTCGGGATGGGTAAAGACCATAGGCGTCTCCTCCTGCTGCTCCTCCTCTGCGTCTTGCTTAGCTTGAGTACGCTTCTCCTCCTTGTCAGATTTGTCAGACTGATTGGCAGGCTCCTGACGCTTGTTATTGCGGTTGTTGCGCTCCTTATTATTGCGCTGGTTATTGTTGCGCTTAGTGCCCTTCTCCTCAGACTGTGTAGCGGCAGCCTCCTCGACGATAGCGATAGCCTCTTGGCGATCTATCTCAGAGGGCTGGTTGGTTGCGTCTGCCTTGTCCGTCTTAGCGGTGCGCTTGTTCTGTCGAGAGTTTGATTTGTTCTTTTGCTCAGGCTTGTTGCTCTCGTCTTTGGCGTCCTTTTTCTCCTCTTTATTGGCTTTGTTATTGCGGGAGTTGCTCTGTCGCTCTTTGCGCTTGTTGCTCTGCTGCTGCTCGACCGTCTGGGTAGCTACAGCCTCTGCCTGAGCGTCTAGAATTTGGTATATGACCTCTTTCTTTTCGGAGGCCATCTTGGTAATCTCTAGTTGGGAGGCAATCTCTTTGAGTTGATCCTCCGTCATACCATTGAGATCTACGATGGTGTACTTCTGCATGATGTACTGATGTTATGCTGGATAAATGCACCTTACGACTTGTTGCAAAGGGCTACCATGCTGAGCTTTGGAGAGCTACAAGCAAGATGATAGAGGCAACGGAATCAACGATCTAGCAGGTGCTGTGGCGAGACAGCAGGCTAGCACGATGGTCGACCTAAGTAAGGTGTGTAATGTGTGAATAGGCTGAGTGATGGGTCAGTCCTGTGTGATATGGGACGCTCTGCTCGGTCGTTATTATCTAGGTCGATGCAGAGCCAGAGCTACCTCCGTAGCAGATCCTAAGCCTCTCCATACAAGCTGTATCGTATCGTGCAACTCTAATATCTGTACAGCCTAGGAGTGCGTCGATCTAGTGACTCATCCACTTCTAGAGGCAAAGGTACGAAAAAGTGTTCAGATGGAGCATCCCCCGCCTCTGTCTTCTAATCTCTAATCCCTCCTCCCATAAAAACATTGCTGTCCGGTAAGAGTCTTACATGGGTGAAACTGGAGTTTCATAGGTAGGAAACTGTAGATGGGTCGAAATAGCGTAGTCGGACAGCCATAATAAAAAGAGACTGTTGCATAAAGGCGAATTGCTGTGTTGCTTTCGGCTTCGGTTACATACGGAGGTATGTTCCCTTCAGACCTCACCCTCAGCGCCTTGCGCTTCATCCTTTCTGCAAAGTCTAGACAATCTTGCAAGCAAGATTGTGAGACTGTTGACTTTGCAACAGTCTCAATAAAGGACGCACGGATCGCGCCTACCCCATGAGTGGGTGACACGTCCGTGCGTCCTGACGGGTTGCCTCCTACATAGTAAGGGTAGGGGGCTTTGATGTGAGTGCTACATAAGCACCTTACTTGACACAGACCTTTGCAGTGGTTGTGCCGATAGAGAGCAGGTACATGCCAGACTGTGGTGCGGTGAGCGTGCAGAGCTTGTCGGCTACGGTGCGCTGCTCGATGAGACGACCATCGTAGTCGTAGAGAGCGATGGTGCCGAGAGCATTATCCGTATTGCTGGTTAGGGTAATCGTCTGACCCTCTAGGGCGATGGTTACGTTGGCATTGGCTGTCGTAGGAGCGTCGATGGCGTTGCCCTCTTCCTCCTTGGCGTAGTAGGCTACGATGCGTAGATCCTTAGTTGCCTTGGTGGTGTACTCTAGTGAGCCGTCGACAGGGTTGATGCGCTCCCTATTGACCATCCAGTGGTCTAGACGGTAGCCCTCGTCGGGCTCGACATAGACGCGGATGTCCATATTCTCAGGCACTTTGCTATTGAGTGCACTACGTACGCCACCTACCTCTAGGTAGATGGGACCACCATTGCCCTCCTGTGATACATCGACCATATAGTATACCTTGTCGCGCTCGAAGATAACCTCGACGACGTAGTCCTTGCCAGAGATCACTTGCCACTGATTATTTTCAGCAGGCTTGGGTCCCTCCTGACCGTTGACGACCCACTTCTTGACGTGGTAGTGCTCTGCGGGATGTGCGGTGAAGATGATTGCCTCAGACTCCCCAGCAGCTGTCGTAGCTCCTGATTCGAGAGCCTGCCCCTTGTAGGTGGCTGTGATCGTACCTCCCACATTGTCTCGTACAGAGTAAGTGACCGTATAGGGACGATGGACGAACTCGACGGTTACCTCAGAGACTTCTTCGATGTTGAACACATGCGTCTTGATGTTTTGCTCACCAGCGGTCATAGGAGTCTCTTTACCATTGATCTTAAAGCTCTTGACGACGTAGTCACGGTCAGGGTCTGCGGTAAAGGTGACGGGCGTATGCTCCTCGACCTCTGTATGCGAAGGTATTGCTACGCCTGTAGCCGTTGTGGCCGTTAGGGTACCATGCTCTCCGATGACACGATAGGTGAGGAGATACTTCTTGACCTGTGGCTCTGTGCCTGGGATGGGAGCGATGTGGAATCCCTTCCAAACATTAGCCGCCTTGTAGGCCTCTTGCGCATCATTAGGTACGAAGAGATTGATGGTGCTGATGTTCGCAGGCTTGAGTCCATTGAAGGCTTTGATGTGAGCCTTAGGCGGCTGCACCGCCTCGACAGTAATATCTGTCAGTGCCGTACACTGAGCAAATGCGCCATACATAACCTCTGTCGTCTTGGCTCCGAGATACACTTTAGCAAGAGCCTTACAGCTGGCGAAGCAGGTGCTAGGTATGATAGCAACATTGGGCAGGCGCACCTCGGTAAGCCCAGAGCCAGAGAAGCTCTCCGTGTCTAGCGTCGTCAGTGTCTCAGGCCAGGGGAATGTGGTGAGTGCGGTACAATCCTTAAAAGCAAGTTTGCCAATAGAGGTGAGCGCAGGCATCGGACTGAGCTTGGTGAGACTGCTATTCTTCGCAAAGGCACTATCGCATATCTTAGTCACCTGACTGCCTAGGACAACCTCCTCCAGCTTATACATCTGAGCTAGAGCACTCTCGCCAACCACCTTGAGGGTGAGGGGTAGTGTCACCTTGCGAACGAGTGGCATAGTGCAAAAGGCCGACTCGGGGAGCTGATCCTCGGCAAAGGTCGCATCTGCGATGTTGATCTCTGTCAGATTGCCCATGTTGTCTCGGATTGTCTTGCAGTCCTCTGCATTCATCGGACCAGACACCGTGATGGACTGGCACTTGAGGAGATCCATCCCCTGCATCAACTTAGCCAGTGAACCAGCCTCGGTGAGCTGTACGACAGGGTGTATCGGGTCGTAACTAGGCTGAGGCGTGCTGGCATCGCGGAAGGTGATACGCATCACGGCACGATCCTTCTGTCCACAAGCAGCGGTCTCACCGAGTACACCAACGAAGCCTTCGCTGATAGCTTCGTCTGTCACTTTATTGATCGTGCGGACGGGCATCTCTTTGACATTCTTAGGATAGCTGCAGAACTCGATAAAGGATCTGACTGAACCCTCGACAGCAGACTTACTGGCCTTAGAGCGTACGGAGAGGAGGATAGACTGCCCTGTGTAAACAAAAGGCTTGTCTAGCTCTAGCTCTAGCGTGTGATAGTCCACACCAGCCTTTGAGGTCTCGCGATTACCATTGACCGTTAAGTCCATCAGGTCAAGCGTGATCGTCTTCCTCATGTAGAGATCCTGCTCGGCATTGATAGGTAGCCAGTGATACTTGCCAGCTACTGGCTCAAAGTGGTCGTCGGATACGTTGGTGAGGTAGATCTGGAGGTCGTTGGTGTACTCCGTGTTGTAGGACTCGCCATCAGACAGATAGATCTGGAAGGCGAGCTTGGTGATCTCCTTGCCCGCTAGTCCTTGTAGCTCCGCAGCGGTATAGATCTGCTGGGTGACGCTGCTGAGGTAATCAAAGTCAAAGGGCGCCGTCTGCCCGATGTCCTGGTCGAAGTGTGACGAGGGATTGGCAAAGTCTCCCAAGTCTATGGTCTGCGCCTGCAGCTGCCCGATGAGCGGGAGCAGGAGGCATAAGAGTAATGTGCTAAAACGTAGTCGTTTCTGTTGCATAGATAAATGTTTATTTGAATAGTAGGTGATCGGGGAGCGGTGCAACTCTGTGAGCTCCCCTTTATCTATGCAAAGTTACGGGCTATTCTTCCTGTCGAAAATACCTAACTATACTGATTTGCTCTAGAGTGAATACCTATATACGATTAGTTGAGCCTCACGATGGTTGTAGGGGAGTGGGGATCTCTAAGGAGCAACGGTAGAGGGGACTGAGATATTTGGAAAATGGAAGTCGTGACACGGGTTATTCCGTTGTAGCTCTGGTTGTTTGGTGCCGTTTTTCGGAGGCGGCTGCTCTCTGTGTCGAAAGTTTTTTGCGGAAAAGACTTGCAGGTTCCGAAAAATGTTGTACCTTTGCATCTGCAAACGGGGAGGAACGCCTCACACTTGTGAGCTTCCGATTGTTTCAACCCCCTTGTTTGTCGTTTTTTAAGGGTTTAGTTTTCATCGGCCGCGTAGCTCAACTGAATAGAGCTTTTGACTACGGATCAAAGGGTTGCAGGTTTGAATCCTGCCGCGGTCACAAAAAGAGCCTCCCGAGATGGGAGGCTCTTTTTGCGTGTATAGGTCCGATGAGACTGTTGCAAAAGTCAATAGTCTCCAGATGTGAGCGGTGGGCTACTTCGTTGCTGCGAGGAGTATCGTGATAGCACGCTCGATGAGCGCATCTTGTTGCTGCGCCGTTGCTTCGTCTGTCTGCTCCTGGATGATGTGCGGCTCGATGCCTCCCTCGATGCTTTGCTGCTGAGCGTTGTACATACGCGAGGAGGAGTAGCGTAGCCACCAGCCGTTGGGCAGTTCGCTGCTGCGAGGTAAGCCACCACCGCCACCCGTACGATCCCCCATGAAGAGGACGTGGTGGGTTGTCCCCTTGACATAAGCGACCAGCGAGTTAGCTGCGCTGTAAGTGCCACGATCCACGAGGATCACCGTAGGGCGCTGCCAACTGATGGGCGCACGAGCGAGCTTGATCTCTTTGAGCGGACCGAAGTCTTGGTGCCCAGGGCCAGTCTTCGTACTCATATAGCCTACGACCGTGTCGGAGGGAATCAAGACGCTAGCCAGACGATCCGCATTGCTCAGCAGTCCGCCACCATTGCTACGCATATCGATGATCAAGCCACGACAGTGCGCCAGCCTGGTAAAGACAGCGTGTAGATGAGCCAAGGAGATGGCCGATGAGAAAGAGGGGATCACCATATAGCCGATCGAGTCAGCAGCGTGTCCATTGTAGGTGATAGGCGTATAGTAGATAGAGCCAGCACGACGTGCGTGAGGTCGCAGGTAAAGGTTGCGTATGCGACTATCGAGGCAATGTCTAGAACCCTCATAAATGTTCCACCCCCCTACATCAAAAGGTGCGAAGAGGTTTACATGCCCATCCTTGAGGTGACGCATCAGCTCTACCATCAGGTCGAAGAACTCATCCTCCGACTGGCACTGCTGTACCAGCGGCGTGTAGATCTCCTTGAGGTCGCTCCAGGTCGTGTCGCCAGCGGCGGGGAGCTTGTCGTCAAAGAAGCAGTACCCCTCGTCTAGGATTGTCCAGAGTGCGGTAAAGTTCGTCTGATAGTCTCGGGTGTATCTCTGCTCCTTTGGCTCTGGTGTGCAGGCTAGCAGTAGGGGTAAGAGTAGCAGGCCGACCAGCCCGCTATGTAGTCTCGTTAGATTCATAAGCTGATAGCAGTCGTGTGGTTGGCATTATGTACCTCTTGGTAGCCTCTGAAGGGGCGGAAGTAAGTGGCTAGACCCACTCCTAGATAGTGCCCCGAGAAGCCTCGATAGATGGAGTGGATACGTCTGGCTGAGTCGGTGTAGTCGTAGGTCATGCGCAGGGTCATGATGCGCCATACAGGGATGTCGAGAGACGCGCCTATCTGGTAGTAGTGGCGCCGGCCGAAAGTGTGCAGGGCAAAGTGATTGATGATCTTGTCGTAGTAGTAAGCCTGCAGGTAAGACTCATTATAATAAGGTGCGAAGCCTAGACCCACCAGTGCCGAAGTCATCTGCAGGCGCAGGTCAGCGACGAACCACCCGATGCGTAGTCGGTAGGCTACCAAGGCTTGTGCCGTCAGGTCGCCATTGAGCTGCTGATCGGCTGGGTTGTTTTGGTTGCGCCCGTTGTAAGAGGTAGCTCCCTCGACTAGGACGCCAGGACCTACGCCCACGACCATCCCAAAGGGCAGACGCCACTGATGCACGAAGCTCCACTTCGTGTCGAAAGCAAGGTGCCGGGTGGCACTCGTGCGTGCCGGGTTGAGGAGCTGCGCATAGGCTAGCTGCGTGCTCTGCATGACAAGCCACTCGGGGTGCGACTGCGTGAGCGGCGCCTCTGACGAGAGTCGGTAGCCCAGCGACTGACCATGGTAGTAGAGCGGTGAGAGGTACTCATTATATAACTTGTTCCACCCGAAGCGAAATTCGTGCGATAGGTAAAGCAACCGGTAGGGCGTAGTGGCAGTCGTGGTAGTTGTAGTAGTCGTGGTAGTAGTGGCCGTCGTATCCGCCTCTTGCGCAGAGAGCGAGCGGCCCGTACCCATCAGGGATAGCCCCACGCAAAGGGCTAGCAGTATCTGTCGTAATCTTTGTCTCATAGATCGTGTCGCTTAGCTTATTCGTCGGTTAGCTCTTCCGCCTCCTCCGTCTCGTCAGTTACGGACTCAACCTTTTCGAAGCTGTCGATAGGTAGTGCCGTGATTCGCTTGCCGCGTGCGGAGATCTTCTTGAGCGGCTCGTACTCAGTCACAGCGATCTCGATCGTTGCCGCCTTCTTGCGTCCTTGCGGCTTCGTGATCAGGGTAAACTGCGCCTCAGCCTCATCGGTCAGTGCCAGGAGCTGCTCCTCGGGCTCTATGATCGGTTGTGGCTTCTTCCTATCTGGCATAGAGACACGCTTGATGTAGGTAACCCCCTCCGGTGTGGTGTAGATGACGCTCCAGACCTTGTCGGGGTCATACTTCTCGATGACCTTGGGCGACTCGGCAAAGTGGTTGCTCTCGCCAAAGTCGGTCGTGTAGACCTGCTCCGAAGGCAGAATGACGAGGATGCGGTCGCTAGACTCAAACTCGCCTAGGTAGTCTCCCTGGTCGTTGTAGTTGATGCGGTTCACATCTGGGTCAAACCACACCTTGCGACCTCCGAGGGTCGAGCCGCCCTGCTCCTTCAGGGATATGCGCTCGATCGGAGCGCGCGTCACGATGTTGCCCTTGGCGGTGCGTCCCTTGATCGCAATGTCTGCAAAGTCTTTGTCAAAGAAGAGGATGCGTCGCGAGGTGCCTCCGCGGAGCAGTTTGATCGTCACGCTCTCCGCCTCTCCATTGGGATTGGCTGAGAAGTAGAGCACCTTGCTGCCTGGCGTACCCATCGTCAAGTCGTACTCACGGTCACGCACACTGGCTGATACGTGAAAGCGCTTGATAAACGAGGTCTTCGTCTTGCCATCCAGATAGATCGCATTGTAGATCGTGCGCTTGTCGCCGCGCACATACTTATTAATATGTAGGACACGCTCCTTGCCGAGGAACTTCTTCTCCTCAATCTTCGTAATCGTATAGGTGCCGTCACGGAAGAAGACGATCATATCATCTATCTCGCTACAGTCACACACATACTCTCCGCCCTTGATGCCAGTCCCGGCGAAGCCCATCTTGCGATCTATGTAGAGCTTGAGGTTCTCCTCAACCACCTTCGTAGCCTCAATCGTTCCGAAGTGCCCGATCTGTGTGCGTCGCTCCCAGCCAGCACCATACTCCTCTAGCAGAGAGTGGTAGTAGTGTATCGTGTAGTCGGTGATATGGTCTAGGTGGTGCTGTATCTGCGCCATCTCCTCAGTGAGACGTAGGATGAGTTGCTCGTTTTTCTCTAGGTTAAACTTGAGGATCCGCGCCATCTTGATCTCTAGGAGGCGTGCTAAGTCATCGTCCGTGATGGGCCTTAGTAAAGAGTCTCCCACAATAGGCTCTAGAGCCTTGCGAATGACGTCCAGAGCGGTCTGCTGATCAGGAGCCTCCTCAAAGGGACGTAACTTATAGATACGATGCTCGATGAAGAGCCGCTCTAGCGAAGCACCCATATACTCCTCCTGACGGTCGTGTAGCTGTAGACGCAGATCCTCCTGCAGCAGACCACGTGTATGCTCCACCGAGTGACGTAGCAGGTCGCTCACACCGAGGAAGCGTGGTTTGTCGTCCTCGATGACACAAGCATTCGGCGAGATAGAGACCTCACAATCGGTGAAGGCGTAGAGCCCGTCGATCGTCTTATCGGCCGAGACCCCTACGGGTAGGTAGATGCGTATGTCGGCCGTCTCGGCGGTCATATCGTCTATGCGCTTGATCTTGATCAGCCCCTTGTCGTTGGCCTTGAGGATCGAGTCAATGAGCGTCGAGGTTGTTTTGCCAAAGGGTAGATCACGCACACTCAGCACACGATCCTCGATACGCTCGATGCGTGCACGGCTCTTGACCTGTCCGCCACGCTTACCATCGCTGTAGCGATCCACGTCGATGATACCGCCCGTGGGGAAGTCAGGGTAGAGGGTAAAAGGCTCTCCACGCAGGTAAGCGCAGGCAGCCTCGATCAGTTCCTTGGGATTGTGCGGTAGGATCTTGCAGGAGAGACCCACGGCGATGCCCTCGGCACCTTGCGCTAGCAGTAGGGGGAAGCGGGCGGGCAGGTAAACTGGCTCGCGTGACTTGCCGTCGTAGCTCTTCATCCAGGGGGTAATTTTGTCGCCAAAGAGTATCTCGAGGGCAAAGTTAGAGAGCTTAGCCTCGATGTATCGCCCAGCAGCCGCCTCGTCGCCCGTGAGTATGTTACCCCAGTTACCCTGCGTGTCGATGAGATAGCCCTTCTGACCGAGCTGTACCAAAGCATCGTTGATCGAGGCGTCACCGTGTGGGTGGTAAGCCATCGTAGCACCCACGATCTTAGCCACCTTGTGGAGGGTGCCGTTTTCCATCAGGTGCATCGTGTAGAGCACCCGTCGCTGCACCGGCTTGAGTCCGTCCTCGATGTGAGGCACCGCACGCTCTAGGATTACGTACGATGCGTAGTCGAGGAACCAGTGACGGTACATCCCGCCGAGGGAGTGCAGGTGTCCGTCGCCCTCCTCCTCTTCGGGAGCCACGTAGCCCTCGTCGCTCGGGTCGGCACTGGTCGATGCCGCATCTATATCTGTCGGAGAGGTCTGCTCCATCTCCTGCTCTTGCTCTATGTCGCGATTGTCTTGATCCATATTAGTTCGGTATCCGTTCGGCTGGTGCCGTTACGAAGGTACAACATTTCTGCCAAAGGCAATCAATCTACCCAATCCCCGTTAGGGCTAACGCATTATAATCGCTCTGTCAGGAGCTACACATGAGCAACAAGCGAGGGAATAGATGAGCTCATTATATAATGTGTCCGCCATGGATTAGCTGTTGGCTGTTAGCTGTTGGCTGTTAGCTATCGGAACCATCGGAGCTATCAGAGTGATCGGATCTCTAATCTCTGCCCTCTAATCTCTATTTACATATCTTTACGGGGGAATTCGTCCGATTCCCTTCTTTCTCGAGTATCCACGTGGGAAATCTCAAATCTCCACGTGGATATTTTTTATTCCCCACGTGGGCGCGAATCATTTCTTCCGAAGTTTCATTTCATTCCTCCGAAGTTTCATTTGATTCCTCCGAAGAATTTTTTATTCTCCACGTGGGGATTTCGAAATATCCACGTGGAAATCACTTTTCACCGACATAGCCTCGTATCGATATGTTCCCAACTCTAAATTATTGTTGCAATCTAGCCTCGAATTTCCCCAGCACCAAAACAGGGTTTAGTCCAAAAAGCTTTTGTACCTTTGTCGTAGTATGAAAAACTCAATAAATAGTATGCTTAAAAAGAAACTCAAAGCTATCTTGACAATAGCTCTACTAGGAGTTGCCTTAGGAGCTTTCCCCTCCTGCCATAAGGACAATAAGGAGCCTGTCAGCAAGATACCGCAGCTCGCAGGAACACACTGGGAGGGAACCATAACAGATACGGAGTATGGAGAAACTCATCCATGCAAGGTTATCTTTTTCTCTGATTCAGTAGGAGAGGCGACACTCCCAATGATTGAAGACAATTGGTCTGAACCGCCCAGTAGAGATTTCTGGGAGTATACAACACCATTTTCCTACTCTGTAGGAAATTTCTACATCAAGTTTAAGGCAGATATGTCTGAATACTCAGGAAACTTAGATATGGTAAACTCGGTAAAGCGGTTTTTGCATGGCTATTGGCTCATAAAAAGCTTTACTGCAGATGAATTGACTTGCTATAGGACACCTGGGTCTGAGATTATTGTGACGCTTAAAAGAGTTCTCTAAGATTTATACTAGTCCTAACGATTACAACCACATTGCCCCCCCGTCGGGACAATGTGGTTATGCGTATTTTCCACTCCAAAATACAATTTGGAGTGGAAAATACGTAAGTCCTCTACTTTCGAAGACTTAACTGACGCTGACCTTAGACGCTTTCAGAACCTACTAAACAATAGACCCCGTAAAAACCTAAACTATAAGACACCCAATGAAGTCCTCAAAAACATCATTCTTGAGAAATTGCATTAGCGGGTGGAATGTACGTTCTAATCTCTAACCTCTAAACCCTTGCTCAACTCGAAATAAAGGTATAACTTCGCAGAAGATACGACTCACACGGCAGAGCCCTCACCGCTCTCCCTTACTTCTAACATCTAATCTCTAGCTATGCTATGAGCAAACAACTCCGCATCTGGCTCTTCGCTCTTCTAGCCACGCTCCTCTCCTCCACCACGCTCCCCGCCGAAGGCGTCATCACCATGACCACATCCAAGGCTGTCGGAGAGAAAATCGGACTGGGCATCGAGGCGAAAGGTAATGTCACCATCGAGGGAGTTCAAGAAGCTCCTCGGATAGACGAGTTTAAGAGATTCTATACACTCACTAGCCAGACGGTCGTCATAAGAGGCGATGTGACTACGCTTGACTGCGCCTTCAATAAGTTGGACAGCTTGAAGCTGTCGGACTGTACCTCTTTGACCACTATTCACTGCCAGAAAAACCCACTGACTAGCTTGAATGTCTCGGGTTGTACTGCTTTGACAGAGCTCGGATGTTTCCAGAATGAGCTGACCAGCTTGAACGTCTCGGGCTGTACAGCCTTGATAAAGCTTGAGTGCCAGTGGAATCAGCTAACTAGCCTAGACTTGTCAAACGCGCCTTCCTTGACAACGCTCAATTGCGAAACCAATCAGTTGACCAGCTTGGATGTGTCAAGCTGTCTCTCCTTGACAACGCTTAACTGCAATTATAATCAGTTGACCAGCATGGACGTGTCAAGCTGTCCCTCCTTGACAACGCTTGCCTGCCAAAGCAATCAGCTAACCACCTTGAACGTGTCAGGCTGTACCACCTTGACAGGGCTTGCCTGCAATAGTAATCAGCTAACCACCTTGAACTTGTCAGGCTGTACGGCCTTGACATGGCTTGACTGCACTAGAAATCCGCTGGTAAGTGTAGATCTCTCTAACTGTAGATCGTTAAAGAAGTTGTCTGTGACCAGTGGTAAGTTAACTCGCTTGAATGTGTCTGGCTGTACCGCACTGACAGAGCTTAAATGCTCTAGCAATCAACTGACCAGCCTAGATCTCTCGGGCTGTACGGCCTTGACCAAGCTGGACTGCACTAGGAATCCGCTAACAAATCTAAATCTATCCAACTGTACATCGCTAACGGAGTTTACTTGGCGCGAAGGCAACTTGACTAGCTTAGACGTATCGGGCTGTACGGCCTTGACCAAGCTAAGTTGTGGTTGGGGGCAGCTGACTAGCTTAAATCTTTCGGGATGTACCGCCTTGGCAGAGCTTTACTGCTCTAGAAGTCAACTGACCAGTTTGGACGCGTCGGGCTGTACCGCCTTGACAATCCTTCACTGCAATGTGAATCCGCTGACGAGTATAAATCTCTCTAACTGTAGATCGCTCAAAGAGTTCGACTGGAAGCTTGAGAGATTGACCAGCTTGGATGTCTCAGGCTGTACTTCCCTGACGACGCTTGAGTGCAACAACAATATGCTGAGCAGCCTGAAGGTATCGGGCTGTGCTTCACTGACCAAGCTGGACTGTAGCATAAATTATGTGAGCAGCTTGGACTTGTCTGGCTGTACTTCTTTGACAGAGCTTAACTGCTCCAGAAACCAGCTGACTAGCTTAGACCTGTCAGATCAGAGAGGTTTGACAACGCTTAACTGCAGTGACAACCTCCTAAGAGAAATAGATCTATCAAACAGTCCTAGCATCGACTCACTGATTTGTGATATCAATCAGATTAAGGAGCGCAAGATGACTAAGCTGGTCAATAGTTTGCCAGACTTACAAGGTAAAGAGGTGGGACTTTTTAGAGTGTTTAATGAGACGAGTGAGCGTGAAGGAAACGTTTGCCTCTCGGACCATGTAGAGATCGCCAAAGCTAAAGGCTGGAATACTCAGTTCAGGCGGGATCGTTATCGCGATATATGGTACGACTATACAGGAGCAGATAAGCCTACTTTTGTTGTAACTGATGAGTCAACTCGCGGAGGCTCCGTCACTATCACAGGTGCTAGCAACCTTAATACAGTTGCCTACGGCACAGAGCTGACCATAGAAGCTATACCCGCTACTGGCTACAAGCTGACGGCTCTCACCGCTAATAGTGCGGATATCCTTACGACGAAGAAGGTGGTCGTCACGGATAATGTGACCATCAAGGCGACCTTTGTGGATCACACGGGCGTGGAGACGACCATCACGCAGCAAACCCAGCTCTACCCGAACCCCGCGACTGACCACCTAGTTGTGGAGGGTGTAGCACCTGCCAGCGAGGTGACGCTGCACAGCATGACGGGCGAACGGCTCTATGCGGGTCGTGCCGATGGTCGAGGCGTGCTACAGATTGACCTGACACCCTATGCGGACGGGGTTTACCTAGTCTGCGTAGCGGGCGAGACTTACCGAGTAGTGGTAAGGCACTAGAATCAAAAAAGGGGCGAACGACGGTTCGCCCCTTTTTGATTAGAGGTTAGAAGGGCTAGTGCTTCTAGTGGCTCTAGTGCTTCTAGAGTCTAATCTTTAACTTCTAACCTCTAACTTCTAAACCCTCCGACAGCAAGATAATTAGTACCTTTGCAGGAGAGCCGAGCTGACACGAGAGCGAGGCTTCGTCACGTTGTATACTTATCCCTATAATATATGTCGCTACAGTGCGGTATCGTAGGACTACCCAACGTCGGTAAGTCCACTTTGTTTAACTGCTTGTCGAACGCTAAGGCGCAGTCGGCCAACTTCCCCTTCTGCACGATCGAACCCAACGTCGGGGTTATCACCGTGCCGGATGAGCGTCTCAATAAGTTGGTCGAGATGGAGCATCCTAAGCGGACGGTGCCTGCCACGGTGGAGATTGTCGACATAGCGGGACTGGTCAAGGGTGCTAGCCAAGGCGAGGGACTAGGTAATAAGTTCCTCTCCAACATCCGCGAGACCGATGCGATCATACACTTGCTGCGTTGCTTCGACGATGACAACATCACGCATGTCGACGGCTCCGTAGATCCGGTGCGGGACAAGGAGATCATCGACACGGAGCTTCAGCTCAAGGATCTGGAGACGGTGCAGACGCAGCTCAAGAAATCCGAGCGACAGGCTCAGACGGGTGGCGACAAGCAGGCGAAGATCCGAGTGGCACTCCTCAAGCGTATCGAGGAGGCACTACTGCAAGGGCTTAACGCTCGCTCGGTGACGCCTGAAAATAAGGACGAGGAGCAGGCGCTGCGCGACCTTTTCCTCCTAACGGCTAAGCCTGTCCTCTACGTCTGCAATGTCGACGAGGCGAGTGCCGCCACGGGCAACGCTTATGTGGAGGCCGTTCGCCAGGCTATCGCTCACGAGGATGCGGAGCTACTGGTCGTATCGGCGCATATCGAGAGCGAGATAGCAGAGCTGGAGGAGTATGAGGAGCGTCAGCTCTTCCTACAGGAGCTAGGGCTAGAGGAGACGGGCGTCAACCGCTTGATCCGTGCCGCCTACAAGTTGCTCAACCTCGAGACCTTCTTTACGGCTGGTGCTGATGAGTGCCGTGCCTGGACTTTTGTCAAGGGAAGCAAGGCTCCTCAGTGTGCGGGCATCATACACACCGACTTCGAGCGTGGCTTCATACGTGCTGAGGTGATCAAGTATGAGGACTACGTGCACTACGGCTCCGAAACGGCTGTCAAGGAGGCTGGCCGTATGGCGGTCGAGGGCAAGGACTACGTCGTGCAGGACGGCGACATCATGCACTTCCGCTTCAACGTATAGCACTTCTAGTACAAAGTATTAACACCGAAATAGAAATCAACCTATGCCGGACAAAATAATTATCGCAGACTTTGGGTCGCAGACCACACAGCTCATAGGTCGTCGTCTGAGAGACCTCAACACTTACTGTGAGATAGTCCCTTACAACAAGATCCCGACAGACCTGACGGGCGTTCGTGGCATCATCCTCTCGGGAAGCCCATACTCGGTCTATGCTGAGGAGGCTTTTACCGCAGACATAGCAGCCATCCGTGGACGACTACCGATCTTGGGTATCTGCTATGGAGCGCAGTTGATGGTGCATCAGAATGGAGGCTCTGTGGAGAACTCCAATACTCGTGAGTACGGAGCCTCTACGCTGCAACTGGTGGACAAGGGCGACCCGCTACTCGCGGGACTCTCGCCACAGCACACAGTCTGGATGTCGCACGGGGATACGATCACACGTCTTCCTGAGGGCTTTAAGGTGATCGCCTCGACTCCCTCGGTGCAGTATGCCGCTTATAGGATAGAGGGTGAGGAGACGTGGGGCGTACAGTTTCACCCAGAGATACATCATAGTGAGGAGGGTACGAAGCTTCTCGACAACTTTGTCACGCTCTGTGGCATCAAGGGCGAGTGGTCGTCCGAGTCTTTCATCGAGAGCAGCATCGCCTCGATCCGGGCGCAGGTAGGTGACGAGCAGGTCATCATGGCGCTCAGCGGAGGTGTGGACAGTTCGGTCGCAGCGGTCCTCCTGCATCGTGCTATCGGTGATCAGCTCACCTGCATCTTTGTGGATCATGGGCTGATGCGACTAGGCGAGGCGGAGCAGATCTTGGCAGACTACAAGGCTCTCGGGCTGGGCTGTATCAAGGTCGATGCGAGTGCGAAGTTCCTCGGAGACCTAGCAGGCATTCGTGATCCGGAGGCTAAGCGTAAGGTGATCGGCCGGGACTTCATCGAGGTCTTTGAGGCTGAGGCTAAGAAGCTTCCGCAGGCTCGTTGGCTGGGGCAGGGAACTATTTACCCGGACATCATCGAGTCTATCAACATCACGGGCAAGGTAATCAAGAGCCATCATAATGTGGGCGGACTGCCTGAGCGTATGCACCTAAAGCTGGTGGAGCCGCTGAAGCATCTCTTTAAGGATGAGGTGCGTCGTGTCGGCTTGGCACTCGCTATGCCACGACACATGATCTTTCGTCATCCCTTCCCAGGTCCTGGTCTAGGCATTCGTGTGCTGGGCGAGGTGACTCCTGAGAAGGTGACTATCCTCCAGAAGGCTGACAAGATATACACCGACATGCTCCGCAAGTACAACCTCTACGATGAGGTGTGGCAGGCGGGAGCTATCCTACTGCCGGTGCAGAGCGTGGGCGTCATGGGTGACGAGCGCACCTATGAGTACACGGTGGCACTGCGTGCGGTGACGAGCGTCGATGCGATGAGTGCTGACTGGGCTCGGCTGCCGTACGACTTCCTCGCAGAGGTCTCTAACGAAATCATAAACAAGGTGCGTGGCGTCAATCGCGTCTGCTACGATGTGTCGTCAAAGCCACCCGCAACGATTGAGTGGGAGTAACGCTTCGCTCAGTCTACTATTTAATATCTAAATCAATATGTCCACTTATCAAGCTACGGATAGTCGCAAGGTGACCACCCGACGACTACTCGAGATGAAAGAGCGTGGGGAGAAGATCTCCATGCTCACCGCTTACGACTACTCAGCAGCACAGATCATCGATGCTGCCGGTATGGATGTGATCCTCGTAGGCGACTCTGCCAGTAATGTGATGGCGGGTAATGTGACTACGCTACCTATCACGCTCGACCAGATGATATACCATGGCAAGAGCGTGATGAAAGCGGTGCAGCGTGCGCTGGTCGTCGTTGACCTTCCCTTTGGCTCTTATCAGGGCAACTCTAAAATCGCTCTAGAGAGTGCGATCAAGGTGATGAAGATTACCCATGCTGATGCGATCAAGATAGAGGGCGGTAGCGAGATCCGTGAGTCGGTAGAGCGTATCCTCTCGGCTGGTATCCCGATTATGGGGCACCTCGGGCTCACGCCTCAGTCGATCAATAAGTTTGGCTCTTACGCTGTTCGTGCTAAGGAGCAGGCGGAGGCTGACAAGCTGCTGGCCGATGCCCATCTCCTCGAGGAGCTGGGTTGCTTTGCGCTCGTACTGGAGAAGATCCCAGCACCGCTAGCCACCAAGGTCGCCTCTGAGCTAACAATCCCTGTCATCGGCATCGGAGCTGGAGGTGGGGTAGACGGACAAGTCCTCGTCATGCACGACATGCTCGGCATCACGCAAGGCTTTAGCCCGCGCTTCTTGCGTCGCTACGCCGACATTGGCTCTATCATGACCGAGGCGGTACAGCACTACATAGCGGATGTCAAGAGCCAAGACTTCCCGAACGAGGAGGAGTCTTACTAGTCTCAACTCCGCAAAATCTCACGAGTAGCGATATGTAGGGACGCACGGCTCGTGCGTCCGTTGTAGAGCATTGAGACGAGTAGCTTTTTGTGGGGACGAACGAGCTGGGCATCCCTGCAAGTCGTTATTCATCTTATCGGGTTACATGATTTGCAGGGGCTAGGCTAGTCATCACAGACTATACGAATACATAACGAAGGCACCATCAACCCTACTGGCTGGTAGTGCCTTCGCCTCTTTTTGTGTCTATACAGCCCGAAATGAGTACTTTTGTGGAGCGCCTTCTGCTTGCGCAAAGAAATTATCTCCCTCTAGCTATTTTATGTCAGCGAAGCAAATCTCCATCTTGATCCCCACACGCAACTACGACTGCCGTCCGCTCGTAGAGGTTCTGCACCATCAGCTGCAGCAGGCGCATATAGAGGGGGAGATCATCCTCGGGGACGACTCCTCCGACCCTCACTACGCTCAGCTCTACGACACCCTCCAGCGGGAGGGTCTCATACGGCTTGTCCGCCCCACGACACATCTCGGAGCGGGGCGCATGCGCAACTACCTGGCGCAGCAAGCCCAGGGAGACCAGCTCCTCATCATCGACTCAGACACGATGCCTGCCTCTGCCCGCTTCGTTGTGGACTACCTGCAGGCAGCGCATAGCGATAGGGTAGTGGTAGGGGGCTTTTGCTATCCTACTGAGCGGCCCTCCAGAGACAGGCTCTTGCGCTATAAGTATGGACACAAGGTCGAGACACGTAGCCTCGCCGAGCGACAGCAGGCGCCGGCAGATGCCTTCGTCAGTATGAGCTTTATGATCCCTCGTCACATCTTTCTGGAGGAGGGCTTCCCCACGCAGATGGGTATGGGCTACGAAGACGCTTACTTCGGCTATCGACTAGCCGAGCGGGGTATCACCATCACGCATATCGACAACCCCGTCATCCATGCGCTCAAGGAGAGTAGCGACCAATTCCTCGACACCACCGAGCGTTATGTGGAGAATCTCTACCGACACCGTACCCTGCTCGCACCCTATCCGATACGTCTCCTCCAGCTCTACCTGCGACTAGAGCGCGCTAGTCTCGTACCGCTGCTCGGCGCATTAGCTCCGCTCTTCAAGCCCTTACTACGTCGTCAACTCACCTCGCGCCATCCCTCGCTACGTCTCTTCGCCCTCTACAAGCTCCTCCATCTCTGCACCCTTCGAGACTAATTCCTTTTATTGCTGTCCGATAAAAGTCTGAAAGGGCACGTCAAGGGAGCTCAACTGTAGAATTGAAGCGGTTGAGTTTTCTATTTTTGATTCCCCCCCTTGAGCAAAAGACTCTTCTTCCGCTGAAAAACTTTTACCCGACAGCAATAATTTGAAAATAGTCAGAAGGATATCATCTTCTTCTGTAACAAAAGCATCTCGAAGCAACGAGGAAGCTGTTTACAGCCTCATCGCTTTGCTCCTTTCAGCCCTGCAAAATTGAAAATTAGCAGAGAAATGTGTGTCAAGTGCTTGCAGGTTGAGAAAAAAAGATATAACTTAGCGGATATGTAAGGACACATTCACACAACAACAAATTATATGAAACCAAACCATTCCCTTCTACTCGTCACCCTCGTCGTGACATTCCTTATCAGTGCTTGTAGTTCTCCTACACCCACACCTCCAAAGCCAGAGCCGAAGCCAGAGCCGAAGCAGACCACCATTACGGTCTCGCCTGAGAGTCTCTCCCTGATTGTAGGTAAGAGCGAGCAGCTCTCTGTAAAGGTCTCTCCTAAGGAGGTCTCTGTCACTTATCAAAGTAAGAATCCCGCGATCGCAACCGTTGATGCGCAGGGGCTTGTGACTGGAGTCGCTGTCGGAGAGACGACTGTGATCGTACAGGCAGGTGAGGCTACAAAGAGTGTCCCCGTGACTGTCAAAGAGGCTCCCATACAAGTACCTCAAGAGCTACCGATGCTCAAGTTCGGGATTCCTCGCAATGACGATGAGAGGATAGAGGACGCCGAGGTGATTGCGTATGAGCAAAAGCTAGGACGTACCCAGCAGGAGGTTGACTATCGTCCATCGGGCTTCTACGGAGAGGGGCTGACCACCATTCCTGCTGTGGTCTATGGTATAAGCATTGCTGATGACGCCGACTTAATCCTCGCCTATAGCAAGGAGTCTGTATCTGACTGCAAGCGCACCCAAGCGATGCTCTACCAGCTTGGCTTTGGTGAAGTACAGGAGGCCGAGGTGAGCAACTACCTCGGAGATGTCAAGAAGGGTCTGCGTGCTACGCTCAAAAGTGACCCCAAAGTGACTGTCTCGATGATGGATATGCCTAATGAAAAGCTCGGCACGGTCATGTTTATAGAGTTTGCCAAGCGAATTAACTCCAATCCTCTAGTGCAAGCAAAGCATGGGATACTTTCTAACGTCAAAGACTTCCCCTCTCTAGACGCTTTGCGAACCAAAGATATCGAGCAGTTTAAGGCCTTTGAGGAGAAGCTTGCACTACGCACCTATCGACAAAACGAATCGCCCAAGGATACGCACCTCTTCTTCCGCACAGAAGAGTCAAATATTCAGAAGACGAACCTTGAGTCCGCCTTCTATGTTGCACCTAGCAAGGATGCCTCTGGCTTTGGTCTGATTATAACTCAGCTGCTCTGCCTCTCTAGTGAGCGAGACCTGCGTTCGCAAGAATTCAAGCAGTACTTGGCTAACAATGGTTTTGACAAGAACTATACCGTTTCAGGCGAGAACGTCATAGACGTCTACAACGCTCACGGAGACCGTTGCCGCGTGACGCTCGTTAGACTAGGACAGGATGACTACGTCTATCAGATGTACCTCTTCCCAAAAGAGTCTTAAGCTCCTCACCAGCGTAATCTCTGAATATGCAACCAACTAGATTACTACAGCAGCGGGTTATCTGCTCGCTACTCTGGGGCGTACTCCTCGTGACCTCTGCGCTGAGTCTCTCAGCCCAGACTACCTACAAGGGTGTCAAGACCCCTCCGCAGGACTTGACTGTCGATGGCTCGCTCGAGACCAAGGCGTATGTCAGAGGGGTCTCTCCCAGTGGTCGCTATATATGGGCTGCCTACTACTATAGTCAGGCTGCCTATGTGTATGACACTGAGCTAAAGAAGTGTATCTGGCAAAAGAGCAATGCCGGCACTGAGATAGACGTCAAGTATGTCTCCGACGAGGGAGATATCGTATATCAAAAGGATAGGAAGACGACGATCTGCATCTCTCACACGGGGCAGGAGGTTGCCATCAGCTCTCCTGATAGCGACTACCCTATGATAGAGATCACGGGTGTCTCACAGCGGGTGGATCGTATGGTGGGCAATATGAAGCCTCAAGATCCGCTGAAGAGAGATATGCGTCCCTTTGTTGCCAATCGTACGGCGCAGGGAGACTTTACTATCACACCGCTATCCATCCCTGCCGAAGATGCGCTCGGAGGAAAGCCCGAGGGCACCTCTGTGCTAGCTCTCTCGCCCGATGGGATGACTCTGATAGGGCGACAGGTCAATGCTGACAGCTACCACCCACGACTGATCCAGTGGACTATCCCAGAGGGGCAAAGTGTGGCGACTGAATATACCTTCCCAGGAGAGTCTCTCTTCTTCAATCTAGATAAAAAGAAGCCAGGCCCTCAGCCTAAGCGTGAAGACTACGATAGTGATCAGGCGTGGGAGAGAGCCTACGGCATCTGGGAGAAAGCCCTGCTAGCCTACAGCAAGAAGCCTATGCTCGACCCGATGAGGTGCTACTACTCTCCTTCGACGCAGCGTATCCTCTTTGCCGCTCGGCAACTGGTACTAGACCAGGAGAGTGGTGCCATAGATCAGGTCTTGATGCCTGGCTACTGGGATCTACGAGAGCAGCGTGGTGAGGTGCTGACTAAGTATGAGGGCTACACTGCGACGGAAGCTCTTGACGATGGCTCGCTCCTCTGTATCGAGGAGGCGAAGTCCTTCTACCACTGCTATCGCATCGATCCCAAGAGTGGCGAAAAGGAGAATTTCGCTCTCTGGATCAAGCATCGTACTGGGATACCAATGGAAAAGTATTACTCTTTAGATGATCATGGTGAGATGGTGCTCGGGTGGCCCTGCATTAGCCAAGATGGTAAGACGCTGGCACTCTTTGGCCCCGATCTCAGCAATCCAGATCTCTTCCGTGGCTCCTATATACAGTTTACTGATCCGCTAGGAGTGCACACAGCTATACAGGATCCACTCCCCACGCACCCACACCAGCTACGTGTGAGTAGTGAGGGACGCCTAGAGATGCCCGATATGGCTCATCATCAGATCGCCGTCTACACACCTCAGGGTGAACTCATAGCTCTTGGTGTGGTCTCTGCATCTGGTCACTATCAGATACCGCAGTCATCACTAGGATCCATACTACTGATACAGATAGTCTCCCCGCTCACGGGAGCCTCTTACAGCTATCGACTATTGCCTATGGCTGACTAACTATACGACTAACTATCACATATAACACTATAACTTATGAAACGACTGAATACCCTATTCCTATCAGCAGCTCTTGTGACGCTTACGGCTGCTCCTGAGCTGCGCGCTCAGACTACAGATGCCCCAACGACTGGTGAGAGCATCACGATAGAGCTGACAGAGACTAAAGACAAGGAGATCAACATCGGTGCCTTTGCTCCAGCTGGTAACGCTTGGATCGACATCAATGGTGATGGCGTTTGCCAAGACAACGAGAGACTAGGACGAAACTCTACTCGTCCAGAGGACTACACAGATATCTTCTATATGGGACCTGAGATAGAGACCTTTACTCTAGACGAAAAGACCCAGATGGTACATATCTACGGAGAGATCGAAGCTATTCGATTTGAAAAGTCATATACACAAACGTCTCCTATCAGTATAGACCTGTCTAAGGCAACGACACCGAAGTATATCAGAATCTATGAGTGTGAAGAGCTGACGGATGTGACTTTCCCAACCTTGGAGAAGAACAACTGCGAGGTTCTCCTCATACAGTACACTGCACTTCAGGAGCTCGATCTATCCAGCTTCGAGAAGCTGAAGGTACTTGTGACATCGTTTAACGAGCAACTCAGGAGCGTCAAGCAGACTAAATGTGAAGATATGGAAGAGCTAGACTTCTCCTTTACGTTGATCCCCTCTGTAGACTTGAGCCTCACGCCAGCACTAGCATCTCTCTACCTATGCAAGGCACAGCTCTCAGAGATCGATCTCACACCTACGCCAGACCTAGAGTGGCTATCTATCGGAGCGAATTATCTCACCAAGATAGACCTCAGCAAGACGCCAGGTCTCACCTACCTAAGTATCTACGACAACGAACTCAAGGAGATAGACGTGACCCCTCTGTCCAATCTAGAGATCCTAGAGGTCGAGCAAAACAAGTTGACTAAGCTTGACCTGAGCAAAAACACGAACCTAGAGGAGCTCACGCTTCACCTCAACGAGATCACCTCACTAGACCTCTCTATGCTTGAGGAACTGCACTACCTCTCTATCTTTGAGAACAACATCTCAGAGCAGGCCATGCAGCAGGTTATAGATAAGATGCCACGGTGCAAGACAATGCCCGAAGACGAGGGTGACGAGCTATGGGGTGCTTTTTATGTTGTGAATACAAAGTCTCCAAATGGCAATGTGTGCAATACCCTACAGGTTGCTAAGCTCAAGGAGATGGGCTGGAAGCCCTACGATGTCAATGGTGCTGATCCACTAGACTTTATGAACGGAGCTGTCGAGTACGAGGGCTCAACGCCTACCCATGTGGCTACCCCCACAAGCTCAGACGAGCTACAGATCACCTGTACACCGACGGCTATACGAGTAGAGGAACTGGCACCACGCACGGTGGTAACGCTCTTTGACGCTCAGGGACAGCTCCTGACGAGGGTCAACTCTCTGCGCTCTCCGATGGTACAGATCTCTCGTGAGGCACTCCCTGCAGGAGCCTATATCCTCAGCATCGCAGGCAAGAGTTACAAGGTCGTACTTGACTAACTCATTGCTTGAGTAATCTCTGTACGCCAGCTGATGAGCCTCGCCTACGAGTGCTACATCTCCTAGGCGTACACAATACAGAGTACCCGATACTTGCTAGGACTCTAGCACGTATCGGGTACTGACTTGTCAACGGTGGTGAAACTTAGGGTTAGGGTTCTATTTCGTAACTTTGCGCCACACGCTTACACAACAGGAGATAGCATCTATGTATCCAGACAATCTCATCAAGGCCTACGAGGCGAGCTTCAGAGAGCACTTCCGACAGCCAGCTCTCTCGGACTACGCCACCGGCTACACCATATCTTATCGCGACTTAGCACTACAGATAGCGCATCTACACTATATATATAAGGAGACTGGCATACAGCGTGGCGACCGCATCGCTCTGATGGGCGCCGACTCGGTCCACTGGTGCGTCATCTTCATGGCTACAATCACTTACGGAGCTGTGATCGTCCCGATACTGCAGGACTTCAATGCCGAGGACGCTAAGACGATCATCAATCATAGCGAGGCGAAGCTTCTCTTTATCGATGACCTCATTTTGGCGAAGCTCAATCCTGAGGAGGATCTCCCGATGGTGCAGACTATCTTTGACCTCAAGAAGATCACGTGGCGCTATGCTCGCTCGGGAATGCCATACGACTACAAGCAGCTTCTTCCCTTTGCCCCCTTTGTGGCGCGCTTTTATCCCAAGGGTTTCCGTCGCTCTGACATCGTCTACCCTGAGGTGGGCAATGATGAGTTGGTCGTGATTAACTATACCTCAGGGACGACCGGCTTTAGCAAGGGGGTACTGATCACTGCGGGCAATCTAGCAGGCAATGCCCTCTATGCGCAAAAGCTCGACCTTATGTATAGTGGCGAGCAGATCATCTGCTTCCTCCCGCTGGCACACACGTACAGTTGCGCCTTCAATATGCTCGCAGCCCTTTACATAGGTGTCCACACGCATATCCTAGGCAAGGTGCCTTCGCCCAAAATCTTGATGAAAGCCTTTGCTGAGATACGCCCTGTGCTGATCATCTCCGTGCCGCTCATCTTGGAGAAAATCTACAAGCAGTCTATCGTGCCTGTCATAGAGCGCTCCACCATCAAGACACTCCTACGTATACCGCTCCTACGCAAGCTGGTCTACCGAGTGATCCGCAAGAAGCTCACCGACGGGCTCGGGGGTAACTTCCGCGAGGTAATCGTTGGTGGGGCACCACTCTCTACGGAGGTCGCCGCCTTCCTACATCGTATCGGCTTCCCGCTCACTGTCGGCTACGGCATGACCGAGTGCGCTCCGCTCATCTCTTATAGCAACCATCGCCACTGGGTGCCACTCTCTGCGGGTCGCGCCCTGCCACACATGGAGATACGCATCGAGGTGCCAGAAGACTTTGACCAGCCCCTAGCTCCAGGCGTCGGCGAGATACAGGTACGCGGTGACAACGTCTGCCTTGGCTACAACAAGCTTCCCGAGATCAATAAGCACCTCTTCACCACCGACGGCTGGATGCGTACGGGTGACCTAGGGCGTCTGGACAAGCGGGGTAATCTTTTTATCCTTGGTCGCTCCAAGACGATGATCCTAGGGGCTAATGGTCAAAACATCTACCCCGAAGAGATCGAGGCGAAGCTCAATAACCTCCACTTTGTAGCGGAGAGTCTAGTCTATCAGAAGAATGGCCGTCTCGAGGCTCTTGTCTATCCCGACGAACTGGCAGCCAAGCAGGCGGGGATAACTATCGAAGAGGCGTGGGAGCAGATCAAAGATCAGCGTAAGCAGCTCAATGCTAAGCTAGGCTCCTACGAGATGGTAACCAAGTTCGTTCTGCAGAGGACTCCCTTCATCAAGTCGCCCAAGCGCAGCATCAAGAGACACCTATATAAGGATGGCATTGAGGTGTCGCAGACCAATGGGTAGCATCGCTGAGCCAACTTATCACATCGAGGGGACGCTCCGTCAGCTGCCTCTAGCGGACTATATGGCGGAGTACTTCGACCCAGATCGCTTCTTCGCTCTGTGCGAGCATTGTCCCACTTACTTGACCAATTGGTCTTGCCCGCCCTTTACCTTTGATGTACGTGAGGCTCTGGGGAGCTACCGCTATGCGCATATCCTCGTGCATCGTGTCACGCCCGACGAACAGTCGTGGGCGGCGTGTCTGCCTGACGAGGTGGGGGACTACTGCTTTCGCCTGATGGGTGCCGTGCGGGATCGGATTGATCCGCTCCTCTATCAGCTAGAGCGACAGCATGCGGGGAGTCGGCTCTTTACGGCTGGTCGCTGTCGGCTCTGCCAGCCACAAGCCTGTACACGCAGTGCTGGCGATCCTTGCCGTCATCCCGACCAGATGCGCTCGTCGCTCGAGTCGTGGGGCTTCGACCTGAGTGGTACCACAGAGCGACTGGCTGGCATCCCGATGGTGTGGGGCCAGGAGGGGCATCCGCCACGCTACCTCACGATGGTCTCGGCACTCCTCTCGGCAGATCCGATCCCTGCGGAGAGTTTTGAGAGATTAGTGGTTAGATATTAGAGGTTAGGAGGGGGGGGCACCATCGTAACACAATGCGTCACTCCTGTCTGGGTAAATTCGACGCCTGCTTGTTACAATAATTTATAACTAGCTACATATCGATATGGGGCTGTGTCGGGGAAAAGTGATTTCCACGTGGATATTTCGAAATGCCCACGTGGAAAAGAAAAAATTCCTCGGAGGAATGAAATGAAACTTCGGAAGAATCAAATGAAACTTCGGAAGAAATGAATCACGCCCACGTGGAAAAATAAAAACATCCACGTGGAGATTTGAGATTCCCCACGTGGATATTCGAGAAAGGAGGGGATCGGACGAATTTCCCTGTAAAGATATGTAAATAGGGATTAGAGGTTAGAGATTAGAGGGCAGGGGTGATACATTAATATATAATGAGCTCATCTATTTCTTGCTTGTTGCTAAGGTGTAGCTCCTGAAAGAGCGATTATAATGCGTCAGCCCTGCACAATGCGTTCGAGTCGTAGAGGCTCTGCTCTTTATTTTGTAACTTTGCGGAGCTAAAGACTGCACAACAATATAAACTTATCATACACCTCTATGGAACTACTTCAAAAGAACGTACAGCGCGCTAAGGCTAACAAGCAGCGCATTGTACTCCCCGAGGGTCTCGAGCCTCGCACCCTCCAAGCTGCTGATCGCATCATCGCTGACGGCATCGCTCACATCATCCTCCTAGGCAACCCCGCCGAGATCCAGGCTAAGGCTGCTGAGCTAGGACTTAAGCACATTGACCAGGCTGAGATCATCGACCCACAAAACCACGCACGCCGTGAGGCTTATCGTGACCTCCTGATGGAGCTACGCAAAGCTAAGGGCATGACCCGTGAGCAGGCTGACGAGCTAGTGGTCAATCCGCTTTACCTTGCCTGCCTAATGATCAAGTCTGGCGATGCTGATGGTGAGGTAGCTGGTGCACACAACACGACGGGCAACGTGCTCCGCCCCGCACTCCAGCTCATCAAGACACGCCCAGGACTCAAGGTGGTCAGTGGCGCATTCCTCATCTTCTCTCCGCTCAAGGAGTATGGCGAGGACGGCTTCTTCATCTTTGCAGACTGCGCCGTCACGCCCAATCCTGACAGCAACGAGCTCGCACAGATCGCTATCGCTTCTGCTGACACGGCTCGTAGCATCGGCGACATGGAGCCACGCATTGCCCTCCTGAGCTACTCTACAAAGGGCTCTGCCAAGAGCGAGATGATTGACAAGGTTACGGAGGCTTACAAGATTGCTAAGGAGATGGCTCCTGACCTGCTCATCGATGGTGAGCTACAGGCAGACGCAGCCATCGTGAGCAAGATCGCTGAGCTCAAGGCTCCTGAGAGCCCCGTGGCTGGTAAGGCAAACGTCCTCGTCTTCCCGAACCTAGAGGTGGGCAATGTCGCTTACAAGCTCGTCGAGCGCCTCGGTCGTGCTACCGCTGTCGGTCCTATCCTACAGGGTATGGCTGCTCCAGTCAATGACCTTAGCCGTGGCTGCTCTGTAGACGATGTCTACAACGTGATCACGATCACTTGCAACCAGGCTATCGCAGCTAAGAAGTAATTCATCACCCCCTTCCCTTTACTAAAGATACATTATGATCGTACTAGTCCTTAACTGTGGCAGCTCGTCTGTCAAGTATTCACTATATGATATGCCTGAGGCTCGTATTCTCGCTTCAGGTGGTATTGAGAAGCTCGGCCTGCCCGACTCTTTCATCAAGTTTAAGACGACCGACGGCAAGAAGGTGCAGATAGACCGTCCGCTACCTGAGCACACGGTGGCTGTCGAGTTTATCCTCGAGATCCTGACGAAGTCTGAGTACGCTGTCCTAGACAGTGTCGACCAGATCGAGGCTGTGGGTCACCGTCTCGTACATGGTGGTGAGGCGATCAATAAGAGCGTCCTCATCAATGACGAGGTGATCGAGCAGGTGAAGCGTGTCTCTGACCTCGCTCCTCTACACAACCCACCCTCACTGAAGGGTATCGACGCTATCACGAAGCTCCTCCCGAAGGTGCAGCAGGTAGCTGTCTTCGACACCGCCTTCCACCAGACGATGCCCGCATACACCTATATGTATGCGCTACCCTACGAGTACTATGAGAAGTACGGGGTACGTCGTTACGGTTTCCACGGCACGAGCCACCGCTACATCAGCCATCGTGCTTGCGAGATTCTTGGCAAGGACTTTGACAAGACACGCATCATCACCTGCCATATCGGCAATGGTGCTTCGATCGCAGCCGTATGCAATGGTAAGGTCCTCGACACCTCTATGGGCTTGACCCCTACGGATGGTCTGATGATGGGCACTCGCTGCGGAAGCATCGACCCAGGTATCGTACCCTTTATCATGGAGCATGAGAAGATGACCCCGAGCGACTTCTCGACGATGGTCAATAAGAAGAGCGGTGTACTCGGCATCAGCGGTGTCTCATCCGATATGCGTGACGTAGAGCAGGCATCCGAGGCTGGCAACGAGCGCGCTAAGCTTGCGCTCGAGATGTATCGCTACCGTATCAAGAAGTACATCGGAGCCTACGCAGCAGCTATGGGTGGTGTCGATGTCATCGTCTTCACGGGCGGTGTCGGCGAGAACGACCAGACGACTCGTGAGTCAGTAGTCTCTGGACTAGAGTTTATGGGCGTTGAGTTTGACTCAGCAGTCAATCGCTCTAGCCGTGGCGAAGAGAAGGTACTCTCTAAGCCCTCTAGCCGTGTGACCGTCATCTGCGTCCCGACCGACGAGGAGCTGATGATAGCACGCGACACGATGGATCTCGTCAAGTAAAGTGAGCCAACGAGCTCGTCACAAGACGACAACATAAAAGTAGGGGCGGACATCCACAGATGTTCGCCCCTACCTTATTATATAACCCAAACTTCGCAGACCATCGAGATGCGACCCATCGGTCTGCGCGTTCACCAACGACTAAGTCTAGTAGCGGTGGAAAACTGAGAGGAGGCGTAGTTGCGGAACTTGCGTGCCGACTGGCTACGCACTCCCCTCAGAACTACTAACAGCTATTTTTTGTTGGCTTTTAGCCTTTGGCTGTTGGCTAGAGCTACAGCTACAGCGTCCGTTACTGCACCCTGTAGGGACGCACGATCTGTGCGTCCGTTGTGTCAAAGCGTGACAATGTCTGTAGTTTGGCTGTTGGCTAGAGCTATCGGAATGATCGGAGCCATCAGAGCCATCGGAGCTATCGGAGTGCTCTGCTCGTGTTCCTAGCCAACGGCCAACAGCTAACGGCCAAAGGCCAATGCCCAACAGCCAAAAGCTATCTCCGTACATGCATGACCTTCTGGCCACCGACGATGTAAACACCTGTGGGTAGCTCATCGAGTGGCTCGGAGCGTAGGACGCCGTTTATATCGTAGATAGCACCATCCGCGGGTTGCAATTCTGGCGTGACGAAGTCGATCGCCGTGCCACCCTTCGGGCTGATGACCACCTCGTCGGTGATGACGTTGCCCGAGGCATCGCAGACGGCTTTCGCTTCAGCATTCCAGACAGCCCCTGCGGGTTTCGTGATCTCGCACCCCTCGAGCTTGAGGTTTGCGAGGGCGCAGATGGAACCCTCGGTGCCCTTTGCCGTGACGGAAGCATTTCTGATTGTAAGAGACTCGCCAGCGATTCCCCAATTGCCCTCGGCATAGACTGTACAACCCTCAATAAGTAGAGAAGCGGGTAGATGGATCCCAGCTCTTTCTTTAGACTTTAGAGTGAGCTGTCCATTCCCTTTTATAATGGCATTCTTATCGAACTCCATTGCGCTCCAATCATTCTTAGAAGTGATGGAGACCTTCCCCTTGACGACACAAGTCAGCTCATCTTTTGACCATATACCTTCGATGGAGGCATCCTCGAGGGTGAGCGTCTTGGTGGTGGGGTCGTAGCTGACTTTGCCCTTGACGCCAGGGATGACGGTGAGGTCGGAGCAGTTCGCCGAGGTGACCTCCACGCCGGCTATATTGAGGCCGTACTCCTCTACAGGTACAGGTGTGATGACCACTTCGTCGGTGATGACGTTGCCCGAGGCATCGCAGACGGCGTGCTCGTCGGCATTCCAGACAGCCCCTGCGGGTTTCGTGATCGAACAGCCATCAAGAGTGAAGTTTGTGAGGTCGCAGATGGAGCCTTCGGTGCTACCCTTTGCCGTGACGGAAGCATTTCTGATTGTAAGAGACTCGCCAAACGAGCCATCGTAGCCAGCGATTCCCCATTTGCCTTCGGCATAGACTGTACAACCCTCAATAAGTAGAGCAGCCTTAGTATAGATACCACATTCTCCTGAAGACTTTATAGTGAGCTGTCCATTCCCTTTTATAACGGCATTCTTATGGAGCTCCATTGCATTCCAATTATCAGAAGTGATGGAGACCTTCCCCTTGACGACACAAGTCAGCTCATCGTTTGACCTTATACCTTGACGTTTTCCTCCTACATCGATGGAGGCATCCTCGAGGTAGAGCGTCTTGGTGGCGGGGTCGTAGCTGACTTTGCCCTTGACGCCAGGGATGGCGGTGAGGTCGGAGTAGTTCGCCGAGGTAACCTTCACGCCGGCTATCTGGAGTCCGTACTCCTCTACAGGTGTGATGACCACCTCGTCGGTGATGACGTTGCCCGAGGCATCGCAGACGGCGTGCTCGTCGGCATTCCAGACAGCCCCTGCGGGTTTCGTGATCTCACACCCCTCGAGAGTGAAGTTTGCGAGGTCGCAGATGGAGCCTCTGCCGCGGCCCTTTGCCGTGACGAAAGCATTTCTGATTGTAAGAGACTCGCCAGACGAGCCATCCTTGCCTGCAATTCCGAAAACGCCTTCGGCATAGACTGTACAACCCTCAATAAGTAGAGCAGCCTCAGTATAGATAACACATCTTTCTGAAGACTTTATAGAGAGCTGTCCATTCCCTTTTATAATGGCATTCTTATAGAACACCATTGCGTTCCAATTAGAAGTGATGGAGACCTTCCCCTTGACGACACAAGTCAGCTCACCTGATGGAGATATACCTAGATGTTTTTCTCCTACATCGATGGAGGCATCCTCGAGGGTGAGCGTCTTGGTGGTAGGGTCGTAGCTCACTTTGCCCGTGACGCCAGGGATGACGGAGAGGTCGGAGCAGTTCGCCGAGTTGACCCACACGCCGGCTATCTTGAGTCCGTACTCCTCTACAGGTGCGATAACCACCTCGTCGGTGATGAAGTTGCCCGAAGCATCGCAGACGGCGTGCTTGTCGGCATTCCAGACAGCCCCTGCGGGTTTCGTGATCGAACAACCCTCGAGAGTGAAGTTTCTGAAGCTGCCGATGGAAGCCTCGGTGCCCTTTGCCGTGACGGAAGCATTTCTGATTGTAAGAGACTCGCCACCAGAGCCACCTTCGCCTGCGATTCCCCATTCGCCTTCGGCATAGACTGTACAACCCTCAATAAGTAGAGCTTCCATAAAGATACCACAACTTTCTCGAGACTTTAGAGTGAGCTGTCCATTCCCTTTTATAATGGCATTGCTCTGGAGCATCATTGCGCTCCGATTATTAGAAGTGATGGAGACCTCCCCCTTGACGACACAAGTCAGCTCATCAGAAGCATCTATGCCATTAGGATCTCCTACATCGATGGTGGCATCCTCGAGGGTGAGCGTCTTGGTGGTAGGGTCGTAGCTGACTTTGCCCTTGACGCCAGGGATGACCGAGAGGTCGGAGCAGTTCGCCGAGGTGACCTTCACGCCAGCTATCTCGAGTCTGGATACAGCGATAACCACCTCGTCCTTGATGACGTTGCCCGAGGCATCGCAGACGGCGTTCTTGCTGTAATCCCAGACAGCCCCTGCGGGTTTCAAGATATCACTCCCCTCGAGGGTGAAGTTTTCGAGGTCGTCGATGGAGCCATAGGAGCCCTTTGCCGTGACGGAAGCATATCTGATTCTAAGAGACGCGCCATCGTCGCCTGTGATTCCCGAAAAATGGCCTTCGGCATAGACTGTACAACTCTCAATAAGTAGAGCAGCCCCAGTATAGATACCAGATTGTTCTGAAGACTTTAGAGTGAGCTGTCCATTCCCTTTTATAATGGCATTGCTATAGAACGCCATTGCTTGCCCACCATTAGAAGAGATGGAGACCTTCCCCTCGACGACACAAGTCAGCTCATCGTATGACGATATACCGCATGGTTTTCCTACAGCGATGGAGGCATCCTTGAGGAAGAGCGTCTTGGTGGTGGGGTTGTAGCGGACTTCGCCCGTGACGCCAGGGATGGCGGAGAGGTAGGAGCAGTTCGCCGAGGTGACTCGCACACCAGCGATCACGAGATCGTAGCTCTCCTGTGCGGAGACTGAGGAGCCTGCCAGCAGTAAGAGCATCGTGACGAGTGTCACGATGAGTGATTGATGTAGTAGTTTCTGTTTCATTACTGTAATAGTTTTTGAAGTGAATGTATATTGGGGGCAATCGTCACCCTCATTGTTTGCCACAAAAGTAGTCACAGACGGTGCTAAATCTCTTATCAATATCGGACATCTTTCGCCTATTGACTTATCACTATCGGACAGATTTCGTCTGCCGATTTATCAACATCGGACATCGGAGTGTGCTTAACTTGCTAAGTGCTAGTGTGTTGTTGGTGATAAGTTGGTGGTTGGCTGTTGGCTTTTGGCCGTTGGCGGTTAGCCTTTGGCTGTTGGCTGTTGCAACAGTTTCTTCCCAGGAGCTTACGATGCGAACTCTGGAACGACTGAGGTTCTTTTACCGAACTGATTCTCTGCTATATATGAGTTCCAAAAATAGTTCCCCTCTTGGAACTTTTTAGTTTGTCCTCTCCTGAAATAGTACACAGTTGGGAAGCCAACCCCAACAACTATGAAAGAAGAAAAAAGTAACCGAGGACGAAAGGGATATCCCCTAGATTTCAAGTGGAGAGTCATTGATGACCTCCTAGCCACTGGCGAGAGCATCGCCACGACCAGCCAGCGCTACGGCATTACCACACGCACCATTCGAAATTGGTTGCGTACCTTTGGAGTAGAGTTACCCAACCAAAGCAGCAGTAGCACTATGAGCAAGACAAACAAGAACAAAGACGTAGATCCAGAGTACGCAGAACTCAAGCGCGAAAACGCTCGCCTCAAAGCAGCCCTCTTCCAGGCTGAGAGCAAGGCCTTAGTCAATAAGACACTACTCGAAGAGGTCTTGAATCGCTACCATATTGATCTAAAAAAAAAAGACCGATTTGCAGCCGTGAAAACGCTTGAATCCGCCAAAGTGAGAGGTCAAAAGCTCTCCATAACCTACCTTTGTCAGCTACTAGAAGTCAGCCGCAAAGGCTACTACAAGCACACCTTCACAGAGCAAGACGAAGATGTCAAAGTAGCCTCCGTCCTACACTATTGCCAGTATGTGCGCGGTCAACTCCCCAAAGCAGGCGTAGACACCCTCCAGCAGTGTGCCAACGAATACTTCAAAGGGACCTTCCAAGTAGGTCGCGACTGGCTATACAAAGTATTAGGAGCCAACGACATGCTACTGAGAAGTCGCAAGCGCAAGCGTCCACCCCAGACGACCAAGGGCGTGGTCAATCACGGCTTCCAAGACCACCTGAACACCACCCCTAAATACATCGCCACAGACCATTGCCGGCTCACCGTCTCAGACATAACCTACGTCAAATGTTTAGGGGGCTTCGCATATCTCTCCCTGACGATGGACGCTTATAGCCGCATCATCACCGGCTTTGACCTGCAGCCCACGCTCTCCACAGAGGGCCCCTACAACGCACTAAGACAGACCGTTGACTTCTACCAGAAGCATGGCTTTGACCTCAAAGGGCTCATCTTCCATAGCGACCGAGGCTGTCAATATGTCTCCAAGCAGATGACCGACTACGAGGCCAGCCTAGGCATCGTAACCAGTGTCACCCAGACAGGCAACCCTCTCCACAACGCTATGGCAGAGCGACTTAACGGGATCATCAAGAACGACTGGCTCTACAACTTCGAGGATAAGCCCATAGATCAAGTTCGAGAGATCCTCTCGCAAACGATTGCTCTCTATAACACAGCGCGTCCTCATCGAGCCATCAACAAGAAGACTCCGATGCAGATGCTCATACCAGATTACCCCAACCCTATAACCACACAACCCTCTAAGAAACAGACATCTAAGAACAATTCACCAAAAGCTCCGAGCCTCAAATCTCCGAGCTCATGCCGCTTAACTCCACACAAAGACCTATCTTTGTGTACCTCCGCAGTAAAAACGACCACAAGTCGTGTACCCCAGCAAGAGCAAAACTAACAAATGAGTACACTCACAGGACTAACAAAAATGACCCGAGTACCATCTCAGTAATACCTTCCCAACTGTGTACTTTTTTCAGGAAGAGGACAGTTCCAAGGGAGGAACTCTTTAGTTCCAGCGTAGGAACTCTTTAGTTCCAACGTAGGAACTTTTCCTTTCCTCCCTAGGAAATCTAGTTTTCCTACCTAGGAAATTTATCTTTCCAGCGTTGGAAATGTCCTCTTCTCCTAGAGATAGGTCTAAATGCTGCCACATCTCAGTGCAAATCGGCAGCAAGAGCCTCTGGATGAGTGTATAGCTAGAGAAAACGGGCCTTGTTATCGCTCGATTATTTCAGTGGATTACCTAACAGATAGTATTGAACGATTGTTACTCGCTGTCGATATACCTACAATATGCTATCTCTTGCCGTGAGTCATTGTAAGCCCCTGCCGTACCTTTGTGGTGGAAATCTGTCGGATCGTCGGCAGGCTCCACAAGATGTCGCGTAGTAGAGGATTCGTTCCCCTGATTCTCTTCGATTTACCCTCCGCTATACCCATCTTGAGGTACACTAAACAATGTAAGGGTGGCTGATGAGGCTCCCCCTGCGTTTGATTCACTCGGATGTCAAACACGCTATAATAATATATGAAACGATTCATATCGTATCTCCTCTGTGGTCTCGTACTTTGCACCGTACAGCTATCAGAGGCGCAGACTGTGGACACATTATCACAGGCTCCCTCGCCAACTCCTCGTCGACTCACCTTAGGTGGGTATGGAGAGGCTGTCGCATCGAGGATGTTTTACAGTAATAACTTCAAGCGCTACACCGATGCGGCACTCTACAAAGATGCTCGTAGCTTCGGGCAGGTAGACTTGCCACATGTTGTTTTCTTCGTTGGTTATGATTTTGGTCATGGTTGGTCTCTAGGCTCTGAGATCGAGTTTGAGCATGGTGGCACGGAGAGTGCTGTCGAGATCGAAGAGGAGGAGACTGGTGAGTACGAGTCTGAGATAGAGCGCGGTGGAGAGGTGGCTCTCGAGCAGTTTTGGCTACAGAAGAGCTTTTCACCAGCGCTCAACCTGCGCATCGGACACATGGTGGTGCCTGTCGGAGCAACCAATGCGTATCACATGCCGACGGAGTTCTTTACGGTCTACCGCCCCGAGGGTGAGAACACGATCCTGCCCTGCACATGGCATGAGACGGGTATAGGCCTGTGGGGTAAGCTGCCCAACTGGCGTTACGAGGTGATGGGCATCGCCGGGCTAGATGCTGACCGCTTTAACAATAAGGACTGGATCCATGGCGGTGCGGGGAGTCCCTACGAGTTTAAGATGGCGACAAACTATGCCTGCGCTATGCGCGTGGACAACTACTCGGTGCGCAACCTGCGTCTCAGCCTGAGCGGCTACGTCGGGACGAGCGGTCGCAACACGCTCAATGCGACAAATAAGTATGACCATATCAAGGGTCTCGTCTGTATCGGAGCTTTTGACTTCCAGTATGCCAATTCGCAGCTTATCTTGCGAGGCAATGTGGACTACGGACATCTAGGCGACTCGATGGAGATCACGAAGGCTAATCGTACGACCCGCAAGGACTCACCCTCACCCAAGAATAGTGTTGCCAAGGCGGCTCTAGCTGCTGGCCTGGAGGGTGGATATGATCTCTTCTCAGCCTCGGCCAAGCTACGTCAGCTCAAGCAGCGCCTCTACCTCTTCGGACGGTATGACTACTACGACTCCATGTTTCAAGTAGTACCTAGTATGACCGACGAGCCGGAGTGGGAGCGACAGAAGTTTACCGTCGGACTGAACTACTACCCGATCCCTGAGATCGTCATCAAGGCTGAGTATAGTCATCGTATGCTGCACAAGCAGTTCAACGATGAGCCGACGATCAGCCTCGGTATCGCCTACTTTGGCATGTTTCACTTCTAGACTCTTTTAATTCAACACAATACAGTCAACTATGAATAAGTACACCAACATTTTTAAGATGCTCCTTCTCTCAGTTGTGGGCGTCATCCTGGTCTCTTGTCAAGAGAGCGACGAACCCAAGGCAAAGCAGCTCGATCCAGAGCAGACAGCCATCCTCGAGCAGTTTGTCCACGGAGTCGTAGTCCCCACCTACAAGTCTCTAGCAGACAATACTATCGAGCTCTCGGGTATCTGCCAGGAGTTGATGAAGAGTCCCTCCCAAGAGCTGGTCGACAAGGCTTGCAAGAAGTGGGTTGAGGCACGTGCATACTGGGAGCTAAGCGAGGCTATCCTCTTTGGTGCGGCTGGCGACTACAATATCGACCCGCACATTGACTCTTGGCCTCTGCAAAAGAATCAGCTAGACAACATCCTTCAGAACGAAGACCTCCTTAATGAGCTCAAGGAGGAGGGTCCGGATGCCAAGGGCTTCGCTTCTCTAGGTTATGGTCTACTAGGCTTCCACGCAGTGGAGTACATGATCTTTAGAGATAGTAAGCCTCGCAAGGTTGCTGAGATCACAGAGCCTGAGCGCATCTACAATGCGGCTGTTGCTGAGGATCTAGCTCGTCAGGCTACTCGTCTAGAGGCTAGCTGGGCTGGTGTAGACAAGATCACCGCAGCTAAGAAGAAGACCCTCGAGGATGCTGAGCTCCTCCCCACAATGGACTATGGCGAGATCATGATAGCCGCTGGTGAGCAGGGCAATACGACCTACAAGAGCCAGAAGGATGCCTTCGTACAGATCCTACAAGGTGCGAGCGACATAACCGATGAGGTGGGTAACACGAAGATTACTGACCCTGTCAACTCTGGCAACGTCCTAGACGTGGAGTCTTGGTACAGCTGGAACTCTATTGAGGACTTCACAGACAACCTCCGTAGCGTCCGCAATGCTTACTACGGCTCTCTCGACGGCACTGCCCACAAGCACTCTATGGCTAGCTACATGGCTCAGCATCACCCCGAGCTAGACAAGGAGATCCGCTCTGCTATAGATAATGCGATCAAGACGGTAGCTGCTATGCCAGCACCCTTCCGCAATAACCTAACCAAGGAAGCAACCAAGCCCGCCATCGAGGCGTGCAATGCGCTCCTTGAGAAGATCGATGCAGCTATTGAGGCTGTACAGAAGTAATCAATAACCAACCGTCATAACATCTGCAGGCTTAATCCCTAGAGTGGATGCCTGCAGATGTATGATAGTATTTAAGAGGAAGTTGTTATGAACAAGGTATTAAGTATATGTAGCCTGATAGGCTGTCTGGCTCTCCTGAGTGCATGTAGCTCTGATTGTCCAGATCCAAGCGAAACGAATCCATACGAAGAGCAGTATTACAGCGGAGGAAAGCTAGGCACCGCGTTCAATAACACGGCCACCTGTTACGAGCAGTTTACCCCTGCCGTAGAGGAGGCTGGTTTGGTCGCTAGATTTAAGCGGGGAGAGCGACTCTTCGAGAATCCCTTTGACACCTCTACCGATCCAAACTTCCCGCTGCGTGGCTTAGGACCCCTATGGCTACGTGCTAGCTGTATCGCTTGCCACCCTGGCTACGGTCATGGTGCTAGACAGACCGAGTACAACTCGAACATCATAGGTAACGGCTATCTACTCGTCCTCACGGATCAGAACGACAACTACCTATCCTCCCTCACAGGTATGCCTCAGACGCAAGCTGCGCCACCCTTTAAGGCACCACTTGATGAGCGTAAGATCAAGATAGACTGGCTCCCCTACACAGATGAGTGGGGCAATAAGTTTGACGATGGCGAGACCTACGACCTCATTTACCCAGAGGTGACCATACCTGAGGATGCCTTCTATGTGCCTCTACAGGCCAAGGGCAAGGATATCCCATACTCCGATCTACGCGTCCGCCTCGAGAGCACCATCGGTATCTATGG
Source organism: Porphyromonas vaginalis (assembly GCF_958301595.1). Taxonomy (NCBI): domain Bacteria; kingdom Pseudomonadati; phylum Bacteroidota; class Bacteroidia; order Bacteroidales; family Porphyromonadaceae; genus Porphyromonas; species Porphyromonas vaginalis. Next base: position 370,844 of record NZ_CATQJU010000001.1, on the reverse strand, counting down.
CACGGGTCTGCTCGACGCTATCAGTGACGAAGACCTCCGTGCTCAGTATCAGACGGAGGAAAAGCATGGTGCCAACCTCAACCCCGCTATCTGGAAGGACGGAGACTTCGTTAGGTACTACGTCAATAAAAAGCAGGGTGACGGCACTAAGTACCTGCCCCGCTACACCTATGGCTTGACACGTGGTAGCATACAGGATGGCCCTGGAGCTAATGCTATCTGGAACATCACCAACGTAACTCGTAGTGATCGTCGCTACCACTATATGACCCCTACCTATGCTAAGGTAGCTTCCGAAGATCCCGAGGTACAGGCTAAGTTTTATACCTACTATCCAGAGTGGCGGAAGAGCGGTGATGTCAAGAAGGACATCTACGACTACCTAACCTCTAGCGAGCTCCCTGCCGATATGACCGACGAGGAGTATATCGACTTCATGGTATGGCACCGCGGACTAGCCGTCCCGTCGGCACGAGATGCTGATAGCAAAGAGTTCCAACAGGGTAAGAAGCTCTTTGAGGAGATGGGCTGCGCTACCTGCCACCGTCCTACCTGGACCACGGGCGAAGATCAGATCCGTGACCCGAACAATTTCTTCGTAGGTGCTCGTGCTAGTCTCCTGCCACGCTACCCGCATCAGAAGATCTGGCCCTACACCGATATGATCCAGCACCAGCTACAGATGAAGAACAATATTCGCACAGGTTGGTGTCGTACCACTCCACTGTGGGGGCGTGGCCTGAGCATGAAGGCTACTGGAGCTAGCGATCGTCTACACGACTGCCGTGCACGTACCGTGATCGAGGCGATCATGTGGCACGGTGCTAAGACTAGTGATGCTCGGCCCGCTATTGAGAAGTTTCGCAAGCTCAGCAAGGAGGAGCGCAAGGCTGTCGTCACCTTCATCGAGTCGATCTAATCTCTAAAGTCTAAACTCTAACTAACTTCTACCCCTCTCCTGAGCCAGCATTTGCCAAAGCAATAGATTATGATGATAGATATGAGCTGTCAGGGGAGGGGAGACACATACACCCAAACACTTTATCCTTATGAAGCACTTAACTACACAGCTAGCTCTACTAGCACTCATCCTTGCTAGCTTACCAGCTTGTCAGCGGGAGTGTGGTAGCGACACGCCTCAGACGCTCAGCGAGGAGTACTACAGTGGAGGTAAGCTCGGCACTACTTTCAACAACACCTCCTCCTGCTTCGAGCAGCCCACGGAGGCTATCGCTCTGGCTGGGCTAGATGCCAACTTCAAGCAAGGCGAGCGTCGCTTTGAGACGGCGCACGCTGCTGGCGATGTACCTGGTCTCACCTTTACGGGGTTGGGACCTCTATATCATCGCACTTCGTGTGAGGCTTGTCACCCCGGCTATGGACATGGTAGGCGCGTCACACGCTACAATAGTGAGCAGATGGGCAATGGCTGCCTCATCATCGTTACGGACAAAGAGGGTAATATAGCTACTTCGCTCGGCTTAGTGCCTATGACAGCTGCACTACCTCCCTTCAAGCCGATGATCGACGAAAAGAAGATGACTATCGACTGGCTCCCCTACACGGACGAGTGGGGCAATAAGTTTGACGATGGCGAGACCTACGACCTCATCTATCCTGAGGTACACCTGCCCGCAGAGGCGCTCTACTCCCCTTTGGAGGTGAATGGTAAGCCCTATCCAATAGATCAGGCGGTCGTCACGCTTGAGTCTACCATCGGCATCTACGGCACGGGTCTACTCGATGCGATCAGCGATGAGGATATACGTCAGCAGTATATCAAGGAGGCTCCGCATACCCCGCTCAATCCCGCCATTTGGGCAGGCAACGACTTCGCCCCCACGGGGGTAGACGCGGCAGGGCACCCGATGCGCTTTGACTATGCGTGTGACTTTACCAAGCTCTCTGCCAATGTGAGCCTATGGGAGGTAACCAACATCATCACGCCGATGTTTCGTAAGTTCTACATACCTGAGGCTTACGCACGGACGGCAAGCAAAGACCCCGAGGTGCAGGCACAGTTTTACAAATACTTCCCAGAGCGCAAGAAGTCAGGCAATGTGGAGAAGGATATTTACGACTTCTTTACAGCTACAGACCTGCCCGTCGAGATGGACGCACAGGCTTGCTACGATCTGATGGTGTGGATACGTGGTCTTGCGGTGCCAGCTGCGAGAGATATCGACGCACCCGATGTGCAGCGTGGTAAGCAGCTCTTCACCGAGATAGGCTGTGCCACTTGCCACCGTCCCTCTTGGACTACGGGCGACGATGTCGTCGTGGATGTGTATGGACTGACCGAGGGTGGCAAGAAGGCTATGCCACGCTATCCTAAGCAAAAGATCTGGCCTTACACCGACCTAATCCAGCATAAGCTCCACATGCAAAACGATATCCGCACAGGTTGGTGCCGTACCACTCCGCTCTGGGGACGTGGTCTGAGCCAGAAGGCTTCAGGTCACCAGGATCGTCTGCACGACTGCCGAGCACGCAATGTGATCGAGGCGATCATGTGGCATGGAGCTAAGAATAGTGATGCTCGCTTTACCGTAGAGAAGTTTCGCAAGCTCAATCGCAAGGATCGTGAGGCGGTTGTCAAGTTTATCAATGCTGTATAGCTTCACACACTAGATACTATATAAATATGGTGTGGCGCAAGCTCCCCTTCATACTACTACTCATCACGGTGGCTGTCCTTGCGGCAGCCACTGTGGTTGAAAAGCTTTACGGTACGCCCTTCGTGCAGGAGCATTGGTATGGCTCCCCGCTCTTTACCATCTTGTGGGTGCTACTCTCCTGTGCTGGACTACTTTATATCTTACGGGCTAAGCTCTACAGACGCTTATGGATCTGGATGATCCACGTCTCACTGCTGGTCATCTTGCTGGGTGCTGGCGTGACTAGCTGGACTGCCATACATGGACGGATCAAGCTCCAGGAGGGTGCCAGCCCTACGGATAGCTATCAGAGTGAGCAGGGAGAGACACTGACCCTCCCCTTTGAGGTCGCTTTGGAGCGCTTTGATCTGACCTACTACACAGGGACCCAATTCCCGCTAGACTACCAGAGCAATCTCATCATTCAGGACAAAGAGCGATCGAAGAGCCTTCGTGGTGCTGTCTCGATGAATCGCATCTTCCGCTACCGATTCTATCGCTTCTATCAGTCAGGCTACGACCCAGAGACGACCTCCTCGATCCTCTCCATCGCTTACGATCCGTGGGGCATTGCCATCACTTACCTAGGCTATGCGCTCCTAGCGATCAGTCTCGTAGGGGGTATGTACGCGCGCCGTCATAAGGTGAGACAGCTCCTCAAGCAGGCTCTCGTCTCTCCCGTGGCGATGCTCCTGATACTCCTCGCTGGTGGTACGCTCTCGGCAGAGGCAAAAACTCCTGCGACGCCACTCCCCAAGACGATCCCCGCTAGTGTGGCGAAAAGCTTGGGCGAGTTGCATATCCTGTACAACAACCGAGTCTGTCCCCTAGAGACCTACGCACAGGAGTTTACCGAGAAGCTCTATGGACGCAGTAGCTACCGAGGCTATTCTGCCGAGCAAGTCTTGGCGGGCTGGATCTTTTACTATGACAGTTGGGTCAATGAGCCGATGATACGGATCAAAGATAGGAGCATACGCAAGCTGCTCGAGTGCTATGAGGGGCAGCGGGTGAGCTACTTACAGTTCTTTGATCCACAGGGTAACTACCGCTTGGAGGCTCTGCTGGACAACTACATACAGCACCCCGACCAGCCCGGACGCAAGGCCCTCTTTGAGGCACATGAGAAGTGTCAGGTGATACAGAGCTTAGGGCTAGGGGAGTCGCTTGCGATCTTCCCCGTACAGAGCCATGGGAGTATCGCGTGGTACCATCCGGCCTCTACCGACCTACCCGCAGAGATGCCGCTAGATCAGTGGACCTTCGTACGCAAGAGCTTTAACTACCTCAGCGAACTGGTCGTCATGCAGCAATGGGACGAGGCGCAAAACTTCCTCGTCAAGCTCCGTCAGTACCAGCTCAAGGAGGGCGGTGAGAGCTGTCCCTCGGCTGTGCGCTTTCGCTCCGAGATCTACTACAACCAGCTCTCGCCTTTTATCGGACTCCTCGCTAAGATACTCGCCACCGTTGGTATCTTGCTCTTCATCTGGACGGCCTATCAGCTCTCCGTGGGGCGACTCGTGGATCCACCATTTGTCAAGTGGGGCATCTGGATCATCATCTACGGCAGTATGCTCTACCTAACCCTGATGGTGATCCTGCGCTGGATCGTCTCGGGCTATGTGCCGCTGAGCAATGGCTTTGAGACGATGCAAGCCTTAGCCTGGATCGTACTGCTACTGACCATCCTCGCCGGGCGCAAGCATCGGGTACTGATCCCCTTTGGTCTGCTCATGGGCGGTTTGTCGCTCTTGGTTGCCTCCTTTGGGGGTAGCAATCCGCAGATCACCCCGCTGATGCCAGTGCTTCACTCGCCGCTACTGAGCATCCATGTGCTGGTCATCATGATAGCGTATAGTCTCTTGGCCTTTATGATGCTCAATAGTTGCATGGCGCTGATCCTGTCGCGACGCTCCACCGTCGGGACGCACCTAGAGGCACTCAGTAGACTACTCCTCTATCCAGCGGTCGCGCTACTGGCTATCGGTATCTTCATCGGAGCCGTCTGGGCCAATGTCTCGTGGGGCCGCTACTGGAGCTGGGACCCCAAAGAGGTGTGGGCACTCATCACGCTCATCATCTACGCCCTGCCACTACACTGCGAGTCGCTGCGCTGCTTCCGCTCGCAGAGGTTCCTGCATGTCTATCTCTTGATCGCTTTCGTGTCGGTGCTGGTCACCTATTTCGGGGTCAACTTCTTCCTCGGCGGGATGCACAGCTACGCTTGATGCTCCCTATTGAGACTGTTGCATAAAGGCGAATCGCTGTGTTGCTTTCGGGATTCGGCTTCGGTCACATACGGAGGTATGCTCCCTTCAGACCTCACCCTCAGCGCCTTGCGCTTCATCCTTTCTGCAAAGTCTAGACAATCTTGCTTGCAAGATTGTGAGACTGTTGACTTTTGCAACAGTCTCCCCTTACGAAGCGATAAATCCACTCCACGGAGGAAAAAACTAATTCCTCCGTGGAGATTTTTTTCCTCCATGCGAGCATCGCTCCTCCGTCAGGTGAGCAGATTTTTATTTATCACGATCCGTAGGCAACTTCGGACTGAAAGGATAAGTGATCCTTTCAGGCTTTATCTCAGATCTATAAAAGACATAAGCCACACACGTGTACTTTTTCTTCCGCAGCTTATTTACTATTCTATCTTCATTGATATTGAAGCTATTGAGATTGCTCAACAGTACCTCTATTGAATCGACGTTCCCATTTTCTTGTAGGTATAGAGCTACAAAGAATCTGATGTCATATTTAATAGAATCGAAATCGCCATCATATTCGCGCTTAAACTCTTCGCAAAGGAAGCTGTTGAGTTCTCTCGTACAGTCAGCCGCGTTCATACCTACATACTTCCTACTGGAACATCCCAATACAATAGTAATGGTAAGGCATACAGAGGAAATGCAAACGAACCAACTTATTAAACCACCCTTCATAATCTCTCTTTATAACCGTACATGCCAGTGTCAAGCGCACCCTGCGTACAAATGTAGGGAAAAACTTCGTGGGAGACTGTTGCATAAAGGCGAATCGCTGTGTTGCTTTCGGGATTCGGCTTCGGTCACATACGTAGGTATGCTCCCTTCAGACCTCACCCTCAGCACCTTGCGCTTCATCCTTTCTGCAAAGTCTAGACAATCTTGCAAGCAAGATTGTGAGACTGTTGACTTTTGCAACAGTCTTCGTGGGGAGTCACCTCTGCCCTCTAACCTCTAATAACATATCTTTACAGGGGAATTTGTCCGATTCCCTCCTTTATCGAATATCCACGTGGGGAATCTCAAATCTCCACGTGGATATTTTTTATTTTCCACGTGGGGGCGTTTTGATTCTTCCGAAGTTTCATTTGATTCTTCCGAAGTTTCATTTCATTCCTCCGAGGAATTTTTTATTCTCCACGTGGGCATTTCGAAATATCCACGTGGAAATCCATTTTCCCCGACACAGTCCCGTATCGATATGTAGCCAGTTCTAAATTATTGTAACGAGTGAGGGTCGAATTTGCCCAGACAGGAGTAACGTACCATAATCGCGCTTTCGGGCGGGGCTCATTTCACTAGACAGCTTCAGTCTAGACTAGCACCAGCACCTCAAAACAGGAATTAGCCCTTTCCTCTAACTTCTAAAATCTAGTTTTCGCCCCTCTTCTTGTTTACAGACTCGGAGTTTATTGCTACCTTTGTAAACGAAAGCGTTTACACCAAGTGGAAACAAAAGAACTAAAACGTATGGAGCGGTCAACTGGAGAACGAATCAGAAAAGGACGAGCCTTGAGGGGTATGACCTTAAGAGAGCTTGCAGACAAAGTCGGAGTGTCTCATACTCATATCAGTAACTTAGAGCGAGGAGGTAAAGAGATTACAGGTGCTACACTCATAGCACTATCGGAAGCTCTTGACCTACCCATAGACTACTTCGTCTACCAAGACACCCCTATAATTGAGTCAGTAAACTTTAGAAAGATAAAAGCCTTCTCCAGCAAAGAGGACAAAAAGATCTGGCAGAAAATCGAGAGACAGCTAGAGAATTACCTAGAGCTAGAGGAGATCATGGATGTCAAGACCTCCTTCGATAGAGACGCAATAACTAGAGACGTCATCGCATCACCCGCAGACATCGAAGAGGTTGCAAAGCAAGTTCGACAACTTTATCAGTTAGGTCTATCCCCCATATCAAATGTCTCCAATCTACTCGAGACCATGGGCATCAAAGTCATTGGTGTAGCTGGCAAAAAAGGCTTCGATGGGGTTAGCTTCTTAGCCAATGAGGTCATACCCGTCATCGCATACAATAGTAATATAGAGAGTACCGAACGAAAGCGACTGACCTTACTGCATGAATTCGCTCACCTCCTCCTGAAAAGCTCCCTAGAGACTATCTCTGAGAAAGAAGGCGAGAGGCTCTGCACCGCATTTGCTAGTCATCTGTTACTCCCAGACGACATCATCAGAGCGTTTTTTGGAGGTCGCAGGAAGAGATTTTCCATCTCCGAACTTATAGAGTTACAAAGTACCTACGGCATCTCTATTGATGCTATCGTATATCGTTTAAGTGAGATGCAGCTCATATCTCAGAGTAATTGCAGAGGGTATTTTATCAAGAAGAATAAGTCCGAAGAGCTACGAGAGATCTTAGAGAGGAGTAGGTATGTAGAGCCTCAGAGTAACCGCTTCGCAAGACTGGTCATCAAAGCGCTAGACCTAGACTTAATAACCCAAGCTAAAGCTCAAAGCTATCTCCAAGAGGCAGGCATACCAGCCGATCAAGTCGTCAATCTGCTAAACGCCAATATATGAGTCAGACACAGCTCGTTGTCGTTAGCGACACAAACATCTTTATAGACTTAATCGACTTAGACCTCTACAAAGACTTTCTGCAGTTAGGATACCAGGTACACACCAATATATTTGTACTTCACGAGCTGAGAGACAAACAGCAGAGAGCCTATCTCGACGACATAGGCGGACTAATCGTCGAGCAGTTCGACACCCCAGGCTTTATGGCCCAGGTGTATCAATTCTTTGACGAGAGACAACGCAAGGGGCTCTCCTTCACAGACTGCACCGTACTCTACCAAGGCATCACGCTAAGCGCGACCGTACTCACTGGAGACAAGAAGATGATGCGCAGTGCTAAAGAGATGGACATTGACGTCCGAGGCATACTATATATTTTCGACCAGCTAGTCGAGCAAGGCATACTCTCTCATAGTACCGCCTGCCAAAAGCTACAACAGCTCTTCAGCAGAAATACCCGCTTGCCAAAAGATGAAATAGACAAGCGTCTAACCCTATGGAGCAACTCTTGAGACTACCCCAAAGCATCGTAACATCTAGACCTCTGATACGAGGAGCGATCTATGAGGGCTGTTGCAAAAGTCAACAGTCTCCTGTGAGGACGGAAGTGCCGGCAGTGCATCCTGACATCGGGCAGCCCAGTATGCGAGACTAGCACCTCACGACTTGGCGCGCGGTCTTCTTTTATTTAGTAACTTTGAGGCGTGTTATATCCCTAGTAATAGATAGACATGATGCAAGACAAGACTGACATACAGGCTGCAAAGGACGACTTGAGGTACCTCCAGCTCCTCTCTAACCAGTTTCGCAACTCTGCCGAGGTCTCTACAGAGATCATCAATCTACAGGCTATCCTAAGCCTTCCGAAGGGTACGGAGCACTTTCTCGCAGATGTGCATGGTGAGCATGAGGCCTTCGATCATGTGCTGAAGAATGCCTCCGGCAGCGTGATGCGTAAGATACGCGAGGTCTTTGCTGGGCAGATGATGGAGCTACAGATGCGTGAGCTAGCTACGCTGATATACTATCCGCAAGCTAAGCTGGAGCAGCTCCACGAGGCGGACCAAATTAACGAGGAGTGGTACAAGGTGACGCTCAATCGCCTCGTCAAGGTGTGCCGTAAGGTGGGGGAGAAGTACACCCGCTCGAAGGTGCGCAAGGCGCTACCGCCCCAGTATAGCTACATTATCCAGGAGCTATTACACGAGGACGGGGTCAACCCCAACAAGTCGGCTTACATCTCTAGCATCATCTCTACAATCATCTCTACGGGCAAGGCGGAGGACTTCATCTGCGCTATCTCAGCAACGATCAAGCGTCTTGTCATAGATCGCCTCCACATCGTGGGCGACATCTACGACCGTGGTCCTGGTGCTCAGTACATCATGGATACGCTCCTAGACTACCACAATGTAGATATACAGTGGGGCAATCACGATATGCTCTGGATGGGTGCTGCAGCGGGCAATGATGCGTGCATAGCCTGCGTCATACGTATCGCTCTGCGCTATGCCAATCTAGACACTATCGAGGATGGATACGGGATCAACTTGATGCCACTATCTCGCTTAGCTAGTGAGGTCTATGCGGGTGATCCGTGTACTTACTTTAAGCCCAAGCTGGGAGACTCAGATGCTTCGTACGATGAGAAGGGCATTTACCTGATTAGCCAGATGCACAAGGCGATCAGCATTATCCAGTTCAAGCTGGAGCATCAGTTGATCGCTCGCCACCCGGAGTGGCAGATGCAGGAGCGTGACCTACTCCACAAGATAGACTTTGAGGCTGGCACGGTCGATCTCTCGCATACCAATCCCAACGAAGACTATGGTGTGCATGAGATGCTCGATATGAACTTCCCCACGATCGATCCGAAGGATCCTTATCGTCTCACGCCTCAAGAGGAGGAGGTGATGGATCGCTTGCGCCGCTCCTTCGCTACGAGTGAGCGACTTCATACGCATATAGACGCTTTCTATCGACTCGGTAGTATGTACCTCGTGTGCAACGGCAACCTGCTCTACCACGCCTCGATGCCGCTAGATGCCTCGGGACAACTCAAGGCGGTGCGTGTCCTCGACTCGCAGCCCTTACGTGGTCGTGCGCTACTAGATGAGATAGATCGTGTGGTGCGCCTGGCGCATCCCTCTAGGCATAGTCATCCGAAGCATGAGGCTGCCGTGGACTATATCTTCTACCTCTGGTGCGGCCCCGACTCGCCACTCTTTGACAAGTCTGCTATGACCACCTTCGAGCGTTACTTCGTTGCTGACAAGAAGACCCATACGGAGACGAAGGGCTACTACTTTAAGTATCGCCAGGATCGAGAGACGATCGAGATGATCCTCCGTGAGTTTGGCCTAGAGGGCGAAGACTGTCACGTGATCAACGGGCATGTCCCGGTCAAGGTGGCCAAGGGCGAGAAGCCTATCGCAGCTGGTGGCAAGCTGATGATCATCGATGGGGGCTTTAGCCGAGCCTATCAGAGCAGTACGGGCATCGCAGGCTACACTTTGATCTATAATTCGCAAGGTATGCAGCTGGTGCAGCACGAGCCCTTTACGACGATGCGCCGTGCGGTAGAGCTGATGGAGGATATCAAGAGCGTGACGGTCATCTCAGAGCGCACGACACACCGCATGCTGGTGGCCGACACTGATGTGGGCGCTGACCTACAGCAGCAGGTGGACGATCTGGAGAAACTCCTCCACGCTTTCAACGCTGGCCTGATCAAGGAACGCAAATCTCTCCCTCAGATCCATGCGAAGTAATGTCTCGGAGGTTGTCTCTCTGAGCTGCGTCAGTCGGCTTCTCACTCTTATATTATAGTAGAAAAACTCTTTCGTATGAAAGGAAAGATCATCAAGGTGCTGTGGTGGCTCTTTGGAGCCTTTTGGACTTTGGTCTTAATCATATTCATATTGATCTGGCACGGAGTCATAGGCTATATGCCTGATGTGGAGCAGTTGCAAAACCCTATCGACAAGTATGCCTCTGTGCTCATCTCGGACGATGGTGTGCAACTAGGATCCTACGCGCACGGCTCGACAAATCGCATCTACGTGAGCTATGACGAGCTGGCGGAGCCTCTGGTGCAGGCTCTAGTAGCTACGGAGGATGTGCGTTTTTACAAGCACTCGGGTGTCGATATCCGAGGCGTGGGGCGTGCCGTGATCAAGCGTGGTGTGCTGCGCCATACCGCTAGTGGTGGAGGTAGTACCATCACACAGCAGCTGGCTAAGCAACTATACTCGCCTCATGCTAAATCGACGTTGCAGCGCCTCCTGCAGAAACCGATCGAGTGGGTTATAGCGATCAAGCTGGAGCGCAACTACACCAAGGAGGAGATCATAGCGATGTATCTCAATCAGTTTGACTTCCTCTACAACGCTATCGGTATCCGATCGGCTGCGCAGACTTACTTTGGCAAGAAGCCCTCAGAGCTGAACCTAAACGAGTCAGCGATGCTGGTGGGTATGTGCAAGAACCCCTCGCTCTACAACCCTGTCCTGCACGCCGACAGCGAGGCGCCGCTGAATCGTCGCAACACGGTACTCCTACAGATGAAGAAAGCAGGATACATCTCCGAGGAGACCTACACGACTGCCATGGCTGAGCCGATACATCTCAACTTCACCAGCAATACGCACTCCGATGGTTTGGCTCCTTATTATAGAGAGTTCGTGCGCCTCCTACTGACGGCCAAGAAGCCTAAGAGAAGTGACTACTCGCAGTGGAATCAAGAGCAGTACGCTATCGACTCGCTCCTCTGGGAGACACAGCCGATCTATGGGTGGTGTCAGAAGAACAAGAAGTCTGACGGATCTCACTACGATCTCTATGCCGATGGACTCAAGATCTACGGCACGATAGATAGCCGTATGCAGCAGTACGCTGAGGAGGCGGTACAGAAGCACATGAGCGAGTTCGTACAGCCTAACTTCGATCGTGAGATGCGGGGCTCTAAGCTGGCTCCTTACAGTAGCGACCTGACAGCACAGCAACGCAAAGATGCTATCGAGCGTGCGCTACACAACACGGATCGCTGGCGCTCACTCAAGAAGCTTGGCATGTCGCCTGAGGAGATACGCAAGACCTTTGACCAAAAGCGCAAGATGCGCGTCTGGAGCTACAACGGCTGGGTCGACAAGGAGATGACTCCTCGCGACTCGGTACTATACTACAAGCGCTTCCTCCATACGGGCTTCATGGCGATGAATCCGCACAATGGTAATATCCTGGCTTATGTCGGAGATGTGGACTTCCGCACGTTTAAGTATGATATGGTCTCGCAGGGACGACGACAGGTGGGGTCGACGATCAAGCCTTTTCTCTACTCCCTCAGCATGATACAGGGTATCTCTCCCTGTGAGCAGGTGATGCATCAGCCGATCACGCTCTATGATGCAAATGGCAAGGCGTGGACGCCGCGCAATACTGGAGCTAAGCGGGTGGGCGAGATGGTCTCGATCAAGTGGGGACTGCAAAACTCCTCTAACTGGGTCACGGCCTACCTGATGGGGCGCACATCACCCTACACCTTTGTTCGACTGCTCCACTCCTTCGGCATCAAGGGTGACATAGACCCTGTCGTCTCGGTGGCTCTCGGTACGCCCGATGTGACGGTCAGCGAGATGGTGGCGGCATACAGTGCTTTTGTCAATCAAGGTATCCGCGTTGATCCGATTCCTGTGACTCGTATCGAGGATCGTTATGGCAATGTGGTGGCGACCTTTACGGCCAATCTTACGGAGGTACTTCCCGCACGAGCAGCCCTGCAGATGCTCGACATGATGCGTGCCGTGGTTGATGGCGGTACGGGTGGCCGACTGCGCTTCCGACACAATCTGACGATGCCTCTGGGTGGTAAGACGGGTACGACACAGCGCAACAGCGATGGTTGGTTCGTCGGCTTCTCTCCAGAGATCGTGGCCGGTTGCTGGGTCGGTGGCGAGGAGCGCTCGATACACTTCCGCTCCATGGCGTATGGTCAGGGAGCCTCGGCTGCTCTGCCCGTCTTTGGCTACTTTATGAAGGCTGTCTACGCAGACCCATCGCTGGGCTACTCGGCGAGTACGCCATTTAACGTGCCTGCGGGCTTCTCTCCATGTGGCGAGCAGGCAACGGTCGACCTACACGAGTCTCTGAGCGACGCTGTCGATGATGCTGTCGACGACGTTATGGAGGATATCTTAGAGTGATTATGGAGTCGACCTTAGAGTGATGAAATAAACTTTTAGACGTTTGGCTCTCTAAAGACCAGAGAGATGGAGCTGTTGCTACCTCTAGAGACTTAAACCAACGCTCTCTAGGAGCTTCAAAAGAGTATTGCTTAGACCTTCAAAGGTTAATGTATCTTACAAATGTCGTTCATGTCATTTGTTTTTACGACCTTTGCAACCGGTTTGAGTACACTGAGTATTTGTACCCCTTTGCGTACAGCGCTCTTCTGTGGATGATTGGAGTGCGTGAACGTATTGTAGAGTTAACCCTTTAAATCGAGTATAGCCATGGCAATGAGACAATTAAAAATCAATCAGTCGATCACCAATCGTGAGAGTGCGTCGCTGGATCGTTACCTCCAAGAGATCGGGCGAACGAGCCTCATATCTCCCGAAGAGGAAGTGGAGCTGGCGCGTGAGATACATCGTGGTAATCGGCGTGCATTGAACAAGCTGGTGGAGGCCAACCTCCGGTTTGTCGTCTCTGTGGCAAAGCAATATCAGAACCAAGGCCTGAGCCTTCCTGACCTGATCAATGAGGGAAACATTGGAATGATCAAGGCGGCCGAGAAGTTTGACGAGACACGTGGATTTAAGTTCATCTCCTACGCTGTATGGTGGATCCGTCAGTCTATCCTGCAGGCACTAGCAGAGCAGTCACGCATCGTGCGTCTGCCGCTCAATCAGGTGGGACTGCAGCAGAAGATGAATAAGGCGATCGTCAAGTTCGAGCAGCTCAATGGTCGTCGTCCTAGTCCGCAGGAGATAGCTGCTGAGCTGGAGCTCCCCGAGGACAAGATCCGTGAGGCACTCAAGGTGCAGGGCAAGCATCAGTCGCTCGACGCTCCCTTTGTAGAGGGTGAGGACAATAACATGCTAGACGTCCTGGTCAATGAAGACACGCCCTCGACCGATAGCAGTCTGATCAACGAGTCTCTCTCTGCGGAGATAGATCGTATCCTGGATCAGCTGGGAGATCGTGAGGCGGAGGTGCTACGCTGCTTCTTCGGCATCGGTTGTCCTGAGATGACTCTCGAGGAGATCGGTGAGCGCACCAAGCTCTCTCGTGAGCGTGTGCGTCAGATCAAGGAGAAAGCGATCCGCCGTCTCAAGCAGTCTGACCGCTGCGAATACCTAAAGGCATATCTTGGATAGTCGTCTCGCTCGATAGCAGAGGCGCATATCACGCTATCATATAAAGAGCCTCATTGGTCTAGCGTACGATTGTAACTAGAGCAATGAGGCTCCTTTCTATACGACCCAATAATCTCATATTATATGACAGACAAGACAACTACCCCCTCGACCGACTGGCTGGGCTATCTGATGGGACTCATCTCATCGGCCACCTTTGGACTGATACCTCTGCTGAGCATACCCGTGCTGTCGCAGGGCGTGGCAGAGGGGACCGTGCTGATGTACCGCTTTCTCATTGCAGCACTCATCGTCGGTAGCATCGTCGTGATACGTAGAGAGTCGCTACGGGTATCGTGGCGAAGCTTCTTGATCCTGCTTGCCTTGTCTGTCTTGTACTTCTTCTCCTCCTTCCTGCTCATCGAGGGCTACCAGCACATGCCGTCCGGAGTCGCTACGGTGCTACACTTCAGCTACCCAACATTTGTGGTGCTACTCATGTTTGTCGTCTTTCGTCAGCGGATCAATGTACTGCAGGGGCTGGCTGTCCTCTTAGCTTTAGGTGGCGTATCGCTCATCTCTGGCTTCTTCGAGTCAGATGTGACCTCCATACCGCTCAGGCCGTTGCTTACGGTACTTTTTTCAGGCTTTTGCTACGCCACCTACATCGTGATCCTTCGGCACTCTCGCCTAGAGCCGATGAGCAGCTTCAAGCTGACCACCTACGTCATGGGACTTTCGGCCATACTCTTTGCGCTCTTTTGCAAAGCGACTGGCGCCAACCTCCTCCTAGACAATACGACGCAATGGATCTATACCGCCCTGCTAGCACTCATCCCGACCGTCTGCGCTAATATCACGCTCGTCTGGGCGGTACAGCGAATAGGTTCCACGCCGACCGCTATCATGGGCGCGCTGGAACCACTCACAGCCGTCATCGTCGGGGCACTAGCTCTAGGCGAGGAACTCTCCCTAGGTCAAGGTGTCGGCATCGGCGTCGTCCTGCTAGCGGTCCTGCTACTAGTCGTGTCGCCGCTACTGATGCGTCGACTCAAGCAGGTATAGCTAAAGCTGGCGCACCAAGCTACGAGAGAGGTAAAACTTGTTCGTCTCGGAGACGTAGACAACAGGCGTCGGGAGTTCTTGCTCCACCCCGTCAACCCATGCTCTGCGCTGGTAGGCGCGTAGCTCGATCGCGTGTCCCTTGTAGTGGATCGTGATTCGCTTCTCCTCGGGCTGGTCGCCCGTTATCTCATACTGAGCCTGAGGAAAGAGCGCATCGTGTGGCGCATAGTACTCCTCCGACAGCTCCAGCATTGTCTGCTCCAGCCCCAGTTGCGTACGCATATAGTTATGCAGATCAATGTTGGTCACACAACCTCTGATCGGTGTCAACTGCTGTGGCGTGTAGCTAGCGAGAAAGACCTCTTCGCCTGTATGCCCATGCGTTGTAAAGCCAATGAGCAGGTGACGCTTCATCCAGTCCACAAAGTACTCCTTCAGACGATACTTCTGGCTCCAGCCCAGCTCCGCATACTTCGCCTTGCGTTGCTCAGCCGAGAGTGTCGAGCAGGCATAGTCCTCGACAGCATTGATCTCCGCCAGCTCCTCATCCGAAGGACGTATACCGCTCCAGCTGTAGAGACTGTCGGCCAAGTGTGAGAGAGCCGTCTGGCTCGTCTTGCGACCCAGCTCTACCGAGCTATAGCGAAAGCGTGTCAGCGGCATGATCAGTTCATCGAGTGTCAGACGCGCATAGCCCCGATCCACACGACCGATGCTCATACCACTATTACCATGATCTGCCGTCACGAGGACGATCGTATTCCCGTCCCGCTGTGCATAGTCCAGCGCCACGGCAACCGCCTTGTCAAAAGCTAGAAACTCTGTAGCCATCGTCACGGGATCGTTGGCGTGAGCCGCCCAGTCTACCTTGCTACCCTCGACCATCAGCACGAAGCCGTTAGGGTTCTCCAGATTACGGATCGCCGTCTCTGTCATCTCAGCCAGCGAAGGATAGCGCAGCGTGTCTCCCAGCGAACGCCTGTCCAGGTCGTACGGCATATCCATCTTGTCGAAGAGTGCCCACATACCGCCCCCTCGATGCACCCGCATAGCTGCGAGATCATCGAGGTAAAGTGCTATGCCCTGGCGGTTCAGACGCTCCTTTAGTTCGCTCGTCATCAGCGAGGTACCACCGCCTAGGAGGAGGTCCACGCCATTGTCCACCATCTGTGGCACGATGCTCTTGTAGAGCTTACGAGAGGACGAGTGAGCCGTGCAGTCTGCTGGCGTAGCGTGGGGAAATTCGCACGTACAGACGACCCCGATACGCTTGCCTTGCTTCTGCTTGGCAGCCTCCAAAAGGGTCACGACAGGTCGATAAGCCCACGAAGAGTCGAGCGGTACCAAGTCATTGTGTGGCTCGCTGTACGGATAGGTCGCGATAAAGCCATCGATCGAAGGAACTCCCGTCATATAGCAAGAGGTGGTCGGAGCCGAGTCCCCGATAGGCGCATTGGAGCAGTAGGTGATGACACTCCCCGAGAGGTAAGGGTCGAGCGATAGGTGCTGCGCCTGAGGGTCGAGCGCCCTCTGGTACCAGCGTGCCAGTGAGACTGTCGGTAGCGAGGTGCCGTCTGAGATAAGGAGGATCACATTCTTCGCAGGTCGCTCTGGTAGGGGGTACTCCTTTTGCTGCCCCAGCAGTGAGAGCGTGGGGAGGAGCAGCAGTAAGATACGTAGGATGCTTTTCATAAAGGTTGTATTTAAGGTGTTGTTAGGTTGTCAGTTGGTAGAGCTTCGTACATTAAGGTGAGGCCGATGAAGTCCTCTACCGAGAGACGCTCCGCACGAAGCGTGAAGATCTCATGATCAGCGTAGGGGAACTCCTTGCCAAAGAGCGACATCAAGGCATTGCGTAGCATCTTCCGACGCTGTCCGAAGGCGGTTTTGACCACCCGCTTGAAGTTAGCCTCATCGCAGGGTAGTGCGGTGCGACTATTTCGTCGTGCGATCATAACGCCGCCATCTACCTTGGGCGGTGGATTGAAGTCACGCTTAGACACCTTAAAGAGGTAGTCGCAGTCGTACCAGCACTGGAGCAAGACGCTCAGGATGCCGTAGTCACGCCCTCCAGGCGAGGCACACAGCCGCTGTGCCACCTCGTGCTGTAGCATACCCGCTACAGCAGGGATGCGCTCGCGTAGCTCTAGGATGCGAAAGAAGATCTGCGAAGAGATATTGTACGGATAGTTGCCGATCACCACAAAAGGCGTGTCCGCCCGACCAGGTATCAGCTCCTCAGCGGGGAGCTTGAGAAAGTCCCCCTCGATGATCCGCCCCTCCTGGCTCAATTGCGGAAAGTGCTGGTGCAGATATTCGATACTCTCGTGATCTATGTCGATCACCTGCAGGTCGTGCCCCGCCTCTAGGAGTGGCTGCGTCAGGACGCCCATGCCAGGGCCCACCTCTAGTATCGGCGTACCGAGATAGTCGGCGATCGAGTCGGCAATGCGCTGTGCTGCACCACGATCCGTGAGAAAGTGCTGCCCCAGATATTTCTTCGCTCGTACAGAATCCATAGTTCTTTCGCTCGTTGTTGTGCCAAAAGTACAACTTTTCCGTCAAGGGAGAGGGGAGACTAGAGATTAGAGGTTAGAAATTAGAGATTAGAGATTAGAGAGTAGAGGGAGACACATCTTTCGAGCGTGCTATTGCTACCCCGACAAGCAGCATCTAGCACTATTGTATAAGTCCAAGTGATTACATACCTTTGCGTACGAAGAACATAGATTGAGCCCAAAAAAGAGATTCTGAGCTTCGCTAAGCTTTGCGATCTCGCTCATATAAATCATAAAATAAACTAGAAGCATGAGGCTGTACTACATCGTCTGCAATGGACAAGAACTAGGTCCCTACACGCTTGAGGAGTTGTCCGCACGAAGGATTACTCCCCAGACTATAATACGCGTCGATGGAATGAGCGATGCTTGTACCGCTCAGACTCTGGATGAGCTACGTCCCCTCTTTGGGTACCAAGCACCTGGTCCCAATCCTTACGCAGGAGCTCCGGCTTACGGCACCCCGTATGGCTATGGCAACCCCATGCAGCCACAAAACCGACCCGCAATGCCACCCGACAACCTTGTGTGGAGCATCCTCTGCGTCTTATTCTTCTTTCCGCTAGGGATCATACCGCTTATCTACTCGATACAGGTCTCTACACACTATGATAGAGGCAACTACGCAGAGGCTGAGAACGCAAGTCGCAAGTCGCTTCAGTGGGCTAGGGGGCTTGCCATTGCAGCTGCTGTGTGCATAGGTATTTCCATAGCTATCTTCGTAGCCATAGCTATTGCTGCTACGTCGGCAGTCTCGGCAGCTTTGTAGACAGCCTCTTAGCTATCCGACAGGTGGCTTGCCACCGAGAGCAACTAATCAGGTCTCGTCGGGCATTCTGACTACAAAACAACCGCTTTCAGATATCCACGTGAGAAACGTCCCAATTTCTCACGTGGATATTTTTTATTCCTGTCCGACAAAAGTCTGAAAGGACATATCAAGCAGGGCTGACGCATTGTATACAATGAGCTTATCGACCTCTCTATTCCTCGCTTGTCGTTATGTGCAGCTCCTGAAAGTGCGATTATAATGCGTCAGTCTGGCTGGCGAAATCCGACGCCAGCTCATTACAATAATTTAGAACAGACTACATATTAAAATGGTGCTGTGTCGGGGAAAAGTGATTTCCACGTGGATATTTCGAAATGCCCACGTGGAAAAGAAAAAATTCCTCGGAGGAATCAAATGAAACTTCGGAGGAATGAAATGAAACTTCGGAAGAATGAAATGAAACTTCGGAGGAATTTTTTGACGCCCACGTGGAAAATGAAAAATATCCAAGTGGATATTCGAGAAAGGAGGGGATCGGACAAATTTCCCCGTAAAGATATGTAAATGGAGATTAGAGGTTAGGAGTTAGAGATTGGAGGCTAGAGTTTGGAGAGCTGGGTGGACACATTATATATAATAAGCTCATCAACTACTCTATGGAGGAAATCGAAAATACCCCAGTGGAGATCTCTGATTATCCAGTGAGGCGCAGGAAAATTCTTCGGACTTATGATTTCATTCCTCCGAAGTTTCATTTCATTCTTCCGAAGTTTTATTTTGCGCCTACGTGGAGAATTTTTGCTTCCCAGCTAGCTGTTTGGAATTTTACACGTGAGAACTTTTAGCCTCCCGCACAGCAGCGTTGCTTCTCTAGGAAGCGTCATTGATACACTCCAGAGGTTCTCGCTCTAACCCGCTCGCTATCAGCTTAAACCGGAAAGCTCTCTTTCGGCGTTTCCACTTTTGGCCGTGTTTCGTTTCAACTTTTGGCCGAAAAGAAGGCGAGGGGGGTGGGCTAGGGGAGCTACTGCAGGGGGAGGGTGATCCGGAAGGTGGTACCGACTTGTAGCTCGGAGCGCTTGACGTAGATGCGCCCGCGGAAGTAGTGACGTATGATGCGACGTGCGAGCGATAAGCCGAGCCCCCAGCCACGCTCCTTGGTGGTGAAGCCTGGCTTGAAGATCATCCGCTGCGTGGCGCGTGTCATACCACGGCCCGTGTCGGTGATCTCGAGGTAGGCGTTCTTGCCGTGAGCCTCCGTGGTGATGGTGATCGTGCCCTTGCCGTCCATCGCGTCGACGCCGTTCTTAACGATGTTCTCCACGACCCAGCTCATGAGGTCGGGCGTGATGAGGCAGTAGAGCTCCTCGGGTGCTGGCTCAAAGACGATCTCTACCTGTCTGGAGATGCGTCGTGAGAGGTATTGCACGGAGGTGGCGACCAGTCCGTTGAGCTCTATGGGGGTGAGCTCGGGTAGGCTGCCGACTTTTTGGAAACGGTGGGCGATCAGCTCGAGGCGATTGACATCTTGGCCGATGCTCTCGATGATCTCGGGGGGGAGGTCGTAGCTCTTGAGCAGTTCGGTCCACGCCATAAGCGAGGAGATGGGCGTGCCGAGCTGGTGGGCGGTCTCCTTGCTGAGTCCGACCCATATACGGTCCTGCTCCCAGTGCAGTAGGCTACGAATGGTGAGGACGAGGATGATGATGTAGAGGATGAAGATACCTGTCTGCAGATAGGGGAAGCGTAGCAACCGCCTCAGATTACTGCTGTCGCTGTAGTAAAGGTATTGGCGCCCAGCGGTACCTAAGTCAATCTCGATGGGTGCGTAGCCAGAGCGAAAAGCTGTGAGCCGCTTCTCCAGATAGGTCGAGTCACGAGCGACCGCCACGGAGTCAATGTTTTTGTATCCTAGGATATTCCCGAGGCTGTCTGTGAGGATGAGCGGTATGGTGGTGTTTGACTCTAAGATTTGGAGGGCTAGGGCATTGAGCTGCTCGTCACTTTGGCTAGCTATGCACTCGGTTGCCTCGGCCCAGGTCTGCATCTTGAGTCGCTCCTCGTCGGCCATGCGTCTCACGAGTGGCTCCGAGAGGATGAGCGGGAGGAGTGCCACGACGAGCGCCAGCACGACAAGTAGTATATTGGTAGGCAGGGAGCCGAGTAATCTCCTGGAGGATGACATGTGGGTGAGGATTAGAATGGCGTGCGCTCGATCCCAAAGGGTACATTCGGCGCAAAGCTGTATCTTTGTAACGAATATCTCACGCTTTTATTATCGATCACGCACTTATGACCTCTACACAACACACGCGCCAGCGCATCGTCCAAATGGCTCACACGCTCTTTGTGCAGCAAGGAGTCGAGGAGACGACCATGGTCGCTATTGCAGAGGCTGTGGGGTGCAGTCGGCGCACGGTCTATACTTATTATAAGGACAAGCAGGCGCTGCTTATGGCGGTCATAGAGCGGGAGATCAGTCTGATGAGCCAGTCGCTGAGTGAGGTACTGTCTCGTCCGGGTGATGCGATTACTAAGCTGATGGTGTTGCTGGACAATCATCTGCAGCTGATCCAGAAGACGGTGCAGAGGCAGGGTGAACACAATGCGAGCTTCTTTAGCGACACTTTCAACATCGAGCGCCTTCGCCTCAAGTATGACCAGAGCGAGTACGATATGCTCAAGCGGATCCTGCAGGAGGGACACGATCGAGGAGAGCTACTTGTCCCAGATATCAACTCGACAGCCTACCTACTCCTCAAGAGCTTCAAGAGTCTGGAGGCACCTTACATCAATCGCTACCACCATGAGTATGGTAAGGAGGACTACCTACGCATCATCGCTGCGATGAAGCAACTACTCAGACAGGGACTGACCAATCATGCAAATACAAAACCTATAACTCAATAGAATCTATGAAACTACTTCAGGACAAAGTGGCTCTGATCACCGGAGCAGCACGTGGTATCGGCAAGGCGATTGCCACGAAGTATGCAGAGGCTGGATGCCATGTAGCTATTAGTGACCTCAAGGTTGCCGACGAAGCAAAGGATTACTACGCTCAGCTAGCCAAGGAGTGCGATGTCACGATACGCACCTACGAGAGCAATGCGGCAGACTTTGAGGCTGCGCATCAGCTCGTGGAGCAGATCGTCGCTGACTTTGGCAAGCTAGATGTCCTAGTCAATAATGCTGGCATCACCCGTGACGGTCTGCTCCTGCGTATGACGGAGCAGCAGTGGGATGCGGTGATCAATGTCAACTTAAAGTCCGCCTTCAATATGATCCACGCCGCAGCTCCCGTCATGATGAAGCAGCGTCAGGGTAGCATCATCAACATGGCGAGCGTCGTCGGTGTATCGGGCAATGCGGGTCAGGTGAACTACTCCGCCTCTAAGGCTGGTATGATCGCACTGGCTAAGAGCGTTGCTAAGGAGCTCGGCTCACGCGGTATCCGTGCCAACAGCATCGCTCCGGGCTTCATCGAGAGCGATATGACGGCCGTCCTCAGCGAGGAGGTGCGCAAGGAGTGGGCTAAGCAGATCCCGCTACGTCGTGGTGGCAAGCCTGAGGATGTGGCCAATGTGGCACTCTTCCTCGCGAGCGACCTCTCCTCCTACATGACAGGACAGGTGCTCTCCTGCTGCGGCGGTATGAATATGTAATACCTTAGTAAGCAGACCGATGCCTGACCTACAGATCCTCTACGAGGACAATCATCTCCTCATCGTCAATAAGCCAGCGGGGATGCTCGTACAGGGTGACAGCACGGGCGATACACCGCTCTCGGAGCTTGTCGAGCGCTATCTCATCGATAAGTACGACAAGCCTGGGCGGGCGTTCGTTGGGGTCACGCATCGTATCGATAGACCGACGTCGGGAGCGGTACTTTTTGCCAAGACTTCGAAGGCTCTGGCACGGCTCAACGCTATGTTTCAGCGACGAGAGATCCACAAAGTCTACCACGCTGTGGTCTGTGGAGCTTTTCCCCAGAAAGCGGGCGAGGCTAAGGATCTGCTCTATCGCAATCGCAAGCAAAACAAGAGCTACGTCGTGACGGAGCCTCACGCTGAGGCTAAGCGCGCCTGGCTTACCTACGAGCGTCTCGCCGTGGGCGACCGCTACAGTCTGCTGGCCGTGACGCTACATACGGGGCGGCATCATCAGATACGTACGCAGCTGAGCCACATGGGCTACCCGATCAAGGGGGACCTCAAGTATGGTGCTCCACGGAGCAACAAGGATGGTGGTATCTCGCTCCATGCGCGTATCTTAAGCTTCGAGCACCCCGTCACTCATGAGCATATAGAGGTCGTCGCGCCGTACCCTGAGGACGACGCTATTTGGTCTTTGCTGAGCCATACGAAGTAACTTAGCAAGCCGACGAGACAAAATAAAAGGAGAGTTTCACCTAGTGTGAGGCTCTCCTTTTGAGACTGTTGACTTTTGCAACAGTCTCCTTTTGCATTTGTGGATATGGGTGGTTTGTTAGGCTACGGCTGTAGCTTGTCCAGTAGCTCCTGGTAGTAGCTCCAGTCGGAGTCCTGGACTACCTCAAACTGTAGTGGCAGGAGGGGCAGCTCCGCCAGCACCTCCTCGAGACGATCGAAGAAGGGGTCGTACGTGCGGCTCACATAGAGCCACACTTTGCGCCCAGGCTCTAGGATAGAAGCTGCGAGGATCGCCATCTTGTCCCGCTCCATAGCGGTCTGTAGCAGTTCGTCGACCGCCTCTATCTGTGCGGTGTCCGTATCAGATGGCTCTATGCCCTCGCCATCAAAGGGGTAAGCGATCTCGATCACAAAGCGGTACTTGCCCGTAGCGCGAAACTCTTCCAGCTCATCACGCACATGCAGGTGAGCCGTCTGGCCAGCTTCGCTCTCGGCCAAGCCGTTGAACCAATTGTCCGTCAGTCGCATAGTGGGTTTACTTTTTGCCAATGGTCACACCACCGCAGGGAAGCTGGTAGGCGTGCGCGATGATGTCGGTACAGCAGGGCGCTCCGAAGGCTCCCGTATTGAGGCAGAGGTGGTAGTTGGTCGACTCGCCCCACTCCCTATTGGTCATCTGCTTGTAGTTCTTGCGGCGTGCTCGGTCGGACTGCTCAATGCGCTTGCGCGCTTCGTCTTCTGTCGCTTCGTCGCCTCGCTGTAGGAGCGTCTTGATACGTGCCTCGACATCGGCATAGAGGAATACGTTGAGCACGTCGTCCCGGTCTCGTAAGATGTAGTCGGCACTGCGCCCGATGATGACGCAGGGACCCTCTTCAGCTATCTTGAGGATAAAATCGTTGAGATAGCGGGTCACCGAAGGTGTCTCGACGAGTCCCGTCATAGGTACGGAGAAGAGCGCTCCGTGAGACATCGGCATGAAGTCCAGTCCCGATGTCGAGGCGTACTCGCTCTGCTCCTCGACATAGTCGGCAGCATAGCCACTCTCCTCAGCGATCATGCGGATGAGCTCCTTGTCGTAATAGGTCAAGCCGAGTTGCTCCGAGAGCTGACGCCCTATGGTGCGAGCTCCGCAGCCATACTGTCTACTGATCGTAATGATGCGATAAGCCATATACTAATGGAAAATAGGTCTCTACAAATGGTGGGCGCGCTTAGCCCTACGAGGGAATATCTGAACCATCAAAGGCAAAGGGCAAGAGGAGCCGGCAGTCGCTGATAACGATAGCTTCGTCAGGTCCGCAGAGGATTATCTCAAAGGGCTTGCCCTGTCGCTTGGCAGCCTCCATCATCACCTGTCGGCACACGCCGCAGGGGGAGATCGCCTCGACACGCTTGCCCTCTGTCTCAGCGACGATCATCATCCGCTCCACGACAGCTCCTGGGTGGTGCGCCCCGATGGCGTAGAGCGCCGTTCGCTCAGCACAGAGCGTGGGCGAGAAGGAGGCATTCTCCTGATTGCACCCCAGCACGATCTCGCCGTCCTCTAGCAGTGCCGCAGCTCCTACGTGAAAGTGACTATACGGGGCATACGACCGGCGGGTAGCCTCTACGGCAGCCTCCTCGAGACGTCCGTAAACCTCTGGCCACTCCGAGCGGGGTAGCCGCGTGTAGGGTATTAGTAACTCCTTATCGCTCATAATACTATCTACTTAGATGTCTGAATGAAAACTAGAGGACAAGCTCAACTAGATGACTAGCCGAACTTGTCCTCTCCTTAGTTCTTGCAAAGATTCATTAGATCGTTGCCAAGCTCTCACAGGTCACATCGCTTGCGATACGACCGATAAGACCTGCTAAGACTTTGCCAGGTCCTAGCTCTACGAAGTGCGTAGCACCATCGGCAACCATCGCCTCGACACTCTTCGTCCAGCGTACGGGAGCCGTAAGCTGAGCGATCAGATTGGCCTTGATCTCCTCCACATCGGTATGAGGGCGAGCGTCTACATTCTGATAGATCGGGCAGATTGGTGCGGCAAAGGTCGTTGACTCGATAGCACGCTGCAGACGCTCCTTGGCGGGCTGCATAAGAGGTGAGTGAAAAGCTCCGCCCACCTTGAGCGGTAGCGCACGCTTAGCCCCCGCAGCCTTGAGCTGCTCGCAAGCCTCAGCGATACCCTCCATAGTGCCAGAGATGACTACCTGACCCGAGCAGTTATAGTTCGCAGGGACCACCACCTGATCCGAGATACCACGGCAGATCTCCTCGATCTTTTCGTCAGGCAGTCCGATGATTGCTGCCATCGTCGAGGGGTGTGCCTCGCAAGCGGCCTGCATAGCGAGTGCACGCTCAGAGACAAGTCGCAGTGCATCTGCAAAAGGCAAGGCGCGACTCGCAACTAGTGCCGAGAACTCGCCTAGCGAGTGTCCAGCGACCATGTCTGGTGCGAAGGCCTCTCCGAGCGCCACCGTCATCGCCACAGAGTGGAGGAAGACAGCGGGCTGTGTTACCTTCGTCTGCTTGAGGTCTTCTTCAGTACCCTCAAACATGGTCTTGGTTAGGTCAAAGCCTAGCACTTCGTCCGCCTCAGCAAAGAGCTTGCGTACTGCTTCGCTCTTCGTATAGATCTCTTGACCCATACCGACGAACTGTGCGCCCTGACCTGGGAATACAAAAGCTTTTTTCATCTGTTATTATCGATTAGATTAGTTCCAAAGCACGGACGAGCATGCGGTAGCTACGCTCCACGGAGGAGATGCTTACACGCTCATCGGGTGAGTGTGGGTGCTGGATCTCAGGACCGAAGGAGATCATATCCATATCGGGCATGACACCTTGTATGATACCGCACTCGAGGCCAGCGTGCATCACCTTGACAGCAGGGTCCTTGCCGTAGATCTCCTTGGCGGCCTGACACATTACTTGCATAATGTGAGACTCAGCATTGGGCTGCCAGCCTGTATAGGAAGCGTCAAACTCTACGCGAGCATCCATCAGTAGGAAGCAACTCTCGATGCTAGAGGCGACCCACATCTTGCGTGAGTCACTTGAGGAGCGGACGAGGAAGCGGACAGAGATGTGTCCCTCGCCAGCCTGTACCTGAGCTAGGTTCGACGAAGCCTCTACCGTGTCGGGGAACTCAGAGAGCATCGAGATGACACCATTCTGACAAGCATTCAGCGCATGGATCAGCGCGTCTTGTATCTCGTCGGGGAGGATCGTCTTAGGACGGTCACAACGCTCTAGAGAGACGGTGATGTGGTTCTCTATCCCAGCAAACTCCTTATTAAATAGCTCCTCGTAGTCGGATACCAGCTCCCAGAGTGCCTCGGTGTCGTCCTCCTTGACAGATAGCAGAGCGACCGCCTCACGAGGTATCGCATTGCGCATGTTACCGCCATCGATCTCAGCTACTAGAGCACCGCACTGCGAGACGGCTTCCTTGAGGAGACGCGCCATCAGCTTATTGGCATTGGCACGACCGAGGTGTATGTCCACACCGCTGTGTCCACCCTTGAGCCCCTTGATCGTGAGGCGTACGCCTATCTCGTCCTCGTCAGGCTCGTGGTTGTCTTGGTACTCTAGAGAGACGTTGACATCGATACCACCAGCACAACCGACGAAGAGGTCGCCCTCCACCTCGGAGTCTATATTAAGGAGAATGTCCCCCTTGCTAAAGCCAGGCTTAAGGCCGTTGGCACCGTCCATGCCGACCTCCTCATCAATGGTGAAAAGCGCCTCGATGGGGCCATGCTTGAGCGTGTCATCGGCGAGTACTGCTAGAGAGAAGGCGACTCCCATACCGTTGTCCGCACCGAGTGTCGTGCCATCGGCCGTGATCCAGTCGCCCTCTTGCATCGTTTGGATAGGATCGGTCTCGAAGTTGTGTACCTTGTCCGAGTTCTTCTGAGGTACCATATCTAGGTGTCCCTGTAGGGTAGCTACGGGGCGATCCTCTAGTCCTGGCGTGGCTGGCTTACGGATCAACACGTTGCCCACCTCATCTACATGGGTCTCTAGCCCTAGTCGCTTACCCTCGGCAACGACATACTCCCTAACAGCCTGACAGTGGCCTGTGGGGCGGGGTATCTGTGTGAGATCATAGAAATAGCCCCATAGTGTGGAGGGGGCGAGCTTTTGGTAGTCAGCTTTGTTCATCATAGCTTATTCTCTTTATTTTTGAAGTGTCTTCTAGTGAGGAGGCACGTTTGTAGTGTCTATTGACTATTGGTAAGGCAAATATAGCAATAATCCCCGTAATAATGGTCCAGAGCGTCTGTACAGCATGTACAATCAAAGCAAAGAGCCCCGCTTCCGCCTCGCTCACACCAAAGGCTGTCAGCGATATAATCACCGCATAGTGCCACGGGCCGACACCTGCCGGCGTGGGGATAGCGATCATCAGTGTGGAGAGAACAAAGGAGGCAAAAGCGACCCGATGACCCAGCTCAGCCGTGAAGGCAAAAGCTCCAAATGTAAGGTAGAAGAAGTAGTAGTAAAAGAGCCATAGGAGTATCGTAAGTGCGATAAACTGACTCCAGGCGCGCCATCCTCTCAGGGTCGAAGCGGCTTGCAGTACAGAGCGAAGCTTCTCTCGTATACGCTGTATGAAGCGACTCTTTCTGAAGCGATAGAGAACCAGCAGGATGACGAGGAGTGAAACGCCTGCTATCAGCCAAGCCGTGGTGTAGTCTGACGAAAAGAGGTCGCCTAAGTTATCGCCGAGCGATAAGCCCTGAGCAGCTAAGATCTGCGATATAGTCCCTGGCTGAAACAGCATCATAGCCACGAAGAGAGCTAGGACAACGACCATATCTGAGAGACGATCCACTAGGAGCGTGCCGACCGTTGCCGAGAGCGTATAGTCCTCTCGTTGCTTCATCTCGGTACAGCGCCATACCTCGCCAGCACGAGGTATGACAAAGTTGACCGCATAGCTCCCGATCGTGATCAAGATCGGATTGATGGGTCGTGCCGGGGGGGTGTATAGCGGTCGCATCTGGAGGTGCCAGCGATAGCCTCGCGTGGCATTGCCCAGGAGTCCCATAGGTAGTGACAAGAGGAGATACTCGTAGCGCACGCCATGCTGCAATAAGCGTAGCGTGTCTGCGAGCTCTAGATGGCGATAGAGGTACAACAGTATCGCTAGCCCTATGAGGAGTGGCAAGAAGTTCTTCAGCCACCATTGCCAGGAGTGTCTCGTCTTCACACTCCAAAAGTACGAAAATTAGAGATTAGAGGTTAGAGACTAGAGGTTAGAGGTTAGAGATTAGATGTTAGAGGCTAGAGTCTAGAGTCTAGAGACTAGTTCTCTAGTGGCACTAGTGTCCCTAGTGACATTAGTGTCCCTAGCGGCACTAGTAGCTCTAGCCAATAGCCAACAGCTAACAGCTAACAGCCAGCATCCAATAGCCAACATCCAACAGCAAAGGTCACCTAACCCTCATAAAGAGGACTAGGTGACCTTCGTAAAGTTTGGTTGCTTAGGTTATCTCAGATTGCGATGATCTAGAGAAGTTGGTGTTTACTTCTTGATCTGATCAGCAGTCTCCTGAGCCTTGTCAGCAGCGTCCTGAGCAGCCTCTGCGGTTGCGTCAGCAGCAGCGTTAGCCTCGTCAGCAACTACCTGAGCTGCATCCTGAGCTGCGTTCTGTAGATCCTGAGCAGCTGCGTCAAGATTCTCCTGAGCGTTCTCAACATTCTGCTCAGCATTCTGAGCGTCCTGATTCTGGTTCTCCTTGTTGCAAGAAACAAGGCTTAGAGCTGCAACAGCAGCTACAAGTACAAATACCTTCTTCATATTAGCTTTAGTATAAGTGATTAGTAACTGGTGCAAAGGTACGCATTATTTTTGAATGTGCAAGGGGTTGACTGTTTTGATTAAATCATCGAGCGTATAATATGTGTAGGGGATCGCTACATTGTGCCCTGTCGGCTGTACCTGATATGCGGGGAGCTCAGTGGCGCAGTAAGCGAGTGCGACAAACTCAGTGCAGTAGAGCGTGGTCGTATCCCTGAGGTCAAAGTGCGAGTCAAACCTCTTGGGGTACTGCCCCCCAGGGCGATGCAGTGCTATGTATGCTCTCATCTTCTGCAAGCCTAAGCTGTCTAGTGCGAGAGCTGGATAGATAGCCACCGCTTCCGACTCCATCACGAAGCTGTCTAGCGACTGACGGAAGATACCGTCAGCACCGAGCGAGCTATCCTGATAGGCGTGCCATACGACCCAGCGTTGACCCGTGGAGTCGTAGTCGATGATCCCGCAGTGGCTGTAGCGTTGCCCCTCGGAGGCTATCTTGCTAAAGAAGGTCGAGAGCATCCCCTCACCACGACGCAGTATGAGACTACCAGGCCGCAGAGATGTTGTATCGATAGCGATGGTCTCTCGCTCGTGGTGTGCAGAGCAAGCGGCAGCTCCACATAATATAAGCCCCAAGAGCAGTAGACGGAGAGACCTCGCTAGCTCTTGGGGCTTGTGATAGATAGACTTCATCTAGAGATTAAGTCTAGAGTGCGCGTGCCTGAGTGGCAGTTGCTTCGGTTACTTCATAGGTACTTCGACGACCTTCCACTCGTTGTCCACCTTGGTGAGGAGCACCTTCTGATTGATAGTGTCTGGCTTGTCTGAAGGCTCGATGGTCTCTACATAGCAGATGACCGTGTCCTGTTGCTGCTCCGTGCGGGTGATACGGCTCGTGATCTTAGCTCTCGCTGCCTTTGCCTCTTCAGAGTCGTCAGACTTTTCGGAGTCAAAGTACTCAACAAGCCCCACATAAGCCTTAGCCTGCTCCGATGCCGTGTAGCTACGAGCCTTGTCGTAGTCGCTAGCGTTGAGAGCATTGACAAAGTCCATGGTGACTCGCTCTGCCTTTTTCGTAGGACTAGAGCAAGCAGCAAACGCCAGCATGCTGACGAGTGCAAAGCTGATTAAAGCTAATCTCTTCATAATATATATGGTCTAAAAGGTTAGTAGTCCCTATTTCCTATTACAGTCTAAGGAGCTTACAGTTGCTTCTTAGGCTTGATGTGATCGAGCTTCGAGGGCTGGGTCATGTGCTTGGGATCCATCACCTCGTCGAGATCTTTCTTGTCTAGGATGCCATGCTCTAGGACTAGCTCGTAGATACCCTTGCCCGTCTCAAGAGCCTCCTTGGCAATCTTGGTCGAGTTCTTGTAACCAATGATCGGGTTGAGTGCGGTGACAATCGTGATCGATGCCTCAATCTGCTGGCGGCAACGCTCCTCGTTGGGCGTGATGCCAGTGATACAACGCTCGATGAGGGTTGTGATACCACGCATCATCAGGTCTGAGCTCTCGAAGCAGCACTGAGCCATGACGGGCTCCATAGCGTTGAGCTCCATCTGAGCAGCATCGCCAGCCATCAGGACAGTCGTATCGTTACCCATCACCTTGTAGCATACCTGGCTCATTACCTCGGGGATAACGGGGTTCACCTTACCAGGCATTATTGAGGAGCCTGGCTGCATAGCGGGTACGTTGAACTCGCCGATACCAGCTCTAGGACCAGAAGAGAGGAGACGGATATCGTTGCAGATCTTATTGATCTTGACAGCGATGCGACGTAGTGCAGATGAGTAGCCGATCATCACAGAGGTGTCGCTCGTAGCACCGACGAGGTCAGCGCTCAGCTTGACGGGCCAACCAGTGATTTCTGACAAAGCCTTGACACAAGCCTCTGCATAGCCAGGCTCTGAGGCGATGCCGGTACCGATGGCGGTAGCACCCATATTGACCGTTAGGAACTCCTCGCAGGCGCTCTTGAGTCTTGGCAACTCATCCTCCAGGATAGAAGCGAAGCCGTGGAAGGTCTGTCCCAGCGTCATAGGCACAGCGTCCTGTAGCTGCGTACGTCCGATCTTGAGGACGTGCTTCATCTCCTCAGCCTTGGCACGAAGTGCTGCTACGAGCTGCTCGACATGCTTGTACACCTCTAGCCCCTTGGGGTATAGCCCTAGGTGGATAGCTGTGGGGTAGGCGTCGTTGGTCGACTGTGAAGCGTTGACTCCATCATTGGGAGCGAGGTACTTGTACTCGCCTGGCTTGTGTCCCATCTTCTGGAGGGCAATGTTGCAGATCACCTCGTTGGCTGCCATATTGGTTGTCGTACCAGCACCACCCTGGATCATATCCACTGCAAAAGCATCGTGATGCTTGCCAGCAAGTAGCTCCTTGCAGGCGAAGACGATAGCCTCGTACTGCTCATCGGTCAGGATGCCCTCGCTGTGGTTGGCGACAGCTGCACCCCACTTGGTGTAAGCGAGTCCCTGGATGAAGTAAGGGTACTGGCTTAGCTTGAAGTTGCTAATCTGAAAGTTTTCCATACCGCGTAGCGTCTGCACCCCATAGAGTGCGTCTGCGGGTAGTTGGCGATCGCCTAGCAGGTCGCCCTCGGTTCTCATTTGCTTATTAGCCGTCATATCTATATAGTTGTATTATCTGTATTTCGCTGTGAAGGTCGGTCACCGAAGCGTGACTGTACAATCCGTTTGGCAAAGATACCTCTTTATTTTCTTATTGCGACTATTGAGATCTAAGAATCCAGGGCTGACGCATTATAAATGAAAAGCTGATTTTGGCGTTGAGGGCAGAATGAAGAGCCTAAAAAGAGAACTCAATATAGCCTCAAAAACTCTTTGATTTTCCCTCAAAAAGGCTTGTCTATGTCATAAACTTTTCGTACCTTTATAGCTGATAATCAATACTATATACAGATAATATGAGTATATTCAATCACCTTCTAATGGTCGAAGATCCACGCATAAATCGATGCAAAAAGTTCCCCTTAGGGTACATCCTCACAACTGTATTCACGGCTACTATCTCTGGCTGCTCCTCTTGGTATGAAATAGAAGACTACGCAGAAGAGTACAAAGATGATCTAGAGGCTCTATATGAGCGTATATCAGGAGAGTCGAGCTCTTGGGGAGTCCCCTCTCACGACACGCTCAATCGCGCCATCAGTCTTCTTGATCCCAAGCAGATAGAGCAAGTCTACAAAGCCTTTCTAGAGGAAAGCTTTGAGATAACAACTGGCAAGCACATCTGTCTAGATGGTAAGACGATGAGAGGCGTTAAGAAGCTAGACTTTGATGCCGACAGCCATTGCGTTACAGCCTTTGACCCCAACCAGCAAGCCTCATTGGCTCAGGTATATATCTCCACTAAGTCGAACGAAATCAATGCCATCAAAGAGATCCTCAAGGCTCTAGATCTACGAGACACCGTCATCACCATTGACGCTATCGGCACTCAGACCGAGATCGCAAAGGCAGTGGTTGAAAAAGAGGGCGACTACATACTCCAAGTTAAAGATAATCAGAAGCTAACGAAGGAAGAGGTGCAAAGTTTCTTTTGTCCCCTCTACGATGCTCACATAGTGCATCAAGAACAGAAAGACTTTGGTCATGGGCGAATAGAAACACGTACGATGAGTAGCATCGTAGACCCTTTATCTCTAGACCCAGACTCGACTTTAGACAAATGGGACGGGCTCAAAAGTATCCATATGATGACAAGAGTACGGACGGACAAGAAGACAGATAAGTCCACCAGCGAGACCACCTTCTATATCTCTAGCCTGACAGACGGGACAGAAGTTTTCAAGTTGATCCGTGAGCATTGGGCTGTGGAAAACAAGCTTCACTATATGCTGGATATGCTTTTCAGAGAGGACTACTCTACCAAGAGAACCCGCAATGCCGCTCAGAACATGAACATTATAAATAAGATAAACCTGACTATCATTCAACGGCTTAAAGACAAGCTCAAAGCCACATCAACGCTGCGCCTGAGGAAAAAGCTCGCACGTATGACTCCAGAGGAAATCTTCGAAATGGAATTATAATGCGTCAGCCCTGTCTAAGAATCAGGGCTGACGCCAATAGTGTCCTAAACGTTTTTTGCGGGCGATGGGTGTAAGATAGCTGTCAAGCGGGTCAATCGCCCCTTGACATTTGCTGTAAAAACGGGGGTATCCCCCCTATGCTATTTCGGTCTCGTCTGGAGGCGGTGAAAACGGCTCATTTATCCACTGAAAGAGGCCGATTTTGGTGAACGTGTTGAGTCTCAAGGATGCTGTTAAATTGGAGAGACACCAGGGGTGTTTTGCTATTCGCTTGAGATATTGAAGTAAGAGAATCGTAATCAGAGCCGTCCAAATCTGAATCTCGACAGCGTTTTGAGAAGTTCCCAGAAAACTCTTGATATGCAGGTTTTGCTTGAGGTTTCTAAAGAAGATCTCAATCTTCCAACGTGAGCGATATAGCGCTGCAACAGTACTGGCTGCATGCGTAAAGTCATTGGTATACAAGTCAATCGTGTAACCTCCTTGAACATTGTAGATGCCTATTCTACGAATCTTCTTAGGGTACTTGCTCGCTGTCTCTACACCTGTCAGTCTCACCTCTTCATCTATCAGTATCTCTTGAGATGTCGTATCAGGCAAATCTCTCTCCCTTATTGACTCAAATTGGATGTTGTCTCTTCCTCTGACGATGAAAATCACACCTGTGCTGTCCCAATGATTCAGAAGCTCAGTATCGCTGTAGATTCGATCAGCTACAACGATGGTTCCTCGGGCAAAGGGGAGCTTTTTGGCAATCGTATTGTCGGCTCCCTTGCCATTGCTTATACAGACGAATTCAGGCAGAAGTGTCTCAAAATCAAGCACTGTATGCATCTTGACGGCTCCTTTCGTATGAGTATAGAGAGCCCAGTCATACATACTGAGACATAGGGACATTAGGGTTGAGTCTAGAAGACAAACCTTCGCCTTCAGCCGTTTCTTTATCTGCTTGAGATCTCCGTGCTGTCCCAAATATTGGAAGAGTGCATAAAAGACATCTTGGAAGAATTGGGAACTCCTATTGGCGTTTTGGTAACTGATGTTGGATTTGGAGGGAGCTCGTGATAGACCTAGGTGGTTGAGATTGCCCGTGGCAGATTGTAGCCCCTCTGAGATTTGACGTAGCGACACGCTACTCGAGAATTGGCTGAAGATCATAGTCACCAAATGGCTCCACGAGTTAAAGCCTTTTGCATGCTTGTCTGTGCCATGCTTCTTGACTAATCGTTGGATGATTTCTCGAGGTATGAGTCGGATTACTTGTGCGAATAGTGTTATATTTGCCATTGAAAAGGGTGGTTTGTGACAGCTCTCACTAGCTGTGTTTTTCTTCTCAATTACAAACCTACCCTTTTCTCTTTATCCTGCAAAACGTTTAGGACACTATTGGGCTGACGCATTATAAATGAAAAGCTGATTGTGATCTTGAGGGGAGAATGAAGGGCCTAAAAAGAGAACTCAATATAGTCGCAAAAACTCTTCATTTTTCTCTTCAAAAAGCTTGTCCATGTCGTAGATTTTTCGTATCTTTATAGCTGATAATCAATACTATATATAAATTCTATGAGCATATTCAATCAGCTTCTAGTGGTCGAAGACCCACGCATAAATCGATGCAAAAAGTTCCCCCTAGGATACATCCTTACGACGGTATTCACGGCAACTATTTCTGGTTGCTCCTCTTGGTACGAAATAGAAGACTATGCAGAGGAGTACAAAGATGATCTAGAGGCTCTATATGAGCGTATATCAGGCGAGTCGAGTTCTTGGGGAGTTCCCTCTCACGACACGCTCAATCGGACTATCAGCCTTCTTGCCCCCAAGCAGATAGAGCAAGTCTACAAAGCCTTCCTAGAGGAAAGCTTTGAGATAACAACTGGCAAGCACATCTGTCTAGATGGTAAGACGATGCGAGGCGTCAAAAAGCTAGACTTTGATGCCGATAGCCATTGTGTCACAGCCTTTGAACCCAATCAGCAAGCCTCATTGGCTCAGGTATATATCTCTAGTAAGTCTAACGAAATCAATGCCATTAAAAAGATTCTCAAGGCGCTAGATCTACGAGATACCGTCATCACCATTGACGCTATCGGCACTCAGACCGAGATCGCAAAGGCAGTGGTTGAAAAAGAGGGCGACTACATACTTCAAGTTAAAGACAATCAGAGACTAACGAAGGAAGAGGTGCAGAGCTTCTTCTGCCCCCTCTACGATGCTCACATAGTGCACCAAGAGCAGCAAGACTTTGATCACGGGCGAATAGAAACGCGCACGATGAGTAGCATCGTAAACCCTTTATCTCTAGACCCAGACTCGACTTTAGACAAGTGGGACGGGCTCAAAAGTATCCATATGATGACAAGAGTACGGACGGACAAGAAGACAGATAAGTCCAGCAGCGAAACTACCTTCTATATCTCTAGCCTGACAGACGGAGCGGAGGTCTTCAAGTTGATACGTGAACATTGGGCTGTGGAAAACAAGCTACACTATATGCTG
The DNA here is from genome assembly GCF_958301595.1 of Porphyromonas vaginalis. Lineage (NCBI taxonomy): Bacteria > Pseudomonadati > Bacteroidota > Bacteroidia > Bacteroidales > Porphyromonadaceae > Porphyromonas > Porphyromonas vaginalis. Next base: position 335,880 of record NZ_CATQJU010000001.1, on the reverse strand, counting down.
GATATGCTTTTTAGAGAGGACTACTCTACCAAGAGAGCCCGCAACGCAGCTCAGAACATGAATATTATAAACAAGATAAACCTGACTATCATTCAACGGCTTAAAGACAAGCTCAAAGGCACATCATCGCTCCGCCTGAGGAAAAAGCTCGCACGAATGACTCCAGAGGAAATCTTCGATATAGAATTATAATGCGTCAGCCCTGTCTAAGAATCCAGGCTGACGTATTATATACAATGAGTTCATCGACCTCTCGACTTCTCGTTTGTCGCTGATGTGTAGCTCCTGACAGAGCGATTATAAGGCGTCAGCCCTGGCTGGTGAAATTCAACCTCGGCGAGTTACAATAATTTAGAACTGACTACATATAAAAACGGCGCCGTGTCGGGGAAAAGTGATTTCCACGTGGATATTTCGAAATCTCCACGTGGAGAATAAAAAATTCTTCGGAGGAATGAAATGAAACTTCGGAGGAATGAAATGAAACTTCGGAAGAAATGAATCATGCCCACGTGGAAAAAGAAAAATATCCACGTGGAGATTTGAGATTCCCCACGTGGATATTCGAGTGTCCTCTTCCTGAAAAAAGTACACAGTTGGGAAGGTATTACTGAGATGGTACTCGGGTCATTTTTGTTAGTCCTGTGAGTGTACTCATTTGTTAGTTTTGCTCTTGCTGGGGTACACGACTTGTGGTCGTTTTTACTGCGGAGGTACACAAAGATAGGTCTTTGTGTGGAGTTAAGCGGCATGAGCTCGGAGATTTGAGGCTCGGAGCTTTTGGTGAATTGTTCTTAGATGTCTGTTTCTTAGAGGGTTGTGTGGTTATAGGGTTGGGGTAATCTGGTATGAGCATCTGCATCGGAGTCTTCTTGTTGATGGCTCGATGAGGACGCGCTGTGTTATAGAGAGCAATCGTTTGCGAGAGGATCTCTCGAACTTGATCTATGGGCTTATCCTCGAAGTTGTAGAGCCAGTCGTTCTTGATGATCCCGTTAAGTCGCTCTGCCATAGCGTTGTGGAGAGGGTTGCCTGTCTGGGTGACACTGGTTACGATGCCTAGGCTGGCCTCGTAGTCGGTCATCTGCTTGGAGACATATTGACAGCCTCGGTCGCTATGGAAGATGAGCCCTTTGAGGTCAAAGCCATGCTTCTGGTAGAAGTCAACGGTCTGTCTTAGTGCGTTGTAGGGGCCCTCTGTGGAGAGCGTGGGCTGCAGGTCAAAGCCGGTGATGATGCGGCTATAAGCGTCCATCGTCAGGGAGAGATATGCGAAGCCCCCTAAACATTTGACGTAGGTTATGTCTGAGACGGTGAGCCGGCAATGGTCAGTGGCAATGTATTTAGGGGTGGTGTTCAGGTGATCTTGGAAGCCGTGATTGACCACGCCTTTGGTCGTCTGGGGTGGACGCTTGCGCTTGCGACTTCTCAGCAGCATATCGTTGGCTCCTAAGACTTTGTACAGCCAGTCGCGACCTACTTGGAAGGTTCCTTCGAAGTATTCGTTGGCACACTGCTGAAGGGTGTCTACGCCTGCCCTGTGGAGCTTACTTCGCACATACTGGCAATAGTGTAGGACGGAGGCTACTTTGACATCTTCGTCTTGCTCGGTGAAGGTGTGCTTGTAGTAGCCTTTGCGGCTGACTTCTAGTAGCTGACAAAGGTAGGTTATGGAGAGCTTTTGATCTCTCACTTTGGCGTGTTCAAGCTGTCTCACGGCTGCAAATCGGTCTTTTTTTTTAGATCAATGTGGTAGCGATTCAAGACCACTTCGAGTAGTGTCTTGTTGACTAATGCCTTGCTCTCAGCCTGGAAGAGGGCTGCTTTGAGGCGAGCGTTTTCGCGCTTGAGTTCTGCGTACTCTGGATCTACGTCTTTGTTCTTGTTTGTCTTGCTCATAGTGCTACTGCTGCTTTGGTTGGGTAACTCTACTCCAAAGGTACGCAACCAATTTCGAATGGTGCGTGTGGTAATGCCGTAGCGCTGGCTGGTCGTGGCGATGCTCTCGCCAGTGGCTAGGAGGTCATCAATGACTCTCCACTTGAAATCTAGGGGATATCCCTTTCGTCCTCGGTTACTTTTTTCTTCTTTCATAGTTGTTGGGGTTGGCTTCCCAACTGTGTACTATTTCAGGAGAGGACAGAGAAAGGAGGGAATCGGACGAATCTCCCCGTAAAGATATGTTATTAGAGATTAGAAGTTAGAAGTTAGAGAGCTGACGCGTCACTTGATGCGGCGGCAGAAGTCTGGATCCTGATCTTTCAGATCTTTGTCTTCGTAGCACCAGAGAAGGTTGTGCTCCCAGTCCACTTTGGCCCAGCAAGTGTCTATAATCATGCCGGCATCGGGAGGAAGGTTGGAATAGATCTGGTAGCAATCTTGTGCTGCTAGATACTTATATAGGAGCGGGTAGGTGATGCTTTCGGGATCATCTGCCATCTTCAGGAGATAGTGTCCTGCGGTGGCACTCTCGAAGTGGAGTGACGTAGACAATACGACTAGCGTATCGTTCGAATCATAGAGCGTGTCTAGCATTTCCCAGGCTGTCCCAATAAGAGCCACGCTTGGGTCTTTGCGCACTTCCTGTCTACAGGAGACGCTTGCGAGTACTGCGCCGATGGCTAGTAGGGTCATGCACAGTATCTGTCTGAGATTAGGGATTTTGTTGTGCATAGTCTGTTAGTTAAGTGAGACTGTTGCATAAAGGCGAATCGCTGTGTTGCCTTCGGGATTCGGCTTCGGTCACATACGGAGGTATGCTCCCTTCAGACCTCACCCTCAGCGCCTTGCGCTTCATCCTTTCTGCAAAGTCTAGACAATCTTGCAAGCAAGATTGTGAGACTGTTGACTTTTGCAACAGTCTCTAAGTGAACAACCTCTACAGCAAATGTAGTGTTATTCATGCAAATAGGCAATAGGGGGGGCGTAGCTAGACGCGGACGGGGCGGGGACGGGCTAGGAGGTACTGCACCCAGGCGTAGAGGAGGAGGTAGTAAGCGATGCAGAGCCAGAGTGGCATGGCGATGGTGAGCTGAGTGGTGAAGTGCTGCTCGAGGAGTGTCATCGCACCGCTGGTGAGATCGCTCACGACGACGAGGAGCAACGGTAGAAGCTTCGTGGTGAGCCCGAGGGCGAGTAGTCCCATGGTGACAAGCCCCATGATGATGAGCAGCGTGGCGAGAGGTGACAGGAGGAGGTTGGCGAGGAGCATCCAGACGGCTGTGGTGCCGAAGCTGCGTGCGAGGATAGGCCAGACGAAGAGTTGTACGGCTATGGTCGTGACGATGAGGTAGTAGAGGTAGCTGACGATACGGGAGCTACTCGGCGTGATGCGTTGGTTGAGTGCGCCCCAGGTGACGAAGATGGCTAGCACCGCTCCGAAGCTGAGCTGCATGCCTACGTCAAAGAGTGCGTAGGGTGAGATGAGTAGCAGGAGGACGGCCGCCTGCGCCCAGACGTTCAGCCGATCGGTGGAGCGCCCCAAGAGACGTGCCACAGCAAAGATGGAGAACATAAGCGAGGCGCGGAGTGTCGGGATGGAGAGTCCGCAGATGAAAGCGTAGATCCATACCGCTATGAGAGTGAGGCTCCAGCGCAGAAGGTAAGCGGTGTGGACGTTGCGTATGAGCCGTAGCGGATAGCGTATGAGCCAGTAGATGAGTAGCAGGACGACCCCAACGTGAAAGCCACTGACCGACAGCAGGTGCGCAACGCCTACGGAACGAAACTGTGCCTCCACGACGGTCCCTTCGGAGCGATCGCCTAGGCAGATAGCACGGAGCGTCTCTCGCTGTAGCGGGGTGAGTCGGTCAATCTCGTCTAGCGTGCCACCGATGCGCTGCTGGAGGGTGTAGGCGCGGTAGCGTAATTGGTCCCAGAGCGACCAATGGGTAGTGCTTGGCGCATCGCAAGCTTCTGCGGTGGAGGCGGATAGCATGCCCGAGACCTTTCGTGAGAGGAGGTAGTGCTGATAGCTTGGCGAGGAGACTTGGTCTAGAGGTGTGAGCCGTCCACGGACGAGGTAGCTGGTGCGAGGCGTGAGTTGCAGCGATCCATTATATAGGTATAGCATGATACGCTGCCCACTCCAGTGAGCTAGGACGGCACCGCGCGGATCTGTCGCCTGCTCGATGATAGCCTCGGCACGGGAACCCTGCTCACGCGCTGTGGGCGGACGGGAGATGGTGACGAGGTAGGTCGTTTTCTCGCTGGGTTGTGGTAGTTGCGCTACCCGTTCCTTGGGGATTGTTGCCAGACAAGCTCCCAAGCAGAGGAGAAGTAGGTACCAAGCGGAGCCGGCGAGGAGCGCTTTGCGCCAAAGTCTAGAGAGGACGAGGAGGAGTGTCGCCACAGCGATGCCGAGGAAGTACCACTGCGCTGCTAGTAGCCCGAGACTACCTAGATAAATGCCCAGCACTAGCGACAGGAGTGTCACCAATGCTGGGCGCATGATTGTGGCGTGTAGCCCTCGGACGAGGTAGTGCAAGGTGGCTTACAAGGCGTGTAGCTGTGCAATCATCTCTTGAGGACTGGGAGCCTTAAAGACGGCACTGCCCGCCACGAGCGAGTCGGCACCCGCCTCGATGAGCTGGCGACCGGTCTCGAGGTTGACCCCGCCATCGACCTGTATGAGGGTGGAGAGTCCCTGCTCTTGGATCATTTTGCGCAGACGCTCGACCTTGCGGATAGAGTGCTCGATAAACTTTTGCCCGCCATAGCCGGGGTTGACACTCATGAGGAGCACCATGTCGGCTTCGCAGAGAATGTCGGTGAGGAGCTCCACGGGGGTGTGCGGATTGAGCGTGACGGCTGGACGCATACCCGCCTCACGGATAGCACGCAGCGTGCGGTGCAGGTGAGGGCACACCTCGTAGTGTACATTCATAATGTGGATGCCGAGCTTGGCAAACTGATCGATGAACTTCCACGGCTCGACGATCATCAGATGCACGTCGAGAGGCTTCTGACAGATGGGGCGTATCGCCTCAATGATGGGAAAGCCAAAGGAGAGGTTCGGGACAAATACACCATCCATCACGTCAATGTGGAGCCAGTCGCACTGACTCTCGTTGATCATCGTGATCTCATCGGCGAGATGCAGGAAGTCGGCACTGAGGAGGGAGGGAGATACAATAGCCATAGTGAAGGGGTTTTAAGACGATTCGATATTGATGCTTTATTTAATGCGTAGTAGGGTAGTGGAGCGAAGCTTTTCGCCAGCTTGTAGCGTGAGGGAGAGCTGTTGCTCGGGGGCAATGGCGGGAGCCGCTGTTATGGGGATTGCGTTGAGTAGGAGCACGTCGCCCGTGTGAATGGTGAGGCACTCGGAGAGGAGCGAGAGCGCTTGGCAGACTGCTGTACGGGAGAGCGTCCAGCTCTGCTCAGAGAGGGTTAGCGTGTAGTACTCTGCGAGCGTTGTGTCAAGGGGCTGCCAGTCGAGGGCTACGGCACTGCCGTCGTACACCTTAGCACGCTCCCAGGGAGCGCTCGCCTTGCGTAGCTCAGCGAGTAGCGAGCGGCTGGTGATGTCCCAGCCAGCAGCGCATGCCTCGATGTATCGCTCAGCAAAGGGAGGCGCCACGCACTTGCCCGTTCGCCCTATCTTGATGGCGAGAGAAGGGATGGCGCACCACTCCGCTTCGAGGTGTGGAACGAAGAAAGGGTAGCCCGGGCGAAGGAGTGCTTCGCCTTTGTAAAAGAGCCGAGACTCGTCGTCTATGCCGTAGACCTTCATCGTCCGCTGTACATCTGCTGGTAGTAGTGCTGGTAGTCCTCATCGGTGATCCCCTTGACCCAGTCGAAGTGGTCGAGGTACCAGTCGATCGTGTAGCCGATGCCCTCAGCAAAGGGGATCGAGGGTAGCCACCCTAGCTCCTGATGAATGAAGGTGGGGTCAATGCCGTAGCGGGCGTCGTGACCAAGACGATCACGAACGAAGGTGATCAGCTGCTCGTTGATTAGTTCGGGCTGAACCTGAGCGCCTAAGATCTCAGAGATACGCTCGGCACGTGCTGGCTCTTTGCTCAGACGATCGTGTAGCTGGTTGATGATGATACGGACTATCTCTAGATTGGTATGTTCGTTGTGCCCGCCGATATTGTACGCTGTGCCAGCTTTCCCCTGAGTCACCACGAGGTGCAGCGCACGACAATGGTCGGTCACGTAGAGCCAGTCACGGACGTTCTCGCCCGTGCCGTAGATCGGTATCTCCTTGCCGAGGAGACACTGGCGGATAACTAGCGGGATGAGCTTCTCGGGGAATTGGTAGGGCCCATAGTTGTTCGAGCATCTGGTCCAAACGACTGGCGCATGGTGCGTGTGCACAGCTGCTTGGCAGAGGAGATCTGCCGAAGCCTTCGCAGCACTGTAGGGACTGCGTGGGTCGAGGGGGGTGCTCTCCACAAAGAAGCCTTCCTTGCCGAGTGACCCGTACACCTCGTCCGTAGAGACCTGGAGCATCATGCGTCCTTCCTGCCATACGGGATAAGAGCCTCGCCCGCTGGTGGTAGACCAATGGTTGCGAATGGTGTCTAGCAAGGTCTGCACGCCGAGGATATTGGTGCGTACGAAGATGGCGGGGTCCTCGATGCTCCGATCGACGTGGCTCTCGGCCGCAAGATTAATCAAGTAGTGCGGAGCGTAGCGGGTGAAGAGGTCGTCCATCGCTTCGGCATCGCAGATGTCTGCCTGCACGAAGATGACCCGCTCGTTGTCGATGAGCGGCTCGATGGAGCGGTAGTTGCCTGCATAGGTTAGTTTGTCGATCAGGACGATCCGCTCGTCGGAGGCGAGGGCTTCGCTCAGGTAGTAAGCGAGGTTAGTGCCGATGAAGCCAGCGGCTCCAGTCACGGCGTAGGTGTGTCGGTATGAGGTCATAGCGTAAAGTGTCAAAAGCGTGATGCGGTGTAGTCGGCTAGGGAGATGCCCCGCAGGTCTTTGTCTGAGAGGATTAGCTCTTCGGGTGCGATGCCCCACGACTCCCAGGGTATCGCCAGCTGTGGGTCGTCATAGCGTATGCAGAGCTCGCTCTCGGGGGCGTAGCCGTTGTCCACTTTGTAGAGAAACTTCGCTTGCTCCGAGAGAACGAGGAAGCCGTGCGCGAACTCTCTCGGGATGTAGAGCTGCCGATGGTTTGTCTCCGAGAGATGATAGCTGCGCCACTGCCCGTAAGTGGCACTATCTCGTCGTAGGTCCACGATCAGATCAATGATCTCGCCCACGACGCAGCGCACCAGCTTCGCTTGGCTCGCTTCACCTCGCTGGAGATGCAGACCACGCAAGACGCCACGGACGGAGGAGGATTCGTTTTCCTGCACCCATGGTCTAGGCGCGACGGTCGCTGCAAAGTCTGCCGTGCGGTAAGTCTCGGCAAAGTAGCCACGCGCATCGCCGTAGCAGTCTGGCTCGATGAGGTAGACGCCCGCTAAGTCTGGGTCCGCTTGGTAATGTATCATTGCTTAGGTCACTCTATATATTATTGTATGACGGTAAACTCGGTGCGACGGTTGAGCTGGTCGCAGACGACTTGCTGCTCTTCGGTCAGCGTGCCGACCCATTCGGCCGTTAGCTCCTGCCCCTCGGGCAACCAGTCGAAGCGCGCCGCCATCCCCTTGCTCACTACGTAGGGACGCTCCTTGCCATAGCCCCGAGCCTCTAGGCGGTCGGCGGCAATGCCCTTGGCGATGAGGTAGTCGACGACACTCTGCGCACGACGCTGCGAGAGCTTCTGATTGTATGCCTGCGAACCTTTGCGGTCGGTGTTACTGCTCAGCTCGAGGCGTACGTCGGGGTTTTGCGCTAGGAGCGTGACGAGGTAGTCGAGACTCTTTTTCCCCTCGGGGCGTAGCGAAGCTCGGTCGAAGTCGTAGTAGATGTCGTGGATCTGCTCCGAGTGCAGGCGCGAAGCTAGGTAAAAGTCGACCAAGTAGTCGGTGCTCTCGGTGGCGCTGTCGGTCACGAGCGGCATGTATTGGTTGAGGTAGTCCGGGTGCGAGGCATGTAGCACGTAGCGGTTTGACCCCGCAATCTCAAGGACAAAAGAACCGTCGTCACGTGTCGAGACAATGGGCGTGGCGAGCAAACCTTGCTCATCGGCAATGCGTACCGTCGCCTGCGGGATGCCGTACCCCTCCCGGTCCATCACGAAGCCGTCGATGCGGATGATGGTGGCGGGTAATGAGAAGCGGTAGAGGTGTGGTCGTCCACGCTGGTCGCCACGAGTCGAGGAGAGGTATCCCTCCTCTGCCAAGCCTGACTGCGGCTTTGGTGCAAAGGTGATGGCGTAGTCATCGGCGGGGGAGTTCATCGGAGCGCCCAGATGCGTCACCTGCCACTCTCCGAGCGAGTCCATCTGCGCTTTGTATAGGTCTAGTCCGCCCAGACCCACACGTCCGTTGGAGGAGAAGTAAAGGGTGCTGTCGCCCACCATCGTGGGGAAGAGTTCGTCGCCAGGCGTATTGATCTCGTTGCCGAGGTTCTCCGGCTTGCCCCAGCCATGCTCGCTGAGGAGTATGCGGTAAAGGTCTTTGCCCCCTAGGCCAGCCCCCTCGCTCACGAAGTAAAGGTATCGTCCCGAAGCGTCAATGGCGGGGTGCGCCGCCATACGTAGCGAGTCCTCCCAGATGGGTATGCACTCGCCTTTGCCCCAGCCCCCTTGGCTAGACTTGGAGGCTTTGTAGATCTGCACGGTGCGGTCGTAGGTGGAGCTTTGCTCAGCGTAAGAGTAGTAGAGCGTGTTGCCGTCTGCCGTGATGGAGGGGGTGCCCTCATCTTCGGGCGTATTGACACTGCCTGGCACGCTGTCGGGGCGGGACCACTTACCCGTAGCGTCCTGTTTGATCATATAGAGATTGTTCGTCCCCAGCCCCGTCACCTCGCTCTCCTGTAGCATATCACGGAGAGGCACACGGCTACTGGTGAAGTAGAGTATCGTGCCGTCAGGCGCATAGCAAGGGGCAAACTCCGCATAGGGCGAGATCAAGAGACGATCCGTCTCGACCGTGTGCCCCGTGGGGTGGGCGAGGAGCGAGTCAGCCTGATGCACGCTCGCCAGTCCTATGCGTCCGAAGTAGTCGTGTGGGTAGTACTCTAGAAACTGCTCGTAAGCTTTACCCGCCTCCCGCCAGCGTCCCAGCTGTTGTAGCTCCTGAGCGATGCGTAGGTGGAGGATCGAGTCGGGATAGTCCCCCGAGAGAGCTAGGTTGTAGCAGTTGAGCGCACGGGGCGTGTTGCCCAGTCGTCGGTAATTCTCTGCTGCTTTGAAAGCTAGATAAGCCCGTCGCTCCGGCTTCTTGCGAGAGGTCTTGCGGTAGAGCGTGTAGTAGCTATCGGCTGCGAGGGCATAGCGTCCCGTATGGTCGTACAGCTCCGCCTTGCTCAGCGTCACACTCTTGCAGCCCATCAAGCTACAGAGCGCCATAGCGCACGGAAGTAGCACGAGCAACCAGCGAATATGTGACGACGAGACTTTCATGGTTAAACCGTTTACTTAACGAAACCCTAGCAACTTGTGTAGCTGTACGCTGAGCCGCCACTCGGGGTGGGCTAAGACGAAGTCCATACAGCGCGCCACAACGGCCGACATCTCTACGCCCGTCTCCTCTACGGGGCTGACGTAGTAACGACGTGCCTCGGCCAGCTGCTCAATGGGTGGGGGTAGGGGAGCGGCTAGTTGTAGGGGCCAGCGCACCTCATTGATGCCGTCAGGGTAGTTATCTACAAAACGCTCCCGCAAGCCACTTATTGCTTCTGGTTTGGGCGAACAGGTGACGTAGTCCAGTCCCCGAGGCACGGGGCGTGTGCCATTTGTCTCAATAGACTGACGATAGCCCTGCTCGTGAAAGAAAGCTATATGCTCCTCCTGCAGTGCTAAGGTCGGTTCGCCACCAGTCCAGAGGATGTCACGGCAGGGGTAGCCCTCCAGCTTTGCCAAAATCTCTGCAGCGCTCATAAGCCGATGCCCCGCAAAGTCTGTGTCGCAGTAGTCGCAGGAGAGATTGCACCCCGAGAGACGCACGAAGAGCATCGCGCGTCCCATCTGTCCTCCCTCGCCTTGGAGGCTGTAGAAGATCTCGTTGACCGGTAGCGACTGCATACTATATAGGTAGTGAGTAGGTAGCGCTACATCGTGCCGTCTCCTCGACACGACAGCTGACGAGTGTTACGCCCGTGCCGGCCAATTGTGCGGGAGCAACCGTCTCGACGAGGTATTGCGCCATTGCTTCGGCTGTCGGATTAAAGGGCACCACGACCAAGTCCTCTGGTACCAGCTCCTGTAGCGAGGGGAGTAGCGGGTCCTCATCGTAGATCATCATCTTGTGATCCCAATGCTCCTCCAGCCACATGCAGAGGAGCTCTTTGATCACGCCAAAGTCGATCACCCGCCCCAGCTCATCAAGCTGTGCTGCGGAGCAGGTGAAGTGTATCCGGTAGTTGTGTCCGTGTAGGTGGCGGCACTTCGACTCGTGTCCCACGACACGGTGTCCCATGCTTATATCGTGATATCTCTCTACTGTCGTCATAGTTAAGTGTCACAAAGGTAAGGAAAAAGAAGACTGTCGCAAAGATCCCTCACCCTACGAAGCCCCCGCAAGTCTCCTACAAGAGGCTGATGGGTAGTGCTTTGACACAGCTTTCTTTATGCTAACCCTTGGGACTGGATAGCAGACTCAATAGGACACCTCAACCCATAGCCAATAAAGCGACCCTAGCAAGATCGCAATCGTTAGGGTGAGGAAGATTGCTTGCTTCCTATTGAATGAGCCGTCAGCACTATGGCAACGTAAGAGCTCCAGAGCCCATCCTGTAAAAAGTCCAGGCAGGAAGGTGTTACCTATAAGTTTATATCCTAGAGGTACCCCGACCTCGTACAGTGACAGTGAAGACAAAGCCACTAAAGCAACAAGTGATAGCACAATCAATAAGACCCCGTCACAGATATCTGCGCACTTTAGTTTAGAGGTGAGCGAGTTCGATCGAGTCTTCCCCCTTTTGAGATCGCTCCAAGATAGCCCGAACAAGCGTAGGGTGTTGAGTCCCCTCGCTAGTGTATAATATGGAAGTAACAAAAGAAAAAACAGTGCCATAACTTAGGGATAGACTTACTGACAGATATCGATCTCTTTCGTTGCTCGGCAAAGGTAAAAAAAAACAGACGTAAGAGGAGTTGTACCCATTTCCTCAACAGGGCTGACGCATTATATATAATGAACACATCGACCTCTCTACTCCTCGATTGTCGTTCATGTGTAGCCCCTGCAAGAGCGATTATGATGCGTCAGCCCTGGCTGGGCAAATTCGACGCTGGATCGTTGCAATAATTTAGAGCTGACTACATATCAAAACGACTCCGTGTCGGGGAAAAGTGATTTCCACGTGGATATTTCAAAAACTCCACGTGGAGAATAAAAAATTCTTCGGAGGAATGAAATGAAACTTCGGAAGAATGAAATGAAACTTCGGAAGAAATGATTCGCCCCCACTTGGAAAAAGAAAAACATCCACGTGGAGATTTGAGATTCCCCACGTGGATATTCGAGAAAGGAGGGAATCGGACGAATTTCCCTGTAAAGATATGTAATTAGAGATTAGAGGTTAGAGGTTAGAGGGCAGGGGTGACACATTATATATAGTGACCTCATCTATGCCTTGCTTGTCGCTCATGTGTAGCCCCTGACAGAGCGATTATAATGCGTCAGCCCTGATTTCCTCAATTCGTTAGCCTCTATTGGTGTATATTGTTTTATTGTATTGAACGTGTGATAGATACGTGTTCCAAAAATAGTTTCCCTCTTGGAACTTTTCAATCCCTATGTAAGGAATGAAAAATAGCCACGTAGGGATTTCGAATTTCCTACGTGGCTATCATCTATAAGTGCTACTTAAGGGTGCAACCTTTGCGACCCGTGGATCGCTATGCGGGTTAGAGCTTGAGGCTCACTCGCTGCCCCTCAGGCGACTGGATCGTGAGGAGGTAGGGTGTAGCAGACTGCTCGGCTACCAGAGGAATCGTGACGGAGCTCGTGGACGTAGAGAACTCTTGCAGCGTGCGTCCCTCCATATCGTAGAGTGTGATGGTGCTGTGAGGCTCTAGCGAGTCTAGTCTGATCGCTTCAGGTAGACGGCTACAGGTCGGCATGTGCGACGAGATAGGCGTGATGCCCACGGGCGAACCTTCGTAAGGCTCTCCAATCCAGTCTTTCGTGTCTCCTGCTAGATCGTAGACAGCCCATCCGAGGCTCTTGGCATGAGCTACAGCATCTACGTTGCATACATTGCCCTCATGGTCGCTATGCGTGTCGATCACTTGAATGGTCGGCTCGGGGATGTCTAGCTCGGGATTAGCAACGGGTGCTGCGTGTTGCAAGGTGCTAAAGGCCTTAGTCATAGCCTGCTCTGAGATCTGATTGTTGTAGAGCTCTATGAACCACAACTTGCTACAATTGGAGAAGTCTATCCCCTGCAAGTTGTTATCTGCTAGCCAGAGATCTTCTAGTGGTAGACCTGCCGGTATCATGATCGAGGATATCTCATTGCGGTACGCCTCTAGAGTCTTGAGTGCTGTGGCGTGTGTTAGGTCTACGTTGGTTATTTTGCGGTCTTGGATGATGAGTTGGTCTATCTTGCCATAGATTGTAATCTGAGGTGATGTGACCTGAAAGGATACTAGGAATTGTCCTGGCTCATCAAGGTCATCTTCAGGATTGCTGGCCATCTCTTCTCTTTGAAACTGGCCATCGCCATTCTGATCGACCCAGACGCCATGCTCTATAGGACGTATGACGAATGAGATTTCGTCAGCACGCTCTATGGCGGTGGTTAGGACGATGCGGTCACCATCGGTAGAGACTGGCTTGAAGGGATCCTGCCCAAGGACTGGGAGTGCCAGTAGCGAGAGGAGGCTGATGAAATATGTGATATGATGTCGAGACATAGTTGATGTATTTAGTGTGTAGTGGATGGAGTGGCGTGTCTCCTCTAGGAAACACGCCACACGTGGATTACAGCTCTGACCTAGATGTGGTAGATCTTAAAGCTCTCGCCTCCGATGTTGAGTATATAGGCTCCATCGGGATAGGCGGTCATCGCTATTTGGTACTGACCGCTAGCGTCTAGTACCCCTGATGTTAGCAGTAAGCCGGTCTCTGAGTATAGGGCGTAAGGCGCACCAGCATTGCCAGCCAAGACTAGGGCATGAGTAGCCCCGTCATAGTAGACAATGGGGGTGTCTGGGAGCAACTCTTGGATTGCAGAGGGAGAGCCTTTGTAAGGCACACCTGTCCAGGACTGCTTGTCCCCGTGGAAATCGTTGACCTCCCAGTTCTTATCTAGAGCGACTTTGACGGCATCTACAGAGCAGACGTTTTTCTCATCAGGAATGGTCGTGTCGAGTGCTATGACGAGTCCTTTCTTCTTTGCAGTACGGTCGGGGAGGCTACGCATCAGCGCATTCATCGGTCCCTCTCCGATTTGATTGTAGAAGCAACGTATGTCGTTTATCTCCTTACATGCAGAGAGATCTAGCGAGGAAATTTTATTTTGAAAGCAAAAGAGCGTTTGTAGTCCTGTGCTGCCAGAGAGGTCTAGACGCTCTATCCGATTATTGAAGCACTGGATCTCTTTTAGCTTAGGCATCTTGGTGACCTCGAGCCCGGTGAGATCTAGTCCTCCAAAGCGGATCGCATCTATGGGACCATGGATTGTGACGTTCGGCTTGACAAGGACGACGATCATGATGTTTGTCTTGCCGACGTTGTCCTTGGCTCTGCCCTCGCCTCTGTCGCAGATGCCATTGCCATTGACATCTACCCAGACGGTCTCATCGTGTGGCACGAAAGCTATACCTAGACTAGAGCCGGCGGGTAGGTCGGTCGTCAAGGTAATACGAGGCCCATCGATAGGTGCTGGCGTCACTTGAGCACGCAGATGGGTGCTGAGTGGTAGCAGTAAGAGTAGTATGAGGGGTATGAATCGTGTAGCTAGTTTGTTCATAGCTGAGTATATGCTTGATTGTTGTGAGAGATAAACTTATAGTACTTGCAGTGTGGCTGTCGCTCCGCAGTGGGTGATGATGTAGCTACCTGCAGGTAGTGCAATGGGGTATGTGGTGGTCTCCTGATCCCCAGCGAAGGAGGCTAGAAGAGCTCCCGAATAGTCGTAGATCTGCACCGGCTCATCGAGGGTGGTACCTATGAGGACGAGTGTCGAGCCTGAGTAGAGGGCTCTAAGCTCCGTCTGAGCGGGTGCTACGCCTGTGATTGCCGTGGGCTCTCCTAGGTACTTGACCCAGTCTCCACGAGACTTGTCCCAGGCCTGCACGTTCCAATACTTACCGTCAGCTATGGCAGCCTGACGGTCGGTCATATAGTTCTTTTCGGTAGGCTCATTGAGCGTGTAGACATATAGTTGGCCTTCGTTGAACTCGCCTTCGCTACGCATCGGTAGTGCATTAACAATGAGGTCCATCGCCTCGTCTCGTATCGCATTATGTGCGACACCGACGTAGTAGAGATGCGGCTTCTTGGTGAGGTCTAGACGGGTGAGCTCGTTGGAGATGACCTCTACCAGCTCCAGGTTAGGCTGGTGCGACAGGTCTAACTCTGTAAACCGATTGTTGCGTCCCTCGAAGCTCTTGAGCTTGGTGAGTGCCGATAGGTCGATCTCATCCAGCTTACTATAAGGTACGCCTAGGTAGGTGAGCTGTGTCATACGACTGACGTCGATCTTGGAGAGCCGCCACCTACGCAGTATGATCTCGTTAAAGTTGCCATAGATCCTAAAGGTCTGTGCCGATAGGGTTACGGTAAAGTTCTGTATACCTTGATCAGGCTGACCGTCTACGGACTTTAATCTGACCACTTCGCCTTCGTCTTGCTGACCATTGGCGTTGAGGTCGATCCAAGCATCTTTACTGACTGAGATCTCTACCTTATCCCCTGCGTTGAGCGTCGTCGTGAGCTCTAGGTAGCGGTTGGGGTCAAACTCCTCTTGTCCATAGCTGGTTGTGGCTATGAGGGGTAAGATCAGGCATAGGAGTAGTGCCTTGTGTGTAATTGTCTTCATTGTTGGTGTACTTACTGGGTGGTTAGGGTATGATGACGAGACGTGTCATCTCGCCGACTCTAAGCAGGTAACGCCCAGAGGGTAGTGTGAGGTGTGTGGGACGTGACTCCTGAGCTGCGAAGCGATAGAGTGTCTCGCCCTCTATAGTATACAGAGCTACGTCTGCCTGTGCGCTCTCGGGGAGCAGGGTGATGCCTGTCTCGTCAACAAGGCAGAGGCTCTCGGTGCTACCTACAGACTCTATGCCGACATTGATGCTACAGCCAGAGCCATCGCCGAGGATGTCTATCGTCCAGCCCTTGTCAGCAGCGAAGTAAGACTTACTCGTCGGAGCTCCTGGGTTGGCTGCGATGCGGAGTTGTCCGCCTTGCTCCTTCTCAGGGAGAGCTACGCAGAGACTGTCGATAGCGCAGGCTGAGAGTTTGTTCTT
Organism: Porphyromonas vaginalis; assembly: GCF_958301595.1. NCBI lineage: Bacteria > Pseudomonadati > Bacteroidota > Bacteroidia > Bacteroidales > Porphyromonadaceae > Porphyromonas > Porphyromonas vaginalis. The sequence goes on along the minus strand of NZ_CATQJU010000001.1, from coordinate 320,390 downwards.
GACAACGGAGACTAGCTCTAGCATGGGCATAGATGAGGCTAGCTGTAGAGACTGCAGCTGATTGTTGTCGCACTGTAGCTCACGGAGGTTGGGAGCTCCAGAGAAGTCTAGTGCAACGAGCTTGTTGTCAAAACTGTAGAACTCCTGGAGGCTAGGCAGATCACCGATCTTGATCTCTTTTAGTCCGCAGTCAGAGCAGAGTAGCGTGACGAGACTTGAGAGCGTGGTGATGTCTAGTAAGCCGAGGTTAGGGTTGTGCTGTAGCGTCAGCTTGTCCAGACGCACACACCCCTTGAGATCTATGTTGTAGAGATCGTTTTGATAGCAGTTGAGCGTCTTGAGACTCTTACAGCCACGCGCCTTGAGTCGCTGTACGGGAGAGAAGGAGGAGTCTATGAAAGTGAGCTTCTCGCATCCAGAGACATCAATGTCTGTGATCCCAGTACTAGCGCAGGTCAATCCCATCAGTGCTTTGCAAGAGGAGAGATCGAGTGCGGTGAGCTTCTTATTCATCTGTACGTTTATCTCGTAAAGCTTAGTGCAACCAGAGATGTTGACCTTGGTGAGGTCGTTTTTGCCACAGACGAGCTTGAGTAGGTTGGGACAGGGCGAGCAGTCTAGCTCACGGAGTACGTTGTACCCGACATTGAGCTCTTGAAGTGCTGGCGTCTCAGCCAGAGATAGCTCGGAGAGATTGTTTTGCATTAGGGAGAGAGACTTAAGACGCTCGCAACCCTTGAGGGATAAATCGTTAAGCCCACATGAAAAAGCCGATAGCTCCTCTAGAGACTTCATGCCATCGACTTTTATCTGGAAAACCTTTTGGGATATTATCTTGGCCGATACAAGCTCTCCATAGATCGTTGCCTCATTAGTTGCTGAAGATACTGAGAGGGTGTAGTCCTCGCCCGCAGGTACTTTGTGCGGAACGAGAGTGCCTCGGTGCTCGTCGACATATATGGTTGCTTCCTTGTCGCCTACCGTGATGACCATCGATAGGGCGTTTTGAGGAATGACCTGTAGCTCCATCTTAGGGAGACCCTGCACGTCTTGCGAGAAGGCTCTCTGTGGCAGAAGAGCCACAGAGAGTAGTAGGGCTAAAGCCCAGAAGTTGTGTACTATATTCATATTAGTCGTAGACAGCGTTGTATTATTCCTTGACAAGCGTCATAGCGGTGCTTGCGCTGTCGGCAGCGATGCCCGTTACGACATATAGTCCAGCTGGTAACTCAGAGAGGTCTACACGGCTAGCACCCTCTAGAGAGCGGATGAGCGTACCCGTGGCATCGTATATAGCTACGCTTGTGTAGCATGTCGGGATCAGTAGCTCCTGAGAGTTGCTGAGGTAAATGATCTGCTCAGTGTGAGCTACTGGCGTGTCGATGGCTACATCGTCAGAGCCTGCGTACTCGTTCTTACCAGCGTTGGCACCATTTTGGAAGTCGTAGCAGATCCAGCCCTTCTCGGCAAGCGTTGCTACCGCCTTCTTGGTGACTACGTTGCCGTCCTTAGGCTCGAGGGTCGTATCGATACCATAGAACGCCTTCTTCTCAGCCTTCTCATTCTGTGGCAGTGAGCTGACGGTCTGTAGCATCTCCTTGCTCTGGATCTGATTACCAAAGAGGCTTACCTCTCTAATGACTTTGCAGTTGGTGAAGTCAATCGCAGAGGCGATCTTGTTATTGTAGCAGGTGAGCTCCTCAAGGTCGGCGCATGCCTTTAGGTCTAGAGATGTGAGCTGGTTGTCTGCACAAAGGAGGTTGGTCAAGTCCTCTGAGTGCGTCACGTCAAGCGTTGTGAGCTTATTGCCCGTACAGTCGAAGTACTTGAGCTGCGTAAGCATCGAGACGTCTAGCTGGGTCAGCTCGTTTCTACCGCATCTGAGTTGTACCAGATCAGGAGTCTTGGAGAGGTCTAGCTGGGTCAGCTTGTTCTTGTTGCAGTAGAATCGGAAAAGGTGTGGCGTGTATGACAGATCCACCGCTGTAAGCATATTGCCATGTAGTGTGAGTGCTCTGAGCTTGCCGTTTTTGCTTAGATCTATCGTTGCAAGCTTATTGTCAGAGGCGTCTAGTATCTCTAGATCTGGACACTGGGATATGTCGAGAGCTGTGAGGCTGTTGGCATAGCAGAAGAAATTCAGCACATTGCCATATACTGTGATTACCTTCGCCTCGTGCGGGAAGTGTAGGCTCTTGTTGAAGACCGTCACCTCCTCGCCTTCGTCGTACTTTCCATTCTCATTTCGATCGATCCAAACGGACTTCTTGTCGTCATTGTTTTTCATCTCGATCTGGAGATCCCACTGGCCTGATGTGGCGTCACTCGTTAGGACGATCTTAGGCTGGTCTGTGACGTATGGAGAGAGTGGCATGTCAGATGGTCTGAGAGGATTGAGACCACCCTTCTCGCCGGCTTTGTAGTCGTAGGGAGCCCAATTCTTGTCCATGGCAGCGTGTAGTGTCTCGTCGTCATAGGGGTTGAGCTCGCTCTTTTCGTAGCTGTCGATTAGGATGAGGGTGCCCTCTGCTAGACCCGTGCGGTCATTGAGCTCCTGGACAAACTTCTTGATACCATCGAGGAGCAAGTGGTTGTTGTGTATGTCGATGTACTCTAGCTGCGAAGCTTTAGGCATTTTTAGCGTCTTAAGCTGAGTCTTGTTGCAGACGAGCTTCTTGAGGTTGTTGTTTTCAGATATGTCTAGCGTCACGATCATAGAGCCACTAGCGTAGAGCTCCTCAAGGTTGGGGCAGCCAGCCACATTGAAGATATCTAGCTTGGTATTGCTACAGTTGAAGATCTTCATGTTCTCAGACTGTGGTGGAAGCTCTACATAGGTAAACGTAGATCCAGAGAAGTCAAGCTCTACGAGGTTGGTCAGGTTAGATATTTGTAGCCCGCTGGCGAATTGAGGTATCTGGTCGAGGCCCCGTAGGTAGAGGTACTGAAGTGCTGTGTTTTGAGACAGATCTATAGACTGAAATGGGTTTGCCGAGCAGTCTAGGAGGGTGAGCTGAGAGAGTGAGGAGAGAGATAGGGAGGTGAGGGCTCCGTTGTTGCACTTGAGCTCCTTGAGTCCATCAGGGATATCTAGGCCACTCAGACTTTCATTGTAGCTACAGTCTAGCTTGGTGAGTCCTTCATTGGACGAGAAGTCGGGCCACTCGCACTGGTTGTAGCTCATGTTGACCACAGAGAGGCTCTCGCAGTTTGACGCATCAATCTCCTCGAGGTTGTTGTGCGACAAGTCAATCTCGATGAGCGAAGTAGCCTGCTCGAGGTTTACCTCTTGAATGTTGTTGTTCGGAGCAGTGAGCTTCTTGACCGCTCCGTAAATAGTGAGTGTGGTCGCAGCGGTCGTCTGCTCAGCTAGCTGTCCGGAGGTGAGTAGCTCGTTGTCGTCCTTCTGTCCGTTGCCATTCCAGTCGGCCCACACTTCGGTGTCGGCCTCCACAGTGATCTTCCACTGATTTTGTTCAGCGGCTGCGACGAGCGTGATCTGCTCTTGAGCCTTGAGAGCCCCCATAGATGGAATGAGCGCAAGCGCTGTCAGTAAGCTCCCGATGAGCATTCGTCGAGCTTTGATTAATGATTGCCAAGTAGTAGTTTTCAAACCCATAGCGTTGTTATTATTTAGTGTTTGTAGATTCGTTGTTATCGTTCTTTTTTAAGGGGTATAAAGCTCTGTCTAAGGAGGCTACCTTTAGGAGGAGAACGGTACCGCAAATATAGAGAATAATTTTTTGAAGTGCAATAGTTTCAGAAATTTGCGCCCGCCAATCTTACGAGCTTATGAAGGCTTTGGCGTTAAAAACGACAATTCTGCGATATCCAGGAGGAGAATCTCAAATATTTAGTGGCGATTTGAGATTCTCCACGTGGGGATTATCTCATCTTCAAAGACTAGGGGGAGGTCTTGGGTAGATTGTCGTGCCACCTTCGTTATGCACGGTCTCTCCACGTAGCGCAAAAAAAGGTCACGGACTGCGATCCGTGACCTTTCTATGCTTAGCTATATGAGGCGGTCGGGTGATCGACGCACTCTTTTAGATCATTTACTCTACGAGGACGCGGACGCAGTCGCTCCCTCTCTTAACTATACAGACCCCTTGCGGCACTGATATGCGTTGCTCCTCCCCACGGAGGTAAAGGGTGGTGAGTAGTTGGCCATTTACGTCATAGAGTTCCACGGTATCACCTGCGTTGGTCCCATAGATGGTGAGTTCGCCTCGTCCGCCGATGACGCGGAAGTTGTCGAGATAGGTCTCGCAGATACTAGTCTCGGGTAGCGCTTTGATATTTGGTGCGAATAGTCGCCAGTGTGGTGCCTCAGCGTATGCCTTTTCGCTACCTGCTGGTACGTACAGTATGCAGGAGCCTCCGATAGCTGCCGTGCTGACGTTTTCGAATACGTAGGTGCCGATAGCATCTCCAGTCAAGGGCTCAGGGATATAACAGTAGATTTGTCTAAGCTTGCTACAGGCATAAAATCCATCATTACCGATACGCTCTACACTAGATGGTATGGTCATAGTAGATAGCTTGATACAACCATAGAAGGCACGAGCCGTGATCTCGTGTACAGAATTGGGAATGATGTACTCGCCACTCTTGCCTGAAGGGCACAGGATTAGTATGGAGGCATCCTTGTTGTATAGTACGCCATCGATACTTGAGTAGGAGGGGTTCTCCTTGTCCACGTTGATAGCCTCTAGGCTGGCGCACGAAGTAAAGGCCAATGCACCAAGCTTAGTGACCCCTTTAGGTAAGGTAATGGTCTGGATGCCATGACATCCGAGGAATGCTTTCTTGCCGATGCTCTCTATAGTGCTAGGTAGGGTGATACTAGTGATTTTATCACACATATAGAAGGCTTGGTTGGCGATCCCTTTTACCGTGTACTCGACATTTTCATGGGTTACTTTCTCAGGAATTATGAGAGCGCCCTCGGGCTTATTCGTGTAGCCTCCACGGGGCTTCTCTGATGTGACATAGACTTCTGACTGCTCCTGATTGGTTATCTTGTAAAACAGTCCATCTGCGTCAAAGTCGTAGATAGGTATTGCTGCGTGCAGCCCACTAGTGGTCACGAACAATAAGGAGATTAGTGAGAGTAAGAGCGTTGCTTTTTTCATACGTTAATTCTTTTAGTGGTTATGCCTATTGCAAATATACATATTTGTAACTAAATAGCAAGGCTCTCGTAAAGTCGTTTGAGTGTCATGTCGACTGTCGTGTCGCCTTCGCTATGCTCGGTCTCTCCACGTAGCGCAAAAAAAGGTCACGGATCGCGATCCGTGACCTTTGTAGAAGATGCTTAGTTGTGATAAGCCTATTGCATAGTCAATAGACTCATAGAGTGTCGGCTCGTAGAGGAGTTGATGTGCGGGCGGGAGAGGTTAGAGTCTAGAGGTCGAGGGGCTGGCCGGTGGCGACGTTGACAGCGACCTGTGCGAGGCGCACAGCGACGAAGGTATCGATGTACTGCATCTCCGACTCGAGCCAGTTGCGCTGCGCTAGTGAGAGCGTCTCGAGTGTGACGACGCCCTCCTTGTGTCCCTCGGTCGAGAGGTCGAGGTTGAGTTGTGCATCGGTGCGGATCTGCTCCGTCTCGGCATAGCGGGCGAGTGCCTCGGTGAGTTGCCGTGAGGCCTGCTCGTTTTGCATCTGGATGGCACGCTCAGCGTCTTGTAGCTCTAGCTGACGTACCTGTTGGCTGGCAAGTGCGGCAGAGCGACTCTGCCAACCTTGGTAAATGCCCGTGATGGGGATCTGAACGGCTACACCGACCATCCAAGTAGTGCCAAACTGCTTCTTAAAGCCATCCATAGGATTGGGCGACATGGTGAGTAGCTGTGCCGTGAAGCCTACCTCGGGGAGCATCTCGCCGAGAGCCATCTTAGCGCGTTGCTGCTCCGCCTTGACAGCGAGGTTGGCGGCTTTGAGCTCGACACGCTCCATCGGATTGACCGTGCTGTATAGCTTGGGTTGGCATGGATCGATCGGTTGCTGGCTGGCGAGCGTGAAGTCGGGAGTAAGCTCTATGGCTTGCTCCGCTGGGATACGGCACTGATGCTTGAGTAAGATGAGCAGAGCCTGCAATCCCTCTCGTAGCTTGCCCTCTTGGAGCTTGGCGTTGTTGCGGTTGACCCGTACGGAGACCACCTCACGATCAGCTACGACTCCTTGCTCCTTCATGGCTGAGACGTCCGCGAGCGTTTTGTCTAGCATGTCGTTGAACTGCGTGATCGCCTTGAGCTGCTCCTGTAGCTGTACTGCCTGCCAATAGGTCTTGGCGATCTGCTCCTCCTCGCCACGCTGCTGGATGGTCCACTGGTACTCGGCTGCTTGCTCGCCGATCTGCGCTAGGCGTACCCCGTTGTAGATGCGTCCACCGGCGAAGATGGGCTGACGTAGAGAGAGGGAGCCGTAGAATATGTGTCCTAGCTCGAGGCTCATCTTGTCATCGAGCCAAGACTGCACTTCGCCTAGAGAAGGCAAGCCTGGTAGGTTGGGCATCTGCATGGGTGGAAGCCAGGAGGAGATGTCGACGGAGAAGGGCTTAAGCTTGGCTGGTGTGTAGAGCCATCCGCCTGATAGCGATACTTGCGGGAAGAAGTTGCTCTGCGCTTTGAGCCGTGTGGCGTGGGCTGCTTGTCGCTGTGCCTCTAGCTGTGCCGATGGCGCGGGACTCTCTCGGTGGTAGCGGATGCAGTCGTGTAGCGACAGCGTGAGTGGCTCCGCCTGTGCAAAGAGGGAGCCAGTGAGTGTGCAACTGAGGACGAGTGCGAGTAGTCCTCGTAGGGGTGTCGATAGAGCTCTCATCATAGGGTAAAGGTGGTGTGTCCGATGCGATGTCCATCGGCAAAAATGTCTGCTCGGTAGCTCCCTGAGAGGAGTGCCTGCGTAATCTGATAGTAGATGGTGACGGGAGTATCCTCGCCTGTGTACTCGATGCTCTTGGAGGCTGTCGCCTGGAGGGTCTGCCCCTCGAAGCTAAAGGCTCCGCCAGAGCCACTCATCGGCATATCGTTGGGGTTGAGGATACGTACGTAGATCGCTTTGTTGCCGACGGGTGCGGTGACATTCTTTTTGAGCGTAAAGGATACCGCCAGCGTCTCCACTTTGTCTATGCGTGAGGTGCGCTTGCCACGGCTATTGAGCGGAGAGACGGAGAGCCCAGAGAGGTCTAGGCGGGCTGCTATGGCAACTTGGTCAGATAGTGCAGCCTTCTCCTGTGAGAGTCGTGAGGCCTCGCTGCTGATGCGTGAGTAGTCCTCCTTGACCTGCTGATTCTCGGCTACGAGTCGCTCATTGGTTGCATGGAGTGAGTCGATCTGTACGATGTAGCTGCGGAGTAAGGCTCGGAGCGTATTGATCTCGCCCGTTAGCTCACTGATGCGCTTGGCGTTGGATGCCTTGACGGTGGCTAGCTCTTGGCTTAGCTGCTTGACACGCTCCTGCTCGCTCTCCAGCTGAGCGAGTAGCTCGTCATTGTCAAATGAGAGACTTGTCTCGCCCGATGCTGAGGCGAGCTTCTCGTACTGGAGCTGATACTGCGCTGCCAGCTCGTCCAGCTCTTGCTGCATGCGTTGCTTCTCCATATCGACCAGCTCGCTCTGCACGCTTTGCATCTGCTGTCGCTCACTCCTTATATATAGCCACGCTCCAACGATGACGAGGAGCATCACGAGGACAGCTCCAGCGATGATATACTTGATATGCTTATTATCTAGTCTAGCCATGGGGTGATCTTACTTGATTCTTTTCAAGATGCCCCTCCGTGTCAATTGATAGGATTGGGGCGATATGCTGATGAGTTGCTTGATGCGCTTGACCTCCTCCTTTGTTGTCCAGCCCTCTAGAGAGGGAGTGGCACTGATCCGGACCTTTCGTCTACCTTGCTCTGTGTCAAAGGTTAGTACGATGGGCATCTCGGTCAGTGATGACAAAAGAGCCTCAGAGGGGGAGGGATCGGACTCTTTTTCCTCGGAATGTATGAGCCAGTCTGTGTATGGGATGGTCGCATCTAGCACCCACTGCTTCTCTTGCTTGGGTAGAAAGGCTGTGAGCTGGCTCACACGATAGGGCTGCTCGAGGGTCGTGATCTGTAGTATGGGTCGCTCGCCCTGCGTGCGCCAAGGGGCGAGTAGTAGCTCGTAGGTGAGTAGACCCGATATGGAGATCGTGCAGCAGAGATGTGCCTTGTCTATCCGCATCTTTAGAGACTCCTGTGCTTTGGTCTGTAGGGTGACGGTGGTATCGGGGGCGTCTAGTGCTTTCTGTATGAGTTGCTCCCATGCGCTGTCGCTGATGGCGGGAGCTACGCCTAGCGGGCGCTCGAGGATAGGCTGGTAAAGCTGCTCTAGCTCGGCTCGCTCCTGCGCTACGAGCGGACGATAAGCGAAGAGCAGCAAGAGAATAAGGAGATATCTACAGTTGAAGTGCATAAAGCTTCAGAAAAAATACCGCGCTGAGAGAGGCCTACCCCAAGGCGGGACGACTGCACGCTCCCGGTGGGATGTCGCTCCTCTCGCTACGCCCCGCAAAGATAATGAAATAAGCAATTGGTGCCTCTCGTGGCACTGGCGTCTCTCAGTCAGAAACGTCTAAGGCTGACAGGCGCGAAGCTGGAAGTCAGATGAAGGGAATAACGATGTTTAGAGAGCTTCTTAGCGGAGGATAAAGCGAAGAGGCTTAAACTTCCTGCGAAGAAACCCTTTTGCCATACCGATTCCTACGGTCCATAATATTGGCTTGGCGAGAGACATAGCGGTGTCGAGGATTCGCCGTGTCGCTCCGTGAGTCGTCGCTCCCTCTTGCTCGCCCTGCGTCAGAGAGCTGTAGGTCGATTGCTTAGGGCCACCCGTCAGCTTGGAGAGTAGTGAGCTCCCCTTGCGTCGCTGCTTACGTGTGGATGGCGTGAGCAGACGACTGAGCAGAGAGCCTCGAGGAGCTATCTGTTCTTTTACCTCATTGATAATTGTCTTTTTGATGCCCAGCCCTTTGATATAGCCCAGCTCTCTCTGCCAGGTGCGCTCAGCGATCACTAGATCAGCCTCGGCAAGTTTCTGACGTCTCTGGAAGTCTTGATATGATACTCTTTTCTTCATGTTAGATGGTCAGGTTAGCGGGTTAGCGTGGTGGGTCCTTCGTCGGTGGGTGTGATGGCTTCTTTGCCTTCATTAGCTGTGTAGCTCGAGTCCTCCACGTCTGATGGCATAGGCTGTGGACGTAGCTTGTCGTCGAGCTTGCTTAGCGAGTCGTATATCTTGCGATAGATGCTGGTGCTGATGGTGCGTACGATGACTTTGCGCAGTAATAGCGTGATGACTACCAGTAGTAGTAAGACTCCAGCACCTATGAGGAAGCTCCATCCCCAGCCCAGCTCCAGCCAAGTGTTGATCCCAGCTACTCCAGCGAAGAGTAGGAGTATGATCACAAACGGCATGAGCGACAATACTAGAAGTATCGTGAGGAGATTACCAGCGAGCTTCATGCCCGCGTCGGTGCTCGAGTAGATTGCTCGGCGAGCGTACGCCTTGAGGTACTCCTTGGTGTGATGGATAAAGCGAGATATCTTGAAGTCTTCCATAGGGTGTTAGAAGTTAGATGTTAGAGATCAGAGGATAGAAAGCAAAAACAAAAGGGTAGCGTACTCATCTGTCGTCGGTGACCCGTGGTCCCCTTGTGCGGATGAGCGTGCTACCCTTTTAGTTCTCTTGAGTCTGTATTGCTCAATGGAGATTGTCTCAGTTTGAGAGCTTACTTGACTGCCTTTTTAGCTTCCTCGACAGTCTCTTTAGCTTTGCTGGCTGTCTCCTTAGCCTTGTCCACAGTCTCATCGAACTGCTCCTCAACCTCCTCGGCAAACTTCGCGCCACGCTTTTGTAGCTTGTCGCGATAGGTCTCAAAACGATCCTTAGCCTCATAGTATCCCTCTACGAGCGAGTCGCGTGTGCGGTCTGCCGTGGTGCTGAGGTCGTCATAGAGACGATCACGCTTGTCACGGTCAGAGAGGTAAGTGATGGCTGCACCGATAGCAGCACCGAGGGCAATGCCTAATGCGATACGTCCTGTGTTATTCATATCTGTTCTGTTGTTTGATTTGTGAATATAATTTATCCTTGCTTATGCATTCTCTAGATCGCATCTGACGATCTAGAGAGTGTCTCGATGTACTCCCTTACTCCTATTTACTATATAAGGGTAAAAGTAGGAGAAATCACCTTGACACTCTAAAGGTACAAAAAAATAGTCATACGACAAGCCGAAGGACCGATTAACTTTCAGTTAAACGCTACTTCTACTTGTTGTTAGATACGCTCTAGGACTAGCTCGATGAGTCCGTCAATGCCTTGCTTGTAGTTGGTATTCATATTCAGGTTCTGACGCCCTGCGATGATGTAGCAGACAGTCAGCGTGTCGTGTCCGAGGAGGCTACCGATACCACTGAGGGCAGCCGACTCCATCTCAAAGTTGGTGATGTGCTGTCCTTGATACTCAAAGGCCTCGATCTTCTGATTTAGCGTCGGGTCAGCAAGTGGCAGGCGTAGCTGTCGTCCCTGAGGTGCGTAAAATCCGTTGGCAGCGATCGTACAGCCACGCACGATGTCTCCGTAGTCGCCGACGATCTGCTGGTAGAGCGACTCACTACAGTTGACTACGTAGGGATCGAGTCCCTTGATTGGCCACTGTAGCTGCTCCTTGAGCGCAGCCTCAAAAGGTAGGTCGCGTATCGCCTCCGTATTGGCATAGAAAAAGAGCGACCCCTCGAAGCCGATCGCCTTGTGTGCTGCGACGTAAGTGCCTATTGGCGTCTCAGGCTGCAGACCGCCACTGGTACCCACACGTACCATGGTCAGCTTGCGGTGGTTAGGACGTACTTGGCGAGTCTCTAAGTCGATATTGGCGAGCGCATCTAGCTCGTTGATGACGATCTCGATGTTGTCACAGCCTATGCCGTGGCTCTGTACCGTGATTCGCTTGCCACGATAAGTCCCTGTGATGGTGTGAAACTCACGATTGCTCACCGAGCACTCGTGAGAGTCAAAGTGTGATGCGATCAAGTCCACACGAGACGGATCGCCACAGAGGATGATCTTGTCAGCCAGTTGCTCAGGCTTCAGATGAAGGTGAAAGATCGAACCATCGTCATTGACGATCAGTTCGCTGGGAGGTATGATGCGATTCTGTGTACTCATAGTTGTATTTCGTTTGTAGTAAATGATGACTCTCCAAAAATACAAAAACTCCGTCACATCTCCTAGACTTTGGGTGCTCCTCTCAGGGCAGACGCATTGTAATCGTCCTGTCAGAAGCTAGATATAAGCGACAAGCGAGGCAGAGATGAGCTCACTATATATAATAATGTGTCAGCCATGGATTGGCTGTTAGCTGGAGTGATCGGAGTCATCAGAGCTATCGGAGTCATCAGAGCCATCGGAGCTATCGGGACTCCGATCTCTAACTTCTAACCTCTAATCTCTAATCTACCCTCCGATCCGCCCTGATGGATAGGACCTCGCAAGAGGTCCGACGAATCATAGCCGTGGGTCGGAGGGGCAAAGCCCCGAACGACCCACGGGGACAAGACGATAGCAGCTTATCGACCCCTTGTGGGTCGGACTAGACGCAGCTTATAGTTACAGCTCCAGTCCGACCTCCCACAATGGGGAGGTCGCTTACTTCACATGGCACTCCTACCCCCAGTCGTTCGGGGCGTAGCCCCTCCGACTGGGGGGTATGATTCGTCCGACCGCTTGCGGTCGTATCGCTCCGATACCTCTAATCTTTGGACTCTAACCTCCGATCTCTATTTACATATCTTTACGGGGAAATTCGTCCGATTCCCTCCTTTCTCGAATATCCACGTGGGGAATCTCAAATCTCCACGTGGGCGTCAAAAAATTCCTCCGAAGTTTCATTTGATTCCTCCGAAGTTTCATTTCATTCTTCCGAAGTTTTATTTCGCGCCCACGTGGAGAATTTTCTTTTTCCACGTGGGTATTTCGAAACATCCACGTGGAAATCACTTTTTCCCGACACAGCTCTGTTTCGATGTGTAGTTGGTTCTAAAATGTTGTTGCGATCTGGCGCAGTGTTTGCCTAGATGCTCTTCTCGACAAAGCGATCAGCGGAGTCTAGGTGGTGGGGGAGGCCGTACGAGTGGCGCAAGCTTTCGATCTATACAGCAAGAGAGCATAGATACGACATCTTGTATCTATGCTCTCCGTATGATGTGCGCTCACCGAGTAGAGCGGGTGCGTGTGTAGTCCCGCCTCTATGGTAGCGTCTCTATGATAAGCTTGTTCAGGTTACTTCTTGAGGAAGTCCTGTACGTGGTCATTTGGTACCATCTCCTCTTGGAAGGTATAAGCACCAGTCTTAGGCGACTTGACCATCTTGATAACCTTCGAGTATGAGCGACCATCGCCCGTTCTAAAGGTTGCGACCGATTTCTTAGCCATTGTACTTAGTTCTTATTTTGTTAGTTGGAAGGGGAGAGATGATTACTTAATCTCACGGTGTAGCGTGTAGCGCTTGAGTATCGGATTGTACTTCTTGAGCTCTAGGCGCTGTGTGGTATTCTTTCTATTCTTAGTCGTGACGTAGCGAGAGGTGCCTGGCATGCCACTCTCTTTGTGCTCTGTGCACTCGAGTATTACCTGTACTCGATCGCCTTTACCTTTCTTAGCCATAGTAAATGAGTGTGATTAAGGAGTGAGTGGTTTACTTGCTCTTGATGCTTAGGTAGCCCGCATCGCTAGCACGGCGCAGAGCCTCGTTGAGTCCTACGCGGTTGATGAGCCTGAGCCCAGCTGCTGAGACCTTGAGGGAGATCCAGCGATCCTCCTCGGGCCAGTAAAACTTCTTGCGGAAGAGGTTAACGTCAAAGGTGCGCTTCGTGCGACGCTTTGAGTGGGATACATTGTTGCCCACCATAGCCTTCTTACCGGTAATCTGACATATCTTAGACATGACGGTGTGGTATTTCTTTTATACTTCTACGATGTTTCTGAGATCGACACAGCCCCATCCATTAGCATCATCTGGTGTGGGTCTGCAATCAGACTGCAAAGTAACGCAATTATTTTGACAAAAACAAATGCTCCTGGCTTAGGCTTGGGCAATTGGCATCTCTGTGAAGGGCTGAAAAGCTACTCTGATAAAGCTCTTTGAGCTATTTGCCACAGGATGTACGTGAGCGTTGTGCTGAGGCTCTAGATAAGACCTAAAGCGTTACTACGTGAGACTGTTGCAAAAGACAACACGCTCTACGTAGCAAAATTGTATTACTTTTGCTCCCCAGATAAAAACGTCGCAATGATATGACCCAACGCTTTTTCTCCTTCCTAGCCTTAGCGCTAATACTCAGTGTGAGTACACTATGGGCTAAGCCCCGCACAGAGCAGCAGGCTCGCCTCATAGCCGAGCAATACACCACACAGCACCTGAGCCATAGAGAGCTAGCTGCACTACGCTCAGCAGCCACGCCCTTGCTGACTCTTGTGTCAGCTCCAGCCGCTGACGCTGGCGGTGTGTCTGCACGTCGCCAGACAGCGGCTCCAGCTGTGCAGACGCTAGCCTCCGCCTATTACGTATATAATATAGGTGGCGAGCGAGGCTATGTGATGATCTCGGGCGATGATCTACTGCCTGAGGTGATCGCCTATGCTGACGCAGGAGCCTTCCTTCCTGATGAAGAGCAACCAGAGCACATCGCCTCCTTTCTCGCTCAGGTGCGAGCCTCTCTACAATACTTAGTAGAGCGTGGCGAGCCCGTAGAGATGCCACGCACCTCACAGCTACGCCCTGAGGGGGTGCCTCCGCTACTTGGCGATATTCAATGGGGGCAGGGTTACCCCTTCAATACGCTTTGTCCCGATAAGAACGGTCGCTCTGTGGTGGGCTGTGTCGCAACGGCTCTCTCGCAGATCCTCCGCTATCATCGATGGCCTGACAAGGGTGTGGGGATCTGCGAGTATAAGGAGAAGGATGGCACTGAGCATCGTGTAGACTTCTCACAGACTTCCTACAACTGGGCAAAAATGCCTAAACGTCCTAATCCGCGGTATGAGCCACAAGATGTGACCGATGCGCTCTCTACGCTGTGCTATCATGTAGGAGTCATCTCAGAGATGCAGTATAGCCCTGAGGGGAGTGGTGCCTTCTCTCAGTATCCCAAGGAGGGCCTGCAGAAGTACTTTAAGTACAAGAAGAATATCCAGCTACTCAGTCGTATGAACTACAAGATTGCGGACTGGATGGACATCATCGCCAAGGAACTCAACGAGGGGCGCCCCGTCTACTACGCAGGAGCCAGTAGCACGGTCGGTCACGCCTTCGTCTGCGATGGCTATAAGCAGGACGGCTACTTCCATATTAATCTAGGATGGAACGGCATGGCCGATAACTACTTCCTCCTCTATGCGATCAATCCTGATGCGCTAGGTACTGGTGGCGGATCTTCCTACGATGGGTACAATGACTATCAGGAGATCATGGTCGGTATAGAGCCAGACCGTGATGGCTCCTCTAAGCGCACCGTCAGTGAGGATGTATCGGCCATCTCCCTAGAGGTGTCGTGTGAGGACAATGCAACGATCGAGCTCCGAAACGTGGTCCTCGAGCTAACCTCAGCCGTGAGGTACAAGACGAAGTTTTGTCTCTCCATAACGCCTGCAAAGGAGGGCGCAGAGACTTACTACGGGGCTGCTAGTGATGAGCAAGAGCTAGAGTTTCAGGGCTCTTATGACTACTCTCAAAAGAATATATCCAAGATTCCCTCCGTTAACCTACCTGACCTGGGACTCCCTACACGGAGTGCGAGCTACGTCGTGACCCTTGCTTACGCAGGCAATGACGGCAAGATGATCCCTGTACGGCACTGCAACGGAGGTATCTCCGAGGTGCTCGTCACCTTTGATGCTGAGGGCAAGGCTAGCTATCCATTGCCAAACTTGGAGCCACAGCTTGCTTTGACAGATGTTATAGATCCTAACTTGCGAGGCTATAGCAAGAGTTCGCTCACGCTCGGCATCGACAACCTTAGCAAGGAGGAGTACTACTCCACATGGACCTGCTACTTTGAGGATATGAAGGGCGATCTTACCCCTATCGGTGCCCTTTCAGCTCTGATGAACCCGCAGGAGCGGCAACAGGTGCCGCTAGAGATCTCCAAGCTACTGCTTCCCGCTGGCACCAAGGGCAATATCATCCTCAAGGGAACCTATCTCGATGTCGACGGCTCCAATAGTGGCTACGCTTTACGCTCTTCGAAGCGTCTGGAGGTCCTCCCATCGACAACCCCCGTGTACAAGGTATCCACGCTCAAGTGCCTCGCTAGGCGATCCATGATGGGGGCTATAGAGTATCTCCCAGGGATGACTGCTATAGACTTTGAGGTAACCAATCCAGGTGATCGGGCGAGAAGTTATCTCGTGCTGGACTGGGAACTCTTACATCATGCGAATGGAGAGGTCTATGTGCAGCATAAAGGTCGGGATTTTATTCGGGATCTAAAGGCTAAAGGGTCGGATAAGTATAGTATAGACCCCTCTTCTTGGGGACCAATGCAAATGTCCAAAGGACAAGGCTACTCCCTCCACATCCGCCTATCTGATGTCCTAGAGCGTGGTGGTAAGTTTTACCGCGGAAAGCAAGAGTCTGAGTTAACCCTACCCCTAGTTGCTGTAGACCAACTCTCACCAGCTATTGACGAGGAGCACTATGTCTCCTTCGAGAAGGTATCTGACTACTCATACTCTCTTATGGTAGATGTAGCGGCTCCCGAGATGATCCGCCTCTATGGTATCACACTGATGGGCCTGTCGCACGAAAATGGAGTCTATAATATCTACGGAGCTGTCGATCAGGGAAGAACCGCTATCATCGGAGCTTTCACTGCACTAGACTTCGATCAGAAGTACGACTCCACGAGAATCGTCGAGGCCGACTTCTCACACGCCTCCCCGCTCCTACAGCATATATCTATATGCCACAGCATGATAAAAGGCGAGGCGATGACTGAGATGCTTCAGTCCCTCCCAGATCGCTCCGCTACCACTCCTGGTACCATAGCACTCATCGACACCTCTAGACCTGATCTAGAGGGCAACGTCTGTACAGCAGAGCAGGTAAAGCTAGCAGCACAGCGTGGCTGGACGGTCACTGATCAGCAGGGAAACGCTTATACGGCTATCGATACGCCTGCGGAGGCAATGCAAAGTGACTGGGCAATCTATCCTATGCCTGTACGTGATCAGCTCACAGTGGTAGGGCTACCTACCGCAAGTCCCGTGACGCTCTACACGTTGCAGGGGGAGCGACTGCTACAGGCAGTCACACCAGCTAGTGGTCAGCTCCAGCTCAGCTTGGCACATCTACCTAGTGGCACATACATCCTCACCACAGTACTGGGGAGCCGGCGGGTAGTCGTGGCGCACTAGACGTGTCAGATACACTAGTGTCACTAGGGGCAGCCTCTAACCTCTAGTTTCTGACCTCTAACTTCTTTTTCGTACCTTTGGAGTGGAGTTGCGAGCGCGACTTCCGTTTTTCGAGCTAGACACTATAATATATAGTATACACAGATGCAGCAGATAGAGGGTCCGATCGGGGTTTTTGACTCAGGGTACGGAGGATTGACGATCCTGCGTAAACTGCAGGAGCAACTGCCTCAGTACGACTTCGTTTATCTTGGTGACAATGCGCGCTCGCCTTATGGCTCGCGGTCGATGCGTGTCGTCTATCAGTTTACGCGAGAGGCGGTCGAGCGGCTTTTTGACCTAGGCTGTCCGCTGGTCATCTTGGCCTGCAATACAGCCTCGGCGAAGGCACTCCGACAGATACAGCAAGAGGATCTGCCCAAGCTCGACGGAGGCTCGATGCGTCGTCGTGTGCTGGGGATCATCCGCCCGACGGTCGAGTGCATCGACACGCTCACGGGTACCAAGCATGTGGGCATCCTCGCCACTGAGGGTACCGTCTCTAGTGAGAGCTATGTGGCTGAGATACACAAGCTCTACCCCGACGTGACGGTCGTGCAGGAGGCTTGCCCGCTGTGGGTGCCTATCGTGGAGACGGGTGAGAGCGATAGCCCGGGGACCGACTTCTTCGTGCGCAAGCATCTAGAGCGACTCTTGGCAAAGGATGAGAAGATTGATACGATCATCCTCGGCTGTACCCACTACCCGATACTAATGCCTAAGATACAGCGTCTGCTGACTCCATCGATCAAGGTGGTGGCCCAGGGCGAACTGGTCGCTAAGTCTCTCGAGGAGTACCTCGTACGTCACCCCGAGATGGCGGCTCAGCTCACGCGTGGAGGCACGACACGTTACTACACGACGGAGCAGACGGAGCGCTTCTCCCGTACGGCATCCATATTCTTTGACACACCCATATCGGTAGAGCATCTGTCTCTATCACAATACTAATGAATAACCAATAGCAAACGAATCACTATGAAGAGAATCTATCTTGTAGCACTACTCATGTTGACTACGCTACTCTGCGTCAGCTGCGGCTCTAGTAAGAACGGTAGCAAGATCAATCTGGCCTCACTCGACGGTAGCTCTTGGGAGCTTACGCACATGGATGGCATCAAGATCAATAAGGATGCGCTTCAGACAGCTACTATCAGCATCAGCGGAGCAAGTATCTCTGGCCAAGCTGCTTGCAATAGCTATGGCGGTGAGTGTATAATGCACTCTGACGGGCGCATCAAGATCGGAGATATGATGTCTACCCTGATGGATTGTCACAATATGATGTACGAAAGTATCTTCCTAGCAGCTCTGCAGGAGGCTAAGGCCTTTCGTATGGATGGTGCGAACACACTCAAGCTCTACTCGACGCACGATGCTTCGGGGCAGCCTAGCCTAACCTTCAAGCGCAAGTAATCTCCACGCCCGTCACGACATATAGCCATAGCGTAGATCCTCTCGCTGGGTCTACGCTCAGCTCACGCATAGTGGCACGACACGTTACTACACGACGGAGCAGACGGAGCGCTTCTCCCGTACGGCATCCATATTCTTTGACACACCCATATCGGTAGAGCATCTGTCTCTATCACAATACTAATGAATAACCAATAGCAAACGAATCACTATGAAGAGAATCTATCTTGTAGCACTACTCATGCTGACTACGCTACTCTGCGTCAGCTGCGGCTCTAGTAAGAACGGTAGCAAGATCAATCTGGCCTCACTCGACGGTAGCTCTTGGGAGCTTACGCACATGGATGGCATCAAGATCAATAAGGATGCGCTTCAGACAGCTACTATCAGCATCAGCGGAGCAAGTATCTCTGGTCAAGCTGCTTGCAATAGCTATGGTGGTGAGTGCTTTGTCTACTCTGACGGTCGCATCAAGGTCGGAGACATGATGGCTACTCGCATGGCATGCTCCAATATGATGTACGAGCGTATCTTCCTAGCAGCTCTACAGGAGGCTAAAGCCTTTCGTATGGATGGAGCGAACACGCTCAAGCTTTACTCTACACACGACGCTTCGGGGCAGCCTAGCCTAACCTTCAAGCGCAAGTAATCCCCCCCCTTACATAGCACCATAGCGTAGGCTCTCTCTCGGGGTCTACGCTATGGTCTTGCCTCGAATCTCTAATCTCTAACTTCTAATCTCTAATCCATGCGTACTCGCACTCTCTTTACCACCCTCATACTCCTCTGTTCACTCACGCTCGTTGCCCAGCAGCAGAGGGAGATAACACTTCCTGAGGTTACCTCGGGCGCATTTGCTGCTCGTGGTGCTGGCAACGGCTTTCGCTCACTACCCGATGGCAAGCACTACACGCTCATCAGCGATGACTACCAGCGTATCGTCAAGTATGAGTACGCTACGGGACGGGCTGTCGATACGCTCTTTGACATTGCCAAGGCTCGTGAGTGCGATCTCCAGGCGATTTGGGACTACGACATAGCCCCTTCGGGACATCACATCCTGATCTACACCGACATCAAGCCGATCTATCGACGCTCCT
This sequence comes from Porphyromonas vaginalis, assembly GCF_958301595.1. Lineage (NCBI taxonomy): Bacteria > Pseudomonadati > Bacteroidota > Bacteroidia > Bacteroidales > Porphyromonadaceae > Porphyromonas > Porphyromonas vaginalis. The sequence goes on along the minus strand of NZ_CATQJU010000001.1, from coordinate 301,384 downwards.
ACACGATGCGCGCTACCCACTACGATGTGCGTCGCAACCTTTGTGAGCCGCTTACTGAGGGAGATATCATGATCCCTACCTTCAGTCCTGACGGGCGGATGGTCGCTTTCGTCAGAGACAATAATATATACATCAAGAAGTTTGACTTCAACTCAGAGGTGCAGGTCACCACAGATGGTAAGCGCAATGAAGTGATCAACGGATCGACCGACTGGGTGTACGAAGAGGAGTTTAGCACGACACGCCTGATGGAGTGGAGCCCCCAGAGCGACTTCCTAGCCTTCGTACGCAGTGATGAGAGTCACGTCAAGGCTTACTCGATGCCGATCTACGGAGACGATCTCTATCCCACGGACTATGTCTACAAGTACCCCAAGGTGGGCGAGGAAAACTCTACCGTCTCACTACATCTCTACAACCTCGAGCTCAAGCGCATCGACCGTGTGGAGCTACCGCTGGATGCGGACGGCTACATACCTCGCATCGTCTTCACCGGTTGGGGCAGCGATCTAGCAGCCGTCACGCTCAATCGTCTGCAGAACGACCTCAAGGTGTACCGCATCAATCCGAAGAGCCGTACGCCTCGTCTGACCCTTCGTGAGCAAGATCCGCGATACATCAACAATGAGTTTATCAACTCCATGCGCTTCGTACCCGATGGCATAGTCATGCTGAGCGAGCGCGATGGCTCTACGCAGCTCTATAAGTATGGTACGAATGGAGCACTCCAGAAGCGCCTGACGCAGGGCAACTGGGACATCATCAGCTTCTACGGCTGCGACAGCGAGGGCAACGTCTACTACCAGGCTGCCGACGAGACGCCTACCCAGAGACGAGTCCTCAAGACGACTCCACGGGGCAAGACGACCGTCTTAGCGGGAGAGGCTGGCATCAATCGCGCTAGCTTCACGCAAGACTATAGTTACTTCATCAATAGCTATAGCAATGCTAAGACGCCTACTATCACGACAATCCGCACGGCAAAGGAGGGCAAGGTGATCCGTACGCTCGAAGACAACGCCCAGCTGGTTGCTAAACTCAAGGGATATGACTACAACGACAAGGAGTTCTTTACCATTGAGGTGGCTCCAGGACGCACGCTCCATGGCTGGATGATCCGCCCGCCACACTTTGACGCGAGCAAGCGTTACCCCACGGTGATGCATCAGTACAGTGGCCCCGATTCGCAGGAGGTGCTGGATCAGTTTTACATCGGCTGGGAGTATGCGCTCGCTCAGGCTGGCTATGTAGTCGTCTGTGTGGACGGACGTGGTACAGGTGGCCGTGGCACCGAGTGGCGCAAGTGCACCTATCGTGAGCTAGGTCTGCGCGAGAGTAGCGACCAGATCGCAGCTGCTGAGGCACTGCCCAAGCAGTTTAGCTATATCGACGGAGAGCGCATTGCTATCTTTGGCTGGAGTTTCGGTGGGTACAATACGCTCATGTCGCTCTGCCGTGGCAAGGTCTTTCGTGCTGGTGTAGCTGTAGCTCCTGTGACCGATTGGCGCTTTTATGACACGGTTTACACAGAGCGTTTTATGGCGACGCCACAAGTCAATAACAAGGGCTACGAGGCTTCCTCAGTCCTGTCTATCGCTCACAATCTACATGGCGATTTACTTGTCATCCACGGCACGGCTGATGACAATGTGCATCTGCAAAACACGATGCGTCTAGCCACCGAGCTGGTCAAGGCGGACATACCCTTTGAGATGGCGACCTACACCGACAAGGATCACAGCATCTATGGAGGCAACAATAGGCAGCATCTCTACAGTCGCATCATTGAGTTCCTCGATCGTAAGCTGAAGTAAAAAGGCTGATGAAGCAACCCCACATACGTAAGCCTGAGTGGCTCAAGATCAAGCTTGGTAGCGATGTAACCTACGACGAGACGCGTGCGGTGCTGCAGAAGCATTGCCTGCACACCATCTGCACGAGCGGTCGCTGTCCTAATCAAGGCGAGTGCTGGTCACGAGGCACCGCCACCTTTATGATCGGAGGTGCGGTCTGTACGCGAGCTTGTAAGTTTTGCAATACAGAGACGGGTCGCCCGCTACCGCTAGATCCAGCGGAGCCTCGTCACGTCGCTGAGAGTGTCCGCGCCCTCGGACTCAAGCATGCGGTGGTCACCAGTGTGGATCGTGACGACCTGCCCGACAAGGGCAGTGCCCATTGGGTCGAGACAATACGACAGATACGTGAGCTGTGCCCTGGCGTTACGATCGAGGTGCTGATACCCGACTTCGACGGGCAGGCAGAGCTCATTGCGCCGATCCTAGAGGAGCGCCCCGAGGTGGTGGCGCACAATATGGAGACCGTGCGACGGCTCACGCCTGTGGTACGCAGCCGAGCTACTTATGACTGCAGTCTCTCCGTCTTGGCACAGATTGCTGAGGCGGGGCTACCCGCTAAGACGGGGCTGATGCTCGGTCTAGGCGAGACGCAGGAGGAGATCCTCGAGACGATGGACGATCTGCGTCAGGTGGACTGTAGCATCCTCACGCTCGGTCAATATCTCCAGCCCACTCGTCGCCACTATCCCGTGCAGGAGTATGTGCATCCTGACCGCTTTGCCGAGCTACGGGAGATAGCTCTAGACAAAGGCTTCCGCCATGTGGAGAGCGGTCCTCTGGTGCGCTCCTCTTACCACGCTGAGCGTCACCTGCTCTAGCGTTGTCGCTTCTAGAGGGCGACTCACTTCCCACTAGAGACTGTTGCATAAAGGCGAATCGCTGTGTTGCTTTCGGGATTCGGCCTCGGTCACATACGGAGGTATGCTCCCTTCAGACCTCACCCTTAGCGCCTTGCGCTTCATCCTTTCTGCAAAGTCTAGACAATCTTGCGAGCAAGATTGTGAGACTGTTGACTTTTGCAACAGTCTCCACTAAGCTGTTCCGACCTCTCCGCTATCTGATAGGAGTCAGAAGCGGAGGGGTCGGATCGTTTTGTAAAGTTTCCAAAACGTCTCCTCCCTTGGAAAAATAGTTTTCCAAGGGAGGAAACTTCTTTTTCCAAGGGAGGAAATATCTTTTTCCAAGGTTGGAAACTTTCCTTTCCAACGCTGGAAACTTTGTTTTCCAAGGTTGGAAAGCTATCCTTCGTCTAGAGGAGTGTCGCTTAGAGCCGACCGCAACGATCGGCCTGAACTAGTGCGCTTGGGCTGTCTTGTCGGGGGTGCTCTTGGCTAGCGAGAAGAAGAACTCGAGACCTCCCGTGGGTCTGTTCTTTGCTGAGATTTCGCCACCGTGGAAGCGGATAGCATTGCGTACGATGGAGAGGCCCAGTCCTGATCCGCCCATCTCCCGACTGCGACCCTCATCGATGCGGTAGAAGCGGTCGAAGATCTTAGCCAGGCTCTCGCTCTCGGGGATGCCAGGTCCGTTGTCGGCAAAGGTGAAGTAGTAGTAGTGCTCGTCCTCCATCGTCTGATCGATCTCTATAGTGGTGCCAGAGCCAGCGTAGCGGATGCTATTCTCCGTTAGATTGGCAAAGACAGCATAGAGTAGCGAGTGATTGGCCTGTACGGTGGTCTGCTCGGGTATTCGATTGCAGACGGTCATCTGCGCCTCTTGTAGCTTGATCTCTAGGGCTGCTTTGACCTCCTCGACGACACTGTACGGGGTTAGCTCCTGCAGGGCGTAGAGGTCGCTCGCCTCCTCCAGCTTGGTGATCATAGAGACGTCGCTGATGAGCTGTGAGAGACGGATCATCTGATTGTACGTCCGCTCGATGAAGTAGCGCTGCTTCTCCTCAGGGAGTGGCTGGTTGAGTATTGTCTCGAGGTAACCACGGGCGCAAGTGACCGGCGTGCGTAGCTCGTGGGCGATGCTATTGGTCATGTCGTGCTTGAGGCGACGATCGTTTTCCTTCTTAGTCACATTGGTCAGGACGATCTCAAAGCTATTGTCCGGGAAGAACTGGGCGCGCACCTCTATGTGCGACCCATCCTTGTCGATGATGTATCGTGTGGAGCGAGGAGCGGCACCTGGGCGAGCCTCTTGGTCGGCTAGAAGCGTCTTGACCTGGTAAAGCTCAGGGTAGTCGAGGATGCGCTCGTCGATGATAAAGGTAGGGGTGTCGACGAGGGTGTTGAGATTCTGTATGAAGTGGCTATTGGCATAGATAAACTTGCTCTCCGCACTAAAGAAAGAGATGCCAGCGTCGGAGCTAGCGAAGTGCTGTATGAGCTTCTCGCGCTCGATCTCGTAGCGGGTATTGCTCTCTTCGAGCATCTTAAAGATCTTCTTGAGCTGCTCTCCTAGCTCTCCGATCTCACTCTTGGGAAAAGTGACAGACTCGTACTCCTCACCAGCCTGCGCCTTCGCTACAAAGTCGTGAAGCTTACGCACCGAGCGAGAGAATTGGTCGGTAAAGAAGACCACCGCCAGCAGTGCTAGGCTGAAGATGCCAACGATGAGGAGGAGGAAGAAGTGATTGGAGCGAAAGTAATTGACATAGTCTATATGGTAGGGTATAGCTACACGGATGTAGTACCCCTGATCTTTGTACTGCTTGGCAAAGTAGTAGAAGTCCTCACGGAGCGTCTCGCTATACCGCTTGGAGGTGCCTGTGCCATTGAGGTTGGCCTGCTGTAGCTCTACGCGTGAGAGGTGGTTCTCAGGGATTGGCCCTTGGGTGACGTTGTCAAAGTAGACGTCGCCCTTTAGGTTGATGATCGTAAAGCGTAGATTGTCCGGGAGGTAGGATAAGAAGTGCCCTAGATTCTTCTGATCAGGCCAGTTGCTAAAGGCTGAGAGCGAGTCACGCCCTGGCACCTGCGGGTGAGCTTCGTAGTCCGCTATGTAACTATCGACACAGTCGGCGGCCTGCTCGAGGTATGATACGAGTGCTTTGGTCTTGATCTCCTTTTCGGAGGCGCGCTGTACGAAGTAGATGATCCCGCCAAAGAGGATAAAGAGTAGGGCTGCGGAGATAAGGACTTTGGACTTATAGTTGTACTGACTCATAGTTAGGACGGTAACGATAGGGGTGTGTTAGGTAAATGGGAACTACTGCGCCTCCTCCTCGACGAGGCAATAGCCGAAGCCTGAGCGGTTGATGATCTTGACTCCGCTACCACGTAGCTTCTTGCGTATGCGGGTGATATGTACGTCGATAGTGCGCTCCATAACGAATACATCCTCTCGCCACACGCGGTCGAGGATCTCCTCACGTGAGAAGACCTTGCTGGGGTCGCGTGCCAGTAAGATGAGTATCTCGAGCTCTTTCTTGGTTAGATCTATAGGCTCGCCATCAACGAAGACCTGCTTGGTATCTAGGTCAATGAGGAGCGTGCCGATCTCTATCTGACTCTCTTCGAAGTCTAGTCCGCCCTGCAGGGAGCGCATGAGAACCGCTTGGACACGCGCCTGTAGCTCTTTGATAGAGAAAGGCTTCGCCATATAGTCGTCGGCTCCGATGTTAAAGCCCGTGAGGAGATCGTTTTCAGTATCCTTGGCAGTGAGGAAGATGATGGGTGTGGTGAGCTTTTTGTCTCGTCGTATGACCTCAGCGAGCTTGAAGCCGCTCATGCCAGGCATCATCACGTCGAGGATGAGTAGGTGATACTCCTCGAGTGGCATCTTGAGTGCCTCCTCAGCGTTGGCGGCTGTGGAGACTTGGTATCCCTCGCCAGCGAGGTTGAAGGTGAGTATCTCTCGGAGGTCCTCCTCATCATCAACGAGGAGTAGTCTAAACTTCTTCTTGTCCATAGTTATCTAGCTCTTGTTCGGTGGGGATCTCTACTTTTTGACTCTTAGCGTGTAGTAGGTTCTTGCCTTCTGAATGGAAGATAGCCGCCTCGGCGATGTTTGTCGCATTGTCGCCGATGCGCTCCAGATTGTAGGCTATGCTACTGATTGCCAGTGAAGCCTGTATGGAGTCTACGTCGGGAGTCTGCTCCGCATCTAGGAGTGCCTGGGGCAGCGAGTCGTTGATCTGATAGTGTAGATCGTCTACATGGGTGTCTCGACGGATGACTCGTCGCGAGAGGTCAGAGTCTCCGGCAAAGAACGAAGTGACCGCGTCGGTGACCATCTGATAAGTCTCCGAGAGCATCTCGTGTAGCGTACCAGCGTACTGGAGGTAGAGTCCATTGCTAGAGTCGATCGTACGGGTGAAGTTGGCTACATTGAGCAGCAGATCACCGATGCGCTCTAGATAGCTGGTCATATCGTGCAGGGCAAACATACGCCTAGCCTCAGAGGCGCGAGGGGTGTAGAGTACGATCCCGTTGATGACCTCGCTCCTTATCTTGACCTCTAGGCTATCTATGATCGTCTCATTCATCTCGATGTGCTCGTAGTCGTCAGGCTCGACGATCCCGCTGAGGAGCTGCTGTATGATCTCTACTTGGCGAGCGATCACTTTGTTGAGTACGTTGAAGTCTTCCTTGATCAGGACGACGTGGTGATCCATATTGGGTGACATAGGCTGTGACAGTTACGTTTTTTACTTGATCGTGTGAGTGTCTGTCTGTATGGCAGATCTAAGGTACGATGTTTTATCCGAAGTTGCCCTGTAGGTAGTCCTCGGTGCGCTGATCGCTGGGGTTGGTAAACATCTTGTCGGTGCGGTCATACTCGACCAGCTCACCGAGATACATAAACATCGAGCGGTCGGATATGCGTGCCGCCTGCCCCATATTGTGTGTGACGATGAGGATGGCTATCTCCTTCTTGAGCTCTAGGATCAGCTCCTCGATGCGATTGGTCGCTATCGGGTCTAGTGCGGAGGTCGGCTCGTCCATCAGGAGTAGCCGAGGACGCAGTGCTAAGGCACGAGCGATGCATAGACGCTGTTGCTGTCCCCCCGAGAGGAAGGAGCCACGCTTGTCTAGTCTGTCCTTGACCTCCTCCCAGAGTCCGACCGACTGCAGAGAGGTGGTAAGGATCTCTTCGCGCTGCTCCTTGGAGACCTTGATGCCGTTGAGCTTGTAGCCCGCCATCACATTGTCGGCGATGCTCATCGTCGGGAAGGGGTTCGGCTGCTGGAAGACCATCCCCGCCATACGACGGACGACCATCGGGTCTTTCTCTAAGATATTCTCTCCCTGTAGGAGGATGCGCCCATCGGTACGTATGCCGGGGTAAAGCTCGTGCATACGGTTTATGGCACGTAGCAGGGTACTCTTGCCACAACCACTAGGGCCCATGATGGCGGTGATCTCGTGGTCGTAGATCTCCGCAGATACGTTGGTCACGGCACTCTTCTCAGGAGTGTACCAGATGCTTACGTTGTCTAGTTGGAGGACCACTTCGGGCGTTGTCGTCTGTATAGAGTTTGGAGTCATGCTTTGGACAAAAAAGAAGTTACTAGTAGCGTGTCCGATCGGAGATACGCTTGGCGATAAAGTTTAGAAGGAGCACTAGGAGTAGGAGAAAGAGCGAAGAGCTCCAGATCATCTCCTGAAGGTTGGGGTCACTGTAAAACTCCCAGATGAGTAGCGGCACGGCCGACGAAGGCGTGTCGAGCGTCCACGATATGCGGGCACTGCCTAGAGCGGTCATGATGAGCGGTGCCGTCTCGCCGATGATACGACTCACCGCTAGCAGGATGCCTGTCAGCAGACCACCCATAGCAGAGGGGAGGAGGATCTTGAGCACCATCTTGCGGTAGGAGCATCCGAGAGCAAGTGCCGACTCTTTGAAGGACTTAGGCAGTCTCGCCAGCGTCTCCTCGGTAGAGCGTATGATGAGCGGTAGCATCATGATCGCCAGAGCCACAGCACCGGCTAGAGCCGAGTAGCCTCGCATCGGCAGTACCACCCACGCGTATACGATGATACCGATGACGATCGAGGGGGTGCCTTGTAGCAGGTCCGTGACGAAGCGTACTACATTGGCGAGGCGTGTGGATCTATTCTCCGAGAGATAGATACCGCCTAGGAGCCCTATGGGGATAGCGATGATAGAGGCTACGAGGGTCATGAGGAGGGTGCCGACGATACCATTAGCGATACCGCCTGGGAGTATCGTGCGAGAGCCTTCGATCGTGTTGGCGCGCTTAGCCATCATCGCCTCGACAGCTGTCGGTGCCGTCTTGGTAAAGAAGTCCCAGTTGATCTGCTGGTACCCCTCTAGGACGATCTTACCGATGATGAGAAAGAGCGGTATGACGGTAATGCAGGCGAGTACGATATTGACTAGATAGACCGTGCGGTCCCAGCCCTGTCTTACTTTGAGTGATGCCATGGTCTCAGGTTAGGCTCGTTGCTTGTTTAGGATAATCTTCACAATGCCGTTGATGATGGCTGTGATGAGGAAGAGGACGAGAGCGATCGCTATGAGCGAACTGAGCTTGAGTCCGTGCGCCTCGTTGAACTGGTTAGCGATCAGCGAGGCCATACTCTGTCCCGTGTCAAAGAGCGATGTGGGTATCTTGTCCGTGTTACCGATCAGCATCGTTACCGCCATCGTCTCACCGAGAGCTCGTCCCAGCGCGAGGATATAAGCTGCGACGATACCACTCCGTGCGTTAGGCAGGATGACCGATCCGATCACCTCCGTGCGGGTGGCGCCAAGACTGTAGGCAGCCTCCTTGAGCGACTTAGGGGTGAGCATGACAAACTCTGCCGTGAGCGACGAGGCATAGGGGATGATCATGACGGTCAGTATCAGCACCGAAGTGAGGATCCCGTAGCCATTGCCCTGTGGCCCATCGATCATGTCAATGAGCGGACGCAGTGTGTAGAAGCCCCACAGACCATACACGATCGAGGGGATGCCTGCCAGTAGGTCTGTCAGCGAACGTATGACGCCGGCGATGCGCTTACCCTTGAAGTACTCCCCGATGAAGAGCGCCACCGGTAGCGAGAAGGGGATGCACAGGATCAAGGCTAGTATCGAGGTGACCACGGTCCCTACGATAAAGGGCAACGCTCCATACTGCTCCCGCCCAGCCGTGGGGTCCCACTCGGAGGAGCAGATGAAGCGAAAGAAGCCAAACTCACTAAAGGCCTCCGTGCTGTTACTAATCAGACTGATCAGCATCGCTAGGCAGATCAGTAGCACGAGGAGCCCAGAGCTAGTGAGTAGACTGCGGAAGATCTTGTCGCCGATAGGGCGTGACGCTTTACGGACGAGGGTAGACATTATAGGCAGAGCTTATATTATGAGGAGTAGGTGGGGAGGGTAAAAGAGACATCTCTCCTCCGAATAGAGAGCGGTACAGGTCGGATGCGACTCACTAACTAATCGGAGCTATCCAGACGGCACTACTGTTGAGAGGGGAGGAGAGACGTTCTTTTTTTGGTGTGAGGAGATTGCTACAGAGACCGTAGCAGTCTCCTTTTTTGTTTTTCAGGTGTAATAAGGGGGCTACTCCTTAGGAGAGCTAGTTAGGTCTATTGGCTTACCGCCATAGGTCAGCTTAGCCAGCTGCGCCTTGGCTGCTGCGACCATCTCAGCGGATAGCGGTGCGAAGTGGATCTGCGAAGTGATCGCCTGCGCCTCATCGCTCAGCATCCAGTTGAGTAGACGAGCCGTCTCGACAGCTTCTGCCTCTGAGTGGTTGTCGTACTGCATCTCTTGGTAGGCGATGAGCCAGGTGAGACAGCTGATAGGATAAGCGTCTGGGTGTGACGAGTTGGTGATCATCTGACGGGTGTCGGGTGCCACCTCGCCAGCCGCCGCTGCAGAGATAGACTCGAGCGAGGGGAGGACGAAGTTGCCAGCCTGATTCTGTACCATGGCTGTCGGTATGTCTAGGGAGAAGCTGTACTCGCTACCTACATATCCGAGCGCGCCATCGGTCTGTGCGATCACGCCAGCGACGCCTGGATTGCCCTTGGCAGCCATACCGGTAGGCCACTTGAGCGACTTGCCCGTACCCACCTGCGTAGCCCAGTCGGTGCTCACCTTCGTCAGATAGTCGCTGAAGACATTCGTCGTGCCACTACCATCGGAGCGATAGACGGGTGAGATCTCCTTGTCGGGGAGCTTCTGGTCGGGGTTGATCGCAGCGATAGCCGGATCGTTCCAGCGCGTTATCTTGCCTAGATAAATGTTGGCGATGATCTCTCCCGTGAGGTTTAGCTGCGAGATCTCAGGACAGTTGTAAGCGATGACGACAGCTCCCATGCAGGTCGGTATGTGAACCACCGGACGCGGCATCTCGGCCATCTCCGCATCAGATAGAAAAGCATCGGTAGCGGCAAAGTGCACCACTTCGTCCTTGAGGCTACGGATACCACCACCGCTGCCTACGGCTCCATAATTAACATGTATACCCGACTGCGCCTCATAAGCTTTGAAAGCCTCGGTATAGAAGGGTAGTGGAAAGGTTGCTCCGGCTGCATCTAGCTCGGTCACCCGACCACCTTTGCCGGCACAGCTAGCAGTCATAAGGGCGATGGCGATGAGGACTAAAGCCTTGAGTGTACTCTTATTCATAGTTCTATTAGTAAGTTAGTTGTCGATCTTAATGGGAGGCTCTCTCCGATCGTGTCGGGGTAGGCCTTCCTTTTCGTTTGCAATATTACGGCCAATGGGTTATACCCCTGTGACGAAAATGTTACGGCGCGGTGAAGATGTTAAGCTGTCGGGTGCTTTTGCATTAGAAAAGGTCGACTCCCTACCTGGATGTCGCATAAGAGTTGCTTGAGTCGGGTGCCTCCGACTGGAGGTTGGCTCGCAACAATAATTTAGAGCCGACTATATATCGAAACGGAATCGTGTCGTGGAAAAGTGATTTCCACGTGGATATTTCGAAATGCCCACGTGGAGAATAAAAAATTCTTCGGAGGAATCAAATGAAACTTCGGAGGAATGAAATGAAACTTCGGAGGAATCAAAACGCCCCCACGTGGAAAAAGAAAAATATCCACGTGGAGATTTGAGATTTCCCACGTGGATATTCGAGAAAGGAGGGGATCAGACGAATTTCCCCGTAAAGATATGTAAATAGAGATTAGAGGTTAGAAGTTAGAGATTAGAGGTTAGAGATCCGATCACTCTGATAGCTCCGATGGTTCCGATAGCTAACAGCCAATAGCTAACAGCCAACAGCTAACAGCCAACAGCTAACAGCCAACAGCCAATCCATGGTTGACACATTATATATATAGTGACCTCATTGATGCATCGATCGTCCTTATGTGAAGCTCCTGACAGAGTGATTATCATGCGTCAGCCTGTATTTCCCACTCCAAATTGCGTTTTTCGGAGGGTCGGCAGGGTGGGTCGCTTGTTTATCCAATAAATATGTGTACCTTTGCAAGCAATAGCGTTTTTACTAACTATATATGAACCACTACGAAACCGTTTTCATTTTAACTCCCGTTTTGTCTGATGCTCAGATGAAGGAAGCGGTAGATAAGTTCACCTCACATCTCACCTCTGCAGGTGCCACGATTGTGAACGATGAGCACTGGGGGCTCAAGAAGCTCGCCTATCCCATCGAGAAGAAGTCTACCGGATTTTATCACTTCATAGAGTTTGACGCTGAGCCCTCAGTGATCAAGCCCTTTGAGACACTCTTGAGACGTGACGAGACGGTCCTGCGCTACCTAACGATCGCTCAGGACAAGTTCCACCATGCGTATGCTGAGAAGCGTCGCTCACTGAAAAGTAACCCTGTAGCAGAGAAGTAATCATGGCAAGAACAAGAAGAGGTCGCTATAGCAGACCACTCCCAGGAGAGGTACAGCAGAAGAAGTACTGCCGCTTTAAGAAGGCTGGCATCAAGTATGTGGACTACAAGGACCCCGAGTTCCTCAAGAAGTTCCTCAACGATCAGGGTAAGATCCTCCCACGTCGTATCACAGGCAATAGCCTTAAGTTCCAGCGTCGTGTAGCTCAGGCTGTCAAGCGTGCTCGTCACCTAGCTCTGCTACCCTTCGTAACGGACCTTATGAAGTAATCATCACCTAGAGACCGATAAGACAATGGAAGTAATACTGAAAGAAGACATTATCAACCTAGGCTTTAAGGATGATATCGTAACCGTCAAGGACGGCTACGGACGCAACTACCTGATCCCTCAGAAGAAGGCTGTCATCGCTAGCGAGAGCGCTAAGAAGATGCTTGCTGAGGAGCTACGCCAGAGAGCTCACAAGCTCGAAGCCATCAAGCAGGAGGCGCAAGCTCTGGGCGAGAAGATCGATGGTCTACACCTAGAGATCAAGGCTAAGACATCTAAGTATGGTGTCATCTTTGGCTCTGTAACGAATATACAGCTCGCTGAGGCTCTCGCTGAGAAGGGCTTCGAGATCGATCGCAAGATCATCCAGATCAAGAAGGCTGTCAAGGAGGTAGGCGACTACGAGGCGCAGGTACGTCTGCACCGCGATGTGATCGTTCCGATCACCTTTACCGTCATCTCAGAGAATCACGCCGTCATCGAGTCTGAGACTCCTGCTCCTGCACCAGCACCCGCTGCTGAGGCTCCTGCTGAGGAGGGCGCTGAGACGGCTGAGGCTCCAGAGGCTCAGGCTGAGGAGACAGCTACAGCTGCCGAGTAAGTCAAGCGTATGCTCTAAGAGCTTGCTCTAGAGCACTACAATCATAACAAAACAAAAGGTCGTCACGTAGTATATACGTGGCGACCTTTTGCTATAAACTATTGTCTGCCGCTAGGGTAGGACGGTGGCTTGATGCGGTCTCACAATCTTGCTTGCAAGATTGTCTAGGCTTTGCAGAAAGGATGAAGCGCAAGGCGCTGAGGGTGAGGTCTGAAGCTCACATACCTCCGTATGTGACCGAAGCCGAATCCCGAAAGCAACACAGCGATTCGCCTTTATGCAACAGTCTCCGGCTAGTCTACCTCGACGACCTGGTGCCCCTCGGCAGAGAGGTAGAGGAGGTAGGCACGTACTGTCTGGAAGCCACTCTCGAGGAGTGCCTTGCGGTAGCTACGCAGCTGGCGCTTGTGGCGACTCGTATACTGCTGCGCCTCGTCGCCACTCTTGTAGTCTATGATGACGGCTTGCTGCTCCTCGTCGTCGTACAGGATACGATCGGGACGCTCTATGCGGGCTTGTCTGGCCTCGCTCTCGGCGTCTTGTGAGAGGCGGACGATGCTTCGCTCATTGATCACCTGCCACCCACTACTTCGATCGTAGTATTCGGCTATCATGGGATCTGTGAGTGCCTGCTCTAGTAGCTTAGCGAGAGCGTCACGCTGCTCTTGCGGGATGAGTCCCTGCAGGCATTTCATATCGAGTAGCTTCAGTAGCTCGTCGTGCTCTAGATAGTCGATCTCACTCAGCAAGGCGTGGAGGAAGAGACCATTGCGCACGGCATCTTGCGTCTGATAGGCGACGCTCTGGGAGCGATGTACGCGTAGCTGGGCTAGCGCACCTGTCTGCGCTCTGCCTGGTATATGGACGAGCCGTGAGGCGTCGCTAGAGTCTGTCGTAGGCTTAGGCGGTGTGGTGGTAGGATCGGTCTGATAGTAAAAGATCCTTTGATTGATCTCCTCATCTTCTGACGGCAAGACCTTGTCCTCCGAGCATTGGAGATCGATCGTCTCCCGTGACAATAAATTAAGTTTTTCAGGGGCAGGCTTTTGGACCTCATTGACTAGTTCAGAGATGAGTCGCTCGAAGTTGATACTCGTACCCGACTTCCCCTTGTCTTCACTGAGTATGAGGTGCATCTCGTTCTTGGCGCGTGTCATCGCTACGTAGATCGTATTGATGCGGTCTAGGAGAGCAAGCTGCTCCTCGTCAATAATCTTCTCGCGAAAGAGGGTGCTTCGCGCCTCTTTGGTGGGAGAGATAGGGAGTAAAGCGGGGATCTCGACGCTTTCGCCTAGGAGCTTGTGTAGTTTAGCCATTGTCTCCTCATCGCGACACCAGATGGTATCCGTATGCTCTAGTAGCCTCCACTGGTACTCAAGGAGGCAAACGACGGGAAAGCCGAGCCCCTTGGCCGAGTGTATGGTGAGGAGCTGCAGGGCATCTTGTGTCTCTAAGCTTAGTCTGGGTGTGTGGGTCTCTAGCCACTCGAGGAAGCCCTGCGGGTCTACGTAGTTGTCCTGGCTGTAGTCCTGGACAGTGTCTAGGAGTGCGTCTATGTAGGGCTGGTCAGCGGAGGTGATGAGGGGACGGAGCTCCTCGACGATCAGTAAGGTTAGCTCGTAGAGCGAGGCACTCAGCCCCTCTTGGTAGCAGCGTGCGAGGTCTAGGGCGGGTGAGTCACTGAGGCCACGAGCTAGCTCGCCATAGTGTGTTACGGCTAGTCGGTGCTCGAAGCTCTTGCTGTAAAGCTCCTCGCTGGCTCCCGCGTTGACTAGGACGCTCTGCATGATCTCAACGATGAGACGGTAGAGCGGGTTGGCATCTAGTGAGAGCATCTCACGGGATACGAAGGCGAGTGGCTGCAGGTGCTCGTTTCCCTCCTTTTCGCGCTTTTTGTTGTACTGGATGATAGTCTGAGCGATGCGCTGGAGCGTGTCGTTGTTTGGCGTTAGGATAGCGATGTCCGAGAGCTTATAGCCGCGCGCTCGTATGGAGGGGATGATATGGTAGAGGAGGTAGTTGATCTTCGTCTGGAGCGGATCTGGTGGGGGCGTCTTGGCGGTGTCGTCCTCTTCTGCTGCTGTTGGTGGCGGTGTCTCGGGCATCTTCTCCCATTGATGTATGAAGACGCCGCCGACCTTGGTCATGTTTGACTCGGGCACATCTTGGTGTACCTCTTTAGGCTTGTAGACCTTTTGGATCAGGTTGAGGTCCTCATCGGGGCTCTCGTCGGGGTTCTCCTTAGAATCCTCTAGCTTGAGTTCGGAGGCGTAGGGTAGGAGCGAGAAGAAGCGATTGTTGAAGGAGACAATCGCTGGGGCACTACGCCAGTTCTTCGGTAGGTTTTCTGCATTCAGGTTATCGCCGAAGTCTTTGCCAAGATCTTCCTGCAGAAGCATCGGGTCGCTATAGCGAAAGCGGTAGATGCTCTGCTTGACATCTCCCACGATGAAGACCTCGCCAGAACTACTCAGCGCCTCCTCAAGGAGTGGAACGAAGTTTTTGTACTGAAAGCGACTGGTATCCTGAAACTCATCGATCATGTGATGCGTCAGCTTGGTGCCTAGCCGCTCATAGATAAAAGCGGTGCTACCCTCGCCGCTCACGAGGGTTCGGATGAGTCGCTTGGCGTTGTCTAGGAGCGTGATGCCTAGCTCTTCGGAGACTTTGTCGACATTCGTCTGTATCTCTGCGAGGAGCTGTAGCTCGTATCCGTTTTTGATCGCCGTACGTAGGGTAAAGAGCTCTGTGTAGAGGCGGAGTATCGTCTGGAAGATACCGATCAGCTGGGGAATTTCGAGTCCTTTGGTGTAGCGCTCGTCGAGAGCTTCGGTGACATTGAGGTTTTGCAGGTACTTATTCCAGGGTGTAGCGGTTATATAGGAGTTTGTAGCACCGACCGTCGGCTCATTCTTTGTCCTATCCGTGAGCCTCGTCAGTGGCGAGTTCTTGCCACCTGGGAGCTTGACATCCTCATCGACGAGCGTTCGGGCTTTTTCCACCTGCTCTCTGATCTGATCCTGCACCACATCGATCTGCTTCTCGACAGCACGGACGAAGTCGTTGTAAGTCTGAGGATCAAAGAGCGTCTTCCCCTCAAAGGCTTGCTCCTGCACCTGCTCATTGTATAGCTGCTTGGCAAAGGACTTCAAGCTCATTCGCAGGGCGTAGATAGTCTTATCCTGGCGATTGACCAGAAAGCTCTGGATAGCTTTTTGAGCGGTGGCGGAGGGCTGCTCAAAGAGTCGCTCTACGGCCAGACTGAGTATCTGATCGGTGGAGAGCTCGATGCGCGTCGAGGGACGCTGCTTGAGCTCGATCGCTAGCGCATGGATGATGTCTTGAAAGAAGGAGTCGATCGTCTTGACGCGTAGCCCGCCATAGTCGAAGAGTATGGACTGGAGTGCCGTACGTGCATTTTTGGTTAGCTCAGCGTCACCCTTAAAGCTATCGTAGAAAGGCGACTCTTGAGGCTTTTCCGCCAATGTGTGGAGCTCCTTGAAGAATCGCTCCTTGAGCTCTCGGGTCGCTAGGTTGGTAAAGGTGACCGCCTGCACCTCCTGGTAGCTACTCTTAGGCTTCTTTAGGACATGGCGCAGGAAAGATTCCGTCATGGTGTGGGTCTTGCCTGCCCCTGCCGAAGCTTTGTAGACATTTAGTCGCTTTGCGGTTTCGTCTTTTGTCCTCATAGCACTATTGTGGAGACTCTTGTTGCTCCTCGCGGTGTAGGTTGCTGAGGAGTCCCTCGTAGAGCTTGCGGTACTCCGACTCTAGGTACAGCTGCGCCCCTAGGGTCATCAGCGTCATGACGACGCCTGTCACCACCAGATACCAAAGCTCCCAACGGAAGGCTAGGGTCAGGACGAGCAATATCCAGCGGTTGTAGTTGCTGAGCAGACCTAGCGTGATGCCGACGCCACGCTTGTACTGAGGCATCTGCTGGACAAACTGAGCCGGCACGCCACTCTGATGGGCATGTCGATAAAGTAGCGACTGTAGACGATAATGCCATGGGAGTAAGAGTTCCCAAAGCGTGAGCAAGCGACGGAGCGCACGCCTGGTCCGTACACTCTCTGGCTCCTTAGGACTATTCGCCTGATATCCCCGCTGGTATCGGTAGGCGAAGAGCGGAGCGTAGTGCTGTGCCTCCACCTGTGCAGACATGCTGCGCTGGTAGTACCTGACGAAGTACTCGATGAGTAGCTGATAGAGGTAGAGTACGACAACGATAAGTGCCAGCGCTACATACCACCAGCCCGACACGCCCGCAGCTCCAGCCTCTTGTGGCGGGTAGGTGCTGATACGTATCGGCAAGGAGACGAGGAGTGCCAACTGTATGACGATTGGGGTCGCTGTGTACCATACGACGGTCTGCTTACCGGGCGTCGGGATCGTCTGTCTCGTGACACGTTGCCGCTCTATGGACCAGGCGGTCTCGTTGAGGATCAGAGCCAGCAGTATGACTACCGAGCCGACGATACTACTCCATAGGGAGATCGGGTCGATCAGTGTGAAGGCTGCGACGATGCCCATAAGCATCGCCAGCATAGACATGTAGTGAGTCTCGGCAAAGTCTGTACGCACCAGCACTTCATGGGCTATGCGATCTGTCATAGGTCTGATCCCTTTGCGAGCTATGAGTCCGTTGATGCGTTCCATATCCTTTGTCGCTCTTTGCATTTACTCGTTATCTCCTCGTTTGTTCTTGTAGAGCTTAGGCAGCACATTGCTACGCGCCTCGTCGTCGGCCATGCGGTGGCGGTAGAGGTCGATAGCCATATAGATAGACTCCATGAGTGCCTGCTCGTTGGCGACACCCTGCATCACGATGTCGTAGCCCGTGCCGTGGTCTGGCGAGGTGCGTATGATGGGTAGTCCCGCCGTCACGTTGACCCCGTCGTGTAGGTGTAGGAGCTTGAAGGGGGCTAACCCCTGATCGTGGTACATAGCCAAGACCGCATCATACTGCTGATAAGCTCCCGAACCCCAAAAGCCATCGGCCGAGAAAGGACCAAACGCATAGATCCCCATCTCCCGCTGCGCAATGGCGATAGACGGTGCGATGACCTCAAGCTCCTCAGAGCCGATCAGACCATTGTCACCAGCGTGTGGATTGAGTCCGAGGACTGCTATGCGTGGCGAAGAGATCAAGAAGTCACGGCGCAACGCTTCGTCTAGTATCTCCAAAGTCTTGAGTACCTTTCGCTGCGTGATGACCTTAGACACTTGGCTGATTGGATCATGCGTCGAAACCAAAGCGACCCGCAAACCCGAAGGCGCTGCGAGGATCATCAGCGGCTCTTTGCCCTGTCCGCAAGCCACGCCCAGATAGGCGGTGTGCCCCTTGTAGGGGAAGCGGTCTTGTGGCATAGCTGCCTTATTGATCGGACAGGTGACCAGCACATCGATAGCGCCACGGTTGATGTCGCTCGTGGCTCGCTCTAAGGCAGCTAGAGCGGCTACTCCCGCCGCCTCGGTCACTTTGCCAGGCGTCACGTCGATCTCGTCGCCCACCACGTCGATTACGTTGACCACGTTGGGCTCAGCCTCCTCAGCGTCAGTGATCAGATGCCACGAGACGCGCTCCATCTGTAGTGTCTTGCTGTAGTAAGCGGCGATACGTGGAGATCCATATATAATAGGTGTAAAGAGGTCGGTCACGCCATGGCGATTGAAGAGCTTGAGCAGTAGCTCATAGCTCGTTCCGTTGATATCGCCGTGGGTTATCCCGACTACAATTCTTCTGTCAGTCATAAAATCGTTCAATAGGTTGTATAGGCCGTCCAGCGCGCCTGTGCTACTTGATCAGCATCCCACTGCTCGACCGTGTCAGCTCTTACGGAGAAGAGTGCCGCCTCGACCTGCTGCATCACATCACGCTTAGCCTCATTGGGGTGGTAGACAAAAGCCTCTGCGACGACCAACTCGTCTCCGCTAGGCGTGACGAAAGCGTGCTGTACGAATGGTCCGCCCATAGCTCCTCCGCCACGCAGCTCCCATAGTCCACGTAGCTCTGTACGCATCGGCTGCCCCTCGATGGCGACTTGTCGTGTCATCAAGATATGAGGCGCAGTGACCGCATGGCTCCCTTCGATAGGGCCAGGCACATTGACTGCGAGGACCGAGTCGCGTAGAGCCACAAGGTAAGGTGCTGTCAGTGCCTCGCCATGGTAAGGCACCTTGTAGAGCAGCATGTCGGTGCGCCGACGCATCGCATTGTTAGAGAGCCAGAGACAATTCTTGCCTACCTTGTAGGAGACGATGTCTTCGGGCGCATTGAGATGGTAGCCGAGATGCTTTACGGCTAGCTGGTCAGCCGTGCGGCTAAAGTTCTTCACCAAGTTGCTCGCTTGTACTGCCAGCTCGTGGCGTACGAATAGGTTGAGCACAGCACGTCCACGATCTGCCATGAGGTAGCAGACCGAGTCAGGCGAGGGACTCTGTATCGTCACCACGATCTGCCCGTGCGCCCACTGGTCGTAAGCGAACTTGACACTGTTCTGCGTATATCGTCCCGCATCGATGTCGACGATCAGTATGTTGCGCACGTAGCGGAGGAAGGTGTCAAAGTCTTTCGGATCAACCGTCGTCACGTCCATCTGCTCCTCGACCTGAGGCATGGCGGGTACATAGCTTCGCAGCATATCCTTGACAGCCGTGCCGACAGAGTCTGCTAGGTAGTCACGATCCATGACGAGCATCACCTCGTTTGGCTTGCCACTAGCCTGAGTAAAGGTGCTACCACCACCGCCCGAGCAACTACACACAGCGAGTAGTGCCACAAGTAGTGCTGTAAGCTGATATAAGGGTCTCATAAGTCTGTAGCGTTATAGCGAGTAGATCACTCAGCACTGCCCTTGCGCTTGCTGTAGCTCTCCTGTCTCTCCTTGACCTCCTGATACTTATCCTGGATGCTCTTGTTTTCTGGGTACTGCTCCAGCATTGCCTCGAGGAGCGGTAGCACGATCGGGAAGTTGTAGTATCTCGTCGTCAAGATATGATCCACGAGGAGTAGCAGACGGTGTATGGTGCCTGGCGAAGCGATACCGCTGGCGGTGAAGCCCTTCTCGTTTGACCCTTTGCAAAAGACCACCTCGTCCGTCACGCTGAGGTCTTCGTCGGTCAGTGTATTAAAGGGGAACCAGTAGTTTGTCTTCTCCTCATCAAAAGCCTCGATAAAGCCGTATTTCTTCATGTTTTCCCGCATCTTGATCGTTCCTGCGGGACGTACTAAGAGGAGGTCTTCGGCAGGTATCACACTGCGATCCTCATTAGCCTCTATCTCGTCTAGGATTTCGCTTAGGGTAGGTTTGTCGGCAGAGTTGCGCGGGTATCGATTAGGCCCCGACTTCTGTTGTCTAGAGGCATGCGACTTGAGCTGATTTTTATTAGGTAGCGGGATGCGATCGCCAGGCTTGTACATGTAGGGCTTGTCCTTGTCTATCGCGCCTTCGAGCGGGGCGAGCAAGCTCTCTATCGCCTCCTCGTCTGACTGCGTCGTCTCGCTACTTGCTTCGGTCAGTGGCATCTCTTCGTCGATAGCCTCTGTCTCTCTGTTAGCAGTCCTCTCTCTCCTGTTGTAAACCGTAAAGGACTCGATCAGCTCCTCACGGATGAAGTGCTGGTCACCACGACGACTCTCGAGGACTATGTAGTCGCCACAAACTGCTTGGAAGGTGCCTCTGAAGGATCTATCCTTCGATACGATAAGAACACTCTGGCCTGGTGTCAGCCAACTTGCGAAATCATTAATCATAATCAATCTGTCTATATAGGTATGTAAACTGTATGTTACGGGCGGCCTGCCAAGCTCGTAGCTTGTTGCGACACTCCTCCCGTGTGGATACACAAAGATAGTGAATTCTTTGACTCCTTGGCAATATTGAGCCACATTCTCTCGGATTCCTCCCTTGGAACCGAAAAGTTCCTCCCTTGGAACTAAAAAGTTCCTCCGTTGGAACTGAAGAGTTCCCCCCTTGGAACTAAAAAGTTCCAAGAGTGGAACAAGTTTTGGAACTCGTATGTGACATAAGTTCAGTGCGATACGAATGTTTCGGTAATCCGCTTCAAACGGTCTTAGCTCCGCTGTGGCTTGCGACATAAGCTACAGATGCCTTTGTAGTGAAAGGAGCTTAGACTGCAAAAAAGAGAAGGCTCAACCGCTTTTGTGTAGCGATTGAGCCTTCTCTCTATGACCTTACGGGCTTTTATCGATCCGCTTTGTGGCGCAGACGGCGTAAGATCGGGGCAAATGCCTTGACCAGCTGCTCGCGCCAGACGATATACCCAGTGAGTGCGACTAAGACCACGGTGCTGAGTAGCAGGCGCAGCCACATCGCAGGCATTGCACCATAGATCCACAAGACTAGCCCCACGGCGATGGCACCCACGACGAAATAACCAGCCGTCGCTCCCAGTTGGTACGGTACGGGGTAGTACTTGCGGCCGAGGAAGTAGGAGACGAGGACCAGTAGGAGGTTGCTCACGACCGAAGCATAGGCACACGCCATAAAGCCCCAGTGCGGTGCGCCCCACACGATGATCGCCACCGTGAGCAGACAGCCGGCCGTGGAGATGATGCCACCCCAGTAGGTGCGGTCGGTCAGCTTGTACCAGAGCGATAGATTGTAGTAGATGCCGAAGAGTACCTCCCCGAGCATCACGTAGGGTACGACCTGTAGCCCGTCGTAGTAGGCGGGACTGATCAGCACCTTGAGCAGGTCGAGGTAGCACATCACGGCGACGTAGATAAAGATCGCCGAGAGCAGGTAGTAGTGCATTGCTTTCGCATAGGTGATGCGTCGCTCGCGCTCTGCGGCTGCCTCTTCGTCTGCCGTGAGTTCGCCCTCCTTGCCTCGCTGGAAGATAAAGGGCTCGTAAGCAAAGCGGAAGGCTTGTGTAAACATGACGATGACGACCGCTATCTTGTACCCCGCACTATAGATGCCAAGCTGTGTATTGGCAAAGGTTTGATCCTCAAAGAGCAAGGGGAAGATGATCTTGTCCGCCATCTTGTTGAAGTTGCCCGCGATGCCGAGCAAGACCATCGGCAGCGAGTAGTGGAGCATGCGGCGAAGTAGCCCCCAGTCGAAGCGACCTCCGCCACGCGCCTGCTTCATAATGGGGATCAAGACCAGTAGGAGGATGATATTGGCGATCATGTTCGAGAGGAAGATATACTCGACACCTAGCCCAGGTTCGTACCACCAGTTGACCGCTCCGGGAGCCACCCTCTGGAGCCAAGGGCAGACCAATAGGAAGAAGAGGTTGAGCGCCACCGTCAGGAGTACGTAGCCGATCTTGATCAAGCCATAGCGCAAGGCTTGATTGGTGTAGCGCAGATAAGCAAAGGGGATACTGGTGAAGGCATCGATCGCCACGATCACAATGAGCATCGCCACGGGGCGCAGCATGTCCGCATATCCGAGAGCTGCTCCGATCGGCTTGACGAAGAGCAAGCCCAAGACGAGGAAGAGCAGCGAACTGGTGCCTAGCGTACGCAAACTATTGGCATACACCTTGCGCCCGTCACCCTCACGGCTAAAGCGGAAGAAGCCCGTCTCCATTCCATACGTTAGGAGGATCAGGAGCAGGGCTACCCACGCATACAGATTGGTCACGATACCGTAGTCGGCAGGCGAGGGCAGCTGATACACATAGAGTGGGAAGAGTGCCCAGCCGAGGAAACGACTAAGCATGGTCGTTGCTCCGTAGATGACGGTATCCTTAAAGAGACTTTTGATGCGGCTACTCATGGTTCTGTCAATTGTGTTTCGAGCAAAGCATTATACTTCGTATAGATCTCCCTCTTGGGTTGCATAGCTATTGGGAAAGACCTCTTGAGCCTCACTAAGCAATGTGGACAGGTCGTCATAGCGACCTGAGTAGTGCCCTAAGAGCAGTTGACCCACCTCGGCCGCCTCGGCCACCTCAGCAGCTTGTCGTGCTGTCGAGTGCCCGTAAGCCTCCGCACGGTCACAAAACTCATCGCTGTAAGTGCTCTCATGGTAGAGGAGGTCCACGCCTCGTATCTGCTCTACCAGATGCCATGCTGGGAGCGTGTCTGAGAGATAAGCGTAGGCGCGAGATGGGCGCCCCGGCTTCGTCAGCTCACGATTGGGGATGATGCGCCCGCCACCTTGAGGTACGTAGTCTAGCCCCATTTGCAGGGCATGCATAGCGGTGTGGGGGATTTGATAAAAGTCGGTAGCCGCAGGGTCTATCCTCCTCGGCATACAGTGCTCACGGCAGAGGAAGCCGATGGCGCTCGTGCGGTGCCGCAGCGGCAACGTGTCGACCTGCAGCCAAGGGTCGGAGTAGATAGTGCGGGATACCTCGTCGCTCGGAGCTACGACTACGGAAAGTTCGTAGGGACTCTCCTCGATGTGATGCTCCTCGATGTAGCGTATGTACTCAGCCACCTCGGCTGTCGTCACGATGGTGAGCGGTTTCGTGCGCCCTACGTGTGCCATCGAGGTGAGCAGCCCTGGCAGTCCGAAGCAATGATCCCCATGAGCGTGCGAGATAAAGAGTGCCTCCAGCTGCGTGATCTTATAGCCCGCCAGGATGAGCGAGTGCTGAGCCCCTTCGCCAGCATCTATCAGGTAGTGATGCCCTGCGACGGTCAGTACTTGTGCCGAGGGGAGATGATGCCGTGTGGGACGTGCAGAGCCACAGCCGAGGATCTTGACTTGCATCTCAAGCTTAGTGCAAAAAAACGGATCTACTATTACGACTATTCCTCTTCCTCTGGGGAGTAGCGGTAGAAGCCCACGCCGACCTTGCGACCGAGCTGTCCGGCGCGAACCTTCCGGCGTAGTAGCGGGTGCGGACGATACTTGCTGTCCATAAACTCCGCAAAGAGCCCCTCCAAGATCTCCAGACAAGTGTCTAGCCCGATCCAGTCTGCCAGCTCTAGCGGACCCATCGGGTGACTAGCGCCGATGCGCATCGCACGGTCTATGTCTTCGATAGAGCCGATACCTTGAGCCAGCTCGGTGATCGCCTCGTTGATCATCGGGATGAGCATACGATTGACGATGTAGCCGGGCGAGTCCTCGACGTAGACTGTCTCTTTGCCCATCGCATCGCACAGCTCTTGGATCTGCTCAAGTGTCTCTTGCGAAGTGTGCTGTGACGAGACGATCTCGACAAGGTCGATGAGCGGCACGGGGTTGAAGAAGTGCATCCCCGCCACCAGCGACGGACGCTGTGTAGCGTTGCCTAGCTCCGTGATGCTGATCGACGAAGTGATCGAAGCTATGATCGTCCCCTCGCTGAGGACAGCATCGAGGTCGCGGTAGAGGTCTTTGTGCTCCTCTAGGGTACCACTGGTCGCCTCTATGACGAGGTTGGCCGAGACAATGTCGGCATTGTCCACAGTCACCTTGATGCGACTGAGCAACTCCTGCTGCTGCTCTTTGCTCCAGTCGAAGAGTTCGCCACACTCCGCCAGTGACTGCTCGAGAAGTGGGATAGCCCGCTTCTGACGATCCAGAGATCGTGCTTGTATGACGGTAGGTATATGGTGCATGGCCAGGCAGATGGCTATGCTGCGCCCCATGGAGCCGGCACCTACGACGGCTACCTTCTTGTCGTAGCCGACCGCCGCAGTATCACGCTGGGTAGAAGTATCGTTTGTCATTTCTTTATAGTCTCTCTTGTAGGATCAAAGGTACGAAAAAGAGATTAGAGGGGGAGGGAGATAGAGGTTAGAGATTAGAGGTTAGAAGTTAGATCCTAGTAGCACTAGTGTCCCTAGCTAATGGCTAACAGCCAACCAGCTACGCATAGGCAGGTGTGACACAGCCTAGAACCAGCTCGGCGGAGAGTCCTAGCACCTGGCAGATGCGCCCCGTTAGCGAGAGCGATGGCTCGCTCTTGTCATTGACGAAGTCACTCACACGAGATGGAGAGACACCCAGTTCGCGGGCTAGCTCTGCCTGAGACTTGCCCTGCTCCTTGAGGGCATAGCTGATTAGTTCGCCCAGCGTTAGGCTCTCTAGCGGATAATGCTCCTCCTCGTAAGAAGCGACCACATCACTCATAATCGCCAACTCCTGCTCTTCGGGCTCACTTATTGTCTCATCCTCCATACGAGGTAGAAGTGTCTCCACACGAGCTAGAGCGTATCTATATTGTTTTCCTGTATACATGTCTCAAAGCGGTTAGATAGTTAGACAATCCACCTTGTCGTACCCTCTATAAACAAAAACAGAGTGACAAGTGCCACTCTGTAAATGTTTTAGCTTTTTAGTCGGGGTACCAGGATTCGAACCTGGGACCCCCTGCTCCCAAAGCAGGTGCGCTAACCGGACTGCGCTACACCCCGAAGCTTCCGAACGGTACATCGTAGGGAAGAATGCCCCCTTCGTGCCGTTCGTGGTGCAAAGATACAACATTTAATTGAATAAACAAGCAGCCCGACCTCGCATCTCAGGGCTGACGCACTATAATCGCTCTGTCAGAAGCTACACATGAGCGACAATCGAGGCATCAATGAGGTCACTATATATAATGTGTCAACCATGGATTGGCTGTTGGCTGTTAGCTATTGGCTGTTAGCTATCGGAACCATCGGAGCTATCAGAGTGATCGGATCTCTAACTTCTAACCTCTAATCTCTATTTACATATCTTTACGGGGAAATTCGTCCGATCCCCTCCTTTCTCGAATATCCACGTGGAAAGTCTCAAATCTCCACATGGATATTTTTTATTTTCCACGTGGGGGCGTTTTGATTCCTCCGAAGTTTCATTTGATTCTTCCGAAGTTTCATTTCATTCCTCCGAAGAATTTTTTATTCTCCACGTGGAGATTTCGAAATATCCACGTGGAAATCAGTTTTCCCCGACATAGCGTTGTATCGATATGTAGTCTGCTCTAAATTATTGTAATGAGCTAGCGTTGGATTTGCCCGACCTCGGAGCTCTCGAAATGTTGGGACAAATGGTGGTTGCTAGAGATGCGCTTGGCGAGCTCTTGTACGGGTGACGAGCTTTTGACGGGAGGAAAGCGAGCAGTTCCAGTTACTCAGCCGGTAGGACGGCACCTCCTGAGTCTAGCACATAGGTGAGGTGGTATGGAGCTGTCGTGATGCTACGAAGGCGGTAGCCCGTGAGGAGGGTGGGGCGGTCATCCCCTTCGTCGGCACAGATGGTGTAACGGGTGATCGAGTCGCTCCCTTTGTCACTACTCCGGCTAGCAGAGACGGAGTAGTCGGGTGGCGAGACAATGTAGTTGGTTGCTAGGTGTCGCTGGACCTTTGGTGGGTAGGCTTTGTAGGCAGCCTCCTTGAGTCCCCACACCGTGTAGAGCCATTCGCGAGCGGCTTGAGGCTCCTCAGCTGTGAGCAGGTGATGATAGTGAGCCAGCTCAGCGGGAGACATAAACCTCGGAGCTATCTGTGGCAACTTATCACTGGCGATCTGTAGATCTACACCGATACCGTGCTGCCCCTCGCAGAGGACGAGGGCAACGTAGCTCCCGCTGTGGGATAGGGAGATACTATAATCACGGTCAGGCGCATCAAGGCGGGGAGCACCCGTGGGGAGGTGCGTCAATCGCCAGGAAGTCTCTCTCGGGGCGATCTCGTCGAGGAGCTGCTGCGTCAGCGAGCGGTAGTTAGATAGGCTGGGGACGATGCTAGAGGGTAGCTCTGCGACGTAGAGTGTCCCTCCTAGCGGGAGGTCTAGCTGTGAGTAGATCACGCCTGAGGCTCTGTAGGACTATTGCTCTGCGTCTCGTCCTGCTCTTTGGGATGCAGACGCATCTTGAGCTGCATGATACGGTGGCGGTCCATGCGCGTTACGGTGAAGTCAATGTCTGAGATCGTTATCTGCTGACCCACCTGAGGAATCTCTTGGAGCACCTCTAGGTACAAGCCCCCAACCGTATCAACCTCCTCGTAGTGTGGTGCAAAGTACTCAGGCTCTACATCTAGCAGCTTGCAGAGATCGATCAGCGACATACCGCCATCGATCAGATAGACCCCCTCGGCAAGCCGTACGTAAGGCGGATCCTCATCATCGTATTCGTCGACGATCTCACCGACGATCTCCTCGAGGATGTCCTCGAGCGTGATCAGTCCTGAGGTCCCGCCAAACTCGTCGATCACGATCGCCATGTGAATACGCTCCTGTTGCAACTCCTCCAGCAGGGTGTCGATCTTCTTATTCTCAGGTACGAAGTAAGCTTGCCGGATGATCTTTTGCCAGGGGAAGGTGTCCTCCTCGTGCATGTGAGGCAGGAGGTCCTTGACATAGAGCACCCCTCGGATTGTGTCCTGCGACCCGTCATAGACAGGTAGTCGTGAGTAGCCCGTGTCGACCGCATAGTTCAGCGTCTGATGATAAGCCCAGTGGTAGTTGACGCCAACCATATCGACACGCGGCACCATGATCTCGTCGGCCGTCTTGTGGTAAAACTTGACAATCTCATGGATCATCTCCGTCTCCTTATTGTCCCCCTCGGTCGTGAGTGCGACAGCCTCCGAAAGATCATCGACAGAGAGTTCGTGCCCCTTCTTCGCATTAGATCCGAGGAGCTTAGAGGTTTTGATCAAGCCCTTGGAGCACCAAGCGATCCCTTTGTAAAGGGCAGACACGGCTGGAGCCGTCATCCGTATGAAGGAGAGCGGGTGACGCTGAGCGTAGATCTTAGGGATGATTTCGCCAAAGAGTAGGAGCAGGAAGGTGATCAGGACCGTCTGGATGATAAAGCCAGCAACACGATTGGCCGAGAAGTCCCAGTGCTCTCCCACAAACCACGCGCAGAGGATCGTGATCGCCACGTTGACCGCATTATTGCCGATCAAGATGGTCGCCAGCAGTTGCTCCGAGTGCGATAGGAGTCGTAGTAAGCGCGGGTCGTTGGGGTGCTCCTGCTCTTTGATCTGCTGCACCTCTTGTGGGGTGAGCGAAAAGAAAGCCACCTCATTGCTCGACATAAAGGCGGAACAAAGCAGTAAGACGAGGATGATCAAGAGCGGTATAGCATCTATCCAAACGATTGGATTGCTGTACACAATTCCCCCGAAAAGACTTAATAAGAAGGCATCACCCATTGCTACTATTGTTGTGACTTATGCTATTGCTGACCATGTGCGCTCGCTCCTTGCGTGTCGGGCTTTGATGCTGGAGGCTCGGCTGTGGAGCGAGCAGAGGCTCCCTCCTGACTACCGCCCTGCTTGGGACGATCTACAAAGGTGACCTTGTCCGCCCAAATCTCTGTACGAGCCTGTGCTTGTCCCTGGCGATCGGTGTAGTTGTTGTAGCGTATCTCGCCCTCCACGAGAAGATGCGACCCCTTGCGCACCCATCGCTCGACAAACTGCGCCAGCGTGCCGAAGATCACCACCGTGTGCCACTCTGTACGCTCTGGTATCTGCGTGCCATCACGCTTCGTGTAGCCCGATACAGAGGTCGCAAGGCGTAGCGTAGCCTGGCAGCTTCCCCGACGCGAATAGTGTACGTTGGGGTCTGCGCCTACGAAGCCTATTAGGATCGCCTTATTGTAGTACATAGACTGAGCGGGGTGGATGACTAAGGGTGACCTTATATACGAACGAGAGAGACTTGTCTTACGTATGAGCAAGGCAAGCCCTCGACGATAGCCATGGGGCTGTATACTAGGGCAGGAGTCCGTGCCAAGTCAGGCACTTGGAGAGGTTACTCCTTGATAGTTGTAATCCGCTTATTTAGGAAGATGTGTAGGAGAAATCCAGCAATCATCACGACACAGCCAATGAGATTGAACATATTTCCTCCCTTATCTAGCAGAGCGGGGATGATGAGTACAAGAGCCCCAATGAGGACTACCAGACTACCTATGGGATTGAAACCTTTCATATACTTATGATTACTATCTAAGGTGATACTTGACAACGAAGGGTCGGAGAAGTCACCCCCATAGGGACGACACACCCTCGTACCGCAAAGGTAATACAAAATCAAGAGATAGCGCATGCTCCTGCAACTTATCCGCTTGCGCACATCTCACGACAACTCTCCGATCGCTCTGATCTCTAACTTCTCACTTTTCCCTATATTTGTCAGAGAAAGAATAGAGCTCCCCGCACATCTGCTGCGCAGGGAGCCACTAAGCAACTGATATGATGGACAAACAACATAAACGACTCACCCCTCACGTAACCAACGAAACGAACCAGCTCCGCAAAGTCGTACTCGGGCTGCCTCATGCGCTCGGTACGCCACCGACACTTGAGGAGACCTACGACGCTAAGAGCTACCAAGCGGTGTTGCGGGGAGACTACCCCACGGAGCAGGCGGTGGTACGTGAGATGGAGGGATTCCTCGCTATCCTACAGCGCCACGGCGTGGAGGTGTATCGTCCTGAGCCAATAGAGGCGTGCAATCAGATCTTCGCGCGAGATGTCTCTTTCGTGATCGATGAGCACCTTTTTGTGGCACACATGATCCCCGACAGGAGACGAGAGGTAGATGCGTTTGCATCGATCTACGATCTCTTCGAGCCGAGTAGCGTGCTACATCTGCCCGCCGAGGTACGTGTCGAGGGGGGCGACGTGATCCTCTATGATGACATCCTCTTCGTGGGCTGTTGCGAGCCAGGAGCTTTTGGGCAGTTCAAGACTACGAGGACCAATGATCGCGCGGTGGACTTCTTCCGTGAGTTCTTCCCGCACAAGCGCATCGTACCCGTACCACTATACAAGCATGACCAGGATCCTCTGCGTGGTGTGCTGCACCTAGACTGCGCCTTTCAGCCCGTGGGGCGTGGCTTCGCCGTCTTTTATCCCGAGGGAGTCGCTTCCAGAGAGGCTCGCGGGATCATTGGCGAGGTTTTTGGACAGGACAAGCTACTGACCATCACCGCTGAGGAGGCTGTCGAGATGCATACGAACTTCTTCTCCCTCTCTCCCGAAGTGGTCTGTGTTGAGGCGGGTGCCGAGCGTCTGCAGCGTTACCTCCGTGAGGTGGCTGGCATGACCGTTGAGGAGGTGCCTTATAGTGAGATCTCTAAGCAGGGTGGCTTGCTGCGCTGCTCCACATGTCCTCTAGAGCGAGCATAGCAGATGGCAAAGGTTAAGACTATATATAAGTGTAGTGCCTGTGGTGCTACCTACAGTCGCTGGCAAGGCCAGTGCAACGAGTGCCAAGAGTGGAACACGATCGAGGAGGAGCTGGCGCAGCCGGAGACGACCTCAGGGCGCTCGACACCAGCGCAGGAGATACAGCGCAAGCTCAAGCAGATCCATGAGGGTGCTACGTGGGATGGGCTCCACTCGGAGGAGGTGCGTCCCATACAACTGATCGAGGGAAGCGAGGAGAGTCGAGTAGATCTGCACGACGAGGAGCTAAACCGCCTTCTCGGTGGCGGCCTGGTGCAAGGCTCCTTTACCTTGCTGGGTGGCGAGCCGGGTATTGGTAAGTCTACGTTGATCTTTCAGACCGTGCTGCGCTGCCCAGAGCTCAAGACGCTCTACGTATCGGGCGAGGAGAGTGCCCAGCAGCTCAAGCTGCGTGCCGACCGCATCGGCATACACTCGGAGCAGTGCCTCATCTACTGCGACACCGACCTGGACAACATACTCCTGAAGGCTCTGCAGATAGTACCCGACCTGCTGGTCATCGACAGTATTCAGACCGTCACGACTGCACGCTCCGACTCTTCGCCTGGATCCATCAGTCAGATTAAGGAGTGCGCCAACCTGCTCCTGCACTTTGCCAAGAGCAGCGGCATCCTCGTGATTGTCATTGGGCATATCAACAAAGAGGGCTCCATAGCGGGCCCGAAGATCTTGGAGCATACGGTAGACACGGTCTTGCAGTTTGAGGGCGACAAGCAGCATCTCTACCGCATCTTGCGTAGCCATAAGAACCGCTTTGGCTCTACCGACGATCTTGGCATCTACGAGATGAATAGCTCGGGACTGGTCGCTGTGAGCAATCCCTCGGAGCACCTTATCTCGGGCAATACGGAGGGGCTCAGTGGGGTCGTGGTCGCCTGTGCCGTGGAGGGTATCCGCCCGATCATGATCGAGACGCAAGCTTTGGTTAGTTCGGCTATTTACAATAACCCGCAGCGGTCCACTACGGGCTTTGACCTGAGGCGACTCAACATGCTGTTGGCCGTTTTGGAGAAGCGGGCCGGCTTCAAGCTCATACAGAAAGACGTTTTCCTCAATATCACGGGCGGTATCAAGATCAACGATACCGCCGTGGATCTGGCGGTGCTCTGTGCCGTACTCTCCTCCAATCTGGACATAGCCGTGCCCTCGAAGACCTGCATGACGGGCGAGGTGGGACTGGCGGGCGAGATACGTGCCGTGAGTCGCATAGAGCGACGCATAGCGGAGGCGCACCGACTGGGCTTCACGCGGATACTGATCCCCAAGGCGAATGCTAAGAGCCTGCAACAGCGAAACTACGACATAGAGATCGTGCCGTGTGATCGGGTGGATCACGCCTTCAGAACACTCTTCTCTCAAAGACAATAGATACACTATATATAATAATGAGTAGGATGAATTGGGATCAGCTGATCTCTAACCGACGCTTTGGAGCGCCAGAGCCTGTGCGAGCTGGCGCACTAGGTGGGGGCATGGAGATGCGTACGGAGTTTGACCGGGACTACGATCGTCTGATCTTCTCGGCACCATTTCGCAGGCTACAAAACAAAGCGCAGATCTTCCCGCTGCCGAAGAGTATCTTCGTGCACAACCGTCTGACGCATAGTCTGGAGGTGAGCTGCGTGGGGCGTAGTCTGGGCAACTATATAGCGAGCCGCCTGACGGACAACCAGGATACGCCTCATCGGGGGAGCATCG
Organism: Porphyromonas vaginalis; assembly: GCF_958301595.1. NCBI lineage: Bacteria > Pseudomonadati > Bacteroidota > Bacteroidia > Bacteroidales > Porphyromonadaceae > Porphyromonas > Porphyromonas vaginalis. The sequence goes on along the minus strand of NZ_CATQJU010000001.1, from coordinate 270,113 downwards.
CTACGGTCGTCTCGGCGGCCTGTCTGGCACACGATATGGGCAATCCTCCCTTCGGGCACAGTGGCGAGCGGGCGATCCGGGCTTACTTTACCGAGGGCAACGGTCGCCAATGGTATGATGCCGTAGTAGGGGAGGGGCACTCGTGGGAGGACTTCGCTTATTTCGAGGGTAATGCCAATGGCTTTCGCCTGCTGACCCATCAGTTTGAGGGGCGCCGCCCTGGGGGCTTTGCTTTAACCTACACCACACTGGCAGCTATTGTCAAGTACCCCTGGTCGTCGGCTAGGGCGCCTGAGAGCGGAAAGTTCGGCTATTTCCAGTCGGAGCAGGCAGCCTACCTCGATGTGGCGAACTACCTAGGCATCCTGCCCGTAGATCCCGCCACGGGGCACTACGTGCGTCACCCGCTGGTCTACCTCGTGGAGGCCGCCGACGATATATGCTATCAGGTGATGGATGTGGAGGATGCATATAAGCTGCGTATCTTGAGCTACGAGCGTACGGTGGATCTGCTCCTGCGCTACTTCCCCGCAGATGGTCACGACCATGCGCTGGCAACGCTGGAGACTATCGGCGACCGCAACGAGCGGATCGCTTACCTGAGAGCCAAGGCGATCAATATCCTCGTGGAGGCGTGTGCCGAGGTCTTCATAGAGCATGAGGAGGAGATACTGTGTGGTGCTTTTGCGGGGACGCTGGTTAGTCGAATGCCCGAGAGGCTCTATGCAGCTTACCGAGCCAATAGCGAGGTGGCGCAGAGTGAGATCTACACGGCGCGAGCGGTGATAGACGTAGAGCTGGCGGGGCATCGGATCTTCTCTGAGCTGATCGACAAACTGATGCAATCGCTCCTACATCCTGATGATGCGTATAGTCGTACGCTCCTCTCGCTGGTGAGTAGTCAGTACAACCTGCACGAAGAGTCGATCTACGGCAAGCTCCAGTGCACGCTCGACTACATCTCCGGCATGACCGATCCCTACGCGCTAGACCTCTACCGACGCATCACCGGCATGAGCCTCCCAGCGATCTGAGAAATTAGAGATTAGAGGTTAGAGATTAGAGGTTAGAGATTAGAGCTTAGAGGTTAGAAGTTAGAGTTCCGATGGTTCTGATAGCTCTGATAGCTCCGATGGCTCCGATCACTCCGCTCTCTAACTTCTAATCTCTAGCCTCTAATCTCTATTTCTACGAGGAAATACCGAATATGTCAAAAGAAATACCGAATATGTCAAGTCGCTAAAAGGAGTATTCGATATATTATGCCTACCTTTGCATCGGGTATTCCCTTAAACGAATCTATTTCGGTGACACATCGAAGAATCTTTATATCAATCAAATAACAAACAAACAATGAACAGAACAGTAAGAACACTGCTAGGCCTACTAACGATCGGTCTAGTAGCTCTAACTTCCTGCAAAAAGGAGCCAGAGAAGCCTCAGAACGAAGGTTCGACCTACGTAAGCGTAGCGATCAACCTACAGTCTAGCCTGCGCGCTGGTACGGGCGATACTGATGATGAGTTTAACCTTAAGGGCACTTGGAATGGCAAGGATGCCATCGAGACTATTGCCGTCTATGTCGTTGGTAACGGCGAGGTCTCCTATGGTCAATACACGATGGCTGACTTTGATATTGTCAAGGCTACAGATGATGCAAACATTTCCATCAAGCCTAAGAACGCTATCCTTACCACCCCAGGCGCAAAGAAGGTTTATGCCCTCATCAATGCTCCTGAGGCAATCACCACGACTCTTGAGAAGTCTATGCCAGCTCACTTCAACGAGGCTTATGCTAAGGCTGTCGAGGGTATGACAACGGCTCAGGTAGCTCGTGCAAACGGAAAGAAGGAGGATGTCATCATGATGTCTAACTCTGCTGAGTGTAATATCACGATCGAGGATGGTGTCACCAAGGAGGAGGCTAAACAAGGTCCTAAGAACCTCGCCAAGGTGAATGTCAAGCGTGTTGTAGCACGTGTGATCCTAACGACAACAAAGCCTAGCTATGAGATCAAACTCCAAGATGGTACTGTGCTAGGTAAAATCGAAAACATCACCTACGCAGTAGCTCAGGGTGAGAAGGCTTTCTACATTAGCCAGCAGAAGAATAAGGCTGGTAGCATCACCACTCCTGGATATAGCTTCCTGCCACTGGTTGATCCTGCTGATAAGAGCAAGCTGACCAACTATGAGGCTCAGGCTAATACTTACGACTATAGTGATCTACATGCGACTGTCACGACTCCTCGTGTAGCTCTTGTCGCTGAGAATCTTACCGCAGCTCTAGAGATCGGTAAGAAGAGCCTCGAGAGCAGCGCTTTCATCTTTGAGGCTAGCCATCCGTTTGGGGAAAATGGACAGACGGTTGCTGACTACACGGGAGGGTTCCGTCGTGGTAATACTCCTTATGTACTCGTTCGTACGAAGTTTACGCCTGATGACAATGCGTTCTACAACGAGTATCAGAAAACCCAGTTCAAAAAAGGCAATGGAACTTTCTACAGAGGAGAGGATGGTCTCTTCTACGCCACGAATAGAACTGTTGGTGGTGGTAAGATTAAGGATAGGATTGTGCCAAATCAGAAGTACACCAAGTTTGAGGGTGGTAAGGTGCTTTACCATGTCTTTGTCAACCCTGATAATGTCGTTAAGACGCTAGATGCACCTGCCTATCGCAACAACATCTACCATATCAGTGTCACAGGCTTCAAGACTCTCGGTCTCAACTGGAACCCGCTCTATCCAGAGGATCCTGATACACCCGATCAACAGAACCCAGATCCTAAGCCAAAGGATGATCCCAACACGCCTCCTTACGTACCTGGAGACTTCAACACGCCTAAGGAAACCTATATGGCTGTAGAGGTCAATGTCATTCCTTGGAATGTACACTCCTATGATATAGAGCTAGGTCTCTAATCAGAAGACTCTATCTGTAAGTATGGACGCACACGCTCGTGCGTCCATACTTGACAGACGAGTAACTTTTTGTATGGACGCACGGTCGTGCGTCCGTTGTATCAAAGGCTACAGCGTTAAAGCGTAAAGACAACGGGCTATACGTATCGTTGTTTGACCTACGGACGCCCTCCCGCTAGACGCTTCCGAGCGTCCCTACAAATCGTTACACGTCTCCCCCCCATTATCGTTAACCTTACGATCCGACCCTTTTCCCCCTACACCGACACACCTGATCTCTCAATCACTGCTACATCTTATGAAGCGACACACTATATATAGTATACTCCTGCTGCCTCTCCTCGTCTTATCACTCGTCAGTTGTGATAAGCTCGTATATGATCGAGGCGAGTGCCCCACGATACTGGTCTTCACACCCTATATGCAGACACCCTGTATGTCTGACTCAGCTTACATAGGCAAGGCGGGCTATATGGACATCGTCATCAGTATCCCCTCATCTGGAGAGATCATCGCATACAAGCATCTAGAGCCAGCCGACCTGACGGCTGCCACAGCCATAGAGATCCCTGTACCGAACGAGTGCACGGAGACCTATCGCTACACCATCTGGGTGGGTGCTACTCCCCAGCACTACACCATGAGTGACCTAGCACCAGCCTCGGGCAATAAGCATCCCGACTGCCGCCTAGCACTTCAGCTCAACGAGCAAGATAGACACATGGGATTACTGCCCGAGCCACTCTACTTTGCCACAGACACTGTCGTATGTCCTAAGCCTCGAGGTGGTATCACGACAAGAATTCCCGTTGCGCCAAACTTAACGCGCTACAGCAACGACTTTGATATATCTCTTACCGAGCTACCCAGCAAAATCATCTATCCGCTCCATATAGAGATCGAGGACAACAACGCTGCTTACGACTTCATGGGTCAGCTGACCAATCCCACCAAGCATGTCATCTATCAGGCGCCACTACCCAACGAGGGTACGACGCGCAGCACCCGCCTGAGCACGCTACGACTAGATGACCCGAAGACAAAGCCCCAGCTGAGTCTCGTGCGCTCCGATACGGGTGCTAAGATCTTTACCTACGATCTCAAGAAGCTGCTCGCCAAGACGAACGACTTCCGCCCCGAGTGTCAGTTTGAGTACGACATAGAGATACGCCTCAAGAGCCTGCCCGATAACACGCACTACGGTGTGGAGATTCTCATCAATGGCTGGATGGTACACTCCTACGAGATAGTCCTCTAAGTTCACTATACTACACACCAACGTTGTCACATCACTATGAATAGACTACGACACACCCATATATATACGTTCCTCCTCGTCTTGGGGGCGCTCCTCACCTGCGCTAGCTGTGTGCGGGACTACAACAGTCTCGGGGAGGAGGATGACGGTAACAAGTACCTCTCACTGACGTTCTCGCTAGCTCCTAGTGGCAACGATGAGCTACGTATGCAAGGCGATGACTATAGCATCAACTCCGACAAGACGAATCGTGAGGACTATGTGAACGATCTGCGCATCTTCCTGATCCAAGACGGAATAATCAAGAAGAACGTCTTCTTTACCAATCTAGCTCCGAGACCCGCATACGATTATAGCACAGGTTCAGAAGATGAAGGTATCAGCTATAACTATAAAAGTGGCAAGGCTCAGATCACCTTCCGACTCACAGATTCGGAGCTAGGCTACTACGACCTCGTTGTCGTAGCCAATGAGGGAGCTTATATGAATCGTCAGTCCCTTAACCCAGGCCCAATTCCCCCAGAGCAGAAGCCTTACGACAGAGAGTTTGAAAGAGAGGAGGAGGCTGACGCTGCACTTAGGAAAGCACTAAGAGAGGCACAGACGCTAGATGACCTCAAGAAGATTCGCATCCCCGTCACGAGACGTTACTGTGATACGCATCAAGGAAGACGCTATAATCAGAGCAATCCATATATAGATGTCATCTCTCCGATGACTGCTGAGTATGAGCATGTAGACTTCACCGAGGGGGGTACCAAGGACCATCCGCGCCAGATCCAGCTCCCTAATCCTTATGGTCGTACGACAGGTATTGAACTCTTGCGCACCTTTGCCAAGGTCGAGTTAATCTACAAGAAGTGTATATGGCTCTCTTGGGATGAAAATGGAAAAGAGGAACTGAAATGGATAGGCCCTTGGAGATTTCAGCACCCCTATGGACCTCATATTTATGATATGCCTAAGGATGTCAGTCTCTTCCCTATACAGGACTACTCTAGTGCTCAGGATACCGTGTCTAGCTTCCTCGGTAGAGAGTCTGATCAATATATGGCACGTACAGGTCCACAGAAACGCTTTATCATTGGCTATGACAAAATAGCTGAAAAGGTTCGGAAAGAGGGTGTACCTATGGGTGGTGGCTACCTGCTGGACTATAGGATGTACTTCTATATCCCCGAGAAGCTCGTGCCCGAGGGACCTGATGAGACTGTGAAGCCTCTTTACCTATGGTTTATATGGTATCATTATAGTGGCTTCCGTCCGTGGTTGGATATAGCTTCGAACAATCATCAGTTACGAGCCGAGACAAAATGCTACTTTGATGTCCTAAATATCAAGAATCGTGAGAACAATAAGGACAGGGGCGAAGACTACGTAAAGCGTATTCCAGGCTCGTTTGATCCATCAGACAAGAGTGTCTACCGCAATCGTCTCTACAAGATAACGCTGACCCCACAGGATGTACAACCACCCGCAGGCAATGGCGAAGCCTTTGATGAGTAGAGGCAAGCTCGCAACTATCGCATCTATACAGATACACTCACTATCAAGAAACCTCACCTATAAACAGATATAGGCTATGAAGCAATACAACAGCACGACACTAGTGCGCACTATATGGAGTCTCCTCCTCGTCATCTCTGCGCTCTGCCTGATACCTACCACGGCAGAGGCGCAGCTTAGTGTTCGCTCCACAACTCGCGCCACTATTAAGGGATTCCGTGGAGGAACTGGTCAAGTAAGGCTAACCCTCTCTAGAGGTAAAGCTCCTTACACAGTCAAGTTGACAGCATACCCTGCAGAGTACGAAGGTCAGCAGACCTTGTTTACAAGTCAGAAGGAAGAGACCATTATCTACAATCTCCCTAAAGGACGCTACACGCTGCAGGTCTCAGATGCCAATGGCTCTGTGGAGACAGTAAGCAGCTCTGTCCGTGAGGTAGGGGTAGGTCTTAATGAGTTCCACGTTAATGCGAAATGGTCTCAGCTACACACCTCTCAGGCAAATCCGTCGCGTTGGCTCTCCACAAGAATTTTTGACCGTGATAAAGGAATAGTCCCACGCTACTACTCTTCTGAGATAGACTCTATAGCTAAGTACTTTGATATTGCCATATGTGTCTCTTATGACTACTACTATGGCTATATGAAGGGTCAGGATAATCTCAACTGGCTGGACTTAAAAGAAGCTAAAAAGGCTCCCACATTTGAAGGTACCTATGGCTGTTGGCTCGTTCAGGATCCTGTTTATGATAATAATGGCAAGCCAACTGGACAGACAGTCGAGAGGTCACATCTATTTGTCAAAGTGCCAGACGACTCGCCCTCTCCTGATGAGCTCTATTACAACGCTCAGTTTGCTTTACCTCTCGGTGATAAAGTAAAGATAGGTATAGCTATTCGTGTGAAAGGATCAACGGACCCCAAAAACTCGGACTATTCTAATGCACAATACCTTTTTGATACAAAAGAGTCAGCCGATCCAAATCCTTGGATTGAAATGGTTGGAGATGGTAAAGACGAACCCTGTGAGTATAAACCGACCTTCGCTCTAAAGAAAGATGTTGTTGAGGAAATGAACTTGCAATTTCCTGTCAAGGTGAAGAGTCGTCGTACTGAAATAACCTTTACCGATAGGAACGACACAACTCCCAAAGATCTCGGTGTCTTATACTACAATAGCGACAACAGGATCTATATGAGGGATGCAAGTGGTAAGGAATCCTCTATGGGCTTCAGACCTGGTAAGCCTGCAACTGGTTTCGCAGAGAAGTTCCTCCAGGGGCATTGGTACTACTCCGATTCAAAGCCTGAGCGGATGTGGGATGAGGAGTCTGGATGGCGTGATGATCCCGAGGCGGATGGCCCTGGCGTGAGAGATTATTGTACTGGAGAGGTGCGGATGGTCCCCGCCTTGTCGCTACAGGAGGTGCATTTCGATAAGCCTTTTAAGACTGAATTTGCTCAAGCAGAGGTCACGCTTGTGTCCGCGCCTCGGGCGTATGAGCCTCAGAATGATTACTTCCCGAAGGTTGGAAAAACTATTGAGGTCTCGGGAGACTACGAGAGTGCTTTGTTCTTCCCATTTCCTAGCGCTTCGGCACCAGCACACAATCCCTATATGAAGCCCTACTTTGATGTCAAGGTACCCGAGGGCAAATACGAATTTGAAGTATCTTTCTTCACCCTCTGCGGTGAGTGGGAAACTCAAACCGTCGAACTTAATGTCAACTATCAATCAGTAAAGTATGAGATTGCTGACGATGCTAAGGACTTAAAGCCTCAGCAGTTCGAGAAGGTCGACTGCAAGACGATGCGTGTCTACCCCTTCCGTGGAGCGAAGTCTCGTAAGATACTACTGCTTAATGGTAAGCCAATCAGAGTCTATGCACGCGTCGTACAGGAGACTAGACCCGAGGATCATCCAATGCAATATGTGAACACGATTGCGACTGGCTCTACCGACTTTGATCCTGACAATGTGTATGATCGAAGCCCTGAGGACTGCTATGTAGAGTTGCCTTGGACCAGCTCTAATATTGAGATCCAGTACAACTACAAGCGTAGCTGGGGAGACATTTTACCTTGTATTGACAAATTAGGGGTCAAGTTCACCGTCGAGGCGACGCCGCCTACCTATGATCTGGAGCACCTCTACACCTATATCTGTAAGAGCGGTGAGACTGCCTATGTATCGGTACTACCAATCCATACGGTAGGTGCTACCCTCGTAGAGCTCAGAGATGTCAAGGATAAAAACAAGCTCTACGCAAGTGAGACGCTCCCCGCGACGAAGCAAGGTAGTTCAGTTGAATTGAAGCTCACTGGCGATAAGATTCAGCCTGAGTATAGTCTCTACATTAGGACAGGCACAGATAAGTGTCCTCTAGACAATGGTGGTGAGATCATCAAGATGAACGATCTGCGAGGCTCTTCTTTCATCATTGGTGCTGCTTATACCAAGTATTGCGTGGGGGATACTATTAAGCTAGAGTGCCCACCCATTACGCCTGAGTCTGAGTACACTTGGACACAGCCAGATGGAACGGAGTATCCTGGTCGCAAGGTCACCGTTGGTGTCGCGGACTTGTCGCTCTCTGGAGAGTGGCAGCTCAAAGTCACAGCGGTGCCGTGCGATGGCACACCAGCACCGCAGGAGGTGCCCTTCATCTTGTCTGTCGCTCCACCCGAGCTATGGTGGCGTAGCGATGCCAAGTCTGCAGACTGGAACTCTTTTGATAACTGGGCCGACAAGGAGGGTAAACCAGCTAATGCTATCCCTGCTAAGTGTACCGATGTACACCTCCCTGCAGTGGTTGACAAATTCTATCCTAACTTAGACCCAAAGAAGACGATCCGAGAGCCACTCGGAGAGCCTGTGTGCAACGATATCTACTTCCACTTCGGCTCTGCGTTAGGTCAGCCTCAGCTACTGACTGAGTACTCGCGAGCCTTTATCGACTACAACTTTGGTAAGATGGGTAATGGTGGACCTATCCAAGCGCTCAAGGATCCTAAGCATCCGGGTGCTTACGATCGTCTCCTAGAGCGGGATCGCTGGTATATGATCTCTACACCACTCAAGAATGTCTACACTGGAGACTTCTCTCTAGCTGGCTACCCACTCACCTATCAGCGCTACCTCAAGGTAAAGTTTTATGGAGAAAGACCTAAAGAGGCTTCCTTCGACATCCCAATGAACAAGCTGGGACGTCCTATGGTAGCTTACAATCACGCTTTAGCATACAAGGTGGAGGGTTACCACCCTGGCAAGAAAGGCGCTGACGACCATAAGAACCTCGATGGGCTAGATGGTATCATCCGCTTGCCCTACTATGAGAACAAGGAGCGTGCGCCCTACTATCCACTACACCGCTATTACAAGAACTGGTATTGGTATACCTATGATGAGGATAAGAAGGAGGGAAAGGTAACAGCCGTACGACCTGAGCCGAGATCCTACTTCGCCTACTTTGACGTAAACACGTTAAAGCCAGTTACTAAGGTGGACTCAGTCAAGAGAGATACAAAACTAGACTACCGCTTCCTCTTTGAGGATGACAAGACCAATGCGATAGGTAGGACTAGAGCATCGACAGGGGAGCCTGCTGGTCAAGGGTCTGACCTAGACTGGGTCGAAGAGGAGATAGAGGGCTACACGATGAAGCTCACCTCCAGCTCCAAGTCTTATAAGTATGTTATCGTGGGTAACCCGTTCATGAGCCCCATAAGCTCTGATCAGTTCTTTGAGGTGAACAGGAATAACATCACAAAAAGTATCTATATATTCACCGATGGTGCTTGGCGCTACTATGGTCAGCAAATATTTGGGGATACGAGCGATGATGCACTCAAAACGATTCCACCATTGCAAGCCTTTATGGTTATGCTTAGGTTAGATGGCACTCCCAATGTTTACTTCCCTACTGCACCAAAGTACTCAGTGCTTGTAGATCCCAACAGCACAGACGGACGCGGTGCGGAGCTACGCAGTACGGACGAGGGGTCGAGCAAGGAACCCGAGCGGTATGTCGCGGTGAAGGTCACAGATGCCGAGGGTGGCTATACCTCTGCGGTACTGCTACCCGAAGATACGGAAGAGTCAATCCCTGCGATGATGGCACCGGAGGGCATGCAGACAGCTCCGCTTGTCTACTTCATCAGCCCGACCGATAGCAGCTGCAACTTCGTACAGACCAATGTGCCTAGTGCCGTGGTCGAGCTAGGAGTCTTTGCGCCGACCGATGGTATGCTCACGCTAGACTTCACGACGTTGGCGGAGAAGCCTTTTGACAAGCTGGCACTCTACGATCGTCTGCGAGGCACCGAGCAGAACTTGCTCGCCAACCCGACCTACAGCTACGGCTATAGCGAGCGTGACGGACGTCGCTTCGAGCTACGTATGTCGTACGGCAACATCCGCTACGACGAGCAGCAGGATCACCAGGCTGAGCTAGCCATCGAGCGCACCGCTACGGGCTATCGTATCTCCTACGATCAGGGCATAGCTAGCTATCAGCTATACAGCGTACAGGGCTATCTACTAGAGCGTGCCACGACCGATGGTCAGACGCAGGTAGATATTGAGATGCCCGAGACGGACGTCGTACTACTCGAAGTACAGTCCGCCGATGGTCTCCGCTGGATCAAGAAGCTCCAGCGATAAGGACGCTCGTCGTCGCATATAAATAGCGTAATCGGGGTAGTCCTCCTAGTGAGAGCTACCCCGATTGCTGTATCATAGCCACTAAGGTGGGGGAGCCTCGATAAAATAGATAGACGGTGCAAAGGTAGTACGACAGCTCATCGAGACAGAGCTCAGGTGCACTCAGCGTCGCTCTGTAATCTGCAAGCGTATCAACAGCCCCTAAGGAGACTGTTGACTTTTGCAACAGTCTCTCTCTAAGGGGGAGCGACGCACTCCGAGAAACGCACCGTCGGGGTGGGGGCTCCCACCGTAGGGGTGGACCTGTGTGTCCGCCCGTCCTCACCTGAGCGCAGTCTATTCTGTGGGCGGACACGCAGGTCCGCCCCTACACAAGCTACGTCAGCACAACAATTCCACTCATCAAACGCTGTAGCACCAGTAGCATAATAGAATGACGCACACAGAAGGACCTCGCAGAGGTCCGACGAATCATAGCCGTGGGTCGAAGGGGCAAAGCCCCGAACGCCCCACGGACGCTAGACGTCACCTGATTTATCGACCCTTTGTGGGTCGGACTAGACGAATCTACAGCTCCAGTCCGACCTCCTGCCAGGGGTGGTCGTCCCCCATTTATACGCCCCTGTGTCCCCCAGTCGTTCGGAGCTTTGCTCCTTCGACTGGGGGCTATGATTCGTCCGACCGCAAGCGGTCGCTCTGCAATCGTTATATGTCGGCTAGATCGACAACGGACGCACAGATCGTGCGTCCCTACAGAAGTCGTATCAAAGCAAAACGTTGCCGTGTAGGGACGCACGATCTGTGCGTCCGTTGTGTCAAAGCGAGACGAGTAGCGATGTGTAGGGGCGGACCACATCAACACGACAACTTCACCCATCAAACGCTGTAGCACCAGTAGCATAATAGAATGACGCACACAGAAGGACCTCGCAGAGGTCCGACGAATCATAGCCGTGGGTCGAAGGGGCAAAGCCCCGAACGACCCACGGACGCTAGACGCCTCCTGATTTATCGACCCCTTGTGGGTCGGACTAAACGAATCTACAGCTCTAGTCCGACCTCCCGCCAGGGGAGGTCGTTTCCCCCTTATACGCACCTATGTCCCCCCCAGTCGTTCGGAGCTTTGCTCCTTCGACTGGGGGCTATGATTCGTCCGACCGCAAGCGGTCGCTCTGCAATCGTTATATGTCGGCTAGATCGACAACGGACGCACAGATCGTGCGTCCCTACAGGGAGTCGTCTTGCCGTGAGTCCCCTGCTAGGCGACGTGGGGGGACGGAGTAATGCTTTGATGGGGACGGACGCCCTCCGGCTAGACACTAGCCGTGCGTCCCTACAACGGGGTACACGTCTGGTTGCTTACAGCATCGTGTCTTGGTAGTAGTCGAGCGCCTCGGTGATGTCGAGGGGAGCGTTCTGTAGTTCGTGGACTTGACCGATGGCCGAGAGAGCGACGGTGGTGATGCGCTGGGCGTCGCTATTCTTCTTGTCGTGGAGCATCAGTTCCCTGAGCGCATCGTAGTCTCGGCAGGTGATGGCGAGCGGACGGTATAGCTCCTGCACTACGGCGAGCAACTGATGTAGCACCTCCTTGGGGAAGCCTAGCTTGACGTGCGAGAGGTAAAGCTCGGGAACAAGTCCCAGAGCCACCGCCTCGCCATGTAGCAAAGGCGTGTCGCTGTGCTGATGGCTCCACGCCTCAAAGGCATGTCCGAAGGTGTGCCCTAGGTTAAGCTGGTGACGAAGTCCCTGATCTAGACGATCCTGCGCCACGATGTCGAGTTTGAACTGCACTGCCTCACGAATGAGCGGGGTGAGTTGCTCTAAGGAGAGCGGTTGCTCGGGCAGCACCTGCAGCAGCCGACGCCACAGGTCGGGACTAACGAGTAGGCCATACTTGATCAGCTCGCCACAGCCTGAGCGTAGCTCCTCCTCTGGGAGGCTCTCCAGCCAAGCTGTGTCGCAGAGCGTCAGCGTGGTCGCTTCATTGGCAAAAGCTCCGAGCAGATTCTTGACACCCGCAAAGTTGACCCCGCATTTGCCCCCCACAGCTGCGTCTGCCATGGCGAGGAGCGTCGTGGGGAGTAGGACGAGCGAGACACCCCGCATATAGATCTGAGCGAGGAAGCCGACGGCGTCGCTCACGGCTCCACCGCCCAGTGCGATGAGGGTAGCTCCACGCGTGGCGCCCTGCTCAAGGAGCCAGCGCGCCATCTCGGCGATGCCCTCCAGGCTCTTCGCCTCCTCAGGGTCGTTGATCAGATAGCGAGGTAGCTCCGTCAGCTCGGGATAGCTCTTCGCTATTAGCTCTTGGCTCAGGTGCCACACCCTCGCATCTGCCAGTAGGTAGTAGCTCTCGGGCTTGCCTTGGCGGAGCAACTCCCGCAGGTAGTCGCCCATCAGGTTGCCTACGAGTACCCTCGACTGGGTGGAGATGAAGGCTAGGGGTGGCATCTGGTTTAGCTGTTTGGTCTAGCTGCTAAATCAGCGAGACGATATGGTCTATGGCAGCTTGTAGCCCCTCGGGGTTGCGTCCGCCAGCCGTCGCAAAGTGTGGCTGACCACCGCCACCGCCCTTGATGAGGGAGGCGACCTCCTTGATCAGCTTGCTAGCGTTGAGCCCCTTGTCGACAAGGTCTGGCGAGAGGATCACTGTGAGGGTACACTTGCCCTCCTCGGCAGCACCGATGAGTGCTAGGTAAGAGCCTTGTAGTCGCTCGCGAATGGTGCCAGCGACATCCTTAGCTACATCGCTACTCATTGGCTTATTGACGGTGACGATGGTTGTCTCGCCATGCTTCGTCTGATCGGCCAAAGCCTGTAGCGCTATCTGCTCTGCCTGAGCCTTGGTGTACTGCTCGATAGCCTTGCGCTGCTCGGCACCCTCGGCAATCAGTCGGTCTAGCGCCTTGAGCGGATCGGGCACATTGTTGAGCCTCTCGTTGAAGAGCTGTAACTGCTCCTCTAGATGGTGCACATACTCCTCCGCCTTGGGCCCCGTGACCGCCTCGATACGTCTGATGCCGGCGGCAATAGAACCCTCGCTGATGATCTTGAAAAAGCCTATCTGCCCCGTGCTAGCCACGTGGGTACCACCGCATAGCTCGACCGAGTCACCATACTTGATGACACGCACCTCATCGCCATACTTCTCGCCAAAGAGTGCCATAGCACCCATCTCCTTAGCCTTGGCGATCGGCACATTACGCTGCTCATCACGAGGCCTATCGGCACGGATCTCCGCATTGACCAGACGCTCCACCTCGGCAATCTCTTCGGGAGTGACCTTCTTGAAGTGAGAGAAGTCAAAGCGTAGCAGGTCTGCCGATACGAGCGAACCCTTTTGCTCTACATGAGTGCCGAGCACGGCTCTCAGTGCGTGGTGCATCAGGTGTGTCGCCGTATGGTTTGCCTCCGTGAGGTGACGCAGCTCAGCCCCGACACGCGCGATGAGCGGCTGCTTAGGATCTGTGGGGAGGGCCGAGAGGATATGGACGGTGAGGTTGTTCTCCCGCTTGGTGTCTAGGATTGGGTACTCGGTGCCGTCCTGAGCGATCAGCACGCCCTTGTCGCCCACCTGACCACCCATCTCAGCGTAGAAGGGAGTCTCAGCCAGCACCACCTGATAGTAGCTGCGCTTCTTGTCAGCCACCTTGCGGTAGCGCAGGATATGCGTCTCGATCTGGAGCGTCTCGTAGCCTACGAAGGTGCTCTCGGTGGTCTCCTCATCGAGGACCACCCAGTCGGCAGCATCAACGGCGGCCGCCTGACGGGCACGACTCTTCTGCTCCTGCATCAGTTTGTCAAAAGCGACCTGATCGAGCGTCATGCCACGCTCCGACAGGATCAACTCCGTGAGGTCTAGTGGGAAGCCGTAGGTGTCGTACAGGACGAAAGCGTCGGCACCTGACAGAACTTTTGCGTCCTGGGGTAGCTCTTGGATTTTGCTCTCCAGAAGCTTAAGTCCCTGAGCAAGGGTGCGTAGGAAGCTCTCCTCCTCCTCTTTGATCACCGAAGCGATCAGTTCGCGCTGAGCCACGATCTCGGGATAAGCTTCGCCCATCACCTCATTGAGCGTGGGTAGGAGCGTGTAGAGCATCGGCTCATCGGCATGGAGGAAGGTGTAGGCGTAGCGCACGGCACGACGTAGGATACGACGGATCACGTAGCCCGCCTTAGCATTGCTCGGGAGCTGTCCGTCGGCGATAGCAAAAGCGATCGTACGGATGTGGTCAGCGACGACACGCATGGCGATATCCATCTGCTCGTTCTGACCATACTGCTCCCCGCTGAGTGTCTCGATGGCACGGATCAGAGGGGTGAAAAGGTCGGTGTCGTAGTTCGACTTCTTGCCCTGCATAGCCATACAGAGACGCTCGAAGCCCATGCCAGTATCGATCACCTTGTGGGGTAGAGGCTCTAGATGTCCGTCAGCCTTGCGGTCGTACTGCATGAAGACGAGGTTCCAGATCTCGATGACTAGTGGGTGATCCTTGTTGACTAGATCACGACCGCAGACGAGCTGACGCTCCTCCTCGCTACGCAGGTCAATGTGTATCTCGGAGCAAGGACCGCAAGGACCCGTGTCACCCATCTCCCAGAAGTTGTCCTTGCGAGAGCCGTCGATGATACGATCCTCCGTGGTGTACTGAAGCCAGTAGCCTGCCGCCTCGTCGTCACGGCTCAGTCCCTCCTCGGCACTGCCGCCGAAGACGGTCACGTAGAGCCGATCCTTGGGTAGCTGGAGACGCTCCGTGAGGAAAGTCCAGGCAAACTGGATCGCCTCGCGCTTGAAGTAGTCGCCAAAGGACCAGTTGCCCAGCATCTCAAACATGGTGTGGTGGTAGGTATCGCGTCCTACCTCCTCGAGGTCGTTGTGCTTACCGCTCACGCGGAGACACTTTTGCGAGTCTGCTGCACGACGATACTGAGGCTCTTTATTGCCCAGGATGATATCCTTAAATTGGTTCATCCCGGCATTGGTAAACATGAGCGTGGGGTCGTCCTTGATCACCATCGGTGCCGAGGGTACAATGCGGTGCCCGTGCTCCTCAAAGAAGTCGAGAAAGGCTTTTCGTATATCGTGTGCTGTCATCATAATCTATAGAGCATGCTATGCTAATACTTAATACGATACAAAGGTACGAAATTAGAGGTTAGGGGGAGGAGAGATTAGAGGTTAGAGGTTAGAGTCTAGTTTCTAGTGGCTCTAGTGTTTTTAGTGGCTCTAGCTAATAGCCAACAGCTAACAGCCAATAGCCAACCACCAACCGCTACTCGTGGCGCAGTAGGTAGTGGTGCCCCTCGTCCTCGATGAGGCTCCACGTGCCTGAGTAGTAGAGCGTGTGCGGCGGTTCGTCGTGATGCCAGGGCGTTAGCTCGACGCCTCGCTCACGATCGTGGTAGGTGAGTAGTACGGAGTGGAGCAGTTCGCCACGGTAACGTAGCTGTCGGAGGGCGATCCGCTCGCCTGCGTGGAGGATGATCTGTCGTGCCATCGGTCTGCTGCTGAGCTTGCTACATAGGGGCTATGCGTAGCTCCTAGCGAGCGACTATGCGCAGCTCTTGTAGCCTGAAGTGCAGTGACTGCGTACTCAGATAGTCTGACGGCTGGCTGTAAATAGAGATCGAGATGGTATCGCCCACGGAGAAATGCGGAGCGGTGCGTACAGACTCTTTGCGTGGTCTGCTCACGGGGAGATCGCCGACAACACTACCTGTCGGGTCACTCGACATGAGATCCGTCAAACTACTTGAGATGCTATCCATATAGCTTGTAGGCTCTGGCTCCTCCGTAGGCTCTGACGCATTCTCTGGAGTAGCTGACCCTAGGGTTAGCGAGAAGACCCCTCCGATAGGCAGCTGCATTGACGCACTCTCCATAGCTAGGGGCGGAGGCGTGGCGTCGAGCTGCTTGGATATGGCGATGTAGGGCATCTGGAACTCTTCGGGTAATCGCGTACCGCTGACGAGTCCCTGTATCTCTATCTGATGAATGGTATCGGGGAGGTTGGGAATGTCTGCGAGAGCCACCTTCCAGAGGTAGCTGCTCTGCTCCTTGCTGATGCGGATAGGATAGGTCGAGAGCGGGGTGACACGACACGAGAGTGAGTCGGGTAGTGGTGAGTAGAAGTTGCCCTCGTCACCCTCCAGACCAACCTTGAAGAAGCCTGTCGTGCGTTCCAGTATCTCGACCTCTCGCTGTATGCTGGCGGAGGACTGGGCGATGATCTTCTGAAGCAGCTTTGCTTTCGAAGCTGAGAGGTAGTAGATGGTGCTGTCTAGATCCTCTTGAGATACGCCGTGCGACTTGAGTATGGAGGCGTAGATCGAGTCTTGCTGGTCGGAGCTTAGGTAGAGCGTCTGACCTACGCCACGAGCTGTGTATAGCTCCGTGAGTAGCTGCTCGAGCTTATCATTTGGTATGCGTTGCCACGAGCGTCTTTTGCAGCCACTCCCGAGTAGGAGTAGCAGCATGCTTAGTAGCCCAAACTTGAGCAAAGAGACCTTGACGCTGTAAGCCCGCATAACTTGTGAGGTTGCTTACTTAGCTCGCTGACTTGCGTGCCGGCGCTTGCCACGCAGGTAGATCCAGAGGCGATCAAGAGCCCGTGTCGTGGTACGTGGATAGCAGATGAGTAGTGCCAGCACGCCTACGGTGATGCAACTGTCGGCGATGTTGAAGATGGGGCTGAAGAAGGTATACGCCGACCCACCGCCTATCGGGAACCACTCAGGCAGCACTGTCGTGAAGAGGGGAAAGTAGAGCATATCGACCACATGCCCCTCAAACCACGGGGCGTACCCCACAGCTCCAGCGGTGGTAGGGACAAACTGCGCCACCTGTCCGATGGAGGAGGTGAAGAGTTGTCCGTAGAGGAGTGAGTCGATGAGATTGCCAATGCCTCCCGCCAGCACCAGCCCTATGATGCAGCAGAAGCTCAGCGAGTAGTGGCGAGACTGCCGGACGAAGCGTGTGAGCCAAACGGCTAGTCCAGCCATGGCTATGATGCGGAAGGCGGTCAGGAGGAGCTTGCTGCCTAGCTCCACACCGTAAGCCATGCCACGGTTCTCTACAAAGTAGATGCGAAACCAGTCAAAGATATGATACTCCTGACCGACGTACATGTGTGTCTTGATCCAGATCTTGACAACCTGATCTATGACAATGAGGAGCAGAATGAGCCCTGCGACAATCCAATGGCGCTGGCTAGTACGAGTCATAAAGGAGACGACTGACTTTACTTAAGCTTGTCGCGATTGAGCTTGGCCTCGATGCTCTTGGTCGTATGAGGTACCGCACGGAGACGCTCCTTGGGTATGAGCTTGCCCGTGACAGAGCAGATGCCGTAGGTGCCGTTTTGGATACGTAGGAGAGCTGCCTCGAGCTTCTCGATGAAGTCCTGCAGACGCTGTGCCTGTGCATCGTTTTCAAGACGAGCCTGCGTGATGGCACCCTCGTCTAGATCCTTGTAGGTGGGCGTCGTGTCGCTGATGTCGTTGGCATTCTCAGCACGGAGCATGTTGAGATCCTCACGAGCCTGAGCGATCTTCTTCTCGATGAGTATGCGAAACTCTTCGAGCTCCTCCGCATTGTATCGTTTCTTGCTGCTATCTTCCATACTATCTGTGAATCTATTAGTGCGCTGTAGACGAAGTCTCTTTGATGATAAAGCCCTATCGTCTACAGACGCTGTGAATTGGTGTTTATACTTTGCTGATCTGTACCGCTATCAAGGTGCCGTCTAGGTCGATCTCCTCGGCATCGCTGAGTACCTCGGAGTAATCGATTGTGTCGGCCTGTACTTGCGTCTGGACGTACTCCTGATGAGTGCGGAGAGCCTCTACAACTTCATCGGGAGCCATGACGAGTAGCTCGATATGATCGTTGACCTCGTAGCCAGACTGCTTGCGAAGGTTCTGTATGCGGTTGACAAACTCACGCGCTGTACCCTCAGCGATCAGCTCGGGCGTGAGCGTGATGTCTAGAGCTACCGTATGACGACCCTCGTTGGCAACCGTCCACCCCGGTATATCCTGAGCGATGATCTGTACATCCTGGAGGTCCACCACAATAGGCTGATCACCGACCGTCAGGGTCAGGTGCTCCGTCTGCTCTAACTCATTGATCTGCTCGGGTGTGAGGGCATTGATCTGAGCTGCGAGTGCTTTCATATTCTTGCCCACCTTAGGCCCTAGAGCCTTGAAGTCAGGCTTGACCGTGCGTACCCAGATGGAGTCGGAGGGATCAACGAAGCGAATATCCTTCACATTGACCTCGCTGAGTAGTAGGTCGTGTACCTGCTCCATGTGGATCTTGTCGGCGGGGTCATTGACCGGTAGCATGATCGCGCTGAGCGGTTGACGCACCTTGATATTGACCTTGCGACGTAGTGAGAGGACTAGCGTCGAGTAGATCTGAGCCAGCTCCATGCTACGCTCTAGGTCTAGGTCTATCTGCGCCTCGTCTGCCACGGGGTAGTCAGAGAGGTGTACCGATGCTGCGTCATCGTGCAGGTCACGGTAGAGCCTATCTGCGTAGAAGGGCGCAATGGGTGCCATCAGCTGAGCTACTACCGAGAGACACTGGTAGAGTGTCTGATATGCGCTGAGCTTGTCGTCGGTCATAGAGCCTGCCCAAAAGCGCTTGCGCGAGAGACGCACGTACCAGTTGCTCAGATGCTCTGTGACAAAGTTTTCGATAGCACGTCCTGCGGGTGTCGGGTCGTAGCTTGCCAGCTTGCCGTCCACCTCCTTGATGAGCGAGTTGAGACGCGAGAGGATCCAGCGATCGATCTCAGGACGATCCGCATAGGGGATCTGGGCAACGGAAGGTTCGAAGCCGTCCAAGTTGCCATAGAGTGCGAAGAACTGGTAGGTATTGTAGAGCGTGCCGAAGTATTTGCGGCTCACCTCCTCGACGCCCTTCGGGTCGAAGCGGATGTTTTCCCACGGATTGGCATTGGTGATCATGTACCAGCGTAGTGGGTCTGAGCCGTACTGCTGGATGATACCAAAGGGATCGACCGCATTGCCTAGTCGCTTGCTCATCTTGTTGCCATCCTTGTCGAGGACGAGCCCGTTGACGAGGACATTTCTAAAGGCTATGCTCCCCTGGGTCATCGTAGCGATAGCGTGAAGCGTAAAGAACCAACCACGTGTCTGGTCGACGCCCTCAGCGATGAAGTCGGCGGGGAAGACCTTGCCACTCTCGACCTCCTCACGATGCTCGAAGGGGTAGTGCACCTGCGCAAAAGGCATAGCCCCCGAGTCAAACCACACATCGATCAGATCGCTCTCACGACGCATCGGACGCTTGCCGTCCTGCGCCACGAGCGTGATCTCGTCAACATAGGGTCGGTGCAGGTCGATCTTGTCATAGTTCTCCTCGCTGTAGTCGTCAGGTGTAAAGCCAGCGAGCGGATTGGCCGACATGACGCCAGCCTGCACAGCGCGCTCGCACTCTTTGTATAGCTCCTCGACAGAGCCGATGCAGAGCTCCTCGTCACCATCTTCGGTGCGCCAGATAGGTAGGGGAGTACCCCAGTAGCGGCTGCGGGAGAGATTCCAGTCCTGGAGGTTCTCCAGCCACTTGCCGAAGCGTCCTACACCGATCGCAGCAGGATGCCAGTCGATCGTCTCATTGAGACGCATCATCTCCTCACGGCAAGCGGTAGAGCGGATGAACCAGCTGTCTAGCGGGTAGTAGAGGATCGGCTTGTCGGTGCGCCAGCAGTGGGGATAGTTGTGCGTATGCTTCTCGACTCGGAAGACGCGGTTCTCATGCTTGAGCATGACGCAGATCTCTACGTCTAGCGTCTCCTTGTCAGGTGTGTCGTTGGGGTCGTAATCCTTCTTGACATAACGTCCTGCGTAGGTGTCGTAGAGCGGTACGTTCACCGACTCCTTGAGGAACTGATGATCGAGAGCTTCGATCTTGTAGAAGCGTCCCTTCAGGTCGACCATCGGGCGCTGCTGCCCCTTATTATCGATCATCAGAAGTGGAGGAATGCCTGCCGCCTTGGCGACACGCTCATCGTCTGCACCGAAGGTCGGCGCAATGTGTACGATACCGGTACCATCCTCAGTGCTGACATAGTCACCGGGGATGACTCGGAAGGCTTCCTCGCCAGGATTGACCCACGGGATGAGCTGCTCGTAGTGAATGCCCACGAGATCGCTACCCTTGCAGGTTGAGATGCGGTGCCAGGGAGCTTTCTTGTAGGTCTCCTTGTCCCACGTCTCTGGCAGTTCGCTCACCTCGCTCTCAGCGTCGAAGTAGCTGCCTAGGAGTGCCGTGGCGAGCACCACCGTGATCGGCATGTCGCTGTAGGGGTTGAACGTCTCCACGGCACAGTACTCGATCGAGGGGCCCACACAGAGTGCCGTGTTCGACGGAAGCGTCCACGGCGTGGTGGTCCACGCTAGGAAGAAGCTTTCGCCACGTCCACGGAGAGACTCGGGAGCATCGATGATGCGAAACTGTGCGGTACAGACCGTATCCTTGACATCACGATAGCAGCCTGGCTGATTCAACTCGTGAGAGCTTAGCCCCGTGCCAGCCGCGGGGCTGTAGGGCTGTATGGATAGACCTTTGTATAGTAACCCCTTCTTGTATAGCTCCTTGAGGAGGTACCAAAGTGTCTCGATGTACTTATTCTTGTAGGTTACGTAGGGGTGCTCCATATCGACCCAGTAACCCATCTGATTCGTCAGCGACTCCCACTCGGCGGTGTACTTCATCACCTCCTTGCGGCAAGTCTGGTTGTACTCAGCGACAGAGATCGTCTTACCGATCGCATCCTTGGTGATGCCGAGCTTCTTCTCGACCCCCAGCTCTACAGGCAGGCCGTGCGTATCCCAGCCAGCGCGACGATCCACACGGTAGCCGTGCATCGTCTTGTAGCGACAGATGATATCCTTGATAGAGCGCGCTATGACGTGGTGAATGCCAGGCATACCATTGGCCGAGGGAGGACCCTCATAGAAGGTAAATAGCGGCGCATCCTCACGCTGATGTAGCGAGCGGTGGAAGAGCTGCTCCTTCTCCCACAGAGCGAGCATCTCCTGATTGATCTGTGCAAAGTCAGCAGACTGGTATTCCTTAAACGGTTTCTTCATTGGAGCTTTCGTATAAGATATGTTCGCAAAGATACAGAATCTTGTTCAAATACGCTCTAATCGTTAGTCCACCTTCAGGGCTGACGCATTATAATTCCATTTCGAAGATTTCCTCTGGAGTCATACGTGCGAGCTTTTTCCTCAGGCGCAGCGTTGATGTGGCTTTGAGCTTGTCTTTAAGCCGTTGAATGATAGTCAGGTTTATCTTATTTATAATGTTCATGTTCTGAGCGGCATTGCGGGTTCTCTTGGTAGAGTAGTCCTCTCTGAAAAGCATATCCAGCATATAGTGAAGCTTGTTTTCCACAGCCCAATGCTCACGGATCAACTTGAAAACTTCTGTCCCGTCTGTCAGGCTAGAGATATAGAAGGTGGTCTCGCTGGTGGACTTATCTGTCTTCTTGTCCGTCCGTACTCTTGTCATCATATGGATACTTTTGAGCCCGTCCCATTTGTCTAAAGTCGAGTCTGGGTCTAGAGATAAAGGGTCTACGATGCTACTCATCGTACGTGTTTCTATTCGCCCATGACCAAAGTCTTTCTGTTCTTGATGCACTATGTGAGCATCGTAGAGGGGACAAAAGAAACTTTGCACCTCTTCCTTCGTTAGCTTCTGATTATCTTTAACTTGGAGTATGTAGTCGCCCTCTTTTTCAACCACTGCCTTTGCGATCTCGGTCTGAGTGCCGATAGCGTCAATGGTGATGACGGTGTCTCGTAGATCTAGAGCCTTGAGGATCTCTTTGATGGCATTGATTTCGTTCGACTTAGTGGAGATATATACCTGAGCCAATGAGGCTTGCTGGTTGGGGTCAAAGGCTGTAACGCAATGGCTGTCGGCATCAAAGTCTAGCTTCTTAACGCCTCTCATCGTCTTACCATCTAGACAGATGTGCTTGCCAGTTGTTATCTCAAAGCTTTCCTCTAGAAAGGCTTTGTAGACTTGCTCTATCTGCTTGGGATCAAGAAGACTGATGGCGCGATTGAGCGTGTCGTGAGAGGGGACTCCCCAAGAGCTCGACTCTCCTGATATACGCTCATATAGAGCCTCTAGATCATCTTTGTACTCTTCTGCGTAGTCTTCTATTTCATACCAAGAGGAGCAGCCAGAGATAGTAGCCGTGAATACAGTTGTGAGGATGTACCCTAAGGGGAACTTTTTGCATCGATTTATGCGTGGATCTTCGACCATTAGAAGGTGATTGAATATACTCATATTATCTGTATATAGTATTGATTATCAGCTATAAAGGTACGAAAAGTTTATGACATAGACAAGCCTTTTTGAGGGAAAATCAAAGAGTTTTTGAGGCTATATTGAGTTCTCTTTTTAGGCTCTTCATTCTGCCCTCAACGCCAAAATCAGCTTTTCATTTATAATGCGTCAGCCCTGAGTCCACCTTACAGAGCCGACGCATTATATACAATGAGCTCATCTACCTCTCGACTTTTCGTTTGTCGCTGATGTGTAGCTGTTGGCTGTTGGCTATTAGCTGTTAGCTAGTAGTGCTAGTGCCCTTGGCTGGGCAAATTCAACGTCGGCTCGCTACAATAATTTAGAGCCGATTACATATCAAAACGGCATCGTGTCGGGGAAAAGTGATTTCCACGTGGATATTTCGAAATACCCACGTGAGAAAGAAAAAATTCCTCCGAAGTTTCATTCGTTTCCTCCGAAGTTTCATTTGATTCCTCCGAAGTTTTATTTCACGCCCACGTGGAAAATAAAAAACTTCCACGTGGAGATTTGAGATTTTCCACGTGGATATTCGAGAAAGGAGGGGATCGGACGAATTTCCCCGTAAAGATATGTATAATTAGAGGTTAGAGATTAGAGGTTAGAAGTTAGAGATCCGATCACTCTGATAGCTCCGATGGTTTCGATAGCTAACAGCCAACAGCTAATCCATGGCGGACACATTATATATAGTGACCTCATGAGACTATTGCATAAAGGCGCATCGCTGTGTTGCTTTCGGGATTCGGCTTCGGTCACATACGGAGGTATGCTCCCTTCAGACCTCACCCTCAGCGCCTTGCGCTTTATCCTTTCTGCATAGTCTGGACATGTCCAGATTGTTGACTTTTGCAACAGTCTCCTCATCTATTCCTTGCTTGTTGCTAATACGAAGCTCCTAAAAGAGCGACTATAATGCGTCAGCCCTGAGTCCGCGTTCTTTCGCAAATCTCACATGTGCGGTCGTTAGTACGCGAATGGTTAACTTTGCACTGCACTAGAGACTGAGACACGATGATACAGATAGAGGACAAGCGGCGCTGCTGTGGCTGCGAAGCGTGCCGACAGGTATGCCCCCAGGGGTGCATACGACTGGAGCGCGACGAGGAGGGCTTTGGCTATCCGATCGTCGATGCCGATCGTTGCATCGAGTGCCATAAGTGTGAGCGAGTCTGCCCCTTTATGAAGCTGGACGCGCCGCGTGAGCCTCAGGCTGTCTATGCTGCATGTGCTACCGACGAAGGGCTCCGCGAGGCGAGTTCGTCGGGAGGACTCTTTACGCTCCTTGCTGAGGAGACGCTACGACGTGGGGGCGTGGTCTTTGGGGCGCGCTTTGATGAGACCTGGGGCGTCTGTCACGACTACACGGAGACGGTGGAGGGGCTGGCTCCCTTTAGGGGTAGTAAGTACCTGCAGAGCCGTATCGGAGAGAGCTATCGGCAGGCGGAACAGTTTCTCAAAGAGGGTCGACTGGTCCTCTTCACAGGGACGCCCTGTCAGATCAAAGGGCTGGTCCACTACCTCGGACGTACCTACGAAAACTTGACGACGGTCGATGTGGTCTGCCACGGCGTACCCTCACCGATGGTGTGGCAAAGGTACTTGACGACACTGCGAGCAGGGCAGGGAGAGATCACGGGGATCTCCTTTCGCGATAAATCGCTCTCGGGCTGGCGACGCTATGACTTTGTGGCACAAAGCACGGGAGGGGGCGGCGTGCGACAGTTTTACGGAGACAATATCTACATGCGGGGCTTCCTGCACGACCTCTACTTGCGTCCTAGTTGCTACGCCTGCATGGCGAAAGGGGGCCGCAGTCAGAGCGACCTGACGCTGGGCGACTACTGGGGCGTGGAGCGCACCTGCCCCGACCTAGATCGAGCGCTGGACGAGGACAAAGGGACGAGTGTCGTAATGATCCACAGCGAGCGAGGGCGAAGGCTACTGGAGGGACTACCATGTCGCTATCAGGAGACCAACTATGCGAGTGCCTTAGCGGGCAATCCTGCTATCGAGCACACGGCGGCAGAGCCTCCGAAGCGGCAGCTCTTCTTTGCGCAACTAGAAGCAGAGCCGCTAGAGCAACTGATCGCTCGTCTCACAACGATACCGCTCCACAAACGTCTCTGGCGTCAGCTGCACCACCAAGCTCATCGCGTCAAGATGCGCCTCCGCCGACTCTCCCCGCGATCTTACTAATTATTCTTAAGGCAACATTAACGAGAGCTTAGTTGCTCAATGTTTATGAGATCAAAGTGCGTATTGGTATCCCAAGTCAGATCCTCTGGCTCATTGATGTCTTGTAGTAAAAAGATCTCTTTGTCGGGGTGTGTGGCTAAGATATAATCGTCACTGATAGATAGGTGCTTGCGGATCTTCTTGAAGAACTTGATCTCAGCATACTCAGTGACGTTGTCCGCTTCAATGGCCTTGAAGGCGAGAGTGACCAGTGTCAACTGCTCGTCATCGCTCATAGCTACGGTGTCAATCTCTTTGAGAAACCTCTGGAGGAAGACAGCTCCTATCTCATTGATGTCTGCAATCCAGCTGTTTATGATCTTCTCTACGTCTAGGCCTTGGAAGAGATCCTCGACCTGAGAGATCTCTCTAACCATTTGAATCTCTTCGGGTGCTATCTCACCATCGCAGGCTATGCAGCTGAAGATGGTCTTTAAGTATAGTTCTGCTAGTGTCATAGTTACTGTCTATTGCTTAGTCCTTAAATCCTATGCGTGGTCTACTTCGTTGTTGTGGTAGCTCTCGATCCATTTCAGCTCGGATCTGCTCATACTTTTTCAGCTCTTGTTCGCTGAGAGAGGGCTTTGTATTAGCAATTGTAGCCTCCAGTATTTGCATCGTAATCTTGCTCTCTTGGTGTAGGGCTTCTCTTGAGGCATCATTGACGATGAGCTGGATGTCAGCAGAGACGTACCCCTCAGTGAGCCTAGCGAGATGCTCGTAGTCAAGCCCAAAGTCGTAGGGGCGATTCTCTAGATAAAGCTTAAATAGTGCGCTCCTAGCGGCCTGGTCAGGTACTCCTATGTAATACTTCTTGTCTAGTCGCCCAGCACGCAGTATGGCGGGGTCTATCATGTTAGGATAGTTGGTAGCACCGATCACAAATACGCCCTTCTCTCCTGTCTGATCCATCTGAGCTAGCATTTCATTGACTGCACTTCGGGACATCTCATGCACATCTGCATTATCTCGATTGGGGACTAGTTCATTCATCTCATCAATGAAGATAATCGTGGGGGCTTGCTCTATGGCTTCTTTGAATAGGGCTGCTATATTTTCCTGTGTCGCATTGACATACTTACTCTTTAGGGAGGCTGGTGTGATAAACTTAAAGTTAAAGCCGACCTCCTCGGCAAAGTGCTTGGCAAAGAAAGTCTTGCCACAGCCAGGAGGCCCATAGAGGAGCATGCCGTTGGGTATTGTTACGCCATAGCGGTGGTACTTCTCAGGATTGTGTAGTGGCTCTATGACCTCTTCTAGCATCTGTCGTTTGAGCTCCTCCATCCCGGCTATCGCTGCAAAGCCTAGTCCCTTAGCTTGCATAGGCTTAGTAGATCGTCTTGATGCTTCGTCAGCTTGAGATTGTTGTAGTCGCTGACTAGGAGACTCGACTTTTACCTTACCCTCGATGGCTCTCGCAAACTCTTCTGCCGTTTGGAATCGATCCTCAGCGTCATAGCTTAGCGCTTTGGCTATTACGTTGACAAACTGCTCGTCAAGCTCATACTTCTCTATCTTTGGCAGCTCTAGAGGCTTGTGTCGCTCTTCTAGTAAGCTCTCTACAGCACTGGCGTCACTAAGCCTAGAGACATCGACAAACCACGGAAGCCGTCTATATAAAAGGTGGTAAGCCATGGCTCCGACAGCGTAGAGATCTGACTGCACAGAGCAAACTCCTGAAAAACGCTCTGGCGCAAGGTAAAAGAGGTTTTGCCCTTTCACTCTGGGCACTCCGAGAGACTGATTGAGGTAGCAGGCTTGACCGAAGTCGATCAACTTTAAGTCCCTTAGATCTCCCAAGAGGTTGAGAAGGACATTTTGCGTAGTTACTTCATTGTGAATGATGGGGAGTGGCTGACTGTGTAGGTAGGCGAGAGCTGAGAGGACCCCTAGAGCAATGCTCTTGATAGCGTATACGCTGAAGTCCTCCTCTCGCATCATCCGATCTGACAAAGTCTCTCCACTTACGAACTCAGTGACAAACCAAATGAACTGTCGCCCATCTATGAGCAACTCTCCAGTCTCACGGCAGGTGCAGAGGTTGTGATGCTGTAAGCCTTTGCAGATCTCTACCTCTACGACACGCCCGCTGTCGTCCAGTTGCCTTCTTGTGAGCTTTGAGCAGTCGATTAGTTTTAGGAACCCCGTCTTGCCATGCTCGTCTTTGACTCGGTAAGTTTCCGCATAAGCTCCTTGCTTATGCGGAAACAATACGGTGTAGTGGGCAATCAGTTCCTTTGCCTTGAAGTGCATAATACTCTTTTGTCACTAAGGGTTAGGCTTCGGGACTCTTTACTTTAGCAGTCCACCAGCATTAGTGGCCTCCTCGCTAGGCATCAGGTCGATTAGTGAGACGGCGATCGGGTGTAGTCGCTCTGTAGAGGGCTGGTCATTCATCTCGCTGAGGCCTTGGTTGATGAGCTGACGAGCGCGTGACCTATCTCGCCACGCTATCTGATCAAAGCGTGCCTCACAATCCTTGATGATAGCCATACACTGATAGACCATCGTGAGATGAATAAAGAGCCGCACGACTTGCTCTAAGACACTGCGCCCTAGAGCTACGTCTTGGGTGCGTATCACATTGTCCACCTGACGATGTAGCTCTTTGACGACCTCTCCAGACTTTTCGTCGCCTAGATCGTTTTGAGCCACCTCTAGGCGCTCAAACTCTGTGCGTAGTTCCTTCTCGATACGATCCCACTCGGAGCTATCCTCTAGGTTTTCAATCTTACGGAGTAGCTCTTTCAGATTAGAGAGTGTGCGCATCGGGTCTTGTCCATTGGAGAGTAGCTCTTTTACGGAGCTAAGCTCCTTCTCTAGCTCATCGACAGAGAGTCCAGAGTCTTTGAGATCGGAGAGGGCTCGCTCAGCCGTATGTATCTCTTCCTTAACCCACTGGATAGCTTCTGTCGCAGACTCACGCTTACCGAGGTTTAGCTCTTTCTTAACCGTAAAGTCTACTGTGGGGAAATACACCTCCATAGTCATCATCTCTGAGGAGTCTACGTGGAGTGTGACCTCCACACTAGACTGCTCGGGGATAAGTTGCTGTACCTCCTCGCCAGTGACGACTACGTTTGCTATGTGGGAGTTTAGCGCAGCGGTCTTTCCCTCAGCCTCTAGACCTGCGGCTTGATAGACTGGGATAGATAGGACATCCTCAGCGACACCAGGACGCAAAGCTTGTGTCGTCTTGCGACCGAGGACTACGCCCACGGCAGGGAGTGACTTATTCTTTTCCAAGCCCTTGACTTGGGTAAATACGCCACGCTTCTTAATGTCGTTATAGACCGAGATGCCGATATTGTAAGGTAGTGGAGCTGCTCCGACCTTGACACCTTGGATAATGGTAAACTCTGCGGGAAAGACCTCTACCTTGTTGCCTTGATGGTCGAAAGCGTTTATATGAAAGGTGTTTGCTACACCCTCTAGCAGAAAAGCCTGAAAGATGTTTCCCTTTTCATTGACACTCGTCTTGTCACTACGCCAAGCTCCATCTGCACGCTCTAACTCTACTAGTAGCTCAGATGGGGCGTTTTCACCACTCTTACCCTTATCAATCGTGATAGTCACCCACTCTGAGTCTTCAACAGAGGTAGATTCATAGCCTACCTCAAGGAAGGTCACCTCCGCCTTGGCCTCTCGTCTGACCTCATCAGCATTGACCTCTGAATCTATTGTAGAGGCAAAGAGCGCAGCTCCTCGAGCTACGGCAGTCATCGGGTTGATGCTTGTGTCTACGTGAGGAGTGATCTCCTTCTTGAGCATCTCGCGTATGATGGGCGAGTAGGTAGGCCCTCCTACTAGGATCAGCGAGGTGAGGTCTGCTCCTGTCAAGCCGTTTCTGGTTAGTAGATCCTTGCAGATGTCGATGGCCTTATGGTATTGCCCCTCTATGGCGTTAAGTAGCTCATCCTTTGTCAAGGTTATCTCCAGGTCGATCTCCTCTCCATTGTCATCTACCCCGAGGTTGAGGTTGCGGTCATAGGTAGAGTAGTCCGTACTGTCTGCAAAGGACAATGCGATACGCATCTCCTCGGCCGGTCCCTTGAGAGCATCGGCTAGAGCCTTCTTTTTCCAAGGTACACGCTCGTAAGAGTCGAGTGCATACTCCTCTTTAAGGGAGGGAATTAAGATCTCGTTCACTACAATCTCGTCGAGGTTCTTGCCTCCTAGGTAGTTGTCTCCCTCAGTGTCAAACACGGTGAGGATGCCATCCTCTACCTTCACAAGAGCTGCGTCAAAAGTGCCACCACCGAAGTCGAAGACTAGCCACTTGCCGTCTTTCTTCTCATTAGATAGCCCATACGCCATACAAGCTGCTATAGGCTCTTGTAGCAATACGCACTTATTGAAGCCCGCTAGATGAGCTGCTCTCATCGTTGCGTCCTTTTGGACTGCGGTAAACATAGCCGGAACTGTGATTACGATCGCATTTACTGTCTCGTCTGTGATAAGGCTTTTCAACTCCTTGAGTACCTCGGCCGATAGCTCTTCTGGTGTGTAGAAAGCTTTTGTCATGTTCTCGTTGGAGTACTGCTTATCCGACCCCATCTCCCGCTTGAACTCTAGGTAGCCAAACTCCTTGGGAGGCTCATCTTTGCTGAGTGCCATAATGGCGTCTGAGTAAACAGCATCTTTTGCCTTTAGTCCGATGCGTAGAGCACACTCTCCACGCTTGTTTTTGGAGAAGTAGACACATGATGGCAGGGTATCCATCAAGGTCTTGGTCTGCTTGATGACAGACTCGCCACCCTCCATACGAGCGATGGCGGAGTTTGTCGTCCCCAAGTCTATACCGTAGTCAATCTTAATTCTAGCCATAGCTATATCGTGTTATATGTTTTGACTTACCACTATCTCGGCAGGCTGTATCATCTTGCCGTTGTAGTTGACGAGCATCTTGATCATACCCGTTATGATGCGCTTACCCTCGGGTAGCGTTTCGTCTGGCACCATGCGCGCCTTAAACTGCATACCGTCGTTGTACTCTTGTCCTATCAAGCTAATGATCTCGTAGCCGTTAGCACGTACATTGTTTATCATTCGATCCTTAGCCTGTACGAGTTGCTTGTAACCTCTGACAGACTTGTCCATCTTAGAGAGGTTCGTCTCTATACGCGCTATCTCATCTGCGAGCTTGACGACTAGCGAGTGGTCAGGCTCTCCAGATCCCGCTACTCCTGCGGCTGTCGTCTCTAGTTGCTTCTCGACCAGCTGGAGTAACTGATTGTCTAGCTTGACAGACTCCTCTGCCATCCTCTGCTGTGCAGCCTCCACAGCGTGCTGCGCTTTACGAATCTCCTCGATAGAAGAGCTACTACGCTTCACCCTTCTGGCTAGCCAGTAGGCGATCCCCACGACAGCACCTATTAGCACTATGGCAATTACAATGCCCCACAGAGAGCGTTGATGTAGGAGTGCCTTGTTGCTATTTATGCTGCGGTCTACCTCCTCCATCTTTTGTGTCACCTGCGCTCCGTCTTGCTGGAGCTGCACTTCTAGACTATTGCAGGTTGCTCTCAGACTGTCTATGGTAGCCCGCTGTGCGGTCGTAGTGTTGAGTAGAGTTTGTGACAGAGTCGCAAGGTCTGTCATATGCTTTTCAGTCGTCGTTAGTTGCCTTCGTAGCTTGGCGTGCTGGGCTTCGAGCACTATGCATCGATGCGTCAGCTCTGTAATGACAGATAGGGAGTCGCTAGTCTGCTCACTACGCTGAGCCTCTGTGGCTCTCTCACTATTGTAGTTCTCTGCGATTGGTGCAAAGCTCATCAATAGAAAGCTCCCCATCGCAATGGTTAGATAATATAGTATACGTCGCTTCATATTATATGTTTCTGGTTAATTTCCTTTATTCCACCCAACAAAAGCTCCTATGATGGCACATAGAAATATGAGGGACAAGGTAATAGTGCCTGAGTTATCATTAGAATGGTCGGATATAAGTCCAACCATAATCGAAGGTATAGTGCCACAGACCACAAATATTATGGCATATCCGAAAGCTTTCATTCGTTTATCAAGTCTCTTCTCTCGCTCTTTTGAATCTCGTTCAGACTCTGACTTGGTAAAAGAAGTTTGAGGTGTCGGGCTAGTTGCTCTTCGAGGTGTTGAGCTGCTGGTCGCTCTTTGAGATGCCGGTCTAGTCACCCATGGAGGAGTTAGGATATTCGTATTTATATGGAGTTGTTGGCAGATGTCTTTGAGTGTAGATCTATTTGGAGAGTATTTTTCGCGCTTGAACTCCTCTTCCATATCAAAGGAGTCCATAAGGAGCGTTGCGCGCCATGCTCGAATCATTATATTTTCAAGATCTGCTATGATGTCTGAACCAAAAGCAGAGTGTAGACCTAGGGGGAACTGTTCTGCGAGCATTTTTAGCTTCTCTTGTTCGGAGTTGACCTCCTCGATGATGTCTTGTAGCGCGCTATTGACGACTCTAGTAGATAGTTTGAGGTAGAACTTATTAGTTGCTCCCAACTTCTTCTTGATCGCTTGGAAGTGAGGACGGGTGCTCCCGAGTAGTGTTACTGCAACATTGATTTTACTAGGCTGTGAGTTGAACTCTTGCAAGTAACCCATAATAGCCTTAGCCTCCTCGGCAACCTCTTCGGGTGGCAAACTCTCGATATTCTTTTCGATGATTTGGAGGTTCTCCAGGCATCGATCTTTTGCCAGCTTGCCTACGACGATGCTACTGGCATATTTTGCCAAGCGAGCCGTCTCTCTGGCTGTCTCTATATCATCATCTGCATCGTTGTAGTAGTCGATGGAACATTGTAGTATCTCTAGCCCTAACTTATCGGCTATCAACTGATACTGTGTGTCGGAAGTGGAGAGGAGCTCCTTAAGCTTAGCAAGTGGGGATTTGCTCTTTTTGTATAGAGTGTTGCCTGCGCTAGCTCCACGGCTGTTATTCGCTTTTCGCTCTTTTTGTGCTACCTCAACAGCCTCTTGGATCGCTGAGATGAGAGGTGCCACGGTATGCTCTTTCAGATGCTCTTGCCAAGCAGGGCTGGAGACTAAAGGTAATAACCGACTCCCTCCTAGCTCCTCGCATAGAGCGTCTAGGAAGTCAAGCCCGATGTGATCAGACTCAATCCCCACCTCGTCACCTACTATCAGTGCTACGAAGTGACTCACCGCTTCACGATTCCCATAGAGTCTCTCTGCATAGGAGAGAGCCTCAGCATACTCCTCTCTAATGAGGTTGCAGATGATGAGGTTTTGGAGCGATGAAGGGGTCTCCCGTTGCTCCCATATCTCCACAGCCTTTACAAGGTCGCCACTCTCGAGATGGTTGAAGGCTATGGTGTCTATAGGGGTCTCTCTAACAAACCAAAACTGGGCGTATCGTATCTGATCTTGAGGTAGCGTTAGATTGGCACTAGCCGTAGCGATGACAGCCTCAGAGCGCTCGACCTCTCCTAAGTAGGAGGTTAGGTCAAGTGGAAAGGAGACAGACTTGCCTACCTTTAGGAAGGCTTGCAGTCGGCTTTGGTTTGCCAAGCGCTCCTTTGTCGTGGCATTGGCATAGATGCCCAGTAGTCGATAAGGGTTTTGCTTTACTTGTTTCATCCTAGGGATATAGAGTAACTCTTGCCAACCTTAGCTCCAGAGCCAAGGCAGTGACAAGGCTGAGAGGAGTAGGTGATGAAGAGTTTTTTTCATTGTGATGATGTTTGGAGTACTTGCTGTCGATGCCGTGTGGCTAGAATATCTCACTCTCATTGCTTTGAGAGGTAGAGAAGTTGCCGTCCAGTACAGGTGTCAGCTTAAAGCTTAGGATTTCATTATCTTGCAGTAGTGCCGTAGAGCCGTCTTTAGAGTATGCCTCATCTTCTAAGAAGCCTCCCTTGACCCCGTTTTTCATCGGCTTATCTGGATACCAACCACGACCATAGTAGAAGAATGTCTGATAGCGGTGTCCCCCAGGGAGCTGGATAGTCGCTGTCTGCCCAGCCCTGACGTAGGTGTGTCCTGCGACTCGTCCATTCTGATTGTTATACCTAATGATCACAATGACGTCAGAGTTGTGGGCGGCTTTTACACGCACCTCTGCGTGTGGCTCGTCGCTAGAGTAGCGATGGTTTTTTCCATAAAAGCTTTCGTAGGGCTGAGATCCGTTGTGGAGGGAGTTAGAGCCATAGGTGCTATATAGTTGCTCTCGCTGCGCCTCCTCTTCTCTTTGACGTCGCTCCTCCTCTTCTCGTATCCGTATCTCCTCTTTGGCTACTTGGATTCGCTCTTGAGCATCAGAGACATGTATACTAGATGGGTATTCCCTGACAAAGGCTTCATACCCCTCGATGTCTGATCTGTCAATGCGCTCATACTCTGCTGTATGATTCTTATCGCAAGAGGTGAGGGTGAGCATGGAGAGCGTGCATAGAGCGACTCCTGCTGCTTTTAGAAATAGCTGGTTAATCAGCTGAGCCCTCTTAAAGGAAGACCTAATAAACAAGTGGGGTGATAAAACTCTTTTCAGCATATTGGGTTACAGTAAAGATACGACGAGTGGAGAGACCTCTCTTGGGGAAAGATCGTCTGTGGTGTGTGATGAGATGTGTGTAGAGTGTTTGTTGCCCCGCCCTTTCTCCTGCTGGTAGCAAGAGAAGTGCTTGCATGAGAGCTTTGTAAGTGAGCTGCTCCCTTGTTGCCAAATACTAAATGGGGTGGGGCAAACATACTTTGTAACGTATCTAAAATCCTTGTCACAAAGGTACGCTTTATTTCTTTATTGAGATGCATACTGCTCGTCCTAAGCTCAGCTAATTCTTGTTTTGAGGTGCTGGGAAAGCTGTTAGCAATTAGCTAGAGGCAAGAGTCATCGGAGCTGTCAGAATGATCGAATCTCTAACCTCTAACTTCTGGCCTCTAACCTCTAATTTCGTATCTTTGTAGCAGTACCAATCGTTTTCTTACGCTTATGTCTATCATGAAGGGACTCGTGCCTGAGTTTTTTCTCTCTCTACGTGGTTATTCACGACAAGACTTTCTCAAGGATCTCACTGCGGGTATCATCGTCGGGGTGGTTGCCCTGCCGCTAGCTATCGCCTTCGGTATCGCCAGTGGGGTATCACCGACGGAGGGGTTGCTGACGGCTATCATCGGTGGCTTCCTAGTCTCGTTACTGGGCGGTAGCAAGGTGCAGATCGGGGGGCCGACGGGGGCCTTCATCGTGATCGTCTACGGGATCATTCAGCAGCACGGACTGGACGGGCTGGCCATTGCGACGATCATGGCGGGCTTGCTCCTGATGCTGCTGGGCTTCTTGCGCTTGGGTGGTCTGGTGCGCTTCATTCCTTATCCGATTATCGTGGGCTTTACGGCAGGTATCGCCGTGACCATCTTCACGACGCAGATCGCTGACCTCTTCGGGCTACAGATCGAGTCGATGCCGGGAGACTTCATCGGCAAGTGGCAGGTGCTGATCGCCAACTTTGCGACGGCGTCGTGGATTCCCTTTGCCTTTGCGGTCGGCACGATACTGATCATCTGGCTTTTGCCCAAAGTTAATGCGAAGATCCCTAGCACGCTGGTGGCGCTGGTGCTGCTCACGCTGGTTAGCTTTGGTCTCCAGCAGTTGGGCTACCTCAGACCGGAGAATATCGGGGACAACTATACGATAGAGCGTGCGTTGCCGACCTTCGTCATGCCTACAATCACGGTGGAGCGTATCGTGGCACTCTTTCCCTCGGCTCTAACGATCATGCTACTGGGTGCTATGGAGAGCCTGCTCTCAGCATCGGTGGCGGACGGTGTGATCGGCACGAAGCACAATCCTGACAGCGAATTGATCGGTCAGGGTGTGGCTAATGTGGTGGTGCCGTTCTTCGGAGGGATCCCGGTGACGGGGGCTATCGCTCGTACCATGACCAATATCAATAGCGGTGGACGGACTCCCATGGCGGGAATCATCCATGCGGTGGTGCTCCTGCTGATCATGCTCCTGCTCTCGCCCCTGACGGCGCATATACCGATGGCGGTGCTGGCGGGCGTGCTGGTGGTGGTCTCTTATAATATGAGTGGCTGGCGCTCTTTTGTATCGATTTTTAAGGGCCCTCGAGGGGATACGGTTATCCTCTTGGTGACTTTCCTGCTGACGGTGCTGACGGACCTAACGGTGGCGATCGGTGTGGGTATGCTGCTGGCGATCGCGCTACTCTTCCGTCGCATCCTCGATGTGAGCTCGGTCGAGCAGATTGGGGTGGGGGAGATTACGGACGAGCCTCTGGCTGAGGAACATTTGGAGCTACCAGATCGCGTGGAGGTCTACGAGGTAGAGGGCCCGTTTTTCTTTGGCATTGCCAATAAGTTTGATGAGGTGATGGTGACGGTTCACGACCATCCGGAGGTACGCATCATCCGTATGCGTCGCGTGCCTTTCATCGATAGCACGGGGCTACACAACCTGCAGATGGTACTGGCACGACAGCGTAGGCGCGGTGTGCATGTCGTGCTGAGTGGCGTGCGTCCGGCGGTCTATACGCATCTGGAGCAGACGGGTATCATCGATCAGCTGGGGCGGGAGAATGTGCTGCCGACCTTTGCTGAGGCGCAAAAGCGAGCCTTGGCACTCTACGAGGAGATCACTGAGGCTGTGGCCAAATCTTAGAAATAGTATTAACTTTGGGGCATAACCTAAAGACGTTACGATGATGACAGAACGACTGACACGGCTGATCCTTAGCACGATCTTACTAGCACTAAGCTTCCTTGGGCTAGTTGCTCAGGAGGTCGTGGTGTCTGGAGAGCCTGAGCCACCCACACCCGAAAAGCGCAACGAAGTACGACTGAATCTACATGCTCCGATACCTTATCAGGCTGTTGCGCTGGAGTATGAGCGTGCGGTGGCACTAGATGTGGGTGTAGGGGTTATGGCGAGCGCTTATTTTGGTAGTGATCGACTTAACGTCGTCCTTTTCCCTACAGCGGGTGTGATGCCTTATGGTCGCTGGTACTTTGGAGGCGTTTTGTTTTCTATGAAAAAACCTAATGCGGGCTTTTTCCTAGAGGCTAATAGCTCGATCGCTTACAACGATAACCTGCGCAATGTGCACTATGAATACTCTCCAGAAACGGGAAAGAGGGAGAAGCAGATCGAAGAGCGGAGCGGTATCTCGTGGGGCATAGGCCTAGGCGGGGGCTTCAAGCTGGTCACGCGTAGCAACTGGAGCGGTGAGATAAGCTGTCGTCTGGGACGTAATATCGTGAAGGTGAGTAAGTGGAACGTTGCTTACATATATCCCGCGATCTCTGTGGGCTACCGCTTCTAGCGGGTGTCTAGCTTTGGACGAAACAAAAAAGGTTCTAACCTCTCTTGTGAGGCTAGAACCTTTTGTCATAATGGGACTGTTGACTTTTGCAACAGGCTCTTATGCTCCTCGCTGCTCCTGGGTGCTAAGCATACCGCAGGCGGCACTGATGTCTTCGCCACGGGAGGTGCGGATGGTGGTCGGTATGCCCGCCTCGCAGAGCCGATCGCGGAGCCACTCCATGCGAGTCATATCGGAGCTGGGCAGGTCGATGTGCGGGATGCGGTGGTAGCGGATCAGGTTGACGTGGCAGTCGAGCTGTGCGAGTAAACGCTTGAGAGCTGCGAGGTGGCGGGGCGTGTCGTTGAGCCCTGAGAAGACGATATACTCGAAGGTGAGACGACGCTGATGGCTCCAGTCGTAGTGTCGTAGGAGTGCCACCGTGTCGGCAAGGGGCATGGCTCGCTCTACGGGCATAATGGATAAACGCTCCTCCGGCAGTGGGTTGTGCAGGCTGATCGCTAGATGGCAGGTGCACTCGTCCAAGAAACGCTCCAAGCCAGGGCGTAGGCCGATGGTCGAGACAGTGATGCGCTTAGGACTCATTGCCAGCCCCTGCGGATCGGTCAGACAGTGGATCACTTGTAGGAGCGTGTCTATATTGTCCATCGGCTCGCCCATTCCCATGAAGACGATGTTGGTCAACTCATTGACCTCAGGCACGGAGAGGATCTGGTTGAGGATTTCGCTTGCCGAGAGGTTAGCACCGAAGCCTTGCTTGCCCGTCATGCAGAAGAGACAGTTCATCTTGCAACCTCGCTGTGACGATACGCAGAGCGTGGCGCGGTCACCCTCGGGAATCATAACCGTCTCAACGAAGCCCCCACCAGCGGCAAAGAGGTACTTGACCGTGCCGTCTCGTGAAGTCTGCTGTAGATGAGGTGCCGCACGGCCTATCTCGTAGTGCGAGGCGAGCAGAGCGCGCGCCTTCTTGCTCAGATTGGTCATCTCGTCCCACGAGGAGACATGCTTCTGGTAGAGCCAGTCGGCGATCTGCCGACCTGTGTATTTGGGCAGTCCTAGGCCAACGGCTAGCTCCGTGAGTTGCGCAGGCGTCTTGCCGAGGATCTGGTGCGTTGCTGTCATGAGAGGGGGCGTATCAGACGAGGTCAAAGTCAAGCTGTCGCTGCTCTAGGTCGGCACGAGCGACACGTACGGTGATCGGGTCGCCTAGGTTGTAGCGCTTGCCGGTGCGTCGTCCACGGAGGCGGTAGTTCTTCTCGTCGTACTCGAAGTAGTCGTCCTCGAGCTTGCGGATCGGTATGAGTCCCTCGCAGTGCGACCCCTTGAGCTCCACATAAAGTCCCCACTCGGCGACGCCGCTGATGACTCCGTCGAAGACTTGTCCTATGCGAGCCTTCATATACTCCACCTGCTTGTACTTGATCGAGTCACGCTCTGCCTGTGTGGCTATCTGCTCCTGCTCGCTGCAGTGCTGGCACTGCTCCTCAAGCTTGCCCTTTGTCACAGAGCGACCGCCTGCGTAGTAGCGCGTCAGGAGACGGTGCACCATAAGGTCGGGGTAGCGACGAATGGGTGAGGTGAAGTGGGTGTAGAAAGCAAAGGAGAGTCCGTAGTGGCCGATGTTGTCAGGCGAGTACTCGGCACGGGTCATAGAGCGGATGGCGAGTGTCTCGATGAGGCTCTCCTCACGCTTTCCCTGGACGCTGTCGAGGAGCTTGTTGAAGGAGCGACTTACCTGACGATTCTCGCCACTGAGATTGACTTTGTAGCCGAACTTACCGGCAAAAGAAGCGAGCGCCATCAACTTCTCTTCGCTAGGCTGTGCGTGGACACGGTAGACGAAGTTCTTCGCCTTCTTGCCCTTGGCACGAACCTGCCCGATGTCCTCAGCAACAGTGCGATTGGCCAGAAGCATAAACTCCTCGATGAGGTGGTGTGACTCATTGTCTATCACCTCCTCGACCCCTGTGGGGCGACCCTTGGGGTCTAGTACGAAGCGCACCTCTTGGCTCTGGAACTTGATCGCACCCTCGTCAAAGCGGCGCTTGCGCAACTGCTGGGAGAGTTCGAAGAGTGGCTGAATGATCGCCTGCTGGGTGTCACTGCGTCCCTCGATCACATCCTGCGCCTCCTCGTAAGTCATGCGCTGATCGCTCCGGATCACTGTGCGACAGATGCGGTACTGCTGTACGTGCGCTGCATTGTCTAGCGTGAGGATACAGGAGTACGCGTACTTATCCTCGTTGGGGCGTAGCGAACAGAGATTGTTGCACAGTGCCTCGGGGAGCATCGGGATGGTGCGGTCCACGAGGTAAACGCTGGTGCCACGTGCGTAAGCCTCCTCGTCAATCTTGGACCCCTCGGTGACGAAGTAAGAGACATCGGCGATGTGAACGCCCACCTCGTGCCGGCCATCGCCGAGGTCACGGTAAGAGAGTGCATCGTCAAAGTCCTTAGCGTCGGCAGGGTCAATGGTAAGCGTCGGCACCTCGCGAAAGTCCTCTCGCTGCGCTAGCTGCTCTTGGGTTATCTCGCCCGAGAGTCGCTCTGCCTCGTCGATAGCAGCCTGTGGGTAGTCGTAGTCTATATTGTATTCGGTCAGTATGGCGCGCATCTCGGTGTCGTTGTCGCCCGCCTTGCCGAGAACCTTGAGGACACGTCCCGTGGGGATCTTGTCCGAGCTAGGCCACTCGGTGATAGCCACCTCTACCTTAGAGTCTCGCTGAGCACCGTTTAGTTCGCTGAGCGGGATCAGTATGTCGGTCGAGAGGGTGCGGTCTTCGGTGACGAAGATGGCCCAGTCCTTTTTGAATTCCAGTCGCCCGACGAAGGTGTGCTTTGACCGCTCAATGATATTGATCACCTCGCCCTCTAGGTCACCGCCCTGACGCTTAGCAAAGAGACGCGCCTGTACCCGGTCTCCGTTGAGCGCATGCATGGAGTTGCGCTCGGCGATGAAGATGCTCTTGCCATCCTCGTCAGAGATAAATGCGTTGCGTCCGTTAGAGCGACGCTCGAAGGTGCCGAAGAGCAGAGCTCCCGAGAGATTATAGCGATAGGTGCCTGGTTTGACCCGTGTGAGCGTGTCGTCCAGTTCCAGCACCTCGAGGATGCGGCTGATGGACTGGCGCATCGGTTGCTCCGTGATGCCGAGTTGCTTGGAGACCTGCTTGTAGTTCCACGTGTGGGTTGGGTTTGTGGCAAAGAGCTTGACGACGGCTCGTGTTAGTTCGTCGAGGTTAAGCCGCTTCGCGCCGGAGCGTTTGGTAGGGTTCTTCTTGGGTGTGTTTTTCTTTCTAGATGGTTTTGTCATAATCGTTTGGTTAATGTGTGTATGCGTTGTGGGCTTACTGCTCGGGTCGGTAGGGGCCGCTGTGCTCGTCCTGGAGGATGCTCAGATAGCTCTTGTAGCGCGAGGGGGCAATGCGTCCCTCTTCAAGCGCCTTGAGAACAGCGCAGCCTGGCTCGTGGAGGTGTGTGCAATTGGCAAAGCGGCAGTCGCTCGAATAGGCGAAGAACTCACGAAAGAAGTGGCTCGTGTCCTCTTCGCTCATCTCTAGCGTGCCAAAAGCTTTGATCCCGGGCGTATCGATGATCCAGCCCGAGTGCGGAGCCGGTAGCTGATACATCTCCGAGTAAGTAGTCGTGTGCTGCCCCGTCTCATAGAGCGAAGAGATAGCCTGCGTGGCTAGGTCTAGGTCGGGGATCAAACTGTTGAGTAGGGTCGACTTGCCCGTTCCAGAGTGCCCCGCGATGAGCGTGCATTTGCCATCGAGCAGGGACATGAGCGCGTCGGTGCCTTGATGTTGCAGTGCCGATATGGGGTGGCAGGGATAGCCCAGCGGGGTGTAGATTTCGGTCAATTCGCTCATCACCTCCTCCTCGTCGGGCTTGAGGTCGTCGACCTTGTTGATGAGGATCTCGGTGGGGATGCGGTACGCCTCTGCCGTGGCGAGGAAGCGATCGATGAATGTGTAGGAAGTGCGAGGGCGAGCAATGGTGACCATCAGGAGGGCTAGGTCAATGTTTGTCGCCAGGATGTGCGACTCTTTAGAGAGGTTGGTGGCGCGCCGTATGATGTAGTTGCGTCGTGGCTCGAGAGACTCTATATAGGAGACCTCCTGCTGTGGATCTGGCGTGAAGTGCACCCAGTCACCGACCACTACGGGGTTGGTGCTACGAATGCCCTGTATGCGCACCCGCCCTTTGATCAGGCAGGCGTAGACCCGATCCTCTTCGGGCACGTGCACTGCACAGTTATTGCCGATGACCTTGATGACTCTGCCTCGCATAGGGTAGGGGGAAATGGGGAAAATGTGAGCAAAGCCACAGCCCACAGCTTGAGAGGGGGAAGGGGGCAGCCGATGCGGAAACTAGTCTCTCCGCTCTGCCTGCCGTCTCAGGCTGTAGGTGTGACTTGCATAAGGGTGAAATGTGATAGGGAGGGGTAGGGAGGTTAGATCGTCATGATCTCTTTCTCCTTAGCTGCTAGAGCCTCCTCGACGCGACCGATGTACTTATCGTGGAGCTTCTGAGCGTCATTCTCCGTTTGCTTGATCGTATCCTCTGGTAGGTCCTCAGCTTTGACCGCTTTCTTTGCAGCGTCGATAGCGTCACGGCGTGCGTTGCGGATGCTGATCTTAGCCTCCTCGCTCTCAGCCTTGCACTGCTTGACCAGCTCCTTACGACGCTCCTCGGTGAGGGGCGGCATAGCGATGCGGATCATCTCGCCATTGTTCGTCGGTGTGATACCTAGGTTGGAGTCGAGGATACCCTTCTCGATGTCTTTGATGAGCTTCTTGTCCCACGGTGTGATAGTGAGCGTACGTGCATCGGGTACAGTCACTGTCGCAACCTGGTTGAGAGGCATCGGTGCCCCGTAAGCCTCGACGGTAATGTCGTCTAGTAGGACAGGATTGGCCTTGCCCGCACGTATGCGGTCTAGCTTGTCCTGAAGAAATTCGACAGCTTTGAGCATAGACTGCTCAGCAGGTTTGGTAAATTGGCTTGTACTCATATTTCGTTGTGATTGGTTTCTAGGTTATTGATTAGGAAACGATGGACCCTATCTCCTCGCCACGCATCACACGAGCCAGATTGCCCGTCGTATCCATGTCAAAGACGATGATTGGCAGGTGGTTCTCCTGACAAAGTGTCATAGCAGTCAGATCCATAATCCTGAGCCCACGGTCGTATACCTCTTGGTAGGTGAGACGAGAGAGCTTGGTCGCTGAGGGGTCGCGCTCAGGATCGGCTGTGTAGATGCCGTCGACTCGGGTGCCCTTGAGCATGATGTCAGCTTGTAGCTCTATGCCACGGAGTGCTGAGGCAGAGTCTGTGGTAAAGAACGGATTGCCCGTGCCGCCAGCGATGAAGACGATATGCCCCTGCGCCAGCAGTTGGCGAGCCGTGAGCGCATCGTAGTAGCGCGCGTAAGGCTCCATCGGTGTACTGGTCATGACGACCGCCCGAGGGGTGCCTTGTATAGAGGGGCACTGCGCATTGATCGCTGCACTGATGGCGAGCGCATTGATGACCGTGGCGAGCATGCCCATACGGTCGCCCGATACACGGTCCAGCCCTTCGGCAGAGCCTGCCATGCCTCGGAATATGTTGCCACCGCCCACGACGATAGCCACCTCGACGCCCATATCGCTGATCTCGATGATCTGCGAGGCGTAGTCGTGGAGCCGTGTCGTGTCGATGCCTTGCTTAGAGCCCGCTGCGAGCGACTCGCCGCTGAGCTTGAGTAGTACTCGTTTGTATTGAGCCATAATGGTCTTATCTCATTGTATCCTCTACAAAGATAGACAAAAAGTGCTTAGCAGTAAAGCGAAGCAGTAAGGCGAGCGCACTTTAGTCGCTCTATAAAGTCAAAATAAGAAGGCTAAAAGAGGCGAACTCTCCTTAGTGATCAATGGTTCCCTCGGAGGAAACTCCAGTTTCATAGGTAAGAAACTCCAGTGCCAACGGGTGTTGGCACTACAGTTCCATCAGTTGGAACCAAGCTTAAACGCAGATTGAGCCGTTCGCAGATATGGGGGAATTTGCGACTGGTACGGACGATAGGTCGACTAACGAAAAAGGGCGGACACATCTGTCCGCCCTTAGTAGGAGTATTGGGTTATGATTTCGTTCGCTAGCCGTTGCTCTGCTGCAGCTGCTGGTCGTGTCGGCGCAAGAGGTAGAGGAGCCAGCCCCCGTAGAGTAGGTGGTAGAGTGCGATGACTAGGTAGTAAGTGGAGACGGTCTCGGCGAAGGGTGCGCGCAAGACGTAGATAAGTAGCACCAGGAGGGCAACCTGCAGGAAGAGGTTGAGCAGTTGGATCTGTAGGTGCGCTCTTTGCCGCCCGATGATGTCGGGGATGACGTTGATGATGGAGGTGAAGAAGAAGACGAGCAGGTAAACGAGCATAGCGCGTATGATCTCTGTGCAGGCTGCGTACTCGGGAGCTAAAAACCAGCGAACTAGATAAGGCATAGCCCACCAAAGGAGTAGGAGCGTGGGGATGCCTGCCACGAGCGTTAGCATGAGCAGCGGGCGGACGAGCGGTCGCCAGGGTGCCTGCGCATGGTGTGCTACGGAGAGACGGTTGAAGTAGACCTGACTGACGCTATCTGCGATGAGCTGTATGGGACGGCGTGCCAGCATAGTTGCCATAGTGACTAGTCCTATCTCGACGGTGGTGTAGCCTAGCGGTAGCATGAGGATCAGGATTGACCCGAGGAGGGTGGTGATGGCTGCCTGAGGAAGGCTAAAGAGGGGGAAGGCTCTGTACTTTCGAGCCACTTGCCCGAGCTCTCTATGACTGCTTGGGGTCTTGGTTTGTCTGCTGTGTTTGAGGGGTCGCAGGAGTGGAATGATCGCGAGCAATGTCGAGGCTATTTGGGCGCCCCACAAGCTCCAGACGGAGGGAGAAAGGAGTCCGAAGCCCACTTTGAGTCCATTATTGCCCAGTCCCTGCACTGCTTTGCTGG
Source organism: Porphyromonas vaginalis (assembly GCF_958301595.1). NCBI lineage: Bacteria > Pseudomonadati > Bacteroidota > Bacteroidia > Bacteroidales > Porphyromonadaceae > Porphyromonas > Porphyromonas vaginalis. The sequence goes on along the minus strand of NZ_CATQJU010000001.1, from coordinate 226,905 downwards.
TGGCGATGCGCTTGAAGTGACCTAGGCTTAGCGCGTAGTTGCTGAGTGTAGCGCACAGTCCCAAGGTGCAGACGACGGGTGGAATGAGCCAGAGCTTGCCCTGCAGGGTAGCGTAGCGGGTGGTGCCGATCCATGGCTCGAAGGCTAGGGTGAGGGCGAGTAGAGCGAGCGTCACTAGAGCTGTAATCCAAAGGGTGAGGCGTAGCAAGTGGCTTCGCTCTAAGGGCTCTTGGCAAACGACGATAGCCTGATCGTAGCGTCCCCCCACGGCGATGCTGAGTAGCGTGGCGATGGAGAGGATGAGTGCTAGGTCGCCTAGCGTGTCTGGTGTGTATAGTCTACTGACCCACGGTAAGAGAAGTAGGGCTATCAGCTGTACCCCGACGCTGACAGAGAGGAGTAGACCGCTGTCGGCTAGTATGGAGCGTAGTGATCGGGGCACTTTCACAGCTTTAGTATAGATCGAGGAAGGCTAGGAGCAGGTAGACGGCTGGCACCGCTAGGAGCAGGCTGTCTATGCGGTCGAGTATGCCTCCGTGACCTGGGATGAGCTTGCCCGAATCCTTGACGCCAGCCTGACGCTTGAGACTGCTCTCGAAGAGGTCGCCAATGGTACCAAAGATGGCGACCACTGCAGCGATGAGCAAGATGCTCAGCCAGCTTAGCTCTGGGAATAAAAGCAGACGCAAGACGACTGCTGAGAGGAGGACGAGGAGGAGACCTCCGATGGAGCCTTCGACGCTTTTCTTTGGTGAGATGTTGGGAGCCAGTCTCCTTTTGCCCCAACGTGAGCCGACGAGGTATGCGCCCGTGTCATTGACCCATATAAAGATGAAGATGGCGAGGAGGAGCAGCCCGTTGTACTGCGTCATGGAGGTGAAAGGGTCGACCACAAGCGTTAGTCTGATGGTCAGCGCAAGGGGGACGGCTATGTAGAGCTGGCCTATGACACTGTTGCCGAGGCTCGGGAGCATAGCCTGATGTGGAAGAAATGTGGAGCGACAGACCACATAGAGCAGGTAGAGCAGGTAAGGGAGGAAGATGCCTATGCCGTGACTGATTGCCATGCCATACTGCGCCGTGGCATAGAGGAGCCAGACGGCGGCTGCGCAGTCGAGTACGATGCGGAAGATGTAGGGGCGGTTGACGCCGGTGAGTCTGTTGAACTCGATGATCCCTGCCACGGCAAAGACGGAGAGCAAGAGCCACAATCCCCACACCATGGAGAGTAATAGGACTAGCACGATGAGTGCTACGTAGACAGTGCCCGAGATAAGGCGAGTGGTAAAGGTCGACATGGTAGCGTTGTATTCAGTGGTTGTCGTGTGTTAGGTAGAGCTTAATAAGTTAGTCGGACAGAGATGCTCAGCGAGTGAGTATCTCTGTCCGACTTCTAGATAGGACTATTCGTGATCTGTAGGCTCCTCATCCTTTTTTTCATCTGAGGGAGCGGGGGTAGGCTGATCCTCCTCCTCTTTCTCTTCTGAGGATGTGGGCGTAGGCTGATCCTCCTCCTTTTTAATATAGGGCGGGGGAGTGGCACTAGCGAGTCGCTTGGCGCGCGCAGCCTCGTTGAGCGCATCCAGCTCATCCGAGCGAGAGATCCACTGACGCTTGCCGAGGATCGTCTCCACATCTTCCGTGTAGATTACCTCACGCTCTAGGAGTAGTTGCGCTAGCTGGTGATGCTGCTCGGCATACTGTGTCAGGATCTCCTTGGCACGGGCATACTGTGTGGCAATGAGCTTGGAAACCTCCTGATCGATGATGACTGCCGTCTCCTCACTGTACGGCTTTTGGAAGGTATAGCCGTCGCTCTGCGAGTCAGCATAGTTGAGGTTGGGAAGCTTGTCACTCATACCATAGTAGGTGATCATGGCGTAAGCGAGCTTGGTGACACGCTCTAGGTCGTTGGCGGCACCTGTTGAGATGCGATTGAGGAATAGCTCCTCAGCAGCACGACCGCCCAGCAGCGAGCAGAGCTCGTCGAGGAGTACCTGCGTGTGGGTGATCTGTCGCTCCTCTGGCATATACCAAGCGGCACCAAGAGCCTTGCCACGAGGCACGATGGTGACCTTGACTAGGGGGTTGCCATACTCCGTCATCCAGCTGATGGTGGCGTGACCCGCCTCGTGGATGGCTATGCTGCGACGCTCGTCCTCGGTGATGATCTTGTTCTTCTTCTCCAGACCTCCGATGATACGATCCACGGCATCCATGAAGTCTTGCTTTTCGATCGCCTGCTTGTCGTGGCGGGCCGCTATGAGTGCTGCCTCGTTGCAGACGTTTGCTATGTCTGCTCCCGAGAATCCTGGCGTCTGTCGTGCCAGCTGATCCACCGATACGTCTGGGCCTAGTTTGAGCCCCTTCATGTGTACGAGGAAGATCTCCTTGCGGTCGTTCAGGTCGGGTAGGTCTACGTAGATCTGACGGTCGAAGCGACCGGCACGTAGGAGTGCCTTGTCGAGGATGTCCACACGGTTAGTCGCTGCGAGGATGATCACGCCGCTATTGCCGTCGAAGCCGTCCATCTCGGTGAGGAGCTGATTGAGCGTGTTCTCCCGCTCGTCATTACTGCTGAAGCCAGCGTTCTTGCTTCGTGCACGCCCCACAGCATCGATCTCGTCGATGAAGATGATACAGGGCGACTTCTCCTTAGCTTGCTTGAAGAGGTCACGGACGCGTGAAGCTCCTACACCGACGAACATCTCCACGAAGTCTGATCCTGAGATCGAGAAGAAAGGCACGTGTGCCTCGCCAGCGACCGCCTTCGCAAAGAGCGTCTTACCAGTGCCTGGAGGACCCACGAGGAGTGCACCCTTGGGAATTTTACCGCCCAGCTTGGTGTACTTGTCTGGGTTCTTGAGGAACTCGACAATCTCCTGTAGCTCTTGCTTAGCTTCGTGGAGTCCTGCCACATCGTCAAAGGTGACGTGCGACTCATTCTTGTCATAAAGCTTAGCCTTGGACTTGCCCACGTTAAAGACTCCGCCAGGGCCACCATTCTTACCATCAGGACCAGCGCTCATACGCCGGAAGATCCATATCCAGAAGACAAGAAGCAGAATCAACGGAGCCCAGTTGGCTAGCATGAGCCAAAAGTTCATGCCGTCGGTCTTATACTTGACATCTATGGTGACCTCCTCCCTTTGGACAAACTCGTCAAAGCGATCTACCGACGGCAGGGTACACTTGACCTGATACTGAGCTTTAGTAATACTAAAAGGGAAGCTCCGCTGCTCTAGATTCTGTAGCTCCTGCTCGCTGTAGACCATGCTCACCTTCTTAGGATTGAGCGTAGCGACAGCGACACCCTTGGTGCGGTTGACCTCCACCTTGGTGGCGACCTCCTTGCGGAGCAATTGCTGAAACTCCGTCCAGTCTACCTCCTTATTATTAGTAGGTTGCTCAGACGGCAGGAAGAAGAGCATCCCCAAGATCAGTATGGCCGACAGGTAGAGCCACATCGGATTAAAGCGACGCTTGCCACGTCGTGGGTCCGATCCCTGCGGGTTAGGTGTGGGAGTACCCAGAGGGTTTTTAATATGCTTATTCATCAATAGAGTTCTTTCTAGTTCATCTCTCAAAAAGCGTACCACAATCTACCTCGCAGACCTATTGGCACACCTTTGCTCGCAAAGGTACAAAATAACCCTCTAGAGACTTTGTGTCTCAGCGGGGTGCTTGTTAGAGCTTTAGGAGAGGAAGCCGAGGAGGACACCCGCAGCTACGGCTGAGCCGATGACGCCTGCCACGTTAGGACCCATCGCATGCATCAGCAGGTAGTTCGTTCGGTCGTACTTGACGCCCTCGATCTGCGAGATACGAGCCGAGTCAGGAACAGCCGATACACCCGCATTGCCGATCAGCGGATTGATCTTGTTGCCCTCCTTGAGGAAGAGGTTCATCAATTTGACAAAGAGTACCCCCGAGCAGGTGGCTATGATAAAGGAGAGCGCACCGAGCATAAAGATCTTCACCGAGTCGAGCGTAAGGAAGTGCGTGGCCTGCGTCGAGGCTCCTACCGTCACACCGAGGAGGATCGTGACGATGTCGATGAGCGGCTCACGAGCTGTACGAGCTAGACGGTCGCACACGCCACTCTCCTTGAGGATGTTGCCGAAGAAAAGCATTCCCAGTAGAGGTAGACCAGAGGGCACGAGGAATCCCGTCAAGAGAAGTCCGAAGATAGGGAAGAGGATACGCTCTACACGAGACACCTTGCGGGGCGCCTTCATTCTGATGCGTCGCTCCTTATTAGTAGTCAGCAGACGCATGAAGGGCGGCTGTATGATCGGCACCAGAGCCATGTAGGAGTAGGCCGAGACTGCGATAGCGCCGAGTAGATCGGGAGCTAGCTTCGACGAGAGGAAGATAGCCGTTGGGCCATCAGCACCTCCGATGATACCGATAGCACCCGCAGCATTTGGCTCGAATCCCAGCTGCAAGGCGATCATATAGGCACCAAAGATGCCAAACTGCGCAGCTGCGCCGACCAGCATCAGTTTAGGATTAGAGATCAGCGCCGAGAAGTCCGTCATCGCCCCGATGCCGAGGAAGATCAGTGGCGGGTACCACCCCTGTCTCACCCCTTGGTAGAGGATGTTGAGGACAGAGCCCTCCTCATAAATGCCGATCTGCAAGCCTGCATCCTTAAAGGGGATATTGCCGATCAGCATACCAAAGCCAATGGGGATCAAGAGCAGTGGCTCGAACCTAAAGCGTATGCCTAGGAAGATAAATAGAGCACCGACCAATATCATGATCACGTGACCCGTCGTCACATTGGCAAAGCCGGTGTAAGTAGAGAAGATCTCTATATTTTCAACAAGGAAGTTCCAGAAGTTCATAAGGCTATCTTGTTAATCGCTTAGGTCTAATGTTACGCTTTCAGTCGCTTACAGTCCACCGTAGGCCTCATCATCTGTGTCTTATCACTCCACGGGGTGTAAGGCAGCGTGCGGGGACGTATTGTCAGCCGTCCAGGAGCCTCGCCACCGCCCATCTCGAGCTCGCTCGTCAGAGCCAGTGAGATAGCGACAGCCACGAGCGGATCTTCGGTCGTGCTAGTTGCTACCGTAGGCTCTTGATGTGGTCGATTGTGTAGACTCTCTTGACGCGCTTCGATACGCATGGCTACGATTCCGACTAGCTTATAGGCCAAGAAGAGGATCAGTAAGCCTAAGAAGACTACCAGCATAGCGGTGACAGTCATCACAAAGCCGTTGGGATCAGCCTCTTGTAGGCGGTCTATCTTCTCGTTTTTGTCCTTGACCACATTGTTTGATCCAGGCGTCGTGTGCTGTGTGATATGCCATGCCTCGGCAGCTACAGTTGTACGCACCCCGTCATCGATACGAGCGTAAGAGTTGTTGGCGGGGATCGCTGCTGGCACCTCTACCTCATCGATGATGGTGCTCCCATCGTTGCTAATCAAGGCTAGATAGTGAGAGACATTAGGTGCTAGGGTAAAGTTCAGATGAAAGGTGCCTCGCAGTGGCATTTCATCAGCAAAGAAGACAACGCTCTGTCGTGGCTTAATAGCTGTCAGCACATCCCCTTTAGGGATCATATACTTCTTGAGATTTTGCGGATCATCAGTCAGGAAGCAGCCCGCTAGGTCTATCGACCCCGCAGAGGAGTTGTAGATTTCGATCCACGGGCTACGCTTCCCGTAGCTGTCTATGTAGTTATCTACATTATCTATCATCACCTCATTGATCCGAGCCGCTGTGACACTCTGTGCTGAGAGCGGGAGGGAGGCCCATAGGGTGGCTATGGTAGAGAGCAGAAGTAGTCTCTGTAAAGTAGGTAGTGTGACTCGTTGCATAAGCTCACATATATATCGCTAAGATTAGACCACCAAAGGTACGTTTTCTTTGGCAAAGTACGAGCATGGTTTGGAGCAACTTTAGGACTGACGTACTATATAATGAGCTCATCGACCTCTCTACTTCTCGTCTGTCGCTGATGTGTAGCCCCTGACAGAGCGATTATGATGCGTCTGCCATCTCTGGGTAAATTCGATACCGGCTTGTTACAATAATTTAGAGCTGACTACATATCGACACGGCACCGTGTCGGGAAAAACTGATTTCCACGTGGATATTTCGAAATCCCCACGTGGAGAATAAAAAATTCCTCGGAGGAATGAAATGAAACTTCGGAAGAATCAAATGAAACTTCGGAGGTGTCTTACCCTGAAAAAAGTTGACTCGTAAGTAATATAACTATGAGTACAATGAAACAGACAAAAGACACGAAGTCGAAGCCCACGAAGGGATCAACAAATCGCCGAACCAAGGGACATGCCACAACGGCCGAACGGCTTGAGGCACTCAAGCGCTACTACGTAAATGGCTATTCAATCAAGATTCTAGCGAGCCAGTATCAGGTAACATCATGTACGATTCGCAATTGGATTCGTATCTTTGAGCAAGAAAACCCTGAAGTGGCTAAAGCTATGAACAAAAAGAGAATACCCCCACGATGCACCCCCTCTGAGGAACTCAGCAAGGACGACTATGTCGCTCTGAAAGCACGTATCATGGAGCTCGAAAAAGCTCTTGACCAAGCCTGCTTAGAGCGAGATGTCTTCAAGACCTGCTTGGAGGTGTACAGCATCGATGAGCAAAAAAAAAATGGCCACTAGTTGTGACAGCCGTGAAAGATCAATATGAACATCCAATCAAGCAGGTCTGCAAGGCACTGAACAAGAGTCCACAAGCCTATTACAAGTACCTCAAGTCCGACACGCCCTTGAGAGAATCTGAGCTTGAGTTTATAGTGATAAGCTATATTGTGGAAGCACGTAAAAGCAATCCAGGTATTGGAGGCGTATCGCTTTGGATGCAGTATTGCAGGGAGTGGGGAGCCCGCTATCCCGTTGGCAGAGATAAGTTTGTGAGCTACATACGCAAGCACAAGCTCTACGTCCGCATACCGAGGCGCTACAAAGCTCCCCGCACCACGGACTCCAACCACGACCAGCCCACCTACCCCAACCTCGTTCGGGACCTTATCCCCGATGGTCCAAATCAGGTGTGGAGCAGCGACATCACCTACATCCCCTTGGAGCGAGGGGACAACAGGGTTGAGTTCTGCTTCTTATCCCTGATTTTGGATAACTATACGAAGGAGATTGTGGGCTATAGTCTAGGGGACAGTCTCGCCTCAGAATATCCCTGCGAGGCACTAAAGCAAGCCCTCAAGCGGATCCCCCAAAAGGACGCTTCCGATCTCATCCACCACTCCGACAGAGGCACTCAATATGCCAGTCGGCAGTACACTAAGATGCTCAATAAAAGAGGAATACAAATCAGCATGACGGAGTCAGGAGACCCCAAAGAGAACTCCCAGTCAGAGCGGGTGAACAGCACCATTAAGAATGAATTCTTAAAGGGCAAAGTGTTCCGTAACATTGATGAGGCAAATCGCGCAATCAGCAAAGCTATAGAGACTTACAACACCATTCGCCCCCATATGAGCATCGACTATATGACCCCACAAGAAGCTAGGGAATGTACGGGTCCCCTGAAGAAACGATGGCGCAGCTATCGTGAAGACGCAATTCAGAAAGCTCGAAAAGACAAAGAGTCAAAGGAGCTAGTAACCAACTAAATAGAACTTATTTCAGCAAAGAGAGAAGAGACTGGATTTTTCATTTTCAATCGGAACACAAAGAGCGGCAATGCACCTGACACACCAAACGCCCTCCGCTCTGCTACAGGCATTTGGCTTAGTCAGTTGCATTACCGACGGGGTGTTTATCCGATTTGAATAAGAAAAAAAAAACAAGCCCGGGGTATACCACGAAAAACTACCCCAAACTACCAGAGTCAACTAAAATCAGTATCTTTGAAAAGTCGAGACAACTCATTCTAGTTTGACGACGAAAACGATGTCAACCGACATCCGTTTTAACAAAAAAAAAGTCAACCATTTTCAGGGAACCACAAGGAATCAAAACGCCCCCACGTGGAAAATAAAAAATATCCACGTGGAGATTTGAGATTCCCCACGTGGATATTCGAGAAAGGAGGGTGTCGGACGAATTTCCATGTAAAGATATGTAAATAGGGGTTGGAGGTTAGAGATTAGAAGTTAGAGGGCAGGGGTGACACACTATATAGTGACCTCATCTATGCCTTGCTTGTCGCTCATGTGTCGCTCCTAGCAGAGTGTTTATAATGCGTCAGCCCAGGGATCAACGTACATTTCACCCGCTAATGCATTATATACAGTATATACAGTGCGTCAGCCCTGGACGTATTCCCCCAACACTCACAATAGTAACGCTAAAGCCGTATCTTTGTGTACTATATAATAAGTTGAGTGATAAGGCGAAAAATGCAAATGATGAAATATACTATGAAGAAAATCGTGTTGATTTGTTTGATGGTTTTAGTGGTCATTTTGATTCCTGTTGTTATTAACGTTTTAGTTTCAATCCCAGTACTCGAAAGGTGCTCTTACCCTGTTGTTGGCAAGCCTGTAGATTGGCTGTATTTTGGGGCAAGTTATTTGGGGACTATAGCTTCTTTTGTCATGATCTTTTATACAGCGAAGAGTCTTAGACAAAATCAAAGACAGCTAGCAGAAATGAAAAGACAGTGGAATGAAGAGCATAGGGCAAGACTGGTCTTTTCATTAGCAGACAAAGAAGGGGACATAGTCCTGAAGGTCTCAAATGTGGGTCAAGAGGCTGCGCGTAATGTGAATTTGAAGTTTTCAGATGCGTTTATAGACTCTCTATTTGTTCAGTACATACGAGATGTTTATGTCGGTCTTAAGGATAAGTTCTTTACGGTTGGTGCTGGTGAGGATAAATTTTTTATGCTATCTAGCAATTGGGGCAATAATGGAGTAGTACAATTCTATGTGACGAAAGAGGAGGTAAAGAGTACTGAGTTTATTGACTGGCTGAATAGTCATCGTAGCATGCCAATAGAATTCACAGGATCTTACAGATCACACAGTGAGGTATACTCTATAAATGAAACCTTGAAGATTGAAGACTATTTCTTTGGCTCCCTGGTCGTACGGGACGACTTAACAAATGCTGTTATAGCTATTCGGAAAGGACTAGTACAGGGTAAAGATCAAGACTCTACTATCCAAAAGAGTTTGGACACCATTGCAACGATATTAAAACAAAATCAAGAAGCTAGGGTAGGCCACCTTTGATGCGGATGTCGTTTTTCGGGACGTTTATGGCAGCGTGAAGAGAAAATGCGAAACGCCTCAGTAGAGTTTGTTTATCCTCCACGGAGGAAACGAAAAAATTCTTCCGAACTTTGATTTCATTCTTCCGAAGTTTTCATTGCTCCTCTCCGTGGAGAATTTTCGTTTGCTCCTTGGATATTCTTGATTTCCTACCGAGGAGAGACGTATAGCTATTTTGACGAGTAGTGATTTGTAGGAGCGCCCTCTCGTTAGACACGTCTCGTGTGTCCCTACGGTGGCTTACTCATCGGGCTAGCCGAGACAGTCAGCTTCACGCTGCGATTTCGTATCTTTGTGGCGTCTATCAATTTATATAAGAGCGATGCCTAAGAGACTTATCTCCACCCTTTGTCGGTCAGCACTGCTGTTGCTGACGCTATTCCTCTTTAGCCAGTGCGGAGCACGTAAGGCTACACCACGGCGGCCGCATGTCGAGCTACCCGAGTGCAGTATCAGTGATGACGCTTACTCGGTGCCCCAGCTGCCTGGAGCTGAGATGCGTGCTGTGTGGCTTACCTCGATCTTTGGACTAGACTGGCCGAAGGTCTCAGCCGATACTTACCCTGGTATGGTACGGCAGCAGGAGTCGCTCGACAAGATGCTAGATGCTTTTGTGCAGGCGGGGATCAATACGGTCTTCCTACAGGTGCGTCTGCGTGGTGATCTGCTCTATCCGAGCAGTCTCGAGCCACTCTCGCCTACGGTCAGCAAGACGGGTGCGCTACCCAGTGGCTACGATCCCCTTCGGTACGCTATCGATGCGTGTCATCATCGCGGTATGAGTGTACATGCCTGGATGGTAGTCTATCCGCTAGGTACGAATGATCATGTGCGCTCGCTGGCTAAGCAGGGTAAAGGCTTCTACGCCGCGCATCCTGAGATGTGTCTCCGACAGGGCAACGCTTGGTTTATGGACCCCGCGCAGCCTGCCGTACGTACCCACATGGCGCAACTGGTACGCGATTTAGTCACGCGCTATGATGTAGATGGCGTACACCTAGACTATATCCGATATCCTGATGGGCCCAAGAAGTTTGACGACCTCAAGAGCTATCAGCGCATGAACCCTAATCGACTCCCCCGTATGGAGTGGCGCGAGGCGAATGTGACAGCCATGATAGACACGCTGCACCGCACGCTGCAAGAGGTGGCTCCTGAGGTGGCACTCTCTACAGCTTGCATCGGCAAGTATGAGCAGCTACCCAAGCCAGCTCCTGGGGGCTACTTCTGCAAGAATGATGTGTCGCAAGATCCGCTCGTATGGTTTCAGCGAGGCATCGTGGACTTTATCGTGCCGATGATTTATTACAAGGATGGGCACTTCAACTACTACATAGCAGACTGGGCTAAGCGCATCGCTCCTCACGGACCAGTCGTAGCTGGACTAGGCGTCTATCGGCTTTATGACAACTCGCGCTGGCAGCTACAAGACATCTACAATCAGCTCGACACGGTGGCTCATTATGGTCTCTCAGGGGTGAGCTACTACCGAGCTGAGCAGTTCTTGCAGATGTACGATCAGCTACCCGCAGAGCGTCAGGATCAGCTCCTCTTGCCGACACGTCGTCCCGCCTTCGGAGCAGAGCCTCGCATCCCCTTTGGTATGGCACAGATTGAGGAGATCGTAGATCAAGATGATCTGCTGACTATCTCGTGGGGCTATGACCTTCAGGAGCCGACGGGGCACACCTTCAATCTCTACTATCGCCTCTACGGGTCGCATCTCGACTGCCCACTGGTGCTACTAGGACAAAACCTCTCAGGTCGCTCGGCAACCATCTCGCGAGACTTCCTGCCAGAGGATGTCTTGATCGAGTTCTTTATAGAGCCGACTGTCTTCAGCGGACATACTGGTCAGCTCTCTGCTGGCGCACTCTACTACAACTCCGATGAGCTAAAGAAGTAGTATGTGGGGGCTCTACCTGCACATCCCGTTTTGCCCCACACGGTGCATCTACTGCGACTTTTACTCGCAGAGCGACTTGTCGCTACAGAGTGCCTTCGTGGAGGCTCTCTGCCGTGAACTGACGATCTACCACGATCGTGAGCAGTGGGCTACAGCTCCTCGTACCATCTACCTGGGCGGAGGGACGCCTAGTAGCCTCCCGCTCCCGCTCTTAGAGCGACTGATGCTGCATATCCGCTCGCTGTGGTCGCTAGATGGAACGATCGAGATCACCATCGAGGCAAACCCCGAAGATGTGTCGCCTGAGTGGGCTAGGGGCGTAGCGCAGCTGGGCTTCAACCGCATCAGCCTAGGTGTGCAGAGCTGGAGCGATGAGACGCTACGCTTCTTACATCGCCGACACTCAGCTACACAAGCCGAGCTGGCGATCAGCTATATACGACAGGCGGGCATTAGCAATGTGAGCATCGATCTGATCTTCGCACTACCTAAGGGTTATGAGCAGCACTGGTCCGAGAGCTTGGCGCATGCGTTGACACTGCCCGTGACGCACCTCTCCGCTTATGGCTTGACTTACGAGCGTGGCACACGGCTGGATCGTATGCGGGAGCGCGGAGCGGTGATCCCCTCGAGCGAGGAGACCTACGTGACGCAGTACTATACACTGGTAGCAGCTTGTCAGGAGGCAGGCTTTACGCATTACGAATTGTCCAACTGGGCCCTCCCTGGCTTTGCCTCTCAGCACAACAGTGCTTATTGGGACGGTACGCCCTATCTGGGGCTAGGCCCTAGCGCACATAGCTACATGGCGGGGCATCGCTGGTGGAATCTCTCCGACATACACCTATATATAGAGCGACTGCAGCAGGACACACTCCCCATAGCTGATGAGGAGTGGCTCACACAGATTGAGCTATACGAGGAGTGCATCATGCTGGGGCTGCGCACTAGTTGTGGTATAGACCTCCGTCAGCCCGTGCTGCAAGGAGCCTCGCTTATGGAGCGTGCCACCCCGTGGATCAAGCAGGGACTACTCACCCACACCGCCGATGATCACTTGCGTCTTACCCACGAAGGCTTGGTTTGGTGTGACCGCATCTGTGCGGCACTCTGCTAGCACGCTATGGCTCGCTCATAGGTGTGTCGTGTGGCTAGAGTGGGGGAGTAGGGGAGCCGTGTGAAAGGTTCATTTTACCTAGGTTAAGGTATTGACGGGCGCAGAGATAGCGTCTACCTTTGCAAACAGAAATACCAACATAATGTTTCAAAGCAATGAAGAAAACCGGACTATATTTCGGCTCCTCTACGGGCCATGTCGAGGGCATCGCAGATAAGGTTGCCCAGCTACTAGGAATTGATGCAGCTGACGTGCACAACGTAGCTAATGCTACGCCAGAGTCTGCTATGGAGTACGACCTCCTCATCCTCGGCTCCTCTACTTGGGGCTATGGTGACCTGCAGGACGACTGGGAGGGCTTCCTCCCCAAGCTTGCTAAGCAGGATCTCTCGGGCAAGCAGTTTGCCGTCTTCGGTTGTGGCGACTCAAGCAGCTATTCAGACACTTTCTGTGATGCTATGGCAGAGATTGCTGAGCAAGTCACTGCTGCTGGAGCTACGCTCATCGGGCAGATCCCTGCAGAGGGCTATAGCTACGATGCTACACGCTGTGAGGTGGACGGTCAGCTCGTCGGCTGCTGTCTAGACGAAGACAACGAGAGTGACGAGACGGATGATCGTCTCGATACTTGGGTACAAGCTATCAAAAAGGCATAACGCATATCTGCGAAACTCCTTCATAATTCTTTTTTTCTGTTAGTTAAGTGTGTATGTCGACCGAGTGGGTGATGCTGAGTGATAAGGTTTACGAGTTTCAGAAAGGGATACGTCCTCTATTTCTCTGTACCGTAAGCAGAGAGGTAGCACCTCTCCTGATGAGACGCTTGGAGCGTGCTGGCATAGCTTACCATCTAGAGGAGATCTCTAGTGTGTCACCGCGTGTCAATCTCTTCTTTGGCAAGGAGCTATGTATCGCCATTATCTCTGAGATGGTGAGAGGGCGGTCCTTGACGATGCTCTCGCCTGAGGAAGACTTTATCCTTGGCACCCTGCTCGGCTACGACACTTGTCAGCAGTGCGAGCGCTATCAGCGACGCAAGCAGAGTGCTAGACAGGTTGCCGCCAGTTAATTAACACGAGTCGGCGTCACATAGTTAGACCGTTGGGTGATGGCGTAGTAGTCTGATCTACTCGTCATCACCTGATTGTTTTATGGCGTAGTGTGGTTAGGCGGATTATTTGTAGTATCTATATTTTTCGTATCTTTGCACCACGTTTCTAGCCCAAAGGGGGATCGAGCGTATACGCTACGATCTTAAAATGAGGGCGAGCCGCTAGCTCAGCTGGTAGAGCACAACACTTTTAATGTTGGGGTCATGGGTTCGAGCCCCATGCGGCTCACGGATGCCCCCCAAGAACTTTATAGTACTTTATCAAGTGCTTTATAGTGATACAACACTTCAGTTGGTCTCTCGGTAACTCTTACTGGGAGGCTTCTTTTGTTTTTAGGGCTAGGGGGCGAGATTGTTCTGCTGCTTTGCGCTATATTTCTTACCTTTGCTCTCAGTACTATTAGCTACCCTATGAAGTCTCTAGTCAAAGTCTTCCTCACTATACTGCTAGCTGCGATAGCCTGTCCGCTGGACATGCTAGCGCAGCAAAAAACGTATACAGTCGTGATCGATGCTGGTCACGGCGGTCATGATGCCGGCGCCTGTGCTTTCGGCCGTAAGGAGAAGGATATCAATCTGGCGGTAGCACTCTTGACGCGCAAGTACATTGAGCAGGCGCACCCCGAGATCAAGGTCTATATGACCCGATCTACTGATGTCTTCGTAGGGCTACAGCAACGAGCTAACTTTGCCAATAAGAAGAAGGCCGACCTCTTCATCAGCATCCATACGAACTCGGCCTCGAGCGCCAAAGCCTCAGGCACGGAGACCTATGTACTCGGTTTGCGCCGTGCCAACGACAATCTAGAGGTGTCGAAACGTGAGAACCAGGTAATCCTCCTCGAGAAGGACTACAAGGAGACTTACGAGGGCTTTGATCCAAACAGCACGGAGAGCTACATCATCTTTGAGTTTATGCAAAACGTCCACCTCGCGGCCAGCATCAATGTGGCGAGCGAGGTGCAGAAGTCCTTTGTCAAGCTGGGACGAGGCAATCGCAGTGTGCGCCAGGGACCCTTCCTCGTGATACGAGAGACGGCTATGCCGAGCATCCTCATAGAGCTAGGCTTCATCACAAACAAGGCGGAGTCGGACTACCTCGCTAGTGAGAGTGGTCGCAAGGAGCTGGCGCAAGGTATCGCCGATGGCTTCTCTAGATACTATAAGAAGTATGTACGTGCGACTAGCTCCAAGCAGCAAAAGAGGCAAAAGGAGACCACATCTGACGAAGAGTCTACATCGCAGCAAAGTAGTGCTACGACCTCCTCGGAGAGTGAGGAGTATTACCGTATACAGATCGCCTCTTCACGCCAACCGATAGAGACGAGTGACCCTTACTTTCGCAACGCAAAGGATGTGCAGCGCGAGCAGCGTGGCAAGCTCTACCTCTACACGGCCGAGCAGTGTAGCACGCTCAGTGAGGCACGCCAGGCGCAGCAGAGACTTGCTAAGAGCTACCCAGACTGCTACATCGTGCGCTACCGCAAGGGCGTAAGAGACAAAGAAATATACTAAGAGACACAGCTGCACCATGCCACAGAAAAGACTCACACGACAGACTGTCAAGATAGGGTTCTTCACCCTCTTAGCGATCGGTATCCTATACTTAGGGATCACTTACCTCAAGGGGCTCTCTATATCCGCTCGCTCCAAGACCTACTATGTCGCTATGAATGATGTGACGGGGATCAATGTGGCTACACGCGTCTTCGTCAATGGCTACAAGGTGGGCTCTGTGCGGGGTATGAAGTATGACTACCACAGCAATGGCGAGACGATCCTCACGCTCACGCTAGACCCTGACATCAAGCTGCCTCAAGGTACGCAGGTGCAGGTCGCCCAAACGCTCTTTAGTGGTGCTCTAGTCAATCTAATCCTCCCAGAGGTCGAGACGGGGGCCTATCTTAATGCCAAGGACACCATACCTATGTCCACGCGTCGATCTGCTAAGAGCTTGGAGCAACTACAAGATGAGTTCGTACCGCGTATCTCCACCACGCTCAGCCGTATGGATAGCGTCTTACTACAAGCTAATGCGATCCTCTCGAACCCCAATATAGAGCCGACGCTCGCCGATGTGCGCCAGTCGGCACAGCATATCAACGCTTCGTCAGCGCAGCTACAACGGTCGCTGAGCTCGCTCCCCACCATTATGGGGCGCATCGATCACACCTCGGCAAATGTGGAGAGCTTTGCCTCTAGGCTTGATTCGCTGCAGTTACAAGAGACGATAGCCAATCTAGAGAGTACCTCTCGTGAACTCAAGAGCTTCACTCAGCGACTCAACCAGTCCAACGGTACCGTGGGCAGGCTCCTCAACGAGGATGGACTCTACAATCGCATCGACAGCGTCACGACTAGCCTTGATGCGCTAATCCGAGACATCAAGGCAAACCCCAAGAAGTATGTCAAACTCTCGCTCTTCTAATCGCTAATTTCTATGACACGCAATAAAAAGAAGCCGCTCAACTGGCTCGATAAGACACTCTTCGTCCTGATGCTCCTCGTCATTGTTGGGATGATTGTAGCTCTATCCGTCGCAGAGGGGGCTAAGCTTTACGTCCTCCTCGGAGGCGGTGGCTTGCTCGTGCTCAACCTGCTCTTCGTCCTCTACTTCGCACGGCGCAACAGACTATAAGCGAGCTGGGACTGTAAGATGCTCTGGAGACTCTTCATCACATTCGTTCGCATCGGCGGCTTTACCTTCGGTGGGGGGTACGCTATGCTTTCGCTCATACAGCATGACGTCGTGGAGAAGAACCACTGGATGACCAACGAGGAGTTCATCGACCTCTTTGCCGTGTCGCAGTCGCTGCCGGGGGTCTTTGCGGTCAATATGTCTATCTTCATCGGCTATCGCCTGAAGGGCTATCTCGGAGCGGTGACTTGTGCTATTGGTGCGACCTTGCCCTCCTTTATCATCATCCTGCTCTTGGCGATGTTTTACCAAGAGGTCAATGACAACGTCTGGGTACAGCGGGTCATGTACGGCATACGCCCTGCGGTCGTAGCGATGATTGCGATCCCCGTCATCACCACGTGGCGTGCGATGAAAGGCACCTGGCGGATGGTCTGGATACCGATCCTATCGGCTCTGCTGGTCTGGCTTATGGGCGTCTCTCCCGTCTGGATTATCCTCGGCTCTGCCCTCGGAGGAATCATCTATAGTGTCATGAGAAGGGATTAAGAGGAAAAAGGCAATGATCTACTTACAGCTCTTTTGGGTCTATATCCAGATTGGTCTCTTCGGCTTCGGGGGGGGCTATGCGATGCTTTCGCTCATCCAAAACGAAGTGGTCTACAAGTACGGCTGGCTGACCAACCAGCAATTCACCGACATCGTAGCTGTCAGCCAAGTAACCCCAGGCCCCATTGGGATCAACAGCGCTACCTACATCGGTTACACCGTCACGGGCGGTAATATCCTCGGTTCGCTACTAGCGACGACCGCCGTGATGCTTCCCTCCTTCGTACTCTGCCTCATCATCTCTCGTAGCTTCCAAGCTTTTAGGAATAACCGCTATGTCGATGCAGCCTTCCTCGGCATACGTCCCGCCAGTGTTGGCCTCATAGCGGCCGCTGCGCTGATGCTGATGATACAGCCGGGGCTATGGACGCTCCTCACGCTCCCCGCTGGCACGCCGATCACGGTGGATAATATCATCGTCACGGAGAACTTCATCGACTACCGTAGCTTCATCATCTTTGCCGTGACGGGACTCCTCCTATACAAGAAGTGGGTTCATCCCATCCTGCTCATTGTCCTGGCGGGCATTGCAGGCGTTTTGCTCTACTCTCTATGATGATCACCCCTCGACTACATCCTCTCGTTGGCAAGCGAGCAGCCTTCTACACGCTGGGCTGTCGACTCAACTATGCCGAGACCTCGACTATCGCACGGCAGCTAGCTACCGTGGGCGTGGAGCGCATCTCTGACGAGCATCACCACACGATGGAGGTGGTACCTGACATCTGTATCGTCAACAGTTGCTCGGTGACCGACACGGCGGACAAGAAGTGCCGCAGTCTCATCAACCGTCTGCACCGTGAGTACCCAGAGGCACTTATCGTCGTGACCGGCTGCTATGCCCAGCTACAAGGCGACCAGATTGCTCAGATGCCTGGCGTAGACCTCGTCGTTGGGTCAGGGCGCAAAAGCGAGATCGTCTCGCTCCTCACCGAGCTTTACCAAAAACGCAACCAGCCCCAAGCAGCTACGCCCCACGTCACCGCCCGCCGAGAGCTCCAACACTTCGAGCCGAGCGTCTCTTCGGACGACCGCACGCGCCACTTCCTCAAGGTCCAGGACGGCTGCAACTACTACTGCACCTACTGCACCATACCCGCTGCACGAGGCGTCAGTCGCAACGGATCCATTGCCTCTCTGGTGGCGCAGGCGGAGCGTGTCGCTGAGCTAGGTGGCAGGGAAATCATCTTGACAGGCGTCAATATCGGAGACTTCGGACGAACCACCGGCGAAACGCTCCTAGAGCTTCTCCACCGACTGACGCAAGTCGCAGGCATCGCCCGCTATCGCATCGGCTCCATTGAGCCAGAGCTGCTGACCCCAGAGATCATCCAGTTCGTCGCTGAGACAGCGCAGTTCATGCCACACTTCCATATCCCCCTCCAGTCCGGCTCTGACCACGTGCTGTGCCTAATGCAGCGACACTACGACACGGCACTCTTTGCCGAGCGACTTAGGCTCATCTACGAGCTGATCCCCGATGCTTTCGTCGGTATTGATGTTATTGCGGGCATGCGAGGTGAACTTCCCGAGCATCATGCCGAGACCTTGGCTTTCCTCAAAACGCAACCGTGGAGCCAGCTACACGTCTTCCCTTATAGCGAGCGCAAAGGCACCAAAGCACTAGAGATCAAGCCCGCTGTACCCGCAACCGAAAAGAAGCTCCGCACGAAAGAGCTCCTCGCTCTCTCCAGCGAACGGCACAACGCTTTCTGCGCCCCCTTCGCTGGCTCCATCCGCCCCGTTCTCTGGGAGGAGACTCGCCACAGCGAGATGATGGAGGGCTTCACCGACAACTATATACGCGTCTCCCAGCCGTACAACCCTGAGCTCGTTGGAGCCATCACCCCCGCACAGCTAGCGCACTGGAGCGTGCGGCGACAAACCTTCACCACCAAGCCATAAGCCGACCTATGAGCCGTCCCGACCTAGCCATCGTCGTCCTCAACTGGAACGGGCGCAAGCTCCTCGAGGAGTACATCCCGCCCCTCGTGGCGCACACACCGCCTGAGGTGGCCGACCTCGTGGTCATAGACAACGGCTCGACAGACGACTCGCTCGCTTACCTGCAGGAGGCTTTCCCGCAAGTCAAGCTTGTTCGTCTATCCGAAAACTACGGCTTCGCAGGAGGCTACAACCGAGGGCTGCGCCAGCTCGACTACCCTTATTATTGTCTCCTCAATAGCGACGTACGTGTCTCGCCCCACTGGTGCGACCGTCCGCTAGCTTTGCTGAGGGAAGGTCTCGCTGCCGTACAACCCAAGCTACGCAGCGACCGCCAGCCCGAAGCGTTTGAGTACGCTGGTGCTGCTGGTGGTGAGCTAGATCGCTGGGGCTATCCCTTCTGTCGGGGACGTCTCTTCGACACCGTCGAGCTAGATCACGGGCAGTATGACGATGAGTGCGAGATTCTCTGGGCGACAGGCGCCTGCTACTTCGTCAGTAGCGAGGCGTTCTGGAGGGTAGGGGGCTTCGACGAGAGCTTTTTCGCTCACATGGAGGAGATCGATCTGTCGTGGCGCCTTTGGCTTGCGGGCGGTCGTATCCTTTACACCCCCGACAGCATCGTCTACCATCTCGGAGGAGCTACGCTCGAGATGGGGAGCCCGAGGAAGAGCTACCTCAATTTTCGCAACAACCTCCGCATGCTCTACAAGAACCTCCCCACACGGCATGCCCGCAGGCGCATCCTCCTCTGTCGCCTCCCGCTAGACCTGCTCGCCGCCTTCACCTTCCTCCTCAAGGGGCAGCCCCGACACGCCACAGCCGTGCTACGAGCCGTGCGCGACTTCTACCGCACCCGTCGCCAGCTTGCTCTCTCCGCCGATCAGTCCTGGTACCAGCCCACGGCGACCCCGCCCATAGCGCGCTACTCGCTCCTCTGGCAGTACCACCTCCGTCGTCGGCGCACCTACGACCAGCTCCCCTCGTGAGCCTCCTACTTTAAGACTGTTGCATAAAGGCGAATCGTTGCGTTGCTTTCGGGATTCGGCTTCGGTCACATACGGAGGTATGCTCCCTTCAGACCTCACCCTCAGCGCCTTGCGCTTCATCCTTTCTGCAAAGTCTGGACAATCTTGCTTGCAAGATTGTGAGACTGTTGACTTTTGCAACAGTCTTACTTTAGGAAGACAAAGTAAACCGCTAGGACAAGGCAGGCGAAAGCGGCTAAGTGGTTCCACTGCAACGGCTCCCCACGGAAGAAAATCACCGAGAAGAGCGTAAAGACCGTAATCGACACCACCTCCTGTATCACCTTGAGCTGCATCAAGCTGAAGGCTCCGCCGTTGCCGACATAGCCGTAGCGATTGGCCGGGATCTGAAAGGAGTACTCAAAGAGTGCCAAGCACCAGCTCAGCAAGATAACCAGATAGAGAGGCGTGTGGTCCGTGATGACTCGCATCTGCTCCAGCTTGATGTGCCCGTACCATGCAAAGGTCATAAAGACGTTGGAGACCACCAGCAGAGCGACCGTTAACCAAGGATTCATAGATAAATCTGTAGATAAGACATTACGGAGTGCAAAGTTAGCAACCTTACCGCACTCTGCGTCTGGTCGAGTGACGAGTGCTACCGAGTCCGTGGTGCAAAACCCACCATCCTCGTCCGACGTATTGCGCTGTATTCGTAGCACATACGAGTTCCAAAAATAGTTCCCCTTTTGGAACTTTTTAGTTCCAAGGGAGGAACTTTTCGGTTCCAACGTAGGAACAAACTGGAATGTGCGCAAACTGTTGCAATTCTCTCGGCTAAAGTGTATCTTTGTCATAGTGTAAACAGAACTCTAAATACTATGGCAACGATATACGACTTCACCGCCCTGACCTCTCAGGGCAAGGAGCTAAACTTAGCCGACCTGCGTGGCAAAGTGATCCTCATCGTCAATACCGCTAGCAAGTGTGGCTACACACCTCAGCTGGCTGGGCTCGAGGAGCTACACAAGCAGTACCACGACCAGGGACTCGTCCTGCTCGGCTTCCCCTGCAATCAGTTTGGCGGACAAGACCCCGGCACCGATGAGGAGATACGCAACTTCTGTCAGGTCAACTACGGCGTCACCTTCCAAATCATGCAGAAGGTAGAGGTCAACGGACCCCACGCCCACCCACTCTTTAAGTTCCTCAAGGAGGAGACGAGCCAAGACTCAGACCTGCCGGTCAAGCCGATACAGTGGAACTTCAACAAGTTCCTCATCTCTCGTGACGGCACAGACATAACCCGCTACGGATCGGCTAAGCTCCCGAAGAACTTAGCCAAGGATATTGAAGCTCTCCTTTAATTCCCGCTACAGCTATGTTTAACTCTCCCATCTACTTCTGGCTCATCGCTGGGCTACTGTTCCTACTCGTTGAACTACTCACGCCCGGCTTCGTCGTCGCCTGCTTTGGCATAGGAGCTTTGCTGGCGATCCTGCCGGCAGCTCTTGGAGCCTCTATTACTTGGCAGGTGATTACCTTTTGTATCGGGTCGATCCTCGCCCTTTTGCTCCTGCGCCCTATGGTTCGTCGCCTCAATCGCAACAAGGAGACCGCCCGCACGGGCATCGAGGCGCTCTACGGGCGCACGGCTCGGGTCACCGAGTGCATCGATGCTAGTCGGGAAACGGGTCGCATCGCTGTGGATGGAGATAACTGGCGCGCCCGCACGGTAGCACCCGACATGGTCATTCCCCGTGGCGAGATGGTGCGCATCGTCAGCAACGACAGCATCGTCATGATCGTCGAGCCTATCACACAAACAACTGAATAACAACTAAAACACTACACATATATGGAAGCATCCCTCATCGTACTGGGCGTACTCGTCCTGCTCGTCATCTACATCATCGCCAAGGGGCTAGTCATCGTCCAGCAGTCTGAGACGATGATCGTGGAGCGTCTCGGACGCTATCTCAAGACCCTCCCCTCGGGTATCAACCTGATCATTCCCTTCATCGATAAGCCACGCCCTATGGTTTGGCGTATCACAGCTTCATCCAGCAAGGGTGGCACGCTCGTGCGCTTTATCAATACCGACCGCATAGACCTACGAGAGAATGTCTACGACTTTGCCCGTCAGAGCGTTATCACCCGTGACAATGTCGTTACTGAGATTAACGCAGTTCTTTACTTCCAAATCGTCGAGCCACTCAAAGCGGTCTACGAGATCTCCAATCTCCCCGTAGCTATCGAGATGCTCACGCAGACCTCGCTACGTAACGTGATTGGTGAGATGGATCTCGACGAGACGCTCACCAGCCGTGACACGATCAATAGCAAGCTGCGCGATATCCTAGACGAAGCGACCAATAAGTGGGGTGTCAAGGTAAACCGCGTGGAGCTACAAGACATCAACCCGCCTCGAGACATACGCGATGCGATGGAAAAGCAGATGCGTGCCGAGCGTGATAAGCGTGCGCAAGTACTCACCGCTGAGGGCCAGAAGGAAGCTATGATCCGTGAGTCTGAGGGTCGTATGACTGAGTCAGTCAACCATGCCGAGGGTGAGAAGAAAGCGCAGATCCTCGCTGCCGAGGCTGACGCTCGCGCTACCATCCTTCGTGCAGAGGCTGAGGCAGAGGCCATCGAGCGCATCACCTCCGCAGTCGCCAGCACGGGCAGCAATCCTACGCAGTACCTCATAGCGATGCGCTATCTGGACACGCTCGAGAAGATTGGTCGCAACAGCTCCGATAAGACGCTCTTCCTCCCCTATGAGGCAACGGGCATCCTCTCCGCCCTCGGTGGCATCAAGGAGGTCTCTGCCAGCGAGGTGGGCAACCTCCTCACCAAGGTCGGCAAGCACTAATTCCTCCTTGGCGCAGTACAGTATGCCATAGAGGCCTAGCAAACTCACACGAAGCGTATGAGCAAGATCTCGATACGACTTATCTAACGACTAAACTCAAGAGAGAGGAAAGTGAAGTGGTTAGTGCCACTAACCAGTTGAAACTCTTCACTCCCGATGGTCAGATGCCACAAGCTTGAAACGTCTACTACACGCTGCACTTACGGATAAGGTAAACGATAGAGAAACTTTTATGAAGGGGATCGACTACTCGTATTATTACGAGCAAGAAGACTGAGCCTCAAAAGATAAAGATTGACGACTATTAAGTGTTGCAGCAGGAACGGACGCACAGACGTATCGCCTCGTAGTAGGGCTACGGTCTGTGCGTCCGTTGTATCAAGGCAATACAAGTAAAGAACAACCAACCCTATGAACGACAGAGAGCAGATAGCCCACGTAAGGGTTCTAGAGGATGGCTCCTACGAGACGCAGCCTCTACTAGATCATCTACACGGCGTGGCGGAGCTAGCGCAGAGCTACGCTGAGCGCATCACCGATTATCCAGAGCTTGGCGAGATCGGTTACCTGCTGGGACTCCTGCACGACTTGGGCAAGTACCAGGAGGGCTTCCAGCGCTACATACGTCAGCAGTCAGGTTTAGATCCTACGCTCAGCGGGTGGCGCACCCCGCACAGTCCCGCAGGAGCACGCTACGCCTACGACTTAAAGCAGGTGGGCGGTAATCAGCAGCTTCTAAAGATCCTCTCGCTCTGCATCGGGGCGCACCACCGAGGGCTCTACGATGACTCCGAGTGGCGAGGACAAGTTGTTCGTTCTAGTGACACCGAGCGAGCCGTGGCAGACCTAGTCAAGGGACTCCAACCTGAGGCGAGCCAAATTGAAGAGCTTCTTCTCAAAGTCTCTCTAGACAAGGTCGCTAAGGCATGGAACAAGATTGATGAGGAAGACTACCAGCTACTGGTTCGAATGCTTTTCTCCTGTTTGGTAGACGCCGACTTCCTCGACACGGAGCGGTTTATGTCTCCCGACAAGAGCCTTGTTCGCCAGAATGCCAAAGCTTCGCTAAAGCAGATGCGCACTCAGCTAGAGGAGTATGTGTCACACTTCAACCGTGAGGGACGGATCAATGAGGCGCGAGCTACCTTCCTCGACCAATGTCGCAAGCATGGGCGCACGGCTAAGCGCAAGATTTACTCGCTCTCGCTCCCCACAGGTGCTGGCAAGACGGTCTCCTCGATGATGTGGGCTCTAGAGCACGCCATAGCGCAGGGGTGTGAGCGCATCATCTACGTCATCCCCTACACCTCGATCATCACCCAGACAGCGCAAACCTTTAGGGACATCTTTGGGGCGGACCAGGTGCTGGAGCATCACTCAGATGTAGATGCCAAGGAGCGACTTGACGAAGCTCTGGAGTACACCAAGCTCATGACGGAAAACTGGGACGTGCCACTCATCGTAACGACCAACGTACAGTTCTTCGAGTCGCTCTATGCTCACCGTGTGAGTCGCTGTCGCAAGCTACACAACATTTGCAACTCGGTCGTTGTCTTTGACGAGGTACAGATGTTTCCCCCTCGGCTGCTCAACCCGATCCTGCGTGTAGTGGAGAGCCTGCACTACGCCTTTCGTGTGGAGCCTCTCTTCTGCACTGCCACGCTACCAGTCTTTGACAAAGACATCCTGTCAGACAGCAAGCGGTTCGGTCATGAGTTCTTCTTCCTCGAGGAGCGCATTCAGGAGGTTGTACCTTATGATGCCAAGCTTTTCGCGCCCTTTGACAAGGTTCGCTACCATTGGGACCTACTCAAGCTCTCTACGGAGGAGCTGGCCGGGCGATTGGCACAGCACGAGAACTTCCTCTGTATCGTGAATAGTCGCAACGATGCGGCTCGTCTCTATGCGGCTCTGAAAGCTCAAGACAAGTCGGGTGAGGGGCTGATACATCTCTCACGCAGGATGTGCTCGGCACACATTCAGGAGCGCATAGAGGAGATACGCCGTCGCCTGAAGGCTGGCGAGCCGGTACGTGTCGTCAGCACGCAGCTGGTCGAGGCTGGTGTAGATCTAGACTTCCCCGTGGTCTACCGAGCGATGGCGGGTCTAGACTCGGTCATGCAGGCCGCTGGGCGGTGCAACCGTGAGGGGCGTATGGCAGAGCCTGGCGAGGTCTACATCTTTCGCCTTGATGAAACAGTCAGCCTGGGTGAAATGAGCTGGGCGCAAGGTGCTCTGGAGGATCTCCTTGATCGGCTGGCTGAGCAGGGAGCTCCGCAGAGAGAGGAGATCGAGCGTTACTACAAGGCATTCTATAATGACGTCGACTGCTTCGACAACAAGAAGACCCGGGAGAAAGATAAGAGGGTCTCCCCTCTGCTTTGGGATGTAGATGACGAGCGATGTGAGGAACTACGCTTCGACTATGAGACAGCGAGTGAGAACTTTAAGTATATAGAGGATCAGAGCACCTCTATCGTTGTCCCCTACGACAAAGCGGGGAAAGCGATCATCAAGAAGCTCCAAAGCAACCTTCCGCTGACACGACAGGAGTACCGACAAATGAATCGTCTTACCGTTGGTCTAAAACAAAAAGATTGTTTAACTTTGGGGAGTAGTATCTCAGTTAGCGAGTGTGGCATCGCTTATCTAGCCGATGATAAGCTCTACAGTGCGGAGACTGGGATACAGATAATCGATCAGACATTAATATTCATAGGAGTATAGATATATGGAAGAGTATATAGACAAGGAGTACTGCCTGCGTGTGCGCGGTCCCTTCGCCTGCTTCACACGCCCCGAGATGAAGGTGGAGCGTGTTAGCTATGACGTGATCACGCCTAGTGCCGCGCGAGCCATCTTTCAGGCGATCTACTGGAAGCCCGCCATACGCTGGGAAATCACGAAGATAGAGGTACTAGCCCCAATCAAGCGGTTTACCATCAAGCGAAACGAGGTGGCCTCTATTATGAGCAAAGGGAGCACAGGCATAAACATCTCAGAGGATCGTAGACAGCGTGCCTCCTACCTCTTACGTGATGTAGACTATCGGATCTATGCTAAGATGGTCTACATACCTGTTAGAGATCGCTCAGCTAGCTGTCAGAAGCACTACAACGAGGAGTACAGCGAAGCCGAGCGCAAAGCGGAGAACCCAAGGAAGTACCAAGAGATATTCGAGCGCAGAGCCAAAGCTGGGCAGTGCTTCATGATGCCTTACCTAGGGTGCCGTGAGTTCACCTGCTCCTTTGAGTATGTGGACCTAGAGCATGGGGAGACAGCACTAGAGCCCAAGCCTATTCCTGAGAGTCGCGACCTGAGCATCATGCTCTACGATATGGACTTCGATCGGGATAGGAAGAATCCCCCAGCCATGTTTTATCATGCGCAGATGACCGATGGCGTCATCCTCGTCCCCCCGATGGATAGTAATGAGATACTGAGATGATCCTACAAGCACTATACAACTACTACGAGGCGATGCGTAAGGCACATCGCATAGCGACCCCTGGACTAGAGGTCAAACCCATTCGCTGGGTCATCGTCATTCGCGAAGATGGCTCCTTCGTCAGACTAAAAGACCTCAAAGATCCAAATGACAAGAAGAGCAAGGGGCAGGACTATCTAGTGCCAGCTGGACTAAAGCGTAGCGGTAAGTGTCCACCCGCACAACCCTTTTGGGACAATCGCAAGTACATCCTAGGGTATGAAGAGAGTGCCGAGGGGGTGTCACCCTGTACGGATCGACTAGCGGACTTCAAGCGAGTCATGGCTGAGATCGCAGAGCTGTACCCAGATAACGCCAGTTTTAAGGCGGTCTGTCTCTTCTACGACCATTACCTCGGAGCCGAGACGCCTCTACCCGAGGAGGCTCATACCGAGCGCATCTTAGCATCAGACTGGATGACCTTCCAGCTGCAAGGTGATACAGAGCTCTTAGCTACACAAGAGGATGCACATGATTATGCTGCTCAAGCCTACAATACAGAGGAAAACCTTGGGCGATGCCTCATAACGGGTGAGGAGAAGCCTCTAGCAGCCTTTCACGCTCGTATTGTAGCTCCAGGCTCTCAGGCGGGAGCCACGATAGCTAGTTTCAACGACCCAGCCTACCTTTCCTATGGTAAGAAGCAGGGCGAGAATGCGCCGATCTCTAAGTACGCCTCCTTTGCCCACACCACAGCTCTCAACGACTTGCTCCGCAATGAGCAGACACGCTATACGCTCGGAGACATCAGCTATGTCTTTTGGAATTCGGATCTTGACGATCCTAGTATCAACGAGACCTTTCGTACCGTAATCTTCGAAGGCGTAAGGGAGGACGATACTCAGGAGCCGTCCGACACAGACGATGAGCAACCTAAGCGAAAAGGCCAGAGTAAAAAGAAAGCTTCGAACCCCACTCAGGGCACCTACAAAGTACTCGAGCAATTCAAAGCTATTCGTGGCAATCGAGGTCAAGGGCAGCATTGGGAGGATGAGCGACAGTTTTACGTACTCGGACTCACAGCAGGCGGACGCATCACCGTCAAGTATTGGCAGCAGGGAACGGTGTCGGAGATCTTCGACAGAGTCTACCAGCACCTCGTTGATATGAACATCATTCGCTGGGATGGCAACGTGGACGAGGAGAACCCGCCCTTACGCTCTCTTTATGGTATCGTGAAGAGTGTCTCATCGCCCTCCAAGTCTAGCACCTTTGCCATGAACCTTGTGCAGAGCATCGTCGAGAGTATCCTCAATGGCACACTTTACCCTATGACTCTGCAGCAGGCTTGCATCAACCGTATCACGCAGGAGCGCACGGTCACCGAACTACGAGCAGCCATCCTCAAGGGATGCATCAATCGCAAAGCAAGAATATACAATAACATAACCACACTAGATATGGCTTTAGACAAGCAAAACGACAACATCGCTTACCTCGCCGGACGCCTCTTTGCCGTCCTCGAGCAGATCCAGCAGGCTTCACTAGGCAAAGGCGTCAATGCGACCATCCGAGATCGCTTTTACGCTAGCGCCTCCACTCGCCCTAACATGGTGATGGGACGACTCATCGCACTGTCCAACCACCACCTGAGCAAGCTACGTAAGGAGAAGCCTGGACTAGCAGTGACATTCGAAAAGCTCCTCGGAGAGATCTTCTCACTGATTCCTGCGGAGGTCCCCACATTCCCGGCGACCTTCTCGCTAGATGAGCAGAGCCTCTTCGCTGTAGGCTACTATCATCAGAAAGTTGACTCCTATAAGAAGAAGGAGGACACAGACAATCCAACTGAAGAAACAGAACAATAACCCATATAGTTATGATACAGAATAGATATGACTTCATCCTGCTCTTTGACGTCAAGGATGGCAACCCCAATGGCGACCCTGATGGTGGCAACCTGCCCCGCGTAGACCCCGAGACTGGCGAGGGACTCGTCACCGATGTATGCATCAAGCGCAAGGTGCGCAACTACATACAGATGGCGACCGACCAAGATGTCTTCGTCAGAGAGAACTCCGTCCTCAATGACTCCATCAATGCGGCTGTAGAAGAGGCTACGGGCAAGGATGCTAAGACGAAAAATGCTGCAGACCGAGACAAGGCTCGTGCCCTCATGTGCCAGAAGTACTACGACATACGCGCTTTCGGTGCTGTCCTCTCCACGGGCAACAACGCTGGTCAGGTGCGTGGTCCCATCCAGCTAACCTTTGCGCGCTCCATTGATCCGATCTTTCCTCACGAGCATACCATCACACGGATGGCTGCTACAGACGCTAACGAGCAGAAGGCCAACGAAGAGGCTGACGACAAGGGAGGCAACCGCACCATGGGGCGCAAAGCCACCGTTCCCTACGGACTCTATAAGATGTATGGCTTCGTGACGCCACACTTTGCCGAGGACACAGGCTTCACGGAGGATGACTTGCAGCTCTTCTGGAAGGCACTCGAGAATATGTTTGACCTAGATCACTCCGCAGCCCGTGGACTCATGAGTCTGCAGAAGTTGATCATCTTCAAGCACGACTCGCCTCTGGGCAATGCGTCTGCGCACAAGCTCTTCGAGCGTGTCACCGTAGCACGGCGAGAGGGACTCACAGGTCCCGCACGCGACTTCTCCGACTACACCGTCCAGATCGATCGCGACGGACTCCAGGGTGTCGAGGTCATTGAGCTCGTCTAGCCCCCTTTCACACGAAAGCCCCTTCCGTAGCACACGCCACTACGGCAGGGGCTTTTCTCTAAAACAACCTTTCCCATGAGACGCTACAGCGACGAGGAGCTTCTGACAATCTCCGAGATACAGCACTACTGCTTCTGTCCACGTCAGTGGCAACTGATCACCCTAGAGCAGCTATGGCAGGACAACCACCTCACAGCGCTAGGGCAGATCCTCCACAAGCGTGTGGACCAGCCTGAGCTGAGTGCTCGCGTGGGAGACACGATCACGATGAGACGGGTGCCGCTCGTCTCCTACACTTTGGGGCTATACGGGCTGTCCGATGCGGTTGAGCTGACCCCGCTTCGGAATCAATGCCTGAGCCCCTTCCGACACCCTAAGTACCCAGGGTCATGGCAGGCGACTCCTGTCGAATATAAGCGTGGCAAGCCTAAGACTCACCTCGCTGATAAGTTGCAACTCTGCGCTCAGGTCATAGCTCTTGAGGAGATGTACCAAGTCTCTATTCCCTACGGAGCTCTTTACTATGGAGAGACACGGCATCGCCTACAGGTCGAGATGGACGACACTCTGCGGGCAACGTGCTACGAGGTGGCGCGTAAGATGCACGAGGCCTTTGCGCAGCGCACGCCTATACCAGCGCACTACACCCGTCAGTGCCGCTCCTGCTCTCTCCTCGATGAGTGCATGCCTCGTATCGCATCACACCGTTCGGCCAAGAGCTACCTAAAGCATCACGACATACTCACCTCATGAGAAAGCTACTCAACACCCTCTATATCCTTACGCCCAATGTCTACTTGCTCAAGGACGGCACCAATGTCGTGGCGCGGGTAGATGGCGAGGAGACCTTTCGCATACCGATACACAACCTCGAGGGAATCATCACCTTCTCCTATATGGGTGCTTCGCCAGGGCTGATGCAGCTCTGCGTGCAGGAGGGTGTCAAGCTCACATTCCTCACACCCACAGGTCGCTATATAGGTTCGCTAGAGGGACCCACGAGGGGCAATGTCCTCCTGAGACG
The DNA here is from genome assembly GCF_958301595.1 of Porphyromonas vaginalis. Lineage (NCBI taxonomy): Bacteria > Pseudomonadati > Bacteroidota > Bacteroidia > Bacteroidales > Porphyromonadaceae > Porphyromonas > Porphyromonas vaginalis. The sequence goes on along the minus strand of NZ_CATQJU010000001.1, from coordinate 197,318 downwards.
TACGCAGTACCGCATCGCTGACGACGAACCCGCTGCAGCGCACTTCGCCGCTCTATTTATCTCGGCCAAGATAGCTAACCAGCGATCAGTGCTGGGTCGCTACTTGAGAGACTACCACCCGACAGAGAGCGTGGAGACAACCTTTCAGGAGGCACTCAGCCAACTCAAGACTTTGCAAAAGAGCTTAGCCTACAAGCGTGACCGTATGACCGTTATGGGTGTAGAGGGCTTAGCAGCGCAGCAATACTTTGCCCTCTTTCACCACCTCATAAGGCGACCGGAGTTCATCTTCGAGGGACGGTCGCGACGACCGCCTCGCGATGAGACCAATGCGTTGCTCTCATTTTTCTACACCCTACTCGCCCATGAGGTCACGGCAGCACTGGAGACCGTTGGACTGGACCCATACGTGGGCTTCCTCCATACGGACAGACCAGGCAGAGCAAGCCTAGCTCTAGACCTTATGGAGGAGCTTCGCGCCTACCTCGTGGATCGCTTCGTCCTGACTGTCATCAATAAGCGACAGGTCGCACCCTCAGACTTCATCACCCAGGGCGAAAACGGATACATCCTCAGAGACGAGCCCCGCAAAGAGCTCCTAGCCGCGTGGCAGCAGCGCAAGCGAGAGGAGATTATGCACCCTTTCCTTCAGGAGCGGATACCGATAGGACTGCTTCCCTATGCTCAGGCATTGCTCTTAGCCCGATGCCTCCGAGGAGACCTCGACGATTACCCTGTCTTCCTAATCCAAAGCTGATGTACCTACTTGTCACCTACGACGTAAACACCGCCTCGCCTGATGGTGCTAGGCGCCTTCGCCAAGTGGCGAAGATATGCCAAAACTACGGCCAGCGTGTCCAGAACTCGGTCTTCGAATGCCTCGTCTCTCCTGCCCAAAGGGTGGAACTAGAGGCTGCGCTCACGGATACAATCAGCCTATCAAGCGACTCCCTGCGCATCTACCACCTCGGCACCAACTACCAGTCTAAGATCACCACCATTGGCAAGACAAAGGGCGTAGACCCCGAGGGCGTGCTACTCATATAGCACTCAGCTTCGTTTTCTCTTGCTTGTACTCCTCTGCGAATGCCAAGCGATCAGTGAAAAGGCGGACTATTCGCATACGTTGAGATCCAAGAAGATACTGTTTCGCAGTCACCGCCAACGCACCGAATACACCCACTCGTAGTCTCCCATTCGCAGTTCATCATCGTCTAGTCCTCTATTTATGCGTACCTTTGGGCATCGCGGTCGCACCCCACACGGGGTGCGTGAATTGAAACACGATGCAAAGACGCCTCGTGATATTATACGATATTGTCGCACCCCACACGGGGTGCGTGAATTGAAACTGACTATTCGTAGTCAGAGCAAGAGACAGAGCCGTCGCACCCCACACGGGGTGCGTGAATTGAAACACGACCCTCTATCTCTTGATAACCAAGAGCCGAAAGTCGCACCCCACACGGGGTGCGTGAATTGAAACATAAATTTACCCGTCTTTGGGTTCAATACTTGTGTCGCACCCCACACGGGGTGCGTGAATTGAAACCTGTTGCCTTTATACGCTCTTCTACTTCTTTCGGAGTCGCACCCCACACGGGGTGCGTGAATTGAAACCAATACCTATCCATCGTTATTGCCCCCCACCTCTCTGTCGCACCCCACACGGGGTGCGTGAATTGAAACCTCTGTACGAGCATCAGACCAAGCATTATTTATGTCGCACCCCACACGGGGTGCGTGAATTGAAACGCAAATTAGATGTACCGTGATACGGAAGACCCATGTCGCACCCCACACGGGGTGCGTGAATTGAAACGCAGGCACAGTCGGACGAGTGAGCGTGACGAACCAGTCGCACCCCACACGGGGTGCGTGAATTGAAACGCCCCCACCTCAAAAGAGGTGAGGGGGGCAAAGGAGTCGCACCCCACACGGGGTGCGTGAATTGAAACGCCCCCACCTCAAAAGAGGTGAGGGGGGCAAAGGAGTCGCACCCCACACGGGGTGCGTGAATTGAAACCCACATACTGTTTTACTGTGAGATTAGCGTCAGACGTCGCACCCCACACGGGGTGCGTGAATTGACGGTGTAGGTGCTGACTGTAGTGCTTCTGGAGAGTGATTTGCTGGCACTACTAATAGAATGTTAGGACGAATACGATGTTAGGGCGAACATAATTTTAGTACGAATACGAGACTGTTGCAAAAGTCAACAGTCTCAATATGGTATCGGCACGAACACGATGACAGCCCCCATGAGCAGAGATGCTTGTGGAGGCTGTCTTCATGCTTGGGGCTCACTCCTCATACCTCACTCCCATTTTTGAGGTGCTGGGGGAGGGGAGGAACGAGCCTACACGTTGCTACTCGTGATAGGCTGTGGATTAGGAATATGGTCAGGGCTGACACATTATATAAACTTCTCTATCCCTCGTTTGTCGCTCCTGACAGAGCAACTATGATGCGTCAGCCCTGACTGATGACCCCTAACGTCAGTTCGAAACAATAATTTAGATCCGGCTACACATCGAAACGGCACTGCGTCGAGGAAAAGTGATTTCCACGTGGATATTTCGAAATTCCCACGTGGAGAATAAAAAATTCTTCGGAGGAATGAAATGAAACTTCGGAGGAATGAAATGAAACTTCGGAAGAAATGAATCACGCCCACGTGGAAAATAAAAAACATCCACGTGGAGATTTGAGATTTCCCACGTGGATATTCGAGAAAGAAGGGGATCGGACTAATTGCCCCGTAAAGATATGTAAATGGAGATTAGAGGTTAGAAGTTAGAGATTAGAAATTAGGGATTGGAGAGATCGGAGGGGGAGAGATTGGAAGGCAGGACTGATTATTATATATAGTGAGTTCATCTATGCCTCGTTTGTCGCTTCTGACAGAGAGTTTGTAATGCGTCAGCTCTGGGGGATGGGGTGGGGCGATTCTGTATATGCCTTTTTGTTTACCTTTGTATGCAGATGGTCCTCAGACTAATCATAGAACTTATAAGTTGTCAAGATGAGACTATATGCCCCCCTCCTACATAGTATGCAGATAAGAAGAGTGCCTCTAGGCGTACTGTCCTCTCTCATTGTGGCTATCTGTCTGCTCGCCTCATCTTGTCAGCAGAGAGAGACTGTCACGTTTACCGCGGCTGAGCGTAAGGCTGCTGATAGTCTGACTGGTTACGCTTCTCCTGAGGGTAGTGCTGACCTCAACCAGAGACTCTCTGAGGGTCGTGTCGAGAGCATCGCTGCTTACCTCGTACGCACCTATCCCCGCTTCAAGGATCGCTACACCACACACGCGATGGGTGCCGACTGGGACGGACTAAAGGCAGCCATCGAGGAGAGCAACGTAGAGCACAAGGAGCAGATCCTACGGATCATCGAGGAGGAGCCTGCCAGCGAGCGTACAGCAGCCCTACGTGCTATCGATCAGGGACAGACCTACGCTCACCTGCTACAGACTTACTACCCGCCCCTACGTCGCACGGTCATCACCTTCTCCTTTGTGGTCAAGGGCTTTGACCTAACCGAGGCGAAGGAGGTGATCAAGAAGCACCCGACACACCTCAGCCTAGCCGAGGTCAACTTGGTGGCTAATAGTTACCCAGCCGGCAGTGCCGAGCGGTACGAGACCTGGGCGATCGCTGCAGACGCTTTCCCCAATGCTGTCGAGCCAGCTACCAATGCGGCGATCATGGACTTTGAGGCGGGTCGCTATGCGCAGGCCGTCAAGTTACTAGAGCGCTATAAGAAGAATACGAAGCTCTATACCATCCTGGGCATCGCCTATGCCTACAATGGGCAGTACGACGACGCTCGTACCTACCTAACCAAGGCTGCACAGCTCGGATTGCCCGACGCTCAGTACAACCTCGATGAGTTCCTACACTACATGCAGGACAACTTCTAAGCAGATAGCAAACAATACAAACTATATATTCACCACTAATCAAATTAACTATTATGAAAAGTAAGCTTTTCCTACTGAGCCTCGTGGCTCTCACACTCGCCTTCACGGCGTGCAACAAGAAGGACGACGTCAAGTCCGAGACAGACGCTACCATCAGCGTCGCTATCAAGTCAGCCGACCTCAGAGCTTATGAGGATGGCGCAGGCAATGAGGACAAGAAGGTCCAGAAGCTAGCCGTCATGGTTTACCAGGGTCAGGCACAGGTTGCCTACAAGGAGGCTGCCACGGCTGGTGATCTCGAGGTCAAGGATATCGAGACCACAGCTGGTGCTAAGACACTCGTAGTCGTAGCTAACTATGCTAACAAGAATCTCAAGGGTCTCTCCCTCGACAAAATTAAGGCTCTAACGCACACACTCTCTGCTGATGACCAGGACCCCACCAAGGGTACCTTCATGCTCACCGCAGAGCCTGTATCTGTCACCCTCAAGAAGGGCAACAACTACTACGGCTACGCAGATGGTGACGGTAATCGTCTTTCTATAGATAAGCCTATCGAGCTCCAGCACATCCATGCTGGTATGGCTCTAACGAACCTTACTGTAAAGTTCGCAGAGTCTTACGCAAAACTCTACAACGTCAAGTTTGACGAGGGTCAGCTGATAGCTCTCATCGCTAAGGCTCAGTCCAATGTCTTCGGTAAGCCTCTCGCCAACACTGATGCTAACTACTTCTATGGTGTCAAGCTCTTTGGCAAGACGGACGCTAAGTACACTCCAGCAGCGGCTAACTACACTGAGATGGCCGAGCTCAAGATGGATCTCAAAGAGACAGGTGAACAGGAACGCAAGGGCTTCTATATCCTAGAGAACAACTCTGCAGAGCACCCCACCATCCTCTGCCTCAAGGCTACGCTCACACAGGCTGACGGCTCAGACCTAACGGCTGATCAAGCTCAGCAAGCTGTAGAGGCTGGCTGGATTGTATCTACGACAGATCACTCAACCTACTACCCAGTCCTTGTCAACTGGGCAAAGGATGGCTATACCTACGCGGACGGTCATACAGCTAAGAACGCTATCGTACGCAACAACAAGTACGAGATCTCTCTCACGATCACTGGTCCTGGTACGAACTCTCCTGAGGACCCAACACAGGAGAAGGCTAACCTCGATGTCAAGTGCGTTGTCACGCCTTGGGTCATCGTCAAGCAAAACGTAGTCTGGTAGACCACGCCCTCACAGATAGCTTTAGAGCCACCGACTAGTGTGGTGGCTCTAGAGCCGTCTCTAACCACTCGGAGAGTCTGCATCAAGCGCAAGATCATACATCCTTCATAGTCAACATACGATCCCAAATGTTTGACGGCAGGCTCTCCACTTCTACCTCATCACTTTAAGCACCCCATTGAGACACTAATATGAATATCATACAGAGATGGATCAATAAGACAGCGACCACGGCGTGGATAGTGTCGATGCTAGCCCTCTTGTCTGGCTGTATCGCAGAGGATCTAGAGGATTGTCCTCAACCATTCGAGCTGACCGTACGGGCTGTAGATATCTCCAACAAGGATATAACCTCTGATGGGGATGTAGAGAACGTGATACTCTTCACGTTTGACGAGAGCGGCAAGCGCCTGGACAAAATCCTCCTCAACGCCGAGGAGATCAAGTCGCGCAAGCCTATCCACATCGAGCACTACGGCCCTAAGTCGCTCACTTTCGTCGCTTGGGGCAATGTAGCTCCTGCAGACATAGCACGGCTAGAGTCCGTACAGCGCATCGAGGATGTACAGATGCCACTACAGCGTATAGATGGCTTTGGGCAGTACCCCACAGACCTCTTCTCCGGTCGACTAGACCGAGAGCAAGTCTACGGCAAGCTCGAGCTAGGCAAGCCTGCTACGATAGACATCTGCCGGCGCACCTGTCAGGTCAATGTAACAGTTCTAGGCTATGAGCAGTGGCTCGATCGCCAGGGATATAAGCGACAAGCTTTTGACCCGACAGACTACGCTGCAGCACGGATACTCTTCGGCAAGTCCCTAGACAACTACGCTATAGCTGACACATACGGTGGTAACCCCACGACCTACCGTCTGACGGGCTCTCTAGATAGCTCTACGGGCGACTATCACATAGCACCCTTTAGGGTCTACCCGCCTATCGAGAGCAAGCCATTCCAGCTAGACTTCTACGTCGGCGACAACTGCTTAGAGAGCTTTACCAAGGACTCACGAGGCACGCTCCTACTACCTGAGATAGGCAAGATGCTCAACGTACTCATCGACATGCGATCTGGAGATATATCCGTGCAGGTCGTTGTGACCCCGTGGAATGTCGTACATCAGTTTGTCATCTACTAAAGTCTCATTCACATGCAAAGCTTGAAATCCTATGAAACCATATAGACCTATACTTACAACGCTGCTCGCACTATCGGCACTCCTCTTGACAGTGCTCTCAGGGTGTAAGCGCAGTGAGCTGAGAGAGACTTTAGAGCCTGCCACCGTACAGCTCTCTATTCCGACGATGACCCTGCGCGGGGGAGAACTCCTCGTAGAGGACTTGCCCGTGCAGACGATCCGTATCCTAGTCTTCAATAAGGCTGGAGGAGCTCTAGATGCACAGCAGAGCTTTAGCACGCCAACCGACCTCAGCAACTGGCTACGCGTGAAGGCTCACGAAGGTGAGAAGGATATCTACGTCATTGCCAACGAGAGCCCAGCCATGAGCGACGCTCTGAACAAAATTGTCTTCAAGCAAGACCTACTCCGTATGGCTATCCCTGAGACGGACCCCAGCAATGCTACAAAGCCTCAGCCCATCTTGATGACAGGGCAGGGGACAGCGACCCTCAAGAAAGATCAGAAGAATGAGGTGACAATCGCCTTGGTTCGCTCGAGAGCTAAGATCACGCTTGACTTGAAGCAAAAGACGGCGACCGACGACGAAATCATCATCCGTAGCGTGTCGATCAGCCGCTTACCTAAGGCCAGTATGCTCTTGACGCCCGCCTCTTATCACCTGGGCGAGACTTGGGTTTACAACAAAGCCGAGAAGGTTACGCTAGCCAACAACGCAACGACCGCTTATATCCCCGACAAGACGCTCTACACCTACGAGAGCCTCGATAGCGATACAGCAGGTCATGCGCCTATACTGACCATCGAGGCTCTATACAATGGAGTCCCTACGACTTATACGGCCTATGTCAATGATAAGACGAGTAACGCGAATCATCACTACGCACTGCAACGCAACTGCCACTACCAGCTGACAGGTACGATCACTAAGATCGGAGTGCACAACGCATTACTGCTGAAGACGGAAGTCTTGCCCTGGGATGTAGAGACGAGTGAGAAGAAGCTCGAAAATCCTAAGATCGAGAGCCTTACTCCCGATCCTACAGCAACTTACTACGTGACCGATACGGAGGCTGCTGAGTTCAAGGTCAAGATAAGCTCCAGCACCGACCCCTCTAAGTGGCGCGCCACACTGACCAATGCGCTCGACTTCCAGTTTGTCATCACGGGGGGAGCCGTACGAGAGGGATTAGCCGATGGCACTACCGAGTACACCGTTCGGGTAATCGCTACGAAGCCCGCCGGCGTTAACCTGCGCTGCACGCAGCTACTCTTCACCTCAGAGTATCTAGACCTAGTAGGGGCAGAGATGCCTGAGAAGGGTATCAAGATCTGTCAGAAGCATGCTTAGCAAACCATTAGAAGCATCCTAGATTATGAATAGACTTATAGATATATCCACCCGTTTGGTCGGGTATGCCTTGATACTGCTGATGGTATCAGGATGTATAGCGGAGAGACCCGTGGCATGTCCTGATGACGACGCCTCCTCAGCGCAGCTATCCCTACGACTAGCCGTGCAGGAGATCCGCTCACTACGTGCTACAGAGGCTGGGAACGATGCACTCAATGAGAACAAGATCGAGCGTCTTCAGATCCTCTTTTACAAGGGAGGGACGCTCTACTGGTCAGTCTCACCAGCACCCGCTGCCGATGGCAACTACAGCATCCCCATCCCAGAGGCTCAGCAGAAGGGCTTCGATGGTAACTCTACGTACAATGTTTACGTCGTGACCAATATGGCCTTCAAGGCGCCAGAGCAAGAGAGCGAACTAGCGAAGATCGCTGTTAGCGAGTCGGTCGCTAAGTTGCCTAACGCTAAGTTTGTCATGCAAGGTCAGACCTCTAAGAAGATTAACTTAGGGACCCCTGAGGGCAAGCAGCTCGGTGCCGTTGAGCTACGTCGTGTAGCCAGCAAGCTACGCATCACGCCTACCGTGCAGATCACAGGATATGAGCTAGGTGGCGAGATACAGGTCAAGTTCGTTGGAGCCGTCAGCCAAGGCTACCTCACAGCTGAAGAGGTGGCTACTGGAGCTAACTCCATCGACTACGCCTACCGAGCTACTTCGAACAAGGAGCCACAACTCTTCTACTCCTATTATAATAAGTGGAGTAGCAACGATGAGGCACCTTACTACCTCCTCACCGTACCCCTCAAGAAGGAGGGCGCAACGACCGCAGCAGATTACTACTATCGCGTAGCGCTCACGCCTGCGGAGCCGCACTTTACGGCCAATAAGCTCTACGACCTGAAGCTTGGCATCCATAAGCTGGGCTCCACAACTCCCGAAGAGCCTGTGGAGATCACGGGCACGCTCTCTATCCTCCCCTGGACACTCTGCGATGATCAGTATGACCTCCCAGCAGCTAACTATCTAGAGGTGTCAGAGAAAGAGGCTCATATCTACAATGTGGAGACTCATACCATATCTTATGAGTCCTCTAAAAAGCCAGTCACGACCCAGATCGTGGAGGTTAGCTTCAGCTATGTCAATGGAGCTACGGGAGTGGCGACAACAGACAACATTTCCTCCTCTAGTGATCAGTACCCGACGGTTACCGTAGTGGGCAATCAGATTCAGATTGAGTCAAGGATTCCAATCAACAATGTGCCTAAGAAGATCCGCTTTAAGGTCAGCAATGGCATCGCAGGACTAGACAAGGAGGTGACGGTGTACCAGTACCCCTCGCTCTTTGTTGTCAATACGATTGGTGTGAAGTCTTCACGAAGACCTGACGGAACTTTAGCTCATAGTGGTCTGAACAACAAAGCCATCTACCGTATCACCGTGCAGAATCCACCCGCAGGTATGATCCTGGGCTTCCCCCCGAGAGAGACAACAGACTTCTGGCCAGGATCCTGGTTCGTACAAAATACAGGTTTTTGGGGAAATATTGTTGAGCGTTGGGAGCTAAACAATGGAGAGAAGATCTCTAAGTTTACAACGAAGCGTGATGCTGAGACCGCTCAGATGGTTTCTCCCAGCTTTGAGCTTGCCTCTCAGCTTTGAGCTTGCCTCTCAGCTTGGAGCCACAGAGCGATGGTCTTACCTAGAGTATGGTTGGTATTATAGCAGGGGTAAGTGGAGTGAGACTAGCAAGATAGGAGCCTATAAGGAGACCGCTCTGTGCAACTGTGCAACCTATACAGAGACGCGTATAGTCAATGGCGTGGAGGTGCCCCTCGATGATTGGCGACTACCGACAGAGGCTGAGATCAGACTGATAGACCAGCTACAGAACGACCCCAATAGTGCAGTCAAATCCATTATGACGGGTAGATACTACTGGAGTGCTAAGAGCGATGCAGCAATAGAGTTGCAAGGTGGTAGCGAGGGTTCCCCAACTAAAGCTTACACCCGTTGTGTGCGAGATGTCAAGGAGCCGACGATTCAGTCACATGTACCGTACAGATTAGACCGATAGAGAGTTATGACTAGAACGAAGATATTTCTATACTTCCTCCTGCTGTTAGCCTTTATGGTGCTACCGGCATGCCAGCAGGAGCAACGTACAGCTCCTGTAGATCAGGATGGAGAGCGGGTCACTGTATCCCTCTCGGTAGATGTACCACACTATGCCCCCATGCGCGCTATGCAAGAGGGTATTGATGAAAACAAGATCGACCGGCTAGAGCTACTCGTCTTCAACGAGGAGGGGTTGATGGCAGACTACGCCCTTGCGACCGACCTAACCAAGGCTGGCGAAGGCAATTACACCTTCACCGCCCGACTGAAGCCACAGAGCTCACCCTGCGTCATTCACTTTGTGGCCAACCGCAACTATGGTGGTAGCGACTCGGGTAGGCAGTACCTAGGGCGTAAGGAGAGCGATGTGCTCCTCTCAGACCTCGTGACTATGACCGAGGTCAGCCAGAAGATGAGCATCCCGATGTGGGCTCGCTGTAAGTATAATGAGGTGCAGGAGAATAGCAACCTAGGCGAGATCAAGCTCTTACGCTCTATGGCTAAGTTTACGCTAGAGAGCCACACTGGAAAGCTCGCCGATGTCTCTTACACACTGTGCAATAGCTACAACTGTGGCACCGTGGCTCCCTTCAAGCGTGCGGCGTTGCCAGATCTTGACGAGGCATTTAGCGTAGACAATCGTGTGCCGACTATCCCGAGAGAGAGCTTCCTGGCCAATGGGGATGCAGGTCTCGGCTGGTATACGGGTGGTACTCCTGTCTACGGCTTCGAGCGAAGGAACAAGGTGGCAAAGCCTATCTCCTGCCTCGTCATACGAGCTAAGTATGATGGAGCTACAGACTACTCTTACTACAAGCTCGACTTCGTCAAGAGTGCTAATCGTCTAGAGCGTTACGACCTGCTCCGCAACTACTGGTACAAGGTGACCATCAATGATGCCCTAGCTATTGGAGCTCCCTCACTAGACGAGGCACTCGCCGGGCCCGCGGTCAATAACCTCGCTCTCTCTGAGGAGCTGCAAGCCTACCCCTCGTACTCCGATGGTAAGGGACGACTAGAGGTCGAGGCGAGCAACTATATTATAACGCATGGAGAGCAGACGCTCACCTTTAAGGCAAATTATTACCCCGAGGGCAGTGCCACAGCTCAAAATGATAAGCTCCAGATCGTTGCCGTGCGCAATGCTACTGACTACAACGCCATAAAGGGTAAGGGTGATGTCTCAATCGATAATACCACAGGACAGATTACAGCAACGCTCCAACCGGCTTTGATTGAAACGAGTCGTATCTCCGACATTATCGTAGGTGTAACGGGTGACCCCGACTTGATGCGCATCGTACGTGTAGAGGTGAGAAAACCTTATAACTATGAGCTCTTTCAGGTGAATGGGCAGCCTGCGGTTGGCAATGCGGTTACGGCTGACGTCCATGGGCAGAAGGGTGCACTCTCTTTCGTTATAACCCTACCAGAAGACTTTAAGGCTCAACAGCTACCGATGCGCCTGCGCTTCTTTACGGAGCACTTCTATCCAGATGTAACAACGGAGGATGTCAGTATGGGCAAGTTCTCCTTCGGCCTTGCCAAGGATGGTGCAAATCCAGTGGGTCGTCCCTGCTACACGACCATCATCACCAAGCTGCCGACAGACCGGACACTCAGGTGCACCTTCCTCTCGAACAAGAGCGACTGCTCCGAGACCATTGAGGTGGTATCGGTCGAGAATCTCTTTGACACACAGCGTGTCATCGTCAAGGCCAACTAAGTAGCTCTAGAGGGGGGCTCTACTACTTAGTTGAGCTAGTGAGGCTGTTACTCCTTGTGGAGTGACAGCCTCATGTTTTTTTTGTGGGGGGGGTACGTGTAACGATTTGTAGGGACGCACGGCTCGTGCGTCCGTTGTATCAAAACGGGACCGCGTCCGTCCCCGTTAAAAACCACTATGCTGTAACATTTGATGCAACGGACGCGGTCCCATCGTTCGGGGACGGACGCACGAGCCGAGCGTCCCTACTTTAAGTTTGCAGAGTGAAAAGAAATCGACCCGAGAATAGGTCAGTTGAACGGGTTGTTTTTACCTTTGTTGTAGTAAGGTAAGGACAGCAACCAGAGGGTAATCTATCGTCCCTACGAGGCCTTGAGCCTAAGCTCTGTTAGAGACCCTCTGGAGTTCAGCTACTCGAGACTTATTAGAAAGAGAGGCCCAGAGCCTAATTAAAGTAATAGCCTAATGTAGCCTAGCTGCCTTATCAAATATTCAAGTACAAAGTTATGAAATACTTTTTCATCGGCATCGATGTATCCAAAGAGAAACTAGACGCCACAATGATTCACTACGAATCTGAATCAGACAGCGAGCAGCAGCTCGCCTACACTACAGTAGAAAACAACCCTAAGGGGTTCCGGAGCCTCGTCTCTTGGAGTAAGAAGAACGCTGGTCGAAGAGTCAAGACCGACACCATGCTCTTCTGCTGTGAGACTACAGGAGGATACGATCGCGCACTCTGCGACTGGCTCTACGGCAACGGCCTAAACATCTGGCGCGAAAGTGCTCTGCAGATCAAGCGCAGCATGGGTCTGCGCAAAGGCAAGGACGACAAAGCCGACTCAGAGATGATCGCTTACTACGCCCTACGCTTCCGCTCCCAAGCCACTCTCTATAAACCTCTGGACGGGAACATGCGTAGCCTACGTGACCTCTTTCTCTATAGGCAGTCTCTAGTTGCCGAGAGACAGGCTAAGATGGTTAGTTCCAAGGAAAAACAGCACATCTCTAGCAAGTCTAAAGTCGACAACTTCATCTACCGAGATGCTCAGAAGGGCATCGACATCCTGACCAAAAGCATCAAAAAGTGCGAGTGCCGAATGCTTGAAATCATCAAGGAAGACGAGGAGATGTACCGCAACTACCTGCACCTCATTTCCTGCAAAGGAGTGGGCCTCATCACCTCTGTCATGCTGATCATCTACACCGACAACTTCAAGAGCTGGAATGCCAAGAAGATGGCTAGCTACTGCGGTATAGCACCCTTCTACGAGAGCTCTGGGAGCTCAGTCTTTCACAAAGCCAACACAAGTGGCTACAGTAACCGACGGCTAAAAGGAATCTTGACCCAAGCAGCCCGAAGTGCCATAACGTATAACCCAACATTAAGACAATACTACCTACGCATGAAAGCCCAAGGCAAGCCCTACGGGGTCATCCTCAACAATGTCAACAATAAGCTCGTACACATTCTCTTCTCTTTAGTTCTGCACGACTGCGACTTCGAGCTGGACCACGAAGCGAAGAGAGCTCTTCGAGCCTAGTCCAAGGAAGGAAAGTCTCCGCTCGGGGAGCGCCCCCGCGGCAAGGGGTGGGAGCCCCCACCCCGCCGAGCGGTTCACCCGAAGAGAAGCGAGTCCTCCGAGTCAAGTTCAGAAAGGAAAGTCTCCGCTCCGGGAGCGCCCCGCGGCAAGGGGTGGAAGCCCCCACCCCGACGAGCGGTCCCCCGAAGAGAAGTAGACCGAGCTTGCGAAACGAGAAAAAACTTCGCTTTTTACTTGCACATGAACTTAGAAAGCAAAGGGTTACACGTCCCAGCCGTTATACGTCCCGTGCAGGGGCGGTTAGATGAGGGCGCGGCGACGACCGGTGGCATAGAGGAAGGCGATCTCGATGAGCCCCGACAGGATGACGATGACGACGAAGGCGATCAGCTTCACCTGCAGCAGCACAGCGACCAAGGCTCCAAGCGCGATGACCGCAAGCGAGAGGAGTTGGTTGACGAAAACCTCACGGTTGCGCCCATTGGCCGTGAGGACCAGCTCGATGAAGAAGCCCGAGATGAGCCATATAGGGATCAGTGTCGTCATCAGTAGGAAGACGGGTAGGATGAGATCCTCTATCGGTCCATTGCCCATGATCCAGATGATCGGCTTGGCGCCCAGCATCAGTGCCCCCATGCAGGCGATACCCATCAGCAGTTCGCCACGCAGTATCTTGTGTATGCGCTCTGTCGTATAGCTGGTGCTGACCGAGGGAAAGAGTGCCACATTGAGCTGCTTGGTGATATACATGACGACGCTGACGATCTTCATCGAGAAGTCGTAGCCTGTCAGGGAGGTCATGCCAAAGAGCGAGCCGATGACGAGGTTGAGACCGGCCGACTTGACCGTCATCACCAGATAGGAGAGGAAGAGTGGCGTAGCCTCTCGCAGGAGGGCGAAGCTTTTGCGCAGTGAGGCGAGGCGGAGCGAGAGCTTTTCGCGCCATAGGATATAGCCGAAGGCGATTCCCGCCGAGAGTATATTGCTCGCTGAGGCGAGTAAGGTGTAGCGCGCCATGTCGTGGGGCGTGAGTACCCAGAGGATGATGGCGACGGCTAGGAGCACCTTGGTGGCGATCTGTATGTATAGGTAGATGCGTGTGCGCTGGATGCCGATGAAGTACCAGTTGGGCATGATGACACAAGCCACGACCGAGAGAAAGCTCGCCCAGAGGAGTGTGCGGTAAGAGGCCAAGGCTCCGACCCACAGCACGATAGGCAGAAAGAGCAGGAAGGAGAGCAAGAGCAGGTAGAGGCGACTAGAGAGGATCAGTGAGGTGATGTCGGACTTGCCCGCCAGGTCGTGCTCCTTGTCGTAGCGCGCTAGGTAGCGGGTGCCGATCATGTCTAGTCCGTAGGTTACCAGCGTGGTGAAGTAGGTGATGATCGAAAATGCGTAGACATAGGCTCCGTACGCCTCGGCCCCGACACGATGAATCAGGATCGGGTAGATGATCAGATGAAAGGAGGAGTTCAGCACGTTGATCAGTCCGAGAGAGAGGAAGTTCTCTAGGACTAGTCTATTCCCTCTGACCATAGCGCATAGTCTCTGGAGGAGGTTTTTCGGTGCGGGAAGGGGCGTTTGGTTCATCTGACGGGATCGGGTGGAGTAGGCTGAGGCTTATCTAGCTTCAGTACGAGGACAAAGGTACGAATTTAGAGGTTAGAGATTAGAAATTAGAGGTTAGAAAGCTGTTGGCTGGGGCTATCGGAGCCATCAGAGCCATCAGAGCTGTTGGAGCTATCAGAGCTATCAGAGCTATCGGAGCCATCGGAGCCATCAGAACTATCGGGACTCCGATCTCTAACCTCTAACCTCTAACTTCTAACCTCTAACCTCTAAGCTCTAACCTCTAACTTCTAACCTCTAATCTCTAATGCAACTCCGATGGATAGGACCTCGCAAGAGGTCCGACGAATCATAGCCGTGGGTCGGAGGGGCAAAGCCCCGAACGCCCCACGGGAACAAGACGATAGCAACTTATCGACCCCTTGTGGGTCGGACTAGACGCAGCTTATAGTTACAGCTCCAGTCCGACCTCCCACAATGGGGAGGTCGCTTACTTCACATGGCACTCCTACCCCCAGTCGTTCGGGGCGTAGCCCCTCCGACTGGGGGCTATGATTCGTCCGACCGCAAGCGGTCGTATCGCTCCGATCCCTCCGATTGTTCCGATTCACTCCGATACCTCTAATCTCTATTTACATATCTTTACGGGGAAATTCGTCCGATCCCCTCCTTTCTCGAATATCCACGTGGGGAATCTCAAATCTCCACGTGGATATTTTTCTTTTTCCACGTGGGGGCGTTTTGATTCCTCCGAAGTTTCATTTGATTCTTCCGAAGTTTCATTTCATTCCTCCGAAGAATTTTTTATTCCCCACGTGGGGATTTCGAAATATCCACGTGGAAAACACTTTTTTCTGGCATCGCGCCGTTTCGATATGTAGTCGGCTCTAAATTATTGTAACGAACCGACGTTGAATAATTTATCTCTTCGATTGCGAGAAAAATTGAGAGAATCGAGTAGTTTTCTCGTCAGATTTGAGTAGTTTCCCCAATAGAATTGAGTAAATCTGCAGAGAGATTTGAGTAAAACGCTCGCCACATTTGAGTAAAAAGAGCATTGGTGGGTGGAGTGTACGTGGTCGTGCGTCTAACGAGGGTATCGCTAAAATCCTTATCTTTGCGAAAGCATTGGTGTATATGCACTATACTATGACCTCTGGACTATAAAAAGAATTATGAGCCAACTATACATCTACAACACTCTGGAGCGGGCTAAAGTGCCCTTCGAGCCTATTGCACCACCGCATGTGGGTCTCTACGTCTGCGGACCGACCGTCTACGGGGATCCGCATCTAGGGCATGCTCGCTCGGCAATTACGTTTGACATACTCTTCCGCTACCTCAAGCATCTCGGCTACAAGGTCCGCTACGTGCGCAATGTGACCGATGTGGGGCATCTAGAGCATGACGCAGATGATGGCGAGGACAAGATAGCTAAGAAGGCTAAGCTAGAGCAACTGGAGCCGATGGAGGTGGCTTACTACTACCTCACACGCTATCACGATAGCCTGCGCCTGCTCAATGTGTTGCCGCCCTCTATCGAGCCGCTTGCCTCAGGGCATATCATCGAGCAGATCCAGCTAGTGCAGCAGATCCTCGATGCGGGCTACGCCTATGTGAGCCAGGGGAGTGTTTACTTTGATGTGCTCAAGTATCATGCTGATCACCCCTACGGCATCCTGAGCGGACGCAATGTGGAGGATATGATCTCCAACACGCGCGAGCTGGACGGCCAAGACGAGAAGCACAATCCGCTGGACTTCGCTCTCTGGAAGAAGGCGCAGCCTAACCATATCATGCGGTGGCCTTCGCCTTGGAGTGAGGGCTTCCCTGGGTGGCACTGCGAGTGTACCGCTATGGGACGTAAGTATCTAGGCGCACACTTTGACATCCATGGCGGTGGGCTAGACTTGACCTTCCCGCATCACGAGTGCGAGATAGCACAGGCGGTCGCTTCGCAAGGCGAGCCGATGGTCAAGTACTGGATGCACAACAACATGATCACGGTAGACGGCAAGAAGATGGCGAAGAGTGCCGGCAACTTCATCACGCTCGAGGAGTTCTTTACGGGCGATCACCCCGCACTGGAGCAGGCTTACGCCCCGATGACTATTCGCTTCTTCGTCTTGAGTGCACATTACCGTGGCACGGTGGACTTTAGCAATAGTGCCTTGCAAGCTGCTGAGAAGGGGTACCAGCGTCTTATGGATGCTGATGCTAAGCTTCAGTCGCTCAAGCCCTCGGCTACCTCAACGATCGAAAAGATCGATCTAGCGGAGCGTTGCGAAGAGGCGATGAATGACGACATCAATACGCCGATGGTGATCGCTGCGCTCTTTGATGCGGCTCGTCTCATCAACTCGATCCACGACGGACACGAGCAGATCACGAGCGAGCAGCTGGAGGAGCTACGCAGTGCCTACGACCTCTACCTGCACGACATACTTGGTATGCAGTCGGCTACGGAGACCGCCGATCTGAGCGGTAGTCAGCAGGAGGCTTTCGCCGGAGCGATGGACTTGCTCCTAGAGATTCGTGCCAAGGCTAAGGCGAGCAAGGATTGGGAGACGAGTGACCTGATACGCGACAAACTGACCGCTCTAGGCTTTGAGATACAAGATACCAAGAGCGGTGCCGAGTGGAAGGTCCTGTAAGACGCTTTACCCCTGATTAGTCTCTAATGCTCTCACTCATTATCCCTGTCTACAACCGCCCTGACGAGGTCGAGGAGCTACTGCACTCGCTCGCTCAGCAGCAGACGCCCCCGTCCTACGAAGTTGTCATCGTAGAGGATGGGAGTACGGTGCCCTGCGCTGCGGTCGTGGATCGCTATCGTGATCTGATGAGCATACAGTATGAGGTGGTGCCTAACGGGGGCCCCTCTCGGGCGCGCAACATAGGGGCGCGCCACGCTACGGGCGACTGGATCATCATCCTCGACTCGGACGTGGTGCTACCGCCTGACTACCTATATAATGTATCGCAGGCGATCGCTGCGGACGGGTGCGATGCGTGGGGTGGTCCTGATGCGGCTCCGTCGCTACAGGATGGCTCCTTCGGCATGTGGCAGCGTGCGATCAACTATGCGATGACCTCGCCCCTCACAACGGGTGGCATACGTGGTGGTAGCAAGCGGCTGACGAAGCGGTTCTACCCACGCACCTTCAATCTGGGCTGTCGCAAGGCTCTCTTTGAGTCTCTCGGGGGCTTTGATGAGACGATGCGCTATGGCGAGGATATCGACTTTAGCATGCGTCTCTACGAGGCGGGTAGTCGTGTCGCGCTTCTTCCGGAGGCGGTCCTTTATCACAAGCGACGCGTGGACTTGCGTAAGTTTTACCGACAGGTGTGGCACTCAGGTACGGCTCGTGTAGAGCTCTCGCGGAGACATCCAGGGTCGATGCGCTTGACTTACCTGCTCCCCACGCTCTTTGTGGTGACGACGCTACTGGTCACACTGCTTGCCTTGTGGTGCCCCTGGTTCTGGCTCTACCATTTGCTCTTTATTGTCTCTATCTTTGCAGACGCTCTCTACCGCACGCATTCGGTGGCGGTCGCTTGGCGAGCTGTCGTGGCCTCTTTTGTCCAGCTCTCGGGCTATGGCATCGGCTACCTCAGTCAGCGCGTCAAACGGTGCAAAGCTTAATCCTCAAACTCTATCTCTGAGTTATATTATGAAACAGATTCCCTGGCAGCGCATCTTGCTTATCTTTGGCTTCTTCCTCATCGTCGCCATTGGCTACTTTACGCCGGCACACTTTGAGGGGCGGACGCTCTTTCAAGCGGACGTAGCTGGCGTCTCGGGCAATGGCTCCGACGTACAGGCTAGCGGCGAGACCTCCTACTGGACGAACTCGCTCTTTGGCGGTATGCCGATGTATCAGATCAGTCCCTCTTATCCCTCGACCAAGCCGCTGCAATACCTGCAAGATGTGCTGACGCTCCGCAAGCCGCTGAGCATACTGGGTACCTATCCGTGGCTGATCTTTGCGCTGCTTGTGGGCTTCTACATCTTCATGCGTTCGCTCAAGGTGGACCCTCTGCCCTCCGTGCTGGGAGCGGTCATGTGGGCCTTGTCTAGCTACTTCATCATCCTCATACAGGCAGGACACATCTGGAAGTTGACCGCACTCTGCTTCGTTCCTCCCACGATCGCTGGACTCATCTGGTGCTACCGTGGCGAGCGGCTCTGGGGTGGTGCGCTCTTTGCCTTCTTTATGGCGCTACAGCTCTTGGCAAACCATGTGCAGATGACCTACTACTTTGCGCTCTTGATGGCGGTCCTGGTCGTTACTTTCTTGGTGCAGGCCATTAGAGAGCGGCAGGTTGTGGGCTTCCTTAAGTCTACCGGCGTACTCATCCTGGCTGGGCTACTCGCCATTGCGGTCAATGGGACCAACCTCTACCACACTTACCAGTATGCTCAGGAGACGATGCGTGGCGGCAGTGAGCTGACGATCGCACCGCCACATGCTCCCGAACAAACGGGTGCAGAGGTCAATAGTAAGGGACTCTCCAAAGAGTACATCACGCAGTGGAGCTACGGAATCGGCGAGACCTGGACGCTCCTCATACCCAATGCGAAGGGCGGAGAAACCGATTACCTATATAAGAAACACGCCGAGCAGCTCGCCAAGGCTCCCTACCAGTCTCAGCAGCTTCTGGCGCAGGCGAATGCTTACTGGGGTGACCAGCCCTTTACCTCGGGTCCTGTCTATGTGGGTGCATTTGTCTGCATCCTCTTCATCATCGGCTGTGTCATCGTCAAGGGGCCGATCAAGTGGGGACTGCTCATCGCTACGATTCTCTCGATAATGCTCGCATGGGGCAAGAACTTCATGCCGCTGACGGATCTCTTCATCGACTGGATGCCGATGTACGACAAGTTCCGAGCGGTCTCTTCGATTCTGGTCATCGCCGAGCTAACGATCCCTGCGCTAGCTGTGCTAGCACTCGTGCAGCTCATCAAGGAGCCGCAGCTCCTACGCAGCAAGAGCGTCTGGATAGCAGGCGGGGTACCCGTGCTGCTGTTGCTCCTCTTTGCTCTGCTGCCAGACCTCTTCTTCAGCTTCCTATCTCAGCAGGAGAAGGCCTCCTTAGCCGGGAATGCCGCACAAGCTCCTCTACTAGATCAACTCAAGGCGATACGTATGGGCATCTTCCGGGCGGACGTGTGGCGTAGCTTGCTCTTTATCGTGCTGAGTGTGGTGCCGCTATGGCTCTTTGCCAAGGGCTATCTCAAGGCGCAGTGGCTCTGCTGTATCCTCGTCGGGCTGACGCTCATAGACCTGTGGCAGGTGGACAAGCGCTACCTATCTGATGACGACTTCATCGCCTCGCATCTCGTGCAGCAACAGGCGGCTCCTATGACGGAGGCGGACCAGACGATACTTCAGGACAAGAGCCTGGGCTATCGCGTCTTCAACCAGACGGTCAATAGCTTTAACGATGCCACCACCTCTCGCTGGCATCACAGCGTGGGCGGTTACCACGCTGCCAAGCTGCAACGCTATCAAGACCTGATCACCTACCAGCTCTCTACGGGCAACATGCAGGTCTATGATATGCTCAATACGAAGTACTTCATAGTGCCCAATCCAGAGACCCGAGCTCCGATGGCGGTGCCAAACCCGAACGCCTTCGGGGCAGCGTGGTTTGTCGATAGCCTTCGCTGGGTGGCTAATGCCAATGAGGAGATGGAGGCACTCTCTACGGCAGACCTGCGTCACGTCGGTATCGTCGATCTCCGCTTTGGCGAGGAGCTACCGCAGCCCCTGATGCTACCCGACAGCACGGCTCAGCGTAGCATCACCGTCACCAAGTACACGCCGCGACAGGTGGTCTACGACGTATCGGCCGAGACGCCTGGCATAGCGATCCTCTCTGACATCTACTATCCGCACGGCTGGCACGCCACCATCGATGGCAAGGAGATACCGATAGCACGAGCTAACTACGTGCTTCGAGCCGTCTCACTGCCCGCTGGCAACTACCAGCTCGCACTTACCTTTGCGCCACGCTCCATAACCGTGACCGAGAGCATAGCGTTTACGGCTTTGGCCCTAATCCTCCTTGCACTCATCGGCTCTATCGTGTGGCGCATCAGACTATGGGGCAAAGAAAAGAAAGCTCCCACAGACTCACAAACGAACTAATTACCTTTATATATAGATCAAACTATGACTTATCGAAACTTACTAAAGATCACCACCGCTCTACTACTAGCGGTCTTGGTCTCTTCGTGTGCTTGCAGGCTCAAGCCCCTCAATGGCTCTGCAGCTCAGGTAGATCCTAACCCCCTGACACTGGTGGGTACGCAGATCCCTGGGCAGGTCCGTCTGACGCTACCTGCTAAGTGGTGCCACAAGCGTGCTATCGTCAACATCACCCCCCAGCTACGCTACGCGGGTACTAGCGTGACAGGTCAGACTGTCACCATACAGGGCGAGAACGTCCGTGACAACTACCAGACTATCTCTTACGAGCGTGGTGGTAGCGTCATCGTACCTTTTGCTTTTGAGTACAAGCCTGGTATGGAGCAGAGCGACCTTTACCTCACCTTTACCGCTACGGTCAAGGGCAAGAAGGTCAACCTCCCCGCTATCAAGGTGGCTCGTGGTACCATCATGACTGCTGGTCTAGCTAGCATTAGCGATGTCACGCCAGCTCTGGCTCGTGACGCTTTCCAGAGAGTCATCAAGGAGCAGTACACGGCCGACCTCAAGTTCCTCATCAACCGTGCTGAGGTACGTGCTGCTGAGCTCAACAAGCGTGAGGTCAAGGACTGGCAAGATGTCGTCGACAACGCTTATCAGGTGCCCAACCAGGAGGTAGACATCGAGATCCAGGCCTACGCCTCTCCCGATGGTGCTCAGGACCTTAACGAGCGTCTCTCGGCACAGCGTGAGCGCAACACTTCTAGTGTCATAGCTCGTAAGCTGGGCAATAAGAAGATCGAGGTCAACGCACACTACACCGCTGAGGACTGGGACGGCTTCCAGAAGCTTCTTGAGGCGAGCAACATACAGGACAAGGAGCTAGTCCTACGTGTCCTCTCTATGTATCCCGATCCTGAGGATCGTGAGCGTGAGATACGCAACCTCTCGCACGTCTTCACACAGCTTGCTGACGAGATTCTCCCCGAGCTACGCCGCTCACGTCTCAATGCCAATGTACGCATCATCGGCAAGAGCGATGACGAGCTCAAGATGTTTATGGCACAGCGCCCAGGTCGTCTCACCATCGAGGAGATCCTCTACACCGCTACGCTCTATGACAATGCTAAGGACCAGATGAACGCTTACCAGCAGGCTACGCAGCTCTATCCCAACGACTATCGTGCGTACAACAACATCGGTACGCTCTACCTCGCTCAGGGCAACTACGAGCAGGCTGCAAGCTACTTCGCAAAGGCTCAGAAGATCCAGCCCAACGCTGCTTCTAATATGAACGAAGCACTCCTCGCTCTCGACCGTGGCGACCTAGCAGCAGCTCAGCGCCTCATGGGTAGTGCCGTAGAGGTACCCGAGGCTGGTCAGGGCATCGGACTCCTCCAGATGCACGAGGGCAAGTATGCCGACGCTATCCGCTCCTTTGGCAATACGCCATCGAACACGCTAGCCATCGCTCAGATCATGCAGGGGCAGTACGCAGATGCTACACGCACCCTCGCTGCTGTCGCACAGCCTAATGGCGAGACCGCATATCTCAAGGCAGTGGTCGCAGCTCGTACCAACGATCTGCAGGGACTCATCAGCAACCTCCGCTCAGCTATCGCACAGGATAGCAGCTATGCACTGCGTGCACAGCGTGACCTCGAGTTTGCAGCCTTCAGCCAGACACCTGAGTTCGTCGCTCTGGTCAAATAACACAACAGGTGTGACGTAATATAGCGTCACCCGCAACGCACGAGAGGAGCTACCCGCCTAGACGGATAGCTCCTCTCATCGTATCTATAATTACCCCCCTCCCGCGCAAACGCTCCTAGGCCCGACTCAGTGCCCCCCGTTGAGACTGTTGCATAAAGGCGAATCGCTGTGTTGCTTTCGGGATTCGGCTTCGGTCACATACGGATGCATGCTCCCTTCAGACCTCACCCTCAGTGCCTTGCGTTTCATCCTTTCTGCAAAGTCTGGACAATCTTGCTTGCAAGATTGTGAGACTGTTGACTTTTGCAACAGTCTCCCCGTTGGCTCTCCAGTTTCATACGGAAGAAACTCTAGTTTCCTAGGTAAGAAACTGCAGTGCCATACGGATGGCACTAGGGATTCGCAGAGACACGACAATCGTTTGCCCTAAGAGTGTATCATGCGAAAGACAAGTCAAAAAGAGAGCCTCTACCGCTGCTGCGATAGAGGCTCTCGCTTTAGTTAGTAGGAGGGCGGGTTACTTTGCCAGCTCCTTCTTACGTACTTCGTACTCCTTGAGGCCGCCCTTGAGGAAGTCGATATACTTGCTGATATCGGTGTCATGGGCATACGATGCACTCAGCGGGTTGCCCGCAGGATCGATGGCGATGTAGTAAGGCTGCGCATTGGCGGCAAACTTACTACGCTGCAGGTAGCTCCACTTGTCACCGATGGTGCGGAGCTTCTTGACAGAGCCGTTTTCCTCTACCTCAATGATCTCTGGCAGAGCGGTCTTGTCATCGACCATGAGGGTGATGAGGATGTAGTCATCCTCGAGGAGCCCCTTGACGGTCGGGTCGATCCAGACGGAGTTTTCCATCTCACGGCAGTTGACACAGCCGAAGCCTGAGAAGTCTAGTAGGACCGGCTTGCCCGTCTCTTGAGCATAGCGCATACCAGCGTCAAAGTCGTCAAACTTAGCGTGTACCTCACCGTCGTATAGGTTGAAGTCTTGCGTGTAGAGTGGCGGTGCAAAGGCGGTGATAGACTTGAGCGGAGCACCCCACAGACCTGGGATCATATAGACGGAGAAGGCTAGGGAGATGATCGCCATAAAGAGGCGAGAGACGCTGATCTTCTCCAGTGGCGTGTCGTGCGGTAGACGGATCTTGCCGAGTAGGTAGAAGCCTAGCAGTGCGAAGATGATGATCCAGAGTGCTAGGAAGGTCTCACGATCGAGGATACCCCAGCCGTAAGCGAGGTCGGCAACGGAGAGGAACTTGAGCGAGAGTGCTAGCTCGAGGAATCCGAGGACCACCTTGACAGAGTTGAGCCAACCGCCACTCTTTGGCATGTTTTGCAACATGTTGGGGAAGATGGCGAAGAGCGAGAAGGGTAGTGCTAGTGCTAGTGCAAAGCCGATCATACCGATGGCTGGAGCGACGATCTCGCCTGAGGTACCAGCCTGTACGAGGAGGGTACCGATGATAGGACCTGTACAAGAGAAGGAGACGAGTACGAGGGTAAACGCCATAAAGAAGATGGAGAGTAGACCCGTGGTGCTGTCTGCCTTAGAGTCCATCTTGTTGGTCCACTTAGCTGGCAGAACTAGTTCGAAGGCTCCAAAGAAGGAGACGGCAAAGAGAACTAGTATGAGGAAGAAGATGATGTTAAAGACCGCATTGGTTGCTAGGTTGTTCAAGGCACTAGCACCAAAGATAGCGGTGATGATAAGTCCTAGGGCTACATAGATGACTATGATAGAGAGTCCGTAGATCATTGCATCACGTATGGCAGCCTTGCGAGACTTGGTGCGCTTGAGGAAGAAGCTCACGGTCATCGGGATCATAGGCCATACGCATGGAGTAATCAGAGCGATGAGACCACCGAGGAAGCCGTAGATAAAGATGTACAGAAGACCAGCGGTAGACTGCTTCTGGTTGCGGTCGCCATACTCCTTGAGTTGATCTATGACGGGTGCCCAGTAGTTAGCCTCTGAGAAGCTCGCTGAGTTAGCACCGACGGAGAGGCTATCACTGGCACCAAGAGCTGTCTCGGTGCTGTCTGCCTCAGCCCCCGGCGTGGCCTCCTCGTCAGTCGTCTCTGCGGGCTCGCTGGCAGCTACGGCTAGCATAGCCTTGGAGAGCTGCTTGGAGCTGAAGTTGAAGTCGTAGTCTACGAGTACGCAGTTGTCTTGGCAGGCCTGACCCTTGAGCTGACCTTCATAGACGAAAGCCTTCGGGTCTGTAATCTCTAGTTTCTGGGAGAAGGTGACTGTCCCCGCAAACTCTCGTACCTCTATACCGAAGATATCATCGGTGTAGCGATGAGGAGCTTTGTTTGCCTTGAAGCCCCCTAGCGCCTTAGCTCCTTTGAGCTTGTCGGTGTGAAACACGAGTGAGACGGGGCCTCCTGATGGTAGGTTCTGATCGTAGAGGTGCCAGCCGTCAATGACGCGAGCTGTGATAGATACGGTGACTGTCTTCTTGCCATCGTCAGTTATCTGCTGTGAAAACTTGACGGGGTCGATCATGCCACCAGCCTGTGCGGCTAGTTTGGGGACTCCGATGAATAAAAGTGTAATGAGAAGTAGTAAGTACTTCGAGCGTTGCTTCATAATCATCTGGTTAAGCTTATAATTTATTTGGTTATTGATTTCGTTTCTTGCGTTGATCAGATGCTGTCGTCTCTACGAGCAGTGCTTCCTTTTGGGCTGCGGTGAGACGTGCTTGAGAGATCTTGTCTAGGTTGACAAGTGGTGTGTCTAGGGTGAACTGCATCTTCTCTCTCCTGATGGGGTGGAAGATGGTTAGCTCGGTGGTGCGCAGTGCTAGGTACTTGCTGAGCGCTGGCGCGATGGACTCACTGGCACGACGATCCCCAAGGAGCGGGTGACCTATGCTAGCGAGCGTGGAGCGGATGCTATTATTGCGTGTGAGTAGTGAGAGACTTACTCTCGTGATATAAGGGCCTGTAGAGAGGACCTCGTAGCTAGCTCTAAAGGAGGCTGGCTTCTTGTCTCTGGTGGACGAGGTGGCAGAGCGTCGCTTGTCGGCACCCCTCTTCTTATCCTTGGTCGGACGGGTCGTCAACTCACCACTGCTAGCTTCGAGAGAGCCTAGTACGACTGCCTCAAAGCTATTCGACAGGATGAAGCTGCGCCACTCGGCGAGCAAGTCTTGCTGTAGCTGTCTGTCACGCGCTACGATGATGATACCCTCGGTGTCTCGGTCGAGACGATTGAGCAAGAAGATCTTTTCGTTCGGATCGACCTTCTTGAGATGATGCGTTACGACCTGAAAGAGACTGCTCTTGCTGGCTCCTCCGACAGAGATAGTGGGGATGCCAGGACGCTTGTGTAAAACGATGAACTGCTCGTCGCGGTACAACTCCTCAATGAGCGGGTGCTGTAGTGTTTCGGCAGCTCCTACGTTGTAGATCTCTATGGAGTCTCCCGTGGCGACGGGTGCGTCAAACTGCGTGGTCGTCTCTCCTCTCAGCACGACACATCGATTGCGTAGATACTGCTTGACAGTAGTGCGACTTAACTCTGGAAGTAGCGCGAAGAGTATCTCGAGGAGTGCACCCGACTCCTTTGCTGTAAAGGTGTAGATGCGCTCACGTTGCGGAGCTTTTCTAATACTATTCGTTGGCATGCTGTGCTTGGTAACTTACTCTTCGGCTGGTGGCTCTTCTTTGGAGCGAGGAGTGTGGTATAGGAGTACTACGTTGGAGTAGAGTAGCAGGAGTGACGCGATCATGAGTACGAGTCTCCAGTATGACTGCTCTACGATAAAGAGGTAGGAGCCTGCGACAAAGAGGGCTCCTGCTAGGAGTGCTATGCCTCGTAGTCGCTTCGTGCGGAGGTCTATGCCAGTCCTATCGCTCAAAGCTTGACTCAGCGTGTAGAGTAGCGATCCGACCAGCAGTATGTAGCCCGTAGCCTGGCCCTCGTAGAAGAGCGGTAGAGCTAGACTTACGAACATCAGTATCAAACCTATTCGATAGAACAGATCTAGGAGGCGTTGTCGGTTGAACTTCGGTTGAGACATAGATTGTGGTTCGTGTAAACTTAGAGATGCGCGTCTAGTCGGAGGAGGGGCTATTCGCTTGTTTCTCCCTCGGAGTCGGGTCTATCTTTGATGAGAAAGACGACTTCATCAGGGCGCTGCATACGATACTCTTCGCGAGCGATGCGCTCTAGCGAAGCTTTGTCCTGCTTATAGCTGTCTATCTTCAGGCTGTCGCTACGATAAGCCTCATCGAGTCGCTTGCACTCGTCAGTGAGTGCCTGGATGCGATGCGAGTAGCGGAGCTGCTTGCCGAGGTTGGAGTCGCTGAAGACAAAGGTGTAGATACCCATCCCCAAGACGATCAAGCCACACAGGAAAGCTTGCGCCCGCTTGGGGTGCTCAGCACTCAGGCGCTTGATACGACCTTTGATACGACTTATAGACTCTTTGATAGAGGACATAGCTACTGATAAGAGATGAACGATGTGACGTGTGCGGGCTCCCGGCTAGCGCATCTCAATGGATGAAGAGCGATCACTCTGCGAGTCGAGGACTCTAGGAGAGCCATAGATGGTGAGCTCAGAGGCTCCCGACAGCTTATAGCGTAGGGTGCCGCTATTGCGAATATCTGCGGAGGAGGCTCCAGAGAGAGAGAGGTCAAGGTCTGAGACGGCTAGCTCCTCGCCATCAATCTCAGAGGCACCTGAGAGTGTAGCCTGCAGGTTGGTGATAGCGCCTTTTAGCTCACTGCTTGAGCTGCCTGAGAGCTGCATGGTCAGCTGGCTTAGCTGATTAACGATCAGATCGAGTTTGGAGGCTCCTGTTAGGTTTGCCATAGCTCGCTTGGCCTGTATAGTGCCAGATAGTTCGCTAGCTCCAGAAGCTTCGATGCTCACCTCGTCAGCTACGATAGCGAGATCCTCTATCTCTGAGGAGCCTGACAGATGAGCTGTGAACTGTGGTGCCTCAAACTGCCCAATGAAACAAGCATCCGCAGCTCCCGCCAGATCTATCTTGGTGATGTGGGGCATCGTGATATGGATGGTGATGTCGTCAGAGTCAAAGGGGTACTTGACATCTTGCTGCAAGCTGATGTAGAGGGTCTCACCCTTCTGCTCGATCTTGACATCGTCCTTATACTTCTCGGGAGCAGAGATAGACACCGAGTACTCAGCACCTTGTGTGATCTCGAGGTCCACACCACGATTGGCATTGATCGCAGTGAAGTCTCTGAAGTTGACCTCTTGTTGTGTCATTGCTTTAGATCCTTTCTTGTAGACGCAGCTAGAGGTGCAGCACCCACACAGGACGACAAGGAGGAGTATGGAGGAGGTTAGTATAGACTTATAAGACATGACTTGACTGGTCAATAGGTTGGTATGAGGTTCTTCAATTAGTTGTATCTTTGTCAGGTACTTCCTATTGATCGTCAAAGGTAACAAATTCTCTCATAAGACACGGCATTTGTAACTATGAAATATTTGTCTAAGCTCTTTATCTGCTCACTGCTGCCCCTCATACTGCTCTCTGCTAAAGGGCTAAAGGGTGCCAACATGTCACCGAACTGTAGCGACATGGATGAGCTTTTTGTACAGGTCCCTGACACACTATCTGATGAGGATATCGCCAGTATACAGCTGCCTGAAGTACGAGTCTATGGGACTCCTCACAGACCGCTCACTAAGACTGAGCGCTACGCCTACTGGCGTCGTGTGCGAGATGTCAAGAAGGTGCTACCTATCGCAGAGGAGCTGAGTCGTATGATTATTGAGACGTACGAATATGTGGAGACCTTCCCGACGGAGCGTGAGCGACGGGCACACTTGGCGCGAGTCAAGAAAGAGCTGGTCAAGGAATATACACCACGTATGAAGAATCTGACCCTCGGACAGGGACTGCTCCTCATCAAGCTGGTCAATAGAGAGACTGGCTCGACGGGGTATGAGATCGTTAAGTCGATCTATGGCGGGTTCACCGCTACCTGGTACAACGCCTTTGCGAAGCTGTACGGGGGCAATCTAGATGTGAAGTTTGATCCAGAGCATGTTGAGGATGATGCGGTCACAGAGCGCATTATCTACCTTTGGAGAAACGGCTTGCTCTAGCACGCTTCCCCACCTACTAATCTTTCAGCAGTCGTAACACACGGTCGCACTGGTAGGTGACCGGCTGATGACCGTCGATCCAGTGTATAGGTAGTCCGCGGCGGGTCATGCCTCGGAACCAAGTCATCTGTCGCTTGGCAAACTGATGAATAGCGGTTGCTAACTGCTCCTCCATCTCGGCGTAGCTCAGCTGACCCTGTAAGTATAAGGTAATAAAGCGGTACTCCAGACCATACGCAATGAGCGTGTCGGCGGGGACTTGCTCGTCGAGTAGTCGCTCCACCTCAGCGACCATCCCCTCCTCCAGTCTGCTCTGCAGACGCTGGTCTATGCGTCGTATGATCTCCTGACGAGCTAAGCGTAGCCCGATGATGAGTGGGGGCTTCTGCTGCTTGGCTTTACGAAGAGCCTCACGATAGGCTTGATACTGATCTGGGTACTGCGCATAGTGTCGTGCTTTCTCAATGGCTCGGATGCACTTGCGTGCCGAGCTTGGGTCTACACGCTCTACGTGTGGGTAGCGACTGAGTATGGCTCGCAGGTCGGCTAGGCTGAGCTGCTCTAGCTCCTGTCGCAGTGCAGCGTCGGGTGGCACTTGGTGCATAGGCTTCGTCTGCAGCACCTGCTCGACATAGAGCCCTGATCCCCCGACAAAGATCGGCTTGAGCTGCTGCGAGACAACCTCGTGATACGCCTCGTCAAAGAGCCGCACATACTCAAAGAGGTTGAACGGCTGTCCAGCTGGGACAACATCTATAAGGTAATGAGGTATGGAGCCACGCTCCGTAGTATAGGAGTCTAGATCCTTGCCAGTGCCTATGTCCATGCCGACGAAGACCTGCCTGCTGTCGCCACTCAGTATGGCGCCATGCAGCTCCTCAGCCAGAGCCACACCCAAGGCGGTCTTACCGCAAGCGGTCGGACCTACGACTGTGAGTAACTCGGGGTAGTACACTAAATACGATACTTCAGCGAGGAGATACTATCTACTGCTCAGAGAGCATAATGCCCTACCGATCAAAGAGCCTGCGTGATTAAATAGCCTGCGCAATATAGTTCAAAGCGCATAGGCGTGACTGATTAAAGAGCCTGTGCACTAAGTGCGATCCTTGCGAATGACATCGTGTGCGCCGCCCTCGATGATAGAGGTAGAGGAGACGAGTGTTAGCTTAGCATGCTCACGGAGAGACTTCAGGTCGACCGTGCCACAGCTACTCATCGTTGCTTTGATCTTGCTGAGCGTCTGATCGAGTGTGTCCTTCATAGGACCAGCGTAGGGGACGTAGCTGTCGACGCCTTCCTCAAACTTCATCGTCGTGGAGGCTCCTCCGCCGTCATAGCGCTGCCAGTTGTGCGCACGGTTTGACCCCTCGCCCCAGTACTCCTTGACAATGTTATTGCCGATGCGGAGCTTCTCCGTGGGTGACTCGTCGAAGCGCGCGAAGTAGCGACCCATCATAAGGAAGTCGGCACCCATAGCCAGTGCGAGCGTCATGTGGTAGTCCTGTACGATACCACCATCGCTACAGATAGGCACATAGATGCCTGTCTCACGGTAGTAGTCGTCACGTGCCTGAGCTACGTCGATGACCGCCGTGGCTTGACCACGGCCGATGCCTTTTTGCTCGCGTGTGATACAGATAGAGCCACCACCGATGCCGACTTTGACAAAGTCTGCGCCAGCCTCTACGAGGTAGCGGAAGCCGTCCTGGTCGACCACATTGCCGGCACCTACGATGACGCTGTCGCCATACTGCTCGCGTATCCAAGTGATGGTCTCCTTCTGCCATACCGAGAAGCCATCAGACGAGTCAATACAGAGCACGTCAGCTCCAGCCTCTACCAGTGCAGGCACGCGCTCCTTGTAGTCGCGGGTGTTGATACCAGCACCGACCATGAGCGTCTTATTGTGTGGATTCTGTAGCTCGAGCGGGTTCTCCTTGTGGCTATCATAGTCCTTACGGAATACGAAGTAGCAGAGTCGCTGCTCCTCATCAATGATCGGGAGCGCATTTAGTTTGTGCGCCCAGATGATGTCGTTAGCCTCACTGAGCGAGATCCCTTTGCGTCCTGTGGTCAGGCGCTCGAAGGGAGTCATAAAGTCAGCCACCTTGCGATCCAGCGAGTCGGTCGATAGTCGATAGTCTCTACTGGTGACGATGCCACATAGGACGCCGTCGGGGGTGCCATCATCCGTCACTCCGATGGTCGAGTGTCCCGTACGCTGCGTGATAGCTAGCACATCAGCGAGCGTATCTTTAGGGCTAACATTGGCATCGCTACGCACGAAGCCTGCCTTAAACTTCTTGACACGAGCCACCATCTCGGCTTCCTCCTCGATGGGCTGTGACCCGAAGATGAAGGATAGTCCCCCGTTTCGTGCTAGTGCTATCGCCATCGTGTCATTGCTGACGCTCTGCATGATAGCCGATACGAAGGGGATGTTGAGATTGATGCGTGACTCACCCTCACTAGGACGATACTTAGCTAGAGGAGTGCGTAGGGAGATCTTGTCCACAGTGCACTCGGGCGTTGTCAGTCCTGGGATGAGCAGATACTCGCCAAAGGTGTGAGACGTGTCAGGGAAGATGATTGCCATAGGAAAGCGAATGAATAGTGGTGGGTGAATGAGGTAGGCTCTTACGGGTACTGTCTAGCGTAGGAGTCTGTACTAGCGTAGTCTATTGGAGGCACGGACGAGTATGTCGTCCTTGATGATATTGCGCATAGCCAGGTACTGGCACAGTAGATTGATGATCGGCAGTACGATCCAAAAGCATATCTGGGTCGTCGCCTGCAGGAGATCAGCCTGTCGCCAGAGCATATAGCCGAAAGCAACGATAGCAGCGACCATCAGGAGGAGTCCGATGATCGTCAAGCGTATCTGTAGCTTGCGTCGCTTGTAGAGGAAGATCGTCGCAAAGGAGAGGATCGTCACCAGTGAGGTGAGTACGAAAGAGACTAGATTAAAGTACTTAATGCTAGTCCATCCCCTTGCTACGAGACCCGTAAAGTTGGCTGAGTAGCTCATATCCGCACCCGAAGGCACGACGGTAAAGAGCGTCAGGAGCAGTAGTAGGGTTGCTGTCACCCCACTGAGGAATAGGTATAGAGTCTGAATGCGTTGCCACATAGTGCGGGTACGATCTAGAGATTTGCTCTACTTAGTCCTGTGACTCCTCGTTTGGTAGACGGAAGTACACCTCGCCATTGAGAAACTCGGTGGTAGCCACGAGCGTAGGCTTGGGTAGCTGCTCGTAGTACTTAGAGATCTCAATCTGCTCACTATTTTCTGTGGGTGTCTCATCGAGAGCCTCCTGATAGTTGGCCACCTCTTGTATCTTCTCGCGTATCTCGTCACGCATCTCTACGGAGATTTGATTAGCACGCTTGGAGATGATACGTACGGTCTCGTAGATATTTCCCGTCTGCTCCCAGAGCTCAGGCAGGGAGCGGGTGATCGTAGTCTGTGGTACGGATTGCTTCTTATTTGTTGTTGTCATAATGCGAAATTGGAGTCTTAGTATGTGAGTGTAGTGCCAGAGGAAGTATCTCTGCTTTTGTTTAGCTGACTATCATGCGCTGTGCGCGGTCACGCAGTGTCTTAGCACGCTTGATGTGCTTCCCCTCGGGGAAGGCGTTCTCATAGTTATAGTAAGCGTCTATGACCTCGCGTAGACGTCCCTGCTTCTTGCTCTCTACGCTATTCATCGCCTGCTGGTAGGAGGCCTCTACAATGATAAAGAGTAGATCCTCACGATGCTTGGTGTAGGGATAGGCTTTGAGCGCATTGCGGGCCGTGATGATGGCCGATATGTAGTTGTTACCTAGGTAGGTACCCAGGTTGTAGTATAGGTCTGCGGTGATTAGCTCTTTCTTGGCTAGGTTGTCCTGCAGGTCAAAGAGCATCTGCTCGACCTCCTTACGATGCTCACTCTGAGGATAAGCCTCTAGGTAGCTCTGGAGCTCCTTGAGCGCACTGTAGGTGACAGACTGATCTAGTCGTGGATCGGGAGCTATACGGTATAGTGCTAGTCCCGTCTTGTAGTGAGCCTCTGCGGCTCGTGGATCCTGTGGGTACTTGCTGTACAGCCTGCGAAAGTACTCTGCTGCACTAGACTCCTGCTTGTTTTGTAGGAGTGCGTCGGCCATGATGTAGAGAGCCTGTGCACCCTCCTGCGTGCCTTCGTAGTGAGGTAAGACATCGACCATAAGCTCAGCCACGCGGCCATACTTACCCTCGTTGTAGTACTTCTTGGCATAAGAGTAGCGGAGCGTGGGGTCTTTAGACTTCTGTATGCGCATATACTCAGCACAACTACTCGTGAGTAGGAGCCAGCTGAGAGCGAAGAGGCTGATGAGCGTTTGTCTTGTCATACTTAATACCTACAGGATACCATTGCACGCAAAGGTACAAAAAAAGAGATTAGAACGAGATCGCTCGTACTCCCCCGTAAGATTCTGCAGCTTTCATTACGAGTAGGATTAACACGCTGAGGTGTAGCGAATTGTGGGGAGTCTATGGTCTGTGCGTCTCTTGTGTCAAAGCGAGATGAGCTTTAAAGTCAAGAAGTTCATAATGTAGTATTTAACGGATGCTGATGCACAAACCGTCGACTTCCTACAAATCGCTACTCGTGAGAGTTGCGGAATCTCGGATTCTATCGGACAGCCGAAACTATTATTGACGGATGCATAGATAGGAGGAAAGGTCGCCGAAAAACTGCAAACACCTAGATTCAAAAATTGTATGTGCTACTGGGTACTGCGGAGCGAGATACAGACTGCAAGTAAATATACCTCACAGTGGGTATTGTGTTATCAATCAAGCAGCGATACCTTTGTGCCGTCATGGAAACAGCCTTTTTTAGAGCAATCCTTCGATTACCACACATCAACAAACGCTAGCGCATATGAAAGCATATATCTTTTGCATACTTCTCATTTTAGGAGGACTCATACCGTCATCTCTAGTGGCTACACCGTTACAGCTTTATGTAGATAATGTCGAAGTCTCAGAGAGCAATGCAGCAAATGTCCTCAAGGGGCAAGGAGAGGGCAGAGATGGCTGTGTTAGCTTTGATTACAAGACTTATACTCTAACACTCCGAGGAGCGAAATTGACCAATAGCATCAAAATAACGGGAGAGCGTCCAGACCAGCTTATCACGGTACAACTCGAAGGAAAGAATGAAATAATCACCAAGAACTGGGCTTTTCAAATCTTTTCTCCTGTACTCATACAAGGCTCTGGGAGCTTATACATTCGTAGCTCGGGAAGATATGCCCGAGGCTTTTCTATCAGCGGGATGCAAGATGAGCTTTACCTTAAAATAAGCAAGACTACGGTGCGCGTCGAAGCTGTAAATGACAGCAATGATGGCGAGGCTCTCTTTTCCCCTGTAAAGAGAGAGGGATATGTCATAATCGAGGATGCTCACTTCTCTAGCATTGGACTTGTAGCTGGAATGAAGGAGCTATACCTACAGGGGTGCGATATAGTCAATAAGGATCAAGTATATCTCGGACAGCTCAATGATAACTGGGGCTATACATGTGCCGTCATAGCTACAATTTCCGATGATAAGCTCAACTATGGTCTACTACAGATCGCACCTGATCAAAGCTATCCCATTGCCATCGGACAGACTCAAGTGACCCGTGATAATGCATCCGACATCCTTGCCTCCACTGGCACTTCCGGCTCTGCCAGTTATGACCCCAAGAGCAACACACTATACCTCAAAAATCTAGTCCTCGACACCAACCTAGAGAATGGGATATTCTCTCGCTTTGCTCCCATCGACAAGACCCTAACCATTGATCTGGAAGGCAATGTAGAACTACACAGCAAGCTCTCGGGGATGCTCCTCTTTGGCAATACCTGTATACAAGGTTCTGGATCAATCAAAGTATATGCCGATGATGGCAGCCAAGACTATGGAGGCATCCTCATCGCAGACAAAGACACGCTCACAGTACGAGACTGTCATCTCTTTGCTAGTGGTCCTTTTGCCCTAGGAGGGATTCGTCTACAAAGTCGCCTACTGATCGATAATGCGACCCTCGAGCTCACCTGCACCAATAAGACAAGAGGAGCGACTATTGAGGGCTTTGACGCTCTCGTCTTACAACGAGTTTCCTTTATTAATCCTCAGGGGGTTCGCTTTGACGCTAACCTATGTGGGGCGACTACCGATGGAGTTACACTATGCAAAGAGCCTATACAGATAGCTCGAGCGAATTCGGTACAACACACACGCCCCTCTACACCCAGTATATCAACGTCACTAGGACAGCTGTCGATAGGACAGCCCGCCTCCCCGATGACTATCAAGGTGTACACACTATTAGGAGAGCTCATCTATGAGCAACTACTGACAAGACAAGTCACCATTCCTCTACTCTCTGGTGTTTATATCCTAGAGTTAGGTCTATACCATCAGACGATTCTAATCCCTTAATGTAAGATTGACAACTCTCATCCAATAAATAATCATTATGCCTCGATACGCCTCCGTCGTTTATACGACACTCGTTTTTTTCATCTTAATACTATCTCCTACCATCTTGCCTGCTCAAACAATCACCGTAGACAACGTCCTCATTACGCCAGATAATGCGTCAAACGTACTGGCTGGACTTGGAGCAGGCAAGGATGGGTGCATCTCGTATGACTCTAGGACTCGTACGCTCTCTCTGCGAGACGCCTCCCTAGACTATGGAATAAAGGTTACCAAAGCCCTAGATGAGGTCATCGTCCGAGTCGATGGAGAGTGCTCAGTCAACGCTGATAAATTCGGATTATATACCGAGGGATATGTGACAGTAATAGGCAGTGGAAAACTCAAAGTATCTTGCCCAAAGCCCTCTTCTGGAGCTTTTGCGATGAATAGCCCTGAGGCTATCCTTCGATTCAAGGAGTGCACTGTCGACGTTGTAGGTGTAGATGGAGCTTTTGCTGTTGCTTCATTATCTCGTGGACACGGGTTGCTGGTCTTCGATCATGTAAATTGGACTAGCACTGGTCTTGTTGGGGCAATGAATCGCATCAGTATCAAGAGGACGGATATCATGCAGCCTCAAGGTGGACGAGTAGGCATTAAGACTCCAGAGGATGGCCCTTCCTTCTCCGCAATAATTGGGAAAGACGGCAATGCGAATTCGGGTCTCTTCCAGCTAAAACGGAACAACAAGTATCCACTGCGTATCAACGACATTGATATCACGACACAAAATGCATCCAATATCTTCCCAAACTCTGTAATACCAGGAAGCTATGCGTACTACAATCCAAACATCAATCTTCTTAAGATATGCAATCTAGAGTACTACAATATGAATGTTCCCAATATTGAGAACTTTCATGACGAGACTGACCCGCCCTTGACGATTGAAGTGTATGGGGTCTGTCAAGCTTGGAGCGTATATGCTAGCATCTACAGTCGAGGGCCCCTAATTATCACTGGTCCTGGGAAACTCTTTGTCGAGACGAAAGATTTAAAGCTGGGAGCATCTGCCATAACCATAGATGATCGGCAGTCCCTAACCATCAAAAAGACAAATGTCTACGCTTCTGGATACTATGCCATAGGAGGACTAAAAGAAAACAGTGCTCACCTAACCATCGAAGACGCTTACGTTGAAATGAACTGTACGCGCCCCAATGATGGTGCCTCTCTCATCGGATTCCAATCGATGCAGTTGTATGGGGTATCTATTCTGGAGCCTCAAGGTGTAACCTTTGACCCCTCTGCGTCAGGATTACTATACAATGATGGTCGCCTAGTAAGAGAGAGGGTCGTTATAGGCAATGATCAATGGAATGCTATCTCCCGACCTAGCCAAGAGAAGTTCGTAAGCAATCCTATCATCAAGACAAGTGGTCACACCTTGACTATCGACCTAAGAGATGAGAGAAGCAGAACTAACACTGCTTTTCTATATGACAGTCGAGGAACTGAGGTTACAAGAGTAGAGCCAAATACTCAAGTTCACCTACAGCTTTCTCCAGGCACCTACATCATTATATGCGGAGATTACGCACAGAAAATCATAATCTCCTAAAGTCCCTCCCCCTACTTTTACAACAAGACAAACTATATTTAGACCAAATACTACAATGCGTTATATCAACCTTCATCACATCCTATGTACACTACTCCTCCTGACCAGCAGCACCATCGTGTATGCTCAGGGAAAGGTGTCTCTAGGTCTCGAGGTAGAGCCAAAAGGCTCAGCGACCATAACCTGCACCGATGAGCAGGGCCACTCTTACGATAGCTGGGATAAAGTTCCCCAAGGAACCCTGCTAACCATCACAGCAACCCCTAATGCAGGATACAAGATTGACTTTATTTGGCTTGATGGTGTCAAATACAAAAACGACACCCTGACTCCCCTCCTCGATAGTGAAGGGCGAGCCACAATCAAGCATACCGCCACTGGCTATATGCTCTCATATACTGTATATCTAGATAAGGTAGAGACACCTCAGCCGAAAGACTTCACCATAACTATTGCTGAGCCCAATAGCGCGTATGGGCGGATAGCCGTTGTGGACTTCTATACTAAAGAGGAGATTCAAGACAAAGCCAAAGTGCAACCAGAGACAATCATCGAAGTAACAGCTTTCGAGTACGAAGGATTCGAAATCGAATCTCTACAGATAGGAGAGAAACAGCTCTCTCGTGACGAGCTCAACATCTCTGATCATGCTACCGAAGGTATTCAGTACACTGTGCAGAGCGACATCTCTATAGTTGCGACTTACAAGCCCACTGCCCAAGAATGTGAGGTGACGATTACAGCGCCAGATGAGAATCACGGGCGGATATCCGTTGTGGACTTCTATACTAAAGAAGAAATTCAAGACAAAGCTAAAGTGCAGCCAGAGACAATTATCGAAGTAACAGCTTTCGAATACGAAGGCTTCGAGATCGAATCTCTGCAGATAGGAGAAAAACAGTTTTCTCGCGACGAACTCAACATCTCTGATCATGCTACCGAAGGTATTCAGTACACAGTGCAGAGCGACATCTCTATTGCTGCAACCTATAAAGCTAAAGAGCAAAAAGCATCCATATCTTGGATTACTCCCCCAGCAACTGAAGGTACGCTAAAAGTCCTCTCTTCATCAGGGACCGAATTAAATATGCCCAGCACTCTGCCTATTGGAGATCAGATTACCATCGTCGTGACTCCGCAAGATGGCTATACCATTGAGGGAATACGTATCAACACCCTCTTCATCCCAGCCTCTAGCCTTACAGCATCAACTGAAGGAGGAAGCCTCTACCATCATCGCCTTTCAGAAGATGTAGAGATCTCGGCAGCATTTAAGCCCATCACCCCTCCCACATACACGCTATCCTTCAGCTGGCCTAAGAGTGTAGACACTCTAGTTACAGCCACATGCGGGGGTAAAACAATAACTTCTGGAGTACTACTACACGAGGGGGATGAGGTCTTATTCTCACTACAGGACAACGACAACTACATCGTCGACCATTGGAAGGTAAATGGCTCAACAAATGCTATGGGAAGTCCAACACTAAAACTCACAATGCCCAATGAATCCGTCAATGTAGAACTCCTAGTCAAGGAAGTAAAGAAACACAAAGTCTCATTTCAGTTTAATGGAGAAGGTGGTATGGTCACTGCTCTAGCCAATGGACTTGTTGTATCTTCAGGAGCTTCTCTACTAGAGGGTACAGAGATTACTTTTGAGGCACACCCATTTGAAGATGAAGGATACACAATTGAAAAATGGACTTATAATGGGGAGATAGTAAACGACAAGAACCCCGTCTACAGAGTCACCCTCAATGCGGATATTAACGTGTCAGTGCAATTTGTCAAGGCTGATGCTATCCCGACCATCTCTATCGATAACAAGTTCTCGCCATGCTATCATCCTGTAGGACAGGTGTGGATTATCCCCTTCGGCAAGAGCATTTGGCAGCTACATAGTATTTCTGGAGACTTGATTGCTGAAGGAGAGAGTGACGCTGTAGAGGCTTATGCCCTTCCTAGTGGAGTTTATCTACTAACTATCAATAACACCTCCTATAAAGTTGTCAAGCCTTAGCTAGGCTTTTTGCGTGATAACATGAGTCTTGTGTCAGATTTGCCGACTCATATATCCAGCTTCACATAGAGCTACAAGGGGGAGAAGACTCCCTAATATATACCCCCCCACCTGGAGTGTACAGAGGCACTTAGGTGAGGGGGGGGCTTGTGGCATTGGAGAGACTTGTTCCCCAGTGGTTGACGCAAAGGTAGGGGCAATCGTCCGGTGGAGACTTGTCTTGTGGCGGGTATGCGCTCGCCTTGCTGAGACAAGCCTAGTCCTCCGACTTTGAGCTGTGCGAATGCAGTGATCGCTGGGGTGCGGAAAAGCGAAATGCCTAAACGTACTTGAGACTTGTGAAATCGAGAGTCCCCGTTTATGGAAAAGAGAAGATACCCTAGCCGTCTCATGTGAGTCGGCTAGGGTATTCAGGTATAGATGGTCTGCGTCTAGAAGGAGTAGAGCGAGCTGATAGACTCGTGGCTGCAGACGCGGCGGATAGACTCGGCAAAGAGCTCGGCGACGCTGATGATGCGTACCTTCTCGCTCTTCTTAGAGTAGGGGATTGAGTCGGTGAAGATCATCTCCGTCAGGCCAGACTGATCGATGCGCTTGGTGGCGGGGTCGCTCATGACAGCATGTGTCGCAAAGGCTCTGACAGACTTAGCACCATGCTCTAGCATGAGGTCTGCAGCCTTGGTCATCGTGCCTGCTGTATCGACGATATCATCGACGAGGATTACATCCTTGCCAGCGACTTCACCGATGATTGTCATCTCGGCCACCTCGTTTGCCTTAGCGCGACGCTTGTGGCAGATGACCATGGGTACGCCAAAGTGACGTGCGTAGCTGTTTGCACGCTTCGTACCACCCACGTCTGGAGTAGCGATGCAGAGGTTCTCCACGGGTATGTTGTGCTCGATATACTCTGTGAAGACCGTAGAGCCGTATAGGTGGTCTACAGGTACGTTGAAGAAGCCTTGTATCTGGTCTGCATGTAGATCCATCGTGATGAGGCGGGTGATGCCAGCTACCGAGAGTAGGTCAGCAATCAGCTTAGCACCGATGGAGACGCGGGGCTTGTCCTTGCGATCCTGTCTAGCCCATCCGAAGTAGGGGATGACCGCTGTGATGTAGTGTGCTGAGGCGCGCTTTGCCGCGTCGATCATGAGTAGTAGCTCCATGATGTTGTCGGCATTGGGGTAGGTCGACTGTACGAGGAAGATGTCCTTGCCACGGATGCTCTCTTCGTAGAATACGGCAAATTCGCCATCGGCAAAGTGCTCGGTACGCATTTTGCCCAAGGGGCAGCCCAGTGAGTCACAGATTTTCTCAGCGAGGTTCTGAGAGGCTGAGCCAGCAAATACTAAGTAGGGTAGTTCGTTCATTGCATTATCAGTATAGAGACAATCAGTACCACAAAGGTACGACTTTAATAATAAACGGCGGTTGCGATGTCTCGATTGCGCAGGGCTGACACACTATATATAGAATGAGCCCATCTACTCCTCGCTGGTCGCTCATGTGCAGCTTCTGACAGAGCGATTATGATGCTATAGTGTCCTAAACGTTTGCAGGATAAAGAGAAAAGGGTAGGTTTGTAATTGAAACAAAGCACAGCTAGTGAAAGCTGTCACAAACCGCCCTTTTCAATGGATAAATGAGCCGTTTTCACCGCCTCCAGACGAGCCCGAAATAGCATAGGGGGGGTACCCCCGTTTTTGCCGCAAATGTCAAGGGGCGATTGACCCGCTTGACAGCTGTCTTACACCCTTCGCTCGCCAAAAACGTTTAGGACACTATTGGACTACGATGATTTTTCTTGTGGATTCCCGCTTTAGCTCATTTACCAATGAGCGCAAATAAGCCTACTGCCAGCAAAAGATATAGCCATGTTGGAGACGTACGATAAGGGTTATCTGCCAATCTTCCATCATAACCGGCAAATGTATATGGGTATGAACACTCCGAACAATATGACGACTATAATCCTACACATATCAATCAATGTTCCAGTACGCGTCAGGATTCCCGTCAAAAGCATCACGGTATCCTTCGTTTTCATAATATCTTCGTTCTTCCTCTTCTTGCCAGGCTAGATATTCTGAATATTGACGTTCCCTTTCTTCATTTTCCCACTCCTTAATTTCATTTTCCCACTCTTCAACGTACTGAATAAGAGTATCCAAACGATTGGTGTATGAAGATTTAGGTACGTCTTTCAGCGCAATTAGAACATCTGAAGATACACGAACTCGCTTCAATCTAATTAGGCCTTCTATATAAGAGAAATCCTGTTTAAAGAGTTCTTTAATAGTTGTTTCGGGATGCTTATGAATGCCAAGAAGTTCTACATATTCAGGCCACCAGTCCGGGCTTTTGTAAAGCACATGTACAGAGGAACCCCAAATATTGAGTTGTCCATCTACTGAGGTAATATCCCTATAGATATGGTGTGCGTCGTTCGCAATCCAGAGTTTGTCAAAGAATGATTTGGCTACAATGTCTTCGTATTCTTCCTCCCATTGCTCAATAACTTCGGATGCAAGATGGAAAAAATTCCGGCGGCATAATTTGAGAAGGAGCTGCCGATTGTCCGACATGAGTGTGCAAATGTCGTTACCAGCGTAAAAGCCTGTACTGATTATTCCATGTTCTTCTTCAAAATAATCCGGACTCTTTATAAGTGGTGGACGCCAAGCTTCAATTGTATATGGCATTCTATCATACCCCTCATTAAAGAAGTTAACCTTGTCTTTAGGATGACGTGCGAAATACTTTTGAGGTTGTGCATCCTTATGCGCATAGAAGAATATCTCCGAACCCTTAACTTCGATTCTATCTACATTATTGGCGATGATCTGCCGTCTTTGCTTGACACTATAGATCCCTTTGCTATCAGCTTCAATCCATGGGTCTTTCTCCCATTCGTGACAGGGTAGGCAATCGTCATCGACCCAATCTCCATACCAGATGTTATTGTATTCAGACTGAGGATTGAATTTGTGGGTTAGAATTAAATCGTGAGTAATAAATTCTTCAAAACCTTCGTAGTCAGCCACTCCAAGGAAATGGCACGTGTAATCAATAATGCCTCCAATATAGATTCTATCGAATGGATGAACATTCTTTACCATATCATTGTCAATAGCATACCCACTCCCACTATCATCCCAAAATCCATAATATAAGACTTTTTCGGTGGGGTTACCCTGGAATGAGAGTCTTTTGAAATAAGGCCCATTGAAACAATCTTTTCCGTCTGGATGAGTTTTGCCAGTCAAAAAGATTTTCTTGTGCCACGTTTGGTCGTATTTGAAATCTCCGAAATCCAATAACAGCTTGTTGCCATACCTATCCATAAGGTAGGAATAGCCATACTCATAGTCTGGATGAGCTATTATTGCGATATCTCCAATAAAGCCTTCAGCTCCATTCGGGAATATTTGCTCGAAATACTCCTCATCTTCCCTCAATTTGTCCATGACTTCTTGAGATACTCTTTCTTCGGGTTTGTATATTTTCGGATTCATTTTAGCATTTCGTTTTTCTATAAATACTGTGGTTCCTTGAAAATGGTTGACTTATTTTTTTGCTGAAACGGATGTCGGTTGACATCGTTTTTGTCGTCAAACTAGAATGAGTTGTCTTGACTTTTCAAAGATACTGATTTTAGTTGACTCTGGTAGTTTGGGGAGTATATTTGGATTAGGTGCAGTTCAAGACGAGTCACACTCGTAAGTCCGACCTCCCACGAGGGGAGGTCGTTATGCGGGGTGTACCCATCGGCTCCCCCAGTCGTTCGGGCTACGCCCTCCGACTGGGGGCTAGGATCCGTCCGACCGCGCTGCGGTCGTTCCTCCCTAAGCCTGAGAGTGAAACGTCATTGTCATCTGTTGTGACCTCCGCAGGAGGTGATACGAAGGACCCATATTGCGAATATACGTCGTTTGTGACCTCCGCAGAGGAGCTGATACGAAGGATCCATATCGCGGATACACATCGTTTGTGACCTCTGCAGGAGGTCAGACGAATCATAGCCCCCAGTCGGAGGGCGTAGCCCGAACGACTGGGGGGACAAGACGTCGCCCATTGATCGACCCCTTGTGGGTCGGACTAGGAACCGCAAACACATTTGACTCGATCAAGGGGGCAATAAACTGGCAGGGCTGACGCATTATAATCGCTTTTTCAGAAGCTACACATGAGCGACAAGCGAGGCTTGGATGAGTTCATTATATATTATGGCTGTCTGACTACTCGACTTCGACCAATCTACAGTTTCCTTCGTATGAAACTCCAGTTTCTCACCTATGAAACTCTAGTTTCTCACCTATGAAACTCTAGTTTCTCACCTATGAAACTATTGCTGTCCGATAAAAGTCAGAAAGGGCATACCGAGGGGGCTCAATCGCTGAATTGAAGCGGTTGAGCTTTCTGATTTTGCTTTCCAACCCCCCCCCTTTTGAGCAAAACGTCTTCTTGACCTTCAAATATTACTAGTTTTTCAACAGTGTCGCCTCCTAAGCAAAATGTCTTTCAGCGAGTAAATCGGCTGTCCGATAAAGATAGACATCCTTTTCACCGTCTGATTAGCTCTATAGTAAGGAGAAATCCTTTATAATAGACATTTGATGGACTCTCTGCTATCATCAGAGATCTGACAAGCTGGAAACTCGGCTGTCCGATGAACCGAAAAACTTTTATCGGACAGCAATGCTATGAAACTTTAGTTTCTCACCTAAGTAGTACTGATAGTTAGCTCATTTCTGCAGAACGATCTACTCGATGCTCCCTCAAAAAGCTTTCACTGGACAGCAATATAGTATGATGCGTCAGCACGGGCTGGGCAAATCCAACCTTGGATTGTTGCAATAATTTAGAGTTGGTTACATATCGGTACGGCGCAGTGTCGGGGAAAAGTGATTTCCACGTGGATATTTCGAAATCCCCACGGGGGGAATAAAAAATTCTTCGGAGGAATGAAATGAAACTTCGGAAGAATCAAATGAAACTTCGGAAGAAATGAATCACGCCCACGTGGAAAATAAAAAATATCCACGTGGAGATTTGAGATTCCCCACGTGGATATTCGATAAAGGAGGGAATCGGACGAATTTCTCCGTAAAGATATGTAAATAGAGATTGGAGGTTAGAGGTTAGAGATTAGAGGTATCGGAGTGAATCGGAACAATCGGAGGGATCGGAGCGATACGACCGCTTGCGGTCGGACGAATCATAGCCCCCAGTCGGAGGGGCTACGCCCCGAACGACTGGGGGGTAGGAGTGCCATGTGAAGTAAGCGACCTCCCCATTGTGGGAGGTCGGACTGGAGCTGTAACTATAAGCTGCGTCTAGTCCGACCCACAAGGGGTCGATAAGTTGCTATCGTCTTGTCCCCGTGGGTCGTTTGGGGCTTTGCCCCTCCGACCCACGGTTATGATTCGTCGGACCTCTTGCGAGGTCCTATCCATCAGGGCGGATCGAAGGGTGGATTAGAGATTAGAAGTTAGAGGTTAGAGATCGGAGTCCCGATGGCTCCGATAGCTCTGATGGCTCCGATCACTCCAGCCAACAGCCAACAGCCAATCCCGGGCTGACACATTATATATAGAGCACTCATCTATGCCTCGCTTGTCCTTATGTGTGGCTCCTGAGAGAGCGATTATAATGAGACTATTGACTTTTGCAACAGTCTCATAATGCGTCAGTCCTGAGGGAGGGAAGACGGATAGTTGGTGGGGTCGAAATTTTGTTGTAACTTTGCGGTACCAAATAAAAAACGGACTCCGACTGAGGAGCTGTTTGATGGGTAGATGTCGAGTCTTTAGCTCAGCTGGTTTAGAGCATCACCTTGACAGGGTGGGGGTCGGCGGTTCGAATCCGCCAAGACTCACAGGAACTAAGTTTGTTGTTTTAGTTTTTCGTACCAACGGGGACTATCGCTATGTTGCGGTAGTCCCCATTTTGACGTTTAGAAGGGGTGACATTGAGGTGAATTAACA
Source organism: Porphyromonas vaginalis (assembly GCF_958301595.1). NCBI lineage: Bacteria > Pseudomonadati > Bacteroidota > Bacteroidia > Bacteroidales > Porphyromonadaceae > Porphyromonas > Porphyromonas vaginalis. The sequence goes on along the minus strand of NZ_CATQJU010000001.1, from coordinate 152,674 downwards.
GATAAGATGTCGGCAATAGGTCGTTTGGTCGGAAGAATATCTATATCTTTGCATTGCGAGGGGTGGATATGACCTATCCGCCCAGCAAAGCAAGTGTTGAATACGTTATAGAGATAGCAAATGCGACGAATACTACAAGTTATATGCTTGATGCTAGTAGCTCTCTACGGAGCTCAGGCACAGCAGATAGACAAAGCACGAGGGACAGTCTATGAGGAGCAGACGGGTACGCCCATACCCGCTGTCGATGTTACCTGGACTGCTGAGGGAATCACCTCGCAGGTGCGAACCGACGCCTCGGGAGTTTATACGATATCTTATAGTGGCACGGGCCGCCTCACGGTCATCTTCAATAAGTCGGGCTACCGTGCTGAGGTGCTCGAGCTGCAGTGGCCTCGTGAGGCTAACCGCCTAGAGCGTGTCACGCTCACACCGACGCTGACGGCTGCTGATATGGCAGACCTCATGACAACAGACTTCGTGATGGGTGATGATGGCGTGACAGCTGGAGATATTTCTCCGCTGCTGACCGCTTCGAGAGACCCCTATACGAATAAGGCTGGCTTCCAGTTTAGCCCGATGCGCTTTAGGGTGCGTGGCTACGATTCATATTACCAGTCGCAGTACCTCAATGGTATGCAGATGAATAATATGAACAACGGCTACTCCTCTTACTCCCTATGGAATGGGCTGAACAATGTGACCCGTGTGCAAAACAATGAGGATGGCTTGCAGCCGATCGACTACTCTTTTGGTAACATCGGCGGAACGATGAATATCCTGACGCGTGCCTCGGGCTATCGTCCTGGTACGACGCTTACCTGCTCAGGGAGTAACCGCACCTACAACTACCGCACGATGATAACGCACGCCACGGGTATGATGCCCGAGGGGTGGGCGATCACGGCGAGTGCTTCGCGTCGCTGGGGTAATCACTCCTATGTGCAGGGACAGTTTTACGATGCGTGGGGCTACTTCCTCTCGCTCGAGAAGCAGTTTACCCCGCAGCACTCTTTGGGCCTGGTGGTCCTAGCTGCTCCTACGGAGCGTGGTGTCGCTTCGGGTACGACCCAGGAGGTGTATAACCTGGTCGGGTCGAACTACTTCAACCCGAACGTAGGCTTCCAGGGTGGCAAACTGCGCAATGCACGTGTCCGCTCTAATCATGAGCCGATCATACAGCTGCAGCACTACTGGCAGATTAATGAGAAGAACAAGTTGACCACCGGTGTAGGCTACCGCTTCGGCTGGAATGCTTACTCGGCACTCAACTGGGGCAATGGTCCTGATCCACGTCCTGACTATTATCGCAACTTGCCTAGCTACTACGGCTACATGAGCGAGACGCAAGATCCTGACATGGCGGCTTACTATGAGGAGCTGTGGCACTCGGACTGCAACATGCGTTACATTGACTGGGATCGACTATACAATATTAATAGGAATAACTATCAAGTACTTTTCGATGAGAAGGGACGTCAGATCGCCGAGGGTAATCGGAGTATCTACGTCGTAGAGGATAGACGGTCGGATCAGCGTCAGTTTAACTTTGCTACTACTTGGAATGCACTCATCAATAAGCATCTCCGCTTTGACCTAGGTGCTAACTACCGCCTGAACCGCACGGCAAACTTTAACGTCATCGCCGACCTCCTCGGCGGAGACTACTGGCTAGACATCGACAAGTACTCCGAGCGAGACTTCGCTCAGGATCCCTCTAAGTCTCAGGTAGACCTTGATCATCCCAACCGAGTGGTCGGGGTAGGGGACAAGTATGGTCACAACTACCTAGCGCACATTCAGGAGGCTGAGCTGTGGGGCAACCTCTGGGGACAGTCTCGTCATGTGGACGGCTACCTAGCTTTTACCGCTGGATGGACGGGTATGCACCGCGAGGGATTGCAGCGTAGAGGGCTTTTCCCAGAGAACTCCTTCGGAGACTCGAAGCATCTGAACTTCCTCAACTATGGTGTCAAGGGAGGCATCACCTACAAGATCTCGGGACGTCACTACCTCGTGGCAAACGCCGCGTGGACGCAGCGTGCACCCTACTTCTCCGACATCTTCGTGTCACCTCGTACGCGTAATCAGTATGTGACTGATCCTCGTCCTGAGCGCATCCTGTCGGGCGATGTGAGCTACGTGCTGCGCTCGCCTTTTGTCAAGGGGCGTATCACAGGCTTCTACACGCACTTCTACGACAAGACGAAGAATATGAGCTTCTACGATGACGGCTACAGGGCTTTCTCTAACTATGTCTTGACAAATATCGAGTCGACCCACATGGGTGTCGAGGCTGGTATGGAGTTCAAGATCACGCCGGCTTTGACCGCTATCGCTGTGGTAAGCTACGGACAGTATCGCTATGCCAACAACCCTGACTACGTTCAGACGGTCGACAACAGTCAGAAGCTCCTCGAGCAGGATCGTGTCTATTGGAAGGGCTTCCACGTATCGGGTACGCCTCAGACGGCGGCAAACCTGAGCGTCTCATATCAGTTCCCCTTCTATATGTGGGCGGGACTTGATCTCAACTACTTCGGGCGTAGCTTCATCAGCTTGAACCCGATCCGTCGCACAGACAAGGCTCGCGCTAGTCTTGACTACGACTACGTTCGTCAGGAGGTCTTCCCCGGCGGCTTCACGCTTGATGCCAACGTGGGCTACTCGTGGCGCATCAAGTCGGGCGTCTACCTACGTCTCAACCTCTCGGCCTCTAACCTGCTCAACACGAAGACCCTCCGCAGCGGTGGTTACGAGCAGCTCCGTGTGCGCTACACCAAGGATGGCAAGATGATGAGACCTTTCGATAGTCGCTACTTCTACATGTACGGCACGACCTTCTTCTTCAACGCTGCACTACAATTCTAACCACCTTAAAACGGATGAATAGTATGACACATATATATAATAGACTCATCGTAGTGGTCGGCATGCTCGCCTTGCTGACGAGCTGTCAGTACAACAAGATTGACCCGCCACAGGAGCGAACTCCACGCCCCCTCTGGGAGCGTACGATGACGATTCAAGAGCTCAAAGCACTCTACCAGTCGAAGCCTGTACAGGTCGTACCCGATGCGGTAATCGTCGGACAGGTCATCTCGGACGATAGCGAGGGCAACATCTACAAGTCTATCTACCTACAGGACGAGACAGGCGGCATCGAGTTCAAGGCGGGGCTGGTCAACTCCAACCTCCTCTACAAGCGTGGCTCTAAGATAGCGATCCGCTGTCACGGGCTGACGCTCGGTAAGTATGGCGGTGTCGTCACGCTGGGCAAGAGCTCTACGGAGCCAAAGTACGAGAATGCCTACCTCCCCGAGCAGATGACTCCACGTCTGCTGCGTTGTGACAACATGCGTCAGCCACTCGTCTACCGCACGCTCACCATCCCGACGCTTTCACCTGAGTATACCAATACGCTGATACGTCTTGAGGGCGTACAGTTCGTTGATAGCGAGCTAGGTCAGACTTATGCCGATGCGGACAATAAGACGAGCGTCCCCGCTATGGAGCGTCAGATCGAAGACCAGCAGGGCAACCGTGTCGTGCTACGCTCGAGTAGCTACGCGCTCTTTGCTGGCAGACAGATCCCCGAGGGTTCTGGCAATATCACCGCCATCCTCGGCTACTTCAATGGGAAGCCTCAGCTCCTCATTAGCCTAGAGAGTGACATTAACTTCACCAGCCCACGATTTCAGACGACTAAGTAACGGAGGCTCCACGGAGCTTCGCTCAAGAATTTAAGAAACAGAGTTAGATCCAGATATGAAGACACTCAATAAACTTGCGACGAGACGACTACTCCTCGCTATCCTCACCATCGCTCCGCTGCTTGCTGTGACCAGCTGTAAGGATGAGATGGACTACTATGAGAAGCCCTACGTGACGCTCTCACCAAACTTCACCGACAATACGATCCCCTTCAAGCAGGATGGTGGTACGCAGCAGCTGACCATCGAGACCAATAGACGCTTTTCGATCACCTTCGGCGAGGGTGCCGAGTGGGTTTCGGCTACGCCTATGGAGGCGACCGAGGGAACGCACCAGATCACCATCACGGCTCTCCCCAACAGAAGCGAAGATGCTCGTGAGGCTCAGATGATCATCAAGACCTCTACGACGCAGCACGTCTACCTGATCATGCAGCTTGGCAGTACCGGCAAGGGAATCACCTACACCTCGCTCGCTGAAATCGCTAAGCTAGGTGAGGGGCTAGACCAAAACGGCAAGACCATCGACCAAGACCTGCGCATTCGCGCTACGGTCACGACTCATGCCGAGACGAAGCAGTTCCCCTTTGCTGGCTTCCACTACATACAGGACGCTGAGGGCAATGCGCTCGTCTTGACGGTGCCCAAGGGCGAGGATGCCTTGCAGTTTGGCGACGAAGTGACCGCTAAGCTCAAGGGTGCTAAGATCTCTAACTACAACGGAACGGTACAGCTACAGGTCTCACACGCACAGATGTCTATCGTGCCCAACAAGCCGATCGAGCCGATCGAGACAACGCTCGCTGAGGTCGTCGCAGGTAAGCACCCGAACCAGTACGTGCGTGTCAAGGAGGTTCAGTTTGTCAAGCCAGACGTACCCTTCTTTGACCCAGCTAGCACCTACTCCTCAACACGCCATCAGATTGTTGATAAGAGTGGTAAGAAGACCAATCTAGAGGTGTGGAAGACAGCTACCTTCCGTGATGAGAAGGTACCCTCTGGTAGCGGTAGCATCACGGCAATCGTGACGGTCAATAAGACCTTCTTCAATCTCCGCCCCACGCTACGTAGCGACATCAAGCTGGACCAGCCACGCTTCGACGTGGGTGGTGGCAATCAGCCCAACCCGAATCCTAATCCCAATCCCAATCCCAATCCTAACCCGCAGGGGAATATCTATGGTGTCGATCTCTCGCAGACGGCTCGTACGATACCCTTTGCAGATGACTTCTCTAAGGGAGGTGAGGATAATACAGACTTCAAGCTACCTGGCTGGCTCAACAAAGACTTAGTGGGTAAACGTAAGTTCCAGAAGAAATCATATGGCGGTGTGCACTATGCGCAGGCAAGTGACTATAAGTCGCCTGATCCTGAGAATAAGTGTGTCCTCGTCACGCCACGCCTACAGATGAAGGCCGGGAGTAGCTACACCGTTGAGTTGACTTATAGCACAGGCCACACCAAGGGTGCTACGCTTACTATACAGCAGCTAGACAAGGACGGCAAGCTGGTGAAGACACTAGAAGTGATCAACGACCAAAGCAGTCCTAGCGGTTACGGCAACCAGCACTACAAGAAGAGCTACACGATCTCAGGCTCTGCCGATGCGGGCTATATTGCTGTCCTCTATGCGGCTAAAGTTTCTGAGCGTACGGGTACGTACCAAGTGGAGGCACTTACGGTCAAGTAGCCTTCTTCTATAGCTATCTCAGGTAGCTTTCCTAACCAAGCGGAGCCTCTGAGCTTAACCTTGAGAGCCTCTTCCCCCGAGCGGGTAGGTCTCTCGGAAGGGTAGTCTCAGAGGCTTCGCCTTTTGTTATCCACTTTACTCCAAAGCCCCCCTTTACTCCAAAGAGCTATGTCCTCACTCCTATATAATAGAGCTTCATCTCGCCAGAGGAGACTGTTGCAAAAAGCAACAGTCTCACAATCGTGCTTGCAAGATTGTCCAGACTTTGCAGAAAGGATGAAGCGCAAGGCGCTGAGGGTGAGGTCTGAAGGAAGCATACCTCCGTATGTGACCGAAGCCGAATCCCGAAAGCAACACAGCGATTCGCCTTTATGCAACAGTCTCCTGATGCTCCTGCTCGTGGGCTGGATGGCACTCCTACTCGTTGGTTGTAAGCCACAAGGCACGTCACAGCCCGAGCTACCCACAGAGCTAGCCCTCTACGATCGTACAGGAGCTTCGATGCGGGTCGTGAGTGCTGAGCCGTTAGACTTCTTTGTGACAGTAGAGGCTCCGACTCGCTGGACGCTCTCCGCATCGCCCGAGATGTGGCTCTCCGTATCCCCCAGCGAGGGCCATGCGGGCAAGCAGGAGGTGATCGTCTCGATCTCTGCCAACGAGGGTGGAGAGCGCAAAGCTCAGCTGACACTCTCAGCCAATGGCAAAAGCGTCACTTACGCCATCACTCAGCAGCAAGCAGCTGGGCATACGGGTGGCAGTGGCGAGTATGGTAGCGAAACGATCCTGGGCGACGTCTCTCTCCTAGAGGCTCCCAAGCTCTCGGGGCGTAGCTCCGCTTACTACATCACCCACCGAGTAGAGCAGGGACAGCGTGTCAACTTCTCTGTCGAGTATGACGTCGTCTACCACCATCCTATCTGGGTCTGCTACAGTGCCGATGAGTACACTTGTCAGCGACACACCAAGCGCAGCAGTGACGCTTGGAGCTGGGATCCCTTTGTGCCTAGCCAGTACGAGGTGACGCAGAGCGCTTTCAAGGGGTATGACCGCGGACATATCGTCGCATCGGCCGATCGCCTTTACTCCAAGGAGGCAAACGAGCAGACCTTTTACTATACCAATATGAGTCCGCAGCGACGCAATCTTAATATAGGCGTGTGGCTACAGCTCGAGCAACTGGTACAGAAGTGGGCGCGCAATAGTCATCTGCGTGACAAGCTTTATGTGGTCAAGGGGGGTACCCTGCGAGATGGGGAGACCCTAGGCGTCACCGTGGGTGGCATCACCGTGCCGCGCTACTACTGGATGGCTATCCTGGCGCAGCGTGGCGACCACTATCAGGCGATTGCCTTCTGGGTGGAGCACACCCGTCCAGCTCAGGTGGACCGTCCTCGCACGGTCGCTATCTCTATCGACAAGCTAGAGGAGCGCACAGGGCTAGACTTCTTTCACAACCTCCCCGACAATATCGAGACCCGTGTCGAGGCCGCACACCCCACAGACGATCTCTCCCTCTGGCCCGGCATCTAGCGTCGATCGTCAACTTTGCGGAGTCTAAGTAATAGCCTCTCGTTGCATATCTCAAATTCATAGACTATCTTTGCTGTAGAGTATTCACATCTAACAATAAGACTTACTATGAAACAAACACAGCTACTCTTTTTGGTCCTCACATGGCTATCTTGTGTGACCTTAACAAATGCGCAGAGCCTGACTATCGAGACTAATCCGACAGACCTGCCCGACGAACTATCCAGCATGGCACTCCTAGGCTCTAGTGGCAATGGTCGCTACCTCTATGGTGCTCTGCGTGGTCGTGGCTTCGCTCTCGATACGAAGACAAACAAGTACGCCATCTATGGCGACGAGACGACCACTTGCGAGGTTGTCGGCATATCTTCTGACGGCTGGTCTCTCCTGCAGACAGCATCGGCTGGCGAGCAGTCTGGACTATCTAATGGGGTTGTACTAGTACCTCTAGACTCCACCAATGGGGAGCATAGCATATTCGTCACATCACCCGACCCCGATCACCCTTACTTCACACTCTGGCACCTGACCAGCGATGCTAAGTACTTTTGCGGTACGATCCTCGACTCAGGCTGGGAGTCTATACCAGTCATCGGAGAGCGTAGTGCTGATGGCAAGAGCTATAAGGTAAGCACGCTACCCGTCCCTGACAAAGACCCACTAGGCACTACCCCTCAGCAGTTTAGACTGATGTATGTAAGCGAGGATGGTGCTACACTAGTAGGCTTTCTAGTGGAGGAGAGTGGTAACCTGGCGACTGTCATGACCTATCAAAGAAAGGCTGATGGTACCTATGGTATACAGTTCCCCGCAGATGACGTGCTCTTTGACCACAGCATCACAGTGCCTCCATTCCCTGAGTATGACGACTATGTGACTGCGACCTCCGATCCAGACGATCCTAATTACGATGAGCAAAAGCTTAAAGAGCAGGAGGACGCTTACAACAAAGCGTGTGACGAGTACTACCGACTCTTCGACCTCTTCTCTCGTAATCTAGCGCTCAAGCAGCACTCCCTCGCAGTAGGTGGCAAGGGTCGCTATGCTTTGGTGACAGTCGTTGAGAATGGCGTGGACGATGAGGGCTTCCGCTTTACTAAGGCGGTCAAGTATCTCTCTGTAGACCTGACGAGAGGCAAAGCTGAGCTGGTCAATTATCCCGAAGGGACCTCCGAAGAGGTCAATCCTCGCGACCTCTTAGGAGAGCAGCGTGAGCTTCTCTATGCGTCTCCTGTCAGTGGCCGTTACTGGGATGCTTTCGTCTACACTCATGACCAGAAGACGCTCTCACTCGTAGAGTGGGTCAAGAGGGAGACGCAGCAAGACTTCTCCACCTTCTACTCCATGCCAGATCCCGTATCGGGCGAGTCTACCATCCATACAGGTTGGCCTGAGGTGAGCTTAGACGGCAAGACGGTAACGCTCTTAGGCCATCCAAACGAAGCCTCCAAGACTTATCGCAACAGCTACTTCCGCTTTGGGCAGAGCATCCTACCCATCGCACCCGTATGCGGTGCCATGAAGCAGGGCTTGAGATTTGACGGAGAGCTACTCCACGTCGCTGAGCCTAGTTGCATCTACCTCTTCAATGCACAGGGAGAGCTACTCTATCAGAGTGCACAGACCACGCAGCTAGACATGGCTCCTCTACGTCACACGTTGCCACAGGGCGATTACATCGTCCTAGCAGTCAATGCTCAGGGCAACTCAGCCTCACTCAAACTCTCGCTATAATCTCTCCGACTTTTACCGGACGGCATAAATAGTCAATAATCGACTTTGGTACGATAGCCACGTGGAGATCCACGTGGCTATTTTTATTTTCCACGTGGGGGGGGATTTAGAAATTAGAGGTTAGAGGTTAGAGATGATCGGAGCTGTCAGAGGTGATCGAAGTAGTCGGAGGTGTCGGAGTGCTTGGGAATGTGTGGCGTGCTATTCTGTCACGATACTTTTGTCAAGAGGGGCTTTCTCTCTTTTGGCACATTATTTGCTTTAGTCCTAATGCGTGCCTCCTGCATGGCGGGGGGCACGGCAAGTGAGACATTAATATATAACCAAGATAAACTATGACAATCAAACCATTGGCAGATCGCGTGCTGATCAAGCCCGCTACTGCAGAGGAGAAGACACAAGGTGGTATCATCATCCCAGACTCAGCAAAGGAGAAGCCCCTCAAGGGCGAGGTACTCGCTGTGGGCAAGGGTACGAAAGATGAGGAGATGGTCCTCAAGGTGGGGGACAAGGTGCTATACGGCAAGTATGCCGGCACGGAGATAGAGATCGAGGGCGAGAAGCTCATGATCATGAAGCAGAGCGACGTACTCGCTACGCTCTAGTCCACTCAGTCTTATCCTAATCAAGAATCAAGTAAATAGACAGATACAATTATGGCAAAGGAAATTAAGTTTGATATAGAGGCTCGTGACCTCCTCAAGCGTGGCGTAGACCAGCTATCAGACGCTGTAAAGGTGACACTTGGCCCGAAGGGTCGTAACGTGATCCTCTCTCGCAGCTATGGTGCTCCACACATTACCAAGGATGGTGTGACGGTAGCTAAGGAGATCGAGCTAGAGAACGAATTTGAGAATATGGGTGCCCAGCTCGTACGTGAGGTGGCATCTAAGACCAATGAGGATGCTGGCGATGGTACGACTACCGCTACGGTACTCGCTCAGAGCATCATCAATGTAGGTCTCAAGAACATTACCTCTGGTGCTAACCCTATGGAGGTAAAGCGTGGTATCGACAAGGCTGTCAAGGCTGTCGTTGAGAGCATCCGCAAGCAAGCTAAGGAGGTGGGTGACGACCTAGAGCAGATCGCTCATGTGGCTACCATCTCGGCTAATGGCGATGAGGAGATCGGTCAACTGATCGCTCAGGCTATGGAGAAGGTCAAGAAGGAGGGTGTCATCACTGTCGAGGAGGCCAAGGGTATCGATACGACGGTAGACATTGTCGAGGGTATGCAGTTTGACAACGGCTATATCTCTCCCTACTTCGTCACTGATCCTGAGAAGATGGAGTGCCGTATGGAGAAGCCTTACATCCTCTTCTACGAGAAGAAACTCTCGACCATCAAGGATCTGCTACCGCTACTAGAGAAGGTACTCCAGCAGGGTCGCTCGCTACTGATCATTGCTGAGGATATCGAGAGTGAGGCACTTACGACGCTCGTCCTCAACAGACTACGTGCTGGTCTTAAGATCTGTGGTGTCAAGGCTCCAGGCTTTGGTGATCGCCGCAAGGAGATCATGCGTGATATGGCTATACTCACGGGTGGTACTGTCATTAGCGAGGACACGGGCTTGACTCTGGAAAACACTTCACTAGATATGCTCGGTAGCGCAGAGACGGTTACCGTTGTCAAGAACAAGACCACTATCGTCAATGGCGACGGCTGCAAGGAGGATATAGCAGAGCGTGCTAACCAGATCCGTCATCAGATCGAGAATACGAAGAGCGACTACGATCGTGAGAAGCTCCAGGAGCGTCTCGCTAAGCTCTCAGGCGGTGTTGCCGTCCTCTATGTAGGTGCTGGCAGCGAGGTCGAGATGAAGGAGAAGAAGGATCGTGTCGAGGATGCCCTCAGCGCTACACGTGCAGCGATCGAGGAGGGTACCGTACCAGGTGGTGGTACCGCTTACATCCGCGCTATCTCTTCTGTCGAGAAGCTTAAGGGCGAGACCGACGATGAGCGCACAGGTATCGAGATCGTCAAGCGTGCTATCGAGGAGCCACTCCGTCAGATCGTATCTAACGCTGCTAAGGAGGGTGCTGTAGTCGTACAGCGCGTCCGTGACGGCAAGGGTGCCTTCGGATACAATGCACGTACCGACAGCTTTGAGGATCTGATGAAGCATGGTGTCATCGACCCAGCTAAGGTAACGCGTGTAGCTCTGGAGAATGCAGCTTCTATCGCTGGCATGTTCCTCACGACTGAGTGCGTCATCGCCGACATCAAGGAGGACAAGCCCGATCCTGCAGCTATGGCAGGTGCCGCTGGCATGGGCGGGATGATGTAATCCCCTGCGAGCCTATTCGCTCAGCTCTAGAGGCTGTGCGCTAGCATACACGCTGGCTCCAGTCGTCTAGGAGCAACAAACAAGAGAAGAGCCCTACGTATCAGACCGATACGTAGGGCTCTTGCGTGTATAGTATCAAAGCGATACGAGTAACGATTTGCTTTCTAAGTTCATGTGCAAGTAAAAATGCGAAGTTTTTTCTCGTTTCGGAAGCTCGGTCGATTTCTCTTCGGGTGAACCGCTCGGCGGGGTGGAAGCTCCCACCGTAGGGGGCTGTGTCAAAAGTCTCTCCCCCAGCAGAAAGTAAAAGACAGAGGATCTTGCATCTTTCGGTGTTTATTTTAGAGCTAAACACTTGCTTATCTAGTTAGTTTTTAGTAACTTAGCAGAATAAACGAGAGGTTCCTAACTAATGGAAAAACGACACTTCCGACCCTATATACAGAATCAGATAGTCCTTTTCCCAGAAAGAGTCGACAAGGACATTGCCGAGGATGATCCTGTGCGTTTCATCAGTGCTATTGTGGATGGTTTGGATTTAGAGCCATTCAAAAAACTTTACTACACGATGGGTCGCAGCCCCTATCACCCTAAGATGATGCTCAAGGTGATCATCTACGCCTATATGAACAATGTATACTCCTGCCGTGAGATGGAAAAGCGCCTCCTCAGAGATACGCATTTCATCTGGCTCGCTGGTGGTGAGAAGCCTGACTTCGTCACGATCAATCGCTTTCGCAATCGTGTCAAGCGAGAGATCAATGAGATCTTTACACAACTGGTACTCCTACTAGCAGAGAGAGGTCTGATCTCTTTAGATGTTGAGTATATCGATGGGACAAAGATCGAGTCTAAGGCAAACAAATACACCTTCGTTTGGCGAAAGAACGTAGAGCGCTATCGGTCAAACCTGATGGAGAAGTTGCGTGTCCTACTGCAACAAGTCGATGATGTCATCATCCAGGATCAGCAAGCCAAGCCAGAGGTCGTAGAGTTTACTCCGACTGAGCTGACCTCTATCGTGGAGGAGCTCAAGGAAGCTCTTGACAAGGAACCCGCTCCTGAAACCAAAGAGGCGAAAGCCGAACATAGAAAGCGCAAAAAGCAGATTAAAACCTTAGAGGAGCACCGAGACAAGCTAGCTGAGTACGACCAACGTCTCGACCAACTAGGCAAGCGCAACTCTATGTCTAAGACTGACCCCGATGCGACTTTTATGCGTATGAAAGAAGACGCCAAAGGTAAAGGTCTCGCTAAGCCTGGGTACAACCTACAGATTGCTACAGAAAACCAAATTATCACAGACTATGCTCTCTTTCCCAACCCCTCGGACACCTGTACTCTCATACCATTTGTAGAAAGCTTTCAAGAGCGTTACGATCATCTGCCGACCACGGTTGTAGCTGATGCAGGCTATGGTTCAGAGGAGAACTACCGCTTTATGGACGAGTCTGAAATGGATGCTTACGTCAAGTACAATTACTTTCATCAAGAGCAGCGTCCACGCTACAAAAACAACCCCTTTCTCCCAGAGCATTTATACTACAACGCTCAGGAAAACTATTACGTCTGCCCGATGGGACAGCATCTAGAGTTCCGTGAGACTACGACCACAAAGACCAGCACGGGCTATACTTCAGAGAGCTCTATCTACGAAGCAAAAAACTGTAGAGGTTGCCCATTACGAAGTCAATGCTACAAAGGAAAAGAAGATAGGCGCAAGATCAGCGTGAACCATCGCCTTAACAGCTACAAGCAAAAAGCTCGTACACTGCTCACCTCAGATAAAGGCATCAAGCATCGAAAGCGACGATCTGTGGAACCCGAGTCAGTCTTTGGACAGATGAAAAACAACATGCACTATCGGCGCTTCCGTCACTTCGGTCAAGACAAAGTTCTGATGGACTTTGCCTTTTTCGCCATAGCCTTCAATCTCAAAAAAGTGGCTGCCCAACTCAAGAAAACGCAAGAAAATGACCCTTTACCCTCTCAAGACGCCACTTCGAGAGGCAAAGAGGGCGTTGAGCGCTCCGAGACGATCACTTTTACACACTTCAAGCCCTACTTGTCGAAAAACGTCTTCAGCATCGCTGCTTAACAAAATTCCCAGCCTCCCCCCTCTCTCAAACGACAAATGGACTATTGACACAGCCCCGTCCTCACCTGAGCGCAGTCTATTCTGCGGGGCTGTGTCAAAAGTCTCTCCCCCAGCAGAAAGTAAAAGACAGAGGATCTTGCATCTTTCGGTGTTTATTTTAGAGCTAAACACTTGCTTATCTAGTTAGTTTTTAGTAACTTAGCAGAATAAACGAGAGGTTCCTAACTAATGGAAAAACGACACTTCCGACCCTATATACAGAATCAGATAGTCCTTTTCCCAGAAAGAGTCGACAAGGACATTGCCGAGGATGATCCTGTGCGTTTCATCAGTGCTATTGTGGATGGTTTGGATTTAGAGCCATTCAAAAAACTTTACTACACGATGGGTCGCAGCCCCTATCACCCTAAGATGATGCTCAAGGTGATCATCTACGCCTATATGAACAATGTATACTCCTGCCGTGAGATGGAAAAGCGCCTCCTCAGAGATACGCATTTCATCTGGCTCGCTGGTGGTGAGAAGCCTGACTTCGTCACGATCAATCGCTTTCGCAATCGTGTCAAGCGAGAGATCAATGAGATCTTTACACAACTGGTACTCCTACTAGCAGAGAGAGGTCTGATCTCTTTAGATGTTGAGTATATCGATGGGACAAAGATCGAGTCTAAGGCAAACAAATACACCTTCGTTTGGCGAAAGAACGTAGAGCGCTATCGGTCAAACCTGATGGAGAAGTTGCGTGTCCTACTGCAACAAGTCGATGATGTCATCATCCAGGATCAGCAAGCCAAGCCAGAGGTCGTAGAGTTTACTCCGACTGAGCTGACCTCTATCGTGGAGGAGCTCAAGGAAGCTCTTGACAAGGAACCCGCTCCTGAAACCAAAGAGGCGAAAGCCGAACATAGAAAGCGCAAAAAGCAGATTAAAACCTTAGAGGAGCACCGAGACAAGCTAGCTGAGTACGACCAACGTCTCGACCAACTAGGCAAGCGCAACTCTATGTCTAAGACTGACCCCGATGCGACTTTTATGCGTATGAAAGAAGACGCCAAAGGTAAAGGTCTCGCTAAGCCTGGGTACAACCTACAGATTGCTACAGAAAACCAAATTATCACAGACTATGCTCTCTTTCCCAACCCCTCGGACACCTGTACTCTCATACCATTTGTAGAAAGCTTTCAAGAGCGTTACGATCATCTGCCGACCACGGTTGTAGCTGATGCAGGCTATGGTTCAGAGGAGAACTACCGCTTTATGGACGAGTCTGAAATGGATGCTTACGTCAAGTACAATTACTTTCATCAAGAGCAGCGTCCACGCTACAAAAACAACCCCTTTCTCCCAGAGCATTTATACTACAACGCTCAGGAAAACTATTACGTCTGCCCGATGGGACAGCATCTAGAGTTCCGTGAGACTACGACCACAAAGACCAGCACGGGCTATACTTCAGAGAGCTCTATCTACGAAGCAAAAAACTGTAGAGGTTGCCCATTACGAAGTCAATGCTACAAAGGAAAAGAAGATAGGCGCAAGATCAGCGTGAACCATCGCCTTAACAGCTACAAGCAAAAAGCTCGTACACTGCTCACCTCAGATAAAGGCATCAAGCATCGAAAGCGACGATCTGTGGAACCCGAGTCAGTCTTTGGACAGATGAAAAACAACATGCACTATCGGCGCTTCCGTCACTTCGGTCAAGACAAAGTTCTGATGGACTTTGCCTTTTTCGCCATAGCCTTCAATCTCAAAAAAGTGGCTGCCCAACTCAAGAAAACGCAAGAAAATGACCCTTTACCCTCTCAAGACGCCACTTCGAGAGGCAAAGAGGGCGTTGAGCGCTCCGAGACGATCACTTTTACACACTTCAAGCCCTACTTGTCGAAAAACGTCTTCAGCATCGCTGCTTAACAAAATTCCCAGCCTCCCCCCTCTCTCAAACGACAAATGGACTATTGACACAGCCCCCTACACAAGCTACGTCAGCACGACAATTCCACTCATCAAACGCTGTAACCCCGATCTGTAGGGAAGCACGGGTGTGGCTAGTGGATGGGCGTCCGTTGTATCAAAGGTGACAGCATCATGGTTTTAACGGGGACTGATGCCTTCCGGCTAGACACGAGCCGTGCGTCCTTACAGATTGCTACCCGTGAAGCTTGAGAAATTGATAAAAGAAGAAGCTCCGTCGCAGATTTTGCGACGGAGCTTCTGATGTCTTGTGGAGTAGCTCTTGAGGTTGGCTACCTTCTATTCGAACGATTGAGTTGACTACGCTTTATGTACTTCCTAGCAAACTCGCGCTGTACCTGCTGGTAGTTGACCAGCTTGCGTGCGGGTATCTGCTTGCGTAGCTCAGTCATAGTCTCTTCGTCTATCTCTGCTAGCTGAGACTTGAGCTGCTGCTCGCGCTCGAGGCACTTGGCTGCTTGCGCCTCAGATAGGGAGCCGCTCTTCGTAGCTTCGTACTGCTTGCGTAGCTCGCGCCACAGAGGTATGCGCTTTTTGTCGGCCTCTCGCAGGGTGCGGTCTAGATAGGTGGCCTCTTCTGCTGTCAGCTCCAGCTCCTGAGCGAAAAACTCTTTGCGTAGCTTGACCAGCTCCTCTCTACTGCGACCATCTGTCTCGCTGCGGGTCTGCTGTGCGGTAGCTACATTGGGCAGGAGTAGTAGGGGCAGAAGTATAAATAGTATGTGGTAAAGCTTGCTTCGTGTCATATCGTGTCTAGACGTTGTCATCAATTAGATCTCCTCGCTAGAGAGGCCCTCCAGAGTCTCTCCTATGGCGTAGTCATCGATGAGGATGTCTACGCAGGTCTCGTACAGGTAGTCTGCATACTCGGCATCTGTGAGCGGTGTGACGCTGAGATCATAGACCGAGCTAGCGACCTCATCACTAGAGCGCAGTGGCTCCTGTGTAGATACTTGCCATACACCCCAGAGAGCTACCACGGCTATGAGTGCAGCAGCGATAGCCGTCCACGGACGTAGTCTCACCCATAGCTTAGCTCTACGATGAGCCCTAGGTACCTCCACGGCGTCTGTCGCAGGTACCTGCTCGTCGAGCGGTATCTGCGCTAGGATGCGAGTGGATAGGTCATCAAAGTACCCTGGAGGAACATGGTAATGCTCCAACCGCTCCGAGAGCGAGGGTATCTGACGGATCAAGTCTTCTGAAGGTGTAGGCATAAAACGTAACTATATAGGGTATAAGTGCGACCTCGTGGGGAGGCCTCTGCTTATACCCTATTGGATGCAGGTAGGTCTGGTAAGTTTAATTCAAATTAGAGACATACTGCTGAATCTTCTTGACAGCGTGGTGATAAGATGCTTTGAGTGCTCCCTCTGAGGTATCTGTGATGGTTGCAATATCTCGGTAGGGCATCTCGTCGAAGTAGCGCATCTCAAAGACCTGTCGCTGCTTGGGCGGGAGCTTGTCGAGAGCTTGCTGTAAGATCAGCTCACCCTTGTCTCCGTCGAAGTAAGGATCTGCCACGGCACTCTCGAGGAGGTAGCTGGTCTCTTCGCTGACTGCGTACTCGTTGTCTGCGATGCGCGTTTTCTTTTTGTTATAGTTGATCGCCTCAAAGAGGGCGATGCGATAGATCCAGGTGTAGAACTTCGCCTCTCCTCTGAAGGAACCCAGGTTTTGCCATGCCTTCAGAAAGGTCTCCTGTAGCACGTCATCCGCATCGTCATGCTGCCTGACGATACGACGGATCAACCAGTAGAGCTTCTCCTGGTACATCCGCACAGCCTCTGTAAAAGCGGCCGCGCGGGTCTTGGAGTTCATAATCTGCTCCTGCAGTTCATCTTCGGTCATGCTAAGTGGACACTATGGTGGTGTAGCTATAGCTAGAAGAAGGGGTGTCTACGGTCGTTTTGTCGCACCTTTGACTAGATAGACATATACGGGGAAGTGGTCTGAGTAGCCTCCCTGCCACTGCCCGCCGACGAAGGTGCGGAGCGTGTATCCCTTGTACTGCCCACTCTGCTGGATCATAAAGGGCTGCTTGAAGATAAAGCCCATATCGGTCGTCTCGGGATCACGGTATAGTTGCCACGTGGTCGGATTGCTACCGATGAGCTCTCCGTTGACAGCGATGATGTCAAAGAGGTTCCACACGTCACGATAGGCGAGCGTGCCCATACCTTTATTGTATAGTTGTAGCATCGGGGTGTAGTAGTCCGAAGCCTTTAGTCCATCAGGACTAGTCTGTGTGCCGAGGCCTTCACGCACGCTGGGGCTGATGGGGTCATCGTTGAAGTCTCCCATCATGATCACTTTGCTGCCAGGGAAGAGTGTATAGAGCGAGTCCGCAACGCTACGCATCGTCTGAGCGGCTGCCATACGACGGTGCAGTGAGACCGCCTCGCCACCACTACGTGAGGGCCAGTGACCCACGAGGACATGTACGATCTCGCCATCGAGGAGCCCCGAGGCATAGACCACGTCTCTTGTCTTGATCCACGGCTCGTTAGGTATCTCCACGGCTCTAGCACCTGATGCGAAGACTTTATAAACCTCTGGCTGGTAAAGTATAGCACAGTCTATGCCACGACGGTCGGGAGAGTCGTAGTGTACGATATCGTAGTGCTTGTCTCGTAGTGACTCCTCAGCGATGAGGTCCTCGAGGACACCGCGATTCTCTATCTCAGCGACTCCGATGATGGCGGGGCCGTCGCCTCCGATGAGCGAGATGACGTGTGACATGTTGCGGAGCTTGTGCTGATACCGCTCGGGCGTCCAGCGATTGGCTCCCTCGGGGAGAAACTCCTCGTCATTGTTTTCCTGATCGATCGTGTCGAAGAGGTTCTCCAAGTTATAGAATGCGACCGTCACCCGCTGTGGTGTAGTACTCTGCTGTGCAGATATGATCCCAAAGGAGAGCGCAAGTAGGGCGATCAGCCAGCCCCATCTACTATGTTGAGTGCTAAGTGTCATAAGTTTATCGTTTTTGATATTAGTGTTAGACTACGCTTTCACAAAAGTACTGATAAATGTCGGATTACCCAAGGCATCGCCTATAAAGCTTTCGTTAAGGCTGTCGTCCAGTGGTCTAACTCACTAAGCCTCACGTCGCGTGGTAGCCATGTCGGTCAATAAGCATGAAAAAAAGAGACCCCGCAATGCTTTATTGCGAGGTCTCAAATTGTTATTGAAGTGGTACCACCAGGAATCGAACCGGGGACACAAGGATTTTCAGTCCTTTGCTCTACCAACTGAGCTATGGTACCATTCTTCTTGCGTTTTGGTGATGCAAAGGTACAACAACTTTTTGAATTGACCAAACAGTAGTGCAGTCGATGTTATTTTGTATCTTTGCGAGTAGTAACATAGCACAAATAGCATGGTGGACTTGACATCACACTACGGAGGGATCGCCCTCCGCAATCCAATCATAGCTGGTAGCTCTGGTCTTACGGCCTCACTCCAGCAACTTACGGCCATAGCACAGGCAGGTGCTGGCGCAATCATCTTGAAGTCACTCTTTGAGGAGCAGATAGAGGCGACGGCATTGCAAGCACAGGCTGAGGTGGAGACCTCTTATCCTGAGGGGCTTGACTATATGCTGCACTACACGCGCCAGCATGAGGTCGAGAAGTACCTAGACCTGATTCGTGAGGCTAAGAGCGCAGTCGACATACCTGTCATCGCCAGCATCAACTGTTATCGAGGTGGCGAGTGGGAGACTTTTGCCAAGAGCATACAGGAGGCGGGAGCAGATGCACTCGAGCTCAATGTGATGCGCATCGAGACAGATCCCGCACAGCGTGGTAGTGATCTAGAGAAGGAGCTGGTAGATCTAGCTATCTCGATCACTCGTACGGTGCAGATACCAGTCGTCTTCAAGATCTCTGATCGCTTTACCAACATCCTTTACCTAGCTCAGGAGCTGGTCAAGAGCGGTGTCAAGGGCTTGACCTGCTTTAACAAGAGCTGGCAGACAGACATTAATATAGAGACCCTAGAGATCGTCCAGGGGCCTGTCATCTCGACAGGCCAGGAGCTATACAACACGCTGAAGTATACGGGACTCCTCACGGGCAAGCTACCACAGCTCGCCGTCTCCGCTTCGGGTGGCGTGATGGACTACGCTGGCATCGTCAAGAGCCTCCTCGTCGGGGCTAGCTCCGTACAGGTCGCCTCCGCACTATATCAGCACGGAGTACCCTACTTGACGAAGATGCTGGAGGAGCTCACGCAGTGGATGACTCAGCATGGCTATCGATCCATAGAGGAGTTTAGAGGCAGTCTCAACGCCTCTAAGCAGTCCGACCAGGAGCTCTATATGCGCTCGCAGTTTATGCGTTACTTCAGCAGTAAAGCGTAGACCAAAGCCTAAACACATACTAATGACATATTTACTAACTCAAATATCACAGAAACTATGAACAGACTATCTATCACAGCAGGCATCGTAGCCGTAGCCCTATCCCTATCGGGTTGTGGTGCGATAAATGAGACACTACTCGGTGCAGGTGCTGGTACAGCCGTAGGTGCTGGCCTCGGTGCTGGTATCGGTAAGGTCGCAGGCAATACGGGTGCTGGCGCAGCTATCGGCGCCGTCGTAGGCGGTGCTGCTGGTGCACTCATCGGCAATCGTATGGAGAAGCAAAAGAAGGAGCTCGAGCAGCAGCTACCTGAGGGTACGCAGGTCGAGTCAGTCAATGAGGGACAGGCTATCAAGGTCGTCTTCGACAGCGGTCTACTCTTTAACACAAGCTCTAGCACGCTGAGCTCTTCTTCTCGCAACGATCTCCGCAAGTTTGCTGACAACCTTAACAAGAACGACGACACGGTCCTAGAGATCATCGGTCACACCGATAGTTCGGGCAATGATCGTATCAACGATCCACTCTCAATGAATCGCGCTAAGAGCGTCCGTGACTTCCTCGAGGGACAAGGTGTCTCTTCTACACGTATGAAGTACGAGGGCCGTGGTAGCCACGAGCCAGTCGATACGAACGCAACGGCTGAGGGTAAGCGTAAGAACCGTCGTGTAGAGGTCTTCATCCTACCTAGCCAGAAGATGATCGAAGAGGCTAAGGCTGGTACGCTGAAGTAGTCTCACTCCCCCAAACGCATCACGTACTGCATGAGTCAGAGCGTGGTGCGTTTCTTTTTTTATTCTCTCAGTATCATTCACAGCAAGAGCTATATGCCTCACTTCCTACAACTAGTTTCGACGGCCCTTATGATCTCTTTGGCGCTGCTCTCATGCAGTGCAGCCGCTGGGCAACGCTCACAGGCACCTTCGTCTGTAGAGGCCTCTTTTGAGGTGGTAGACACGACTCGCCTGAGCGAGGGTACAACTGCTGAACCCTATCCGATGGTAGAGATCCCAGCGAACATACAGGAGCCTCTACAGCGGGCAAAGTATGCGCTAGAGCACTTCTTCGATCGTTGGCCTGCAGAGACGCTGGATCAGCGCGTTGATCCAGCAGTTATGGAGCAGGGACTGGTAGACTACCTCGCTATCTATGGTAGTATGCCCGCCGGGAGTGTCTCGCAGGAGGATCTATTGCGCCCGCTCAAGGTGATGCGTGGCAAAGCTCTGAGTGAGGCTCTACGGCTCTACACCAAGTATCTCTACGAGAGCGCCTCGCCGCTGAAGAATCATACGCTCTATATCCAAGCTCTCCAGTGGGCTATCGCAGCACCACAGGTAGAGTATGTGGACCAAGTGGTCTACAAGGATATGCTGTCACTCGTGTCGCAAAATCAAGTCGGCACGCCCGCCTCAGACTTCGCCATCACCCTAGCGCAACCCGCAGCAGAGGGGTATACCTTTGCCGATACAACGCTCTACGCACTACGGGACAAGCCCAAGGTGGTTATCTTCTACACCCCAGGGTGTGACCGCTGTACGCATCTGCTAGAGGAAGTCTCTCACGATCAGATCTTGCAGCGCGCCACCGAGAGAGGTAAGGCAGAGATCCTCTACGTCTCGCTCGTCTATGAGCGTAGCGAGTGGGAGAGAGGACTTGCGGATCTCCCAACCTTTGGTACACCTGCCTTCAATGGCGATCTGCGTCTCCTCGATGAGTCGCTCTATGATCTAGCTGTCACTCCGGTCATATACGTCATTTCGCCTGATGGTGTCGTGCTGCAGCGAGATACTTCGCTTGCTGAGGTCAGACGCTACGTTTCTACACTTTAACCTATTACGCAATGAAGGGTATCATACTCGCCGGCGGTACGGGCAGCAGGCTCTACCCCTTGACCAAGTCTGTCAGCAAGCAACTACTGCCTGTCTATGACAAGCCGATGATCTACTATCCGCTCTCTACGCTCATGCTAGCTGGCATTCGCGAGATCTTGATCATCAGCACACCGCAAGACTTGCCGAGCTTCGAGCGACTCCTAGGCGATGGCTCCGCTTATGGTATCGAGCTGACTTATGCCGAGCAGCCTCGTCCTGAGGGCTTGGCGCAAGCCTTCATCATAGGCCGTGAGTTCATCGGCTCAGACGATGTCTGTATGGTACTCGGCGACAACCTCTTTCACGGCTCTAGCTTTGCTACACAGCTGGCGGCTGCACGCGACAACGTCACCCAGCATCGCCTTGCCACGATCTTCGGTTATCCTGTCTCCGACCCGACACGCTATGGGGTCGTTTGCCTAGATGCTGCGGGCAAACCTACCGATATAGAGGAGAAACCCAAGCATCCCAAGAGCAATCTAGCGGTCGTGGGTCTCTACTTCTACCCGAATGATGTGGTCCAAGTGGCGCAAAGCATCACCCCCTCAGAGCGTGGGGAGCTAGAGATCACAGCGGTCAATGACTACTACCTGCAGCAGCAACAGCTCTCCGTCATCTCGCTCGGACGTGGCTTCGCCTGGCTCGATACGGGCACTCATGAGGCGCTCATGGAGGCGACCAACTATGTCAGCGTCATCCAGAAGCGTCAGGGACTGGTGATTGCTTGCCTTGAGGAGATCGCTCTACGTCAGGGCTGGATCACGATGGAGCAACTACAAGAGGCTGCTGATCAGCAGCGAGGTAGCACCTACGGCCAGTACCTCGCCAGTATCAAAGCATAGCGATAGCAAAAGAGCTTGTCTTAATCCTCTGCTTGTGCCGAGGAGGACCGAGCAAGGGGGCTGATGCCCCCTTTTTTCGTACCTTTGACCTGTCAATTAGACTACACGCCTAACAACTATGATGGACTCTATCAAGCAAATCTACAAGATCGGTCACGGGCCGAGCAGTAGTCACACTATAGCTCCTATGCGAGCCTCCGAGATGTTTCTCTCTCAAATCAAGGAGTTGCCCGTGGATCGTATCGAGGGCACGCTCTATGGTAGCCTCGCGGCTACTGGCAAGGGGCACATGACCGACCAAGCCATACTCTCCGTACTCAATCCCGTTTATCCCACGACCATCCTCTGGGAGCCTCGTGTGGAACTCACGTTTCACCCCAATGGGATGAAGTTTGTCGCTTTTGATAAGGAGGGGCAGGAGATCAAAGAATTCAAAGTCTACAGCATCGGTGGCGGAACGCTCGCCAACGAAACCTTCAACGAGCAGGTCACCACGCCTGTCTACGAACTCTCCACGATGGCCGACATCATGGATCACCTCGACAAGCGCGGGCTCTCCTACTGGGAGTACGTGGAGCGCTGTGAGGGTCCCGACATCTGGGACTACCTCGCTAAGGTATGGGAGGTGATGAAGCAGAGTGTGCATGAGGGCTTGGCTGCCGAAGGTGTACTGCCGGGTGGTCTGCGCCTGCGTCGCAAAGCGGCCGACACACTGGTCAAGTCTCTGAGCTACAAGGACAGTGTCCGGACTCGTGGTATGGTCTACTCATACGCTCTGGCCGTCAGCGAGCAGAATGCTGCCGGTGGACGCGTCGTCACGGCTCCTACCTGCGGTTCGTGCGGTGTGATGCCTGCGGTACTCCTATATCTACAGGAGACGCGTAGCTTCCGTGATGAGCGTATCCTACGCGCCTTAGCTACGGCTGGACTCTTTGCCAATGTGGTGCGTACCAACGCCTCCATCAGTGGTGCTGAGGTGGGCTGTCAGGGCGAGGTGGGTGTCGCTTGCGCGATGGCTGCTGCGGCCGCTAGTCAGCTCTTCGGCGGTACGCTGCACCAGATCGAGTATGCGGCCGAGATGGGCTTGGAGCACCACCTCGGGCTTACCTGCGATCCAGTCTGCGGACTGGTACAGATCCCCTGTATCGAGCGCAATGCCTTTGCCGCTAGCCGTGCGCTGGATGCGAATACCTATGCCAACTTCACCGATGGTCGCCATCGTGTGAGCTTTGATCAGGTGGTCGCAGCGATGCACCAGACGGGCAAGGATCTGCCGAGCCTCTACAAAGAGACGGCTGAAGGTGGCCTCGCCATCCTCCACGAGAAGTATGGTGGCAAGATCCTCATCGAGGACTAAGCTGGCTCACACGCCGATCTGATGAATAAACAGAAGCATGCTGACCAGCGTACCCGCAGTATCTATCGGGTCACGTTGGTGGGTGCTTTGGTCAACGTAGCACTCACGCTCCTCAAGCTCGTCGTGGGCTTCGTGGGGCATAGTGTTGCTTTGATTGCGGATGCGGTACACTCACTCTCGGACTTCTGTACCGACATCATCGTGACGCTCTTTGTGGGCATCGCTGGCAAGCCGAGAGATACTAAGTATCGCTACGGATATGGCAAGTATGAGTCGATAGCTACGCTGATCATAGCGACCGTGCTGATGGGCATCGGCATCTCTATGTTGCTCAAGAGTGGAGAGGCGATCTATCTCTTTTTTGCCTCTGGGGTGGTCCCCAAGAAACCCTCGCTCTGGGCGGCTGTGATAGCTTTTATCTCTGTTCTGTCT
The DNA here is from genome assembly GCF_958301595.1 of Porphyromonas vaginalis. Taxonomy (NCBI): domain Bacteria; kingdom Pseudomonadati; phylum Bacteroidota; class Bacteroidia; order Bacteroidales; family Porphyromonadaceae; genus Porphyromonas; species Porphyromonas vaginalis. Next base: position 128,778 of record NZ_CATQJU010000001.1, on the reverse strand, counting down.
AAGGAGTGGCTCTTTCGCTACACCAAGAGTGTCGCTGAGCGGGTGCATAGTAACACGGTACTGGCCAATGCGTGGCACCATCGCACGGACGCTTACTCCTCTATTGCTGTCCTCGTGGGCGTCTTGGGGGCAGCCTTGCTGGGCAATCAGTGGGCGATCCTCGACCAAGTGGCCTGTGCCGGCGTCAGTCTCTTCATCGTCTGGGCGGGTGCACAGCTTATCTCGACCCCGTGGCGGGAGCTCACCGAGCATAGTCTCTCAGAGGAGGAGCAGCAGACGATCCTAGAGATCATCGAGGCTGAGTACCCGGGGCATCATCCGCACAATCTCAATACCCGTAGCTTAGGCTCTGCCATCGCTATCGAGGTGGACATCTATCTGCCTGACGAGACGCCGGTCATCCTCGCTCACGAGCGGGCCACCCACATAGAGAACAAGCTCAAGGAGCACTACGGCGAGCGAACCCACGTAATAGTCCATGTGGAGCCGATCGCTATGATAAATACAGATCACGAATAGCCAAAAGGCTCTAACTAAAAGTCAATACTCCATTCCCATGAAAGCAACCATTCGGATAGTCAATGCGCACTTCTACTCCTATATAGGAGCTCTCCCCGAGGAGCAGGTGCTGGGCAATAGATACATCGTCAACCTCACGGCTACTTATGATGCGACCAAGGCGGTCGCGAGCGATGATGTCGCTGATGCGGTGAGCTACGCTGATCTCTACGATGTGATAGCGGACAAGGTAGGTCACTCGCGGGATAACCTCCTCGAGTATGTCGCTGGGCAGATACTTACAGAGATACTAGACAAATACCAGTTGGTCGACAGCTGTGAGATAACGATCCAAAAGGCTATCCCGCCCATCGCTGGTGTCATCGAAGCTGCCAGCGTCACGCTCGCCACTAGTCGTGACAACGACAAGTAACGGGCTACTTCTTTTGATCCTCTAGTCGACTCTGCAGTGCGTACATCTCGTCGCGTAGACGTGCAGCCTCGACGAAGTTGAGCTCCTTGGCAGCCGCATACATCTGCTTGCGAACCTGCTCGATCAGGTCTGGGAGCTTGTCCTGCGTGAGGTACTCAGCGACAGGTGAGGCGACAGCTATCTCTTCCTCGACATAAGCTTCGGCTTGTGCCGAGGATTTTGTTGTTACATAGCCCTCTTGCGAGAGCGCATTCGTTCGCTTGCTCACCACCTGCGTAGGGGTGATATTGTGCGCCTCATTGTAAGCTATCTGCTTAGCACGGCGGCGGTTGGTCTCGTCGATGGTCGCCTGCATGCTGTCGGTGATACTATCTGCATAGAAGATAACCAGCCCATGCACGTTGCGGGCGGCACGTCCAGCCGTCTGGGTGAGCGATCGATGCGAGCGGAGGAAGCCCTCCTTGTCCGCATCAAGGATTGCTACGAGCGACACCTCGGGGAAGTCCAACCCCTCACGAAGCAAGTTGACCCCGACCAAGACATCGTAAGCTCCCTCTCGCAGGCTGTCCATAATCTGGATACGCTCTAGCGTGTCCACGTCGCTGTGTATGTAGGCGCACTTGATGCCCGCTCGTATGAGGTAGTCGCTCAGCTCCTCCGCCATGCGCTTCGTCAGGGTCGTGACGAGCGTCCGCTCGTTGCGCTCCGTGCGTATGACGATCTCCTCCATCAGGTCGTCCACCTGATGCTCCGTGGGGCGGATCTCGATGGGCGGGTCTAGCAGTCCCGTAGGGCGTATCACCTGCTCGACCACCACGCCCTCGCTCATGTTGAGCTCGTAGTCAGCTGGCGTGGCACTGACGTAGATCACTTGGTTGGTCAGATTGACAAACTCCTCAAACTCCAGGGGCCTATTGTCCAAAGCCGCTGGTAGACGAAAGCCATACTCCACCAAGGTGGTCTTGCGCGCCTTGTCTCCGCCATACATGGCGCGTATCTGCGGTATCGATACGTGGCTCTCGTCAATGACTAGGAGGTAGTCATCGGGGAAGTAGTCCATCAAGCAGAAGGGTCGCTCGCCCGGCTTGCGACCATCGAAGTAACGCGAATAGTTTTCAATGCCCGAGCAGTAGCCCACTGCCTTGATCATCTCCAGATCGTAGGAGACCCGCTCGTAGAGTCGCTTCGCCTCAAAGAGATGCCCCTCGCGCTCCAGCTCTGCTGTGCGGTCGGCCAGATCCTTTTTGATCTCCACGATAGCACGCTGCGTCTGCTCCTCCGTTGTTACAAAGAGGTTGGCCGGGTAGATGCGTAGGTTATCCAGCGTTCCCTGGCTTTCCGCCGAGACCGGGTCGATGATGGTGATCCGATCTATCTCGTCATCCCATAGCTCGATGCGGTAAGCAACCCCCTCGAAGGACTCGATGGCGGGAAAGATATCGATCGTATCTCCCTTCACCCGAAAGGAACCACTCACGAAGTCCGCCTTGTTATTGACATAGTAAGACTCCGCGAGGCGTCGCATCAGCACGTCCCGCTCGATCTGCATGCCCACCTCCAGCTTGATGATCTTATTCTCAAAGTCATTCGGATTGGCCATACCATAGATGCAGGAGACCGAGGCGACCACAATCACATCGCGACGACCCGAGAGGAGCGAGGCGGTAGCACGTAGTCGTAGCTTGTCCAGCTCCGCATTGATCGCCATGTCCTTCTCTATATAGGTATCCGTATTGATCAGATAAGCTTCGGGCTGGTAGTAGTCGTAGTAGGAGACGAAGTACTCTACCGCATTGTTGGGGAAGAAAGCCTTAAACTCGCTGTACAGCTGCGCTGCCAGCGTCTTGTTGTGGCTAATGACCAGAGTCGGGCGGTCTACCTGCTGGATCACATTGGCGATCGTAAAGGTCTTGCCCGAGCCCGTCACACCGAGGAGCGTCTGATGAGGCAACCCATCACGCACTCCCTGCGAGAGCTGAGCAATAGCCTCTGGCTGGTCGCCCGTCGGCTTATACTTTGAGGTCAGTTGGAAGGACATGGCACCTACTCGACTCTAATGCTGTCCGCGCTTCTGCTTGTTCTCTAGGTACTTACTATCGAGTGCCCAGGTGAGCCGAGGCTCTAGTGCGATAACCTTGCGATACCACGTCTCAGCCTGCGTCTGCTCCCCGACACCTACGTAGCACTCGGCAATCTGGATCAGGAGACTCAAGTAAAGCCACGACCCCTTGCTCTTGCCCTGCGAAACCATCGCACGCTCAGCACGAAGAAAGTAGTCGATAGCTCCACGCTTAGCATCTCCCTTGAAGAAAGCTGGTGCGAAGTACTGTGCATTGCCTCGCTGGATCAGGCCGATAGCGTTTTGCTGGTCCATCTTGATCGAGCGATTCATCAGACTAATGCTCTTATTGCCCACCAGCGGAGCACGTAGCCACGATATGCCGATGCGGTAAGTGTAGTAAGCCGATAGGTAGGCGGTCATTTCGGCGGTCTTATAGTCACACTCTAGGAGGTAGTCCACGTGTGCTTTGTAGCGCTTGAGGTACTGCTCCGCCTCATTGTTCCTGTCGCGCAGCATGCACTCAGCGATGTAGCCGTACTCATACTCGACCAGCTCGGCAATACGCGCATAGCTCTTGTTAGGCTCAGCGTGCATACGGTCTACGACCCGCTTCCAGCTGTTGATGTCACGCTTTACATACGCCTCGTAGACCTGCTGTTGGTCTGCCGTCTGTGCCCAGCTACTTCCCGCTCCCAAGAGGAGTACGAAGAGCAAAAGTCCCAATATCTGTCTCTGTCTCTGTTTCATACGATCTCTGTTTGTCTAGTTATCAACGAAAGCTATCCCACAGTGCGGAATAGCTGGAGAAAAGAACTCCCCGAAGAGCCGTCTCATCTCCTTCATATCTCCAAAGATACAAAACTCTAGCGAAGCCACAACGCCTCACTAGACTCTTTGACAGGGCTGACGCATTATATATAATGAGCTCATCGACCTCTCTACTCCTCGTTTGTCGCTAATGTGTAGCTGTTAGCTATTGGCTGTTAGCTGTTAGCTAGTAGTGCTAGTGCTCTTGGCTGGGCAAATTTGACGCTGGATTGCTACAATAATTTAGAACTGACTACATATCGAAACGGTGCCGTGTCGGGGAAAAGTGATTTCCACGTGGATATTTCGAAATTCCCACGTGGAGAATAAAAAATTCTTCGGAGGAATCAAATGAAACTTCGGAGGAATGAAATGAAACTTCGGAAGAAATGTGTCCTCTTCCTGAAAAAAGTACACAGTTGGGAAGGTATTACTGAGATGGTACTCGGGTCATTTTTGTTAGTCCTGTGAGTGTACTCATTTGTTAGTTTTGCTCCTGCTAGGGTACACGACTTGTGGTCGTTTTTACTGCGGAGGTACACAAAGATAGGTCTTTGTGTGGAGTTAAGCGGCATGAGCTCGGAGATTTGAGGCTCGGAGCTTTTGGTGAATTGTTCTTAGATGTCTGTTTCTTAGAGGGTTGTGTGGTTATAGGGTTGGGGTAATCTGGTATGAGCATCTGCATCGGAGTCTTCTTGTTGATGGCTCGATGAGGACGCGCTGTGTTATAGAGAGCAATCGTTTGCGAGAGGATCTCTCGAACTTGATCTATGGGCTTATCCTCGAAGTTGTAGAGCCAGTCGTTCTTGATGATCCCGTTAAGTCGCTCTGCCATAGCGTTGTGGAGAGGGTTGCCTGTCTGGGTGACACTGGTTACGATGCCTAGGCTGGCCTCGTAGTCGGTCATCTGCTTGGAGACATATTGACAGCCTCGGTCGCTATGGAAGATGAGCCCTTTGAGGTCAAAGCCATGCTTCTGGTAGAAGTCAACGGTCTGTCTTAGTGCGTTGTAGGGGCCCTCTGTGGAGAGCGTGGGCTGCAGGTCAAAGCCGGTGATGATGCGGCTATAAGCGTCCATCGTCAGGGAGAGATATGCGAAGCCCCCTAAACATTTGACGTAGGTTATGTCTGAGACGGTGAGCCGGCAATGGTCAGTGGCAATGTATTTAGGGGTGGTGTTCAGGTGATCTTGGAAGCCGTGATTGACCACGCCTTTGGTCGTCTGGGGTGGACGCTTGCGCTTGCGACTTCTCAGCAGCATATCGTTGGCTCCTAAGACTTTGTACAGCCAGTCGCGACCTACTTGGAAGGTTCCTTCGAAGTATTCGTTGGCACACTGCTGAAGGGTGTCTACGCCTGCCCTGTGGAGCTTACTTCGCACATACTGGCAATAGTGTAGGACGGAGGCTACTTTGACATCTTCGTCTTGCTCGGTGAAGGTGTGCTTGTAGTAGCCTTTGCGGCTGACTTCTAGTAGCTGACAAAGGTAGGTTATGGAGAGCTTTTGATCTCTCACTTTGGCGTGTTCAAGCTGTCTCACGGCTGCAAATCGGTCTTTTTTTTTAGATCAATGTGGTAGCGATTCAAGACCACTTCGAGTAGTGTCTTGTTGACTAATGCCTTGCTCTCAGCCTGGAAGAGGGCTGCTTTGAGGCGAGCGTTTTCGCGCTTGAGTTCTGCGTACTCTGGATCTACGTCTTTGTTCTTGTTTGTCTTGCTCATAGTGCTACTGCTGCTTTGGTTGGGTAACTCTACTCCAAAGGTACGCAACCAATTTCGAATGGTGCGTGTGGTAATGCCGTAGCGCTGGCTGGTCGTGGCGATGCTCTCGCCAGTGGCTAGGAGGTCATCAATGACTCTCCACTTGAAATCTAGGGGATATCCCTTTCGTCCTCGGTTACTTTTTTCTTCTTTCATAGTTGTTGGGGTTGGCTTCCCAACTGTGTACTATTTCAGGAGAGGACAATGAATCGCGCCCACGTGGAAAAAGAAAAATATCCACGTGGAGATTTGAGATTTCCCACGTGGATATTCGAGAAAGTGGGAAATCGGACGAATTTCCCTGTAAAGATATGTTATTAGAGATTAGAGGTTAGAGGTTAGAGATCGGAGGATACCCTCCCTACAGGATTCAGTCACGGTTAGTATCGTGTCATAGTGCGTCCCTCTCCCTCCATCCCCACGTCGTCCTGTTTTCGTCCTCGTCATCCCCACATCGTCCTGTAGGGACGCACGATCTGTGCGTCCGTTGTGTCAAAAGTTACAGCATCGTGGTTTTAACGGGGACGGACGCTCAGATCGAGCGTCCCTACAAATCATTACACGTCACGGCGTCCGTTGTGTCAAAGCGATACGTGTAACCGATGACGTGTAACGATGATACGAGTAACCCTTTGTAGGGATCGGGTGCGTATATGGGAAGCTTATTGGGGCATCTTGTAGCCGAGCTTCTCCTTGTACTGCTGCACGAGTGCTTTGTACTGCGGGGTGTCTCGTAGGGCGGCAAGGTCGTCGTCCTGCTCGATGAATGAAAAGCTGTTGTATCCCTTTTCGAAGGCGATGCGTAGGTTGTCCAGTGCTTGCTCTGTATTGCCCATTCGACCATAGACCCCTGAGATGCTGTAGTAGAGGTCGGCATCGTCTGGGTCCTCCTCAATACACTTAGCGATGGCCGCGATGGCCTGCTCCTGCTCGCCTAGAGACTGGTAAGCGTAAGCCATAGTTATGTCTGTCGCATCGTGCTCCTGTAGGATATCTATCACCTTGCGATAGTCGGCCGTGGCGGTGTCCTTGTGTCCCAATGCTGTGTAGCGATCTGCTCGCTTGAGGTAAGCCCATAAGAATGTGTCGCTTAGCTCGATCGCCTTGGAGTAGTCATCGATGGCCCCCTGGAGGTCCTGGAGCTTACTCTTGATCTGAGCACGCTGATAGTAGCCATCAAGGTCGTCAGGTACAAGGGAGACATATTTATTCGACTCTGCGAGAGCTCTTCGGAAATTGCCATCCTCAAAGAGCATCTGAGCCTTGCTGTAAATGTAGGTTTGGTCCGTAGGGTCTAGCGAGATAGCTTCGTCGATATACTTGAGTGCCGAGCTGTAGTCGCCTATCATCTGATAGGCAGTCGCTATGTGGCTGGCTACGAAATCGGTTAGTTCTTGTCTCTCTGTGACTTGCAGGTAGTACTCCAGCGCACCTTTGTCATCTCCGATGTTTTGATGTGCCAAACCGATAAGGAAGAGGTACTCTCCCGTTTTGCTCACGGACTCTACAGCCTTGAGCTTAGCTTCGAGAGTAGGCATTGCCTGAGCTGCGATGATATTGAGGAGGGTATAGGTGTCTTCGTTTGCAAGGCTGTTTGCAATGGTATAGATAATGTCATCCATCGCCTCATTGTAGTGCTCTAGTTTGATGTATACATTAGCTCTCAGATAGTAGAGAATGCTTTCGTCTGGGGCAACCTTGATAGCTTCGTTCAGGTTCTGTATGGCATCCTCCAGCCTCTCTTGTAGCATCGCAATCACGGCCAATCCGATATAGCCCGTTGGGTTCTTAGGATCGAGTGAAGCGACCTTACGCATATCCACCTCTGCGAGGTCGTACTGCTCCATAGCGCCATAGAGATTTCCACGCTTTAAGTATAGATCAGGCGTGTCGGGAGCATCCTTGATAGCTGAGTGCAGGTCCATAAGTGCCTTGACACCATCATCAAGGTCGGAGTAGATGTCTGAGCGGAGGCTGTAGACCATAGCTCTACGTGCGGGCTTCGCCTGTAGGAGTGTGATCGCCTTGGTGGCAGCCTCTAGAGCTTGCTCGGGCTTGCGCTGCATACGGTAAATGGTGGCGACGTAAGCCCAAGCGACACCATTGTTTGGCTCGCTCTGGAGTGCTTTCTGGACGTGCTCGAGGAACGCTGCCTGATCCTCAGGTTCAGACATGATGATCCCTAGGGTATCCTGGAGGTCGGGTGAGAATGTGTCAAAGGTTCGCTCCAAGGTGGGCAAGTCTTGTGCAGAGAGAGCTGTCGTGTCCTGCTCCTGAGCGGACAGCATAGTGGCTAAGCAGACAAGGCTTAGCAGTAGAGCCATGATTCGCTTCATCGTATTGAGTAAGTTGCTGGTTTGTTGTTACAAATGTAGCTATTTCTTTTGAGAGGATAAGCTCTGGCAGCTAGGATAGCTCTAGCTCTTTGTTGAGTAAGGCAACGATCGCCTTGCGGTTGTGCAGGAGCGTGTAGTGCGTGTCTGCAGCGTCCCAGTAGAGTGCCGTCTGCATGCCATTGGCACGCATTCGCTTAGCTAGAGCGGGCTGGTTGGCAGCGGTCTCATCTTTGCCCCCACCGATTAGTATGATCTTGGCACCGATGCGCTTCGTCTGACTAGGCTGACAGGAGATGTAGGTGATGCTCTTGAAGCGCTTACCGTAGTTGCGATAGGCGATGTCGCTGGCGGTGAAGCCGTTGGAGAGTCCCATGAGGTGCAACTGGCTGCGGTCTATATGGTAGCCCCGCTCCTCGAGGAAGGGGATCTGACGGTCAAAGATCCCAGCGATGTCGCTCGGACTGAAGAAGCCCGTGAGGTCGTGCGAGGGGATGGCTAGGACGACGCAGTTGTCCAGCTGACTGAGTATGCTGGTGTAGAGCTTCCAGTTGCCCAGCCCTCCATGGCAAAAGACAACGAGCGGATAGCTCTTGTCGCGTTGATACTGCTTAGGACGAATCAGATAGACCGCCTGATGAGGGGCTGCAAAGCTATTGAAAAACTGGGAGCAGACACCCGACATGGGGTTGGAGGTGGACCATCTCAAGCTCCTTATGGGACGTGTAAAGCAACGATTGCCACAGGAACGGTACTCATCTTTGTACTGATTGATGAGGCTCTTGGAGAGCGACGACATAGCCTCCCGCGGTAAGATGGCTGCTACGCGTAGTCCCCAGCTCATAGCCTCCTCCTCGGGGACGATCGTATTGGCTAGGTACTGGTAGAGTGGTGGCGTGGTAGCATGCCCCTCGCTGTCTTGGTAGATGAGCTGGATACGATCGGAGGAGTTCGTGCGGTAGCGGGGCATAGCGATAAAGAGTGTGACCACCATTAGCGCGATCATGATGCGGTTAGCATGACGGTAGGGGATCTTGCTCAGGAGCTCTTTGCGCCAGAGGAGTAGGGCGAGCCATAGGAAGAGTAGCTTGTAGAACCAAGTTGCTGACAGGACGAGGAGTAAGAGGAGCAGGGCCGTGAGGATCTTCTTTTTCATAGGGATGTATCTGATGAAAGGGGCTTAGCAATTGTCTTGAGAGCTTGTCCTGTGGTCCTGCTGCGAACTCTTTTCGCCAGCTTGTGTAGCGGTAAGCTTGCCTGCTAGGAGTAGGTAGAGTAGGGCGTTGAGAGCGAGGTCGACCACAAAGAGTATGACGAAGATTATGATATTGACCATCACATAGGAGCTACCAAAGAGGGCGCCGATGTGGTTGAGGTCTTGGACACAGAGGTCGAAAGCGCTCTCCAAGGGCATCCAGTAGTGGCCGAAAAAGAGTGAGATGATGACGAGGTGTAGGAGCGCATTGCCCCCGCTGAGGAGCCACTTCCACGGGGCTTGCTTCGTACGTATACAGAGGAGGAGCGGCGCTAGAGCTGCGAGTAGGCAGATGGCGCCCTGCATGTAGATATTGCCGATGACGCAAAACTCCTGATAGGTCAAGCCGAGCAACCAAGCAAAGTAAGCCATCACCCCACAGCACTCAAGGAAGAAGCACCCCACCAAGCTACTGCCGAACGAGTCCATCTCAGGGGCTAGCTGCCCTAGATCGCCTATCATCATACTGACTGGGATGCTCAGGATGGCCAAAAGGAGGATGATACCCCCTACGATGATGATGCCCGCCCGTCGGTACCTCCTGATGATGCGCCCCATGAGGAGATTGACGGGAATCAGCCCTGCGGTGACCCCAGTGAGTAGCAAGATGAAAAGGTCAAACCCAATCCCCGTCTTGGCAACCATATCACTATACGTTGCGTTGACAGTACTGCCACCAAAGACCCGCAACACGGTGCCATACAGGAGAAAGAGCGCATAGAGCGCCATCGCCATAAAGAGCGCCAAGGCAGGCTCGCTAAAGGAGTGCTTCAGTCGCTCCCAGGCTCTATAGCACGGGTAGAGGGCTGAGAGGCTACAGAGGAGTAGAGATATGAGTAGCATAAGGTATGTGGTGTGGGGCTATGGCAATGTTTATGTTGCTCTCTCCAAAAGGATCACAAGATGAGGTAGATGGCAACGGCAACGGGGAGGTGCCCCTCGATGGTGTAGCGGACTCGGGAGTCGTAGTCGTACCGCTTGTCGCCGCTGTAGATGCGGGGACCGTCCCAGGTGGCGATGACTCGTGAGTCGTAGTCGTATCGCTTGTCGCCACTGTAGATGCGGGTGCCGTCCCAGGTGGCGATGACTCGTGAATTGTAGTCGTATCGCTTGTCCCCGCTGTAGAGTCGGGTTCCGTCCCACGTGGCGATGACCCGTGAGTCGTAGTCGTATCGCTTATCCCCGCTGTAGAGTCGGGTTCCGTCCCACGTGGCGATGACTCGTGAATTGTAATCGTATCGCTTGTCTCCGCTGTAGAGGCAGGTGCCGTCCCACGTGGCGATGACCTGTGAGTCGTAGTCGTACCGCTTATCTCCGCTATAAATATAGGTTTGAGCTGAGAGGGTGAGGAGGCTGCTGAGGAGTAGGGTGAGGAGTAAGAGGGCTCGTCTCATATTATTATGGAGTTAGTAATGTCTGAGCTCGTATTTGTTAAAGCGGAAGACTGAGATCTGTATCGCTTCGTCTCCCTCATTGAGTATAAACCACGGGTTATGCAGTGGGTTGGGATTGCGCACGAGGTGCTTCTCACGAGCGGGGGTATTGCCCTCTATGCACATGATCGCCACTTTGCCCGATCTGCTCCGTGCCACATCGACCACCATAACGGCATGACCGTACTTGCGCCCTGGCCGTGCCGGGTAGACGAGCACATCGCCTGGCATCACATCTTGTATAGCACGGGGCTTGGTCTCCTGATAGAGCGAGAAGGTACTGCAAGCGCCATAGACGCCTCGCATATACCGCTCGAAGGCACTACGAGACGCTCCGCCAGAGTAGCGCATCGTCTTGCCATGGACATTGCGAAAGCTGATCTCTCGGTAGCGTCCCTTCTGCCAAAGGTACTCAGCCCGCAGACGCATAGTCACATCGGCACACTGCTCATCATTGCTGAGTATGTCCTGGTCGATCACCGCTGTGGAGAGAAACTGCAAGCGTGCATCGCCTCCCGTGTATAGCTGCACCCTAGCACCCCAAGGCTTCAAGGGTAGAGCGCGTAGATAAGCCGTGTAGCTCCCTGCGGGAGCCTCCACACGGCTGTAGCCTGCGGGGGTGGCTATGTCGCCAATAGTCTGAGCGCCCCACGGATTGCTCGTGCGCATAGAGCGCCATAGCCATAGTCCGCAGAGCAGCATCACCAGAGCCATAGCCCCGATGACCAGTAGCACCGTCTTCTTTCGTCTAGTCATAAGGAGGGGCCTCTAATCGTTTTGTTTAGACTTTCGCTTATGGGAGGGCTTTTGGTTGGAGCGCTGCGTGGCGCGGTGTATCTGGTAGGCGTTGAGGAGGTTTTGCCAGATGGAGTAGGCGGCCATAGCGACGGAGGAGAGCGGGTTGAGGTAGCTCTGCGCTAGCCAGATGGCGATGGTTGAGTTTTTCTGTCCTAAGCTCTGCCCGAGGGTGATGCTCTCGCCGAGGATTCGCTTGCTGAGCCACTTGCCGAGGGCAAACTGAACGATGCAGGCGATCAGCCCCATGACGCCTAGCAGGATCATCGTAGGGATCATCTCTCGTGGCTCCTCAGCAATGAAGTGCACCGTATTGGCCATGATGAGTGAGAGGCAGAGGAGCCAGACCCAAAAGCTGGCTGAGGGGATCTTCGTGAGTACCCGATAGACGGGTTTGACGCCGTAGCGGACGGCCCAAGCGACGAGTAGGGGCAGCGTGATGACGGGTAGCACGCGGTAGAAGATCTGCACAAAGGTGGCTCCGTAGTCCATCGCACTACTGCCGAAGAAGCCTAGCAGGAGCGGCGCTAAGGCGATGACCCCCACACTGGTGAGCAGGACGTAGGTGGTGCCTAGGGCTACATTGCCCCCGAGGAAGCCGATGACCACGGGTGACGCGGAGGCTGCGGGGCAGAAGAAGCAGATCATGAGTCCCTCGGCGAGGAGCGTGCTCTCGGAGATGCCCGAGTAGCGCACCAGTAGGTAGCCGCCCACAGCTAGCACGATCTGTATGAGCTGTAGGAGGAAGTGGATGGGTCGTATGCGCAGGTCTCTAGGGGTGAGCTTGAGAAAGCTAAAGAAGAGCATCAGCATCAGCATATAGGGGATGGCGGGACTCAGCGTGGAGAGCGGGCGATAGCCAACGATGCCGATGAGTATGGAGAGGGGGAGACCGTAGTCTTTCAGTCGGCGCATGAAGCGTCCTCGTAGGTCTGCTATATTATAGTGTCTTGTCATAGGGAAGTGGTATGGTTGGCTAAGACCGCCTGGGCATTGCGGAGGAGGTCTTCGTAGGCGCATCGTCGCATCGAGGAGCCTATCGTTAAGGTTTCGTAGAGCTGTGGTGTAAAGTTTGCCAGCTGCTCATAAGTTAGCTGGGCAATGGCGGGGCGGATCATAAAGTCTGGTTCGTCGTGTGGTGCGCAGTGCGCATTGTGCGGACAGACCGTTTGGCAGACGTCACAGCCGAAGAGTCTATTACCTAGACGCTCAGCAACGCCTTCGGGCCACGCCCCCCGATGCTCGATCGTTAGGTAGCTCAGGCAGCGATCGGCGAGGAAAGTGCCGTCGACCTGCAAAGCTCCTCCAGGACAATGGTCGATACATCTCCGACAGCGACCACAGTAGCTACGATCTATCGCTGCGCCGTACTCTAGCGGTAGGGATACAACGAGGAAGCCATAGATAAAGAATGTGCCTAGACGAGGTATGATCATCATCTTCGAGCGGCCCTGATAGGCTAGTCCGCTCTGCATGATCCAGTAACGCTCCAGTAGCGGAGCCGTGTCGCAGCAGACACGCCCCGTGGCACTTGAGTCCACCTCTGACTGGATGAATGCGAGGAGACGCTCGAGCTTTTTGCGCACCACCTTGTGGTAGTCGCGTCCGTAAGCGTAGTAAGCTACTTGGGGTGCCGATAGTGGCTGCTTGACAGGCGGGTAATAGCTCTGCGCCACGACGATGATCGACTTAGCTTCGGGGAGTAATTTGCGTGGATCCGACCGCACATCATCGTAACGCTGTAGGTAGTCTAGGCCAGCGTAAGCTTCTCCCGTGATGGTCTGCTGGTAAGCCTGCCACACCTCTGATGGAACGGCCCCAGCTGGGGCTAAGCCTACGGCACTCAAGCGTAGCTCATCGTGTGCATAGTGCACGATCAGCTCCGTAGGCGACAGCGACTGATGGGTCATCTTGCTCTAGAGGCATGTAGTGCCTCGGCCCCGGCTTCAAGACGCTGGAGGTGGCAGACGAGGAGCTTGCCCTCATCGTCTCGTAGGTGCATACCATTGCCCAGACAGTACTTCCAGCTCTTGCAGTCGGCACAGGGACCTGTCTTAGCCCACGAGCGATCACGATAACTCTCGAAGCGCTCCTCCCACACCTGCCACAGGTCGTCGTGATGCACGTTGCCCTGCTTGTGGTCAAAGCGAATACTCGGGCAGGCGCTGATAGAGCCGTCGCATAGGATAGAGGCTATGTTTACGCCTGCACGACATTGGTAAAACTGCTGACGCGTACGCCCCTCGAAGGCGCCTAGATAGCCCTCGCAACCATACTGCGCCTCGATCTCTCCCGCCTCGTTCGTCTCGATGATGAACTGCATCATCTGGTAGTACTGACTGTCGGAGAGCTGGAGCTGCTTATTCTCCGCAGCACGCCCCACGGGGAAGATCGAGAAGAGTCGCCATCGCTTCACACCCGCATCGACCAGTTGCTGACGAAAGGCGGGGAGCGTGTCAAAGTTCATCGGATTGACACAGGTCACCACGTCCCAGACCAAGTCTTCGGCCTGTGTGAGTAGTTGTATCGCCCGCCAAGCTCGCTCGTAGCTGAGCGGATGTCCACGCAGAGCGTTGTGTGCCTCGGCAAAGCCATCGAGGCTCACCGTCGCTGTGTGTAGTCCGGCACGGCGCAAGCTATCCAAGCGCTGTGCGTCGAGTAGCATCCCATTGGTCACGATGCCCCAAGGGTAGCCACGACGGTAGAGCGCTAGCCCCGCCTCCTCGATGTCTTTCCGCACGAGTGCCTCGCCACCCGTGAAGATGACTAGTAGCTTGTTGGGATCGACGTGAGGTGTCAGCCCATCAATGATCTGTATGAAGTCAGCGACCGATAGTTCGTCGACACCACTCTCCACACGGCAGTCGCTGCCGCAGTGCCCGCAGTGCAGGTTGCAGCGCAGCGTGCACTCCCAGAAGAGCGTCGTCATCGGATGCCGGCGCACATTCTCCGCCTGCAAGATACGATGCAGGTCTAGTGCGATGCGCTGCTTGAATGCTGGACGTAAGAGCGTCTGCCCGACGGACTTATGCTTGCTCAGTTTCATTGACGGGATCACAAGGTATGACTTACTCCTGCTCCTCAGGGATCACTATCTGCTTGGGCTCGAAAGTTGTCGTAGGCGTGCCATACATCACCATGCCCATGCCGTCTGGTCTAGGCCTGGGCTTGACGAGCGTAGTCGTGTCGGGCTGCTCCGCCTTGTCGCCTTCGCTCGTCCTATGCGTTGTGCGCGTCTTACAGCTGGAGAAGCCTAAGCAACCGATCAGTGCGAGTAGCGTGCCAACGATTAGGTTCGAAAAGATATTTGAGAGAGTTCGCTTCATATTATAATAGGAGTGACAGGTAAGTGGTCTGTCCCGACTACTTACGCTCCACTTGGATCTCTATCTCCTTCTTGACCTTACCATTGTTCCACCTTTTAGAGCCTTTGCTGACGAAGTCGCTCTCCTTGACCTCTACGGTGACCTGCTTGTCTGCAACGACGCCATTCTTCTCGCCATCGATGTCCTTCACCTCTAGGACTACCTGATGATCTCTGTGAAAGCCTGTGTAGCTCCCATCTAGCTCAGCATTGCCCTGAGCATCGGTGAGTTCCTTTTCGACTCCATGGCTGTTGCGTAGGTCTACTTGAAGTCCCTCGACAGGCTTAGCGTCTTGGTCGGTGACATGCACCTTAAACTCATAATCGACCGTAGGCGTGCCGTACTCAGCCATACCGACATCATCACAGCTAGCGAATCCCAGCCATCCAAGTAGGAGAGAAGCTCCAGCGGATAGGAGCGAGCGTACGGATAGATAAACTCTTTTCATAGTGTGATCACTTTGATACTACAGCAAATGTAATACAAAAAGATGAGACTGCCACGACTTCACGCGCATAGCCAGCAGCCCCCTTCGTAAGAAGGACTAGAATCGATGATGTCAGTGACCATAAAAAAGGGGCTGTCAGTACGACAGCCCCTTCTCATTAACCTTAAAATCTAACACCATGAAAAACACGATGCAAAGGTAAGACTTATTCTTCATATATGCAATACTCTATCGTAATCGAGACGAAACAATTTTGTTATACCAGTCTATCTAGAGCTTGCCAAGCATAGTGAGAGCGAGCAACTCAGAGGATCACCTCTAGAGTTACTCGCTCTCGCAGTTAGTCTGTTAGCTGCTTACAGAGCCATGTCGCACATGCGATAGGTCCTGTATAGCTGCTAGGATTATTTACTTAGCGCCCTCAGCGTGACGTATGATCACCTCGATGTGGTTGTCCTGCTTGAGGAGCTCCTGAGCGATCTTCTGTACGTCTGCAGGCGTGATGCCGTTGAGCGTCTTCTCGTAGTCGGTCTGGAAGTCACGACCATCGAAGAAGAAGTCGATCATGTAGTTGAGCCAGTAGCCGTTCTTCTTAAGGTTCTCAGCATAGTCCTTCTTCATGTTGAGGATAGTCTTGTCAAACATCTCCTTCTCGGGACCATTCTTAGCCACCTTGTCGAGCTCAGCGTAGATGATCTTGTTGAGCTTGTCTACCTTCTCAGGATCTGTCTGGTAGAAGATCTGGAAGACAGTCTCGCCCTCTGGATTGTCGCTGATAGAGCCTCCCGAGCTAACACCATAGGTGCCACCCTCGTCCTCACGTACCGTAGCCGTGTAGACCTGATCCATGACAGCACCAAGCACCTCCATGGCTAGATTGTTGTGGAGTGTGTAGGGAAGCTTGCCTGTGTAGGCTGCTATGACCATAGCCATAGGAGTAGCTAGCTCCTTCTTGAAGTCAATGTGCATCGAAGCCATACGTACTGCGGGTACTAGCTCCTTGTGCATGTCGTGCTTGCGCCCCTTGGTAGGTACAGAGGCTACATACTTCTCTAGGTAAGGAATCAACTGCTCAGGAGTTACATTACCGATGAAGTAGAGCTGTAGGTCTCCTAGATCAGCGATGCGCTCTTTCCAGATCTGCATCACGCGATCGTAGTTGACAGCCTCGATCTCAGCAATAGTAGCGCGTCGCATCTGAGGATCGTTGTTGTAGAGCGCATAGAGGAGAGAGTCCTGGAATGAAACCAATGGATTGGACTCCATGTTCTTGATCTGCTCGATCATGTTGGTGCGCCAGTTGGCAAAAGCATCAGCATCCTGTCTAGGCTGCGTCATGTTTAGGTAGAGAAGCTGGAAGAAAGTCTCCATATCCTCAAGCGTAGACAAACCGCTAAAGAAGGTGCGTGTGCCACGCATAGAGCCAGAAGCTGAGACGCTACGACCTGTCAGTGCCTTAGAGAGGGTGGGATTGTCAAACTTGCCTACACCACCTAGCGAGATGACGCTGCTGAGGTTCTTGATGTTGGGTAGATCCTTAGCGTTCTTGAGGTAAGCGTTGGTGCCACCAGGAGCGACAGCTGTGAGTGAGAGCTGATTCTTCTTGTAGTCGGTCGTCTTGAGATAGACTACCATACCATTGCTCAGTGTGAGGCGAGTGGTGCCAAACTTGAGGTTGTCCTCACGCTTGGTAACCTTGCCAGCCTTGGGAGCCTTCTCCATCAGCTTCATATCAGAGACAGCGTCCTTGATAGGCTCTACGGGTAGCTTGCGGTACTCATTGACCTTAGCGACTAGCTCAGCCTCGGTAGGTAGTACGAGCCCTGCCTTGTCGGGAGCCATGAGCATAAGTACCATGTTCTTGTCACCGATGATAGACTGTACCATCTGGTTGACTACCTCTAGAGGTATGTTAGCAGCGACCTGCTCCATCATAGCCTTCTCCATCTCGATGCCAGGGATGTATCCACCCGTGGTGAAGTAGTCCTTGTACTCGTTAGCGTAAGAGCTATTCTTGCGAGTCTCACGCTCGTTATAGCTATTCTCATAGCCCTTGAGTAGATCCGTGCGAGCACGATCATACTCACCCTGCGTAAAGCCGTACTGGCGTACACGCTCAATCTCTGCCATCAGTGCCTTGAGTGCTGCGTCTAGCTCGCCCTCACGTGCCGTAGCATTAAAGGTTAGAGCATCCTTGGTTTGAGAGAGGAAGTAGTTGCTCAGATAGCCACTCACACTGGTAAAGGCGGGGTTAGGCTTGTGCATGAGATCTGTAAAGCGCTCACCGAGGATGCGGTTTGTGATGCCATATAGGTAGTCCTTCATGACGCCAGCTATGGTGCGGGTCATCTCGACAGGCATAGCATCTGTCTTGAACATAACCATCAGATCGGTGCTGGTAGCCTCCTTGTCCTTTTCGATAGCTACGAGTGGCTCATCATTGTCCTCTACGGGGAAGTAGACACGCTCTGCGGCATTGACTGGTGCAGGTATGTCGGCAAACATCTCCTTGATCTTCTTCTCCACATAGTCTACATCGACATCACCGACCACGATGATAGCCTGTAGGTCGGGGCGATACCACTTGTGGTAGTAGTCGCGTAGCTCGTTGTACTTAAAGCCGTTGACTACGCTCATCAGACCGATAGGCATACGTACACCATAGCGGTTGTTGGGGTAGATCTTGGGGAGTGCCGTATTGAGCATACGCATCTGAGCATTGTCACGCGAGCGCCACTCCTCGGTGATGACGCCACGCTCCTTGTCTATCTCATCGTCGGCTAGTGTGACGAAGCCACTCCAGTCGTGTAGGATGAGTAGGCAGCTGTCGATGAAGCCCTGACGCTCTGTGGGAGCCTCCATGAGGGTGTAGACCGTCTCATCGATACCGGTATAGGCGTTGAGGTTGTAGCCGAAACGCATACCATTTGACTCGAGGTAGCTGATGAGTGTCTTGTCGGGGAAGTTCTTTGTTCCGTTGAAGCACATGTGCTCTAGGAAGTGTGCTAGACCGCGCTGGTTCTCCTCCTCGAGGATAGAGCCGACACGCTGTGCGATGTAAAACTCAGCACGATTCTTTGGTTGCTCATTGTGACGGATGAAGTAAGTCAGCCCGTTGTCGAGCTTGCCCGTACGGACTTGTGGGTCTATGGGTAGTGGTTGACTCATATCCTGAGCAAAGGCTACACGAGGTAGCAACAGGGTCAGGAGGACCACAGTCATAGACAGCATTCGCTTTAGATTCATATCTAGTTGTCTAAAAGTTATTGATGTATTTCTAGTTGTCTGTTCAAAGAGCGTAGGTGTAATACCAGACACACACGCCTTTACTATGTAGACGAGGCTGCCTCGTATATGTTGCAAGAGATCTTTATTTAGACCTAGCCCACACACCCAAATGCAAAGATACTCACTTTTTACAAATACCGCAGAGGGTGAGAAACTTCGGAATACGATATGCGTAGAAAAAAGGAGAGAGGACATCTTTTCTAGATGCCCTCTCTAAAAAAGTTAGTGGGTGGATGACTAGAAGCGGTAGCCCACAGAGATAGCGGGGTAGACGTACATGTCGTCAGCATCATCGCCTTTCACGAGGTTGCGACCTACACGCAGACTGATCTCGCCACTCCAATTGCTGCGAGAGACTAGCTTCCAGCCACCGCCGAGGCCGATGCCCCAAGAGACACCTTGCTTTGTCTCGGTCATCTGCGTACCGCTGTAATCTTTGGTGCTCTCTCTAGTAAACTGATAGTAGTTGATCGCAGTATTTGCCTCGATAAAGAAGCCTGAGTTCAGTCTTGTGGCTGCGAGCTTCTTGCCGCCGAAGTACCAACGTGCGTATGGCATCACCCCAAAAGTGGGAAAGATCGTAGTGCCAAAGTCTCCCGTATGGGCAAAGCAGGCGCTGATGGCAGCTCCGAAGCCTAGGTCTTTCATCTTCGCCGTGGAGCGCTCGTACTCCAATGATATAGCCTTGAAGGCTACGGGTGCTAAGAGGTTGAGGCGCACCTCGTTGAGCGTCTGTGGCAGTGGAGCCTCTGGCTCGCCCTGTACGACGACTACTTGTGCTGAGAGACAGTATCCCGTAGCGAGGATGAGGGCGCAGAGCGCGAAGGCTTTTCTGAGTAAGTTGTTCATAAGGGTACTCATATTTGATAGGTTATACTTGCTTGTAAAGTCAAAGGTAGCGAATAGTTTTCAAATCGTTGTAGATTGGTTAACCCTGGCTGGCAAATTTAACTCCGGATCGTTACAATAATTTATAGCTGACTACATATTGATACGACGCTGTGTCGGGAAAAACTGATTTCCACGTGGATATTTCAAAATCTCCACGTGGAGAATAAAAAATTCTTCGGAGGAATCAAATGAAACTTCGGAAGAATGAAATGAAACTTCGGAAGAATCAAAACGCCCCCACGTGGGGAAGAAAAAATATCCACGTGGAGATTTGAGATTTCCTACGTGGATATTCGATAAAGGAGGGAATCGGACAAATTTCCCTGTAAAGATATGTAATTAGAGATTAGAGGTTAGAGATTAGAAATTAGAAGCTAGAGATTAGAGATCCGATCACTCTGATAGCTCCGAAGGTTCCGATAGCTAACAGCCAATAGCTAACAGCTAACAGCCAATCCAGGGGTGACACATTATAATATATATAGTACCCTCATCTATTCTCTGGCTTGTTGCTATGTGTAGCTCCCGAGAGAGCAATCATAATGCGTCAGCCCTTTCTGGCTGGACCATAACCAGCAGTAGGACTACAGGATGTTGACCCCTCTCTTTTGTAGCTCCTTGTACTTTGGATTGTTTTTCACAACTTGTATGTTTTCACCGATGCAAGGATAGGGATAACCCCACTCCGTAGAGATCTCCCAGAAGTAGCGTGCTAGCTCTACCTGCCTATACTTTATGAGCGAACGAAGCAGGAGATAGAAGTTGCTATCGTTTAAGTCATCGTATTCTTTATAGAAGTTGACTTGATCGGTTAGGATTTGCATCGCTTGTTTCTTATTTCCCAAACCTACGAGAGCAAAGATGCGTGTACGGGGATCACCACTAGATGTGTTTTCCAGTACGGTCTTGTAGTCAGCTTTGGCCTGCGTGCTCTTACCTTGAGCAGCATAGATGTCTCCACGGAGGAGGTAGGCTGAGGGGTCGGGATGGGAGTCTTTAGCCATTGCTCGCTCTACATCAGCGAGTGCGCCAGAGAGGTCTTTGATCTCACTCTTGTAGTAAGCTCGCTTGTAGTAAGCATGAGCGTCGTCCTTGTTTCTATTGGGATGTGCGAAGTAGTTATTGAGCTCTGTGATGGCAGCTCTTGTATCTCCAAAAGCGTGGAGCATCAGCGCCTTGTTGTAGTGATAGCCCGCGAAGGAAGGGTCTGTCTCGATCGCCATATCTGTGTACAATAGAGCGGAGTCTAGACTTCCCAACTCTACGTAGCATATTGCCATCTGCTCAATAGTAGATAGGTAAAAGAAACCACCTTGGGGCACCGCTTTTAGAGCTTTCTGAAAGTAGTGAACAGCTTGCTCACAATCGGCATGACACGAGCTATCGTATAGGGTCGCGAGCAGGAGCACCCACTCGGGGCGTTTGGGCTGCTTGTGTATCTTCTCTTGGAGCTTAGAGATCAATCTTGCGTCATAGTCAGAACGAGTCAACAAAAAACATAGATAGTGATAGAGCGTGTGATCCTTATCGTCACCATATCGGCTTAACCCCTCTATAGCAAGGTCCATCGCCTCATCCCAGTCTCCACCCATACGAAGATCCTCTGCGGCTTGGTGATATGCCTTAGCGGGAGTGGGCGCAAGAGTTAAGATGCTATCTTGGGGCGTGAGAAGTCCTTTGCTCTGGCTTCGCGTGCTGGCCCTCACTAGACCTAAGCTGATCATCACTAGACCTAGCAAGATCACTAGACCGATTCCTAATCGCTTCATAGATTTGATTGATTGTTGTTGATGCTACAAATATAGTTCATTTATGAGAGTGGACACATAGGCTTCTTTCATTATCCTGTTGTATCTTTGTGGTGTAATAACTATAAGTCTACCTATACTATGAAACAAGACGCTACTGCTGCAAAGCAAAACTCGACGAAGAGTTATACTTGGCTTATCTATCTGGCGGCATGGCTCGTCATCGTGCTGATACAGTCCATACTGATCGGGCAGAGTAGCACGATGGCTAAGTCCTTCTTCCAGGCTCCATCACACTATCTCTCTACGTGGCTACTCGACATCTTTCTGATTGCGATCTTCTATCTCAACTACTACTATGTGGCTGGGCACATGATGCGTCGTCGTCACTTCGGTGGCTATATCGCTTTTGTGGTGATCGTGGCGGTGGTCGCGCTCTTTATGCCGATCCTCTGCAAGGCGCTCTTCGGGTGGCGTACGCCTACGCAGGATCTGCCTTTTGTCACGGTCTCTTGGTCGGGTGCTATCGGTGCGGTTACGGTCATCACGATCGGACTTGCGGTGCGTGCCCTCCTAGAGTGGCTCAAGCTCAACAAGCTCACGGCTGAGCAGCGTGAGGAGTTGATCAAGCTTCGCAACGAGGTGACCTCGCATAAGATGCAAGCAAAGAGTGGCAACGCTCAGCCTACAACGGCTGATGCGCCTAAGGCGATGCCTGCACCAGCAGAGTCTGCTGCACAAGAGGCAAAGCCTATCGCTCCGGCTCAGCCTGACTAAGCTGGTAGGATGCGAATGATCGTCAGCCCATCGCGGAGCGGTAGGAGGAGCTGCTCCACGCCGCTGTCCTGAGCGACTAGTTCGTTGAAGTGCTGGATCCCCTCGAGCTGCAGGTCGTGGTGGGTCGTTGGGGCGGTTACTTTACCGTCCCAGAGGGTATTGTCCGCAAGGATAATCGCTCCGGGGCGTAGTTGCTTGCGCAGTAGCTGGTAGTAGTCGGGGTACTGACGTTTGTTGGCATCGATGTAGACGAGGTCGTAATCGTGCTGCGCGAGTAGTGCGGGCATCAGCTCTAGAGCCTGACCATGGTGCACATGAATGCGCTCGGCACAGCCGCTACGTGCTACAAAGGGGGAGAGGAAGTGGATCATCTCGGCATCGCACTCGATGGAGTCGATCTCACCCGCCACCGGCTCTAGTGCCATCGCCATGGCGATCGTTGAGTAGCCACTATAAGCTCCCAGCTCTAGGACACGCTGGGCACCACTGAGCTTAATGAGCATCGAGAGTAGTCCCGCCTGTGTAGCACCACACACCATCCTCGGCTGTAAGAGTCGCACATAAGCAGTGCGTAGCAATTCGTCTAGTAGGGGATGCCCGAAGGAGCTGTGCTGCTGGGCATAAAGCTCTAGCTCTGCGTCCATAGTCTATATAGTATAAGGTGTCAACGGCTCAGCAGAATGGCAG
The DNA here is from genome assembly GCF_958301595.1 of Porphyromonas vaginalis. Lineage (NCBI taxonomy): Bacteria > Pseudomonadati > Bacteroidota > Bacteroidia > Bacteroidales > Porphyromonadaceae > Porphyromonas > Porphyromonas vaginalis. Next base: position 106,197 of record NZ_CATQJU010000001.1, on the reverse strand, counting down.
CCCGTACGGCTAAGTCGTAACTGGCTACGCCAAAGCCGGCGATGCTACCACGGCAGTAGGGTGCTATGAGCGAGGTGTGGCGGTAAGACTCACGGGCTAGTGGCTGGGAGATATGCACTTCGATGACTGGTAGTGCGATGGCGCGTATCGCGTCTGCGATAGCTACGGAGGTGTGCGTGTAGCCCCCCGCATTGAGTATGATCGCCTGATAGCCTAGCTCCTGAGCCATGTAGAGGTACTCGATGAGTGCGCCCTCGTAGTGTGAGTAGCGGATGGCAACTGTCGCCTCGGTGGTGTCGTGGGCGAGTTGCTCCAAGTAGGGGACTAACGGCGTCGATCCGTAGATCTCAGCTTCGCGCTGACCCACGTTGACCAGGTTAGGACCATTGAGGATGAGTATGGCTGGCTTGCCCGAGGTCGGGGTAGAGAGAGGTTCGATCAAACTATTTGTAGACATAGTGAACTTGTCGGTTAAGATGCTCTTTAGTGAGCAACAAGTGAGCATCAAAAGCGTACAAACTAGGGACCTTGGGTGTCGCTCACTCTGTTCGCAAAGGTAGTGATTTTGGCTATACAAATAGCCCCCACGGGCTAGTCGGCTAGTGGGGGCTGGTGTGCGCTCTATAGGCTAGAGCGACTTTTGTCAATAAGGGTACGATGAGGTCCCGCCTATATACTTTCGGCTGCTTGTCTAATACGTTCGCTTAGGTCGAGGAGCGCATCTCGCATCTGTGAGGCTTCTTCTTGATTGAAGCCCCCTTGATTGCCGTTTCCGTCAATGCCGTCCATCTTGTGGTAGAACCACGATGAAGATCGGTGGAAGTATGTGTTTGCAAAGTCTCTCCACGAAATCGCTTGTAGTATCCCTTGCATCTTCTTTTTCATATCAGTGATGAGTTCTGGCGTAGTGATTATTGTTTCCATTGTGCTGTAGTGTTTGAAAGGTATTTTTCTTGATACTAGAATGTGCAGAAGTCGAATGCCATTTAGTGAACTTGTCGGTTAAGATGCAAATGGCTAACTTCGTAGCGCAAAGATAGTAAGAAACTCCCTTGCAATGAGTCTAGAACCAAGACAGCAACTGATACAGCGCTACAAAACTTATCTGAGGCTGGAGCAGCACCTCTCGGACAATAGCATCGACTCCTACCTCTACGACGTGGACAAGCTCTACACCTACATAGACGATATGGGGCTGAGTCTGCGGGAGGTAACGCTGCAACATCTCAACAACTTTGCGGCGCATTTGCTAGACTTAGGTATCTCGATGCGTTCGCTGGCGCGTGTGCTGAGCGGGGTTAAGAGTTTCTTTCGCTTCCTAACGCTAGAGGAGGAGATAGAGCATGACCCGACAGATATGCTACAGACCCCGCCCATACATAAGAAGCTCCCTGAGGTGCTCACGCTCGCAGAGATAGACAGCCTCCTCGGAGCTATCGACGAGGATCGTATCGAGGCTTCACGAGACACGGCGATCATAGAGGTCCTCTACAGCTGCGGGCTACGTGTGTCGGAGCTTTGCGGGCTGACCTATTCGGATGTTTTCCTCGACGAAGGCTATCTGCACGTCTGGGGCAAGGGACGCAAAGAGCGACTGGTGCCGATGAGTCCGAAGGCAGTCTCTGACGTGCAGCGCTATCTCAATGATCCCTGTCGCTATAATGCGAAGCCGGAGTATGATCAGTATATCTTCATCTCACGTCGTGGTCAACCGATCTCTCGTATCACGGTCTTCTGTCTGATCCGCACGCTTGCTGAGCTGGCGGGCATACAGAAGGAGATTAGTCCGCACACGCTGCGACATAGCTTTGCCACACACCTACTCGAGGGCGGTGCCGACCTGCACGCTATCCAGCTGATGATGGGACACGAGAGTATAGCGACGACAGAGGTCTACACCCACGTCGATCGCACCGCACTCCGTGCCGACGTCTTGCGCTACCATCCTCGCAATCAGCAGCACCCTACACCGCACGATACCGAGTGACCCTACACAGTTTTAAATGCAAAAGCAGGAGACAGCTCGTGAACCGTCTCCTGCTTTGATTGTGTTATAGCGCTTCGCTAAGACTTAGAAGCGATAGGTAGCGCCGAGTGTGAGGAAGGTTAGTCCATAACCCAACTCACCCATAAGAGCCCAGCGGTCGGAGAGATAATAGCGAGCGCCAAAGTGTGCGCCCCAACCAAAGCCAACTGAAGTGTCCTTGTCCTTGATTGCCATATCAGCCACCTTCATATTATAGTTCCAGCTGATGATATCTACACCGAGCATCAAGCTAAAGTAGGTGTCGAGCTTGTCTACAAACTGATAGTGCAGAGAGCCACGTGGTCCGATGAGTGTCTGGCTCCATACAGACTTGTCGAAGCCTTTGTAGCGATAGACCTCAGAGCCTATGTAACCACCTACACCGATAGAGCCGTTGCCGTCAAAAAGACCACTGACTACGCTGTGGTCAATTCCTAGAGAGACTGGAGGTAGGAGGACACTATAGGTGTCGTTGAAGAGGGTTCCTCCGATACCGAGCCCGAGGTTGGCGGTCGTCGTCCCCTTGCTAAAAGTGGACTGAGCCTGAGCTGCAAAGCCAAGCGTGAGCATGGCGATGATGAGTAGTGCGATTCTTTTCATAGTTTGTTGTGTTTATGAAGTGATTGGATTGATTATGCTTTGTTGGCGCGCTTGCGGTCTAGCTCGTTGAGCAGGATCTTGCGCAGGCGCATAGACTTAGGCGTGACCTCCACATACTCGTCTGCCTTGATATACTCCAGCGCATCCTCTAGGCTGAAGATGACGGGCGGTGCGAGAGCTACCTTGTCATCACTACCGGCAGCACGCATGTTGGTGAGCTTCTTGCTCTTGCAGACGTTGACCGTCAGGTCGTTGTCCTTCGTATGCTCGCCGATTACCTGACCAGCGTAGACCTCCTCTTGGGGAGCGATGAAGAAGCGTCCGCGGCTCTGGAGGTTGTTGAGCGCATAGGCAAAGGCGGTACCGCTCTCACCCGCTATGATGCTACCATTGTTGCGTCGCTCGATGTCGCCACGCCAAGGACCAAACTCCAGGAAGCGGTGTGCCATAACAGCCTCACCAGCCGAAGCGGTTAGGACACTATTGTTGAGTCCGATGATACCACGCGAAGGGATTGTGAAGACGAGGTGTGTACGACCGTTCTTACTCTCCATGGCGGTCATCTCGCCCTTGCGTTGTATGACCATATCGATGATACGGCTACTGGTCTCGTCGGGGAGATTGATCGTGAGCTCTTCGATAGGCTCGCACTGTACGCCGTCGATCTCTTTGATAATGACTTGGGGCTGACCCACCTGTAGCTCGTAACCCTCACGGCGCATCGTCTCGATCAGCACGGAGAGGTGCAGCACGCCACGGCCGAAGACGTTCCACGAGTCTGCTTGGTCGGTCGTCTCGACACGCAGAGCGAGGTTTTTGTCCAGCTCACGCATCAGGCGCTCATGGATGTGGCGGGAGGTGACAAACTTGCCCTCTCGGCCGTAGAAGGGGGAGTTATTGATCGTAAAGAGCATCGACATGGTCGGCTCATCGACGGAGATCGTGTCTAGCGCCTCGGCATGCTCTGGGTCAGCGATGGTGTCTCCAATCTCAAAGTGGTCAAAGCCTACGATGGCGCAAATGTCGCCACTAGACACGGAGTCTGCTTTTGCCTTGCCAATGCCCTCGAAGGTGTAGAGCTCCTTGACCTTCTCTCGATGTGGCTCACGATCTTTGTGGCAGAGGAGCACGGTGTCGCCGTTGTGTATGGTGCCACGATGCACGCGTCCCACGGCAATACGTCCTACGTAGGAGCTGTAGTCCAGCGAGGTGATGAGCATCTGCAGAGGACCGTCTAGCTGTTGTGGTGCGGGGATCTCAGAGATGATCGCATCAAGTAGGGGGGTGATGTCTTCCGTTGGCTTCTCCACGTCACGGCTCATCCAGCCCTGCTTGGCACTACCGAAAAGGGTGACGAAGTCGAGCTGATCATCGGTAGCCTCTAGCGAAGCCATCAGGTCAAAGACCATGTCCTGCACCTCCATGGGGCGGCAGTTGGGCTTGTCTACCTTGTTGATGACGACGATCGGCTTGAGCCCTATGGCGAGGGCTTTCTGCAGTACGAAGCGGGTCTGAGGCATTGGCCCCTCGAAGGCATCTACCAGTAGTAGGCAACCGTCGGCCATGTTGAGCACGCGCTCCACCTCACCGCCGAAGTCGGCGTGTCCTGGGGTGTCGATGACGTTGATCTTGACCCCTTTGTAAGTTATGCTGACATTCTTCGAAACGATCGTGATGCCTCGCTCTCGCTCTAGGTCGTTATTGTCTAGAAAGGTGTCGACCTCTGCAGCCTTGTCCTCTCGAAAGAGCTTAGCTGCGAGGAGCATTTTGTCGACAAGGGTCGTCTTACCGTGGTCGACGTGGGCGATGATAGCGATGTTTCGTAATTCTTGCATGTGTGTGGAGTCGTGTCCTTATTAGTTGGTGCAAAGGTACGAAAAACGACGGGGAGAGATAGAGGTTAGAGTTTAGAAGTTAGAGATTAGAGGTGAGAGGGTTGAGATTAGAGGTTAGATGTTAGAGATTAGAGTTTAGAAGTTGGAGATTGGGACCAGAGTTTGTGGCTTGTTCCTACGTAGGAACCGAAAAGTTCCAACACTGGAACTAAAAAGTTCCTCCCTTGGAACTAAAAAGTTCCAAGAGGGGAACTAGTTTTGGAACTCGTATGTGCTATGGATACAGCGTGATACGAGCGAGTCTCTATGTGCTCTAAAATGAAAAAGTCCCTAGCGCTAGAGATAGCACTAGGGACTTGTCATGATATGTGTTGGGGCGTTACCCTTGTATTGCAGCTCTGATGTCGATCATCTGGAGCGCAGCGATGGCGCACTCGGAGCCTTTGTTGCCTACGGCTCCACCAGAGCGGGCACGAGCCTGCTCGATGTTCTCAACGGTGACGAGCCCGAAGATGACGGGTGCCTTGCCACGTAGGTTGAGCTCGGTAGCTCCCTCGGTGACGCTGTTGCAGATGAGGTCGTAGTGCGAGGTCTCGCCACGTATGACGCAGCCGATGATGATGATAGCATCGTAGGGCTGAGTCGCCTCACTGAGTAGGGTCGCCGTATAGGTGAGCTCGAAGGCACCTGGCACGGAGAAGGTCTCGATCTGCTGACGCTCTAGTCCGCACTCTAAGAGTGTCGTGACAGCTCCGTCGCGGAGGGCGTGGGTGATCTCAGCATTCCACTCCGAGTAAACGACAGCGATGCGATGTACGTCTGCGGTGCGTCTGTGCTGGAGCGTGTAGTGAGCCGGTGTCTGCTGGCTATGGAGTTGTGAGGACATGGGGATTAGACTTTAGATGTTAGAGATTAGAGGTTAGACTTTAGAGGTTAAAAGTTAGAGATTAGACCCTAGAGCCACTAGAAGCACTAGAGCCACTAGTTATCTCTAACCTCTAATCTCTAACTTCTAAACTCTAAAAATCTACTTCTTAAGCTGAGCCTCTACGCGGATGATCGAAGCCTCGATGCTCTCAGACTCAGGCGCTGTGTAGTACTTCTCCTGGATCTCTTTGTAAGCCTTGAGCGCCTCGTCATACTTGCCTAGCTCCTCGTAGACATGGCCTGCCTTGATGAGACAGCTCGGAGAGATGACGGGGTTGTCGGCAGCCTTGGCAGCGTCCATAAAGTACTTAGCAGCCTTGTCATACTGACCTAGCTCTACGTAGCAGTCGCCGATGAGACGGGTGATAGAGGGTGCGACCATCTTCTCCTTAGCCTTGAACTCTTTGAGCTCGCGGATAGCCTCCTCGTACTTGCCCTCGTCGTAGTAGATGATACCAGCGTAAGCGTGAGCCAGCTTGCCAGCGTCAGTGTTGCTGTACTTGTCTGCAATCTCTAGAAGTCCCATAGCTCCAGCTGCGGGAGCGTTGAGCGCAGCACTATCAGCACCTGCCATAAACTGCTCCTCTGCAAGGTATAGCTGTGCTGCTGCCTTGTCGCCACGGGGCTTGACTACCTTGTCTATGTAGAGCCAGATGCCCACACCTAGCACGATGACGCCCAGCACGCACCAGATGATGGTCTTGCTGTACTTCTCAATGAATTGCTCGCTACGAGACACGATCTCCTCTGAGCGGTGAGAGCCTTGTGACCCGGATTCTTTTAATGCCATACTATATCAATTCGTTTTATGTAGTTATCTGTGGAATGAACTATTGCCTGCAAAGTTAGCAGTTTCGGAGGAATAAATCACCTTTTTGCCTTTTTGACCTTCACAAAAGGCTCAATCGATGTAGCGACGAGTGATCTCTCCGTAGCTGTCTATGCGCCGATCACGCAGGTAAGGCCACCAGCGTCGGACTAGCTCAGTGCGCTCGAGATCGAGCTCCACGACGGCGCCAGCCTCCTCTGTCTGGCTTAGATCGCAAAGCATCTCGCCCTGCTGACCTGTGACGAAGCTATGACCCCAAAACTGTATCCCCTCGGTGACGCCTGACGGGTCGGGCTCGTAGCCGACACGATTCACCGCAATGACGGGGAGGTTGTTGGCGACAGCATGACCACGCTGCACCAGTTGCCACGCATCGATCTGTCGCTGCTGCTCTTCGGGCGTGTCGTAGGCGGCGGTGCCGATGGCGGTTGGGTAGATGAGTAGCTCGGCACCCTTGAGCGCCATAAGCCGTGCAGCCTCGGGGTACCACTGATCCCAGCAGATGAGGATGCCGAGGCGACCCACGGAGGTGTCGATCGGCTCGAAGCCTAGGTCGCCTGGGGTGAAGTAAAACTTCTCGTAGTAGGCGGGGTCGTCCGGTATGTGCATCTTGCGATAGCGACCCGCTATGGAGCCGTCACGCTCTAGCACTACGGCGGTGTTGTGGTAGAGGCCCGTGGCGCGCTTCTCAAAGAGTGAGAGGACGATTACCACGCCCAGATCACGCGCTAAGGCGCCGAAGCTTTCGGTCGAGGGGCCAGGTATTGTCTCCGCTTGGTCAAAGAGTGCGACATCTTCTGTCTGGCAGAAGTATAGTCCGTTGTGTAGCTCCTGTAGCACGATTAGCTCGGCCCCTTCGTGGGCTAGCTGGCGGATGCGCTCTTGGAGGCGATGGATATTGTCTACATGGTCAGCACCGTTGTGCTGCTGTATGATTCCTACTTTCATCTTGTTATGGTGTCTAGAAGTGAAGGGTTGAGGAAGCCTTGCGGTATCTGCATGGAGATGCAGTGTAGGCTGCCGTGCTGCTCGACCAGTATGGAGCAGTCGATCGGCACAATCTCGAGGTGAGGCAGTGCTTGCTGGAGGATGCGTTGCGCCTCGCTGTCGGTGCTACGCCCGTATATCGGGAGCAGGAGTGCGCCGTTGACGAGGAGGAAGTTCGCATAGGTGGCTGGTATGAGGCAGTCGGTCTCATAGCGTGAGGGGTAGTCGCCCACGTCGGGCAGAGCGATCAGTCGCAAGTTGGGACGCAGACGAGACAGCTCTTGAAGCTGACGCTCTAGCTCTGCCAAAGCAGCGAAGCTCTGCGCCGTAGGGTCGCTCGGGGAGATATATATAATGGTGTCTGGGTCGACGAAGCGGGCGATCGTGTCTATATGCCCATCGGTGTCGTCGCCTGGTAGGGGAGCGACCTCTAGTGAGCAGTAGTCGGTCAGGCCGAGACATTGTAGCAGTGCCTCATATATATAAGGAGTCTCGCAGAGATGTGGATTGCGGAGCGGGTCCTCTACGCAGGACTTGGTGGTCAAGAGAAGGCCCTCGCCATTGCACTCCAAAGCTCCCCCTTCGAAGGTTAAGCTTGACGCCTCAAAGTAAGCGACATCCAGCGCAAAGAGATCCTTCATCATGAGGCGACGTACCACTAGATTGTCAAGTGCTGAGACAAACTTACCGCCCCATGCGTTGAAGGTGAAGTCAACGAGGACGCGTGCGCCACTAGGACTCTGGAGAGCCAAAGGACCGTAGTCACGGCACCACGTATCATTGGTAGGGCAGGGGACGAGTAGACAGCGCGAGCGTAGCTCCGACGGCAGAGAGGCATACTCCGCTGGATCCTCAGGTACAATTAGCACGACAGGCTCGAAGCGTGTCACCTGCTCGATAATGTTGCAGTAGGTGCGCTGTACCTCGTGTAGGATCGGAGCCCAGTCGCTCTGGCTGTGTGGCCAGGCGAGGAGGATAGCATCTTGTGGCACCCACTCGGGGAGCATCTGTATAGTCTCTTGTGTCATGGGTCTCTCACTGCCTTAGTGTGTCACGATCTTAAAGTCTTGTCGCTGGGTCGCAGCCATGCTGCCCAGTATGCCGAGACCATCGTGGATGTTGTTGTAGATGAGGATAGGCTCCGTGAGGCCCGTCTCACTCACACTGTTGTAGCGGTCTGAGGTAACCGTCTGCCAGTAGTGATAGAGGTCGCCCGTGATCGCATAAACGGTGACACGCAGAGCGACATAGTCCGAGACAGCGTTCTTAGTCTGCGCCTCATCTGTAGAGCCATCGGCATTGCAGACCCGTGTGGCAAAGGCGAGCGACGTCCTGAGCGTGTAGTCGCTTGTCGAGACGTTAGAGCCAGCCAGCAGATTCATCGGATAGGCTTTGGCCGACTCGAATATCAGGTCACTACTGTTAAACTGTGCTAGGCTTGGGTCCTGCAGCTGCTCCTGATACCATCTGTAGCCCTCTGGCTGGATGCCCTCTCCTCGCATTACTGCTTGCCGCTCTACGATGATACGGTAGTAGCTGTCCTTCGTGATGCCTTGGAGCGGGATGGATAGTTCGTAGTTTTGAACCTCTAGGTACTGCCCTTTCTGAAGATTTACGTCTGAAGCGTTGCTCACCCTCGAGGTGCGACGATTCTTGTCCAGCGTTTTGACCTCTACGGTGCCGAGCTGAGGCTGTGCGGGTACGGTGGTAACGGCTGAAGCTGCCTTGAGTCCCGGCTTCTCCACCGAGATCGCTATGCGGTCGCCCGTCTGGGGCTTGTATTGCGCCACCTCGCTGAGCGGTACGAGCTGATCGTTGACCCTAAGTGTCATACGATAGGGGCAGTCGGGGTGGTCGTAGGGATAGTAAACATTCGTACTGGACGAGGCAACCCCCGTCGGCTTGCTCTCGGAGAGCGAAATGTCGATGCCTTGTTGCTCTGTGGCGACCGCGTTGATGACGATGCGAGGCGTGTTGTCGCCTAGGTCGAGGGGTATGAGCGTCTGACAGCCTGCGAGGAGCGTGATGAGTAGTGCACTGCTGGCCAACTGTATATATTGTATAGGTCTCATAGTGGTCTTAGGTTAGAAGGAGTAGGTGTAACTGATGTTTGGCAGGATCGGGAAGATTGTCACCTGCTGCAGTACGGTACGGTAAGTGTGTTCGTCCGTCTTCTGGCTCACAGGCGTAACAATGAAGGGGTTCATATTGTTGTAGACGTTGTAGACGCTTAGGTTCCACAAACTCTTGCCCCGCTTATGATGCTTCGTGTAGGTGACGCTGAGATCCAGTCGGTGGTAAGGCTTGAAGCGGTAATTATTGCGCTCAGACACATGCTTGAGCGACCCCGCGGCGCCATACATCGATGGAGCCAGTGGGTCTCTCATGCCATCGTACTCGTGCGTTGCAATGGTGCCCGTCTGGCCCGAGGCAAAGACCCAGGTCGCGGCAAAGTCCCAGCTCTTGCCCAGCTGATACATCGCAGTAATCTTAAAGTCGTGGATGCGGTCATACTTAGCGGGGAAGGTACGCCCGAAGTTGAGCTCCTCACCCGGCTGGTCGAAGGTGCGCCATGTGCGAGCCCAGGCGTAGCTTACCCAGCCCGTCAGCTTGCCCACCTTACGCTGCCAGAGCAGCTCTAGGCCGTAAGCCGTGCCACGACCCATGGCAACCATCTGCTCCCAGTTTGTTGAGACACCATAGAAGAAAGAACCCTCCTTGTACTCCAGTACATTGCTCAGAGGCTTGTAGTAGCCCTCTACCGAGAAGTCGCCCCACTGTGGCACATGGAGGAATAGCCCCGCCGTAAAGTGGTGCACGTGCATCGGCTTGATGCGGTCCGTCGAGGGCACCCACAGATCCGTAGGCAGGCTCAGACTATTGTTCGTTAGGAGGTGCACATGCTGCGTCATCAGGGCGTAGCCCACCTTGGCCGTTAGGGTAGGTGTGATGCGCCAAGCAGCACTCACACGAGGCTCCACATTATGGTACCCCTTGCCCCGCACATGGTAGAAGCTGTAGCGCAGTCCCGCATTAAAGGTCCACTTATCCCCCAGCTTGATCTCATCCTCAGCATAGAGCGAAGCCTCATGAGCATAGATATTGGGATTGTTTCCGAAGACATCAAAGTCCGTCCCAGTGAAGTCCGAGAGATCCTTGCCGTTTACCTTGATCGAAGTCATCTCAGGGCGAAAGGTGTGGAAGGTGTAGTTCGCACCGAAGAGCAACTGGTGCTGCTCGACTGGCGAGTAGTGCAGTTCGCTCGTCAGGAGCCAGTCACGGATGCCCGAGTCGTAGTTCATCGCTACGGGTGGCTGATCTTTGTCTTCCTGCATCTTCATGCGTAGCCTAGAGCGGTACTGCGTATAGGAGGCTGTGGTGTTGAGAAAGAGCTGTCCGTTGATGACATGGTTCCACCGCAGCGAACCCATCGCATTGCCCCACAACCAAGACATCTGCTGCTTGTCATCTCTATTAGTATAGCGTGTCCAGACACGGTCGTTGCCGTAATAGCCGAAGAGGTACAGCTGGTCTCTATCTGAGAAGCGGTGCGTCACCTTCAGGTTCAGGTCGTGGAAGTTATATCCACCCTTCATCTTTTCGCCATCCTCACCCTCCTGGCGATTACGTATAGCAAAAGCCATCGCAGCCAGCAGGTCTAGGTAGGTGCGCCGTGCCGAGAAGTTGAAGGTGGTGCGATCCTTGATGATCGGTCCCTCCACATTGATCTTCGAGGAGATCAGCCCCACGCTCACATTGCCGTGGTACTCTTGCATGTCGCCATCCTTGAGACGCACGTCCACGACCGACGAGAGACGGCCCCCGTAACGAGCGGGGAAGGTGCCTTTGTACAGCGTCACCGACTTCACCGCATCAGGGTTGAAGGTCGAGAAAGCTCCCAGCATGTGATTCGGATTGTAGAGCGAGATGCCGTCCATAAGGATCAAGTTCTGGTCCGGATCGCCACCACGCACGAAGAGTCCCGACGAACCCTCCGAACCGCTCTGCACGCCAGGTAGTAGCTGCAGCGCCTTGATCACATCCTGCTCGCCAAAGAAAGCGGGCAGTCGCTTGATCTCGCTCGCCGATATGTGCTGCGCGCCGATTGTGGCTGTCTCGACGCCCGAGGGGTTCGGACTACCCACCACGACCACCTCGCCGAGGAGTTGACCCTCGATGAGAGAAGCCGAGAGCGTCGTATCCGACGAGAGCTGCAGACGTATCGTATCGCTCTGATAGCCTACGTAGGAAAACTGCAGGAGCACCTCCCCCGCAGGGAGCGTCAGCGAGTAGTGGCCGAACTCATTGGTCACGGCACCTGAGCGGCTGTTGAGCTCCATCACATTAGCAGCGATCAGCGTCTCGCCACTCTGCGCATCATGCACGAAGCCATTGATCGTGAACTTGCTCTGCGCTTGTCGAGGTGCTTGCTTGTGTGCTTGCCCGCTCAGTGGCGTGGCGAGCATCATCAGTAGGAGAGCCAGTAGCCCCACGGTAAAGTCATATCGACGTAAATAGGTCATAAGAAGGTTGCTATACGTTGCTAAATGAGAGTTTAAAGCGTAGTCAGCGACTGTCAGTTCACGCCCCACTCCCGCCGTTAAACGCTACAAAGGTACTGAATTAGAGATTAGAAGTTAGAGGTTAGAGCTATGCTTGTTTTTTTATAGAAGCTTTTACAGACTGTTGTAGGATTTAGAAATAAAACCTACCTTTGCTAGCGCAATTCCTCTTAGGAATATCAAGCTAGACAAAATATAAGATCAAGGACGTGGGTGAGACGATCTCACAGTAGCACTGTGTCACGATGCTCTGATATAGGAAGAGCACTCTGCTCACCCCCCCCTTTTGATCCTTCTTACATACGTACACATTGCAATTACAGGCTATATGAAAAAGACAAATACGCTACATCTTATCTTAGGACTCTTACTAAGCTCGCTCTACTTAACCACTGCACTACCTGCCAGAGGGCAAGGAATAGGTGATGGGTGGATGCCCCTCAAGAGTCTTGTCTACACCGCCGAGACCATCAACGGAGAGCGGATCAGCATAGACTCTCTCATTAGAGCAGGGAAGAAAGTGGTCATAGACTTCTCGGGTACGTACTGTGGCCCCTGCTGGGCGATACACAAGCGAGGCACTGCAGAGAAACTCTGGCAGAAGTATGGTCCCGATGGTAGCAACGAGCTATACTTCATCTGGGTCGAGGCGACTGGAGCTTCGCGAGATAAGATAGAGGGCCGAGGAAGCGGAACGCAAGGGGACTGGACCAATGGTGGTACGGTACCTTATCCTATAGTGTCTGATGCTTATATGGCTGATGCGCTAGGCATCCCCATAACAACTGTCCCGAAAGTTGTACTCCTCTCAGCAGCTGGTACCTACACAGAGGTGCAGGAGATACTCTATATCAGCGAAGAGGGGGTATACAACAAGAGCAAAGAGTGTCTCTCGTCACAAGATGCACCCGTAGTACGTGATCTCTATACACCTAACTGGGGGATCACAGCAGACACGCCCTCAGAGATACAAGCATACGTGGGCTCTGTACCTCCTGTCACGGAGTATCGCTGGCAGGTCAATGGTACTGACTATGCAACGACTCACGAACCTCGTCTCGCCTTGACCTGGGCAACGGCTGGCGAGGTAGAGCTCTCACTGATAGCGGTCAATCGAAATGGTGCCAGTGCTCCGCTATCACAGCGAATACAGGTGAGAGCTGCACATCAGGGGGCTATACAGCTCCCGCTCCAAGAGTCCTTTGAGGCTGACGGTCTACTAGGTTGGAGTCATGCCGATGTAGATGGCGATCATATTGGATGGACTTCGCTAGCTACAGAACTCAAGCGTCTCAATGTCCCTGCAACCGAGCTGTCAGCAAAGACGATGTCTCGCTCTGGTGAGGACTGTCTCCTGTCGTGGTCTTTTTACCCGACTATATTTAAGAGGTATACCGACTTGAGAGGGTATGCACTGCAGAGTAACAACTGGCTTATATCGCCAGTCATCAAGGTGCCTGAAGCTGAGACGTTAGATACAAAGCTCACGCTATATGCACGCTCGTTTAGCAAGCAGTTTAAGAGACTAGACTCACTGACGATCCTATCAGTCGTAGCTCCAATAGATCCTAAGGCATGGGAGTCGGGGGTTAAGCCTCTGCTGAAGAAGGCCCCTATCTCATACAATTGGCAAAAGATAGAGTGCGACCTCTCCTCCCTACGAGGACAAGAGATACAGCTCATACTAGCTCACCAGACTTCTTTTGCTACGGGCTTATTGATCGACGATCTCACCATTGAGACGGCAGAGCATAACGCTACTGACTCACCCTCTACATACGATTGTCGTGTCATGCTCCTAGATGGTGTCCCCTATGTAGAGACGGCTACTCCTATCGAGTGGCGACTGTACACACCTTCAGGCGTATTGCAAGCAGAGGGACTCATGCCAGAGGGACGACACCAGCTCATCGCAGAGGCTCTGCCTCAGGGGCTTTATATACTCTCCATTACGACCAGTGCAGGCGATAGCTGCTACCACAAGCTCGTACTACCCTAACAAGTCACTTAACTAACAAATCATACCAACTCAACTAGAAAAAAACTATGGTGCAAAGAACTACTTCTTTACTCATGACACTGCTCCTGCTATGCTGTGGAATGTGTATCCCGCTACATGGGCAGAACAAAATCACGATGAAAACCGACAAGCTGATCGGAGAGTCGATCAGACTAGAGATCAAGTCTGTACCTGGAGCCTCTCTACAGTTTAAGGGTCTCGAGGAGGATCCTAGTGGTGGTTACAAGGTTGCTGAACGTACCTTCTCCATCATCGGTGACGTCACGACGATACGCTTCGTAAACTGTGGTATCAAGGAGGTCTCCTTCTCCCCTAAGCACAGCACGATACGTGAGGTGTGGGGTAACTTCAACAAGATAACAGGCTCTATCGATCTCTCTGGAGCTCCAGAGCTCAAAGCCTTTGTCGTGACTAAAAACATCCTCTCGCACATCAATCTATCTAACTGCCCCAAGCTAGAGACACTCTATGCTGATAGGAATGCTCTAGAGACGGTCAATATAGAGGGGTGTAATGCTCTTAAATTTGTCAACGTCTCGGACAACCAGCTCAAGTCACTCACATTCCCCTCAGGGGCTACAGAGCTTACAGAGATACTCTGCCGAGATAATCAGATCCAAGGTGCTGCTATGAAGGCTATGGTAAAGTCGCTCCCAGATGTCAACAACGCATCTGAGTATGGGACGATACTACTAGTCAACAAGGATAGGACTACGGAGCAAAACAAAGTCTACAAGTCAGACGTAGCTGCCCTCAGGGCTAAAGGGTATCTATGCAATGCCCTTATTAATGGTAGAGTAACTCAATATGAGGGCGAAGATGACCCCGAGGTACCCGCTCAGCAGATATCAATGACCATAGGTAGCGACCTCGTAGGGCAAAACAAGTCCTTAACCATCAAGGGGGGCGGTGATATCACCATCGATGGCGTAGCGGAGCAGTATGATCCTAACCGCTCGAGCTACACCTTCACACAGCAAGAGGTCACCATACATGGAGAGGTCACTGACCTGACTTGCTCTATCCTCGGTCTGACCAAGCTAGACCTCTCACAGGCTACTTCGCTCACCAACCTCGACTGTAGCTACAATAGCCTTACAGCGCTAGACCTATCTAATACGCCTAAGCTCAAGAAGCTCTACTGTCTCAACAACCAGATCACTCAGCTGAGCCTAAACAACCTACCCAACTTGGCAGACTTTAACTGCTCTAACAATAAGATCACTCAGCTCACAGCTCAAGACAACGCTCAGCTCGCTCGCTGCGATATCTATCTCAACAGCATCTCTGAGGAGTCTATGGATGCCTTCATCAAGGCACTCCGCACGTGTGATGAAAGCACTCCAGGCGTCCTGATCGTCGTCGACACCAAGAATAGTCGGCTCAAAGAGTTCAATCAAATCACTAAGGAGACAGTCGAGCTGGCTCGTAGTAAGAACTGGGAGGTATACGACTGGGCTGCTGGTGCTGCAGTGCCCATCTCCACGACTGCGATGACAGACGACGTCATCACGCTCGAGACCGGACTAGCGGTGGGTGATAAGATAGCTCTAGAGATCAGCGGTACGGACAAGGTGCTCATAACGGGTGTCCTAGAGCCTTTTGAGGAGTTTTACAAGGAGTACACGATCAAGGATACAAAGATTACAATCCAGGGTGCTGTCAAGGTACTCGTATGTGGTGGCCAAAAGATCCAAAAGATCGATATCTCTAAGAACCCAGATCTAGAGTATCTCCACGCATACAAAAATGAGCTAACAAGCTTCACAATAGCTAACCACAGCAACATCAAGAGACTCATCCTGAGCGAGAACAAGCTATCTGAAGTCTCTGTCTCTGACTGTAGTAAACTCCAGAGTCTATCTCTCTGGGGCAATAATCTACAGAGCATCAACCTGACTAACTGCCCCAAGATCACCTATGTGGACTGCATGAGGAATAATATTAGTGACGATGCCTTCCAGAAGCTTGCCAAGGCTCTGCCAGACATGACAGAGAGCGAAGAGCAAGCTGTAATCATGCTCATAGACACCAAGTGCTCGCCTAAGGATAAGAACGTATGCCTGAAGAGTACCGTAGATAAGTTCCTTGACAAGAACTGGCAAGTCACAGACTTCGGTAATGAAGAGTTCGGACGAGAGGGGCGCCCATTCCTAGGTAGCGATGTAGCTATCGAGGGCGTTATCTCTAGCCACCTAAACATCTACCCCAATCCTACAGCAGATCACGTTTACGTCATGGGTGCTGTCGCTGAGACTCTTGTATCTCTATACACGATCGACGGACAGCTACTACACCAGACACAAGCTACTGCTACGGGAGAGGCTACGATTGATATGACCGCACTCACAGCCGGTACCTATATCCTCCGAGTAGGCACAGAGAGTCAGCGCATCATCAAGAGGTAGAGACTACTCTTCACATAGAGACTGATGCCCAGACATCAGTCTAGCTCAAAGATAAAAAGAGGGAGTGGATACGGTCGTATCCGCCCCCTCTTTTTTCGTAAGCGCAGCCAGCCGTTGTCTCAGTCTCGTAAAGTACACCAGCCTAAAATCTCTCCCAACTCCTCAACGCAGGAATCAGCCCAGGACTGACGCATTATAATCGCTATGTCAGAAGCTACAGATTAGCGACAAGGGAGGAATAGATGAGCTCATTATATAGTGTATCCGCCATGGATTAGCTGTTGGCTGTTAGCTATTGGCTGTTAGCTATCGGAACCATCGGAGCTATCAGAGTGATCGGATCTCTAACCTCTAATCTCTAACTTCTAACCTCTAATCTCTGTTTACACTTCTTTACGGGGGGATTCGTCCTATTCTCTCCTTTCTCGAATATCCACGTGGGGAATCTCGAATCTCCACGTGGCTGTTTTTTATTCTCCACGTAGGCGCGATTCATTTCTTCCGAAGTTTCATTTGATTCTTCCGAAGTTTCATTTCATTCCTCCGAAGAATTTTTTATTCTCCACGTGGAGATTTTGAAATATCCACGTGGAAATCACTTTTCCCCGACACAGCTCCGTTTTGATATATAGTCGACTCTAAATTATTGTAACGAGCCTGCGTCTAATTTGTCCAGACAGACTCTGCAAATCAATGAGGAGACTGTTGCAAAAGTCAACAGTCTCACAATCTAAGATTGTACTGACTTTGCAGAGAGGATGACGCGCAAGGCCTGAAGGAAGTATACCTCCGTATGTGACCGAAGCCGAATCCCGAAAGCAATACAGCGATTCGCCTTTATGCAACTGTCTCATTATAATCGTTCTGCCAAGAGCTACACATAGCGACAAGCGAGGCTTGGATGAACTCATTATGTATAGTGCTTCAACCCTGGGAATCAGCTCTCCCGATGAAACTAGAATTTCACCCGTATGGCACTGGAGTTTCTTACCTATGAAACTGTCGGGACTTTTGAGGAAGTCGAGAGATTCTTCAGACCTGTGCTTCAATATGGCACACCCTGCGGTGTATCTTTGCACTGTGTTCAACAAATCAGATAAAGAACTATGGATACAAATGACTTACTAAAGAGGCAGCTGGACGAAGCTGCTTGGAGAGAAATCACAGATGAGTTCCCCTGGACATTAGAGACCCTCAGGAAGTATGGTAAGAAGCTAGACTGGGATATCGTCTCTAACAACACCGAGATCCTATGGACGCCCGAGATGCTCGAGGAGTTCAAGAATTGGATAACCTGGACGAAGCTCTCTCAGACAGAGTGCGACACCATTCTAACAGTAGCATGCTTGGAGCGGTTTGCAGACTACTGGGACTGGAATAAATTATCCGGAAACGACTCCCTACCACTGGACTATGATACGATAGATCGCTTCATCGACAAGTGGGACTGGGCCGGGCTGATAGATCACAGTAGCTGGAGGGATAAAGACCTTGGAGCATCGCATCTGTACAGCTATGAATTCCTAGAGCGCTACGCTAGCCGAATCCCCGCAGATGCGCTGGAAGAGTCTCAGCTATGGTACGCCATCAAAGAGCAGCGCAGGAAAGCACTACGTCGCCAGATCGCCTGCGGAGAGGTGTAGCTCGCTAGAGAATTAGAGTTTAGAAGTTAGAGGCTAGAGCGTTAGCCTCTATGCAATAAGCAATAGTGTGCGCTTTCATATAGCAACCAAAGGGTTCTATGTGAAAGCCATTGCAGTTTTAGACTGAAAAGCGATGCACTGTGCCATGGTTTGGCAGAGCTAATGTTGTATCTTTGCCCTTAGAGAAAGAGACTAATAGTTGTATGGCAAACAAATTCGGACGATATGTCTGGCTGATCGAGCAATTTCGCCAGTACGGACGACTGACCTTTGAGGAGATTAGTCGCCACTGGGTGGATAGCGGGTTGAGCTACGAGGAGCCTCTGCCGAAGCGCACCTTTCACAATCATCGGGCAGCGATCCTCGATATCTTTCAGGTGGATATCTTATGTGACCCCCAAGATGGTTACCGCTACTACATTGACAATCCTGAGGAGCTGGAGCAGGACAACCTGCGTAGCTGGCTCATAGACTCCTACACGGCGATGAATCAGATACAAGCCGACAGCAAGCTCCAGGGACGGATACTCTTCGAGCATGTCCCCTCTGGCCGTAAGTGGCTCAACGTGATTGCCGAGGCGATGCGTCACGGCAAGGTTATCCAGATGACTTACCAGGCGTTTGGCAGACCCGAGGCTTACAGCTTCGAGGCGGAGCCTTACTATCTCAAAGTGGCGAATCGTAGATGGTATCTCCTGGCTCGCAGTCCTTACTACTCAGCTCGCAATGAGGAGCTCAATGCTGAGGACGGGGGCTCGCGCCCCAAGGATGTCTATCTAGTCTATGCTCTGGATCGCATCTTAGCGTGCGAACCGCTTGAGGAGAGCTTTGAGATGGATGAGTCTTTTGACATAGAGGCTTACTACCGAGGCTGTTGTGGGGTGATTCACTCTGAGGAGGAGCCTGTGCGTCTGCTAGTCAATGCCTATGGTCAGGGGGCGGATTACCTCCGCACGCTACCGATACATGAGTCGCAGAGAGAGCTACCCTCAGAGGTGGAGGGTGTGGCTTGCTTTGAGCTGGAGGTCTGTCCAACCTATGATCTTTATCAAGCTCTATTAGCAATGGGCGATCAGATTGAGGTGCTGGAGCCTCAGTCCGTACGAGAGGAGATGTATAACTTTGCCAAGAATCTTATGGCATACTACGAGCCAACAACTGAAGCGTGATGAATACCTTAGACTTTATAGCGATAGACTTTGAAACCGCCACGGGACAGCGCACCTCCATCTGTGAGGTGGGAATCTGTGTGGTCCGCAACGGCGAGATCGTTGAGACACGCTCCTGGCTGGTACAACCTGAGGGCAACCGATACAGCTACTGGAACATGCAGTGCCATGGCATCCGTCCGGAGGATACGGAGATGGCACCATCGTTTGCCGAGGTTTGGCAAGAGATAGCTGCGCAATACTTAGGCGATGGAGACCTGCTGGTAGCGCACAATGTCCCGTTTGATCGAAGTTGCCTGGAGCAGGCGGCACAGCTCTACGAACTCACACTCCCCGAGTTGCAGTGGGACTGCTCGCTACGCCGTGCGCGTCAGATCTACGACTACGGCTGCCATACGCTCGCTTACCTCTGCGAGCAACTATCCATCCCCGAGGGGACGCACCACCGCGCAGGCGACGACGCCGAGATGTGCGCCCGCCTCTATCTACGTGAGCTACAAGACAGTAGCTTTGACAACTAATCAAAACTAAAACAATATATGAACTACTACTCAGACAATCATTGGCATATCCAAATGCATGCTCCAGACTATCCTAATCTCAGTCCCGAGGTTGATTCAGAAGAAATGCTGTCTTTGCCACAGCCTGTCATCGGCACAGGTGAATGGAACGGCAAGGGGTGCGAAAACTTCAAAAACCTTCCAATAGGAACTATTGTATTGGTAAGAAGGGGTAACAGAGCGATTGCTCTTTGCAAAATTTTGAGCGAGAGCTATAGGAGTTCAGAACTGGAAGAGAAATACTACCATATCAACTATCGTAATGTAAAGGTACTAAGCTATATATCAGAAGAGGATCAACCCCCTAGCCAGTTATTTTCTCAAAAGGTACTAAGCCCATGTGGTCCCTGGACTGATCAGTGGAAGTATATTGACAAAATCATTTCAAAGCTGGAGATGAAAGAAGAGATAGACAACTATGCTCGGCTCCTAGAGCTAAAGAAAAACATCATTTTGCAGGGAGCACCAGGGACTGGCAAGACCTATACGACAGCCTCTATCGCTGTGCGCTTGTGCAATAAAGATTTTACCGACTTCTCAGACCATAGCAAGGTGATGGCGGAGTATGAAAGACTACAGAACGAGGGGCGGATAGCTTTTTGCACCTTTCACCAGTCGATGGATTATGAAGACTTTGTCGAGGGGCTTAAACCTATAGTCAGTGAAGATGGGGGTGGCATCACGTACGAAGTGGAGGATGGGCTCTTCAAGAGTCTTTGCCAAAGGGCTCAAATGAAAGAAGGTGCTGATATCATCTCTTGTATAGATACTTATCTGAAGTCAATGAAGGGATATGAGAATCGAAAAACGATCCCAACGCTCACGGGCAAGTCACAACTGAACGTCTGGTGGAAAGAGGGTAATAAAACAATTAGTTCGCGCAGTGCATTCTCACAGAGTGAAAAAGAGGAGGACTATTCGCCCTCTCCGCTCAATATTGAAAAGGTCAAGCTGCAAGCGATCGGTGAAGGAAGAGAAAACAACTGGCCAAGCTATGCGGCCGCTTTTATCAATGCTGTAAAGAGAGAGTATCAGCTAGAGAATCAAATATCTAGTAAGCCATACGTTCTTATTATCGATGAGATCAATCGAGGTAATGTGTCTAAGATATTTGGAGAGCTGATTACCTTGCTAGAGGCTGATAAGCGTTGCGGAGGCGGTGATCATCACATCCGCTTGACGCTACCATACTCTAAGGAGTCCTTCGCTGTCCCTGCCAATCTCTACATCATTGGCACGATGAATACGACGGACCGCTCTACGGGTAGTATTGATTACGCCGTACGTCGTCGTTTTTCCTTCGTCACGTTGGAGGCTAGTGCTGAGGTTATCAGGACGCACGTTGATGAGTCTGTGCGTGACCTCGCTACAGCTCTCTTTGAGGAGATAAATGGCAAGTCTAGAGATGATCAGAATTCATTTATTTATCAACACAAGAGTGGCGACTTTGAGCTTGAAGACTTGATGATAGGACACAGCTACTTTATGGCAGATGATATCGAGTCGCTCCGGCTCAAGATGCGCTATGAAGTGGTGCCTCTGATCAAGGAATACATCAAGGATGGTATCTTGAGAGGCAAGAAAGACGATGAGCACTACTTCGACAGTTGGATGGATGCGAAGTGCTATCTGCCTAAGCTGTCAGAAGATAGTGAGGACTTAGTAGAGTAATGCCAAAGCTAATACAAGTACAGGAGCATGAGCTAATCCCCCTAGAGATCTCTCTGCCTGTTTGGCAAGAGGGCATGCGGCTACCTGCACAGTCGGAAGGCTTAGATAGGTGGTTCTTTCGCTGGCAGTGGGGTGCTGCTTCACCACTAGCCTCTTCTAGTGAAGAGTATTCTGGGGTGGGCTATTATGCCTCTTATGTGATAGGGGCTCAATGGATCGACTCGACTCCTCTAGTTATTACACCCAAGGGTGGGTGTGACAAGATAGACTACCTCAAGATGCTTGCTACATGCCTCAACAGTGGCATAGAGTCGAAGGAGCTATCTAAGATTTATGGTGTCGATCTAGAGCAGCCCCGGATTGAAGCTCCCGAACTCAACTCTGTGCTGAGTCCGTTGATTATAGTTCACTTCATATCTCTGGTGCGGGAGATCATCAAGCGTGGACTGAAAAAGAGCTATGTGTCACGAGAGAGCAATCTAAAGAAGGTGAGGGGACGCATCGCTATCTCCCAAAACGAGCATTACAACGTGATGCGTAAGCGTTGTGAGAGGGTGTATTGCAAATACCAAGAATACTCTGCAGATACGCCAGAGAATCGCTTGATCAAGAAAGCTCTGCTCTTCTCTCGTCAGATCATAGCTCAGATCGCACAAGAAAACAAAAGCCTGCACGCTCTACATCATGCGATCAATCAATGTGTCTCAGCCTTTTGTGATGTCAGTGACCAGATAGAGGTGTGGGAGATCAAAAGCATGAAGCGTCACAAACTCTTCCGAGGGTATGAAGAGGCTGTGCAGATTGCTCAGATGATCTTGAGATGGTGTGACTATAGTATCACGAGCATCCGTCCTGCTGCGGAGAGCCCTTGCCCTGTCTTTTGGCTAGATATGTCGTTGCTGTATGAGCATTACGTGTTAGGACTATTACGAGAGGCCTATGGGGAGAAGATCAAGTATCAAGCCAAGGGCTATACGGGCTATCCGGACTTTATCTGTTATGATCCCAAACTCGTTATGGATACTAAGTATATACCACGCTTTCAGCAAGGTGGTATTGACATAGCGATTGCAAGGCAATTAGCTGGATATGCTCGAGATCGAAAGCTTTTTCGGCTTCCAGCCAGTGAGGTAATCCCTTGTATTGTTATCTATTGCTGTCCGATAAAAGTCAGAAAGGGCATACCGAGGGGGCTCAACGGTAGAATTGAAGCGGTTGGACTTTCTATTTTTGATTTCCAAGCCCCCCTTTTGAGCAAAACGCCTTCTTGACCTTCAAATATCACTGGTTTTTCAAGAGTTCCGTTTTTCAAACAAGTGTCCTTCAATGAGTAAATCGGCTGTCCGATAAAGATAGACATCCTTTTCACCGTCTGATTAGCTCTATATTAGGGAGAAATCCTTTATAATAGACATTTGATGGACTCTCTGCTATCATCAGAGATCTGACAAGCTGGGAACTCAGCTGTCCGATGAAATAGGAAGCTTTTCTTTAGCCGAAAAACTTTTATCGGACAGCAATAATTGTTATCTATCCTAAGGAAGGAGAAGTGCAGAATCCTTTCAAAGATAAGAGCCTGGAAGAGCTCTTGGCGGAGGATGAAGACAGGCTCTTGCTCGGATTTTATCGAATAGCAGTCCCCTTACCGACTCTTAATGACTCTGAGACTAACTTATCGCCTAGCTTTACATAGTTCAGACAAGATAAAAGGGACTCTTGAAGTAACTCTCACGCATTTATAATGACTATGAGGATACTACATCTATCTGATACGCATGGCTATCACAGGCGGCTGCGGGATTTGCCAGCGGCAGACGTCGTAGTGCACTCTGGAGACTTTACTATGCATGGTAGTGCAGACGAAGCAGAGGACTTTATCAACTGGCTGTGCGACTTGGACTACCGGTACAAGCTCTTCACCTGCGGCAATCACGACTTCTGTATGTACAGGGCTACTGTGAGCGGACTCAGTGACACGGTACACCTGCTCTACAACTCTGGGGTAGAGATCGAAGGGGTGAAGTTTTACGGAGTCCCGCTGTTTGTGCCAGACTGTGCCGATGGCCGCCAGGAGCAATACGAGGCGGATATACCGCTAGACACAGATGTCTTGGTCACGCATCGTCCGCCCTATGGCATTTTGGACTATGCCGACCAGACCAACTACGGCTCTGCCACACTCCTGCGTCGAGTGCATGATATCAAGCCCCGCCTGCACCTCTTCGGGCATATCCATCAGCAGTATGGCGTGCTGAAAAGAGGTGAGACGATCTATTCGAACGGCGCCATGATGAACGAAAGCAATCGCTCGCTCAATGCTCCTCGGCTGCTTGAGATCTGAGAGCGATCTCAGGTGGTCGCTGAGTAGGTTAGTGGGCGATAGTTAGGATCTAGATTCCGCAAGTCGAGTTATGATTTGTGGCATTTTAGGATTCATGTGTGAGACTCCCCTCCAGTTGGATCGTGTCCAGCTACGGGGGAGTCTCTTCTTTGTGTAGGTGTGTGGCCCTAACCCTTGCGTGCGTCGGCTAACAGCTAACAGCCAACAGCCAACTTTACCCTTTCGTGCGAATGCGATCATCGAAGGCGGATAGAGCAGCCTTGGCACCCTCGCCCATAGCGATCACCACCTGCTTGTAGGGGATGTTGGCACAGTCGCCTGCGGCGTAGATGCCAGGCACTGAGCTACGGCAGTGGTCGTCGATGACGATCTCGCCCATACGGTTGCGCTCGACCAGCCCGTCGAAGACATCCGTATTCGCTTTGAGTCCGATCTGCACAAAGACCCCAGCTACAGCGAGCTCGAAGGGAGCACTCCCGTCACGAGGAGCTATGCGCAGTGCGGACACCTTGCTACCGTCACCGATGACCTCTTCCGTTGCCACGTTCGTGTGGACGGTCACGTTCGGTAGCTTGGCCAGCTGCTCCTGCAGTACGGTGTCTGCCTTGAGGCTCTCCATAAACTCCAAGACAGTCACATGCTTGCAAATGCCCGCTAAGTCGATAGCTGCCTCAATGCCTGAGTTACCACCGCCCACGACCGCTATATCTTGGCCCTTGAAGAATGGTCCGTCGCAGTGCGGGCAGAAGGCCACCCCGCGACCAATATGCTCCGCCTCGCCTGGTACACCCAGCTTGCGCCAGGAGGCTCCAGTGGCAATGATCACTTGCGGTGCTACGAGCGTCTCACCGAGTGAGGTGACTACCTCCTTTTGGGTATCGACCAGCTTGATCTGCTCGACATGTCTCTGCTCTAGTATCTCTACGTGGTAGTGTAGCACATGCTGGCGCAGATCTTCGGCGAGCTGCGTACCTGTCGTGTGAAGCACGGAGGGGACGTTTTCGATAGCCGTCGTCTCATTCACCTGACCACCCATGCGGTCCGCCACAAGTGCCACGTGCAGTCCCTTGCGAGCCGAGTATAGCGCAGCAGCTGCGCCAGCCGGGCCTCCACCGATGACGATCTGGTCGTACTCCTTGCGCGCTGCCGTGGCGGACGATGGCTCCACACCGACAGCGTCGGCTAGCTTGCCGAGTAGTTCACCCAGCGAACTCTTGCCTATATGTAGCACCTGATCTCCCAGGTAGACCGTCGGTACGGCCGATATGTTTAGCTCCTTAGCCTCCTCTGTGTAGAGAGCTCCGTCGACCATCTCATGGGTCACCCCCTCACCCGCTATGAGCGTGATTAGGTTAAGGCTCTGCACCACGTCGGGGCAGTTGGTACAGCTGAGCGAAATGTAGCTACGCAGATGAATAGGCTTGCGTAGCGAACGGATCTTGTCGCAGATAGCCGCATCGGGGAGGTTCTTCCCCTGACCATCCGCATTGTATATGGCTAGTATCAGACTGCTAAACTCATGCCCCGAGGGGATCGCCCTAAAGGTTATCCCCGTGGGCTGGTCGTCACGCAGTATCTCCACGCTCAGCTTGTCGCCCACGCTCATCTCTAGCGATAGCTGCGGAGAGGTTGAGGCAAAGTCGCCGAGGAGCTGCTCTAGCTCTCCGTAGTGATCACCCTCGGGAGCCTTCGCTCTGAGCGTGTATCGGTGCTTTAGCGAGGCAAAGATGCTTTGCAGTTGCTGTAAGGTATCTTGGTCTAGTCTCATGATTGTGCTGTTTTTTTTAGAAAGAGTAGAGGGCTGTGCCGCTCGTGTGAGTATACGACACAACCCTCTCGTCTTGATATGTGAGACTGATGCAAAAGTCTACAGTCTCACAATCTTGCTTGCAAGATTGTCTAGACTTTGCAGAAAGGATGAAGCGCAAGGCGCTGAGGGTGAGGTCTGAAGGGAGCATACCTACGTATGTGACCGAAGCCGAATCCCGAAAGCAACACAGCGATTCGCCTTTATGCAACAGTCTCTTGTGGATCTAGGTGTTAGATCTTACCAACTAGGTCTATGCTAGGCTTGAGAGTGGCATCGCCTTGTCTCCACTTAGCGGGGCACACCTCGCCTGGGTGCTCATAGATAAACTGAGCCGCGCGCACCTTGCGCAGTAGCTCCTGAGCGTCACGGCCTATGCCGTTGTCATGGATCTCAGCCACACGCACCTTGCCGTCTGGATCAATGAGGAAAGTGCCACGGTAAGCCTGTCCAGCCTCCTCGATCATCACGCCGAAGGCGCGAGCCAGCTCGAAGCGCATATCAGCGAGCATCGTGTACTGAACCTTCTTGACCGCCTCGCTGGCATCCTGCCAAGCCTTGTGAACGAAGTGCGAGTCAGTGCTCACAGAGTAGATGTCCACGCCGATCTGCTGAAACTCAGCATAGTTGTCGGCGAGGTCAGCTAGCTCCGTAGGACATACGAAGGTGAAGTCGCCAGGATAGAAGAAGAGTACGCTCCAGCGCCCCTTGAGGTCCTCGTTAGAGACCTCGTGGAAGCCCTTGGACTTGGTATATGCGGGTACTTTGAACTCAGGTAAGTTGCTATTGATAATAGGTTGCATAGTCATTTGCATTTAAGTTTTAGATAAAGATTGGTTGATCGTCGGTAGGACATCCCCACCAACACCAGCAAAGATAGGGGTAAGCACCCAAAATAAAAAGCAAACCGCATACCTAGAACAAGGTATTCTCCCCTAAGGCGAGTAGTTTCCTCCGTATGAAACTGGAGTTTCCTCTGGATGAAAAATAAATTGCCACCCGTATGGACATAGATTGCGCCCGTACGGAGAGGGAAGCTCTACGCCCGTAGAGCCTTCTAAATGGCTATTTAAGGCTTGCTAAATGAGAGCCCCTCGTTGGCCGAGTCGGTGAGACGAGACTCGCTATTGACTGTCTGACGGCTAGAGCTCTTGAGGCGCTTATTGCCTAGCGTACAACTGATGCTAAGCGTGACTTTCGGACTGTACCAGTTCTGGACGAAGGCTATCGGCTGGGAGAGCCCCATGATTTCGCCCCGTGCCACATTGCTATTCAGCAGGTCGTAGCACGAGAGGGAGAGCTTCCAAGAGGCGATGCGCTTGCTAATAGATAGATTGATCCACCACTGGCTCTGAGTCTTGTAGACTCCGACAAATAGCGGACTGTAGTAGGTGATCTGAGCGTCAAGGTACCACTGAGCAGGGAAGTTGAGCGACTGCTTGTGCTGGAGATAGTATGCGTGAAAGGTGCGGTCGCACTCGCTCCCGTCTATAGTCCCCTTGTCACGCTGCAAGTGCCAAGCTAGATAAGTGGTGGCCATCCACTGCAAGCCGTTGTCTCGGTAGATGATAGGTATGGGTGCCCCCGCTACGATACGCAGGTAGCGACTATAATCTAGATTCCCTTTGGTAATGGCATAGCCTCCTTGATATGGCGTCAAATACTCGACGATGGGGCGCTGCTCGTTGGAGAGGTTTACCTCTAGCATCGCAGCCCGTCGGTAGCTGTAGTTGAGCGCAAGGTTGTGGCGCATACTACTTTGCAGACGATCATTGCCGACACGATAGAGAAATCCCGCATAGGAGGTATACGGCATCAAATCTCTTAGCGCAGGACGCTGGTAGTAAGTTTGCAAGGAGAGTGCTAGACGATGGTTGCGCGCTATTTCGTAGGCAACATTGAGGTAGGGTTGCCAGCGCACCGCTTGGTCAGATAGTAGGCGAGTCCCCTGAGCTTGGCTCGTACGGTGGTCGTAGTTGAGCTGTACTCCACCGTAGCTGTCGAGTGCTCCTTTGTGGTAGCGCAGCGTGACATAAGCAGAGCTGTTGCTCTCATAGTATCGCTCATTGACTTTGTTGGGAGCTGTGGGGGCTTGTGTCGCAAACCAGATATTGTTTTGCGTTACCCCGAGGAGTCCGACTAGTGAAGGGGTAAAGCGGTAGGTATAGTTCGTTGATAGACGAAGGTAGTGATACCGATCTTGTAGCTCGCTGTCACTGTGAGAGTAGGTGCGATGATTGCTACTGGAGGTGTAGTCGGCGTAGCTCTTCCAGACCCAACTATCTGCAGAGAGGGAGTGATAGAGATTGACGGCCCCGACCATACGTCTCATATCGGTGTGATACCCCCGACTATAGTCTATATGCTCATCAGAGAGCGATCCGTGCAGCCGTATGTCAAAGAGCTGCTGTGGAGAGATCTGCCACTCAAAGCCCGCCTGCATAGCCTGTCCACGATGAGGCGATGTGCTCGTTGTGTCAGCACCTAACGTAGTCGTGAGGGACTCTAGACGACGATTGTCAAAGACTTGGTACGCTACGTAGCTTCGCTTGTTATCCTTATTATAGTTGAGCTTGAGCCGACCGCCCTCCGACACCTTCCTCCGATAGCTTGCGTCGGCCGAGATAAAAGCATTGAGCCCCTCTCGAGGGTTTCCCTTTGTGATGACGTTGAGGATGGCACCGCTCTGCACACCATACTCGGGTCCTGGATGGCGAATGAGCTCGATCCGCTCGGCATCCTCCACGCTCAGAGAGCTGAGGTAAGCTTGGACCTCCTCAGGGGAGAGTCGTAGTATACGACCATTGACAGCTACCGTGAGTGTGTAGAAGCCATAGACAGAGAGCCCTCCACGCTCCTCCACTTGTACTCCAGGGATTAGCTTGAGCCCGTCCAAAAGATTCCCGCCGATGGCTGCTGGATTAGCCAAAAGGTTATAGCGAGCCACACCGCCACTATATGAGACAAATGGACGCTTGGCAACTACGACCACCTCATCGAGTGCTTGAGCGGCAGGCGCTATGACGATGCTCAGAGGGTTTGTAGGCTCCTTGCTCACCTCTACTTGATTTCGCTCAGGGGTATAATTGGCGCCGAGGTAAGAGACTCTATACGAATAAGCTCCGAGGGGTAGCTCTTGGTAAAAGTGCCCATTCCCATCACAGACAGCGGGGAAGCAGTGCGTGGAGTCCTGACTACTGGTGAAGAGAACCACAGCATTGACCAGAGCCTCGCCCGTTGTCGTGGTCACCTCCCCAGTCACGGTGCCGATGCGCTCTTGTGCGATCGATGCCACGGTCGAGGACACCACGAGGAGAAGTGAAAGTATGAGTCTCACGAACGTCGTCTTACGATCCATCACAGGGAAAGAGCTTTCGGTCATCGCTTTACGATCCTTCGCAGGGAGGTGGCTTTCGGTCATCGCTTCTTGTTGTCTTGATAGAGATATGAGGGTGTTTGGGTGTAGCCCTTACGAAAAGAACCTCTCCCCAAAGACCCCTCCTTTACACACCCGCAAAGGTAGTCAGCCTTTACGCTCCGTACAATACCCGAAAGGGTAATTCTACGCCTCTATCCCGTGTTTACGCGTTTCTGGCGAGGGCTTGCTCGACGGCCGTGATGAGCGACTCGTAGATGTCTGGCAGGCAGAGATAATCGTTGTAGTGAAGGTAGTACATCTCTTCAGGCTCGTCGCTGATCTCGGGTCCGAAAGTGAGTTCGTACCCCTCCCAGCCATCGTCTATGTCGAGGTAAGCTTCTCCATCATACGTGTGAACGCCCACTATGGGGTACTCTTCGCGATAGCTCCAGTCATACCGATCCTGATAGAGGGTCAGGCTAGACTTGAGCTCTGGGGCTATCTCCTCTTCGCTCCACGAGACCTCGCCCTCCTCGCCTAGTAGGTCCAGAAAAAGGCGGTTGAGGACGGAGACAAATGATTTGCGAAGGTCCATGAGCTCTTGATACCATTCGGACATCTTTGTCGTGAGGCTGAGGATGTCGCTCTGTCGCTCTAGGGTCTCTTTGTCGAGGGCTTTCTTGAGCAAGGCCGTGATGAAGTCGTGATTGCAAAAGTTGATCCCGACGAAAACAGATGAGTCTTGAGGATCTCTAATGAAGTTTTGAGTGGAGAGAGGGTACTCAAAGCGTTCGGTCAGGCGCCAATTACGACAGAGGATGAGGTTGACGCCCGTCTCGCTACGCTTCACTCCAGCGACAGGATATAGATTATGTACGCTATACCCATCCGGGTGTAGGTCAAAGGCGCGCAGGATCGTTTGCTCTTCGTCGTGGTCATAGGGGGAGGTGGGGAGATCCCATGTCAGCTCTTCCAGCTGATGACTCTCGAGATAGTCTGCGAGGAGTGTGGTGACCTGGGGTATCAGCTCCTCTCGTGCTTTTTTGTACTCCTCCCAGATGTGGTTCAGTTGATCCTTCAGGGCCTTTAGTTCTTGCCTCTTAGCTGTTAAGTTCTCTGTCGTCATACGCTTTGATCTTTGCTGTGTTACTTAGTGAGTTGGGGATTGTGGACGGTGCCAACAATCTGTATACGGAGACTGTTGACTTTTGCAACAGTCTTATATGGATCAAAGGTATTGAAAAAACGGTTGCTGAGAGGAGGCTGTCAGGGTCGACGCATTATATACAATGAGCTCATTTACCTCTCGACTTTTCGTTTGTCGCTGATCTGTAGCTCCTGAAAAAAACGATTATGATGTGTCAGCCCAGGCTGGGCAAATTCAACGTCGACTCATAACAATAATTTAGAGCCGACTACATATCAAAACGGAGCTGTGTCGGGGAAAAGTGATTTCCACGTGGATATTTTGAAATCCCCACGTGAGAAAGAAAAAATTCCTCCGAAGTTTCATTCGTTTCCTCCGAAGTTTCATTTGATTCCTCCGAAGTTTTATTTCACGCCCACGTGGAAAATAAAAAACTTCCACGTGGAGATTTGAGATTCCCCACGTGGATATTCGAGAAAGGCGGGGATCGGACAAATTTCCCCGTAAAGATATGTAAATAGAGATTAGAGGTTAGAGATTAGAGGGCAGAGCTGACACATTATATAGAGGTAGGAATTTTCAAATAGCTCACGTGGCAAATGATATTTCCTCGTCGGAGGGGTGCTTCTTTCTGTGCGGAGGATGATATTTGAGTCCGAGATAACTTCCGACATTCAGACTTCTTAACGGATTTCGTAGCGTTCCTTAACACGAAAAACTTGCATATCTCGAAAATTATACGTATGTTTGCACTGCAATTCAAGATCGGAGAGGTCGATTCACGATTAGTTTGTGGTCGTATCGCTACTACTTTGTAGTTGTATCGCGGTAAACTTCTACTCGTGCGTGACACCATCGATAGCTGAGTTGCGATTAGTTTAGCATTAAGAGCCGGTCTACGGACCGCCCCAACCGAGCCTTGCATAATGGTCACGGTGGGAAGAATGGATGCGAATTAGACGTTTAACCTATAAACCAACTAGTTAAAAACCAAATTATGACAGCACAACAATCTTATGAACCATCGTCTCGTGAGGAGTTGCCAGAGGTAACTTCTCACGCTATTGCTATGTCCTCATCTGAGCCACAGAGTGAGACGAGGGTACCATCTGCTACTGACGAGTCTGAGGAGGAGACGCATCCAGAGGGTGCTATTCGCCTGATGGATGGCACGATCCTGACGTGCTATCCGAAGCCCGAGGAGGAGATGTCACAGGAGGTGGTAGCTGATGAGCTACAGCTAGACAGGACGGGGGAATACTTCAGCATAGGGCGGAGGAGGATAGCTCCGAAGCCTGTGGTGCAGGAAGAGCAAGAGGAGCTTCGTCAGCTCTTTAAGGACAATGCCTTCTATCTGCTAGCGCATCGAGAGCGCATACTGCAGGATAGTCGTATGTTTCTCACACCCATCGTGGCGCACAATGGCTTGGCCTACACGGGCACGTCAGGTTTTCACCATCCGACTATCGGCATCTACCTAGAGTGGTGGAGTCATTGCCTAGGCACTATGGTGATCTCTGATGGTGGCCGTATGAGTCTCGTTTATCAGATTGCGGGGAGTCCGCTCACGGGGTCTAATAGCTGTGGTCAACTCTATGAGCGTGGTGAGTCGGCTCCTATACGGCTCTCTAGCTTTTCCAAATACTGGCAGTCGCTGATGCAGATCAATACGCGCTATGATGAAGCTAAGCAGATCTACCAAGCCTATACGCTCCAAGAGCTACTGGACATCCTGCATGAGGAGGATGGCGGTGAGAAGGACTTTACGAGCAATGTGAGAGAGCTATTTCTACATCATCGTATAGA
Source organism: Porphyromonas vaginalis (assembly GCF_958301595.1). Lineage (NCBI taxonomy): Bacteria > Pseudomonadati > Bacteroidota > Bacteroidia > Bacteroidales > Porphyromonadaceae > Porphyromonas > Porphyromonas vaginalis. Next base: position 74,501 of record NZ_CATQJU010000001.1, on the reverse strand, counting down.
GCAACTGACCGAGCGGGTGGAGCATCACTACAGGGAGGAGCGGAGATGGAGATATAAATATGAGCATGCGGTGCTACGGCTGCATGACAGTGAGGTGCGCCAGATCTATGCCGACTATGAGGATCTAGAGCAGCGGGTGAAGGCGCAGATCGAGGAGCTGAGGCGACAGAAGCAGAGCTTGAAGCGGCAGCTCCGGAGCGAGCAGCTGACGCCTCGTAGCTATCAGTTTGCCCTCAAGCCTCTAAACAAGCAAATCGATCAGCTAAAGAGTCAGTTGTATGGCTTCGAATACAATGTCAAAGAGCGATTTAGTGATGAGGGGATAGAACTGTATGATATACGTTTCTATGTCCAGAACAATGGACAGGCAAGGAGTGTCGATGGGGAGGAGTATGTAAGATTGGATCTCTAAGAAGGAGCATAACCGGCTGTACTTTGAGGATGATCTACCTACGCTAGACTTTTTCTTATTGCAATACAAGAACAATTAGCATCAAGAGCCGGTCTACGGACCGCCCCAACCGAGCCCCGCATAATGGTCACGGTGGGAGGAATGGATGCGAATTAGACGTTTAACCTATAAACCAACTAGTTAAAAACCAAATTATGACAGTACAACAATCTTATGAACCATCATCTCGTGAGGAGTCTGTGGAGGAGAGACACCCAGAGGGTGCTATCCGACTGATGGATGGCACGATCCTGACGTGCTATCCGAAGCCTGAGCGGGAGGAACAACCGTCTAATGAGTCTCAGCCTGAGGAGGAGATGCAACAAACTGAGGAGGTGGTTGCTGATGAGCTACCGCTAGAGACGATGGAACGACACTTCGGCATGGGGCGGAGGAGGATAGCTCCGAAGCCTGAAGCGAAGGAGGTGCTTCGTCAGCTCTTTATCGACAATGCCTTCTATCTGCTAGCGCATCGAGAGCGCATACTGCAGGATAGTCGTATGTTTCTCACGCCTGTAAGTGTCCAGAATAAGTTGGCCTACACGGAGTCTCCAGGCATGGATGCCCCGACGATTGGTGTCTATCTAGAGTGGTGGAGTAGTTGCTTAGGCTCTATGGTGATCTCTGATAGTGGCCGTCTGAGTCTCATCTATGAGCTCACGGGGAGTCCGCACTCAAAATTTGCTATCTGTAGACAGCTGTACGAGGATGGTGAGACAGAGCCTATACATCTTTACTACTTTGCCCGCTACTGGGATTCACTGATGGAGATCAATATGCGCTACAACGAAGCTAAGGAGATCTACCAAGCCTATACGCTCCAAGAGCTACTGGACATCCTGCATGAGGAGGATGGCGGGGAGAAGGACTTTACGAGCAATGTGAGAGAGCACTTCCTAGAACATCGTATAGCACAGCAGAATGCCTACATAACGAATCTGCGCAACGAGCTTAGTAGCTGGCAAAATATGTGGGCTAGTGCGATGATGCGACTTCATGACGATGAGGTGCGCCAGATCTATGCTGACTATAAGGCTCTAGAGCAGCGAGTGGTGCCTCAGATCGAGGAGCTGAGGTCTCAGAAGCAGAGCTTGAAGAGGCAGTTCAAGAGCGGTCAGCTCGCGCCTCGTAGCTATCAAGATGCTCTCAAGACTGTGAGAGAGCAGATTTATCAGCTGGAGGAGCAGTTGAGGGTCTTCGGCTACAAAGCCAATGAGCGACTTCGTGGTCGCGGGGTGATAAGCATCCAGGATATATGCGCCTATGTCGAGAACAAGGATAAGGTGGAAAGTGACACAACTAATAACTACTAAAGCTATGATTATAACGACAGATATACTTGCAGAGCGCTTTGAGGAGTACAACAAGCTGTACTTTGATGATGAGCTACCTACGCCAGACTTTTTTCTGCTGAAGTCATACTCCAAGCTGGGTATGTTTCGCTTCATTGAGATACCAAGTAGACGTAAGATCAAGTATGTGAAGATCCTGATCTCTTGCTACTATGACTGGACGGAAGAGCAGCTACGTAGCGTACTCGTGCATGAGATGATACACTACTATGTGGAGCGCAACTACTTTCACAATGGTCAACCGCAGCATGGGGAGCTCTTTACCAATAAGATGAATGAGCTAAATGAGAAGTATGACCTAAACATCACGGTGGTCACAGATATAGATAAGTTCAAGGTAGCTAAGGGGTCGCCCATACTGCCACGGATAGCGGCCTTCTTTACTACGCTCCGCTATTAGCTATGGATCGAAATAAGATGAGCGATATAATGGATCATAAGTTAACCGCCTTAGCGCAACTCCTCCTAGGCACTGAGAGCCGTGTGAGGACCTTTGCGCTGGTTACGACAGATAACTCTGTTGTAGAGCCGTCCGACTCGCAAGAGCTGACGAGTGGTGGTGATCAGTTGGCAGCCTTCTTGCGCAGCGAACAGTACGCTTACGCAGTCCTAGAGCAGCACACGAGGGCTAAGGAGACACTCGGCCTGGTTTACAACGTGGGGCCAGACGATGTGGGCTTTATCTGGCAGAGTGTCGATCTAGATCGTTTTCTCCTAGTGGAGCTTGCTCCGCTGGGAGACTCGCCTAGAAGTATGACGCTCACCTGCTTTCAGACGCTAGGTAGCGAGGCGGTAAGGAGTCGTTTCGATTCTAAGGGGAGCCTTTATAGACAAGCTGGCGAGCGCGTGATCTGTAGGAGTCTGGAGAGCTTTTGCCACGTTTGTGAGTGGCACAGTTTGTCTATCCCTTTTGATAACTTTGCTGAGTCGGTTCGAGCGTTCAACGACTTTATCGATACCCGCTGTCGGCTACACGAGCTGTATGCTCAGCACTACGATTACTTGGTCCAGAAGAGTATGGATACCAAACTGATGCTTCGCTCACACCGTATATGTCGGGCGCAGCTATATGGGACGCACTACGACCTCTTCCTAAGGCAGTGATATCAGAGAAGTCTAATAGTTTGAGATACGAGATATGAAGATTTACTTTAGTCCAGAGTACAGTGGACATGTATATATTGACTGGTCTGCCCATCACGATATGCTATGGGAAGACGGCCGAGGGGGGTGTCTTGATAGACTTCAAGACCTACTCGGGTACGACGCAGCAGCTACTAGACCCCACGAACCCGCACTACGCTGGTCGCTATAAGGGACAGCTCGACTGTTACCAGCGCGCCATCGAAGCGTATGGCCAGAGGGTCCTCGATCAACTCATCTTCTATCCGATACTGGGCGACGTGGTGCGTCTCCTACCGTTCGACTAGACGACTACGTCGCTCTATCTTTGCCTGCTCGTATCGTGCTGGTATCGTAGTAGAGACGAGTTCCAAAAGTTGTTCCTCCTTTGGAACTTTTTAGTTCCAAGGGAGGAACTTTTCAGTTCCAGCGGAGGAACGGTCAGTTTCCAACGGTGGAAAATAAAATTTCCAGCGTTGGAAATCTATTTTTCCTAGGTAGGAATTTTTCGATCCCTAGGGCGGGACGAAGAAATCCCTCGGGAGGGACGATTTGATCCCCACGGAGGGACGATTTGCTCCCCACGGCGGGATTTTTTTATCCCATGCGTGGAGGGACGATTTGCTTCCATGCCTTTGGGAGCTGGCGACAAGCCGTTTGTGCGGGAGGGGGTGGAAGAGGGTGGAAGAGATGCGGAGCGTAAGCACAACTATTGCTGTCCGATAAAAGTTTTTCGGCGAAAGAAAAGCTTCCTATTTCATCGGATCGCCGAGTTCCCTGCTTGTCAGATTTCTGATGATAGCAGAGAGTCCATCAAATGTCTGTTATAAAGGATTTCTCCCTAATATAGAGCTAATCAGACGGTGAAAAGGATGTCTATCTTTATCGGACAGCAATGCGCCAGTTTATTGACCCCTCGATCGAGTCAAATGTGTTTGCTGTTCCTAGTCCGACCCACAAGGGGTCGATCAATGGGCGACGTCTTGTTCCCCCAGTCGTTCGGGCTACGCCCTCCGACTGGGGGCTATGATTCGTCTGACCTCCTGCGGAGGTCACAAACGATGTGTATCCGCAATATGGATCCTTCGTATCACCTCCTGTGGAGGTCACAACAGATGACAATGACGTTTCGCTCTCAGGCTTAGGGAGGAACGACCGCAGCGCGGTCGGACGGATCCTAGACCCCAGTCGGAGGGCGTAGCCCGAACGACTGGGGGCGCCGATGGGTACACCCCGCATAACGACCTCCCCTCGTGGGAGGTCGGACTTTTATCGGACAGCAATAAAGCTCAACAAAAGCCGTGTAGCTCGGATGGCTACACGGCTTTGCTATGTTGGAGAGGCTCGTTAGTAGAGTGAGCCTCCGTAAGGATGGAGCCTGCTGGGCTTACGCCGCAGGCTCGGGATAGTCAGACAGACTAGGTGAGGTCTACGGCATGTACCTCCTCAGGCGTAGTGGGCTCGGGCTCGGGGTTGGCATGTGGCATCCGTACTCCGTTGACTTGGCACTGTGCAAGACATCCGTTCGGCACGCTACAAGTGATACAGAAATCTTCCAACCTGCACCTTGATGAAATGTGTGCAGGTGAGAAGGCAATGGTCAGAGATAATGAATTGACAGGTTATGCACCGCTTTATCCTCTCTCGGCAATCATCGCCCTCGCCTTTCTGCTGGACAGCATGGAAGCTCACTTGTTCAGAAAGTATGTCTGCCATAAGGTACAGCAACCCGCAACTTCTATAACACCGATATTCCTGTTTGGAGGTACACACCATTGATTTATTCCTATCTTTTTCTTTCACCGATATTATCCTACTACATTACTTCAACAAGGGGTAATACGGTGAAAGAGAAAGAATTAGGATGTAGTCAGAGGCAGCGGATAGAAATCACTACTTCTTGACTACATTCTACATTAGTTAGTTCAAAATGCATGATTGTAGGCTAATAACTCGCGAAATAAACTTTCTATAAGGAAAGCAATGCCTTATTTGAGTTTGTCGTAGATGTCATCAGTGACAGGTTCCAACCATTCGTTCGATGAGCTATCCTCAACGTGAGTATTGTAAGTCAGGTGCTGCATCCAACTGTCTCTGGCGGCTCCGTGCCAGTGTTTGGTTTCGGCAGGGATGGCAATGACAACACCGGGGCAAAGCTCTACAGGTGTCTTGCCCCACTCTTGGTACCAGCCACGGCCGGCAACGCAGATGAGCACCTGAACGGCTTTGTGATGAATGTGCCAGTGGTTGCGGCAACGGGGTTCAAACGTTACATTTACCACGCCCCCTTGTCAGCCTCCATCGGAGCGAGATAACTCAGCCCTATGAAGTATTTGGCATAGCCCGTGTTAGGCTCGCCAATGGGATAGGGTGTGCTTGCCTGAAATTCTTCTTTGGTCTGTATGTCTGAAGTCCACACCTCCTTGGCCATGTTGAACACCGCCCATGCCTTAGGCCAGCCTACATAGAAAGCGGCGTGAGTGATCATCTCCGAAAATTCCTGTCGGGTCACGCCATTGGCTTTGGCCGTATTCAGGTGATATTTGAGCGATGAGTCGGTGATGCCTTGCGCCACGAGTGAGAGAATTGTGGTAAGCGAGCGGTCATGCAGGCTCATCTCTTCCTGACGGTTCCACACTTCACCGAAAAGAATGTCATCGTTGAGATGGGCAAATTCTGGTGCGAACTCTCCGAGGGCGGTACGTCCTGCGGTCTGCTTGATTTCTTTCCTTTCCATCTTTGTCTGTCCGTTTGCGATGACTGCCGTGAGCAGAAGCATCAGGGTATTACTTTTGTTCTCATTATTTCAGCTGAGTAACCTTTCTTTAAGCGGTCAAAAAAACAATCGGCATAGAATGCAGGAATATCCGTACTTCTACTTGCCGAAACGATGATGGGAGCCTGCGCTTTCACAGGCTGCCCATCAACGATTATGTCTGTATGTTCCCAAGATGCCATATTACTAAAAATCAATATCTTCTTCTGTCAATACTTTCTTGCTAATGTAATCCAGTACCTTTTTATGTAATTCGCGCCCCTTTTCTATAATTGTTTGGCTTGTTTGGTTTTGACCAAAGAAACCATTGGCAATTTTGTACTTCAAATCTGAGTATCTTTGGCTTAATATGTCTACACTTAGAAGCTGAGGGCTCTTCATAAGATCCGCATATTCCATTTTATACATAGCGTCTCTTGACTCGAATGGGTGTAGATTCATACTGAAAATATCGAAACCTCCACCTGGGTTAATTGCAGATGAAACCGTATAGCCAAATGCTTCGTTATTCAACATCATCAGCAATATGCGGTTCTTATAGAGGTTGACATCATTACTATTCTTTTCAATAGCCTTGCTAAGGAAAAGATATGCAATGCTTGCAAGTTGCTGCTTGTCATCTATATCAGAAACTGTTCCGAACGACAAAAAAATCATGAAAGCCATACCGAAAGAGCCTTCATCTTGGATTCTTTGCAATTGTTCGGGGTCACGTTGGAAGGAACGCCAAGCCTTAAATAAAGGATGATAGGTATCGTCACCATCCCTTCCTGCCCTAAGATTGGACAAAGCTTCTTTAACAAGTGTTTCAGTTTCTGTAAGTTTATAAGACTCTGAAGCATTTGCAATAGACGAATTAGTCTTAGTTGTTGAAGCGGATTCAGATTTTGTCATATACTCCAATCTAATGTTTCTGTCATACATATGCAGAACACATTTTTCAACCTGTCCGTTTTTATAATAAACTACAAAACCATAGTCGCTGTAATCTACTTCTTGCCAACCAAAAGGAGAACGTGCCTCGATAGGAAAACCTCGCAATTCTACCATGTCTGCCGATTTTGTTACGACCTTCATTGGTTTGTCTGACATATTCGGCTTACCAAGGTCATCATTGTATATCTTTACGATATAACCAACGCCTGGTTCTAGTTTGTAACCAGGGCAACCATCAGTATTCTTTACCAAACTGACAGTACGAATACACTCCTGTAAACCCATTACAGGATTGTCATTTTCATAACGCTGATGGCAATTGGAACGGAATGTGAAAGGCTGTATAGACTCTTTCTGCTCACGTTCTGCTTTCAGTTTGGCTTGACGTTCAAGTTCTTTACGACGGTTCTCTTCCAACCTACGTTCTCTTTCACGTGCAATTCGCTCTTCCTCCAGCTTTTGCTGGCGAGCTTGTTCTTCAGCGCGACGGCGTTCTTGTTCTTCCTTTTCACGCTTCTTTTTGAAATAATCAAAAGGCCACATAACGATAATAGTTTAATTCCCTTAATTCCGCAACATAAATTCTTGTGAGAACTACAAGTGCCTAAGAAACAAAGTTCTCAAAACACTTGGATATGTCAGAAATCTCACCTATCTTGGTGCTGCAAACATAACAAGTAAGCAAAAATTCGACATAACAAAGGTAGCAATTAAAACCGAAAATATCACTTCTTACGGTGGAATTTGCGAAGTCAGAAAGGACATCTCGAGGGGGCTCAACTGTAGAATTGAAGCGGTTGAGCTTTCTATTTTTGATTTCCAAGCCCCCTTTTGAGTAAAACACCTTCTTGAACTCCAAATATCACTAGTTTTTCAACAGTGTCGCCTCCTAAGCAAATGTCTTTCAGCGAGTAAATCGGCTGTCCGATAAAGATAGACATCCTTTTCACCGTCTGATTAGCTCTATATTAGGGAGAAATCCTTTATAATAGATATTTGATGGACTCTCTGCTATCATCAGAGATCTGACAAGCTGGGAACTCGGCTGTCCGATGAAATAGGAAGCTTTTCTTTCTCTGAAAAACTTTTATCGGACAGCAATAATTTTTTATTCCATGCGTGGTGGAACGATTTGCTCCCATGCCTTTGGGAGCTGGCTACAAACCGTTTGTGCGGGAGGGGGCGGAAGAGGGTGGAAGAGATGCGGAGCGTAAGCACAACAAAAGCCGTGTAGCTCGGATGGCTACACGGCTTTGCTATGTTGGGGAGCCTGCTGAGCTTACGCCGCAGGCTCGGGATAGTCAGATTGACTAGGTGAGGTCTACGGCATGTACCTCCTCAGGCGTGGTGGGCTCGGGCTTGGCATCGAGGATGTCAGCGAGAGGACCGTAGTTGTTTTCCCACTCGGTAGATGAGATACGTACGTAGGTGCTGTAGCGCTTGTAAGCGGAGCGGAGTGACTCGTTGGCTAGCTCCTCAGCAATCTCTGGGTACATCTTGAAGAGTGAAGCGTAGCGTACCTCGCCCTTGAGGAAGTCCTTGAACTTTGAGAAGTCTGGCTCCTTGCTGTCGAGTACGAAGGGGTTCTTGCCCTCCTGCTCAAGACGTGGGTCGTGATGCCAGAGGTGCCAGTAACCACACTCTACGGCGCGCTTCTGCTCGTTCTGTGCATTGCCCATACCACCCTTGAGTCCGTGTGAGATACAGGGTGAGTAAGCGATCACGAGTGATGGACCCTCGTAAGCCTCAGCCTCGCGGAGTACCTTGAGCGTCTGAGCGGGGTTGGCGCCCATAGCGATCTGAGCTACATAGACGTAACCGTAGGTGGTTGCGATGAGACCTAGATCCTTCTTGCGGACACGCTTACCTGATGCGGCAAACTTAGCGATAGCGCCCAGAGGTGTACTCTTAGAGGATTGTCCACCCGTATTAGAGTAGACCTCCGTATCGAGTACGAGGACGTTGACGTTCTTGCCCGAAGCGAGTACGTGGTCGAGACCTCCGAAGCCGATATCGTATGCCCATCCGTCACCACCGATGATCCACTGTGAGGGCTTGACGAAGTAGTGACGCAGGTTGTAGATGTAGTGCATGTGACCCTTAGCCTCAGCATCGAGCAGAGGTAGGATCTTGTAGCTGAGCTGCTGTGAAGCATCGCCATCGAAGCGCTGCTCGACCCACTCGCTGAGTAGCTGGCGTAGCTCATCGCTAATAGGCTCCTTACCCTCCTCTAGAACCTCCTTGACGAGGTGTACGAGGCGGTTGCGGTTCGAGCTAGAGGCGATGTACATACCCATACCAAACTCAGCATTGTCCTCAAAGAGAGAGTTAGCCCATGCGGGACCCTCGCCACGGTCATTGGTCGTGTAGGGAGTAGAAGGGGCTGAAGCTGAGTAGATAGAGGAGCATCCGGTAGCGTTTGCCACTACCTGGCGAGTGCCGAAGAGCTGCGTTAGTAGCTTGACATAAGGAGTCTCACCACAACCAGAGCAAGCTCCAGAGTACTCAAAGAGTGGCTGTGCAAACTGTGAGTTCTTGACGTTGGACTGTACGTCGACCATGTAAGACTTGTTGGTCACCTGATGACGCATGTAGTCCCAGTCGCACTGCTTGTCGCGAACCTCGTTGAGGTGCACCATCTTGAGCGCCTTGCCCTGCTTATTGCCTGGACAGGTGTTGACGCAGTTGGCGCAACCGAGACAGTCGAGGTAGTTGACCTGAATGCGGAACTTGAGGCCAGCCTCCTTGAAGCCCTTGCCCGTAGCATCAAGTAGCGCTACATCGGTACCCTGAGCCTCCTGCTCGTTGAGTAGGAATGGACGGATCGTAGCGTGAGGACAGACGAAGGCGCACTGGTTGCACTGGATACAGTTGTCCTCGATCCATACCGGTACGAGGTCAGAGACACCACGCTTCTCCGAGTCAGCCGTACCAGAGTCCCAGGTACCATCCTCGCGACCTGCGAAGGCAGAGACGGGGAGTGTATCACCCTTCTGCGCGTTGATGACACGTACTACGTTCTGTACGAAGTCGGTGTCGCCAGTATGCTTGACAGCAGGCTCGTCGGGTAGGTTAGCCCACTCAGCCTTGACGGGAACCTGGATGACGTTGGCTCCCTCGTCGACGGCTGCGAAGTTCTTATTGACAATCTCCTCACCCTTGCGAGAGTAAGACTTGACGATGAACTTCTTCATCTGCTCTACGGCTAGATCGTAAGGGATGACGCCAGAGATCTTGAAGAAGGCGCTCTGCAGGATCGTGTTCGTGCGGTTGCCTAGACCAATGCGCTGAGCAATCTCGGTAGCATTGATCATGTAGAAGGAGATCTCATTCTCAGCGAGGTAACGCTTGATGTGGTTAGGTAGGTGCTCCTCGATGCTGTCTAGATCCCAGACAGAGTTTAGGAGGAACGTACCACCCTTGCGAAGACCAGCGAGGACGTCGTACATGCGTAGGTAAGCAGGTACGTGGCAAGCGACGAAGTTGGGGCGTACGACTAGATAGGTACTACGGATGGGCTGATCGCCAAAGCGTAGGTGAGAGGCGGTAAAGCCACCGCTCTTCTTAGAGTCGTATGCGAAGTAAGCCTGGCAGTACTTGTTGGTGTTGTCGCCAATGATCTTGACGGAGTTCTTGTTAGCACCGACCGTACCATCAGCACCTAGTCCGAAGAACTTAGCCTCGTAAGCATCGCTCTCGAGCTCGACCTCCTTGCCTAGTGGTAGAGACTTGAAGGTGACGTCGTCGACGATGCCAACGGTAAACTGATCCTTTGGCTCGTTCATCGCTAGATTGTCAAAGACGGCGATGATCTGAGCGGGTGTCGTGTCCTTGCTCGATAGACCGTAGCGACCGCCTACGACGAGCGGAGCATTGGGCTGTGTGTAGAGAGCGTTCTTGACATCGAGGTAAAGCGGATCGCCAGCAGCTCCTGGCTCCTTAGTGCGGTCGAGGACAGCGATACGCTTGACGCTCTTAGGCAGTGCACCGAGGAAGTGCTCTACGCTAAATGGACGATAGAGGTGTACGGCTACCAGTCCTACCTTCTTGCCCTGAGCGCGTAGGTAGTCGATAGACTCGCGGATGGCCTCTGTGGCAGAGCCCATAGCGATAACAACATGCTCAGCCTCGGGATCTCCGTAGTAGTCGAAGAGGTGGTAGTGACGTCCCGTGATCTTAGCTAGCTGATCCATATAGTCCTGTACGATAGCGGGGACTGCATCGTAGAAGGGGTTGGAAGCCTCACGAGCCTGGAAGAAGATGTCGCCGTTCTGAGCAGTACCACGTACTACTGGAGCATGCGCACTGAGTGCACGCTCACGGAACTGACGCAGAGCCTTCTGGTCGATGAGTGGCTCGAGGTCCTCGTTAGAGAGGTACTCGATCTTCTGGATCTCGTGTGATGTGCGGAAGCCATCGAAGAAGTGTATGAAAGGTATGCGGCTCTTGATAGCTGTGAGGTGGGCTACAGCAGCGAGGTCCATGACCTCCTGTACAGAGCCCGTGCAGAGCTGTGCGAGACCCGTCATACGAGCACTCATCACGTCCTGGTGATCACCGAAGATAGAGAGTGCTTGCGATGCAATCGTACGAGCAGCGACGTGGTAGACGCCTGGGAGTAGCTCACCAGCCACTTTGTACATATTAGGAAGCATCAGGAGTAGTCCCTGAGAAGCGGTAAAGGTGACACCGAGAGCACCAGCCTGTAGAGCACCGTGCATAGCGCCAGCAGCACCAGCCTCGCTCTGCATCTCCTGTACCTCGACGATCTCTCCGAAGATGTTCTTACGCTTTGCAGCTGCCCACTCATCGACATACTCCGCCATCGTGGAGGAGGGGGTGATAGGGTAGATAGCAGCTACCTCGCTAAACATGTAGGCGACATGTGCGGCCGCTTGGTTGCCGTCACAGGTCATTGTCTTTTTAGTTGGATTAGCCATTTCTATGTATTGATATTCCTTGTGTGTTGTTGTTAGTATGTTGCTTTAGTAGATAAAGCCGAAGAGCCATAGCGGGATGACATTGTCATGCCCCATGGGGATGCCTTGCACTGCGTAGTAGCGGTCGGGACGATAGCGCCCGCCCAGCTCCTTATCAATGCGAAATTCATAAGTCTCGTCCAGTACGAAGTGTACCTGTGCCCGCCCCCCTGCATTGACTTGGTGTGCATGATGTAGGTGCGTCAGGAAGAAGGTGGAGTAAAGCTCAGGACTGGTCACTGGCTCGGGGACGAGGGCGTAGCCTATATTGGTGTTTTGCAGATAGCACATAGCCGGCTTACGGGTGGTCGCCTCAGAGCCTACACGGTATAGCTGCGTGACGAGACCTGCGTCGGAGAGGATGTGCATATAGTTGGAGATGGTAGCGCGTGAGGCACTGATCATCTGCGAGAGTTGCGAGATATTGGGCGAGGTAGGTGCCGTGCGCCCCAGCTCGTAGAGTAGCCTGCGTAGCTTGGGTAGGAGACGCTGGTCGAGGTTGCGTAGGAAGCTCACATCGACCTCCAGCATCATGTTGATATTCTTCAGTAGATTCTCCGAGTAGTTGCGATCCTCGAGGAAGAAGGGGTAGTAGCCGTGGTGCGTGTAGTCCGCCAAGTAGTTGAGCGGATTGACCATCCCCATGATCTCGCGAGAGATGGTCTCGTGATCCTTCAGTATCTCCTCGAGCGTGACCTGCGGGAGGTTAAGCCCCGTCTTGAGCTGTATGAACTCACGGAGCGAGAAGCCGTCTAGTCGGTAGACAGCTCCTGGCAGCTGCTCCTCGATGGGGAGTGCCGAGTCGTATTGTACGATCGAGGTGGTGTAGATAATCTGCAGATCCGGCATCAAGCGCATGCACGCTAGCAGATCTTCGTGCCACGAGGGGTACTTATAGATCTGGTCTAGCAGCAGATGCCGCCCGCCATGGTCGTAAAAGGTCTTAGCAAAGTCTACAAGCGTCTCACTCGTAAAGAGGAAGTTGTTGAGATTGACATAGAGACACTTTCTATTGAGCGACCCAAAAGTCCTCGCAGCGTAGTCTAGCAGGAAGGTTGTCTTGCCCACACCACGACAGCCATAGATGCCGATGAGCGGGGCGGAGAAATCAATCTCGCCAAAGAGGCTGCGCTGTATCGGATTGCTCAGGTTGCGCAGCAGGTAGTCGTGTGTTCTATAGAGTGCCTCCACTACTTTATCTTGATGCTTGGACTAGATACCTATATCTTGGTACGACAAAGGTACGCAAACTTCTCCAATTGACAAGTGCTCTTGGCAAAAATCTTCACAAAATGAGCGAACTGACCGATTCGGATGACAAGTTACCCCAAATAGACTAGCAAGGAGTAGGCACTACTTACCACTTGATACAGAGCAAATAAGCAGTTTATCGAGAGCCTTTCCGCTCTCATGTAGCCCTGCTGATAGTTGAGGGGGATAAATACAAAAAATAGGAGGCAAGCGTCTAGGTGCTTACCTCCTACTAGATTGTCTCATGACGATAAATGGGCGAACTGGTGGGGCTGTCCGCGTGGCGGTCTGTACTACATTATCTTATGTTGCGACTGATCTGCGGCGACCTTGCTTAGCTCCTCCTCGAGATCGAAGGGGATATGCTCGCCACGCTCGAAGGAGGCAAAAAGCTCGCTATTGAGACTCTTATACTCTGGGATTGCCTGCTTGAGCAGGTAGACGACACCATCTACATCTCCTTGACGTGCCAACTGCCGGAAGAGCAACACCATCAGGTGGATGCGCTCGAACGACTCCTCACGGGTCTGTACGATGTGAATCTTATTGTGTGCCGTGGGGAGGTCTTTCTCCTTGTCGTGGATAGTCTCCTCGTAGAGCTTCTCACCAGGTCGTAGCCCCGTGTAGACGATCTTGATGTCTTTGTCTGGTTCGTAGCCTGCTAGGCGTATCATGCGCTTAGCGAGATCGGCGATCTTGACTAGATCACCCATATCAAAGACGAAGACCTCGCCTCCATGTGAGAGCATACTAGCCTCTAGGACTAGCTGGCTAGCCTCGGGGATGGTCATGAAGTAACGCTCGATGCGTGGATCGGTGACCGTGAGAGGACCGCCACGCTGTAGCTGACGCTTGAAGGTGGGGATGACGGAGCCGGCCGAGTTAAGCACATTGCCGAAGCGGGTTGTCGCAAAGCGTGTCGGCACAGTCGCTTGGACCTCTCCTCGTTTGATCGCTAGGTCTAAGCTCTGGACGATCATCTCACAGAAGCGCTTGGTAGCTCCCATGACGCTACTCGGATTGACCGCTTTGTCTGTCGATAGCATGACCATCTGATCGACGCCATACTCGAGACATTTGCTCGCTATGTTGAAGGTGCCGACGATATTGGTAGAGACAGCTTCACAAGGGTTTTCCTCCATGAGCGGTACGTGCTTGTAGGCAGCTGCGTGAAAGACTTTGTCGGGGTGGAACCGCCGCATGACAAAGTCTAGTCGCTGAGGGTTGCGTATGTCTCCCATGACATAGGCGAAGTGTCCGTCAGGATAGCATCTCTGTAGCTCTAGGCGCAATTCGTGCATCGGAGTCTCTGCGATGTCAAAGAGCACGATGAGCTGAGGCTCTAGGCGGGCGAGCTGACGGACTATCTCACTACCGATAGAGCCTGTGGCTCCCGTGACGAGAATCGTCTTGTCGTGTAGTGCCTCCGAGATAGGCTTCATGTTGAGGAAGATGGCCTCACGACCCAGTATGTCTTCGATCTGTATCTCCTCGATGGGGGGACGGCTATCTACGTTGAGTATGCGTCGTGGCTCCTGATCGACGAGGAGGCGTATCTTGCGGTCTATGCAGATCGATGCAAAGGGGGCATTCTCGTGCAGCACATCGTAACCAGAGAAGAGGAGGACGGAAACGTGATGCTTGTCTAGTAGTGCGGAGAAGCTGGTGGTGTCTGGTGTATAGAAGATGGGTTTGCCACCGACGGTCATGCTTTGAGTAGGCTGCTCTGTCTCGACGAACCCTATGACATAGAGCCCCTTGTCCTGATAAGAGTTGGCGAGTTTGTCAGCAAGCTGTGAGGATCTATTGTTGACGCCAAAGATGAGTGCAGGGGTGCGACTTATCGTCGTGGGAGCTCCATTGACAAAGCTCCAGATAAACTGCACGACGATCCTGAAGCCCGTCAAGAAGAAAAGCGTGAAGAACGTGTCTAATGCGAAGTGTAGCACGCCAAAGAACCATCCCCTAGACAGAATGCCCAAGGTCAGCCCCAGTACGAATGCTTTGCTCAGTGATAACCACAGGTAGTTAAAGCCATTAGAGAAGGTCCGAATGCGGATTATCCCCTTGTAAACGGGAAAGATGAGCAGTACAATCAGCGAAACCACTCCCGAAAGCCCCAAAAAAGAAAGGGTAGGGTGTGTCAGTCCTGTGTACTCTATGATAGTCTCATGGAAGTAAATCCCAGTGAGCGTAAGAAGCGTGTAGCTAGCTATAAAGACAGCAGACAGCGAGGCTATGATGCTCAAGAGTAAGTCAATGAGCGCAATAATGCGGTAGTTGACATATCGACTACCTAAGCATTTGCGTAGGAACTCTTTTGTTTTTACTGTAACCATGCTTCGATTAGTTTTGCGGGGGGGCTGGCAGACGTTCATAAGCTGGCGGTTTATTCTCTCTAACTTTACTACATGAGATGCTCTAGATGTGCATTATTCGTGTGGAGACACGAGTGTTTGGTTATTGCTCATGAGAACGCGTATAGACTCTTCGTAGCGAGCGTAAGTCTTGGCAGATGCGATCGTCTTACGGAAGCGTTCTATGCGATGGGTGTCTGTGCCTACAAAGCTATAGAGACCTCGCTCGAGGAGCTGCTGTGCGCGCTTCTCAACACGCTCTCCATACATGCCTGTGAGGCTGAAGAGGTTGAGCTGGAAGGCGCACCCTGCACCTCGTAGGCGACTATACTCCTCATTGTCCATATAGAGGTATCGCTCAGGATGAGCCAACATCGGGATGGCACCTGCCGATAGGACACTCTGGATGAGCCGGTAAAGGTCTAGGGGAGCACCTACGAACGAGGTCTCCACGAGGAGGTACTTGCTGTCGCCTAGTGTGAGCAGAGGCTTGGCGAGGTGCGCCTCAAAGCCTTCGTCTAGCATGTGCTCAGCTCCGAGCGTGAGCGGCATATCTAGATCTGACAGGTCAGGGAGCAGTCGCTCTAGCTCTTGCCTTAGGGTGTCGCTGTCGTTGTGCGGATAGCGCCTATAGATGTGTGGCGTGGTGATGATGCGCTGGATGCCGACCGAGCGCATTGCCTCGATGAGCTGGCGGGTCTCGTCTAGCGAGCGGCTGCCGTCATCGACCGCAGGGACGAGGTGACAGTGTATGTCTGTCATCCCCTCGAGCCAGCCAGCAGCGACGATGTCTACCTTCTTATGCCTTGTCAGCCACCACATAGTGTCTAGAGATCTACCGTAGCAATGGATTCGTTTTAATCCTCCTTTTCATTACCGTAGCTTCCGTAGCTTCCATAGCTTCCGTAACTATAGCCATAGGAGGAGGCTCCTACACCAGCGTCGTTAAGCACAATGCTGAGTCCCTTGAGTCGCTTCTCACGATAGAGCTTCTCCAACTCAGGCAGGAGACGACGTGGTAAGTGATTCTCACGAACGACCATGATGGTGATGTCCGTCAGATGACTGATGACACGGGTGTCAGCGAGGTTGAGGACAGGGATCGTGTCTAGTACGACATAGTCAAAGGTCTCATCGGAATAACGCAGTAGCTCCTCAAACCGTGGCGACATGAGTAGCTCTGTAGGATTGGGCGGTATGGGACCACTAGGTACGACACAGAGCAAGTCAGACACAGAGGTCGGAGAGATGATCTGCTCTGGGCTTATCTTGCTGTCGGAGAGGAAAGATGTGAGTCCTAACTGTCCAGCTTGGTGCATGCCGATGGCCTTCGAGAGCGTATTCTTACGAATGTCACAGTCTATCAGCAATACACGGTTGCCAGCTTGTGCTAAGCTCAGTGCAAGGTTGGACGAAGTAAAGGTCTTGCCCGAGCCTGGTATAGCAGAGGTGACTAGGATGCGCTTGTTAGGTGCATCGTGGTCGGGTGTGAGGAAAGAGATATTGGAGCGTACGACGGTGAAAGCCTCGGAGACGAGACTACGTCTGTGATGCCCGACGATGAACATACGAGCTGCTTGGTCTATGATCTCGTTTCGCTCCTTACTGCTTAGTCCTACAAGTTTATCTTTGATCTGCTCCTCTATCTGCTTGATATGCTTCTTGGATGCCTTGTAGTGAGGTATCTCGCCTAGCACGGGGATGGTGGTGTAGAGCTCTATGTCTGCCTTACCTCGTATCCTATTATTGGCGATGCCTCGTATATATAGTACGGCAGCTGGGATCAGTAGACCGAGCAGACCAGCAGCGAGCATGATGATCGGTACACGAGGACTGACTGGCTCGGCAGGACCTGTGGGAGCCTGGATGAGACGAGCGTTAGACTCGGCAGCTTCGATAGAGAGTGCGTTTTGCTCCCGTACGTTGAGGAGGAAGAGGTAGAGCTCCTCCTTGATCTTCTGCTGTCGGTAGATGCTCCCCACGATGCGCTCCTGCATAGGCACAGAGGTGATACGCCCCTTGTAGCTAGACTGCTCGGAGAGAATGCCTTGACGCTCCACCTCGAGTGTCGATATGAGGTTGTCTATGGATGTGATGATAGAGAGTCTCTGAGCTGCGAGCTGGGTGTTGAGCTCCTGAACGAGCGGGTTCTGGCTACTAGAGTTAGTTTGTAGCTGGTCACGCTTGAGCAGTAGTTCGTTGTACTTAGCGATAGCCGCTTCGATAGCCGGAGAGGCAATACCCACATTGGCTGGAATGAGAGACTCCATCTGATTCTTGTCCTTAAGGTGCCCTCGGACAAACTGAGCGATGGAGATACTATTGTTTAGCTCGACAAGCCGCGTCTTGACTTCCGAGCTGCCCTTGATGTACTCTTGCGCTTCGGCCTGTATGTCGGCGATCTGCTGCGACTGCTTGAAGCCTTCGATCTCCGCATCGACTTGCCCCAGTTCGGAGCTAATGATAGCTAGGCGATCATCGACAAAGCGCTGCGTACTCTCGGCTATCTTGACCTTGTCCGAGCGCTCTAGCTCTGTGTAGACGAGGATGAGTGTGGAGAGAAAGTCCTCAGCCAGCTGTGGATTGCCCGACTGTATGGTGAGCTTGATGACGGAGGCGTCCTTCTGCTGGAGAGATACTTGGAGCGCCTTCATATAGCTACGCACGACCGCATTGAAGTTGTCTTTTTGCACCTTCACTACTTCGTAGTTTGAGAAGTTGCTGTAGTATGGTGTGCTCTCTACGACTATCTTGCCAACGGGCGTAGCGATGGTATCGCCTAGCATTGCGACGATAGGCTCTTGCACCTTGCCGGTCAGTGAACTTTTGATGTCGTAGAGGATCACTTGGTTGTCTGCATCATCTTTGTCCAGCTTGACACGGAGGCTGACCTTTTCGTCTGGATCAGCATCGACAAAGCGAATGTATACGGGCGACTGCTTGTAGAGGTCTCTCTCTCGTAGCCCTGCATCGTAATGGTACTGCACATCTAGTCCGAGGCGACGTACGGTCTCGCTGACGACACGCTCGGTGCCTAAGATAATGATCTGATTAGAGACATCATCGCTGTAGGAGTGCTTGTCTCCCGTAAACTGCGCTAGCTGCGCTATGGCAGAGTTGATCGAGGTCTCACTCTTGATCAAGAGACTCGCAGAGCGACTGTATTGATGGGATGAGGACTTGATATAGAGAAATCCTAGTGCCAGGCAAACGAGGAATGATAACAGTATGAAGAGCCAGTTGCCCTGAAGGATCACCAGAATATCTCGTAGGGAGAATGTGCTGACCTCCTCAGAGGAGTGTATAGGCTCCTGCTGGTTAGAAGTTGTGGGGTATTCCATGCTAATAAACCGTGCTGAGTAGTAGTTAGAGCCAGAGGTGCTTATCTCTTCTGGCTAGCTATAATCGTGAAGACGAAGGTGGTCAGAGAGGTCGCTGTACTGACCACGCTGAGCCAAGTCCCCACGTTATTGTTAGGATTGATACTAGCTGTTTGTGCTTTGGCATCGTTTGGCTCCACATATACGATGTCTCCCTGACGGAGGAAGTAGCATGGAGACTCAAATATCTTGTTGCTGCGCAAGTCGTGAGCTACGATGTATCGCTCTCCGTCTATCTCTCGTATGACTAGTACGTTGTCTCTGCGCCCCTGTATGGTTAGGTCGCCCGCCATAGCGATAGCGTCTAGGAGGGAGACCTGATCACTTACCATAGGGAAGCGACCCGGACGAGCCACCTCGCCCAGTACAGAGATCTGAGCATTGAGCAGAGAGACTGTGACGGTCGCATCGTTGAGGAAGCCTTTGTCGCGGAGTGCTGTGGCGATCTTCGTGTTGAGTTCATTGCGGGTTAGTCCCTCCACATGGACACGTCCTAGTGCTGGAAAAGCAATGTAACCCTCATCGTCCACCATGTAGCCTTGCTGGGTATTAGACGCTGAGATGCCGAACGCATTGTAGTATCCGACCATTGGAAGGTTAAAGGGGTCAGAGAGCTCTCGATTCTTGGAGTTGACCGTGATGCCGAGCATATCGCCCTTGGCAATACGCAAGACGGGTACACTGTACTGGCTCTGAGAGCCTATGGAGGCATCTTGCAGGTAGACGACATCTTTGCGTGACGCGCATGAAGTCGTTATAAGGCAGAGTGCCACTACTAGAAGAGTTCCTATATGGGTTTGAGCTGAAAACTTCATTTTTAAGTAGATGCGTTGTATGATTTGCTTAGGGGGGGGATTCCAAAAGAGACAGGGCAAAGCTCTTTTCTCTCACTTCGAAAGCTTTTCCCTTCAGTTGGTTACTATATTATCTATTTTAGCAAGGGCAAAGATACGTATAAATAGTGGTTCAAGAGACTCTTCTCGTGACAAATAAGGCACTCCTTTACTTTAAGGCGGTCTGTAGGAAGTCCGTAGAGTCTGCACGATGTTGCGCCATCGTCTGCGCTATAGCTTTTACATCGTAGAGCTGAGGCGAGCTGACTAGTTCGTACGCTCCCTCCTGATGGCTCTCCAAGCCGAAAACCTTGATAAGCGAGTCAAAGCGACTGCAGCCGCCACGGTTATTGACGATAGCGACAAAAGGCTTGCCAAAGATGAGCGAGAAGGCCACCCCATGAAAGGAGTCTGTCACCACACACCGAGCGTTGAGGATCCCCTCGAGCCAGGCCTCTACGGGAGGTAAGATGCACGCCTCTAGACTCCCGCCTCGTGCGCTCCAGTGCCGCCACGGCGAGAAGAGGCGGTAGGTGGTATGCTGCGCCTCTGCTACCTGCTGGGCAAGCGCCTCCTTGTGAGGTGTGTCGGTAAGCATATAGGCAAAGACCTCGCTCGAAGGCTCCACCCGCAATCCTAATAGGTCGATATACTCATCCCTCGTGAGGAGCATCGTCGGGTCTAGCACCCACTGCGCTGAAGCACCAAACCGCTGCTCCAAAATCGGCACAGCAGAGTGCTCACGCACGGAGATCGCCACAAAGTGGCTCAAGAGATCGCTGTAAAGAGCCGTTCGCTCGGGAGCAATGTCGATCGGATCCACGCCAAAGGAGGCGGCGTAGGCGATCCGTCGCACATCGTCTGTCTCGGGAATGAAGCGAAAGAAGTAGTCGTCGAGCATCGGAACGAACTCCTGTCGCCACACCTGATCACTCCCCACGATATAAGCATGGGCGGGCTGCTGGCGGTAGTACTCCCGTAGCTCTGTGTCACTGCGGAGTGGTGGCGAGAGCGTGATGTGCTGCTCTACGAAGCGTGCTGTGTGCTGCAGTACAGTACGCTCCGATCGCTTAGACTGGTCGTAGGGTATATGCGTTAGTGCTAGGAGTCGTGACTTAGCCCATCGCCTTAGCGGAGAGCGTCGGTCGAAGGGGATGTCTAGCGTTACAGGCTCATAACCCATCTTACGCAAGGCCTGTTGCAACGCATACGCCTGCATGATACCGCCATAGTTGGCCCCTAGGGGGTGCGTCAGTATATGGATCCGTTTTGTCGTCATTTTGCTTAGTCTAGTCAGTCGTTTGGGGCCTGTCGCCTTTTGGAGAGATGCAGATAGCCCTTGACGAGTTGTCTCTCTTCGGCTGTCAGCGAGAGTGTTAGGATCACCACGACACACAGCCCGCCGAGTAAGATCGAGGCTACCAAGAGTCCCCAGATAGAGCCAACGTATGGGAGTAGGCGCCGATAGAGGTAAGCACCTAGTAGCATGACGATGGTCGGTGGTAAGATGGGTAGCACCACACGCTTGAGGTAGTAGCCGACGCCTAGCGCGTGATACTTATAGGAGAGTGCCAGTCGCACCGCCAGGCACGATATAGAGACTACTATATTAATGTATACCGAGTACTCAGGAGGGGCACCCAGCCAAAAGGCGAGCATAGAGAGCGGTAGGATCATGATGATCATCCCCCCGACCAACACTTGGTAAGTGCGCACACGTCCTGTCGCTTGGATGCCTGTCATCAGCGCTCCCGAGAGGCTCTCTATGAGCATTACGATGAGCGTCAGCTGGAGCAGTAGCGAAGCATACTCAGGCGGCTTGACCAACCATAAGCGCAGCAGTAAATCGAGGTCTAGCGCAAAGGGTATTACCACGCAAAGCATCAGCAGGTAGGAAATCTTAGCACTGGCGCAAATGAGCTTGTGGAGGTAGCCATACTCGGCAGCCGCGTACGACTTGATGATCTGCGGATTAGCCGCCATCTGGTAGTTATTAGAAAAGCTAATCAGCGCACTGCGTACCGAGTTGACAATGCCAAAAGCAGCGTTCAGCAGTGGTCCGAAGAAGTAGTTGTAGACGATGTTGATACCCTGCGTCTGCGCCACAGCAGCTAGATTGCCAAAGAGATTCCACCCCGAGTAGGCAAGTATCTCGCGATAGGCAGACCGGTCTCGTACCCAGCGGAAGTGTACCTGACGAAAGAGTCGTCTCGTGCTCCCCACATAGCAGAGTGCCATCACGCCGCTGACGGCAAGAAGTAGGATCGGGTAGAGGAGGAGTTGGTCGCCAGCATAGCTCTTGAGGAGCAGCACGGCACCAAGCCGCAGAGCGATGTCTACGATGCTGAGCAGAGCAAAGAGATTCATCCGCTCGTGTGAGACGATGAGGCTTTGGAACGGAGTGAGCAGCATATTGACCACAAAGGTCCCCAAGGATATAAAATAGATCCACAGTGCCACCGTCATACGTTCGGGCGGTGCCACGAGGTTGTTGGGTACGTACCATAGACCGAAGGGGATGGCGATAGCGCATACGAGCAAGACCAACAGTAACTGGACCACGATCGAGACACTGTAGATGCGCCCTACGCCTGGGTAGTTGCTTCGACCCAGCTCGTAGGAGTAGAAGCGCTGTGTCGCGGAGACCATCGCTCCATTGATAAAGCCAAAGGCCGTCACCAAGCTCCCCACCACCTGGTAGATGCCGAAGTCCTCCACGCCGAGTGCAGCCAGGAGTACACGGGAGATGTAGAGGGAGAGAAGGGTGACCACCGCCATGCGCACAAAGAGAAAGAGCGTATTGCGAGCGATACGCTGTGAGCGAGACGACGGCATGTGCCCATCGGTAGTCTTGTCGTGTAGATCTTGTGCCATAGGATCTGCTGAGCAGTAGAGTGCGACTCATCAGTGACAGCCACACCGATACAAAGGTAATGAAATCACACGATCAGCCACTGCCCCTCCACTTCTCCTTCAGGGCTGACGCATTATATACGATGAGTTCATCTACCGCTATATGCCTCGCTTGTCGTTCATGTGTAGCTCCTGACGGAGCGATTATGAGGCGTCGACACGGGCTGGGCAAATTTGACGTCGGTTGGTTACGATAATTTAGAGCTGGCTACATATAGAAACGACACTGTGTCGAGGAAAACTGATTTCCACGTGGGGATTTTGAAATACCCACGTGGAAAAGGAAAATTCTTCACGTGGGCGCGAAATAAAACTTCGGAAGAATCAAATGAAACTTCGGAGGAATCAAATGAAACTTCGGAGGAATTTTTTGACGCCCACGTGGAAAATAAAAAATGTCCACGTGGATATTCAAGAAAGGATGGGATCGGACGAATCTCCCCGTAAAGATATGTAAATAGAGATTAGAGGTTAGAAGTTAGAGATTAGAGATCGAAGAGATTAGATGGCAGAGGTGACACATTATATATGGTAACCTCATCTATCCTCTCGCTTGTCGCTAATGAGTTTCGTCTGAAAAGGCGATTATAATGCGTCAGCCCTGCCAACTGAGACTATAAATATTGCTGTCCGAAAGTTTTTTGAGGGGAAATCGAGTAAGTTGCCCTGCAGAAGTAAGCTAACTGTTTGTTCGTCAGCGTGAAACTAAAGTTTTATAGGTGAGAAACTAGAGTTTCATACGAAGGAAACTGTAGATTGGTCGAAATCGAGTAATCGGACAGCAATAAAAACAGAATCGCCACATAGGAATTTGGATTTCCTACGTGGCGGTTATATCGGATCGCGTGTTTTCTTGCGAGAGCCTCGAAGGGGGCTACTCGTTGCTGAGCTGCTCGCGGAGGAGTTGCTGGCGGCTTTTGCTGCGGGTTACCATAAAGACCCCGAGCAGGATGAGGATAGCGGAGGCTACTTTGGTGAGTGTGAGTTGGTCTTGACCCATCATGACGGCCAGCATCGAGGCGATGACGGGGATGCCGTAGTTGTAGATGCTGACGACGGTAGGGCGCAAGCCTCGCTGTGCGAAGAGCAGTAAAAGGTAGGCGACAAAGGTGGCGCCCACGACGACGAAGGCTAGCTGCCCGTAGAAGGTCGCATCGAAGGTGCTCCACTCGGTGCGTATCATGTCACGTACGCCCATCGGAGCGGATCCGAGGAGGGAGATGACAAAGAGCCACTTCATCAAGGTAACCGGGTGGTACTTTTGTATGAGTGTCTTGAAGGAAGTTAGGTAGATGGCGTAGGAGACGGTTGCTGTGGCGCAGATCAAGTCGCCTAGCGTAGAGCCTACGGTGGAGGAGCCGTTGGTAGATATGAGGAGCAGGGCTCCTGAGGCCCCGATGAGTACGCCGATCCCCTTGAGCCGTGTGATCGGTTCCTTGAGTACGACAGCTGCGAGGAGCATGGTGACGATGGGCCCTAATGTGGCAACGAGTGACTGATTGACAGGCGAGGTCATTGACATGCCTATGGCAAAGAGCCCTTGGTTGAAGAAGATACCGGTCAGCGAGGCTAAGGTCATTTTACCCCAATCCTTGCGATCGATGCGCTCTCGTGGCGCCCAGATCGAAGCGATCCAAAAGAGTATCGTGGCACCTAGGAAGCGACAGAACATGTGTGTATATGGAGTGAGCCCCCCACCAAGGAGTGCCTTGGTGAAGGGCCCATTTATTCCAAAGATAATGGTGACGCAAAGCATCACGAGGTGTAGTCTCCAGCGAGATCTCATTACGATAGTATAGCGCGTGTTAGAAGATCAGCTTGCCACACTGGCTGCAGTGTGTCGGCTCTTTGCCGAGGAGACGATTGCGTACGATGCTCTCGACGCGGTCCTGTAAATCCTCTAGGGGCATGAGGTCTATGACATCTCTGACGAAAGCAACGCTCAGCATGACCCGTGCCTCATGCTCGGGGATGCCTCGCTGCATCATGTAAAAGAGTGCCTGCTCGTCGAGGTGTCCCGTAGCCATACCGTGCGAACACTGGACGTCGTCGGCATAGATCTCTAGCTGAGGCTTGCTGTACATGCGAGCCCCGGGCGAGAGGAGCATGTTGCGGTTGCTCTGGTAAGCTTCGGTCTGCTGTGCCGACTGCGCCACGAAGATGCGCCCTGAGAAGGCTCCCGTGGATTGCTCCTCGAGGAGGTTCTTAAAGAGCTGCGTGCTATGACACTTGGGCTTGATATGTTCGACACGTGTGAATGTGTCGACATGCTGTGTGCCATTGGTCACAGCGACTCCGCCTAGTATCTGCTCGGCATGCTCCCCGAGGAAGCGTGTCCGGAAGCTATTGCGCGTTACACCATTATTGAGCGTATAGGCGGCGAGGGTCACTTGGCTCTCTGCTCCCTGGCGCAGGAAGTAGGCGCAGGTGCGGTGCGTCTGGTGGCTATTCTCCTCCATGTCGAAGAGCTTGAGCTGAGCGCCATCACCGACGAAGATCTCAGCCACTTGGTTGACGAGGAAGTTAGTACGATCTATCGTGTGGTCGCAGACAAGGACAGATGCTTTGGCACGCTCCTCGATGATGATGAGCCAGCGACGAATGCAGAGGAGTGGCTCCTGGGCGTGGAGTAGCTGGACGAGCTGCACGGGCTGCTCGAGCTGCATGCCGTCGGGTACGTAGAGGACGAAGGCGTCCTGCACGAAGAGCGTGTTGAGTGCGATGGTGCCGTCGGTGTCTACCTCGGCTATCTGCCCGTAGTAACGCTCCGCTAGGTCGGGGTGCTCCTTGACGAACTCCTTGATAGAGCCGACGAAGATCCCTTCGGGGAGCTTGCGCTTTTGGTTGGCGTAGTGGGTGTAGAGGTAGTTGCTGTTGAGTGCACTCGCCTTGATGGTGAGCTCATTGACCGAAAGGTCACAGCTATACTGCGGGAGCTGCTTATGCCCTGCGGGAGCTAGGTCTAGCTCCTGAAGGTTGATCCCGTAGTCGGGAGCATAGAGTGCCTCGACATCCGTGCGCTGCCAATCCTCCATGCCGAGCTGGGGTAGGGCGTACTCGCTCAGAGCCTCCTGAGCGGTGGCACGCTGCGCTTGTAGCACAGGAAGGCTGTGCTGCGCAATGTATGCCTGCTGAGACTGATAAAGGTCTAGATACTGCAGGTGTGCGGTGGGTGGTTGCTTACGTGGACTCATTGCTTCTCCTCTTTAGCTACCTCTTCTTTGATCCAGTCGTACCCCTCGTCCTCTAGTCTGAGGGCTAGCTCAGGTCCGCCCGATGTGACGATCCGACCCTTGTACAGAATGTGGACAAACTGAGGCTTGATGTAGTCTAGCAGTCGCTGGTAGTGGGTGATGACGACGCAAGCACTGTCTGGACGCTGGAGCGTGTTGACTCCGTGTGCGACGGCTCGCAGAGCGTCAATGTCTAGTCCGCTGTCGGTCTCATCGAGTATCGAGAGACGTGGCTCGAGGACTGCCATCTGAAAGATCTCGTTGCGCTTCTTCTCGCCACCAGAGAAGCCCTCATTGACTGAACGCTTGAGGAGACGGTCGTCAAGACCGACCACCTCGCGCTTTTCTTTTAGCATCTTGAGGAACTCGCCGGCGGGCATTGGCTTTTCGCCTTGAGTCTTACGACGCTCGTTGAGTGCTGAGCGCATGAAGTTGACCATGCTCACTCCCGGTATCTCTACGGGGTACTGGAAGCTGAGGAAGAGTCCAGCGTGTGCTCGCTCGACTGCGTCCATGGCCAGCAAGTCCTGACCGAGATAAGTGACTTCGCCAGAGGTTACGGTAAAGGCGGGGTGCCCTACGAGGACAGAGGAGAGGGTACTCTTGCCACTTCCGTTGGGGCCCATGATAGCGTGTGTCTCACCCTCACGGATAGTGAGGTTGATCCCTTTGAGTATTTCTTTGTCGCCTATGTTGGCGTGAAGATTCTTTATGTCGAGTATTACGTTGCTCATAGTAGTGTGTAATCTGTATCTATATAATGTGTAGCGGGGTCGTGCTAGCCGACGCTTCCCTCGAGGGTTACGGAGAGGAGCTTTTGCGCCTCAACGGCAAACTCCATCGGGAGCTTGCTCATCACCTCACGGGCATAGCCGTTGACGATCAGACCGACCGCCTCCTCGGTAGTGATGCCACGCTGGTTGCAGTAGAAGAGCTGATCCTCATTGATCTTAGAGGTGGTCGCCTCATGCTCCACGACGGCAGAGTCATTGCGTATATCTGCGTAAGGATAGGTGTGCGCCCCGCAGTGGTCGCTCAGGAGCAGGCTGTCGCACTGAGAGTGGTTGCGCGCATTCTCTGCAGAGGCAGCGATGGAGACCAATCCACGGTAGCTATTTTGGCTACTACCGGCGGAGATACCCTTGGAGACGATGGTGCTGCGGGTGTTGCGTCCGAGATGAATCATCTTCGTGCCGGTGTCTGCCTGCTGGTAGTTGTTGGTCACAGCGACAGAGTAAAACTCTCCCACCGAGTCGTCACCCCGCAGGATGCAACTGGGATACTTCCAGGTGATAGCCGATCCTGTCTCGACCTGTGTCCAAGATATCTTGCTACGGTCGCCACGGCACAGTCCACGCTTGGTGACGAAGTTGTAGATACCGCCTCGACCGTCCTTGTCGCCTGGGTACCAGTTCTGAACTGTCGAGTACTTAACCTCGGCGTCGGTCTCAGCGATGATCTCGACGATTGCAGCGTGAAGCTGGTTCTCGTCACGCATCGGAGCCGTGCAACCCTCTAGGTAACTCACATAAGCCCCTTCGTCTGCCACGATGAGCGTACGCTCAAACTGTCCCGTATTGGCCGCGTTGATGCGGAAGTAGGTCGACAACTCCATCGGACAGCGCACGCCCTTAGGAATATAGACAAAAGAGCCATCACTGAAGACCGCCGAGTTCAGGGCTGCGAAGTAGTTGTCGTGTGACGAGACCACTTTGCCCAGGTACTTACGCACTAGGTCCGGGTGCTCACGTACCGCTTCATTGAAAGAGCAGAAGATGATACCCAGCTCCTTGAGCTTGGTGCGGAAGGTGGTCTTCACCGAGACACTATCCATGACCGCATCGACCGCCATATTGCCCGAGAGCATAGCTCGCTCGTGGAGCGGTATGCCGAGCTTGTCAAAGGTCTTCTCGATCTCAGGGTCTATGGTGCCGTCTCCGGGAGTCTTGTGACGAGGAGCCGCATAGTATATAATGTCTTGATAGTCTATCTCAGGGATCGAGAGGTGCGCCCAGTCGGGTCGCTCGAGTGTGAGCCAGTGATGGTAAGCCTTGAGACGGAACTCAAGGAGCCATTCGGGCTCTTCTTTCTTCTCCGAGATGAGACGTACCACCTCTTCGTTGAGTCCCTTGGGGATGGTTTCCGTATGGACGTCGGTCACGAAGCCATACTTGTAGTCCCCCTGGGTGATGTCGTCGAGGATATCTTCCCCCGTCGGCGTCACCGCACGCACCTCTGGTTCGGCAGCTGTGGGGATCGTTTGCTTAGGATTATATTCGCTATTCACTTGATTGTTGCTTTAATTGTTTATCCTGCCAAGAGGTCAGGTCGCCCAGCGCAGCCCATGAGATCAAGCCACGTACTGGGTCGTATAGTCTAGACTTGTCACGCTGATCTTGTCGAGGTTCAGCCGGCTCGCCCGCTTCTGTCGTGATGTCGGGCAGCTCTGCTAGCACCCCTCGAGGCAGTATGAAGTCGGTTAGATTAAATATAAGGCTAAAGAATATGATGACGAAGGCTCCCGCAAAGAGCGCTCCCATAAGTTTATTGACAACTGAGAGCGATGAACGCTTAATGGCTCTCATCGTAGGTCGCGCTAGGAAGGCGATGCCCCAGCATGAAAGTGAGAAGGTCGCTACATAAGCACCTATTACCGCCACCCCGTGGGGTAGTCCGAAGGTGCGAGAGATCCATAGTGCTACGGGTACACCTATCCAGCGCACCATCACATAGCCGACAGCGATACCCAGCACGCCAATCAGTGCCGACACGACACCTTGCTTGAATCCCTTGAAGAGTGCCCACGCTGTGCAGCCCAAGAGCATATAGTCAATCCAATTGAGCGTATCTCCTCCCATAGTCCTCGTTCGCTACTTCTGTCTCTCTCCTAGTAATGTGATGAAGCGCTCCAGCGTCTCTCTGGTACTACTTGGCGCGAAGCTCCTGAGCAGGTCGATCGCCTCCTGGTGAATCTGCTGTATCTGCCTCTCTGTGTAGTCGATGCCACCACGCTCGTGAGCTATGCGGAGGAGGTAGTCTATAGAGTCTGCCTCGATAGGTTGTTGTAGATATGAGATGATCTCGTCGCGCTCCGTAGGAGTCGCATGGTTTAGGACATAGAGTAGGGGGAGAGAGACTTTGCCCTCGATCAAATCGTGACCCGTAGGCTTGCCCACATCTTGGAGTTTGTCATAATCAAAGAGATCATCCTGTAGCTGGAAGGCGCGCCCCATCAATTGTCCCAGACGGGCACAGTGCTTCACCTGCTCCTCGGTCGCATCTACGCTCAGAGCTCCCAGCTTGGCACTCGCCTCAAAGAGTGCTCCCGTCTTACGATCCACTACCGCATAGTAGTCCTCCTCGCGATAGGTGTGTGCCTTCGAGAGGGATAGCTGCATCAGCTCTCCGATAGAGAGATTGCGTCCAGCCTGGGCGACGACGCACAGCATCTCAGGGTTGTGCTCCCGAGAGACTATCTCCAGAAAGGCGGTCGAGAGTACATAGTCTCCCATCAGGACGGCCTGATGATTGCTGTAAAGCGCGTTGAGCGTAGGCTGTCCGCGCCGTGTGTCCGACCAGTCGATGACATCGTCGTGAATTAGCGAGGCGGTGTGTAGTAGCTCTATGACCAGTGCTGCCGAGATCGTCTGTGCACTGGTCTGTCCTGCGCATAGCTGAGCGCATAGCCCTACGATGATCGGACGAATATGCTTGCCCGAGGAGTGCTGTAAGTGTTCCAAAGCGTGCGATAGTACAGGCGCATCACTCTGTAGTGACCGCTTGAAAGCCTGCTCGAACTCCTTGAGAAAGTCCGCTATCGGCACCAACAGTTGCGCACGCTCCTCTTGACTCATCATCGCTCTCGTCTCTATACTTCTAGGCTCTCCACCTCCTGGAGCCACATACTGCTCACCGCATCGCTCGGCATGCGCCACTCGCCACGTGAGGAGAGCGAGACGCTCTGCACCTTAGGGCCATCGGGCATCGCATTGCGCTTGAACTGCTGAGAGAAGAATCGCTTGAAGAAGACGCCCATCCAGTGCTTGATCTCTTGGGGTGTGTAAGCTCCCTCGAAAGCAACCTTAGCCAGGTAAAAGATCTTCTTCGGCTCGAAGCCATCAAGTAGGAAGTGATAGATAAAGAAGTCGTGTAGTTCATACGGCCCCACGAGATTCTGCGTCTGCTGCTCACTGCCAGCCTTCGTGTCCTTGATCGGTAGTAGCTCTGGGCTAATCGGCGTAGCGACGATGTCGTGTAGCGTCGTGGCCAGTGGCGTGTCACCAGCCTTGTGCGTAGCATACCACCCGACGATCAGCTGTACGCTCGTCTTCGTGATACCACTATTCACCGCATACATAGACATGTGGTCCCCGTTGAATGTACACCACCCCAAGGCAATCTCAGACAGATCTCCCGTCCCGATGACGGGCGCGTGGTACATATTGGCCAGATCCATCAATATCTGCGTCCGCTCACGTGCCTGAGCATTCTCAAAGGTCGCATCCTCCCGATTACCCTTATAGTCGATGGCCGAGAGATGCTGCTCCGTCGCCTCCTTGATATCGATCTCACGGATTGTCACACCTAGCTCCTGCATCATCGTGTAACCGTTGCGATAGGTGCGCTCAGAGGTGCCAAAGCCGGGCATTGTCACTGCAATGATCTGCTTGCGATCCAAGCCCAAGAGGTCAAAAGCCTCTGCCGTCACCAGTAGAGCTAGTGCCGAGTCTAGTCCGCCCGAGATACCGATCACCGCATGCTCCGCACGCATGTGCTTGAGACGCTGTATGAGGCCACACACCTGTATCTGAAACATCTCGTGACAACGCTCCTCAGGGTTTGCCCCCTCAGGCATAAAGGGATTGCGCTCGATGACGCGATCCATAGGCTGTGACTCCTCCTCAGAGCGTAGCGTGAAGGGGATACTCTCCAGCTCCTCCTCATCGGTAAAGTGATTCACCGCACTCTTGAAGCTACTATTGATCAGTCGCTCGCCGTGGATACGAGACACGTCGATGTCGCTCACGATCATACGCTCCTTGTACTCAAAGCGACGCATCTCCTTAACGATCTTGCCCACCTCAGCGATAAACGCCTTGCCCGTATAGACTAGATCGGTAGAGCTCTCGCCATAGCCACTAGAGGCGTAGACGTATCCACAGATAGACTGCGACGTGGCACCACTGATCAGCGAGCGGAGGTAGTCATGCTTGCCCGCATTCTCATTGCTCGCAGAGAGGTTGAAGATGATATGTGCTCCATAGAGGCTGAGGCGTGTGCCAGGCGTAAAGGGCGTCCACATATCCTCACAGATCTCGATACCGATGCCCACCTGTCCACACTTGAAGATGATGTTGCGCCCGATGGGTACCGTGTGGGGACCCATCTGGACCGTCTTATATTGTAGCGAATCACTGGGAGAGAACCAGCGCTTCTCTTGAAACTCTCGATAGTTTGGTAGATAAGTCTTAGGAATCGCTCCGAGGATCTTACCATGCTGGAAGGCGACCGCTCCATTGAAGAGCTTCTCCTCCACCTTGACCGGCATCCCGACGATGACCATCACGTCAGTCTCGGCCGTCTCCTCGACTAGCTGGCATAGAGCCTTCTGAGCTTGATCTAGGAGGAACGACTGGTGAAAGAGATCCCCACAGGTATACCCCGTGATAGAGAGCTCGGGCGTCGTAAGTATCTCTACGCCCAGCTCCTCCGCTTGGAAGATCATCTCCTTGAT
The DNA here is from genome assembly GCF_958301595.1 of Porphyromonas vaginalis. Classification (NCBI taxonomy): domain Bacteria; kingdom Pseudomonadati; phylum Bacteroidota; class Bacteroidia; order Bacteroidales; family Porphyromonadaceae; genus Porphyromonas; species Porphyromonas vaginalis. The sequence goes on along the minus strand of NZ_CATQJU010000001.1, from coordinate 43,184 downwards.
GCGGCTTGTATTGTAGTAGCAGTCAGCCACTCTGACGTAGGGCACAGCGGCCGCTACCTTGACATATCCATAGTTCATAGCTTCGACTATAGTCTCTTATAAATCATTACGCCACAAAGATACAAAATCATTGCCGTCTACTGCTCTTTCATCAGATTTCTGTCAGATAAACTACTTTTCGATTATTCTTGCTACCTTAGCAGTGCGCAAGTATTTACGATGGTCTGAATATTTACATCAACCTTTAATACAATAGTTTCTATGTCACGTACTACTTTACTATCCCTGCTAATAGGCATTGCCCTATTTGCCCTGACCTCTTGTGACGACGACCCAGTCTCAGGAGGGCAGCTCACGAAGCTTTCCTTTGCCTCAGAGACTATCACTGTGGCTGAGGGACAGACTTACCAGCTAGAGGTGCTACAAGAGCCTAAAGAGCTCAAGGTAGACTTCGTCTACTCAAACGATAACCCCGAGATCGCCACTGTCAATGCAAAGGGACTCGTGCGAGCTATCCATGAGGGCACGACCAAGATAACGGTACACGGAGGAGGTATGCAGGCCTCTGTGCTCGTTACCGTAGAAAAAGCAAAGATCAATACAGAGCAGGAGCTACCGATGTTGGCATTTAATCCCAAATACGATATGGCTCGCAATCTGATTGATGAGGAGGTCTTGCAATACGAGCACGCTCTGGGTCGTGTCGCACGCAACATCTGCTACTCTGAGGGCCTCTACTATCTAGGGTTTGTCAATAAGGCTCTACCTACGATCCCTGGCGTCATCTATGGTATCCAGTCTGCTAAGGAGTACTTCATCCTAGCCTATGGCAAGGAGACGGTGGAGCAGTGTGATCGTACGAAGGAGATGTTTCACAAGCTGGGCTTTGTACCCTTTACAGAGGAAAAAGAGGTCGCTGGTGATGGAGCTGAGAAGATTATCCTCAAGAGCCACAAGGAGGACGATCCTGATGTGACAGTCTTTATGTACAATGAGGTCAACGAGGATCTAGGTACCAAGATGTACATCCAGATCAACCAAAAGAGATACCCAGAGTTCAAGACTGAGCACCCGGTCGTCGAGACGGCTAAGGACTTCCCGACGCTAGACTTCTTCAAGGGGGCAGACAATGATGCGCTGCAGGCCTTTGAGGACAAGCTTGGATTCCGTAAGTTCAACGGGGAGCAGTCTTCTGACGACAACCGTAGCTACGACACGACTCCCGAGCAGATAGCTAAGACCAACCTACAGTGGGTCTTCTACATCCGCAAATCCAGTTCGCAGGGCGACCTACAGTACATCAACTGTCAGGTTTTTGCTATCCCCAACGAGCTAGAGATCCGCTCCGAGGCGGTCAAGAACTGGCTTGCAGCCAACGGCTTCACCGACTACAAGGGATATGTGGCAGAGCATAAGGGCGTTGAGGCCTTTAATGCTAATGGCGATCAGTGCTTCATCTATGCTCAGCCGACAGACTATGATGGGACTTTCTGCTGGATGCAGATCGTAGATGCTACCCATGCTTTAAAGACGGCTACTGCTCGCAAGGCTTTCAGAGAGTCTGTCTCACAGGATATCCGCAAGATCTTGAATCAGCGCATACTGACCAAGCAGAAGGGACTCTATCAGACCTTCCAATCAGTCCTAGAAACTCAGCGATAGAGACGTAACAGAGTAGACTGCTGATAGAGATACGGCAGACTCACGCGAGGGTGTGTCAGAGAGCTGACGCACCCTCGTGCTGTTTCTGTACTCTGAGGAAACGACCCGTCACAGAGGAGCTGGCTGTATCGTCCTGTATTTGGTATAGATACGAGTTCCAATAATAGTTCCCCTCTTGGAACTTTTTAGTTCCAAGGAAGGAACTTTTCGATTCCTATGTAGAAAATCGCAACTCCCCACGTAGGAATCTCGAAATAGCCACGTGGGTGTAGAAAAACTCTTCGGAAGAATGAAATGAAACTTCGGAAGAATAATTCGCGCCTATGTGGAGCATAAAAAATCTCCACCGAGGAAATTCCCTCAGTGGAGATTTGCAACGCTTGTTAGACGTCTAGTCTGCGGGTGGGGTCGCTCAGACGAAGAGCCCCGACATCGCAGCTATGTCATCTTATGAGGCATATACTGCCATAGCTTAGCGACTGCGCTGGGACCTGTAGTACTGAGTTGTCTTGGGATGAGCCAATGTCGCCTTGTACTGCTCGAAGGCTAGACGACGCATCTGGCTAGCTGACGTGGACTTCTGCTTCTCAAAGATCTGGAGGAATGTGATACCCTCTCTGATAAAGATCTGACAGACGATCTTGCCTGAGGCATCCCAACCACGGGCAAAGCCTTTGTCGGCATGTGACTCAAAGTCCTTGCTGTACCCGTTCGTCGTAAACCACTCCTTGAGCTTGGGGTCCGCTAGGTCTTTTGGCCCCTTGATGACGTTTACGACGCCGTTTATGAACTTAATCCCCTTATCGTTTGTGGAGACATAATATACGAACTGGAAGTTTGACTCTGGGATAGACTCCTGCTTTGTCTCGAAGTATAGGTTCTTATAATCCATATTGGACTTTTGGGTGTCAAAGTTGCGGAAGCCGAGAGTGCTCTCATACTCCTTGATCTTGGCCACATCGCCTGTTATGAATGTAGCATAGTCGGGGAAGTCCTTGACCTTCGGGAGGATAGGATGCGCTGTGGGTAGCTCTCTCTTCTCAAGGAACTCGATGAGAAGGGTAGACTGCAGGTCTCTGTTTGGCTTGTCATAGATCGTTACTTGGATGTTGGAGTTATCACTCAGAGTGCCGACCATGCAGGGGGTGCCATTGGCGAGCTGGCCTTTCTTTAGACTCTCAAAGCCATAGTCAGTAAGCATAGCTTGCGTCCTAGGACACTCAGCAAGGCTCTCCTTGCTGAAGGCTATGATCACATTTTCGCGAGCCTGAGTTTTGAGACTATAGACGGCAGCCGTAATGGTCAGAGCGGGATTGCTAAAGCCTGGGAAAATAAGATCACCGCCATCGGGACCCTTGCCGATGTTGATAGGCTTCATCGTGCGCCCCACGGCCTGCTCATGCTTGATGACCTCCGCATCGACTGGGACACCCTTAGAGTCTTGCTCTATGACAAATTTGAGTAGCGGAAGCTCGTTATCGACAGTCGTATTACCGCCGCCATTGTCCTCGGTGACGGTGACAGCGACTAGAGCCTGCTGACCAGCAGCAGCGACTGTCACGGTCGCACTACCAGCAGCGACTGCTGTGACGAGTCCCTGCGCATCGACAGTAGCTATATCGGTCTTGTCGCTTGTGAAGGTGACGGGCGTGTCGGTAGGTGTAACTGTATACTTGATCTGAGCGTTGTCACCCTTCTTGATAGATAGGGCGGTGGTCTCGACCACTAGCTTCACTGCGGGAGCTTGCTTAGAGACGGTGACGATGCACTGCCGTGTGAGTTTGCCTACCTGAGCGGTGATGTGAGCTGTGCCCTCAGCGACCGCTGTGATGAGTCCCTTGGCATCGACCGTGGCTACATCAGGCTTGTCACTGGTAAAGGTGACGGTAAAGGTTTGGTCTGCTGGCAGGACGGTAGCGGTAAGCTGCTGGGTGCCTCCGACCTGCAGTGTGACTGTCTTGGGAGATAGTGTCAAGTCGGTAGCCTCGGGGACTACCTCAGAGCACTCTCGCTGACAAGATCCAAGCCCTACGAGTAGTAAGAGGCTGGATAGGATGACGGAAAGTCTTCTCATAGATGATATTGTATTATTGATTAGTGTCTTGAGTGTTACTGGCTAGTGCACATGCTGGTGTCAAGTGCGACTGGTATCAACGTATCCGCAAATATAGGCAAAAAGTTCATAGCAAGTCGGATGGTAATCCTTTTTTAACTCAATGCCCGAGAAATGGTCGTAGAGTGATTGCTGCTAATGGGCTGTAGCGTTAGGACGAACGGTTGAGCAGTTTCTTTCTCTCTGAGGTGTGATGCCGAGACGAATCGTTTCTGTATCTTTGCAGTGCAACAGATCGATAACAAGATGGATAGATTACGCTGTGTGAGATATTTGCTGAGCTGCTGGGTCCTCTCCCTGCTGCTGATCTCGTGTGGCAAGGGGCACTCTGACGAGGGCTCTACGGGGGGCGCAGAGGTCGATAGCACTGCTACGATACGCTATGCCGAGGGGCTACAGATAGAGCATGCGGGCGCGGTGACGCTGGTCACCATATCAGACCCGACGCATGACAGTAACGAGGTGTATCGCTACGCTTTGGTGCCTCGTGAGCAGGCGCAGGAGCTGGCTGCTGAGGTGCCAGAGGGCTACACCAAAATAGAGACGCCAGTGCGTCGTGTCATCGTGATGACGACGCTACAACTCTCTAACTTTATTAAGCTTGATGCGGTGGATCGGATCGTGGGTATGCCGAGTACGCGCTTCCTCTTCAACGAGGAGATGCAGTCACGGCTGGCTTCGGGCGCAGCTAAGCGGATCGGCATCGAGGGTAACTTCGACAGCGAGCTGATCATGGCGCTGCAACCAGACATTATATTAGTAAGCCCCTTCAAGCGGGGTGGCTATGATGTGATCAAGCAGCTAGACATACCGCTGATTACCTTCCTAGGCTACAAGGAGACTTCGCCACTGGGGCAGGCTGAGTGGCTTAAGTTTACGGCGCTCCTGCTGGGTATGGAGGAGCGTGCGGAGACAATCTTCACCACGATAGAGCAGCGCTACCACGAGCTACAAGCATTGATCACCGATGACTTGCCCCGTCCGAAGGTGCTTAGCGGTGAACTGCATGGCGGCAACTGGTATGTGGTAGGTGGTGCGAGCTACTTGGCACACCTCTTTGAGGATGCAGGTGCGGACTACTTTATGGCAGACGATAAGGAGTCGGGTGGCTTCTATGTAGACTTCGAGACGGTCTATGCTCAGGCTGCCGATGCGGACTACTGGCGCATTGCGAATAGCTACGACGGTGCTTTCTCTTACGATGTGCTGGGCAAGACGGATGCACGCTACCGAGACTTCAAAGCTTATCGGGATAAGCAGGTACTGTACTGCAATCTGCGGGAGAGGCCTTTCTATGAGCTTTCGCCCGTGGAGCCGGAGGTGGTCTTGGCGGACTTGATCCACGCCTTTCACCCGCAGCTACTGCCTGACCATGAGCCGGTCTTTTACTCGATATTAACCTAGTAAGGGGGAAAAGCTATGCGACGTCCAGTTATAGCCTTTACACTTATAGCACTCCTTATTATAGTGTTCTTCGTCCTCAACCTGTCGCTGGGGACGATCGCTATCCCCTTTGATGAGGTGGTGCGCATACTCTTTGGGGCAGATGCTAGTGGCGATGAGATCTGGCGAAATATCATCTGGAAGAGTCGCTACCCGCAGACGATTACGGCACTGGTAGCGGGTGCGGGCCTCTCGATCAGCGGTCTGCAGATGCAGACGGTCTTTCGCAATCCACTTGCGGGGCCTTCGGAGTTGGGTATTAGCTCGGGAGCTAGCCTAGGCGTGGCGACCTTTATCCTCCTCTCGGGTAGCATTAGCCAGCGAGCCCTCGTGCGAATGGGCTTCGTGGGGGAGATGGCGGTCTCGGTGGCAGCACTCATCGGGGCGATGCTGGTGATGTCGATCATTATGACGATGGCGCAGCGCGTCCGTGGCAATGTGGTGCTACTGATCATGGGTGTGATGATCGGCTACATAGCGAATGCGATCATCGGTGTGCTGAAGTTCTTTAGCAATGATGAGGATGTGCGGAGCTATGTCATCTGGGGCTTGGGAAGCTTTGCCAAGGTGAGTGGCGACCAGGTGACCACCTTTGTCATCATCATGCTGGTGCTGATACCGCTCTCCTTCTTGCTGATCAAGGCGCTGAACCTGATGCTCCTCGGGGAGAACTACGCCCGCAGCCTCGGGCTAAACTACGGACGGGCGCGCCATCTGGTCATCTTCTCGGCCTGTCTGCTGACCGCTATCGTGACCGCATACTGCGGCCCCATCGTCTTCATCGGACTGGCGGTGCCGCATCTCTGTCGCACCATCTTTGCCACCTCCAATCATCTGACGCTGATGCCCGCCGTGACGCTCGTTGGGGCGCTCCTAGCACTCTGCTGTAACCTAATCGCCCGCATGCCAGGCATGGAGGGGGCACTACCGATCAACTCGGTGACGGCGCTCATCGGTGCTCCGATTGTGATCTGGGTACTATTTGACAAACGACGTAGAGAGGAACTATAATCGTATGACTAGCCACGCAACGATAGAGCTTTGTGACCTATCAATAGGGTATCACCAGATGAAGCGCACGCGCGTTGTAGCGAGCCAGCTCAACGCTACCATCTGGTCGGGACAGCTCACCTGCCTCATCGGGTCAAATGGTGTGGGCAAGTCGACACTGCTCAGGACCATCGCCGCCTTCCAGCCGAAGCTCGGAGGGGCGCTCCTAGTCGAGGGTAAGGAGATACAGCAATACAGTGCCAAAGAGCTGGCGCGTCGTATCAGCGTCGTGCTAACGGAGCGGCTCATCATGAGCAATACGACTGCCTACGAGATGATCGCCATTGGGCGGAGCCTCTACACAGGCTTCTGGGGGCAGATGGACGAGAGCAACCGGCAGGCGGTCAACGAGGCGATAGAGTTGGTCGGCATCCAACCTCTAACCAAACGGATGATCGACTCACTCAGTGACGGCGAGCGTCAGAAGGTGATGATTGCCAAGGCTCTGGCTCAGGAGACACCTATCATATTACTAGACGAGCCAACCGCCTTCCTAGACTTCCCCTCGAAGGTTGATATGCTACAGCTCCTTCTTCGCTTGTCTCGTGAGACGCACAAGACGATCTTCCTCTCCACGCACGACCTAGAGCTGGCTCTCCAGATAGCTGATCAGGTGTGGCTCCTCGATGATGATCACGTGCTACACATGGGTCCGCCGAGGACGCTCGCCAGTGACGGCACCTTGCCGAGCTACTTTGCGGCAAAAGGGATCGACTTCGACCCCGACACATTACACTTCTCCATCCACACCTCAAAGGTATGATCTTAATCATCGGAGGAACCACAGAAGGACGTAAAGCACTCGAGGTGTGTGAGGAAGCGGGCAAACCCTTTTACTACTCCACACGAGGCGCTTCGCAAGAGCTCACGATGCACCACGGGATCCGTCTAGAGGGCGGAATGAATGGCGAGGAGATGGCGCATTTCTGCACAGAGCGAGCGATAGCCCTCATCGTAGATGCGGCGCACCCCTTCGCTATGGGCGTTCATCAGAGCGTTGCCGACTGCGTATCCCGCCTGCAGCTCCCCGTGATACGCTACGAGCGCACCTTCCCCGCTTTGCCCGCCTCGGTCGTGTCGCTGGACTCCTTTGACGCTGCATTGACCTATCTCCTCAAGCATCAACCTCGGCGACTGCTCGCTCTGACGGGCGTCAACTCGATTGAGCGACTGAGAGCCTACTGGACCCAGCACGAGACCTATCTGCGGGTGATGCCCATCGCAGAGACTGAGGAGCGATTACGGCAGAGCGACTTTCCGCCAGAGCGGGTGGTTTACTATGACAAGGAGCAGTGTGACCGAGAGCTCTTCGCCACGCTACGACCAGACATGATCCTACTCAAGGAGAGTGGCGACACGAGTGGCTTTGCGGCAAAAGTGGAGGAGGCACTCGCACTCGGCATCACCGTGCTGGTCATCCGAAGGCCTCAGATCCCTTATCCCGCTACCGTCACCGTTGAGGGACCCGTAGGTCTTCGCCGCTCCATCGAGAAACTATTGGGAGACAACTTCTTTCCGCAGCGCATCGGCTTGACGACAGGCACCACCGCCACAGCTGCTGCTACGGCAGCCCTGCTCACACTGCTCAACGAGGAGTCTTATAGCGAGGTGACCGTAACCCTTCCTCAGGGCGAACGGGTTCCTTTTCCGATCCAGCATACGGAGCTTACGGCGCAAGGCGCTCGAGCGGTCGCTATCAAGGATGCCGGTAGCGATCCCGACGTAACCGACGGCGCAGAGATCGTTGCTGACCTATCACTCACGCAGGCTCATAGTGGGGTCGCCTTCCTACAGGGCGAAGGGATAGGTCGTGTTACCCTCCCAGGCATCGGACTAGAGGTCGGAGAGCCTGCCGTCAACCCTGTACCGCGTCAGATGATGCGCCAAGCACTCGGTGCCTTGGTCGACCTTTCACAAGTGGGCATCGACCTAACCATCTCCGTGCCCGAGGGACGACGGCTCGCCCACAGCACCTTCAATCCACGGCTCGGCATCCTAGACGGCATTTCTATCCTCGGCACCACAGGCGTCGTGCGACCCTACTCGAGTGAAGCTTTTGTTGAGTCGATACGTCGTGAGCTGGAGGTGAGCAAATCGGTCTACGGCAAGCAGCTCGTGCTTAACTCTGGCGGACGCAGCGAGCGGTACCTCAAGGGGCGCTTCCCTGACCTTCCCGCCAATGCTTTCGTTCAGTATGGCAACTTCATCGGGGAGACGCTCAGCCTCGCCAACGAACTGGGTTTCCCGCAGATCACCCTCGGCATCATGATCGGTAAGGCGGTCAAGCTGGCAGCTGGCGAACTGGACACACATAGCAAGAAGGTGGTGATGGACAAAGCTTTCATCACTGCTCTCGCATCTGCCTCTGGTGCGAGTGAAGCGCAGAAGAAGCAGATCCGCGAGATGACCCTAGCCCGCGAACTATGGCAGATCTTCCCCGATGGCACACACCCGCTCTACCAGAGCATCGTCGATCATTGCTATCAAGTCTGCAAACCCCTCGTTCCCTCAGCTCAGCTCGAGGTACTCCTCATCCCTGACTCACAACTTTAGTCAACCCCTTATGTCAACTCTTCCCTCCCTCCTCATCGCTGCGCCCCTCTCTGAGAGTGGCAAAAGCACGCTCACCATGGGCCTCCTCCGTGCTTACACACGTCGTGGTCTGGCCACCCAAGCTTTCAAGTGTGGACCCGACTACGTAGATCCTAAGCTGCACAGCGTGGCAACGGGTCGCCCAGCGGTCAATCTGGACCTCTTCATGTACGGAGCCGAGCGGGTGCAGGCGCTCTATGGCCATTATAGTCAGGACGCTCAGGCAGTCATCGTGGAGGGGGTGATGGGTCTCTTCGACGGTTACGATCGGGACAAAGGTTCCGCAGCCGACATTGCTCGCCTCCTAGACCTGCCCATCGTGCTGGTCGTGACCCCGCGCTCGATGGCTTACACGGTGGCTCCGCTACTCTACGGATTGCAGCGCTTTGACCCAAGGGTTCGAATAGCGGGTGTCATCTTTAACAAAGTCTCCTCGGAGCGTCACCTGACCTATCTCACGCAAGCTGCCGCAGATGCGGGCGTGCCAGTGCTGGGCTCGCTACCTCGTGTCGATGACATCGCCATCCCCAGTCGCTATCTAGGGCTGGACGTCGACGACTTGGCGCAGATAGACCGCTATGCCGATCAGGTGGCCGACCTCTTAGAGCAACATCTAGACATTGATCGCCTCCTAGCCATCTCATCTGAGCGAAAGAAGCTGCCTCACGAGACATCTTTTCTGCAAAAGCACTCTTCGTCAGCTCCTCGTCGCATAGCGGTGGCTCGTGACGACGCTTTCAACTTCCTCTATCAGGAGAATGTGCGCCAGCTAGAGCAGTGGGGCGAGATAACCTACTTCAGCCCGCTCTCCGATAGCTCACTACCACCGAGTGACTTCGTCTATCTCCCAGGGGGCTATCCCGAGCTACATCTGGAGCAACTTTCAGCCAATAAGTCAATGCTCGACAGCCTCCGCGACTACATCCGTGGGGGCGGTGCGATGCTTGCCGAGGGCGGGGGCATGCTCCTCCTCTGCGAGGCGATTGTCGATGAGAAGGGAACCAGCTATCCGCTCGTGGGTGCGCTACAGCAGACCGCCACGATGCAGCAGCGCGGGCTAGCGCTCGGCTACCGACAGCTCGAGATAGCGGGTGTGGCAGTGCGTGGACACGAGTTTCACTACTCCCGTATCATCGATCCGCTACCCTCGACAGCGCAGCAGTACAATGCGTGGGGCGACCCCGTAGCGACCGCACTGTGGCAGACGAGCCGCTGCTACGCCACCTATACGCACTTAGCCCTTACCGAAGAGCTCTTGGCCCAGCTACTGTAGCTGTTGGCTGTTAGCCCTTAGCTAGTTTCCTATTTGGGTGGAGTGGGGGAGCAGGTCAGAGCGTTACATTATTATTGCTGTCCGATAAAAGTTAGAGTGAGCATAGCAATAAACACAACTTGTAGTCGCTGGTATGTCTATGACGTCCAGTGACTACGTCTTATGAGACTGTTGCATAAAGGCGAATCGCTGTGTTGCTTTCGGGATTCGGCTTCGGTCACATACGTAGGTATGCTCCCTTCAGACCTTACCCTCAGCGCCTTGCGCTTCATCCTTTCTGCAAAGTCTGGACAATCTTGCTAGCAAGATTGTGAGACTGTTGATTTTTGCAACAGCCTCCTTATGTGTAAACCGTCGAGACAAACACGAGATTCGTCCCGACGGTTTGCTTATTCGCTTGCTTCGTACCAGCGAGTCGCAATAAGAGAGCTTAGCGACTCACAAGACAGGGTTACTGTATGATAAGTGGATGGAAGCTAGGACTACCCTCCAGTGGCGTGATGCGTACTATATAGCGTCCTGCGGGGAGCTGTGCGACATTGATGGTGGTCTCATGTCGAGTAGCCTGAGTAGTAGCTACGAGTAGTCCATCACTGGCGAAAAGCTCGATAACAGCCCTCTCAGCCGTACGAATCGTAATGTGATCTGTCGCAGGATTGGGGTAAATGCTCTGCTGTTTAGAGTCAATACCTGCTACTCCCGTATGGTCTACAAAGGAAGCGTGCACCTCTGTATCGCTCATGACAACAAACTGCTTGGAGGTGAGGATGTCGTCCTCATTTGCAGTAAGAGCGTCTAGCTCAAAGTGCTCTGCGGGAGTAACTACTACTTGTAGCGTTGTCCCCTCTGGGACTTTCTCCAGATCCTTAGCCCCTAAGAGCTGTACCGTACCACCCTCTGCAGGTGTACAGCGTACAGACACTTTGTAAAGAGGCTTGGGAGAGGAGGTGCCAAAGGTCGCCACAATCAGACTATTCTGACGCACGGTAAAACGCTTTTCCTTAAGTATGTCTACACCATCTACTGTAAGTGCCGTGAGAGAGGAACCATCACTAGGTGTAGCCTCGACAAGCAGCGTCGTACCCTCAGGAACTTTCGAGAGGTCTACGGCATCAGAGCTATCTGCGTTAGAGACCTTGACCATGCCTGATCCTATCTTAGCTACAAGTACATCATATCTAGGAGTGGTGGGTACCAGCACTGGGGGCATGTCTGCACCAGCTTGGTAGTCGGCTCTGACAGGAACAAGGTATGTGTCAGTCTGAAGGTAGTCTAGAGAGCCATGTATGTCATAGTAAGCGACTTGTAACTCGATCTCCTTTGCTGAGAAGAGACCTTTCTTATCTTTTAGCTTGAAGGTGTAGTTACCAGTCTTGCCCGTCTCTACCGTGGTCATATCATCACTCAGCTGTCGCCAGGCAGTCTCCTCCTGAGAGCCCTTAGGTCTACCACGCACGAAGAGCCTATTGGTGTACTCCTTTGATCCGCGATTGTGTAGCTGCAGTGTGACAGTTGCTTGCGTATTATTAGAGGCTATGAGCTTGAGGTCATCGGGCAGCAGCTCTAGCTCCCAGAGAGCGCGTAGGTAGTCACGAGCTACTATGTAGTTGCCATCAGTAGCGTGTGATATGTGATAGATGGCAAAACGGTTTTGATCGCCTTCATAGAGTATGGAGTTAGCTCTCCAGTAAGTGCCTCCCTTGCCGTCTTGTACCTCATGTATGGGGCAGAGTATGTAGTCACCCTCGGAGATGTATTTTGTTAGGTCTAGAGGCTTGGTTAGGGTAAACTTTGCCTCCATCAGGTAGAGGTCAGCATTAAATGGCTCCACCTGCTCTACTATTGGAATGATCTCCTGTGTCTGTAAGGAAACAATGCCTATAGCTACTCGACCCTGGTAAGCAGGGGCATCTTCGAGACGAGAGGTAAAGGAGGCACTCTCTAGTGTGATGCTCTTACCCCCAGAGACCTCTGCCTCAAATACGACCGTACCGAGCCACGCATTATAAACGGGTGTCGACGTACCCTCACGATCTGGCTCTATACCGATTATAGCACCTTGTCCCTGACTATACCCACCACCGGCACCACCTCCGATACCAGTGGTATTGGGGGTAAGGTAGTTCAAGTTGAAGTATCCGTTGCCACGTCCAGACCATCCCCAGTTGAAGTGAAAGAATCCTCTCGTATCATATCCATCACAGACGAAGCAATGAAGACCGCCAAAGCCTCCTCCCTCATAAACGATGGGTCTACCCTGTGAGAGCTCTACCTTGAGGAGGTCGCTCCAGTCTTGAGCCGTATAGTCTCTCCGCTTAGGCATGTATAGATCTCGCTTGTAGCGAAAGTGATCTCGCAAAGCTCGTATCACAAGGGGGGTATGCGTACCACTCTCATCACCATACATCATATCCACTGCGATGCCAGCATCCGAGGCTAGCGTGCTCAAAGCGTTGCGCTCTTCAGTCGAAGCATACACGGAGGCTCTAGCGGGCATCAAATCCCAGCGATACTCCTTGTCAAAGTTTGCCGTCAGGGTGTTATAGGCAACACGCGAATTGCCCTCATTGTCTTCGTAGTCGTAGCCATAAGTGTAGGTGTGTGTCCCCACGCCTCTGTCGGGCCACTTCCAGTATCTCATCACCTGAGTGTAAGCCGTCGCCACACACCCTACAGCAGTCGTAGACCCTTGATGTCGCGGAGTCTGATCATTCCAAGGAGCTCCTTGATCCCAGCAGATATCTCCTAAGAGGGGTGCCACCTCACTCTTAGCCTCCCTAAGGGTTGTTACCTCGGCTCGTAGCTCTTTGGCTAGCGATGGATCAGCATCAGCTGCATCCATCGTCTCTTGACAAGCTCTTAGGAAGCTGCGCAAGCTCTCGGGCATATTCTCTCCATTGATATGCCCCTCGTAGGCATACCCTATGAGTTCAGGATAGCGATCATCACCAGAGACGATGACAAATCCTCCTTGCACTCCTCTGTTGTAAATATAATAGTAATGACTAGAGACTAGATCTGTCGTACTGTAACTGGCTCTCCCGTGGGTGGCTACACGTAGCTCCGCAAGCTCTAAGCTTATCATTTGAGGGGAGCTCCAGCTCCTCAAGGGTTGGGTCGATGTAGCAAAAAAACTCTCAGCAATCTGCCTAGCGACTTGCTCTGTGCGAGGTGCTGGTAGCACTACTTGGATTACTCCTGAGAGTAGCAGTAGAGCGAAGAGTAGACAATTCCTCAAGTAGGGGGAGAAGGTCTTGTATGAGTTCATAATTAGTTTGTTTTGGAGATAAGCAAGCAAGGAGTACTCCTAGTATTGCTAAGCAAAAAGAAAGTGTCCCGAAGAGAGAAGACAAGAGTCGCTCCTTCGGGACACTATATCATCTATTCATATTGATGGTAGCACAGGTGCTATCAATATACCAGCTTGTAGGCGGCACTCTGACCATCGACGGTGACTCTGACTACATAGACACCACGCTCTAGGAGAGCCGTTGGATCTAGCTGTACACCATGGATGTTGTACAGGTCGATGTCATTATAGTCACCCTCTACGACTAGATAACCATCTACAATCTTAACTGTAAGATTGCTAAGAGCCTTTGAGGGATCATCAACGGCCTCTGCATGACTATCATTAGGTACTGGATAGCCATTATTTACACCTGACATGAAGCACCAAGCGTCTCGACCTGCATTCAACTTTTTGAGAAAAGCCTCGGTCTTCATTTCCTCTAGAGAGACATCGATAGCCGCATACTTAGCATTATCTCCTGTGAGATCCTGATCATATGTCTCGCCATAAACTTCACTCGCGTAGTAGTTGTTGACCATCTCAACCTGTCCGAAGAGAGATCTCATATCAAATATAGGATGAAATATAGGACTCCGTTTATTAGATGTCCCTATACTATAACAATTCGATATAGTGATACGCCCCTCATCTAGCTTTGCAGTACCAATAATACCACCTGAGTGTGTATTCTCTGCGTTCTGAGCATCAAGAGCTTCTATAGAGCCGACATTAAAGCAGTCTATGATGGTAGTTCCCTTTGTAACCTGTGCCACGATCCCTCCTACAGAGGAGTTTCTATCTGATATATTACCATAGTTGCCACAACGCGTTATGAGTAGATTGTTCAGACTTGCAGACCCGATGAGCCCTCCGATGCCTCCTAATTCGCCCTTGACGGTAGCTGAGTTAGTGCAAAAGAAGATGTGACTTGTCTTGGTATTATCTGGGAAAAGTAATCCTCCGATTAGACCTCCAGCGTAAAACTTATTCGTCCATATGGTAACGTCTGAAGTCGTATGGCAGTTTGTCATTGATATGGATCCCGTAACGACTCCGACGAGACCTCCTAAGCATGCAGATCCATAGATCTTACTTTTAGAGAGTGTAAGATTTCTGATTGTAGCATTCTTGACGATCCCAAATAGTCCGCTAAACATCTTGTCTGCCCACTCGACATTGAGATCAGTAATCGTATGACCATTGCCATCGAAGACTCCTGAGAATGGTCTAATACGAGTAGGATCATCTTTATCTCGTCCCCAATCGTTACCGATAGGGCGATAGCTCTTGGCGTCTGCTAAGCTAATATCTGCTGTCATCTTGAAGTATGTTCCTTCATAAGCATTTTGGTTCATTTCGACTTCATTAGACAACTCGAAGAGATCCTCTACACTCGATATGAGATAAGGATCTTGCTCTGTACCATTTCCACCACTATATAGTTTGCCCGTATTCTCTTTCTTCCCTACAGCTTTGAGCTGGACAGAGATCTTTAGAGATCCATATGTAATCTCGACAGCAGCATTCAGATTACCACGTTGCATTGCTTTGCATACGATCTTCACTTCGTCCTCGCCTTCAGCCTTTGTCTCTTGCTGAGCAATCGTAAACGAGGTTGCTTGATCTCCCGTTAGGGTCAACGTAGGCTTTACTGGCAGTCCTGCGTAGGAGATGGTAAAGCGCTTCTCGACAGACGCTCCTAGCGTGATCTCTCCGAAGTCAATTTCAGAGCCTATCGACGTCGTGAGCGTCGGAGCTGGCGTAGCTCCGCCCATGTCAGTGATGGTCATATCATCTAGGTGAAAGACGTTGGCAAAGGGCTCCGTCGGCTTCGTATAGTCAAATGTCTGGTAGTCCTCTCGCACGATGCGTAGCTGAGCATTCCTTTGGTTGATCTCTCGAACTACCTCTGAGGGCTCATCTGCAGGGACAAATGGATCACCGACCGTGACCCAAGTCTCACCATCTGCACTCCACTGGATGATCCATGAGACTTGACGTCCGTCTCCAAACCAGCGCTCATTGCTGCGGATCCAAAACTTTAAGGTCCCGAGGTCGCGCTTGGTGACTAGTGTGATGTTGGTCATCTCTTTGGCAGAGCTATAGACCTGGCCGAACACTTTGAGCGAAGACTCGCCATTCTTCCAGTCACTCCAGTGCCCTCCTGAGTTGGTGACGCCACACATGTGCCAGTCCAGACCATTGAGGGTCATGTTCATCTGCGTTGTTGCTCCATCTCCTTTGCTTTGCTTTGCAAAGTCCTCGAAGTCGTAGGTCCAGGTGTCTGCTTGTAGCTGTGTCGATAGAGACAGCAATCCTAGCAAGCATAGTAAGAAGTAGAATTGTTTCATAGCTGTTATTGTTTAGTGATAGTGTTGTATGCTGATATGATTCATGTGCCGGTGCTAGGGCAAAACCTTGACAGCAGGTGCCTCACCAGCTCGTACGATTACAGGGATGGCTGTTGGCATCTCGATCGTTTGTACACCTCTGACGAGGGCCTTTTGGAATAGGAGTGAACCTCCTATGGAGTAGATGGAGATTTGCTCTCCAGATGCTTGCTCAGTCTCTATATATAGTGTATTCCCCTGATAGTAGGCTCTTAAGCTCTGCTCAGCACGAGTTACATCTGCCACACTATTGGGCATATAGTTTCGATTCATCTGTGTCACAGCCATCACATGGACACCTTGTAGTGAGAAGAACTCACAGGTGACTTGTGTTTTGGTCTGCTCGTTTAGCATTTCAAAGCAACCGGCTTCATCCGTTCCTGTCTGCACGAAGCCTTTAGACTCTAGCATAGCTCGGATGGGGGATTTGTCAGCGGGGATAACTCGACTGAAGTTGATGAGGACTAGAGCTGAGCCATATAGCTCGTCATTGTCATTGTAGTAGTTTAAGACAAATGGGGTCTCAAAGGAGCCATTCTTGTAGACCTCTATAGGCTTCATCAACTCTGGAGTCAGTGAAGGTGTCATCTCTGTATAACGCTCAGTTATATTGGTGTAGTGGAGCTTATTCACCAGCTCTTTGTCTACCTCTTGGCGCTTGGTACCCCAGGTTGTGTACCACTCTGGTATTTGGAGGTCGACAGCCGACTTGTTGACCACATGAAAGGTCGCCTTATCCAATAGGTTGTTGTAGTCTGGAGCCCCTAAGACGCCATCTTCCTCCCCATAAATCATAAGGGTCACGTCTGTCTCTCCCTCCTTGATGGCTTTGAACCAAGTACCACCATTTTGGATTAGTGAGGGGTCTGCAGGCTTGTAGTCTACGACAATACGAGGGTGATCCTTGAGGTATTCGTAGACCTTGTCAGAGTAGTTGGTCATAAGCATCTTGTATTGATGCCCTACGACACACTCCACCCTGTCGGTGATGATAGTGAGCTGATTCTTATCTTGCCCAAAGAGTGTGTAGCTAGACAAGAGCGTTACGATGAACGCATAAACGAGTAGTTTTTTCTGCATAAGTATTTGTTTGATATGTGATGATGATTTAGTTTTGATGCTTTAGCCAAGTCGCTCGAAGGTGTTATCGAAGCAGGGTCTTGACGCCGTCAATGATATAGATGCCAGCGGGGAGATCCTCTCTATTGACTAGTTGCTCACCCTGGATGGTAAATATTGCTGGTTTGCGACCCTTTGAGAGGTCTCTTGTTATATCGTCTAGGCCCGTGGTCTCTTCAATCTGTAGGAATTCTTGCCATTGAGAAGCCTTAGCATAGCGCTCCTTGCTTCCCTCGGGAACAATCAGCTTACACTTGTCAACCCAAACATTTGAAAAAACAGACTCTCCCATAGCTTCACCTTCTATAGGGTCGACCATCTGGCACTTGACCGTCTTGAGTGCGGTGTCATCTCCAAAGGCGAAATTGCCAAGCCGTTTTAACCCCTGAGGGAGTTCTATTGCAGCAAGCTTCGAGCAATTACTAAACACAGCACCCTCAATAGCCTCTAGGGTACTCGGCAATTTGATCTGCTCTAGAGAGGTACAGTATCCAAAAGCCCAGTCTCCAAGGCTCTTCATTCCCTCAGGGAGGGAGATGTCAGATAGTGCTGAGCAACTATCGAAGGTGTACATCGGGAGCTTCTCTAATGGTGCCTTAAAGTCCACTTTTTGTAGTGAAGCACACTTCGCAAAAGCGTAGATTTGTAGATCTCTAACGCCCTGGGGGATCGTCACCTCTCGGAGATTGATACAAGAGGTGAAGGCGATGAATCCTATTGAGTCCAGAGACTCGGGCAGAGTGATAGACTCTAGCTCGAAGCAGTTAAAGAACGCTCCAGACAAGATCTTTTGAGTACCTTCAGGCACACTAAAAGTCTTGCCATGAGCATTGGGATAGCACAGCAATGTCTTCTGATCCTTACTATAGAGTACACCATCCACTGAGCAATAAAGAGGATTTGCCTTATCTACGACAAAACTCTTGAGCCCCGATAGAGACAAAAAAGGCAACTCGCCCATCTCACGGACAGACGCTGGTATCGACAGCGAAGTGATTTTGAAGCAAGCTCCAAAAGCACTGTCGCCAATACGTACAACGCGATAGGTCTCACCATCGGCAGTGATCTCTGCTGGGATATGGATATCCCCCTCAGGGATGTGCTCGTACAGAGGCCCATTTTCCGTCTTAGGCTCCTCAAGCTCACGACACACCTCTACTTCTCGCGACTCTTCGTTGATTATCTTGTAAAAGAGACCGCCAGTGGCTATGTCATAAAATGTCTGAGCTGTACTAATAGCTACTCCTCCTAAGAGGAGAAAAAGAGAGAGAAGCAGTCGTTTCATAATTAATATCTATTTTTCTGCTAGGTTACGATTACAAAGATAGCTAATCTAAAATGAAAAAACAAGAGGTGATTTCAGTTGCATGGACTGGAGAATTTCTACTTGAGTGAAGTGGGGAAGGAGGTTCGAGCATTACACCATAATATGGAGTCATTGAATCCTCGTGGCATTGTTGCTTCAGAAAAGACTAATCTCCACGTGCCTATCGTTTTGTATGCTCATTTGATTAGAATGCCCACCCCGAGATTTTCCCTAGCACTCCCAAAGTAGCACCTGACCTTGGAGCTATTAGAAGCGAGCTTCCAACAGGGCTGAGGTATTATATACAATGTGTCAGTCCTGCCTTCGAACCTCTAATTACATATCTTTACAGGGAAATTCGTTCGATTCCCTCCTTTATTGAATATCCACGTGGGGAATCTCAAATCTCCACGTGGATATTTTTTATTCTCCACGTGGGCGTGATTCATTTCTTCCGAAGTTTCATTTGATTCTTCCGAAGTTTCATTTCATTCCTCCGAAGAATTTTTTATTCTCCACGTGGAGATTTCGAAATATCCACGTGGAAATCCGTTTTCCCCGACACGGCGTCGTATCGATGTGTAATCGACTCTAAATTTTTGTGGCGAGTCAGCGTTGGATTCGCCCTGTCAGGACTGATGCATTTGATAGTTGAATCTACGCTAACCTCTACATTCCTTTGCTCCTTAACTTTTTTCGTACCTTTGTGGAACAACATCCTTGAGTGGTGGTGCATCTGCTCGTGAGGCGAGTGATGCAAGAGGGAAGTCCAGTGAGAATCTGGTACAGTGCCCGCTACTGTGATCCCCCCTATTTCACAGAGCCTATCACAAGATGAATACAAGCCACTGTCTGACTGAGGTCAGATGGGAAGGCGCTGATAGGCTGGGGTAAGTCAGGAGACCTGCCACTACTCGCAACTTAGTATATAATTGTGTACGCTCGGTGGCAAGTGTACCTTAATGCTATGTCAGTCGATCAGAAGCATATCTCTCAAGAGGTGCTGCGCCTATGGGCGTGGGGCTATAGCTGCGCTATGCCTCAAGCTATGCTACGCTGGTGGTTGATCGACTTGACCTAGCAGATAAAAGCAACAATCGTATGATGCAACGACTCCTATTATTATATATGACACTACTCCTCGGTGGGCTATCGCTACAGGCGGGCAATAAGATCTTTGAGACTGACTCGCTCTTTGCAGGTATGGGACCTAATGACAAAGGAGCTATCCTCGTGGTTCACTTTGGCACAACGCATGACGACACCCGTCGGGTCACGCTCGATGCGATCAATGAGCGCATAGCTACCGCCCATCCTGAATTAGAGGTTCGTCAAGCTTATAGTTCGCGTATCGTACGCAAGCGTCTAGCTGCGCGTGGCATAGAGATCCCCACGCCAGGCGAAGCGCTCAAAGAGCTAGCCCGTGAGGGCTTTACCCATCTGCTGGTTGTCTCGACGACCATCGTCGATGGGGTAGAGATGGAGTCGCTATCCTATGAGGTGGCGCATCAGCAGAGCCTCTTTAAGAAGATCAGACTGGTGACGCCACTCCTCTTCTACGAGAGTGATTACAAGGATTTGACCGCCATCATGACGGCTCACCTCGATCCAGAGGTGGCTTACATCTGGGTGGGGCATGGCACTTACGACAGTGCTACGGCTCAGTATGCGATGCTGGATCACTATCTGCAGCGTCACGGCTATGGTCAAGTGATTGTGGGCTGCGTGGAGGGCTACCCTTACTACGAGGAGGCTCTGGAGCGTCTGCGCGCTACGGGCCTCAAGCGAGTCTGTCTACAGCCGCTGATGATCGTAGCAGGCGAGCACGCTAAGGAGGATATGCTCCAAGAGTGGCAACCCCAGCTAGAGGCTCTCGGATATGAGGTCGAGAGCGTGGTGCGTGGCTTGGGCGAGCTACCTGAGATACAGGAGATGATCTTGAGAAAGGTCGACTTCTTCATGACACATCATCGCCTCTCCATCATGGACAAGAAGGCAATCTACGAGGAAACAGGCGAGAAGTTGCACAAGTCCGACTCCATAGCTCGGTAATTCGATGAGACGTAGCTACTTTTACCTATTCCTGCTACTAGCTAGCTGTGTCCTCCCGCTCGCAGCGCAGCGGGATACGCTCAGGAATCATCGCGACACAATAGACTACAAGCGTCTCGGCGAAGTGGTCGTAGTGGCTCCTACTCATAGACGTATTATGCAGCAGCAGGCGCTCTCGGCGATCAGCCTAGACGTCAAGCCGCTCATCGCCTCTATGGGTAGTCTCAACGAGTTGGTCGCTCAGAGTTCGGGCGTACGGCTCAGAGAGTCTGGTGGCGTAGGCTCGAGCAATGAGCTATCGATCAATGGTATGTCGGGGCATGCTGTCCGCTACTTTATCAATGGTGTGCCGCTCTCCTCGATGGGTGAGGGGGCTTCGCTTGCTACGCTACCGGTGAACCTCATCGACCGCGTCGAAATCTACAAAGGGGTGGTACCTCCTGAGCTAGGGATGGACGCTCTCGGAGGAGCGGTCAACATAGTAACGAACACGCGTGGGGAGAGCTATCTGGACTGTTCGCTGCGAGGTGGCTCCTTTCACACCTTTGCCTTAGACCTGACGGGGCAGTATAGAGAGCAGCGGAGCGGCTTTACAGTGCGTCCTACGCTACGCTATCAATACTCGAAGAACGACTACATCATGCGCGGTGTGGAGGTGTGGAATGCTGAGTCCCAAGAGTACGAGCAGCGAGACTTCAGACGCTTTCACGATGGTTACCAGTCGCTCCTGGGCCGTCTGCAGCTGGGCGTGACTAAGAAGCCATGGGCCGACGCAGCCCTGTTCGGAGTGGGCTATACGAAGAGCGCGAGCGAGATACAGACCGGCTTTCGCCAGTCGCTAGTCATCGGCGAGGCGATGCGGGACCGTGACGACTTGAGCTTCTCGGCACACTACGCCAAGCGCAATCTATTCACCCCCGGACTATCGGCTACGGTAGATGCATCATTCGCTCGCAACCATATTATCATCACAGATACCGCCTACCGCAAGTACAGCTGGGACGGGACCTTCGTAGAGACTCACTATAGCGAGGTGATGCGTCGCACACGTATGATACGCCACACGGTGCGCCCTACCTGGACGGCTCGGGCTAACCTTGCCTACGTGCTACCACGGGGCGGACATCTCAACCTTAACTATCAGATGACCGCCGTCGCCAATGAGCGGTACGATACCTACGATCCGAACTTTGAGGCCTCAAGGGATCGTATGGGAAGGCACATCTTGGGACTGTCCTATGGGACGTCGCTTCTCAACGGTCGCTTGCGTGGGATGCTCTTTGTCAAGGACTATCTCTACCACGTTGCCATCGAGCAGGCTGATATGTATTGGTTGACAGGCTCTGACAAGGTGCCAGCGCAGCAGACGAAGAACGAGCTAGGCTACGGCCTTGGGCTGCGCTATACGATTGTTGACGAGCTAGCCATCAAAGGTTCCTTCGAGCGAGCCACCCGTTTGCCGACAGCTCGCGAGCTGATGGGTAATGGTGCCAACATCTACCCCAACTTCAAGCTCCACCCTGAGCAAGCTTACAACCTGAACTTGACGCTCTATGGTCAGGCGCAGTGGGGCGACCTACACTTCCTCAACTACGAGGCGACCGCCTTCTACCGAGACGTCTCTAACTACATCCACCGTGTGGTGATGGGTGATGTCGAGAGCCAGTACGATAATGTCGGCTCATCGCTCGTCCTCGGTGGCGAGATGGAGGTCAAGTACAACTACGCCAACCTCCTAGACCTTACGCTCAATGGCACTTACACCGATGAGCGGGACCGCACGCGCATCAACATCTATGGTAAGCCGAATCCGACCTATGGCTATCGGATCCCGAACGACCCCTTTCTCTACGGCAACCTGCTCCTAGGGGCTAACTGGCGCAAGCCGTTTGGCATACAGGCGAGTGCTATACACTTCAACGCTGGACTGGGCTATATCCACTGGTTTTACCTCACCTGGGCAGCCTTCGGTCGCAAGGACACTAAGGCTATCATACCGACCAGCTACGATCTCTCGGCTGGTGTCACCTGGAGCTTTGCTCACGACCGCTACTCCATATCACTGCAGAGTAGCAACCTGCTAGACCGTCCGCTCTACGACAACTATATGTTACAGAAGCCCGGACGCGCCTTCTACTGCAAGCTCCGCATATTTCTGAACTAGAGACATACTTATATACTAATAATACAAACTAAGATAACTATGACTAAAGCTTATCGCTTGCTGGCGGCTCTCGTAGTCGCCCTCGTCACACTCTCGTTCACGTCGTGTGAATCAGATACGCCCAATCCTGAGAAGGAGATAACCATGGGCTATGACCTATGGGTACCTATAGATGGAGCCACTGGTCAGTCAACCGCTAACACTGACCCGCACATCATCGCACGTGTCGCTGACCTGACCACGGGTGTCCTGAGTATCAAGGGACAGGGTGTAGAGACTTCAGCATCTACCATAACGCCTAACGTATTATATCACCAGGGCTACTACTACAGTGTCTCTCGTGAAGGTCGCTTCGGCAGGTTCCGCGTCTCCAACACGGGCGTCGAGACAATCAAGGAGTTTCCTATGCCACAGATCCTTGACCGTCGCTTCTCACACGCTTGGCTAGACGACAACACACTCGTCATGGTTAGCTCCGTAGGTGACAAGCAAGAGGTTTCTTGGGTCAAGGTCGATGTCAACAAGATGGTCATCACTGCTGAGGGCAAGCTTGACCTACCTAAGCCCGCAGAGGGTGAAATCTTCAACTCTAGCGGTCTGCTTGGTTACCGCAAGGCTGACAATATGCTTATCTACCCACACGTTTATATGGAGAAGTCTAAGAAGACCTCTATGGCACTACCTCCCAAGCGTAATGAGATCTACATCGCCTTCATCGATGCGAGTACGATGCAGGTGAAGAAGATCGACAAGGACACACGCTGCGAGCACCTAAGCTCTACCTCTTTTGGAGAGACACGCAGTCAGAAGACTTTCTTTGACTCCAAGGGCAACTTCTACTTCGCTGCAGCTACCTGCAATATCCCCGAGAATGCTAAGAAAAAGAGCGGTACGAAGCAACGCAGCTTCCTCTTCCGTGTCAATGCTGGCTCTATGGAGACGGACAAGAGCTTCGACGGCTATGCACAGCCTCGTGGTAAGATCATCACGGTCTTCCCGCTCAATGATGACGAGGTACTCCTCTATATGCAGGACCCTGACTTCAAGGAGAAGGGTAATACCGAATGGAGCAGCAAGAAGAACCGCTATATCTACTACTGGCTACGCTGCAACATGAAGACGCAGCAGGTCGAGCATATCAAGGATATCCCATTCAGCAATGGCAACTTCGGTCAGTTGGTCGTACGCAATGGTGACTTGGTTAGCATCGGTGCCAATGTGGAGGGCGCTCCTACGACCATCTACCAGTACAACGTCAACACCCGCAAGGTGACTAAGGGCGCTACGCTGGCTGACGGCTTCGAGATAGATCGCATCACTCCAATCGTCAAGGAGTAAACCTCTAGTACGGCTACACTAGTGGCTGAGCTACTAATACGGAGCTCTCTTTCGTGAGAGACTCACCACACGGTGCGGCTGCTGCGTTTGCTAGCGGTCGCACCGTTGCTTCTTATGGGAGACTTCACAGCTTAGGAGACCTCTCTTATAAACAATGACAACCCTATAATCCTATTACATACCAACTATGCGCTGGCTTCACAAAGTACTAGGCACCATCTGTGCTCCGCTCTTCCTCTTATGGTTGATCTCTGGAGGGGTGATGATCTTCTGCTCCTTCCCCCGCTTAGGGGACAAGGACTTACCACTACAAGACACCCTTGCATCCTCTGCGACTCTTCCCTCGGAGGCTACACTGCAGGCGAAGCTACAGCCTGGCGAAGAGCTGACGGCACTCGCACTCACTACGCATTGTGGCAAGCCGGTGTGGCGTGTGGAGACAAGCGAGGGGGGGTATCTGTGGCATGCGGACTCGCTCCTGACGACAGCAGAGGAGTCGGTGCCTGACTCTTGGTACGAGCAGTATGCAATGCGCTTTAGCTCTGCACCCATCGTGGCGGTTGATACGATACGGCACATAGACACGTGGACACCTTACCCGAGGATCAAGAAGGATCTGCCTCTCTACCGATACCGCTTTGACGATTCAGAGGGAACTTACCTTTATCTCTCTAGTCAAACGGGCGAGGCGGTCCAGCTATGCACCCGCTCTGAGCGTATCGGGGCGTCGTGTGGTACGATTCCCCACATGTTTTACTATTGGTGGCTAAGGCAAAACCGCACCGCCTGGCTCTGGGTCATCTCAATCTTCGCCTCGCTCGCTGTCATTGCTGCATTTACCGGCCTTTACCTCGGGATACGTCTCTACGTCCGTATGTGGAGACGGACGAAGCGGTTGCGCAGTCCCTACAAGCGCAATAAAGTTTTGCACTGGCACCTCGTCGGGGGCGTCATCTTCGGACTCTCGCTGACGCTCTTCGCCCTCAGCGGGGTCATGTCGCTCTACGACTTGCCGTCGTGGATCGTGCCTCAGCACGACACGAAGGCGAAGCGCAAGGAGGTGCAGGTCGTAGAGGCTCCCCAGCTGGGCCGCTCGGACATTTATGACTACCGCCTGCTGCTCGACCTAGGCGGCGTGCAGCAGATCACTTGGCGCAGCTATGGCGGACACCCTTACTACGAGGTGCAGCGCCACGGACAGCTAGAGAGCTGGGATGCGCTGGGCGAAGCTCCACAGCCGTTGCGTCTGACCGAAGAGGATATCAAAGCTAAGCTCACGCCTGTGCTGGGAACCTCCGACATGCAGATTGAGCTGATGGAAAGCTACGACAACTACTATGTCAGTCTAAACAACCTCTACGAGCTACCGATCTACCGCATCTCGGCACAGGACAAGGAGTCGAGTCGTCTCTACATCAGTCCGACGACAGGGGAGACACGCTATTACAGTCTCAATGGGCGGGTCAAGAAGTGGCTTTACCCCTTCTGTCACAACCTCCGCATCGGCTTCTTTGCAGAGCATCCCACGCTACGCGTCATCTGTATGTTGGTGCTGGTGCTAGGTGGTTTGGTCGTTTCGGTGAGTGGTGTAATACTCGGTTTTCGTTATCTTCGCAGAGTAATTCATCGGGCTAAGTCTCGCCGCAACAAATAAGAGGTGTGCCAAGCCCGTCCAACAATAGCAAAGAGAGACTATGAAAAAGATTTATATCGCCGGCATCGGTCCCGGCAGTCCTGAAGATATAACGCCCGCTGTGCATCAAGCCCTCAGAGAGGCTGATGTGGTGGTCGGGTATGCTTACTACTTTCAGTTTATCCAAGAGTACCTACACGAGGGTGCTGAGTGCATTGACACTGGTATGCGCCAAGAGCGTGAGCGAGCCAGGCTAGCTATCGAGCGAGCTGAGGCTGGGCAGACCGTCTGTGTCATTAGCTCTGGCGATGCGGGCATCTATGGGATGGCTCCGCTCCTCTATGAGATGTGCGATGAGCGGGGCAGTGATGTAGAGCTAGAGGTCCTACCTGGGATCTCCGCCTTTCAGAAAGCAGCTGCCCTCCTCGGGGCACCCATTGGTCATGACCTCTGCATCATCTCGCTGAGTGATCTGATGACTCCGTGGGCAATCATCGAGCGACGCGCCATAGCGGCTGCGGAGGCTGACTTCGTCACGGCACTATACAACCCTAAGAGCATCAAGCGGTACTGGCAGTTGGAGCGTGTGCGCGAGCTGTTTCTCAAGCACCGCTCACCCGATACGCCCGTAGGACTAGTGCAACAGGCGGGGCGTCCCGACCAGCGTGTCTGGACGACGACCCTACGAGAGCTGGATACGCAAGATGTCGATATGTTTACCGTCCTCATCATCGGCAATAGTCAGAGCTTCCTCTCAAAGGGCAAGATCGTCACACCACGAGGTTACTATCGTGACAAAGGTAGTGACGAAGAGAAGGTGGGGCAGCGCATCATGAGCGAAAGCTTTCGCACGATCCTCTCGCTACTCAAGCATCCCGAGAGCTATCCGCTCGACCATCTATGGGCGATGCTACACGCTGTCCATACGACGGCGGACTTTGAGATGGAGGAGCTACTCTACAGCGATCCCAATGCAGTCTCTCGCATTTACCAAGGCTATGTCGATGGCAAGATACGCACCATCGTGACCGACGTGACGATGGTCGCTTCGGGCATCCGCAAAGGTGCCTTGGCACGCTACGGTATCGAGGTGCTCTGCTACCTGCACGACCCACGTGTGGCTGAGATGGCAGAGCGTCTGGACATTACCCGTACGCAGGCGGGCATACGGCTCGCCGTCGAGGAGCATCCCGATGCGCTCTACGCTTTTGGCAACGCTCCGACGGCTCTCATGGAGCTGGCGCACCTCATTCGCCAGGGCAAGGCTCACCCCGCTGGAATTGTCGCAGCACCCGTAGGCTTCGTCCATGTGTGCGAGTCAAAGCACATGGTCAAGCCCTTTCACGACATCCCTAAGCTCATCATCGAGGGACGCAAAGGAGGCAGCAATCTTGCGGCAACGCTGGTCAACGCGACCCTTAGCTATGGCGATGCCGAGACGCTCAAGCCTGGTCGTGACTTATGAAAATCATCCTCATAGGAATCAGCGATGACCGAGAGCAGCGGTGGAACCCAGAGCTACTGGAGCGACTCGCTGGTGAGCGCATCTTCTCAGGTGGCGCACGGCACCACGAGATAGTTCGTGAGATCTTGCCGACGGAGTACCACTGGATAGACATAACCCCACCGATAGACGATGTGATCGAGCAGTACAAGGCGTACGACACAGTCGTTGTCTTTGCCTCGTGCGACCCCATCTTCAACGGCATCGGGCAGCGTATCATGCAGCTTCTCCCCGAGGCGGAGATCGAGCTGCACCCTTACTTCCACTCCCTGCAGCTCCTCGCCCATGCGGCTCTGCTACCTTACCAAGATATGCACGTCGTGTCACTCACGGGGAGACCGTGGCAAGCCTTTGACGCAGCACTAATCTCTGGCGAGCGCATGATCGGCATCCTGACCGACCGCAAGGAGCACACCCCTCAGCGCATCGCCCAGCGCATGATCGACTACGGCTACGATAACTACCGAGCCCTCGTCGGGGAGCATCTGGGTAATAGGGAGCGACAGCAGCTCTCTCGCCTCTCTCTTGCGGAAATGGCTGAGCGCACCTTCGCCTATCCCAACAACTTAATCCTCATTCAGACGAAGCCCTTGCCTCGTCCTTTTGGCATCCCCGATGCGGACTTCATCCCGCTCAATGGACGTGAGCGGATGATTACCAAGCGGGCGATACGTCTCGAGACTCTCTCGCAGCTAGACCTGCACCAGACGCATGTCCTGTGGGACATCGGCTCCTGCACTGGTTCCGTCTCTATCGAGGCGCGTCTACAGCAGCCGAGCCTGCAGGTGGTTGCCTTCGAGATACGTCCCGAGGGCGCCGAGCTTCTCGACGCCAATGCGCGTCGTCATCACACCCCGGGCATCACCTTCTGCGGGGGCGACTTCCTCTGCGCCGACCTCGACCCACTTCCTCAGCCCGATGCAGTCTTCATCGGAGGGCATGGCGGGCACCTGCAGGAGATCGTCGAGGAGGCGTGGCGTCGTCTCGCCATAGGCGGGCGTATCGTCTTTAACTCCGTCTCGAGCGAGAGCCAGGAGGCCTTCAGACGAGCCATTGCTGCCGTCGGTGGTTCCATCGCCTCCACGACCCGTATGCAGATCGATGACTACAACCCGATAGCTGTCTTACAAGCGACCAAAAGCACACACTAATTTGTATGAACTCAAAACCACGCATAGCGATCCTAGCCATCTCTCCTGATGGTCAAAAGATCGCACTACAGATAGCAAGCCAACTGCCCGACGTAAAGCTCTATACGACACACCAGGAGAAGGCAAGCGACTCATTCACCCTGCTACCCAGCCTTGCCGAGGGGGCTAAGTGCCTCTTTGCCGAGAGCGATGTCTTACTCTTTGTCTCCGCTATGGGGATCTGCGTTCGCACCATTGCCCCACTGCTCAGAGACAAGCATCACGATCCTGCGGTCCTCTGCGTAGACACCACGGGGCGGTATGTCATCTCCGTCGCTTCGGGACACATCGGCGGCGCCAACGAGTGGACCGAGCGCATCGCACACATACTAGGTGCCGAGCCGGTCATCACCACTCAGAGCGACCGGCAGGGGCTGTGGGCGCTAGACACCTTGGGCGCAGAGATCGGGTGGAGTCGCGAGACCGCAGGCTGTAGTATGAACGCCGCCATCACCACCTTTGTCAATAAACGCCCCGTAGCTCTGCTCCTAGAGATGCGCACCGAGGGTACCGCTTACCTAGAGCGCACCCGCCCAGAGCATGTGGATCTCTACTACCGCTACGAGGATGTCGACCAGAGCCGCTACGACCTGCTCATAGCGGTGAGCTATCGCCTATTGGAGGGCTTGACCATCCCTTGTCTCTACTTCCGTCCGCCACTCCTGCACCTTGGCGTGGGGTGTCGCCATCAGGCAAATCCCGAAGGCGTCGTGGCGCATATCCTCTCCGACATTCGTGCCAAAGGGTACGCCCCTAGTGCCATCGCCACGATCAATAGCATCGAGCTCAAGCGTGGCGAACCAATCCTCGACGAACTCTCCCAGCACTTAGGCAAGCCTTGCCACTTCTACAGTAGCGACGAGCTAGCGGGCATCGAGGTACCCAACCCCTCAGAGCGTGTCGCCACAGCCACGGGCTCGACGAGCGTCAGCGAAGCCTCCGCCCTCGCAGCCAGTCAGGGCGGACTACTTATTATAGAGAAGCAAAAGGGTTGTCTCACGCCGCAGAGCGACTTCACCTATAGTCTTGCCGTAGCTCCCGAGGGGTTGCCCCACGGACATATAGAGATTGTCGGGGCGGGGCCAGGAGACCCTGAGCTAATCTCTGTGCGTGGTAAGCACTTCCTCGAGCGTGCCGACCTAATCCTCTATGCTGGTAGCTTAGTCCCTATCGAACTAACCTACTATGCTAAGGAGGGTGCCATGGTGAGAAGTTCTGCCGATATGAATCTCGAGGAGCAGTTTGCCTTGATGCGGGAGTTTTACGACAAGCATGCGCTTATCGTGCGGCTACACACGGGAGACCCCGCCATCTTTGGTGCCATACAGGAGCAGATGGCACTCTTTGATGAGGCGGGTATGAGTTACCACATCACGCCCGGCATCTCCTCCTTCCTAGCAGCCGCCGCAGAGCTTAGGTCTCAGTTTACCATCCCCGAGCGTGTGCAGACCATCATCCTAACCCGAGGCGGCGGTCGTACGCCAATGCCCGAGCGAGAGCAACTGCACAAGCTAGCTGCCTCGCAGAGCACGATGTGCATCTACCTCAGTGCCACCCTCGCCGAGGAGGTGCAGCGGGAGCTACTCGTTCACTACCCACCCACGACACCCGTGGCGGTCTGCTACAAGCTCACTTGGCCTGAGCAACGCATCTACCGCGGTCAACTCTCCGAGCTGGCGCAGATAGTTCGTGAGCACCACCTCACGCTTACCACGCTGATGGTCGTCGGGGATGCCATCGACAACCGTGCAGGACTCTCTAAGCTCTACAATGACAACTTCAAGCACCTCTTCCGTCGATGAAAGCGCCACACCCGATAGCGATTGTCTCTCTCGGTGCTGCCACGCCTGAAGATATCTCCATGCGGGCCTATGGCAAGCTCCAGACGGCAGACGAGATCTATTGCCTAGGCGAGGCAGCTCACCGAATTGTCGCTGCGCTACCCGAAGGTACCGCCCTCGCTCAGCGGTGTCAAATCCTAGAGATACCGATGAGCAGTGACCGCACAGAGGCGATCCGCTACTACGAGCAGCTGGCCACTCGACTGCTAGATCAGCAGGGTAGGGGACTCGCCTGCAGCGTCGTCACCATCGGCGATGCCGGCACCTATGCCACGGTGCAGTATCTCGCAGACCTCTTACGTCAGGCTGGTGCCGAGATGGAGGTTGTGCCAGGGATACCTTATTATATAGCCGCAGCGGCAGCCGTCGGCGAGGGACTGGTGCGCCAAGATGACTCGCTCCTCGTGCTGAGCAAAGTCGACAGTGAGTCTCAGCTTCGCGAAGCACTGGCGCAGGGACATACGGTGGTAGTGATGAAGCTCTCGCGCTGTGCCGACATCGTTCGTGAGGTGATCGCCGAGGACCACAACGGCTTCATCTATGCCGAGCATCTCGGCAATCCAGCTCTAGAGCTACTCACCAGTGATCGAGAGGCGCTCCTCGCTCGTCAGCCTATCCCTTACTTCTCGCTCATCATCATACGTCCCCACCGAAGCAGCTCTCACTAAGTCACTTCTTGCGATACCGCAGCTCTTACGAGTAACCCTTCTGCAGGCTCCAGAAGCACTAGGCCTACTAGGAGCACGAGTGCCACTAGCCCTCTAACCTCTAGTCTCTATTTACATATCTTTACGGGAAAATTCGTCCGATTCCCTCCTTTCTCGAATATCCACGTGGGGAATCTCAAATCTCCACGTGGATATCTTTTATTTTCCACGTGGGGGCGTTTTGATTCCTCCGAAGTTTCATTTCATTCCTCCGAAGTTTCATTTGATTCCTCCGAAGAATTTTTTATTCTCCACGTGGAGATTTCGAAATATCCACGTGGAAATCACTTTTCACCGACACGGCACCGTTTTGATATGTAGTCAGTTCTAAATTATTGTAGCGAGCCAACATCAACTTTTCCCAGCCAACAGCTAACAGCTAACGGACACCACTAGCCGTGACGATACCCTGTAGGGACGCACGATCTGTGCGTCCGTCCCCGTTAAAGGAGACGGTATCAATACTTGTCTTGCCGTTCTACAACGGACGCACAGATCGTGCGTCCCTACAGGACTCAGTAACACCAGCCAATCGCTAACGGCTAACAGCTAACAGCCACAACGGACGCACTTTCGCTAGATACCAACTGTGTGTCCTTACACATCGTTGTTCGTGAGATTTTCTTCAGATCTAGCTAGCGCAATCCGTTGCTCGGCAATGCTTTTTTTTTACTACCTTTGTGGTGTATAAAAGCTACTCTAACCGAATCTGTTGGGGTTGAGGTTAGGTTGCCTGCTTCTATTGATTTTCCCCTATTGGTGTATGAATAGATATCCTGCAATCGTTGTACAGCTCTTAGCTCTGCTACTCCCAGCTACGCTGATGGCGCAGACCAGCGCATCGACGCCGACAGATTCGCTCGCATGGGCAGCGGTAGACTCGCTCTCAGTCCTTAATCTAGACGAGGTGGTCGTGACGGGTACCGGTACGAACTACCTCCTCAAGAATGCGCCCGTACAGACCGAGATCATCAATGCCAAGACGCTAGAGAGCTACGGATCTGCGACGCTCACGGAGATACTCTCGGGTCTGATCCCATCGATAGACTTCAGCCATAGCGATATGGGTACCGCTATGCAGTTGGGCGGTCTAGGGAGCCAGTACATCCTCATTCTCGTGGATGGTAAGCGACTTATGAGTGATCTGGGTGGGCAGACGAATCTCGACATGATCGACCCGACCCGTATCGAGCGCATCGAAGTGGTTAAGGGAGCAGCCTCAGCACTCTATGGTAGTGACGCTATCGCAGGTGTTATCAACATCATTACCAAGAAGAGTCGTGACAATCTATCCATAGACAATAGTACGCGCGTAGCCTCTTATGGTGTGGTCAATCAGTCCAACGCTTTTCAGTACAAGGTGGGCGACTGGACGACGCTGACCGACTTTAATCTAAAGCACTCGGACGGCTGGCAAAACACTACCTGCGAGGATCCAAATCGATACGAGTATCCTATCACGAACTCGGTCAATAACACCTCCAACCCCTTCCTAGACTGGCAGATAGGGCAGCATCTCTACTGGCGACAGGGCGAGCCGCTCTCGGCTTATGTCGAGGGTAACTACTATCGCAAGGATATCCACCGCCCAATGGGTGTGCCTGACTACAAGACCTACGACTTCCGCTATCACAACACCTCGGCAGGTGCTGGTATGCGCTGGCAGACCCCACAGGGAGCAGTCTTGACGGCTCAGATGCAGTACTACATGCACGCTTACTACTACGTCTACACAGGTGAGACCTGGGCGAAGGAGTTCCTGCCTGGAGGCAAGGAGCTAAGCTTCCCATACTTCCCTGGAGATGTGGGACTGCAGAGCAATCAGCAGCGCATCACGACACAGCTCAAGGGAGTCTTCGCACTGCCCTTTGATCAGCGGCTCAGTGCGGGTGTAGACCTGCATCACAACTGGCTCATAGCACCGCATCGACTAGATGAGAATCGTGTCGATGACTTCCGTGCGGGGCTATACCTACAGGATGAGTGGACACCTACGCGGAGCTTTAACCTGACAGCGGGTGCTAGACTAACCTATCACCCAGCTTTTGGGGCAAAGTTTACTCCCAAGGTCTCTCTCCTCTACAAGCTAGGCCCTGTCAATCTGCGGGCTACCTACTCCGAGGGCTTTAAGACCCCAACGATCAAGGAGCTCCACTACCGATACATTCGCCAGATGGCGATGATCGTGCTTCATCTAGGCAATCCGCATCTGAAGGCAGAGACGAGCCGTTACATCTCGGGTAGCGTCGAGTACCATAGTCCTATTGTCAATGTGAGTGTCACGGGGTACGCCAACTTCCTCAACAACATGATCACGCTGGTGACGATACCACGCTCGGAGGCACCTAGTGACCTCCTCGTGTCGTACAATCCTAACCGCATTCGCCAATACAAGAATATGGATACGGCGAAGACGTTTGGTGCTGATGTCACTGCCAAGTGGCGCATCTACAAGCAGTGGACGCTGATGACCAGCTATAGCTACCTCGACACGGATGCACTCCTCTACGATGACGAGAAGGGCGAGATGCGTCAGGTCACGATCGACGGTATGGCGCATCACCGTGCTACCGTAGGACTATCGTGGAGCGAAGCCTTCCACCAGCAGCGCTACAAGCTCGCCGTGGGCCTCTACGGACGTATGCAGAGTACCCGCTACTATCAGGATGATGGCAATGGCAAACCCTACCATCTATGGCGTCTCAATACGCAGCAGACGATCATACCTAATGAAAACTGGTCTATCGACCTGAATGTCGGTGTCGATAACCTGCTCAACTACTACGAGACCACACCACACGGTCTGCACTACGGCACATCGACACCGGGACGTACGCTCTACATGACGCTGAGCGTACACTTCGGGCGAGCCAAGCAGATCACGCCGACTAAGCGCACCTCTCGGCACGCTCAGGAGGATGAGGAGGATTAGTCAAATCATCGTTTCCCCCCTAACGCACTACACTTTATCAAGCCAACACACACACAAACAAATATAAAATAACTTATAACCCCTATCAACAATGAAGAAGCTATTGACAATCTTATCACTCTGCGCTCTAGGACTGACACTCCTAACATGCGTAGGCTGCACGGAGGACAACAACCTAGCTCTCTCAAATCACGACAAGAAGCTGCAGGCTGTAACCCAGGAGGTGAAGGCAAAGAAGACCACAGACAAGGCTCTACTCCTCGTCTCTTTCGGTAGTACCTGGGATAAGCCTCAGCAGACCTTTAAGAAGGTACAGGAGGCCTTCAAGAAGAAGTTCCCCGACAGAGACCTCTACTTCGCCTTTACCTCTGAGATCTGCATGACACGTTGCGCTCAGAAGGGGTGGAACTACTACGCACCCAAATTCTATCTAGAGGCTCTTGGAGTTGCTGGATACAAGGACATAGCAGTTCAGTCTCTACACATCGTACCTGGTGAGGAGTTCCTACGTATCCAGAACTGCATCAAGGACTTCCGCAACGATGGTGATCACCCCGAGTTCGCTAAGACAACCGTCTACCTTGCTGGTCCACTACTAGAGAGCGATGATGACTGCAAGGCCGTTGCTGCTGAGCTTCACAAGATCTATGGCACGGCTGTTGCTGAAAACAAGCTCGTCAGCTTCATGGGACACGGTAATCCTGAGAACATGAACTACGGACGCGGTAATGCTCGCTACCTCAAGATTGAGGAGGAGCTCCAGAAGCTCAGCCCCAACTACTTCGTTGCTACTGTCGATATGGAGGGCAACCTTGTAGATGACCTGATCGCTCGCGCTAAGAAGGCTGGCAAGACCGAAGGCACGATGCTCCTACACCCGCTCATGTCTATCGCTGGTGATCACGCTAACAACGACCTCAAGGGTGGTGTCGATCCGCAGAATCCTGAGGAGGGAAGCTGGCGCTATGAGATGAACAAGGCTGGCTATAAGTGCACCCTTGATGGCTGCACGATGAACGGACTAGCTGACTATCCCGCTATCGTCAACGTCTGGGTAAGCCACATGGAGAAGGCTCTCGCTGGCGACCCTCTCTACACTCCAGAAGAGGACGAGAAGTAGTCTCAAGCACATATCACTAAGTGACTGTGGAGGCTCTCCACATGCTCACGGTGGCATCATGTAATCAGTCCCCCATATACACGGATCGTATATGGGGGACTGTGCTATTTGGAGAAACTTGCTACACACCCGCCTTATGACACCCACACCTCTTGAGACTGTTGCAAAAGTCAACAGTCTCACAATCTTGCTTGCAAGATTGTCTAGACTTTGCAGAAAGGATGAAGCGCAAGGCGCTGAGGGTGAGGTCTGAAGGGAGCATACCTCCGTATGTGACCGAAGCCGAGTCCCGAAAGCAACACAGCGATTCGCCTTTATGCAACAGTCTCCTCTTGAAGAAGCCTCCGCACTGCTCGCACAGCTAGAGCAGCGTCGTGAGCCTGACTATGCCGCCTTTATGGCACTACGCACCAAAGTCTCCTCACGACCCGAGAGCGTCCTCGGCATTCGCATGAAGTGGCTACGATATGCCGTAAAGCAGCTCAGTCGCTTGCTTACACTAGATGAAGCCGTCAACCTGCTCCACGAGAGAGCAGTCGCATGGTATGAGTACAAAATCATCTTCGGAGGTGTCATCGCTCGTCTAGCCTCCGCTAGTGAAGGGCTGCCCCTCCTCTATCCACTTTGTGACGGCTGGGCGGTGCCTGACTACTACAAAGAACTCCTCGCAAGCTGGGCCAGTAGGGGAGAGGCGGAGCGACAGATAGTCCTCCGCTCGGTGGCTGCGCATGCTCACGACGCCAATCCCTACGCACGTCGGCTCACCATCGTCGCGTGGCTCGACCTCATACGTCACGACCTAGGCACCCCTAGAGCAGCACTAGACCATATCGCCCCATTGCAACACGATGATGCGTACTACGTCCAGATGGCGATAGCGTGGCTACTTGCCGAGATAACGCTCACAGGCGACGCCTCCCTCGTCGGTGCCATTCGCACAGAGATCACAGACGCCACGCTACTCCGTATGTACGAGCAAAAGCTCCGCGACTCCTACCGTACCGCCCGCTAGCCTCTATGCAACTCATTTGACTGCGAAGAGCTGGACTCAAAAAGAAGAGGACTCAACCGCTTTTGCGCAGCGATTGAGGCCTCTTGTTATGGACAGCGGTCTGTTAGCCGTTTGGGGGCTACTCCCTTTTATGTAGAAGTTTAGTCTTGTGAGAGGGTATGAGGCTCCTTGATAAGCGTAGCCCGACGGGTTTGTCTGCTCAGACTTACACGTTGTCTAGCTCCTCCATGAGAGCTTTCTTCCTATAGTGAGTCTGTCTCAGCTGACTAATCACTTCATCGGCCTTATCTCTAGCTCCGAGCTTGATCATCCTACGGATATATCTGCAAGCTGTGCGATAGTAGTCTCGCCCTACTCGATCCTCAACGTACTCTATGATGCGCTCTGCGTAGAGATCTGCTAGCTCGCTGGGGAAATGCTGTGCGAGGAGCTTTTCGTACTTCGCTAGCTGGTCTAAGGAGCACTCTGTCTTTACTAATTCAAAGAGCCTGCTCCACCACTCCTCTCGCACGAAAATGGCGGCTACGAAGTTTACACCATAGTATGGCTTTCGCTCCATAGCCTCTTGGACGATTGTCTCAACGAACCCGGTCCACTCTTCGGGCGGTACTATCTCTTTGAGTATCTGATAGTAGTCTCGCTTGGGGTTGAGGCTTTCCAGTAAGAGGTCTCGAGCATAAAGTATAATTCGCTCGGTGTCGTTTTGGCTTTCGGCAATCTTCAAGAGCCAGTCATACCAGTCGATAATTAGTCCAGGGTACCCAGAGCTCTGATCTATGCCTTCATTGGCTAAGGCGGTAGCCTTCTCGTAATCTTTTTGATCCAAAGCGTCTTGGATAGCTTGCGCTCTGAAGCTTGGGTTGTCTAGGTTTTGCTCGAGGTACTTCTGAGCGACTTCAGTTCCCTTCTTCTCTAATAGGATGCAGTACTTGATCTTTTGAACCTCCTTTATCTCATATTCATCGGACTCAGGTATGCTATTTATTCGCTTAAAGATCTCCTCCACTTCGCCCTCTGTATCTAGGATGCAAGCCGCAAGCTGTAAGAGCCCAATATGCCAATCCCATCCCGCGAAGGTACGCTTGTCAAAAGAGGTAAAGCAATACTTGATGATTAGTTTCCTTATATCTTCAGATGGCTCTTCAGATGCAATAGCGGAGAGTGTGTTGTAGGCTGCGTAAATAGTATTTCCTAGGATGCCCTCTCTGTCGTCCGCACATAGCAAGGCTGAGATCAATTCATCCATTATGGCGGTGCAAATGAAGAAGGCACTCTTGTGGTTGCCCTGGCTTAGATAACGCTCAGCCAAGCTTAGCATAGGGCTTATCTCTTTGCTGATATACTTAGATCCAGACGAATCTATAAGTCCGTATTTACCGCGGGCGATCTTGATCAGTGCCTTGACCTGCTTGGCGTATAGCGCCTTTGACTCGTCGGGGTTGTACTGAGCAAAGGAGGCAAGCAGTAAGTCTCTAAATTGAGCATTCTTGGCGGCATGCTCGCGGACGAATAGGGTCAGCTCGTCATGAGTCACTTTGTCGAGCAGATTGTCAACTTGCTGAGCGATAGTCTTGCGCTTGGAGGGCTTAGAAGATGAGGCCTTCGCCTTTTTAGAGCTTCCCTTTTTTGTGCTCTGAGTAAGTCCTAGCTTCTCTTGCTCTAGATAAAAGATTACCGCAGCGACATGCTTGCAGACGGCCCCCATGTCGTAAGGGCAGTCGCACGAATGCTCTGTGATAACACCATTTCTGATGGAGAGCTTTACGGTGTACTCTTCAGATCCCTCTACGACTGCTTCGTAATCGCCTGGGCGAATCTCTGCAGGCTCGTGAACGAACCCTTTCTTAAAGTACGAGAGTCCTCGCTTTAAGATGGGTTCGTCGATATACTCTTCGAAGTGCCTGAGAGGGATTTCCACAGGTTACTAGGTTGACCAAAGTGTCACTTAGAGGGTGGCACCGAGCTGCTTGAGCTGCTGCTGGACCTCATCAATGCGTAGCAGAGCATCGCTCTCTTTCTTGCGCTCGAGGGCGACAACTTCGGGCTTGGCGTTGGCGACAAACTTCTCGTTGGAGAGCTTCTTGCGAACTCCTGCGAGGAACTTCTCCTGATGCTCTAGCTCGCCACGCAGACGCTCTACGGTCTTCTCCACATCGATGGCACCCGCCAGCTCGACGGAGTAGGGGACTGTGCCGATGATGAAGTGCTCGGCCGTATGCTCTTCCGACTGATGCGTCTCCGACTTCGTGAGGGCAGAGAGGTTGGCCAACTTGATGACTAGCTCGCTCATACGCTCGGGGTGCTTGCCACTGGTGGTGAGCGCGAGCGACTGCTTCGTTGCTATCTGATGCGCACTGCGTATACTACGTATCTTGGTAATCAGCTCCACGGCATGCTCCATGTCGGCGAGGAGCTGCTTGTCAGCCTGTAGCGTATCGTCTAGATGTGCGTACATGATGGAGTCACCCTCCTGGCGAGGTGCTACATCTTGCCAAAGCTCCTCCGTGATGAACGGCATGAAGGGGTGTAGCAAGATGAAGATCTGCTCGAAGTAGTGGATCGTTCGCTCGTAGACGTCACGACTCATGCTGGTGCCGTAGGCGGGCTTGATAGCCTCTAGATAAAGGCCGGAGAAGTCGTCTCTGACAAGCTTGTAGAGGAGCGTGACGGCATCGCTGATGCGGTACTTGTCGAAGAGGTCGTCCAGCTCGCTCATTGTCGAGGCGAGTAGTGACTCAAACCACTCCATAGCTATCAGGCTAGCTGCGTCTGGCTCGACTTCGTCGGAGACACTCTGCGTCTTGAGGAAGCGGTAGCTATTCCAGATCTTATTGCAGAAGTTGCGTCCCTGCTCCACAAGGCTCTCATCGTAGAGGAGGTCATTGCCGGCAGAGGTCGCCATCATAAGCCCTAGGCGCACGCCATCGGCACCGTACTTATCCATGAGGTCGATGGGGTCGGGCGAGTTGCCGAGTGACTTAGACATCTTGCGCCCCTTGTCGTCACGGACGATACCGGTTAGGTAGACCTTGTCAAAGGGTCGATCCCCCATAAAGTGGTACCCCGCCATGATCATACGGGCTACCCAGAAGAAGAGAATGTCAGGTCCCGTGACTAGGACGGAGGTGGGGTAGAAGTATTTGAGGTCTTCTGTAGGCTCGGAGCCGTCAATCTTGCCAAAGAGGCTGATAGGCCATAGCCAGGAGGAGAACCATGTGTCGAGACAGTCTGACTCTTGGTTGAGCTGTTCGAGGGTTAGGCTGTTGTCGCCTGTCTCTTGCTTTGCTTTTGCCAAAGCCTCCTCAGCGGTAGCGGCTACGACAAACTGTCCGTTGGATAGGTAGTAGGCTGGTATGCGATGTCCCCACCAGAGCTGACGGCTGATGCACCAGTCCTTGATGTTCTCCAGCCAATAGCGGTAGGTGTTGACAAACTTCTTGGGTACAAGCTGTACGGTATCCTCAAGGACTGCCTGTAGAGCGGGCTTGGCCAGTTCAGACATCTTTAGGAACCACTGCATCGACAGCTTTGGCTCGATAGCTACATCGGTGCGCTCGCTGTAGCCGACGCGGTTGGTGTAGTCCTCCTCGTGATCAAGCAAACCAGCCTCTTTGAGGTCTGCGACGATCTCCTTGCGGACTACGAAGCGATCTTTGCTCGCATATTTACCGCCGTGCTCGTTGAGTGTGCCGTCGTTGTTGAAGATGTCTATCGTCTCCAGCTGGTGCGTGATGCCGAGCTGGTAGTCATTGATATCGTGGGCAGGGGTGACCTTCAGGCAGCCAGTACC
Organism: Porphyromonas vaginalis; assembly: GCF_958301595.1. Classification (NCBI taxonomy): domain Bacteria; kingdom Pseudomonadati; phylum Bacteroidota; class Bacteroidia; order Bacteroidales; family Porphyromonadaceae; genus Porphyromonas; species Porphyromonas vaginalis. The sequence goes on along the minus strand of NZ_CATQJU010000001.1, from coordinate 3,661 downwards.
GAACTCTAGGTCTACGTATTCATCCTCGATGATCGGGACAGAGCGACCCACGAGCGGGACGATGACCCGCTTACCACGCAGATGATGGTAGCGAGGATCTGTCGGATTGATGCAGACGGCCGTATCGCCCATGATTGTCTCGGGACGCGTCGTCGCTACGATGATGTAATCCTCAGTACCCTCGATGAAGTAGCGGAGATAGTAGAGCTTGCCCTGATGCTCCTTGAAGATAACCTCCTCGTCCGAGAGTGCCGTCTGTGCCTTGGGATCCCAGTTGACCACGCGTACCCCACGGTAGATGAGTCCCTCCTCGTAGAGCTTGCAGAAGACATTGATGACCGACTCCGAGCGCTCCTCATCTAGGGTAAAGGCTGTACGACTCCAGTCGCACGATACGCCTAGTCTGCGTAGCTGGCTGAGGATGATGCCGCCATACTTGTCGGTCCACTCCCAAGCATGCTTGAGGAAGTCCTCTCGTGTGAGCTGATTCTTCTGAATCCCTTGCTTGGCAAGCTGCTCTACCACCTTAGCCTCCGTAGCAATTGAGGCGTGATCGGTGCCTGGCACCCAGCAAGCGTTGTAACCCGATATGCGAGCACGACGGATGAGTATGTCCTGGATCGTGTTATTGAGCATGTGCCCCATGTGCAGTACGCCTGTCACATTGGGCGGGGGCATGATGATCGTGTAGGGCTTCTTGCTGTGATCCACATGTGCCTCAAAGAGCTTGTGGTCTAGCCAATACTGGTACCACTTAGTCTCGACACCCGCAGGATCGTAGACACTAGTTATCTGAGAAGTGATAGAATCGTCTTGCATTGCTTATAGTCTGTCGTGATATTTGGTACAAAGGTACTGAAATCTCAGGCTAATTTCTATTTTTGAGGTGCTGGGAAATTTATAGCAGCTACATTGTAAAATAGGATCTCTGGGAGCTTGATACGCTTTTGCTGCATAAAAAAAACTGATCTCTACGTAGGAAATCTCAAACCTCCATGTGGGTGTGGAAAAATTCTTCGGAGGAATGAAATAAAATTTCGGAAGAATCAAATGAAACTTCGGAGGAAATGTTTCTCGTCTACGTGGAGAACAAAAAAATAGCCACGCGGGGATTCGTAAATCTCCACGTGGATATTGAGTTTTATCGCGTTTGACTAAGACATCCTATCCCTAGAGTGATCTGCTCCCAGCACCTCGAGATAGAATTTAGCCAGACAATCACTCCTTGATGCCCAAACGCTCCAGGAATCGTTGACGCGATACGATGAAACGCTCATGCGTAGCTTGAGCCACGACGCCAGCTTGGTCAGTGGCCTCAATGGCAAAGGTGAGCTTGCGCCCCTCTATCGAGGAGAGCTGTGCTGTGACTGTGATCGTCTCTCCGATGGGTGTCGCATGCTGGTGGTCGGTGGTGATCATCGTGCCGACGGTCGTCGAGCCCTCCTCGGTATAGTTGCGGGCGAGGAGCATAGCTGCATTCTCCATAAAAGCGATCAGTGCAGGTGTGGCGAGGACAGGCATATCGCCTGAGCCCATCTCTGCGGCACTATGCTTAGGCTCGATGGTGTATTGCTTGGTTAGAGTGGTTGGTTTGCTTTCCATATTCATATATCGATTATTGGTTGTCACAAGTTATCGTGTTGCCGTCGGGGCTTAGGTGGTAGGTGCGCTGCTCCTCCGCCACGTAGCAGGAAGGACCTTCGGAAAAGTCTAGCTTGTGTCCCTCTTGGCTTACCCAGCCGATCTGTCGAGCTGGGTTGCCTACGACCAGAGCGTAGGGAGCCACATCGCGGATCACGACCGTACCGGCGCCAATCATCGCATAAGCGCCAATCTTGACGCCACAGAGGATCGTCGCATTGGCTCCGATAGAGGCGCCTCGGCCTATATGTGTGGGACGAAACTCCTCCTTCCGTGAGACTGCTGCACGCGGGTTGATCACGTTGGTGAAAACGCACGAAGGTCCTAAGAAAACCTCCTCTTCGCAGTAAACTCCTGTGAAGAGCGTGACATTGTTCAGGACACGGCAGCGGTCGCCTAGATGGACATGTGGCTGGACGACTACGTTTTGTCCTAGATGGCACTGCTCCCCGATGACGGCATCGTGCATGATGTGGCAGAAGTGCCAGATAGTTGTGCCAGCACCAATGTGCGCCCCCTCGTCAATGATCGTCGTGGGGTCTATGTAGCCAGTCTCGGTAGCTCGGGAGGGGTGGGGCATAAGGCTTGGCAATTACTTGATCAGCGACTCGATAGCGTTGAGGTCTGATCGAAAAGCCGTGGAGACCTCTGCTTGATCCTCTACCACCTTGCAACTGTGCAGCACAGTAGCGTGCGAGCGACCGCCGAGCAGTTCGCCGATAGCACTGAGCGACTGATCTGTGTAGCGCTTCGCAAAGTACATAATCATCTGCCGTGCCTGAGCTACGTCAGCCTTTCTCGAGCGACTGCGCACCAGCTCTATCGGCACGTGAAAGTATTCGCACACTATTTTCTCAATCATAGAGACCGTGATCTCTTTCTTCTCCTGCTTGACCGTCTGGCTGACGATCTTCTTGACAAAAGAGGAGGTGATGTCGCAGCCCTCGACAGCTGCACGAGTGATGAGCGAAAAAAAGACTCCCTGCAAGCCGCGGATGCTACTGGTGACCGTGCGGGCTATGTAGTCGATCATCTCTCGGGGCAGTATGCTCCCGCTCTCCTCGCTCTTGTGGCGGAGGTACTCCCTGCGGAGGTCGTAGTCTGGACGCTCTACCTCTATCGTCAGGCTACCTGCGATGCGCGAGATGAGGCGCTCCTCAAGCCCAGCGAGGTTGACCGGTGCCGTATCACTCGTCAGGACGATCTGCTTGCCTAGCATGTAGAGGTGGTTGAAGACTTGGAAGAAGGTGAGCTGCGTCTTCTTTTTGGCGATCAGCCCCTGTATGTCATCGATGAGGAGAACGTCTATCTGCTGGTAGAAGTTGATAAAGTCGTTGGTCGTATTGGCTCTTGTAGCAGCGACGTACTGCATCTCAAACATGTGAGAGGAGACGTAGAGCACCTTGAACTCAGGGTAAAGCTCTCTGATCCGTAGTCCGATGGCATGGCATAGGTGCGTCTTACCGACTCCCGAAGGACCATAGATAAAGCAAGGGTTGAGGGCACCTTGTCCAGGCTTCTCAGCGATAGAGCGTGCGATGGAGCTGGCGGTACGATTGGACTCTCCCTGATAGTAGGTGTCAAAGCTCAGCTGAGGTTTGAGCTGCGAGTCAAAGTCTGGCAGCTGGCGTGGCTCTGTCTTAAGCGCGGCTGCAGCTCCATTGGCATTGATCGTATAGGTGCTGGCAGCACCATAAGCATTGCTCGCATAGCTCTGTGTGGGTAGCGTGACGGACGAGTTCTTGCGATGCGAGGCTGCGCTGTCGACAAGTGCTTTGTACTTGAGGACTACGTTGGGACCGACGATGCGCTGTAGTACCTGCTTGAGTTCATTGATGAAGTGTGTCTCGATGTACTCACAGAAGAACTGACTAGGCACACCGAGCGTCATCTCCACTCCGATGAGTGAGACTGGCTTGATGTGTGGAAACCAAGCGTTGTAGACCTCTGGTTGGATCATCGCTTGGAGGAGGACTGTACACTCAGACCACGCCCGCAGGGCTGCTTCTCTGTCAGTCAT